>OZ245818.1:4150000-7888800 GCA_965228435.1 Hoeflea sp. | reverse complement strand
CAGCACTTCACGGAGTCGAGCGCAAATCCTGGGGCGACTTCATGCTGGTGGCGGCTGTCGCCACGCTTTATTTCTTTTCCGGTCAGGCCGCGGAACCCGTCCTCTACGTCCTGCCGCTCGCGGTCCTGACCCTTTCGGATGCGGCCGCCGCCTTGGCGGGTTCAAGCTACGGACGCATGCGCTACACGATCGAGGAAGGTCAGAAGAGCATCGAGGGATCGGTCATCTTCTTCATGGTGACCTGGATCCTGGCCATGGTCGCGCTGCTGCTGTTGTCGGACGTGCCGCGCGCCAATGTCGTATTGCTGTCGCTGATCACGGCCTCCTTTGCCACGGTGGTGGAGGCGGACAGCTGGCGCGGTTTCGACAACTACTTCGTTCCCGTGGGCGTGCTTTTCCTCCTGGCCGTGCACATGGAGAGCGCACCTTGGGTTCTATTGCTTCTGGCACTCGGTTTCCTGGCTGCCTTCACACTTCTTCGGGTCTATGGCGGTGCGCTGCTCGGCATCAGCGTTCACACGGCGCGTGCCTACACGGCCGCCCTGTTCATGATCGGAGCCGTTGTCACGCCGATCAACATCATATTGCCGGCGTCGACGCTCGTCGCCCAGGCTTACGCCCGTCGCCACAATCCGAGCAATGCTGGGCACCCTGATCTCGACATGTTGGCCATGCTGGCGGTGGTTTCCTTCGTCGCTTTCTTCGGTGGTCTTGCCTTGGACAGCACTGCGATTTCGTTCTACGCGCTGATTTGTGCCGGCATCATCATGCAATTGCTGGTTCTTGCCGTCGCAGGACGACCGATGTGGGTTCGGGTCGGTGCTGCGGCCATCCTGTTGATCGGTCTCTCGGCCATCGTCGGCGGCGTTATCGCTTTCAATCCGGAAGTGTCCCGCTGGCACGGGCCAATCCTGTCATTCATTGTGATCAGCCTGCTGGTGAGCGCATTGGCGGCTTTGCTGCTGCCGGCCTTTTATCGCGACAGCCGGCATGCCAAGGTTGCCATCGTGGCAGCCCTGGTGCCGCTTGCCAGCTATCTTTATCTTCATTTCAGGCAAGGAGGTGTGTCATGACGGGCGACACCGATTTCGAAACGATCTCGGACGGAACCTCCAGCGTGGCTGTCTATCGCAACGCACCGGCATGGGACGGCAAGCGAACCGCCTCCCTGGGCAAGCTAAAACTCAAATCGGCCCACGGCGGCAAGGAGCTGGTTTCAAAAGCCAAGGCCATGCTGACGGCGGATGGGTTCGAAGCACTGATTGGCCCTATGGATGGCGATACCTGGCATGCTTATCGGGCCGTGACCGAGAGCGACGGTTCGGCCACGTTCCTGATGGAACCGGTCAGCGGCGAGCATGATGTTGCAGTTCTGGAAACGACTGGGTTCGAGCCGATCGGCGGTTACGTGTCGATGCGGGCCGCCACCGTGGATGCCATTGGCGATCGTCCGGAAGCTCCTGACGGCGTTGAAATTGTCAACTGGGATGGCGACCGGCCAGAGGACTTCTTTGGCGAGGTTTATGATTTCTCTGTCGAAGGGTTCGCCCGCAATGCGTTCTACAAGCCGATTACGCGGGAAGCCTTTCTCGGCCTCTACATGCCCTACGTTCCGTTTCTGAAGCGCGAGTTGATCTTCTTTGCACGGACCGCCGACGGGCAACTGGCCGGCTTTCTGTTTGGAATCCCGGACTATAGCCAGGGCCCGAATCCGGACGCTGCCATCCTTAAGACCTATGCCAGCGGATTGCGCGGCGTCGGCCATTTGCTCGCCGATGCCTTTCACCGCAACGCGCTCGAAATGGGCTTTGAAACAACCATCCATGCGCTGATGAGCGACGCAAATATCTCGCGCGAACGCAGCACCCAGCACGGCGCCGAGATTTTTCGCCGCTACACCCTTTTCGGACAAACGCTTTGACGACGCTTCTCGATGCCTTTGCCGATGCGGTCGACCGCTTCGGCTCCCGACCGGCGATCATCGAGAAAAGCGGCCGGGATATCAGTTTCGAGGATCTCGACGTCCTGTCGAAATCCCTCGCTGCCGGTTTTGCGTCACGCGGCATCGGTCCGGGCGATCGCGTGCTGATGGCAATGCCGGTCGGCATCGAGCTCTATGCCAGTCTTGCGGCAGTCTGGAAGGTCGGCGCGACCGTGGTCTTTCCGGAACCTGCCATGGGCTTGAAAGGGCTTCGCCACGCTGCTCGCACGACCAGACCGAAGGCCTTTCTGGCCAGCGGCCTCTATCGAATTCTGGGTTTCGTGATTCCAGAGCTCCTTCGCCTGGAGCTGCGGGTTTCGCCACAAAGGGCGGACCCGAGGCTGGCACCAGACATCAGGGTTTCCCCGGCTGATATCGCGTTGATCTCGTTCACCAGCGGCTCGACTGGCGCTCCGAAGGCAATCGCCCGCAGCCATGCATTCATGATGGCTCAATGCGATGCCATCTCTCCAATGCTGGAACCGCGGCCGGAGGGCGAGCGCGACCTGGTCGCCTTTCCGGTTTTCGTGCTGGTTTGCCTGGCGTTGGGGATCACTGCGGTTCTGCCGGAATGGAAGTTGACCCGGCACGATCAGGTGGATGCGCAAACCATCCATGCGCAGATCGAACGATACGGGATCACCCGGCTTCTGGTTCCGCCGGCCATCTGCGAAACCCTTGGTGACGCCGCGACAATGCCGTCGCTGCATGCAATATTCACCGGCGGCGGTCCGGTCTTTCCCGACACGCTCAACCGGTTGGCCGACCTGTGCCTCGGTCTCAGGCTGGTCGCGGTCTACGGATCGACCGAAGCTGAGCCGATTGCCCATCTTGATTACGCCGATATCTCCGCTGACGACCTGGATCGTATGAAAACGGGTGAGGGCCTGCTGGCGGGTCAGCCGGTGGATGCGGTCGACATCTGGATCGAGGACGGCGAGATCCGGGTCGCCGGTGCGCACGTCAATGAATCCTATCTCGATCCAGCGCAAAACGCCGAGACCAAAGTGGATCGCGACGGTCGCATCTGGCACCGAACCGGCGATGCCGGCCGACTCGACGAACAGGGACGGCTTTGGCTTTTGGGGAGAACCAATGCGCGCATCGGCGGCGTCGATCCGTTCGCTGTCGAGACGGCCGCGCGGTTCTGGCCGGGTGCGGAAAGGTCGGCGCTGGCGAATGTCGACGATCAACCGGTCCTTGCCGTCGCCGGCGATGCTGCAAAGCTCGATCAATGGAAGTCCGCCGCCAAAGAGCTCGGCGTGCCGGACGTTCGCTACCTCAGGGAAATTCCCCTCGACCGGCGACACCGGTCGAAAACAGACTATGTCGCGCTGTCGGACAAGCTGAAGCGGGCCTGAACGATTTTTTTTGGAGCCCCGAGTCACAAACGGATGTTGTCGCACGTCTTGGTTTCAGGTGGGCCAAATGCCCCCATCAACAACCAAGAAGGACATCAGTGATGAGCGACATGCGCTTCAACATCTACAAGACGGCACCAGAACTGGTACAGGGCCTGATTTCCGTCGAACAGGCGATTTCCGAGTCGGCACTGGACAAGAATCTCAACCATCTGATCAAGCTCAGAGCATCGCAGATCAATGGCTGTGCCTATTGCGTCGAAATGCACACCCGGGAGGGCCGCGAGGACGGTGAATCCAACGCTCGGCTCGACCAGGTGATCGTTTGGCGCGACACAAAACTCTACTCCGATGCGGAACGGGCGGCACTCGCCTGGACCGAAGCTTTGACCGACAATGACAGTCGTGCCGATCTCGACCGGCTTTATGGCGACCTGCAAAGTCACTACGATGCCGGTGAAATTGCTGCGATTTCGATGACCATTGCGGCGATCAATGCCTGGAACCGTTTGGGTGTCGCCGCCCACGGATCTCTCGCCGCCTGAGCCGGAACCCATGAGCGAAACAATCAAGATCAACGATCCTGCCGCGCCGTTCGAGGCGGCGCGGCAACGCCTGTGGGGCATCGCCTATCGGATGCTCGGAACGGCGGCGGAAGCCGACGACATCGTGCAGGAGACCTTTCTGCGCTGGCAGAATGCCGACCGGAGCAAGATCAGGGTCGCTGAAGCCTGGCTGGTGCGCACCTGCACACGGCTGGCCATCGATTCCTTGCGGGCGGCAAAGCGTCAGCGCATTGACTATGTTGGCCCTTGGCTTCCCGAGCCGATCGCCGTGGTCGAACCGGAGGCGGAACTGGCCGACACGCTGTCGATGGCATTCCTGCTGGTGCTAGAGCGGCTGACTCCCGCAGAACGCGCCGCTTTTCTGCTGCGGGAGGTTTTTGACTACGACTACGCCAGGATTGCCGAGATCCTCGGTCGCAGTGAGACAGCGTGCCGCCAACTTGTCGCGCGTGGGCGTCGCCACGCACGTCAGGAACGTCAGCGTTGGGTGCCGCCCAAGGAGACGGGTGCTGAGCTTCTGGACGAATTCCTGTCGGCGATCCGCACCGGCGAACTGGCCTCGCTGGAGACGCTGCTCAGCCGCGACGTCGAGATGTGGGCTGATGGCGGCGGCAAGGTGCTGTCGGCGACCAATGTTATCAGCGGCAATGATCGCGTGGCGCGTTTCCTGGACGGGCTTTGGAGAAAGCACTGGTCACGGGGCAGCATTGAAACCGTAACCGTTGGCGGACTGCCTGGCTTTGTCATCACGGTCAGCGACAGGATCCATGCGGCGGTCGGTCTCGACATTGATGTCGACCGCCGCATCCAGCGGGTTCTGGTGGTTCGCAATCCCGACAAACTGGCCGGGTTGGCTCATTAGTCAGTCTAGTCGTTGGCTTCCGGCGGCAGGAAGTCGACTTCGTGCTGCGCCGAGACCTTCACCACTTCTTCCGGATCTTCCAGATTGTGAAGATTGTTGAAGAGCTCTTCGAGCTTGCGGGCCGGCGACACCCAGAACATTGCACGGGCCGGCTTGTCGGATTTGTTGAAATAGCCATGCGGGATGCCTCTTGGCATGCGCACAAGGTCTCCGGCCTCGGCCTTTACCCACTGGCCGTCAAGTTTCAGGTCAAGCACGCCTTCCTGGACCAGGATGAATTCGTCTTGGGTGGGATGCACGTGCACCGGAACGAACTGACCGGGTTCAGAGTTGGTCTCGAACGCGAAGGTCGAGTCGCAGCAGGCTTTCGGATAGTAGGTCTGGCCAAGAATGTTCCAGCTCTTGTCGGCGTGGCCTGTGCCATTGCGGGTGATGCCCTTTTCGAGGTCTTGAGTCATGCGTCTCCTCCCTGTGTATGGTCTCTGGATATTTTGAGCTTAAAGAATGCAGCGTGCTTTCAGCGTTGTCTATCCGATAAGCGCAAAAACGATCCGATGACTGGAAACGACCGACAACCGATTTGACTTCGTCCGGTGGCCTCGTCATGGGTAGATTCAACCCCTTGATCCCTTCGGAGGCCACCTTGCTGGAACGCTCAGATCTTGCAGAAAACGCGCTGCAAGCGCTCCATGACGAGGCCTATGACAGGCCGTTCAATCGCCAGGACTTGAACCACGAAAACATGATTTTCACTGGCGGCCGGCCGGCACAATCGCTCGACGGCGAATGGAATTTCTGTGTCGACCTGCTCGACACCGGACTTCGGCAAAAATGGTATGCCATGGAGGAAATGCCCGCCGAAGAACGCACCGAGCCGTGGGACTACGACCCGTATGAAGGCGAGACCGTGCCAGTGCCATCCTGTTGGCAGATGCTGAAAGAGAAGTGGTACTTCTTCGAGGGCAGCGCCTGGTATTCGCGACCGTTGGACATGCCAGACGACGGGAACGGTCGCCGTCGTTTCTTGCGAGTCGGCGCTGCCCAGTATGACTGCAAGGTGTTCCTCAACGGAGAGTTTCTCGGCAACCATTATGGAGGATCGACGCCGTTCTTCTGTGATCTCACCAACCAATTGAAGGCTGGGCGCAACTGGCTGATGCTGGTCGTCAACAACACCCGCACCCTGGACCGGGTTCCGATGCGCAACACCGACTGGTTCAACTACGGCGGTATCTACCGCGAGGTTGCGCTCTTCGAAACGCCGCCGACCGTCATTCGCGACCTGTTCGTCCATCTGGTGCCGGACGGTACCTATTCCAACATCGCTGTCGAGGTGGACGTTGAAACGAACGAGCCGGTGGAAGCACGGCTGCGAATTCCCGAACTCGGCATCGACGAGCCGATCGCACTTGACGGACAGGGCAAGGGCAGGGCGGTTATCTCTGCAGCCCCGGAACTCTGGTCGCCGGACAATCCGAGACTTTACCAGGTCGAATTCACCGCCGGTCCGGACCGGGTGTCCGAGCGCGTCGGCTTCCGGCAAGTCGACCAGGTGGGAGAGGCCATTCATCTCAACGGGAAGCCTCTGTTCCTGCGCGGCATATCCGTTCACGAGGACGATGCGGCGCACGGCAAAGTGACCGATGAAGCGGATCTGCGACGGCGCTTCGAGCACGCGCGCGACCTCAATTGCAACTTCCTCCGGCTGGCGCACTACCCGCATCACGAGCGTGCTGCGCAATTGGCCGATGAACTGGGCTTCCTACTGTGGGAAGAAATTCCGGTCTATTGGGCGATCGCCTTCGACAAACCGGACACGTTTCAGGACGCGCGGAACCAATTGCTCGAGCTGATCAAAAGGGATCGGAACCGCGCCAGCGTCATCATCTGGTCGGTCGGCAACGAAAACCCGGATACCGATGCCCGTCTCGACTTCATGCGCCGTCTGGCAGAGACGGCCAAGGCCGCGGATCCGACCCGACTGACGTCAGCGGCCTGCCTGGTGAACCATGCCAGGATGCGCATCGATGATCGATTGGCTGACCATATCGATGTCATCGGCATCAACGAGTATTACGGCTGGTACGAGGAGGATTTCGAAGACCTGGCCGCCATCGGCCGCAATTCCAAGCCGGGCAAGCCGGTGGTCATTTCCGAGACCGGAGCCGATGCCGACATCACCGAACACGGACCGAAACGCCGCCTTTTCAGCGAAGCCTACATGACGGAGGTCTACCGAAAGCAGATTGCCATTTTGCGCTCGATTCCCTTCGTCGCTGGAATGACGCCCTGGATCCTCTATGACTTCCGCTGTGAGCGGCGACAGAACGTTTTCCAGCGTGGCTATAACCGCAAAGGCCTGATCGCCGCCGACAAGGCCACGCGCAAGGAAGCTTTTTCCGTATTGGCAGCCTTCTATGATGAACGACGCCAGAAAGATTCATCTGCTGGTGGTGGAAGCCTGACTGAATCGAATTCTTTATAGTGGTTCTCAAGGTCCTGAAAGCATTCGCTTATCTGCGCACGGACGGTCGCCAAGGATCGCCAAAATGTACACGTTGGTGTTGAAAAGATCGCACGAACCTGTGCAGTCTCCGTCCCACTGACGACACTGCGTCCAATGATTCAGGGTTGGTTTCGGAACGGCAATTCAGGCGTGAATGCATGGACAAATTGCGCATCATCGGCGGAAACAGATTGCAGGGCGCTGTGCCGATATCCGGGGCCAAAAACGCCGCTCTGCCGCAAATAGCCGCATCGCTTCTGAGCCCGCATCCGCTCGAGCTGAGCAACCTGCCAACCGTCACCGACGTCGAAAAGATGCTGGGTGTGGTCACCCAGCACGGCGTCAGTGTTTCGCGCTCAGGCCAAACGGCGATCATCGACGCGGGTGCTGCTCAATCCGAGGAAACGTCCTACGACACCGTGCGGCGTATGCGGGCGACCGTGCTGGTGCTCGCCCCGCTGCTCGCGCGTTTTGGCCACGCCCGTGTGTCCATGCCCGGTGGCTGCGCCATCGGTGCACGGCCGGTCGACATGCACATCAGGGCGCTGGAGAGCCTGGGTGCCAAGATCGAAGTCGAGAGCGGTATGATCGTGGCCGCAGCCCCGAACGGACTGACCGGCGCCCGCATCGTGCTCGGATCGCCTTCGGTCGGGGCCACTCACACCGCGATGATGGCTGCGACGGCAGCCTCTGGCGAAACGGAAATTCTCAATGCCGCCCGCGAGCCGGAAGTCGCCGATCTTGCTGCCTGTCTGAACGCTATGGGCGCCCACATCGAAGGCGCCGGCACCCACCGCATCCTGATCCAGGGCGATCGTGGATGGCGAAAGGCGAGCCATGAGATCATTCCGGACCGCATTGAAGCCGGCACCTATGCCGTTGCGGCCGCCATCACCGGTGGTCAGTTGGAGCTGACCCGTGCGCGTCTCGAACATATGGCGTCGGTGGTGCAGTTGCTTGAGGCAACCGGAACCAGCGTCTGGCCAGGTGATCGCGGACTGGTGGTTTCCCGTGATGGACCCTTGAAGGCTGCCGATCTGACAACCGAGCCCTATCCGGGGTTTCCAACCGACCTGCAGGCGCAGTTCATGGCGCTCATGTGCGGTGCCGAGGGCGCGTCGCTGCTGCGCGAAACAGTGTTCGAAAACCGCTTCATGCATGTACCGGAATTGATGCGTCTCGGCGCCGACATCAAGCTTCAGGGAACGACTGCTCTGGTTCGGGGCGGTGCTCCGTTGAAGGGGGCCCAGGTCATGGCGACCGATCTGCGAGCATCGGTCTGCCTGGTTTTGGCAGGCCTGGTGGCCGAGGGCGAGACTGTCGTCAACAGGATCTATCACCTTGACCGCGGCTACGAGCGGCTGGATCGCAAGCTGCGCCTCTGTGGCGCCGATATCGAGCGGGTGGCCTGATGGGCACTCAGCATTTTCTCGGTGTCGACGGTGGCGGGACAGGCTGTCGCGCCCGTGTCGAAGATGCAGATGGGAACGTGCTCGGGCAGGGGCTGTCCGGTCCGGCTGCCGCGCGTCTTGGGGTCGAAAAAGCCTGGAACTCGATATCCAAGGCCTTCGAAGCCGCAATCGATGACGCAGGCTTGAGCGAATCCGACGTGTCTTCAATGGTCGCCGGCGTTGGTCTTGCGGGCATCGGCCGCAAAGGCGTCATGGAGGCGTTCCAGGACATCGAACATCCGTTTGCCAGTATTGGTTTCGCCACCGACGGCGAGACGGCCTGCCTGGGCGCTCATGGTGGGCGCGATGGCGCCATCGTCATTAGCGGAACGGGGTCCGTTGGTCTCGGCTTTGTCGACGGGCGGGGATTGCGCGTCGGCGGATACGGTTTTCCGATTTCCGATGAAGGCAGCGGTGCCGATCTCGGTTTGAACGCGGTTCGGCTGGCGCTGCGTGCCCATGACGGTCGGCACGAACAGACGCCCTTGCTCGCCGAAGTCGTCCAACGTTTCGGAGGTGATCCGGCCGAAGCGGTTGCGTGGATGGACCGCTCAACGGCGACCGATTACGCGGCTTTTGCGCCGATGGTGCTTCGTCACGCCGACCAGGGCGACCCGGCCGGGCGCCGCATCGTCCAGGCGGCGGCCGAGCAGATCGATACCATTGTCCGGGTGCTGGTTGAGAAGGGTGCACCTCGGGTGACGCTGCTCGGTGGGCTGTCCACGTCGCTTGAACCGTGGCTGGCGCCGGACGTCCGAGGACGCCTCAAACCGGCGGACGGGGATGCCGTCTCGGGCGCGATCATTCTCGCCAAACGATCGCTTTCGCTGCGCTGAGTACCAATTCCAAACAGGAATAATCGACGCGCAGAGTCGAATATAATATTCCAAATCATATTTGACAGTCAGAATATAAAATTCTAAAACGTTAACAAAGGCTGCCAATGAAGCGGCTGGCCGGACCATGAAGGCGGGCAATGACTGAACAGGGATTGATCACGGAGCTTGAACGGCTCGTGTCGGAGGGTCGCAACCCCGATACGATGGGCATCGATCTGCTGCCGACAAACGACATCCTGCGCAAGATCAATCAGGAAGACAAAAGCGTTCCCGTCGCCGTGGAACGGGTCATTCCCGAAATCACAATGGCCGTCGACCGGATTGTCGAGGCGTTTCGCAAGGGCGCGCGACTGATCTACATGGGCGCTGGAACCAGTGGGCGCCTGGGTGTCCTGGATGCCTCCGAATGTCCGCCAACCTTCGGCGTGCCCGACGATATGGTCATCGGCCTGATTGCCGGTGGGTCCGACGCGTTGATGCGGGCGATGGAAGGCGCGGAAGACGATGCGCAGGTCGGCGCGCATGATCTCCGGGACATCGGTCTGACAGCCGATGACGTGGTTGTCGGTATCGCGGTCAGCGGCCGGACACCATATGTCATCGGTGGTCTGAGATATGCCAATCAGGTGGGTGCAACGACGGTGGCCCTGTCGTGCAACACGACCTCGGTCATTGCCGGAATTGCCGACATCGCGATTTCGCCAGTTGTCGGACCCGAAGTGTTAACGGGATCGACGCGGCTGAAATCAGGCAGCGCGCAGAAGCTTGTGTTGAACATGCTGACCACGGCGAGCATGATCCGCATCGGCAAGAGCTATCAGAACCTGATGGTTGACGTGAATCCGAGCAATCGCAAACTGTTTGCAAGGGCGGCCAGGATCGTCATGCAGGCCACGGGATGTACGGCTGAAGAGGCACGCGATGCTCTCGACAAAACCGGCGATGACGTCAAACTGGCGATCCTCGTTACGATGACCGGAATGCCGGTCGATGAAGCGCGGGCCTCGCTGCTGAAGGCCGACGGATTTCTTCGCAAGGCAATAGGGGAAAGACTTGCATAGTGCAGGCACCACAAACGAACCAAAACAGGGAGTAGACACGATGACAATGCAAATAACAGGCAAGATCCTGACGGGCGTGGCCGCGGTGGCGATGCTCGGTATGACGGCGTTTGCGACGCCGTCGGAGGCTGCCAATCTCAAGTTTGCCTGGGCGCAAGACGCCACCGGGCTGGACCCGCACAAGCAGACGGCATTTCCCTCCCTGCGGCTGCTTGAGCTCGTCTACGAGCCCCTGGTGCGGCTTGACGCCGACCTGCAGATCGTGCCGGCTGTTGCCGAGTCGTGGGAGTTCTCGCCCGACGGCCTGCAATTGACCTTCAAGATCGATCCCAACGCCAAGTTCCAGAACGGTGCCGCGGTCACGGCGGCCGACGTGAAGGCCTCCTTCGAGCGCATCCTGAATGAAGACACCGGCGCGGTCGCGCGGGCCAACTTCCTCTCCATCGACAGCATCGATACGCCTGACGACAAGACGGTGGTCTTCAAGTTGAAGCAGCCTGACACCCCGATGCTCACCGCCATGACCGACGTCAACGCGGCCGTCGTTCCGGCGAGCGAGATCGCAGCCGGCACCATCGGGACGAAAACCGTCGGATCGGGTCCGTTCAAACTGGATAACTGGGATCCCAACTCCAAGGCGAGCCTCAGCGCCAATGCCGACTGGGCAGGTGGCAAGCCGGGCGTCGATGGCATCGACATCAGCGTGCTACCGGATGAAACGGCAATTCTGGCCGCCCTGCGCACGGGGCAGGTCGACTTCGCACTGCTGAACGATCCGCTGGTCGCCACTCTGGTGCCGCGGGAAGACAATCTGCAGCTCAACCGCCGTCCTGTGTTGTCCTATCACGTGTTGCAGCTCAATCCGTCGCGCGAGCCGTTGACCGAACTCGGCGTGCGTCAGGCCATTTCCTGCGCCATCGACCGGCAGGAGGTGCTCGACACCGCCTCGCTGGGTGAGGGCAGGGTGACCGGGCCGCTCACCATTCCGGCCTATTCGACCGATACCAGCGAGCTGTTCTGCTACAGCCGTGACGTCGAGAAGGCGAAGAAGCTGCTGGCCGATGCCGGTTATCCGGATGGCTTTTCGGCAACCGTGATTGCCGCGACGGGTGAGCCGCCAACCGCGGCTTCGGAAGCCCAGGTCATCCAGGCGCAGCTGGCCGAGATCGGCATCGATCTCGACATCAAGATGATGGAGCTCAACGTCTATATCGACGCCTGGCTTAATGCCGATTTCGACATGGCCGTGGCGCTGAACGGTGGCCGCGCCGATCCGTTCACCATGTACAACCGCTACTGGACCAAGGCCGGTAACCTGCAAAAGGTCTCCAATTACATTGACGATACCCTTGACGAGTTGATGCAGAAGGGCCGTGCGGAAACCGATCCGGATGCGCGCAAGGCAGTGTTCAGCGATTTCGAGAAACACATCACCGAAGTGTCGCCGTGGATCTGGCTTTACAATTCCTATGGTTACACGGCTCAGCAGAAGAATGTCGAAGGCTTCCAGCCATCCCCGACCGGGTCGCTGTTCAGCCTTTCCAACGTCACCGTCAAGTAGCCTGACAGCAGCCATTGCGGCTTTGAACGAGGTGAGGTCAAATGCAATTTGACCTCACCTGACGCTCCCCGTTTGTCCAGAAGGGCCTTCGCATGCACTACCTGACGAAACGCCTGGTTTCGTTCCCGCTGGTCCTTCTGGGTGTCTCGATCATTGTCTTCGTGGCGATCCGCCTAGTGCCCGGCGATTCCATCACCGCGATGCTCGGAACCGAAGCCGGCCTGCTCACGCCGCAGCAGCGCGCCGCCCTGGCGGCTTACTTCGGCATCGATCAACCCTGGTACATTCAATATTGGCGCTGGCTCAGCGACTTGTTGCAGGGAGACCTCGGCATCTCCGTGACCTATGGACGGCCGGTGCTCGAAGTCATTCTCGAACGCTTTCCGTTGACCCTGGAACTGGCGTTGTTGTCGATGTTGATTGCCCTGTTGATTGGCATTCCCGCTGGCGTCTTCGCCGCCACGCACAATGAGCGGCTTTCGGATCTTGGCGTTCGCGTCGCTGCGATGATCGGTCAGTCGACCCCGAATTTCGTACTGGGGTTGGTGTTCATCTACGTTCTGTCCGCTGGCTTCGGCGTGCTGCCGGTCATGGGCAGCTATTCGTCGCTGTGGACCGACCCGCTGGCCAATCTCGGTCAGCTCATCTTGCCGGCAATCACGCTCGGCTTCGCCTTTGCCGCTGCGGTGACCCGCATCTCGCGTTCCGCCATGCTTGATGTCTTGAGCGATGACTACGTGCGTACAGCCCGCAGCAAGGGCGCGTCTTCACGCAGTGTCATCTGGCGCCATGCGCTGCCCAACGCCCTGATCCCGGTTGTGACGCTCAGCGGCATCGAATTCGGCTACCTGCTCGGTGGTGCCGTGATCGTCGAGCAGATCTTTGCCCTGCCGGGTCTCGGAAGGCTGGTTCTCGACGCTATCCAGCAGCGTGACTACGCGCTGGTTCAGGGCAGCGTGCTGTTCATCGCCCTCAATTTCATGATCGTCAACCTGCTGGTCGATCTGGCCTACGCGGCGCTTGATCCACGCATTCGTCTGGGAGAGCGGTGATGTCCTTCATTGCCAGCGTCTTCCGGCATCCAAGCGGCCGCATCGGCGGGTGGATCATCCTGATCTTCCTCATCATCGCCATTCTCGGCGCTGTCGGCCTGACGCCGCATGATCCGCTGAAACAGTACCGCCTGGACCGGTTGATCGGCCCGAACGGCAGCTATTGGATGGGCACGGACCTGTTCGGTCGAGACGTCGCCAGCCGGCTCATGCTGGGCATCGGCCAATCCTTCGTCGTCGCGTTTTCCTCGGTCGCCCTGGCAACCATTGCCGGTACCGTGCTCGGTCTCGCCGCAGCCTGGCTGGGGCGCCGCTGGGATGGGCTGGTCATGCGGATCATGGATGTGCTGTTGGCGTTCCCGGCGATCCTTCTGGCGCTTCTGATCGTTGCCGTCGCCGGGCCCGGGCCGATGACCAGCATTGTCGCCATCGCCATCGTCTATACGCCGATCTTCACCCGCGTCGTGCGCGGACCGGCGCTGTCGCTGAAGGAACGCGAATTCGTTGACGCGGCGCGCACATTCGGCAGCAGCCAGAGCTACATTCTCTCCCGGCATCTGCTGCTCAATCTGGTGGCGCCGCTGACGGTCCAGGTGACACTGGCCTTGGCCTGGGCGCTGTTGACCGAAGCGGCTTTGAGCTTCCTGGGCCTCGGTACGCAGCCGCCCGATCCATCGCTCGGACTGATGCTGAGCGACAGCCGAAATCTGATGGAAACGGCCCCCTGGCTGATGGTCTTTCCCGGACTGGCCATCATGTTGAGCATCCTCGGGTTCAACCTCCTGGGTGATGCGCTGCGCGATATTCTCGACCCGAAAACGCGAAGGGCCATGGCATGAGCAACTTGCTGAGTGTTGACGGCCTTCGCGTCGGATTCGGCCCCAAGCCAGAGGCCAATGAGGTGGTGCGCGGTGTGAGTTTCGATGTCGCGGCGGGCCAGACGCTGGCCGTTGTCGGCGAGAGCGGATCCGGCAAGTCGGTCACGGCGCTGTCAATCAATCGCCTGATCGACTTTGGCGGCGGGCGCATCACCGCGGGTTCGGCCACGTGGAAACACGCAGGCGGAGACCAGATCGAGCTCACGTCGGCGTCGGAAGCGCAGATGACGCGAATCCGTGGCGCCGAAATCAGCATGATTTTTCAGGAGCCGATGACCTCTCTCAATCCGGTGCTGACGATCGGCAGCCAGATCGAAGAATCGTTTCGCCTGCACCGCGGACTGACCGGCCGACAAGCGGCCGCTGCCGCGCGTGAGGCGCTTGACCGCGTTCGCATTCCGGATGCGGCGCGGCGGCTCAAATATTATCCCAATCAGTTGTCGGGCGGGATGTTGCAGCGTGTGATGATCGCCACCGCGCTGGCCTGCAATCCGCGCCTACTGATCGCAGATGAGCCAACGACGGCGCTTGATGTCACGGTCCAGGCGCAGATCATGGCGCTGCTCGCCGAACTCAAGCGCGAAACCGGCATGGCGATGATTTTCATAACCCATGACATCGGCCTGGTGGCCGGCATCGCCGACCGGATCATGGTGATGCAGAACGGCGAGGCGGTGGAACAGGGCGACGTCAATGACATTCTCGATCGCCCGCAACACGCCTATACCCAGCATCTGTTGCATGCCGTACCACATTTCACCGGAGGGCGTTCGGTGCGTGAGGACGGCAAGCGTGACGCCGCCACCGCGCCGGTGCTGACCGTTGATGACCTGGTTGTCCGCTTTCCGATCAGAAGCGGCCTGTTCGGCCGTGGCGGTGGGGCCGTGCATGCCGTGGACGGTGTCGATTTCGACCTGGTGCCCGGCGAGACATTGGCCATTGTCGGTGAAAGCGGGTCAGGGAAATCGACCACCGCACGGGCGGTGCTTGGCCTCGAACCCGCGACACGAGGCAGTTTTACCATCGACCGTTTGGGCGAGACCGGTGGCCGAATGGTACGGCCGGTTCAGATGGTTTTTCAAAACCCCTACGCGTCGCTTAATCCCCGTCTTACCGTGGAGAGCCTTTTGGCCGAGCCGGTGATCGCCAATGATGGTCGCGTCAGCGCTGACATGCGCGAACGGATGGTTCGGTTGCTGGCGCGGGTCGGCCTGCCGGAGGACAGCCTGAAACGGTATCCGCATGAGTTTTCCGGCGGTCAGCGGCAACGGCTGTGCATTGCCAGATCGCTGATGCTCAATCCATCGATCGTCGTTCTCGACGAGGCGGTATCGGCGCTCGATGTCTCGGTGCAGGCGAGGGTACTGGACCTGCTGATCGACCTGCAGCATGAATACAGCCTGGCCTATCTGTTCATCTCCCACGACATGGCGGTGGTGGAGCGCATCGCCCACCGGATCGCCGTAGTCTATGCCGGCCAGATTGTCGAAATCGGCGATGCGGCCTCGGTGCTGTCTGCGCCAAAGCATTCCTACACCCGAAAATTGATCGAGGCGGTTCCGAGCGTCGACCGGCGCCGTGAACGCTTCGAACTGGACACGAGACAGGTCCCGTCGCTGGTGCGCCCGCCCGGTTATGAGCCGCCACCCGCCCACTGGCAGGACTATGGCGCCGATCACCGCGCACGCACCGAGACTACCCAAGACACCTGAACCGCTGGAGAACGAACATGCAGCCAATCTGGGCCGTTGGCCTGATGACCGGAACCGTGCTCGACGGCAACATCGACGTCGCGTTGATCAAGACCGACGGCGAGACGGTCGATGATTATGGAACCTACACCCTGGCACCGTATCCCCAGTCGACGCGCACGCTGCTCGAGCGCACGGTCGAAGCCGCACGGGTGTGGAATTTTTCAGGCCCTGAACCGGCGATCTTCCGGGAAGCCGAGGAGGTGCTGACCCGTGCCCAATCGGCGGCGGTGAAGGACCTGGTTGAAGGGTACGGGCTGACCATGGCCGATATCGGTGTTGTTGGTTTTCACGGCCAGACGGTTCTGCATCGCGCGCCGCAAAAGGATCGGATCGGCGCAACCCGGCAGCTCGCCGATGGCGAGTTGATGCGATCGATCCTCGAAACATCCGTTGCCTATGACTTCAGATCAGCGGATATGCGTGCCGGAGGGCAGGGGGCGCCGCTTTCGGCCGCCTACCACGCTGCCCTGTTGCGCAAGATTGGGACCAGGGGCGAAACGGCCGTTCTCAATCTCGGCGGCGTTGCCAATATCACCTGGTGGGATGGCGGTGAGCAGGTGATCGCTTTCGACACGGGGCCGGCCAACGCGCCGCTCAACGATTTCGTCAAGGCCCGTGGGCTCGGTGAAATGGACAGCGAAGGCAAACTGTCGGGCGCCGGCACGGTCAATGAAGGGCGGTTGGCGGAATTGCTGGAGCATCCCTATCTCGCCGCACCCTATCCGAAGTCGCTGGACCGTTTCGACTTCAGCGCCTCCATGGCCGACGGAATGGACACGGAAGATGGCGCGGCTCTGCTCGCAGCCTTCACCGCTTCCGCCGTTGGCAAAGCGCTTGATCTGTTGCCGAAACGGCCACAACGGCTGATCGTCTGCGGCGGCGGCCGCCACAACCCGACGATCATGACGATGCTCGGCCCACGTGCCGGTGTTGAGGTCGTGCCGGCGGAAAGTGTGGGCTGGAGCGGCGATGCGATCGAAGCGCAGTGTTTCGCCTTCCTGGCAGTTCGAGTGCAGCGCGGTCTTCCGATCAGCTTTCCGAGCACCACAGGCGTGCCAGAGCCCATGCTCGGTGGCCGGTTGGCCGATCTGTGAAGGTTCTGGCAGTCCCGTCAGCTTTGCGGCAGGGCTTTCTGCAGATATATGCGGCTGCGGCCAATCGGAAAGTCAGGCAGGATGCCGAATGGCTTGTATCCTTGCCGTTCGTAGGCCTTGGCGGCAGCCGGGCTGAACGTGTCGATGAGCGCACCGTGGCAACCTCGGTTGGCGGCTTCGGCCTCGGCAGCATCCAGCATCCGGCCAGCCATTCTTTTGCCTCGCCGCCGCTCATCGACCCACAGCCATTGGATGTAAAGCCAACCCCAGGCCGTATAACCGGAAACACCGCCGATCAGGTTGCCGGACGGATCGCGGACGAAAACCGCAAGGGCGGTTTTGTCCGATGGTCCGACATCGCCCTCGTTGAAGGCCGTAAGCCGTTCCTCGAGGATTTTCAGGTCACGATGACCGGCATTGGCCGAGACTTCCAGGGTCGTGTCGCTCATACCGTGCATCTTAGGGCGATTGAATGAAATATTCTATATGTTCCGAAGTTGTGAGATAGAATATTCCACAGCATTGACAATGCCGGCATGACATTCATGCTGGTTGTACTCTGCGATGAGGCGGTCGCAGAAACAGGCCGGGAGACCCACATGTCCGTTCTCGTGAAGATCGAGGCCACTCTCGACACCATGTCGCCGGGCGACCGTCAGATCGGCCAATACATCGTCGAACGGCCGGAGCAGGTTCTGCGCCTGTCATCGGCGGCGCTGGCCACCGAAACCGGCACCAGCCAATCCAGCATCGTGAAATTCAGCCAGAAACTCGGGTTTTCAGGCTATTCTGACCTGAAGCTGGCGGTGAGCGAGGCAAGGGCGCGCAGGCAGGAGATCCCGGACGGGCTGATCCATGGCACCATCCAGGCGGGAGATGATTATCCTGTTGTTCTGAAGAAACTGGTCGGCAGCAAGCTCATGTCCATTCAGCAGACCCTGCAGGTCAACCGGGAACAGGACATCCATCAGGCGCTCGAACTCTTGACGACGGCACAACGCATCAACCTGATTGGCGTAGGCGCCTCGTCGCTGGTGGCCCGCGACTTTTCCTACAAGCTGCAGAAACTCGGGCACAACGTTCAGTATGACGGTGACGTTCACATCCAGATGGCAAACGCGTCGACGCTCGGCACCGGCGACGTCTTGTTCGCGCTCTCCCACTCGGGAGCCAGCGCGGAAACCGTCAAGATTGCCCAGTTTGCCAAAGAGCGTGGCGCGAAGGTCGTGGCGGCGGCCCGGGTGGCCAAAAACCCTCTCCATGCCATTGCTGACATCCGGCTGTTTACCGTGGCTGACGAAGAAAAAGTGCGCAGTTCAGCGATCACCGCGCGCGACGCACAACTGACCCTGACCGATCTCCTGTTCCTGCTGCTGGTTCAGACCCAGCCGGACGCACACGAGCACATCGCCGCAAGTGAAGCGGCGGCCGCAGCTCTCAATTCGTAAACGCCGACAAGAGACGATGGGTGCGGTTCACTGGTCCTGCGGCGGCGCGTATTTCTCGTACTGGCGCAGGAACCGTTCGATGCCATCAGGCAACGCATCCGGTCCGGTCAGCCGGTAAAGGATGCCGGTTGTCGCGCTTTTGCGGATCTTTGCCAGCAATTCCGGATCATCAAGGTTTGCGGGATCGGTCCCGCAGAGCCGGGCAAAACGCAACGCCATGGCATTCTGGTTTTGGTAATCGCCGTGATGGTCCTCATCGGCGCACGCCTGCAGCGCCTCTCGCAATTCCCTGTCGCTTGGCGCCGGAATGACGTTACCCCAGGTATACGCGATATAGCGTGCCTGCTGTTCCAAGGGCACGGGATACGATCCCTGCTGAGCCCACAGGCCGACAAAGGCCAGGCCCGGCAGGTCCGGATGGAAGGTAAACTCCGCAAGTTGCAGCCCCTTGCGGTCGTTTTGAACGGTTCTGCTGATATCGTCCGACAGAAACGGCAGGTGAAGGTCGAAACCGGTACCAGCCAGAATGGCATCGGCCTCGATCTGCCGACCATCCGTGAAGGTGATCGTCCGTCCGGATACTTCGCGAAACCAGGGCACCGGCACCAGCCGGTCTTCGGCGACCAGATTCAGGTAGTGCTGCGACCCGGTGGCGCCGGCCTTTTTCAGATCCGAATGCGGAGCGGGAGCGCCATAGCGCGCCGGATTACCGGCGTAGGTCATCAGAAAGGCACGCTGCATGTCGTCCATGGCCTGCTGGTTCCCGCTGTGAAGCGTTTCCGCGCCGCCGTAGGTAAAGGCGAAGTATTCGATCGGCGTGCCGCTCGACATTTTCGGCACCACATAACGCTGACGCCGCTGCGACAGGTGAACCGAGGCAGCTCCCAGCATTGCCAGATCCGACGCGATCTCCAAAGCCGAGATGGAGCCGCCGGCGACCACGACATGTTTGCCCCGGTAAAGCTCCGGGTCCTTGTAATGAAAACAGTGGCTTACACCAAGTTCGCCGGTGAAGCTCTCGATGCCGGGTATGGGCGGAATGGTCGGTTTGTTGTAGCGACCGGTCGCAACCACAACCTTCGGGAAGGTCAGGACCTCATCCTTTTCGCCGCTTCGCAGCGTCAGCCGATAGCCACCATCTGTTCGTTCCAACCGGACGAGTTCGGTATTGAAACGTGCGTTGTCAAGCACGCCGTGACGATAGGCATAGTCTTGAAAATGCGCAAGCACTTCGGTGTTACGGGGAAAGAGTGCAGTGCCCTCGGGATACTCGTCCTCAGAAAACCGCGTCGCTTCCAAGTAGGTATTGGTGCGCATCTTCGGCCAGACGCCGCTGTTTTTGCTGGCATTGTTCCATTGCCCGCCGGCCGAGTCGTGCATTTCGAAAATCGTCGGCGCAAATCCCCGGCGCTTCAGTTCGCGCGCTACAGCAATGCCGCCGGGTCCGGCGCCAATGATGGCAACCTGTTCCATGAGCTGCTCCTAGTGGAAGTAGAGGCCGCCGCAGACATTGAGCGCCTGTCCGGTGACGAAATCCGATAGATCGGAGGCGAAGAATACGGCCGGCCCGATGATGTCGTTCGGGTCTCCGAGCCGTTTCAGCGAGGTGTTGTCCGTCCAATGCTGGATCGCTTCCTCGCTGCCGAGGTTGTTCTTGCCCATTTCCGTCAGGATGATGCCTGGACAAATCGCGTTGACGGTGACGCCGTCAGCACCGACTTCCTGGGCAAAAACCCGGGTGAGGGTGATCACCACTCCTTTGGTCGCCGCGTAGTGGCCCTGGGTCGGCACACCCTGGCGTCCGGCGAGCGACGCGATATTGATGATGCGGCCGGATTTCTTGCCGCGCATATGTGGCAGGACGGCTTGGGTCATGAGCAGCACGCCCTTGGCGTTCACGTCCATATGCGCGTCCCAGAGTGACTCGTCGACATCTTCCAGAAGCTTCGGGACGAGAATGCCCGCATTGTTGACGAGAATGTCGATGGTCCCGGTAGTCTGCAGCGTGTCGGCAACAACCGCCTCGATCTGCGGCTTCGACGTTACGTCCAGATGGTAGGTCCAGCACTTGCGTCCCAGGGCCTCGATCTTCTCCCTGGTGCCCTGCAGTGCTTCGTCTTCACGCTCCAGGTCGTTGATCACGAGGTCTGCGCCATGTTCGGCAAGGCCGACCGCCAGTGCCTCGCCAATACCGCGGCTCGCCCCGGTGACAAATGCGGTTTTTCCGCTCAAATCGCTCATTGGTGGTGGTCCTTCGGTCAGTCTCTCAGGGGCCAGCTATCCATGGCCTCCAGCGTATCTTCCAGCGAGGTCAGCTTGCCGTCCGAGCCAAGGCCCATTGCGACTTTCGCCGCGACGGCGTTGGCGAAACCAGCGGTTTTTCGCAGGTCCCAGCCTTTGGCAACGCCAACAATGACGCCAGCAGTAAAGCTGTCGCCACACCCGGTCGTGTCGACAACATCGATCTTGTGGGACGGCAGCCGGAACGGCTCTCCCTCGGAAGGATCGACGAAAACGCCGTCGCCTTCGAGCGTCAGAAGCACGTTGCCCACACCGCGCTGCTTGAACCAGCGTGCCACTTCGGCTGGGTCCCTGACGCCGGCCATGTTTGAGGCCTCCTCGATCGACGGAACGAAATAGTCGATATAGGGGAGCAGCGGTTCAACCAGCGCCGCGGTTTCGGCGTTGGCAAGGATCAGGTCGAATGCTGTCGTGCGCCCCAGCGCTTTTGCCCGTTTCAGCAGGTCCAGCGACGGCTCGCCGTCGAAGGCCGTCAGCAAACCAGTCCCGCCAAGGTGAATGATCCGCGCGTCGAGCACTGCATCCATGTCGTCCGGGCTGATTGTGAATGTTTCGGTCGCACCCGGAACGAAAAAGGCAGCTCGCGCTCCATTGGGCAGAATTGGCAGCATGCTGCATGCCGTCTGCCTTTCATCGTCGCGCTGCACCAGATCGGTGTTGAGGCCGAACTGCTGCATTTTCGAAACCATGAAATCGCCCATGTCGTCGTGGCCGACACGGGCGACGATCCGGCCATTCAATCCGAGGATGGCGCAATCGACAGCGGTTGCCGCGGCGGTGCCAGCGACCGTCATGCGGATTTGCTCGATGAACGTGGCGCCGCCGGGGGGTGGCATCTCGGACGCGTAGCGGCCGAGAACATCAAGAACTGAAAATCCGATTGCGCTGAAGTCAAACGTTGTCACTAAATCTCCTCCTCGATTCGGTCAGATGCAAAAGCGAATTGCTATTGCCAGCCGAATAGATCAGTCGCGATGGCCGTAGCCATCCATCTTTGCCATAACGTCTTCGATCTGGCGGTCGGAGAGCAGGGGAGGCTCCCCGATCTGCAGGCAGCCGTGATACTGTCGCGCCAGCGTCTCCACTTCCACGGTCAGCCACATGGCATGATCCAGTGACGATCCCACCGCGATCATGCCGTGATGGGCCAGAAGGCAGGCCTTGCGACCTTCAAGCGCGGCCACGGCATGATTGGACAGCTCTTCAGAGCCATAGATCGCATAGGGAGCGCAGCGAATGTTGGGCCCACCAGCGACGGCAATCATGTAGTGGATCGCGGGAATGTCGCGTTCCATGATCGCCATTGTCGTGCAGTACATCGGATGTGCGTGGACAATCGCTTTGACCTCGGGCCGAAGGCGCATGATATCGCAGTGAAAACGCCATTCGCTCGAGCGCTCACGTATACCATCAGGCGTGCCGTCGGTGGCGAGATAGACGATGTCTTCGGGCGACATCTGATCGTAGGGCAAGCTGGTCGGGGTGATCAGCAGGCCGTCCCCGTGCCGGACACTGATATTGCCTGAATTGCCCTGGTTGATGCCCAGTCGGTTCATGGTCAGACAATGTTCGACGATCGCCGTTCGGACTGCCAGATCATCCTTGTCTGATGTCATAATTCCTGTTGTTCATCGCGGCCCGCAGGGGTGAGCGGGACGGTCAGGACATTCCCTAGACTGCTGTTTATCTGGTTGTTACCAGAAATTTAAGGTATTGAAAAGCCGTTGTCAATCTGGTTATGCTCAGAAATAATCACTGAACGCCATAAGCGTCATTTGGATCTCATGCTATTCGGCGGAGATGTGAATGGGCGCGACCGAGGCGTCGTAGAAAGCGTGATAGGACTCCAGGGCATTGCCGTCGTGATCGTAGGCGATTGAGTCGATCTTGATCATCGGTTTTCCCTCTGCAATACCCATCCGCTCTGCGACGTCCGCTGGCGCCAGCCCGGTCGTCAGCCATCTGTCGGCTCGAATGACAGTGAGGCCGTAGCGTTCGCGGATCGTTTCAAAGATCGAGCGGTTTTCCATATCCAACTGTTCCATTCCCGGCAGTCGGTGCGCCGGCAGTGAAATGTCGGTGTGGGTCAGCGGCTTCCCGTCGGCCATGTAGACGCGGCGCGCGCGAATGACTTCGAACCCGTCTGGCAGATTGAACACACGGCGTTCGTGCTCGTTCGCCGGATACAGTCCGTAGTCGAACGTTTTGACGGTGACCTTGTAGCCGCGAGCCGAAAGGTCATCGAAAACGCCGAGTGTCGACGTCATGAACCGGACTTCCGTCGATTGCGGTGCTACGAACATGCCGCGCCGCGCCTGCTTTATCACCCGTCCTTCGGCCGTGAGCGCGGCGAGGGCCGACCGGATGACCGGCCGAGACAGGTCGAACATCTCGCACATGGCCTGTTCGGAGGGCAGGCGGGAATCGTCCGGCAGGGTACCTGCCAGAATCGCGTCCTCGATCTGGCGTTTCAACTGCACCCAGAGCGGCGAGGAATCGCGTCGGTCAAGCTTGATCGTTTCCGCAAGCTTGCGGAATTTTTGCGCGGCACCGGCGTCTGCCTCATCGTAGCGCGGTCGTCCGCGAGGCCTACCGGTGGCCAGCGATACGTCGTCGGATTTACCGCTCTGCGCCAAACGAAGTCCTTTCTGCCAACAACCGAGATGCGGCAGACGATCACTATCTGAGGCCGCCCGCCATCGCCGATGCTTCCGGCATTCTGCGAAGCACCAGAATTGCACATACCCCGACCAGCGGTCCCGGCGCAAGCATGACGAAGCCCCAACGCCAGCCCCCAAGCGCATCAACAACCAGTGGGGTCAGCCAGATGACGAGTATGGTAATGGCAAAGCCGACGCCCATCTGCAGCGCCAAAGCCGATCCGACCTGGTTCTGCGGTGACAACTCGGTCACGGCTGTTGAAAACTGGGCCGAGTCGGCCACGACGGTCAGTCCCCACAACAGAGCAACGGTCGCAAAAAGCCAGCCGGGGCCGTCGAACGTGAACCCGATGGCGACCGCGCAGAGGCCCGATATCGTCATCATCAGCGCGGTCGTGTAGCAGCGCCCGATCCGGTCGGATAAATAGCCGCCGAGGATGCAACCGGGCATTCCGATCGCCACCACTGCGAAGGTCAGCAGGGAAGCGTTGCTGCCAAATACGGCGTTACCCGTCTCGAAGGAGGCGTTGGCATAAGCCAGAAACCAGCCCCACATGGCATAGAGTTCCCACATGTGGCCGAAATAGCCAGTGTTGGCGAGCATCACCGGGCGGTTGCGCAGAATGCTGCCGATCTGCCGAATGTCGACACGGGTGCGGGCGAAGGCATGCGGCCCGTCGCGCAGAAACCAGAAGATGACCGCTGCTGCAACGCTGGCGAGGGAGGTGATGGTGACGACGCTGCTCCGCTCCACTCCAGCACCCATGGCGCGGACCAGATGCGGCATCGCAGAACCCAGCGTGAGCGACCCGACCAGCAGACCGAGAGCCAGGCCGCGGCCCCTGACGAACCAGGTGGCCATGAATTTCATCGCCGGCGGGTAGACACCGGCAAGGGAAACGCCTGTTACGAAGCGGGCCACGATGGCACCCGAGGCATCGGGTTCGAAAAGCAGCGCTGCATTGGCGATGGCGCCGAGCAATGCGGCGCCCGCCATCAGGTATTGCATGCGCCAGATATCCGCGAGCGACAACGCGCTGGCGGTCAATGCGCCGACCACGAAGCCGGCCTGCACACCATTGGTCAGCCACGCGGCTTCCGAACTGGTAAGAGCCCAGCGGACGGTCAATTCGGGGATCACCGCGGTGGCCGAGAACCACGTCGTCAACGACAACACCAAAGCGACGCAGGTCAGCCCGAGATAGAACCAGCGGTTTGCGTCATCCTCGGCCAAGCCGACATACCTTTTTCCGGTTAAGCAGTCTCCTCATTACCTGGAAAGGCTCTAAATCCCAACCAGCGGCATCGTATAGGTGGTGGCGGTTCCGGTCAGGCAGACCTCGCCATCCCCATTGAGAACTTCCGTCTTGATGGTACAGATCGGCTTGTCATCGCGCACCGTCTCCACTTCGACCCGCCCGGTGATGGTTTCGTCGACGCCGACGGCCTTGACGAATTTCCATTCGACACCCAGGAAAACCGTGCCGGGGCCCGGGAGGTCTTCGGCAACGAGCGCGTTGAGAATGCCCGAGGTGACGCCACCCTGGACGATAAGTTTGCCGAACGGCGACTTTTCGGCGAGCTCCCGGTCGTAGTGCAGGGGGTTGCGGTCGCCGGTCATCTCGGTGAAGGACTCGATGTCCTTCATGGAAGTGGTGCGGCTGCGCTCCGCTACCTGGCCTGCCTGCGGCTTTCCCTTGATCGTGCCGGCCCATCCGTCCGGTTTGGCGTCGCTCATATCGTTTCCTCCGTTTGGTCGTTCTGCGGTCGAAAAACAGGCAGCCTTCTTCCGCCGATGATGGTTGGTTCGAGAGCAAGCGCATCGCCAACCGTGACTGGCCGCTCGCCGGGCAAAATCAGGCTCAGCATGACAGGCCCTTCCTCCAGCGTCACCAGTCCGACGATGTAAGGCGCGGCGGGTTGCCATCCCGGATGGCCGGGCTTGTGCACCTCGGAAAATGATTTGAGCCTGCCCCGGCCGCTTGCCTGCTCCCATTCAAGTTTCTCAGACCAGCATTTCGGACAGATGCCGCGCGGATAAAACACTGCGGCCCCGCAGTTCTGGCAACGCTGGATCAGCAGCCGGCCCTGGGACGCTGAATCCCAGAACGGCTCGGTCAGCGGCACCATGGTCGGTCCCGGCACTTTCAGCTCGGCGAGATTGCTCATGCTTCCGCTCCCAATACGAGCGCGACCGCCTCGCTCATCGTCGCACCGTTGCCCGTGACCAGGGCGCTGGTGGCGTCGGCGATTTGCCGGCCCTCGGCTTCGCCGCGCAGTTGACGGACGGCCTCGACGACATGGGTCATTCCGCCGGCGAGATCCGGCTGTCCGAAGCCGAGCTGACCACCATGGGTGTTGAGGGGATAAAGGGCTTCCGGTCCGGTGCCTGAATCGCGCAGGAAAGCGCCGAACTCGCCCGGTGCACACAACCCGGCATCTTCGATCGTCGTTGCGACCATGATCGTGTAGCAGTCGTAGAGCGACAGAAAGCGCATGTCTTTGGCCTGCATGCCGGCCTGAGCGAACGCCCGCTCCATGGACGGCTTCAAGGGTCCGGATGTGAGGCTCGGCGCCTGGCTCACGGCGCGGTGGGTGATTTTTTCTCCGGCGCCCAGAAGACGCACGGGCTTGTGGGGGCTCCGGGAAGACCGTTTGTCAGTTGTCACGATCACGGCTTCGCCGCCGGCAACCGGCATGACGATTTCGAACAGATGCAGCGGTGACGTGACCATGGGCGAGGCAAGCACCTCCTCGACGCTCGCCGGCTGGCCGTGGAAGATCGCCATCGGATTGAGCTGCGCATTGGCCCGGGCACCGGCGGCGACCAACGCGTAGTCTTCTGGGGGACAATTGTAGGCCGCCATGTGCGCCTGCATGAGCAGCGCGTATGACAAATTGGCACCCGATGCGCCAAAGGGAACGTCAAACTCGCGGATCGGATTGCGGTTGGGGGAGCGCGGGGCCTCCGGATTGCGGTGATTGCCCAGCACGCAAAGGACCGTCTCGCACATTCCGGCCTCGATTGCCGCTATGGCCCGCCAGATCATGCCCGGCCCGGAGGCGCCGCCGAGGTCGACGACATTCGACATCGTCGGCTGCAAGCCGAGATACTCCGCGACCGTCGCGGGCACGTGCTGCGGCGTCTCACCCACCTGCGGTCCGACAAGCAGACCGTCGATCTCTCCGGGCTCGACGCCGGCATCAAGTGCCGCGAGCCGCGAGACCCTGGCCAGCAATTCCATCGTGGTGACGCCGTCTGTACGACGTTGCGGTTTGAGCTCGCCAATGCCGGTTATGGCAGCGGAAGACCATTGCCGGCTCACAGCGCCGCCTCCCGGTCGAGATGGCGGTACTCGTCGATGCAGGCGGGGTTCGCCAGCGACGAGAGGTTTTTGATATCGCCGCCGGCTGCTGCTGTGCGCGCTGCGCTTTCCACCCGCTTGCCGTTGATCGTATAGGGGATTTCGGAGACCACATGGACACGCGCAGGCACATGCCGCGGCGATGCTTCCGTGCGAATTTTCCCGCGGATTCGGCCAACCAACTCATCATTGATCTTTGTACTGGCGCACGGTTTGAGGCAGAGCACGACCTCCTCGTCGCCATCGTGGACGGCGCCAAAAACGACAAAGTCGTCGATTTCCGGAAAGGTCTCGCAGGCGGCATAGATTTCCGAGATCCCGATTCGAACGCCGCCCGGTTTCAAGGTGCTGTCCGACCGACCATGGACGAACCCACCGCCGGTCGGCACCAGTTCGGCAATATCGCCATGGGTCCAGATTTCCTGCCGGTCTCCAAAATAGGTGGCGCGGTAACGGGCGTCGCCGCCATCGCCCCAGAAAGTCAGCGGCATGGACGGAAACGGCTCGGTGCAGACCAGGTCGCCGCGACGGCCGACCACCGGGATGCCGCGGTCGTCGAGCACCGCAACCGCGTGACCGAGTGCCGGCACGGTCAATTGACCCCGGCGCACAGCATGAATGGGCGAGCCGATCAGAAAACTGCCCAGGATCTCCGTGCCGCCGCTGATCGACGCAAACATCATGTCCGGCTTGATCGCGTTGTAGATCCAGTCGAACTGGTGGGGGAGGGTGGGAGCGCCGCAGGCAAGCAGAGCCCGCAGGGCACCGAGGTCGTGCTGTTCTCGGGGGCGGTAGTTCTCGGCCGCAAGTGTTGCCAGGTACTTCGGGCTTACTCCGAGATGCGTGACGTCGAGATCATCTGCAAGCTTCCACAACGGCGAAGGGTCGAGCCCATGCTCAGTCTTCAGGATTGGTGCGCCGTCGTAAAGCACCACCGCGGCGCCGCATCCCAGAGCCGAGATCATCCAGTGATACATCATCCAGGCGGTGTTGGTGTACCAGATCACCGTGTCACCGGGCCGAACGTCGCCGTGCAGCATGTGTTCCTTCACGTGCTGCAGCAAGACGCCGCCGGCCCGGTGCACGATGGCCTTGGGAGCTCCGGTGGTTCCGGACGTGTATAGAATGTAAGCCGGTTGATCGAAGGGCAGGCGTTCAAAGCGAAGCGTTGACGGATTGCCGAAGTCTTCCTGCAAGACGGTCGTCACCCTTTCCGGCACGGCCACCGTGCATTCGGCACCGCTGAGCACCAGCATCTCGACGCTGTCCATCCCGTCCAGAACATCTGTCAGACGTTGCGAGATGTCGTGCGTTCGGCCGCCATAACGGTAGATCGGCGCAGCAAAGAGGACCTTCGGCGCTACCTGGCCCAGACGGTCGACGATCGCCGCCGTGCCGAAGTCCGGAGAGCAGGAGGTCCAGACGCCACCGATGGCAAGCGTGGCCAGAAGAGCCACAAGCGCTTCCGGCGTATTCGGCAGGACACCGGCGACACGGTCCCCCGGACGAACTCCGGCACCGCGCAAGCCATCGGCTGCCCGTGCCACTCGGCCACGCAATTCATCGCGGGTAATCGAGCCAGCGGCGCCGGTTTCGCTGACCGCATGAACGACCGGATCGGAAGCCGCGCCGCGCAACAGGTTTTCCGCCAGATTGAGCCTGGCTTCCGGAAAGAAGCGCGCGCCTGTCATCCATGCGTCGGCATCGGGCTCAAACGGGACGCCGCCCTTGTCTCCGATGATGTCGGCAAAGTCCCATAAGGCGCTCCAGAATGCTCCGGGGTCGCTGGTCGACCAGGCATGCAGCGCCGGGTAGTCGCTGACGAGATAGCCGCTCTTGCGGGCAAAGCGCGCCAGCGCCGATTGCTCCATGTCGGTCGCGGATGGCCGCCACAGGATGTCGCCATCGGTCGAATAGGCCTGCTGCATGTCAGTTCACGCCAGGCGCCGGATCGATGTCGGTCAGGCCCAAGCGCTCCAACTGCTCGGGCGGATAGCCCTCCTGTTCAAGCAGGGCGCGCATAAGCGCCAGCATGCGGTCGCGCTGTTGCGGTTCCGACTCCCACAGATTGCGTGTTTGTCCCGGGTCTTCTGACCGGTTGAACAGAAAATGTTCATGGGTGCGCGGGTCGATGGTGATCGGCATTTTCCAAAGAGGGTAGGGGATCGTCGGGTCGAATTCCTGCTGATCCACCGGGCGTGCTGGTGCAGCACCCACGCGCCCGTCGACCGGGTTGTCGACGATCAGCGGCCGGGCAATCATGGTCGAGTAGTTGTAGAGAGGCTTGCCCTCGATCGGCGAGCGAAACAGTGTCCAGTCGCCGTCCGTCACGCACACGCCCTGGCCAAACGTGCCGTAGAGAATGGCGCCGTGCGTTTTGTCATCGGTCGACTTGATCAGCGGCAGGAAGCTGACACTGTGCCGGTTTTCTTCGGGAAGATCGCCACCCGCCGCCTCGATGACGCTGGCGAAGATATCGACAGTCTGGGTCAGGCCGGCAACCCGTTTGCCGCCTTCGTGATCGGGATGCCAGACAATCATCGGAATGTTCGCATGGCTGTCATAGTGCGGGTACTGCTTGCCGAACACGCCGCGTTCGCCGAGGTCATGGCCATGGTCGGTCGTGAAAATGACGACCGTGTCGTCCCAAAGGGACAATGCATCGAGCTTCTCGAACAAGGTGCCGAGCCAGCGGTCCACCATGGTGGTCTTGCCCATGTATTGCGAGCGAAGGAAAGCCAGTTCCTCCGGGGAGGTCTGCTCCATGAATGCCGCCAGGTCGTCATACATCTGGTAAGGCGGCCAGATGTTGAATTCGTCGGCGCTGCCGCTGTCGGTATACATGGAGGCATAGGGCTCCGGCACGTGAAACGGTTCATGCACATCGAAGCTTTCGATCTGCAGAAAGAATGGTCCGCGATCGGCATAGTCTTCCAGCCACTGTGCCGCGGCGGAGAAGGTCTTGGCCGGGAAAAAATCCTCTTCCCCTTTGAAATCTTTGACGTTTTCGTAATACTGGTACATGTGCTCCGGTGACCGGAATTCGCACATCTTGTCGACCCATTTGGGCACCGGGCCCTTGCTGCGCAACTTGTCGTAGTCCGACTCATGCCCGCGGATGAACTTTGCCGACATGAAGCCCTGGATGTAGCCGTTCGCTGTCTCTTCCCAGTAGTGATAGTGGTCGGTGACGATCGCCGTATTGTGTCCAGCATCCTGGACGATGCGCGGCAGGCGGGGATCGAAAACTTCCAACGGACCCCACGGCCGCCACATGAACTCTTTGCGGCCGGCGAAAATCTCGCGGCGCGCCGGCATGCAAGGCAGGCTGGCAATGAAATGGTTGTCAAACACAAAGGACTTGTCGGCAAAAGCCTGCAGGGCCGGGGTCCGGCACTCGGTCTTGGGATTGTAGATCGACAGGCAGTCCTTGTTCAGGCTGTCAACGAGAATGAGGATGACGTTCACTTCAGGCACTCCGGATCGGTGACCAGCCCCAAAATTGCATGCCGTCTCCGATACGGAAGGGCTGGAACGGTCTCGGACAATATCTGGTAATAATCAGAAATTCAAGGCCAGGATTCGTGACTTCCTTTGTTCAGGGGCGAGATCAGGTTTGTTTCGCAGCGCGCATTCCTTCTCGGAAATCGGACCCTTTAGCGCACGGATTCAATGGTTCCCGCATGGCTGCCATAGACGCGTTGGATCTCTGAAATTACCTCTTCCGCGACGGACGATATCCAGTCGTTTTTGCGACGGATGACGCCGGTCTTCAGTTCCGGCCATTGCAATTCGACATCGAGCGGGACCAGCATCCGTTGGTCCAGACGTGCATCGGACATGCCTGCGACAAAGCTCAGCGCGTCGGTGTTGACGAGATAATGGTAGATGAAATCGAGCGAGCTCGATCGAACGGCGATGGTGGGTTGGGGCAGGTTGTGCGCGCTGAAAAGGCCGCTCAGGCGCGTTTGGGCAAACTCCGCCTGGTCAGCAACTGCCCAGGGATAGGCTATTGTCGCATCGAGCCAGATGGGTCCGGATGCCGCCAGCGGGTGCGATTTCGAACAGACGATGCGATATTCAGATTTGAAGAAGGCAGTGGTGACCATGTCGTCATCGCCGTCCTCGACGATGGCGATCTCGGAGAGGGCAAAGTCGATTTCACCTTTCCGCAACATGCTCAGCATCTGGTGATCGAAACCGCTTCTGATGACGAATTCGACCTCCGGATAACGGCGCGACATTTCGGCGATGATAGGCGACAGGTATTCGCGCAACCAGATTGGCCCCGCGCCGATGCGGACCTCGGTGGTTGGACGGTCTCTGAGGTGAGCGATCTCGTCGGCCGCGTTTTCCATCTGCAAAAACACGACCTGTGCATGCCGATAGAGGGCTTCGCCGAAACGGTTCAGCCGCATCCCCCTGGGCAGCCGATCGAACAACGGAACGCCGACTTCCTTTTCCAGCTCACGAATTCCGATCGTGACCGCGGGTTGGGTCAGATTGATGGCTTCAGCCGCCTTGGTGATCGAGTTGTGGTCGGCAACGGCGATGAAATAGCGAAGGTGTTTGAGATCCATTGTGCGCCCCGCGACAATCGCCCTTCTTGCAATAAAAGATTTTTATCGCAACGTGGCAAAACATTATTTGTCATTATGACACGGCCCTAGCTATGATGGCAATTGTAACTGGCCGCGCACAAACGCGACTTACCTGTTGCAAAGAAGTCATCGCAGGAGGCGACGGCAAAAATTGGCAGCAACCGGTCAATGGGCTGAAGGTACCGGTTCCTGCCCAGTCTTCCACGTCACTTTTTCACTCAAGGAAGAGCATGGAAGTCGAATTGGAGTAAATTATTTCTGGTCATATGTAGAAATAGTCTGCTCTTACCGTTAGACTAGACCAGGGAGGAAGTCTCAATGACGGAAACCAAGACCAAGACAGTGACACGCCGCACCGTGCTGAAGGGGGCAGTGGGCTCGGCCGCAACCGGACTTGCAGCTCCGAGTTTTTTCATAGGCAAAGCCCATGCGGCCAATGAAAAAATCCGGGTCGGCATCATCCCGGCTTACTCTTTCGGCATGTACTGGCTTGTCCAGGATCAGGGGTTTGCCCCGGGTGTCGACATGGAATTCAGCGTATTCCCATCAGGTCCGCCAGCCATCGAAGCAATGGTAGGCGGCTCCGTCGATGTCATCACCGTCGGTTCGGTGCCGCCACTGGCCGCGATGTTCCGCAAGGTTGCCGACTTCCGCGAAATCTCGATCTGCGGCGACGCCAGTGGACTGTTCACGATTATCGGCTTGCCGGATGTGAAGACGCTTGCCGATCTGGAAGGGCGCAAGATTGCCGTGACGTCCGGATCGAACTTCGACTTCTTCCTTGACGTGGCGCTTGAAGTGAACGGCCTGAAGGATATGCCGATCACGCGCGTCAACATGGAGCCAATCGACGGGCAGGCGGCATTGATCGCCGGCGCGGTCGATGCAACAGTTCCGCTTGCAACCTCGAAGAAGCTAATCTTCGATGCAAAACCGGACGCTTCCATGGTTGTCGATGGCGCACAATTGCCGATCGAACAGCGTCCGAGCATCATGGATGTCCTGATGACGACGCAGCAATTTATGGATGCCAACGAAGATGCCCTGACCCAGGTCGTCGGAGCCTTCCACGACAAGGCAATTGGCATGTTGCGCGACGACAACCAGGCAGTCATGGAACGCATGGTGGCCTGGCAGGACGGCATGGGCCGTGCCGGCGTAACGGTGGCCGATGTCGATCCGATCCTCAACGGCTACTTCTATTTCAACACCGAGGAAATCAAGGATGTCTACGCCAGGGGCCTTTTGAACAAGGCGCTGACGGTGCAGTCCGAATTCCTGGTGGCAAACGACCGCATCGGCGGCATGCCGGATATCGACGCCCTGGTCTCCGATCAGATCGTCCAGAAAATCTAGAAACCAATGGAACCTATCCTCTCAAAATTGTCGGGGCGCCTTGTTTTGGGCGCCCTGTCGGTGGCGGTCGTCCTGCTGGCCTATATCTGGCTCACCAATCGGCCGGACAACAATCCGTCCCTGTTGCCGCCGATCACACACATCATCAATGCGTTCTATGTAAACATCTCCAAGGGCGCGCTGTTCGACGCACTCGGGGCAAGCCTTTTTCGCATTTTCACGGGCTTCTTCATCGGCACTGGCTGCGCGCTGATTCTCGGTTGCCTGATCGGCTGGTACAAGCCTGTCGAATACCTGTTCGACCCGTTGATCGAGGCCGTGCGGCCGATCCCGCCGCTGGCTTACATACCAATTGTCATCATCTGGTTCGGGATCGAGGAGTTCAGCCGGGTGCTGCTGATCACCATCGCCTGTTTCCTCGTCTGCATCGTCAATGTGATCGCCGGCATGAAGAATGTTCCGCAGGTCTATGTCGACGCCGCCGCGACCATGGGAGCCAGTCGCTTCCAGATCTTCCGCACGGTTGCCATACCGGCCGCGACGCCGTTCATCTTTACCGGACTGCGCATCGCGCTCGCCGCCGCCTGGACCACCCTGGTTGCCGCCGAGTTGATCGCCGCTCCGAACGGTCTGGGCTTTCTTCTGCAGGAGGGCAGGCGCTACTTCCTCACCGATCAGGTGATGATGATTATCGTCATCATCGGGATCTGCGCGTTCACAATGGATCGCATTTTCAGGGCCATTCAGGCTCGGCTCATGAGCTGGTCGGAGGCGCGTGAATAATGTCGGAAATCATCGTAGACAACCTCACCCACACGTTCGGCAAGGGAACCCCCGGTGCGTTGACCGTGCTGGAAGGCATCAACCTGGAATTCCCGTCCGGAAGCTTCAATTGCATCGTCGGCACATCCGGTTGCGGAAAGTCGACCCTGTTGAAAATGATGGCGGGCCTGTTCCAGCCGAGCGACGGCGCCATGACGCTTGACGGCGAGGAGATCAAGGGCACCGACCGCCGCCGTGGAATGGTGTTCCAGCAGGATGCCGTCTTTCCGTGGATGACGGTCTCGAAGAACATCTCCTACGGCCCGCGGCTGCGCGGCGCCAGCCGCCAGGACCAGGCCGAGATCGAAGCCAAGTGGGTCGAGATGGTCGGTCTGAAGGGTTTCGAAGACCGCTGGCCGCGAGAGCTGTCAGGCGGCATGCGCAAGCGTGTCGATATTGGCCGCGTCTATGCCAACGACCCCGAAGTTCTGTTGATGGACGAGCCTTTTGGCGCGCTCGATGCTCAGACGAAAGAGCGTATGCAGAGCGATCTCCAGGAAACCTGGCAGGTGACCCAGAAGACGGTGATCTTTGTCACCCATGACCTGGAGGAGGCGATCTTTCTGTCCGACCGGATTATCGTCATGTCGGCACGTCCCGGACGCATCCGGCATATCGAGAATGTCGAGTTTCCGAGACCGCGCACCAACGAAACGCGGCTGTCGCCGGAGTTCCTCGAGATCAAACGCAAACTCTGGCAGATGCTGGAGCACTGACAAACCGAGAGGCCAGGGGATCCCGGAGCCGGGATCCCGACACCCATCCGCGCGGCCGCCGTGCGGACGGATCGATCACGACAATTGAGATGGCCAGATGACTATACGAGACACACTCAAGACCACACGGCGCGAGGTGCTGAAGGGCACCGTCGGCGCCGCCGCCGCGAGCCTCGCTGCCCCCTTCGTCCTGCCGGCCCGCGCGGCCGGGCTCAAGATCCGCTTCGGTATCATTCCGGCTTATTCCTTCGGACTCTACTGGGTTGCGCAGGAGCAGGGATTCCTGGAAGAACCAGGCATTGAGCTCGACATGACCGTATTCCCTTCCGGGCCGCCGGCCATCGAGGCAATGGTGGCCGGTGAAGTTGACGTGATCACCGTCGGTTCGGTACCGCCACTCGTCGCCATGAACAGAAACGAGGAAGCGCAGTTCCGCGAGATCTCAATTTGCGCCGACGCCAGTGGCCTGTTCACCGTCATCGCAGCGCCGCAGGTCAAGAGCCTTGCCGACCTGCAGGGTGGCAAGATTGCGGTGACCGCCAATTCCAACTTCGACTACTTCCTGGACAAAGTGCTCGACGGCGCTGGACTGAAGGACATGCTGATTACGCGGGTGGACATGCAACCGCTGGACGGACAGGCCGCGTTCATCGCCGGCGAAGTCGATGCGGTGGTGCCGCTGGCGACATCTCAGCGGCACATACTTACGGCGCGAGAGGGCGCCCATGTCGTCGTGGATGGCAGTCAGCTGCCACCGCGAACCCGACCCAGTATCATGGATGTGGTGATGACGACCAAGCCCTACATCGATGCCAATCGCGACAGCCTCGTCGGTCTTGTTCGCGCGTTCCACGGCCCGACGATCAGCCTGCTGCGCAGCCGCAACGACCTCGTCGTCGATGACCTGCTTCGATGGCAGGCCGGCATGGGCCGCGACGATCTCACCGCCGAGGACGTCGAGCCGATCCTCAACGGCTACTTCTATTTCGACAAAGCCGAGATCAAGCGAGAGTTCGACAGCGGAACCCTTGAGCGGGCACTGACCGTTCAATCCGAGTTTCTGGTCAACACCGGTCAGATCGATCGCCGCCCCAACATCGGCGCCTTGGTGACCGACGAGATCGTCAACCTGATCTGAGCGAACATGGAAGCGGGTGTTTACATCGTTGCTGCCAGACGCACGCCGATCGCGCGCCTCAACGGTGGCCTTGCCGGGCAGTCAGCGACGAACCTGGGTGCCTGCCTGATCGCCGCGATCATTACCGAAACCGGCTTGGCGCCCGAGGAGATCGACGAGATCGTTCTCGGTCAGGTGCTGGCTGGCGGCGCTGGTCAGAATCCGGCAAGGCAAGCAGCATTGCAGGCCGGTGTGCCGGTTGCCGTGCCGGCGATGACGATCAACAAGGTGTGCGGCGCCGGTCAGAAGTCCATCCACCTGGCGGCTCAAGCGATTCGTTGCCTGGACGCCGAGATAGTTGTCGCCGGCGGCCAGGACAGCATGACGGAGGCACCCCTGGTCGTGCACGGCATTCGTGGCGGACATCGCATGGGCGATGTCGTTATGCGCGATTCGATGCTGCTTGATGGCCTTGTCGACGCGATGCATGACGTCCACATGGGCGTCACCGTCGAAAGATTGGCGACCCGCTTCCAGATTGACCGAGACAGGCAGGATGAATTCGCCCTGATGTCGCACCGCAAGGCCGCACTTGCCATCGCGGCCCGTCGGTTCGACGACGAGATCGTGCCGGTCATGGTAGAGGATGGCGGGATTTTTGGCCGGGATGAACATCCGCGACCCGGACTGTCGCTCGACGATCTGGCGAAACTGCCTCCTGTTTTCGACCCGGATGGATCGGTGACCGCCGGAAATTCTTCCGGCGTCAATGACGGGGCGGCTGCTGTGCTGGTCGCATCGGAAAAGGCCGTCGAGCGGTGTGGGTGGGAGCCGATGGCCCGCATCGTGAGCTACGCCTCGGCCGGGGTCGAGCCGATGGACATGGGACTGGGCCCTGTCGTTGCGTCTCGGCGAGCGCTTTCGAAAGCCGGATGGAGCGTTGACGACCTGGATCTGCTTGAACTCAACGAGGCGTTTGCCGCACAGGCATTGGCCGTGCAACAAGAGTTGGAGCTGGATCCGGACAAGGTGAACGTTAATGGCGGGGCGATTGCGCTCGGTCACCCGCTGGCGGGGTCTGGCTGCCGTATCGTCGTTACACTGCTGCATGAGATGCGACGACGTGATGCCAAACGCGGTCTCGCTTCGCTGTGCATCGGCGGCGGGCAGGGGGTTGCCATCTGCGTTGAACGCTGACGACCACCAGGTCAGCCCGGTCTTTCTGCAATCTGTTTTTCACTATCCCGACGCGCCCGCTTGTGCTGCGCGACGGACTGGCATCCTATTTTTGATTATGAACAGATTGACAATCTGAACATAACCAGATATTCCTCCCATAAGAAAGAGATCATTTTCGATAAGCGATCGTTATCTTAGGGAGGAACGTGATGAGAGCGAAAATCGTCGCCGCAGCAGCGGTAATTGGACTGGCATTCACAGCGGCCGCACCGGCAGCTGACCTGACTCTGGATGGCAAGAAAATCGGTGTAGCGGTCGTCGGCACCCAGCATTTCTGGGACAGGGAAGCCTTCAATGGGGCGCTTGACCGGGTGCGCGAGCTTGGCGGAGAGCCGGTGCCCGTGGACGGCGGTCGTGACAACCAGGTCCATGCCGACAACCACGATATCCTGCTGAACAACAAGGTCGACGCGGTCATTTCCATTCTCGGTGACGGGGCAGTGGAACCCAAATTCGAGGCCCTGAAGAACGCTGGCATTCCGGTCTTCACCGTTGATCACCTGTCTCCACACGGCATCAACAACACCACGTCCGACAACTATTACATGGGTACGACCATCGGTCGGTACATGGCTGACGCCATTGGCGGCAAGGGCAAGGTTGCCATCTTCAACGCCTTCGAAGGCGCGCTGCGCATTTGCGGTATCCGGGCCGGTCTGTGGAAATACGTTCTGCAGGATTACCCGGGCATCGAGATCATGCAGCCGGAACTGGCCGAAGCCTTCGCCAATGCTCCCGAAGATGCACGCAAGAAGACCCTGGATCTTCTCAACCAGCACCCGAAGGGCACGATCGACGCGATCCATGTCGGCTGCTGGGATCAGCCGGCGATTGGAGTTGTCCAGGCGCTCGAAGAGGCAGGCCGCACCGAAATCAAGGTGACGGCACTGGATGGCGGTCCGGAAACGCTGGAGATCATGGCCGAGGAGAACAGTCCTTTTGTTGCCAATGTCGCCCAACAGCCGCGCAAGATCGGCATGACGGCCGCCACCAATGTGGCCCGCCATTTCGCTGGTGAAACCCTGCTGCCGCAGACCTTTGTCGACGTCAAACCGGTCAATGGTCCGGAGGAAGCCAAAGCCGTCTACAAGGAACTGGGCTACGGCGATCTGAACTGAAGCATTCGCCTCAGGCGCATGAATAGGGGCTCCGCAACAGCTGCGGGACCCCTTCCGCCTGCGCAAACGTGCTAGTCTCACCTCTTCGGTTGTTTTTGTCTCAAAATCCGACAGCTCGGCGATGCAGGCTCAAAAACAGACATCTTCCGCTCCGCTCCTCGCAATGAGCGGCATCTCCAAGGCCTTTCCCGGTGTACAGGCCCTCGATGCGGCGGACCTGGCGGTTTTACCGGGAGAAATCCATGGCCTTGTCGGCGAGAACGGCGCCGGCAAATCCACCATCATCAAGGTTCTGGCCGGCGTTTATGCCCGTGACAGTGGCCGCGTCGCGATAGCCGGCCGGGACTACGATACCGTCACTCCGCAAGCGGTTCATGATGCGGGCATTCGCTTCATTCACCAGGAATTGCATCTGGTTCCTCACTTTACAGTCACTGAATCCGTGTTCATGGGCCAGGAACTCGGCGGCACTTTCGGGCTGGATCGCCGGACGATGCGGAACCGGGCTGAAGCTTTCCTGAAAGAGTCGTTGCATGCAGACATCGCCGGCTCGACCCTGATCCGTGACCTGGGGATTGCCGAGCGAAAGCTGGTACAGATTGCCCGCGCGTTGATCGACGACCAGGCAAGGCTTGTTGTCTTTGACGAGCCGACGGCACCGCTGGCAAGCGGCGAAATCGACCGGGTGTTCTCGGCGATCCGGCGGCTCAAGGAGCGCGGCATCGCCATCATCTACATTTCTCACTATCTCGGCGAAATTACCGAGCTTTGTGACCGGGTGACCGTCTTCCGCAACGGCGTCGATGTGGCGGTCCTGGATCGAAAAGACATGGATTCGCCCGATACGATTATCGAGCACATGGTGGGCCGCGAAATCGACGTGCTTTACCCCGAGAAACGGCATGAGATCGGCGAGCCGGTGCTGGAGGTATCCGGCCTGGCCGACGGTCGCCGGTTTCGCGAAGTCAACCTGAACGTACGGCGCGGCGAGATTGTCGGGATCGCCGGCCTCCTGGGATCCGGACGAGAGGAACTCACGGATGCGATCTATGGACTCCAGCCGGTCGCACAGGGGCAGATCGCCTTCGATGGCACCGTCACCCGGCTGAAATCACCTTCCGATGCCGTGGAAAGCGGCATCGTGCTGGTGCCGCGTGACCGGCGCCACGACGGGCTGGTGCTCGACATGACCGTGGCCGACAACATCAACCTGGCATCGCTGGAAGAAGTTGCCGTGATGCAATTGGAGAACCGCGCGCAAGCCACCAAACGGGCCGAGGAGCTTTCCGAGAAACTGGACATCCGGCCGCGTCGCGTCGAGGCCGTTGCCCGCTTCCTCAGCGGAGGCAACCAGCAGAAAGTGGTGCTGGCGCGTTGGCTGGCGACCGGCTCCAGCCTTTTCATTCTCGACGAACCGACGGTCGGCGTCGATATCGGAGCCAAAGTGGAAATATACCAGTTGATCGAGGATCTGGCCGGGCAGGGCGCGGCGGTGCTCGTATCGTCGTCGGACGCCGCGGAACTTCTGGGGCTATGTGACCGCATTGTGGTGATGGTCCGGGGTCAGGTGGTAGCAGACCAGACGGCCGATACGCTGACCCTCGACAGCCTTTTGGCGCTGACGACGGGCGGGCGCGGTCAGGAGGCGTCATCATGACCGCGCCCCATTCGAATTTGGCGGCAGGCGGGATTGGGCGGTTGCGTGCGCCTCGGGCCTGGATCGGGTCATTGCCGCTGGTCATCTTTGTTGTCTTGCTGGCCTATCTCAGCGTTGTCGCCGGAAATTTTCTCAGCCTTTCGACGCTGGATCTGATTCTTCGCCAGGCGATTCCGACCGTCATCGTTTGCCTCGGGCTCTCGGTGGTCGTCATGGCGGGCGGTGACGATGTCGTCTCCGGCGGCATCGATCTGTCCATTCCGGCAACGGCGGTGCTGGCTGCGGCAATCATCGCAGACCAGATCGTGAATCACGAAACCGCGCTCGCGCTGGCCATGCTACTTGCAATCGTCGCGGCGCTCGCGGTTGGTGTAGCCAATGCGGTTCTGGTGGTCGTTGTCGGCATGACGCCTCTGCTTGCGACTTTGGCAAGCTCCGTTGCCGTCGTTGGTATTGTCAAAGTGATCACGTCGAGCCGCCGAATCAATGTGGACCACCCCGCTGTCGTCTGGCTTCGCGACGGCGACATCGCCGGGGTTTCGGTCGGCGTGTTAATCACTGCCGTGCTGGTGGCTGTGTTCTATCATGCGGCGCACCGCACCCGCTGGGGCATGAACCTGCAGGCCGTTGGCGGTAGTCGCGACGCGGCCGAAACGTCGGGTCTTTCGCCGGCCCGATTTGTGGCGCAGTCATTCGTCGTTGCTTCGCTCGCGGGTGGATTGACCGCCATGTTCATCCTGGCCCGCGGATCGGGCTTCACGCCGGGCACCGAGGAAAACCTGCTGCTGGAGATGGTGCTGGCGACATTTCTCGGAGCGGCCTTCTCGCCACGCCGCGTCGTTACCCTGTGGGGAGCCGTGCTCGGAGCGGTCCTGGTGTCGGCACTCTCGCTCGGGTTCAAGTCCATCGGCGTCAACGTTTTCTGGACCGGATGCATCAAGGGCGCTCTCATTCTGATCGTGGTCGCCTCGGCCTCGCTGTCGGGAAGGATGAAGACATGAGTGCCCCGGTTACCTCGTCCCGGCCAACGGGCCCCGCCGGTTCATCTACGGTGCGAGAGATTTTCGTACGCTACGCTTTCCTCATCATCATCGCGGCCTTCTTTGCGTTCTTCGCATTTTATTCGAGCTCCTTCGTCAACGGGTCCAACCTGGTCAACATCGTCGAGGGCTCATCGATCCTGCTGATCCTGGCGCTCGGCATGACGCTCGTCGTGGCCATGGGCGGCATCGATTTGTCGGTCGGCATTGCCTTCGACATCGGCGCGGCTTTCGCCATCGTTGCCATGAAGGAATACGACGTCGTCTGGTATCTCGCAGTGCTTCTGGGGATCTTCGGCGGCGCTCTGGTCGGTCTGCTTAACGCCTTTCTGGTGGTGAGGCTTTCCGTCAGCCCGTTCCTCGCCACGCTTGGTACATTCTTCATCGGCAGTTCGATCCAACGCATCTTCACCAATGGCGGCGGACCGATCTCGCATCGCCGCGCACCGGCTGAATATCGAGACCTTGCGGTCGGCGATGTCTTCGGCATCCCGACGGAAATCATCATCGCCGCGGTGGTTCTGGTCGCCTATTTCATTGTGCTTGAACGGTCGATCATCGGCCGGCGCATCCATGCCATCGGCCTGCAGAAAAACGCAGCGTTGATCGCCGGTATCAAGGTCGGCAAATACGTCGCGCTTGGCTTCATCATCGCCGGGGCGACATGCGCGATCGGGGGTGTGATCGGGTCGGCCAATCTGCGTATGTTCACACCGCTGGCCGGCTTCTCCTACCTGCTCGATGCCATCGCTGCTGTGTTCATCGGTGCTTCCATTCATCCGCGCGGTCGGCCCAATGTGATCGGCACCCTGATTGGCGTCCTGTTTCTGGGCATGGTGGCCAACGGTCTCAATCTCATGGGGCTCGATTTCAACACCAAGGACGCGCTATCGGGCCTGATCCTTGTTGGCGCACTGGCAATTGCGGTGGCTCAGAAGCGATTGAGATAGGACCATGGTCATTGAATCAGTTTGGTCGGTTTGGCTGTCAAGCCGCTGATTCTCTTCTGGTTTCATTGGGTCACGTATCTCTCAGCTCTCCGAAGCTGGAGGTCGTCTTGCTGCCCCGCAGTTTGGCACTCAGCCAGATGCCGAACACGGTGACGATGTAGGGCAAGGCAAGCAGCAGGTCGTGTGGGACCCTTTCGCCAAACAGCAACTGGGCTCGGATGCCAAGAGCGCCGACCACCGCAAAGAACAGGGCAGCGAACGCGCCGCCGACCGGATGCGCGACGGCGAAGATCACGGCCGTGAAGGCCATGAAGCCGCGGCCGGCGGTCATGTTCTGCGAAAAGATCTGCAGGCTGCCAGCTGCCAGTTCGGCGCCGCCGAGTGCACAGAGAATGCCACCGATCATAAGTGCCCAAAGCCGCATCCAATCGGGTTTGACACCGACGCTGCGGGCCGCAAACGGATGTTCACCGGTCGCCGCCAGCCTCAGGCCGAAGCGTGTTCGGCACAGAAGCAACCAGACCGCAAACACCACGACCGGCATCAGTGCCACAAGAATCGACAGCGACTCGAACGGCCCGAACAGAGGTCCGAGCCGTGGCAGGCCAAACGGTGCCGAGACGGCCGCCTGGGTGCCGAAGATTGCTTCGACCGCCAGCGTCGTGCCGCTCAAACCCAGACCCGTCAAGCCGAGGCCGGCAATGATCTGGTTGGCTTTGAGCTTTTCGACGACGAACCAAAAAAGCACCGAGGTCAGGGCACACAACACCATCGCAATTGCAAGGGCCAGGACGATCGAGCCGGTCGCAACGATCCCCAGAATGGTGGCGCAAGCGCCGATGATCATCAGCCCCTCCAGCCCCAGATGCCAGATGCCGGCGCGCCATGCGAAAACCCCGGCTAGCGTCACATAGACCAGCGGCGTGCCCGACCGCAGGATTGCAATCAGCGTCTCGTCCATGATCGTCCTTTCAGCCGCGCAGCCAAGGCATCAAGCGTTTTCGAGCGGGCGGTGATGAACAGGGCAATGGCCGCGTTGATCATGTCGACCGCCGCCGAGGGCAGCCCTGCGATGATCGGAAGGTAAAGAGCCGCTGATGCCAATCCGCCAAAAAACAGGGCGACAAAGGCCGCGCCGGTGATCGAGAGATTGGCAACCAGCGCGATCAGGATGGCGGTAAACCCGTGTGCGGGAAGGAAACCTGATGCCAGACGTCCGTTCGGCCCCATCAGTTCAATGGTGCCGGCAAGGCCGGCCAAAGCGCCGCTGACGACGAAACTGGCGAGGCCGATTTTCCACATCCGTGCACCCTGCCAGGTGACCATGGTTGGGTTACGTCCGGCGAGCCCCGACAACACACCGAATGCCGTTCGGTTGACCAGCAGCCAGACCGCGACGCCAACAATCACGGCAATGGCAATGATCGTCGGTGACAGGCCTTGCGACGTGCTGATCCTATAGGCGGCCTCGATCGGCCGGCTGGAAGCCTGTTGGCCCGAACCCGACGGGTCCTTCAGCGGTCCCGACGTCACATGGATCAGAAGGATGCTGGCGAGGAAGTTGCCCATCAGTGTGGTGATGACTTCGTCGGCCCCTGATCTGAGCCGCAAAATACCAGGCCACAGCGCCCACAACGCGCCGCCGGTCATGCCAGCCAGAAAACAGGCCGGTATGACAATAGACGCAGGTGCGCCGCGCAGCCATTCAGCGACGAAGGCAGCGCAGATCGCGCCGATGTAGAACTGACCCTGAGCGCCGATATTGTAATAGCCCGCACGAAACGAGACCGCCACGCCAACCGCCGTGATGAACAATGGCAGGCCCCAGCGAAGCACGTGGGTGAGGGCACCGTTGCGCAAAAAAGCGCCCTCGAAGATCGACTGGAACATGGTTGCGGCCGGGTATCCGGCGATCGCGAAAATCACCGCGCAAAGCGCCAACCCGATGGAGATGAACACGAGCGCCTGCGCCAGCGAAACGAGCCGATCGGTCATTGCGTCGCTCCGGTCATCGCAGCACCGATGGGAGCGATGTCGAAGGGTGCCTCGAATGTGGCGGCGAGACGGCCGGACAGCATGACGACAATGCGGTCGCAAATGTCCATCAGTTCATCCAGGTCAGACGATATCAGCAGGATGCCACAGCCGGCGGCACGCTTGCTGCGCAGCGAGTCCCACACGAATGCGGTTGCGCCGATATCCAGCCCGCGCGTCGGCTGAGCGGCGATGATCAGTTTCGCGTCTTCGTCCATCTCGCGTGACAGGATGACCTTTTGGGCGTTGCCGCCAGACAATGCCCCGGCGTTCTGTCCCACACCGGCGTAGCGAACATCCCAGGCGCGCAGGGCAACATCGCAGCGCTTTCGGAACTCGGACGGACGAACGGACGCAAGCAAAGGTTTTTGAAGCAGTTCTCTTGCAGACCAGTTTTCCCACAACGGGCTGGTCAGGCTCAGGCCCTCGACATTGCGTTCGAACGGGATGATGCGCAGGCCACCGGCGCGGCGGGCGGCCAATGGCGCTTCCGTCATGACGGAACCATCGATGGTGATGTTGCCTTGCGCCGTGGAAGCAAGCGCTGAAAGCGCGCGCACCAGCGTGCGCTGACCGTTGCCTTCCACGCCGGCAACGCCGACGATTTCCCCTGCAGTGATTTTAAGGTCGATCCCGTCCAATGGCGGACCATCGCCGTCAGGAACGGTCGACAGTGACTGCAATTCCAACATCGGCGCGGTTGCTTCACGATGGTCCGCGTGGACCGCGGCGTGCGGAACGGCCGCTCCGGTCAGGGCTGCCTTGTCGTTGATGTCAATGGAGCTATCGGCCTGGCCGATGATCAACTCGGCAATCCGGTCTGACTTGATCTTGTCGGTATCGATTGGTCCATCCACCAAGTGTCCGCCGCGCAGGACGGTGACTGTGTCGGCCACATCGAGGACTTCGCGGATCTTGTGCAGGATAAGCACGACAGTGACGCCCAACTCCTTGAGCCGGCGGACTCGGTCGAAGAGCTTATGTGTGCCCTCAGGAGAGAGCACGGCGGTCGGTTCATCGAGGATCAGAAGACGGGCATCCCTTACAAGGGCCCGTGCGATTTCGACACCCTGTAGCGTTTCGACGGGCAGGTCACGAATCCGACTACCTGCGTCTACACGCACGCCGAGCGCGTCCAGGTGCGGTTGCCAGCGAGCTTCCAGCCTTCGACGCGAGAACAGGCCGGCTTCTTCACAGCCAAACTGCATCGCTTCGGCGACGGTGAAGGATGGGGGCAGGGCGAAACTCTGGTGGACGAGCTCGACGCCCGCGTCCCGTGCCTCATTGACGCTGCCCGAAGAGATCGCGTCACCGTCGATCGTGACACGGCCTGAACCGGGTCTCAGCAGACCCGCGACGACCCGGGCAAAGGTCGTCTTGCCGGCGCCGTTCTGGCCGACGACCGCGTGGATTCGTCCGCGTTCGAACGAGACACTGACGTCGGAGAGTGCCACGACGTCACCAAATCGGACGCTGATATCGTGGCACTCCAGAGCTGATTGTTCCGGCAGAGTCATCGGTCGGTTGCGAGGCCTGACCTCACAGCTCGGTGTTGAACGGAACGGTGATCAACTTGTCCATGATCGAGATCTTGGCTTTTTCGATGTCCGGCCAGATTTCTGTCGCCCTTGTGTTGATGTCGGCGGGACCCTGTTTCTCGAATTCCGGCGACCGCATGAAGTCGATAACTCCGGTGCCGAGACCGGTGTTGACGTGGGTGCCTCCCGACCAGTCGGTGCCCAGGGCTTTGCTGGCTTCATTGTACAACGATGTTCCAAAGTCGAGGCCGACAATTGCGATCAGGGATTTCGGACCCAGGGGGAACTGCGCCGGATCGAGAGCGCTGACCAGCCGTCCTTCCTCTTCATTGGCAGCGGCGATGATGCCGGCGTCTGTCGCCGCGGCATCGGTCTGGATGTAGTCGATGCCGTCGCTGAACATCTGGGTCGCGATTTCCTGACCCTTGGCGGGGTCCTGGAAAGATCCGGCGAAGGCCGCGGTTGCTGTGATATCGGGACGCACCGATTGCGCGCCGGCTTTGAAGGCGTTGAAATCGGCATTGATGGGCGGGATGGAGATGCCGCCGATGAAGCCGAGTTTACCGGTTTTGCTGACACCAGCGGCGAAAATCCCCGAAAGGTAGCAGCCGAGATAATAGTCATAGGAGACCGTCACCAGATTGGCGATTGGCGGCTCAACCGCGTCACCGAACAGCTGGATGAACCGGGTATCCGGGTAATCAGGAGCCACGGCCTTGAGTGGTTCGGTGACTTCGTTGAACGTGCTGATGACGACGGCTGCGCCGGCATCGCCAAGGGTCCGGAATATGGTTTCATAGGTTGCCGGATCCTGGGCATAGATTGCGCGGTACGGCACATCCTTTTCGGCCGCCAGCTGTTTCAGCTTGGCAATCATGGAATCGACCGGACCGTTGTCGCCAGCAGCCTGGGTATGCACCAGAGCGACCATACCTCCGGCTGCCAGTGCATTGGGAGCCAGCAAGACGTCAGTCAAACCCAGGGCCGCCACACCGGCCGTGGCTTTGAGCAGCGTGCGCCGGCGTAGCAGGCCGGCAATCGATGTCGTGTTCTGTTTCATGTTTCTGCTCCTTCAGTTGAAGATCCCTGTTGAGTGTCGATTGTCTTGCGTCAAAGAACGTCCGGCGAAAACGGTGCGGGGTTCATGATCATCACATCCTGTTTCTGAATGGCGTCGAGCTTCCAGACCTCAGAGATGAACGTCTGCCATTCCGGGTCGGCATACATGGCTGCCCGTCGCGCCTCGCGGTCGGCCAGGCTGTCATAGCCCCACATCAGAACGGTGGTGTGCAACAGCCCGATTTCACTGACATAAAGGCCGAGGAACCGGTTGAGGTGTCGCTTCTGGATTGGCAGTCCCTGGGTCTCGTATTTCTTCATCCAGCCATCGACCGTTCCGGGTCGGAAGGTGTAGGTGCGGTGTTCAACGATCATTGCTTCTTGCCTCCGAAAGAATGAATTCAGCCGCGCGCTCGCCGATCATGATGGCCGGTGCATTGGTGTTGCCGCTGGAAATGATCGGCATGATCGAAGCGTCAGCGACCCGAAGCCCGTCGATCCCGTGAACGCAAAGCCGTGCGTCGACGACCGCTTGCGGATCGGTGCCCATCTTGCAGGTGCCGACCGGGTGAAAAGTCGTCATGGCTGTGGCGCGCAGCCACTGGATCATCTCCTCGTCGCTTTCGACCTCCGGACCGGGCGCCAGCTCCTTGCCGCGATATTGGTCAAAGGACTTTTGGGCGATCACCTCGCGGGTCATGCGGATGCCGGAAATCATGGTGCGCAGGTCGAAATCCGATTGCAGATAGTTGGCGGTGATGCGCGGGGGATCGGCAGGATTGGCCGAGCGCAGGCGTATCTCGCCGCGGCTTTCCGGATTGACTGGCCCGACGCGGAGCGTGAAGCCGTGATTGGCTTCCGTTGGCGGTTTTTTGCGGAATGGATTTGGCAAGTGCAGATTGGCCGTCTTTTCCATTGCCGGCATGAAGTGCAGTTGGATGTCCGGTGCCGCTAGCCCCTCGTGGGAGCGAATGAACGCGCCCGCTTCGTAGGGGAACGTGGTGACGATGCCGCTGCCGAACAGCATTCCCGTCACAAGGGACCAGGCAAGTTTGTCGGCGCGCAGATCACCATAGAGCGTCACCGGTTTTGTGCACTCCCAGGACATGACGCAATCGACATGGTCCTGCAGGTTTTTGCCGACGCCTGGCAGATCATGCACCGTCTCGATGCCGTGCTCGGCCATCTCGTTTGCCGGTCCGATTCCGGAAAGCAGGAGGAGCTGCGGCGAGTTGACGGTGCCGGCGCAAACGATCACTTCGCGCTTTGCCAGGATGCGCTGGGTTTCGCCGCCGAGGGTCACCTCGACGCCGGTTGCGCGGCCGTTCTCGACAATGACCCGATGCGTCAGCGCGCCGGTTTCGACCGTCAGATTGGACCGGTCGAGGACCGGTTTCAGGAAGGCCGAAGATGTCGACCAGCGTTTGCCGTTGCGGATCGTGAAATCGAAACGGCCGAACCCGTCCTGCTCGGCGCCGTTGAAATCATCGTTACGCGCATGCCCGGCTTCGGTGCCGGCGCCGATGAATGCCTCGTGCAACAGGTTTTGGCCCCGAGCCCGGCAGACGGTCAGTTCGCCTTCGCTGTTGTGGTATTCGCCGTCACGCTGAATGTGCCCCTCGGAGCGGCGGAAGGCCGGCAGAACTTCCTCATAGGACCAGCCGGGCAGGCCAAGCTGCGACCAGCGATCGTAGTCCCGGCGGTTGCCCCGCACATAGATCATGCCGTTGATGGTGGAGGAGCCGCCCAGCACCTTGCCGCGCGGCCAGTACAGTGATCGACCATTCAGATAAGGCTCGGGCTCGGTGTGATAGTGCCAATTATAGATACCGGACTGGAACAGCTTGCCCATCAGCATGGGCAGGCGAAACAACGGATTGCGGTCCTTGCCACCGGCTTCCAGCAACAGCACTGTGCGCTCCGGATCAGCCGACAGGCGGTTGGCTATAACACAGCCTGCCGATCCTGCACCGACGATGATGTAATCATAGCTCCTGATGTTGCTCATAACGTCACCATGCGATCGGTCGGGCACCGCTGACGGTCAGGAAGCGGTTACAGACTTGAAACGGGTTTTCTGCGGCAAGAAACGCCTCCGCCGCAGCCGGATGGGGGCGGTGGATGGCAAACAGCGGCGGTTGGGGGTCGCCAAGGTCGGTCGCTTCAAGGCAATCTGCTGCCGCGTCGCCAAAGGCCATGAAAACAACCGGTCGCTCCGAGGCGGCGAGGTATTCCAGGACTCTTTTCATTAGCGGCTGCCACACGGGGAGGTGGCCGTTTGTCTGATGCGGATCCGGCTCCACGCGAAAGCGCGACAGTGTGAGTGACGAGTTGAGGAGCAAAACGCCGCTCCTGACCCAGCGATCGGCGAGAGCGTCGGGTTCCTCCAGTTCGATATGTCCCGCCTCGATGTCGGACAAAAGCGCCGGCCAGTCTTCGAAGGAACGGGCATAGGTTTCGTTGCCGGTACGCGCGGCGCAGATCTGCTGCATGAAGGCGCGGACGCTTTTGGAGAACATCTTGTCGAGTTCTCGCCAGGTGGCGACATTGCCGCATTCGAAGGCCCTTCCGGTCGCGAAATCCGGGGCCGGGTAGGGGTCCTGTCCCAGGATGACGCAGCGGACCTCATCGGGATCGATGGCGTCAAAGGCGCGAAACATGTGCGCGCCCGGCGGTGCTCCGGGGAAGGTCTTTTGCCGGCGTGCGGGAAAGACCGGTTCCCAGGGTTCGATCATCAGCGATGGGTCACAGGCATCAAAGCCAAGCCCGGTATCGCCGATGGCGGTGCGCCATGCCTCGGGAAGGTCGCTTTGCCAGTCCGACAGAATCTCCGATAGCGCGTCGACCAATGTGATCGCCATCACAGGCGCCTCCCTTGCTCGACATAACTGTTTCAAATGCTGACCAAATCGTCAAGAAAATTTGACCAACTCGTCAAGAAATTGAGAAAATGAACGAATGGATACTTGGATGCCAGTACCAAAACGTGTATGTAAATCAGTGTGTTTTATAGGCTCGGAAGATCTGGAGCGGCGCGCGCTTTGAGCGCTCCATGGCAGGGAGAATCTTCGCGAATGTTGGATCAGAAAGTCTCGGGGTCAGAGGAGCGGATCCGGGCGCGCAACGAAAAGAGGATCCTCAAGACGGCGGTGCAGCTGTTTTCCCGTAAAGGATTTGACGGGACTCGGATCGCCGAGATCGCCGAGCTGAGCGGGCTCCCCAAGGCCAATGTCTATTACTACTTTTCCACCAAGGAAGCGATCTACACAACGCTGATCGAGAGCCTCCTGGCCGGTTGGGATCGGGCGCTTGAGCACATCACCGCCGACCGCGAACCGCGCGATGCGCTCGCAGACTATGTCAGGGCAAAACTCGACTATTCGCGCAAGCATGTGGATGAATCTCGGTTCTTTGCCAGCGAGATGCTGCGCGGCGGGCAGTTTCTGACCAGGCGCCAACGGCGACACATGCGAGAGATATCCCGCGAGCATGCGACGGTGATAGAGGGTTGGATTGCCGCCGGAAAGATGGCGCCTGTCGATCCGCACCATTTCCTCATCATGCTGTGGGCGACAACGCAGTTTTATGCGGATTTCGCCGAGGTGGCGGCTGTTACCATTGGAAAAAGCAGATTGAGCGGGACCGATTTCGAGGCAGCGCGTGAAACCGTGGTCGAGGTCGTCCTGAACGGCTGCCTGCCTGTCTCGAAAAACTGAACCCGGCGCACTGCTTCAATTCGTTTCCCTTGATTGCGATCAAATCGTCGCAAAGGCGATTTATATAAACCGTCAAGCGGGAGTGAGCAGGATCAGGAGCGCGTCGCATGGGACCGAGCAAACTCGAACGTCTGTTCAATCCCCGTTCCATAGCCATATTCGCAGCCAGCGAATCCGGTCATTCGGTTGGTTCGAAGGTCTTTGCCAACCTCCTGGCCGGCGGTTTTGCCGGGCCTGTTATTCCGATCAATCCGAAATACCGGGAAGTGGCAGGCAGACGCTGTCATGCGTCTCTTGAGACCGTTGAGGAGCAGGTCGATCTGGCGGTCGTCGCATCACCGGCCTCGACCGTGCCGGAGATCCTCCGGCAGTGTGGCCGCGCTGGTGTCCACAATGCCGTGGTGCTTTCGGCTGGGTTCGGCGAAGGCGATGGCGGCGGCAAGGCCATGGAAGCCGAGCTGATAAAGGCGGCGGCTGATTCAGGCGTTCGTTTCATGGGCCCCAATTGTGTGGGACTGGTTCGCCCGTGGCTTGGCCTCGATGCGACCTTCCTCAAGTCGAAAACCCCCCAGGGTGGCCTTGCGCTCATTTCCCAATCCGGCGCTCTTTGCTCGGCCATTTCCGATTACGCAGCCCCGCATCACCTCGGCTTCTCGACCCTGGTTTCGTTGGGCAATGCGACCGATATCGGCTTTGGTGAGGTTCTCAAATTTCTGACCGATGACCCAAAGACCAAGGCGATACTGCTTTATGTGGAAGGGATCCGACGCGCGCGTTCCTTCATCAGCGCGCTGCGCCTGGCGGCTCGGGTCAAACCGGTCCTGGTGCTCAAGTCCGGACGTCACAATCAGAGCGCCAAGGCGGCACACACCCATACCGGCGCGCTCATCGGCTCCGACGAGGTGTTTGATGCGGCCCTTGAACGGGCGGGCGCCGTGCGTGTCGATACGTTCGGACAGCTCTTTGCAGCGGCGGAAATCCTGTCATCGACGACCCGGGCCCGTGGCAACCGGTTGGGCATTATCACCAATGGCGGCGGTGCTGGTGTGCTCGCGGCCGACCGGGCAGGCGACCTTCATCTCGATCTGCCGCAGCCGTCGCCACGATCGCTGCAAAAGCTGGATGCGACGCTGCCGCCTTACTGGTCCAAAGCCAATCCGGTTGACATTCTCGGCGATGCGCGCCCGGAGGCCTATGCAGCGGCCGTTTCGACATGCCTTGAAGATCCGGACTTCGATGGTGTTTTGGTGATGCTGACCCCACAGGCGATGACCGATGCGACGGCGGCCGCAAAGGCAGTGATCGGTGCCGTGCCTGCGAAAAACGACAAGCCGCTGCTTGCGTGTTGGATGGGTGAGAGTTCGGTCAGCGATGCGCGTCACCTGCTGAGCGCCAGCGGCATACCGGATTTTCATACGCCCGAACGCGCCGTCGAAGCGTTCTCATATCTGGCGCGGCATGAGCGCAACCGGCAACTGGCGCTGCAAACACCCGGGCCGACGACGCAAGCCAAGGCGCCCGATGTCGACCAGGCTCGGACCATTATCGACGCGGCATTGGATGACGGCCGATCGATGCTGTCTGATGCTGAATCCAAGGCGGTACTGGAAGCTTTTCACATTCCGGTCAATCCGACGCTCGAGGCGACAAGCCCTGAAGACGCAAGATCCAGGGCGCGCGATCACGGCTACCCGGTCGCGATCAAGATCAATTCACCGCAGATCAGCCACAAATCAGACGTTGGCGGCGTGCGTCTGAACATTCTCAATGATGAGGGTGTGGCAGCGGCCTGGACCGAGGTCATTTCCAACGCCAGGACGGCCAAGCCGGATGCCGTTATCGACGGTGTTACGGTCGAGCCGATGATCCAGATGGAGCACGGACGTGAGCTCGTGATAGGCGCCAGCCGGGACGCCGTGTTCGGACCAACCATTCTCTTCGGCGCTGGTGGGACCATGGTGGAGGTGCTTCGCGACAGCGCCATAACCTTGCCGTCCCTCAACGCGGTGCTCGCCAACAGGTTGATCGATCGAACGAAAGTGGCAAAATTGCTGGCCGCTTTTCGAGGCAAGCCGCCGGCAGACCGCGAAGCTGTTATCGCGGTCTTGATCCGGGTCTCCGAGATGGTCGCCGAACTCCCGGAAATCGAGGAAATCGATCTCAATCCGCTGCTCGCCGGTCCCGATGGCGTGATCTGTATGGATGCCCGCATCCGTGCCAGCCGTCCGCCTCTAGACAAAGGGCGGCACGATCATCTGGCCATCAGACCTTATCCGCGACACCTGGTGACGAGAGACACGCTGGACGACGGCACATTGCTGATCATCAGGCCCATTCGCCCGGAGGATGCTGAGAGCGAGCGCCAGTTCGTCAAGGACTTGTCGGTCCAAGCCAAACAGTTCCGCTTCATGCATGTGATGCGTGAGCTGACGCCCACCTTGCTGGCGCGCTTCACCCAGATCGACTACGATCAGGAGATGGCGCTTGTCGCCTTCACTGAAGAAGATGGTCACCCGGTGCAACAGGGCGTTGCCCGCTACACCATCAACCAGGACGAGACGAGTTGCGAATTCGCAATCGTCGTGTCGGACCGGCGTCAAAACCAGGGTATCGGCACCCGCCTGATGAAGGCATTGATGGATGCCGCCCGCGCGCACGGCCTGGCCATGATGGAAGGCACCGTGCTCGCGGATAACAAGCCAATGCTGCAGCTGACCAAGGAGCTTGGCTTCTCGCGCAAACGGGTGCCTGATGATGCGTCGCTGGTCCACGTGCAGCGACAGCTGTGAGCCTTCAAATCCGCACCCGGAATCGGTTTCTACGTTTGTTGCTGCAACGCTTTGAAAGCTATCGGCAAACCGGATCCTGTCCGGTTAGCTGTCATGCTTCAGCAATGGTCGGATCGACCTGAGCGAGGCGACCGTGGCCTCGCACAGGCGATCTATGATCGTGGCGTCCATGGGTGTGGACAAAGCCGCGGATCCCGTGTGGATCAGCATGATTCCATGGTCATACATGGCGCCAATGAACGCCCTGAGCGCCTGTTTCTCTGCCAGTATCTGATATGCCTCTCGGTAGTCATCAGGCTGAGTTGGCTTGAAATGAAACCGCAGGAGCGAACCCGCTCCGGCCACGCAGGCCGGGACATCCGCCAGGGCGATGGCTTCAGCAAGGTTTTTGCGCGCCAGGTCACCCAGCCCGTTAAGCCGTTGAACGCTTGCCTCGTCGAAAAGCGACAGGGCGACGTAACCCGCAGTCATCGTCACCGGGTTGGCTGAGAAGGTCCCCGTCATGGGAAGGCGCATGCCAGCGTCGCCGCGCACGAAGACCGCCATGACATCGGCGCTCCCGGCCAACGCACCCACCGGGAAACCGCCGCCGATGATCTTGCCCAATGCAGTCAGGTCCGGAACGACATCAAGGTCCGATTGCATTCCGCCAAACCCATTGCGGAATGTCATCACCTCATCGAACAGCAAAACGGTCCCGTTTGCGGATGCCCAGCGACGCAGCGATTGCAGAAACTGCCCAGCGGCCGGGACCATGCCGATGCGGTGGGGTAGCGGGTCGACCAGGATACATGCAACATGATCTTTGAACTGATCCAGGCGCCCGGTGCTGGCTTCGACATTGTTGAAGGGAAGAACGAGGGTTTCATCAGCGACAGCCGACGGCGTCCCGCGGGCGAGGGGAACCGAATGCGGACAGTCAGCATTGCCCCAGGTGTTTGGAGTGGGTGCCTGGCTCACCTCGGCGAAGTCGTAGGACCCATGGTAGCTTCCCTCGACCTTGGCGATCATTGTTCGGCCCGTGAAGGCGCGTGCGGCCTTTATGCCGGCCATCACGGCTTCGGTGCCCGAATTGACGAAGTGTATCCGTTCGAAACCCGATGCACGGTCGCACAGCAGTTCCGCCAGTTGTATCTCTGCTTCGGTTGCCATCGAGAAGGCGGTGCCGTGCCGCAATTGCTCGCGCACCGCGCGGGTGATGGGCTGGCAGGCATGGCCGTGAATATTGGATGCCACGTTGTTTGAGAAGTCTAGGCGTTCGACACCATCGGCATCAATGATCCGGCAGCCATCACCGTGTCGGGCATAACGAACTGGCCCACCGTAGAGCAGAGTGTTTCGGCTGACGCCGCCCGGTAGTACCCGTGCGGCGCGCTCGAACAGTCGCACACTTTCCGAAGGATTCCCGCCAGCGCGGGAAGCCGTGACAGTGTTGGGATGATCTTCGGTTTTCAGCATTGATTTCGGTCTCCATACGGCGGTCGAGCCGGTTGTCAGGGAAAGTGTTTCATCATCTGGCGAGAGCGCTCAAACGAAAATTCCACACCAGTTCAATACGATTGGGAATGAACTGTTTGACGACCTCCAGCCGCGGAGTTTCGAACTCGACCGTTTAGCGGAATTTGAATGCAGACCGCGATTTATTCAATGATTTCAATGCTTGACAAAATAGGGAGTATACTACATAATATTGAATATGATTGCTGGCGATGATGCCGGTGTGAGGGATGCGCGCAACGGCGGAAAACAGCCTGCGGATCCGGGAAGCATGGAGGAACGCATGACCAAATTATTGAATCTGATCACCGCCACGGCCGTTGGACTGGCGCTGTCGGTAACTGCAGCAATTTCCGCTGATATGAAGATGCTGACGGCCTGGGGCCCCAATCACTCCGGCACCGCAAACATGGCCTATGGCTACATCAAACTGGTCGAAGACATGACCGACGGCAAGGTGACGATCAAGGCCAGCGGACCGGAAGTGGTGCCGGGCGGCAAGCAGCTTCAACCGGTCGCATCGGGTGTGTTCGATCTGATCTACACCCATGGACTTTATCACACCGGTACGACCGGCATCGGTGCTGCCATCGACGCCGTCAATGGCGATATTGAGCAGCGCCGCACCAGCGGCGTCTGGGATTGGGTCGACAAGCATTATCAGGAAACCCAGAATCTGAAGGTCCTGTCGATACCGACCGCAACTACGGGGTTCCGTTTCTTCCTCAAGAACGAGATGGACCCGGGCAAAAAGCTCGACGGCATGAAGATCCGCGCACTTCCGTCCTACAACAAGATCGTCGGCTCACTCGGTGGCACCGCGGTTGTCATTCCTTTTGGTGAGCTCTATTCGGCGGCCGAAAAGGGTGTCATTGACGGTCTCGTCTGGCCAACGGTCGGTGCGGTCGGCTTCAAGTTCCATGAAGTCACGCCCTACCTGGCCGAGCCAGCCTTCGGCACCGTGTCCTACCTGATCATGATGAACCTCGATAAGTGGAACGCGCTCGACGCCGATACTCAAAAAGCCATGCTGGACGCCGGCTATAAGCTGGAGCAGGACACCGTTGGCATCTTCAATGCGTTGCTCGAGAAGGAAAACGGCATGATGAAGGCAGAAGGTGCGATGTCGACAAACATCGGCTACTCACCCGAGGAAGCCAACAAACTGTTTGCTGATCGCGCCATGGAAGTCGCCATTGAAAAGTCCGGTGCAACCGGTGAGGCCTTCCGCGACTTCGTCGCATCGAAGGGCATGTAATAAACCTCCCATGACTGCTCCGCCGCACTCCAGTGCGGCGGATTTTTCAATTGCATCGACGCCGACTGAACCGGCGGGCTAAGCTGGCAGCCGGAATTTGACACGACGCTGACGGGGACAGGGCGCCATGGGCAGAGTACTTGACTGGTGCTATGCAATTCACGACCGGCTGACCCAACTGGCCGCTGCTCTTGCAGCCATCGGACTGATTTGCATCGTCGCGTCCTACGCCTACGAAGTCGTCACCCGCTATTTCTTCAATGCACCGACGGCCTGGGTCAGTGATTTCGTCTCTTATGCTCTGTGTGCATCGATCTTCCTGGCGTTGCCCAAGGTGACCAGGGATAAAGGCCACGTTGCGGTCACCATCCTGGTCGAGGTGATGCCAGCCAGGATTGCCGATGTCGTCCACAGTTGCATCAGTCTGGTTGGCTTCGCCTGTCTCGGCTTTGCGGCCTGGGTCAGCCTTCAGGAAAACATCCGCCAGTACACCAAGAACATTGAGACCCTTGCCATTGTTCCGGTTCCACAGTGGTGGATTTCGAGTTTCATCACCTTCGGATTGGCGCTTAGTGCGCTCTACTTTCTCCGCCAGGTGCCGGCATCTCAACGCGGACATGGCAACACGCTTGCCGAGAAGGCCGGCTGATGGAGTGGTACGTCACATTGCTGGCAGGCATTGCCGTCCTGTTCGTGCTGTTCCTTTCGGGAGCGCCGATATTCCTTGCCTTCCTGTTCGCAATCCTCGCTGGCATCTATTTCATCATCGGACCGGCCGGCTATCCGATGTTTGCAAACAGCATCCTGGATACCGCTTCGATCACATCCCTGGCTTCCATCCCATTGTTCGTCTTGATGGGCGAGCTGCTGTTCCGCTCAGGAACAATGGACGTGCTGTTTGATTCCATAGACAAACTGGTCGGCCGGGTGCGCGGTCGCCAGTATGTTCTTGTCGTTGTTCTCTCGGCCGTGTTCGGGGCTCTTTCCGGCGTCGCCATGGCGGTTGCCGCCATGCTCGGGCGCGCGATCATGCCCGGCATGCAGGCGCGCGGCTATGATCGCGATATTGCGGCCGGTCTCATCGTCAGTGGCGCCAGTCTCGCGCCGATCATTCCGCCCAGCCTGCTGGCGATCATTGTCGGCTCGATAGCGGACGTATCGATCGCCAAGTTGCTGATCGCCGGTGTCCTCCCGGGCCTGCTGCTCGGCGGCATTTTCCTGGTCTATGTGTTCGCCCGCATCGCGGCAAATCCCGAGCTGGCGCCGGCCAATGTCCAGGCTGAGCGGGACGACGTGTCTGTCAGCGAGCAGGTTATGGCACTGGTCCGCATCCTGCCGTTCGCGATCGTCATTTTCTCGGTCATGGGGTTCATCATGCTGGGCATCGCCACGCCGTCGGAATCAGCCGCGACAGGCGTCATCGGTGCCCTGATAACCGCCGCCATCTACCGCAACCTCAGCCTCAAGATGATCTGGGACTCGGTCATGGCGTCGATCACGGTCTCAGCGATGATCCTTGCCATCATGGCTATGTCGAAGATGTTCACGCAATTGTTGGCGTTTACCGGTGCGACCAGTGAGCTGGTTCAACTGGTGGCCAATCTGGGTTTCGGCCCGTTGCTGATGCTCATCGTCATGCTGGCGGTGCCTTTCGTGCTGTGCATGTTCATCGACACCATTGCCGTCATTCTGCTGACCATCCCGATCTATCAGCCCGTGGTGACCAGTCTCGAGTTCGATCCCGTCTGGTTCTGGCTTCTGTTTCTGATCAACATCACGCTGGGCGCCATCACGCCGCCTTTCGGCTATACGCTGTTCGCCTTCAAGGCGGTTGTGCCGGAAATGACCATCAGCGACGTTTACCGGGCGACCTGGCCATTCGTGGCCTTGTTCCTTGCCGGAATAGCTTTAATCATCATGTTCCCGGGCATTGCGACCTGGCTGCCGGAACTGACGGGATAGCAAGGCCAGCAAAAATCGGTCTAAACTGCGTTCCTGGCTTCGAAGGGCGAATGAAATTCGCCGATTCGAGGGGCATCTGTCTGATAGGAAGAGGTACTTTATGAGAGCTGTTCGTGTGCATCGGTTTGGTGGGCCGGAGGTGCTGAGCCTGGATGAGGTGGATGATCCCGTGCCCGGGCCTAACGAGGTGCTCATTCGCATCCGTGCAGCCGGCGTTAACCCGGCGGATACCTATGTGCGGAGCGGCGAATACCGATTAACGCCGGATCTGCCATTCATACCGGGTGGCGACGCCGGCGGCGAGGTTGAGGCCGTCGGCGACGGTGTCACGAATGTCTCAGTCGGCGACCGGGTCTGCGTCGGTACCGCTCTCGGATTCGGTTTCTTCGGCTGCTATGCGGAAAAAGTCGTTCGAAAAGAAGAGCATGTGCTGAAGATACCGGACAACGTCTCGTTCGCGCAGGCAGCCACTTTGGGCGTTTCCTATCCAACAGCGCATTACTCCCTGTTCCATCGCGGCGGTGCGACCGCGGGCGAGACCGTGTTCATTCACGGTGCCAGCGGATCGGTCGGCACTTCGGCGATACAGCTCGCGAAGCGTGCCGGGCTGCGGGTGATCGGCAGTGCCGGCTCGCCCAACGGTTTGGATCTCATCCGACGTGAAGGCGCGGACTTCGCAGTCAACCATGCACAGCCGGATTATCTCGACGATGTCAGGAAAGCGACTGACGGAGCAGGCCCGCAGCTCATTCTGGAGATGCTTGCCAATCAGAACCTGGCGGCTGACATGGACATCGCGGCCCAATACGGGCGCATCGTCGTTATTGGCAACCGCGGTGAGATCACGATCAACCCTCGCGTTGCAATGACGAAGGAGCTTGATATTCGCGGAATCCAGCTCTGGAACGCCGGCAAAGACGTCATCGACGCGATCATGGCCGATGTTCTCGCTGGTGTTTCGGACGGCACGTTGAACCCCGTGGTCGGGCGTGAATTGCCGCTGGATCAGGCCGCGGCCGCTCACGCAGCCGTTCTGGAGGCCGGGAATGGCGGCAAACTCGTCCTTGTTCCCTAGTCTGGTGGATTTCTGAAGTTCCTGCGGAGCGCGCTGCCCGTGTAACGAACGTCAGATTCAGGAGATCGATCCGGAACGGTTTGTCGCGAAAGACGCACGGCGGCGATCCGCCGTCGCATCGCCATAGAGCGTTGTGCGTTGTCGCGCCGGACGGCCGAGATCAGCCAGCAGGGCCTCCATTCTTTCTGGCGTCATTTCCTGGCCGTGTTCGGCGCCTGCAGAGCGGGTGATTGTCTCGTTCATCAAGGTCCCGCCGATGTCGTTGACACCTGCCGACAGGCAAGCCGCCAGCCCCTCGGGGCCGAGCTTGACCCAGGACGCCTGGATGTTGGTGATGTGAGGGTGGAGGACAAGTCGAGCAACCGCGTGCATCAGCAAAGTCTCGCGCCAGGTGGGTCCGCGGCGCGAGCCGCCCTTCAGATAGATCGGTGCTTGCATATGAACGAAGGGCAGGGGAACCAGTTCGGGGAACCCGCCTGTTTTCTTCTGCTGGTCGCGCAGCCGGGTCAGGTGGCGTGCCCAGTTGAGCGGCCGGTCGATGTGACCGAACATGATTGTCGCCGTGGTCTTTAATCCAAGACGATGAGCGGTATCGACCACCTTGAACCATTGGGATGTATCGATCTTGTCCGGGCAGAGCAAAGTCCGCACCTCGTCGTCGAGGATCTCGGCCGCAGTGCCGGGCAGGCTGCCCAGGCCGGCTTCGATCAACTGGCCAAGAAATTCGGCGATCGGGATACCCAATGTTTCGGCGCCCTGATGGATCTCCAACGGCGAAAACGCGTGAACGTGCAGGTCCGGCACCTCGGCTTTGATGGCCTTGAGGATGTCCAGATAGGTCTGGCCCGTGTAGTTGGGATGAATACCACCCTGCAGGCAGACTTCGACGGCGCCCCGGTCCCAGGCTTCTCGTGCGCGCCGGGTGATCTCATCCAGCTCGAGGTCGTAGGGGCGACCGCGCAGGTTTTCACTCGTCTTGCCTTTCGAGAAAGCGCAGAAACGGCATTTGAAGTAGCAGATGTTCGTGTAGTTGATGTTTCGGGTCACGACGTAGCTGACCGTGTCGCCGCAGATCCGTTGGCGCAGTGTGTCGGCTGCCGCGGTGATCTGATGCAGCTCGCCATCACGGGCGGCCAGCAGTCGCTCGACCTCGTCAATTGCAAGGTCCTCGCCATCTTCGGCGCGATGCAGAATGTGATCGAGGTTACGGTCCGCAATGAAGCCCGGCGTCGTCGGCAATTCCGGTAGACACAGCGAGGCTGCCCCCGGATGCCAGTGGTCCGTGCGCGCAAGACCGTCCGCATCGATGGCGTCGAGTACGGACGCCCGCAAGCCCGGTTCGAGCCAGCGGTTGGCGTCACCGGCAAATGGTGGATAGATCCCAAGCCGTTCGACCAGCAGCTTGCCTGAGGCGGCTGTGTCGCGGGCGAGGTCTTCCAAATGCGGCCATGGGGCTTCCGGATTGACATGGTCAGGTGTAACCGGCGAAACGCCGCCCCAATCGTTCAATCCGCTTTTAATCAGGTCCGCGGCACATCCGGACGACAGGTTGGGCGGTGCCTGGATCGACATTTCAGGTCCGAAAATCAATCGGGCAACAGCGATCGTCCATTGAAGGTCCGCGAGGTCCGGCTCCGGCGCAGCTGCCATTTTGGTGCCCGGCTTGGCGCGGAAATTCTGGACGATAATCTCCTGCAGATGACCGTGGCGCTCGTGCAGGTCACGCAGTGCGAGCAGGCTGTCGATCCGTTCACGGCGCGTTTCGCCGATGCCGATCAGGATGCCGCTGGTGAATGGAACCTTTTGCCGCCCGGCTTCGTCTATTGTCACCAACCGCACGGCAGGATCCTTGTCGGGCGACCCGTAGTGGCAGCCGCCGGGTTCACCCAGGCGCGGCGATACGCTCTCCAGCATAATGCCCATCGACACCGAGACCTTGCGCAGGGCGGAGATTTCCTCAGCCGTCATGACGCCGGGGTTGAGATGGGGAAGCAGACCGGTTTCCCGAAAGACCAGGCCGGCCATCGCCTCAAGATAATCGATGGTACTGTCATAACCGAGATCAGTCAGCGCCGAGCGGGCAGCTCTGTAGCGTAGCTCCGGCTTGTCGCCCAGCGTGAACAGCGCTTCCTTGCAGCCGGCCACTTTACCGGCGCGGGCGATTTCCAGCACCTGGTCGGGACTGAGAAAAGCGGCATCAAGCCGCCGCGGCGCCTTGGCGAATGTGCAATAGTGACAGACGTCGCGACACAGCTGGGTCAGCGGAATGAAGACCTTGCGGGAATAGCTGATCAGCCGTCCGTGGCCGCGGTCTCGAACGGCTGCCGCGCGCGCAAGCAAGACGTCTTGCGGCTGACCAAGAAGCGCGTGCGCATCCGCTATATCAAGCCGCGGCATGGTGCCTCCGGCGTCGATTGTCACCGTGTTCATGCGGCGCCCCTTTCCAGAATGCGATAGTGATTGCTGTCCGCCAGTCTGCTCAGAAAGCGGCATGTAGCGCCTCCTGTGGAGGCTTCGACGAAGTCAACGAGATCTGTCGGTGTATCGATATCGAAGCTCAGACCCGGTGCCTGGACATGCACCGGTTGCACTCCAATCGCCCGGGATGCTCGGGTATGGCGGACAAAACTGTCGGGGCCAAATGCCGGTGGGAGTAACCGCGGTTGAGACAAAAAAAGACCATTGGTTCCACAGCCGTCGCGCGCGCTTGCGACGCGGATTGTCGGTGTCTTGTCCACGGATGCGGTCAGAGCTGCGATTTCGCTGCTTGTAGCCAGCGGTAGATCACCCGGCAGCACCGCAACGGGCATTTCCGTCGTCACGGTTGCCAAAGCCTGGGCAATGGCTTCGTTGTATCCTCGGGATTTCGGCTCGCGAATGACATGGGCACCGAACGACCTGCCGATATCGAGGATGACGTCATCGCTTGCAATCAGCCATATCCGACACCCATCGACGGTGCTTGCCGCAGACAGCAGATCCTTCAGCATGGCAATCACCAGACCGGCGCGGTTACACGGTGAGAGTACGCCTGAAAGTCGCTGCTTGGCGTGTGAAAGGTCCTTGATCGGGACAATGATCTCGGTCATCGGCGTACGTTCTCACGAAGTCGGGTGGCAAAATCGACAGATTGGCGGGCCAGATCGATGCGATCATCGAGACTACGCATGATCGTTGGCGCGATATGCGCGCGGATACCAAGTTCCTCGATGGCAGATGCCAAATTGGCATCGGTCTCGTCGATCACGAGCCCGTCGATGAAGTCAGCGTAGTGGCGAGCAATCTCCAGCGCCGACGCCGGCATGCCAAGCTCGTCCATCATCTTCGCAGCCGGACCCTTGAGCGCCCTGCCGCCAACTATGGGTGAGACCGCGACGATCGGTGCCCCACAGTTCCGCAACAGCGCTCGCATGCCGGGCACAGTGAGTATTGGCGCAACGCTGACAAATGGATTCGACGGTGCCAGGATGATGGCGCCCGGCTCGGCAGACATTGCCTCGTTCAAGGCCGGGGCAGGGCGCGCCGCATCGATGCCCTCGAATTTGAAACCGGTCACCCTCGGCGCGCAACGCTCGCGTACGAAATAATGCTGAAACGCCATCCGGCCTTGCGGCGTGTCGACCATGGTCGCCACCGGCTCGTCGCACATCGGCACGATCGGTACCGCAATACCAAGGGTCTCCGTTATATCGGCGGTGACCGCACTCAGGCTGGCTCCAGCCTTGAGCCGTTGCGTTCTCAGGACGTGCAATGCGAGATCGCGATCGCCGAGATTGAACCAGTCCTCACCACCGAGGTCGGTCACGGCTTTCATGAAATTCCAGCTTTCATCGACACGGCCCCAGCCGCGCTCCGGGTCGGCGAGATTGGAGAGCGTGTAGATGACCGTATCGGTATCCGGACAGATGCGCAGACCGAAATGGTCGAAATCGTCTCCAGTGTTCGTCACCACCAGCAACCGATCTGACGACAGCGCATGGGCGAGGCCGAGCACCAGCTTGGCGCCACCGACGCCTCCTGACAGCGCTATGACGGTGCCGTCGGTCATCGGAACAGGTCCTCGCGTGACGGGCGCAGCAGGTCGGATGCCGGCCGAGAGGGTGGACGGTCGGATCCGTGAAAGTCCAGGCCCCGGATCAAAACGACAGGGCGTCCCTCGGCACCCTGACCCTGAACAAGCGATGCCGCGGCTGCGATTTCGTCGGCGACAGCCTGTTGGCTGACCTGCAGCTCACGACCGAAAAGGTCCCGGTCACCACGCCGGTCCCATAGGCTTGGGATGCCGGCCGCGCCGATCGCAATGCCCGTTGTCCCAAGTCGCCAGGGGCGTCCAAAGCTGTCATTGATGACGACGCCTATTTCCGTGTCGGTGCGGTTGTAAAGCGCTTGCCGCATTCGATCGCAACTATCGTCGGGATCGCGCGGCAACAGCAGTACATTTTCCTGGCCCTGCGGCGAGGCCACGTTGGAGGCGTCGATCCCGGCGTTTGCCATCATCCAGCCGTTGCGATGTTCAGTGATCAAGACGCCGGGCGCCTCGCGGATGATGCGTCGGCTCTCGGAGAGCACGACTTCCACCAGCCTCGGATCCTTGTCGGTAGCCTCAGCAATCTCGATTGCCCTACTGCTGGGCACGACCGTGCGAAGGTCCATTAGGCGACCTTCCGACTTGGAAACAATTTTCTGCGCCAGGACGAGAATATCTCCGTTCTGAAGCACAAGCCCGCTTTCCGCCAACGCGTCCGTGATGATTGTTGCCAGGTCGTCGCCTGGTTCGATCATGGGCACGTTGTCGACTGCCTGTATGGTCAGCGGGTTGGGCATCGCCTAGGCACCTTGCGGCGTTCCCGTGATGCGGATGCCAGCGCCAGGGATCTTGTACTGCCCGTTGATGAAAATCAGCGCGGATGTCAGCGCTTCGGCGACCGTTGAATTGGCAATGCGCCCCGCGTGCCAGGCAGTCATGCCGGCATCCTCGGCGAGTTGAACCACACGCGCTCGTGCTTCCGGATCGTTGCCGCATACCAGCACGTCACAATCGATTCCGTGGTCGAGGTCGGCAAGGTGGGCGGCTGCCACGTTCTGGAACGCCGACACCACCTTGACGCCTTCGCCGAGTGTATCCTGCGCCGCCTTTGCCGCGGAGCCGCCCTCGGGCAGTTGCACGGTGCGTACCTTGGGCGGCACCAGCGGAACCGTCACGTCGATCAGGATCTTGCCGTCCAGGTGGGGTCCTATCGTGTCGAGCGTCGCCGTGTGGTTCGCATAGGGAACGGTCATTGCGACGATGGCAGCGCTCGCGGCAGCGGCGGCATTGTCGGTTCCCGAGATGGGAGCTCCGGCTTTCTCCGACAGCTCCTGGGCGATCGCGGCGGCGCGCTCGGCATCGCGCGATCCGATCGTAATGGAATGCCCGGCGCGTGCCCAGCGCAGCGCCAGGCCTGCGCCAAGGGCACCAGTGCCACCGACAATGCCGATTGTGCTGGTCTGGTCCGTCATGAGGATTGCCTCCCGATAGTGTCCGTTGGCGGATCTGTTTGCGGCGGCCGGATCGCGTAGCAGGCACGCCCGACCGCAACGAGTCTGCCGTTGTCATCGTCAACATCGACATCGACGAAACCTGCTGTCCGGCCGGCACGGCGTACGCGCGCGGTCGCGATTAAGTCGGTTCTCTCTGCCAGGCGCAAAAAATCCGTACTGAAATTCAAGGTCAGCATGGGTCCTTTGGCGACCAGCATCAGCGCGTAGCAGCCGGTGATATCGACCAGTGAAGCAATGACGCCACCGTGCCATTGATCCGTGTCGGGCTGCCGTTCGAATTGCGGGCACCAATGCACTTTGAGAACCAGGCGAAGTGCCTCATTGTCGAGTTCCAGCACCCGCGGCCGAAACATCTGATGATACAGAGACCGACTGACATGGTCTTGGATGTCATCGACTGTCAGTGGGTGCTTCATTCCAACAGCCTCACACCGCCTTCATGGCCTGGAGGCGTGGCAGGATCTCATCGGCAAACTTGCCGACATAATCCATCCGCTCCTCCGGCGGCATGACCAGCGCAATGATGATGTGGTTTGCACCGGCTTCTACGTAATGGGCAAGGTGCTCGACGATCCTGTCGGCGGGGCCATAGGCACAGTATTTGTCGACGATCTTTTCGAACGGCATGTTGAAACGGAAGCTCAACTGCTCGATGGCCCGATTGCGTGCCTCCTGCACGTCGTCGTGCATGCTGACATACATGAAACTCGTGAAGGCAAAGTCGTCAGCGAGCGGCCGATCGTATTCGTCCGCAAATTCCCGCACTTTGACGACGGACTCCGCCAGCATGTCCGGTGTGTACATATAGGGCTGCCAGCCGTCACCGAGCCGCGCGGCGCGCTTCATGGCCGGGTCGCTGCGGCCGCAGACCCACAGTGGGGGACCGCCCGCTTGATGCGGTGGTGGCGACATGTCGACGTCTTCCAACTGAAACATCGCGCCGTCGTAACTGAAGCGTTCGCCGCTCCAGTATTTGCGCATGATCTCGATGCCCTCATTGGCGCGCTTGCCACGTTCCTTCATGGACACGCCGCAGGCCGGAAATTCGCGCGGATAATCCCCACCGATGCCGACAGACGCAATCAGTCGTCCCTTCGACAGGATATCGAGCGAGGTCAATTCCTTGGCGATGATGGTCGGATGCCGAAGCGGCAGGATCAACGTCGAAGGCACCAGCTTGATCCTGTCTGTGACAGCGGCGGCATAAGAAAGAACGGTGATCACGTCGAGGATCGGACGGAAAAATACCATGTGTTCGCCCGTCGTCAGCAAATCGAAGCCGGCATCTTCGACGCCCTTGATCTGCTGCGGTTCCCAGACATCGCCATCGACGTGAAATCCGACCTGAACCCTGGTCATGTCATTCTCCCTCTTCACCGATCAGGCTGACCGGCGATGTTCGAGCTCTTTCTGAACCAACTCTTCCAACTCGCCACGCTGCACCTTGCCGATTGCCGTCAGCGGGATCTTGTCGATCGTCGTGGCAAATTCCGGCCACTTTGCCTTGTCCAGACCGTGCTGTTCGCAAAAGGCGCGCAAGTCACCGAGGGTCACCGGTTCGGATTCAACCACGACCGCGGCGAGGCGCGAGCCCAAACGATCGTCCGGGTAGGCAACGATCGCTACGTCCTCGACACACGGGTGTCCGTGCAGCACGTTTTCGATCTCCAGCGGCGAGATGTTCTCGCCGCCGCGCAGGATGATGTCGCGCGCCCGGCCGATCATGCGGATATAACCATCGGGTCGTTGGACCGCGGCGTCACCGGTAGCGTACCAGCCATCGGGCTTGAGACGGCCACCAGGATCGCCGCTCCAGTAACCCGTCATCATCTGCTGCGGGCTGTGGAGTTCAAGTTCGCCGTCCACAACCCGAGTGGTCGTGCCGGGCAGGGCGGTACCGTCGGTATCAAGCCGGTGCTCCAGGGCTGCATCGAGCGGGACCGCGGTTACAGCTCCGGCTTCCGATGTTCCGAAGTAGGACCAGATCTGGCAGTCGGGCAGGGCGGTCAAACCCCGCTTCACGAGCGAGCGTGGAACAGGCGCGCCGGCGGACGGGAAAAAGCGCAGGGACTTCAACCGATCGCTGCCGTGTTTTTCGGCCCAGCCTACAATGTCCATAAGAAACGGTGTGGGTGCGACCGTGAAGCTGCATCCATGTCGTTCGATCAGGTCTACAGCGGTCTCGACCCGCCAGCGAGGCACCAGCACCATGACGGAATCGAGCAGCAATGCCATCCGAACGCCGAACAACAGAGCGACTGCATGGCCTACGGGCGAAGACACCAGGATGGGATCGTCGGATGTCAAGCCGAAATGCTCGGCAAAAACCTCAGTCTGCCGCTCCAGGGTGGCGGCTGTGTGTTTGGCGGCCTTCGGCGTTCCGGTGGTCCCCGACGTGCAGGCAAGCCAGACGATGTCGTCTGCTGCGCTCGTGATCGGTTGCGATGGACCGATCGGGGCATCCTCGTCGGGACGGAAACGGCGGTCGCCGAGCTGGTCGAACAATGGATTGTCGCCGACCAGGTGCTCCGTGAGGATGACACAACGTGCATCTAGGATTTCGGCCAGTTCGGTGATCGTTGTGCCGGCGGCCCAGGGCAGATTGACAAGAACACCGCCACAAAGCCGGACAGCCAAATAGTCGACAACGAATTCGATGACGTTTGGTCGGGCAACAATGACCCGGCAACCCGGTTCGACGCCTTGGGCGATCAATTGCCCGGCGCGACCCCGTGCCAGAGTGATAAGTTCGCCGACGGTGACCTGGCGCTCCGGCTCTGCAACGGCCAGCGCACTCGGATCGCGTCTGCACAACCGCGCCCATTCCTCGGCAACAAAGTCGCGAGCGGCACCGATATCAGGCCTGTTGGCGTCCTTGTTCATTCCGCCCCACTAAATCTTCTTGATCTCGGCCACGAGCGACGCGATATCGTCGTCCGACAGGCCGTCGAACCAGGTTTCGTCGATCTGGATACGATTGACCTGGCCGCCAAACCGCTTTTTGAGCGCGGCCGGCAGATCGGCGGGCTTGGCGATGACGGCATAGGCTTCCAGCATATCGTCCGAGACCAATCGCCCCATTTCCGACCAGCGGTGTTCGCGCGCCATGGAGATGAAATCCGACAGGTTGACGTTCCAGCCGTGCATTTCGAGCATCTTCTCGTATTCCGGCGTGGAGGAGTAGAACGCCACGCGTTCCTTCAGTCCCTCGCGAACCCGTTCGAGGCCTTCGTCGTCGGCGGCACAACCAACGAAACCGTAGCTCCCGAGATCGATATCCTTCAGCGAACGCCCAGCCTTCTTTGCACCGATTTCCAGATTGGGCAGCATTACCTCGGCGTGCCATTTGTCGGTGATGGGGTCGCCCGGCAGGTGTCCGTCGGCCAATTCACCGGTCAGCTGGCACATCAACCTGTTGATCGCCGCTACGTGGATCGGGACGCGAGGGTATTCCAGCGGGCCCGGGTCGTAGTAGGGGATCATGAGGTTGAGCTTGTAAAACTCGCCGTCGTAATCGAGTTTGGTTCCGTTTTGCCAGCAGTCCCAGATGGCGTGCAGCGCCTTGATATAGTCGCGCATGCGTTTGACCGGGGGTTGGAAATCAACGCCGAAACGTCGCGTCAGATGGGCCTTGATCTGGCTGCCGATACCGAGCTGAAACCGGCCCTTCGAAAGCGATTGGATGGAATAGGCGTCATAGGCGGTGGCCATCGGGCTGCGCGGAAAGGCGACAAACACACCGGTCAGAAGGTTGACCTTGCTCGTGGTCATCGCGCCGGCGACAGCCGATAGCGTCGGCGGCACGGTCAACTCCAGCAATGTCGTGCCGTCATATCCGAGCTTCTCAGCCCGGGCTATGGCATCGGGAAAACCCTCCAGCCGCTTGCACCGTACCATGGAATAAACACGCATCAGCTTGCCTTTCGCTTGCTGGGACCGGCGTAGTGCCGCTCGATGAATGCGGCCGAGTATTTGCCGCTGCCGAGGTCGGTTTCGACGGCCGCTTCGGAGCGCTCGGCCGGGTGGCCATACCCACCGGCTCCCGGTGTTTCGATGACAACCCGTGCGTCGGTGGAAACCGAAACTTCACCAGGTTTGTCGTCGAGGCGATGTTCGCCGTCGCCGTTGCGCAGCAGAAACTGGCCGGAGCCGCCTGCTTCTCCGCCGAACAGCCCCCAGGGCTTGTAGCGGAACCGTTCGCCGGCGCCGTTGAAGACACAGGTGTGATCGACCGGCGTCACGATTCGCCGCAATCCCATGCCGCCTCGAAATCTTCCGGCGCCACCTGAGTCCTCGACAAGGCTGTATTCCTCGACGCGCAGGGGATATTCCTGCTCGATGGATTCCACCGGCAGGTTCGAGGTGTTGGTGATGCCGACCTGAACGCCATCCTTGCCGTCCTTGGAGGCACGTGCGCCCATGCCGCCGCCTAACGTCTCCAGGTAGAGATAGGGGTTTCCCGTGCGAGGATCGACGCCGGAGAACACAGCCGTCGTGTTGGCGCCGTTTGCGGCGGCGATCACCCGATCGGGGAGCGCCTGAGACAGTGCTCCGAGCACCACGTCGATCGCCCGTTGGCAGGAGTGGGCGCGGGCGGCAACCGGTGCCGGAAACTCGGAATTGAGCAATGTTGCGGGCTCGACATAGATGTCGACGACATCGAGCACACCCTGATTGCTCGGCAGTTCGGAATCGAGCACGGCGATCAGCGCATAACAGACGCTCGCCTGGACGGCATTCAGCGTCGTGTTGATGTTACCGGCCACCTGCGGGCTCGTGCCGGTGAAATCGAGCTTGATCCGGTCGCCATTGACGGTCAGCGCCAGACGGATCGGAATGTCGAAAGTGTTGATTCCGTCACCGTCCATGAAATCTTCGAATTCAAAGGTTCCATCGGGGATTTCGGAGATTGCCGCGCGCATTCTGAGTGCGGTCCGATCGATGATCTCATCGAAAGCGGTGAGCACGTTGCCTAGTCCGTGCACACCAACCACCTCATGAAACCGTCGGGCACCAAGATTGCACGAAGCGATCTGAGCGTTGTGGTCACCGCGCCGTTCGTCGGGGACACGTACGTTGAGGAGCAGGATATCCATGATGTCGGCCTGCAATTCGCCCTGGCGGAACAGCTTGACCACCGGGATGCGCAGGCCTTCCTGGTAGATCTCCGACATGCCGCCGGCCATGGAGCCCGGCACCATGCCACCGATATCCGCGTGGTGGGCAATGTTACAGATGAAAGCGACCAACTCGCCGTCGATGAAGATCGGCTTGGCGTAGTTGATGTCGGGCAGGTGAGTGCCGCCGGCCGTATGCGGATCGTTGGCAACGAACACATCGCCCTCGTGAATGTCGTCGCCGAATTTCTCGAGCACACAACGCATCAGGCCGCTCATCGACGCGATATGGATGGGCAGGGTCAATGCTGCCTGGACGACCAGCCGGCCATTTCGGTCGACGATGGCGATGGAGTGGTCCTTGCGTTCCTTGATGTTGGTCGAATAGGCCGACCGCATCAGAGCAACGAAGCACTCGTCTGCAATGGAGCGCAGCCCGTTGGCGATTATCTCCAGGCGAATCGGATCAAGTGTGTCACCGCTCATGCCGATGCCTCCGGGTCGATTGTGATGATCAGGTGCCCATCCGGCGTGACCTCGGCGACGTCGCCGGGGTAGATCGGGGTGGTCGTGTCCAGTTGTTCGACGATCGCCGGACCGCTGATACGCTGGCCGGGCACCAACTCGGCTCGGGCAAAGACGCCCGTTGCAACAGCCTGCTCGGCGGAAAAGAAGACTTGTCGCACCTCGCGCGAGACAGGGTCGTCCGGGGCTTCCGTTCGTTTGGCGGCTTGAGGTTCCTGGAAGAGCCGTGCGCTCGCGGACAGGCGTACATTGACGATTTCCACGGGGTCGGTCTCACTGGCGTAGCCATAGGCCGTCTCATGCGCGGCGCAAAATCTGGCTAGCATATCGGCGCTATCGGGAATTTGGGAGCTGGCAATTTTCGATCCGCCGGCAACCGGGACTGCAAGTTCGAAGTTCTGTCCGACATAACGGGCGTCGACAATCAATTCGACGCGACGGCTGTCGGCCGGCGCATCTTCCGCATCGAACCAACTGTCTGCTCGCGACTGCAATTCGGTGAGAGCTTCAACCAGCATCCGCATACCGCTCTGATCGACATCGAAACGGCGGCTGGCGACAAAATCTTCTTTCAGATCGGAAACAAGCAGGCCCTGGGCGCAGACGATCCCAGGCGCTGCCGGAACGATCATTTCCTTTATGCCTAGGCTGACCGCGACATCGCGCGCATGCAATGGGCCGGCCCCGCCGAAGGGCATAAGAACAAAGTCTCTCGGGTCGTGACCGCGCTCGACTGAAATCGTCCGGATCGTGCGCACCATGTTGGCGACGACGATACCCAGCACACCATGGGCCGTTCGCTGCGGCGAGAAGCCGAGCCGGTCTGCAATCGAACGGTACGCGGCTTCGGATAGCGAGGGGTCCAGACCCATGTCACCGTCCAGCAACCCGCGCGAGGACAGACGGCCCAGCAGCAGATTGGCATCGGTTACCGTCGGCTGGTCCCCACCGCGCCCGTAACAGGCAGGCCCGGGATCGGCGCCGGCGCTGATTGGGCCGACTTTGAGGAGGCCATCGCGATCAAACCAGGCAATCGAACCCCCTCCGGCACCGACGGTTTCCACATCAACGCATGGCATGCGAATGGGAAAGCCCGCCACGTCGCGGTCGAAGGCCAGATCGACCTTGTAATCCTTGATCAAGGTGACATCCGCACTGGTGCCGCCCATATCCAGGGTGATCACATTGCGTCGTCCGGTCTGATGTGCCGCGTGCGCCGCTCCGATCGCGCCCGCGGCGGGGCCGGAGAGGGCGGTTCTGACCGGAAACTCACGCGCCCGCCTAGGAGACATCAGCCCGCCGCTTGACTGGTTGATCCCGAGGGTTGCCCCGGCTGCGCTGGAGGCGACACCATCCTCCAGGGTTTGCAGGTATTCGCCCATGACGGGCTGCAGATAAGCGTTGAGAACTGTTGTCGACAGGCGCTCATATTCGCGGAACTCCGGTTGGACTTCCGACGAGAGCGAGACGGCGATGCCCGGAGCCCTTTCGTTCAGGACGGTTGCAACCTTTTGCTCATGGTCCGGATTGCGGAATGCGAACAAAAATCCCACCGCGCAGGATTTGGCACCCGCTGCCAACGCTTCGTCGACTGCCGCGTTGATCTCATCCGGATCCGGTGCAAGCACGACACCGCCATTCGCATCCATGCGTTCCCGTAGTTCGATGCGGTGCTGGCGGTCGACCAGGGGAGCCGGGTGGTCTTTTTGCAAATCATACATATGCGGCCGCGTCTGGCGGCCGATCTCCAGCAGATCGCGAAACCCCCGGGTCGTGATCAAAGCGACCTTGCTGCCGGTGCGCTGGATGAGGGCGTTGGTTCCCACCGTCGTGCCATGAGAGAGTCGGTCGATGGCTTCAAGGGGAATGGCATAGCGTTCGCAAAGACTGGCAAGACCCCTGAGGATGGCGTCCGCCGGGTTCGCGGGCGTCGACGGTGTTTTGCCGACGTGAACGATGCCTTCCTCGGTGTTGGCTGCGTAAAAGTCGGTGAATGTTCCACCCACATCTACGCCAATTGTCCACGCCATCTGCCAGCCTCCCGAACCATATGCAGAACGTCGGCCAGAGGAGCCGAGCGAATAATAGGGAGTATACTACGTAATTTTGGTCTGTCAACACGAGGCGGGCTCTCCGAATGTCATAGGCTCAGTCGACTGCGCTCACGTACAAATCTGTACTTGTTTGTCTGAAATTGCCTGCAGCATGGCCAGCCGAGCAGGCTTTAAATCTGTGAAAAATTTGGGTAATCACAAATCAGCGCCATATGCTGCCAAGCCGACCCACGGAATTCGCGATTCATGAGCAAGCCAAAACACAAGCCCCGCGACTTCAGCAGTCTCTGGGATCGGCCCGGCTTTTTGATCCGTCGCCTCCACCAAATACACGTAGCCCTGTTTCTCGAGGAGTGCAGCGAATTCAACATCACGCCCGTGCAGTTTGCGGTGCTGACGGTTCTTTACGACCGTGAAACACTCGACCAGGTGACGATCGCCAATCAGATTGGCGCCGATCGCAATACGGTTGCCGATGTCATTCGTCGCCTCGAAAGACGTGGTCTGCTGGACCGCCCGGCCAGTGTTGCGGACAAGAGAGCGAAGTTGGCGCGGATTACCGATGAAGGTCACACCTTCGTCGAAGCGGTGCAACCGCGAATGATCGAGGCACAACGCCGCTTTACCAGGTCGCTGGAGCGGGAAGACTATGATGTATTGATGAAGGTGATGCGCGATCTCGTCCTGGAAAACAACGAGTCGAGTCGCGCTCCGCTCAAGCCAACCGCTGTCGCGCCGCAGGATTGATGGCTGTGCGCCGGTGATACGCAGCGCCAAACTCTCAGGAGCACGCGATGGAAAAGCAGGAAGGTGACGGTGGTGGACTGTGGAAAGGCCAGGCCTTTTCGATTTCCCACGCCGATTCGTCACAGTTCGAGGGTCAAGGCCTGAGGTCGTTCTTCGAGTATCGAAATCTCGGCATTCGCGAAGCGACGTCGGGACAGTTCGGCGCACATGTCATTCGCGCCGTCCCCGGCCGACATTCCGAGGGCGCCTGGCACACTCACGACCTGGACTTTCAGATGGCCTATGTCGTCAGGGGCTGGGTGGTGTTCGAGTATGAAGGGCAGGGCGAGCACATCCTGCGGGCAGGATCCTGCGTCCTGCAGCCGCCTGGGATCCGGCACCGTGAAGTTCGCCATTCCGACGACCTGGAACTGATCGAGATCATCTCGCCGGCCGAGTTCGACACTCATCCGGCCGACGAGCCCGACTAGAGCAACCGGGCGATAAGTTTGGATCATTTGATGGCTGCAGATCGGCTCCACTCGGCTAGGCGCGTCGCGCAGCGCGATGTCGGGCGAGCGGCGCAACGCAGCCGATGGGCCGATACCCTTCGGGCCGGGCGCTTTTGGCCCCTGGCGTCGTTGGCTTGCACTTGTGGTGGGATAGCACCATGGCGAGCAATCCGCCTAGCCAGAAACCAAAATCGCCACGGTCAAATGATGCAAACTTGTCGTCCCTTTGCTCTATCTACTCCGACCAGCGATTGTCGAAGAAGGATACCGGCGGGGTCTGAACGAAGCCGGCGGTCCATGTCGGCATGTCGCTGCGTGCCACGTGCTCTTCCAGCGTCTTGACGAAGGACCGCTTGAAATTCAAACGCGGCACCTCGTCCTCGATCATCTCCAACTGGCCTTTCGACAGTTCGTCGGCTTGGGGGCCGAAAATGTCCTGTTTCGCGCCGATCATCACAAGCGCGACGTCAGGATCGGGATCTGGTTTCGAATTCGCGTGTTGAAGGATCCCGCGGGCGACCTTTTCGGCGCGTTCGGGCTCGAAGCCGCCTTCGGTGACGAACCGGCGAGCGAAATCAGCGCTGTTTTCCTCAAACGATCGTGCGGGATCGCCATGCCGCGGTTCGGTCAGGGCCAGACCGTGCAGCATGGAGGAGATGAAGGCTACTTCTTCATCTATCTCCAGCTGCCGCCGGCCGGCGTCGAACATGCCCAGGAGGTAGGTCCGCACGCAATGATTATAGAGTGACGGGGTGCCCGAGATGCGCATGACTCTCGACGCACATTCCGCCATTTCGGTGTCGGGAACGCAGATTCCGATGATGACTCGCGCGCACACGTCGGGCGCGTCGCTCCAATCGGCGGCGGGACCGGCTTCCGCCGGCCCTTCTCTCCGCCGCCTGCCGCCCTCATGATCAGAGGGCTCGATCGAGACGCCCATACAATAAATGCACATAACAAATGCCCCCGGTCGTTGCCGATATCTGGCCGGGTAAGTGTGCGCGCTTGGAGACCGGGTCGTCTGTGAGAAAAGCCACATTGATGGTCGTTTGGACGCCATGACGTCAACCAAACTGCCATGCATACATCCATTGGTTGTTCGCTGGCTTGGCAAACTCTAACATAGCGCGACAAACTGTTGTCGAGGTGCGAGGGCAAGCATGAGCAAATATGTCTGGCAGCACGCCATCGAAGGTGAGGCGGACCGGTTGCGCATGATGTCGGATCTGTTGGACGCCGACAGCCGTTACCATCTCTCAAGACTGTCGCTGCCGGAGGACTGTCACAGCCTCGAGATAGGTGCGGGCAACGGATCTCTGTCACAGTGGATTGCGTCAGAACTGATGCCGCGGGGTCGGATTGTCGCTACCGACATTGCACCCGAATTGATGGAAGGCATCGAAACCGCCAACTTGGAAGTCCGAGCGCTCGATGTCGTCAAGGACGGCCTGCCGGAAAACGCCTATGACCTGGTGCTGCTTCGGGCGCTTCTCCACCACCTGCCGACACGCATGAATGTGATAGAGGAGATGGCGAAAGCGCTGAAGCCCGGGGGGTGGGTGTTCATCCAGGAACCGGATTTCTATCCGACAATCGTGGCTGAGCCATCGGAGGCTGCCGAGTTCTGGCGGGCGTTCCTCGATTGGTCGAAAACCCGCGATATCGATTATTTCATCGGTCGTAAGGTCGCTCCGAAATTCCAACAACTCGGCCTCCGCAACATCTCGGCGGTGGGTCACACGCACCTCTACACAGGCGGCTCGCTGTTTGCCCGCTGGTGGCAACTCAGCTTGGAGGTCGCGGCCGATACGATGCTTCGTGAAGGCGCGGTGACCCGCGATCAACTCGACCGGTTCATGGCGCTTTACGACGATGAAGAACACTGGACGATGACGATCGCGTTCACGGTCACCTGCGCCCAACGGGCGGAAGAGTAAACCCCAGCGTGCTAGGCAGCGCCATTGAAGTCGGCGCACAGTTCCAGCAGCCAAGACCGTATCTTCCTGACGCGCGCCAGGCTATGGCTCCGTTCGCTGGTGACGAAGTAGTAGGACCATCCGGTCTGTACAGGGCGGGCGATGGGCTCAACAAGCAGTCCTTTCGCCTTCTGCAATTCGCCGGATGGGCGCCGATCCATGGCAAGACCAAGACCTTCACGTGCGGCCTGAAGCGCGTTCGAACGGTTGTCGAAAGAAAGGTGGCGGGGAGGGATGTCGCGCTCGTAACCGCAGAGCCGGGCCCATTGCGTCCATTCCTCCGGGTCGATGTGTGAGCCGATCAGGTGATGCGAAAGGAGCTGTTCGACCGAATCGATCGGTCCATTTTCGGCCAGGAAGTCCGGGGAACAGACCGGAACGATCGTTTCGGCGAACAGATGATCGGCGTAGGTGGCATCAGGAGCAGTCTCGCCATAGACGATAGCTGCGTCCGTATCGCTGCCAGGCAGCACAACGTGTTCGGGCAAGGTGGTCACCGTCACCCGCTGTTCGGGGAAGGCTTCGGAGAATTTCTTCAAACTGGGAATGAACCAGAGATTGGCAAGTGACGGATACATGTGCAATTTCAAGGGTGTATCGTCGACACTTGATATCTTTTCGACGGTTGCTTCTGAAATGATGTCGAGCGCTGCCGAAATGCGTTCGAAATAGCTTTGACCCGCAGGCGTGAGCGAAAGCCCCCTTGGGTCCCGCCGAAACACCGGGACGCCGAGATAGGATTCGAGTGCCCGGATCTGATGACTGATCGCCGATGTGGAAATATGCAACTCCGCCGCGGCAGCGGTCTGCTTGCCCAAGCGGGCTGTGGCCTCGAAGGCCCGCAAGGCCGAGAAAGGCGGATAGGCGCGTGACATCGAAAACGGCCTTTATGTTCACTTCAAGGGCTTATCCTTACAACAAATCTCCTGTCGGTTGAGCACAATTCAATTGGCCCACCGACAAAAAACTGCTTCGGTCCTGCGAAAAAAGAACCTTGGAGAAAAGCGATGCGTGCCCGCGGCCGAAGAGGACGGCAAAAGAAGCGGCTCGAGAAACCTAAACGGCCCGGTTGGCGAGAGCTGCGGTATCCCTATGCCCCAATCGAACCCCTGAATCCCGACCAGCTTGACCTCATTCACGATTCTTCGATGACCGTTCTTGAGGATGTTGGAATGCGCATCCAGGACGGCGAAGCGAGATCGGTTTTGCGCCAAGCGGGTTTCAAGGTCGATGAGGCCGAGGAGACAGTTCGCTTCGACCGAGACCGACTTCTGGAACTTGTTGGGATGGCGCCGCCAACAGCAAGTTTGCGGGGCCGCGATCGAAACAAGAGAGTGCAAATCGGTGACGGACATTTTGCCATGACCGCAGTCGGTGGACCGCCCTTCGTCTCCGACCTGGATGGAGGGCGCCGAGCTGGAACCTTTGCTGATCAGCAGAACTTTCTCAAACTCGTCGCCATGTCCGACCTGATGCAGATCATGGGCGGCACTTGCGTTGAAGCCCAGGACCTGCCGGCCGATACGCGGTACCTGGACTATTATCTTGCCTGTTGCACGCTTTCCGACAAGGCCTGGAAGCCTTTGACCATCGGGCGGCACCGGGCGCGCGATGCCATTGAAATGGCGAAGATCTGGCTGGGCGAAGACGAGGAGCAACTGGCGGCGAATCCGGTTTTCTTTCTCAACACCAACACCAATACGCCGCTGGTACTGGATGCCGAGATTGCTCAGGGTGTCATCGAGTTCGCTCGCCTTGGCCAGCCGATCACGGTCACGCCGTTCGCCCTTGCCGGGGCCATGTCACCCGCGACGGTGGCTGGCGCTTTGACCATGCAAACGGCCGAAACCCTTGCTGCCTGTGCCCTGGTCCAGGCTGTGCGCCCGGGCTGCCCCTATATCTATGGCGGTTTCATCTGCAACGCTGACATGCGCACCGGCTCACCGGCCTTCGGCACGCCGGAATACACCTTCGGCGCGCAGGCCACAGGACAGTTGGCACGCCGCTACGGCCTGCCCTGGCGGTCCTCCAACGTCAACGCATCCAACGCTCCCGATGCCCAGGCAGCCTACGAGTCGATGATGTCGCTTTGGGGCGCCATGACCGGCCAGGCGGGCGTCTTCAACCACGGTGCGGGCTGGCTGGAAGGCGGTTTGGCCGCATCCTACGAAAAGTTCGTGCTGGATCTGGAAATGCTTGGTCTGATGACCGCCTGGCTCACGCCACCGCCGATCGATGAGGATGCAATCGGTCTCGATGCGATCCGCGAAGTCGGACCGGGCGGCCACTTCTTCGGCACGGCTCATACTCTGGAACGTTACGAATCGGCCTTCTATGAGCCGCTTGTGTCCGATTGGAGCAATTTCGAGAACTGGAGTGATGCCGGCGGACTCGACGCCACGCAACGGGCTGGCCGGATCGCCCGGGAGATGCTGGACCGCTTCGAAGCACCGGATCTCGACATCGCAGTGCACGATGCGCTGAAGGATTTCGTTGACCGTCGCAAGCGAGAGATCGAGGCGGCGCGCTAGGTTCAGGCGATCATCTTCAGATAATTGTGGTGAAAATCGCCGATGCCCCATTCCATGTTGGACAACGGGCCCGGTCGGTAATGCAGTGAGTTCACGCCTTCCTGATTGTGGCGGATGATGCGCTCGTCATCGAGCGTGGTCACATGCCACAGCCACGTCAGCCGATCGAGATCATAATCCCGACCTTCTTCGGCGTCGCCGCGCACCATCCAGACGGTCTGGATATCGGTTGACTGCAGTCCGGTCGGAATGAAGCGGTAACCAACGACGTGGTCGCTATAAACGAGGAAATTGTTGAGCGGCCCGATTTGCACGTCTGTTGCGCCGCCATCGAAGTTCCGCATCTCGCCGAGCAGGGGAGCCAACGCCTCGCCGTCGCGGCTGCCGGTATCAAAGCCCGGAAACAGAGGGTAGCGACGGCAGTAGATGTCGCTGCCCAGATACTCGGCGGCAGAGCCCGTTTCCTCAATCGTCCCGATCGGCAACCCGGCAGACTTTGATCGCTCCTCCATCGCGCCCACCAGTTCGGGCGTCATTTCCGCTGGGTCCTTGAGGCTGTGCGATCGCGAATACTCCTGATGGGACGGTGCGCAATGATAGCATTCCAGATAGTTTTCGATCGCCAGTTTCCAGTTGGCAGGCACCGGGTAGGAGGCCTCATGCGCCACCTTCAGGTTGTCGAACCCGAAATGCTCTGTTTTGGGGGCCATCCTCTGCATGGCCGCGTCGATATCGGGTGGATTGTCCGAGAGGCAGATGAAAATCAGTCCTTGAAATATCCTCAAGCTCACGGGAAACAGGGCGTAATCCCGGCGATCAAAACCATCTGGCATCTGACGACCGCCGCGTAGCTCGCCGTCGAGACTGAATGTCCAGGCATGGTAGGGGCATGTGAACACTTTGGCATTGCCGGATTTTTTCAGGCAGACCCGTGAACCGCGATGACGGCAGACGTTGAAATGCGCCCTTACAGTATCGTTTCGGTCGCGGACGACGATGATCGATTCGTTGCCGACCTCGAACAGGAAATAGTCGCCACTTTCCGGAATCTGGCTGACATGGCCAACCCAAATCCAGTTGGCATTCCAAACCTTTTCCAGGTCTCGTCGGTAGAGCGCAGAATCGGTATAGAACGGACGCTCCAGCGAAAAACCCGGTCGGTAACGGTCGATCAGCTCTCGCAGTGACCGGCTATCAGCTGTCTGCTCGATCTGGCTGTTCTGCATGACGTCCATCCTCGATTGTGCCCAGGGAAGGGATCTCCCGCTGATGATAGGCGGCCGCAACCGTTTCGGCCTCGCCCTGAAATGTGCGCGCGGCCATGTGGCCTGAATAAACGGCGTCGGCAATCAATCCCGGCGCCAGCGCGTCTCCGATTCGTTCGACGTGCAGGTTTCCCGACATGACGTCAAGTTGGCCAGCCAGCGCTTCATAGAGCGTGCTGCGAGGCGCGCGTTCCGTTACCGGAATAAGCGTGCGGCAGGGGATCGACGTTTCGCGACCGGTATAAACACAGGCGGACACGATGCTGCCCTCGGCGATTCCGGTCACGGATCGGCTGGTGACGATCGACACACCCTGTTCCAGCAGCTGCCGCTGCGTGCGCTCCTGTTCGAGCGTGTATTCGGTCCACTGCGAGACCACGCCGCCGGGCGTCACGATCGTCGTTTGGTGGCCCGCGGTGGCGAGGTGGTTGGCAAGGACGCCGCCCAGATAGCCTTGGTCATCGTCGTAGATGATGACAGGACCGTCGGGAACGCTGGCGCCGGCCATGATATCATCCGGTGTCAGAACCATCACGGACGGATGCCTCTGCAGAGGTTTGCGGCTGCTGCGGCCGACGCCGTCGGCCCGCCAGTCTGCACCCGTTGCCAGGAAGACGGCATCGGCGCCAAGTTCCAGGACCTGCTCGCTATCGAGTTCGCTCTCCGTGAAGATCTCCACATTGTCCATTTGCTGCAGAAGATAGACCCGGTTGTCTCGAACCCGCCGCCATGCCGCCAGGCCGCGTAACTTCGGTTCTGCCGAAGCCCGACCTCCAAGCTCGTTCGAGGCTTCGGCCAGGATGACGTGGTGGCCGCGACGCGCCATCTGGAGGCTGCATTCAAGTCCGCTGGGGCCGGAACCAACGACCAGCACCGTGGCGGGCGACGGAGCTGGTGCGATTTTCTCCGGGTGCCACCCTCGGCGCCATTCCTCGCCCATGGTTGGATTCTGGGTGCAGCGGATGGGGATTCCCATTGTGTCGCTCGAGACGCAGATATTGCAGCCGATGCATTCGCGAATCTCGTCGATGCGATCGTCGGCAATTTTGTTCGGCAGGAATGGATCGGAGATGGACGGCCGAGCGGCGCCGATCAGGTCCACTACATTGCGTTTGATCAGCGAGACCATCAGATCAGGCGAGCCAAGACGGCCGACCGCGACAACCGGTTTGCTGGTAATCGTCTTGACGAATTCGACATAGGGAATCTGGTAGCCGTCTTCCGGCTCAAAACGCGTCGTTTGCGAGTCGTTCGACCAGTCCGAGACATTCACGTCCCACAAATCGGGCAATTCGGAAAGAATTTCGACAATTTCCCGTCCTTCCTCCGCAGCCTGTATGCCGTCGGCGCCCTTCAGCTCATCGACCGCGAAGCGGAAGGCGACCGCGCATGCATCGCCGATTTCTTCGTGGGTCTCCTCCAGCAGTTCACGTGTCAGTCTCACCCGGTTTTCAAGGCTGCCGCCATATTCGTCGATCCGGGTATTGAAGCGCGGCATCAGAAACTGATGAGCAATGGTCATCGTGTGACCGGCATAGACATAGACAATGTCGAAACCCGCGTCGCGGGCGCGTCGCGCTGCTTGTCGGTGCCAGTGCCGAAGCTGTTTGATGTCGGTCTTGTCCATGGCCCGCGCCTGTTTGGGGTAGACAAGGCTGATCGCCGTGTCGGACGGCGCGAGCGGCGGCACGCGGGTCTGAAGGTTGGGTGCGTGAAGGCCGTTATGAACCAGCTCGATCGCCGCCAGCGCACCATGGCGGTGTACCGCCTCCGTCATCAACTGCAGCGCCGGGATATCGCGATCATCCCAGATGCGCTGTTCAGGATGCGGCGACAGGTCGGAACTCGGATGGATCTCCGCTTCCTCCGTGCTGACCACGCCCCAGCCGCCCTTTGCCTTCATTTCACGCATGGCGGCATGCGCCTGCGGACGCAGGTGCCCCAGGCCACAGCAATGGGGCACCTGATAGAAGCGGTTCTTCGTTGTCACCGGACCAATGCGGACCGGTTCGAACAGCACATCATACCGACTGCCTAACGTCATCGAGACTCCTTGATCGCAAAACCACCTGGACGTTGAGCCGGCTTCCTCCTACCGCTGATATGTGTCAGAATCCGGCCCTTCATCGGACGAAAACTTATACAATCCCGGCGCTCGGATGGGCCGTGACCATGCTATACAACGATAGGACGATCCGGAAGCCGCCTTCAACCGCGACACCGCGAGGCGTATCGTCTTCCGCTTTATGGCGGCGCTATTTCCGAAGGCGTTTTGACTGATCGGACGGCGCCGCTCGCCAGCAAACCCTGGTACCCACCAGCGGATCCCGGTCACCTATTTTGGGCCATCTAGACGGCCGGACGTTGATCCGGCCTGCGCCTCAGACGGATCCAGATCTCCAGTCCAACCAGATAGGGCACATAAAAAGCAAACAGCTGGAACTGATCGAAGGGGCCACTGAAATTCGGCTCCATCCACAGTCCGCCGGTCGCCACATACCAGAGCTGGTAGTGCAGCCGGTAGAGCCAGGAACCGATCGCCAGCACGAACAGGCGCAGACCCCATTCCCGATGGCGGTCAAAGTTTCGTGCCCGCGCGAAGCGTACGGTCTGCACCGCGGCAATCAGCAGGCAGATGCCGTAGCCGGCAAAAGCAACATCCATCATGGGTCCGCCGATGGTGCGCCTTGCGACGATATAAGCGAGGCCACCCAGCCCGGCCGCGGCGGCGCCGGTGAACAGCACGTAGCCGGACCAGCGATGAACAGCGGGAAAGCGGTTGCGCAGGGGTGCCAGCAGTTGCAGAGGGGCGAGCGGGGTGATGAGGGCGCCCGCCACCATATGAGCGAAAATCGCCGCGGTTGCCGCCGGATGGCCGGGCGAGAACAGATACGACTGCACGGACAGGTCGGTCGTCAGGCCCTGCAGGCCGAACGAAAAGGCGTGAACAATGAAAGGCAGCGCCATGACCAAAGGCACCAGGGGAGCCAGCCACCATATCGCTCGCCATGTCAGGAGCCGGTTAGACAGAATTCGCTCCAATGCAATTGCGTCAAGCTCTGCCAGCTTACCGGAAGCGACGGATTTGGCAGCATCGTTCTTTCGTCGAATTGTCGCTCTGACATCTTGACAAAAATTGAAATTTTGTCAGAGTCTCCCTAAATCCACTGCCATGCTGGACTTCAGGGAGTTTCTTCCATGCAATTGACGGTGAACGGTAAGACCCACGAGGTGGATGTCGAAGAAGACATGCCTCTGCTGTGGGTGCTGCGCGATGAACTCGGAATAACCGGACCAAAATATGGCTGCGGCATCGCCCAGTGCGGAGCGTGCACGGTGCATGTCGACGGAATGGCCGTGCGATCCTGCCAACTGGCGGCCGGAGATGTCGACGGAGAGGTGACGACCATTGAGGGCCTTGGCACACCGGAGACACTGCACGCGGTGCAAGCTGCCTGGGTAGAGCACCAGGTCGCCCAGTGCGGCTATTGCCAGTCGGGGCAAATCATGGCGGCAGCATCCTTCCTCGATCTCAATGACGATCCGACCGACGAGGATATCGACTACGCCATGTCGGCCAACCTGTGCCGCTGCGGCACCTATCCGCGCATTCGCGAGGCCGTCAAAACGGCCGCCAAGAATCTGAGGAGTGCATGATATGGGACGTGTAGCGACCATTGCCCGCCGCACCTTTCTCATTGGTTCCGTCGCCATTGCCGGCGGCGTCGCCTTCGGTGCCTATATGTACCGCCGTCCGGGCGAAAATCCGCTGCTGGCCGATCTTGAGCCGGGCGAGGCGGCCATCACGCCTTACGTGAAAATCGATTCCGACAGTGTGACGCTGATCACGCCGAGAACCGACCTGGGGCAGGGCACCTATTCGATGCAGGCCATGCTGATTGCCGAGGAACTGGACATTGAACTGGACCAGGTCAATGTCCATCCTGGCCCGCCGGCGCCGGCCTACTACAATACTGCGCTCGCGGAGGAATCGGCGCCATTCCGGTCCACCAACGAGAGTTTTGTGGCCGAATCGACCCGCGGTGTCATGGATGTGCTGATGAAGTTTCTCGGCATGCACGTGACCGGCGGTTCGAGTTCGGTGCCGGATGCCTATCAGAAACTGCGCACTGCCGGTGCTGTCGCGCGTGAAACGCTGAAAAAGGCGGCCTCCGAAAAAACCGGTGTTCCCGTTGGCCGACTGAAGACAGCAAAGGGTGCCGTCCAACTCCCTGACGGGACAGAGCTTACCTATATGGAACTGGCACCCATCGCAGCGACCATTGCTCCGGTCACGAATGTGAAGCTGCGCGATCCAAGTGAATGGCGACTGATTGGCAAGCCCACGCAACGCCACGACATCGTCGCCAAGTCCACTGGCACGCTGCCCTATGGCGTCGACTTCAAGATCGACGGAATGCTCAACGCTACCGTCAAGCTCAACCCGCGTCAGGGTGGAGCTCTCAACGGTTATGACGCCAGTGCCGCAGAAAAGATGCGCGGCGTCAAGAAGATCGTGCCCATCAAGGGCGGTGTCGGGGTGATTGCCGACAACACCTGGCGGGCGATCCAGGCGGCAGAAGCCATCGAGTTCGACTGGGGTCCGGCACCCTATCCGGCGGAAATGGATGACCATTGGGCTGCGCTGGCCGGATCGTTCAAGGACGAGCAGATTGAAGCCCGCAACCGCGATGACGGTGATATTGAGGCTGCTTTGGCTGGCGCCGAAGTGATCGAGGCTGAGTATCGCGCCCCCTATCTGGCGCACGCGCCGCTGGAGCCGATCAGCGCCATCGTGAAAGTGACAGACGACCGCGTCGATGTGTGGACCGGCACGCAGATCCCGCGTTTCGTTCAAACCGGAGTTGCTGCTGCCACCGGTGTCGACATCGACAACGTGCATATACACGTTCTCTATGTCGGTGGCAGCTTTGGCCACCGGCTTGAAGATGAAGTGGTCAAGCAGGCCGTGGAAATCGCCATGGCCATGAAGGGGACACCCATCAAGCTGACCTATAGCCGCGAGGAAGACATGATCCACGACTTCCCGCGGCAAATCGCCATGGGGCGTGGCCGCGGTGCGGTCAAGGACGGCAAGGTCGATGCCTTCGATCTGGGGATCGCCATGCCGTCCGTAATCAAATCGCAAATGGGCCGTCAGAACCTGTCTCTGCCCGGGCCCGACACTCAGATCATTGCTGGCGCCTGGGAGCAGCCCTTTGCCATCCCCCACTACCGGATGACCGGTTATCGGGCTCCGGACCTGGCGCCGATCAGTTCCTGGCGCTCGGTGGGTGCTTCCAGCAACGGGTTTTTCCACGACTGCTTTCTCGACGAGTTGATCCACGCCGCGGGTGCCGATCCGTTGGAGGAACGCATACGGCTGATGTGGCACGACAACTCTCGAAAGGTCCTGGAAGCGGTGGGCGAAATGTCGGACTGGGGCAGCGACCTCGGCGACAATCGTGGTCGTGGCGTTGCCTTTTGCCTGTCCTTTGGTGTGCCGACGGCCGAAGTGGTTGAAGTCACCAACACCGATGATGGCATCCGCATCGACAAGGTCTTTGTCGCCGCTGAAGTGGGCCGGGTGATCGATCCGGTGAATTTCGACAATCTGGTCAAGGGCGGCGTCATCTGGGGCCTTGGCCATGCCATGAATTGCGAAATCACCTATTCCGACGGTATGGCGCAGCAAACCAACTTTCACGATTTCGAGGGCATGCGGCTTTACCAGTGTCCGGTGATCAAAGTGCGTGGTCTGGAAAATGCCGAGAAGATCCGTGGCATCGGCGAACCGCCGGTTCCACCGGCGGCGCCGGCGCTTGCCAACGCGATCTACGCGGCCACCGGTCAGCGCATACGTGAAATGCCGTTCAACAAGCATATCGACTTCGTATAGGGGCGGACTTGTGAAAAAACTGCTTTCTCTCGTGGCCGGCCTGGCCGCGCTGACCTCGCTCGCCGTTGCCGCGGAACAGGTCGGAACCAACCGGGTTATCAACGAGTTTCCCGCTGGCTCTGTCACGGTCGAGGAGGGGCTTGCCAGTTGGCAGACCTTCTACGAGGTGGCCTCGCACCCGCGCTGCGCCAATTGTCACGTCGGGGCCGACAACCGGCCGATGTGGTCGGGGCCGAGCTATGGCAGAACGCGGCCGCACGGCATGAACATCAATGCCGGTGTGAGCCGCATCGGTGCTGAGACTATTCCGTGTGCAACCTGTCATACGACGGCGGAATCGGTAGGCAAGAACGTCAACGCCACACCGCACGCGCCGCCGCGTGTTGCCATGGGCTGGCAGCTGGCGCCGGTCGAAGCCGAATGGTTCGGCAAGTCGTCGGCCTATATCTGCGCCCAGCTCAAGGACCCGGAGCGGAATGGCGACCGCACGATTCGAGAGGTCGCCGCACATCTCGATCACGACCTGATCCTGCATTGGGCCTGGACGCCTGGCGGTGGGCGTGAACCGGCACCGCACTCGCTTCAGGCAACAATGGACGCGTTGATGAAATGGGCGGCGGCGGGCACGCCGTGCCCGACGGAGTAGGACCATGGCAAAATCCAAGCAAGCCTTTCCGTCCGGTCTGCGCTTGGCCGGCCAACTGCTGATCGCTTCCGGCATCCTGCATTGCCTGGCCTGGATCGTGAGCGGGTGGAACGACGATACATTGCGCTTGATCCCGGTTGGCATTGTCTATGCGGCACTGGGGGCGGCACTGGTCTATCATCTGCCGAAGGTTCGCTACCTGGCGTTCCTGGTGACACTCATTGGCGCGTTGGGCGCTTACATAACAATGAACAGCGCTCAGGTCGCTGTCTGGCTGACCTGGTTCTTCATCGTCATCGACCTTGTGGTGCTAGCCTTGATTGCTGCCAGCATCTGGCGTGGCAGGCAGGTCGCGGCTTAGCCGATACAGCTCTTGCATCTCCTGGTGTTGGCGGGGAATACTCGCCCGGGCCGCGTCATGGCGGCTCGACGCGAGGAGCATTTTGTGACCGTTACAAAGACGATACTCTGCTTTGGCGACTCCCTGACCTGGGGCTGGATCCCGGTGATAGAGGGGGCACCTTCTTTCCGCTATCCCTTTGAGCAGCGCTGGACCGGCGCGATGGCTGCACATCTGGGTGAGGGACACCACATCATTGAAGAGGGATTGTGTGCCCGCACGACGGACCAGGACGATCCCAACGATCCACGGTTGAACGGCTCTGCCTATCTGCCCTCGGCGTTGGCCAGCCATCTGCCGCTTGATCTGGTGATCGTCATGCTCGGTACCAATGACACCAAGTTTGTTTATCGCCGCACACCGATCGACATCACCAACGGGATGTCGAAACTCGTCGGGCAGGTCCTGGGCAGTGCCGGCGGCATTGGAACGACCTATCCCGCACCCGGGGTGCTGGTGGTCGCCCCTCCGCCGTTGACCCCGATACCGGACCCCTGGTTCGAGGCCATGTTCAGCGGTGGTCATGAGAAAAGCCTGGCACTGGCGGGCTTGTACAAGGCTATGGCCGGTTTCATGAAGGTCGACTTCCTCAATGCGGGTGACTTCATTTCCTGCGAAGGTTGCGACGGCGTTCACTTCACGCCGGAAAACAACGCTGATCTTGGCAAGGCCATCGCCGGCAAGGCGAAAGAAATTCTGGCGCGTTAGGCCGTTAACCGGCTTGTCGCGCGAGATGGAGCAAAGACCCTCTTCACATCCTCGGTGATGGCCAGCAGCACCGGGACAAGCAGCAGCATCAAGGCCGTCGCGAACAGTTCGCCATAGGCGAGCGACACGGCCGCCGGGATGAGGTACTGCGCCTGTTCCGAGGTTTCGGTCAGCAGCGGAAGCAGGCCAATTACAGTGGTGGCGGTGGTCAGGAAAATCGCCTGGAACCGGCCGGTGCCGGCATCCTGCAACGCCTCGGCCGCGCTCAGTCCCGCCTCGCGGCCCTGATTGTAGCGGGTGATCATGACCAGGCTGTCATTGACCACGACACCGGTCAGCGCCAGCATGCCGAACAGCGACAGCACCGACAGCGGGATGTCCATGATCAGATGTCCCATGGCTGCCCCGATGAATCCGAAGGGCACGATGGCCAGAATAACGAAGGGCTGCCAGTAGGATTTCAGCGGAACCGCCATCAGCACGTAAATCAACACTGCCGCTAGCAGAAGCGCACGCAGCATGCCGCCACGGATCTCGCCCATCTCCTCCAGTTCACCGGCCTTGGCGATCTGCACGCTTGGGTAACGCGCTGTCAGGTCGGGAACCAGTTGCTCGAAAATCGCCTGGCTGACTTCCTCGGGCGCCACCACTGACCGGTCGATGGTGGCGGCGACCGTGTTGACCCGCTTGCCGTTTTGCCGGTGGATGGCACCAGCGACATAACTGCCACGCACCTCGGCGACCGACTGAAGCGGGATCCACCGGCCATTCTTGCTGCGCAGTCTGGTCTGCATCAGGTCGTCGATCGTGTCGCGCGCCGTATCGGCATTTTGCACCAGCACCCGCAATTCGGTCCCGTCGCGGTTGATTTTCTGCACTTCAGCGCCGCCGAAGGAATAGCCGATCTGCGACGCCAGTGTCGCGGTATCGAAGCCGAGATTGCGGGCTTCCGGTCTTACCCGGATTTCCAGTTCCGGTTGACCGGACGCCAGGCTGTCGCGAATGTTGCTGACGCCCTCGATTTGTCCCAGGAAGGTTTTCAATTCGTCGCTGGCGCGATTCAGCAAACCGATGTCCTTGGAGAAAAGCCGTAGCTGAAAGCCACCCGCCAGTTCTTCCGAGCCGGTAAACTGCAGTTCCGTCGATCCTTCGACCGTTCCCGTGCGATGCTGCCACTCACGCAGGATGTCGAGAATGCCGACTTCCGGCCGTTCGGCAACCGGCGTCAACTCGGCATAGAGTTCGGCCGATTCGGCGCTGGAGATGATTAGGAATGTCGTGCGGATGGGCGCGCTCTCCAAGCGAAAGCGCTCGCGGATTTCCTCGTTCAGATCGTTGCCGATAGCATCGATGCGTTCAATTGCATCCTCTGTCAGTCGATAGGGCGCTCGCGCATCCATCTTGAGGTTGATGGTGATGATCTGCCCCGGAACCTCGGGAAAGAAGACGGTCTTGATCTTACCGAGACCCAGCAAGCCCAGGCCGAGCGTGCCGGCGGCGACAAACAGCACCAGCACCGCATAGCGATGTTGGATGGCTGATTTGAGCATCGGCGCATAGATCCGGTCGCGGACCCAGGAAAGCCCACCACGGGCGCCGCGCTGGACCATATCCCAGAAGCGAAACACCAGGTTTTGCGGCGGTTTTCTTTCCAGATCCAATTGCGCAAGGTGCGCCGGCAGGATGAACTTGCTTTCGATCAGCGAAAAAATCAGAGCCAGGATCACCATGCCGGAAAAACCGGCGAGCACCTTGCCCAGCGGATTGTCGAGAAGCAGCATGGGGAAGAAGGCGGCGATCGTGGTCAGCACACCGAAGACAGTTGCGACGGCGACCTTCGCCACGCCGGCCTCCGTGCCTTTGATCGGGTCGGGTATGCGGCGCCGTTCCTCATAGACGCTTTCACCCACGACAACGGCATCGTCGACCAGAATACCGAGCGCCAGGATCAGGCCGAACGTCGTGACATCGTTGAGCGAATAATCGACCCATTTCGATCCCGCCACCGCCAGTGCGCCCATGACGGAAACCGGGATGCCCATGGCCACCCAAAAGGCAAGCCGCAGGTTGAGGAACAGCGACAGAATGAGAACGACCAGAAGAAGGCCCTGGATGCCGTTGTCGCGCAGCAGAGAGAGCCTGTCGGATATGTAGTTCGACGAATCGCCCCAGATGCTGATTTCAACGGCCGGCGGCAGTTGCGGCTCGAACGCTTCGACAACCGCGTGCACCACCTCCGAGATGCGCAGCAGGTTTTCCTTCCGGCCGACCAGGATTTCCATACCAGCGGTCGGTGCGCCGTTGAAGCGAAACAGATAGTCGCCTTCGCGGACCGTATCCTTGATGGTGCCGATATCGCTGAGCAGAACGGTCGTGCCGTTGGGGCGTTCGATGACCGGGATGCGGGCATATTCGGTCGAGAAGCGCGCCCGATCGTCGGCCCGCAGAAAGATGTTGCCGCCGGTCGTGCGCAATGTGCCGGCCTGAAAGTCCAGCGAGCTGGCACGAATGAGCTCGACCACGTCGGAGACCGTCAGATTGAGCTGTTGCAGGGTGCGCGGTTCAATTTCGATGCGCATCTCCCGCTCATGCAGGCCCCAGACATTGAGGCGCGACAGTTCGGGTTTGGCCAGCAGTTCCTCCCGGAACCGCTCAGCCAGAATTTGCAGGGTGACCGGGTCGGTTTCGCCATGGATATTCACGAACAGGGCGGGGAAGTCGAAACCGCTGGCTTCAATGACCGGACGTCTGACCGCCGCCGGAAGGTCGGTAATGCTGTCGATGCGAAGGCGAACCTTGTCGAGCAGTATTTGCAGATCCTGAGCGCCCGCGCGACGCACGGTCACTGTCGAAACGCCGTTATCCGAGCGAGATGTCACGCTGCGAACGCCCTCCAGACCTTCAAGCGCTTTCTCGATTTTGCGCGTCACCAACTCGTCAACCTGGGCTGCCGGCGCATCGCGAAATTCGGTCGTGACATAGATGCTGTCCGGAGGAACGCGCGGAAATCCTTCGATGCGGATCGACAGGGCCGTCATGAGGCCGGCGAACAGGATGAACAGCATCAACAGGTTTGCGGCAACGGAATTGCGAATGAACCAGCCGGTCAGAGCGTGCAAGGATCAGCCCTCCGGTTGCCGAGCGTCGACCATCTGGCCAGGCAGGAACGACACAAGAGGGGTGGTGGCGACGCGCCACTGGTCCAGCGCTTCCGGCGCCTCGATGATGATCCGATCATTGCGCCGAAACAGCACTTTCGGCTTTAGTCGTTGCAGCCGGCCATCGGGATCGACATGCCACACGAACCCTTCCTGGGTGAAGGCCGATGCGGGTATGTTGAGAGCGTCCGCGACCGTGATACCAGGCAGAACGACCTGAACGAAATCGCCCGAAAGAAGTGAAGTTGGGGGATCGGTGACTTCCAGGAACACCTTGTACTGGCGTGTCGTCTCGTCCAGGAACCCACCCGCCTTGCGCACCATGGCCTGGGCGACGGTCTCTCCGCTCTGATTGACAAGATCGGCGGCTAGACCGGCCAAAGGCTGTTCCAGCAGTGCCCAGTCTGCGCGGCTGAGCTCGACGATCAGTTCGAAAATCCGGTCATCCACCAGTTTGAGCAACGGATCACCGACATTGACCGTCTGCCCGGGGCTGACAAACCGTTGTGTGACAAAACCGGAAAACGGCGCGACGACGGTGGCATCATCGAGCTGCTGCTGGGCGGCGGCAACCCGCGCATTGGCAGAAACCACTGCGCTTTTGGCGATTTCCAATTGCGGAAGCCGCAAGGCCAGATCGTTCGGCGCAGCTATCTTGTTTCGCTTGTGCTCGCGCTCGGCGAGGATGGTGGCATTCTGCGCGCGACGCTGCGCCAGCTCCGCCTCCTCAAGAGCGAGTTCAGCCGCGTTCAACTCGGCGACGTAACGGCTGGCTTCGATGGTGATCAGCGTCGTTCCTGCCTCGACGCGCTCCCCGACCAGGGCTTCATCCATGACATCGAGCACCCGACCGGAAACTGCAGAGCGTAATTCCGCCGACCAACGTGGTCGAACTTCAGCGAAGGAGCGGATTTCCACCGTCTCCGCGCCCACCGGTCGGACCTCCACGGAAACCGGCCGCAGGGGAGGTGGGGCAGTGACACGCTGCACATCCACGGAATCTTCTGCGTCGGAAAGAAAGAGCAAGACGCCGACCAGCACACTGATCGCAATCAGCAACCAGAGCCACCGACGAGCTGGCTTGGTTTGGCCTTCAGTCGGCAATTCGCCGCTCGTGATCTGATGGCTCATGATCGCGCCTCAACGGCGCCGGCAAGCCGGTGTGCTTTGACCGAAGGCGCGACTGAATGAAGCGACGAGCCGCGAACTCGCATTCGACAAGACATGATCGGCATTGATATGAAACGGAAGAACAAGACTCTGGTTTTCCTTTCGGAGGCGCCTAAGTAATGGATGGTACGCCAAGCGAACGAACGATCGTTCACTATGTAATTGTAAGCCGAAAGGGATTCAAGTCATGAATGCAGCGCTCGACAGGTTCAGCGCGCTTCAACGCCGCAAGATGCGCATCGTCGAGGCGGCAGTCGCCTGTTTCCTGGAGAACGGCTACCACCAGACCGGGGTGAGGGAGATTGCCAAGAAGGCGGGTATCAGTCTCGGCAATCTGTATAACCACTTTTCCGGCAAGGAAGCCGTCCTGGCGGAGATTGCCGCGCTGGACCGACAGGAAACCCAGCCGTATTTGCGCATGCTTGCCGATCACAAACGTCCGGAAGATACGCTGATGCGGTTCGTTCGTGACTACGCCACGTTTTCAGCCGAGCCTGAGAACGTCATTCTGACAGTCGAACTCACCGGTGAAGCGATCCACAATCCCGAAATCGCCTCGCTTTTTGCGGAAAATCGAAACGATCTGATCGAAGCGCTCGGCGGCCTTTTGAAGAAGGGGGCACAGGACGGCTGTTTTCGTGGCTTTTCGGATCCAAATGAAGTAGCGGAATTGATCCTCGACGCCGTCGAAGGCTATGGCTTGCGCCGCCATTTTACAAAAAGGAAGACCAAAAACGCGCTAGAAGAGCTGAAGACTTTCGTTCATTACGCCACCCGCCGGTAAGCTATTGGTCGAACAGGTGGCAATGAACCTTGCGGCTTCCGACCTGGATGGCCTTTGGCTCCTCCAGAGCGCATCGCTCAAAGGCGTGCGGGCAACGGTCGCGCAGGCGGCAGCCTGACGGCGGGTTGCGAGCGTCAGGCGCGCCGGCCTTGATCGGCAGGGCATCGTGCGACTGATCCGGATGCGGCACCGGCACCGCGGCAACCAGTGCCTTGGTATAGGGGTGCATCGGTTCGCGTACGATATCTTCGGTCGGCCCGTCTTCGACGACACAGCCCAGATACATGACAATGGTCCGCTCGCAGACATAGCGCACGAGTGCCAGATCGTGACTGATATAGATGGCTGTCAGGCCAAGGTTCTCGCGCACTTCGCGGAACAGGTTGAGAATACCAGCGCGCACGCTGACATCGAGCATCGACACCGGTTCATCAGCAACGACGAAGGCCGGTTCGAGGATCAGCGCCCGTGCCATCACCACGCGCTGCAGCTGTCCCCCCGACATCTGGTGCGGGTAGCGGTCGAGAAACTGTTCCGGGTTCGGCAGGTGCACCAGGGTCATCGCCTGGTGGATGCGGTCGCGCTGCTCGTCCTTCGGAACTCCTATGTTGACCAACGGCTCAGCCAGCGACTGCTCGACCGTGAAACGCGGATTGAGCGCCTCGAAGGGGTTCTGGAAGATCATCTGCGCCTTGGTGCGATAGGCTTTCAGCTTATCGCCGGTGCAGTGCGCCAGATCCTCGCCTTCGAACAGAATCCGGCCTTCGGTGATGTCCTCGAGTTTGAGCAGCAAGCGGCCCATGGTGGTTTTGCCGCAGCCGGATTCACCCAGCAGTCCGACGCTTTCGCCTCTGCGCATGGTGAAGTCGACACCATCCACCGCTTTGACGACCGTCGACGTTCCGCGCATGGCGGCCATCAACGGGTTGCCCACCGAGAAGTGTTTGCGAACGCCGTCGATGTGAACCATCGGAGTTTCGGTGTCCGTGACTTGCGCTGTGTCGCTCATGCGGTGGCCATCCAGGTTTCAGGCTTTGCGGCCGTGCCGCGCAACTCGGTCGCTTCGTCCGATCGCAGGCAGGCGGAAAAGTGGCCGCCGCCCACATCGGTCAGCGGAATGTCTCCGCTGCGACAGCGGTCTTCCGCGAACGGGCAGCGCGGTGCGAAGCGGCAGCCGGGCGGCGGATCGCTCAAATCCGGTGGATGCCCGTCAATGGGGGTCAACAGCCCGGCGCTCGATTGCAGGTCGGGAAAGGCGTTGTAGAGGCCCATCGTGTAGGGATGGTACGGTGCCGTCAGCACCGTTGCCGTATCGCCCGATTCGACCACCCGTCCGGCATACATGACGACGATGCGGTCGCAGACATAGGCGACGACGGAGATATCGTGGGTCACCAGGATGACCGAGATGCCCAGCTTGTCCTGAAGCGATTTCAGGGTGTCGAGAATCTGCCTTTGGACGATGACGTCGAGTGCGGTCACCGGCTCGTCGGCGATGACCAGCTTCGGGTTCAGGGCGAGAGCAAGTGCGATGGCCACGCGCTGGCGCATGCCGCCGGAAAACTGGTGCGGATAATCGCGCAGACGTTGCGGCTCGATGCCGACCATTTCGAACAGTTCTTCTGCCCGTGCTCGTGCTTGAGCCTTGTTCATCCCACCACGCTGGATCAGCACTTCGTTCAGCTGGTGCTCGATCGTGTAGACCGGGTCGAGCGAGTTCATGGCGCTTTGCGGAATGAACGCGATGTCGCGCCAGCGCAGATTGTTCATCTCGCCTTCGCCCATGGCCAGGATGTCCTTGCCATCGAACAGCACATGGCCGCCTTCGAAGCGGGCAGCCTTGGCCATCACCCGCGTCAGTCCGCGAGCCACCGTGGTTTTGCCACAGCCGGATTCGCCGACCAGCCCGACAATGGCGCCCTTCGGAATGGAGAAGGTGGCATCGTCCACGGCGCGGATGACTTTGTCGCCCACCACATAGGAGATCTTCAGTCCCCGCACGTTGAGAATGTCGTCGCTCATCGGTGACTACTCCTTGAGCTTCGGGAACAGGATTTCCTCATAGCCGCGGCTGATGAAGAAACCGGCGACGACAACGAGCACGATGCAGATGCCCGGCGGCACGAACCAATAGTAGCCGCCTGTCGACAGTGCCTGGCTGGCATAGGCGTCCTGCAGCATGTAACCCCAGGAAATGGTCTCCGGATCGCCGAAGCCCAGGAAGCTGATGGAGGCTTCCGTCAAGATGGCCCAGCCGATGGCAATCGACCCGTAAAGGAAACTCAGCGGCAGGATGTTTGGCGCGATATGCCTGAAGACGATCTTCAGATCAGAAGAGCCGGCAACACGTGCTGCATCCACATAGGCACGGGTACGCAACGTCAGTACCTGGCTGCGGATGACCCGCCCGGTGTCGCGCCACAGGATCATAGCCATGGCCAGCACCACATTCCAGATCGACGGTTCCAGGAAGGCGGCCAATACGATCACGAAAGGCAGGAAGGGAATGCCGAAAGCGATGTCGGCGGCGCGCATCAGCACCACATCGACCCAGCCTCGAAAGTAACCCGACAAAAGGCCGACGACGGTTCCGATGATTGCCACCATGAAGGCAGCCGTCAGTCCGATCAGGAGCGCGCTGCGAGAGCCGTAGATGAGTTGCGAATAGATATCGCGACCGAGGCTGGTGGTGCCGAGGACATACCCGTCCTCGAGCGGTCTCAGGTCGGAGGCCAGCTGGTAATCCTTGTCGTAAAGGATTTCGAGCGGGTCGTGGGTTGCGAGCTGGTCGGCGAAGATCGCCACCAGAAAGAAGACGGCATAGATGATCATGCCGACGATGGCGAACGGATCGTCCAGCGGCAGGTGGATTCGCTTCAGCAGGCGCCCGACAGCGCCGATCGGCCCGGGCGCTTTAGCAGCAGTATCGCTAGGCATGGGAGATCCTCGGGTCGAGCAGGCTGTAGAGCAGATCCGCCAGCAGGTTCATGAGCACCACGACCACGGCGATCATCAGGAAGGCACCCTGGGCCAGGGGATAGTCGCTCGCCGAGACGGCATTCACCAGTTCGCGCCCGAGACCGGGCCAGGAGAACACGGTTTCAACCACCACATTGCCCTGGATCTGGTAGCCGACCGCAATGGCGAAGGAGGTCATGACCGGCAAGAGGGCGTTGCGGGCGGCATGCCGCACCACCACGGTCCAGTTCGACAGACCCTTGATGCGGGCCATGGTCACGAAGTCCTCGTTCATCACTTCAAGCATGTTGGATCGCATCAGCAGCAGCGGCAGACCTTGGCTGTAAATCGCCAGTGTTGCGGCGGGCAGGATCAGGTGGACGAGGAAATCGCGAGAGGTATAGAGATCGAAATAGCCGGCATATTCGCTGCCGGGGCTGCGCGTGCCGCCGGCCGGGAACCAGCCGAGGCTGAAGCTGAACAGCGCCAGCAGCAGCATGCCGAGCCAAAACTCGGGCAGGGCGCGCGTCGTCAGAACAACCGGTATCGCCGCCCGTTCGGCCAGGCTGTCGCGCTTCCATGCAAGCCAGGCGCCGACAACAATGCCGAAGGCATAAGCGATGATCAGGGAACTGAAGGTCAGGATGAGCGTGTTGGGCAGCAGTTCGAGCACCCGTTCGCCCACCGGCTGGCGATAGAAGAAACTGTCGCCCAGTTCACCCTGCAGCAGGTTCCACAGATAGATGAAATACTGTTCCCAAAGCGGCTTGTCCAAACCGAACTTGGCCATCAGCGCGGCCTGTTGTTCGGCGGTGAAAGTCGGGTCGATATAGGCTGCGAGCGGATTGCTCGGCATCAACCGGAACATGAGAAACAGAATCGTAGCGACCGCCCAGAGCACGAAAACCAGTTGCGCCAGGCGGCCGCCGAGTTGTTTGAAGCCGAGAATCGACCTGTCCTCCGGAACTGAGGTCTATTCGGCCAGCGTTTCCTTGACGCCGTCAGGGTAGTGCAGGGCGCCGCCCTTCACTTCGTAACCTGCCTCTTCCAGGATCGACTTGGCGAGATCGGTGCCGGTCTGGAAGTTGTTGACGTCAGCATTGTGCCAGAAGCCGAGGGCCGGAGAGATCACCGAGTTCGACTTGACCGCAAAGCCGCGGAAGGCAGCGCCGACAATCAGATCGCGGTTGATGGCGGCAGACAGTGCCCGGCGGAAGGCCGGATCGTTGAACGGCGGACGGCGGTGGTTGAAGGCCACGTAGCGGAAGCCCATGTCAACGGTCGAGACGATTTCCAGGTCACCGTCCTGATCAGCCATGCCGATAAGGATCTTCGGATCGCCGGAGAAGTCGGACAGGAAGTTGATCTCACCCGACCGTAGCATGCCGATGGCGGCTTCCTGGTTGGGTACGATGCGCAGGATCCAGCGCTCAGCCTTGGGCGGTGAGAAATGGTCGCCATTGGCTTCGAGCACGACCTCTTCGTTGGTCGTCCAGCTCGAGAACTTGTAAGGGCCGGAGCCGATCGGCATTTCTTCCTGATAGTCTTCGGCGTTCTCTTCCTTGGTGGCCAGATCAGCCAGGATCGGTTCCCAAACGTGCTTGGGAATGATGTTGAGTTTGGCAAGGCTCGCGGTCAGGAAGGCTGCCGAAGGCTTGACCAGCTTGAACGTGACGGTATTGCCGTCGGTGGTGATGCTCTCGATATTGCCGACGAACGGCTTGTACATCGGGGCTTCGTCACCCATGGCAGCTTCGAAGGAGAACTTGACGTCGTCCACCGTTACCGGCTGGCCGTCGTGCCATTTCATGTCGTCGCGCAGCGTCAACTTGATCGTCTGCGGGTCGAGCCATTCATAGCTTTCCGCTGCCCAGGGCTGCGGCAGGCCGTCCGGTCCGATGCGCAGCAGCCGGTCCCAGATGAGTTCGGTGATCCAACTGTCGACACCGCCGGAGATGAACAGCGGGTTGATCGCCTGCAGGTTGTCGGCGGAGTTCAGAATGATGTCCTTCTGATCGCCGAGCGGCGCCATGTTGATGAAGGTCCAGGTGTTCTTGATGCCGATACCGCCCTGGTCGACGACGGTGGAGGCGTCCCAGATGTTCTTGTCGAACGCGAAGGTCGATTTCGGATGAACCAGCATCAGGTTCGGCTGGTCGTTGGCGAGGATCGACTGCGCTTTGTAGAGCAGTTCCTTGCGCTTCTCCGGATCGGTCTCGACCCGCTGTGCTTCAACCGTCGCATCAAGCTCGGGGTTGTTGTAGCCGATAAAATTGTAGCCCTTCGGCGCTGTCGAAGAGTGGAACAGGTTGTAGATCAACTCGTCCGGGTCGGAACGTTCCGGGCGGCCAACCATCTGCCAGCCGGTGGTGTCCCATTTGTCGCGATTGTACCAGACCAGGTCGGCCATCTGTTCCCACGGCATCACGTCGACCTTGACGTCGAGGCCGAGCTTGCGCCATTCCTGCGCAATCAGCTGGACAAACTGGAATTCCTGCGGCTGAGCCGCCTGCGGCCTGGTGGTCAGGCGAATTTCGCGGATCTCGTCGCCGGCCGCGAAAGCATCTCCGGCTAAGGCCACGCCGGCCAGAAGGAAGGCCGTGGTTAAAAGCTTTTTCATATGCTGTTCTCCCTATCGTTTATGAAAATACCGGTCTTGCGCCGGATTTATCCGACGCGAAGCTCGGCGACTTTCTTGCCGCTCGACACTTTGGGTGGTGTGGCGAAGGCGGTTTTGGAATGGCTGAGCCCCATGGAAACAAGGGTTTCCGCCTGTTTCAGGGCGGCTCTGCCGGCATTGACGAACGGTACGCCGACCGACGCCGAAATCTCATCCGACATGTCCAGGAAAGACATGGTCATGCAGCCGAAGAGGATGGCATCGGCACGGTCTTCTTCAACGCATGCGCTCGCGACATCGATCATCCTTGCCTTGGTGAAGGCGCGGTCCTTCATCAGGTCAAGAACCGGAATTCCGGTTGCGCGGACTGATGCGAGCTTCTCGCGTACCCCGGCCTTGACGGCCAGATATTCCTGGCCGGCGATCAACGTGTCGAAAATGGTCAGCACGCTGAATTTGTGCCCCAGAGCAGCTGCCAGCAACATGGAAGATTCGCACGGTCCCACAACCGGCATGGTCAGCAACTCGCGGGCCGGTTCGAGACCGGGATCGCCAAAGCAGCCAATGATCGCAGCGTCGTAGCCCTCTTCCTCAACCTGCATGAGCATATCGAGGGTCGGTGGTATGGAGAGCATCTCCTCATAGGAGGATTCAATCGATGCCGGGCCATTGGGGACGTCGCGGACCTCGACGGTTGTTCCGTCGAACGCCCAGTCATTGAGAAGACCTTCGCGCCGTTTGACTTCAGCTTGTCCCATCGGCCCTTTGGACATGGGCCCAGGGACGACATAGGCGATTCGCATAATTGCCAGCTCCCACCTTGACTTTTGCTGTTTCATACAGCAAAACGCTGTTTTAGTTTTTTAAGCCTACGTGAAATGGGCGATGCATGCAAGCCCCGGCTCGGGAGGCCGCCATGGTTGAGACCAAGAGTTACCGAATTGCCGCCGTCGACCGCGCCCTGAGTGTATTGGAAATTCTGAGCGACCGGGGCGAGTTGGGGGTCACCGAGATAGCTTCCGAGCTCGGAATGACGAAGAGCCTTGTCTTCCGCATCCTCTATACGCTGGAGGCGCGCGGTTATGTGGCGAAGGATCCCGAACGGTCGCACTACGGACTTGGCTATCGCGCTTGGCATTTGGCCGACGAGGCGGCCAAGCAGCGCGGTCTGTTGCGCGTGGCTGAACCGCTGATGGAAGAGTTGCGCGACCGCTTTAACGAAAGCGTCAATCTGGTGGTTCGCGATGGCCTCAACGCTCTGGTGGTCACGACAAGGGAAAGTCGCCACTCGATGCGTCTCTTCGCAAAGCCGGGCCGGCATGGACCCCTTCATGCCGGCGGCGGGTCCATGGTCCTTTTGGCTTACGCACCCATGGAAGTGCGTCAGGAGATGCTGGCAGGGGAGTTGGCCAGGTTCACGTCAAGCACAATCACCGATCCAGTGGAATTGGAACGCAAGCTTATCCAGATCGAGGCCGAAGGGTCTCACTGCACCCGGGATGATCTTGACGACGGGGCCTTCTCTATCGCCGCACCAATATGTGGTCCCAACAATGATGTCGTCGCAGCTATATCCGTGGCCGGCCCGGTCACGCGTCTGACCGCTGACATTCAGAACCGGATTCTTGACGGCGTTCTCGAGATCGCGGCCCGTATCTCCACCGATCTCGGTGGGCAACCGGTCAGATCCCAGGTTGCGGTTGCCTGAGTTACCGCGGGCTCAGGGGCAAAGCGGATTCCTCTGTCGATTGTCAGTCTTTTGGTTGCGGTACGAACCGACGCCCTTGATTCGTGCAAAGAGGCTTGTTACGCTCAAAAAACAAAACAGTGTTTTACTGAATGAAACAACAAGATAGGGCGATTGCTGGCGACCGTCGGCAGCACCGCCGCACCCACCAAGGAGGAGTCCTCATGAACGAGATCGAAACAGCACTCTTGGCCGATGTGAGCCTCGATGAGCCCTGGGGCCTCGTAGAGAGTTTCTCCACTTTCAAGCGCGAGCATCCAAATGATGTCGATCGCGGCATGGATGAGGTGGTCTCGCGACTGCGCGCCCATGGCGTCGAAGTCACGGTGCATGAACCGAACCTATACCTTAGCCTCCCAGGCGAAGCCCGCGTCGAGGCCGGCGGCCGCACATTCCGCGCCAAGCCGCCGGCCTACAGTGTTGACGCACGCGACGGTCTCGAAGGCGAGCTTGTTTATATCGGCGCCAACCAGGCGGACGATATCGACACGATTTTCGACAAGAAACTCGATCCGACCCGCGACGTTCGCTCGATGGTTGCGGGCAAGATCGTTATCTCAGAGGGTTTCGCAAGCCCCGGCATGATTTCGCAGTTCGAAGAACTGGGCGCCATCGGCGTCATCGGCATCAATCCCGGCATCGACATTCACTGGGGCATTTGCACGACCATCTGGGGCACGCCGGATCTCGACGATCTGCCGCGCAAACCGAATGTCGTTTCTGTTGCGGTCAATCAGCCTGACGGCCAGGCGCTCATCGAAATCGCCAATGCCGGCGGACGCATCAAATTGTTCGCTGAGATGGAGGAGGGCTGGTTCCGGTCAAAACTTCCTGAAGTCTTCATTCGCGGCAACAAGGAGCCGGACAAGTACGTTTTCCTGCATGGTCACCTCGACAGCTGGGACGTCGGTGTCGGTGACAACGCCACGGGCGATGCCACCATGCTGGAAGTGGCCCGCGTCCTGTGGAAGAACCGTGACAAGCTCGACCGGTCCGTGCGCATCGCCTGGTGGCCCGGCCACTCAACCGGCCGCTATGCCGGTTCCACCTGGTTCGCTGACGCCTTCGCGCTGGACCTGGAGGAAAACTGCGTCGCCCAGGTCAATTGCGACAGCCCGGGCTGCCGTTGGGCCACCGAGTTCCTGAACCTGTCGCGCATGTCGGAGACGGATGCGTTCGTTGCCCAGGCCATCCAGGATGTCGCCGGCAAGCCGACCTTCGGCGAGCGCCCACACCGGGCCGGTGACTATTCCTTCAACAATATCGGTATCTCCAGCTATTTCATGCTGTCGTCGACAATGCCGACGGAGATGCGCGAAGAGAAAGGCTACTACGCCGTCGGCGGATGTGGCGGCAATATTGCCTGGCATACCGAAAACGACACGCTGGAAATTGCCGACAAGGACATCCTGTTGCGCGACATCAAGCTCTATGTGCTGACGATGTTCCGCAATGCCAATGCCGAAATCCTGCCGTTCGACTGGCGTGAAACGACGCGTGAGTTCCTGGCGACCATCGGATCCTATCAGCAGCGCGCCGGCGATCGTTTCGATCTGGGGCCGTCGAAGGACGCGGTTGAACAACTTCAGTCGGCGCTCGAGTCCTTCTATTCGGGCGTCCAGTCGGGCGCCATCGGCGCGGGTGACGCCAATGAAGTCATCCAAGGCCTGGCCCGAATCCTGGTGCCGATCAATTTCACCCGCGAGGTCCGTTTCCGCCACGATCCTGCTCTGACCGTCCCGCCACTGCCGACCATTTCGGTTGCCGGTGATCTCGATCACTATACCAACGGCACCGAAGGTTTTGCGCTGACTCAACTGACCCGCGGCCAGAACCGGCTGGTTTCCGCCATCCGCCAGGCCAAGCGTCAGGTGGAACAGGTCGTCCAGTAATCCTGTGCGCGCTGCCTGGTACCGGCAAACCGGTCCGGCCTCCGAGGTCCTCGAAGCAGGGGACCTCGATGACAAGCTGATCGGACGTCCATCCGCCGGCGAGGTGGAGTTGCGGGTTGTTGCCTCTGGCATCAACCCGGCAGACGTCAAGCGCCGCGCCGGCTGGGGCGGCGCGCAAATGGATCATGATCTTGTCGTCCCCCATGCCGATGGTGCCGGCGTTGTCGAAGCCGTCGGTGAAGGCTGCGATCCGGCCCTTGTCGGAACGCGCGTCTGGGTCCGCAACGCTCAGGGCGGCTACGGCGAAGCAGGTCGTGCTTTTGGCACAGCAGCCGAACGCATTGTACTTCCCAAAGACCAGGTGTTCCCGCTGCCCGATGAGCTCGATTTTGCTGCTGGCGCTTGCCTTGGCATCCCGGCACTGACCGCTTACCACGCGGTTTTCGCCGATGGGCCTGTGTCAGGCCAGACGATGCTTATCACCGGTGCCGCCGGTGCCGTTGCCCACTTCGCAGTGCAGTTTGCGCTGGCTGGCGGCGCACGCGTGATTGCCACGGTGAGCAGCGCCGAAAAAGAAGCCCATGTCGCACAACTCGGCGTCACCGATATCATCCGTCGGCACGACGAGGACGTCGCTTCGCGGGTGATGGATCTGACAGGCGGCGTTGGCTTAGATCGGGTTGTGGAAGTCGATTTCGGCGCCAATCTCGATGTCACCCGACGAGTGTTGAAACCCGGCGCCGTGATCGCTGCCTATTCCTCCACAGCAGTCCCCAATCCGACCTTGCCTTACTACGACTTCGCTTTTCGCGGCGCCACGTTGCGCTTCATCCAGGGTTTCCTGCTGACACCGCAGGTCCTGCTTGACGCGGTCAAATTCATCGACGATTTGGCAGCAAAGGGAGAGTTGCGCGTGGCAATTGCCCGCTCACTACCGTTGTCGCAAATCGCGGATGCCCATGACATCGTGGAGCAGGGCCGGGCGGTCGGAAACGTCGTGCTCGAAGTCGGCTGAACCGCGCTTCGGTTGGCCAAAACCGAAATTCACAACCCACGATTGACACCGCGGCAGGCCGCGTTTACGACTTAACCATCGATTGGGGTGCTCCGTAATGCCGGGGCTGAGATGCGGACGCAAGGCCGTGGACCCGTGAGCTGATCTGGATAATGCCAGCGGAGCGAGACGATCCATGTTTTCCGGCGCCCAAATTTCCTTGTATCCAATGGCCGACGATTTCGTCGGGATCATCCTGGGAGCGCTTTCTGCTCTCGACGTCCATCGAAAACACCTGCGTATAGAGACAGATGACATTTCGACATTGATTGTCGGACCGCCCGATAAGCTGTTTCCGGCGATGCGGGATCTTTTCGTGGCAGCAAGCGAGACCGGAACCCATTGCGTTTTGTCTGCTGCGGTATCGCGCGGCTGTCCCGGCGAACCCGATGACCCCATCTGCTACCCCGCCGGAGGAAGCGCGCCTGACGAACCGTTGCAGACCCGCATTGCAGCGGCGGTAGCGGCGGTGAAGGCAGCGCCACCGACTGGTCAGCAGGTTGCCTGCCAGTTCTCGCTCTATCCGCTCGGCGCGGATCGTCACATGGACGAAATCTACGGCTGCATCGAGTTCCTCAAGGCTTCAGGTGTCTTCGATCGACCGAAGAATTTCTGCACCAAGCTGAGGGGTGACGCGGGGCCGGTCTTCGCGGCGCTCACCGAAGCTTTGACCCGTTTCGGGCCCGTTGACGGGCACGTCGCACTCGATGTCACGGTATCGGCCAACAGCCCGACCCGCGTCTGAGAACCCTCGGGCGTCGTTAGACGCCCATTTTCCACATCATCAAAGACCAAGGGGTAAAACGATGACCCAAACCAACGCATGGACTTTGCGCGAAACACTTATCATTGCGGTACTCGGTGCCGTATTCGGCGTTCTTTATCTCGGATGGGTTCAGGTCTGGCTGGTTGCCCAGGCGATCTTCGGGCCGGTCACGATGGATGTCGTGATGGGCTTCTGGTTCATCGTCTCAATGATTGCCGCGGCAATCATCAGAAAGCCGGGCGTTGCATTGGTTTCCGAAGTGTTGGCGGCAGCCACGCAGATCCTTCTCGGTTCGCCTGCAGGGCTGCTTCTGCTTCTCACCGGGCTCGTCCAGGGTGCCGGCGCCGAGGCGGTTTTTGCGGCTACCCGTTGGAAACGCTTTTCCTGGCCGGTTCTGATGGCGGCCGGGGTCGGCGCGGCGATGTTCTCCTTTATCTACACGTGGATCCGCTTCAACTACGGCGCGCTAGAGCCTGGACTTCTGGTCGCCATGTTCGTCATCCGATGCCTGTCAGGGGCGCTTCTTGGTGGGCTTCTGGCGTGGTTTGTCGTCAATTCACTTTACAAGACCGGGGTCCTTTCCGGGCTTGGGATCGATCATGACAGACGCGCTGCCACAGCCGGCTGATCGCTCGCCCGAGCCGCTGGCCTATTGGGCCGGCGTCACAGTTCGGTATCCCTACGCCGCGCGAGATGCCATGGGGCCGGTCACCTTGGACATCCACGCGGGGCAACGCGTGCTTTTGCTCGGACCGTCAGGTTCGGGAAAGTCGACGCTCCTGCAAACGCTGACCGGCATGGTACCCAAGTCGGTGCCGGCGATGGTTGGCGGTCGGATCAGCATTGGCGGTGTAAGTGTTGCCGAGCGTCCGCCATCTGGATGGGCGGGGCAGGTGGCTCAGTTCTTTCAGGATGCCGACCGAACGCTGACCGGCCTTACGGTGTTCGATGAGATCGCATTCGTGCTCGAGAACATGGGGCTGCCTTCACAGCAGATCAAATCGCGCGTCCAAGGTGCGATGAGGGCAGTCGGCCTGCCGGATGATTGGCGGGAACGGCGCACCTCGACCTTGTCCGGCGGGGAGAAACAATTGGTAGCGCTCGCTGCAACGCTGGTGGCGGGTGCGCCGCTTTTCGTTGCCGATGAGCCGACCGCAAGCCTCTCTCCTGCGGTGGCAAAACGGGTCTACGACCTTCTGCTGGAATCTGACCGCAAAGGCGCAATACTGATCGTTGACCATCGGCTGGATCAAATGATCGGTGCTATCGACAAGGTCACGGTGCTCGGTGATGATGGAACCTTCATCGCAGAAGGTTCACCGGGGAAATTGTTCCGCACCCATGGTGATCGCCTTGACGGGCTTGGCATCTGGACCCCGCTCGCCAGTCGCCTTGACCGGGCGCTGCAAAGGGTGGACCTTGCACCGACTGTGCCGCCCCTTGGCATGGACGCGCTTCGACAACATTTGCAGAATTTGCCGATCGCCCAATGGAGTAAAGCGCGCGATGCGCTGGAGTGCGTTATCGCTCCCGGGCGGCGTGCCAGGACATCCGGAGAAGCGGTGGCAAAGCTGGATCGGGCTGCCTGCGCCCCGCTTTTCGGACCGGCTGTGCTGACGGATGTTTCAATGGGGCTGCACGCCGGAGAGGTGGTCGGCATCGTCGGCCCCAATGGGGCGGGTAAATCGACAATGGGTGCGAGCCTCGCCGGGTTATTGCGGTTGAAGGCCGGAACTCGCGAGGGTGCGCCAGGCGCCATTGCATTTCAGAATCCCGAAAACCAGTTCCTGGAAGCCAGTGTTTTGGATGAAGTTGCATCGGCGTTGCCAAAAAATGCCGATCGAGAGCACATCCTGACTGTTCTGGAAAAGTGGGCGCTTGGACATTGTGTCCGACAGCACCCTTTCGGGCTGTCCCAGGGCGAAAAGCGAAGGCTGGCCCTTGCCTGCCTGACGGCAACAGATCGCTGGCGGCTCCTCGTCCTCGATGAGCCCACCTCCGGGCTCGATGCCCGCGGTGTGAGCTTGATCGCAAAGGCGGTTGACGATCTCGCCGAAAATGGGCGTGCGATTGCAATCATCACCCATGACATGGATTTCGCGCTTTCCGTCTGTGACCGATTGATCGTCGTCGCCGAGGGCAGCTTGCTCGCAGATGGAACACCGGACGAAATCGTGCGCGACCGTGACGTGATGGTTCGGGCCGACCTTGCGGAACCGACCATTCTGCCGGTGCTGGATTGGCTGGAACGGGTGCCATGCTAGGCTGCCTACACCCGCTCCCGAAACTTGCCATGTGTCTGGTCTGGATTGTCGCATCGATCTTGATCTTCGATCTCGGCTTCCAGCTGTTCACCATTGCCTTGGCCGCCGGCGCTCTGATCCTCCTCGATCGTCGTCCTCCGCACTTTGTTCTTCTTCTGATGGTGCCCTTTGCCCTTTTCGGCTTGGGATTTTTCACCACCAGCATTCTGTTCAGACAGGACAGCACTTTCGCGCTGCAAATGGCCAACGAGACGCCGTTCGGCTCTCCGGCGGTTTCAGCCGGGCTGATCCTCTTTTGCCGGGCCATCGCCTGCGGGATGGTCTCCGCACTCTTTGCACTGACCACCGATCCGGGCGCTCTCATCAAAGCGTTGATGCTTCACTGTCGCCTACCGCCCAGTATCGGTTTTGCACTCTTTCAAGCGCTCAACCTGGTGCCTGACCTCGGGCGCGAAATGCAGCAGGTGAGGCTCGCCCGGGCCATGCGCAAGGGCCGTTCACCGAACCGCATCCCAAACCCTTTTGAACTTATGTCGCTGCTAGTTCCGCTTCTTGCCTATGCGATCCGTCGCGCTGGACGCTCTGCGATAGCGATGGAAGCGCGCGGGCTTGCGGCCAACCACAAACGCACCGTGACAAACGCACCGATCCTCAAACCACGCGATGGCTGGTTCGTTGTTTTGTGCTGCCTGCTGCTTCTCCTGGTCATCGTCTTGCTCTGACCATTAGAAGATTGCTTGGCGACCTTGTGATGTCATTGGACGCTCTTCTCTGTGTTGGGGCAGCGGCAATCCCATAAGAATACCGCTGCCCCATTGTTTTACTCGGCAGCGTCGGCCTGCTCACCTGCGCCATTGACCACGTCTGCGACCGGTGATGGTTCCGCGTCGGAGGTAGAGCGCGTTGCCTTGTGCCCTTCGTCGAAGTGCATCACCGCTGGCGTGGCACCCGGATTGAACATCAGCCGCAGCACGTCCGGTCGTGAATAGTGGCCGACCGGGTCGGCAGCCGCCTTGGCGTAGGCAATCATCGCCAGATCGATTTCAGCAATCAGCAGGCCTTCTTCATTCTCAGCCAGCTTCTCGCCGATTGGTGCGCCGTCCGGACCGAAAATGCTGGCGAAGCCGCCACCCGCCTGCAAAAACTGATGTTTGTCCGGCGTGTCGCACAGCATTTCGATCATCGCGTCGGAGACCGTCGCACAGGCGGCCAACACGAAACACTGGCCTTCAGCGGCGTACATCTGGCTGGCCGACGTGTTGAGCTCCGGACCCAGCGCATAAGCCGCTCCGCGATAGAGACTGAAGCTCGGCCACGAGGCAATGTGGATCTGTTCGTGTTGCGCATACATGGCGTATTTGGTCAGTGGCTGCAGATGCTCCCAGCAGCACAGCGCGCCGACGCGGCCGATATCCGTTTCGTGCACGACGATATCGCTGCCGTCGCCTTCGCCGAACACCGTGCGCTCCACATGGGTGGGTTTCAGCTTGCGGCGCCGATTGACGATCTCGCCATCCGGGCCGTAGTGCCACTGGCCCATATAGAGGCTGCCGCCGGCCCGTTCTGAAACGCCCACAATGACATGCATGCCATTGCGTGCCGCGGCCTCTGCCAGGGTCCGGTCGTGATCGCCGCCGATTTCGATCGAATTGTCGAAATAGCGGCCGACAAATTGCATGCCCCAGGCCGGCGCGCCCAGCCATATCCACCACGGATAGCCCGGGATCCAGGTTTCCGGAAAGGCGATTATTTTGACGCCCTTGGCGCCGGCTTCATCGATCAGCGCCACGGCCTTGTCCACCGTGCCGTCGAGATCGAGAAACACTGGCGCGGCCTGAACGGCCGCGACCTTGAACGGTCCAGACATGAACTTCTCCCTTGAAACGTCGCAGTGGTCCCATTTTGGCGACCGGAGGAGAAAGAGCTTTGGCAGACGGGCGCAAAAAGATGTCAATTCGGGCGGAAGTAGCCGATTTCCGTTATCTTGTCGGGCCGACCGTTCTACACTAGTATCCTGAATCTGAAGTTCGTCCCATTGTACAGCACGCTCCGAACGAACTTCAGATTCGATCAGGACACTAGCAAGATTATGATTCTAGTGTGGTTTATGGATTTGAAGTTCCTACCAGAGGTTGCTGCTATAGTCATAGGAACTTCAAATCCACCACACTAGCCTATGTCAAATGGGGCCCCGAATGCGGGGCGCAATGCACCGGGAGGACGCATTGCTTCAGCACTACGACACGGGCGCTGTCCGCAGCAAGGAGGGCTTTTCCTTCTGGCGCGAAGCCGTCTGCGACAGCTATGTGCAATTGGGATGCGAGACCGACTTTCCTGACGGTTTCTGGGGAGAGATCGAACTCGAACGGTTGCCCAAACTCGCCGTCTCCTTTGTCGCCAGCGCACAGCAGGATGTCTATCGCCGTCGCCGCGACATCGCCAAGGCGACTGAAGCGTTTTTTCTGATCAGCGTGCAGCTTGAAGGTTGCTCTACCGTCTCCCAGCGCGACCGCGAAGCCCCGCTGCGGCCGGGCGATTTCGCGCTCTACAGCAGCACTGATCCCTATGGGCTGAGGTTCCCCGACAATTTCAGGCAACTGGTTCTCCAGGTTCCGCGCGAGGAACTGCTTCGGCGCCTGCCGAATGCCGACCTCCTGACCGGGCGAACCATCAGCGCCCGCAATCCGATTGGCGGTCTCGTCAGCAGCAGTTTACTGCAATTCTCCCGCGCCATTTCGGAACCGACCGAGATGGTGCGCCAGTTCATGCAGGATTCCCTGATCGACATGATGGCGACCGGCCTGTCGTCACTCGACGCAAGCCGCCTCGAGCTCTCGCTGCCGGAACAGCATATCGCCGAGAGAGCCAAGGCCTTCATTCATTCCAACCTGGACAATCCGGCGCTCGACCGCGCCCAAGTCGCCGATGCCATGGGCATGTCGTTGCGTCGTTTGAGCGAGATCTTCGCCGGGGAGGGGCTCTCGGTCGCCGCCTACATCCGCAACGCACGGCTTGAGCGCATTGCCGACGCCCTGTGCGACCCCCGCTACCAGCGCTATTCCATTAGCGATATCGCCATGCGCTGGGGCGTCAACAACCTGCAGCATTTCTCGAAAATCTTCCGCGACCGTTTTGGCCGCTCACCCAGCGCCTATCGCAATGAAAAGCGAATTGGCCCGCTGAACTAGACCACAGAGAGTGGGAGAAATGCGGGCTAAATCAGTAGTCCAGCTTGCTGAGGATCGCCAGCAGCTGGGCGCGTTCCTTCAGGGTCAGCCGGCCGCTCAATTTACGGTCCTGTTCGAGCGCCACGCGGCCAAGTTCCTCGAAGATCTCGATGCCCTTGCGGGTCAGCTCAAGATGTTCGATGCGGCGGTCGTGCTCGTCCGTTTCGCGCTTGAGCCAGCGGCGCTTCTCAAGCGAAAACACTGCACGCGATACCTTGGTCTTGTGGATTTTGGCGCGGGTCGAAATGTCAGTGGCGGTCATCGATCCGAATTGCCCGAGATTGGCCAGCACACGCCATTCCGGCCGGGTCATGCCGTGCCGTTTTCGATAGACATCCTGAAACGCCAGGCTGGCTGCTTCAGCCGCCTGGTTGAGGCGGTAGGGCAGAAACTGCTCGAGATCGAATGCGGGGTCAGATGACATGCCGGCAGGAAATACCGTTTGATAGTTACAAAATCAATGGTTACGTCTTTAACGAATAAGGGTTCAAGAGACGAGGCTGAAGTCACGCAAGAACCGCAACCATGACGAAACGCTGCAGAAGCTGCGGGAAACCGTTGCCCCACTGCGGCGTGAAGGAGATTCCGCCATGCTCGAGAATGCAGCGAATCCTGGAAGCGATGTCCGGGTGGACAGCAACACCGTTTCCTACATGCCCGGTTTCGGCAATGACTTCGAAACCGAGAGCCTGCCCGGCGCTCTGCCGCAGGGCCAGAACAGCCCGCAGAAATGCAATTACGGCCTTTATGCGGAGCAGCTGTCAGGGTCACCCTTTACCGCGCCGCGGGGCACCAATGAACGCTCCTGGCTGTATCGCATTCGCCCAAGCGTCAGGCATACGAAACGGTTCGAGCGGGTGGCACATGATTTCTGGCTGAGCGCACCGACGCCGACGCCGGAGAGCTTTGCCCTTGGCCAGTATCGCTGGGATCCGTTGCCGATGCCGTCGGAACGGACAACCTTCATCGACGGGATCCGCACCATCACCACCGCCGGCGATACCGCAACCCAGGTCGGCATGGCCTCGCACGTCTATCTGTGCAATGCGGACATGGAAGATGACTACTTCTTCAACGCCGATGGCGAATTGCTGATTGTGCCGCAGGTCGGCCGCATGCGGTTCTTCACCGAAATGGGGATCATCGATGTCGAACCCAACGAGATCTGCCTGATCCCGCGCGGCATGATTTTCAAGGCAATTTGTCTGGATGACGAGGCTCGCGGCTATATCTGCGAGAACTACGGCGCCAAATTCACCTTGCCGGACCGTGGTCCGATCGGAGCCAACTGCCTCGCCAATCCACGTGATTTCAAGACACCGGTCGCCGCTTTCGAAGACAAGGAAAACGAATGCCGCTTGCTCGTTAAATGGTGCGGCACCTTCCACGAGACCGTTATCGCTCATGGGCCGCTCGACGTGGTCGCCTGGCACGGCAACTACGCGCCGTTCAAATACGATCTGCGCACCTATTCGCCGGTCGGCGCCATTCTGTTCGACCACCCGGACCCGTCGATCTTCACGGTGCTGACGGCACCGACGGAAGAAGCGGGGACGGCCAATATCGATTTCGTCATCTTCCCGCCGCGCTGGATGGTGGCCGAGCACACGTTCCGGCCGCCCTGGTATCATCGCAACATCATGAGCGAATTCATGGGCCTGATCTGCGGCCAGTATGACGCCAAGGAAGAGGGCTTCGTGCCGGGCGGCATGAGCCTGCACAACATGATGCTGCCGCACGGGCCGGATGCCTTCGGCTTCGAAAAGGCGTCGAACAGCGACCTGGCGCCGATGAAGCTCGACAACACCATGGCCTTCATGTTCGAGACGCGCTATCCGCAGCAGGTAACCGAATTTGCCGCCGGGCTTTCGGTGCTGCAGGACGACTATATCGATTGCTGGGAAGGCCTCGATCGCAAGTTCGACGGCACGCCCGGCATCAAATAACCATCAAGCCTATCCGGGGTACACCATGAAACGAACGGCTTCCTGGGTGGAGAGCGCCAACAGCGCCTCGACCCACTTTCCGCTGAACAATCTTCCTTATGGGGTCTTTTCGAAAGACGGCTCGACGCCGCACTGCTGTACGGCCATCGGCGATCAGGTCCTTGACCTGGCCCTTCTGGAGGAAGCCGGGTTGGTTGCGACCGGTTATGGTCGCGTGTTCGACCAGGATGGCATCAACGCCTTCATGGCGCTCGGCGAAGAGGTCTGGAACCGGGTTCGCGAGCAGCTGACCTATCTCCTGCAGGAGGGCGGTGACTCTGCGCTTCGTGACGATGCCGACCTGCGCGGCCGGGTGCTTCACCCGATCAGTGATGTCAGCCTGCACATGCCGTTCCAGGTGCAGGAATACACCGACTTTTATGCCGGCCGCCAGCATGCGGAAAACATCGGCACCATGTTCCGTGGCAAGGAAAACGCTTTGCCGCCCAACTGGCTGCACATTCCCATCGGCTATAATGGCCGCGCTTCCACGGTGGTCGTCAGTGGTACCGAGATACGCCGTCCGCTGGGACAGACGAAACCGCCGGAAGCCGACGCCCCGGTCTTTGGGCCTTGCAAGCGACTCGATATTGAGCTCGAGATGGGTGCGGTTGTCGGCATGCCCAATGCGATGGGAGAGCCGGTTTCGATTGAGCAAGCAGACTCTATGATCTTCGGTTATGTGCTGCTCAATGATTGGTCGGCTCGCGATATCCAGGCCTGGGAATACCAGCCACTTGGGCCGTTTCAGTCGAAAGTGTTCGCCACGTCGATCAGCCCCTGGGTTGTCACCAGAGCTGCTCTCGAAGAGTTCCGAGTGTCGACGCCGGCACGCGACAAGGAACTGTTGCCCTATCTGCGCGAAACCCGCCCGATGTTGTATGACATCGAGCTGGAAGTGACGATGCAGCCAGACGGCGCCGAGCGGGCGACGACCATTTCGCAGACCAACTATCGCAACATGTACTATTCGTCGGCCCAGCAACTGGCGCACCACGCAATCGGCGGCTGCAAGATGAACACCGGTGACCTGCTCGGCTCGGGCACGATTTCCGGTCCGGAGCGATCCGGATTCGGCTCGCTGATCGAAATCACCTGGTCCGGCAAGGAACCGCTGGCGCTGGACACCGGCGAGACCCGGGTGTTCATCGAGGACGGAGACACACTCACCCTGACCGGTTACGCGCAGGGTGAAGACTATCGCATCGGTTTCGGCGAATGCAGCGGGCGGATCCTGCCATCGCCGCAGTTCAGTTAGGGAGAGAACACCATGGCAAAAGCCTTTGCATCACAGGGCGATCTTGCGGAAAAGCAGATCTCGTTCACGGAAATCGGCAGCGATCTCTGGGCCTTCACGGCCGAGGGTGATCCCAATTCGGGCATCATCATTGGCGACGATTCCGTCATGGTGATCGAGGCGCAGGCAACGCCGCGTCTCGCCCGCAAGGTGATCGAGAAGGTTCGTTCCGTCACCGACAAACCGATCAGTCACCTCGTGATGACCCACTATCACGCCGTGCGCGTCCTGGGTGCCTCCGCCTATGAGGCGCCGCAGGTCATCATGGGCGAGAAGGCGCGCTCCATGGTCGTCGAGCGCGGTCAGGAAGACTGGGATTCGGAATTTGATAGGTTCCCGCGGTTGTTCCAGGGACACGAGGAAATTCCCGGCCTGACCTGGCCGACGACGACGTTCAACGATCGCATGACGGTTTATCTCGGCAGCCGCCGGGTCGACCTGATGCATCTGGGCCGGGCCCATACGGCAGGCGATATCGTCGCCTATGTGCCGGATTCCAACGTCATGTTCACCGGCGACATCGTCGAGTACAAGTCCGCATGCTACTGTGGCGACGGCCATTTCCATGACTGGCCAGGCACTTTGGAGGCGATCCGCCGCTTCGACGTCGATGCCATTGCACCGGGCCGCGGCGACGCACTGGTCGGAAAGGCGATGGTGAACGAAGCCCTGGACCGCACCAAAGACTTTTTGCTCTCGACATACCGGCCAGTTGCCCAGGTAGCGCTCAGGGGTGGTTCGCTCAAGGAAGCCTGGGACGCCTGCCGCGCAGCCTGCGATGACAAGTTCGCAGACTATGCCATTTACGAGCACTGCCTGCCGTTCAACGTCGCACGGGCCTATGACGAAGCCCGCGATATCGATACGCCTCGCATCTGGACGGCGCAGCGTGACAAGGAAATGTGGGAAGCGCTTCAAGGCTGAAGACCATGGCGCAATATCACTACGAACCCTATGACTATGTGACACCGCCGGAGATCGCCGGGAATGCCGCCGCGCGCTATCCGGTGGTGATCATCGGCGCGGGCCCGATTGGCCTTGCCGCGGCCATCGACCTGGCCCTGCATGACACACCCGTGGTCGTTCTCGATGACAACAACGTTGTCTCCGTCGGTTCACGCGCCATCTGCTGGTCGAAGCGCACGCTTGAGATCTTCGATCGACTCGGCGTTGGCGATCGCATGCTGGCAAAGGGTGTGACCTGGAAGGTCGGCCGCCTGTTTCACAGCGATAAGGAAGTCTACAATTTCGACCTGCTGCCGGAGGAGGGCCACAAGATGCCGGCCTTCATCAACCTGCAGCAATATTATGTCGAAGAATACCTCGTCGACCGGGCGCGCGAGTTCCCGGACCTGATTGACCTGCGTTTCAAGAACAAGGTCGTCGGGCACACAATCACGGAAGATGGGGTGACTCTTGAGGTCGAGACGCCGGATGGGCCCTACAAGCTGATCGCGGACTATGTCGTTGCCTGCGATGGCGCCGGATCACCAACACGCAAGCGCATGGGTCTGCCCTTCGAGGGTCATACGTTCGAGGAGCAGTTCCTGATTGCCGACGTGGAGATGGAGCAAAGTCCCTTCGTGACGGAGCATCCGGAGCGCTGGTTCTGGTTCGATCCGCCGTTCCACAACGGTCAGTCGGCCCTGCTGCACAAGCAGCCTGACAATATATACCGCCTCGACCTGCAACTCGGTCCCGATGCGGATGCGACGGAGGAAAAGCGCGAGGAGAACGTGCTGCCACGTATCAAGGCCGTGATGGGCGACAAGCCATTCACCCTCGATTGGATGAGCATCTACAAGTTTACCTGCGCCAAGCTCGATCATTTTGTCCATGGCCGCATGATCTTCGCCGGAGACAGCGCCCACGTGGTTTCGCCCTTCGGGGCCCGTGGCGGCAATGGCGGGATCCAGGATATCGACAATCTGTGCTGGAAACTGGCGGCGGTGATCAGGGGCGATGCGGGGGACGACCTGCTCGAAACCTATGACCAGGAGCGTCGTCACGGTTCGGAAGAAAACATCCTGAACTCCTCGCGCGCAACGAATTTCATGACGCCGAAATCGGAGATGGAAGCGACCTTCCGCAACGAGACGCTGTTGCTCGCCGAGACCATGCCCTTTGCCCGTCGACTGGTGAATTCCGGCCGTCTGTCGGAGCCTTGTTCCCTTGAGGGCCAGGCGTTGCAGACGCCGGCCGAGGAACACTCCATCGGACTCGAACCCGGGGCGCCCTGTCTGGACGCCCCGCTGGTTTCCGATGGCGAAAAAACCTGGCTCCTCAACCACATTGGCGGCTCGTTTCTGCTCTTGACATTTGGCTCGGTGAAACTGCCGGATTCGTTGCCGGTGAAGCATGTCGCCGTCGGTAGGCAACTGGCAGACACGGATGGCTTCGCATTCGATCGCTACGGCGACGGCGTGGCTTACCTGGTGCGGCCGGACCAGCATGTGGCGGCCCGCTTCGATGGCACGGTCACCGATGCCGACTTGAAAACGGCACTCGAAAGGGCAGGAGGCCGGACCCAATGACCGACAATCCGCTGATGCGAGATGGGCTCGGCGCTGACCGTGACGACTTCTACCATCTCCTGATGGAGGCCCATGAAGGGCTGACGCCGGAGGAGTCGCAGCGGCTGAATGCCCGGCTGGTGCTGATACTGGCCAACCAGGTCGGCGACATCGATGTGTTGCGGACCGTGCTTGACGCCGCAGTGGAGGTTGGCAAATGACGGTGCTCTACGACTATTGGCGGTCTTCAGCCAGCTACCGGGTGCGTATCGCCCTGAACATGCTCGGCATCGAATACGAAGCTCGTTCGGTCAATCTTCTGGAGAAAGAGCACAAGTCGGGCGAGCACCTGGCACGCAATCCGCAGGGGCTGGTGCCGGCGCTTGAAATCGACGGTCAGGTGTTGACGCAGTCGCTGGCGATTATCGAATATCTTGACGAAACCCGGGAAGCCCACCTCTTGCCCAAGGACGCACTCGGTCGTCAGCGCGTACGCGCCCTGGCTGCGGCCATAGCCATGGAAATCCACCCGGTTTGCAATCTATCGGTCGTCTCGCACGTCATGGAATTGACCGGAGGCGGCGATGCCGTCAGAAGCGAATGGATGCAGCGATATATCAGTCGCGGTCTGGCTGCATTCGAAGCTATGCTGGACAGTCCGGACACCGGTCAGTTCTGTCACGGCGACAGCCCGGGCCTCGCCGACATCTGCCTCGTGCCGCAAATCTACAATGCTGATCGCTGGGGCGCCGACTATTCCGCTTGCCCGAAACTCACGGCCATCTCCGAACGCTGTGCGGATCTGAAGCCCTTCGCCGATGCCTATCCGGATGCGGTGAAGCCAGTCTAAACAGCGGCTTAGCTGGCTGTCTTGAATCAATCATGCAGGCCGCCGCTAGGTTTGCGGCCGCCAACCGCCTTCCTCGGTTTGTGAAAGGCGTGGCGACTTGAACACGCCAAGGACCTTCTCGGCGAGAGCCTCATCGTAGTCCTGAAGTGCTGCGCGCCATCGGTCCGTTTGCAGCATCGCGCAGCCGATGAGGCTTGGTTTGCCGGCGCACTTTTCCAGCAGCCGGCAGCCGGCCAGAATCGACGTTCCGGTGCTGAGCGCATCGTCGATCAGGAAGATGGACCGGTCTTCCAGCAACGGCAGCATGCGCGGATCCATGAAGAGGCGCTTTTCCTGATCCGGACTGGTGATCGAACGCATCGGGACGGACAGGGCCTCATCATACCAGAACTTGCGCGACGTGCTGAGCGGTACATAGCGGTCATGCCCTAATCGCCGCGCCGTTTGCTCCGCCAGCGCCAGGCCCAGGGTCGGCATGGCGACGACGATGTCGGGCGCGTGATCTCGCGCCATGGTCGCCAGGGCGTCGGCCAAGGTGTCGAGCACGGTAAAACTCGCCTGGTTGATGATCAGTGAGGCCAGCGCTTCGCCATTGCCGCGTTCCCGGATTGGCAGCGCCAATTGGCGACCGTCCGGCAGCCGTGCGGGAAAAAAGCCGCGAAAGCCGCTTGGTGGGTCTTCTTCATAGGTGCCGGCATCCTCTATAGTCTGCCAGAATGCCTGAGGGGCGATGTCTTCGCTCATCGGTGTGTTCCCTGTCAGCCCGTTCCAGCCGGCATAACCGACTCTATCGATCATCGCAAAAGGAACCGACTTTCGATGCCGTTCGACCTGACCTCCGACGAACTGGAATACCTGACCGCATTGCGCCGCGATCTGCATGCCCATCCGGAACTGGGATTCGAGGAGGAACGCACGGCCGACATAGTCGCACGGCATCTGCAAAGCGCCGGCCTCGTCGTTCATCGCGGGCTTGGCGGAACGGGCGTCGTCGGAACACTCACCCGCGGCGACAGCGGTCGTACCATCGGCTTGAGGGCCGATATGGATGCGCTCGCTATGCCGGAGACCGCGGACCGGCCGTATAAATCGACCGTCGATGGCAAGATGCATGCCTGTGGCCATGATGGCCATACGACCATGCTTCTCGGCGCGGCAAGGCACCTTGCGCAGTCCGACGATTTCTCGGGAACGGTCCACTTCATCTTCCAACCGGCGGAGGAGGGCCGCGGCGGTGCGGTGCGCATGGTCGAGGACGGGCTGTTCGAGCAGTTTCCCTGCGATCGTGTCTTCGGCCTTCACAACATGCCCGGCCTTGCACCTGATGAGATGGCGGTCGTTGCCGGGCCGCAATTGGCAAGCTCGGATTCCTGGGTCGTGACATTCGCCGGGCAGGGGACCCATGGCGCCAAACCGCATCTCGGCCGGGATGCGGTGACCGCCGGCGGCCATTTCCTCGCGTCGCTTCAATCGATTGTCGGCCGGGTCGTCGATCCGCTGCAGCCTGCCGTGGTCAGCGCCTGTTCGGTGCACGCCGGCGACCCCAAGGCGCTTAATGTGATCCCGGACACGATCGAAATCGGCGGCACGGCGCGGGCCTATTCGCCAGATGTCCGCGATCAACTCGAAGCCGAACTCGAGCGCCTGGCACAAGGAGCCGCGGCAATGTTCGGCGTGCAGGCTTCGTATCGCTATATCCGAAGGATCCCGCCGGTTCTCAACGATCCAACCGTCACCGAAGACGCGCGTGTAGCGGCCCAGGACGTTTGCGACGGTGGCGTGCTCAGCGAGTTTCCCCCGTCGACGGCCGGAGATGACTTCGCGTTCTTCTGTGCCGATCGGCCCGGGGCCTATGTCTGGCTCGGCAATGGGCCGGCGGTCGACGGTGCTTTGCACCACAATACGGCCTATGATTTCAACGATGCTGCGATCCCGACCGGTGTCGGCTTTTGGGTGAGACTCGTTCAACGGCAACTGGCGGCCGCTTAGTCTCCCAAAAAGCGGTCAAGGCCTTGAACCTGACGCTACGTGAGGTCCTAAGGAAGGATCCATGTCACGACTCAAGCTCCTCACGATCGGCCAATTGGCCAATCAATCCGGCGTCACAGTGCGTACGTTGCACCACTATGACGATGTAGGTCTGCTGAGACCTGCCACACGCGATGCATCGGGTCGCAGGCTCTATGACAGTGACTGTGTTCTGAGATTGCAGCAGATCATGACCTACCGAACGCTCGGCTTGGCCTTGTCGGAGATCACAAAGCTTCTGGATGATCCCAACCTGGATCGTCGCGCCGTTCTGGTTGCTCAGCGCAAGGCCGTTGCCGATCAGATCGAACGTGCAGAGACCTTGATCCGTGGCATTGATGAAGCGCTTGCGCTCATCGATCGTCAATCACGCAAGGACATGGATATGACAACTCTTTTTGGTGGGTTCGACCCGTCACATTTCGAAGATGAAACAAAGGCCCGTTGGGGTGAAACGAGGGAATGGGGCATTTCTGCGAAGCGAACCTCACGGTACTCCGACGAGGATTGGGCGCGCTACCAGGCCGAACACGATGCGATTTGTAAGGGGTTCGCTGATCTCGCCAGACAGGACGGCGAGGCTTCAAGAAAAACAGTGCTGCACTACGCACGCGCCTACGCGGACCTCATCGATCGCTGGTTTTACCCCTGTAATCCTCGCCAGATGGCGGCGGTGGCCGATATGTATGAAGGTGATGCCCGGTTCCGCGCGACCTTCGACAAACATGGCGAGGGGACATCGGCCATCGTGATCGAGGCCTTTCGAGCTTACGCCGCTGCCGCAGGATAGATCGTGGAGGCCGGGGCCACCTATTCAATGATCTCCAGCACTGGGCTCGCCAACGGAGCATCGCGGTTGACATCGGCGATGCCCATATCCGTCTGGTGCGGTCCGGCATTGCAGGCCAGACCGGTGCCGAAACAGGCTTTGAACACCAGATAGGGTTCTTGCCATTCGACGATGGACCCCATGGCTGTCCTTATCGCGGCGAATTCGTCCGCCACGGATGAAATCGGCGCCTCCGACAGAAGCCCTGAGAGAGGCAGTGGCAAGCTGGCAACGACCTGCCCGTCGACCGCAACAGCCATGCCACCCTCCATCTCGATGACGGCATTGGCCGCCGCCGCTGCATCCGTTTCGGTGCCGCCGATCACGGTGAGATTGTGGCTGTCATGAGAGATCGTGGTGCAAAATGCGCCACGCCAATGGCCCCAACCTGTGAGAAAGCCTGTCCTGGGAACCGGATCAGCCCGTCCGTGACGATGGATCACGCTGATAAGGGTTGCTGAATCTGGCGGCACGATTTGACCGCCTTCCACCACGGCCTCCACTTCGCCCCAGCGCGTGAACCGAGGTTGATCGATGGTTGCGACCCGAACGCGCCGGCCCTCACTTTTGATCCGGAAGTCAGCGGGGCTGACGGTTCGACAGTGCAGGGAATGGCGCAGTTGACCCGTTTCAGGTTCGGGAAGCGAGTGTGACAGCTTTCCGTCGGAGGCTATGATCCGGCCGTTCGCGATGACATGGCTGGCGCGGAACTCGGTGAGATCCTCAAACAGAACAAGGTCTGCGCGCCGTCCCGGAGCGATAATGCCGAGGTCCGGGCGTTGCAGCCGCAGCGATGCGTTGAACGTCGCCGCTCGCAGGGCCCAGGACGCCGGCATGCCGTGACCAACCAATCGACGCACGACATCGTCCAGACCGCCGTCGCGAGCGAGGTCGTCGGGGAAGACATCATCGGTGCAAAGCGTGACCGTCGGCGGAAGGTGGCCCAATTCGTTGAGTGCAGCCACGATTTCGGGCAGCAGATGGTCGTGGGAACCGCGCAGCTCGATCGTCAGCCCCGCCTCGAGCTTGTGCAGAAAATCCTCTCCGGAGACAAGTTCGTGGTCAGAGGAAACACCTGCCGTCGCAAAGGCTTCCAGATCTGCTCCAGCCAGACCGCGGGCGTGCCCGCAGAGCAGTTTGCCGGACGCCAGCCCGACTTGCACGATGCCGCTGATGCGAGGGCTGCGGTCGATGACGCCGCGCATGTTCATGATCTCGGCGACACCGACAATCGCCGGATCCTGAAGCAGTGCATCGACCGCCTCGCTGTCGAAGTCCGCGCCAGCTTGTTCGTGGTCTGGCGCCGATGGCACGCAGGACGGCGCCAGCAAAAGGCACCGCAAGGGCAGGTTGGATGTCGCTTCGATGGCCCATTCGACGCCCGCAACGCCGTGGACATTCGCAAGCTCGTGTGGGTCCCAGATGATGGTGGTGACGCCGCGCGGCAGAACTGCCTCGGCATAGTGCGCCGGCGTCACCATCGAGCTTTCAACGTGCATGTGGGTGTCGATCAGCCCGGGCGTGACGATCTTACCCGACCCCTCCAGCCGCTTGTCCGCATCAGACCGTGTGCCGCGGGGATGGACGCTGGCAATCAGCGGACCGACAATGCCGATATCCGCCGGTCGCAAAGCGCCGGTCACCGCGTCAAACAAAGTCGCATTCTCGATCAGCAGATCAAAAGCAGCGTCACCACGGGCCGCGGCAACGGCGCGATCGCGAAGGTCGTGATCATCGAGATCGATGGGTTCCCGCCCGTTCATGCGGCGGCCCTCTTCAGAGCGTTGAGCGCCATGGTCCTTATCTGGTCTGCGTCTGCTTTTGTGCCAATTGACGCATTGGGAGCGGCGTCCGGTCGACTGTTGACGACGGTCCTTCCGCGGGTGTGATGGCCCGACAATTCCACGTCGATCCTGACTGGTTCAAACGTCACCGCGCTTTCGCTGATGACCGCGGCGGCTGCGACCGGGTCATAGAGCGCCATGGCCTTTCGTCCTCGGGAGATGCCAATGTCGATGTATCCCGCAAACAGGTCATGCAACAGATCGGCTTTTTCCGTTCCAGACTTCAAAGCCTCCAGATCGGATGGAGCCACGGTGACTTGCCTGCAAACGTCGAGATCGACCATCTGAAACGCTATTTCTCCTGTGCACATGATCGCGACTGCTTCCGGGTCCGCCAGCGCATTGAACTCAGCTGAAGGCGTGTGGTTGCCGTGCGTTGCTCCTCCACCCATCCAGGTAATCTTGCCGATCTTGGAACACAGGTCCGGACGGGCCAGCTTCAGGATTGCAAGATTCGTCAGCGGGCCCATAGCGAGGAATTCAACCTGACCTTCCGCAAGCTCCAGCCAGCGCGTCAGGGCGACGAAAGCCGGCACAGTGTCCGTTGGTAGATCAGCATCGGGCAAGTGCCGTCCTGTTGTCGGCAGACCAGTCGGACCGAGAATTCGCTCGGCGGTTTCGATCTCGCCGACGATTGGCGTGGCCGCTCCCGGGTGAAGCGGAAAACGCCAGTCGAGCATCGCCGCGGAAGCCGCGGCGTTCTTGCAGACCTGTGAAAGGTCCGCACAGCCGAAAACCAATGAACAGCCGGATATGGTCCTGTCCGACTGCGCAACCATCTCCACGGCGAGCACGTCGTCGAAGCCCATATCGCAATCGATCCACAACGGCATCATCGCTCAGGCGCTCCGCCCAAGCACAGCGGCTCGCTCCACCGGCAGGTCGAAGCGAACCCGCTCCCCCGGAGAAAACGGCGGCAGAGCAGCATCGACTTCCGCATTGATCGTTCCGAGCGGCGACTGCAGAAGGTATTCGCGCGTTCCGCCCGCAAAGGAACTGCCCACGATCTCGCCCTCGAAATTGCCATTGCCCAGCGGGACCATCTCCGGCCGCCAGGCCAATCCCGACGGATCGCCGGCAATATCGCCAGTCAGACGAACCGGTCCTTCCGGAGTTTCAATCATGCCGCCCGACACGCTGAAGATGTTCTCGAAGCCTACAAAATCAGCAACAAAGCGCGTCGCCGGTGCGTTGTAGATTTCTTCCGGTGAGCCGATCTGTTCGATCACCCCCTGGTTCATCACGACGATGGTGTCGGCCAGTGACATTGCTTCGCCCTGATCATGGGTCACAAAGATCATCGTCAGGCCGGTCTCGCGCTGTACGCGCTGCAGTTCCGTGCGCATCTCCAACCGCAGGCGGGCATCGAGATTGGAGAGAGGCTCATCGAGTAGCAGCACCTTCGGGTCCATGACCATGGATCGTGCCAATGCCACGCGCTGCTGTTGACCACCAGATAGTTCAGCCGGCTTGCGGTCAGCGAATTCCGTCAGGCCAACGGTCTTCAGACCCGCATCCACCCTGGTCCCCAGTTCGGCAGCCGGTATGCGCTTCAGTCGAAGGCCGAAGGCGACGTTTTCGAACACGGTCAAATGTGGAAAGAGCGCGTAGGACTGGAACACCAGGCCGACCTGCCGGCGGTTTGCCGGAACGCGGGTGACGTCCTGGCCATCGAGACGGATGGTCCCGGAAACAGGCTTCATCAGGCCGGCAATCGCGCGCATTGTAGTGCTTTTCCCGCAGCCCGACGGCCCAAGAAAAGCGAAGAGCTTGCCGCGGCCAATCGAGAGGTTGAGGCGTTCGACTGCAACGGTCTTGCCATAGGCGAGGGTCAAATCAGTCAGCGTCAGGAAACCGTCATCAGACATAGCGGGAGAATCCTAGGAAACGTTCGGCAAGAAAAACGATCGCGATCGACATGACGGCCAGCAGCGATGCCAGTGCTGCCACGGACGGATCATAGGTAATCTCGATGTACCAGATCATGTCAATCGGCAACGTGCGCACCCCGGGGCCCGATAGGAACAGAGAGACCGGGACCTGGTTGAAACTGGTGACGAAGCCGAGAATGAAGGCTGCCAGAATTCCGCCCCGGATGTTGGGCAGCACGATGCGGAAGAAAGCGCCCAGCCGCGAGGAACCCAGTAGGACTGCGGCTTCCTCGATGTCGCCGCGCAGATTGTCCAGCGATGCTGACACGACGCGTACGGCATAGGGCAGTACTAGCGCTGTATGCGCGATAAAGAGGGCAAGGCCGACTGGCACATCCAGCGGAATGACGAGATAGCGCAGCAGCGCCAGCCCGACGATGATGCCCGGCACGATGATCGGAGCCGAGACAATGGTGCGCAGTGTCTCGCTGAATGGCAGCCGATAGCGGGCAATGGCGTAGGAAATCGGAACCCCGAGAACAAGCGCCGACAATGTGCCGAAAATCGCCAAGCCCATCGACAGGGCAAAGCTTTCGCGGAAACTGTCGATCTCGAACACCTTGATGAACCAGCGCAGCGACAGTCCCTGCGGCGGAAAGGCGAGCGACTCGCCGGCCGAAAGCGCGGCGGCGACGATGATCAGAAACGGGCCGATGAGAAACAGCAGCACCAGCGTCAGGACGCCGTAGGAGAGAAGGCGCCCGGTCATCGTTTCTGCCTCGCGGTCGCCAGTCGTTTCAACAGCAGATTGGCGGAGAAGCTCATCACCATCAGGATCATCGCAATGATGCTTGCCGAGACGAAATCATTGGCAACGGTGACCTGCTGGTAGAGCAGGGTCTCCAGCATCAGGACCTTCGATCCGCCGAGAATTGCCGGCGTGATGAAGGCGGTGAGGGACCCGGTGAAGACCAACGTGCCGCCGATCACCAGGCCCTCGCGCGTCAGCGGCAAGATCACTTTCCAGAAGACCTGGAACCAGTTGGCACCGAGCACCCTTGCGGCGGGGACGGCGTCCTTAGGCATGTTTTCCAGAGCGCTGGTGAGCGACACGATCATCAGCGGAAGGAAAAGCTGCAGGAGGCCAATGAAGACGGCTGTTTCGGTAAACAGGAAGCGGATCGGCTCGTCGGAAAGACCGATGCTGGTCAGCGCCTTGTTGACGATGCCGGTGCGGCCAAGGATGACGATCCAGGCGTAGGTTCGGGCGACCGGCGAGATCATCAGCGGCAGGATAACCAGCCCGATCATGCGGCCGCGTGACGTTGGCGGCAGCGACACGATGGAATAGGCCGCGGCATACCCGACAACGGCCGAAACTGCAGTAACGAGAAACCCGAGTTTCAGAGTCCGAATGAACACCGTCCGGTTCAGTTCGCTGGAAAAGAAGTCGAAATAGGGCGTGACCGTCCATTGGCCGGCCTGCCGAAATCCTTCCGACAACAGGATGCCGACGGGGAGCAGGAAGACCAGTGCTGCAAACAGCACACCCGGCAAGACCAGCGCCAGTCCTTCCATCCGGTTTTGAAACATGATTTTCCCCGTGCTTTTCCAACGGGCGCCGCCAGGTGAGGGCGGCGCCTGAATGATCAGGCTTCAGAAGGCGTGTTGCCTACTGGGCGACCTCGGCATTCCAGTCGGCCAGCCATTTTTCCCGATTGTCGAGAATGACCGCCGGCGGCAGCAGGTTGAGCGACTTTACGGTGTCTTCGCCATAGGTCAGATTGGCGGCAACCGAAGCTTCGACCTTGACCTCGGAGTTGGCCGGGCTGTCGATCAGGGCATTTGCCAATTTGGTCTGGATGTCCGTGGACAGCCAGTAGTCCATGAACTGATAGGCGAGGTCCTCGTTCTTGGCGCCCTTGGTCAGGATCATGACGTTCATGCCGCCGGTCTGGCCTTCCTTCGGCGTCGCCCACTTCATGGGCAGGTCCATCTTGGTATAGGCACCCCAGGCAAACCGGCCGACCGGTGCCGCCAGAATCTCTTCCTGCTGCATCAACTGCGCCACCTGTGATGAACGGACGTAGAAGGTCACGATGTCATCCTTGTTCTTGGCGACATCGGCGATCGGCGCTTTGAGGTCGTAGGCATCGTTGCCGATGGACTTGCCGAGCATGAAGAGCGACGGCGGACCCTGGTTGGTCGTCACGTTCGGAAACGCCACGCGCCCCTTGATTTCCGGCTTGAAGAGATCCGACCAGCTTTCGATGCTGACCTTGTCGGACCGGTAAACGATCGAGGTCGCATAGAAGGTGTAACCGATGCCCAGGTGATCGCCGAGCGGATCCTTGGCGATCTCGTAGAGCTTGTCGTAGTTGGACAGGCGGGAAACGTCGATAGACTGGGTGATGCCTTTGCGCGCGGCAGCCAGTGCATCATGTGTGGACATGACGGCCATGTCGATTTCGGGATCGTCCTTGTGGGCCTCCAGTTTGGCCAGCCGCTCGACGCTGTTGCCGGTTTCAACGACGATCTCGCAGTCACAGATGGCTTCGAACGGCGTGTAGACCAGTTCCTTGAAGGCATCCTGCGAAAAACCATAGACCGAGATGACGAGTTTCTTGTCGGCGGCATTGGCGGCACCGACGCCAAGCGCCAGGGCGACCCCGGTTGAGAGGAGCAGTCTTTTCATGTTGGTTCCCTTTCATTGTTGAAGTTGCATGCAGTGGGTTTCGTTCGCTTGGGTCAAGGGGGCGCCCGAGCGCTGGAATCGCGAATGACCAGTTCCATCGGGACGCATTGCCCGGGTTCAGTCCCCGCCGGCTTGGCATCCTGATCGAATTGAGCCTCGATCTGCCCGACGAGCTCGGTGACGGCAATTTCCGCGATGCGCTGCATGTTCATGCGCATCGTTGTCAGAGCAGGCGAAATGTTGACCGACCAGATGAGGTCATCGAAGCCGGTCACGGTCGCCGCGGTCGGGACATCGATCCCCGACCTCTGCAACTCAGTGACAGCTCGTAATGCATGCAGATCGGACAGGGCGGCGAAGGCCGTCACACCTTCGCGTGTCTGTTCGACGAGCCCAAGCGGACATCCGATTCCGTTGCGGGCTTCCAGTTTCTCCACCCACAGGACGTCGATCCTTGCCGTTTTGCCAGCGGCGGCCTTGATGCCGCCAAGCCGGTCATTTTGGACGTTGGAATCCGGATAGGCTCCGATGACAGTAATGTGCCGGTGCCCAAGTTCGGTCAGGTGTTTTCCGATCTGCTCCCCGCCGTTCCAATGGTCGGCCGAGACGGTGTTGCCCGGTGTCGAAGGCGAGTCGATCATGGCCGCTGGCCGGTCAATGTCGGTAATGCGCGTTCCGTGGCGGGGAACAATGATGAGCCCGTCTGCGCCGCGCTCGATCAGCCGGTTGATGGCACGGGTCTGGGCGCTGACATCATTGCGGCTGTCGCCGATCAGGGTGCCGTATCCGAGATCGGATGCGGCATTTTCGATCGCCTGGGCGATCTGTGGAAACAGCGGATGGGCGATGTCCGCCAGCACCAGTCCGAGCACGCCGCTGCGACCGGTGCGTAGCGCCCGCCCGGCCAGGCTCGGGACGTAACCCATTTCCTTCGCCTTGCTCCGGATCGTTTCCGCCAGATCTTCAGACAGGCGTCCCTTGCCGGACATCGCATTCGAAACCGTGGCGACCGAAACGCCCAGTGCTTTGGCAACATCTGTCAGGTTCGGTCGCGGCTTCAACGGGTTTCGCTCCGCAGAGTGGTCTGCTTAATCGTTTAATCAGGATTGCGTATTTTGTCAGCCTTGTCCAGTCGGTCCTCGCTTTGAACCGGTCGGGCTGTGGACAGTGCTGTCGGCGTCGGCGCGTCGAACCGGTTGGCACAACAAAAAACGGCGCCCCGAAAGGCGCCGTTGCAAGTGGATTGAAAGAGGGTCCCTACATGCCCTTGATGCGGCCCTCGACCTTGGCGTTGACGTTGCCGGCTGCGCGGATATACGCCATGACATCGTTCGCCATCAGTTTGCCGTCGAGGTCGCCCAGCAGCACCTTGGTACCGCGCAGCATGCGGTAGCCGTCGCCGCCGCCGGCCATGTAGTCGTTGGTCGCCAGCTTATACATGGCGCCATCGTCCAGCGCGTCACCGCCGACCATGACGTCCACGACCCGCTCGCCGGCAGGCTTGGAAGCATCATAGGTGAAGGTCATGCCGGATACGTGCGGAAAGCGGCCAGCTGAATTTTCAACCTGGCTCACACCGTTTTCCAGCGCCTGACGGATGGTTGCGCCATCGACTTCCAGCATCAGCGTCTTGTTGCCAAAGGGCAGTTCGGTGAGGATATCGCGACGGGTGAGGGCGGTTCCCGGAGCGTACTGGGTGTTGCCCCGGATGCCACCACCGTTGGTGATTGCGACATCGGCGCCAACCGCCATGCGCATGGCGTCGGCAATCAGGTTTCCAACTGCGGTTTCGCCGGTCCGGACTGAAGCCTTGCGGGTGTCCAGCTCGCCGTCTGTCGTGCCGATTTCGACATCCAGCTCTTTCGACAGGAGCGCCTCATACCCGGCCACTTTTTCCATGGTTGCCGGATCGGGCGTCACACCAGCGGTATCCATTACTCGGAAATTCGGATGCCAGCGGACCCGGCGCTTGCCACGGCTTTCGCCAACGGAAATGGCAACATCGACGGCAGTCATATAGTTGCCTTCCTCGGACGACTCGACCATCGCGGTGCGGCCGTCATAGAACAGCATCAGGTCGTGATCGTCACCGGTCAGGATGATGTCGAAGGCACCGGAATCGAACATTTCACGGTCGACCTGGCGGTTGCCGTGAGTCATGGCGACGATGATGTCCGCACCGGCTTCGCGCAGTTCCTTGGCTTTCTCGATGCCGGTCTGCGTGGTTGAGGTGAATTTCAGGTCGCCCGGGTTGGATTTGACCGGGGAATCGTCCGCCGTCAGTCCGACGACGCCGATCTTGACGCTGTTCATCGGATCGGAGTCATCGCCGTAGCTCAGCATCATCGTGTCTTCGATGCCGTCGATCTTCGAACCGTCCGCATTGCGCAGGTTGGCAGCCAGAATGTTGCCCTGAACTGCTTTCATGCGTTCGAAGAAGATCTCCTTGCCGAAATCGAATTCATGGTTTCCGGGAATAAAGATGTCCAGCGGCACCACGTTCAGCAGCTCCACCATGTGCTCGCCCTTGTCGAAGCCTGACAGCAGCGAAGGCGAAATGGTATCGCCGGCATGCACATAGACGAGATTGCCGCCCTTTTCGCGCTCGGCGCGGGCGACGGCATTCGCACGGGCCACACCGCCGCGCGTTTTGTCGTGCATCTTGTAGATGTCGTTGACCAGCAGGAAGGTGACGTCGAAATCGGCGGCCACGGCCGTCGATAACGTTGACAGCGCGAAGGTCGCCGCAAGCGCTGCTTGTTTTAAGAGTTTTATCATTCTTTCACTCCCAGTAGGTTTTTCAATCGGCTCGTTCCCCAAACCAATAGTGGATCCAATGTTGCATCTTGATGACGATGCGTCACGAGTTTATTTCGACCGTACGGCAGGATGTGGATACCGTCGCCGCACCGCGCCCTGAGTGGCGATCCTCGCTGCAAATCAGCGGCTTAGCCTGATCGCCTGAATCAGGTTCTGAATTCCTGCAGGCTGAGCCGATTCAATTTGCGGATCGCCTTTCAGAGCCTTCTGTCCCTGACCGGTTCGGGGCCGGTGACGGCAATATACGGCGGCGTTTCGCCGCTGAAAAGGCCTCTCAAAGCGCGTAGAGCTCTGAGAACTTCGTTTCGAGATAGTCGAGCAGCGGGGTTCCACTTGGCGCTTCCCCGGTGGCCCGTTCGATCAGGTCCGGCGCTGAATAAAGTCGGCCTTCCTGGTGAATGTTCTTGCGCAGCCAGTCGAGAATGGGCGCAGTTTCGGCGCTCCTGATCATGGCCTCCCGGTCGGGCAGGGCCTTTCGCATCGCCCTGTCCAGGCAGGCCGAATAGATGTTGCCAAGGCTGTAGGTCGGGAAATAGCCGAACAGGCCGACCGACCAGTGCACGTCCTGCAGAACGCCAAGGCTGACATCGGGTACATCAGCGCCGAAGTCGCGCGCAAAGCGCTCGTTCCAGGCCGCCTCCAGGTCATCGACACCAAGCGTTCCGGCGATCAGTTCCCGCTCCAGTTCGAACCGCAGGAGGATGTGCAGATTGTAGTGCACCTCATCGGCTTCGGTTCGAATGAAGCCGGTCCGGACCCGGTTCACCGCAGCATAAAGGGCGTCCGGTCCGTCGAGATTGAGATCGCCGAAGGCCTCGACCATGGCCGGATAGAGCCAGTCCGCGAATGGACGGGATCGGCCAACCTGATTTTCCCAGAAACGCGACTGGCTTTCATGCACGCCCATGGAGCAATAATCGGCCGCCGGCATGAAGGCATCCGGAGCTCCCTGACCATAGAGTGCGTGGCCGACTTCGTGGATGGTCGAATAGAGACAGTTGAAAGGATCAGCTTCGTCTGTTCGCGTCGTGATGCGAACATCGCCGGCGATCCCGAGACAAAACGGGTGCACCACCGTATCCAGGCGTCCCGCCTCCATATCGTAACCGATCCGGGCCGCGATCCTGCGCGACAGGGTAAGCTGAGCATCGGCGGGGAAGTGTCCGGTGAGGGGAGCCGGCGCTGGCTTTTCGGCAATCTTCTCGCGCAGGGCTACCAGTCGCGGCCGCAGGCCTTCAAGCAACGGCAGCAGCTCCGACGCGCGGGCTCCGGGCTCGAATTCGTCGAGAAGGGCGTCATAGTGATCGGTGCCCGGTTCTGCCAGACATTCGGCGACGTTGCGCTTCAGTTCGATGTTGCGTTTCAGCGCCGGGGCAAATTTTGCGAAATCCTTTTCGGACCGGGCAACGGCCCAGATCTGCTGACCCTCAGAGGCAGCGCGTGCACTTTCCTCGGCCAGACTGGTCGGAATTTTGGTCGCCTTGTCGTAAGAGCGCTGCGCTTCCGTCACATTGCGCCGGTCGAACAGAGACAACTGATCCGTGTCGATACCGGCAATCCATTCCGGAATGCGTGGATCCGCGCTGCGGGCATGCAGAACGGCAGCGAGCGCACCGGATTGTTCGGCCCTTTGCGGTCCGCCCCGCTTCGGCATCATCGCCTCCTGATCCCACGACAACAGAGCGGAGACCTGGCCGAGCGCGGCCGATTGTTTCAGGTGATCGAGAAGGGCGGGCAGGGACATGACGCGGCCTGGTAGCTGTTGAAGGAACACACCAGCGGCTAGTGGAATTCGATCCAAATTGCAACCGGTGGAACGCGGGTGTGAGGATCACCTGGATCCGGCGGAACCCGATGCCGGTCGGCAGAGTTTTGCGGGCACCGGCGCCTGCGCAACCTCGCCGCCGATCTCCAGCAAGCCCTCTCTGTTACCTCCGGCGTCCAAAACGGCAACCGACACCGCAATGACACATGACATATGGGGTTCAATGCCTCGGAGCGCCGCCTCGGTCCTCTCTGCAATATTCACGGTATCGCCGACAAGCGTGTAATTGATGCGCCCAGGAAAGCCGATGTTGCCCACAACGACCGGGCCCGTGTGCAGGCCGACCCTCAGGCGCGGAAATTCACTGCCCACGGTACGTCTCTCCATGGCCCTGGCGATGTCTGCAGCCGCCCGACAGGCACGGGCGGCGTGGTCCGGCTGTGGATCGGGTGCACCCCAGAAACACAGCAGTCCGTCACCGGTATACTTGTCGATGACCCCGCCGGATTGCTCGAGAATCGGACCGATCTCGCCGAACAGATCATTGAGGTGATCCGCGACTTCTGTGGCCGCATGTCCGCGGGAATAGGCGGTAAACCCTTCCAGATCGACAAACATGACGGTCAGCTCGCGTTCCTGCGAAGTCACCGCATCGCGCGAGGCAGAGAAGAGCCGGCGCACCAGCGACCGCGGCAGATAGGTCTGAAATGCCGACAGGGCGTTGGCAGAATTGACCAGGGCGGCCGCCATGCCACGCCACTCAAGGATGCGGCTTTTCTGCAGTTGGGGCAGGGCCACTGCCTCGAAATCGAGGGCAGCGAGGTTCTTCAGTGCCTGGTTGAACTCGGCCGTCGGACGGGTCATGCGCCGGCCAAGAAACCAGGCGGCCACGGCCGCTGCCAACATCAACACCAGCCCAAGACCGGCTGCTACTGTGGAGGCCCATCGCTCCCGTATCGTATCGGCCGATGGGATGGCGACACCAATGGTCAGCGGTTCCGGCCCGTAGTCATCCAGTTGGCGATAGAAAAAGGTATAGTTGGCGCCGTCAATCGGCGACCAGTGCCCCTGGGTTCGTTTCAGTTCTCCGGTCTGGTTCAGCGGCCTCCGGTCCTGCCATATCCGTGCAATCACCGGATTCTCGGTGTCGGTCAGCAGCGGCAGCTCCGTTGAAGGCGTGTCGACATTGGAAACCGGACGGTTCGGATAGGTCAGAACACGGTCTTGCCCGACCAGCACAAATGCCGTCACGCCAAATTGCTCGGAGATCTCTGTGACGTAGCGGGACAGGGCTCGGCTGGTCACCGCCGCAACGAGCACCCCGGAAAATGCTCCCTCTGGTTCCAGGGCGACCCGGTAACTCATAATGGTGTCGTTGGCGATCGGGCTGAGCAGCGGGCGCGCCCAGTAGGCTTTGTTGCCATCCCTGGCGGCCTGCAGAACAACCTCGGCCAGCGGCAAAACACCACCCGGCTCGCTGACCTCTCCGAGCGTATTGCGCTGCCAGCGGCGCATTCTCAGATTGTCGTCGATGAACCCCACGCCGGCAACTTGCGGCGTTCCTCCCATCAATCCGAGGGCGAAGGCGCGAACGGCCTCATCATCGGAAAGATCGATTGCCCCTTCCAGCACGGACCGGCGTGCGTAGAGTAACTGTTGGGCGACGGGATCCAACTGGCTTCGGATCTTGTTTTCCAGGCCATCGACGACAAGCTCTGCACGATCGGCAAGCAACCGGCTGGCCGTACTTGTCGAGATGAGATAGCCGGTGATCACAACCGGCAAAACGGCAAAGACCACCAGGGCAGCGAGCACCAACGGAATGAGCTTGGCCAGTGAAATCTGCACGCTTCTTGGCGTTGAGGTTTCTGTGCTGGTGTTCGGCTCGACGTCCATCTGATCCTTCAGGCGCAATTTGCCGGGAGTCTGCAACCCAACCTTTGATAACAGGTGCAGCGTCCAGCCGGTACTCCTGAAACCAAATGCGGACCGTTTGCCGCTATCGGCGCGTGCTGTCGCGGACGATCAGTTGCGGCTCGATGCGCGTGAATTCATCGATTGGGGAAGCATCTTCGGAAAGCACGGCGCGGAGCCAATCGGCGACGTGCGAGCCGATCTCCCGGGCGCGAACATCGATCGTGGTGATGTCGGGAATCGCCAGCTCCGCAAGGTCATAGGCGCCAAAACCCGCTATGGCCACGTCCTTCGGAATTTGCAGTCCGGCGCGTTGACACTCTGTCATGGCGCCAAAAGCTGACAGGTCGGAAACACACATGACGGCCTCTATGTCAGGCCATTCTTCCAACATTTTGCGCATCGCCATGGCGCCCTCGCGCATGGTGATCGGAGGGACACCCCAGGCGATGACGCGCGTTGCATCCAGGTTCATTTCCTCCAAAGCCGCCACGAAGCCTGCTCGACGGTCCTTGCCCCGCGTATCACGCGAGGTGTCACCGCCGATAAAGCCGATGCGTCTATAACCCTGATCATAGAAATGTCGCACCATCAAAGCGCCGGCATCGGCATTTGAAAACCCGACCACGTGATCGACCGGATTGCGCGGCAGGTCCCAAATCTCGACCACGGGCACGCCCGAATTCTCCAGGTAGCGGCGGCATTTATTCGTGTGTGCCCCGCCGGTGACGACAATGGCTTCAGGGCGCCGGCGCAGGAACAGCTCGACGAGGCGCTCCTCTTCCTGCACGTCGTAGTCCGTATAGCCCAAAAGGATCTGCAGGTTGGTGGTGCGCAATCCCTCGGTCAGCCCCCTCAACGTGTCGGCGAAGTTGGCGTTGTTGATCGATGGAATGATCACCGCAACGAAGCCGGTTTTTCGCGACGAGAGCCCGGATGCGGTGCTGTCGATGACATATCCAAGCTTTTCAGCAGCCTTGCGGATCTTGTCGCGTGTCTCCTTGCTGACCGAAGCGTCGTCACGAAATGCGCGGGACACGGTCATGGAGGACACGCCGGTCAGGCGGGCGACGTCCGACATGGTCGGGGCTTTTTTAGGTTGCTTCATGGACATCCCTGTAATGACGCGGTTTTCCGGGTGGTTTCGCCCGCGAAAATTGTTGTCGGCAATTCAACTGCGGTATCGGCCTTGGCGCCCAGGATTTTGGCGACGAGCATGCCGGCGCCTTTCGATCCGATGGCGCGGCGTGGCGTAATGGTCGTTGTCAGAGGCCGTTCCAGCACGTTGTTGATGTTGAGACCGTTGAACCCGACGATACCGATGTCGCCGGGCACGGACAGACCATATTCCTTGGCCGCAATCATGCCGCCGAAGGCCATATGGTCGTTGAGAAAATAGAGGATGTCGGGCCGCGGAATGTCCGACTGCAGAACAATCGATGCTCCCCTTTTGCCGCCTTCGAAGGACGGAGTGTCCGGCACGCGGGCATAGGTACAGAATTGACAGTTTTGCTCGGCAAATGCCGCACGCAAACCCCTCAGTCGATCTTCCGCCCGTTTGTCGCGATCCCGTTCGATCCCGATATAGGCCGGCCGCCTGTAGCCGAGTTCGAGAAGGTGGCGGCCCATGGCGTATCCGGCGCGATAGTGGTCTATTCCGACACACAGATCGACGGCGTTTTTGGAATAGTCCCAGATTTCCAGGATCGGAATACCGGCTGTCTTGAGCTGGCTCTGCGCCTTGGCGCTGTGATCGAAACCGCTGAGCACGACACCGGCCGGCCGCCAGGCCAGCATGCGCTCGAGCCAGAGTGCTTCGCGTTCGCAGCGATATTCCGTGGTGTCGATCACCGTCTGAAAACCGGCTCTGTTGAAGACGTCACGCATGCCGTCGAAGATCTCGGTGAACACGGCGTCTCCAAGGGTCGGCACTGAAACGCCGATCAGGGTCGTATTGGCCGCCGCCAGCGATGCGGCAACGCGATTGGGCGCGTAGCCGAGCCGTTCCGCCGTTTCCAGGATTTGCGCGGAGGTTTTCGCAGACACACCCTCGACGCCGCGAAGGGCGCGCGAAACCGACATTGTGCTGACGCCGGCCGCGCGCGCAACATCCTCAATGGTTGCTTTAGTGCCCGGTTCGGCACTCTCTTTGCGATGCATCGCCGGTTGCATGTCCCGCTCTTAAACCCCGTTGAAGTTTACGTTAGCGCTAACGTTGTTTCCAGTGCGAAACCGTTGCGCCGTCAATCTCAGCGTGTTTGTTATCGATAACATATCGGGAGAAACGGCGTGCCGCAAATCAGATTTCAACAGGTCGAAAAGAGCTATGGCTCCGTTCGGGTCCTGCCGCCGATGGATCTTGCGCTTGATGATGGCGAGTTCACCGTTCTCGTCGGCCCTTCCGGATGCGGAAAATCCACAACCTTGCGGATGCTTGCAGGACTGGAGGAACTCAGCGGCGGCGAAATCTATTTCGATGACAAGCCCATTGGTCGCCTCGAGCCGAAGGAGCGCGACCTTGCCATGGTGTTCCAGGATTACGCGCTCTATCCACATATGGATATCGCGCGCAACATGTCCTTTGCGCTGCGGTTGCAACGGGTTCCCAAAGTCGAGATCGACCGCAAGGTCGGCGAGGTGGCCCGGATGCTCAACATCGATCATCTGCTGAACCGCAAGCCGGCCGAACTGTCGGGCGGTCAACGCCAGAGGGTCGCGATGGGAAGGGCGCTGGTTCGCGACGCATCAACCTTCCTTTTCGACGAGCCGCTTTCGAACCTCGATGCAAAATTGCGCGCCAAGATGCGCACCGAACTCGCCGAAATGCGCGACACGCTCGACAAGAACATGGTCTATGTCACCCACGACCAGGTCGAAGCGATGACGCTGGGCGATCGCATTGTCGTCATGTCCGATGGGGTGATCCAGCAACAGGGATCACCTGAAGAACTCTACAAACATCCGAAAAACCGTTTTGTCGCAGGATTCATCGGGAGCCCGACGATGAACTTCCTCGAAGGCGAGCTCCAATCGGAAGGTGAGGTGTTCAGCGTCCGGGGAAAGGGCTACACGCTCCCGATTTCGAAAGACCGTGCTCATTGCCTCGACGGTCAGACGTCACGGCAAGTTACGGTCGGCATTCGCCCCTCGTCTTTTCGCATCGCCGATGGGGCAGGGGGGCGCATCGAGCTCGACGTCATCGTCTCGGAATATCTCGGCGCGCAGTCCGTTCTGGTGACGCGCTGCTCTGGCACCGAAATCCTCGTCGAAACGGACAGCGCCTCGCCGATCCCATCCGGCGAAACAATGGCGTTCGCGGTCGAACCCGACGACATCATGCTGTTCGACCGCGAGACCGGCATCACTCTTTAGTTTTATGCAGCAATCAGGGAGGAGAACCACCATGCTGAACCTTTTGAAACCCACGGTAGCCGCGTTGGCCGGCGCCGTCGCGCTGACCGGCACGGCGCTAGCCGATCCCTATGAGCCGTATCGCGGCGAGACGCTGGTCGTGAACTTTCCTGCACATCCCCACTACGATGCAGTGATGAAAGTGTTGCCCGAATTCACCAAGGAGACCGGCATTCAGGTCGAGGTCGACCAGCTTCAATACCTCAAGATGCGTGAGAAGCAGACGCTGGAACTGACCAAGCGCAAGGGCGATTACGATCTCATCGCCTACGTGGTGTTTTCCAAGGCCGACTACGTCTTCGCCGACCAGCTGGAAAACCTGGCCCGTTACTTCATGAACCCGAAGCTCGCCGACCCGAACTATGACGCGGAAGACCTGATCGACGGTTACGTCCAGAACATCGGCGTCGCCGGCGGCAAGAAGGGTTACCTGCCGGGCAAGACCGGCTCGCTTTTCGGCATCCCGTTCGGATCGGAAACATCGGTGCTTGGCTACCGCAAGGACATCTTCGACAAGCACGGGCTGAAAGTTCCCGAAACCTACGAGGAGATGCTCGAACTCGCCTGCAAGATCCCCGAGCTTGAACCTGGAATGGGCGGCCTGTCTTCGCGCGCCGCCTCCGGGCACCAGGCCAGCCATGCCTTCCTCCTGCACCTGTCGCCGCTCGGCGGCCGCGTGCTCGACGACAATTGGAAGCCGATCGTCAACAACGAGGCTGGCGTCAAGGCGGCCGAAGCGCTGAAGACCATCGTTGACTGCGGTCCGGAGGGCGCTCAATCCTTTGCGTTCGGTGAGGCGTTGGGATCCTTCCTGCAGGGCAAGACGGCCATGTACCTGGACACCACCGTCGTCGCCGGTCAGATCGAGGATCCGACGAAGTCGAAGGTCGTCGGCCAGGTCGGCTGGGCGCTGCATCCGATGGGCGTGCGCCGTGGATCACAAACCGGTGGTTTTGGCATCGGAATTCCGAAAAACGCGCAGAACAAGGAAGCCGCATTCCTGCTGATGCAGTGGCTGACCTCGAAGCACGGCGACAAGCTGGTGGCCATGGCAGGCGGTAACCCGTCGCGCTTCTCGACCCATGCCGATGCGGACGTGAACGCCAAATTCCCGCACATGGCGACCTTCGGTGAAGCGCTGAAACATGCTGATCCGGACTGGCGTCCGATCATCCCGGTCTGGGGCAAGATCAATGCCGACCTCGGCACAACCCTGTCGAAGATCCTGACCGAAGATGCCGACATCCAGGACTCGCTCGACGGCGTCGCTGAACGCGCTTCAGCGATCCTCGACGAGGCCGGATACAACACCTGGAACTAGCCTCCCTTGGCTGAACGGGAACTTCGGTTTCCGAAACTGGTCGGGCGGATCAACCGCCGCCCGGCCGAACCGGACCTCCTCGTCTTGCTGAGTGACACGCCATGATCCTGCCGAACGCCAATCGCCTGACGCCGTATCTGTTTCTGGCGCCGGCCGCCGCGGTCCTGGCGATCGCTCTGCTCTATCCGGTCGGCTACATGATCTACGCGAGCTTTCTCGACTGGAATCCCAGCCAGCGCATCGAGGAAGCGGACTGGGTGGGCCTGCGCAACTACGTGAGCCTGTTGGGCGACGAGAGTTTCCGTGAGTCGTTCTTCGTCACTTTGAAATTTGCCTTCTTCGTCGTCAGCATCGAGATGGTTGCCGGCGTTGGCCTGGCACTTCTGCTCGATCGCAATCTGCGCGGCATGTCGGCGCTGAGAACCATCTTCATCTTGCCGATGATGATTGCGCCGATCGTGGTTGGTCTGATGTGGCGCTACATGTACCATCCTTCTGTGGGCGTCTTTAACCGCACGCTCAAATCGATCGGCCTCGAACCGATTCCATGGCTGTCGGACTCCTGGTGGTCGCTGACATCCGTGATCATCGCCGATATCTGGCAATGGACTCCGTTCATCTTCATTCTCGCCCTGGCGGCGCTGCAGTCGCTGCCGCGCTCGGCGCTGGAAGCCGCCCGTATCGATGGTGCGTCGGACTGGCAGCAGATCATTCACATCAAGCTGCCGCTGATGATGCCGGTGCTCATCGTCACCTGCCTGCTGCGCCTGATAGATGCCTTCAAGGTGCTTGAGGTGATCCTGGTGATGACCAATGGCGGGCCTGGTCTATCGACCGAAATCATGTCTCTGCGCATTGCTCGCACGGCCTCGGAATTCCGTGAGTTGGGCGAAGCGGCGGCCATGTCGAATTACCTGCTGGTGCTGCTTTTGTTCCTGACGATCATGATGTTTGTCTACAACCGCGCCGCCGAGGCCCGCCGACTTCGGGTCCGCAAGATCGCCGAGGAGACCTAAAGCCATGTCCGCACACTCCGCTGGTGGCAACACGCAGAACCCGGCCTTCTATGCCTTGATCACGGCACTGGTTGTCATGTCCGTCGGGCCGATCGTCCTGATGCTGGCCACGTCGCTAAGACTCAATGTCGACATTCAAAGCGATACGGCGTCGTTGCTGTTTTTGCCCACATTCAAGAACTACGAGACCGTGCTGTGCAATGTGCTCTGGTACGCTCCGGACCATGTCGACTATTGCGATCCGACCTTTGGCCGGGCGCTCGGCAATTCTCTGATAATTGCGCTGATCTCGACAGGGCTGACGTTGGTCATCGGCTGCATGGCCGCCTACGCCATCGTGCGCTTCCGCTTTCTTGGGCGCGGGTCGCTGTCTATGACTACGCTGCTGATGCGCATGGTGCCACCGGCCGTTTTGCTGGTACCGGTCTTCGGCATCTGGACCTTTGATTTTTGCGTCGGTGAAGCGTGCCTTGCCGGTACGCGCACGGGCATCATTCTCGTCTATGTGGCAATGAACCTGCCTTTCGTGATCTGGATTCTGCAGAGCTTCATCGTCCAGGTGCCAATCCAGCTGGAGGAGGCAGCCCGGATGGACGGGGCCAATGCTTTCCAGGTCTTCTTCCTGGTCGTGCTGCCGGTTATCAAGCCGGGATTGGCCGCAGCTTCGATCTTTACCTTTCGCATCGCCTGGAACGAGTTTCTGCTGGCCAATGCGCTGGCCGACCGCAAGTCCCGCACCGTGCCGGTCACCATCGTGAATTCGCTGACCGAGCACGACATCGACTGGGGTGTCATCATGGCGACGGGGATGCTGTTGGCGATCCCGCCGATCATCTTTACCTTCATCGCATCGAAACAGATCATCACCGGTATGACCGCAGGCGCGGTCAAGGGGTAGCGATCGATGGAATGGCTCCTGGCGCCGATCGATGGCACGCGTCCGCATGAGGTCGGGATCCTGCTGTCCTGGCACGGCCGCACGATGGTGCTCGCCTGGGCCTTCCTGATCCCCGGCGGTGTGCTGATGGCACGCTTTTTCAAGGTAATGCCTGGTCAGGACTGGCCCAATCACCTGGACAACAGAGCCTGGTGGCACAGTCATCTGGTGCTGCAGCATGTTGGCGCAGGGCTGACGGTGGTCGGCCTGGCGCTGGTGCTCTTGGAAACACGTGGGGCTTCCAGTCGCATGGGGCATTGGGTGCCCGGATATTTTGTCGTCTTCGTCTGCCTGCTGCTGGTCTTGGCGGGCTGGCTGCGCGGGTCAAAGGGTGGGCCCACCGAAACGGCTTCCGATGGTTCGCAGGCCGGCGACCATTACGACATGACGCCACGCCGGGTGGCTTTCGAGTACGTTCACAAATTCGGCGGCTATGCAGCGGTATTGGCCTCCGTCGCCGCTGTCTTTACCGGCCTGTGGCATGCCAACGCGCAGCGCTGGATGTGGTTGCTCCTGGGCCTCTGGTGGCTTTTTCTGATCGCCTCATTCGTGGCGCTTCAGCGTCAGGGTCGGGCGCTTGATACCTACCAGGCCATCTGGGGCACCGACGATCGCCACCCGGGCAACCGGATGAAACCGATCGGCTGGGGGATCAAGCGGAGATAAGCAGGTTGCCGTGCATGCTCATACGGCATTCCCTTTCTCCGGACCTTCAAAAAACTTCATCAGCGCGGCACTGTCGGCGCCTCCCAGACCGGCAGACGTCAACAGCCGGTGGATCTCCGCGCAGGCCGCCGTCAGCGGCATTGCCGTATTGGTCAGCCGCGCCAGATCCTGGGCGCCGTTGAGGTCTTTCACCATGTTGTCGATGCGGCCGGTGGGCGTGTAGTCCTTGGCGGCCATCTTGGCCATATATTCCTGCAGAATGGCGCTATCGGCGCGACCGCCGCGGATTGCTTCGGGGATTTTTGCGGCGTCGACGCCGGCATCCAGCGCAAGTTGCGTCGCCTCGGCGACCGCCACGAAGTTCAAAGCACAGAGCACCTGGTTTATCAGCTTGGTTGTCTGCCCGGCACCGCTTGGGCCCATCAAGGTGAAATTACCGCAAAGGTCGTCCATCACTTCCTTTGCGGCCTCGAAATCCTCCGCGGCGCCGCCGGCCATAACCGTCAGTTGACCGATCAGCGCTTTCGGTGCCCCTCCTGAAAGCGGGCAATCAAGCCAGCGTATTCCGCGTTCGGCGGCGTCTTCTGCCAGGGCTCTGGTCGAAGGCGGGTCGATCGATGACATGTCGATGATGATCGTGCCCGCGCGGGCCCCACCCGCGACGCCGCCGTCACCGAAAACGGCGGCGCGGACAATCGCTGGGGAGTTGAGGCTGAGAAATACGAAATCGGCGTCGGACGCAGCCTCGGCTGCCGAGGTGGCCGCCCTTGCGCCCTTTGAGACGAGCGCATCGACCTTGGCTTGGTCGAGGTCGAAGACGGACATTTCATGGCCCGCTTCCAGCAGACATGTGCCGATGGCGTTGCCCATGACTCCGGCACCGATCAATGCGAGCTTGCTCATTCTCTTTCTCCAATCGCTTGCAACAGGGAGGCGACCACGTCTGTTTCGCTGGCCGCTATATCAACCTCTAAGGCGGCCTCATCCTGGCCGGGAATTTCGAGCGTGGCGAACTGGCTGTCCAGCAGACTGGGCGGCATGAAGTGTCCCGGCCGGCTGTTCATGCGCTCGGAGATCAACTGTTTGCTTCCTCTCAGGTGCAGGAATGTCACCGGTTCGCCGGCGGCCGCGCGGATCCGGTCCCGATAGGACCGCTTGAGGGCGGAACAGGCGCAAAATATCCGGCCGTCTCCCCCGCGCATTGCCTGGGCAACCTTGTCGAGCCAGGGCCACCGGTCGGCGTCGGTCAGCGGAATGCCGTCGCTCATTTTGCGAATATTGTCCTCCGGATGGAAATCGTCACCGTCGATGGCGCTCCCTTTGGTCGCCGCGGCGAGTGCCGAAGCGATGGTCGACTTACCGCACCCGGAGACACCCATGACCACGAACAGACGCATGGGATCACAGACAGGCCGTAATGCCGCCATCAACGAAGAGCGTATGGCCGTTGACGAAGCTGGAGGCATCGGATGACAAAAACACGCAGGCGCCGACAAGTTCTTCGACCTTGCCCCAGCGTCCGGCCGGTGTCCGTTTTTCCAACCAGGCGCTGAATTCCGGGTCTGCCACCAGGGCGGCATTCAGCGGTGTGTCGAAATAGCCCGGCGCGATGCCATTGACCTGCAGCCCGTGTTTGGCCCAGTCGGTTGCCATGCCTTTGGTCAGGTTGCCGACGGCACCCTTGGTGGCGGTGTAGGGTGCGATCCCGGGTCGGGCCAGCGCTGTCTGCACTGAAGCGATATTGATGATCTTGCCGGCACCACGCCCGATCATGTGTCGGGCAACAGCCTGGCCAACATGGAAAACGGTCGCAATATTTGTCGCGAGCAGCTTGTCGAACATGTCCGGCGGATAGTCTTCAAGCGGCGTGCGGAATTGCATGCCGGCATTGTTGACCAGGATATCAATGGGCCGCTGATCCGCCTCGAAGCCATCGACAGCCGCTCTGACGGCATCGTGGTCCGTTGCATCGAAAGCAAGTTCGTCGACGGTCAGACCGTCTTCCCTGAGTTTGGCAGCAGCGCTCGCCAGTTTTTCCGTGTCCCGGCCATTGAGAACCAAGCTGGAGCCAGCCTCGCCCAACCCCCGTGCGAGGGCAAGGCCGATGCCTTGAGACGATCCGGTAACAAGGGCGGTTCGGCCGCTCAGGTCGAATTGTTGTATTCCTCGCGTCACGGCAATCTTTTCCTTTTTTGTCCTCGACATGCGCTTGCTGTCCTGTATATGTTATCGATAACAATTTGCAAGCGACTTTATGGAGAAACTAGCAGAAATGACGAAGGTCGAGATACTGCAGATCGGGCCATATCCCGCCTGGGACGAGGGGCCGCTCAACGAAAAATTCGTCATGCACCGCTATTTCGACGCGGCTGACAAACCTGGGTTTCTAGCGGAGATCGGCGGCAGCATCCGCGGTGTCGCGACGCGTGGCGAGCTGGGTGCCGATCGGGCCTTGATCGAAGCCCTGCCGGGTCTCGAAATCATCTCGGTCTACGGGGTAGGCTATGATGCCGTCGACCTGAAAGCGGCCCGCGAACGCGGCATTCGCGTGACCAATACACCCGACGTGCTGACCAAGGAGGTCGCCGATCTCGGCGTCGCCATGATGCTCGCCCAGGTGCGCGGTATAGTCGGCGCAGAGGCCTGGGTGCGGGAGGGCCACTGGTCGTCGCGTGGTCTGTATCCGTTGCAAACCCGTGCCCACGGCAAACGTGTCGGCATTCTTGGCATGGGGCGCATTGGCTTCGAAGTTGCCAAGCGACTGGCCGCCTTCGAGATGGACGTTTCGTACTGCGACCTGGCCCCCAGAGACTTTGCGGCCGATTGGACATACGTCTCCGAACCGGTCGCTCTGGCCAAGGCGGTTGACTTCCTGTTCGTTACCCTGGCTGCCTCCGAGAAGACGAGGCATATCGTCGGCAAAGAGGTGATCGAGGCTTTGGGCCCCGACGGGATGATTGTGAACATTTCGCGCGCGTCCAATATTGACGAGGAAGCGCTACTCGATGCGCTTGAATCAGGAGCGCTGGGCAGCGCGGCGCTGGATGTCTTTGACGGCGAGCCCGCGGTCAATCCGCGGTTTCTTCCGCTCGACAACGTGCTTCTGCAGCCCCACCACGCTTCGGGAACCGTGGAGACACGCAAGGCCATGGGAGCTCTCGTCTACGACAATCTCGTCGCCCACTTCGAAGGCCGTAGCCTGCCGACGCCGGTTATTTAGGAACGTCACATGAGAACCATCGTTATTCACGAAGCCGGAGACCTGCGCATCGAGCAACGCGAGCCGGAGGCGCTGTCGGAAGGGGAGGTGCAGGTTCGTCTGGAAACCGGAGGCATCTGCGGTTCCGACCTGCACTACTACCATCACGGTGGCTTCGGGCCCGTTCGCTTGCGACAGCCGATGATCCTCGGGCACGAGGTCGCGGGGACTGTTACGGCACTCGGCAAAGGCGTGAAAGATCTTGAGGTGGGCGATCTTGTTGCCGTATCGCCGTCCCGACCGTGCGGCAAATGCCGCTATTGCGCCAAAGGCCTGCCCAATCACTGTGAAAACATGCGTTTCTATGGCTCGGCCATGCCGTTTCCCCATGTTCAGGGCGCGTTTCGGGAAATCCTGATTGCCGATGCATCCCAATGTGTGAAAGCCAACGGCCTGACCGCCGGCGAAGCCGCGATGGCCGAGCCGCTTTCGGTTGCCTTGCATGCGACGCGGCGTGCTGGCGAAATGCTCGGCAAGCGCGTCCTCGTGACGGGCTGCGGACCGATCGGCTGCCTGGCGGTCCTGGCCGCCCGACGCTCCGGGGCATCGGAAATCGTCGCCACCGACCTCTCCGACAACGCGCTCTCCTATGTTGAGAAGGCCGGCGCGGACCGGGTGATCAACATGGCATCCGAACCGGATGCGATGAAGGACTATACCGCCGCCAAGGGCACTTTCGATGTGATGTATGAATGTTCCGGCGCACAGCCTGCCCTGACCGGCGGCCTCGCCGCCATGCGCCCCCGCGGCGTGGTGATGCAACTGGGCCTTGGCGGCGACATGACGATCCCGATGATGCTGGTCACGTCGCGCGAGCTCGATCTGCGCGGCTCATTCCGCTTTCATGAGGAGTTCGCGACGGCCGTGCACCTGATGCAGTCGGGGCTGATCGACGTCAAGCCGTTGATTTCCCACACTTTGCCGCTGGACGAAGCCGAGCAGGCCTTTCAGATCGCGTCTGACCGCGCCCAGGCGATGAAGGCGCAGATTGCTTTTGCCTGAGACAATTGGGATCGATGCATCGGTAGAGCAGGTCGGCTGCACGGACGAGGCTTGCAAAGAAAGGACCTGGGTTCTCAATTCAGATGCGGCCGACAGCCCCGGGTAGTTGCCGATCCTATATCAGTCCATCCTTGGCGGACCACGGGTTGGTCTGTCGACACTCAGCAACAGCGCCAACAGACTCGCCTGATCATGGGTTCCCGTCTTGTCGAACATTCGCCTAAGATGTGTCTTGGCTGTGTTGATGGTCACACCAAGCACCTCGGCGACATCGACCAATCCCAGTCCTTCTACCAGGCACCCCGCCAAACGTCGCTGAGTGGGGGATAACTTGAAGACCGAAGCTGCAGAATCCAGTCGCTCTTCAACACTTTGAGATGCATCAAAGGTGATGACCAATTCATCACCTTCGACAAACACCCAGCAATAAAGTGGTCGCGAATAGTCATCGGTTCCGAGCGGTATTGCCAGCAAGTCCTTGTTAACGAAACTGGGTGGGAAGCCAGCCTTCAGTCCATCCAACTTGGATGAAATTTCTGCCTGCAGGTGCTGATCTCTTTCCCGTTTTGCCGCGTGGACCCTTTTCCCGCGTACAACGAGTCCCTGAAAATTCGGCAAGAGTCGTTTGGCCGCCTCGCTCATTCGCACGACATCACCTTGGCGGGACAGCCGGATTTGCGCGACATCGTCCTTCATCAGCGCTGGAGCGACGATCGAGACACACACGAGTTTCCATTCACCGTCGATGCGATGCAGAATCTTCAATTCCTTCTGATCAGTCTGGGTGTGGAAATTGGGGTGGTTCTGTTTCAAGCCCTGATCGTAGTAAACCCAAGCCAAATCGCCGGAATGACATATCTGAATGTTGCGACGATCCAGAAAGTCATGAGAGTCAAAATTGCTGGGCCTGGTTCGCATGCCCTCTCGGAATTTGGCCCTGACACGATCCCAGCCGACGCTTATCATCGTCCCGGTCTGTGGGCCTGACCAGATCCACCTGGCCTCCGGCGATTGTACCCAATAGGCGGCCAGCGCTTCAAAATCGCTGCGAAAATAGGCTGCGCTTTCGCCATCCACCACGGCCATGATGGCCGCTTCTTCATCGGTCCAGTCGGCGCTCATGCGATTATTCTTGAACGTTGAGCCACAGTTGTCCACTCAACGAAGCATGGTTTGATTGAGCGGCTTTACCTGAAGGTTCATACCGGTTGTTGGACTGGCCAGGTGTCACTCGCAAAGGTGACAAATCGCGCTGATTTGAGCTGGTGTGCTAACCGAGAATCTCAAGTCCGACAGATGCAAGCGCCGCATTGGCGACGGCAATGTCCTGTTCGCCGGAGCCGGAGCCCACGCCAATTCCGCCGAGAACGGCGTTCTCATGGATAATCGGCAGCCCGCCCGGTAATCCGGTCACCGCACCCTTGGTCGCGGCTGCAATCGCCGGCTGCACTGGCTCCGGAACCTCGGTGCTCGGAGCCCCGATAGAGGCTGCTGTGCGCGCCTTGGCAAGGGCACTCTTGCGGCTGAGAAACTTTGCGCCGTCCATGCGGATTTCGCCGAGAGGTACACCGCTTGCATCGACAATGACGATGCACTGCGGCTGCCCGATGTCGTCGGCCTTTGCGATCGCCGCTTCCAGCATTGTCATGACAGCACCATGAGTGAGACGATAGCTCTTTCTGAAAGCGCCCATGATAAATATCCTTGCGAAGCCTATGCGATGTGTTATCGATAACATGAAGAACCGGCAGGAGAAACGCAATGACTTTTTTTCGGGCGATCGAGCCTGAGTTCAACCGCTTCGTGCTTGGCAACGCGCCGGTTCAGCAACTGGCGACGGGGTTCGACTGGACAGAAGGGCCGGTCTGGTTCGGTGACGCCAACTGCCTGCTTTTTTCCGATATCCCGAATGATCGCATCGTGCGCTGGATGCCGGAGGTGGGCATATCGACCTATCGCAGTCCGTCCAACTATGCCAATGGCCACACCCGCGACCGCGAAGGCCGGCTTGTCAGCTGCGAGCACGGAGAGCGCCGGGTCACCCGCACCGAGCACGATGGGTCTGTCACGGTGCTCGCCGACAGTTTTAATGGAAAGCGTCTGAATTCTCCCAACGACGTGGTGGTCAAATCGGACGGTTCGATCTGGTTCACGGATCCACACTACGGGATCATGACCAATTATGAAGGGTTTGCCGCCGAGCAGGAACTTCCCTGCCACGTGTACAGGATCGATCCCGCCACCGGCGCGCTCGATTCAATGCTGACCGACTTTGAATGTCCCAACGGATTGGCGTTTTCTCCGGATGAAAAACGCCTCTACGTCGCCGAGACGGGAACCATGTTCAACGCCGACGCGGAGCGCCATATCCGCGCGTTTGACGTTGGCGAAGATGGCAGATTGCATGGCGGTGATGTCTTCCATGTCGTCAATCCGGGATTTGCCGATGGAATCCGTGTCGACACCGACGGCAATGTCTGGTCATCGGCGGGAGACGGGGTCCATTGCCTCAACCCGGACGGGGTCCTTCTCGGCAAGATCCTCATCCCGGAAACGGTTTCCAATCTTTGCTTTGGCGGTCGTGCCAAACATCGGCTATTCATTACCGCGACCACAAGCATCTATTCGATATTCCTGAACCGGGAGGGAATGCAGCGACCATGACACAAGACGACCGCGCCGAAATCGGATTGATCGGCCTCGGCACCATGGGCGCCAATCTGGCGCTCAACATCGCCGAGCACGGCTTCAGGGTCGCTGTCTACAATCGCACCTTAGAGACAACCCGGCGCTTTGTCGCCGACGCCGGCGAATTGAGCACCAACCTGATTGCCTGCGACTCGCTGGAAGCGCTTGTTGCCGCCATCCGGCCGCCGCGCGCGGTTATTCTCATGGTGCCGGCCGGCCCGGTGGTGGACGATCACATCGACATGTTGCGGCCGCTGATGGATGACGCGGATACCGTCATCGATGCCGGCAACGCCAATTTCAACGACACCAATCGCCGGGCCGAGGGTGGCGCGCGTTTTCTCGGAATCGGCGTGTCTGGCGGCGAAACGGGAGCCCGCTATGGGCCGTCGATCATGGGCGGTGGACCCAAGGAATTGTGGGACACGGTTGCACCGATCCTGACGGCGATCGCGGCCGACTACGAGGGTACGCCCTGCGCCACATGGATGGGCGAGGGTGGAGCCGGTCACGCCGTCAAGACCGTTCACAACGGCATTGAATATGCCGACATGCAGATGATCGCCGAGACCTACGGCATCATGCGCGACGGCATGGGCATGGCCCCGGCAGCGATTGCCGAGGTGTTCGAGCGGTGGAACGGCGGCGCCCTGAAATCCTACCTCATCGAAATCTCCGCTGCCATTTCGGCGGCGATCGATCCCAAGACCGACCGTCCGGTTCTGGACATCATTCTTGATAGGGCGGGCCAGAAGGGCACCGGCCGCTGGACGGCGATCGAGGCGCAGCATCTGGGTGTACCGGCGACCGTCATCGAGGCCGCCGTAGCGGCTCGCAACATGTCGGCACGGCTCGACACCCGACGCGCGGGTGAAGACGTGTTCGGCGCGGCACCGCTCCGGCTTGATCCGGATGCGCTGCCGATATCGGTGCTGGAAAACGCCCTGATCGCCGGAAAGATCGTCTGTTACGCCCAGGGGTTCGAACTGTTGGAGGCGCTGTCCCAGGCGAATGAGTGGAAGCTCCCGATGCCGGAAATCGCCAAGGTCTGGCGGGCCGGCTGCATTATCCGGTCGGCGATGCTGAACGATATGGCAACCGCATTGGCCGCACACCCGGACGTCAACCTCATGTTCGCGCCGTTCTTTGCGGATCGGCTCAAGCAAACGCAAGCGGATCTGCGCAAGACCGTGGCGCTTGCCGCACAGAAAGGCCTGCCGACGCCAGCGCTCGGCGCCGCGTTGAATTATTTCGATATCCTGCGAACCGGACGTTCAACCGCCAACATGATCCAGGCCCAGCGCGACTATTTCGGCGCCCACAGTTTCGAGCGGATCGACGAGGAGGGGGCTCATCACGGCCCTTGGAGCAGCGGCGAGTAACGCAGTTCAGACAGTGCTGCCGGGCACAAGCCGCGTCGGCGCGACGATGACGTCGCGGATCGGTTCGCCGCGGATGCGCGCAACCAGCGCTTCGGCCGCAGACTTGCCGAGGGCCTGGGTGGCGACAGACGTCGTGGTCAGCCGCTTGGGCAGAACGGAGGCGACTTCCATGCCGCCCCAGCCGGCGATGGCGATATCGCCTGGAACGTCCAGACCGCGTGACTGGCAGTAGAACAGTCCGCCGACGGCCATGTTGTCTTCCTGATAGTAGATGCCGTCGGCCCCGCCGGTGCGGTTCAGGATCGTTTCCGTTCCATAGAATCCGGCGTAGAAGCCAGGGCGATCAATCAGGATTTCCGCTGTTGCCAGCTGGGCGCCGCCCTCGGCAAGCGCGTCGCGAAAACCATCGAGGCGGACCATGCCCATTCCGGGCGTGTTCGCCTCCGCGCCGACATAAGCGATGTAGCGGCAGCCCTTGGAGACCATGTATCGGCCCATCTCATGGCCGCAATCATAGTGGTTGAAACCGACGGATATATCGATGGGACTGGTGTTAAGGTTCCAGATCTCCACCACCGGAACCGCTTGCTCACGCAACATGTCGAGCACGGTCCGAGTGTGTTTGCGGCCACTGAGAATCACGCCGGCAGGTCGCCAGGACAGGATGGTGGCAAGCCAGGCTTCTTCAGTCTCCGGAACCTGCTCGTGCGAGCCGATGATGGTTTGATATCCGAGTCGAGACAGCGTGTGGTCGACGCTGTCGAGCACTGATCCGAACATGCCGCTCGTCAGACGCGGTACGCAGACGCCGACCAGGGTCGACGCCTTGTCGGATTTGAAGGCGGCCGCGAGCCGATTCGGACGGTACCCAAGGCTCTCGACGGCATGCATGACCCGGTCTCGGGTTTCCTGGGAAAATCCCGTCGACTTGCGCAGCACCCGCGACGCCGTCATCTTGGAAACGCCGGCGGCCTCGGCGACTTCGGCCAGAGTGACTTTGTCTTTTTTTCGTTTCGTATCAGACATTTGAGCGATGAATCTACGAATCCAAATCGGTTACGTTACCGATAACATTTTTTCCTTGACCAGAGCAAATTTTTCCGTACCCTAATCCTTAGGTTACCGGTAACGCAACCCATGACGTGCCGGACGGGAGGAATGCATGGCACCGCAGGTGCAGAGCGGTTTGTTCTTCGACAGCATCGTCAAGAGTTTTGGCGGCACCCAGGCGTTGCGCGGGGTTTCAATGCATGTCGATCGCGGTGAGATCGTTGCCCTTCTGGGCGAAAACGGTGCCGGAAAATCGACTCTCATCAAGGTGCTCGGCGGCATTCACAGTGCCGATTCCGGCACCGTCCTGATCGATGGAACGCCGTATCAACATACGCCCGGCCGCGTGAACGAGCGACAGTCCGTTGCCTTCATTCACCAGGATCTCGGCCTTATTGAGTGGATGACGGTTGCGGAAAACATGGCGCTGGCCCAGGGCTACAAGCGCCGTATGGGTCTGATCGACTGGGACGACGCGGAGGAGAGGGCGCGAGAGGCGCTGGCCCGGGTCGATTGCGATTTCGATCCTGAAGCACGGGTCTCGGATCTCAGCCGCACCGAAAAGTCGCTTGTGGCGATTGCTCGCGCGCTGGCGGTGGAGTGCGATTTCCTGGTTCTGGACGAGCCGACGGCCAGCCTTCCCGCGGATGAGGTGGATAGACTCTTTGACGCGCTGCGACCGCTGCGTGAAAAGGGCGTCGGCATGATCTACGTCTCGCACCGGTTGGACGAGATTTTTCGGATCGCCGACCGCGTTGCCGTGCTGCGGGACGGCATGATGGTTGGCATCCGTGATGTTGCGCACACGACGCCCGAGGAACTCGTGCAGCTGATCGTCGGCCGTCGTGCCCGCGAGTTCGATCGCCCGGAAGCCGACAAAGGCGCATCCGTGTTGTCGTTGTCGAACGTCGTGATTGGCGATGTCGGACCGGTCGATCTGAAGGTCAACCAGGGCGAGGTGGTCGGTCTGCTTGGTCTGCGCGGCGCCGGTCACGAGGACGTCGGCCGCTGCCTCTTCGGCGAGCGCGCCTTCACGGGCGACATTGCGCTGAATGGCAAGGCTCCGGACCTGTCGTCGCCGCGTGCGGCGATGCAATCGGGTATCGGGTTGCTGGCCCGCGACCGGGTCGTGGAATCAATCGCACCGGTGCTCACGATCCGCGAAAACATGTTCATGAACCCGCTGGCGTCCGGGCGCGGCATGTTCTCCTTCAAGGGGACGGGCGCGGAAGAAACCGAGGTTGAAACCATTGGCCAAAGCCTCGGGCTTTCGCCCAACGATCCGACTTTGGCCATTGAGGCGCTGTCCGGGGGCAACCAGCAGAAGGTTGTCGTTGGCCGCTGGCTCGAGACGGACCGGCAATTGCTCATCGCGGAAGACCCGACCGCCGGTGTCGATGTCGGCGCCAAGGCGGAAATCTACGCGCTTTTGTTCGAGGCGCTTGCCAGCGGCATGGGCGTTCTCGTCGTGTCGACGGATTTCGAGGAAGTGGCTGCGATCTGCCATCGGGCCATCGTCTTCAGCCGTGGGCGGGTGGTAACCGAACTGACTGGCGTCGGCCTGTCTACCGAATCCCTTATCCAGGCCGCCTCGGCCAGCGAAGCCGCCGTTGACGGCGCGCAACAGGTGAACCATGCAGTCAATTGAATCCGATGCCCTTGAGCCGACCCGGTCGGAGCTCAAGCACCTCAGCCTTGGCGCCAAGTTGATTAGGCTGGCTCCGGTCTACGGCCTGGTGATCCTGACACTCGGTCTGATCCTGCTGTTTTCGATCCTTTTGCCCAACACGTTTCCGACGTTGCTCAACCTGCGCGCCATCATTTCCGACAAGGCCATCATTGCCTTGCTCAGCCTCGCAGCCATGATCCCCATGGTCGCAGGGCGCATCGACCTGACCGTCGGTTACGGCATCGTGCTCTGGCACATCCTGGCGATATCGCTGCAGACAATGTTCGGCATTCCGTGGCCGGTCGCTGTGATGATCGTGCTGTTGCTTGGCGCCTTCGTCGGCCTTCTCAATGGACTGCTCGTCGAGGTCGCCAAGATTGACGCATTCATCGCGACCCTCGGAACTGGCACTGTGCTTTATGCCTTGGCTCTATGGCACACTGGCGGCCGCCAGGTGGTCGGAGTCCTGCCGGATGGTTTCTATGCCATCAACGGCACGTTCCTGTTCGGCCTGCCGATCACCGGCTACTACGTGCTCGCCATCACCATCATCATGTGGCTGGTGCTCGAATACACGCCGATCGGCCGCTATCTCTACGCCATCGGGGCCAACCCGCGCGCCGCCGAGTTGAACGGCATTCCGACCCGCAAATTCGTCATGGGTGCATTCGTCACGTCAGGCCTTCTGACGGCGCTTGCCGGTGTCATTCTCGCCTCGAAACTGCGCATCGGCCAGGCCAGCGTCGGTCTGGAATATCTGCTGCCGGCGCTGGTCGGCGCCTTCCTCGGCTCGACGACCATTAAGCCGGGACGGGTCAACGTCTGGGGCACCATCGTGGGCGTCGCCATACTGGCTGTCGGCATCTCCGGCATCCAGCAGATCGGCGGCTCGTTCTGGGTCGAACCCATGTTCAACGGCGTCACCCTGCTGGTTGCCATCGGCATCGCCGGATACGCCCAGCGCCGCAAGGGCGCTGCCAAGAAATGACATTCATCTTGAAAGGGAGGAAACTATGCTGAGAAGAACTTTCGTGACGGTCGCGGCCGGTGTGATGGCGCTTGGACTTGCGCTGCCAGCGCAGGCGGATGCCGTGTCTGATGCCATGGATGCCGTCAAGAAACATGCCGGCAAGAAGGAGGCCTGGGACGGACCGACGTCGGGTCCCAAGGCTGCCGAAGGCAAGACCATCGTGGTGCTGGCTGCAGACATGAAGAACGGCGGCATCCTGGGCGTCACCCGGGGTGTCGAGGAAGCGGCCGACCGGATCGGCTGGGAGGTCAGGGTGCTTGACGGCGCCGGTTCGGTATCTGGGCGCACGGCCGCCTTCGGCCAGGCCTTGGCGCTGCAGCCGGACGGCATCATCATCAACGGTTTCGATGCCGTCGAACAGCAGACCGGCATGGCGCAGGCCCGTGAGGCCGGCATTCCGCTGGTCAGCTGGCATGCCTCGCCGGTGATCGGCCCGGATCCGGACAATGGCGTCTTTGCCAATGTCTCCACCGATGCCATGGACGTCTCCGCGGCGGCCGCGCAATGGGCATTTGCCGATGCCGGTGGCAAGCCCGGCGTTGTGATCTTCACCGACTCCACCTACGCCATTGCCATCGCCAAGGCGGACCGCATCAAGGAGACCATCGAAGCGCTCGGCGGCACGGTGCTTGAATATGTCGATACGCCGATTGCCGACACGTCAAATCGCATGCCGACCCTGACGACGGCGCTGCTGCAGCGTCACGGCGACGCCTGGACGCACAGCTTGGCGATCAACGATATCTACTTCGACTTCATGGGACCGGCGCTCGCCGCCGCCGGCATTGCCGGCGATGCGAAGCCGAAGGCGGTTGCCGCCGGCGACGGCTCGGAAAGCGCCTACCAGCGGATCCGCGGCAAGCAGTACCAGTCGGTGACTGTCGCCGAGCCACTCAACCTGCAGGGTTGGCAGCTGGTCGATGAGTTGAATCGCGCCATGCAAGGCGAAGAGTGGTCGGGTTACACCTCGCCGCTCCATGTGGTCACGCTCGAAAACATTGCCTTCGATGGCGGCGACAACAACATCTTCGATCCCGGCAACGGCTATCGCGACGAGTACGGCAAGATCTGGGGCAAATAATCTCAGCCGCCCGTCGGCCTGGGGCCGGCGGGCGATCTCGACCGAAGCACGTATCAACGATCACCGCAGCGACCGTCCAGAAGACGTGTTTTTTTAAGTTGCGATGTTATCGATAACAATCATGGGGAGTGGACCGTTGGAAAACACGGAACCGATCATCACGATGGAGGGGATCTCCAAACGGTTCGGCGGCGTTACCGCTCTCGACCGTGTCGACCTGGAAGCGAGGGCCGGAGAGGTTCTGGCAATTGTTGGCGACAACGGAGCCGGCAAATCGACACTGATCAAGATCCTGACGGGCGTTTACCAGCCGACAGTCGGAACAATTCATCTCGACGGCCGCCCTCTGTCGATGAACAGTCATTCGGATGCCATCGAAGTCGGCATCGGCGCGGTCTACCAGACCCTCGCCTTGGCGGATCATCTCAATCCGGCCGCCAATCTGTTTCTCGGCTCTGAACTCACCCGCAGCATTCTCGGTTTCGAGTTTCTCGACAACCGACGCATGCGAAAGGAAGCGGAAGCCGTTCTGAAAGAACGCCTCGGCGTCACGTTACGCAGCATGGACGTCACCACCCAGAGCCTGTCGGGCGGACAGCGTCAGGCCGTGGCGATCGCCCGGGCCGTGCGTCACGACAGATTGCGCGTGCTCGTCATGGACGAGCCCACAGCCGCACTCGGACCGCAGGAAACGGCAAAGACGCTCAAGCTCATCACGACGCTGAAGGAGCAGGGGCTCGCGGTCATCGTGATCTCCCACTCGCTCGACGACGTGTTCGCCATATCCGACCGCATTCACGTGATGCGCCGGGGACGCTGCGTTGGTGTCGAGAAGACCGCGGAAACCAGCCGGGAAACCGTTCTCGGATTGATCGTTGGCGCCCATCAGGCCGCCTGAAGCAGCACACAGGAACCAGAATCATGACACTTTCCGTGGACAGCCCGGCTGCAGGCCAGAAAAAGTCGCTCAACGACCATCTCGAACCCTATCTGGCCATCATCGGCCCGTTGGCGATGATCCTGCTCATCGCCGGTTTCATGGCAGTGGCGGAGCCAACGCGCTATTTCCGCCTCTCCAATCTCAACACCATTCTTCTGGAAGCAGCTCTCTACATGCCGATGGCGATGGCGATGACCTTCGTCATCACCCAGCGCGGCATCGACCTGTCGATCGGTTCGGTCGCCGCACTCACCGGCATCATGATGGCCTTTCTGATCAAGCAGTTCGGCTTTCCGGCCTGGATTGCCGTGCTGATCGGCATCGGGCTCGGCGCGACGATGGGCCTGATCAACGGACTGGTCATCACGCGCTTCAAGGTGCCTGATCTGATCGGCACGCTGGCGATGGACCTGGTCTATCGCGGCTTCGCGCTGGTTCTCGCCAAGGGACTGGTGCTGGCGCGCTTCCCGGAACTGATCACCGAGATCGGCCGCGGCCAGGTGTTCTACATCCTGCCGACACCGGTCCTGATCGGGATCCTGTCAATGATCGGCGGTTACTTCGTGCTGACCCGCACCTATTTCGGTCGCTACACCATCGCCATCGGGTCGAACCCCGATGCTGCCGACATGACCGGTGTTTCGGTCGATCGGCATCGGGTCTACGCCTATGTGCTGATGGGGGCCATGGCGGGGCTCGCCGGCATCATGCTGACCGGCAAGCTGAACGCCATCCAGGCAACCTCGGCACCGTATTTCAATCTGCATGTCATCGCGGCTGTGGTGGTCGGCGGCACTTCGCTGTTCGGCGGTCGCGCCTCGATGCTTGGGTCCTTCGCCGGCGTGTTGCTGCTCTCGATGATGATCAATGCGCTTGTCACGCTGCGCATCGAATTTTTCTGGCAGTCCGTCGCCTCCGGCGTCGTCATCATTACATCGGTTGCCGTCTACACCTGGCTGCAGAAAACCGACCGCGATGGTGCGCACGGCATCAAGGCGGCGCTGACCAATCCCGACAACGTCAAGATCATGAAGCTGGCCGGCACGCTGCTCGGCGTGCTCGCGCTTCTGCTCATCGTGGGACGGCTGCTTGCAGGCGATCCCAACCCCAGCGGCTAGGCCGCATTCGATGAAGGCGCGAGCCTTCGCCCACACCTCAGGGAGGAGAAAAACCATGAAGGTGATTTCGAAACTGGCCCTCGCGGCCGCACTCACACTGTCGACGTCGGCATTGGCCATGGAGTTGCCGCTCAAGACATTGCCCGATGATGGAGACCGCGACTATTGGCTGCCGCAGCAGGTCAACAAGGATGGCGCGCTGGAAGCGCTGCAGGCCAAGACCGGGGCCCCGGCCGTGAAGTACACCGGCACGCAGGAGAAGCCCCTGCAGATCGCGCTGATCTATCCGTCCGCTGACGTGTCGGATTTTTGGGCGCGCAACTATCTGGCAATGACCAAGCGTCTTGATGAACTGGGCATCCAGTACGAGACCCGCGAGTTCGCCTCGCGTCAGATCGAGCATTCGCTGCAGGCAACCTATGCCAACCAGGTTGTCCAGGACGAAGACCTCTATGACATCGTCATTTTTGGTCCGTCGGAGCTGGCGACCCAGGCCGACAACATCGACAAGCTTGCCGGTACGGAGGGGCTCACCACCTTCGTCTGGGCCTTCCACACGCCGCTCAAATACCTGAAGAACCAGCCGGCCGCCTGGTTCGACTTTTCGTCCGCCTACGGCGCGCTGAAGATGTGTGACTACATGCTGGAGCGTCTTGGCAATGACGTGACCTATGCGCTCAATCGCGGCATTCCTGGGATCACGGACAACCAGCGGTCCGGCGACTTCATGGATTGCGTTGCTGAGAAGGGCAACTGGAACGCCGTTTACGAGCACTATGGCGAATATCAGCGCGAAGGCGGCTTTACCGGCACCAACCTGATCATGCAGGCCTATCCCGAAGCCAAGGTGATCCACAACGCCAATACGGCCATGGCCATGGGCTCGGTCGAGGCGCAGGTGGCAGCCGGCAAGCATAAGGACATCTTCTCGACGGGCTGGGGCGGCACGGGCCTGGAACTCGACGCCATCCGCCGCGGTGAGCTCGATGCCACACCGATGCGCATGGGCGATGATGTCGGAGCGGCGACTGCCGAGGCAATCAAGGCCCATCTGGAAGGCAATGAAGGCGATTTGCCGCTTGTCTTCCTCGGCCGTATCACGGTGGCTCACGATCAGATGAGCACCGACGAGATCGACAATCTCGAAAAGGAAGCCTTCCGTTTCTCAGGCGTTGGCGCTCTGAAACGCTAGATCCACCTCCCAGGCCGCAAGGCTCGCTGGGCGCTCCGAAAGGGGCGCCCTTTTTTGTTTAACCTCGCCCGATATAAGGCATCGTCGTCGCCATCACGGTCATGAACTGAACGTTGGCATCGAGCGGCAGTTCGGCCATGTGCAGGACGGATGATGCGACGTGGGCGACGTCCATGGTGGCTTCCGGTTTGACCGATCCATCCGCTTGCGGCACGCCGACGGTCATGGGCTGGGCCATTTCGGTGAGTGCATTGCCGATATCGATCTGGCCGCAGGCGATGTTGAAGGGGCGGCCGTCGAGAGACAGGGTGCGGGTGAGGCCGGTGACTGCGTGTTTGGTGCTGGTATAGGGCACTGATCCCGGTCGGGGAACGTATGAAGATACGGAACCGTTGTTGATGATGCGGCCGCCCTGGGGTGACTGGGCGCGCATGATGCGGAATGCTTCGCGCGCACAGTGGAAGGTGCCGCCGAGATTGATGTGCAGGACTTCCTGCCAGTCTTCGTCGGATATCTCGTCGATTGTTGTGGCGGGCTTGCTGACGCCGGCATTGTTGAACAGGACATCGATGTGGCCCCAGGTGTCATAGGCGCGGTCGAAGGCGGCGCGCACGGCCCGCGGATCCGTTACGTCACAGGGCAGGGGAAGCGCGTTCGGCTGACCCTCGGCAACCGCTTCGAGCGGCGCTTGCCGGCGTCCGACCAGTCCGACCCGGTAACCCTCGCGCAGGAACAGGTCCGCACAGCTCTTGCCGATGCCGCTGCCGGCCCCGGTGATGATGATCGATTTTGCGTCCTGGCTCATGAAGGGTCCACCTGTCCTGTTGTCGTTTCAGGTCCGCATAGCATGCCTGAACCTGCAGGTCAGCCGCTGAGCGGTCACGCAAAAAGGGCCGCGCAAATGGCGGCCCTTTCAGATTGGCAATCGACCTTGGGATGTCAGGCGGTTTCGTATTCATCCCGCAGGCGAACCCAGGTCATCGGCATGTCGAAACCGGCTTCGTCGCGGCCCTTCGGAACCAGATCGAGGTAGTGGTAGGCGGCGTTCATCATGTCCAGGCCGCGCCCGAAGGTGGAGTAGGTGTGGAAGATGCGGCCGTCTCCGTCCTTCTTGAAGACGCTGATACCAGGCGCCTCGTCGGCAGGAAACTGACTTGGCTGGTAGTTGTAGCGCAAGGTGCCGTTCTGGCGGGCCTCATCGGTGAACGACACATCGTAGTCATAGTTGAAGTCGCTGCCCTGCGATGACACCCAGTCGAAGGTCCAGCCGAAGCGTTTCTTGAACTCTCCGAGCCGGTCAAGCGGTGCGCGAGACACGGCGATCATGGCGACGTCGCGGGCGGCAAGGTGAACGACATTGCGCTCGAAATTATCGGCCCAGAACGAGCAGCTTTGGCAGGGCTTCTGCCATTCAGGGCCGAACATGAAGTGGTAGACGATGAGTTGGCTACGGTCGCCGAACAGACCGGCCAGCGACTTGCTGCCGTCCTCGGTCTCGAACCGGTAGTCCTTCGTCACCTCCACCCATGGCAACGCTTGCCGTTCGCGGCTGAGCGCATCGCGTTCTCGCGTGAACGCCTTTTCCTTCTCCAGGAGGGCAATGCGGGCCTTTTCCCACTCTTCTTTCGAGACAACGGCGTGTTGGGTCATGACGGGGCTCCTGTCAAAAGAGGCGTTCAAGGCAATTGAAGCTGGAGTTCCAGCCCATGCCGTGATTGTCACGCGAATCGGCGCTTTCGAAGCTGCTCTGGCCAAGGGTCATTTTGGTGCCGCCATCGACAGCCGTGAATGTGACCTCGACATCGGTTTCATGACCGCGCGTCCCGTCAGGCTGTTTCCAGGCCCACGAGAATACAAGCCGGTTTGGGCGGTCGATGACCTTATAGACGCCAGAGACGAAAACCTCGCCGCCCTCATCATTGCGCATCGTGGTTTCCCAGGACCCGCCTTCGCGAACATCGAGCGCGTGCTGAGGGATGGACATGCCTTCCGGCCCCCACCATTGCACCAGGATTTCCGGATTTACCCAGGCGTCGAACACTGTTTCAGGCGTCGCGGCAATGGTGCGTTCCACGACCAGGACGCGATCGTCAATCATCGTTGTCATTCTTCTTTTCCTCTTTCTGCAGAACTTTTTCCAGGCGGTCGAACGAGGTGTTCCAGAACCGGCGATAACGGTCTATCCAGTCATCCAGCGGCCGCAGGCTTTGCGGGCGGATGCTGAAGCAGCGAAACTGGCGGTCGATGCGCCGCTCGATGATACCGGCTTCTTCCAGCACCTTGAGATGCCGTGAAATGGCCGGTTTTGAAATGTCGAAGGGTTCGGCCAAAGCGCCGGCTGTCTGGTCACCGTTTTCCAGCAGCTGTTCGACGATGGCAAACCGGGTCGGATCCGAAAGCGCGGCAAAGATGGGTTGAACGCTCATTTATTTACCTCATTAGTTAAATAACAATTATGTTAATCAAAGAGAGTTGTCAAGCACGGCGGTGGCAAATTTTGCGGCTTCCATGTGCGGTCGAAATCGGCTTGCATGGCGATCGCCCGGGTGCCATAGAGCGGCCATGAAAGACACCGGCCGCCGATCCGACGCCGACATCCCGTCAACTGACCGTCGGCCATCGGTTGTTCCGCTGGCTCTGGGCGGACTTGCCATGATGGCGGTGGCCATGGGGCTCGGCCGGTTTGCCTTCACCCCGCTATTGCCGGATCTCATGGCTGGTCTCAGTCTTAGCCCTCGCGATGCCGGTATCATCGCTTCGGCCAACTATGTCGGCTACCTCGCCGGCGCCATCCTGGCTGCCATGGGCTGGGCCGCCGGCCGGGAGAGGCCGGCTTTTCTGCTGGCGCTTGTCGCCACCACGCTGCTCCTCGCGGCGATGCCATTGACCACTACTGTCGTCGGTCTTTCGCTGATCCGGTTCGGAGCCGGCGTCGCCAGTGCCTTTGCCATGATTTTCTGCACTGCGATCGTTGTCGGCCATTTCGAGGCCGCCGGCAGGTCCGGTTTGCAAGCCCTGCATTTTTCCGGTGTCGGCATCGGCATTGCCGGTTCCGCCCTGCTTGTCTTGTGGCTCCACACTGTCGGAGCAGGGTGGCAGGTCGGTTGGTACGCGGCGGCTGGTTTGGCGCTGGCTGGAACGGTGGTGTCGGTTGCCCTGGTGCGAACCGGCCCCGTACGGGTCAATGGAGAGGTGCGTGAACCGCCACTCGTCTGGGACCGCAAACTCATCTCAATCACCTTTGCCTATGGCCTGTTCGGCTTCGGTTATATCGTCACCGCTACCTTTCTGGTGGCGATTATCCGCGGCGCCAGCGGCCATCTGTCGCTGGAAGGCCTGGTCTGGCTGGCCACTGGTATCGCTGCCGCACCTTCGGTGCTTTACTGGGCTCCGTCGGTTCGCCGTTTCGGGCTGATCCTCACCTTCAGCCTTGGTTGTCTTGTCGAGGCGGTCGGGGTCGGCGCCAGCGTGCTGCTTCCCGTGCCGGCCGGGCCGTTTATCGGCGGCGTGCTTCTGGGCGGAACCTTTGTCGCAGTGACCGCCTACGGTCTGCAGATCGGCCGCAAGTTGTCGCCGCAGTCTCCGCGGCGCGCCATCGCCATCATGACCGCCGCCTTCGGCACCGGCCAGATCATTGGGCCCGCCGTCGCCGGCACTCTTGCCGATGTCAGCGGAAACTACACGTCCGGAAGCCTCGTCGCCCTTGCCGCATTGCTGATTTCCGCCGCCTGTGCATTGCTGGCAAAGCCCGGTCCTCCGGGCACGCAATTGTGATATGCAAATGAACGGCTGCGGCCATAGGTAGGAATATCGGGCGGTAAATCAGAACAAAGCATCACCGACCATCCGGCAGTCAGCTTCCCGAGGAAACACAGCGAGAAAAAAGCGTGTTCAAATCATTTTTCCCCCGTCCCAAGTTGTTTTTCACGTCTGTCGTCTTGTGGACGGCCTTGTGCGTCTTTGTATGGTATTCTTACGGCGCTCAGATCGGTGAACTTTTTGGGTTTCAGTTCCCAGAGCCAGGAACACCCCCGGTAATAGGCATTCAGTATTTTTGGACCCAGAGCTTCCTCTGGTTTTACGTCTACTACATTGTTTCGGCTTCCATTTTTGCCCTTTTTTGGAACTGGTACTCACCACACCCGTGGTTTCGGTGGTCAATAATCGGGTCCGCCGTGATTCTATTTTCGACGTATTTCTCGGTGCAGGTATCAGTTGCCCTAAACAATTGGCGACGTCCGTTTTTCGATGCTGTTCAGGATGCTCTCGACGGCGAAGGAAATGTAACCGCTTGGGATCTATATAATTTGATCCTTGTATTCGCGTACATCGCATTCATGTGGATGGCGGTGTTCGTGGCGACCCGCTTTCTCGTTAGCCACTTCATATTCCGTTGGCGGACAGCGATGAACAACTACTATATGTCACGTTGGTCGGAAGTACGCCACATTGAAGGAGCGTCGCAACGAGTTCAGGAAGACACGATGCGATTCGCCGGGATAATGGAGGGTCTGGGCGTTTCTTTAGTTGATTCCGTCATGACACTTTTTGCGTTTCTGCCGTTGCTTTGGGATCTGTCACAACACGTTTCGGAGTTGCCGATTGTCGGCGCTATCCCGTCACCGCTTTTCACTGCCGCGATATTCTGGTCGTTGTTCGGAACGGTTTTGCTGTCGGTGGTTGGAATCAAGCTTCCTGGCTTAGAGTTCAAAAACCAGCGTGTTGAAGCCGCATATAGAAAGGAGCTCGTATACGGCGAAGATAATGAGGATAGAGCGCAGCCACCAACCGTTGGTCAGCTTTTTGCAAATGTGCGCCGGAACTATTTCAGGCTCTATTTCCACTACATGTATTTCAATATTGCAAGAGGTTTCTATATTCAAACTGACGGAATATTTGCATATACGATTCTCATACCAACTATAGTAACGGGCAAAATAACTCTAGGTATTTTGCAGCAGATATTGTCTGCATTCAATCAAGTGAGCAATTCATTTCAGTATCTCGTCAACTCTTGGACCACTATCGTGGACCTGCTGTCGATCTACAAACGCCTGAAGACCTTCGAGGCAGCCATTCGAAACGAGCCGCTACCGGGAATCGATGCGGAATACCTGGCGCGTCTGGATTCCGGTTCCGATCCGCTGTCCACGGTCATCGAAGCCGAACGGCCATGATCGGAGTGGAGCGGATATGAGCCTTGCCGATCGATCTCCCCTCTATGCCGCGCGCCTCAATGCCTTCCGCATCGGTGCGCGGGCAGGGCAGGAGCGCAACGCCGTCACCACCCGTGACCTGATTGAGCGGGCTGCATCTGCCGGACTGACGGCCGCGGACCTCAACTATCCGGACCATTTCCAAGACGAGGCCGTCGCCGAAATCGGTGGCGCCCTGCAGGCGAGCGGCATGGCGCTCAACGGCCTGGCGATGCGCTACTATTCATTGCCGGACTTCAAGATTGGCGCCTTCACCCATCCGGACAGGGGCGTGCGGGATGCCGCGATCGATCTGACGCGTCGTGGCATCGATACGCTGGCGGATATGGGTGGGACCCTGATGACCCTGTGGCTCGGGCAGGACGGGTTCGATTATTCGTTCCAGATGGACTACGCCAGGGCCTGGGACGACACCGTCGACGCGATCCGCCGCGTTTGCGACCACAATCCAGATGTCGATATCGCCATCGAATACAAGCCCAACGAACCACGTGCCTTCGCCCTGATGCCCGATCTGGGCGCAACGCTTCTGGCGATCCGCGAGGCCGAGCGCGGCAATCTCGGCGTGACGCTGGACTTTGCCCACGTGCTCTATGCTGACGAAATGCCGGCCTGGGCGGCCGTGGTCGGCGCGCGCCACAGCCGGTTGCTGGGCGTGCATCTCAACGACGGTTATGCCAAGCGCGACGACGGCCTGGCCGTCGCCAGTGTGCACCCGATCCAGACAGTGGAATTGCTGGCGACGCTGGTCTCGATGGACTACGAGGGCGCCCTCTACTTCGATACGTTTCCGGACCACGCCGGTGTCGATCCGGTTGCCGAGGCGAAGCTCAACATCGAAGTCGTCGAACAGCTGCTACCGATCGCTCGTCGGCTTGCGGGTGACGCTGCGCTGAAAGAGGCGATCTCCCGGCAGGATGCACCAACCAGCCTGGCCATCGTCCAGCGTGAACTGATCGCCGACGGTCGCCGTTAAACGGTCCGAACTGGTCGAATCTCGCTTTATGGATTCGGAACGTTTTTCGGCGTTACCGTTTCAACCAGCTTGAGCGTGCTTTGCTCGACCTTCACGATCGTGACCGACTTGACCGGGATGTGTGTGCCGCCGGCGTAGCTGATGGTGCCGGTGACGCCCTTGTAGCCGTCGATAGCGAGCAGGCCTTCAGCGATCTTTGTTGAATCGGGTGCACCGACATTCTTGATCGCCTCCGCCATCAGCCCGACGGCATCATAGGCCAGCGCCGAGAACGCTGAAGGTTCGTCGCCATAGGTAAGCTTATAGTCTGAGACAAAAGCGGTCACGGTCGGATCGGGATTGTCGGCGCCGAGATAGACGTGGGTGGTGAAATAGATATCACCCAGATCTCCGGCCTTGGCCCAGACGCTCGGGTCGTCATAGCCGTCGCCACCGAGGACAGGGCCCTTGTATCCGGCATCCCGCAGGCTCTTGATCACCTTTACCGCCGCCGCGGCCGTCTCGACGCTGACATAGACCAGATCCACATCGCCGGGGTCCTTCACGGCAACGGTGTCGCTTTGCATGGTCAGTGAATCGGTGCCGGAGACTTTGCCGCCCAAAGCCGTGAAACTTTCGGCAAAATACCCCTGCAGCAGCTTTGGATAGGTGCGCTCCATGTCGGCCAGGATGTGCACGGTCTTGGCGCCAAGCTTGCCGTAAGCCCATTCTGCACCCGCAGCCGCCTGCACATTGTCGCCGAAACAGGCAAGGAAGAGAATGTCCGGATAGGCTTCGGTCAGCTTCGGCGACGTTGCCCCGCTGGTCAAAAAGACGTGCCCGCTTTGCTTTGAGACCTCTGCCGCTGCACGCACTTGGGTCGGGTCTGACAGGCCGAGGTAAGCGACCAGGGAGGGGCTTTCGATAAGCGCACTTTGCATCGCTTGACCCACGATCGAGAGATTGCTGTCGCTGGCGATCGTGATGGCGGCCAGGTCCTTGTCGAGGACGCCGCCATCATCGTTGATCTGCTGCATCGCCAGCATGGCGCCATTCGATGAGGGCACACCGAAGGTCGCCTGCGGCCCTGCCAGATTGAACACCGCGCCAAACAGGATGGTGTCGTCATCCGCCGCCGGTGCGGCTGAAGCAAGCATAAGGCTTGCGGCAAGGGAAAAGGCGAGTGGTGTGAACCGCATCGGTTTCGCTCCATTGTTGTAGGCCGTCGACACTGTCATGCAATGGTGACGCAAACATGTACAGCGGCATATTCTCGTTGGGTAAACGAAAATCGTTCAGCCCGAAGCGATCTGATCAGGCGCCGCCGCCAGCGTCACGCCGCTCCAGTCGCTCGATCGCTTCGCGGTAGGTGACGCATGCGACGTCCTCGAGGCCACAGACGTCGGCCAACAAACGTTCAACCGCCCGCCAATAGGCGCCGCCATTCATTTCAACGAAATGCATGCCGATCTGAAGCGGGCGGCGCGCACCATCATATTCGCCGTCGAAAGCCCGTTTGAAGGCTTCATAACTGCGATCCTCGAAGTCCTTCGACTGGGAGGCATTTTCCAGTCCGCCGGAGTGGCGAACGAACAGATTGTAGTCCATCGCAATGACCCGACGATTGCGCGGACCCTCCGTGATCAGCGGCAACTCGAAAGTCGACAACCCCTTGTGTTGTCCAGGCAGAACAGGTCCGCGCGACACGCCGCTGGCGTCATAGGCAAATCCGGTCGCATCAAGCGCATCGATCATGGCGCCATTGGTCGACAGGTAAGGGGCCCTGAAGCCGGCAATCTCGCTTTCTGCAAAGTCTTTCCAGCCGGACGGTTCTTCCTCTGAACGGCCGGCATTGGTCCAGGCTCTTTCGAGCGTATCCGAAAAGGAAGCGAATTCAGTCTTCCATTGCCGCTTGCTCCAGCGTTTGCCGTCGAAATGGCCGCACCCGTGGCTGGCCATTTCGTGGCCTTCGCCCCGAGCGCTCCAGATATGGTCGAGCCGCTGGCCAACCTCCTCACGCGTCTGCGCAAAACCAACATTCGAGCGGCCGCGGCGCTGCCCGGGTGCCTTGTAGGCTTTGCCCTGTTCACGGGTCATCAAAAAGGTGCAGGACAGGAAATAGGTAAACCGGGCGCCGGTTTCCGCGGCGATGGCGCGGCTCTTGGCCCACAACTGGTTGTCATGGGCGCCATCGAAGGAAACGATGACCAGCTGATCCTTGTGCGATGTATCAGCAGATGTCGGCAAAGCCATGAAAAGACTCGCCAATAGACCCACGAACGCCACGCGTACAGGCATGCCACCCCCCGAAACCAGACGATTTTTTCACTCAATATATCAGAGATGAAACAAAGTGATGACCCAAAAATACAGGTGTAATCAATGGGCGTCCGATTCGGGCGGAACTATGATGCGCAGTTGACGCACTTTTCCGCCATGGGATCGATGGCCAGACGGCCGTCCGGAATTTCGCAATCGCACTCGATGCAATAGCCGTAATCGCCGTCCTTGATCCGCCGCTCGGCCATCTCGATACGGGTCAAATCGCGCTGCCTTTGCCGCTCCTGCGCTTCGGCCATAGCCTGCTGTTGCATCGAATCCATGCGCGACAGGCGTCCGACGGCCTGCTGGTCGAGCATAACCGTGGATCTTGCCTCCTCCGAAAGGCGCGACATGTCCTCGATCTCCGCCTTCCGCTCCGCCAGCCGATTTCTTGCAATACCCAGATCAATTGCCATATGCCAGATTAGAATCATTCAGCGTCAATTGAAACGGCTCGGCGGATACGCGGGCAAAGGGGGCGAGCATGATTTGGCTGATTTTGGGGCTGGTGCTGTTTCTCGGCATTCACTCGGTGCGTATGGTTGCGCCGCAATTCCGGGCGGACTTCATTGCCCAGCGCGGAGAGAACGCCTGGAAAGGCCTCTATTCCATTGTCGCCCTTGTCGGTTTCGTCCTGATCATCTGGGGCTTCGGTGCTGCTCAGGGTGAGGGGCCGATACTCTACGTTCTGCCCTTCTGGTTCAGCCACATCACCTTGCTGCTGATGCTGGTGTCCTTCATCCTGCTCGCGTCGGCCTATGTCCCGTCTGGACGGATCAAGGCGGCGATCAAGCATCCGATGCTCCTTGCCGTCAAATTGTGGGCCTTCGGTCACCTGTTGAGCAACGGCGATCTGGCTTCAGTGTTGTTGTTTGGCGGCTTTCTCGTCTGGGCAATCTGCGATCGTATCTCCGAAAGCCGACGAGAACGCGCCGGTCTGACAACGCCCCCGGCGCCCGGACCGGTGCGCAACGACATTATCGCCATTGTGATCGGCTTTGTTGCCTATGTTCTGTTCGTTTGGAAGCTGCACGAATGGCTCATCGGCCTGCCGCCAATCGTCATCTGACCACATCGCCCCGGATACGGCGGTTGCGAAAGCCCAGATTTCCGCTTACATGCGCGGCAAAATCAGGTACAAGGCGCCGCTTAAGCACATCGCAATGATGCGCAGCCGCGCATCGAGTTGAGGACCGGGCCAGCCGGGTTAACACATGTCAGACGACAGTTTTATTCGCGAAGTCGACGAGGAACTGCGCTCCGACCGGATGAAGAACATCTGGACGCGCTTCGGCAAGTACATCATAGGCGTTGCCGTGCTCATCGTCGCCGGCACGGCCGCGGACCGGGGATACGACTACTGGCGTCAGAGCCAGGCCTCGCAATCCGGCGACGCCTTCCTCGCTGCTCTGAACCTGGCGCGTGACGGTCAGCAGGACCAGGCGCTGGAAGCTCTGCAAACCCTGGAGAAAGACGGGCACGGGTCCTACCCGGTGTTGGCCCGCATGCGCGCTGCGACGGTTCTTGCCGACAAGCAGGACTACCAGGCGGCCATTTCGGCGTTCTCGACCATCGGCAATGATGGCGGTGTTCCAACCGCGCTTCGCGATGCGGCCCGCATCCGCGCTGGCTATCTGCTGGTTGATCATGGCAGCTACGAGGATGTTGCTGGTCAGGTTGAACAACTCAGCGGAGCCGACAACTCCATGCGTCATTCGGCCCGTGAAGCCCTGGGCCTGGCCGCATGGAAAGCGGGCGATATCGCCAAGGCGCGTGAATGGTTCGATCTCATCGCCGGCGATACCGAAGTTCCCTCCGGTGTGTTTCAGCGCACCGAGATCATGCTCGACCTGATTGCCGCCAGCGGCAAGGCGGCTCAATCCTGACCTGTTTCGGGTGCCCAGATGTCCTTTACCGTCGCCATTGTCGGGCGTCCCAATGTCGGCAAATCAACCCTCTTTAATCGGCTCGCCGGCCGAAAACTTGCGCTCGTCGACGATACGCCCGGACTGACCCGCGACCGTCGACCGGGGGACGCTCGGCTTGTCGACCTTGAGTTCGGCATCATCGACACGGCTGGTCTCGAAGAATCGGACCCCGATTCGCTCGAGGGGCGTATGCGGGCTCAGACCGAGGCGGCCATCGATGAAGCCGATCTGGCGCTTTTCCTGGTTGACGCCAAAGCCGGTATCACACCGGCGGATGAAACCCTGGCATCAATCCTGCGCCGTCGCGGCAAACCGGTGGTGCTGGTTGCCAACAAGGCAGAATCGCGAGGATCCGAGGGCGGTCTCTATGATGCCTTTCGCCTGGGTCTCGGCGAACCCTGTCCGATCTCGGCTGAGCACGGCCAGGGCATGCTCGATCTTCGCGACGCCATCGTCGAAGCCATCGGCGAGGATATTGCCTTGCCTCTGGAAGAGGCTGAGGCTGTCACCAATGTCGACATCACCGCCGAGGACGACGAAAGCGAAGAGGAAGCGTACGACGATAGCAAGCCGCTCCGGGTGGCCATCGTCGGCCGTCCCAATGCGGGCAAGTCGACCCTGATCAACCGCTATGTCGGCGAGGAGCGCCTGCTGACCGGTCCGGAGGCCGGCATCACACGCGATTCCATCTCCGTCGATTGGGATTGGAAGGGCCGGCATATCAAGATGTTCGACACGGCCGGCCTGCGCCGCAAGGCACGGGTCCAGGAGAAGATCGAAAAACTGTCGGTCGCCGACGCTCTTCGGGCTATCCGCTTCGCTGAGGTCGTTGTGATCGTTCTCGATGTCGATGTCCCGTTCGAAAAGCAGGACCTGCAGATCGCCGACCTGGTGATCCGCGAGGGCAGGGCGCCGGTCATCGCCTTCAACAAATGGGACATTGTGGAAGATCGCCAGGAGACTCTGGCCGATCTGCGCGAGAAGACCGAAAGGCTCCTGCCCCAGGTCCGCGGCATTCGCGCCGTTCCGGTCTCCGGGCTGACCGGCAATGGGCTGGACAAACTCATGCAGGCGGTCGTTGATACGCACCGGACCTGGAACCGACGCATCTCCACCGCTCGGCTCAATCGCTGGCTCGAAACCATGACGGTGCAGCATCCGCCGCCAGCCGTATCGGGGCGGCGGTTGCGATTGAAATACATGACCCAAATCAAGGCTCGTCCTCCGGGCTTCGTCATCTCCTGCACCCGGCCGGACGCGTTGCCGGCGTCCTACACGCGTTATCTGATCAACGGGCTGCGCGAGGATTTCAGTCTGCCTGGAGTTCCTCTGAGGATTTCATACCGCAAGGGCGATAATCCGTTTGCTTCCAAGAAGAAGCGGCGCTGACAGATCAGCAGTCGCCGCAACAAACTGTGACCCGACTGCGACAAGAAATCCGGCGACACCGACCGCTCTGCCCGATTAAACCCGCAATTCGAACTCTCACTGCCAATTGGTCTGAGGCGGCTGTGAAACGCGGTTAACGCTCCATAAACGTTAATAGATCATATTGAAACAAATTGTCCTGAGTACGCGTTGCTTTGGAGTAGGGTCTTGCGTAACGGATCTGCCATTAAAGGCTTGCTTGCAGCCACGGGTCGTCATTGCTCGGCACCCATGAGCTTCGGGGCGTTTGCCTTTTTCCTGACGACATCGCCCATTGCTTTCTCCGACACGGCGAGCCTGCTGTCCGGCGTTGACCAGGGTGGTGCCCGCTGGAACAGCTACCTCGTCGAGGCACCGGCCGGTTCGCTTCACTCGGTCGAAATGGCCTTCACGGACGACATCACCACCGGTTCGACCATTGTCGACAAGGGCGTCAGGCTGCCGAACGGCGGTACAGCGGCGATTCGCACCCGTCATGGAACCAAGAACCCGGTGCCAGACGAACAGCGGATCAACCGGTCGCAAAAGCGTGGACGGGTGACCACCGAAGTGCCGATGGCGCCACCGAAGGATTTTTCCGCGGGCTCCGTCTTGCATGAGAGCAATCTTCTGGTGAAGCCGCAGCGGCAAAATCTCCCGGAGATGGCGTTTGTCAAACCCGACATTCAGGGGCAGGAGGTGCAGATTGCCACGTCCTTCCATCGTCCGGTAAAGGTCAAAAGCAACGTGCCTGTCATGCTGGCCGATCTCGTGACCAACGACAAGCATGATGTGCTGGCAACTGCCTACGCGCCCACCGAGCCGAACTACGCCAAACAGTCGCCATTCGCTTCTCTCCTGAAGACCGAGAAGGAGCAGGGGCGCTTCTTCCCGCCGATCGAGAAGAATGATCATGGCTGGGCCGGAACGGCACTGCCGCCGCACGTTTTCACCAAACGCGAGCAGCAGTGCTTGGCGTCGGGTATCTACTTCGAGGCGCGCGGTGAGCCGGTCAAGGGACAGGCTGCCGTGGCCCAGGTGATTCTCAACCGGGTGCGCAACCCCGCCTATCCCAACACCGTGTGCCGCGTGGTTTATCAGAACAAGCGCTGGCGCAACCGTTGCCAGTTTTCCTTCGCCTGCGACGGTATTCGCGATCGCGTCCGCTCGAAACGGCACTGGTCCATGGCCAAGGACATTGCGATGGCGGTGACGGCCGGCAAGATCTGGCTGGATCAGGTCGGCTCATCGACCCACTACCATGCTGTCTATGTGAGGCCTAAATGGGCCCGCAAGATGAAGCGTGTCGGCCGCATCGGCCTGCACATCTTCTACCGCACCCATGGTGGCGGCTGGAGCTGATCCAGCCCAACGCGAACCGCTCCCTCGATCCAATGAAATCGGGGCATTGTGCCGCAATGCATCATTTATCTGTGCAACGCTGCCTCCGGGATTCGCCAGCTGGCGCTTAAAACACTGATTTTATTCATTTAATTGTTGGGCGAAAGCGCTGCCAATCTGCCTTGACTTGGCATGGGCGGAAAACTATGTTGCGCGCGACTTTGGAACGGTCCCGTTCAAGGTCGCCTATCGGCACGTGGAGCGCGACTTTCATGAGAAAACCAGCGCAAAACGGAGGGTCATCGGATCCTGCGAGCGGCGAAGAAGAACGGGAAGACCGGACTGACAGTCTGGAAGAGCGTCGCAGGCGTTTGGGGGAAAAACTTGCTTCCCACGAGCCCGACGGCAAACCGACGGGAAAAGAGGGGACGGCGGGGTCGTCCTACGCCAAGGCGTTTCAGCTCTCGACGGAATTTGTCGCAGCGATCTTTGTTGGCGCGCTTCTCGGCTATCTTCTGGACCGTTTTCTTGGCACCACGCCCTGGGGGATGATCGTCTTTCTGCTGCTGGGGTTTGTTGCAGGGGTACTGAATGTCATGCGTTCGGCCGGGCTGGTTGCCGATAACCGCCCGCCGCAAGGCACGGACAGGAACGACAACAAAGGCTGACAGGGCCGGTACAAAGAAAGAGGCATACGGGTGGCAAACGATCCGATTAGCCAATTCCAGATCAGCAAGCTCGTTCCGATCGAAGTGGGCGGTCTCGATTTCTCCTTTACCAACTCGTCGCTTTACATGGTCGCGACGGTCGCGGTCGCATCGGCGTTCCTGTTTTTGACCACGTCCAATCGCGGCATGGTACCGACCAGGCTGCAGTCGATTTCCGAAATGGGCTACGAGTTCGTGGCCTCGATGTTACGCGACGGCGCCGGATCCGGGGGGATGCGATTCTTCCCCATGGTGTTCTCGCTGTTTATGTTCGTGCTGGTCGCCAACCTGCTCGGCATGTTCCCCTATTTCTTCACCGTCACGAGCCACATCATCGTCACCTTCGTGCTGGCGATGCTGGTGATCGGAACGGTCGTGGTCTACGGCTTCATGAAGCATGGCCTCGGGTTCCTGAAATTGTTCGTTCCGAGCGGTGTCCCCGGGGTGCTGCTGCCGCTGGTGGTGGCCATTGAGGTCATTTCCTTCCTGTCGCGTCCCATCAGCCTGTCGGTGCGTCTGTTTGCCAACATGCTGGCCGGGCACATCACGCTCAAGGTTTTTGCCGGGTTCGTCACCTCGCTCAGCGCCCTCGGCGCGCTGGGGATCGGCGGTGCGATCCTTCCTCTCATCATGACCGTCGCTCTGACCGGTCTCGAATTTCTGGTCGCTTTCCTGCAGGCCTACGTCTTTGCGGTGCTGACATGCATGTACCTCAACGACGCCCTGCATCCGGGCCACTAGGAGAAGTCATTGGCGGAACCTCCGCCAGTCCAACAGCCGCAACAATCCCATCGAAGGAGTTCACCATGGAAGCGGAAGCAGCAAAATACATCGGCGCGGGCATCGCATGTCTGGGCATGGGCGGCGCCGGTATCGGCCTCGGCACCATTTTCGGCAACTACCTGTCGGGCGCTCTGCGTAACCCGTCGGCTGCAGACGGTCAGTTCGGCCGCCTGATCTTCGGCTTCGCCGTGACGGAAGCCCTGGGCATCTTCTCACTGCTGGTTGCCCTTCTTCTGCTGTTCGCCGTCTAATCGACGGATCGTTATGTCCGGTCGCGTCGTAGGCGCGGCCGCCGGGCCGATTGGCCCTGACAAAGCCGCCATCCGTCGGAGTGCGGAAAAGCGGCTTATGACTTGGAGACGAACATGCTTGTGACAGCGGCCTATGCTGCGGAAGCCGAACAGGCGACTGGCGGGTTTCCGCCATTCGACAGTTCGACCTTTCCGTCGCAGATCCTGTGGCTGGTCATTACCTTCGGCCTGTTTTACCTGTTCATGCAACGGGTGGTGCTGCCTCGTATCGCCAGCATCCTTGAGACACGCCGTGACCGCATTGCGCAGGACCTGAATGAGGCCAACCGGCTCAAGGAAGAGGCCGACCAGGCCTTTGCGGCCTATGAGCAGGATCTGGCCGATGCCAAGGGCAAGGCGCATGAGATCGCCCAGGCCGCGCGCGATTCGGCCAAAGCTGACGCGGATGCGGAACGCAGCAAGGTCGAAGCCGAGGTAACCGAGAAGATCGAGAAGGCTGAGGCCGAGATCGCCGAGGTTACCAAGAAGGCGTTGGCAGAGGTCGATACGATTGCGGCCGACACCACGGCGGCGATCGTCAAGCAGCTGATCGGCGGCACGGTGACCAAGGCCAGTGCCAACTCGGCCGTCAAAGCCGCGGCGCAGGGAGGCGAATAGGATGGACGCCACGTTCTGGGCTCTGATCTCCCTGATCCTCTTCATGGCCATCATCTTCTACATGAAGGTGCCGGGTATGATTACCGGATCGCTCGACACAAGAGCTGATCGTATCCGCAACGAACTCGACGAGGCGCGGCGCCTTCGCGAAGAGGCACAGCAACTGCTGGCCGAATATCAGCGCAAGCGCAAGGATGCGGAAAAAGAAGCATCCGAGCTGATTGCTGCCGCTGAACATGAGGCCGCCGGCCTGGTCGCTGAAGCACGTCAGAAGACCGAGGACTACGTCCAGCGGCGCACCGCCATGGCGGAGCAGAAAATCGCCCTTGCGGAATCGGAAGCTGTCAACGAGGTGCGTCGCCAGGCCATCGATATCGCGGTTGCCGCTGCCGAGACGCTGATCGCCGACAAGGTCGACGACGAAAAGGCCGGATCGCTGTTCACCCAGTCCGTCAAGGAACTGAAGGCCAAGCTGAACTGATCCTCCGGATCAGAAGAATTTTGAAAAGCCGGGGCTCGTTGCTCCGGCTTTTTGCATTTCCGGCGAGAATGCGCTAACGGGTTGAGCTCACCGTGTAGGCAATGCCTCACGGTGGTTCGTTCTCAGGGCGGGGTGAAATTCCCCACCGGCGGTGACGAGCAGGCCATCGGTTCTCCGAAGGTCCGGTCGAAGCCCGCGAGCGCCCGTGCCGCCTGGTACGGGGTCAGCAGATTCGGTGCAATTCCGAAGCCGACGGTTACAGTCCGGATGGAAGAGAGCGGGTAAGTCGCTGGCGTGGACTTCGGTCGCCCTGCGGCGCCGACCTTGTGCAAGCCCTTGCGGCTGTGGAAGATCGTGCCTGTTTGCCCTGATTCCTGGTGGTTCTTTGAGAGGAACATCTGATGAATCAGACAACAATCACTCAAAACAGACTTTTTGCGTTCAACAACCCGGCCGTTGCCGGCGGACTTTACATGATCGCTGCTGGCGCCGCATTCGCGGTGGTCAATGTCAGCGTTCAGGCGGCGACCATGAGCTTTGGAATGACGTCGGCGTCAGCAGCGTTCTGGCAGTATTTCGTGGCTCTGGTGTGCGGTCTCCCGTGGATCGTGCGCACCGGGCTCGAGGTACTGAAAACCCAGCATCTTGCAGCCCATGTGCTTCGGGTCGCATTTGCCGCGATCGGTGTGCAGTTCTGGGTCGCCGGGCTTGCCAGCGTTCCGATATGGCAGGCCATTGCCCTGATCATGACGTCGCCGTTCTTTGTCACCGCCGGTGCGGGCCTGTTGCTGGGCGAGCGCGTCGGAGCATCCCGCTGGTTGGCCACCTTGGTAGGCTTTGCAGGCGGCATGATCATCCTGGCGCCCTGGTCCGATGCGTTTTCAGTGGAGGCGCTCTATCCGGTGGCTGCCGCCGTGTTCTGGGCCGCCACCTCGTTGATGACCAAGCGGTTGACCCGCAGTGAGTCGACCGAGACCGTCACGCTGTACCTGCTCCTGTTGCTGACGCCCATCAATGCGGTTCTGGCCGTGTCTTCGGGTGGTGGCTTTGCCATACCGGGTGCTTCAGGCCTGGCCCTGATCGTGCTGGCCGGTGTTCTGCTGATGGTCGCCCAGTTCTTCATCGTCAAGGCCTATGCGAGCGCCGATGCGGCCTATGTCCAGCCCTTCGACCACATCAAGCTGCCGCTCAATGTGCTCGCCGGTTGGATCGTCTTCGGCTTCGTTCCGGGCGGAAACCTCTGGTTCGGATCGCTGCTGATCGTTTCGGCGTCGCTTTACATCGCCCACCGCGAGTCGCGGCGATCCTCATAGACGAATTGCCATGACCTATTCGCCGCATCTTTTGCGGTGAATGGGCTTGTCATTCGCTGAAAGCAGAAAAGCAGCTAAGCTGGATCGTCCACCCTGATCGGCCGAAAGCTCATGCGGTGCAGCGGGCAGGGGCCATTGTCGGCGATCGCCCGTCTGTGGGCGGCGGTGGCGTAACCGACATGGCGCTCAAAACCGTAGGCTGCGAAGCAGCCCGCTGCGCGTTGCATCATGCGGTCGCGTGTCACTTTGGCGACGATGGAGGCTGCGGCAATCGACAGCGACCTGGCGTCGCCCTTGATGACAGCCTTGGCGGGACAAGCAAGATCCGGCGGCACGTCGCGACCGTCGATGAGTGCGAATTCAGCCGCACGCGGCAGGTTGCTGATGGCGCGGCGCAGCGCATCGAGGCTGGCGCGCAGAATGTCAGACCGGTCGATGTGCCCGGAGCTCGATGTTGCGATGGACACCTCCGCCCGGGCGAGAATCAGGTCGAACAACTCTTCACGCTTGGCCGCGGTCAGCTTCTTCGAGTCGTCCAGTCCCGGCGGAATGGAATTCGGGTCGAGGATGACCGCGGCCGCGACCACCGGCCCAGCCAACGGTCCACGGCCGGCCTCGTCGGCGCCGGCGACCGGCAGTCGGAGCGCACCTGCCTCGGTCTCCAAAGAGAAATCGGGCGTCAGATCCTTTAGCTCAAAGAGGCTGGCCTGACGCGATTTGGATTTGGATCGGGATGGAGAATCGGGTGACGCGCGGGGCATGATCGGCAAACTCGCACGGTCACCCGATTCTCTGCAAGTCCCTCCTTTGAGAGCGGTTCATCCGGTCGGGGAAATCCGGAAAAAACCGTCTCAATGTCTGAAATCCGGGGTACGGCTCAGGTCGGATTTCAGGTGCGGCTGCGGAGGGAGCCGCCGTCACGGTCGCAGGTCGGGGAAACGGCCGTGACGGTGGGTTCAAAAACCAGGACTAAAGCAGATTCAGTTGAACTCCTGATCCTGATGGTGGCACGAACTGGTCGGTGCGCAGGGTTCGCCATTTGCTGTCGAGGCCCAGTCGTTTCGATGCGATCTCAAAACGCCGCGCCAACTGCCACGCATAGGGCCCGTTGCCCTTCATGCGCTTGCCGAATTCAGAATCGTAGTCCTTGCCGCCGCGCATCGATCGGATCAGCGACATGACATGCCGGTAGCGGTCGGGATAGTGACGCAGCAGCCAGTCCCTGAACAACGGACTGACCTCGAGTGGCAGCCGCAAAAGGATGTAGCTGGCGGTCACCGCGCCTGCCGCCTTGGCAGAATCGAGAATGCGCTCGATCTCGTGGTCGTTCAGCCCCGGAACGATGGGCGACGCCATCACCGCGACCGGTATGCCGGCCTCCGACAAATCGCGGATTGCTTCCAGTCGCTTGGGCGGGGTTGCCGCCCTTGGTTCCATCGTGCGGGCAAGCTTGCGGTCGAGCGTCGTCACCGACACGGCCACCTTGACCAGATTCTTTTCGGCCATCTGTTTCAGGATGTCGATGTCGCGCAGCACCAGAGATGATTTTGTGACGATCCCGACCGGATGATTGCAGGAATTGAGGACCTCCAGAAGCTGCCGGGTGATCCGCCACTCCTTCTCGATCGGCTGATATGGATCCGTGTTGGTGCCCATGGCGATGACACGCGGCTCGTAATCGGGTTTGGACAACTCCCGTTCCAGCAGCTTTGCGGCGTCTGGTTTGGCAAACAGACGGCTTTCGAAATCGAGTCCGGCCGAAAGACCCATGAAGGCGTGGGTCGGCCGCGCAAAACAATAGATGCAGCCATGTTCGCAGCCGCGATAGGCATTGATTGAACGGTCGAAGGAAAGGTCCGGAGAATTGTTGCGCGTGATGATCGTGCGGGGTTTCTCCACCTGCACTTCGGTCTTGAAGGCTGGAAGATCTTCCAGGCTTTCCCAGCCGTCGTCGAAGGCGTGGCGGGTCCGGGCCTCGAAACGGCCGCTCGGATTGATGCCGGCGCCGCGACCTCGGCGTTTGCTGTGATCGATACGAAGGCCCGATTGCGCGGCCAGCGCATCGGCCACGTCGGCCTGGTTCGCCGGATGCAGCGCTTGCTGCCTGAAATGCTCCAACTCGCTCATGTCCGCTCCCATCTTGTGAAAATATTCCTAACAGGAACATGAGAACATATCAAGAACAAATATAGGAAATCGCGTTCTCCTTTAAAGACCGGTACCGGCTGGTGATCCGTTGACGCGGCCGGTTCACGGTGCGAGCTTCCCGACGACAACGATCCGCCAACAGGAGCCGAATCAGATGACTGCCGCAACCGCCAAGAAAGTCGCCGTAGAACAGAATGGAGCGATCACTGTCGTCACCATCAACCGGCCTGACCAGCGAAACGCGGTTGATCCCGAGACAGCCAGCCTCCTGGACGAAGCCTTTGCCGCCTTCGATGCCGACAGCGAAAGGGCTGTGGCGATCCTGACGGGTGCCGGGCAGAGCTTTTGCGCCGGCTTCGATCTCAAGACCGTTTCCGAGGGTGCCCTGACTTACGATCCGCAAGGCGGCGGTCCAATGGGACCGACGCGGCGATTGCTGTCGAAGCCGGTGATTGCGGCCGTCGAAGGCCATGCGGTCGCTGGAGGCCTCGAACTCGCCCTGTGGTGCGACATGCGTGTGGCTTCGGCCTCAGCGGTGTTCGGTGTCTATTGTCGTCGTTGGGGTGTGCCGCTGATTGACGGCGGCAACGTCAGGCTGCCGCGTCTCATTGGTCACAGCCGCGCCATGGACATGATCCTGACCGGGCGTCCGGTCGAGGCCGAAGAGGCCTTGCAGTTCGGTCTGGCCAATCGGCTTGTGCCAGAGGGAAGGGCACTCGATGAGGCGCTGATAATCGCTCATGAACTGGCCCGTTTCCCTCAGACCTGCCTGCGCACCGACCGCATGACCGCTCACCGGCAATGGGGAATGGACATTGACGCGGCTCTCGCCCATGAGGCCGTCGAAGGTGTGCGCCCGTTGCAGGAGGATGCCCAAACCGGAGCGTCCCGGTTCGCTTCCGGGCTGGGTCGATCGGGCGACTTCGAGAGTATCTGAAACAGCTCTATTTGCTGCGCTTCAGGTGCTCATCGAGCCGCGGCATGATTTCGATGAAATTGCACGGCATGTGGCGGTAATCCAACTGTGCCTCGAGAATGCCGTCCCAGGCGTCCTTGCATGCCCCGGGTGAGCCGGGCAAGACGAAGACATAGGTCGCGTCGATCACGCCGCCGGTGGCGCGCGACTGGATCGTCGACGTGCCGATCTTGTCATAGGAAATGCGGTGGAAGACTTCCGAGAACCCGTCCATCTGCTTGTCGAATAGCGGCGTGACGGCTTCCGGTGTGACGTCACGGCCGGTGAATCCAGTCCCGCCCGTGGTGATGATCGCGTCGATCTCAGGATCTTCCGCCCAACCTTTGACCTTACCAGCGATCTGGTCCACATCATCGGTGACGATATCGCGATCGGCCAGCATGTGGCCGGCTTTTTCGATGCGCGCCGCCAGTGTGGCGCCTGATTTGTCGTCCTCGAGGCTGCGACTGTCTGAAACGGTCAGCACGGCAATGCGGATCGGAATGAAGGGTCTTGAATCGTCGATACGGTTCATGAGTGCTCAACCGGACAGGGTGGATGTGGCGCAGACATACCATGTCGGATGGGTGCTGCGAATGGCGTCGGCTGCATCTGCGGCCTTTTGCCCATCACCATAGATACCGAAACAGGTCGCGCCCGAACCGGACATGCGGGCGATCAGCGCTCCGCTGTCGGAAAGTGCGGACCGGCATTCGACGACAGCCGGCAGCACCGTTTCCGCGGGTGGTTCGAGGTCATTGCGCATGGACGTCAGGGCGGTGATCCAATCTTCACTCGAGCCGCAGGCGGGGAGAATGATGCCGGGGTTCGTCTTGTGCATCAGGCGCTTGAAGACCTCCGGTGTCGAGACCGCGAGATTCGGATTGACCAGCACCATTTGCATGGTCGGTAGCGCCGCAATCGGTTCGATCTCATCACCGATGCCGGAGGCGAACAGGGGCTTCGAGGTCAAACACATCGGAACATCGGCACCGAGGGCAGCGCCAATTTCCGCAAGCTCCGCGTCACTGTGAGGCAAAGACCAGAGCCGCCGCAGCCCGCGCAAACAGGCCGCGGCGTCGGCCGAGCCGCCTCCCATTCCCGACGCCACGGGCAGGTTCTTTTCCAGCTGGATCGATACCGGCCGTGAACATCCGGCATCAGCCCGCATGGCATCGCGGGCGTCTAGCACGAGATTGCCACGGTCGCCTGAAAGGGCCGAGGCAAATGGACCACAGATGGTGAAGGCGTCAGACTGAGCATCCTGGACGGTCAGGCGGTCTCCAACATCCGCAAAGGCCACAATCGTCTCGATCAGATGATAGCCGTCGGAACGTTGCCCGGTCACATGAAGCGCCAGATTGATTTTCGCAGGAGCGAACTCCTCGACGATGTGGGGCATCAAGGCAGGATGATGACCTGACCCGGGTAGATACGATCGGCGTCACCATTCAGCGCCGGATTGGCGCGCAGAATATCGGGATAGCGATTGCCGTCGCCCAGAACCTCATCGGCTATGGTCCACAGCGTCTCGCCCGGCTTCACGGTGTAGCTTGCCTTGGTGGGCTCGACATCGGTCTCCAACTCACCGTTCCGTTCGCCGTTTTCCGGCTTGCGGATATTCTGGCTCTCGTCATCCGGCGTCTTGGAGGCGGATGGTGTCGGATCGATGACCGGTGGCATCCCGGCGGCAATCTTCTGTTCTATCTTCGGAACTTCCGTGAGTTCGGGTTCCATTGTCAGAGCGCGTTCCCACTGATATCGCGCTTCTAGCTTTCGGCCGGCGCGCCAGTAGGCATCGCCCAGGTGATCGTTGATCGTTGGATCGCCGGGGCGCAGTTCAACCGCCCGTTCAAGCTCGTTAACGGCGTTCTCGTAGTCGCCCAGCCTGTAGTAGGCCCATCCGAGCGAGTCGACGATATAGCCGTCATTGGGCCGCAGCCGGACGGCCTCCCGGATCAGGTCCATGCCTTCATCGAGATTGATGTTCATGTCGATCCAGGAATAGCCGAGATAGTTCATCACCTGCGGCTGGTTTGGATAGAGTTCTAGAGAACGCTGGAAATTGGGTTCCGCCTTCGGCCATTCCTTCAGCCGCTCATAGGCGATCCCGCGCTGGAAGAAGATGTTCCAGTGTCCTCGATTGGGCAGAATTCCGATGGCATCTACGGCCTTGTCGTAGTTGTCGGCCATCTCCCGATACGACTTGGCATCGGACAGGACACTGCCATAGGCCAGGTAGGACCGCATGTCCTTCGGGTCCTGATCGATCAGGTTCTTGAGATGGGTCTTGGCTTCTTCGAGGCGGCCGAGATCGGCGAGATTGAGGCCCAGCTGAAGTTCCGACACGCGGTGCATGATGGAATCTTCCGGAACCCGCCCGTAGATCTCAATCGCTTGTTCGGGCTTGCCCAGGTTTTCGGCGAGACTGCCGAGCATGACCAGTGTCGCTGCATTTTCAGGATCCAGCGAATGGGCAAAATTGAGATAGAGCGATACGAAATCTTCCGCCCCGCTGCGGTTGAGGGCGCTGCCGATCGTATAAAGCACCGCCGAAGCGCCTTCGGCGGCATTATGGATATCAGCCCCCGGCGGATCTCCGGCTTCGATCCTCTGCTGCAACGCTTTCAGCGGCGCGTAGCTGGAGGAAAAGGCATTGCCGGTCGCGATGGCGTCACGTGCCTTTTGGGCATTTCCCTCGCGAGCCTCCATGGCGGCAAGCGACATGGCCGCACGAATATAGGTGTCGGGAGCTGTGCCGGCGCTGTTCTGATCGGTAATGATGGCGGTGTAGAGACGCCGTGCGCCCGCAATGTCACCACTCGCCTCGTTCATGGCAGCCTGGTTGAAAGCCTTGAATATGCCGTACCATTCAGGACCCTGAAGCTCTTCGATGGTGGTGTGGGCCTTGTCGGTCTTGCCATCGCCATAGAGCGCCCAGGCCTGCAACAGGCCATAGACAAGCCGCTCCAGATCATTGATGCCGGCATAGTCGAGCAGATTTTGTGCCTTGGTGTATTGCCGCTGACGCAACGCATCGATGCCGAGCGCCATTCGCGACACGTTCTCCAGAAGCGGATCGCCCTTCAATTCGTCGGCGATCGCAACGCCTTCGTCGAACATCCCGTTGTTGAACAACAGCACCATGAGCCGCTGTTTGATGTCGGCATTGTCCGGCTCGAAACGCAGTGCCTTCCGGTAGAGGCTGATGGCCGTGTCGAGATCACGGTCCGTTTCCGCCGTTCTGCCGGCCAGAACCGCTCCGGCAAAACTGCGTACGGTTGCGCCGTCGAAGCTCGTTTCATCGCTGGCCGCCCGGGAAGGGACGGTCGCCAGTGCGGTTGCAGCCGCGAGGCTCGCGATCAGGAGAAGTCTTTTTGGCTGCATCACAAACGGTCCCGCGAATTCGATGATGATTCACACCACCACAATATGGTTCAAAGCATGGCTTTTTTCAGCCCCTGCGGCAAGCTCACAAAGAGTTCAGAACGGGTTGGCCACAGCATCCTCGTGTGCCGTGTGGTTTTGCAACAACGTTTCGGTGCGTTGAAGGTGGCCTGAAGGCCGGTCTCAGAGATCGGCGACGATGTGTTTGATCCGGCGGATCGTGTCGATATCAGGGGCCGAGGCCTGAAATCCGAAGCCGAAACGATCGGAGCTGTGCGGCGGTTCTGGCTTTTTGGGCGCAAAGGAACCGTGTATCTCCCGTACACCGGTCCGTCCCACGATCCGGGCGACATTGTCCTCACCGATGCCGCTTCCGGCCATGACCGATAGTCGGTTTCCTGCCCGTTGGACAATCGAAGCCAGCATGTCGGCCCCGGCTTCCGCCGTTGTGGCCCCACCGGAGGTCAGGATGCGGTCGACGCCGATGTCGATGGCTTTATCCACGGCATCAATCGGATCTTCCAGAAGATCGAAGGCACGATGCAGGGTCTTTCCCATGCGTCCGGCGGCTGCCGCCAGCCTCTTCATGGCCGAAACGTCCAGCGCGTCATTCGCAGTCGCTCCGAAAACGACACCTGCAAGGCCAAGATCAGCCGCCCTGCGGATGTCTTCTTCCATCACAGCAATGGCATCGGGCGAATAGTCGAACCCGCCAGCGTGCGTTCGGATCATGGCAAATGTCGGCGTGCCGGTTTCGGCGGCGGCGCGCATGAAGCCGTCGCTGGGCGTCAAACCGCCCAGTGTAAGCGCGGAACACAATTCGATACGGTCGGCGCCGCCACGGATTGCAGCGTGCAGGGACTGTATCGAATCCACACAGACTTCCACCAGGACCGGCATGTCGGAACCGATAGCGTCAGCTTACCCGGCTGATGCAGAAGTCGATCACTTCCAGCATGGCGTCCTTGGCTGGGGTATCGGCCATGGGCGCCAATGCATCGCGGGCCATCGCGCCGTAGTGCTCGGCGCGTGCGATCGTGTCGTTGAGGGCGTTGGATCGAGCGATCAATCCGCGAGCGGTTTCCAGTGCCGCTTCGTCACACTGGCCGTCTTCGATGGCGGAGCGCCAGAAGCTTCTGTCTTCGTCGCTGCCGCGGCGATAGGCCAGCACCACGGGCAGCGTGATCTTTCCTTCGCGAAAATCATCACCGACATTCTTGCCCAGTTCCTGGGCTTTGCCGCCATAGTCCAGCGCATCATCCACGAGTTGGAAGGCGAGACCAAGATTGGTGCCGTAGGACCGCAGCGCGTCGCGCTCGGCTTTTCCGGCACCGGCAATGATCGGGCCGACTTCTGCCGCGGCAGAGAAGAGTGCTGCGGTCTTGGCGCGAATGACGGCCATGTAGTCGTCTTCGGTGGTTTCCATGTTCTTGGCCACCGAAAGCTGCAGCACTTCGCCCTCGGCAATCACGGCCGCCGCGTCGGATAGAACGTCAAGCGCGTCAAGCGACCCAACCTCGACCATCATCTTGAAGGCCTGACCCAGGAGAAAGTCTCCAACCAGGACACTGGCCTGGTTGCCCCAAATCATGCGTGCTGTCGATTTGCCACGCCGCAGATCGCTTTCATCGACAACATCGTCGTGCAGCAAAGTCGCGGTGTGCATGAATTCGACGCTGGTCGCCAGTTTGACATGGCCATCGCCCTGGTAACCGAACATTCCGGCGGCAGCGAGCGTCAGCATCGGTCGGAGTCGCTTCCCGCCCGACGAAATCAGGTGGTTGGCGACCTCAGGTATCATTTCGACGTCCGAACCCGCCTTGGACAAAATGAGCTGGTTGACGCGCTCCATGTCCGGTCGCGTCAGATCAACCAGCGGCTTGACCGACGCGGCGGTAACTTTGTCCTCTAAAGGGATAACGACGCCCAATTCACTCACTCCTGTTGCCCTTTCTTAACCATAGAAACTGGCTGGTGCGGCGACAAGTGATGAATCGACGCACCGCCTTGCCAATGGATCAAATCCGCGTGGGTGGTCGCGGATGGGTGTCGCAGCAAGAATTTGCCTATATAAGGCGGACTGGAATTCGGCCCAATGTCTGCTTGTCGAAAAGGCCATCACTACGATGGAAGAACTGATCAGAACCAACAATGTCGTGACGCTTTCCTTCGTCGGCACACTGCTCAAGGAAGCCGGCATCCAGCATTTCGTCGCCGACGAGAATATGAGCGTCATGGACGGCTCCATCAATGCGCTGTCCCGCAGGCTCATGGTTGATTCCGAACGCATAGAAGAAGCCCGCAGGCTTGTCGAAGGAGCCGGTCTCGGCGCCGAACTGCGGCATCGAGATTGATGAGCGGCCAGGACCTGCCTGACGCAACCATCGACGCGTTTCACCGCGGCGGGTTCCACCTGGTTCAACCGAAAGGCAAGGGGCACAGGGCGGGATTGGACCCGATGCTTCTGGCTGCCCTGGTGAAGGATGGCGCAACCGGCCGGCTGGCTGACTTCGGTGCGGGATCGGGGGCAGCTGGCCTCGCCGTGGCGAGCCGTGTCCCGAGGCTGAACATCACGCTGGTGGAACGCTCTGAGGTCATGGCAGAGTTTGCACGTCGCACCGTTGATCTTGAGCAGAATGCGGCGTTTGCCGGACGGATCGATGTCCTCCAGGCAGACGTGACGCTTTCCGGTGCCGCACGTGTCTCCGCCGGCCTGGCAGACGATACTTTCGATCATGTCATCATGAACCCTCCTTTCAACGACGGTGCCGATCGCCGGACGCCGGATCCGTTGAAGGCCGAGGCGCATGCGATGGATGGGCGGGTGTTTCCCGACTGGGTTCGCACGGCTGGCGCCGTATTGCGTCCCGGCGGCCAGATGTCGCTGATTGCGCGTCCGCAATCGCTGTCACAAATTCTCGAGGCCTGCCGCAACCGCTTTGGCGGCCTCCATCTCACGCCGGTTCATGCCCGGCCCGGCGAAGATGCGTTTCGGTTGTTGGTGACCGGGATCAAAGGCAGTCGCGCACGCCTCACCTTGCGCCCTCCACTCCATGTGCACGAAGCCGGGGAGCGGGCCTTTTCGCCCGTTGTCGACGACCTGAACAACGGCCGCGCCTATATTCGGCGCTAGCCGCGCACCCGGCCATTGTGTTTGCGGCCGAAATACATACATCTGCTGGCAGAAACTTCTCACCAGAGGCAGCAAACATGGCGTTTTACCACTCACTTCTTCCCAGACGACTGCGTAGGAAAGAGGTGACGATCCCGGTGATCCAGCTACAGGGCATGATCATGTCGGGTGGTTCGCAATTTCGCCCGACACTTAGCCTGGCCTCGGTATCCCCGTTGCTCAACAAGGCATTCGCCGACAAGCGAGCCCCGGCGGTGGCCATCTCAATCAATTCTCCAGGCGGGTCTGCTGTGCAGTCGCGGCTGATCTTTCGACGCATCCGCGACCTCGCCAAGGAAAAGGACAAACAGGTCCTGATCTTCGTCGAGGATCTGGCGGCGTCGGGCGGCTACATGATCGCCTGCGCCGGTGATGAGATCATCGCCGATCCGTCCTCCATTGTCGGTTCGATCGGGGTCGTTGCCGCCGGGTTCGGATTTCCTGACCTGTTGAAGAAAATCGGCGTGCAGCGCCGTGTCTACACGGCGGGCAAGAACAAGGTCACACTCGATCCGTTTCAAGCGGAGAAAAAGGCCGATGTCGATCATCTCAAGGCCCTGCAACTTGAGGTGCACGAAACCTTCATCGAGCTCGTCAAGGAACGGCGCGGAGACAAATTGGCCGATAATGACGACCTGTTTACCGGCATGTTCTGGTCCGGTGTGAAGGGATTGGAACTCGGCCTTGTCGACGGCTTGGGTGATATGCGATCGGTTCTCAAGGAGCGGTTCGGTGACAAGACCCGCATGCGGCTGATCACCTCGCCGCGCGGCCTGTTCGGGCGACGCACCCCGGGAGCCGCGGCCGGAGGTCTCGCCAGTCGGTTTGCCGCCGAGACGGCTTCCGGACTTGTCGAAGCAGCCGAGGAACGCGCATTATGGGGCCGTTACGGCCTTTGATCCGAGACTCGGGGAGGGTGCCTGAATGGCGCAAGTGTTACTGCTGGTCGGAGTCGGCATCGTCGGATGGCTTGGTTACAAGCGTTTCTTGAAGGAAGCCGAACGGGTAAGCAAATCGGTTCGGCGCGCCGAAAAGGAAGCCGAAACCGGCGCCGCCGGCACTCTGGTGGAAGATCCGAAAACCGGCGAATACCGGGTCGAACGCAAGGACGACACGACCTGAACCTCCAAATTGCCGCTATCGCGCGCTGTGACCCTTGACCCGACACAGCGCCCGTGGCACCTGTCCGGCGCATTTTCTTTTCGTTCCGGACACCAAAATGACTGCCGCTGAGCGCACGCTGCCGCCACACATGCATCCGACCCGATCGTTTCAGGGTCTGATCCTTGCCCTGCATGAATACTGGGCTGACTATGGCTGTGTCATCCTGCAGCCTTACGACATGGAAGTCGGTGCCGGCACCTTCCACCCGGCAACAACATTGCGGTCGCTGGGACCACGTCCCTGGAACGCTGCCTATGTGCAGCCGTCACGGCGGCCAACCGATGGGCGTTACGGCGAAAACCCCAACCGTCTGCAGCATTACTACCAGTATCAGGTGCTGCTGAAGCCATCGCCGCCTGATCTGCAGGACCTTTACCTGGGATCGCTGAGAGCGATTGGTATCGATCCGCTGCTGCACGACATTCGCTTCGTCGAGGACGACTGGGAGAGCCCGACCCTCGGCGCCTGGGGTCTTGGTTGGGAATGCTGGTGCGACGGCATGGAGGTTTCGCAGTTCACCTATTTCCAGCAGGTCTGCGGTATCGAGTGCGCGCCGGTTGCCGGTGAGCTCACCTACGGGCTTGAGCGGCTCGCCATGTATGTTCAGGGCGTCGACAACGTCTACGATCTGAATTTCAATGGCCGTGAAAACGGCAAGGTTACCTATGGCGACGTCTTCCTGCAGGCGGAACAGGAATACTCACGCCACAATTTCGAATACGCTGACACGGCAGTGCTCCTGCGCCATTTCGACGATGCCGAAGCGGAATGCAAAGCACTTCTGGAAATGGGTGCCGTGGACGATCCGTCTTCAGTGCACAAATGCGTGCTGCCGGCCTATGACCAGTGCATCAAGGCTTCCCACGTCTTCAACCTGCTCGACGCGCGGGGCGTGATTTCGGTCACCGAACGTCAGAGCTACATTCTGCGGGTGCGCAATCTCTCGAAGATGTGCGGTGAAGCGTTTCTACAGACCGACGCCGGCGGCAATTCAAGCGGCGGCTGACGCCTGACACCAAGCCCGACAGACCATGTGACGAACCATGCCCGACCTGTTGCTCGAACTCCGATCTGAAGAAATCCCCGCCCGCATGCAGCGCAAAGCGGCCGGCGACCTGAAAAAGCTGGTGACCGACGGCCTGGTCGACGCTGGCCTGACCTACGAGGCTGTTCGCGACTATTGGACGCCGCGCCGTCTGACGCTGGACATCCGTGGCCTGAGCGCTCGATCAGCTGATGTACGCGAAGAGCGCAAGGGACCACGCACAGACGCTCCGGAAAAAGCCGTCGCCGGTTTTCTCAGAGGGGCAGGACTGGCGTCCGTCAATGACGCGGAGGTCAGGACGGATCCCAAAAAGGGCGATTTCTACGTTGCCGTCATTGAGAAACCCGGCCGTGCCGCGGAGGAAATCATTGCCGAGACCGTTCCGGCTGTGATCCGCAACTTTCCCTGGCCGAAATCGATGCGCTGGGGCCGCGCGTCCGAAACGCCCGGTGCGTTGCGCTGGGTGCGGCCATTGCAATCCATCGTCTGCACATTCGGTCCGGAAACGGAAGAACCGGTTGTGGTGGAATTCGAGGTCGGTGGCGTGCGCTCCGGCAACATCACCTATGGCCACCGTTTCCACGCGCCCGACCCGATCACCGTGCGCCGCTTCGACGATTACGTTGAACAGCTGGAGCGGGCCAAAGTGGTGCTCGATGCGGAACGGCGCAAGGAAATCATCAAGACCGATGCTCTCAACCTCGCCTTTGCCCAGGGACTTGAACTGGTTGAGGACGAGGGCCTGCTTGAAGAAGTGGCCGGGCTGGTGGAATGGCCGGTCGTGCTGCTGGGCGAGTTCGACGCCGATTTTCTTTCGATCCCGCCGGAAGTCATCCGTCTGACGATCAAGGAAAACCAGAAGTGCTTCGTGCTGCGATCGCAAGACGGTGGGGCCGACCTCACCAATCGCTTCGTGATTACCGCCAATGTCGAAGCCAGTGACGGCGGGGCTGAGATAACCCGCGGGAACGGCAAGGTGGTTCGGGCGCGTCTGGCGGATGCCCTGCATTTCTGGAAGACCGATCAGGCGAACTTGCCTGATCTGGGCGGGCTTGAAACGTCTGCCGATAAATTCGGGCTCGACCTGGCGAAGCCACTCGACCAGCGAATGGCGAAGCTCGATGCGCTGGATGTCACCTTCCACGCGAAGCTTGGAACCCAGGGTGCACGGGTGACGCGTATCCGCGAATTGGCGGCCCGTCTTGCTCCGCTTGTGGCGGGACAGTCGTCGTTCGCTGACGACCCGAAGGCGCTGGCTGCAGCCGTCGACCGCGCGTCGATACTGGCAAAGGCCGATCTGACGACGGAAGCGGTCGGCGAGTTTCCCGAATTGCAGGGCGCGATGGGCCGCAAATACGCGCTGCTCCAGGGTGAATCGGATAGCGTCGCTGCCGCACTCGAAGAACACTATAAACCCCAGGGACCGTCGGATGATGTCCCGAACGATCCAGTTTCCATCGTCGTCGCGCTGGCCGATAAGCTTGATACGCTCATCGGATTTTGGGCGATCGACGAGAAGCCGACGGGTTCGAAGGACCCGTTCGCGCTCCGGCGGGCAGCACTTGGTGTCATCCGGCTCGTGCTGGAAAACGACATCCGTCTGTCATTGTCTGAAATTGGTGTGTCAGCGGATTTGCTGTCCTTCTTCCACGACCGTCTCAAAGTCTATTTGCGTGACCAGGGAGCGCGCCACGATCTGATCGACGCGGTGATCTCACCAGATTCCGACGACTTATTGATGGTGGTCAAGCGGGTCGAGGCGCTCGGCGCCTTGCTGGACAGCGAAGACGGTCAGAATTTGCTGGCCGGTGCCAAACGCGCTGCCAACATCGTCGCTGCCGAGGAGAAGAAGCAGACCGAGATCGCGGATAATGTCGATCCCGTCCTGATGCGCGAACAGGCCGAGCGCGACCTTTTCGGTGCCCTCGAAATGGCGGAAGGTGAAGCATCGGCGGCAGTCCGGCGGGAGGATTTTCCCTCGGCGATGCGTGCACTGGGCCACTTACGCGGTCCCGTTGATGCGTTCTTCGACACGGTTCTGGTCAATGTCGACGACGCCGCCGTTCGCGGCAACCGCCTGGCTCTGATGCGTCGCATTCGAGCTGCCACGGAGACGGTGGCCGACTTTTCGCGCATCAGCGGGTGAATCCACTATCGGATTTGGGGTTCTTGCCTCTGCCATGAATTCGGCTCAGTCTGTTTTCGGAAAGGAAACAGCGGGAGGAGCCGATGAAAATCTACTATTCGCAGACCCCGAATCCACGCAAGGCATGCGCGGTCGCCAAATACCTGGGCCTGCCGGTCGAATTTGTGCAGGTCAATCTTGGTCGCGGTGAGCACAAGCAGCCGGACTTTCTGGCCGTCAATCCAAACGGCAAGACACCCGCGCTCGAAGATGGCGACGTGCGCCTCTGGGAAGCGCATGCAATCATGGCTTATCTGGCGCAGAAAGCCGGGTCGGATCTGTGGCCGTCAGATCCGCTTCAGCAGATCGAAGTACTGAAATGGCTGAATTGGGATACTGCGCATTTTTCTCGCCATGCCGGCCGCATCTGGTTCCAGAACTACTTCAAGGGTGTCATCGGAGCCGGTGATCCGGACCAGGCCGAAGTGGAGGACGCGATGGGCTATTTCCGACAGTTCGCGGATGTGCTCAATCAGCAGCTCAAGGGCCGGGATTTTCTCGTTGGTGGCCGGTTGACGATCGCCGATTTCGGCGTTGCGACCTTCCTGCCGCTGGCCGAAGAAGCCGGGTTGCCGCTAGAGGATTATCCGGAAATCCAACGCTGGGCCAAACAGATGAGCGAAATCGAAGCCTGGCGCGATCCCTGGCCCGCTTAACGCGGCGGGCTCAGTGCGTCGGGCGCAGTTCGAGGATTTCCGTGCCGTTTTCGATGCGGCTGCTGGGCGTGGCTTCGCCACCTTCCACATCATGCTGAGCATCGGTCATGTTGACCGACGAGGTGCGTGAATTGTCGTCGACGCCATCGTCCTCAAGGGGCCTTGGTGAGACTTCTTCGACATTAAACTCGCCGCCGCCACTATAGGTGACCTCGTTGCCGGCATTGGCGGTCACCGGCTGCTGGCCAGGTCGGATGTGGATGGTTCCTTCATGGCCGACCGTCACGCTGGTTCCACCATCAGTGTGGGCGATCATTTCGCCGGCAGAATGCGGATTGCTTGGTGACGACTTGACGTAACGGACAGCGCTGCCGCCCATCAGGTTGTCCGTCTGCACGATCTTTTTCTCGCCGCCGATAATGGTCTCCTCAACCTCCACGCCGTGAACATCGGGTCCCATCTCCTTCACCTTCAGCGGCGGGCAATCCGAACAGTTGAATGTCGTGACGCTGTCGGCATCGGTGTTCAGACTCTTGAAGGTCAAAACGGAATCTCCGGCCAGAACCGGACCGGCTGCAATGGCGATGACGGAGGTCAAAAGGATACGGCGTTTCATCTCGCTCTCCCAAGCTGTTGCTTGAACCATAGCGAAGAAGAGTTTTTTTCCGGTATGCAGGGGTGGTTAACGCGGCGTTAAGGGTTGTGAACCAAATCCGCCGCCCGCTACGACTCGTGTGCCAAAGCCCGCCAGCCGATATCCCAGCGACAGAAACCGTCATCCCAGTCGATCTTGTCGACAGCCGAATAGGCTTTGTTCTGGGCTTCGCGCACCGAACCCCCGAGCGCGGTTACACCCAGAACCCTGCCGCCATTGGCAACCAGCTGTCCATCAGCCAACGCCGTGCCGGCGTGGAAAATCTCGACATTTTCGTCGGCCGATGCGCTGTCGAGGTGATTGATGGGAGAGCCTTTCTTGTAGTCTCCCGGATAGCCATTGGTAGCCATGACCACGCAAAGCGCCGTCTCATCGTACCAGCGAGCGCTCATGGTCCAGAGCATCCCGTCAACGGCGGCTTTCATCAGCATGAGGATGTCGTCCTTCAACCGCATCATCATCGGTTGACACTCTGGATCGCCGAAGCGCACGTTGTATTCGATGAGCTGCGGGCCGCTGGCAGTGATCATCAGGCCCGCATAGAGAACTCCCTTGAACGGGGTCCCCAGGTCGGCCATGCCTTTCAGCGTCGGTTCGATGATTTCCGTCATGGTCCGCTCGACCATTGCATCGGTCATCACCGGGGCAGGCGAGTAGGCGCCCATGCCACCGGTATTGGGACCCGTGTCGCCGTCGCCGACGGCCTTGTGGTCCTGTGCCGTTGTCAGCGGAAGCGCGTTGGTTCCGTCGCACAGACAAAAGAAACTGGCCTCTTCGCCCTCCAGAAATTCCTCGACCACGACTTCGGCGCCGGCCTCACCAAAGGCACCTTCGAAACAGTCATCGATGGCCGCAAATGCCTCTTCAAGAGTATGTGCGACGGTCACGCCTTTGCCAGCCGCAAGCCCGTCGGCCTTGATAACAATGGGTGCGCCCATTTGCCTGGCGTAGGCCTTCGCCTTTGGGGCGTTGTTCAAACGCATGTAAGCGCCGGTCGGAATGCCGTAGCGGTCGCAAAGGTCCTTGGTGAAGCCTTTCGAGCCTTCCAGTTGAGCGGCCTGTGCCCCGGGTCCGAATACGGGGATGCCGGCCTCGTCGAGATCGTCAGCGAGGCCAGCCACCAGCGGCGCCTCCGGTCCGACAACCACGAGCGCGATCTCCTTGTCGCGGCAAAACTCAACCACTGCAGGGTGGTCAGCCACGTCGAGGTTGAGACAGGTCGCATGTTCGGCGATCCCGGGGTTGCCGGGAATGCAGTAAAAGTCGCTGAGCAGCGGGGAGGCGGCGATCTTCCAAGCCAGCGCATGTTCCCGCCCACCGGAACCGATCAAGAGCACGTTCATTTCGGCAAAACTCCCTGGATTTGCTCCATCTAACATGCATGGACGGTGCGTCAAACAGCGGCCTTGACTTTCCCCAGCTCACCCTGTCACCAAGGCGCCATGCAGTCTGAAAAAGCCGAACCTGGCCGCGTGATCGACGCACCCTCCGATAACTGGGTCTACCGGTTTCTGCCGCCGGCGCTCTGGCCGCATGCTCAATTGGCCCGTTGGGACCGTCCGATCGGTTGGCAACTGCTTCTGTGGCCGTGTCTGTGGTCGACGGCACTGGCTGCCAACGTGGTGGCGCTCAGCGGTCCGGTCGACATTGTCACATTCGTCTATCATCTGGCACTGTTCACTGTCGGCGCCATCATGATGCGTGGCGCGGGATGTACCTACAACGACTTGGTCGACCATGACATCGACATGCAGGTTGCGCGCACCCGTTCGCGACCGCTGCCGTCGGGCAGCATCAGCCGCAATCAGGCCAAGCTGTTCATGGTGACCCAGTCGCTGATCGGCCTGCTTGTGCTGTTGCAGTTCAACGGGTTTTCCATCGTGCTGGGGGTCTGTTCACTGGCTGTAGTGGCGATCTACCCGTTCGCAAAGCGCTTCACCGACTGGCCTCAACTCTTTCTTGGATTTGCTTTTTCCTGGGGCGCACTGATGGGATGGGCGGCGACGTTCGGAAGCCTGAGTGCGGCACCGCTATGGCTCTACGCCGGCGCGGTGCTTTGGACCATCGGCTACGACACGCTCTATGCGCATCAGGACAAGGAAGATGACGCGCTCGTCGGCGTGCGTTCGACCGCACGTCTCTTCGGTGAAAACACCAAGCCCTGGCTGACCGGCATCTACGCGCTCGCCGCCCTTTTTGTTGGCATTGCCGCTTGGCTGGCCGGCTGCCCCTGGCCGGTTTTTGTCGGACTGGCGATCGCCGCCGGGATGCTGGCGCGTCAGATCATCATTGCCGATATCAACGATGCCGATCAGTGCCTGGCGCTGTTCAAATCGAACCACAAGGTGGGCTGGATGGTGTTCCTCAGCCTGTGCCTCGGCATCGTCATCAACAGCATCTGATTGCAACCTGGCATTTTGTTGGCGTAACCTTTTGCAAGTCCTGGCCACGGTTCAAAGCCGGGCCGAAACAGATCAGGAGGTTGCGAACATGTCCACCGAAGTGAGTTGGCTGCTTGAAACGAAGATCGAACACGGCCGGTTGAATGAATTGAAGACGCTGATCGGTGAAATGTCCGATCGCGCCGAAGCCAATGAACCCGGCACGCTCAACTATCTTTGGTCGATCAGCGAAGACGGATCGACCGGCAATCTTTACGAACGCTATGAGAGCTCCGAAGCGGCCCTGATCCATCTTGCGTCGTTCAACGCAAACTTTGCAGAGCGCCTTATGAAACTGGTCACGCCGACGCGAATGTCGATCTACGGATCACCGAACGAGCCGCTGAAACAGGAAATGGCCGGCATGACCCCAGTTTACTTTGAACTGGCCGGTGGATTTGTCCGTACCGGCGGGTAAGCCTCAGGTGTCGGCGTCGTGAAGTTTCGACTCATCGATCGCCCAGATCACCAAGAGACCGATAGCCACCGAAATCAGCGCGATCCAATAGGCACTGCTCATTCCGTTGGCAAAGGCGTCGATCAAAAGCGTGCGGATTTTTTCGGCGTCCTCGGTGCCAAAACGCGCCAGAATGGACCGCGCGGCCTCGGAGTTTGCCGCGCCCGTGTTGATCGTAGCCTGATCGGCGGCCGACATGGATATGCCGAGCTTCTCAAGACCTGATTTGAGTGACGTGACGCTGGTGCTGTACATGATCGCCGTCGCTCCTGCGACGCCGATAGCGCCATAGCTCAGATGCATCATGAAGGACAATCCACCAGCAAGACCGGCGCGTTCCGGCGCAACGGCACTGACGACGGCGGTTCCGGATGGACCCACGGCCAGCGGCGCTCCGAGACCGATCAGCACCATTGCAGGCAAAATAGCGAAATAGCCCCAGGAGGGCACCAGGAAGACGCACCAGAGGGCTGCCAGTCCGTTGAGCAGGTAACCGGCAAAGAGCAGCTTCTTGGGGCCGAAGGTCTGATAATAGTTGCCGGAGATGATCGACCCGACGGTCAGTGGGACCATCAGTGGCAGCATGCCGAAGGAGGCCTGCAGCACCGACCAACCCATCGTCTTGTTCATGAACTGCGGGAAATACAGAAAGGCGATGAAAAACGTCGGCACGATCAACGCATTGGTCGACAGGGTCAGAAGAAACTGACGATTGCGCATCAGCGGCAGTGGCACGAGGGGGTCAACAACACGCAGTTCCACCAGCGGGAAGGCAACGAAAAGCAGAACGCAGAGCCCCAACAATCCCAGGAGTGGCGGTGAGGTCCATCCCCAATCGGCACCGACATCCAGGCTGTACAGCAGCACCAGAATGGCCGCCGACAATACGAACATCCCGGCATAATCTATCCGCTCGTCTTTGCCGGTCGGCGCCTCACGCGGCAGAATGCGCCACACAAGCACGAATGACAGGGTCGCGACGACGACGTTGACCAGGAAGAAGTGCCGCCAGTCACCGATATAGACGACAAGGCCGCCGAGCAGCGGTCCGGCGACGTTGCCGCAGGTGACTCCGGCAAGAATGAGACCCATCACAAAGCCTCGCTCGTCCTCCTTGACGATGGAAGAACCAAAGGCGAGCAGGCAGGGCCAGATAATCGCTGCACCGACACCCTGCACGGCCCTGGCGCCGATCAGCCATCCGATGGTCGGCGCGAACTGACATGCCGCGGCCGCGGCCACGAAGATGACGAGGCCGGCCAGCATCAGACGCTTGCGGCCATGCATGTCGCCGAGGCGCCCGCCGGACACCATGAACATGGCAAAGGTCATGGCATAGATGTTGAGCACCCATTGGGTGGTCGTGATGTTGGCGGAGAACTCGCTTTCGATCGCCGACACCAGCAGCAACGCGCCGGTGAAGTCGGTACCGATGATAAACGCGGTTATCATCAGCGTGGCGATGCATAGTCTGGTGTGTCCGCTCATCCGTTGCCCCGCGACCGAATGCTGGTCGTCAAGGCATAACGCAAAGAACCGGGGGGCGTCGACCCTCCGGTTCCGATCAGTGATTGAATGGTGGCGGTCTAGTTACGGGCGATGATTTCTTCGCCACACACGACCATGCGGACACCGAGCTTGCCGTTGCTGCGACGAACCAGGAAGCGCGGGCGTCGGCCGGCAAAGAACGAATGCCGGCGCCGCGGCTTTGTGGAAGCGGTCTTGATCGGGCCAAGCTGCTCGTCCAGCGGTGTCGCACTGCCGTCCGCTTCGATCATCAGCATCGGCAGTCCATAGACCTCAGACCAGGCATTCCAGTCTGCTGCAATATCGGTCAGATCGTGCGCCACCAGCAGCGGAACACAGAGCTCGCTGTCTTCGTGGTGCAACTCCAGGGTAACCGTCAGCGTGCCGTCGCCGTGGTCCATCGCCCTTGCTGCAATTCCCTTGAAGGCGCGCACCGGAAGCGCGACCGAAAGCGGCAATCCGCTTTGTGGAAGAACCTTGCGCAGCACCGCTCCGCGTCGGTCGAGCGTGAATGTGACGCCGTCACGGTCCTGTCTCGATGCGTAACTGACCTGCTGTGGGAACCGTCCCGGATCGAGCCGCAATTGGGCACCCGCCCAAGCGGGTTTGCGCAACGTGTTCGTCATCTGTGCCTCTGTCTCTCCTGAGAGCCGAAACGTCAATTTCGGAGCGGGACTTTTGTCCTCTTGCTGCCCGGAGAATAGGCCAATTGATGTGGCGTTGCTTTAACATGTACGGTTAAAAAAAAGCTGCCTTTTCGGATGGTTAGCAAAAGGCAACCAGCGCGTTGTGCATTTAACGTGTATGCAACCTTTTTGCCGGCTCAGCGTCAGCTCATGCCGACGACCTTGCCGGGGTTCATGATATGCGCCGGATCGAAGGCGCCTTTGATTCGGCGCATCAGATCGATTTCGATGGGCGGACGGATTTCGGCCAGAAGGTCGCGCTTGAGCTGTCCAATCCCGTGCTCGGCCGAGATGGATCCGCCGAAGGAGAGGGCGATGTCATAGACAATCGCGTTGATTTCCTCGCGCCGTGCTTTGAACGCTTCGGTCGAAGCGCCCAGCGGCTGGGAGATATTATAGTGGATGTTGCCGTCGCCCATATGCCCGAACGCGACGATACGTGCGTCCGGCATGGCTTCCAGGACGGCTTGATCGGCTTTCGTCATGAATGCGGGTATGCTGGAAACCGGCACGGACACATCATGTTTGATTGAGGCGCCTTCAGGCTTTTGTGCCGCGGACATTTCCTCTCGAAGTTTCCAGAACGCATCGCATTGGCTGTCGGACTGCGCGATGACCGCGTCATCGACCAATTCGGCCTCAAAAGCGGATTCAAGCAGCGATTCCATCAACTGGCGCGCTGCTTCTTCGGATTGGCCTGACGAAATGTCGATCAGAACGTACCAGGGATGCGGTTCGGTCAATGGCTCGCGGTTGCCGGGTATGTGGGCGGTGGTGAATTCCATGCCGATGCGAGGCATCAACTCGAACCCGGTCAGTGAAGAACCGCACCGATCGACGGCCATCCCGAACAAGGTGAGAGCCCGGGTCGGGTCTTTCAGGCCGGCAATCGCAACCTGTTTGCCGGCGGGGCGCGGGAAAAGCTTTAGAACCGCGGCCGTTATAATGCCCAACGTTCCTTCCGCGCCGATGAACAGGTCACGCAAATCGTAGCCCGTATTGTCCTTTTTCAGGCTGCGCAATCCGTTCCAGATTTCACCCGTCGGCAGAACGACTTCCAGCCCAAGGCAGAGATGACGCATGTTGCCATAGGCCAAAACGGCCGTTCCGCCGGCATTGCTGCCAAGATTGCCGCCGATTTCGCAACTGCCTTCCGAGCCCAGCGAGAGCGGAAACAGGCGATTTGCGTCATGGGCCGCCTGTTGCACGTTCGCAAGAATACAGCCCGCCTCGACAGTCATGGTGTTGCCATCGAGATCGACGTCTCTGATCCGGTTGATCCGGGACACCGACACGATAACCTGACTTTGGCCATCCAGGGGAACCTGGCCTCCGGTGTGTCCGGTGTTGCCTGCTTGCGGCACGATCGACGTTCCGGTTTCCGTCGCCAGGGCCAGAATTTGCGAGACCTCTTCGGCGTTGGCCGGTCTGAGCACCACCGGCGCCGTGCCGTGGAACAGGCCGCGGGGGTCCTGTAGATACGGATCGATGTCCGTTGGATCACGCAGCGCGTTTTGATCACCGACGATGGCGGCGAAACGGTCGAGCAATGCGGAATCGGTCATGGTCGTGGTGGCTCCTGTTCCTCTGCCGGCGCCGCTGCCCGGGCCAGTCTGTCGTTGATGGCTTCACCGAGTCCGGTTTTCGGTACCGAAGCCACAGCGATTGTTGTAGCAGCCGACGCGTCAACGCGCTGCAGGTGATCAAAAAGGTTAGCGGCCGCCTCGCGTAGGTCGCCGGTTGGGCTGAGATCCAGTGTAACGACGGCCTTTTGGTGATCCCGCAGTCTGTGTCCTGCAAAGGTGATGACGGCGTCGCCTTCAACGACGCGGTCAGCATCCATGCGCAGCGGTTTTTGTGGCGCGTAATGAGACCGGAGCATGCCGGGTGCCTCAATCGCCGCCGCGCCGGATTGCCTTCTAGCAACTGTTAAGCCCGTCTCGTTCTCGATCGTCTCGACCGCCAGACCTCCTGGCCGCAGCAGCTCGATACCCCCGGAATGTGGTTTCAAGATCGTCGATTCAAGACCGATTTCCGCCGCTCCGCCATCCAGGATAAGATCGACCCGGTCACCAAGATCGGCCGCGACGTGTTCGGCGCGGGTTGCACTGATGCGGCCTGACGTGTTGGCGCTGGGCGCGGCGAGGGGGCGATCGTAGCGTTCGATCAGCCGTCGGGCGAAGCCGCCTGGCATTCGCACGGCCAGCGTGTCGAGGCCGGCGCGGGTCAAAGCGTGGACAGCCGTGTTCTCGACGGCCGGGAGCACCAGAGTCAGCGGCCCGGGCCAAAAGGTCTCGGCAAGGTGCAGGGCCAAGTCATCGAATTGCACATAGCGCCTGGCCATGGCAACGCTGCTGATGTGGCAGATCAAGGGGTTGAAATGAGGACGTCCCTTGGCCTCGAAAATGCGCGCGACGGCCTGACCGTTGGTCGCATCGGCGGCCAGTCCGTAAACCGTCTCGGTCGGCAGGGCGATAAGACCGCCTCGGGTCAGCACATCGCACGCTTGTTCGAGCGCATTATCTTCATTTGAACCGATGGAAAGGACAGTCATCAAAGTTTCCGTTTGCGCTTCGCTGATAGCAGGCTTCAACACACCGCTCAACGCCGCGCGCGATGAAGTCGCTGTGGGATAATGTTTGACGTTTACGTAAAAATAACTTAGGCCGTTGAGCCGATATCGGGCGCTCTTTTCAGCCCCGACAGCCAGCATTTGATGCGGAATTTGGGGAGTGTAGAACCATGTACAGGGCTCCGGTCGAAGATATCGCCTTCACGCTCAAACATGTCGCCGGCCTGCAGGCCGCGCTTGACGATGGCACTCTGGGCGACCTCTCGGAGGATCTGGTCGATGCGATCCTGACGGAAGCAGGGCGGTTCGCTTCAGAGGAAATCGCCCCCCTCGGCGGCAACGGCGAAGCCGGCACGCCCGTGGCAGACGGTGTGGTTAGCACGCCGGAAGGTTGGAGCGAGCTCTACAAGAACTGGGCAGAAGGTGGTTGGAACAGCCTCACCGGCACACCGGATTACGGCGGGCAAGGTCTGCCGATCATGCTCTCGGTCGCTGCCAACGAGATGTGGAACGCCAGTTCGATGGCCTTCAGCCTGTGCTCGTTGCTGACCATGGGGGCGGTCGAAGCGGTCGAGAAGCACGCATCCGATGCGCTCAAGGAGCGCTACCTGGCGAAATTGATCTCCGGCGAGTGGACCGGCACGATGAACCTGACGGAGCCGCAGGCCGGTTCCGACCTCAACGCACTGAAGACTCGCGCGGAGCCTTTGGGCGACGGTACCTATCGCATCTTCGGCCAGAAGATCTTCATTACCTATGGTGAGCACGATTTTGCCGACAACATCATCCATCTCGTGCTCGCGCGGCTCCCTGACGCGCCTGCCGGAACGAGAGGCATATCGCTTTTCCTGGTGCCGAAATTCCTGGTCAACGACGACGGCAGCCTTGGTGAACGCAATGATGTGTTCTGCCACAGCGTTGAACACAAGCTCGGCATCCACGGCTCGCCCACCTGCACCATGATCTATGGCGACGGCAAGTTCGGTGAAGGTCCGGGTGCCGTCGGTTGGCTGATCGGCGAGGAAAACCGCGGCCTGGCCTGCATGTTCACGATGATGAACAATGCCCGCCTGGTGGTTGGTATTCAGGGCGTGGCAATTGCCGACGCGGCCTATCAGAAAGCACTTGCTTACGCCAACGAGCGCACGCAGGGCAGGGCGCCCGGCTGGACCGGTCAAGGCATGAGTCCGATCATCGAGCATCCCGATATCCAGCGAAACCTGCTGACCATGAAGGCCATGGCCCAGGCATCGCGGTCAATTGCCTATTGCTGTGCCCATGCGCTTGACATGGCCCACAATGCGGAGGCGCGCGGCGACGAGGCCGCCAGCCAGCACTGGCGCGAACGCGCCAATCTGCTGACACCGATCGCCAAGGCGTTTTCGACCGATATCGGTGTCGACATGGCGTCGATCGGGGTGCAGGTGCACGGTGGCATGGGCTTCGTCGAGGAGACTGGCGCTGCGAGCCTGTTGCGCGACGCGCGCATCGCGCCGATCTACGAAGGCACCAACGGCATTCAGGCGATCGACCTGGTCACGCGCAAATTGCCGCAATCGGGTGGCGAACACGTTGCCGGCTACATCGCCGAATTGAAGGAAATCGCGGCCGAGGTCGCGCGACGCAACAATCCGGCCTTCGGCACAACAGCGGCCTGCCTCGATGCGGCGCTGGCCGACCTCGAAACTGCGACCGAATGGCAACTTCAGGCCCTGCAGGCGGGCAAGATCAGCGAAGCGCTGGCCGGGGCAACACCCTATCAGCGACTGTTCGGCCTGACGGCCGGTGCCGTTTATCTCGCCAAGGGTGCGCTTGTTGAAACAGGCGACGGCGGGGATGAAGGGCGGGTCGCGCTCTGCCGTTTCTGTGCCGAGAACCTGATCGGCGAGACATCCTCGCTGCGCGAGGCCGTCGTCAACGGTTCCGAGAGCCTGCTGAGCGCCCGCGCGGCGCTTGCCGGCTGATCCAATTGCAGAATACCGAGGAGATGTCGGTGAGCGACCATATTCTTGTCGAACGCCCTGCCGAGTATGAGGGTGCGGTTCAGGTGATCCGGTTCAACCGACCGGAAAAGAAGAATGCCTTCACCCAGGCAATGTACGCCACAATGGTTGAGGCGCTGGATACAGGTGACGCCGATGGTGCCGTCAGGGCCCATGTGTTTCTTGGAACGCCGGAATGCTTCACCGCCGGCAACGACATGCAGGATTTCCTGAGTTACGCCATCCACGGTCGCATGGGGGATGGCCATGTCAACCATTTCCTCAAGCGGATGGCGCTGGTCAAGAAGCCAATGCTCGCCGGTGTCGACGGCCTGGCGATCGGCATCGGCACGACGATGCATTTCCACTGCGACCTGACCTTCGCCACGCCGCGCTCCCTGTTCCGCACGCCCTTCGTCGACCTTGGCCTTCTGCCGGAAGCGGGCTCGAGCCTGCTTGGTCCGATGACGATGGGGCATCAGCGGGCCTTTGCGCTGCTTGCCTCAGGAGTGGGCTTCTCGGCCGAGGAGGCTCTCGATGCAGGGCTGATCTACAAGGTCGTCGCCGTCGAAGCCATCGAGAGCGCAACCCTGGCGGCTGCGGCCGACATCGCGTCCAAACCGCCACAGGCCATGCAGATTGCTCGGGATTTGCTGCGCAGGGGCCAGCGGGACGCTGTCACGGCCCGCATCGAAGAGGAATCGGCCCTGTTCGGTGAACGCCTTTCCTCCCCGGAAGCGCGTGCCGCGTTCGAGGCGTTTCTGGCACGCAAGAAGTAGCGTCTACCGTTCCAGAAGCGCGACGGCCTCCACATGGCCTGACCACAGGAACTGATCGATGGGCGTGACGCCGACAAGGCGAAAACCACCGTCGACCAGTATGCGCAGGTCGCGCGCCAACGTAATCGGGTTGCAGGAGACGGCGACGATCCGTTCCACCTTCGACTGCGCCAACGCATGCGACTGCGCTTCAGCGCCAGCACGTGGTGGGTCGAACACCACGCCGCCATAGGTCTTCAGATCAAACACCTGGAGGGGACTTCGGAACAGATCGCGCCGCTCGATCGACACCGGCTTCAGACCCGATTTGTGTCGTGCCGCGGCGTCGAGCGCGGCAAGTGATGCGGCGTCGCTTTCGACGGCGTGAACTGCCATATGCGGGGCGAGGCGCAAGGCAAATGCGCCGCATCCTGAAAACAGGTCCGCGCATTTTTTGAAGCCGGCCAGATGGCGTGCCGCCAATTCCGTCATAGTCTCTTGTGCATCCTGGCTTGCCTGGACGAAAGTTCCCGGCGGCGGCAAGACCGGAACGCCCGAGAAATCGAGCGTCGGTTTGCGCGGCTCGATGAGGATTTCGTCGTCGATAGCGAGGCGGGCGAGGTTCAGCTGCAAGGCTTTGTCGATCGCCGTGCGTCGCTGTTTGTTGGATAGCCGCACCTGTTCCGCCGCGATGTCCAGACCGGCCAGGGTTTCCAGCACGTTCAGGCGAAACGGCTTTGTGCCTGTTGCGAGCACGGATGCGATCGCCCTGAGATCAGGCAGCTTCGCTTCGATGCCAGGGGTGAGGACGGGGCACTTTTGCACGTCAATAATGGTGTTGCTAGCTGCGCGGTTGAAACCGAAGAGCACGCCCTCTTGTGTTTTCCGCACCGTGAAAACGGCACGGCGTCGGCTTCCTGCCTGACAGCGAACCAACTCATCGACGTCTGCGTCAAGGCCGCGAGAGGCCAGCGCATCCGTGACGAGACGGCGCTTCCAGGCCTCATAGGCTGATGGTTCCAGGTGTTGAACGGAGCAACCACCACAGGATTGTCCCTGCGGACCAAAGTGCGGGCAGCCCGGCGTGATGCGCTCAGCAGCAGGTTGTTCGACTGAAATAAGTCGACCCTTTTTGCCGTTTCGCTCGATCGACACGGTTTCCCCGGGAAGCGAAAACGGCACGTAGACCGGCTCTCCGTCGATCGAACCGACACCGTCTCCCTGGGCGCCGAGGCGGTCTATGGTCACTTGCTGCATGCTCATGCCTTCACACCGCCCAACAGATATTCCCGATTGCCATCGCCGCCTTCGATGGGCGAGGGGCAAATGCCGATGCTTCGCCAGTCAGGCTGAGCATCCAGCCAACGGACCATGTCATCGGCAATGGCCTGGCCGAGTGCCGGATCGCGCACGATACCGCCCTTGCCAATGGCATCGCGGCCGGCTTCGAATTGCGGTTTGACGAGCAGAACGCAAAAACAGCCGCTTGCGGCCACGCCCAGCGCCGGAGGCAATGCGAGCTTCAAGGAAATGAAGCTCACGTCACTGACCAGCGCGGTTATGCTGCGATCAGCAATGATGGCCGGTTCGAGGCTGCGCGCGTTGATGCCCTCCAGATTGTCGACCCGCGGGTCGTCGGCCAGCGAGTGATGCAGTTGGCCATGTCCCACATCCAGAGCTGTCACTTGGGTCGCCCCGCGTTCCAGCAGCACCTGGGTGAAACCGCCGGTGGATGCACCGATATCAAGGGCCTGCCGCCCGCCGGGATCAAAGCCGAATGCGTCAAGACCGGCGATCAGCTTGAGTGCAGCCCGCGAAACGTAACCGTGCGCCGCGTCATTGATCTCGATCGCATCATCACGCGCAAACCGGGCACCAGGCTTGGTAACGACGGAGCCGTTGACCGTGATGCCACCGCGCAAGATCGCGTCGCGTGCGCGAGCACGGCTTTCGAAGCCATAGCCGGCGGTCAGCAACTGATCGAGGCGCTCACGAGCGGACGATTTGGATTCCTTTGCGATCATGACCTGTCATGACCGCTCGCACCTTCTGAGGCAAGTGGCACTTTGACCGGCGGTGCCGGGAATTCAGGCCTGCGTCTGCGATTCGGAAAGCGTGTTGGTCGTGCCCAATGCTGCAAACACGGAATCCACGATGCCTTTGCGGTCAAGCTGGGCGTGCATGTACATCGCTTCCGGCTTGGCCTGATCCATGAAGATGTCGGGCATAACAAGCGGCCGAAACTTCAAGCCGTTTTCCAACAATCCCTGATGCGCCAGGAACTGCATCACGTGCGACCCGAAGCCGCCGACCGCGCCTTCTTCGACCGTCAGGAGCACTTCGTGATTGCGCGCGAGCTGCTTGATCAGGTCAGTGTCCAACGGTTTGGCGAAGCGGGCATCCGCGACGGTAGTCGACAGACCGGCGGCATCAAGGTCTTCCGCGGCCAGAACACAATCGGCCAGACGTGTCCCGAACGACAGCAGGGCAACCTTGCTGCCTTCTTTTACGATGCGGCCCTTGCCGATCTCGATAATCGAACCGCGTTCCGGCATTTCGACGCCGACGCCTTCGCCACGCGGGTAGCGAAATGAGATCGGGCCTTCATCGTAGGCCGCGGCGGTCCGAACCATGTGTTTGAGCTCGGCCTCATCGGCAGCCGCCATCACCACGAAGCCGGGCAGGGTCGCCAGGTAGGTGATGTCGAATGATCCGGCATGGGTGGGACCGTCTGCACCGACAAAGCCGGCGCGATCGATTGGAAAGCGCACCGGCAGGCCCTGTATGGCGACGTCGTGCACAACCTGGTCATAGGCGCGCTGCAGGAAAGTGGAGTAGATGGCCGCGAACGGCTTCAGCCCTTCGGATGCCATGCCGGCCGCGAAGGTCACGGCGTGCTGTTCGGCGATACCGACATCGAAGCAGCGCTCCGGGAAAGCCTCATTGAACAAATCGAGGCCGGTACCGGAGGGCATGGCGGCGGTTACCGCGACAACCTTCTCGTCGTGTCGCGCCTCTTCTGTCAGCGACTGGGCAAAGACCTTTGTATAGCTCGGAGCGTTGGGCGTCGCCTTGGACTGGGTGCCAGTGATCACATCGAACTTCGAAACGCCGTGGTACTTGTCGGCAGCTTCCTCTGCCGGGCCGTAGCCTTTGCCCTTCTGCGTGACGACGTGGATCAGAACCGGGCCGCGGGCATTGTCACGAACGTTGCGCAGCACCGGCAGCAGATGATCGAAACTGTGACCGTCGATCGGACCGATATGGTAGAAACCGAGCTCTTCGAACAGCGTTCCGCCTGTCACATAGCCTCGGGCATGCTCGACGGCGCGGGTGATCGCACGGTCCACCGTCTTGCCGAGATAGGCGGTCAGCTTCTTGCCGAATTCGCGCATCCCCATGTAGGTCCTGCCCGAGGCAAGACGTGCAAGATAGGCACTCATTGCACCGGTTGGTGGAGCGATGGACATGTCATTGTCATTGAGGATGACGATCAGCCGCGCATCGAGCGCGCCGGCATTGTTCAGCGCTTCATAGGCCATGCCGGCCGACATCGCACCGTCACCGATGACGGCGATGACATTGCGCGGGGTGTCGGTCAGGTCGCTTGCGACGGCCATGCCAAGGCCGGCAGAAATCGATGTTGACGAGTGCGCGGCGCCGAAGGGATCATATTCGCTCTCGGCCCGTTTGGTGAAGCCGGACAGGCCATCTTCCTGCCTGAGCGTGCGGATACGGTCGCGCCTTCCGGTGAGGATCTTGTGCGGGTAACACTGATGCCCGACGTCGAAAATCAGACGGTCATTCGGTGTATCGAAAATCTTGTGGATGGCCAGCGTCAGCTCGACGACACCGAGCCCCGCACCGAGATGTCCGCCCGTAATGGAGACGGCATCGACCATCTCGGCACGCAGCTCCTCTGCGAGCTGCGGCATCTCCCGATCCTCTATCTCCTTCAGGTCCGTCGGGTAGTCGATACGGTCGAGAAGGGGAGTTTCGGGCCTTTGGGTCACGATGGGTGCCTTCATTGTCGTTTTTGCTTGGCGACACAGGAGCCGCCAATCACCTAAAGCTATGGCTCCGTTGGGCGAATGCAAGCCTTGGCAGGGTAGGCGTCAGCGCTTCGTTGGGGAAGGTGACAATTTGACCACAGGGTGCGTAATGGTTTCGCTGCCGCAGGTTTCGATCAGCCGGCATCCAGTGGCTCGGTCCCCGCAGCAGCGCCGTTGCGGTCGAGGCGAATCTTCTCAATGCGGTCTTCGGCTGCTTTCAGCAATTTCTCGCAGTGTCCCTTCAACGCTTCCCCGCGTTCGTAGATCTCGATCGACCGGTTGAGCGGCACATCGCCCGTTTCCAGGCTCGCCACGATTTTTTCCAACTGCTCCAGCGCCTGCTCGAAGCTCATCGAAGCGATGTCGTCGTTCGTGCCCGCTTGATCGCTCATGCTCTATCCTTTCATCAGGCGCCTGACGTGGGCGCCGGCCGACTCGGCCAAACCGACCAGATCATAGCCGCCCTCCAGGACGCTGACGACCCGGTTGTCGCAGCTCTCTCCGGCTATTTCCATGAGCTTGCCCGTCGCCCAATCGAAATCGTCTGCCGTCAGATTGATCTCCGCCAACGGGTCGCGATGATGCGCGTCGAATCCGGCAGAAATAATGACGAGGTCCGGTCCGACATCTCTCAGGGTCGGCAATATGCGGGTGTTGAAGGCCTCGCGGAAATGCATGCTTCCCGTTTGCGGGGACAGTGGCGCATTGACGATATTGCCCGCGCCGGTTTCGTTCTTCGCTCCCGAGCCCGGATAGAGCGGCATCTGATGGGTCGACAGGTAGAACACGCTCGGGTCGTCCCAGAAAATGTCCTGCGTGCCATTGCCGTGATGAACGTCCCAATCGATGATGGCAACCGTTTCAGCCCCGTGGGTCCGCTGCGCATGGCGTGCCGCGATCGCCGCCTGATTGAACAGACAGAACCCCATGGCCGTGTTCTTTTCCGCGTGATGGCCGGGCGGCCTGGCTGCCAGGAACGCATTGTCTGCATCTCCGGCAAATACAGCATCGACCGCGTCGAGCGCTCCGCCAACGGCGGTCAATGCCGCTTCGAAGCTCTTGGGACTGGCACTCGTATCGGCATCGATATGGACGATACCCTCATGTGGAATGGCTTTCTTGACCCTGTCGAGAAATTGTTCTGGATGAGCCAGCAACACCTTTTCATCGTCAGCCCTGGGGGATTCGATGCGCTCCAGTGCCTCGAATTCTTCAGCTTTGAAGGCCTCTTCCAGAGCTCTCAGGCGATCGGGTCGTTCCGGATGTCCGGGCGGTGTCAGATGGTCCAGATAAATTGGATGGCTGTAGAGACGGGTTGTCATGGCTGCCCCTGTGCTGGGCTCGACGGGAGATCAGCCCTGATCCCACACCCGCTGAAAAGGATCAACCGCTTTTGTGAAAGCGCTCGCTCTACCCGTCGACCAGTGTCGTTTGGCTGATGGCGATACCGAACCCTTCCAGTCCGACATAATGACGTTTGCGGGAGGTGAAAAGCTCGATCGAGGATATGCCCAGATCTTTCAAAATTTGCGCTCCGAGCCCGATTTCGAGCCATTCGCTCTCGCGCTGTTTTGCCTCGTCGTGGGATTCGCGGTCATCGATGGCAGCGGACCGACCGCTGCCGAAATTGCCGACACCGACCGAACCCTCGCGAAGATATACGATCACACCCCGGCCTCGCTCGGCAATCCGGCCAAGGTGTTCGGTGATGGGTGGAGATTTGCCAAAAACATCGTCGACCACGGATTCGGGATGCAAGCGCACCGGAATATCGACGCCGTCGCGAACATCGCCGAATACGAGCGCGATATGTTGCATCGGGTCCCAGGGCAGGGAATAGGTGTGCGCCTGGGCAATGCCGTGGGCCGTCTCCACATCGAAGACCTCGCCCTTTTCGATCAGCGTTTCCTGGCGCTGCCGATAGGCGATGAGATCGGCGACGGAAACCTCTTTCAGACCGTGCGTTTCAGCAAAAGCGCTCACCTGAGGCCCGCGCATCACGGAGCCATCATCGTTGACCAGTTCGCAGATCACGCCGAAGGGAGGCAGATCGGCCAGCCGGCAGAGATCGACCGCTGCTTCCGTATGGCCCGATCGCATCAGGACACCACCCTCGCGGGCAACCAGCGGAAAGATATGACCGGGCCGGACAAAGTCGTTGGCGCCGGCGTTGGGGTTGGCTAGGTTGCGCACCGTCAAGGTTCGATCATCGGCCGAAATGCCAGTCGTCGTGCCATGTTTGTAGTCCACCGAAACGGTGAATGCCGTCGCATGCGGTGCGTCGTTCTCGGCCACCATGGCTGTCAGGTTCAGCCGTTTGGCTTCGGCGCGCGGCATGGGCGCACAGACGATTCCCGACGTATGGCGCACGATGAACGCCATGTTTTCCGGCGTGCAGTGCACCGCCGCGACGATCAAGTCGCCTTCGTTTTCGCGTCCGCCATCGTCGGTGACGACAACGATTGCGCCGGCTTCGAAAGCGCGGATGGCTTCAACGACGCGGGTCTGGTCATAGGGCATGGCTGAAAATTCGCTCTAGATGCGACCGGTTTGGCCGCGATGCCGCAGATAATGGTCAGCCAGCGTGCAGGCAAGCATGGCTTCGCCGATGGGCACGGCACGGATCCCCACACACGGGTCGTGACGACCCTTGGTGCGGACCTGTACCTCATTGCCGTCGGCATCGATGCTGCGGCGTTCATTCAGGATTGAAGAGGTGGGTTTGACGGCAAAGCGGGCGACGACCGGTTGTCCGGTGGAGATGCCGCCCAGCACGCCGCCGGCATTATTGCTGAGAAACTCGGGATTGCCATCCGGGCCGACCCTCATCTCATCGGCATTTTCTTCGCCCGTGATCCGAGCGGCTTCGAAACCGTTGCCGATCTCGACGCCCTTGACGGCATTGATCGACATCAGATTGGCAGCGATGTCCTGATCGAGCTTGGCATAGATCGGAGCGCCCAGTCCAACCGGAACGCCTTCTGCAACCACTTCAATGACCGCGCCGACGGATGAGCCGGATTTGCGGATCTCGTCCAGGTAGTCTTCCCATTTCGGCACCATGTCCGGATCGGGACAGAAAAACGGATTGCCTCCGACGGTATCCCAATCCCAGTTGTCGCGATTGATCGCGAGCTTGCCGATCTGCACCAGGGCTCCACGAACCATCACGTCAGGCAGAACCTTGCGCGCCAGGCCGCCAGCGGCCACGCGGGCCGCGGTTTCGCGGGCCGATGAACGGCCGCCACCGCGATAGTCGCGAATGCCGTATTTGGCGTCATAGGTGAAATCGGCATGACCCGGCCGGTAGCGGCGGGCGATTTCGGAATAGTCCTTCGATCGCTGATCAGTGTTTTCGATCATCATCGACACAGGAGTGCCGGTGGTAATCAGGGTTTCGCCGTCGTCCTGCGGCATGACGCCCGATAACACCCGCACCGCGTCCGCTTCGCGCCGCTGGGTGACGAAGCGTGATTGCCCGGGCTTGCGTTTGTCCAGCCAGGCCTGGATTTCGGCTTCGGTGAAGGCAAGGCCGGGTGGGCAGCCGTCGACAATACAGCCGAGAGCCGGGCCGTGGCTCTCGCCCCAGGTCGTCACGCGAAACAGGTGACCGAAGGTGTTGTGCGACATGGCGGCAATCCGCTTGCTATTCGATGGGGTCCCGCATAGGCCGTTCAGAGGCCGCTGTCAAAGGCCGGGACCCATTCGATATCCGGGCCTTCGATACGCAACACCCTGTCCTGTGGGGTGGTAATTTCAGCCGCCTCATCGCCCTCCATCCCACCGACGAGGTGAAACAGCGCCCGGATTATGCCGCCGTGGCAGACGCACACCGTCGGCCGGGTGACGGATCCATGCCAGGCGGCGACCCGCCAGGCCAGGATTTGATAGCTCTCCGCATGGTCGCCCGGAGGCAGGAAGTCCCACTTGCCAGCGCGGCGTTCGGCGGTGCGCATCTGCGCGGCATTCTCTCCCGCTTCAAGCTCCCGCAGGGTGTGACCTTCCCAATCGCCGAACGAGACCTCGATGAGACGATCGTCGGTTCGGTAGTCACCTGGCGAGAGTTCGAGCCGGGTGCGGATCCTTTCCATGGTTTCGCGAGCCCGGCCGAGTGGACTGGACACGAATTCGAAGTCCTTTGCACGGTCACCCAGCAGCGATTGCAGGACCGCCCCGTTACGATCCGCCTGGTTGCGGCCGATGTCGTTGATGGGAATGTCACGCGATCCCTGGAAGCGGCCTTCGGCATTCCAGTCGGTCTGGCCGTGCCGAACAACATAGATCAGCGGCGAGGCTGTCATCGCAATTCCGATTCTGAGGATCGACTCTTGGAAGCTTCAGTCCTTGACGACCGAAATGTCCGGAGCGTCGACGGCTTTCATGCCCACCGTATGATAACCGGAGTCGACGTGATGGACTTCTCCGGTCACGGCGCGCGACAGGTCCGACAGCATATAGAGTGCGGATGCGCCGACTTCATCCGTCGTTACGGTGCGCTTGAGCGGAGCGTTATACTCATTCCACTTCAGGATGTAGCGGAAGTCGCCGATGCCGGAAGCAGCCAGCGTCTTGATAGGCCCGGCCGAGATCGCATTGACGCGGATGCCGCGATTGCCCATGTCGACTGCCAGATAGCGCACGCTGGCCTCGAGTGCCGCTTTGGCAACCCCCATGACGTTGTAATGCGGCATGACCTTCTCGGCGCCGTAATAGGTGAGGGTCAGGATCGACCCGCCATCGACCATGATCTTCTCCGCGCGCTGGGCGAGCGCCGCCAACGAGTAGACCGAGATTTCCATCGTGCGGTTGAAGTTCTCGCGCGTGGTATCGAGGAACCGTCCGGTGAGTTCGTCCTTGTCGGAAAAAGCGATGGCGTGCACCAGGAAATCGATCTCACCCCAGCGATCTTTGAGTGCGGCAAAAACGGCATCCATGCTGTCCGGATCGGTCACATCGCAGTGGCCCACGACATGGGCGCCGAGTTCGGCAGCAAGCGGCTCGACCCGCTTTTTCAGTGCTTCACCCTGATAGGTCAAAGCCAGTTCGGCACCGGCATCCGCGCAGGCTTTGGCGATTCCCCAGGCAATCGATCGATTGTTGGCAACACCCAAGATGACGCCGCGTTTGCCCTTCATCAGACCCGCTGCCTGAACCATCATGCGCTCCTTGCTTGTACCCATCTTGGCTATGGCACAGCCGACAGACCGGTTCAAGACGCTCCAGCGCTGGATTTGGCAAAGGCCATCAGTTCATCGACCGGTTTCTCCGGCAGCATGAGACGAACGTGAACCAGCAGGTCGCCACGTGTTCCATCGTGATCAGGTAAACCTTTGCCGGCGACCCGAAGAATCCGGTCGGATCCGGACCACGGCGGCACTGAAACGAGGATTTTGCCATCCAGTGCTGCAACCGGAAGTTTTGCTCCGGCTATTCCCTGATGCAGCGGAACGGCAAGATCGCAGTGCAGATCGATACCGTCGATTCGCAAATGAGGATGCCGCTTGAAACGAAATTTGATGATGGCGTCGCCGTTTTGCCCGTCTTCAGCTTCCTGTCCCTGTCCACGCAGCCGTACGACCGGCTCGTTCTCGATTCCGGCAGGCACGTTGACCGAGATTGATTTGCCGCTTGGCAGCGTCACATTCATAGGGGCCGTGCGAAGCGCCGTTTCCAGTGTTACGAACAGATCCACATGGATGTCGCCAGATTCGAAGGAAACGGCTTCTTCCGCTTCACCTCCCGGAATGTCGTCCATTCCAGGAGTGTCGTCCTCATCCCGAACAAAGGTCTGTCCGAAGATCTTTTCCATGATTTCTTCATGGGTCGAGTCCGCAAATCCGTCCGAACCCTCTTTTGACGCCGTCTCTTTGGTCTTGGATCCATTGTCTGCGGCCGATTCGGCCTCGTTCTTCTTGAATCCGAAGCCCGGCATGCCGGCCGAGAAGCCGCGAAACATCGAACGGCGCGCAATGGGACGTCCGAGGGCGTCAATGAGACCCTCGTCAAACTGTCTGCGTTTCTCGATATCGCCGAGGATCTCGTAGGCCGCCAGGATATCGCTGAACGCGATTTCCGGATCGCGGATGTTCGGATTTCGATCCGGATGCGTGGCCTTGGCATGGCGTCTGAAAGCGGACTTGATCTCGCTGCTGCTGGCAACCTTGGGAACGCCGAGAACCGAATAGGGATTACGCATGATACCGTCCACTCAATACGCGTATTTGCGACCGCTCTTGTCCTGCCGCGTGGCACTGACCGGATTTATCCGTCAGGACTGACGTTTTAGCGCCAACTTGCTAATGAGGCCCTAAAGCCTCAGTCCTGCTTTTTCATCGATTCAAGGGTCCAGTCCTGGCTCAGCCTCGCCCGACAGATTTCACCAAAATACTGAGCCACACCATCAAAACTGTGCTTGGATACGATAAACTCCCGGCAGACCTGCGTGGTCTTACCGTTTTCACGGACATAGCTGACCACACCGCCGTCTCCGGTGGTCATGTTGGCCCAGGGCAGATGCTGAATGAAACCGGTCGATATATCGGCTTCAGCCACGGTCTGCCGGATAATATCTTCGTCCGTGAGGTTGGTGGGGACGGCTGTTATGGATCCGGTCACTGCGCCGCGATCCAGTTCCGTGCCTATACCAAGGCCTCCCGTGACGCAGCCGGACACGACAAACGCCGCGCACAGCACGCCGGCACGGTGTCCAAAAAGCCTCTTACGCATCAAGGCGTTCTTTGCTAGGTCAAACTGTCTGCGCGCCACTTCTGCCGCCGCGTCACATATCAGGTAAGACACAATGGTAACCGAAACAGACTTAACGAAGGGTGACTTTTCCCTTTCCGATGAGCCGATTGCCCTGTTTCGCGAATGGTTGCAGGACGCCCATGAACAGGAAGTGAATGATCCGACGGCCGTGGCCCTGGCAACCGTTGATGAAGACGGCATGCCGGACGTGCGGATGGTGCTCCTGAAAGACGTCGATGAGCGAGGCTTTACCTTCTATACGAATTTCCAAAGCCAGAAGGGCACCGAACTTCAGGCAACCCCCAAGGCAGCAATGTGTTTTCATTGGAAATCGCTGCGCCGTCAGGTGCGGATCCGCGGCAATGTTGAAGTGGTCAGCGATGAAGAGGCCGATGCCTATTACGCCAGCCGCCCGCGCGGCAGTCGCATAGGAGCCTGGGCGTCACAACAATCCAGGCCTCTGGAAAGCCGGTTTGCCCTGGAGAAGGCTGTGGCCGAATACACGGCCAAATATCCCATCGGCGAGATTCCGAGGCCGCCTTATTGGTCGGGTTTTCGGGTCATGCCCGACACGATCGAGTTCTGGCACAACAGAAAATTCCGGCTACACGACCGCATCGTCTTTGACCGTGGCGATGGTGGTTGGGGCAAGACGCGGCTTTATCCCTAGACTGAACCCGCTTGAATCAGTTTGTGAGCGACTTGAATCGGAGTGTCCGAACCAGTTCGCAAGCTGTTGGAACACGATGGCAATTCGAGATGCTATCGTAAGAAATCAGCTCAGAATTTCGACCATTCGGTCTCGCATCACGAACTTTTGCGGCTTGCCGGTGATTGTCATCGGTATTTCTTCCACGATCCGAATGTGACGCGGAACCTTGTAGTGGGCGATCTGCCCCTCGCAATGCGCACGCACCTCATCGCTCGACAGGTCGGCGTCCGGGGCCGCGATAACCCAGGCGCAGACTTCCTCACCGTATTTTTCGTCCGGAATGCCGAAGACTTGCACTTCGCTGATCTTTGGATGACGAAACAGGAATTCCTCGATCTCTCGCGGATAGATGTTCTCGCCGCCGCGGATGATCATGTCCTTCACCCGCCCCGTGATGGCGCAAAACCCTTCATCATCGAATGTCGCCAGGTCGCCGGTGTGCATCCAGCCGTCGCGGATGCTCTCTCTGGTCCGCTCGTCGTCGTCCCAATAGCCCTTCATGACGGAATAGCCGCGCGTGCAGAGCTCGCCTTGCTGACCGACGGGAACGATAGCTCCGGTCTCGTCGATGATCTTTACTTCCAGGTGCGGATGAATTCGCCCGACCGTGCTGCAGCGCTTGTCGACCGGATCGTCGACAAAACTCTGAAATGAAACCGGGGAGGTCTCGGTCATGCCGTAGCAGATCGTCACCTGATCCATGTTCATCTCGTTGTTGACCCGTTCCATCACCTCGATGGGGCAGGGCGCTCCGGCCATGATGCCAGTCCGCATGCTGCTGAGGTCGTAGGTCCCGTTGCGCAGTTCTTCGAGCATGGCAACAAACATTGTCGGCACGCCATAGACTGCCGTACAGCGCTCACCGGACAGAACGTCCAGTGTGGTTTTTGCCTCGAACGCTTCGCCGGGAAACACCATGGCCGCACCCTTGCTGACGGCGCCAAGAACGCCCATCACCATGCCGAAGCAGTGGTAGAGCGGAACGGGAATGCACAGCCTGTCCGCTTCGGTCAGCAGTATTCGGTCGGTCACGAACCGGGCATTGTTGGCAATATTGTAATGCGACAGCGTCGCGCCCTTCGGCGCGCCCGTCGTGCCGGAAGTGAACTGAATGTTGATGGCATCGTCCGGGTTGAGTTCCGCATCGATGGCCGGCAACCGCAACTGCTGAGCCGGTCCACCAAGCTTGCGAACCGTGTCAAATGCAAAAATGCCTGGCCCAGGCTCGGCACAAAGACCGATCACATGGCGCAAATGCGGCAGTTTTTCCGATTGCAGCCGGCCCGGTTCACTTTGATCCAGTTCCGGCGCCAGTTGACGGATCATCGCCAGATATTCGGATGTCTTGAAGCGCTCCGCGGCAACCAGCACCTTGCAGCCGACCTTGTTGAGCGCATACTCGACCTCGGACAACCGGTAGGCCGGATTGATATTGACGAGGATGACGCCAATGCGGGCCGTGGCAAACTGCGTCAGCAGCCACTCGTAACGGTTTGGCGACCAGATGCCGACGCGGTCTCCCTTTTCCAGCCCAAGCGCCAGGAATCCGGTTGCCAGCTCATCTATCTCTCGATCGAAATCGTAGTAACTGCGGCGAATGTTCTGGCCCGGAATAATGACGGCATCGCGGGGGCCGAAGCGTGAGACACAGTCGCGCAGCAACTGTGGAATGGTGACAAATTGCAACTCCGGTTCCTTGGCGCCGGCAACGTAGGAACTGCCATCCTGCGGCGCGCCGCCACGGCCTGTCGTATCTGAGGCGCTTCCGACCTCCTTGATCCGGGACGAGAGGCTTTCGTTCAGAATGGACATGCCTGTGTTTCCTCACATGGTCCGCCAGTCGCCGCTTTGCTCAAAGGCGTGGGCAGCCTGGTAGATTTTCAGTTCGCCGTAATTTGGGCCCACCAGCATCATGCCAATTGGCAGGCCATCGCTCAACCCGCAGGGAACGTTCATCGCAGGCAGGCCGCCGTTGAACGGTGCGGTGTTGCCGATCATCTGAAAGGCGCGCTCGACAAAAAGGCTGATGGAACAATTGGGCGGTGGGATTTCCTGGGCCTTCATCGGCAGCGTTGGCATCAACAGCAGGTCGAACTGTTTGAGGGCCTCCTGGTAGCGCTCGTTGCACCGCCGCATGAGGTTCTGGCCCTTGCCGTAGAAACGGCCGCGATACTGTGTCTGAAAATACTCGCCCAGGAACATGCAAACCTTGAGCGAATGGCTGAGCTCGTCGGCGCGGTTCCGCCATTGCGCCATGTGGTCAATCATCGACGGCAGGAACAGCCCCCGGTAGTTGGTGCCGGCGGAGTGTCCGTGCATCATACCATCCTGAAGGCCCTCCAGCGTTATCGCGGTCCAGCAGTCCACCGCCAGCAGGTGCTCGGGAATCGAAATCTCCTCCACGCGGGCGCCGAGGTTGCGGAAACGATCGACCGCGGCCGTGACCTTCTGATCGACATCAGCTTCGCTTTCGGGGCGGGCGAAGCCTTCCTTCAGAACACCGATCCGTAAACCTTGAGCCCCGCGGCCCAGTGCCTCCGTATAGCGGTAGACCTTGGGTTTATATTGCCGCGGGTCGAGCCCGTCTTCGCCGGCCAGCACCTCCAGCAACAACGCATTGTCGGTGACATTTGCGGTGACGGGGCCAACGTGGTCAATGGTCTGTTCGATCGGCATCACCCCCGTGTAGGGCACCAAGCCGTGCGTTGCTTTCATGCCGTAAACGCCGCAATTTGAAGACGGGATGCGGATCGACCCACCCTGGTCGCCGGCGATTGCCATGTCGACTTCGCCCGCGGCGACAAGGGCTGCAGACCCACCGGACGAGCCGCCGGCCATGAAGCCGTGTTTCCACGGATTGTGGATAGGACCTTTGGCACCGGTGTGCGAGCCGCCGGACAGGCAGAAGTTCTCACAGTGGGCTTTGCCGGCAATGATTGCACCGGCGTCGAGCATGCGGGTGACGATGGTTGCGTCGATCTCGGGCGTATAGCCCTCCATGATCGAGGAACCGTTCATCATCGGCACGCCCGCCAGACAGATCGTGTCTTTCAGGGCAATGCGTTTGCCGCGCAGCCGCCCGTCGGCGGCGCCCTTGATATCGGTCTTGACGTACCAGGCGTTCAGCGGGTTTTCAGTGGCGTCCGGGAAGTATCCCGGAGATCGTGGATAACGCACCTCGGGCAGGTGGTCCGGCGTCGCGTCCAGTCGATCGTAGGACTGGATGTAAGGTTCCATGATCTCGCGATACTCCTCCAGGTCCGCATCACTCAGGTTCATCCCGAAGCGAGTGGCCATGTCACGCATCTGCGACAGGGTAGGGCGGGTGATTGTCATGGCGCTGACCTCGGATGGATGCGATCGCGCGGGTTCGCGGTCGGTTTTGATTTTGGATCGGTGATGGCTTTGGTCGCCGGTAGCGGCCGTTCTGCTTTCAGCCGTCGCCGTGGCGGGTCGGGCTCGCGTGGCTCGCGCGGCACCGAAGCCCAGGAACTGGTTGACCTTCGCCGGATCAAGCAATTCAGACTGGCTCAGTTCGCCGACGATCCTGCCGCGCTCCAGAACCAGAACCCGGTCGGACAGGTCGGCGATGAAATCGAAATTCTGTTCAACGAGCAGGACCGAGAGACCGCGCCGTCGGCGCAAATCGTTCAGCGTTTCGGCCATTTCCTCGATGATCGATGGCTGAATGCCTTCCGTTGGCTCGTCGAGCAGCAGCAGCTCCGGGTCAGCCATGAGACTGCGGGCCAGCGCCAGCAACTGCTGTTCGCCACCCGAGAGCGCTCCACCCTCGCGATCAAGTAGCCTTGTCAGGCGGGGAAAGTCGGCAAGCACAGCGTCAAGCACATCCTGCTCATCGCCGCCGGCATAATCGTGCCAGGCGAATCGCAAATTGTCGCGCACTGTCAGTTGCGGAAAGATGCCGCGCCCCTGGGGCACATAGCCAATGCCGAGCCCGGCTCTTTCATGCGGCGCCAACCGGGTAATATCGGTTTCGTCAAATCGAATGGCACCGGAGCCGGCCGGAAGAAAGCCCATCACGGTTTTCAGGAGGGTGGACTTTCCCATACCGTTGTGGCCGAGGATGCCAACCACCTCGTCCTCGGCGACCTGCAGGTCGATGCCGTGGAGGATCGGCACCTTGCCGTACCCGCCGGACAGGCCTTTGATATCCAGCACGTTGTTTGCTTGGTCGGGCACCGGTCAGGCCTTCTTTCCGAGATAGACATCGCGCACCAACGGGTCTGACATCACCGCCTCCACGTGATCTTCAACGAGGATGGCCCCCTGGTGAAAAACTGTGACCTTTTCCGCGATCGAGCGAATAAACTGCATGTCGTGTTCGACCACGATGACGGCGGCCCGCCTGGTGATGTCGTCGATGATCGCGGACATGCGCTCTATGTCGGTGGCGCTCATGCCGGCGGCTGGCTCGTCCAGCAGGACAAGCCATGGATCGGCAACGACGACCATGCCCAACTCCACCCGTTGGCGTTCGCCATGGGCCAGACGACCGAGATCCGTGCGGGCGATCGGTCCGAGCGCCAACCGATCGATGATCTCGCCGGTTCTTTGGTTGGCCTCGTCGGCCTGAACGAAACGTCGGGCGGCGATCCAGATGTTCTCGAAGACGCTGAGCCCGTCCATAACATTCGGCACCTGGGTCTTGATGCCGACGCCGAGCGAGGCGATTTCATGGGGGTGCCAGCCCGTGGTTTCCTGTCCGCGCATGAACACCTGTCCTTCGCTTGGCGACAACAGGCCGGTGACACACTTGAAGAACGTGGATTTGCCGGCACCATTCGGACCGATCAGGCACCGCAATTCTCGAGCTTTCAGTGCAAAGTCGATGTGATCCGCTGCGACCACGCCGCCGAAGCGCATTGTCAGGCCGTTGGTTTCCAGAACCACCTCAGCCATAGGCCCGCTCCCGGTCCCTGAGCTTGCGGCCCCGGCGCAGTCGCCGCCGCGGCAGACGCCCGAAGCTGACGGTCCAGACTCTGGCGACGGCCGGTACGAGGCCACCCGGCAGAAACAAAACGAACAGGACCAGTATGAGCCCGGTGATGACGGTGTTGTCGACCAGCGTTTGCTGACCGAGCAGGAATTTCAGGTAGGCCAGCCCGGCGGCGCCGAGAATCGGCCCCAGCCGGGTGCCAAGACCGCCGACAATGCACCAGACGATGATCTCCGCCGACTGGCCGAGGGAGAACAGATTGGGAGTGACGATTTCGCCCCAATTGGCAAACAGCGCCCCGGCAAAGCCGGCTATTGCGGCCCCAATGGCAAACAACAGGGTCTTGCGCGCCCGCACATCAAAGCCAAGCAGTGCAATTCGGGTTTCATTTTCGCGGATGCCGACCGCGATGCGCCCGAAGGAAGAGCGAAGAAGCACCGTAACCAGCAGGTAAACGATGAGCAGGCACACGGCACAGACATAAAAGAGCGCGTCACCATAGATGTAGGCTTGCGGATCGCCTGGCACATTGAGGGTCTGGAAACCTGGAATGCCGTTGAACCCGCCGAGGCGGGCATTTCCGATTACGTATTGCGGCCCGGCGGTCGAGTTCATGAACTTGAACAGGATCAAGGTGACCACCAGCGTGATCACCCCGAGATAGACATCCGTCAAACGGCCGTAGAACATCATGGCGCCGAGGATTGCCGCGAAGCCGAACGGCAGCAGGATGGCAAGCACCATTGGCACTGTGCTCTCGCCCAGATTGATGGCCGCGATGGCATAGGTGTAGGCGCCGAGCCCAAAGAACGCCGCCTGTCCGAAGCACAGGATGCCGCCGAAACCCCAGATCAGACCGAGGCTGAATGCCAGCATGCCGTAGATCACCAGGATGGTCAGGGTATAGGTGCTGATGGCGTAGGGCAGGAGCCAGATCGCCAGGGCCGCCACGACGATGGTGACGATCGCGTCTTTGCGCCAATCCGACATCATAGCGACCGCCTGAAGAACCGTCCGGTGACACCTTGCGGCAGCAGGCGCAGCAGAATGACAGCGGCGACCAGCAGCGCCACTTCGCCAATGACAGGCGAGACAGCGAAGGTGAAGACCTGATTGACCAGCCCGAACAATCCGGAGCTGCTGACCAGACCGGCGATCAGCGATGGTCCGCCGGCAATAACCGTGATGAATGCCTTGGCGATGTAAGTGCCACCAGAGGCGGGCACGAGGCCGACAAGCGGCGCGAAGACGGCGCCGGCAAGCCCCGACAGGGCCGAACCGCAAAAGAATGTCGCCATGTAGATGCGGTCGGGGCTGTAACCGAGCGCTGAAGCCATGTCCGATCGCTGCATGGTGCCCCGTGCGATCAATCCAAGCCGGGTAGAACGCAGCACCAGGAGCATCAATACAACAAGGATGACCGCGACCAGGATGACGAAGAAATTGTAGCCGTTGATCTGGTAGTTGCCGACCGCAAATCCGGCAATTGGTGTCGAGATTCCGGTGGTCGTGTTCCCGAATATCATGGTGACGACGCCGATGAAGAACAGGCTCAGCCCCCAGGTCGCCAGCATTGTGTCCACCAGTCGGCCATACAGATGGCGGATGACCAGCCTCTCAACCACCAGGCCGATCAGCCCGACGACGAGGGGTGCAACGACGATCATTGCAACAAAGACGTTGACGCCCAGGTTGACGGCGGTAATGGCCGCGTAGCCGCCCATCATCATGAACTCGCCATGGGCGAGATTGATGACCTTCATCATGCCGAAAACGATCGCCAGCCCGGCGCTGATCAGAACCAGCGAGGCGATGGCGTAGAGAATTTCCACTGCAATGACAAAAAAGAAATCCATTGTCCGGGTCGTCGCGTTGTCGGGCAGGGCGTTCCGGTCTCGGTCAGGGCGGCAAAAGCCGCCCCGACCTCAGTCCCGGGAGGGTCAGATCTTGATTTCGTACTGGGTGTTGTCGTTCGGTTTGGCCGCAAGGTCGCAGACGGCCTGGGTGTCGATCGGCTGCCGTTGCGGCAGCGTTTCGACGACTTTCATACCCTGGTTGTCGATCTCCATGAGGTGGACGTCGAGAACCGCATGATGGGTCTTGGGGTCGACTGTCACCTTGCCAGCCGGCCCGTCAATGGAAAGGCCGGTCTCCAGCACCGCGATTATGGCATCGCGATCCATCGAGCCTGCCTTTCGAACCGCCTCCGCCCAGGTGTGCACACCTTGATAATTGGACACGGCGATCTCGTGGATCGAACTTGTGTCGCCGTAGGCGCCGGCCCATTTTTCCTTGAAGGCGCGGTTCGCCGGTGTGTCGAGCTCCTGGCTGTAATTGTAGGCGACCATGATGCCGTTGCCTTCTTCTGGCGTCAGCACCTTGTGCTCGTTGCCGACACCCATGGTGGTGGAGGCCAGCGGAATTCGGTCCTTCATGCCGGCAGCTGCCCATTGACGGAAGAACGACAAATGCGCTCCCCCGACCAGCGGTGCGATCACCAAATCAGGAGCTTCCGTCTGCACCCGGGCGATGGTCGAACCGAAGTCGGCGACATCGAGCGGGAAGAAATCGGTGGCAACGGTTTCACCGCCATTGTCGGCAACATATTTCTGGATCCAGCGGGCCGTGATCTGGCCGTAATTGTAGTCGGCCGCCAGGATGTAGACCTTCTTGCCGCCCGCTTTGCCGAGAGCATGGGGAACGAGCACCTCGACCTGCTGGGCCGGAGTCACCCCGTTGATGAAGATGTTGCGGTCGCAGACACCGCCTTCATAAAGCACGTTGTAGAAGTACAAGGTCTTGGTCTTGCGCATGGTCTGGCGGATTGCTTCCCGCGATGCCGATAGAATGCCGCCGTGAACCACGTCGACCTTGTCCTGGCGGGTCAATTGCTGGCCGTATTGGGTGTAGAGCGCCATGTCGGACTGGGTGTCGTAGGCGACGACTTCGACTTTCTTGCCGAGCAGACCGCCATCAGCGTTGATTTCGTCCACGGCGAGGCGCATCGCCATGTCCATCGGCTTGCCGTAGGCATCAAAGATGCCCGATGTGTCGAGCACCGACCCAAGTTTAATTGTATCGGCTGACAATGCCACCCGCGGCAACGCCAGTGTCCCCGCCAGTGCAGCCGTGCCTCCGACGAACATTCTTCTGTTGATCGACATGGAATTCCTCCCTTGCTTCCGTGGTCCCTGCGTGCGCAATGAGCGTCACGCTTTATCGTCGTCTTTCGGTTTGATGCGGTTCGCGAAATCTGCCGTCCGGCCAGCGAGTTGAGCGTCGAAATCGAGCCCAATCTCCTCGCCAAGCTGCTTCATGGCCGGCAGGCGCACGGCCATGCCGAGGATCTGGTCCATTGCAGACCCGAAGGCGTTTCCTGAACCGTCATCTTTGGTTTCCGCGCCGAGGCCGCCAATTTGGTTGATGCGAATGGAATCGATCTTTTCGACCGGCTTCATCATCTGGGTCATGATGTCCGGCATCCGGTCGAGCCTGCGCTCTTCCAGGCGCATGCGGATAACGGCATCGCTCAACGAATTTTCAGCCGAATAAAGTGCGGCCCGTCCTGCGGCCTCCGCTTCCATGCGGGTTTTCTCGGCGTCCGCCTGTGCGGAGGTGACCGTCGCGTCGGCCTTGGCCTGTGCGATCAGTGTGTCGACCTCGCTCTTGACGCGTGCGTTCTCGAGCTCGATGTCCTTCTGCTGGTTGAGGCGTGCAACCTCGCGCTGGCGTTCGGCGATCGCCCGCTCCTTTTGCGCCTGCACGTGCTCGGCGGCGAGGATGACCTGTGCCTTGGCTTCTTCTTCCTTGGCCTTTTCCGCTGCCTCCTCGGCACGCCGCCTGGCAAGCTGGATATCGTTGTCGATCTTGGTCTCTTCCAGCGACAACACCGCCTGCATCTCGGATTTGCGCAGGGCCTCGTCGCTGGCGACCTGCGCCTCCTTTGCCCGGCGTTCCTTGTCGATCCGGGCAGTTTCCGAAACGAGGCCGGCCTCGGCACGTGCCCGCTCGGAGCGCGCCTCGGATTCCGCCTCAAGCCTCGAAAAATGCTCGCGCTGGGCGATGTCCGCTTCCTGTTCGGTTCTCTGGATTTCCAGCTGGCGCTGATGCTGCGCCAGGCGGCTTTCGCGGATTGCGATTTCGGTCGCCGTTTCCACGGCCACCCGCGCCTTGCGTTGTTCCGCGATCATTTCGGCCAGCCTGCGCATGCCCTGGGCCTGAAAGGCGTTGTTTTCGTCGTGCTGGGCGAGGGCGGCCTGATCGGCCGACACCAGTGAGGCGGACACAAGCTGAAGACCAAGCCGCGACACCCGCTCCGACACAGCATCCGCCACCTGCTGCGCAAAACCGGTGCGGTCCATGTGAATATCGTCAAGTTTGCGGCTGGCGGCGGTGTTCTGGATCGCGTCGATCAGAATGCCGGTCAAAAGTTCCTGGGTCGCTTCGCCGGGTCGCGATATGCGCATGCCAAACGACTGTGCGGCTGTGGAAATTCCCCCCGCTGAAGGCTCGACCCTGAGCTCGAATTCCATGGCGATGTCGGCGCGCAGCTGATCCTTGCACATCACCGCATGGGCAGCGCTCCGGCTCACCGGAACGACGATGGCCGCCATTGAGACCTTCTGGAGCCGGTGGAAAATGGGCAGGGCCAGGCAGCCACCGTCAATGACGACTTTCCGGCCGCCCAGGCCAGTCCGCACCAAGGCGGTTTCCAGCGTTGCCTTGGCGAAGTACCGGTGCAGAAACCACGCCCCGAGGACGATCGCCAATGCCAACAGAAACAGGGTCGTGAACCAGATCACCACAGCCTCCCATCAAGGGCGCGAGCCTGCTGCCCGCTAACCTCGATCTGAGGATGCAGAATTTATTTTCCAATTCAAGTAAAAAATTTCCAATTCAATTATTGGAAATCAAGCTGTTGAAATCATATGGATTTTACGATGTCAAAACACATCCCGTCAGCTCGGGCAATATACATTGGGGTCGCCTGACCTCTGGCAATCTGGTGAGGGTTTCGGCGCGCGCTGCGGTAGCCGGACTGCAAAGCGTATTCGCGGCTGCATTCGCGCCAATCATCTGAAAACTGCTCCATGATGACGGCCAGACAGTGCATTCCTTCATAAGTCGATTGGCCAAGCGTATTGAGCACCGGTGCGTTTCCGCCGTGCATCCCGTGATATTTTTCGCGGAAGGCGGCATTGGCCTCCGTTTTCAGGGCGCCGAAATAGGATGACGATGAATACAGACGTTTCAGTCCGGCCGCCCCGCTGGCCAGCAGGCCGTTTTCCTCGATGGCACAGGAGAGGCGGACCATGCGGTTGTGAAGACCAGCGTCGCCAAAGGCACGGTTGAAGATGACCGCGTCCTGCCCGACGAGCGACATCAGCAGCGCATCCGCTCCGGATTGCTCGATCTCATCGACGATCCGGGCCATGTCGGTCAGCCCGAAGGGCAGGTAGCGCTCGTAGACCATCGAAGCGGATAACTCTGCAAGCTTCTGCTTGGCGAAGGAATGGGAAGCCCTGGGCCAGACATAGTCGTTGCCGATGAGCGCCCATTTTCTGACCGAATAGGTGTCGCGCAGAAAGTCTATGGCGGGCCCGAGCTGCAATCCTGGTGTTTCACCGATCGCGAAGACCCCGGGGGTTCTTTCGCCGCCTTCATAGAGCGGCGTGTAGATGTATGGGATGCGCTGGCGGACAATCTTACTCAGGCGCTGCCGGACCGCGCTGATATGCATGCCGACAATGGCATCGATGGCGCCGGTTTCGATCAGGTCGTTGACAATCTCCTCCACCGGCATGGGTGCTTCAACGGCCGAATCCACCATCAACAACTGCACCTGTCGGCCGTCGATCCCGCCATCGCGATTGAGCTCCTCAACGGCGACTTGTGCACAGGCAATGCAGGAGGGAGACCACAATCCAGCCGAGCCGCATAACGGCACCAGCAGCGCCACGCGATAGTAGGACTTGCGGTGAAGCATCTCGGAATCGAAGTCGCGATCGAACTCGAACGGCAGAGGCGGATAGCCATCAGCCCCTGTCGCAAGCCTGATTTCGGGCGAAAACGTCCGGGTCATCCCACCACAACACTTGAAAATAGTTTCCAAGTCAAATAATTTTATGGTTCGAAACAGCGGACCACTTCATGAGCGACAGCCCGAATCCGATCAGCGATTACATTTCCTACGCCCTGGCGGCGGCGCATCGCGAGGTCCACACCTCGCTGTCCGCACGGCTCAAGGAATATGGCGTTCAGATCGAGGCCTGGCGCGTGATGGAGACGCTGGACAGCGCGCCGGCGATTACCATGAGCGAATTGGCGACGCTGGTTCTGATGAATCCACCCACACTGACCAAGCTGGTCGACCGCATGGTTTCAGACGGGCTGGTTCATCGCCAGATCGCTCGCCACGATCACCGCCAGGTCAATCTTGTGCTGACCGATCTGGGCAGAAAGAGAATGGCGCAGATTCGCGACCAGGTACGGTCTCAGGACGACAACATCCTTAAGTCCATTGGACCGGAGAACGCTGCGACGCTGATCGACCTGTTGCGGAAAATCGGTTCCGAGGGAGCGGGGGACAGGCTCAACTAGGCCTGCGTGCCACCAACGGTCATGCGATCCATGCGCAGGTGCGGCTGTCCGACGCCCACGGGCACGCTTTGCCCTGCTTTGCCGCACATTCCGACTCCGGTATCGAGTTTGGAATCATCGCCGATCATCGACACCCGGTGCATGGCATCGGGGCCGTTTCCGATCAGCATGGCGCCTTTGATGGGCGCGCCGACCTTGCCATTTTCGATCAGGTAGGCCTCGGTGCAGCCGAAGACAAATTTGCCCGAGGTGATATCGACCTGGCCGCCGCCGAAGGAGACGGCGTAAATGCCATTGTCCACCGACGCGATGATTTCTTCGGGCGTTGCATCGCCGCCCAGCATGTAGGTGTTGGTCATGCGTGGCATGGGCTCATGGGCAAAGGACTGGCGGCGGCCGTTGCCGGTCGGCTTCATGCCCATCAGGCGGGCATTCTGCCGGTCCTGCATATAGCCGACCAGCTTTCCGTCCTCGATCAGCACATTGTGGCCGGATGGCGTGCCCTCATCGTCTATGGAGAGTGATCCGCGGCGTTCTTCGATGGTACCGTCATCGACCACGGTGACGCCCTTGGCGGCCACTTGCTGACCCAACAGGCCAGCGAAGGCTGAGGTTTTCTTGCGGTTGAAATCGCCCTCCAGGCCGTGGCCGACGGCTTCGTGCAGCATGACGCCGGGCCAGCCAGCTCCAAGCACCACGTCGAACGTGCCGGCAGGCGCTGGAATCGCCCGCAGATTGACCAGTGCCTGGCGCAGTGCCTCATCGGCACCGGACTGCCAGGAGTCTTCGGTGATGAAGGCGCCGAAACCCTGTCGGCCTCCCATGCCGTGCGATCCACTTTCCTGGCGGTCGCCATCTCCGACAACGACACTGATATTCACGCGTGTCATGGGCCGGACGTCCTGCAGCTTCTCGCCATCGGCGCGCAGGATGTTTACCACCTGCCAGGATGCGGCCAGGGAGGCCGTGACCTGTCGAACTCTCGGATCCTTGGCACGCAGATATGCGTCGATCTCCTGCAGTAGCTTGACTTTCTCCTCGAAACTGGGCTCGCCGATCGGGTTTTCTTCACCGTAAAGATGACGATTGGTTCCAGCCGGCGCCGCTGCGTAAGACCCGTCATATCCACGGGTCACGGCGACGACCGCATCGCTTGCGCGTCGCAGGGCGGCCTCCGACAGGTCGCCCGAATGGGCGTAGCCGACGGCTTCATCCGCGACAGCACGCAGTCCGAAGCCCTGGCTGGTCGAGAAACTGCCGGCTTTCAACCGGCCGTCGTCGAATGCGAGGGACTCAAGCTGCGAATACTCGGCATAGAGCTCGCCATCATCGGCGTCCTTGAGCGTCTCGGCGACAACGGAATTCAATCGTTCTTCCGAACAGTCGAATTTCTTGAGCAGGTCCTTGTCCATCGTTCGTTCCAATCTGGTCCGGCCATGATAGCTTGGCGCAGTGAGGTCGTTTTGTTGTCATATAAGATGGCGGCACGACAATCCAATGGATGGCAACCAGCTATAGACTGACGATTTGGTGAAAGGGAGGGCTCGGCCGTGGCGGAGCTGAAGACACGCCCAACGGATGCCGATGTAAAGGAGTTTTTGGCGTCGGTTCCGGATGCTCAAAAACGAGCCGACAGCGATGTCCTGCTGGAGCTGATGAAACGCGTGACGGGTGACGATGCCGTCATGTGGGGTTCGTCGATCATCGGCTTCGGGACCTACGAATATATCAACCGCAACGGCAAGCCGGCGCAATGGATGGCAACCGGGTTTTCACCGCGAAAGGCGGCCCTGACAATCTACATCATGCAGGGTTTCGAACCGCATGGTGATCTGATAAAGCGGTTGGGCAAATACAAGACCGGCCGGTCTTGTCTCTACGTCAAGCGGCTGTCGGACGTTGACCTCGACGTGCTGGAGACGTTGGTCGCGCGATCCTGTGAATATTTGCGACAGGCCTATCCGAAAAATTAGGGAAGGGCAGCAAACCCGTCCGTGAAACCCGACAGGTCGACCGGAATGCCGATTCCTTCCTCCGGCGTCTGGAAGACGATGAACGTTGCAGTGCCACCAGCCTGCAGTGTGCTCAGCAATGTGTCCTCGAGAATGACTTCGGCATAGCACCCATCGGCAAAACAGCGGACGAAATAAGCACGGCCAATGTCCTTGCCATCGACATTGAGCCCGAGCCCGTTCGGCAACAGAACACCAAGCGGGGCAAGCACACGAAGAACACGCGCCTGTCGATCCGCCGTTTTCAAGACGACCACCGACAGGCCGACTTCCGGACGGTCTTCGGCGATGACATTTTGCATGAGCGCGCATTGTTCGCTGGAAGCGCCGGCTGGTTGGTCGCAGACAATCGACCAGGCACCATGATTGGATCGGATCGTTCCCGGTGTCTGGGCGGTGGCCTGCGAGAACAATCCGGTCAGCAGGAAGGCACCAGCGAGCAGCGTCGGTCCAAGAAAATTGTTTTGCAGCATATCGGCTCCGGCGGCATGCGAATCAGTTGCGCTATTCTGCGGGAACAGCGGCGGTTTTGGAAAGTCTGCTTATACCGTTATCGGCAGCGGACCGTTTTCGCGCCACTAAAGGCGTGAAATACGGCGACAATCAAGTTGTTTGCAGCTTGCGATGCCCATCTCTCGCTCTACCATGAGGCTGACCCGCGCGATAAGCCACCTCTGGGTGTGATGCGGCTCCATCAGATGCGTAAAATGTCGCAGGTAATCTCCTGTCGTCCAGTTGCGATTGGCTCTAAACTGTGGTTTTAAGCGCATTCAATTGAGAGGGATTTTGCGTTCCTGCAACGGCAGGGGTCCGCGCTCGAGGGAGATCAACTGTGAAAAAACCGCTTCATGCAGTCTGGGCCATGCTTGGTACGCTTCTTCTGGCGTCCCAGGCTCGCGCAGAGCAGCCGGTCGACTGGCAACTCGGCTTTCAGCCGGCCGCGACCGAAATCATGCGTGAAATCAGATGGTTCAACGATTACACGTTGTGGTTCATTGTGCCGATCACCCTGTTGGTGCTGGGCCTTTTGGCAGTCGTTGCCATGCGGTTTCGTGCCAGCGCAAATCCAAATCCTTCCAAGACCAGTCACAACACCACGATCGAGATTATCTGGACCGTTGGCCCGGTCATCATCCTTCTGTTTCTCGCCATCCCTTCCTTCCAGTTGCTGACGGCCCAATATACGCCGCCGGAAGAACCCGGGCTGACGATCAAGGCAACCGGCTACCAGTGGTATTGGGGCTACGAATATGATGTGGAGGAGGAAGTGTCATTCGACTCTATCCTCCTGGCAGACAGTGATCGCGCCGCCTACGGCAAAGAAGACAAGTCAAAATATCCGCGCCTTCTTGCAGTCGACAATGAAGTCGTGGTGCCGGTCGGCATGACCGTACGCCTGCTGGTTACGGCAGCTGATGTGCTTCATGCCTGGGCTATGCCTGCATTCGGCGTCAAGATGGACGCGGTACCGGGCCGGCTCAACGAAACCTGGTTCAAGGCCGAGCGCGAAGGTCTCTACTACGGCCAGTGTTCTGAACTGTGCGGCAAGGACCATGCGTATATGCCGATCGGTGTTCGCGTCGTTTCGGTTGAGCAGTACGGCAAGTGGCTGGCAGCCGCGGCCGACGATGTGGAAGCTGCAAACGCCGAGTTGATGGCAGCGATCGAAAGCGGTCAGAACGCTTCGGTCAAGCTGGCCGCCAACGAAGCCAAGAAGGTCGAGGAGTAAGAACATGGCTGGATCTTCAGCAGCGCACGACGATCACGCGCACGAATCCTATGGTGGCTGGACCCGCTGGGTCTATTCGACCAACCACAAGGACATCGGCACGCTCTACCTGATCTTCGCGATTGTCGCGGGCATTGTCGGCGGCACCATGTCGATCTTCATGCGCTGGGAACTGGCGGAACCGGGCATCCAGATCTTCCATGGTCTGGCTTCCATGGTGTACGGCTTTGAGGGCGACGCCGCCATCGATGGCGGCAAGCACATGTACAATGTGTTCACGACCGCCCACGGCCTGATCATGATCTTCTTCATGGTTATGCCGGCGCTGATCGGCGGCTTTGCCAACTGGATGGTTCCGATCATGATCGGCGCTCCGGATATGGCGTTCCCGCGGATGAACAACATTTCATTCTGGCTGCTGCCGCCCGCTTTCATTCTCCTCGTACTGTCGATGTTTGTTGAGGGGCCGGCCGGAGCCTACGGCGTCGGCGGCGGCTGGACGATCTATCCTCCGCTTTCAACCACCGGACAGCCGGGACCGGCGATGGACCTGGCCATCCTGTCGCTGCACATTGCGGGTGCCTCGTCGATCCTGGGTGCCATCAACTTCATCACCACCATCTTCAACATGCGCGCCCCGGGCATGACGCTGCACAAGATGCCTTTGTTTGCCTGGTCGGTGCTGGTGACAGCCTTCCTGCTGTTGCTGTCGCTGCCGGTCCTGGCAGGCGGCATCACCATGCTGCTGACCGACCGTAACTTCGACACGTCGTTCTTCACGCCCGAGGGCGGCGGGGATCCGATCCTGTTCCAGCACCTGTTCTGGTTCTTCGGCCACCCGGAAGTCTACATTCTGATCCTGCCGGCGTTTGGCATCATCAGCCATATCGTGGCGACATTCTCCCGCAAGCCTGTCTTCGGCTACCTCGGAATGGCCTACGCCATGGTTGCCATCGGCGCGGTCGGCTTCATCGTCTGGGCGCACCACATGTACACGGTCGGCCTGTCGCTCGACACGCAGCGCTACTTCGTCTTTGCCACGATGGTCATCGCGGTGCCGACAGGGGTGAAGATCTTCTCGTGGATTGCCACCATGTGGGGCGGGTCCTTGACCTTCCGCACGCCGATGCTTTGGGCACTCGGCTTCATCTTCCTGTTTACCGTCGGCGGCGTCACCGGCGTACAGCTCGCCAATGCGGGCCTCGATCGCGCCATGCACGACACCTATTACGTTGTGGCACACTTCCACTACGTGCTGTCTCTGGGTGCTGTGTTCGCCATCTTCGCCGGTTGGTACTATTGGTTCCCGAAGATGACCGGCTACATGTACAGCCCGATGATCGCGCGCATCCATTTCTGGACGATGTTCATTGGCGTTAACCTGGTGTTTTTCCCCCAGCACTTCCTGGGTCTCGCCGGGATGCCACGCCGCTACATCGACTATCCCGATGCCTATGCCGGTTGGAACGCCATCTCCTCCTATGGATCCTACCTGTCCGGTATCGGTGTACTGATCTTCCTCTACGGCGTCTGGGAAGCTTTCTCCAAGAAGCGGACGGCCGAAGCCAATCCGTGGGGTGAGGGCGCTACGACTCTGGAATGGAAGCTGAGCTCACCGCCGCCACACCACCAGTGGGAACAGCTGCCGCGGATCAAGTAACGGATTGGAGGAGACCTTGGCCGGCATTGGCCGGCCTTGGTGGCTAAGAGACGGAAACGCAATGGCACTCGTCGAGAGACAAGAGCAGATCAATCACCAGGAGGTCGCCCTTTCCGAGGCCGACCCGGCGGATTTTTTCGCTCTGCTGAAACCGCGTGTGATGTCGCTGGTGGTCTTTACCGCCATTGTCGGCCTGATGATTGCTCCCGGCGCTGTGCATCCGTTCATAGCAATCGTCTCGATCCTGTGCATCGCAGTTGGCGCGGGGGCTTCCGGGGCACTGAACATGTGGTACGACGCGGATATCGATGCCGTGATGTCGCGTACCCAGAAGCGGCCGATTCCGGCCGGTCGTATCAGCCGCGAGGCAGCGCTGACCTTCGGCTTGGTTCTTTCCGCCTTTTCCGTGTTGACGCTTGGGACACTGGTCAATTGGGCGGCTGCGGCGCTTCTCGCCTTCACGATCTTCTTCTACGTGGTGGTATATTCCATGTGGTTGAAGCGCTCTACTCCACAGAACATTGTCATAGGTGGTGCCGCCGGAGCCTTCCCGCCGATGATCGGTTGGGCCTGTGTAACAGGGACCGTTTCGATCGAAAGCGTCGTTCTGTTCCTGATCATCTTTTTGTGGACGCCACCCCATTTTTGGGCGTTGGCTCTGTTCAAGCAGGGTGACTACGGCGCGGCGAACATTCCCATGATGCCCAATGTCGCGGGTGTCAGGTCGACCAAGCGGCAGATGGTGTTTTATGCCATTGCGACGGCAATTGTCGGCGTGCTGCCCTTTGTGCTGGGATATGCCAGCATGGTCTATGGCGCGCTGGCTGCGGTGTTGGGTGTCGGATTTGTCTGGCATTCGTTGCGGGTTCTTTCCATGCCGGAGGATGACCGCACCATGAAGCCGGCAAAGGCGATGTTTCGTTTTTCGTTGTACTATCTGGCGGCCGTGTTCGCGGCTCTGCTCATTGACGGCATTGTAGCGCGGTTGGGAGCATGAGCGTGGCCGACGGAATTGAAATGACCGAGCTGCAAAAGAAGACCCGGCGCAGGCGATCCATCGCCATTGCACTGGTGCTAGTGGCGATGGTCGTGTTGTTCTACGTGGCAACGATCGTCAAGTTCGGTCCGGCCATCCTGGATCGACCGATGTAGGCATGAACATGAACTCGGATCCGACAAAACAAGAGCCGGGGAACGGCACAGGGCGCAAGGGGCTGGGTAACGGCCGGATTGCCGCACTCTGCATCGCGGGCGTTGCCTCGATGGTAGGAGTTTCCTATGCGGCCGTGCCGCTGTACCAGCTGTTTTGCCAGGTTACGGGATATGGCGGCACCACCCAGCGCGTAGAGCAATATTCGGATACCGTTCTTGACCGGACCATTACGGTGCGGTTTGACGCCAATACGTCGAGTGGCCTGAACTGGCAGTTCAAGCCCGAGCAGAGATCCGTCGAACTGCGCATCGGTGAAACGGGTCAGATCGCCTATAACGCCGTCAACGCAGGGGCTGTCCCGACCAGCGGACAGGCGACCTTCAACGTCACGCCGCAAGCGGCAGGCGCCTATTTCAACAAGATTGAATGTTTCTGTTTCACCGAAACCGAGCTGCAGCCGGGCGAGGGGCTGGACATGCCGGTCGTCTTCTTTGTCGACCCGGCGATCGTCGATGCTCCCGAGACACGAAACATCAAAACAATCACGCTGTCCTATACGTTTTTCCCGCTCAAGGATGACGAACCGGTGGCCGAGGCCGCTGTCACGGGACGAAACGAGACTGACAAGCTATAACGAGATCAGCCGCGCGGGTTGCGGCGCCGACGACAGGATTATTCGGGGAATTGGACATGGCTGAGGCGCATCAGAAACAGCACGATTACCACATCATCGATCCGAGCGCGTGGCCGTTCATCGGCTCCATCGGTGCCCTGATCATGGCAATCGGCGGCATAGGCTTCATGCGCTATTCCTCCGGCGACGCCTTCAACCTTTTCGGCATGAACCTCGCCACTCCGTGGATCTTCTTCATCGGGCTCGTCATCGTCCTCTACACCATGTACGGCTGGTGGGCCGACTGCATCAAGGAAGCCCACGAGGGCTACCATACGCCCGTTGTTTCGCTGCATTTGCGCTACGGAATGATCATGTTCATCGCCTCCGAGGTGATGTTCTTCGTGGCTTGGTTCTGGGCGTTTTTCGACGCAGCGATCTTTGCCGGAGAGGCTGCGCAGGTCGCGCGCGTGGAGCATACGGGTGGCCAGTGGCCGCCGGTTGGCATCGAAGTTCTCGATCCGATGCACCTGCCGCTCTACAACACCATCATTCTGCTGCTGTCCGGCACGACGGTCACCTGGGCTCACCACGCCCTGCTGCACGACGACCGTCGAGGCCTGATCTACGGTTTGGTGCTGACGGTTGCCCTTGGGGTATTGTTTTCGTTCGTGCAGGTATACGAGTACGTCCACGCTCCCTTCGCGTTCAAGGAATCGATCTACGGCGCCACCTTCTTCATGGCGACCGGTTTCCATGGTTTCCACGTGTTCGTTGGAACTGTCTTCCTGCTCGTCTGTTTGATCCGAGCGGCCGGAGGCGACTTCACACCGAAGCAGCATTTCGGCTTTGAGGCAGCGGCCTGGTATTGGCACTTCGTCGACGTGGTCTGGCTGTTCCTGTTCTTTGCCATCTACATCTGGGCGTCCTGGGGCGCTGCGATCGCGGCACACTAAAGGTTTTGCCGGTATTTGACCGGCTGGAGCACAATCGGGAGGGGCGGCGGCGCGGTGCCGGCGCCCCTTTTCGTTGGAACCGAGAGCATGAGTAACAAGCACAGCATGCAGTTTGCGCCGGTCGATCCGGTTTCCAGCGGTTTGCGCGGGCGCTGCCCGCGCTGCGGAAAAGGGCAGCTCTTCGACGGTTATCTGAAGGTCAGAGGCCGGTGCGGCCGATGCGGACTGGATTACGGATTTGCTGATGCCGGCGATGGACCCGCAGTCTTCGTCATTCTGTTGATCGGCTTCCTTGTTGTGGGGCTGGCGCTGTGGGCGGAGCTTTCCTACGGACCGCCGCTTTGGCTACACTTGCTCATCTGGATCCCGCTTGCCGTGTTTCTTTGCCTGGCAAGCCTCCGTGCTTTGAAGGGTGTCCTGATTAACTTGCAGTACCGGCACAACGCCCACGAGGGTGAGATCGACCATGGCTGATACGGCGTCGCCTGGACCATCAGGAGAGCGGCGGATCGGCGCCGTATTCTACATTGCCGTGCTGCTGGCCCTGGCGTTCCTGATTGCGCTCGGCAGTTGGCAGGTGCAGCGCCTGCAATGGAAGGAAGGTCTTCTGGCAGAAATCGACGAGCGCCTGCAGGCACCCCCGGTTACGCTGGAAGCAGCCTTGGAGTTGTGGCGGGATACGGGAGATGTCGATTACCTTCCTGTGCGCCTGGACGGCGAATTCCGACACGCGGACGAGCAGCACTACCTAGCAACCCACAAAGGCCAATCCGGCTGGTATGTCTACACACCGTTGGCGCTCGCCAACGGACGAAGCATCATCATCAATCGCGGCTTTGTACCCTATGATTTGAAACAGGCGGCGGATCGCCCCTGGGCTCCGGTTTCCGGCAGCGTCGGTTTTCACGGGCTGGCGCGCAATCCGCTGCTCGATAAACCGGGATGGCTGCTTCCGGACAACACGCCCGCCGATCGAACCTGGTATTGGAAAGACCACGCTGCGATGGCGAAGGCCATGGGCCTGCCGATTGACGCTACGATTCCATTCTTTGTTGATTTGACTGCCTATGACGATCCGACAGTCGAGGCGCCGGTCGGCGGTGTCACGCGCGTTGCGCTTCCCAACAACCATCTTCAGTATGCCATTACCTGGTTCGGGCTGGCAGCTGCTCTGGTGATGGTTGCCGGATATGTTGTCTGGCGCAGCAAACCAAACAGAAATGGCTGAAGTGAGATCGGAACCGATTTCCTTTGCTTTCCATAGACGCTAGATAAGGCACCAGCGACGAGGCAAATACAGGCAAGCGGAATGGCCGACAGAAAACCGTTGACGATACGATTGTGCGGGCCTCGTGGGTTCTGTGCCGGCGTAGACCGGGCAATCCAGATCGTTGTGCTGGCGCTGAAGAAATACGGCGCACCCGTCTATGTGCGGCATGAAATCGTGCACAATCGCTACGTGGTCGAAGGGCTGGAAGCGCGAGGCGCGGTGTTTGTCAAAGAGCTGGATCAGATTCCGGCGGAACACAGCGACCAGCCAGTCATATTTTCCGCGCATGGCGTGCCGCAATCCGTGCCGGAAGACGCCAGGGCGCGCAATCTGTTTTACCTGGATGCCACCTGTCCCTTGGTCTCAAAGGTTCACAAGCAGGCCATGCGGCATCAGCGTCAGGGTCGACACGTGATTCTGGTCGGTCATGCCGGACACCCGGAAGTTATCGGAACGATGGGTCAATTGCCGCATGGTGCGATCAGCTTGATCGAGACCGTCGAGGACGCTGAAACCTTCACGCCGGAAGATCCGGACAATCTGGGCTTCGTCACCCAGACAACCCTGTCGGTGGACGACACGGAAGAGGTTCTCGAGGTCTTACGGAAGCGCTTTCCCAATCTTCAAGCGCCGGCGGCTGAATCCATCTGCTATGCGACGACAAACCGCCAGGAGGCCGTGAAAGCTGCTGCACCCGGCTGCGACCTGTTTCTGGTTGTTGGTGCTCCGAATTCGTCGAACTCCCGGCGGCTTGTTGAAGTCGCTGATCGGGCCGGTGCGCACCAGTCGTTTCTGGTTGGCCGAGCTGCCGAAATTCCCTGGGACAGCATCGACACAGAGTCGATCGGAACGATTGGTATTTCTGCCGGCGCCTCGGCGCCTGAGATCATCGTGGACGAAGTCATAGAAGCGTTTTCGCAGCGTTTTGACGTGACGGTGGAACTGGCTGAAACAGTTCGGGAAGACGAGAACTTTCTTGTCATGCGCGACCTGCGGGACGTAGAACTGACGGCTGCGGACATGGCCTTCGTTAACGGCACACCCAACCAATAAAGCGGGAAAACACGAACAGCCGGGTTCGTTGCGACGTCGGCAACGTGGCTCCGAACTGAAAGGGCAAGGATTGGCGGTCTACACCGATATCTCCGAAGCGGAACTCCGCGATTTTCTTGAACCCTATGACATCGGCGAACTGCTTTCCTACAAGGGCATTGCCGAGGGGGTCGAGAACTCCAATTTCCTGGTTCATACCGACAGTGGATCCTACATTCTGACGCTCTACGAAAAACGGGTCGAGCCAAGCGATCTGCCGTTTTTCCTCGGCCTGATGGAGCATCTGGCGCGAAAGGGCCTGACCTGCCCGGTGCCGATCCATCGACGCGATGGAGGGGTTTTGGGTACGCTGGCTGGCCGACCGGCGGCCGTCATCTCTTTTCTGGAAGGTATGTGGCCGCGGCGGCCGATGCCGCCTCATTGTCGCGAACTCGGCAAGGCGATGGCCAGGTTTCATCTGGCCGGCGGCGACTTTTCGATCCGTCGCCCCAATGCACTGTCGGTCGACGGCTGGCGTCCGCTCTGGGAGCTCAGCCGCGATCGCGCCAACGAGGTTGAGCAGGGGCTTGCGGGCGAGATCGAGACGGAACTTGCCGTTCTCGAAGCCCGTTGGCCGTCAAACCTGCCAGAGGGTGTCATACATGCCGACCTTTTTCCGGACAATGTCTTCTTCCTCGGAGACCGCCTGTCCGGCCTGATCGACTTCTATTTCGCCTGCAACGATCTGTTCGTCTACGACATCGCCATTTGCGTGAACGCCTGGTGCTTCGAAAGAGACGGCGCCTTCAATGCTACCAAGGCGATCGCATTGCTGGCCGGCTACGAGGAGGTTCGCCCGCTGAAGGCCGAGGAAGCGGATGCACTGCCATTGCTGGCGCGTGGTGCGGCCCTGCGGTTTTTTCTGACTCGTCTCTATGACTGGCTGACCGTGCCGGATGGGGCCATGGTGGTCAAAAAGGATCCGCTCGAATTCTTACGCTATAGCCGCTTCCATCGCACTATCAACGCGGTTGGAGAGTATGGATATGTCAGCGTTGGCGAACGTTCATGAAGCGTGTTGAGATCTTTACCGACGGAGCCTGTTCGGGCAATCCGGGACCCGGCGGCTGGGGCGCTATCCTGCGCTACGGCGACAAGACCAAGGAAATGTCGGGTGGCGAGGCCGATACCACAAACAACCGTATGGAATTGACGGCGGCGATCCAGGCGCTTTATGCGCTCAAGGAACCATGTGTCGTCGATCTCTACACCGATTCAGTTTACGTCAAGGACGGCATCTGTGGGTGGATCGAAGGCTGGAAGCGAAATGGCTGGAAGACGGCGGCCAAGAAGCCGGTCAAGAACGTCGAACTCTGGCAGGAACTGGAACGTGCCCGCAACCGTCACGATGTGACCTGGCATTGGGTCAAGGGACACGCCGGTCACCCGGAGAACGAGCGGGCGGACGAACTCGCCCGCCTCGCCATGGAACCGTATAAAATGAAGAAGTGACGACCGTCAGAGCTGCTCGAGCAGTGCCGCGGCTCCGGATACGACGGCTTCGCCCGGCGACGGTTCCAGGTTGAGCGATGTGACCTTGCCGTCCTCGACAATCATCGAATAGCGCTTCGAGCGGACGCCCAGGGTGCCGGCGGACAGATCGATATCCATGCCGATAGCCTTGGTGAAGGCACCATCCCAATCGGCGAGAAAACGTATCTTGCCTTCGCCGTTGGTCGACTTGGCCCAGGCATCCATGACGAAGGCGTCGTTGACTGACAACACGGCGATCGTGTCGACGCCCTTTGCCAGGATCGTCTCCCGGTTTTCGAGATAACCGGGAACGTGAACATTCGAGCATGTGCCGGTGAACGCACCAGGCACCGCGAACAGAACCACTTTCTTGCCGGCAAAAATATCGGAGGTTGTTGCCTCACCCATACCCTCAGGAGTGGCCTCTTTCAGCGTCACTTCCGGGAGCTTTTCCCCCACGGCTATTGTCATATCTAATCTCCAATATCTGGCGGCAAATCCGCCCGTTGCGCCGGTTTCAGACGGAGTTACAGATAGACGATATTGCGGTCTTGTCGAGGTGCCGGCGGCAAAAAAATCAAGGCAGTTCGATTTGCGTTTCGATGCTTCGATTCGCGGCTTTCACCAAGAGCTGTATCGTCTTTCCGGACAGGCTTTCGCCCTCCGGTGTATCGACGATCGGGATACGGAACGTCGTGACGCCATTCGCGTGTCCGGTGTTGACCGGAATATCGAAGTACCAGCCGGATGGTCCCGTCAGGAATACCTCGGCTTCGGATCGGGACGCCGGATGGGCGACGGAAAAGACCAGGGCGTCGCCGGCATCCGACAAACTGCTCTCGCGGACGTCGAAATCCTCACCCGGTGCTTCCGGAAGCCCCGCATGGGCCTTCTCGACCAGTCGGGTCTCGAAACGGCTTGGTGCATGGTCTGAGTCAATCGCGACCGAGAAGTGCGTCTGAAACGGTATACAGATGCTCTCACAGATGCCGAGAAAGACATTGGCCTCAAGCACGCTGGACTCGCCGGCTCGTTTCTGGGTCAGCGTCAGGGGAAAGACTACGGGGTAGGTATATCCAGCCCAGATGGAATAGCCGTCATTGACGCGTTCCGGCGGCGGAAAGTCCATCTTCAGCGCCTGGATGTTCGTGCTTCCTTCGATGCCGATGGAAGGAGGTACACCGGCGTCTCCGGGGTCGCGCCAATAGGTTTTCCAGCCCGGCAGCAGATCCACATCAAGGGCTGCTCTGATGGTTCCGTCCGCGTCCGGCGCAAGCGTTGTCAGGCGTATTCGGCCACCTTCCGTATCAACCCAGTCGCTGGAGGCCGCAACTGCGGCTTCCGTTGCCAGAATCAATCCACCGAACACGGCGGTTGCCACGATGAGCCGGCGCCTGAGCGCATGGGCAGGTGCAATCACTTTTTGTGTCATGAGCGGAACCTATAGCGCCAATCAGGCCGATTCCAGTCACGACACCCCATCATTGCATCATTTTCCGGTGATCCGGCCATACCGGTCAAAGGCCGCAGCGTTTTGCCGCATTGGGAGGTGACGGGACCGACGGTTCCCTAGACGCGGTTCTTGTTCTAAGCTGCAGTATGGATATTTTGCGCGAAAGCCTGCTTGGCGGAAGTGAACGGGGCTGTCTTGATGGCCAGTTCCTGCTCGCCATGCCCGGCCTGGAGGACAGCAATTTTTCGCGCACTGTGATCTATGTCTGCGCCCACACTGATGACGGTGCCATCGGCTTCATTCTCAACCGGTCGAAGTCTCTGTCTTTTGGCGAATTGATGGTGCAGCTGGAGCTGATCAAATCCGAAGAGCTTATCGAACTGCCAGCCACGGCGCGTGATGTCAGCGTTCAGTGCGGTGGTCCGGTCGACCAGGGCAGGGGCTTTGTCCTGCATTCGGATGACTATCAGAGCGAATCGACGCTGCCGATTTCAGATGACATTTGCCTGACGGCGACGGTCGATATCCTGCGCGCCATAACCCGTGGCAAGGGGCCGAAGCGGGCGACCATGATGCTCGGTTACTCCGGTTGGGGCGCCGGTCAGCTGGAAAACGAGGTTAGTGCCAATGGCTGGCTGACCTGTCCGGCAGATGAGGACATCATTTTTGATGCTGACCTCGAGGCCAAATACAATGGAGCATTCGCCGCCATGGGCATCGATCCGGCCATGCTGTCACGCGATTGCGGCCAGGCCTGAAAACCTACATCACCGGGAAGTGTTCACGCAGCAGTTTGAGAACTGCGGCCGCACTGATGGGCGGGCCAAACAGGAAACTCTGCGCGTAGTGACAGCCGAGCTCGGCGAGTTCCTCTGCATCCACTTCCGTTTCGATCCCCTCGGCTATGATGGTCATCTCCAGCTCACGAGCCATCGTGATAATGGAGCGCAGGAGGACGATCTGCTTGTCACTGGTATCGCGCACCAGCGATTGGTCGATCTTGATGGTGTCGAAGGGAAAGCGGGTCAGATAGGACAGTGAGGAGTGCCCGGTGCCGAAATCGTCGAGCGCCAGTTGCACCCCGATATCCTTGAGCCGCGCCAACACACGCGAAGCCTGCTCCGGATTGTGCATGACAACAGACTCGGTCAGCTCCAGCTTGAGATTATGTGGCTTGCAGCCGGTCTTCGTCAGCACACCACGGACGTCGTTGTAGAGGTCGTTGCGCAGCAACTGGGCGCTGGACAGGTTCACCGACATGAAGATCGGAATCTGACCCAGGGCGCGATACCAGGAGGTGACATCCTCGCAGGCCTGTTCAAGCGCATGCATGCCAAGCTGGTTGATCAGATCGGAGTTCTCGGCAATCGGAATGAACTCGGATGGCGGGATGTTGCCCTTGCGCGGATGATCCCAGCGCATCAGCGCTTCGAAACCGGCTATCTCGGCTGTCTCGATGTCGACGATCGGCTGGTAGACCATGCCGATCTCATTGCGTTCAAGCGCCCGCCGCAGGTCCGATTCCATCTGCAGCCGGTCAGCGCCGGCGGCGCGGAAGGCCGGGCGGAACGGTTCGATGCGGTTGCCACCGACGCGCTTAGCCTGGAACATCGCCAGTTCCGCATCCTTGACCAGCTCCAATGGCGACGACTGTTCGTCAACCCAGGTGACCAGCCCGATGGACGCCGTGAGGATGATTTCCTGCTGGCCAAAATTAATCGGTACCATGATCGCCTTGGCGATCCCTTCCGCAAAGGCAGCGACCTTCGGAGCGTCCTGCTCCGATAGCAGGATCAGACCGAACTGGTCGCCACTGATGCGCGCCAGCGTGTCCTGCGGCTTCAACAGCCGCTTCAGCCGGCGGGCGATTGTCAGCAGGATGGTGTCGCCGGCCGAGATGCCGAGCTCGTCATTGACCTGCTTGAAGCGATCGATGTCGATGGCAAAAATGGTCGGGCGCACAGTTTCTTCGGCGCTGGCCAGCGCGATGATTGCGTCCAGCCTGTCGACGAAGAGTTCGCGATTGGGCAGGCCGGTCAGATTATCGTGGACCGCGTCGTGCAGCAGTCGCTCTTCCGAGCTCTTCTGCTCTGTGACGTCGATGAGGGTTCCCACGCAGCGGATGACTTCGCCGTCCGAGCCCACGACCGGGCGGGCCCGAAGTGTCAGCCAGTGGTAGTGCCCGTCTTCGGCGCGAATGCGGAACTGATGGTTGATGCGGCCTCGTCGATGTTCGAGCACGACATCCAGCGTGGTCCGGAATCGGTCACGGTCATCCGGATGAATACGCGGCACCCAGTTGCGCGCAGGCCCGAACATGGATCCGGGTGACAGGCCGAGCTGACGGCTGACGTCGGGCATGGTGACGATACGGTCGCGCGATACATCCCAGTCCCAGACGATATCGCCGGAGCCGGTCAGGGCCAGTGACTGGCGCTCGAGATCGCTGAAAAGACCCTGATGGGCACCGCCGCCCGCAAAGGCGTGCTGCATGACGGTAAAGCCGATCAACAACACGATCAGCACCAGACCGCCGCCCAGTGCTGGCTGTACGATGTCGTTGGCGAGCTGGCCGGTGACGGTCAGCCAGGCACCAAATATCCAGCAGATGATCAGGACCCAGGTCGGGATCAACATGATCGCCCGATCGAACCGGTTGAGACCCAGATAGGCTATCAAACCGGTGCCCGCGATTACCGTCGCGGCGAAGGAGAATCGGGCGATGCCAGTGGCGATCGCCGGGTCGTAGATGGCCACGCCGGACAGAATCGCAAGACCAACAATCCAGGTCAGTGTTGCGAAACTCAGATTCGTGTGCCAGCGGTTGAGGTTCAGATAGGTGAACAGGAAGATCACCAGACCGGCGGCCAGGGTAATCTCTGTCCCGGCTCGCCAGATGCGTTCATCCGTCGGCGTGGTCTGCACGAGCTTTGATAGAAAGCCGAAATCGACGCAAATATAGGCAAGAACCGCCCAGGCCAGCGCTGCGGTCGCCGGCAGGACAGACGTGCCTTTCACGACGAATAGAATGGTGAGGAAGACCGCCAGCAGGCCGGCAATCCCCAAAACGATGCCCTTGTAGAGCGTGAACGAATTGATCGTGTCCTTGTAGGCTTCCGGCTCCCACAAATAGATTTGCGGCAAATCCGGCGAAGACAGTTCGGCCACAAAGGTGATGATGGCGCCCGGATTGAGCGTCAGCAGGAACACATCAGCCTCGTCGCTCGGCAACCGGTCCAAGGCAAAACCTTCGCTCGGGGTGATCGAGACAATGCGTTCCGATCCGAGGTCCGGCCAGAACAGGCCGGAATCGACCAGTCTGAAGTGAGGAGCGACGATCAGCCGGTCAAGCTGCTCGTCGGACACATTGGCCAAAGCAAAGACGGCCCAGTCACCCGAATGCGCGGGCGAACTCGCTCGTATTTCGATGCGCCTGACAATGCCGTCTGCATCCGGAGCGGTCGATGTTTGAAAGGCGTTGCCGCGTTGCTGGTTGACGTCGGTCGTTCCGGTCAGATCGAGAGCTGTATCGTCGCGGGATATTTTGACGGGCTCCGCCGCCTGAGTGGAAAAGCTGGCGACCAGCACGGTAAGCACGATCAGCAGGCCACCCAAAAGGCAGCGACCCAGCGCGCCAACCCGAGTTGCTCCGCCAGACATGTCGTCAGTCCGCCTCAGCGCTGCTCAGCGCGCGGATCATTGCCGTTTGCGGCGTCACCGTCGAGCAGTGCATACAGGTGATGGTCGCGCCATTCGCCATTAATCTTCAAATACCCCCGCAGGTAGCCTTCATACTTAAAATTGGCCTTTTCAAGGAGCCTGACGGAACGCTTGTTGTCCGGAATACAGGCAGCTTCGATCCTGTGCAACCTCAGGGTTCCGAAGATATAGGGAATGGCCGCATTGAGGCCGGCCAGCATGAGGCCACGCCCCGCTGCCTCCTCAGCCATCCAGTATCCGATCATGCAGCTTTGTGCTGCTGCTCGCCGGATATTGCCGATGTTGAGACCGCCGACCAACCGGTCGTTCTCGGCAGTGAACAGGAACAGCGGCACGGCGGTGCCGCCCGCGAAATCCTCCTCATAACGGCCAATGCGGCGAAAAAACGACCGACGCGACAGGTCGTCCGCGGGCCACGTCGGCTCCCAGGGTTCCAGGAACCGCCGGCTGGCGCCGCGCACCTCGGACCAGATCCGATAGTCGCGTCGCTGCGGAAATCGCAGATAGACCCCGTCGCCGCTCAAATGCGGCGTGTTGGGCCGTCTTGATAGCAGACGAAGTGCAGACACGATCTATCCCGCAGCCGCCTGACGCACATTGTTTGCCGAAAGGGCCGCGGCGATCTCAGGCAGCGGCTGCAACTTGTCCAAGGGTCCAACGGCAGACATGGTGATCGGCGTGTCGAAAAACAGCCGACCGGAAAGGTCAGTCAGCCGTTGCGGCGTGATGTTGGCCAGTCGGTCCATCAATTCTTCGTTTGGAATAGGTCGTCCGAACAGCAGCATTTGACGGGCAATCTGACTGGCACGCGCCGCGGGGCTTTCATGCGCCATCAGCAGCCCGGCCCGAAATTGTGCCCTTGCTCTTTCGATCTCACTGACGTCGACATGGTCGGCAACTTTACGCAATTCGTCGATGATGACCGGGATCAGTTCCGGAATATCCTCTTCGCCGGTGGCCGCGTGAACCCCGAACACCCCTGTGTCGGAAAACCCCCAATGCAAGGCATAAACGGAATAGCAAAGGCCGCGGTGTTCGCGTACTTCCTGGAACAGTCGAGACGACATGCCGCCGCCCAGCACGTTGGCGAGGATCTGCGAGGCGTAGAAGTCGCGCACGTGATAGGCCCTGCCTTCGAAGCCGATCAGCAATTGCACATCCATCAGGTCGCGTTTTTCGCGATAGTCGCCACCCGTATAATGGGCCTGCTGTTGGGTGTCGTGATCGACACTGGCTCCGGGAACCGATGCAAAGCGATCCTCGACGAGGCGGACGAGCGCGTCATGCTCGATGGCACCGGCCGCCACGATAATCATGCGGTCGGCAGTGTAGTTGCGTTTCAGGTAGCTGCGGATCTGATCGGGAGAGAACCCCTGAACCGTGTCCGGTGTGCCGAGGATCGAGCGACCGATGGTCTGATCGCGGAAGGCGGTCGATGAGAACTTGTCGAATACCACGTCATCGGGGGTGTCCATGGCGGCGCCGATTTCCTGCAGGATGACATGTTTCTCTCGAGACAGTTCCACATCGTCCAGCACGGACTCCGTCAGGATGTCGGCAAGAATGTCTATCGCCAAAGGCACATGATCCTTGAGGATGCGGGCGTAATAGGATGTCGTCTCGATCGAAGTCGCAGCATTGACCTCGCCGCCCACGTTCTCGATTTCCTCTGCAATCTGTCGCGCTGATCGCCGGTGGGTGCCCTTGAACGCCATGTGTTCAAGAAGGTGCGCGATGCCGTGTTCGTCGGTTCGTTCGTCGCGCGATCCCGATTTGATCCAGACGCCGAGAGCAACGCTCTCCAGATGCGGCATGTTTTCCGTGACTACCGTCAACCCGCTTTCGAGGAGGGTGCACTCAACAGTCATATGGTTGTCCGATTACTCCGCTGCAGCGCGTGCATTTCGGGCAATGTAGGCCTCGACACCGTCGAGATCAGGCTGCAGTACTTCAAACGTCTCCTCCCGATGCATCAGATCAGAGAGCCATGACGGAAGGGCCGGGTCAATACCGGAGGCCGATTTTACGGCATCCGGAAACTTCGCCGGATGGGCGGTCGCCAGGGTGACCATCGGTGCCCGTGGTTTTTCGAAGCGCTTGGCAACGAAGACTCCGGTCGCGGTGTGCGGATCCAGAAGGTAGTCATTGGCCTCTTGCAACTCGGATATGGTGGCCGCGGCCTGCTTTCGAGTTGCCCTGGCTGCGGAGAAATCCTTGCGAATGGTCTTGAGGGTGGGGGTGTCGATGGTAAAGCTTCCGGACTGCGAAAGACCGGACATCCACGACCGCACGGATCCGGCATTGCGATCCGTTGCCTCAAACAGCAGCCGCTCGAAATTCGACGAAATCTGAATGTCCATGGAGGGTGATGTCGTGGCCACCGCCTCTCGCATTTCGTAGCGTCCGGTGCGAAGAGTGCGGGCCAGAATGTCATTTTCGTTGGTTGCAACCACCAGCTTGGCAATGGGCAGGCCCATGCGCTTGGCGCAATATCCGGCGAAGATGTCGCCGAAATTGCCCGTCGGAACCGTGAACGAGACTTTTCTGTCCGGTGCCCCGAGGGAAACTGCTGCGGTAAAGTAGTAGACCATCTGGGCCATGATGCGCGCCCAGTTGATCGAATTGACCCCGGAGAGTTTCACCCGGTCGCGAAACTCGCCATGGTTGAACATCGCTTTCACCAGGCTTTGGCAGTCATCGAAATTGCCGTCAATGGCGATGGTGCGAACATTGGCGGCGGTCGATGTCGTCATCTGACGCTGCTGGACGGGAGAGACGCGGTTGTTGGGAAACAGGATGAAGATGTCGGTGTTGTCGCGGCCAGCAAAGGCCTCGACCGCAGCCGCGCCGGTGTCGCCGGAAGTTGCGCCGACGATCGTGGCGCGCTCGTCGCGTTGCTTGAGCAAATGATCCATCAGACGCGCCAGCAACTGCATGGCGACGTCCTTGAAAGCGAGCGTCGGTCCGTGGAAGAGTTCCAGGATGAAATTGTTGGCGCCCGATTGCACCAATGGAACGACAGCCGGATGGCGAAAGGTCGCATAGGTCGCGTCGATCATCGATCGAAACTCGTCGGCCTGAAGGTCGTCCTCGACAAAGGGCCACAGCACCTCGAAGGCAATGTCCTGATAGCTCTTGCCGCGCATGGCGCGGATGTCTTTGCGGGAGAACTGCGGCCATTCCTTCGGCAGATACAAGCCGCCATCGCGCGCGAGTCCGGTCAGCAACGCGTCGCTGAAGCCCAAAACGGGGGCTTCACCCCTAGACGAGATGTATTGCACGACTGTGTCCTGTTGCCTGGCCTGTTGAGATAAAATGCCGCGCTGGTATAGAACATCGCCAGGATTCGTGGAAGCCCCGACAGGCGCGACCACAAAATGGTCCAGCTTGGCCAGTAACCGGGCTCGGACAGGCATTTTGAAGGGATGGGATGCAGTGACTTTCAAGTCGGTTCGTATGGCGGCAGCAATCTCGGTTGCGGCGCTGGTTGCCGGGTGCAATTCCTCAAACGGTGTTGGTGCGCTGCAGGTGGGTCAAGACAGCAACAATCAGGCTCAGGGGGCTGTCGATCAAAAACTTGGAGCCAAGGTCGTTCAAGGCAACTGCCCACAGATTACCTTGCGTGACGGCACGGCCTACCTGAGAAAGTATCAGCGTGGCGGTCAGGATGATCCGGAGAAAGTGCTTTTCCAGGCCGCGATTGCCGACACAACACGTCAATGCTCGGTTACGGGTGATCAGATGACCATCAATGTGGTCGTCGCCGGCCGAGCGGCGGCTGGGCCTGCCGGAAAGGCAGGACCGATCAAAATGCCGATCCGCGTGGTGGTTCTGGAAAACCGGAGCAATCGCGTGCTTTACTCCGAACTGACCGAATTCGAGACAACGCTGCCTTCTGGCAATCCGACGACGCAGTTTCTCTTCAACAAACCGGATGTCACGATTCCGATCGCGGACTCCCGCCGGGTGAGGGTCTTCGTTGGGTTCGATGAAGGTCCTCCGACAGGGTAGGCGCGCCGATAAAGCCGCATGCTCAAACGGTTGTGGGACAACCTTGAATCGATGCCACAGGCCGGCGCCTCCTATCCCCGCGGCCGAAACGGCTTGCCCAGCGATGCGGGGAAGTTCAGCGCCAGCATCTGCCGATTGCGGGAAATGATCACCAGCACGATGATCGTCGCCGCGTAGGGCAGGGAAGACAGCACCTCTGATGGCACCTCGATGCCGCGTGCTTGCGCCTGCAATTGCAAAATCGTCATGCCGCCGAACAGCCACGCGCCGAGAACGACCCGTGTCGGATGCCAGGTGGCAAAAACGACCAGCGCAAGCGCGATCCAGCCGCGACCCGCGGTCATGTTTTCGACCCACAGCGGCGTATAGGCAATCGACAGATAGGCGCCGCCAAGCCCCGCCATGGCACCGCCGAAAGCTACCGCCAGATAACGTATGGCAATGACCGGATAGCCGATGGCATGGGCGGATTCGGGCGATTCCCCGACCGTTCGCACGATCAAACCGCCTTTTGTGCGGTAGAGGAACCAACCGATCAGGCCGAACATGACGAAAGACAGATAAACCAGCGCATCGTACTGGAACAACAGCGGACCCAGTACGGGTATGTCGCTGAGTACCGGGATGTGCAGTGGCTCCACCGCCTCCGTCGGCGTGCTGCCGAAATCGCGGCCGATAAACGCCGACACGCCCGAGCCGAATATGGCCAGCGCCAGGCCGGCGGCGTACTGATTGGTCATGAATGTCAGGGCGAGAACACCAAATAGCATGGCCGACAACGCGCCGGCCGCGGCTGCCACCACGACGGCAAGTGCCATCGGCATTCCCGAGAATACCGCCAGCACGGCAAATGCCGCGCCGATCAGCATCATCCCCTCGATGCCCAAATTGAGGACGCCGGATTTTTCCACGACCAGTTCGCCGAGAGCCGCGAAAATCAGAGGTGTTGCGGCGATCACCGTGCCGGTGACAATGGCGATGAACAGATCCATCACTGTGCCCTCCGCAAGATCCGCACGCGGTAGAAGATCAAAAAGTCCGCGGCAAGCAGGAAGAACAGCAGCAAACCCTGGAAGATCCGGGTCAGTGCCGCCGGCAGACCGAGATCGATTTGCACGGATTCACCGCCGATATAGAGCAGCGACAGGAGCAACCCACCCAGCACGATGCCGACGGCGTGCAACCGGCCGATAAAGGCGACAATGATGGCGGCAAAGCCGTAACCGGGTGAAATCTGCGCCGAAAGCTGTCCGAGCGGGCCTGCAGCTTCCGCCATTCCTGCCACGCCGGCGGCGCCGCCACTGATCAGCAGTCCGACCCAGATTGCAGCGGATTCCTTGAAACCGGCATAGCGAGCAGCATGCGGAGCCGCGCCGCCGACCGACATCTTGTAGCCGAGAAAGCTTCGCTCCGTGAACACCCACATGGCAATGACGGCGACGACCGTCAGAAAGATCGAGGTGTTGAGGCGGTAGGCGTAGTCGAACGGCGCGAACATCGCCTCGTTCGGCAACAGCGCTGTCTGCGGGTAATTGAACCCGTCCGGGTCGCGCCATGGCCCATGCACCAGGTAAGACAGGACGAATGCCGCGATATAGGTCAGCATCAACGTGACCAGGATTTCGTTGGTGTTCATCCGCGCCCGCAAAAACGCGGCGATCGCCGCCCAGGCCATGCCGGCCAACAGGCCGGCGAGGATCATCGCCGGGAGCAGCAAGCTGGCTGGCAACGGAACGTAGAGCCCGACGCCGGTTGCCGCGATGGCGCCGATGACCAGCTGGCCTTCAGCTCCAATGTTCCAGACATTGGCGCGAAAGCCTATTGCAAGGCCGCAGCCGATCAGAATCAATGGAGAAGCCTTGAGGAGCCACTCCGATACCCCGTTCATGGAACTCAAGGGCTCAATGAAGAAGGCCGTCAGCGTTGCCGCCGGGTCGTGACCGAGTGCTGCAAACATGACGGAGCCAACAACAAGGGTGAGGGCGGTGGCGATGACCGGCGCGCCGAAGCTCATCGATGATGAGGGCTGGCTTCTCTGTTCAATCTGAAAGCGCATCGGATCTCTGCCCATTGCTGGTGTCGGTCGGTCCGGTCATCAGCAGACCGACATCTTCGACAGTGACTTCACCGCGACGCAGCGGTCCGGACAGTCGTCCACCCGCGATTACATGCATCCGGTCGCAAATCTCGAACAGCTCATCGAGTTCTTCCGAAATGACGAGCACGGCGACGCCGTCACGGCTGAGATCGATCAAAGTCTGGCGGATAAACGCCGCGGCGCCGACATCCACCCCCCAGGTTGGTTGCGCGACGAGCAGCACCTTTGGCTGCAACTCAATCTCGCGACCGACTATGAACTTTTGCAGATTGCCGCCGGACAGGCTCTGGGCGATGGTCGCCGGTCCTGTTGCCTTGACCCCGAACCGCCCGATGACCTGATCGGCCAACTGGCGCGCCTTGCGCCTATCGAGCAGGCCGTGTGCGACCATGCCTCGGCGATGGCCGGTAAGGGCGGCGTTGTCGCCGAGGTCGTGCGTCGGAACCGCGCCGCGTCCCAATCGTTCTTCCGGTACGAAGGCGAGACCCAGACCGCGCCGGTCTCCGGCGGATCTGTTGGCAACGGGTAGGCCGCACAGGTGGATCGTTTCGGCATTGTCGTGGGTCGACTCCCCGCTCAGCAAGGATACAAGCTCGGCCTGGCCATTGCCTGCGACGCCTGCGATGCCGACGATTTCTCCGCCATGTACATCCAGTGAAATGGCCTCCAGGTCGACACCGAACACGTCTCCGGCGGGAGCCGAAAGGTCGGAGATCGAGAGCAGAGGTCGCTCGCTGCGGGTCGACGGATCGAGATGCGTTTCTGGAATGTCGGAGCCCACCATCATGCGGGCCATTTCAGCAGCACCCGCTTCCTTGGGATTTGCGGTGCCGGTCACCCGGCCGTTGCGTAAAATGGTGGCCGTATCGCAGAGCGCCTGCACTTCGTCGAGCTTGTGGCTGATGTAGAGAATGCTGCAACCCTCGGCGGAAAGCCGGCGCAAAGTCTCGAAGAGTTTCTCCACCGCTTGCGGAGTCAGAACCGAAGTCGGCTCATCGAGGATCAGCAGTTTCGGATCCTGCATCAGGCAACGCACGATTTCCACGCGCTGCCGCTCGCCAACCGACAGGTGATGCACCAGTCGACGCGGATCGAGCGGCAGTCCGTAGCGTTCGGAGACTTCGCGAACTCTCTCCGACAGGCCCGGTATGTCGTATTTTCCGCGGATCGACATGGCGATGTTTTCGGCAACCGACACGGATTCGAACAGAGCAAAGTGCTGATAGACCATCTCGATGCCAAGCGACCTTGAAAGAGACGGGCTGTGTGTGTCCACAAGCTCGCCATCGCACAGGATGTCGCCCTCATCCGCGTGGGTCGCGCCGTAGATGATCTTCATCAACGTGCTTTTGCCGGCACCGTTTTCACCCAACACCGCATGGATTTCGCCGGGCATTACTTCCAGCGATATGCCGTCATTGGCGATCACGCCAGGATAGCGTTTGCAGATGTTGCGCAGTTCAAGACGCGCTGTCATGTGGTCCCCAATTCACGGTTCGGCCTCCCCAGCAGAACCCGGCACGCGGCCGTTCCGATCGCCGCATCGAAACGCGACGACCGGTTGTCAGAGCTTAGAGCCTATCATGGCTAGATTGAACCATTCTGCCGAGGTGCATTTGCGTCAAGGTCGAGCTCAAAATGCAGGCCGGGCTGGTGGCCCGGCCGAGGCTTTGAGCGAAGGAATTGGCGCAAATGCGCCCGGCCCTTCGGGTTTGCGGTCGGCGGACGCCCGCAGTGTCAAGATGCTCGCGAGATGCCTCCGGCATCGCGCTGCGCTCCTTCCTCGCGGATCGCCTCGCCGACCACAAACAGAATTGCTTCAATCTAGCCATGATAGGCTCTAGGTGAGGGAAGGGGCCGCGTCAGCCCAGGTTTCCGATCACGCCTTCCACGAACCAGTTGAATCCACGGATTTCACCGTCCGGCATGACACTGCCGTCGGCGACGCGGACCTTGCCCGCCTGGTCCTTGATTTCGCCGGCGTAGGGATGCAGCTTGCCGGCGGAGATGTCGGCTTCCACCTGGTTCAGCTTCTGCTGCACGTCGGACGGGATCGCATCGAGATAGGGCGCCATGGAAACAACGCCTTCCTTCAATCCCTGCCAACGCTCTTCGGATTTCCAGTTCCCGGCGGCAACGGCTTTGGCGGCACTTACGTAGACACTGTTCCAGTCCAGTGTGAAGGCGGTGAGCTGGTGTTCAGGCGCAAACTGCCTCATGTCGCTGGCGTAGCCGATGGCCCATGCACCCTTTTCGCCGGCGACCTGCACGCCGGTTGCCGTATCCGTCATCGAGCAAATGACGTCGCAACCCTGCGAAATCAGCGTGTTGGCCGCTTCCTTCTCCTTGCCCGGATCGAACCAGGAATTGAGGAAGATCACCGAACAGGTGGTGTCCGGATTGATACTTTGTGCACCGAGCAGCAGGGCGTTTGCCGGACCGACGATGTCCGGAATAGGGAAGCCGCCGATGAAACCGATCTTGGCTGTCTTGGACATATGGGCGGCCGCGACGCCGGCAACATAGGTACCTTCGTAATACTTGGCTTCGAATGTGCCGAGATTCTTGAGGTGCTTGATGCCAGAGCAGTGCTCGAAGGCCGTCTTTGGAAAGCGCGGCGCGACTTTCTGCATCGGCGTTCCGTGCGAAAAGCTGGTGCCGAAGATCAGTTGGTTGCCGTCGGCGGCAAGTTCGCGAAACACCCGCTCTGCGTCCTGCGGTTTGAAGATGTTGTCAATGACCGTGGTCTCGACCCCGGTGCCGAACTCCTCACGGATGGCCTCCACTCCGAGGCTGTGCTGTTTGGTCCAGCCGATTTCAGCAACCGGAGAGACATAAACGGCGCCGACTTTCAGCACTTCCTGGGCCGGAGCCCTGGTGGCCATTCCACCCGTGGCTAGTGCTGTGCCGGTGGCGGCCGAATATTTCAGGAATTGGCGACGTGTTGTCGATGTCAGCGTCATGGGTTTGTGCTCCCTCAAGCGTTGTTCGATTCAAACATTGTTGGTCATTCTTGTCGCGATTTCGGCTGTTCTGTTCACGCGCCTGCGGTCGCGATTGTCTCCGCATCCGTTTCGGTGTCGGGTTCCAGCGCCTCCTTCAGGGTTAGGTCCGGGTAAGTGGATGTATCGAGCAGGTAACCGCGCACCACATGGTGGTGATGGGAATCGATCAACTCAATCGCCTGCTTCACGCGGCCGCGCTCCAGCAGGTCGATGAGACGCGAATGCTCGTTGAGAAGATTGCAATAGTCAAACCGGCTGGCATAGAGAGACCGAAGCAGAAGCGTGCGCTGCACCACTTGTGCATGGATCTCCTGCAGCAGCCGGTTGCCGGAAAGGGCGACAAACAGAGTGTGATATTCCTGGCCGAGCTGGTCTGCGGCTTTGTGGTCACCGCGATCGATCGCCTCGGATTGTCGACGCACATGGGCGCGCAATTTGTCCCAACCGGACGCGTCGAGCCGCTCTGCGAGCTGCATGGCGACGCCCTGTTCGATCAGGGTCAGCGTGTCGTAAATTTCGAGTGCTTCCTGCAGGCTCGGCTTGGCAACGAAGGCGCCACGGTTGCGTTCGACTGTCACGAGACCGTCATTCGCCAGGCGGATCAAGGCCTGTCGGATGACGACGCGGCTGACGTCGAAGATTTCCGCGAGTTCACGCTCGCCAAGCTTGGTGCCCGGGATCAGGCGTTGCTTGAGAATGGCGTTCTTGAGCGTCCGGGAAATCCGTTCCGACAGGTTGGCCATGCGTGTATTCCGGGTCCGTTCGATCGTTTTGCGGACGATGGCAAGGGAATAAACTGTTGTGGAATCAGCCTCTCATGACGGTGGATGATCATCAAGTATTGCATTTCAATTATTTTTTGATTGTGTTTCAATCAATTCAACATTGGTATCCAATCTTCGGCTGTTACCGTGTTCGAAACGGCAGCGAGGTTCAGGAGAAAGCGAATGGATCGCCGACCGGAGACAGATCGTGTCGACCTGGAACTGCTGAACGATTGGCATGTCGTCGCTGACGCCTCCGCGCTCCCTGCCGGAACGCCCTTTGCGACACGGCTTTTGGGTATCGGTATCGACATCGAACGCCTGTCGAATGGGGCGTTCCGCGTCACACGCGCAGACAGCGGCAAGGCGGTATCGGTTCGTCAGCAATACGGCTTCTTGTGGGCCTGTCTGGGTGAGCCGTCGCGTGATGTTCTTCATGTTCCCGAAGCCTATGAAGACGATCGGTATGTTTTAACCGGCGGATCCATCGCGGTGCGCGTTTCCGGACTAAGGGCTGTGGAAAACTTTCTCGACATGGGGCACTTTCCGTTCGTCCATACCGGCTGGCTGGGGGACGAACCACATACCGAGGTTCCGCCTTACAAGGTCTCGGTCACCGAAGAGGATGAGGTGCTGGCAACGGAATGCCGTTTTTATCAGCCTGTCGCCTCACCGACCGCAGAGGGCGGCATCATGGTGGACTATACCTACAAGGTCTCGCGCCCCTACACGGTGGCACTCTACAAGACCAATCCGGTGCAGACGGAGCGCATGGATTACATCGCCCTGTTCGTCCAGCCAGTCGACGAGGACAATTGCATCGCCCATCCTCTCCTGTGCTATTTGAAACATGACACGAACGAAGCGGAGCTGCGCTGGTTCATGCAGCTGATATTTGCCCAGGACAAGCCGATACTCGAAAACCAGTTGCCTCGGCGCTTGCCATTGGATCCGCGCGCCGAAACACCCATCCGCGCCGATGCCAGTTCGGTCTACTACCGGCGTTGGCTGCGCAGCCACAACATCACCTACGGCGCCATTGCCGCCAGTGCCTGAGTAAAACAACAGCGATCCCGAACGGAGAAAACCGATATGGCAGTCTGCACCGATGCAACGATCCTGAATCAGTGGTTTGCCATCGGAGCAATCGAGGAATTGCAGCCCGGCATCGTCTCGCAGACCGAACTTCTGGAAGAGGATCTGTCTTATGCTGTCGAGGTGGATGGAACCGTCAAAGCCTGGAGGCGCAGCGCCGCGCTGCCCACCGGATCTGCCTATGACGGGGTCAAGGCTGGCGACCAACTTCCCGTTTTGAACGCCTATGGTTATGTCTGGGCCTGTCTGGGCGAACCCGAAGGCGATATTTTCCCGATTGACGAATTTGCCGAACCTGACAGGCGCAATCTCAATGCCGCCTCGATCGGCGTCAACGTCTCCGGTCCTCGCGCGATCGAGAATTTTCTCGATATGGGGCACTTTCCGTACGTGCATACCGACATTCTCGGTGTCGAGCCCCACACCGAGGTGAAAGAGTACAATGTGGAAATCGTGCATGACCGTGATGAGGTCATCGCGACCCAGTGCCGCTTCTATCAGCCGATGGCGTCGACCGCTTCGTCCGGGGGAGCGGATGTCGAATACATCTACCGGGTCCCACATCCGTATTGTTCAGTGCTTTACAAATCGAGCGGACAGGACCCGTCGCGCATGGATGTGATCGCCCTGTTTGTCCAGCCGCTCAGTGAGGAGCGCATCCGCGCCCACATGCTGCTGAGCATCCTCGACGACAACAGCGACGAGACGACGATGCGAGCCTTCCAACAGACGATATTCGGCCAGGACAAGCCGATCCTGGAAAACCAGTACCCGAAACGATTGCCACTCGATCCTCGCGCCGAGACACCGATCCGGGCCGACAAGTCAGCCATCGTCTACCGCCGTTGGCTGCGCGACAAGGGCATCACCTACGGCGTGATACCCGCTGCAGCCTGAGGGAGAACCGCAGATGCTTGAATCCGCCCACCGCCAGTGGCATCCGATCGCGTCCGGCGAGGAGCTTGAATACCGGCACACCTTCCATGGGCAGTTGCTGGGTCGCGAGTTTGCCGTTTGGCGGGCTGACGACGGCTACGTCAATGTCTGGGAAAATCGCTGCCTTCACCGCGGTGTTCGCCTGTCGATCGGCATCAATGACGGTACTGAACTGAAGTGCCAGTATCACGGCTGGCGCTATGCCAATCGCACGGCCGGCTGCACCTACATTCCGGCTCACCCCGCGGATGCGCCGGCGCGCACCGTCTGCAATCGAACCTATCCGGCGGTCGAGCGGTACGGTCTGGTCTGGTCTGGTGAAGCGCCTGAGGGAGAGGTCGCGGATATTGCAGAACTCTCTGGCGATGATCCTTTGCCTTTGCGTCCCATTCCGGTGAATGCGTCCAGTGACATCGTTCTGCAGATGTTGCCGGAGTACCAATTCCAACCGAGTGCATCGCTCGATGCGGGTCCGGCGGACGTATCGCATACACGAACCGACGGATTGGCGGTTGTCTTGAGGGCGCAGTCAGGAGCGGATGAAACCCGGGCCGTGTTCCTGGTCCAGCCTGTCGACTCGGATCGCACGATCATTCGCGGCGTCCTAGACGCTGCACCTGCCAACGGCAATCTGCTCGATGTCCTTCGTCACCACAACGAGCGCTTGTCGGAGCTGCGCGAGCGATGTGAGGCGGAGGCGGAAAGGAGGCCGCAGCCAGAGAAGCTGCAGCCTTTGATCCAGCCTGTGTCGGAGGAATTGGCGGGCATGCCGGAGCGCACGGTCGATGGCCGCACCGCCGAATTCCGCGTCCAGGTTGCCCGCAAATGGACGGCAGCTGATGGGATTGCCGGCTTCGAACTAGCGCCGCTGGACGGTCAATTGCCGACCTTTCAGCCCGGTGCGCATATCGACGTGCACCTGCCCAACGGGATGGTGCGGCAATACTCGATCACCAACGGCCCCGGCGAAACCAGTTCATTCGTCATCGGCGTCAAGCGCGAGCCGGATTCGGCTGGCGGCTCCCAAAGCCTGCATGACGAGGTTCGCGAAGGCGATGTCCTGGCGATCTCGGAACCGAGGAACAATTTTCCGTTGCGCCGCGACGCCGAAAAAACCTTGCTTATCGCCGGTGGCATAGGTGTGACGCCGTTATTGTCGATGGCGCAGGCGCTCCATCATTCGGATCTTGAGTTCGAACTCCACTACTTTGCCCAGAGCGAAGCTCATCTCGCTTTTCCGGATGTGCTTCAGACGCTCGGGGATCGCGTGCACCGTCATATCGGCCTTGACGGGGCAGCAACCGGCGAAAAGCTGAATCAGCTGCTGGCGGCTTATGGTCCTTACATGCATCTTTATGTCTGCGGGCCCGCACCGATGCTCGAGGCGACGCGGCAAACGGCGGCTCAACTCGGCTGGCCCGAGGAGGCGGTGCATTTCGAATACTTCAAGAACACCAACGAGATTGACGACAGTTCCAGCTTCGAAATTGCCCTTTCGCGCTCGGTGATGACCCTGCCGGTGCCGGCCGGCAAGACCATCCTTCAAGTGCTTCGCGACAACGGAGTCAGCATACCGAGTTCCTGCGAGCAGGGCGCTTGCGGAACCTGCATGGCAACGGTGCTCGAGGGAGAGTGCGACCATCAGGATGTCTATCTGAGCGACGCTGAAAAGGCCCGTGGCGACCGCATCATGACCTGCGTGTCCCGGGCGGCATCCGACCGACTGGTCCTGGACATCTGAGGCGGCCATGATCAAGCTTTACGATTACGAACTCTCGGGCAACTGCTACAAGTTGCGGCTCATGATGAGCATTCTCGGCATCGAGTACGAGACGGTTCCGGTGGATTTTTACCCGGGTGTCGAGCACAAGTCCCCCTGGTTCCTGAAGCTCAACCCGCTGGGGCAACTTCCGGTGCTTGACGATGACGGGCTGGTTCTTCGCGACGCTCAGGCGATCCTGGTCTATCTCGCCGAGAAATATGACGAAAGCGGTGAATGGTATCCGCGCGGAGACGCGGCGCGGATCGGCGAAGTCAATCAGTGGCTGGCCTTCGCCGACGGCATAACAGCCACGTCTTCAGCCGCCAGACTGCACGAAGGCCTATTCTACGACTTCGACATCGACGCCTGCCGCAAAGGCGCCCACCGGCTGTTCCGCATTCTCGATGAGCATCTCTGGTTCGCGGAAAAACAGGGTCAGGACTGGATCTGTCGCGGCGATCACCCGACCGTCGCAGACATCGCCTGTTTTCCCTACATCATGCTGTCGGAGGAGGGGGGAATTTCGCGCCAGGACTATCCAGCGATCCGCCGTTGGTGCGACCGGGTCAAACGGGTCCCGGGCTTTATCGTGATGTCCGGAATCTTCCCGGCCGGTCCGGCCGGCGAGCGCCTCGGCTCCCGGATCAGCGCCTAGGCGAATTCGCTCCAGGTTGCAAGAGCGTCGACCACCGGCGGCAGGTCAACCAAACGGTTGATGACGGTTTCTGCGCCAGCTTCGGTCAACCGGTCGGCATGGGACGGAAACGTGTGCGACGCCCCGGTGAAACCGACGACACGCATACCGGCCGCCCGGGCGCCCTGGACTCCGTGCACCGAGTCTTCGACCACCAACGTTTGCGCCGGTTCTACCTGCAGGGTTTCGGCGGCATGGTGAAACACGTCCGGTGCCGGTTTGCTGCGTTTTTCGCCGACATCCTTGGCCGAGAATATGTGTGGCGTGAAGAGGTCGTACGTGCCGGCGCGGGTGAGCATGGCTTTCAACCGCTTTGAAGATGAATTTGAGCAGATGCATCGCGGCAGATCGATACGTGTGACTGCTTGGGCAACACCGGGAATACCCTTGACGTCGCGGGCGAGCTTGTCGTCGAGCAGCTTCTCGGTCTTGGACAACAGATTGGCCGGAATCGGCACTGACGCTTCCTGCTCCACCGTCATGAGGATGTCCTTCCAGCTCATGCCGGCAAAGCGTTCGGCGAGCTCATCCGGCTCGATCGGATAGCCGATTTCCGTCAACAGCTTTGCCTCGACTTCAGCAGCAATGATTTCGGAATCGACGAGCACGCCGTCGCAATCGAAAATAATGAGGTCAAAGCCAGACATGAGTGTTCCTGAGCAATATTGGTGATGGCGCGGCAGATACACCAACCCGGTCGTGGAGACAACGTCGGTTCCCATGAGGCAAGCCGCGTTTTCGAAATGGTAACCATATTCGGCAACCATGGCCGCATCGTAGCGTAAGCGTATTCGGGTATCCCATGTCTGTTCTTCCTCTGGCCGATCTGCAGCATGCAGGGCCTCTGCATTCCACGTCCTTCGCCGACACCATCATCAAGGGAGACTGCGTTGCGGCGCTGGAAGCGCTTCCGGAAAACTCCGTCGACGTGATCTTCGCCGATCCGCCCTATAATCTGCAGCTCGGCGGCGATCTGCACCGGCCCGACCAGTCGAAGGTCGATGCCGTAGACAACGCCTGGGACAGTTTCGATTCCTTCCAGGCCTATGATGCCTTTACTCGCGCCTGGCTGCTTGCCTGCCGCCGTGTACTGAAGCCAACGGGCACTATCTGGGTCATCGGTTCCTATCACAACATTTTCCGGGTCGGCACAGTTCTGCAGGATCTCAATTTCTGGATCCTCAACGACATCGTCTGGCGCAAGACCAATCCGATGCCGAACTTCCGCGGCCGCCGCTTCCAGAACGCCCATGAGACCATGATCTGGGCGAGCCTCGACAAGAATGCCAAGAGCTACACGTTCAACTACGAAGCCATGAAGGCCGCCAATGACGACGTGCAGATGCGCTCCGACTGGCTGTTTCCGATTTGCAATGGTGGCGAACGCCTGAAGGGAGAGGACGGCAAGAAGCTCCATCCGACCCAGAAGCCCGAGGCGCTTTTGGCACGCGTCCTGATGTCCTCCTCCAAACCCGGTGATCTCGTTCTTGATCCGTTTTTCGGCTCCGGAACGACCGGGGCAGTGGCCAAGCGCCTTGGTCGGCAATACGTCGGCATCGAGAGGGAACAGGATTACATCGATGCTGCAACCAGCCGCATCGCCGACATCACACCGCTCGGCAAAAATGAGTTGACGGTGCTGACCGGCAAGAAAGCCCAACCCCGCGTCGCCTTCAGCGTGCTGCTTGATTCTGGATTGCTGGCGCCCGGAACACGCTTGCACAGCGCAAAACGACGCCACAGCGCCACGGTTCGCGCCGACGGCACTTTGAGCAGCGGTGATCACAGCGGATCGATTCACAAGGTAGGCGCCTTGCTTCAAGGGCTCGATGCCTGCAACGGCTGGACCTTCTGGCACTACGAGCACGAGGGTGCGCTGCAGCCGATCGATGAGCTGCGCAAGGTCGTGCGCGAAGAAATGGCCAAAGCCGGCTAGCGTCCTGAATCTGAAGTTCGTCCCATTGTACAGCACGCTCCGAACGAACTTCAGATTCAATCAGGACACTAGCAAGATAATGATCCTAGTGAGGTTTATGGATTTGAAGTTCCTACCGGAGGCTGCTGCAATAATCATAGGAACTTCAAATCCACCACACTAGGCGGCAAAACGTCCCTAATCCAACAATATGCTAAGCGATAATCCTCGGCCGGCTTTCCGGCCGAGCGGACTGTTTGTCCGGGTTCCCGATAGCGCACTTTTTTCTGGCATTATAGTGCAGTCTATGCCAAGATTGGCAATATAATGCCTATTTCTGATGCATGATTGGGAGGAACCAATGACGAAACGACGCACAGTTGTTGCCGCAATGGGCGCTGCCGTCCTCGCGGCCCTGTCCACCGGCTTTATGCCGACAACCGCCACCGCTCAGGAAGTCACGCTGAAAATGCACCACTTCCTGCCGCCGCAGGCGAATGTCCCGAAACTCGTCCTCGATGTCTGGGCAGACAATATCGAAAAGGACTCTGACGGCCGCATCAAGATCGATCGTTTTCCGTCCATGCAGCTCGGTGGCCGACCGCCGGAGTTGATGGACCAGGCGATTGATGGTGTGGCGGATGTCGTCTGGACGGTGGTGGGCTACACGCCCGGGCGCTTCCCACGGACCGAAGTGTTTGAACTGCCCTTTATGATGACCAACGCGGCTGCCGCTTCGCAGGCCTATTGGGAAATGTTCGAAGAGCACATGAAGGACACGGAATTCGCTGATGTTCACATCCTCGGGACCTGGGTGCACGGTCCGGGCATGTTCCACACCAAGGATCCCGTAAAGAACGCATCCGATCTGGATGGCATGAAGATCCGCGGCGGTTCGCGGCAGGTGAACTCGCTGCTCACCAAGGTTGGCGCAACGCCCGTTGGCATGCCGGTCCCGGCGGTCGGCGAGGCGCTCTCCAAGGGTGTCATCGACGGCACCACCATTCCATGGGAAGTGACAACCGCGCTGAAGGTTCCGGAACTGGTCAACAACCACACGGAGTTTTCCGGTTCGGCGCTTTACACGCTCACCTTCGTTCTGGCGATGAACAAGGACAAGTATGAAAGCCTGCCGGACGATCTGAAAGCGATCGTCGACAAGAACTCAGGCCTTCAGTTCTCCATCTTCGCTGGCGATACCCAGGAAAAAGCCGACGCACCGGCACGCGAAAAAGCGGTTGGCATGGGCAACAACATCATCACGCTGGACGAAGCTCAAACCCAGGAATGGCGGAAGCTGTCCCAGCCGGTTTATGACGAATGGGTCGCAGACATGAAGTCGCGTGGCATCGACGGCCAGGCGCTGATCGATCAGGCCCGCAAGCTGATTGCCGAATACAGCCAGTAAGGCTTACCGGTAAAAGTGGTTGCGAAGGGGCGGCTTGCCGCCCCTTTTTGCTGCCTAAGGTAAAGCACAGATCGTCGGTTATCAGACCGGGATATAGGCGGACGGATCATCGCCCTGTAGGAGTGAGACGTCCGCCGCGCGGTTGGCGAGAACCTGTCGCTGGTTGATATAGGCCTTGTCGGTGATCTCGCCGGAGTCTGGATTGGGCGGCGCCACAAGCAAACGAGCCCGCTGAGCGTATTTTGACGAGCCGCCGCCAGCCCTCTTCAGATCTGTCAGGCCTTTGACCACATGCTCCCTGACAGCCGGGTCGTCCAGCACCTGCTCGAACGGCACCGCGTCCTCGGCCTGTGCTATTTTCCGGCAAGCGGCTTCGTTGGGGAAGATCAGAAAACCCACTGCGGCCCTGTCATGTCCTGTGACAACAATGTCCTGGGCAAGCGGGGCGAGGGCATCGATGCCGGCAATGCGCAGCTCTCCGACGCTCACCCAGGTCCCCGTGGTCAGCTTGAAGTCCTCACTGACCCGGCCGTCAAAAAACAGGCCTTTCTCCGGGCGGTCAGGGTCAGCGAAACGCACAGCGTCACCCATGAGGTAAAAGCCTTCGTCGTCAAACGCTTCGCGGGTCTTGGTTTCGTTCTTGTAGTAACCCGGGGTGACGTTCGGTCCTCGGACACGGACTTCGAGCTTGCCTCCATTGGGAACCAGCTTCAGGTCGGTTCCCGGAATGGGGACGCCGATGTTGCCGGTCGTTTCAGCCTGAAAATGGCAATCGGTGGCCAACGGCGCAGTCTCGGTGGATCCCCAGGCGGCCACCAGCGGAATGGGCTTGCCCGTGGTCTCGACCGACAGTTCCAGCAGTCGGTCCCAGACCACCTTGGGCAGCGCGGCGGCCGCATAGAAGATCAAATCCATGTCGAAGAAGATGCGCCGAAACTCGGCGTCATTCTCGAGTTCGCCGATGAGCATGTCGTAGCCACGGGGGACGTTGAAGCAAAGGGTGGGGCGCACATCCTTGATGTTGTCGACCGTCTGTTTGATGAGACCCGGGGCGGGCTTCCCGTTGTCGATAAAGAGGGAGCCGCCAAAGCAGAGCACCATGTTGCTGGTAAAATTGCAGCCGAACGTGTGGCTCCAGGGCAACCAGTCGACAATGACCGGAGGACGGGTTTCCAGGAATGGCCAGATCACCCGGTTGGCCTCCTGGTTGGACGTTAGCATCAGGTGGGTGTTGATGACGGCTTTCGGCGTGCCGGTCGATCCGGACGTGAAAAGCAGTCGCGCAACGGTGTCTGGTGTGATCGACGCAAACGCCTCACCGACCGACTCGGACGTTGGAGTTTCAGCCGCCTGATCGATCATTGTTGCCGCGGATGAAGTGTCTGCTGCACGGGAACACAGAAACTGTGCCCGATGCAGGCCGTCCAGCGCGGCAAGCGCTGGGCCAAAGACCGTCATGTCCGAAACATAGATGAGGCCGGGATCGAGCAGCTCGATCATGCCCTTTAGTTTGCTGTGATCGCTGGACTGCAGGGAGTAGGCCGTGGAGATGGTGGCGACCGGAATGCCGACATGCATCGCCGCCAGAGCCAGGACGGCATGATCAATGGCGTTTTCAGAGAGAATGGCCACCGGGCGATGCGGACCAGCTTCTGTTTGAGACATCAGCCAGGTCGCGACAGACGTGACGTGGTCCAGCGCTGCGCGGTAGCTCAGCTTGCGCCATTCAGATCCTGGCTTGGGCCGCTCGGCCAGAAAAACCGCATCAGGTCGCGCTTCAGCCCAATGCACCAGCCAATCCCCGATGCAACGGGATGGCTCCGGCAGATCGTAAGCGCTGCGAAGATAGACGGTACCGGCTTGCCCCTTCGTTGCGATGACCGAAGGAGGAGCGAACAGGTCTTCCGGTGCGCTCTGGTCAGGGTTCATGGTGGTTTCCTCCCGAAACGGCCGGTTTGTCCTCGCCGATCAATAAGCATTATGTTGCATAAATGGTGAAAAACTGCAATATAAAGCATAATCTGCGCAGGTGAACTTGGAGGGGTTCGCGGTGACGCCCACATCCTCCATTTCCGTCTGACAACAAGATAAATTCGCTGGAATGTGGAGAGCTCGATTTCGGTCGATCCCACAATCAAACCAGAGTCGAGGTTCCAAATGTCCCATGACGGAAATGCCGCTGCCTACTTCGTCGACCGGCACACTGGCGAAGGGCGCTCAGAAAAGGTTGCCTTCCGAGAAGCGTCGCCTGAGGGTCGCGAACTCACCTACGGCGGACTGTCGGATCGTTCTGGCCGTATTGCCGCGGCACTTCTTGAGGCCGGGATCCGTCGCGAGGACAGAGCGGCCATGCTGCTGCTCGACCAGATCGAGTTTCCGCAGATTTTTTGGGGCTGTCTGAAGGCGGGTGTCGTTGCCGTCCCGTTGAACACGTTGCTCTCGACCGCCGTCTACGAGGTCATTCTGAATGATTGTCGGGCACAATGCCTCTTTGTTTCAGAAGAGCTGCTCCCGACAGTTGCACCACTTTTGGCAAGCGCACCGTACCTGCAACGGGTCGTCGTTGTCGGCAAATCAGCGCCCGAAGGCGCGGTGCTCCTGGAGGAATTCGTTGGCGATTGCGAGCCGATGGCAACCGTTGAAGCTTCGCCGGATGAGGTCGCCTTCTGGCTCTACTCATCCGGCTCGACCGGTCAGCCGAAGGGCGTTCGCCATGTGCATTCCAGCCTGAAATCGACGGCGGACAGCTATGGCCGGCAGGTGCTGGGCATTCGCGAAGACGATGTTGTCTACTCCGCGGCGAAGCTTTTCTTCGCCTATGGTCTGGGCAACGCCATGACCTTTCCCCTGGCGGTCGGAGCGACCTCGATATTGTTCGCCGGACGGCCGACTCCCGACGCAGTTCTTGACATCCTCACGACCCAACGGCCGTCGATCTTTTGCGGCGTGCCGACCCTCTATGCGGCTCTGGTTGCGCATTTGGAGAATCTGCCGACCCGCCCCGACGCTGGCATGCGGTCCTGCATTTCAGCCGGCGAGGCATTGCCGGAGGATATCGGCAAAAGCTGGAGAGATATGTGGGGCATTGATATCCTGGACGGGGTCGGCACAACAGAACTGCTGCACATTTTCCTTTCCAATCGACCCGGCGATATCGTCTACGGAACTTCCGGCATTGCGGTACCCGGTTATGAGCTCCGGCTCGTCGATGAAAGTGGCATTGATGTGCCGGTCGGTCAGGTTGGCGAATTGCTGGTCCGCGGTGAATCGGCTGCCGACAGCTATTGGAACCAACGCAAGAAAAGTCGCACCACTTTCGAAGGCGAATGGACCCGGACGGGTGACAAGTATGAGCTCACCGAGGATCGCCGGTTCGTTTATTGCGGGCGGACCGACGATCTTTTCAAGGTCTCGGGAATCTGGGTCTCTCCGTTCGAGGTCGAGCAGGCCTTGATTGCCCATCAGGCGGTTCTGGAAGCGGCTGTGGTCGCAACCCGTGACGAAGAAGGGCTGGAAAAGCCGAAAGCATTCATCGTGCTGAAGGAGGCCGCCGGTTCGGACGATCTCACGGCTGAGCTCAAGGATTTCGTCAAGGATCGGATCGGCAAGTGGAAATATCCGAGATGGGTCGAGTTCGTGTCCGAACTGCCAAAGACGGCGACTGGCAAGATCCAGCGGTACAAATTGAGGGATGCGGAACAATGACCGATTTCAACTGGCAAGATCAACTGGAAACGTCCGTCCTCGCTGGCGGAAAGAATCTCGAATGCGCCTGCTACGGACCTTCGCCCGAGGACGCGCCGACCATCGTCATGCTGCACGAGGGACTGGGCTGTCTCGCCCTGTGGCGGGATTTTCCACAAAAGGTCGCGGCAGCCACCGGCTGCGGCGTGTTTGTCTATTCCCGCTGCGGCTATGGCCAGTCGGATCCTGCCGATCTTCCGAGACCCTTGGACTATATGACTCGTGAGGCAGTGGATGTTTTGCCTGAGCTGCTTGACCATATCGGCCTGCGCCAGGGCATTCTGCTCGGCCATAGCGACGGAGCGACGATCGCTGCAATCTACGCCGGCAGCGTGATCGACCACAGGGTACGCGGTCTGGTTTTGATGGCGCCGCATTTTTTCACGGAGCCGGATGGGCTGGCCCAGATTGCGCGAACTCGCCAGAACTACGAATCCGGCTCGTTGAAAGAGAAGCTGGCCCGTTATCATCGTGATGTGGACAACGCATTTCTCGGCTGGTCCGATGCGTGGCTGGATCCGGAATTTGAGTCCTGGAATGTCGGTGAAGTGATCGACTATTTGCGTATTCCGGTTTTGGCGATCCAGGGGCGGGAAGACGAGTATGGAACGCTGGCACAGATCCAGGAAATCGAGAATCGTATCTATTCGCCCGTCGACACGGTGATCCTTGAAGCATGCGGCCACAGCCCGCACACGGACCAGCCCGATGGCACCATCTCCGCTGTTCAGGATTTCGTATCCAGGTTGAGGCGGATCGAGGCTGAACAGGTCGAAATGGCCTTGGCAGAGTAAGCAAAAAGATATGCAAAATAATGCATATTTTCGGATGAGTGCGAGCCGCTAAACTTTAGATATCTGAAAAATATGGATAAAAACTCCTCGAGTGAAGGTGTTTACGACGCCAAATAGATGCACTATATTGCAGGAAACAAATTGGAGAAGCGACAGTGACGAAGAGAATCGATTTCCAGACGGACCCGTCCCGATATCGCCACTGGCGTCTCGAACTCGATGGTCCCGTTGCCAATCTCTACATGGATGTCGATGAGAAGGGAGGGCTGTTCGAGGGATACGAACTCAAGCTCAACTCCTATGACCTCGGTGTCGACATTGAATTGGCTGATGTCGTGCAGCGGATGCGCTTCGAGCACCCCGAAGTCAGGACGGTGGTGATGCAGTCGGGCAAGGGGCAGGTCTTCTGCGCCGGAGCGAATATCCGCATGCTCGGCGGAGCAACGCATGCTCACAAGGTGAACTTCTGCAAATTCACCAACGAAACACGCAATACGTTCGAAGCAGCTGAGGCCGATTCGGGGCAGTTCTATCTATGCGCCGTCAAGGGCGCCTGCGCCGGCGGCGGATATGAACTGGCGCTCGCCTGCAACCACATCATGCTGACCGATGACAGGTCTTCCTCGGTTGCGTTGCCAGAGGTCCCGCTGCTTGCGGTGTTACCCGGCACCGGCGGTCTCACGCGCGTCACGGACAAACGCAAGGTGCGCCGTGATCTGGCTGATGTATTCTGCTCGACGGAAGAGGGGGTCAAGGGCCGGCGGGCAAGGGATTGGGGGCTGGTCGACGAAGTGGTTCCCAACTCAAAATTCGACGACACCGTACAGGAGCGGGCGCGCGAATTCGCGGAGAAATCATCCAGGCCGTCGGATCTGAAAGGGATCGAACTGAAACCGATTCAGCGGACCTTTGCCGACGACGGCTCCGTGGTCTATTCCGCTGTGGAAGTGACCGTCGACCGCGACGCCCGGCGCGCGACCATCTCGATTTCGGGCCCCGACGCAGATGCGCCCGAAAGCATGGACGCCCTCCAGGCGCAGGGGTCGGAAGCTTATATGCTGCGACTGGCACGCGAACTCGACGATGCGATCCTGCACCTGCGCTTCAACGAATTGGAGCTGGGACTGGTCCTGTTCAGGACCCAGGGCGATCCGGCTCTGGTCAAGGCCCACGAGGACTTGCTTCTCGCCAACAGTGACCACTGGCTGGCGAACGAGATTCTGCACTACTGGAAACGCGTTTTGAAACGCGTCGACATGACATCCCGGTCGTTGGCCGCCCTTGTGGAACATGGATCCTGCTATGCCGGATTCCTTGCGGAACTGCTGTTCGCGGTTGACCGAAGCTACATGATGGACGGCGAATTCGAGGGCGACAACCGGTCGATCGCAACGATCACCCTGACGGAAGCAAACTTTGGCCGCTATCCGATGGGCAACGATCTGACGCGCCTCGCCACCCGGTTTCTGGGGGCGCCTGAGAAGGTCGAAGAGGCGCGCGCCCGCATTGGGGAAGCACTCGAGGCGGACGATGCCAGCGAGGCCGGCCTGGTGACCTACGCCTATGACGACGTCGACTGGGAAGACGAAATCCGCATCTTCATGGAAGAGCGTGCCAGCTTCTCACCGGACGCGATGACGGGCATGGAAGCGAATTTGCGCTTTGCCGGCCCTGAAACCATGGAAACCAGAATATTCGGTCGACTGACCGCCTGGCAGAACTGGATCTTTCAGCGACCCAACGCCGTCGGAGAGACCGGCGCGCTGCGTCGCTACGGCACCGGTGTGCGCGGCGCGTACGATATGCACCGCGTTTGAAATTCAAAGACAAGGGAACCGATACAATGTCCGATCTCATCAATGTCAGCTATGACACCCAGATCCCGAACAATGTCGGGCTATCGTCCGACAAACGGGTTCTCAAAGCACTTGAGAAATGGCACCCGGGCTATATCAACTGGTGGAACGACCTCATTCCCGAGAAGTTCCAGCAAAGCCTTGTCTATCTGCGCACGGCCGTCAGCGTGGATCCCAAGGGTTGGGCAAAATTCGACTATGTGAAGATGCCGCAATATCGCTGGGGCATACTGCTGGCGCCGCAGGTCGAGGGCCGGACCATCCCCTGTGGCGAACACACCGGCGAGCCGGCCTGGCAGGAAGTGCCGGGCGAGTACCGGGCCATGCTGCGTCGATTGATCGTGATCCAGGGGGACACCGAGCCGGCCTCCGTCGAGCAACAGCGCTTCCTGGGTGAGACCGCGCCGTCACTCTATGACATGCGCAACCTGTTCCAGGTGAACGTCGAGGAAGGCCGCCATCTGTGGGCGATGGTCTACCTGCTGCACAAATATTTCGGTGCCGATGGCCGCGAGGAAGCAGATGAACTCCTGCGCCGCTCATCGGGGTCGGAAGAAGCGCCGAGGATGCTCGGCGCCTTCAACGAATCGACGCCGGACTGGCTTTCGTTCTTCATGTTTACCTATTTCACCGATCGGGACGGCAAGATGCAGCTCGAAAGCCTGGCGCAATCCGGCTTCGACCCGCTGAGCCGCACCTGTCGCTTTATGTTGACGGAAGAAGCCCATCACATGTTCGTCGGTGAAACCGGTGTTGGCCGTACGGTGCAGCGGACCTGTGATGCCATGAACGAGGCCGGGATCGAGGACCCCTACGATATCGACCGGATCCGGGCACTCGGGGTTATCGACCTGCCCACCATCCAAAAAAAGCTCAATCTGCACTATTCCCTGTCGCTGGACCTGTTCGGCGGAGAGGTGTCCACGAATGCAGCAAATGCGTTCAACTCCGGGATCAAGGGGCGGTATCGGGAAAACCGCCTTGAGGACGATCACCGGTTGACGGATGCGACCTACAGCGTCTGCAACGTCGCTGGTTCGCAGATCGTTGCCGAGGACGTCCCGGCGTTGACAGCGATCAACATGCGGCTTCGCGACGACTATGTTCAAGACGCCTCGGGAGGCATTGGGCGCTGGAACAAGATCATCGACAAGACCGGCGTCCAGTTCAAACTGGCTCTGCCACATGAAGGTTTCCACCGTCAGATCGGTGTTTTCTCTGCAGTATCGGTGACGCCGGAAGGCGAAATCATCGGCAAGGACGAATGGGAAACACGGTCGATCGACTGGCTCCCGACCAAAGCCGACGGAGATTTCATTCAGTCGCTGATGAAGCCCTGTTTCGAACCGGGCAAATATGCCAGCTGGATCAGCCCGCCGAAGGTTGGAATCGACAACAAGCCGGGCGATTTCGAGTATGTGCAACTGCACATGGCCTGATGTCCTGAATATGAAGTGCAAGCCATGAGCAATCTTCAAAAACAGCATTTGATCGATCCCGAGATCTGCATCCGTTGCTACACGTGCGAGGTGACGTGTCCGATCGGCGCCATCACGCACGACGACGAAAATGTCGTGGTCGACGCCACCAAATGCAATTTCTGCATGGATTGCATCTCACCCTGTCCGACGGGGTCGATCGACGAATGGCGCGTTGTCGAAACGCCCTACAGCGTTGAAGAGCAACTCGGCTGGGAGGAACTGCCCGAACAGGCCGAGTTTGCCAGCGCGGAAGGCGAGGGTGGCGCCGACCTCGAAGCCATCGATGATGCGGTGGCTGCACTGCTTGAGGAAGCCCATCGCGGCGCTGGCGGAAAGTCCAGGGCGCCTGCTTCGGCGTCCAAGCCGAGCATCAATCTCTTCAACCTTTCAAAGCCGGCCGAAGCGGTGGTGCAGGGCAATTACCGGCTGACCTCCCAGGATAGCGATTCTGACGTTCGCCACATCATTCTCGATCTTGGGCACCAGGCGTTCCCGGTGCTTGAAGGACAAAGCATCGGTATTATTCCGCCTGGCGTCGATGCTAACGGCAATCCACATCTGCCGCGTCTCTATTCGGTCTCCAGCCCGCGTGACGGTGAGCGGCCGAACTACAACAACCTGTCGCTGACCGTGAAGCGCGAAGAGCACGGTGTCTGCTCGAACTATGTGTGCGACCTGAAGATGGGTGATACTGTCAGGCTGACAGGGCCATTCGGTTCGACCTTCCTTCTCCCCAACGATCCGCAGGCGCATCTTCTGATGATTTGTACCGGAACCGGGTCGGCGCCGTTTCGTGGCTTCACAATGCGCAGACAACGGGAGAATCCCGGTCTTGAAGACTCTTTGAGCCTGGTGTTCGGAGCTCGGAAGCCGGAAGACCTGCCCTATTTTGGTCCGCTTAAGAAAGTTCCGGATACCTTTATGAAAAAGGTCTTTGCCTTCAGCAGGCTGGACGGCGAACCCAAGCACTACGTCCAGGACAAGTTGAGGGAATCGGGGGAGACGGTTGAGCAATTGCTGAAGGATTCCAACACATACATCTATGTGTGTGGTCTCAAGGCGATGGAACATGGTGTGGACGAGGCCCTATCGGACATCGCCCGCGGTGCCGGCCTGGAGTGGGCATCGATCCGCGATGCCATGAGAGAGGACGGCCGGTATCACGTCGAGACCTACTGATCGACACCGTTTGAGTGGCGAAACAGTGCATTAATCGCGTTGGAGGAAGCGATTGAAGTGGCTTTTCCGGCGGTGTACGCTCGGATTTGGCAAAATAGTGCATGAATCGATCGGCCATGAACGAGATAACGAATTTTCGCGGCGAAACCACCGCCGGTCCGGACAGCTCCGAGATCGATGCGGCCGTGGCTGCGTTGATCGTGCGGGCCGGGGAACGGGTTCGTCGGGCACGCGAGCGCAAGGGAATTCCCAGACGCGTGCTGTCGGAAATGTCCGGCGTTTCGCCACGCTATCTCGCGCAACTTGAATCGGGCGAAGGCAACATCTCCATCGGGCTGCTTCAACGCGTTGCGCTCGCCTTGGACCATCGTATCGAATGGCTTGTTGGCGACGAGGATCCCTGGACCTCGGACGCCATGCGCGTTGCGGACCTGTTCAGGTCAGCCACCTCGCAGGTGCAGGAACGGGTTTTGGCGGAACTCAGTCCCGAGTCGGTCGAAAACCTTCGCGCTCATCGCATTTGCCTCATCGGGCTCCGCGGAGCCGGAAAATCGACATTGGGTGCCGACCTCGGCTCCACACTGTCGATCCCGTTTGTCGAACTGAACCGTGACATCGAAGAACAAGCTGGCATGCCGGTCAGCGAGGTCATGGCCCTTTATGGTCAGGACGGCTACCGCAAGCTCGAGGCGCAGGCCATCGATCGCATCATCGCAACCCATGACACAATGGTGTTGGCTGTTGCCGGCGGTATCGTCGCCGAACCGGAGACCTACAAAAGGCTGCTGAATCACTTTCACACAATCTGGTTGAAGGCTTCGCCTGAAGAGCACATGTCCAGGGTTCGTGCCCAGGGTGACGAACGACCCATGGCCGGCAACCCGGAGGCGATGGATCAGCTGAAATCTATCCTGCGCAGCCGTGAGGCGCTTTACGACAAGGCGCTCGCACATCTGGACACAAGCGGCAAAACCGAAAAGGCGTCCCTGAAGGAATTGCTTGCGCTCGTAAAGGAGCGCAGCTTCGCTCCGTAAAGCGCAATTAGATGGCAACCCCGTAGGCTTGCAGGTCCCGGAGCAATTTGACGGGGTCTGTAAAGTGCACCGCCTGCCATCCGACTTTCTGAGCCCCTTCGACATTGGCCGGACTGTCGTCAATGAACAGCGTCGCGGTCGGTTCCAGATTGAATGTCGTTGTGTGGGATTCGTAAATGCGCCGGTCCGGCTTGAGCAAACCCACCTCAGCGGACACCGTAACGCCGCGTGATTCCGTCAGGAAGGGAAACCGTCCGCGAGCCTCCTCCAGTGTGTCCGACGCAAAGTTCGTCAGCATGGTGACGTCGTGTCCCGTCGCGATCAGCGATCGCAGGATGTCGACGGAACCGTCATAGGCATGCGGCACCATCTCGTTCCAGTTCGCTCTGAATGCGCGGATCGTCTCGGCATGGTCCGGGTATTCAGCGATCAGCAGGTCCTCGGCTTCCCGCCAGCTGCGGCCGCGATCCTGTTCGATGTTCCAGTCGTGGCTGCAGACGTTTTCAAGGAACCAGGCACGTTCGGCATCGTCGGGAATGAGGCGGCGATAGGGAATCTCCGGATCGTAGTGCAGGAGCACGCGCCCAATGTCGAATACGATATGCGCAATGTCTGTCACTGTCCGTTCCTTCGCGGTTGGAATGCTGTGTCTATGGCTGCCGTGATGGCCTTTTTCATGACGGTCGGCAAGGCCTCGCCGGGCAGGGCCTCGGCGGTTGCCCACCAGCCATTCGCTGCGGAGTGCGGTGACCGAAAATCAGCCCGGTAAACGTCAAGCCGCAACTCGAAATGCGTGAAGACGTGGTGGATGCTCCCGCACTCGGTCCAGGCGCCTGCGAAAGGGGCGGCTGCCACTCCGAGCGCGCCGTCCTGCTTTGCCGACCAGTCGCTGGTCGGCACCTCACTCATGCCGGCCAGCATGCCCTTCGGGCCACGACGACGAAGAAAAACCGCGCCATCTGGTGTCACGGCGACAAAGGCGGCTCCGCGCCGAACCGGCTTCTGCTTTTTGGGCGGCTTGAACGGATAGCGTTCAGGATCGTCCTGGCCCAGCACCAGGCAGCATTCGTTAAGCGGGCAGAGCGAACACGCAGGCCGTTTCGGGGTGCACAGGGTGGCGCCAAGATCCATCATCGCCTGAGCAAAATCGCCTGGGCGGTCCGTCGGCGTAATGTGCGACATGATTTCCCGGATTTGCGGTTTGGCGGCCGGCAGGGGCGTGTCGATCTGCTTCAAGCGCGAGACAACGCGCTCGACATTTCCATCGACAACGGCGGCGTGCCGGTCAAATGCGATCGCCGCAATCGCCGCCGCGGTGTAGTCGCCGATGCCGGGCAATGCCCGCAAGCTCTGTTCGTCCGATGGGAACCTGCCGGCATGGTCCTCAACGACGGCGTCGGCACACTTTTTCAGATTGCGCGCTCTGGAGTAGTAACCGAGACCGGCCCAGGCTTTAAGCACGTCCTCCTCGGTCGCTGCCGCTAGCGCGCTTATCTCAGGCCACTGGTCCAGGAAACTCGCAAAGTAGGGCTTCACAGCCTGCACAGTCGTCTGCTGCAGCATGATTTCCGACAGCCACACATGATAGGGATCGGGCCGAATACCGGCTCGTTTGTCAGCCGGTGACACCCTCCACGGCAGTTCGCGGTGGTGTCTGTCGTACCAGTCGAGAAGCAACCGGGATACAGAAGCGGCGGTATGATCCATTGGCGCGGTAAGGGGTCTATTTGCGGCTGTCGAAAACCCCTTGTAGACTGTTGCCGAAACGAGGCAACCGGCCACGCCGGTTTATCCAGTCCGCAGGGGCGAAGAGGGGTTTTGAGCGTCAATGGCTGGTCCGAAGGGCATCAGACAGATCAGCGAAATCGCCAATGGCGTGCTCGACCCGGTGCTCGCCCGACGAGCCGGCATCAATACGACCCTTCTTGGCATGTGGGACGATGTCGTCGGTGAGGATTTCGCCGATTGCACACGGCCTGAAAGGATCAAATGGCCGCGTCGAACCGGACCGGATGATAGCTTTGTTCCGGGCACATTGACGATCGCCTGCGAAGGTGCCCGCGCTTTGTTCCTGGCTCACTCGCTCGACCAGCTCATACAGAGGGTCAACGGCATTTTTGGCTTTCCGGCGATCGATCGCATCAAGATCGTCCAGAAACCGGTCGCCGAAATCGACACGCGAAACAGGCGCATCCGCCCGCTTTCAGCCGACCAGCGTCAACGGCTGGATGCGATGCTTGCAGGAATTGAGGATGCCAAATTGCGCGCTGCGTTGGTGCGGCTCGGAACCGGTGTGATTGGCAAGACAAAAGGTCGCGGATAACGCGCTTGTGATGGCCGGTTACTCAAAACGGTTGTTCCGCCGTATTTGTGCCTATAACAATCTGACAGATTTTAAGACGCAAATCACGACCGGCAGGGCCGGCCATGAAAGGATTGTTCGAATGTCATCGTCCTCAAAATCCGTCTTCCGCCTCTTTCCCAAACTGGCAGTAGGTGCCGCACTTGCTGTGGTTCTTGTCGCCTGTAGTGACAGCGGCACCGATGCGACCAGAGTTTCGGAAAGCGGCTCGGACAACACTGTGACCGAAACCGCGATCGATCCGGTGACAACAGCGGCGGTAGACGTTCCAAGTCCGGACGGCGATGTCGACATGGATGAGGTTATGAAGCCTGGACCGCTCAAGGAAATGTACCTTGGCAGTCCCGACGCGCCGGTCAAGATTGTCGAATACATGTCGATGACCTGTCCGCATTGTGCGGCCTTCCACAACGACACTTTCAAGCAGATTGTCACCGATTACGTCGACACGGGGAAGGTGCAGTTCATCCTCCGCGAGTTCCCGTTTGATCCGCGCGCGACCGCAGCCGTGATGCTGGCCCGCTGCGCCCCAGAGGACAAGTTTTTCCCGATGGTGGATGTTTTTATGCAGCAGCAAAGCAACTGGGCACGGGCCCAGGATGGCCGTCAGGCCTTGCTGGATCTGGCAAAGCTGGCCGGTTTTACACAAGAGAGCTTCGAAGCGTGCTTGACGAACCAGAAGCTTGTAGACGATGTGAATGCAGTCAGGACAAAAGCGGCAACGGATTTCGGTGTAAATTCAACGCCCACCTTCCTGATCAATGGTAAGCGGTATTCGGGGAACATGTCTGTTGAACGGATGTCGGCGCTCATCGACAGCATGCTGTAAAGCCGGTTCACTTCAGGGCGGGGCCGGCCACAGCGGCCCTGCGTCTGGCGGCGCGCGCTCGAATGCCGTTGAGAGCGGCGGAGGGTGCCGCCCATGAAGTTCACCAAACTGCGCCTTCTGGGATTTAAATCCTTTGTAGAACCGACTGAATTCGTTATCGAAAAAGGGCTGACAGGCATCGTCGGTCCGAACGGATGCGGCAAGTCCAACCTGGTCGAAGCCATGCGCTGGGTGATGGGCGAAAACTCCTACAAAAACATGCGCGCGTCCGGCATGGACGACGTCATTTTTTCCGGTTCGGGCAACCGGCCGGCGCGCAATACGGCGGAAGTCGGCCTGTTCCTCGACAACAGTGACCGCAGCGCTCCCGCCGCCTTCAACGACCATGACGAAGTCCAGGTTTCGCGCCGAATCGAACGCGAATCAGGCTCGGTTTATCGAATCAACAGCAAGGAAGCGCGGGCCAAGGACGTGCAATTGCTGTTTGCCGACGCTTCGACCGGGGCCAGATCGCCGTCGATGGTCGGACAGGGGCGGATCGGCGAACTCATTCAGGCCAAGCCCCAGGCACGTCGCCAATTGCTGGAAGAGGCCGCCGGCATCTCCGGCCTGCATTCGCGGCGCCACGAGGCCGAACTGCGCTTGAGAGCCGCTGAAACCAATCTTGAACGGCTCGATGACGTTGTGGCCGAACTGGATGGCCAGATCGACAGCCTGAAGCGCCAGGCGCGTCAGGCGAACCGTTTCAAGAAACTGTCCTCGATCATCCGCGAGGCAGAAGCCACGCTGCTGCACATTCGCTGGTCGGAGGCCAAGGAGGCGGAAGGCGAGTCCGAGTCGGCGCTGGCGACGGCCACGGCCGAAGTGGCGGAACAGGCGCAACTGCAAATGGAGGCGGCAAAGGCACAGGCTATTTCCGCCAACAAGCTACCGGAACTGCGGGATACCGAAGCCAAGGCTGCTGCGGCGCTTCAGCGGATGCAGATCGCCCGGGCGCAGATTGAAGAGGAAGCGGAACGCATCGCCGGCCGCAAGCAGGAAATCGAGCAGCGGTTGGCCCAGTTGCGCGACGACATTGCCCGCGAAGAAAAAATGGTCGTGGACAATGCCGGTGTGCTGGAGCGGCTGGCGCAGGAAGAAACCGAACTTCGCGAGGCCCTGGCTTCCAGCGACGCGCGGTCAGCTGAGACGCGGACCGCCTTTGAACAAGCCGAAGCCAAGTTGGGTGAAAGCGAAGGTTCGCTTGGTCGCGTGACTGCGGAACGGGCCGAGACCCAGGCCAATCGTGGCCAGCTGGAGCGGGCAATCCGCGAATTCACTGAGCGCAGATCCCGTCTTGAAGGCCAGATTGCGGAAGCGCAGCGGGAACTTGATGAAATCGGCGGAAAAATTGCCGAATTGCCTGACCCCGTCGAGAAAAAGGCCGCGGTCGACGCCTCGGAAGAGGCCGTCAACCGGTTGGAGGCGGCTCTCGGCGAAAATGAAGAGCGTATCGAGGCCGAACGGCGCAGTGAAGTGGAAGCACGCCAGCCGGTGCAGGAAGCGCGTTCCAACCTTAACCGGATCGAGACGGAATCGCGCACCATTGCAAAGATCCTCAACTCCGGTGCGGAGGGCGGCCTGTTCCCGGCAGTCGTTGAGAAGATCAAGGTCAAGCCTGGGTTCGAGGCGGCACTCGGGGCGGCACTCGGTGACGATCTCGACCAACCCGATGATCCTGCGTCTCCAGCCCATTGGGCCCTGGTTGAGCCGGCCGGTTCCGATCCAGCCCTGCCGCAGGGCATTGAACCTCTGGCCGCCCATGTGACGGCGCCGCCCGCGCTTGCCAGACGTCTTGCTCAGATTGGCGTTGTTGCAAGCGAAGAAGAGGGCCACGCGCGGCGTGCCCAGCTTGTGCCCGGCCAACGGCTGGTCAGCCGTGACGGTGCTGTCTGGCGCTGGGATGGCTTTACGGCCGGTGCTGATGCGCCGACCGCCGCCGCGCAGCGCCTGGCGCAAAAAAACCGGCTGGCTGAACTCGATGCGGAAGCCGTCGAGGCGACCAAACAATTGCGCGCCGCAGAGGAAGCGCTGAAGGCAAAGGAAACCTTGCTGAAAGAACTGTCAGACCAGCAGCGGGAAGCCCGTGACCTGATGCGGGATGCACAGAGAGTTTTGACCGAGGCGCGAGAAGCCCACGTGGCGGCGGAGCGCGCGGCCGGTCAATTCTCAAGCCGCCGGGCCGTTTTGGAAGAATCGACCAGTCAGCTATCCGCTCAGTTGGAGGAGGTGTCAGGGCAGGCACATGAAGCCGAAGTGGCCTTGGCCGGCGCCCCGGATCTTTCCGCACTCGAACAAAGTCTCGAGCGACTGAATGCTGAAGTCGCAAAGGATCGCGGACATCTCGCCGAAAGCCGTGCGGCCCACGAAGGACTGCAGCGCGAGAACGAGGCGCGCCAGAAGCGCCTTGAGGCCATTGCCCGCGAGCGCCAGAGCTGGACCGAGCGGGCCGGCAGCGCGGCCACCCACATCGCTAAGCTGCGCGAGCGGTTGGCCGAAACAGAAGCGGAGGAAGCCCGGCTCGCCGACGCGCCGGACGATATCGATCTGAAACGGCGGCGGCTGATGAACGAACTGACGCAGGCCGAGACCGTTCGCAAAGAGGCAGCTGACATTCTGGTAGCTGCCGAGGAAGGGCAGCGCGAACTCGACCGCCTCGCAACCTCGGCCGTCGAAATGCTCTCCCAGAGCCGCGAACAGCGTGGTCGCGCGGAGGAGCGGCTTCACGCCGCCAAGGAGCGTCGCTCAGCAGCGGAAACGCGGATCCGCGAAGCTTTGAAATGCGCGCCGCACGAGGCCATGCAACAAACCGGCCTGGCGCCGGATCAACCGTTGCCCGATCCCGAGCAGACGGAAAACCGGCTGGAACGCTTGAAGATTGAGCGTGAGCGTCTTGGAGCCGTGAACCTGCGGGCCGAAGAGGAGCAGCAGGAACTGGCGGAACGGCTGGAAACCATCGTCACTGAGCGCGAGGACGTAATTGAGGCGATCGGCAAGCTGCGCCAGGCCATCCAGAACCTCAACAAGGAGGGACGGGAACGCCTGCTTGCGGCCTTCGATGTCGTCAACGAGCAGTTCCAGCGGCTGTTCACCCACCTGTTCGGCGGCGGCACGGCGGAACTGCAACTGATCGAATCCGATGACCCGCTGAATGCCGGTCTGGAAATTCTCGCTCGGCCACCCGGTAAAAAGCCGCAGACCATGACGTTGCTCTCAGGTGGCGAACAGGCGCTGACCGCCATGGCGCTGATCTTTGCTGTGTTCCTGACGAACCCGGCGCCGATCTGCGTTCTCGACGAGGTGGATGCTCCGCTCGATGACATGAATGTCGAGCGGTTCTGCAACCTCATGGATGAGATGGCCCTTTCGACCGAAACCCGTTTTGTCCTGATTACCCACAATCCGATCACCATGGCGCGCATGAACCGGCTTTTCGGCGTCACCATGGCCGAACAGGGCGTCTCTCAATTGGTTTCCGTCGACCTGCAGACCGCCGAACAGCTGCGCGACGCGAGCTGACGCGAAAAAACCTTCGGATTTCAATCGATAAAATCGTCGACCGACGCTTTTGTCCTATGGCGCAGGGCGGGGCGATTCGGCTATGGAAACCGCGATATGATCCGGTTCGCCGGGATCCCAGTGGAGGCAAAGATGGCCCAGTGGGTCTACACATTCGGAGATGGCACCGCCGAAGGCAGCGCACGCGACCGCAATCTGCTCGGTGGCAAAGGGGCCAATCTCGCTGAAATGAGCAACCTCGGACTTCCGGTGCCGCCTGGAATGACCATAACGACTGAGGTCTGCAGCTGGTTCTATGCCAACGACCGCTCCTATCCGTCCGAGTTGCAGGCCGAAGTCGAACGGGCGCTCGAGCATATCGGTAAGCTGACCGGCCGACAGTTCGGCGACCCGGCCCGCCCGTTGCTCCTATCGGTGCGCTCCGGAGCCCGCGCCTCCATGCCCGGCATGATGGACACTGTCCTCAACCTGGGTCTCAACGACGGCTCCGTGGAAGCGCTCGCCGGCGATGCCGGAGACGAACGGTTCGCCTATGACAGCTATCGTCGCTTTATCCAGATGTATGGCGACGTGGTGATGGGGCTCGATCACGAGGTTTTCGAGGAAATTCTCGAGAACGAAAAGGCCAATCGAGGTTTCGAGCTCGACACCGAGATGTCGGCTGAAGACTGGAAACAGGTGATTGCGCACTACAAGCGGGTCATCGAGGAAGAACTCGGCACCCAGTTTCCGCAGGACCCTGCAGAGCAGCTCTGGGGTGCCATCGGCGCCGTCTTCTCCAGCTGGATGAACGCCCGGGCGATCACTTACAGACAGTTGCATGACATCCCGGCCGATTGGGGAACCGCGGTCAATGTCCAGGCCATGGTCTTCGGCAATCTCGGCGACAGCTCGGCCACCGGTGTTGCATTCACGCGCAATCCCTCCACCGGCGAGAACGCGCTTTATGGGGAGTTCCTGGTCAACGCGCAGGGTGAAGACGTGGTGGCCGGTATCCGAACGCCGCAGAACATCACCGAGACAGCACGCATTGATGCCGGGTCTGACAAACCGTCACTCGAAAAGCTCATGCCGGATGCCTTTTCGGAATTCCGCGATATCTGCGACCGGCTCGAATCCCATTACCGGGACATGCAGGATCTTGAGTTTACCATCGAGCGCGGCAAACTTTGGATGCTGCAGACGAGGGCCGGCAAGCGCACCGCCAAAGCGGCCCTGAAAATTGCGGTGGAGTTGGCCGAAGCCGGGATTGTCAGCCAGGAAGAGGCGGTTCGCCGCATCGATCCGGCTTCTCTGGACCAGCTCTTGCACCCGACGATCGATCCGCGTGTCAGTCGCGAGGTGATCGGCTCCGGATTGCCGGCGTCCCCGGGGGCGGCGACAGGTGAGATTGTCTTTACATCCGAAGACGCGGTCGCCCGCAGCGAAGCCGGAGCAAAGACAATCCTCGTACGGGTCGAAACCAGCCCGGAGGATATCCACGGTATGCATGCCGCCGAGGGCATCCTGACCACCCGCGGTGGCATGACCAGCCACGCTGCCGTCGTGGCACGCGGCATGGGAACCCCGTGCGTCTCCGGTGCAGGTAACCTCCGTGTGGACATGCACACCCGCACGCTGCTGACGGTGGCCGGGCCACTCAAGGAAGGCGACGTGATCACCCTGGATGGCTCGACTGGCCAGGTGCTCAAGGGAGCCGTCTCGATGTTGCAGCCGGAGCTTTCCGGTGACTTCGGACGCATCATGGAGTGGGCGGATACGACGCGCCGCATGCGGGTGCGCACCAACGCCGAAACGCCTGCCGATGCCAGGGCGGCGCGCAGCTTCGGTGCCGAGGGCATCGGCCTGTGCCGGACCGAGCACATGTTTTTTGAAGGCGATAGGATCGTCGCGATGCGCGAAATGATCCTGGCCGACAAGGAAGACGGGCGCCGCGCAGCACTGGCCAAGCTGCTCCCCATGCAACGGTCCGACTTCGCCGAACTGTTCGAGATCATGAAGGGCACACCCGTGACCATTCGGTTGCTCGACCCGCCGCTGCACGAGTTTTTGCCGAAATCCGCCGAGGAAATCGCCGAAGTCGCCGCGGCCATGGATGTTCCGGTCGAACAGTTGCGCGAGCGCACGGAAGCGCTCCACGAGTTCAACCCCATGCTTGGCCATCGTGGCTGCAGATTGGCAATCTCCTATCCGGAAATCGCCGAAATGCAGGCCCGGGCCATTTTCGAAGCGGCGATCGAAGCCGGCGATGCGACGGGTGAGCACGTGGTGCCGGAAGTGATGGTGCCGCTGGTCGGCCTGATGGACGAACTGCAATACGTCAAGGCCCGCATCGATGCAGTTGCTAAGGATGTCATGCAGGAAGCGGGACGGCAGATCGACTATCTGGTGGGAACGATGATCGAGCTGCCACGCGCCGCGATCCGGGCACACAAGATTGCCGAGGCGGCGGAGTTCTTCTCCTTCGGAACCAACGATCTGACCCAGACGACCTTCGGCATTTCTCGAGACGATGCCTCTGCTTTCCTGACCACCTACCAGCAGAAGGGGATCATCGAAAAGGATCCGTTCGTGTCGCTCGACCTGGACGGTGTCGGAGAACTGGTTCGCCTGGCAACTGAGAAGGGTCGGAACACCAAGCCGGACCTCAAATTGGGCATCTGCGGCGAGCACGGCGGCGATCCGCTGTCGATCCGTTTCTGCGAGAGCCTGGGCCTTGATTATGTCTCGTGCTCACCGTTCCGCGTCCCGATTGCCAGACTTGCGGCCGCGCAGGCGGCACTCGAGGAAGAAGCCTAGAGCTGGCCCTCGAGTTCGAGCAGGTGATCGACGAATTCGGTGCACATGGTAATCGCACGGCCGCCCGGATCATAAAACGCGTTGGCTTCGCCGCAGGAGGCTACACGCACCGCAACCGGATGGCTGAGTGAGAACGTCGTGTTGAAGCTCCTGACCTCCTCGCCAATGACATCGTTGAGCAGATCGGCATGGCGGCCGCTTCCCTGCACGAATTGCAAGGTCGCACCGGGTCCACGATCGGACATTTCGTCGAGGATGGCACCCCAGGAGTCAAGCGCCTGATCGAACTCGTCGGGGCAGGAGACGGCACGTTCCTCCGGCAGTCCCAGCTCCGCTGCCAGGTCGCGCCGGGTATCCGGTTCAGCGCCGTAGAACAGGCAGACGTGGTTGTAGAAGCGCTGCTCATCCGGGCCGTGAGTGTCCCAATAGATCACCTCCTGCAGGCCGGCCGGATCGTTCAGATAACCGAAGGCTGCATCGAAGGCGATATCCTGTGCAACCGCATCTTCGAAGGTCTCGTCGATCAGAAGAACGGAGAGGACGTCAGCGGCGTCCTCCTCCTGTCCGAAGATCGGTACGTCCTCTGTGTCGATCACCGCATGCCCCAGCTCGTGATAGAAGATCCCGATGATGTTGGCCTGAACGAAGTCGTACTGTTCGTCCGAGAGCTCGCCGAGGGCAGGGGACGACAACAGACCGAAGCTGCACAGGAGCACCCCTGTTCGCATCGACGGACCGATCATCATGCGCAATCTAACCGCGCAGGTTTTCCGCGTTGACGACATGCTCCGTATCATCGAGGGCCGCCTCCAGCTTGTCGAAGAGGGCATTGAGTTCGTCTTCGCGAATGATCATTGGCGGGCAGATCGCAACCGTATCGCCGATGGGCCGCAATATCGCGCCGCGCTTCTCGACAAAGGTGCTGGCCTTGGCGGCCACGCCCATCTTCGGATCAAACGGACGCCGGGTCGCCTTGTCAGCCACAAGCTCGACACCGCCCATCAGGCCGGCAACTCGGGCTTCTCCCACCAGCGGGTGATCGGTCAGTGCCTTCATCCGCCGCTCGAACAGCGGCATCAAGGCACGGACATGGCCAAGAATATCGCGTTTCTGGTAGATCTCGATGGCCTTCACGCCGAGCGCACAACCGAGCGGATGGCCCCCATACGTGTAGCCGTGGCCGAATGTGCCGAGTTTGGCGCTGTGATCGACATAGGCCTGGTAGATGTCTTCCGGCACCATCACAGCGCCCAGCGGCGCGTAGGCGGCAGTCAATTGCTTGGCCGCCGACATGGTTGTCGGCGTCATGCCGTAGGTCTCACATCCCCACCAGTTGCCGGTGCGGCAAAAGCCGTTGATCACTTCATCGTCGATCAACATGATGTCGTATTCGTCGAGGACAGCCTTGACCGCGTCGAAGTAACCTTCCGGTGGAATGAGCACTCCGCCGGCGCCCATCACCGGTTCGGCGATCATGGCAGCGATCGTATCCGGATCCTCTCGTTCGATCATGTCGCGCAGCGACGACGCCAGGCGCGCTGAAAAATCCAGCTCGGATTCACCGGCTTCGCCGTAGCGGTAGTAGTGCGGGCAATCGGTGTGCAGCACGCAGTCGAGCGGCAGATCGAAACCGTCATGCGTGTAGGATAGTCCCGTCAGCGAAGCGGCCATGATGGTGACGCCATGATAGGCTTTGACGCGAGAAATGATCTTCTTCTTTCGCGGCCGGCCGAGGGCGTTGTTGTAGTACCAGGCCAGTTTCACCTGGGTATCGTTGGCCTCCGATCCGGATGAGGTAAAAAACACCTTGGAGATCGGCACGGGTGCGAGTTCTTTCAGCTTCTCCGCCAGCTCGATGGCCGGCTCAGTCCCGCGACCGGCAAACAAATGGTAGTAGGGCAGGGTTTTCATCTGCTCCGTCGCGGCGTCGATCATCTCTTCGTCGCCGAAACCAAGTCCGGCACACCAGAGACCCGACATGCCCTCGATATACTCGTTGCCCTGGGTGTCGTAGATGAAAACACCTTCTCCACGCTCGACCACCAGTCCGCCGGTTTCCGGCAGCTTGTGCAGCGGCGAGTAGGGGTGGAAAACGGCTTCGATGTCGCGTTTCTGGACATTGCTCAAGGGGGGCATGGTCGTCATCAATGTCGTCCTGTCTGAAAAGCTTTACCGTATCGTTTCCCGCGGTTGCGGTCGAGACCGGTAACCACCGGGAGTGACAAGGCATTCTTGGCTGTTCGGGCCTGTTGACGCAAGCTTCAACTGCAGCGGTTCCGCTCGTCACCGACATGCGCTAAAGCGTGGGGAACCACTTGTCCGTCCGCCAATCGGTAGCGCAATGCCATGAGGATACGATACGAACGCCCGGTTTCCCACGCCGCGTCCTGGTCACGGCGTGTCGGCCTCTTTGCTCTGGCCTTGTTTGTTGTTTCAGCGCTCTTGCACAGGATCGGCGTTATTGTCTCGGATACGTTCGTCACTTTGTTTGTGTTGAGCGGCTGCTTGGCGGCTTTGGCTTTTCTGCTGGCCGCAATCGGATTGCTGCGGTTGTGGATGGTGGGCGCCCAAGGTGGCCGCGCGTCTGCGAAAGGCCTGTTCTTTTCTATTCTCGTCCTCATCCCCGTCGGCCTGGCACTCTACCGGATCCAGACGTTGCCGAGTCTCTACGACATATCGACCGACACCGTCGACGCGCCGACCTTTATCGAGCCGGTACGCCACAGCGAATTCTGGTTGCCGTTGGTGGCACCAGAACAAAGCGGCTACGAGGGACAGGCCGAGGCTTATCCTCGGGTCACTGGCCGCCGCTATGAAGGTGCTATGGACCGTGTCCTGGAAGCCGTCCGCCTGGTCGCTGAAAACAGCGGGATACGCATAACAGATGAGAAAACCCCGGCGGTGGCTGACGACAGCGACGATGAGGATTCGTCCGTTATCGTTCAGGAGACACCAGAATCAACGGAGGCGATCGTCTCGGATGACGCAGCCGAAGGGCCTTCAGTGATCGACCTGGTGCAGTCGCGAATTCTGCTGCAGGGCGAGACACGCTCCATGGTGTTTGGCTTTGCATCCGACATCAGCATCCGCCTGAGCGAAGAGGCGGAGACGACCTATGTCGATATGCGCGCGGTCTCCCGCTTCGGGCCGCACGATCTCGGCCGCAATGCGTTGATCATTTCAGAATTTCTGGCAGCGCTGGACGCGGAGCTTCTGGGTATCTCCGTCCGTTGAGGACTCAGGATTTCATCCTGTAGATGCTGCCGACGGAAGGGGCCCCATCCGTTTCGACCTCACCCCGTTCGACCAGATCTTCAAGGTGTGCCAGCAGCGAAAGCGCCGCGGCTCGATGCAGGCGCGGATCCGTGTCGCGATAGATGATCTTGACCATATCCTCGATACGGTCGTCTCCCTTGCGAAGACGCTCCAACACGGCCGCCTCCCGCATGCGCCGGTGGGTGCGCAGCGCACGCACGAATTGTGCCGGCTGGTCCACCGGACCACCATGGCCAGGCAGGTAGCGGCGGTCTTCGCGCTCCAGCAGTTTATCGAGCGAGGCCATGTAGTCGGACATGGCGCCGTCAGGCGGGGCGACGATCGATGTGGCCCAGGCCATGACATGGTCGGCAGAGAAGAGAATGGCTTCGCTTTCAAGAGCGAACGCCGCATGATTGGCCGTGTGCCCTGGTGTCAGAACGGTCCGCAGCGACCAGCCATCGCCGTCGACAACGGTGCCGTCGGATGCAACGAGGTCGGGGGCAAATTCCATATCGGAGCTTTCCGCCAAAGGATTGACCTCACCGACGAACAGGTCGCGAGCCGCTCGATGCGGCCCTTCCGCCACAACGATGGCTCCGGTGTCAGACGCCAGCCGTTTAGCCAAGGGAGAATGGTCCTTATGGGTGTGGCTGACGAAGATATGCGTAACATCGCGGCCCTCCAGCGCTGTCGTCAGCGCTTGATAGTGCGAGTCGATATCCGGCCCTGGATCGATCACGGCAACGGAACGGTCGCCCACGATGTAGCTGTTGGTTCCTTGAAACGTCAGCGGGCCGCTGTTGGGTGCCGTTACGCGCTGAACGCCGTTTGCGACGTCGACGGCGACGCCATGATGCGGTTCGAAATCCATATCGAATTCCGGCGAGGCCATTGCCAACTCCCTCGGTGTTTCAAGCGGCGCCGATCCGCAGCAGGTCAAGCACGTGGATCACGCCGACCGGCTTGCGGTCTTCCTCGACCACCAGGGCGCCAATCCTGTTGTCTTGAATGGTTTTCAGCGCCGAGGCCAGCAGTGAATCCGGTTCAATAGTCAATCCGCCGACCGTCATGATGTCGTCAACCAGAGCCTGGCTCGTGTCGACGTGAGCATGGCGACGCAGATCCCCATCGGAGATGACACCGACCAGACGGTCATTGGCGTCCGTGATGATGGCAAGGCCAAAGGTCTTTTCTGACATGACGGCAATTGCCTCAATCAATGGCGCGCCACTGTTAACCAGAGGCAGTTCCTCACCGGTGTGCATGGCATCGCGCACCAGCGTCAGACTGGCGCCGAGGCTCCCGCCCGGGTGGAAATGGCGAAAATCGCGTTCGGAAAAGCCGCGGCGAACCAGAAGCCCGATGGCGATGGTGTCACAGACCATCAACTGCATCAGCGCTGACGTCGTTGGCGCGAGCCCGAGAGGGCAGGCCTCCTCGGTTTTATCCAGAAGCACCATGCAGGTCGCATTGCGCGCCAGCGTACTGTCCCTGTTGGACGTCAGGGCGATCAGCGGAATGCCGAGGCGCCGCGCGTGGTAGATGACGTCTGACAGCTCACGGGTCTCGCCGGACCAGGAGAGGGCAAGCACGCAATCGTCGGCGGTGATCATCCCGAGATCGCCGTGGCTGGCCTCGGTGGCGTGGATGAACAAGGCAGGCGTGCCGGTCGATGCCAGAGTGGCGGCGGCCTTTGCGCCGATATGAGCGCTTTTTCCAACCCCCGTCAGGATCACCCTGCCACGCTGGCCCGCGACGACTTCGATCGCCTCCAGCACGGCATCGCCCAGGTCGCCTTCAAGGTTGGCCACGACCTTGTCGATGCCGGCACGTGATACGTTTGCAGCCTTGAGGATTTCCGCGCGAAGATTGACATCTGGTGACATGTCAGTTTCCTAGCTCGACTTGGCCAGCGCGTCGAAGGCTTTCAGCCGCGACACCAGCGCCGCCATCTCGTCCAATGGGATCATGTTCGGGCCGTCAGACGGTGCGGTTTCCGGCAGTTCGTGTGTCTCGATGAAGACGGCGGCGCAACCCACCGCCAGGGCTGCCCTTGCAAGAACCGGAGCAAACTCGCGCTGACCGCCCGAGGTCGACCCCTTTCCGCCCGGTTGTTGTACCGAGTGGGTGGCATCAAACACGATCGGATAGCCGGTTTCAGCCATCTGCGGCAGTCCACGGAAATCGGTCACGAGGGTGTTGTACCCGAAAGTCGAACCGCGCTCGCACAGCAGTATGTTGCGGTTTCCGGTCGAAGCGACTTTCTCGGCCACGTTCGCCATGTCCCAGGGCGCCAGAAACTGGCCTTTCTTGATGTTGACTGCCTTGCCGGTTTCTCCGGCTGCAATCAGCAGATCGGTCTGTCGGCACAGATAGGCCGGGATCTGCAGGACATCGACGGCCTCGGCAACCGGTGCGGCCTGATGCGGCTCATGAATATCCGTAATGACAGGACAGCCGTGCGTCTCCCGAACCTCGGCGAGGATATCCAGCCCTTCAGACATCCCGATTCCACGTCCGCTGGCCACCGAAGACCGGTTGGCCTTGTCGAACGAGGACTTGTAAATCAACGGAACATCCTGCGATTGGCAGAGCTCCACCAATCGCCCGGCAATCTCCAGCGCATGGTCACGGCTTTCAATGGCACAGGGGCCAGCAATCAGGACAAAGGGTAGATCGTTGGAAACGGAAACCGATCCGACTTTCACGAGTGCATTTGCTGGCACAAGACATCTCCCGCCCGGCAATCGCCGACTCGTCGTCGGCACAGGATCGCCCGCTGGGCAGTGCCGTATTCCATAATCAGCCTGAGTTCAAGCTCGCCTCATTTCCGCCGCGTGGTCCGCCACCAGATCACCAATCGCCAGAGAGGCGGTGAGTCCGGGTGATTCAATCCCGAAGAGCTGAATGAGGCCATTAACGTCGTGGTCCTTCGATGTCTGAATGACGAAATCTGCGGCTGCGGAGCCCGAGCCGACCATTTTTGGGCGAATGCCGCTGTAGTCCGCTACCAGCGCATTGTCTGGCAGCTCCGGCCAATAGCTTCTGATTGCCTCTGTAAATTCCGCCTCGCGTCCACCCGAAACACGATAGTCGAGAGTCTCGTCCTTGAGCCACTCGACGTCCGGCCCAAATCGCGCTTGCCCGGCCAGGTCGCGGGTAAAGTGAATTCCGAGACCTCCGTCCCCCGGCATCGGATAAATCAGCTGCGTGAAGGGGGATCTGCATCCCTGAAGCGCGTAATAGTTGCCCTTCGCAAGCACATGCGCCGGGATTGCGTTCGGAGCCAGCCCCTTCACCCTTCGGGCGATGTTCCAGGCGCCGTGTCCGGCTGCGTTGACCAGGAGCGAACATGAAATCTCGGTCCGGGTGTCGCCTTCGATCGTCAGCACAAGGTGTCTATCGTCCGATCGAACCGCGGTCAGACGGTTGTTGAAGGCGATCATCGCACCGTTGTCTTCCGCGTCGCCCTGATAGCCGAGCATCAGCGCGTGGCTGTCGACGATTCCGGTGGACGGCGAATGCAGGGCAGCGATGCATCGAAGTTGCGGTTCCATCGATTTCGCATCGTCAGCGCTGATCGCCACCAGATTGTCAACGCCATTGGCAACGGCCTGTTCGTGCAGGGCCTTCAAACCGGGCAGATCAGCCTCGCGGGCCGCAACAATCAATTTGCCGGTGCGCTGATGCGGAATGCCGCGTTCGGCGCAATAGGCATAAAGGGCTTCCCGCCCTTGCACGCAAAGCCGCGCCTTCAGCGATCCCGAGGTATAGTAGATGCCGGCATGGATGACTTCCGAGTTACGCGAACTCGTCTGTGTCCCGATCATCTCTTCGGATTCGACGATCACGACATCGCGGCCGGCCAGCGCCAGCGCACGGGCCACCGCCAAGCCGATGACCCCGGCGCCAGCCACAACGCAATCGACATGGTCCATGATGTGATCCGAGACAATTTCCTTTGCCTGCACATGAAACAACCTGCTGGACAAATCAACCGGTCAGGTGGAATCATCGCGGAAGGAATTCGGCGTAAATGACTGAGGTTGCGGAAATTTCTCAGGCGGGAGGTAAAAACGGAAGATCCACCAATCGACCAGGAACCGCCTGGTCACCCCGCATGACCGCAACCTCGGTTTCGCAAGGCGCATCTATCGAGACCAGGGCCAGCCCGATGTTCTTCTCCAATCGGAACGACCAGGCCGAGCAGGTCATGCTCCCCACTTTTTTGCCGTTTGCGAGGATATCCAGCCAGTCGGAATCGGGCGTCACAGGTGTATCGCCGTCGAGCATGACCCCCAACTGATGCCGCGTCGGCCCGTCACTCGCAATGCGCCGCAGAGCATCGATCCCCACCACGTCATCGGGAACGTCGAGGTCGACATAGGATCCCATGCGAACTTCGAAGGGGTTGGTCTCATCATCGGTGTCGCCGCCCCAGGACAAAAGTCCGCTTTCGATGCGCTCCGAAGCGTTCGGGTAGCCCGGGCCGATATCAAACGGCTCGCCGGCTTCGCGAACAAGGTTCCACAATTGCGACCCGCGCGCACCGTCCATGAGATAGAGTTCGAAGCCACCCTGTTTTGACCAGCCGGAGCGGGCAACGGCGACAGGGATGCCGTCGATTTCGGTCTCACGGAACCAGAAATACTTCAGGTCCCGAACCCAGTCTCCGAAGATCGATGCAATGACGTCTTCGGCCTTGGGTCCCTGAACTGCCAGCGGCGACACGTCCGGCTCGCTGACTGTCACATCGAGCCCGCGTTCTGCGGCAATTGCCCTGGCCCACACCATGACATCCGAATCCGCTATCGACAGCCAGTAACGGTCGTCGGCCAGTTTCAGCAAAATGGGATCATTGATGATAGTGCCGGCGTGGTTGCACAGGGCAACATATTTTCCCTGTTCGGGTTTGCAGCGTGTCAGGTCGCGGGGGCAGAGCACTTGCGCGAGCGTTGCCGCGTCGGGCCCTTCAAGCTGGATTTGCCTTTCGACCGCGACGTCCCACATCGAAACACCCTCGATCAAGCGGCGGTATTCCGCCTCCGGATGCCCATAGCCGGTGGGCATCAGCATGCGATTGTAGGTGCTGAAGCTGGTGACGCCTTCGGCCACGGTTGCGTCGAAAAACGGCGATTTTCGAATTCTGGGGGAGGGGGAGATTGAAAACATGGCCATGGTGTCCGGTTCGTTCCGCTGTGTCTCTGACCGGCGGACTTTGGACAGCTCTGGGCAGGCGGTCAAATGACGTATATAGCGACTATGACCATAGGAAAGTTATAGGTTGATTGAGCATGAAGCGAAGTCTCCCGCCTCTCAACTGGCTCCGAACATTCGAGGCTTCGGCGCGCTATCTCAGTTTCACCAGTGCGGCGGCCGAGCTCAACCTGACCCAGGCCGCCGTTTCCAAACAGATCAAACTGCTGGAACAGTATCTCCGCGAGCCGTTGTTTCACCGCAAGGCACGAAGCCTCAGCCTGACACGCGTGGGCGCCGCGTATCTCCCCAAGGTCAAGGAATCCATAGAGCTTCTGGCCGAGGGAACCGAGGAGGTTTTCGGCTTTCGCCAATCTGAGCTGCTGACCGTACGGGTGACGATCGGCTTTGCGGCCAATTGGTTGGCGCCGCGCATGATTCGTTACTATCAACGCCACCCCACGCGTCCTGTCCGCCTGGTCAGCAGTGTCTGGAATGACGAATTCAGCAAGGAGCAGTTCGACCTCGACATTCGGTATGGAACCGGGGACTGGCTCGGTTTCCGGACCGACAGGCTGACCTGGGAAGATTTGACGCCGCTGTGTAGCCCGGCTCTCATCGACGGTTCACCGCCGTTGCACGCTCCAGCCGATCTTCGCAATCACCAACTGCTGCACGTCCTGGGCTATGAGGAGGGCTGGGCCACCTGGCTGAAAGCAGCTGGAATTGACGACATCAATTTTGGCCAGGGCTATCAGTTCGATTCGTCACTGGTCGCACACCAGGTCGCTGCAACCGGCATAGGCGTTGCACTGGGTCGGCGTTCGCTCATTGAGACCTCTCTTGCCCATGGCCGGCTGGTTGCGCCGTTCAAACTCGCGATTCCGATTGACGAGGCGTTTTATCTGATGTCTCCAGCCGGCGGGACCTTGCACCCCGACGCTGACGTCTTCCGCAAATGGTTGCTGGAGGAAGCAGAGGAGCAAAAAAAACCCGCCTGAACGGCGGGTTTTCAGCAATCTTACCGGCGAAACGCCGTTTCAGGGTGTTCCTATTCGAACCACCAGCGCTCAGGAGCGCGGAAGCCGTCCAGGGTCCAGTTGGCGCCGACCACATCCGGGGTTTTGACTTTGTCGGTGTGGGCCATGACGTAGCTGGCGAACATCGGAATGATCACACCGCCGTCGGTACGGAGGATATTCTGCATCTCGCCATACATTTCGCCGCGCTTGGCATCATCAAGCTCCGAGCGAGCTGAAACAAGGAGCTCGTTGAAGCGCGCGTTTTCCCAGAAGGTATCGTTCCAGGGAGCCCCTGACGCGTAGGCGGTGGTGAACATCCAGTCCTCCGTCGGACGGCCACCCCAGTATACCGCGCTCCATGGCTTCTTCATCCATACATCGGACCAGTAGCCATCGTTCGGCTCACGCACCACATTGATGGTGATGCCCGAAGGTACTGCTTTCTGCGAGTAGAGCAGGGCGGCATCCACGGCCCCCGAGAAGGCTGCATCAGCGGCCGACAGGGACACTTCCAGATTGTCGAGACCGGCCTGTTTCAGGTAGTGCTTCGCCTTGTCGGGATCGTAGCTGTTCTGCTCGAGATCCGCGTGATAGCGGTTCGACCTGCCGATCGGATGATCGTTGCCGATTTCGCCGTAGCCGAATAGGATCTTGTCGACCAGTTCCTGCCGATCGATAGCGTGCTTCAGAGCCAGGCGGACATTGTTGTCGTTGAACGGCGCAGCGCGCGTATCCATGGCGAACGTGTAGTGCTGCGTACCGGTTGTGGCCAGCACTTTCACGTTGGGAAGCCGATCGAACAGATGGACGGTTTTCAAGTCGACTTGATCGATGACGTCGACGTCGCCGGTGCGCAGCGCACTCTGGCGGGCCGCCGGGTCGAGGATCGTCAGCAGTTCGATACCGTCGAAATGGGCGCGATCCGTTTTCCAATAGTTTGGATTGCGCTCCATTGAAGCACGCACACCGGGTTCGTAAGCCTTAGCGACATAAGCGCCGCAACCATCTGTACTGCTCGGATCGATTTTGTCACCTACGGCCGGCATGATCGGCAAATGGTAGTCAGACGCGACGAACGGGAAATCGGCGTTCGCTCCTTCCAGAGTGATAATGACGTTTCCGCCATCAGCCTTCATATCTGAAATCGGATCGACGAACGGTTTCGCCGCCGAGGTGCTCTCGTCGCCGCGATGGAAGTTGATCGAAGCGATGACATCTTCCGGAGTGACATCCTTGCCGCTGTGGAAGGTAATTCCCGGGCGAATTTTGAACGTCCAGACCTTGGCATCCGGCGATTCCCAGCTTTCAGCCACTTCACCGACAAGCGATCCGTCAGCAGCGACTTCGGTCAGGTAACCGTGGCGCGCAGTCGCGAAGACCTGAACATATGCGTTGTTCCAGGAACCGGGATCCAGGGTATCTGACGTCGCACCGTGGGCCATCGCCACACGCAGAGTTCCGCCCTTTTTGGGCGCGGCGCTTGCACTGCCTCCGGTCAGCGGGCTGATGACCGCTGCCGTACCGAGTGCCGTTGCTCCCTGCAGAACGCCGCGGCGGGAAACGCCTCGTTTTCCGGTTCTTTTTGGTTCGAATGTTCTCATTTATTTCTCTCCCAGAATGATTGTGTCTTTTTGAATATTACGCCCGCCCGCGAACCTATTCTACCGTCAGCTGTCCCAGGGTTCCATATACTGTTGCTTGAACGCGCGGCGACAGCTCGAAACCCTGAGCCCGCGCGTTCGCGATTGAGTGAGCCTTTGGACCGCCAATGTGGCAATTCGCCGGCAATTGCCCGGTTTGACCCCCGTCGGATTAGAGGATTGTTGAGGGCATGCCGTCAAACAAAGTATTTTGGTTCAATGACCCAACAAAAGTTATAGGTAGATTGACCATGAAGGGCGCTGTCGGTGCGGCGCCAGAGGTAATAGAAAGGCACTGCTTCAGGTTTGGGAGGCGGTGGAGAAGGCTTCTTTGCAAGCTTCCAGCTCGGGCAGAAATCCTCGAGACTCAGCCAACGAAGCCGCCATCGAAAGTGCGTCGCCAGGACCACCCGAGGCCCGGTCCGCAATACCGCTCACCCTCAAAGCAGTCGTTTCCAGTAAAAGGTCGCCGAGCCGCCGGGCGATGGTCAGGGCTTCTTCCGCCAGGGCCGTCGCGGCATCCGGATGACCTTCCACAAGCGCCAGCTCTGCTTTTCGCAGGACAATCCAGGCCCCAAACTGTTTCAGTTCCATCCGTTTGGCATTCTCGTGCTGAACCGCAAGCACAGCCGCAGCGTCCTCGAGTCGACCACTGGCCAGATAGGCCGGGGCCTGATCGCAGGCAAACCATGTTCTGAAAATGGGGGCGTCTTCCGCCTCGGTGTTGGCGACCGCGAAGGCGTTTTCGAACAGAGTTGTCGCTTGCTCGAACTGTCCGGAAACAAGCAGGATCTCTCCGCGTCGGTGGTCGGCGAAGACACGGTCCAGCGGTCGCCCTGTTTCGGACGCGATCCGGCTGCCTTCCTCGGCGTGATCCAACGCCGCGTCGAAAGCGCCATGAATGGCGTGGGCATGTGCGATATGCCCATGGCACCAAATGGACCGTGTGCCGGTATGCCCGAAACGCTCGTGACGGTGTTCTTCCCAGAAATCCAGAGTTGGCTGAAGAACAGCGAGCGTTTCCTGCCAGGCTCCGGAGAGGCTCAGCGATTGCCCCAGGGCCAGGCGCGCCTCGAAATCCGGTTGCTCGCCCTTGCGGGTCAATTGCGCTGCTCTGCGGGCTTCGTCGGCCGCCTCGGTCAAGTCGCCGCTCGTGCTGTGAATGTAACTTTTCGAGATCAGAATGCTGGCGCTTTTTCGCCGATCCCTGCTGTCGGCAAGCAAATCCTCGGCGGCTTCCAATTGGGCAATTGCCGCAGCAAACCGTCCCTGTGGCACCAGAACCGGCCGCAATTTCAGCCTGATATCGATTTCGCTTGCCGCCTCCGGGCGGTCGATGGACGCAATCGCATCGAGTGCGGCTTGATAGGCGACGGTCGCCTGCGCATAGGCCGAGATTTCGGCGAACATATCGCCGGAACGTTCATACCAATTCGCAGCCGCGGCGTTGTCACCGTGGCGATCCGCGTGTCGCGCCAAGGAACTGCAGCGTTCGCGGGTCAATGCCGCATCGTCGGCATTGAGCAGTCGATAGATCTCACCGTGCAGGCGTTTGCGATCGGCGTTCAAAAGACCGGCGTAGGTTACGTCTTCGATCAGCGCGTGGCGAAAGCGCAGCACCTGCTCCTCTCCACGCCGTCTTCGCACAAGCAGCTCTGCCTGCAGCAATTCCGCAAGTGCGTTGTTCGATTGCTCGACACCCAAACCGCCACAGATCGTCAGGAGAGATTCTTCGACCTCTGAGCCGAATACCGAAGCACATTGGATCAGCCATCGGGCATCGTCCGAGAGCTGCGAAATTCGAGCCGATAGAACATCCTGAATTGTCGCCGGCAATTCGCTCGATACGCTGCCGGTTTCGTATTGCCCCCGAGGTCCGACAAGCGCGCCAGAACCGGCCAGTGCACTGACGCTCTCCTCGATGAACAACGGGATACCGCCGGTCCGCTCGCCTATTCGTCGTCTGACATCAGCAAGTGCGGGATCGGGACCGATCAGGCATTCCACAAGTTCGCTGGTTTCACTGCTCGAAAGCGGCTCCAGCCGCACGAGGTGAAACACACTGCGACCGACGAATTCGGCCACATAGTCAGGGCGGTAGGTGGTTATCATAAGCAACGGCAATGTTGCGAGATCGTCGACCAGCGCCTGAAGAAGCTGTTCGGTTTCTCCATCCAGCCAATGCAGGTCCTCGACCACCAAAATCAACGGCGCTTTCCGAGAGGCGGTGTCGACTATGGTCCGGATAAGGGCGACGATGCGTCGGCGTCGGACCGGTCCGTCCCAGCGGTCCCATTCGTCGTTGGCTGATGTTGCGCCGGCCAAGGCACGCAAAGCGGGCAGGTGCTCTGCCGCAATTCTCTGCTCACGGGCGGTGTCAAACAGAGTGTCAGCCAATGGGGTTCCCGAAGCCGGGCGCCCGGCCCAATCGGCCAGAAAGTCGCGCAACGGTCCGAAAGGTGTCGATTTGTCATTGGCAGTGGCTGACAGCGTCAGCACCTGAAACGGCGAGGCTGCATCGCTGTGCAGAAATTCATCCACCAGTCGCGATTTCCCGATGCCGGCTTCACCGACAATTCCAACAACGCGTCCATCTCCATCGGCTGCCCGTTCGACGGCACGCTCCAATTCTGCCATTTGCAGTCCACGGGCGATAAAGGCGCCATGCCCGGCACTTCCGCGCGCCTGCCAGCGATTTCGCGCCGATGTCTCAGCGGTGACAATGTAACCATCGCTGTTGGGCATGCTGTCGAATTCGAAGAAACCTTCGATACGCCGCGCGGTTGCATCGGCGATATTGATCGACCCTTGGCTTGCCATGCGAGCCAGCTGCGCCGAACGACCCTGAAGCACCCCGACGGATGTTGGTTCTAGGCCATCCTTCGACAGGATGACGTCGCCGGTCGCGACACCCAAACCGCGAAATGGTCCCGGACCTTTCCGTGAGAGCTGCCATGCGCATCTGACGGCATTTTCGGCATGCCCCTCGGATCCACCGCTGCCGCCGAATACAACGTTGATTGTATCGCCAGCCGCGGGCAGAAGCTCGGCTTCATCGGTTTGAACCGCGCCTTCGACAGCCGCCCGTGTTGTCAGGATAGCTTCACGCATCAATTCCGGATCGGTGCTCTCCATGTCCGCAATGGCGGTCATGACAGAGACGGTCAGTTTGACTTCAGGTCGGTCAGACTGCCTGGATAGGGTTTCAGGCTTTGTTTCCGGGGCCTCAACTCGCGGCTCCTCCACCAGGGTTTCGAACAAAACGGACGTTTCAGCCGCCAAGTCCGTCCCGAGGTCCGTTTTCAGGCGTGCCTTGAAGTCAGTATGGGCGGTCTGCAAGGCGCCCCGTCGACCTTGCCCGGCAAGAGCTTCCAAAAGCAGGCGGAAGGCATCTTCGTCGTACGGGTCAAGCTTCAGAAGCCGGTTGGTTGATCGTTCCAGATCGGCATGGCGACCGGCACGTTTTTCCTCTGAGGCAAGCAACCGCAAGGCCGTTCCGACATCCGTGGTCAGACTGTGACGGGTGGCAGCGACCCACTCGTCGAAAGCAGGGTCTGCGCGCCCGTAGGAAGCCAGAAACTCGCCCGTGTGGAGGTCGCCCAAGGCTTCCAGATTGGTTTTGAGGACGTGCTGAAGCTCCCAAAGGTCGCAACTGACATAGGGCGGCAGGAGCGCAAGATTGTCACGCTCGACCTCAAGGGCAGGGCACCCGGCGTCGCGCAGCGCCTTCTGCAGGTGATGGATCGTCTGTCGAAGCGACGCGCGCGCCTGGGATTCGCCGCGCTCACTCCAAAGGCGTCCGGCGATCGCCTCGCGGCGAAGCCGATGCTGTGGCGTCGCAGCCAGCATTGCCAGGACAAAACCGCAGTGACGTGTCGGAAACCGCAACGGATGGCCGTCCGACCCAAGCGCGTCGAGACCGCCCAACACGTTCAGGCGGATCCGGTCAGCGTGTTCCATGTCACCCCCAGTGTCGTGTCGGTTTTGTTTTTAACGCCTTTTTGACGGCGTCGCGAGACAGCGCCGGTGAATTTCTAACGATGGCGAAACGTCGATTTCGTCATGACGGTTTTGGCATTGAAGCGGTCTGAAGCCGCCTCGCTGAACCACAAACTGGGCCCAGGGGCCACCACCAGGAGACTGACGATGACACTTCAGGATATCCGCCTCCCGCAGCTTGGCGGTGATATCTTTCTAACCGACGGCGGCATTGAAACCACGCTGATCTATCACGATGGGCTCGATCTGCCGTTCTTCGCCGCGTTCGACCTCTTGCGCGACGATGTCGGCTGGGAGACGCTGAAAAACTACTATCGCTCGCACGCGAGGGTTGCTGCCCGCCTTGGCACCGGCTTCGTTTTCGAAAGCGCCACCTGGCGCGCCAGTTCGGATTGGGGCGCCAAGCTTGGATACACCCGTGAAGCGCTTGCCGCAGCCAATCGCAGGGCTGTCACATTGATGGAAGACGTGCGCACTGAATTTCCGGGGCTTCGATCGGTTTTCAGCGGCTGTATCGGCCCAAGGGGCGACGGGTATGATCCGGATCGGATCATGAGCGCATCGGAAGCTGAACGGTACCATGGCGAGCAAGCACAGACATTCCGTGCCACCCGGGCACAGTTGGTGACGGCGGTCACTATGACCAATGTTCCGGAGGCTGTCGGCATCACACGGGCTGCGACGTCGGCCGGATTGCCGGCGGTCATTTCATTTACGGTCGAAACGGACGGGCTTTTGCCGACCGGGGAGCCGCTTGGCGAGGCGATCGCTTCGGTGGACGAGCAGACCGGCGGGGCGCCGGCCTATTTCATGATCAACTGCGCCCATCCAGATCACTTTACAAACGTCTTGTCAGAGGGCGGTAGCTGGGTTCGTCGCATCTGTGGAATTCGCGCCAACGCCTCTCGCTGCAGCCATGCCGAACTCGATGAGGCTGAAGAATTGGACGATGGCAATCCGCTCGAACTCGCCGCAGCCTATGCGGACCTTCGCGCGCGCTATCCGCAGATCATTGTGCTCGGCGGTTGTTGTGGCACTGATCATCGTCACATCGAATGCATCGGCAATGCCTGCATGGCCCATGCCTGATGTCACAAGAATCAAACCAGGACTGGAAAGGGAGAACGACAGACGTCATTCTTCCAATCGAAAATCAGGAGGGAACTCCATGACCTATCAGATACGTCACATCGAACCCGGAGACGCCGAAGCCGTGCACCGGATATTGACGAGCCCCCATGTGGTCGACGGCACCATGCGCCTTCCCGTCGCCGCCCTGGCCGCAACCGAGCAGCGTATCGCCAACGAGGACGGCATGTACAAACTCGTCGCGGTCAGCGATGGCTCCGTGGTCGGGTTTTCCGAGCTCATCACGCACCCCCGTTTTCCGCGCCATGCCCATGCCGGGGACATCAATATGATCGTCTCGAGCGCCGAGATGCAGGGCAGGGGCGTCGGCCGTGCGCTGATGGAGCACATGGTCGAGTTGGCCGACCAATGGCTGGGCCTTGTCCGCGTCGGGCTGATCGTGTGGGCCAACAACGAACGGGCCATAAAACTGTACGAACAGTTTGGGTTCGAAACCGAAGGCGTGATGCGGTCATATGCCCTTTGGCGGGGCGAATTCATCGACGCTGTGGTCATGGGGCGGGTCAAGACTTGAAGATGGGCGGTTGAGCAGCGCTTCCTGTCGCGCTGGGCGGGCATCGACACCGCCCACGCGAAACAATATCGTCATGCCGGAACAACAAATCAGCGGAGACCTGTATGACCCTGCCATCCTGGAACGAAAGCGCTGCCCGGTTGATCGATGTGGCCATGGGGCGCACCCCGGCCGAATTGGTCGTGCGCGGCGGCAGATGGGTCAACGTTTACTCTGGCGAAATCATTGATGCCACGGATATCGCAGTCGTTGCCGGCCGCATTGCCTTTGTCGGTCCCGACGCTTCGCATGCGATAGGCTCGGAGACCCGCGTGATCGAGGCCGATGGACGCTACATGCTGCCGGGGCTGTGTGACGGCCACATGCATGTCGAGAGCGGCATGGTCACGGTGACCGAATTTGCCCGGGCGGTGATCCCGCATGGCACGACCACGATGTTCATCGATCCGCACGAAATCGCCAATGTGCTCGGCCTCCCGGGCGTCCGGCTGATGCACGACGAGGCGGCTGGCCTGCCCATCAACGTGCTGGTGCAGGTCCCGAGCTGCGTGCCCTCGGCACCGGGCTTGGAAAATGCCGGTGCCGAGATCTCGGTGGATGACGTGGTCGAGGCTCTGGCCTGGCCGAACACCTGCGGCCTCGGCGAGATGATGAATTTTCCCGGCGTTGCCATGAACGACCCGAAAATGCTGGGGGAGATCGCGGCGACACAGATTGCCGGCAAAACGGTCGGTGGCCATTTCGCTTCGCCGGACCTCGGTCTGATGTTCCACGGATATGTTGCCGGCGGTCCTGCCGATGACCACGAGGGAACGCGCAAGGAGGATGCCGCCGCGCGTGTGCGCCAGGGCATGCGCGCGATGCTGCGACTTGGTTCCGCCTGGTACGACGTCGCCGCCCAGATCAAGGCGGTGACCGAGGACGGGCTGGATCCGCGCAACTTCATCCTGTGCACCGATGACAGCCACTCTGGCACGCTGGTCCATGATGGCCATATGAACCGCGTGGTTCGCCACGCCATCCAGCAGGGATTGAAACCAATCACCGCAATCCAGATGGCAACCCTCAACACCGCACAGCACTTTGGCATGGAGCGCGAATTCGGCGCGATTGCACCCGGCAGACGGGCCGACATCATCCTGAGTTCCGACTTGACGACCCTGCCGATCGAGTTGGTAATCGCGCGCGGAGAAACCTTGGCAGAAGACGGAACGCTCATGGCCGATATCCCGCCTGCGGACTATCCCGACTTTGCCCGCAATACCGTCAAACTCGGCAAGTCTCTCAAGGCGGCGGATTTCGACATTGCTTCGCCGCCGGGAGCCAATTCCGTGCGCGCCCGGGTCATCGGCGTCATCGAAAATCAGGCGCCGACGAAAGCGTTGGAAGCCGATCTTCCCGTTGGCGACGGGATCGTCCAAATGGACCAGTCCAACGATGTCTGCCAGATCGCCCTGGTCGAACGCCACCGCGCCACCGGCGATGTGGTCAACGGGTTCGTATCCGGTTTCGGTTACAACAAGCCCTGCGCCGTGGCCTCGACGGTGGCGCATGACAGCCACCACATGATCGTGATCGGAACTTCAAAAGAGGATATGGCGCTTGCCGCCAACCATCTTGGAAAGATTGGCGGCGGCATCACGGTGTTCAGCGAGGGCAGGGAACTGGCGACCGTCGAATTGCCGATTGCCGGACTGATGTCGGACGAACGATCCGAAATTGTCGCAGAGAAAGCCGATGCCATGGTTGCCGCCATGGAGGCCTGCGGCTGCAAGCTCAACAATGCCTATATGCAGCACTCGCTGCTGGCACTGGTTGTCATTCCGGAACTGCGCATTTCCGACATCGGTCTTGTTGACGTGACCAAATTCGAAAGGACGGACTTGTTCGTTTGATCAGGTCCGGTCCCTTTCCTGAGCGGATCAACTGAACACATCCTTCACGGCTTCGCAGGTCTTCTCGACGATGATGTCGGCCTCCTGCTGCGTCAGGCAAAGTGGTGGTGCAAATCCCAGAATGTCGCCCTGTGGCATCGCGCGGGCAATGACACCCCGGTGCAGCAAAGCTGCTGCAACCGAAGGCCCGACTTTGCGTTCCGGGTCGAAAAAACGCCGTTCGCTTCTGTCCGCCACAAATTCGACTGCGCACAGCATTCCTTCTCCGCGAACTTCGCCGACATGGGGATGCTCCGACAGTGCCTCTCGCATCAACCGGGTGAGGTATGTGCCGGTACTGTCGGCATTTTCGACCAGGTGAAGTCGATCGATCAGTTCCAGGTTTGCGATGCCCGCAGCGGCCCCGATCGGATGGGCGGAATAGGTCCAGCCGTGTCCGATCGGCCCGTTTTCGTCGCTGCCTCTTTCGAGCACTTCCCAGACTTTGTCGGAAACAATCGATCCGGAAAGCGGCGCATAGGCTGACGTCAAACCCTTTGCGACCGAGACGATATCGGGCTCGATACCGTAGTGCTGCGAACCGAACATACTGCCAAGACGGCCGAACCCGGTCACGACTTCGTCGGCAATCAACAGGATATCGTACTGCCGCAGCACGTGCTGGATGGCTTCCCAGTAGCCAGGCGGCGGAGGAACGATGCCGCCCGTGCCCAGCACGGGTTCGCCAATGAAAGCGGCAATCGTGTCCGCACCCTCCCGTTCGATCAGAGACTTCAACTCATCGGCACAGTGGCTGACAAAATCTGCTTCGGTCATGGAAAGATCGCGGCGCCGGAAGTAGTACGGCGCTTCGGTATGGACGACCTGCGACAGCGGCAGGTCAAACTTCTTGTGAAACAATTCGAGGCCGGTCAGCGAGCCGGTCATAAGGCCGGAACCGTGATAGCCGCGCCAACGCGAGATGATCTTTTTCTTCTCAGGGCGGCCAAGAATGTTGTTGTAGTACCAGACGAGCTTGATGTTGGTCTCGTTAGCATCCGACCCGGAGAGGCCGAAATAGACATGGTTCAAATGCCCCGGTGCCCGCTCGGCAATCATCCGGGCAAGCGTGACCGAAGCTTCTGTGCCGTGGCCCACATAAGCATGGTAATAGGCAAGCCTGCGGGCCTGGTCGGCAATGGCATCGGCTACTTCCTCGCGGCCATAGCCAACATTGACGCAGTAAAGGCCGGCGAAGGCGTCGAGCAGTTCGTTGCCGTCCCGGTCGTGGATGTAGACGCCATTGCCGCCGGTAACGATGCGGTTTGAGGCTTCGCCCCGAGCGAATTGGGCAAGGTGGGTCGAGGGGTGAAAGAAATGATCGCGGTCCCATTGACAGAGCTGGTCGTTTGTCAACATTGCACGGTTCTCCTGAAATTGTCGTTCTAAGCCCAGTCCCGACAAACATATTTGACGTCGGTGAAAGCCTCGAGGCCGAGCCTCGATCCCTCCCGAGCCAAACCGGATTGTTTTACGCCGCCGAACGGAATCGGGGCGCCGGTGACTTTGGTTCTGTTGATGGCCACCATGCCAAATTGCAGGGCTCGGCTGGCGCGATAGATCCGCTTCGGATCGCTTGTATGCAGGTAGGCAACGAGACCGTATTCGGTATCGTTGGCCCGCCGCACTACCTCGTCTTCCTCGTCGAACGGGGCAATGGCTGCAACCGGTCCGAACGTTTCTTCGTTCATCACAAGTGCTGCGCTCGGAACGTCGGCCAGGACGGTCGGCTGAAAAAACAATGGGCCGCAACCCGCGCGCTTGCCACCGGTGAGAAGCCGCGCGCCGCGGGCAACGGCGTCGTCGACATGCTCCTGCTGTTTTGACACCGCCTGTTCGTTCATGAGAGGACCGATGTCGGGATCATCCTGGCCAGACCCGACCGTCAGTTGAGCCGATGCGTCTGCGAACCGTGCGCAGAAGTCCGCGTAGATCGGACGCTCGACGTAAAACCGGTTGGCTCCAAGGCAGTCCTGGCCCGATGTTGCAAACTTGGCTTTAACTGCCTCGTCGACAGCTCGATCGAGGTCAGAATCGGCGAAAACGATGAACGGCGCGTGGCCACCCAATTCCAAAACCAGACGTTTGACCGTGTCCGCGGAGCGGGCATAAATCAACTTGCCGATGCCCGTCGACCCGGTAAACGAGACGGCCCTGACACGGGTGTCCGATAGCCACGGCTCAACTACCGTGGCAGCGGAACCCGTAACCACATTGAAAACGCCCGCCGGAAAGCCAGCTCGCTCGGCAAGTTCAGCGAGCGCCAGGGCCGAAAACGGGGTCTCGCTCGATGGATGGGCGATAACCGTGCAGCCCGCGGCGAGCGCCGCTGCCGCTTTGCGAGTGAGCATCGCCGAGGGAAAATTCCACGGCGTGATAAGTGCGGCCACACCGACCGGCTCACGCCACAGTTCGACTTCCGCCTCCGGCAGATGTGAGGTGACGCATTCGATGTTGGGACGCTTGGTCTCTTCCGCGTAAAATTCGACAAAAGAGGCACCATAATCGATTTCGCCGCGCGCTTCCGAAATCGGTTTGCCCTGTTCGAAGGTCATGATTCTCGCCAGGTCTTCCCGATTTTCGACGATCAATTCGAACCAGCGTCGCAGGATTGACGCGCGCTGTTGCGGCAACAATGCAGACCAGTCGGGAAAGGCAGACTGGGCAGCGTCGACGGCGCGAGTGCTGTCTTCCTTCGTCAGACTGGCAACGTTGCCGAGAAGAACCCCGTCAGCCGGGTTTGTCACGGCAAAGGTGCCGGCATCCTCCGCAGCTGTCCAGCATCCGCCGACATAGGCGAAACTGCGCAATAAGGAAGGGCTGGAGAGCCCCATTTGGGTTGATTGAAGTTCGGCCTGGGCGTGAGACATGGTGCCAATTCCTTGTCTTGGATTTGGCGTCAGAATAGACCCGTGACCAAAGAAGGATCGTTTGTTTGTGACCCTCGCTACAGACGTTTCGTCTGCATTTTCAGATCAATCAGGACAAAGCGTCTCTTATTCGCTGTTGAGCAATGCGTTGAACGGCGGGGTTGCGCAGTCTTTGACCGGCTTGGTGACGATGTACGTGAAATAGCGCGCAAGCCCGACGCCGGATTCCAGCAATCCGTCTATCAGTCGCTGATAGCTATCAATGTCGCGTGTCACCACGTGAAGCAGATAATCGAATCCTCCGCCGATCGCCCAGCATGCGGTGATCTCCTGATGGCGGGCAACGGCCTTTTCAAACACCTGGAAGGTCGCTGCGCGGTGGTCCTGGAGTTCGACCACGACGAAGACGGAAACATGCGCGGCGACGTGTTTGAGTTCAATTTCCGCGCGGTAACCTGAAATGACGCCGGCTTTTTCCAGTCTGCGCAACCGTTCCCAGCAGGGTGCTGCAGATAGATTGACTTCTCTTGCCAGGGCTGCCTTCGACATGCGGCCCTCGCGGGTGAGGGCCGCAAGGATCCCGATATCGCGCTTGTCCAGTTTGATGCCAGTCATGTCACCATCAATGGGTCAACAGAATTGTCTTGTCAATTGTTGCGAAAAAAGCCATCAATAAATCATGACAATATGGCCACCCCGTCCCGATGACTTGAAACGCCCGGCTTACCGGTCACTTGCCGAGGCGGCGATCCGCGCAATTGAAGAGGGTGAACTGCGCAGCGGCGATCGGTTGCCCACCCACCGACACCTTGCATATGACCTCGGCCTGAGCGTGCAAACCGTGAGTCGAGCCTATGACGAGCTGATTCGGCGTGGTTTCGTTGCCGGGGAGGTCGGTCGCGGCACATTTGTGTGCTCCGAGCGCAGCGAAACACGCACCCCATTCCTCCCTGAGGGCAGGCAGGGCGAAATCGTTGACTGCTCGATGCTCAAACCCGTCTTCGAAACCCTGCACAGGGATGCCATGCGCGATGCGCTGATGCAGTTGAGCACCGACATGCCCTCGTCGGTCATTTCGTCATTCAGGCCTTCGCGCCTGCTGCACCGTTACACGGAAGCGGCGCACAAATGGCTGGCACTTTGCGGTCTGCGTCCCCGGTCGCAAAGCCTGCTGCTGACGAACGGCAACACGTCGTCCATGACCATGTCCCTGATGACAGCCGCCAGTCCCGGCGACCTGGTTGTTACAGAGGAGCTTGGACACCACACGTTAAAGCCGCTTGCCCGATATCTGGGACTACGTCTTAAAGGGCTCGCTATCGATGAAGAAGGTATTGTTCCGTCGGCATTTGCCCAGGCCTGCGAGCGCGAGGCAGTAGGCGCCCTTTATGTCATGCCTACCGGGCTCAACCCCAAGGCAGCAACTATGACTGACGAGCGGCGCGCGGAGTTGGTATCCATTGCGCGGGCGAGGGACGTCCTCATCATTGAGAACGACGCATGGGGCCCGCTGCAAACCAGGCGACCTGGCCCCATTGCAGCACTGGCGCCCGAACGCACCTTCTACTTTACCAGCTTGACCAAATGCATCATGCCCGGTCTGAGGTATGGCTTTCTCATAGTGCCTGAAACCTACGAGGCAGCTGCCGCGAATCGGCATTTGGTCACCAATTGGATGGTAACGGCGATTATGGCCGAGATCGGCTCCCGCTGGATTTCCGATGGCACCGCAGAAAGACTGTTGCAGTGGCAGCGAGAAGCGCTCGGACAGCGCAACCGCCTGGTCGAGCGGGTTTTCTCCGGCATACCCTATCACGGCAGTGAAAACGGTATGCACATCTGGTTGCCGTTGCCGCATCCGTGGACTGAGGAGGGCTTCGTCGCGCACGCATCGCGAAACGGGGTCGCAGTCGGCCCCGGTTCTTCTTTTGCGGTTTCCGATCCAACGTCGGAGCCCGGTGTCAGGATCTGCCTTGGTGCCGAGACACTTGAGGATATGGAAAAGGGATTGGCCACGATCTGCCGCCTGATTCGCAGTCAACCTGAACCGGTCCTGCTGGCTTACTGAGACCCCTGCCCAATCAAGCGGGCGTTGTTCGGTAGTGTACGTATTCGAAAAATTGTCATGATTTAATATATCCGTTGACTCTCGATTGTCACTGTTTCAGTTTGCTTAAACCATAACAATTCGGATCACAATCACCGGCTCTCGGCCGGTTTCGTTCGTGTAACCGTGATGACTGAACGACACAGTTTCGTATCGGTCGCAACGCAAAGCCAGAGGAGAATTCGGACATGGCAATGGGCATTCGTAATCTATTGGTAGGTGCCGCTGCGGCGGCCATCGTCATCACAGGTGTCTCGGCGGCCAGCGCCGACAGCTGGAAGTATGCTTTTGAGGAATCGCTGACGGAAGTTCAGGGCGTTTATGCCCAAAAGTTCAAGGAAGAAATTGAAAAGAACTCGGACCATACGGTGCAGCTGTTTCCTTACGGCACCCTGGGCGAATCTGCTGACATCATGGAGCAGGCGCAGGCCGGTATCCTGCAATTTGTCGATCAGTCACCAGGCTTCACAGGTGCCCTGATTCCTGAGGCGCAAGTGTTCTTCGTGCCTTATCTGCTGCCTACCGACCAGGATCACCTCGCGCGGTTTTACAAGCAGAGCAAGGCGATCAACGAGGACTTCATGGACCTTTACGCCAAACAGGGTCTGGAACTGCTGGTTATGTTCCCGGAGGGTGAGGTTGCTATGACCACCAAATCACCGGTGGCCAGCTGCGACGACCTCAACGAGGTCAAGTTTCGGGTCATGACAAACCCTCTTCTGGTCGAATCCTACAAGGCCTTCGGTGCCACCCCGACACCATTGCCCTGGGGTGAGGTCTACGGCGGACTGCAGACGAACATCATTCAGGGCCAGGAGAACCCGACCTTCTTCCTTTACTCCACCAAAATCTATGAGGTGACGGATCACATCACCTATGCCGGGCACAACAATTTCACGACCGCCGTCATGGCAAACAAGGATTTCTATGACGGCCTTGGCGAAGCGGACAAAAAGGTCATTCAGGATGCCGCCGATGTCGCCTACGACTACATCGTCGAATACCAGAAGGGCCTTGCCGAAAGCGAACTGAAGAAAATCCTCGAAGCCAAGCCGGAGATGACCGTGACGGTGCTCGATGATGAGCAGCGCCGCTGTTTCAAGGAGGCCGCAGTGGAGGTGGAGGCCAAGTTCATCGAAATGACCGGTGACAGCGGTAAGGCCATTCTTGACCAATTGAAGGCGGATCTGGAAGCGACCCGGAACTGACTGACCAAACGGTTTGCCTGACATCGGAGACCACGGATCGCAACCGTGGTCTCCTGAGGTTCACTCGGGGAGGAGTCGGAAATGCAGCAGGATGGCGCCCACACTTCGACGTTGCCTGGTTTTCTGGGCACCGTCGATTCCGCTGTTAGCAGGCTTGAGTCGATTATGCTGGCCGCCGGTGTGTTGCTCATGGCGCTCAACACGGTGGCCAACGTGGTCGGCCGTTTCGTGTTTCAATACAGCCTGTTTTTCTCCGAAGAACTCAACCGGATTCTGATCATATTGATCACGTTTGCCGGTATCAGCTACGCCGCGCGTCTCGGTCGGCACATCCGTATGTCGGCTGTCTATGACGCTTTGCCGCCGCCGGTGCGAAAGACCCTGATGGTATTGATCGCCGCCGTTACCGCCGCTGCGATGTTCGGGCTTTGCTATTTCGCGGTCGGCTACATCATAAAGGTTGCCAATTCCGGTCGTGTGCTGCCGGCTCTCCAGATACCCGTCTACTGGATCTTTCTGTGGGTGCCCGTCGGCTTCTTCATGACCGGACTGCAATACGGGCTGACGGCGATCAAGAACATTACCGACAAAGATATCTACCTCTCGACCCAGATTCTCGAGGGGTATGACGATGACGAGTTGGAAGTTTAGAGGGCGCGCTCATGGCTTTGACAATATTTGTGATCATGGTCGTTTTGCTGCTCCTCGGCTTCCCGATGATGATCCCGCTGATCGCAGCGACGTTCGTCGGCTTTCTGATGATGTTCGGCGACATCGGCAAAATGGAATTCATGGTCCAGCAGATGATGGCCGGAATTCGCCCGGCCTCGCTGATAGCCGTGCCCATGTTCATTCTTGCCGCGGACATCATGACAAGGGGGCAATCTGCCAATCGCCTGATCGACATGGTGATGACCTTTGTCGGTCACGTGAAGGGCGGACTGGCAGTCAGTACCGCAACGGCGTGTACACTCTTTGGTGCTGTCTCGGGCTCCACCCAGGCGACCGTTGTGGCAGTCGGATCACCGCTCCGCCCGCGCATGCTGAAAGCCGGATACAAGGACTCATTCGTCCTTGCGCTGATCATCAATGCATCCGACATCGCCTTTTTGATTCCACCGTCCATCGGCATGATCATCTACGGTGTCGTTTCCAGCACCTCAATTGCCGAGCTCTTCATAGCCGGTATCGGGCCGGGCCTTCTACTGCTGGTACTGTTTTCGGCCTACAGCATCATTTATGCCACCGTGAAAGGCGTTCCGACCGAGCCGAAAGCAAGCTGGAGCGAGCGGCTGACTGCCGTGCGCAACGCGGTTTGGCCGCTCGGTTTTCCAGTCATCATCGTTGGCGGCATCTATGGTGGCGTGTTCAGTCCAACCGAGGCGGCGGCCGCCTGTGTGCTCTATGCGATAATTCTTGAGTTCGTCGTCTTCCGTTCCTTGCGGCCCTCGGACATCTATACCATCGCCAAATCAACCGGGCTGATTACGGCGGTCGTCTTCATCCTGGTGGGTGCCGGAGCCGCATTTTCCTGGGTGATCTCCTTTGCCCAGGTGCCGCAGCAGATCCTCGCCGCCATCGGAGTGGCCGACATGGGCCCAAAGAGCGTGCTCGCCGTCATTTCCGTGGCGTTCTTCGTCGGTTGCATGTTCGTCGACCCAATTGTGGTGATCCTCATCCTCGTGCCGATCTTTGCACCGGTGGTGAAGTCTGTCGGGCTCGATCCCGTGCTGGTGGGCACCATTATCACGCTTCAGGTGGCCATCGGATCGGCGACCCCACCATTCGGCTGTGACATATTCACGGCCATTGCCATATTCAAGCGACCCTATGTCGATGTCATTCGCGGCATCTTCCCATTCACAGTGATTCTCCTGGCCGTTTCGGCCGCGTTGATCTTTTTCCCGCAGATCGCACTCTTCCTGCGCGATTTGGCCTTTCGATGACAGGAGGTGAGGCGATGTTCAAGTGCATCCTGGCCGCCTATGACGGTTCCGACGGATCCAAGAAGGCAGTAGCGATGGCGGCTGGCCTGCAAAAGGCGATGGGCGGTGAGTTGCACGTCGTAACGGTTTTCCGACACCACTCGCTGCTCGAGGCATCCATGTCGATGGTGCGTCCGGAGGAGCCCGAAAACCTGGATGACGCCATGCGCGATCACGCCAAGATGATTGTCGAAGAGGGTAAGGAGATCGCCACCACCGAAGGCGCGACACAGGTGCGGGCCTTCGTCAAAAGCGGGCAGCCGGCGCGGACCATCGTCAAACTCGCCCGTGATCATGAGGCCGATCTGATCGTCGTAGGCAGCCGTGGTTTTGGTGATATGGAAGGGTTTCTGCTTGGCAGTGTTTCGCACAAGGTGACAAGCCTAGCGGCTAGTCCGGTTTTGGTGGTGTGAACAGTGACGCGGTGATTGGAAAGTCTTGGATATGAGTTCGGAATGTGTATCGATTTCGCCGCATGACCCTGAGTTCAACGACCCAAACCGGGAAGTACGGTTCGGCCTGGTGGTCCTTTCGACTGACCTGACCAGCGAACGGGACCTGTATCGGCTGTTGCCATCGCACGTATCGGTCCATGTATCCCGTGTGGAATATGAAAATCCCACGACACCGGAAAACCTGCGCCGGATGGCGCCGCGATTGACGCAGGCCACCAACCTGCTGGCCCCTGGCGAGGCGCTGAAAGCGATCGGCTACAGCTGTACTGCAGCATCCGTTGCTATTGGCGACAGCGAGGTGGCGTCCGCGGTGGAAAAGGCGAGGCCCGGTGTTCCGGTTGTCACGCCGTCGGGAGCGGCACGAGTTGCACTTGCCGCCCTTGGCAAACGCCGCGTGGCGTTGCTGACACCCTATCTCGAAGTGACTACTCGACCGATGGTGGACTATTTCGAAACCCACGGGTTGTCCATCTGCAGCGCCCATTGTTTCGGACTCGAGGACGACCGCAAGATGGCGAGGATATCAATCGACTCGATCATCGATGCAGCCCTGACGGCTGACTGCGATGAGGCGGACGCGCTGTTTCTCTCGTGCACCGCGCTTCCGGCCATCCACGCCATCGCCGAAATTGAAGAGCGGACCGGCAAGCCGGTCGTGACCTCAAATCAGGCCTGTGCATGGATGATGGCGAGGCTTGGTGGGTTGCACGACCACAATCCAGCCGGCTTCGGGCGGCTATTCGATCTTCCGCTTCCCGATGCGACTGCAGAGGCTGTCGCATGAAAAGTTGTTTTGTTGACGTTGGCGAAATCAAGGTCGCACGCCAGTCGATTTCTGGCTCGGTTCGCGTGACTCCGGTTGCGTCCTCACCATCATTGGAAAAGGTCGCCGGTGTTCCGGTTTATCTCAAGCGCGAGCACACCCAGGTCACGGGCAGCTTCAAGATCCGTGGGGCGCTGAATGCAGTGGCAAGCCTCGGTGACGCGGCTAAGGCCAGAGGCGTTGTTGGAGTTTCCACCGGGAATCACGGACGTGGTCTGGCTTTTGCCGCGCGTGCTGCCGGAGTGCGGTGCATCATCTGCATGTCCAAACTTGTTCCGCAGGCAAAAATCGATGGAATCAAGGCTCAGGGAGCCGAGGTGCGGATCGTCGGACGGTCTCAGGATGACGCACAAATCGAGGTTGATCGCCTTGTGGCCGAGGAAGGCATGACCATGATTCCTCCCTTCGATCATCGCGGCATCATTGCCGGCCAGGGCACTGTCGGGCTTGAGATGCTGGAGCAGATACCTGAGGTGGAAACAGTCCTGGTTCCGGTTTCCGGAGGCGGGCTGATTTCCGGAGTTGCCGCTACCATGAAATCAAGCCGGCCGGATATCCGGATTGTCGGAGTTTCAATGGAACGCGGTGCTGCCATGCATGCCAGCCTGCAGGCCGGTCGACCAGTGGTGATCGAGGAATTGGCAACCCTCGCTGATTCACTCGGCGGAGGCATCGGCCTCGATAATCAACTGACCTTTGCCATGACTCGCGAGCTCGTCGACGACATCCTGCTGGTGAGCGAGACCGAAATCGCTTCCGCCATCCGTCATGCTTACTGGAGCGAGCGTCAGATCATTGAGGGTTCCGGTTCGGTTGGCATTGCCGCCTTGCTTTCCGGCAAGGCCAGCGTGTCCGGCCCGGTGGCCGTCCTTGTCAGCGGTGGCAATATCGATATGCGCCAGCACCACCGCATCATATCCGGTGAGGATGTTGACGTAACCAAAGAGGCCGACTGATTCATGGCAACCATCAAGATACTGAACGAACCCGACCTGAGAGCGGCGGTGTCGCTCGATCTCGCGGCGATTGAGTGTGTCGAGCAGGGTTTCATCGCACTCGCCGGCGGTGATGTTGTCATGCCGCCGATCCTGTCGATGGCGATCCGGCCATTCAATGGCGAAGTCGACGTGAAAACGGCTTTCGTGCCCGGCATCGAGAGCTTTGCCATTAAGATCTCGCCTGGCTATTTCGACAATCCGAAGCTTGGCTTGCCAAGCACTTCGGGATTGATGGTGCTGTTTGCCGCGCGAACGGGAGTGGTTGAGGCATTGCTGCTCGACAATGGCTATTTGACGGACATCAGGACCGCCGCCGCCGGAGCTGTCGCGGCGCGTCACTTGGCCCGACCTGACGCTGCCTCCGCTTGCATTCTCGGCGCAGGAGTGCAAGCTGAACTCCAGTTGAAAGCCCTGCGTCAAGTGCGACCGATTGAGAGGGCAACCATCTGGGCCCGCAATCCGGAGCGGGCAGCCGAGACCGCCAGTCGCCTCAGAAAATCGTTGGGGATTGAGATAGCGCACACCGACGAGGCTGCTGCGGCGGTTTCGTCCGCTGATGTCATTGTGACCACAACACCGGCGGCTGCTCCCATACTGAGCTCCGATTGGTTGCGCCCCGGTCAGCACGTGACCGCCATGGGATCAGACCAGGATCACAAGAACGAACTGGAACCGGCGTGCATTGCACGCGCCGACCGCTATGTTCCCGATCGATTGTCGCAGACGCGTGAACTCGGTGAACTGCGAAGTGCAATTGCTGCCGGTGTGGTCCCCGCTGACGTTTCGTTCGAAGAGCTGGGTGCTGTGATTACCGGTCAAGCCGCCGGACGGACCCATCCCGGCGAAATCACCATTGCCGACCTGACCGGAACCGGCGTTCAGGATACTGCTATCGCAACCTTCGCCCGCCGGCGCGCCGAAGCACAAAGTGCCGGCACCGACTTTTCGAACTAATGCGACATGAACGTCATGATACTGCCAGACACCAATCTACCCTTCGGCCGTAATGAATATGCCCAGCGTGTGTCGAGAACACGCCATGCGATGGAAGTCGCTGGATTGGATGTGCTCATTGTCTCTGACCCATCCAACATGGCCTGGCTGACCGGGTATGACGGTTGGTCGTTTTACGTACACCAATGCGTCCTGCTGGGACCGGACGGGGATCCGGTCTGGTTCGGTCGCGGTCAGGACGCCAATGGCGCGGCGCGCACCACCTGGCTCGGCGATACGGACATCATCGGGTATCCCGATCACTTTGTGCAATCGACCGAACGCCACCCAATGGACTATCTGGCCGCTCGTATCGAGGATCGTGGTTGGTCACGCAAGCGGATCGGCGTTGAAATGGACAATTACTGGTATTCGGCCGCCGCACATGCGGCCTTGGAAAAAGGGTTGCCCAATGCGGACATTTCGGATGCCACACGTCTGGTGAATTGGCTGCGCGCGATCAAGTCTCCTCAGGAGATCGTCTACATGGAAAAGGCAGCAAGGCTGGTCGAGCGCATGCATGAGAAGATCCTTGAGAAGGCCGCCCCCGGATACCGAAAATGTGACTTGGCCGCTGATATCTACGAGGCGGGCCTTCGCTTTGATGAAAAGCTGGGCCATGGTGGCGATTATCCTGCCATCGTGCCGCTTCTGCCATCAGGTGCTGACGCGTCGGCGCCCCACCTGACCTGGAACGATGATCCAATGAAGGTGGGAGAGGGAACGTTCTTCGAGATCGCCGGAGTGTATCGAAGGTACCATTGCCCGCTGTCGCGCACTCTGTTTCTCGGTCAGCCGACGCAGACCTTTCTTGAAGCCGAGAAGGCCGTTCTGGAAGGCATGGAGGCCGGCCTCGAAGTCGCCCGCGCCGGCAATCTCTGCGAGGATGTTGCAATTGCATTTTTTTCCGTTTTGAGAAAATACGGCATCGAAAAGGACAATCGGACCGGATACCCGATCGGTCTGTCCTATCCACCGGACTGGGGCGAGCGTACCATGTCTCTGCGGCCCGGTGACAAAACCGTCTTGAGGGAAAACATGACGTTTCATTTCATGACTGGCCTTTGGATGGACGATTGGGGTTTCGAAATAACAGAGAGCATCGTGATCGGTGACCGCGGCGCGCGCTGCCTGGCAGATGTACCGCGCCGCATGTTCGTCAAGGACTAGTCGCGATGACGACCAACCCGATCGAGCCCACAATCGCGTTAGACCTGGATGGCAAACACCACGGATTTTTGCGTTTGCCGTACAGTCGTGACGATTCGGCCTGGGGATCGGTCATGATTCCGATCACGGTCATCGGTAACGGAGATGGCTCGACAGCGCTGCTGACCGGCGCCAATCACGGGGACGAGTATGAAGGTCCGGTCGCCTTGCAGGATCTCGCGCTCAACCTTGAACCGGAAGATATCAATGGCCGGGTGATAATCGTTCCGGCTCTCAATTATCCGGCTTTTCGAGCTGGACTGCGCACGTCCCCGATTGACGGGGCCAATATGAACAGGATCTTTCCGGGCCGCCCGGACGGGACAGTTACGGAGAAAATTGCCGATTTCTTTGCCACACGGTTGGTGCCGTTGGCCGATATTGTCGTCGATTTCCATTCCGGTGGCAAAACTCTCGATTTCGTTCCCTTCGCTTCGGCCCATGTTCTGGAAAACAAGGCGCAGCAGGCAGCCTGCCTTGCCGCGGTAAAGGCATTCAATGCACCCTACACGACGATGCTGTTGGAGATCGACAACGTTGGAATGTACGACACGGAGGTAGAGGCGCAGGGCAAGGTCTTTGTGACGACGGAACTGGGTGGCGGCGGCACAGCGACCGCTCAATCCATCTCGATTGCCAAAAAGGGTATTCGCAATGTGCTTCAACACGCTGGGATCCTGGCCGGTGATCCGGAAATCGAACCGTCGATCATGCTCGACATGCCGGACGGCGATTGCTTCGTTTTCAGCGAGGATGATGGCATGATCGAGCCTCTTGTGGATCTGGGCGAGGCGGTTCGGACCGGGGATCTTTTGGCTCGCATCTGGTCGGCAGGTCGCACCGGAGAACCGCCCGTCGTTTATCGGGCGCGCCGGTCGGGCATTCTTGCAGCACGCCACTTTCCAGGCCTCATCAAAGCGGGGGATTGCCTGGCTGTCGTCGCGGTTCAAGATGATACGGGGTTAGGCTTCGACCTCTAACGCCGCTTGCCCGATGCGCTGATGCCGACGGCCGCCAGGATGATCAGGCCTGTGGTCAGGTCGCGATAGAACGGATCGGCGTTTAGGATATTGAAGCCGTTGTTGATCAACGCCAGCAACAGCACACCGGCAACGCTACGCCATACGGCGCCAGCACCGCCATAGATACTTGTGCCGCCCAGGATAACCGCCGCAATGGCCTGCAGTTCCATGCCGATGCCGGCGCCTGGTTGCCCCATGGAGATCCGCGAGACCGAGATTGCCGCCGCCAGCCCGGCCGCCATGCCGGCAATGGCAAAGGTCGCGACCTTGATGCGATTGGTGCGCACGCCGGAAAGGATTGCGGCTTCCTCATTGCCACCAACCGAAAAGACCTTTCGGCCGAAGGCCGTCCGGTTGAGGACAAAGGTCAGGATCAATGCAAAGGCCAGAAAGACAATGACCGCAATGAAGATGCCACCGATCTTGTCGCGGCCGAGCCAGGTGAACTCGGCGATGCGGACGGGGATCAGTCGCCCGTCGGTGATCAGGATGGCCACGCCCTTGAAGACCATGCTGGTGGCGATTGTCGCCAGAAACGAATGAATGTTGAGCGTGGTGATGACGATGCCGTTCATCGTGCCGAGTGCCAGGCCGATAAACGGCGCGATCGCCAGACCGAGGAACGGGTCGACATTGAGTGCAACCCAGGCCGCGGACACACCTGCAACCGCAAAAATCGAGCCGACGGACAGGTCGAACCCGCCGCCGATGATTACCAGCGTCATGGCGCAGGCCATGATTGCCAGCGGGGCGTTCTGGTTGAGGATGTTCTGCAGGTTGCGGAACGTCAGAAAGCTGTCGCTCAAGAGGCTGAGCGCGACGATCAGCACCGCGATCATGATCAGCACAGCATAGGTCTGCAGAAACCGGGCAAGCCCGGCCTGCGTAAGAATGGACGTCACGACGCGGTCCCCCTCGGTGCGACTGGCGTTTCATCTTGATGGAACAGCGTCCACAACACATCTTCTGTCGAAGCGGTTTCCGGGTCGACCTCACCGACCAGGGTGCCCTCGTGAACGAGGTAGGCCCGGTGCGCGAGACCAAGCACTTCCTCGATTTCCGAAGAAATCAGCAACACTGCCGTCCCCTTGGCGGCGAGGTCCGCGATCGCTTCGTGGATGCGCTGTCGGGCACCGACATCGACGCCGCGGCTTGGCTCGTCGAGAATAACGATGCGCGGATCGCGCATCAGCCACTTTCCAAGCAGAACCTTTTGCTGGTTGCCACCCGAATAGTATGGAATTTCGCCATCCAGGGCGGCAGGCGTCACGCGAAAATAGTCGATCAGCGATTGAACGCTAGCCTTCTCCAGGGCCGTTCGGATAACGCCGCCGCCGACCGTAAAATGACTTAGATGCGGAAGCGTCATGTTGGCTCGGACCGGCAATGTCATTACCAGGCCCTGTTTGCGACGGTCCTCCGGAACCATGACCATGCCCCGTTCGGCTGACGCCGCCGGCGTGCGCTCGCCATAGGGGTCGCCCTCAAGCTTGACCGTTCCTGCGCTGGCCGGATCCGCGCCGAAAATGGCCCGGGCAATTTCCGTGCGGCCGCTGCCGACGAGCCCGATCAGCCCGACGATTTCTCCCGCATTGACAGTCATGGTGACATCCGAGACACCGTTGGGTGCACTCAAGCCTTCGATCGCGAGGAGGGGATCGCCGGTCGGTGCCGGTGCGGGGGATTTGGGAGGAAACGGGATTTCCGTGCGGCCCCCGCCCAGCATGGCCGAAACGAGAGAGCCTTTCGTTTCGTCCGCGGCGTCGGCGGTACGGACCAATCGTCCGTCGCGCAACACCGTGATGCGGTCGCAGACTTCCAAAATGTCATCCAGAAAGTGGGAAACGTAGATGACGGTCGCACCGCTTCGCTTCAGGCGCAGCATGGTTTCGTGCAAGCGTTGCGCCTCGTCCGCCGTTAGCGATGAAGTGGGTTCGTCCATGACGATGACCCGAGCGTTGCGCGCCAGGGCTCGCATGATCTCGATCTTCTGTTGATCGGCGATGGACAGGTCGGCGGTGATGGCCGCCGGATCGAGACTGAAACCCGATACCGACATGACATCGGCAAGCCGGGCATTTTCGGTCTGGGTCAAAACCCCGAACCGTTGGTCTTCAATGCCCAGGAACACGTTCTGGGCCACGCTCAGTGCCGGAACGAGCTGAAGTTCCTGGTGCATCATGGCGACACCGCGTTCCAGCGCCAGGGGAGGCGTCCAGTCCGGTGCCGGTTCGCCGTACACCTCGATCGTGCCCGTGCTGGCCGAGTAGTAGCCGCCAATGATCTTGCCCAGGGTCGACTTGCCGGCCCCATTTTCCCCGACAAGACCGTGGATCTCGCCCTTGCCGATGTCGAGATCGACATCGGCAAGCACCGGCACGCCGCCGAACGACTTGCCGATGCCACGCAGGCAAATGCTGGGCGATGACATGCCGGTTTCAGACGCCATGCGACCGCTTGCCGTCAAGCCGGGCGGCGCGGTTCGGAAGCTGCTTCATCAACGCTGAGATCTCCGGTTACGCGAACACCATAATCATCCCATGCGGCCTGAACAGAGACATATCCCTGTCTTACGTCGGTAAGCACCTCATCAAAGGGGCGGGCCTTCGGGTCGCCATAGCCTCCGCCGCCGCCCGTGCGGGTTTCCACGACAGTGCCGGCCGGGAACTCGCGGGCGCGCATTTTCAGCAAGCTCTCGACCAATCCATCGGGCATGGTGATCGTGTTTTCGGGGCCGGCCCCGTCAGCGCCGCCCTTGAGGCCCCAGGCTGGCGTCTTGGCCCGCTCGAACCAAAGAGCGCTGAAACAGTTCTCCAGCAGCTTGTAGGTGCGCACCACGCCGCAGCCCCCGCGCCACCGGCCGGGACCGCCCGAATCTCCGCGGATCGAGAATTCCTCGACGCGCACCGGGAACTTTGTCTCGTAGACCTCCGCCGGGATGTTCCGGAAGCCACCGTTGACGAGGTTGACGAGGGCACTCTGACCGTCGCTGCCAACGCCGCCGCCCCAGCCGCCAGCGGTCGGCTCGACAGAAATCCACTGGCCGCGCTTTTCGTCCATGGAAAAGAAGGCCGCCACCATGGAGTCGCCGTAGTGGGCGGCCTTGGCCTTGTCCGGCATCGCTTCGCTCATGCAGGAGATCATCAGATCAGCGAGCAGACCGAGACCGGTGAAGTACCACTCGCAGGCCGCAGGTTCCTTGGCGTTGAACAGGCATTCATCCGGGATCTTCACCGTCATGGTTTCGAAGGATCCGCCGGTGATGGCGCGGTCCGGATTGATCATTGTCTTGTAAGCGAGCCGCAGAAGGGACTCGGTCTGAACGGCTCCGCAATTGATTGAGCCGAGAACCGGTCCGGAAGTGCCCTCGAGATCGATGATCATGCGTTCGCCGTCGATGGTCATCGACATGGCGATCTTGACCGGCTCGTCTCCGACACCGTCGTCATCAAGCGTTCCCTCGCGGCTGTAGGTGCCATCCTGCAGGGCTGCGATGGCCTCGCGGTCAAGCCGACGGGCCTGCTCGAAGATGTTCTCGCAGGCGCTTCGATAGGTCTCGACGCCGATGCGGTCGAGCAGTTGCCCGAGGCGTCTTTCGCCGGTCCGGATCGAGGCGATCTGTGCGTTGAGGTCGCCGATCGACATATCCGGCATGCGGGTGTTTCGACGCAGCAGGTCGTACCAGTCGTCGATCGGTTCGAATTGGCGCATGATGCGTGTCGGACCGAGACGGATGCCCTCGTGATAGATCGAGGTCGAGCCCATGGTCGATCCGGGATCGATTGCTCCAATGTCGTTCCAGTGGGCGCGCGCGGCGCCGAAGCCGACCAGTTCGCCCTTGTGAAAAATCGGGCCGACCGCCGTCATGTCATGCAGGTGCGTACCCTGCAGATAGCTGTCGTTGATGAGGAAGATGTCGCCCTGCGCCATGTCGTCGCCATAGCGCTCCTTGACCAGGTGGACGCAGGCGTCGATCGCGCCGATGAACAGCGGCACACCGGTCGACTGACCGAGCATGTTGCCCTTTTCATCGAGCAGTGCGACGGCGCTATCTCGACCCTCGTAGATGATGGCCGAAAAGGCGGAGCGCCAGAGAGACGCATTCATGTCCTGCGCGCAGGAGATGACGAAGTTTCGCACCACCTCTGTGGTGATCGGATCTGCTGTGCCGCTCATTGTGCTGTCTCCGTTCTGCTGACCGACAGGTGGCCGCCGGTGATGACTTCGGCCTGCCAGCCGGGCGGCACCAGCGTTGTTGCGGTGCTTTCCTCGATAATGGCTGGGCCTCGCGTGCTCGATCCGGCGGACAGGCCGGCCCGATCGACGATCGTCGTTTCGTGCTCCACTCCGGCGAAATGAACCATGCGGTGGCGCGCCGGCTGCGGATCGGAAGGCAGAGGGTCGGCATTGTCGGGACGCGGAAGCTTGCCGATGGCAGCAACCCGGACATTGGCAACTTCCACCCGTCCTTCCGGGCTCGAATGGCCGTATTGCCGCTCATAGGCGCGGTCGAAGGAACGCCGCGCTTCCTGCATGTCGATGGCACCCTCGGGCAGCGGTATTGTCAGGACATATTCCTGCCCGTGATAGCGGAAGTCGGCACTGCGCTCGAAGGAGATCGCCGCATCCTTGACACCCTCTTCGATCAGGTAGGATCTGCCGTCCGTTTCAAGGCGTGAATAGAGCTCTTCCAGTTGGGATACCTCGATCTGGTCCCAGAACCCGTAGAAGGTTTCCTTGAAATCGTGGCGAACATCGGTCTGCAGCATGCCCCAGGCCGAGAAGGCGCCGGGATGGACCGGAATGATCACCTCACCGATTTCCAACTCCGCGGCGAGGGCCGCCGCCTGGGCCGGCCCGGCACCGCCAAAGGCGACCAGCGAGAAGTCACGCGGATCGATGCCGCGGCGAATGGTGATGGTGCGAATGGCATCAGCCATCTTCGCGTTGATGATGTCGATGATGCCCTGAGCCATCTGCGGTGGAGTCATGCCGAAGCGTTCGCCCAGAGCACCGACGGCATTCTCGGCCAGGTCGCGGTCGAGGATCATGTCTCCGCCCGAGAAATTGGCGCTGTCCAGTCGGCCAAGCACCAGATTGGCGTCGCTGACGGTCGGCTCGCTGCCGCCGAGACCGTAGCAGGCGGGACCTGGCTTCGAGCCGGCAGACTGCGGACCGACGCGCACCGCATCGGCCTCGGTCCAGGCGATCGAGCCGCCACCGGCGCCTATGACGTGAATGTCGACCACAGATATCTGGACCGGAAGACCTTCCAGCACCGTTTCGGTCGACGACGAGGGCTGACCGTCGATCACCAGGCTGGCGTCGAAGGACGTGCCGCCCATGTCGACGCAGATCAGGTTCTTCCGGCCGGTTTTCTCCGCCAGCGCACGGCCGCCGATGGCACCGCCGACCGGGCCGGAAAGCAGCGTTTGCAATGGGGTACGACTGGCCGATGCGGCCGACATGACACCGCCGTTCGATTCCATGACGTGCAATGTCTGGTCGGCCGGAAGCCGGTGCTGTAATTCGCCGATCAGTGTTTCGAGATAGCGATGAACAACCGGCGCCAGATAACCGTCCATCACCGTTGTCGAGGTCCTGTCGAACTCGCGCCATTCGGGCGAGACGCGATGCGATACGGCGATCGAAACGCCAGGCAGACGCTCGGCCAGATAGGCTTCGGCCTCGAGTTCGTGTTTTGGATTGCGGAACCCGAACAGCAGACAGATGGCGATCGCCTCGTAGCCGCGCTCGCGCGTTGCCTCGACCAAAGCGTCGAGGTCGGATGCATTAAGTGGCGTGTCCACGGTGCCGTCTGCCGCGATGCGCTCGCGGACCGTGAAGGTGTCTTCCAGCGAGGCGAGTGGCTCCGGCTTGTTCCAGCGGATGGAAAAGATCTCGCCGCGGTCATTGCCCTGGATGGTGTAAATGTCGCGAAAATTTTCGGTTGTCAGAAGGGCAACCTTTGCGCCCCGCCGTGTCAGGAGGGCATTGAGACCGACGGTGGTGCCATGGACGAAGAAGTCTATTGCGGCATCCCCCGGTATGGCGGTGTTGATCCCTTCGATAACGGCCAGGGCAGGGTTGTCCGGTGTTGACAGGATCTTGGTTGCACCGCAAACGCCGGTGTCTCGGTCCTGATAGACAATATCGGTGAACGTCCCGCCGATGTCGGCGGAAATGCGGTAGCGATTGCTGGTCACGGGACTGGTTCCGTTTATGTGGAGAAAAGGGGCGGGAGGCGCGGCCCCCCGCCATTCAGCCAGGGAGAATTACTGTTCCCACTCGCCAACGAAGTCGGGGTTGGCGTCAAGCACGGCCTTGTCGATGATCGGCGGCATGGGGCCGACTTCGTCCATGTTGACGAATTCCGGCACATCCTCGCCTTTCAGGTCTTTCACGACAATGTCGAGCGCCTTGTAGCCCATGGTCTTGGGAAAATAGGCAAGCGTCGCGTCCCAGCGACCTTCACGGATGGCGGTGATCGCGATATTGGCCGCGCCGCCACCCGACATGAAGACGTCCGGAACGTTGTATCCGGCGGCTTCCAGTGCGATCTCCGCGCCAACCAGGTGCTGGTCGGCATTGGACAGCACCACGTGGACATCCGAATTGGCCTGGAGAATGTCGGTCATGGCCGTTAGCGAGACGTCCGGGCTGTAACTGCCTTCGCCGGTGGCCACGACCTTGATGTTGTCGTGCGCGTCGAGAACTTCCCGGAACGATTCATAGCGCAGATTGTCGAAGGGGAAGATCAACTGTCCGATGAGAATGACGACATTGCAGGGATTGCGATCCTTGCAGACGTCGACGATCGTCTTGGCCTGCTCCTTGGCGCCGTCGGCTGGCGGCGAGGCCACCGTCGAGGTCAAACCTTCGACCTGGCGCTCCAGCGTGGTCAGATCCGGTCCGATCGGAAACAGCGTCGTGACGATCGGCTTGCCGGCAGCAGCCACCTGTTCGACAGCGCCTGCAATCCCCACCGTGTCATTGGCTGCCAGAATAAAGCCGTCGAACTTGCCGCTCGCAAGCACATCTTCGATCTGACTGTATTGATGGGCAGCATTGAACTGGCCGTCATAGATTTCCGTCTTGACGTTGCCGAGCTCCTTGGCCCGTTCCTCGATGCCGGCATAAATCGCCTGGTTGAAGCCGTTTTGCGACGACGCGGCGAAAAAAGCGATGTTGAGGTCTTCCGCCTGGGCGGCGCCTGAAATCAGCGCACCGGCTGCAAATCCGGCGGCGAGGACCGTTGTTCTGATTGATTTGATCACTGGTTTCTCCCTCTGGGTCCATATCATTGGACAAGACGACTTTACCATTATACAAACTTTATGCAAGATAGATTATGCAAACTTAATGCAACGTCGGAGCAAGGCTGCCGGCGACGTTGCATCCACAGCAGGTAGCAGCGTATAGCGGGCTGCGATGATGGTTCGCCCAAACCGCGGATTTCCGGGGTGGGGTCAGCCGAAAAGAGGGCAGGTAGAGGCATGGTCGCGATTGGGCTGATGAACCCGACGAGGAAGGACAAGAAGCTGGAAACAGGTCAACGCAAGGATTTGCCTCCGATCAAACTGGATGTCGATCAGGGCGACAAACCGCGCCGCAAGCGCGGGTCGGCCCGCGTCTACGAAGAACTGCGCGAGGACATACTTTGGATCCGTATCGATCCGGGCTCGGTTCTGGACGAGGTGGCTCTGGCCGCGCGTTTCGAGATGTCCCGAACACCGATCCGCGAGGCCCTGGTGATGCTGGCAAGCGAAGATCTGGTGGTGTTCCTGCCGAACCGCACCAGCATCGTCGCGCCGCATATGCTCGACAACATGAACGAGTATCTCGACAGCCACCTGGTGCTATCGAGAGCGCTCGCACGTCATACGGCACTCCGGCGCACAGAGGAGAATCTGGAGAGTATCAAGGCCGCCGCCAAGACCTATGAGGAGGTGCTGCCGAGCAATGATGTGTACAAGATTTACGGCGCCGACCTTGCCTTCCACCGGGAGATTTCACGCAGCTGCCACAGCTACTTCACGCGCAAGTTTTATGACATGTCGCTCGACTGCGGACGTCGCGGATATGTCCTGCACTACTATCCGGCCTTCGGCGAAACGGAGCGTGAGCTCAGCCTCGCCGAGCACCGTGAATTGATCGACGCGATCGAGCAGCGGGACGCAGGGCGCGCCGATGCGGCGATCGCCGCGCATGTCCGTTCGGAACTTGAGGTGATCAAGCGGACCCTCGATCCGGACATTGGTTTCGAAATGGACGTTTCGCCTGTGGACGATTGATGCTTGATCAACAAGCGTTGATTCTTACGCTCAGGTATAGCCGCTAAGTCTTGAGAGGCCCGAGACATAGGTGACAGTTTGTACCGGACACATAGGTAACACTTTTGGCTTTGCCGGACGTGTTGATGCCCCTTTCAGCGATGCTTTGCATCGCCTGTCGGGCAACGGTGGAAAGAGACCTATGTCATGGAGGAACGTCTTCGATTTGTAGCCCGTCGCCTTGAGGGCGAAGGTATGAGCGATCTTTGCCGCGAGTTCGGAATATCGCGCAAGACGGGCTACAAGATCTTCAATCGCTACAAAGAGCACGGCCTGGAAGCGCTATGCGACCGTTCACGCCGTCCTGTGCGCTATGCCAATCAGTTGCCCGAGGCGGTCGAACGCATGATCATCGCATGCCGACGCGACAAGCCTCATTGGGGTGCCAGGAAGATCCGAGAGTTGTTGGTGCGACGTTTGGCCGGCGATGTGCGTATCCCGTCAAAGAGCACGGTGCATGCGGTCCTTGATCGTCATGGCCTTGTCAAACGAAGCCGACAGCGCAAGCGCTATAAGGCGCAGGGAACGCCGCTGTCGGCGGGCTCCCAGGCTAATGCTCTGTGGTGCGCTGACTACAAGGGTGAGTTCAAGCTCGGCAACGGTCAGTATTGTTACCCCCTGACGGTCACCGACCATGCGTCACGCATGCTGCTGATGTGCGAAGCTCATGAATCGACCAAAGAGATCAACGCCTTGTCGGCCTTCCAGCGGTTGTTCGATGAACGTGGTTTGCCAAAGGCAATCAGAACCGACAACGGCCTTCCCTTCGCCAGCCCCAATGGGCTCTACAATCTGTCCAGACTGTCAGTGTGGTGGCTCAGGCTGGGTATCAGGATTGAGCGCATCAAGCCGGGAAACCCGCAGCAGAACGGCCGGCACGAGCGTATGCACCTGACCCTGAAGAAAGAAACAACCAGACCGCCAGGCAAGAACAGCCTGCAGCAGCAGGCCCGCTTCGATGCATTCATCAACGAATTCAATATCGAACGGCCCCACGAGGCTCTCGATATGAAGTGTCCTGGTGAGGTCTATTCGCCCTCACCAGATCGATATATCATGGACTGCCCGATGTGGAATATCCCTTCCATGACCGCGACATACTCGTCACAGCGTGCGGACGAATCTGCATGCATCGCAAGAAGATCAACGTATCGCAGGTCCTGGCCGGTCAGAGGTTGGGTATCAAGGAGGTGGAGGATGGAATTTGGCTTCTAAGCTTTATGAACTATGATCTCGGATACATCGATCTGGAGCAAAGAACACTGCAAACCATCGACAACCCGTTCGGCACGAGGTTGTCACCTATGTCTTAGGTACGTTCTGTTACCTATGTCTTCGGGTCGGACATCTTTGAAAAATGGTCGGAGTGAGAGGATTTGAACCTCCGACCCCCTCGTCCCGAACGAGGTGCGCTACCAGGCTGCGCTACACTCCGATGACCAATGTTTTCAATGGGTTGTGCCCACCGCAGGAAACTCGGTGTTGTCTCTTTGCTCGGATATTCGCTCAGAAACGACCAAATTTTGGCCGTTGTTAGTGGGGAATTTCGTCTCAGTCAAGTGGCTGTTTGATCGTTAGCGTTGTATGAGGCGATTTCTCGGCGGGTGCGACTCAAGCACGTCTTTACCGAGTGTTTCGAGCTACCGGAATTCCGCGAGTTGCTCGGTGTGCCCAAGGGGAAACTGAACACCGATCTGATGCAGCTTGTGACGCTTAGAGACGTCCAACATAGAACAGCAACGGTACGGGAAGCACAGCAATCAGGATGGTCAACAAAAATGGTAGGGGTTCGAAAAATCGACTCAATCCAGCCATCATCGCAATTCCGCCACCACCACCCAACAAAACATTGCCGGGCATATTTATTGCCAAGGCCAAGGCAACATATCTGAATCGTATCAAAGGCTTCAATATTCTTGGAGCCGAAACTGAAGTGAGACGAAACTGAAAATCTTCAGGCGACATCCGAGCTGCCTCTTCTACAAATTCTGCAGCACGAGTGAGGCCAAGACTGGACAGACCACGGTGCAAGAGGGATGCAGGCAATAGGCGTCCAATGAAATAGGCGAGCATTAAACTTGTGGCCGTTGCCAAATAGACAAGCGGCGCAATTGCACCGCCTAATACTGCAAGAAGTGTAAGTCCAATCTCTGCACCGGGGACAAAGGGGATAGCCATCAACACTATATAAGCGGCTGTTCCTGCAATGATTGCACGATTCAGCAAATCCTCCGTGTGAGGCAACAGGCTCAGGTCAAGCCATGATACTATGACGCCAATAAGCTCGTGACCGCCATAAATCAAAACGAAAATAAACAAGCCACGAACTAGCCACGGCGCTATGGTCGCCAAAGTGCAACCTCTTCCACAGTTGCGGCATTTCCTGAAAATTCAAGCACGGTGCCGACTGTCCAATAAAAGCGACGAACAGACCAAGTAACTGTACCAGATACCTTGTCTCCTTCAATCCGGCCTCGCCAAACCATGGTCGCATCTTTTGTCGGGCACCAAGCTTCAACAAAAAACTCATGCCCGCCTTCGACCGTGCGAGCATAGTAGGCTGATGGTGGATAATTACATCTATCTTCACATTCAAGCGATAAGAGCTGACCATCACGGAAGAAAATTGCATCATGAATACCGCCGCCAGGTTTTCCTTCAGGTGCAAGAGTGGTGGTAAATGTCAAATCATCAAGAACACCAGAACCTTTGGCAAGCGCTGCGTCAGTTGGACCATCATTGTTGGCAGAGTAGCCAGCAGTCAATGCAATCACTGCGGCGCTGATGATGACAACAACAGCCAATATTTGGAAAGTGGTACTAAGGCTTCGCATTCTTAGCGTCTATCACTTCCAGAAACCGTTGTCTCTCCAAAACAAAATGGTCAATCGACTAGGGCGTGTACTCATAATTGAGCAAGCGCCAATGACTGCTTTCGGAGGAACCCCGAAGACGATCAATCAACCGCATAGGTCGGCATTGCGGACAAAGCGGGCGTTCTCATTCTAAGCAGGCGGAATGCTTGCAGGAGTGAAAGCCGCGGAAAATCATTGCAACAGAGCCGGCTGTGAGCCGCGAAGTCCCCAATCGGCAACCGGCCCGCCGAGAGAGCCTATTCAATCCGGACTGGCAATTTGTATTGTCGATGGTGATCAATAAAATCCGATTTCGCGCACATCCACCCGGGCTTCGTGGTCGCGGCCGTAAGCAACGATCCCGACAGATGTCAGGGCATTCGCGGCGGGTGTCGTGCGCAAAAGCCTACCGGACGGCTTGAACGAGGTCAGCGGCAGACGGATTTCGGTCCATTCAGCCGTCGTATCGAAAACGGCCTGGTAGTATTGCCACGGCAGCCAGGTGCCCGTCGTGCGCACGTGGACAAAGTACTGTTCTCCATTGCCGCGCACCCGCAGGCGGACACCTTTGGTGTCAGCCGGCAGCGGTGTGTCCAGCGCGCGGCGGAACTGAATGAAACCGCCGCGGTTTTCGGTGCTGACTGTGCCTGCGAGGCGGGCAAAGGCCTTTCCCCTCTCGTTCGGGAACCGGACGCTTCCCGTCGATACGCCGCCCATGACGGAATCTGCAATGTAGTCCCACCGCGCATCGGGCCGGTTCTCGAATGTATCAAATATGGAGTCATCGGCTGCCGCTTCGAGTATTGCGCCTGCCATGAAGGCGGCCAAGCAGAAGGCTTTGGTTGTGCCGGACATGGATCATTTCCTTCAGTTCGGTATTGCTAAAGACAGATTCAGCAGCGTGGCTGAATGCCCCTTGATTTGGGTGCCGCCGCGTGGCTACAGAAAAGTTTACGGCCGTCGCCAAGGTTACGTCCGGAACTCTCCAATGAATCATTCGCGGCGTATGCCGTTGGTTTCAATCGACGACCCGAAACCGCACACCTTCCGAGCTGACATACCGGCCCGGCCCATTGCGTCGAAAACTGACACAGCGTGTGCCCTTGGCAGGGCCGCTTGGAAAAGTCGAGCAAATCCGGTTGCCGCGAGCTGTCCAGGTGCCCTCGACGGCACCGAGTAGGGCGCTCGCGGTCACCACGCCGCCACGCCTGTAGCGCATGGTGATCCGCATGCCGAACCGCCAGGTGACTATGGTCCGCTCCAGCATCTCTGCCCTGATTTCATCGGCGGATAGGCTGCTTGCCCAAGCGGTTGGTGCCGCCAGTGTTGCGACAAGCAAGGCGATCCACATCCGTTGCGTCATGGTCCTGCACCTCGGTCCATTGGCTGTTTTGATCGTCCAACTCGAGATAGGGTCCACCCTAGCCATCCAGCGTGTCAATCAAGGGATTGGTTTACACCCATTTTGACGCACAATGCGGCACCGCGAACGGCAGTTGCATCAGCAGTCTGAGATCGCCAGATTGGCCAATGCATCAGAGGTGAACACTGCGGTGCCGTCCCCTGTGTCACTGACGTAGGACACGATGGCACCCTTGATCTCGGATCCGCTGACGGTGATTTCGCGTTGGCCAATGGTGTCGTCGACGTCCACAGTGAAGGCGATGTTGTCACCGGATGCGAGCGAGTCGATTTCAAGATCGATATAATCCTGCCCATCAGCAACCGAGGGGAACTTGAACAAAGAATCCGCGCCCTCAACGAGTTCCAGTGGTTGGTAAACCTCCACGCCTGCACCAGACCCTGTCACGTCAAATATCAGGCGTCCCGCTGAGGGTGATAAATCAATGCTCAAGGTTGCTGCCTTGACATCGCACATGCCCACATTTTCGAGAATGAAGCGGTCCTTCGGGGCACCTTCAACAAAGCGCACCTGAACGCTGGCCTGCAGCGGACCGACGGAGAAAAGACCAATTGCTGTTGCGAGCACAAATGAACGGATCATGACAACCTCGTTTTATCAACTCTGGCCCTGGTACGCGCTGAAGGAGGTTTCGGATCATCACTTTGGTCTTCGCCAACCCACAAAGCGAATATCCGCTTTGGGGCTCTAAGCGGTCGATTGACCTAACGGACCAAGCCGCAGTGTCTGGGGCAAAGCAGACATTGAAGTTTGGCATACTGGCGTGATTCAAGCTCCGAAAAGGGGCCTTGAATATGAGACACACCCTCTCCGATGCCGAATGGTGGGTGATAGCACCAGTCCTTCCTTGCAAGCCGCGAGGCGTCCCGCGTGTAGATGACAGGCGTGTCCTGAACGGCATTTTCTGGATCTTGCGGTCGGGAGGGCCTTGGCGTGAACTGCACGAGCATTTTTGGCCCATACACCACCTGCTACAATCGCTTCGTGCGTTGGCGTCGCGCAGGCGTTTGGGATCGTATCCTGACCGCCATCTCGCATCGGGACGATGCCGAGGTGCAAATGATCGACAGCACGATTGTCCGCGCCCATCAGCACGCAAGTTGCATCCGGAATAATGCTAGCGAAGGCTTTGGGCGTTCGCGTGGAGGGTTGACGACCACAATCCACGCCGTTGTCGATGCGAACCAAAGCCGCTGCAAGTCATGATTACTGGCGGTCAGCAGCATGACAGTCTGATGGCTCGGGCTTTATTTGAAAACCTACCGAGCGGCGGTAAGGTTCTTACCGACAAGGCTTACGACGCGACCGAGATAAGAACATTCGTGAGCTCACGTGGAGGCTGAGCGAATATCCCACCCCGTCGAAACCGGCGCGATCAGATCTGTTTTAATCCGTATCTCTACCGTCATCGAAATCACGTTGAGCGGTTATTCAACCGGATCAAACACTCTCGGCGCATCGCTACGCGATATGAGAAACACGCTGCCAGTTTCCTTGCCTTCGTCAAACTCGCCGCCATACGGCTTTGGCTACGCGTTAATGAGTCCACGCCCTAAACAGAATATTCAGCGACTTTGAGACCGATTAAGTTGCGTTTCGAATATCAGCTTTGTCCGCAATGCTGACCCAGGCGGTAGATTGACCATCTTCGGAGGTTTCGCTGAAAGCGGTCGTCGGCGTTCGCTCGGTTTTTGTTACACGCCTCGGTTTTCTCCGCTCGTTTTCCGCTCGGATATTCTAATATTCGCCCGTTTTCAACACGAACATAACGACAACGTCTCAAACCAAAAAGCGCAGAAAATGGGGATTTAGGTATGAGACGCATTTGTCCCGAACGAGGTGCGCTACCAGGCTGCGCCACACTCCGACATGCATGGGCCGGACGTACCGGCCGCGAGCGACACGTCACTAGTACGGCTTCATTCAAGCGTTAAGAAGAAGTTTCCATCCCCGACACCTGGCGCGCACGGGAGTTGGCGACGCGCTGCTCGACGCAAGATTGCAAAAGGGTGATGGATTTGCCGGCTGACAAATTGCTTTTGCATTTGAATGCGGGGATATTGTTACTCGCTTGCAAGTGACCGGACCTCGTCGCGTCGACGGCACCGGTTCAACAGCGTAGGAGACTTCAATATGAAACGAATCCTTGCCGTTATTACGGTTCTGTTGGGTTGGCTCCTGGTTTCAATGCCAGCCAACGCGCAGACCGCCGGCTACACAACTGCGAATGTGAACCTTCGTGCCGGTCCGGGCACGAACTATCCCGTGGTAACAACCATCCCGGCCAATTCGACGCTTGAAGTTCATGGCTGCGAAAAGGGCTTCTCCTGGTGTGACATCTCCTGGGGACACTCGCGCGGCTGGTTGTCATCCCAGTACATCTATGTCGAAAGCGGCGGACAGCGCACGGTCCTGACACCGGCTCTTGGCGCTACGCTCGGTCTGGCCATCGTGGTGTTCGACCAGGCCTACTGGAACAAGTATTACAGCAGCTATCCCTGGTTCCAGCCGTGGCCTTATCGCCCCTACCATCCGGTCTATCCGCCATGGCGGCCGGTTCCCGGGCCTTATTGCTACCACGCACCTCAGGCACCTGAGTGCCGCTGGCGACCGTATCATCCGTATCATCCGTACCACCCATACGGTCCGTATCATCCCTACCACCCCTATCATCCCTACCATCCGTATCACCCCTATCATCCGTACCATCCCTATGGTCCGCTCTACGGCGGCCATGGTGGCGGCGGATTTCACGGTGGAGGCGGTTTCCACGGTGGAGGCGGTTTCCACGGTGGAGGTGGTTTCCACGGTGGAGGCGGTTTCCGCAGGTAGTGGTTCCTGCTGACCAGAAACTGCCGGCAGACGGTCACCCGTTTGCCGGCATTTTTTAGCTACAGATTGATACCGAGCCTTTGAGCGGCGCCGCGAATATGGGCGCGCATGGCCTGACGGGCAGCCTCCGCGTCTCGCGCCATGAGCGCATCGCAGATCCGTTCATGTTCTGCGATTGTTGTTTCGACGATCGGTTCCAGCCCATGCTTCCGCCTGGCGGCGATGATGGTCTCACGCATCTGGTTGGCGAGATAGGTCACGAAGGTGACCAGGTATTGATTGCCGGTTGCGGCAGCCAAAGCCCGATGAAAATCCAGATCAGCATCGATCCCTGCATCGGACCATTTTTCGGATCCACTCATCCTGGCCCAGGCGTCACTGACCGCAGCCAGCTGTTTCTTTGATCCGCGTTCCGCCGCCAGCCCGGCGGCTTCGATCTCCAACATTGCGCGCAGCTCAAACAGGCTGCGCAAGTTGTCGCTTTGCTGCAATTCATCCGCATCGATGCGAATTGCCTGGCGCAGCTCCGGTTGCACCACGAATGCGCCAAGTCCCTGACGGGACTCGACCACACCGTCTGAACGCAAACAGGCAATGGCTTCGCGGACGACGTTGCGGCTGACCTCGAATGTCTGTGCCAGTTCATGTTCCGTCGGCAGTCGGTCACCCGGCTGAACCCGGCCGGCGGCGATCTCCCGCGAGATCATGGCGGCGACTTTCTTGTGAAGCGGCTCGGCGCGTCCCACTTTGCCGAACCCGGCTTTGCCGATTTTCGAATTCACGACCGTTTTCCGGTTTGATAGAAGCGGCTCCAACGCTGCGCAGCTGCGCGTAGGGCGAGAGGGTAACGAGACAATGACATCTCCGGATGAAAAAAGTGCGCCTATAGGGTTATCCTACAACCGGATAATATGCCATAGAGTTCCGTATTGGCGCGAGACGGAGCCGAAGCGGAACGGGTCTCGAATGAACCATCGGGATGGAGAATGACATGAACGAAGCCGGAGTGCCGGAAGAAGGCGTATTCGTTGGCCGGGTGTGGAGATCGGAGCAGGGGCCATCGGTCGTCGTCCTGCGTGACGGCAATCTTGTCGATCTCACCTCCCAGGCAACACCAACGATGCGCGACTTGCTCGAACTCGAAGACCCGGCTGCCCATGTGCGTCAAGCCGAGGGCGAAACAATCGGCACGCTCGATGATATCCTGGCCGCCAGTCATCCGAACGCGGCGGAGGGCGAAACCCGACTGCTTGCGCCTTGCGACCTGCAGGCCATCAAGGCTTGTGGTGTCACCTTCGCCAGTTCGATGATTGAACGGGTGATCGAGGAGCAGGCGGCCGGTGACCCGCAAAAAGCGGCGGTGATCCGTGAGCGCTGCAGTGAGATCATCGGTGACAGCCTGCGCGATCTCAAAGCCGGCTCGGAAGAGGCCAAGAGGGTCAAACAGGCGCTGATCGAAGAGGGCGTCTGGTCGCAATATCTCGAGGTCGGGATCGGTCCGGACGCCGAGGTCTTCAGCAAGTCGCAACCCATGTCGGCGGTCGGATGGGGCGCTGCCGTCGGATTGCATCCGGTTTCGACCTGGAACAATCCCGAGCCTGAAGTGGTGTTGGCTGTCGACAGTCGTGGTCAGGTGAAGGGCGCGACGCTCGGCAACGATGTCAATCTGCGCGACGTTGAGGGGCGCTCGGCACTGCTGCTCGGGAAGGCCAAGGACAACAACGCCTCCTGCGCTATCGGTCCGTTCATTCGCCTTTTCGACGCGAGCTATGGCGTAGACGCCATCAGGGAAGCGGATCTCGATTTGCGCGTTACCGGTGAAGACGGCTTCGTGCTCGACGGCGCCAGTTCCATGCGCGAGATCAGCCGCGATCCCCTCGACCTGGTTGCCCAGACGTGCGGCCGGCACCATCAGTATCCGGACGGCTTCATGCTGTTTTTGGGAACGCTGTTTGCACCGACCCAGGATCGCGATGTGACGGGTGAAGGATTTACCCACAAAATCGAAGACGTGGTCACGATCACAAATCCGCAGCTCGGGGCACTGCGCAACACGGTCCGGTTGTCGCCTGACTGCCCGCCCTGGACATTTGGAACAGCCGCGTTGATGCGGAATCTCGCATCACGCAATCTTCTTTGACGAACAGAAACACAGGATCCCACAATGACACTTCATGCCAATCTGATTGATGGCGAATGGGTCGACGGCGAAGCCATCGGCAATATCAATCCTTCCAACACCGATGACGTGGTCGGCAATTATGCCCGCGCGACGGCAGCCGATGCCGATCTTGCAATCGCTTCCGCGGTCGCCGCATTTCCAGCGTGGTCCCGTTCGACGCCGTTGGAGCGCCATTCCGTACTACGCAAGGCGTCGGACGAGATCCTGGCCCGCAAGGAGGAACTCGGCACGTTGCTGTCCCGGGAAGAGGGAAAGACGCTGGCAGAGGGCATCGGTGAAACCATTCGTGCTGCTCAGGTCTTCGACTTTTTTGCCGGCGAGGCGTTGCGGCTGACCGGCGAAACCGTTCCATCCGTCCGCCCCAATATCGGTGTCGAGATGACTCGCCAGGCGGTTGGTGTGGTTGGCATCATCACACCGTGGAACTTCCCGATAGCCATTCCCGCCTGGAAAATCGCTCCGGCCCTTTGCTATGGCAACACGGTCGTCTTCAAACCGGCCGATCTGGTCCCGGGCTGTTCCTGGGCCATCGTCGACATTCTGCAGCGCGCCGGCCTGCCGAAGGGTGTACTTAATCTGGTGATGGGCAAGGGGTCTGTGGTCGGCCAGGCGATCCTCGACAGCGCCGATGTTAGCGCTCTCACTTTCACCGGTTCGGTTGCCACTGGCAAACGCGTTGCAGCGGCAAGTGTCGAGCACATGCGCAAGTTCCAGCTTGAGATGGGCGGCAAGAATCCACTCGTCGTATTGGATGATGCCGACCTGGACACGGCGGTCGAATGTGCTGCCAACGGCGCGTTTTTCTCGACCGGTCAGCGCTGCACTGCATCGTCGCGGTTGATCGTCACAGAAGGCATCCACGATACGTTCGTCGCCGCACTCACCAAACGGCTCGAAGGGCTCGTGGTCGATGACGCCTTGAAAGAGGGCACTCACATCGGACCGGTTGTCGACCAGAACCAGCTCGATCAGGACATGTCCTACATCGAGATCGGCAAATCCGAAGGTGCCCATCTCGCCTTTGGCGGAGAGCGTCTGGATCGTGCGACGCCGGGTTTCTACCTGCAGCCGGCGCTGTTTACCGAGTGCAACAATCAGATGCGCATCAGCCGTGAGGAAATTTTCGGTCCCGTTGCCGGCGTCATCCGGGTCAAGGATTACGACGAGGCTCTGGCTGTCGCCAATGACACGGAGTTTGGACTTTCCTCCGGCATCTGCACCCAGAGCCTGAAACAGGCCACCCACTTCAAGGCGAATGCCGAAGCGGGAATGGTCATGGTCAACCTGCCAACTGCCGGTGTCGATTTCCATGTGCCGTTCGGCGGCCGCAAGGGTTCCAGCTACGGGCCTCGGGAACAGGGCAGCTACGCCGCTGAATTCTACACGACTGTCAAAACGGCATACACGAGCGCCTGAGACCAAGTTACGGCACATCCTGGCGCCGGCGGATCCCTCCGCCGGCGCTTCTTGTTCTGCAGATTTTCAGATTGAGGACATTACGACTATGAAGTTCAGATCATTGGGGAAAACGACCACCGAGGTCTCGGAAATCGGTCTCGGATGCTGGCAATTCGGCGGAGATTTCGGGTCCATCGAGGACGACCGTGCGCTTGATGTGCTCGCCGCCGCGAGCCAGGCCGGCATAACATTCTTCGATACGGCAGATGTTTATGGCGGCGGTCGCAGCGAGAGCCTCATCGGTCGCTACCTGAAGGATGCATCCGTCTCGCCCATGGTGGCGACAAAGGTTGGCCGGTCGGCGGAACTCTATCCGAACAATTACGGCCACGATGCCATCCGCGACCACCTCTTGGCCTCCGCCGAACGGTTGGGCACCGACACGCTCGATCTTGTTCAGTTGCACTGCGTGCCGACCGAAGTGCTGCGTGACGGCGCGATCTTCGACATCATGAACCGCCTGAATTCCGACGGCCTGTGTCGGCACTGGGGCGCCAGTGTCGAGACCATTGAAGAGGCCAAAATCTGCCTCGAACAGGAGAACCTCGCGTCGCTGCAGATCATCTTCAACCTGTTTCGTCAGGATGCTGCCTGGGAGCTGTTCCCGCAGGCCGAAGCAGCCGGGGTCGGCATCATCGTGCGACTGCCGCTTGCGAGCGGGCTCTTGACCGGCAAGTTCGCCGCCGACACGACGTTTGAGGCAGGGGACCACCGCAACTACAATCGCGACGGCGCCGCGTTCTCAGTCGGTGAAACCTTTTCGGGGATCGAGCTGGCAACCGGGGTTGGGCTGGTCGAAGACTTGAAATCGTTTGTTCCGGAAGGATGGAGCATGGCGGATTTCAGCCTGCGCTGGATCCTCGACCATCCCGCCGTCAGCAGCATCATTGCCGGCTGCTCGCGGCCCGAGCAGGTGCAGGCCAATGCGCGTGCATCCGACCTTCCGCCGCTACCGGAAGAGGTCCATGCCCGCCTGAAGGAGTTCTATCTCGACAAGGTGCGCCAGACGATCCGCTGTCCTGTTTAGCAACGGGCCGCAATCTGCCGGCAGCGGGCGTGAATGACTTTTAAATCGGTTGAAATCCAAAAGGGCATCTTTTAATAGGCGTCTGAAATTCGTAATCGGACGCCGAGGGGTGGTCGTGTCTTAACGGGCAGGTTGCCGCTCGCCCCGATCGTGTAGTCGGACAAAAGGGCAGACTCCATGAAACGTTCACAGGTCAACGAAACGCTCCTCGCCGCCGATGACTTCATCCGATCCTTCGGCTTTCTTTTGCCGCCCTTTGCCTACTATGCACCGGGTGAGATGCAACGTCGTAAGGATGAGCTCGGTGGCATCATCGGCGCTCGTCTTGGCTGGGACATCACCGATTACGGCCAGGGCCGTTTCGATGAACTCGGCTTGTTCCTCTTCACCACGCGCAATGGCTCACCGGAAGACCTGAAGAAGGGCACCGGCATGTGCTATGCGGAGAAAATCATGATCTCGCGCCAGGATCAGATTTCTCCGATGCACCGGCATATCGTGAAGACTGAAGACATCATCAATCGCGGCGGGGCGAAACTCGCCATCCAGATGTATGAATCGGACGGCGAGGGCGCTCTCGACGAAAGGGCATCGGTGCCGGTCGCGACTGACGGTATCCCGCGGACGCTGGATGCCGGTGACACTCTAGTGCTGGAGCCCGGCGAAAGTGTCACCCTGCACCCCGGCAACTGGCACAAATTCTGGGGTGAGGGCGGTGACGTTCTGATCGGAGAGGTCTCGACCGTCAATGACGATCTGACCGACAACATCTTTCAGGAACCGATCGGCCGGTTCTCAGACATCGAAGAAGACGTCGATCCGGTCCACCTTCTCGTCTCCGATTACGACCGGTGGCTGGCATGATCGTTTGCTGCGGAGAGGCACTGATCGACATGTTGCCGCGTACATTGCCGGACGGGTCAGCCGTCTTGCTGCCGGCAACGGGCGGAGCGCTCTATAATACAGCAATCGCGCTTGGGCGGCTGGACGTTCCCACCGGTTTCTTTTCCGGTCTGTCGACGGACATGTTCGGGCGGCAGCTTGAAGCTGATCTGCTGAACTCCGGTGTCGATGCCTCCTACTGCGCCCGGTCCGCACGACCCACGACTCTGGCCTTCGTTGAGCTGACCGATGGCAACGCCACTTACACCTTCTATGATGAAGGAACCGCCGGGCGTATGTTGTCTCCCGAGGATCTGCCGACGTTCGATGCCGATGTCGAAGCGCTTCATTTCGGCGCCATCAGTCTGATTCCGGAGCCCTGCGGTGGGACCTATGAACGTCTGCAGGAACGCGAGTCCGGTTCTCGAGTCATTCCGTTCGATCCGAACATCCGGGCCAATTTCATCACCGACCAGGAGGCTCATCGCGAGCGCATGCGCCGGATGATTGCCAAAAGCGATATTGTTAAGGTGTCGGACGAGGACCTTGAATGGATTGAACCGGCGACGGATTCGGAAACGGCCATCAAGCGGTGGATCGAGGCCGGTACATCGGTGGTCGTTTTGACCGAAGGGTCTGACGGTGCACGAGCCATAACTGCTGCCGGCGACGTTCATGTACCGGCGGCCCGCGTCGACGTTGTCGACACCGTTGGGGCTGGCGACAGTTTCGTTGCCGGATTTCTGGCAGGGCTAAGGGCCGGGGGGCTGCTGACAAAATCGGCCTTGCGGAGTTCTCGTCCCGACGCGCTTCGCGAACCCCTGGAACTCGCATCCAAGGTGGCTGCGTTCGTGGTTGCCCGCGCCGGTGCCAATCCACCGTGGGCGCGGGAACTGACCTAGAATATCGGATAATCGTTTTGACCGTATCGAGTGCAACACCATGAAGATCAGGGTTGTGCAGGGCGATATCACGACGGTGCAGGTGGACGCGGTCGTCAACGCGGCCAATTCTTCGCTTCTGGGCGGCGGCGGTGTCGACGGTGCGATCCACCGGCGCGGTGGTCCAGCGATTCTCGAAGCCTGCAAAGCCATTCGCGCCAGCCAAGGTGGATGCGCAACCGGCGAGGCTGTGATCACAACGGCCGGTAACCTGCCAGCGCGATACGTCGTGCACACGGTTGGACCCGTTTGGCAGGGTGGCCGGCAAAATGAAGCTGAACTGCTCGCCAACTGTTATTCCTCCAGTCTTGATCTGTGCGTACAGAACGGCATCAGAAGTGTCGCTTTCCCGAATATCAGCACAGGTGTGTACGGCTATCCGAAACAACCGGCTGCCGAAATCGCTGTCGCCGCCGTGAACAGATTTGGCGATCTCGAGATGTTGAGCGATGTTGTGTTCGTGTGCTTCGACGCCGAAAACCTCGCGTTCTACGAAGCGTTGCTGCACTGAAATCTGACTGAATTCTGGCTTCGAATCGCAACTTGCTGTCTAATCTCAGGCGATTCGTTCCCTGGAGCGAAGCGTTGCGAGGCAGGTGGTGCGCACGAGGGGCCACCGATGCGTTCATTGATTTCGGTTTTGAGTTGATTAGTCGGCAAGCGTGTTGTTGCCAGCCGGCTGTTTCTGAACAGTCGGATGCGGGTCAATCGTGAGGCGGGGGGCGTGCCGCGCTGGGCGGTCGCAAGATGAAGACGATGTCCAATCAGACCGTAAGAACTCAACAAAGCCTGTTCCTGATCATGGCCGTTCTAGGCAGCATAAACCTGGTCAACTACATGGACCGTGTGCTGTTTTCGCTCATGGTCGAGCCGGTGAAGGCCGAACTTGATCTGTCCGATTCCCAGATGGGCCTGTTGGGCGGATTTGCATTCGCCGCTGCCTACGCGGTTTTCGGGCTGGTGGCCGGTCGATTGGCCGACAGCTTCAACAGGATCCGCCTGATCGGCGCCGCGCTGACCATCTGGAGCGCTGCGACGGCCGCTTGCGGGCTTGCCACCACTTTTGCCCAGATGTTCGCGAGCCGGCTTGCGGTGGGTGCCGGCGAGGCCGGCTGTGTCCCGGCCGCGCAGTCGATCATATCCGACATTGCGCCGGCGAAACGGCGCGCCTTCCTGATTTCAGTGTTTACCGGCATCGGCACGCTCGGAACATTGATCGGCATCATCCTCGGCGGCATCCTGATCGAAGCCTTGGGATGGCGAACGACCTTTATCGTCTTTGGCGTCTTCGGCTTTTTCCCCCTCATTCTGGTCCTGTTCGTGTTGCGGGAGCCCCGCAGCGGCGGAGCTGAGGAAGCAACGACCACGATCAATTGGCGGGCGGATGTTGTCGAAATGCTGAAGCAGCGGGAGACTCAGATCCTGCTCATCGCCATTCCGATGATCTACACCCTGGCCGGCGTCGGCACCTGGATCCCTGCCTTCTTTCAGCGAACCTACGGCATCAACACCGAGGAGTTTGCCCGCGCCGGTGGCGCGCTGCTCGGCATCGGTTTGATCTTGGGGACTTTCGGCGGCGGCTTCATCGCCAATCGGCTGGTGGCCCGTGACATGCGGTGGGAATTCTGGTGGACCGCGTTGTCATGCTCATTGGCCATGCTGCCGCTTCTGGTGGTCTATCTCGTCAACGATATTGCCATTGCCTATGCGGGCCTGTTTGCAGCCTTCTTTCTGGCGGGTACCAGTTTTGGTCCGTCGATGGCCTGCCTGCACACGGTAACAAAACAGTCGATTCGCGCGACGGCCGTTGCATCGATGGTGTTCACAACATCGCTGATCGCCTACGGCGCTGTTCCAGCACTGATCGGTGTGCTCAGCGACGTTTTCGCCGGCATGGGAATCAGCGCGACAGACGGAACATCGCTGCAATATGCGTTGCTGCTCAGCATGGTGCTGTCACCAATCGCCAGCATCCTGTTCGTCATCGCGGCGAAAATCGCTTTCGCTGACGGCAGTCTCCAGGCGGCGGCCGATCAGGCGAACTGACTCAGAAAATGCATGACGGCCGATCGCATGTCTCGTGTCTCGACGTGCCCGGTTTTCGGCGATTGGAGCACAGTCAGATTGTCTAATGCGTTGGCGCGCCGATAGGCTTCGCGCAGTGTTTCCAATGCCGGTTCAATAGCCGAAGCCGGTGTCAGCGGGTCGGTCGCGCCATAGGCGACCAGGTGCGGCCTGGGCGATACGAGCGATGCTATGTCGGCCATGTCGAAGTGGTTCAGCAACCCGGGCACTGTCATGTAGTGCCCGTGAAGATCGTGCGCGCCGGATCGGATCAGGGGCTTGATGTTGGCGAACGCGCACAGATGGGCCACGCCCGCTATGCGACGGTCGAGCGCCGCCAGCCAATAGGCATGGGTAGCGCCCATGGACAGGCCGAGTGTCGCGATCCTTCCGGCATCCACGTCGTCACGTGCCGCCAGGTAATCCAGGGCCGCGGACAAATCAGCAAGCATTCGGCCGAATAGCGGCTCTCCAAGCCAAAACCCAGCCTTTGAAAGATGGTCTTCGCTGCCCTCGGCGGCACGGTCATTGTGACCGGGCATGTCGATGCTGAGGACCATATGACCAGAAGCCACTAGAACAGGACCGTAGGGCGCCTCCAGCGCTGGACGTCCCTCGAGCAGTTCCCGGCGGCCGATGTCATGACGGTTGCCATGGGCGTGACAGTAAAGAACGGCCGAACCCGGATCGGTTCGCTCCAGCGGGCACAAAAGAGTTCCAGGGATGGTGCCCGCCACGGTCTCGATGTGGATCTCCTGCCTGAGACAATGCTGCTCTCTGACAGACGCGACAACGGTGCCGCCAAGACCGGCCGGTGGTTGGCCTGCTTGGCCAAGCAATCTCCAGAGTTCCGGGGGGCGGGGATGCATGCTGAGGTCCTTGATGAAAGATGGAGTTGCGACACTACTTGTATACTAGTATATAGTTTGCAACGGGAGAGATAAATGAGGCAAACGTGGAGGTGGTTCGGCCCGGTCGATCGGACGTCGTTGAACGACGTGCGGCAGGCTGGAGCGGAGGGGGTCGTCACCGCGCTGCATGATCACGCGCCAGGCCGTGTCTGGTCGGCGGACGCCATTGCCTCCCGTCAACGCGAGGTGTCGACGGCAAATGATGGATCGCAAACGGGGCTGGCGTGGGAAGTGGTCGAAAGCCTTCCAGTATCCGAAGCAATCAAGACCAAGTCCGGGCCCTGGCGTGAGCATCTCACGGCTTACAAGGACAGTTTGACCAACCTCGCCGAAGCGGGGATTCAGACCATCTGCTACAACTTCATGCCGGTGATCGACTGGACCCGGACGGATTTGGCCGCGCCAATGCCGCACGGCGGCACCGCCATGCGCTTCGACGTTTACGATTTTGCCGCCTTTGATCTGCATATCCTGGAGCGCCCGGCTGCTCACGAGGAGTTCTCCGAGCCGATCAAAGCAGAAGCGCGGCGCAGGCATGATGCGATGGATGACGTCGCGAAATCGAAACTTGCCGGCAACATTACAGCCGGTCTGCCGGGCGCGGCAGAGCATTGGACCCTCGCTTCCCTGCGCGAAAAGCTCGAGGATTATGCAACGGTTGATGCACAAGGTCTGCGCAACAACTACATCGATTTTCTGTCAGAAATCATCCCGCATGCGGAGCGCCTTCAGATGCGGATGTGCTGCCATCCGGATGACCCGCCGTTCCCACTCTTGGGTCTGCCCAGGGTGATGTCCACTGCCGAGGATTTCGAAACGATACTGGCGGCTGTGGACAGTCCGGCAAACGGCCTGACATTCTGCACCGGGTCGCTGGGAGCCCGGGCGGACAACGACATTCCGACGATGGTGAGGCGTTTCGCACCGCGCATCCACTTTGCCCATCTCCGCAACGTCACCCGCGATGACGACGGGCTTCCGTGTTCGTTCTTCGAAGATGAACACCTGGCCGGCCAGACCGATATGATCGCCGTTTTGCGAGCTTTGCTGGACGAGGAAGCTCGCCGACGCGACTGTGGTAGGGAAGATCATCAAATCCCCATGCGCCCCGATCACGGTCAGGACATTCTCGACGACATCGCAAGAGGCGCACAGCCGGGCTACCCGGCGGTGGGTCGTCTGAAGGGCCTTGCCGAATTGCGTGGAGCGATGAAAGCGCTTGAGGCGGTTGCTGGTCCACAGCGGAGTGACGGGGCACCGAGGGAGGCTGCCGGTGCCGCGCTTGAGTCCTGAGGCAGCTTCCTTCGACATGCGTGCGGCGTTGGATGACGTCGCGATCGACCGATCACGCTCGATCGCGCCGCAGATCTATGACGCGCTTCGGACACGCATCATCGACAATCGCTTCCCGCCCGGCACTGCGTTGAGTGAAAGCGAAGTGGCGCGGTTCTGTGACATCAGCCGAACGCCCCTGCGTGCCGCCATCCAGGACCTTGCGGGAGAGGGGCTTATCATCGTGCGCCCGCAGGTCGGTTCGGTCGTGGCGCCCTACGATGCCGACAGGGTGCGTGAGGCGATATTCATACGCGCGGCCATCGAGGCGGCCATTGCCCGCCGGCTGGCGGAAACAGGTATCGACGAAGCGGTGTTGGCCCCGATCCTGGCCGCCCAGGAAGCGGCAGCTGCCCATGACGATTACCGGACGTTCTTTCGCTATGACGAGCAATTCCACCAGATGCTGGCGCAGATGGCCTCCGTGCCGAATGCCTGGCAGATGGTGCAGTCGGTCAAGGCGCATATCGACCGTCAACGCCTGCGCCTGATGTCGACCATCGTTGGCCGGTCACAACAGGCATATGACGATCACATAAAGCTGCTTGAATGCATCAAGCGCGGCGACGCCAGCGGCGCGGCTGCGGAAATGCGAAACCATGTCAACTCGGCTCTGGAAGCCGTGGAGACGGAAGAGGGCAATCCCTAGCGGGCCGATTACGGCTTGTTCAGGATGCAAACGTGTACTAGTATACAAGTAACCAAAGGGAGGAGAAATCCAGATGAAAACTCAGCTTCACACACTCTTGCTTGCGGGCGCCGCTGCCCTGGCGATGACGGCGGGCAGCGCGCTTGCCGATACCGAGTTGCGGATCACCTGGTACAATGATGGTAACGAAGGCGAGGTACTCCGCGACATCCTCGATCGCTATGAGGCGAGCAATCCGGACGTCAAAGTGACGCTCGATGTTGTGCCCTACAAGGCGATCCTGGAAAGCCTTCCGGTGCAACTTGCTGCCGGCGACGGACCTGACCTCGCTCGCGTGACAGACCTTGGCGGTTTGTCGGAGCATTACCTTGATCTGACGCCACACATTTCCGATGCGGCTTACTGGAACGAGAATTTTGGACCATTCCTGAAATGGCTTCGGGCACCGGGCGACGACAGCTCGATTGCCGGCTTCATGACGCAGCTGACCGTGACCGGACCTTACGTGAACAAGACCTTGTTCGAGCAGGCCGGTGTGGATCTGCCGGGCGAGGGTGCGACCTGGGATGACTGGGCGAAGGCCGTGAACGAAGTGGCCGGCAAGCTCGACATTCCGATTCCGATGGCTTGGGACCGCTCCGGCCACCGTGTATCCGGACCGGCAATCTCCATGGGCGCCAAGATGTTTGACGCCGAGGGCAACCCGGCGCTCGTCGATGACGGCCTGAAGGCAATGACCCAGCGTCTCTACGACTGGCACCAGGACGGAACCATGGCCAAGGAGCTTTGGGGCTCGGTCTCCGGTTCGCAATATCTGGGCGCCAACGAAGACTTCGCCAACGCTCAGGTGGCCATGTACATGAGCGGATCCTGGCAGATCCCGCAATTTGCCGACAAGATCGGCGATGCCTTTGACTGGTGGGCTGTTCCGGCTCCCTGCGGACCGGCTGCCTGCACCGGCATGCCGGGCGGGGCTGCCCTTGTGGCGATGAAGGACACGGACCATCCGGCGGAAGTCGGCAAGCTGATGGACTATCTGTCAAGCGAAGAGGTCCTCAACGAGTTCTACGGTCGTACGCTGTTCATTCCAGGTCACCTCGGACTGGCGGCCAGCGGCGTTGACTTCGATACGGAAGATCCGCGTGCAAAGCACGCACTGCAGACATTTGCAGCGGCGGTGCCGGGCATTTCTCCGACGGCGTTCGACCTACAGGGCTATGTCTACAACCGGGTCATGTTCAACGCGCTGATCTCGCGTCTCGGCGAAGCCATCGTGGGCGAATTGACGCTCGACCAGGCTTACGACCGCATGACGCAGGACGTCGAGCAGCAGATCGCCGAGAAGAAACGCGGCGGCTGATCAACAACTCGATCCGCATTTCAAGCACTGCTCCGGGCGCGCTCATTGCCGCGCCCGGAGGGCGGAACTTCGAACAATAGGCTCGATCCGATCCGATGACGCATGACAACCCGACACAACCGGAAACGGTCAGCCTCGGCGACCGCTTCAACGAACTGGCCGCATGGCCCATGCGTGTCCTGTTCGGACTGCTCGACGTGCCGTTCCGGGCGTTGCAGCGGCTGCTTGGCATCGGTCGCATGCCTTATGTGTTCCTGCTTCCGAACCTGATCTTTTTCGGCCTGTTCGTGGTCGTGCCGTTGTTCATCAATTTTGCCTTTTCGGTAACGGGCGGCACCAACCTTTTCCTCGGCGACCGGCCTTACGTCGGCGGCGAGCAATACGGCTATCTGGCCGATTGTGGCAACTATCTCGACCCGTCGACCTGCCGGGAGGACCGGTTCTGGCGCGGCATCTACAACACCATGATCTTCGTGTTCTTCCAGGTCGCATTCATGGTGCTGTTTTCGCTGGTCACGGCGCTGATCCTCAACCGCGAGATCCGCGGCCGCGGATTCTTCCGCGCTGCATTCTTTTTCCCGGTGTTGCTGTCTCCGGTCGTCGTGGCTCTGATCTGGAAATGGATCCTGCTGCGTGACGGTGTGCTCAACGCCGGCCTGGTGTCGATCGGCCTCGACAAGATTCTGTTCTTCGTTGATCCGAACTGGTCGATGTTCTGGGCGATTTTCGTCTCCATCTGGGCCCATATGGGCTTCTATACGCTGATCCTGCTGGCCGGGCTGCAGGCCATACCACCGGACCTCTACGAGGCGGCCGAAATGGACGGCACGCGCCGGGAGCGTGTGTTCTGGCGCATCACGCTGCCGCTGCTGTGGCCCAATCTGCTGGTCGTCATCGTGCTGGCGCTGATCAAGGCGGTTCAGATCTTCGACGAGGTCTTCGTTCTTACCGGCGGTGGTCCCGGCACGGCGACGCAGTTCATCGTCCAGTACATCTACACGACTGGTTTTTCCAACCAGGTTCAGAACTTTGGTCTGGCTGCGGCCGCCTCGGTCGTCCTCGGTGTCGTGCTCTTCGTTCTGACACTGGTTCAGCTGGCCGTGACGCGACGCAAGGAGGATGGCTGACATGGCCGATGCACAGACACTCTCCCGCCGCTCACTGCCCGCTATGCTGACTGCCCGTCGCGGCGGCGCCTCCTGGCACTGGACCGATATCTTCACCTACGTCTACCTGTTTTTTGGCGTGTTGCTGATGTTTGGGCCGGTCATCTGGTTGGCGCTCTCGTCGTTCAAGACACCGGCAGGCCTGCTTGAGTTTCCGCCGACTTTGTTGCCGCTCGGTCAGATCGAGGTTGAGGTAGAGGGCCACGACAAGCCGCTGCCGCTCTACAAGGTGACCATGGAGGACGGCAGCGTTCGCGAACTGGCGCAAATCCGCCGCATCGGAATCATCGCCCAGATGGTCGATCCGGCCGAACCCGAAACCAGCATCAGAGTTCCCATCGCCAGCCGCGAGCCGATCCGTGAGTTTCGGGTGGCGTGGGAGAACTACACCAAGCCGCTCGAACGCTTCAACTTCCTGACGTATCTCAACAATTCGGTGATCGTCACCGTCGTGGCAACGCTGATCACATTGCTGATCAATTCGATGGCCGCCTACGGACTGGCAATATACGAATTCAAGGGTCGCAACGCGGTGATGCTGTTTGTCATCGGTACTTTGATGATCCCGATCACCATCATTCTTGTGCCGGCCTATCTGGTCGTCACGCAGCTCAACATGGTCAACACGCTATGGGCGGTTATCTTGCCGGGGGCGGCGACACCGACCGGTGTGTTCCTCTTGCGCCAGTATATGCTGACCCTGCCACGCGACCTCATCGAGGCGGCGCGGATGGACAAGGCCAGCGAATGGGCAATCTACTGGCGCATCGTGCTGCCATTGTCGCTTCCCGCGATCGCGGTTCTGGCCATCTTCTCGGTCATGTGGCGCTGGAATGACTTCCTTTGGCCGTTGGTCGTGCTCAATCGCAGCGAGGTTTACACGCTTCAGATCGGCCTCAATGCCTTCCAGGGCGAACTCGACGTGCAGTGGCATTACGTTCTGGCCATGACGGTCGTCACGTTGATTCCCGTGGCATTGGTCTTTGCCTTCCTGCAGCGCTTCATCACCACCGGCATCGCCTCGACGGGGATGAAATGACGCGACCGCTGATTTTCATGGACCCGTTTCCCCGCACAGAGGAGATGGTCTACACCGCCGACGCGGCGCAGGTGCTCGACCAACTGGGCGAGGTGATCAGCCATTTCGGCGAAAGGGCCCCGGATTCGCTTGTTGAATCGGTGTTGCCACGGGCGGAAATTATCATCGGCCAGACGGCGATGCCGAAGGAGCGGTTGGACCGGGCGCCCAACCTGCGGGCCATTCTCAACGTCAAGGCAAACTGGGAACCCAACATCGACTATGCGGAAGCCCAGGCGAGGGGCATTCACGTGCTGTCCGCTGCGCCATCGATGGCGCCGGCCGTGGCGGAATATTGCCTTGGACAGGCCATTTCGCTCTCGCGTGGATTGACGGAAGGTGATCGTCTGTTTCGGACCGGTAACGAAAGCTATGGTATTGCCGGCGCCCGGCACCACTACGGTCTGCTTGGAACAACCGTTGGCGTTATCGGCTTCGGCAATCTCGGCCGCGAGCTGGTGCCGCTTCTTCGACCGTTCGGGGGTCCTATCCTGGTGCACGATCCGTGGCTTTCCGACGACTATCTGCGCTCTCAGAATGTGGAGCCCGTCGCATTGGCCGAGCTGCTGGGCCAGGCGCGCATCGTTTTTGTCCTGGCGGGCGTGACCACAGAAAACGAAGGCTTTCTCGATCGCCGGATGCTGGAACGGATGCAGCCGGATTCCAGCGTGGTGCTCGCCAGTCGTGCCGAGGTGGTGGATTTCGACGCGCTGGTCGAAATGGGAGCGTCCGGACACCTGCGGGTGGCGATCGACGTCTTTCCGGAAGAGCCGGTTCCGGCCGACCATCCGATCCGCCAATCCGACAGGATCTTGTTTACTGCCCATATCGCCGGTGCGCTGAAGGCGTCCTACGCCCGCATTCGTTCGGCGATGCTCGATGATGCCGCGCAGATCCTTAAGGGTCTGCCGCCCATGCGCATGCAGCGCGCCGTGCCGCAACAGGCGGCCATTTCGCGCAGCCGATAGGAAGACCGATGACCGAAATCCTTTTGAAAAATGTCAAAAAAGCCTACGGCGAAGTCGAGGTGATCCACGGCATCGACCTCGACATTCAAAGCGGCAAATTCGTTGTCTTTGTCGGGCCGTCCGGCTGCGGCAAGTCGACCCTTCTGCGCATCATAGCCGGGCTCGAAGGTGTGACGTCCGGTGACGTTGTGATCGACGGCGACGTCGTCAATTCCGAGCCGGCATCCGAACGCGGCCTCGCCATGGTGTTCCAGTCCTACGCGCTCTACCCGCACATGTCGGTCTACAAGAACATGGCCTTCGGGCTGGAAAACTCCAAGATGCCGCGCGAAGAGATCGAACGTCGGGTGAATGACGCGGCGGCGATGCTGCAAATTACGCCCTATCTCAAGCGCCGGCCCAAGGCGCTGTCCGGCGGCCAGCGCCAGCGCGTTGCCATCGGCCGCGCCATCGTGCGCGATCCCAAGGCCTTCCTGTTCGACGAGCCGTTGTCCAACCTCGATGCGGAATTACGCGTCGCCATGCGCAAGGAGTTGGCGGCGCTGCACGCCAAGCTCGGCGGCACCATGATCTATGTGACGCATGACCAGGTCGAGGCGATGACTCTCGCCAACACGATTGTCGTGCTCAATTCCGGTCGGATCGAGCAGGTTGGTCCGCCGCTCGAGCTCTACAATACACCGCAAAACACCTTCGTGGCTGGATTTATCGGTTCGCCGCGGATGAACTTGATCGACGCAATAGTGGCTGCGGCCAACGGCGGCTTCGAGCTGGTGGCTGGCGAACAGCGGGTGTCCATTCCGCCACTTGACGGGGTCTCAGCCAATGACAGCGTCACCTTCGGTGCGCGGCCCGAGCACATTGAGATCGTCGACGAGGCCGATGCGGATATCTCGGCCGTTGTTGATCTTTCCGAGCAGCTTGGCGGCGAGACCTATCTCTACTGCACGCCCGAAGGCATGCAGCAATTGACCGTCCATCAGCTTGGCCAGTTGCCCATCGAACGCGGTCAGCGGATCTTCTTGCGCTTCGACCGCAGTTCCATGCACCTGTTCGACGGCGCTGGCCAGGTGATAGCAAACGGCGTCTCGTAATGGCTGATAATCCGATCGGAGTGGGTGTTGTCGGAACCGGAATGGCGGCGACACCCCACGCAAAATCTCTGCAGGATCTTGCGGATATCGCGTCAGTGCGAGGCGTCTTCTCCCGTGACCCCGTTAAGCGAATGGCCTTTGCCGACCGCTTCGGTTTTCCGGCAGCGGGTTCGATCGATGCGCTTGCCGACGATCCCGAAATCGGTGCGGTGATCCTGATCACGCCACCCAATCAGCGCCTCGACTTAGTCCGACGTTTCGCCGAGGCCGGCAAGCACATCCTGATGGAAAAGCCGGTTGAACGAACGACGGCTGCGGCCGAGGAAATCGTGCAAATCTGCGACGACAATGGAGTCCGGCTCGGGATCGTGTTCCAGCACCGTTTCCGGCAGGCCTCGCAGGCGCTTCAGCAGCGCATCGCAAGCGGTGCCTTGGGAGCTGTCGGCATTGTCCAGGTATCCGTACCCTGGTGGCGCGAGCAGGCATATTACGATGAGCCGGGCAGGGGTAGCTACGAGCGCGATGGCGGCGGAGTGTTGATCAGTCAGGCCATCCACACGCTGGACCTGATGCTGAGTCTCACAGGGCCCGTCGCGGAAGTGCAGGCGGTCGCGGCGACATCGCCGTTCCACAACATGGAGTCGGAAGATTTCGTTGCCGGTGGCATGCGCTTCGCCAATGGCGCAAGCGGCGCCTTGATGGCAACGACCGCGGCCTTTCCGGGCGACGCGGAATCGATCACCATCGGCTGCGAGCGGGCCAGCGCGCACTTGCAGTCCGGAACGCTGACGGTGTCCTGGCACGATGGCCGGACTGAGACGGTCGGCGAAGCTGCCGGGACCGGTGGCGGTTCCGATCCCATGGCCTTTCCGCATGACTGGCATCGCGATCTGATCAGCGACTTCATCACCGGTGTGCGTGAAGGCCGCGAACCCACTGTGTCCGGTCGCCAGGCGCTTGGCGTGCACCATCTCATCGACGCTCTGGTGACATCCTCCCGCGAGCGCAAAGCCGTCACTGTCGTCTCAAACCCTCCGGCCTGAGGCATGTCCATGTTAGACCTTACACTCGCCGTGATCGGCGTCGACCATCGTCACATTTACGGTCAATTGGCCGGTATGCTGTCCGCCGGAGGCCGCTGTGCCGGCTGGTGGACGGAGGGAGATCCGCATCCCGTTGAGGGCTTTGTCAAACGCTTTCCCGATGTTCCGCGGGTCGACGATCGCCAGCGTCTGCTGGACGATCCGGACGTCGATCTGGTCCTGATCGCGGATATTCCTGCGCGCCGCGCCGAAAGAGCGATCGAAGCCATGCGTGCCGGCAAGGACGTCATGACCGACAAGCCCGGTTGCACGACGCTTGATCAGCTAGAGGAACTGCGCCGGACGGTCGCAGAAACCGGGCGAATCTGGTCGGTCGATTTTTCCGAACGGTTCGAAACGCCGGCATCAATCAAGGCTGCGGAACTGGTGCGCGATGGCGCCATCGGAAAGGTCGTTCAAACGGTGGGCCTCGGCCCGCATCGCCTCAATCGTGCGACACGGCCTTCGTGGTTCTTCGACCGGTCGCAATATGGCGGCATTCTATGCGATATCGCCTCGCACCAGATCGACCAGTTCATGTTCTTCACCGGATCCGAGGACGCGCAGATTGTGACCTCCAGCGTCGGCAATTTCGCCAATCCGGGTGACCCCGGACTTGAAGATTTCGGCGAAATCCTCATTCGTGGCGACGACTCGCAGGGCTACATTCGCGTCGACTGGTATACGCCGGACGCGCTGCCCACCTGGGGCGATGGCAGGCTGACCATTCTCGGGACGGAAGGGACGATCGAGCTTCGGAAATATGTCGACATCGCCGGTCGCCCGGGAACCGATCACATTTTTTTGGTCAACGGAACGGTGTGCGAACATATTGACGCATCGCAGGAGAAGCTGACCTATTTCGACAACCTGGCGGCCGACGTTCGCGATCGCACCGAGACCGCCATGGGCCAGGCCCATTGTTTCAGGGTGACCGAACTGGCCATCCAGGCTCAGGCGCAGGCCACCCAACTGGGGCATCTGCGGGGCTGATCAATGCTGTCGGTGGCCATTTTGGGCGCCGGTATCGGTGCCAAACATCTTGAGGGTTATAGGGTGCTCCCGGAGAGTTACCGGGTCGTGTTCATATGCGACCTGGATCTCGAAAGGGCGTCCGCACTGGCGGCGAAGGCGCCTGGCTGCCAGGCCGTTTCTGACCTTGACGCGGTGCTGCAACATCCGGAGATCGACATCGTCGATATTTGTCTCCCGCCTCACCTGCACGGGCCGGTAGCACTGCGGGCGATGGCTGCCGGCAAGCATGTCATTTGCGAAAAGCCGGTTGCCGGCAGTGTCCTGGAAGCGGATGGAATTGCCGCCGCGGCAAGGGAATACAAACAGCTTTTCGTTCCGATCTTTCAGTACCGTTACGGGAGGGAGCTCTACCGGCTCGCTGCCCTCCAGGAACGCGGTCTGACCGGCCGACCGTTGGTGGCAACGTTGGAGACCCATTGGGATCGGGGCGCCGACTACTACGCGGTCGACTGGCGCGGCCGATGGTCAAGCGAGCGTGGCGGAGCCGTGTTGGGCCACGCGATCCACATCCACGATCTGGTCACCCGGTTTTTTGGTCCGGTGACGGCGCTGTCGGCAATGCTCGACACGCGGGTCAATCCGATCGAGACCGAGGACTGCGCAGCCATTTCGATGGTCACGGAATCGGGCGGGCTGGTCACGTCATCAGTGACGCTTGGAAGTGCCGGCGACATGTCGCGGCTGCGGCTGGCGTTCGAGAATCTGACCGCAGAGAGCGGCCGCGATCCTTATGCGCCTGGCGATGCGCCTTGGTCTTTCGTGGGCCGGGGAGAGCAGGACGCCATCGATGCGGCACTGGAGGAGATCGATGCCGAGCTGGAAGGGCGCCCCACCGGGTTCGCGGGCCAGTTCGACGCCATTGCCCGCCGGCTCGCTGGCGAGCAGACCGACATGGTGGGTGTTGAGGACGGAGTTCGTTCAATCGAAACCGTGGCAGGGATTTACCACGCCGCCCGGACGGGCGCGCAGGTCACGTTGCCGCTTGACCGCTCGCTACGTGTTTGCGCCGATTGGGTACCACAGGAGTACAAAACCGGATGACGACGACGCTGAACCACCCGGACCGGTTCTTCCCTCCGGATCCCGGGGTAAGATCCATTGCCCGGGCGCTCTTTGACGGCATCAAGGATCTGCCGGTCATCAGCCCGCACGGGCACACGGATCCGCGATGGTTTGCGGACAACGAGCCCTTCTCGGATCCCGCCTCGCTGCTGGTAACCCCCGACCATTATGTCGTCCGCATGCTGATCAGCCAGGGAGTGGGGTTCGAGGAACTGGGCGTGGCGCCGCTCGACGATACTCAGCAGCCGGTCGACAGCGAAGCCGTCTGGCATTGTTTCGCAAAGCACTATCATCTGTTTCGCGCGACACCCACACGCCTGTGGCTGGATCACACATTCGAAACCCTGTTCGACCTGCATGACCCGTTGGGGCCGAAGACCGCCGATCACTATTACCGGCGAATTGCTGATTGCCTGGCGATGGACGCCTATCGGCCACGGGCGCTGTTTGAGCGTTTTGGTATTGAGGTCCTGGCAACCACCGAGAGCGCCGTCGACGAGTTGCGCCATCACGCGGCGCTAAAGGCGGGCGATTGGAGCGGTCGCGTGGTGACGACCTACCGGCCCGATTCGGCTGCCGATCCTGACCATCCGGACTTTCAGCGCGATCTTGAAAAGCTCTCCGATCTGACTGGATGCGACACCCATCACTGGGAGGGTTATCTCGAGGCCCATCGACGCCGCCGTGCGGTCTTCCGCGAGCATGGGGCGACGGCAACGGATCACGGATTCCAGAGCGCCAGCACCGCCGACCTTCCAGAGGCGGAATGCCGATCGCTGTTTGACCGAGTCGTCACCGGACGCGCTGCCGACGGCGAGCATGAGCTGCTTCGCGCCCAGTTCCTCACCGAAATGGCGCGCATGAGCGTTGATGACGGCATGGTGATGCAACTGCATCCCGGATCCTTGCGCAATCACAACGCGGCGGTGTTTGCGAAATTCGGGCGAGACAAGGGCTTCGACATTCCCACCCGAACCGACTACGTCACGGCGCTGCGACCTTTGCTCAACGCAGTCGGGATGGACCCGCGATTGACGCTCATCATGTTCACGCTGGACGAAACGGCCTATGGACGCGAACTTGCACCGCTTGCCGGTGCCTATCCGGCTCTCAAGCTCGGACCGGCCTGGTGGTTCTTCGACAGCCCTGACGGCATGCGTCGCTTTCGCGAACTGACGACGGAGACCGCCGGCTTCTACAACACGGTCGGCTTCAACGATGACACCCGGGCGTTCCCGTCTTTGCCGGCGCGTCACGACATGGCGCGGCGCATCGATTGCGCTTTCCTGGCCGAAAGGGTTGCCGACCATCGGCTGCGCGACGACGAAGCCCACGAGATCGCCCGCGATCTGGCCTACGAACTGCCGCGGAAGGCCTATCGCTATGCCTGATGCCAAGCGACTGTCGAACGCATTGCTCGCCGGATATACGGGGGCGGCCAGGTTGCCTGCCTATGACCGCAGCAGCGTCACGCCGGGCATCGTCCATCTCGGCATCGGCGCCTTTCATCGGGCGCATCAGGCCGTCTACATCGACGACTGTCTGGAGAGCGATCCAAACTGGGGCATCGTCGGTGCCAGCCTGCGCCGGCCCGATACGCGCGATGCATTGATGCCGCAGGACGGCTTGTACACTCTGGCACTTCGCGACAGTGAGGAAACTCGCTGCAGGATCATCGGGTCCATCAGCAACATCGTTTGCGACCCTGAAAACCGGCAGGCAATTGCCGCAATAGCGGCGGAAACGACGCGGATCGTCACGCTGACCGTGACGGAAAAGGCCTATTGCCGAGATCCGGCCACCGGCGATCTCGATCTCGACCATCCCGATATTCGAGCTGATCTGTCAGAGGGTTCCGGCGCACGATCTGCTCCCGGCGTGCTTGTCGCCGCCCTTGCCAACCGCCGCGGTCGCGGCCTCCCGCCGATTACGGTGGTCAGTTGTGACAACCTGCCGGCCAACGGAAAGACCCTCGCCAGGATCGTTCAGCAATTCTCAGCCGAGAAGGATCCCGGGCTTGCGACCTGGATCGACGACAATATTGCCTTTCCCTCCACCATGGTCGACCGGATCGTGCCCGCGACCACCGACGACGACTGTGCCGAGATTGCCGGGCTGACCGGCTATGAGGACGCCTGGCCAGTGATGACTGAGCCGTTCACCCAGTGGGTGATCGAAGACCGTTTCGTTGCCGGTCGACCGCCGCTCGAAAAGGTCGGAGCGGTGATGACGCAGGACGTCATGCCGTTTGAAGAAATGAAACTGCGGCTGCTCAATGGCAGTCATTCCACGCTGGCCTATCTCGGTCTTCAGTCGGGCCATGAAACGGTCAGCGACGCCATGGCGGACCCTGTACTGAGGTCCTTTGTCGAGACCATGATGTGCACCGAAATCCTGCCGACGCTGGATGTTCCCGGTGTCGATCTCGAAGCCTATATCGCGTCGCTGCTTTTGCGTTTTGACAATACCGCACTCCGGCACCGCACCATGCAGATAGCCATGGACGGCTCCCAGAAGATTCCGCAACGCCTTTTGGGGACCATTCGCGACCGCATGGCCACTGGTCAGCCCTATGAAAGGCTAACCTTGGCGGTGGCGGCGTGGATCCGCCATCTTGCGGGAGAGGGGCCGGATGGTGTTCGGTATGACGTTGACGATCCCATGGCGGAGCTGTTCGCCCGGATCGCCCATGAGACCCTGCCAAATACTGCGGAATTCGGCTCGGCCATTCTGGATCAGAAAGCCGTTTTTGGCAGCGATCTATCGGTCGACGGTCCGTTCCGCGACGCCGTGCTGGCCCAGCTTCATGTCCTGTTCAATTCCGGTGCCCGCAAAGCCATGAGCGGCATTGCGGGTTGAATGCACCGACACTCAAGGTTCCGGCCTTACGCATTGATTTTCAAGCGGAAGACTCGAATCAGGGCCGCGGAGTACCCATATCCGGTCGATCTGGACAAACCGTCCGTAAAATCTAAGACTGCCGCTCGGGCATCGACCACCCGGATCACCTGATATTCCGAGGTGACGATCGACCATGTGCGGCATTGGACGAGAGAAACATGGACTACAAGGATTATTACGAAATTCTTGGCCTGGAACGGACTGCGACGCAGGACGAGATCAAGCGCGCCTATCGCAAATTGGCCCGCAAATACCACCCTGACGTCAACAAGGACGCGGATGCGGAAGCCAAGTTCAAGGAAGCCGGCGAAGCCTATGAGGTCCTCAAGGATACGGAAAAACGGGCGGCCTATGACCAGCTAGGTGCCAACTGGCAATCGGGACAGGATTTCAGGCCGCCGCCGGGATGGGACGAAGGCTTCGAGTTCTCGGGATCGGGCTTCGAACAGGCAGATCCGGGTGCCTTCAGCGACTTCTTCGAAACGCTGTTCGGCCAGGCGCGAGCCCAGGGCGCGGGTGGCCGCGCACGACAGGAGTTTCACGCTCACGGCCAGGATCACCATGCCCGGATCATGATCGATCTGAAGGATGCCTATGAGGGCGCCACCCGCACCATCTCGCTGCGCGCGCCGGAGGTCGACGAAACCGGACACGTTGTCGTCCGCGATCGCTCGATTCGCGTCAAAATTCCGAAGGGCATTTCCGAGGGACAGCATATCCGACTGGCCGGGCAGGGCACACCCGGCGTTGGCCAGGGCCGCGCCGGAGACCTTTACCTGGAAGTCCAGTTCCAACCCGATCCCAACTACACGGTCGAGGGTAAGGATGTTTATCTGAACCTTCCAATTGCGCCTTGGGAAGCGGCGCTCGGCGGCAAGGTCAAATGTCCGACGCCCAGCGGCACGGTGGACCTCTCGGTTCCGAAAAACGCCCGCACCGGCCAAAAGCTGCGGCTTCGTGGCCGCGGTTTGCCCGGCAATCCGTCCGGTGACCTCTATGCGGTTCTGCAGATCGCCGTGCCTCCGGCGAATACGGACAAGGACAAGGCCTTTTACGAACAGATGGCCCGCGACATGGATTTCGATCCGCGCGCCAAACTGGGGGTCTGACGCATCATGGCCAGAAAATCAGTGAACGTTCTGACCGGCGAAGTCATCGAGGCCGTGAGTCTGGACGAACTCTGCCGTTCCTGCGGCGTCCAGTCCACCTGGATTGTCGAACTGGTCGACGAAGGGATCCTGGAACCGGAGGGCGTCGATCCGTCCACCTGGCGCTTTTCAGCCATCAGCATTACCAGAACCCGCATCGCCTGGCGCCTGCATCAGGATCTCGGCGTGAATCGCCCGGGCATAGCGGTGGCCCTCGATCTGCTGGACCAGCGGCGCGATATGCATGTTCAGTTACAGCGCCTGTTGCACGGGTTGGAAGGCGAGGACCGGGATTAGCGGATGTCTTTAAAAACCGTTCGGCTGGCTGGGGCGGCTGGATTCGAACCAGCGCATGGCGGTACCAAAAACCGCTGCCTTACCACTTGGCTACGCCCCAAAAACGGCCAGTAAACCGTTAGGGCCGAACGGACCTTGCGTTTATCACTTCAGGTGCAGAATTCAAGCGCTGTGTGAGAAAATCCTGTCGTCGATTTGTGACGTAGCGCGGATCAGGCCGCGCGAAAACGGGCGGTCAACTGAAGTCCGGTGATCGCCATGAACATCAGGAGCCAGATCGGATCGACGCGCCGCAGGAAGAATGTCTCGAGAAACGACAGCATCGTCATGAAAACCAGGATCATCATGAAGAGATCGGCAAGGTTGGCATTGGTCTTGTCACGGCAGGATTTTACGTAGTTCACGGCCGGGGCCACGAAAAGCGCCCATAACAGGACGAAAAAGCCAACGAGGCCCATCGTCAGCGCCATATCCACGAAGTTGTTGTGTCCGTGAACGATGCCGCGGAAATCCCAATCCCTTTCGAACGGCCGTTCGATCTGCTCGACCGTCGGCGTACCCCAGAAGCTGTCGAAGCCAGTGCCAAACCATGGCCTGACGCCAATGTTTTCCATTCCGTATTGCCACAGCGTTGTGCGGCCGGTGAAAGATGGGTCCGACAGGATGGCCCGCGTCATCGATGCCCAACCCTCCGAATGGACACTGCCAAGCGTCAAACCGGCGATCATCGCGACAACGACAGCATATAGTCCGATCGTCAGCAGCGGCAGGCCGATGATACGTCCCGCCAGGACGATGAAGACGGCAATCGGCAGGAACCCGTTGGTGGTCTTCGACCCCGTCTGGACGACGAAGAAGAGCGCCAGAATGGTGACGATTGCGCCGAGTGCCTGTTGTTTCGAACGCCAAAGATAGATCCCGAACATGACAAAGACCGACATCACCGGGCCGGCGATGTTCTTGTGGGAAAAGTGTCCGCGCCAAAGGCCCGCATGCTGTGCCTCGTCACCCGTGCCGCCATGGACGCTGTACCCCGGCAACAACGCGATACCGACATAGCTGACTGCCATTGCGGTGAGGATCGCCGCCGCCGAAACGCGCTGGAATGACCGCTCGTCGGGAGGCAACAGCACGACACTCGCAGCAAGGATCATGCCGATCAGCGTCAAGATCACCGAACGGGTTGCCGATGCCGGATCGGGAGCCACGATGATCGACAATGCCATGACCAATCCGATCGCCAACCACGCCGGGGAGAGGAAGACGCTGAGCAATTTGCGATTGACAAGCGTCGCCATCGATATGACTGCTACGATGCCTGCAATGAGGAAGCCGATCTGGTTCAACCGGTCACCGCCAATATTCTCGGGCTGCTGGAACAGGCTACCGGCTTCGAATGGCCGCAGCGAAATCATCAGCAGGCTGAAAGCAAGGAATGCAAGAGCGGAAGCGGTCAGGCGAGCAGCCTTGACCCGACGATCGGCGGGATCGTCGGGCGGTCCGCTCGCCTCAAGGCGATGATGTGCCGAAACGGACACGCTCTGTCTGCCTTTCCAAGCGGAAAGCCGCTCAGCCGCAATTCACGTTACGCAGACAATCACCGATTTACGTTAAATCATCGTTTCGCGCGTGCAGATCAACGGTCCGACGTCTGCCAGTTGGGGTTGATCCATGGTTCAGCATTGGACCGAGGGAGCGGCTGACGGCCCAGAATGTGATCTGATGCCTTTTCGCCGAGCATGATCGATGGCGCGTTGATGTTGCCATTCGTAATCAGCGGAAAGGTCGATGAATCAGCGACCCGCAACCCGTCGACGCCGATCACCCGGCATTCCGGATCGACAACGGAATCCGCGTCGTCGGCGCGCCCCATGCGGCAGGTGCCGCAAGGATGATAAGCGCTTTCAACGTGCTGGGCGATATAGGAATCCAGCGCTTCGTCCGACTGGACCTCATCCCCTGGCGAGATTTCCTTGCCGCGAAACGAATCGAACGCGGTCTGGCCGAACACCTCACGGGTCAGGCGGATACAATGACGAAAATCCTCCCAGTCGGACCGTTCGCTCATGTAGTTGAAGCGAATGACAGGAGCCGCTTCCGGTCTCGCTGAACGCAGGGTCACGCTGCCGCGCGATTTTGACCGCATTGGGCCCACATGCGCCTGGAACCCATGCGAGCGGGCGGCCGCCTTGCCGTCATATCGAATGGCAATCGGCAGGAAGTGATACTGGATGTCGGGGTATTTGACCCCGGCCTTTGAACGCACGAAAGCCGCCGCTTCGAAGTGGTTTGTCGTGCCGAGGCCTGATTTGAAGAACAGCCACTCGGCGCCAATCGCTGCCTTGGAGACAAGATTCAGCTTGGAATAGAGCGTGATCGGTTGGGTGCATTCCTGCTGGACATAAAGCTCCAGATGATCCTGCAGATTGGCGCCGACACCGCGGCGATCGGCGACCACGGGAATACCGTGTTCCTTCAGGTGCGCCGCCGGCCCGATGCCGGACAGCATCAGGAGCTTCGGTGAGTTGAAGGCTGAGGCGCAGATGATGACTTCGCGATCGGCACCGACGGTCTCAATCCGGCCGCCGCGCTCGATCTCGACGCCAACCGCGCGTCCGTCCTCGATCTTGACCCGACGGGCAAAGCAGCGAACCAGGCGCAGGTTGTCGCGCTTCAGCGCCGGCTTCAGATAGGCATTGGCAGCCGACCATCGCTTGCCGTTGTGGATGGTCTGCTCCATCAGGCCGAAGCCTTCCTGCTTCTCGCCGTTATAGTCGTCGGTCACCTCGAATCCGGCCTGTCGCCCGGCTTCGATGAAGCTCTTGAACAACGGATTGTCAGCTTTGCCGCGGCGCACATGCAGCGGACCGGACGTCCCGCGCCAGCCCTCCTGTCCGCCATGCGACGTCTCCATTCGAAGGTAGTAGGGCAGCACATCGGCAAACGCCCAGCCATCGGCGCCTGCTTCCGCCCAGCTGTTGAAATCCTCCGCATGGCCGCGCACATAGACCATGCCATTGATGGAGGAGGACCCGCCAACAACCTTGCCGCGTGGCGCGACCAGCCGTCGTCCGGCCAGATGCGGTTCCGGTTCCGTCTCGTAACCCCAATCATAGCGACCCATGTTCATGGGATAAGAGAGGGCGGCCGGCATCTGGATGAACGGACCCGCGTCCGTGCCGCCGAATTCCAGGACGATGACGCTGTTCTTGCCGTCGTCGGAGAGCCGGTTTGCCAATACCGAACCGGCCGAACCAGATCCGATGATGATGTAATCCGCATGCATGTAAGGTGTCCGCCGTCAGTTGGGGCCCGCGGCCAATCGGGCCGCCACTCGGGTGTCGTTGGTCAAGCGCGCGTTTTGCGTCTTTGCCTTCATGGGGCTCACCAGCTACTCGCCGCGCGGAAAGCGTTTGCTTTCCTCAAGGTCGTTGAGGTCCAGATGATTGCGCATGTACCGTTCGGACGCTTTTTGAAGCGGCTGGAAGTCCCATGGATAGTGCGCGCCGTTGCGAAGCGCCGGATAGACCACCCAGCGTCGCGCCTGGCTTTCACGCACGGAGGCGTCGAATGCGCCCATATCCCAGCGGTCCCGTACTCGCTTCATAAAGGATGCGACGAGGTCGCTATGAGAGGTCTGTGTTGCCAGGTTGGTCGTTTCTGCCGGATCCGCTTCCAGATCGAACAACAGCGGCGGATCGAGCTCGCAATGGACAAACTTGTATTGTCCGTCGCGGATGGCCACGAGTGGCGCGTAGGAGCCTTCGGCCGCGTATTCCATCAGCACCGCCGAGGATCGCGCTTCTCCGGCAATGACGGGCAGGAGGCTTTCGCCATCGGTCCAGGGTGAGACGGCGTCGAGGCTGACACCCGCAAGATCGGCCAGCGTCGGCGTCACATCGAGGTTCGAAACAGCCGTTTCAATGCGCCCGGCGGCGATGTCTGATCCGCTGATCATCAGCGGAACACGGGAAGAGCCCTCGAAAAAGCTCATCTTGAACCACAGTCCGCGCTCACCCAGCATGTCGCCGTGATCCGAGCAGAACAATATTAGCGTGTTGTCCGCCATTCGTGTGGATTCAAGGACCTCAAGCAATTCGCCGACCTTGTCGTCGAGATAGCTAATGTTGGCGAAGTAGCCGCGCCGCGAACGTCGAACGTCCTCGGGTCGGATATCAAAACTGCGGTAATCGTTGGCGAGATAGATACGCTGCGAATGCGGATCCTGATCCTCATAGGCAATTGCTGAAACCTGCGGCTCCAGGTATTGGCAATCTTCATAAAGGTCCCAGTATCGACGTCGCGCCACATAGGGATCATGTGGGTGGGTAAAGGAAACCGTCAGGCACCAGGGCCGTGCGTTTTCGTCGTCGGAGTCCCGCGCCAGTTGGTAGAGTTTCTGGCAGCCGAAAAAAGCCACCTCGTCGTCATATTCCATCTGGTTGGACGTTTCAGCGACACCGGCTCCGGTTACCGAACCGAGATTGTGGTACCACCAGTCGATCCGCTCTCCGGGTTTTCGATAATCAGGTGTCCAGCCGAAATCGGCGGGGTAGATGTCGGTGGTCAGCCGATCCTCGAAGCCATGCATCTGATCGGGGCCGACGAAATGCATTTTACCCGATAGGCAGGTGTAGTAGCCGGCGGCTCGCAGGTGGTGGGCATAGGTGGGAATGTCGGAGGCAAATTCCGCTGCATTGTCGTAGACCCGCGTACGGCTCGGCAATTGGCCCGACATGAAGGAGGCACGTCCCGGCGCGCAGAGCGGCGAGGCGGTGTAGTTGTTCGTGAAACGGGCGGAGCGCTGCGCCAGACGTTTGAGATTGGGCGCATGAAGCCACTCGGCCGGGCCGTCGGGAAACAGAGTTCCGTTGAGCTGGTCCACCATGATGATGAGAATGTTCGGCCGCTTGCGCATGCTCGCGTTCCCTTTGAAGCCGCTGTGTCAGCGGGAAATCAGGCGTCAAAATATTTTTTTTTGAACAACCATTCAAGAAAAATCTGGATGGGCAAAGACCCACTATCGTTTGGGCTCACCCGATCGCCGACGGGAATGCGCAATCACAATGTTGCAACGCACTCGTAATATTGTTAAAGGTTGAACAATATTGATCACCCCTTGCACCTTCCGTATATGGAGGTGGACTCATGGCTTGCTGACGCTGGCAGGCGTCCCGCGGCACGAACACTCCTGGAGAATTCCCATGACAGCTTGCATCACCGGTTGGGCTCACTCGAAGTTCGGCAAACTGGAAGGCGAAACGGTCGAGAGCCTGATTGTCGGCGTGGCCACCGATGCCATTGCTCATGCCGGGTTGGAGCCGCAGGACATCGACGAGATCATCCTGGGTCATTTCAACGCTGGCTTCAGCAAACAGGACTTCACCGCCAGCCTGGTTCTCCAGGCAGACGACCGGCTCCGCTTCAAGCCCACGACCCGGGTTGAGAACGCCTGTGCAACCGGCTCCGCTGCAGTTCACCAGGGTTTGAAGACCATCAAGGCCGGCGCCGCCAAAAACGTGCTGGTCGTCGGTGTCGAGCAGATGACGACCACCCCGGGGCCGCAAATCGGCGAGAACCTGCTCAAGGCCTCCTATCTGCCGGAAGATGGTGATATTCCAGCCGGCTTTGCGGGCGTGTTCGGACAGATTGCCGATGCCTATTTCCAGCGGCATGGCGACCAGTCGGATGCGCTCGCCGCACTGGCGGCGAAGAACCACAAAAACGGCGTCGGCAACCCGTTTGCCCAGATGCGCAAGAACCTCGGATACGAATTCTGCCGCAACGAGAGCGACAAGAACCCATACGTGGCCGGACCGCTGAAACGCACGGACTGCTCGTTGGTCTCTGACGGTGCCGCGGCCGTTGTGCTGACCGACATCGAAACGGCCATGCGTGCCCCGCGGGCGGTGATGTTTCGGGCGGCCGAACATGTCCAGGATTTCCTGCCTATGTCGAAGCGCGACATTCTTCTTTTCGAAGGTTGCCAGGTCGGCTGGCAACAGGCGTTGCAGAAGGCCGGCGTTGGCCTCGATGATCTTTCGTTCGTGGAAACCCATGATTGCTTCACCATCGCCGAACTGATCGAATACGAGGCGATGGGACTGGCGAAGCCGGGCGAGGGCGGTGCCGTTGCTCTCTCCGGTGAAACCCAGATGGGCGGCCGCCTGCCGGTCAACCCGTCCGGTGGGCTGAAGGCGAAGGGCCATCCGATCGGCGCCACCGGCGTGTCGATGCACGTGCTGACGTCGATGCAGTTATGCGGCGAAGCCGGCGATATTCAGGTCGACGGCGCTGAACTGGGCGGTATCTTCAACATGGGCGGCGCGGCTGTCGCCAATTACGTCTCTATCCTTGAACGCGTCCGGTAACCACACGGAAACGTTGTTGGTGTACAGTCCTTCGTCTTGGGGTGACAGGGAGAGACGGCATGGCTGTTCTCGTGACCGGAGGCGCGGGTTACATCGGCAGTCACATGGTTTGGCGGCTTCTTGACGCCGGCGAAGATGTGGTTGTCTTGGACCGTCTTTCGACGGGCTTTGATTGGGCAATTCCGAAGGAAGCCCCGCTTGTTCTCGGTGACGTCGGCGATGGCGATCTGGTGACGCGAACCATGAAAGAACATGGAGTGGAGGAGATCATCCACTTTGCGGGTTCGATCGTGGTGCCTGAATCGGTGTCCGATCCGTTGAGCTATTATCTCAACAACACCTGCAAGACCCGATCATTGCTGGAGGCCTGTGTCGTTGCCGGCGTACCGCGTTTCATTTTTTCCTCGACTGCGGCGGTTTACGGAACGCCCGAGACCGTGCCGATCCCCGAGGACGCGCCGTTGCAGCCGGAATCGCCCTACGGCATGTCGAAGCTGATGACCGAATTCATCCTTCGCGACACGGCCGCAGCTCACCCGTTCAACTACGCTGCGCTTCGCTATTTCAACGTCGCCGGGGCCGATCCAGATGGCCGGACGGGGCAATCGACGCAGAACGCCACCCACCTCATCAAGGTCGCGACACAGGCAGCGCTCGGCAAACGCGCCCATATCGACGTCTATGGCACGGACTATGCGACACCGGACGGCACCTGCGTCCGCGATTACATCCATGTGAGCGACCTGGTCGAGGCACACTATCTCGCCCTGGAGCACCTGCGGGCAGAAGGCGGCAATCTGGTCGCAAACTGCGGTTACGGCACCGGCTATTCGGTTCTGGAAGTGATCGAGGCCGTGAAAGCGGCCAGCGGCAACGACTTTCCGGTGCAGCTGGCCGATCGGCGGCCGGGTGATGCGGTGACCGTCGTTGCCGATTCCTCGCTGCTGAAAAAGCAGCTCGACTGGGTGCCGCAACACGCCGATCTCGGCGAGATCGTCACCCACGCGCTGAACTGGGAAGCAGCGCTGGCCCGGCGCAATACCTAGGACGCAGCCGACGGCTTGTAGAACAGGGCCTGGCGGACGTCGTAGAGATCGTGGAAGAATTTCAGCTCCAATGCCTTTTTGAGAAAGGCAACGCCTGACGAGCCGCCGGTGCCGGGCTGCATGCCGATCACCCGTTCGACGGCCGACATATGGTCAAAGCGCCAGCGTTGGAACAGGGTTTCGACATCCATCAGTTTTTCCGCCAGGCAGTAGAGATCCCAATAGCGGTCAGTATCGCGATAGACCTGTTCCCAGATCGCCACGATGCGCGGGTCGCCGGAATAGGGTTCTCGGAAATCGCGGTCGAGCAGTTCCGCCGGTACGTCGAAACCCTGCCGGGCAAGCAGCCGGATCACCTCGTCATAGAGCGATGGCTCGGCAAGTGCGGCTTCCAGCATTGCCGTGACCTCGGCATCATGGGAATGCACCTTCATGGTGGAGGGGTCTTTGTTGCCGAGGATGAACTCGATCTGACGATAGCCGTAGCTCTGGAAACCCGAACCGTTGCCAAGTGCTTCCCGGAACAGCATGTAGTCGGCGGGCGTCATGGTCAGAAGGGTTTCCCAGGCCGCGATCAACTGCTTCTGGATTGCCTTGATCCGGTCGACGTCCTTGAAGGCAGGGCCGAACCGGTCGGCGATCAGATGGCCGCGAAGCTGTTTGATCTGATTGTGCATCAATTTGAGCCACAATTCGCTCACCTGGTGGATCATGAGAAACAGCAACTCGTCCGGCTGCGGCGGATCCTGAAAAGTCTTCTGCAGGTTCAGAAGCGTCTTGAGCTGCAGAGCATCGCCATAGCTTTTGCGCTCTTTGGCGGCGAAATCCGTGACCACGGTCTCTTCGAGGCCGCGCTGCAACAGACGCTCGTTCGAGCTGTTTTCAGGCATGGGGTGTTCCTCCAAATCGGATCAGGCAGCCTTGTGCTCGGCCACCAGCTCCTGAAGCTTCAGATAGGCATGGGATGTCAGCTGGACGTGTTCGCGCATCAGGGCTGTTGATTTTTCCGCGTCTCGATCGAGCACGACGTCCATCAGATTCGTGTGGCACTCCACCCCCATTACCGCGTTGAGAGTGGTTTCGATGTCCCGACGCAGAGCGGCGTTCTTGCCGACTGCGGAACGCGCGTCGGCGAGGGTGTTGCGGTGGTAGCGCTGCAACTGCGCGCCGATCTGTTCAGCCAGCCGGTTCAGCCATTCCGACTGGCAGGCCGACGTCAGGGCTCGGTGGAAGGCATCATGTCGCTCATCATAGGCGGCAATGACATCGCGATCGGATGAAAGCGCCGGAACCGGGGTTTTGGAAAGCTGATAATGGGCGGCGACGATAGCGCTCTCCCATTCTTCGGTGCCGCGTTCCATCGCCTCGATCAGCATCTGCGTTTCGATCAAGGACCGGACGCGGCCAAGATCGGTCAGTTCTTCGATCGAGCTTTCCGCAACCTTGAAGCCGCGGTTGAAATTGGCGGTTACGAGACATTCCGACTGCAAACGCGTCAAAGCCTCGCGCAGCGGCGTCAGGCCGAACCCATACTCGCTGGCCAGCATCGAGGCACGCAGGGGCGTGCCCGCCGGCAAATCACCGTCGAGAATGAGATTTCGAAGGCGCTCGTAAACCTGTTCGCTGTTGGATTGCTTCGCTGTGTCGTTCATTTTATACGATTGTCAAGATTTTATAAAATATTGACATGGAGCGCCTTTCTTGTAAAGTTTCTTTTCAACCCCCGGAACATTCAAGGCGTCAATAGACCGTATCGGCTCAGGCCACGATGAAGGAACAAGACAGCATGATCACACGAGCGCACAGCGAAGCCCTGGACCAAAAGGACCCTCTGTCCGGTCTGCGCGACAAGTTTCTTCTGCCCGAGGGGGTCATCTACCTGGACGGCAATTCCCTGGGGGCGCTCCCTGTCAATACACCGGAGCGGATCCGGTCGGCAGTCGACAAGGAGTGGGGCGAGCAGCTCATCCGCAGTTGGGGCTCTGCTGGCTGGTTCGAAATGCCGGAAAATCTCGGCGATCGCCTGGGCAAACTGATGGGCGCCGCTCCGGGCCAAACCGTGGTGTGCGACACAACGTCGATCAACATCTACAAGGCGCTTCACGCCACTATGGCCCTGCGGCCTGACCGCAAAGTCATTGTTTCGGAAGCCGCCAGCTTTCCAACCGATCTCTACATGGTCGAAGGGGCGATGAGTTCCGGTGGGAGCGGCTATTCACGCCGTCTTTTGGGGGCAGATGGTCACGATCTGGCCGAACTGCTCGACGGCGATGTTGCCGCCGTTCTTCTTTCCAACATCGATTATCGCACCGGCGCGGTTTACGATATGGAGAAGGTGACCCGGATGGTGCACGATGCGGGAGCATTGATGATCTGGGATCTCTGCCATTCCGCCGGCGTCTTGCCGATGGAGCTTGATGCGAGCGGAACGGATTTCGCTGTCGGCTGCACCTACAAATACCTCAATGGTGGCCCCGGTTCACCAGCATATATCTATGCGGCGCAACGCCACCATGAACAGGCGCGTCAACCGCTGTCCGGCTGGTGGGGGCATGCGGCACCATTTGCCTTCGAACGCGATTATCGTCCGACGTCCGGTATTCGTCGTTTCCTCTGTGGCACCCAACCAATCCTGTCGATGAAAGGGGTTGAAGCGGCGCTGGATATTTTCGATGACCTCGACCTGCACGCGGTTCGCCGGAAGAGCCAGATGCTGACGGATCACTTCATAGAACTTGTGGAACAGCATCCCGGATGCAGCGGGCTTCAGTTGGTATCGCCGCGCGATGCCGACAAGCGTGGCAGCCAGGTTTCGTTCGCTTTCGAACATGGCTATCCGGTCGTCAGAGCGATGATCGACCGCGGTGTAATCGGTGATTTCAGGGCACCGGATGTCATGCGATTTGGCCTGGCGCCATTCTACCTGCGCTTTGCCGATCTCTATGATGCCGTGGATGTGATGGTTGCTTGCCTGGAGGATCAGGTTTGGAACGACGATCGCTACACCAGGCGCGAAACGGTCACCTGATAATCGTGCGCAAACGGGCCCGCCAGCGGCGCGCCCGTTCACGAGAATTCCTATTGCTGGATTGGTACCGAGCAGATCATCCGGGTGTGATTGCTGTTGATATAACACTGAGCGGGGATTGGTCCGGTCGGGATCGGATAGACATATTGCGGCTGATTTGCTGATGCCGCCGCTGCGCCGACGGCCGCGCCGGCTGCGAAAGCTGCCCCCGGATGGTAGTAAGGCGGGTAGGGCGGATAGTAGGGATGATAGGGGTGGTAATGGCACTCCGGAGCCTGCGGTGAGTGGTAGCAGTAGGGACCGGGCACCGGGTGATAGGGATAGGCGTGATAGCCGCTCGCCGCGGTGCTGTGAACGCGAGATGCATGATCGACAAAGAGCGCGACGCTGTCAGCGCTTTCCGGCACCTTACCAGACAGGACCTGAATTCCGTATTTGATCGAGTCTCCCGTCACTTCGGCGCTGGTGAGTTCGACGATCGCCGGTGGGTTTTGTGTATCGCCCAGCACAGAGACGGCAGCGTTGGGGACAATGGAGGCGAACGGGCCGTTGGGGCCCTGCCAGAGCTTGGCAAAGGCGGCATTGTCCATATGTCCGGTCAGCCGGTAGGGGCGGTCGCTGAAGAATACGGTCGATGGCACACCCTTCAGGGTCATCGTCTTACCATCGGATTCAAGCGAGACAGCCTGTTGCACGTATTCGAACACCGGGGCCGGGTACATCGAAACTGGCTGGTTGATGTTCTGTGCTTGCACGACAAAGGGGCTGAAGGCGAGCACGATCGCGCCTAACACTGCCGATAATCTTCTCATTTGGCTGACTCCCGGATGGGTTGTTGCAATAGGCGAAGTGTAGTCGACGATCTTGGTAATTCAATGAACGATGCCGCCTGGTGATAACGAATACTTACCGCCGCGCGTTTGAAGCAGGCGATTTAAACTTGAGTTTACGGTCGCAGCACCGGCGAGCGCGTTTGCAAGCCACTTCGCAAGCCGTTATTTGGGATTGAAACGCAACGAGGCCAATCGATGTCCAACCCGGTCCTTGTAGAGTTGACCCGTGGCGGTCGTGTCGAGAGTGTTCATCGCGGTGCAGTCGTCGTTGCCGATGCCCGCGGACAGCAACATCTGTCCCTGGGCCAAGTGGAGGCACCGGTTTTTCCGCGCTCGGCCGTCAAGGCGATGCAGGCGCTGCTCCTCGTCGAAAGCGGCGCGGCTGACCGTTACGGTTTTGGCAACAGGGAACTGGCGCTGGCCTGCTCCTCCCACTCGGGTGAACCGCCACATGCCGAATTGGCCGCGTCGATGCTAGCCTCAGCGGGGCGTGATCAGTCGGCGCTTGAGTGCGGCATACACTGGCCGTCCTCTCCGGAAGCCGCTCGCAATCTTGCCCGTTCCGGGGCAGTCGCTTCAGACCTGCACAACAACTGTTCTGGTAAACACGCCGGCTTCATCTGTGCGGCATGCCACCTCGGCATCGATCCGGCGGGCTATATCAACTACGGCCATGAAGTTCAGGACATGATCCGCGGCATCTTCACCGACCTCACCGGCGATCATTTCGGAGTCGACAACTGCGGGACCGACGGATGCTCGATTCCCACCTACGCAACCCCACTGACATCGCTTGCATTGGGGTTTGCCCGGATGGCGACGGGCGAAGGGCTCTCGTCACAACGAACAGAAGCTTCAAGACGGATTGTCGAGGCGTGTATGGCTGAGCCTTACTTTGTCGCCGGCGAAGGCCGCGCCTGTACCAATCTGATGCTGGCGGCGCCCGGCATGGTGTTCGCGAAGACAGGAGCCGAAGGTGTTTATTGCGCAGCTCTGCCGCAAGAGGGGCTCGGCATTGCGCTTAAATGCGATGATGGAGCTGGTCGTGCGGCGGAAATCATGGCGGCAATGGTGTTGGCGTCATTCATGCCCGCAGGAGAGGGGCGGTCGGCGGTGAAGGATCTGGCATCCCGTCCGCTGATGAACTGGAACGGCCTCGAGGTTGGAACCATCCGAACGACAGAGGCTCTCGCCGTCAAGTGACGGTGTTATGGGATACGGTCAGGTGGGCAAAGCCACCGCCGCTTCGCCGCGCCAGGTCGCCGGTTACGGGTTCCTGCCAGCGGTAGCCAACAACGGCACCGCGTTTCTGTCCCTGAAGCAGATTGTTGGCGATGACTGCCGTCCGCGCACCTTCCGCCACTGACACGGCCACACCGACAGCACCATCGCGGATGAGGTTGCCGGTCACCAGAACATTGCGCAGATAGGGGCCCCAGCCGGCGAGCACGCCGAAGAGGGGGGCACCCTCGATGACGTTGCTGGTGATCGCCGTATCGGCTTCCGCGGCAATGCCGGTACCGAAGCCCGGCGGTTGTGTCTCATAAGGGCCGACGGTTGTCAGATTGCGGACGATGTTGCCGCTTACGGTCGCGAGACGACCGCCCTGGTCGAAATTGGCAACGGAAATGCCGTTGGCAGCGCCGTCCACGAGGTTGTTGGCCACAATGGCGCCTTCGAAGGCGAATTCAGAATAAATAGCAGTTTCACCGCTGCGGAAACACTGATTGCCCATGATCTGCACGTCGGATCCGCTGTTTGAACGAATCGCCGAAAAGGCACAGTCCTGGATGCTGTTATTGGCGACCAGCACGTTGCCGGCGCGAAAGATATTGATGCCGTTGCCGTTCTGACCCGTGCCGCCGGACCGCGCACCGATCCGCACGATGCGGTTGCCCGTCACAAGGCTGCCGTCGGGCTCCGCCTGCCAGCGATGGATCAGAAGACCGCCGTCGGCGCAGTCGGCGATGTCGTTGTTCGCAATTCGAAGGCCCGTCGCACCGACGCTGTAAACCGCTGCACCACCCGCGCCGCTGATGGTCGACTTGCTGATACGCCCGCCGCAGACTTCCAGGGTGACCGCGTGCTTGCGGCTGCCGAGAAGATCGCAATCGTCGATCAGCACCCGCGGCGTGCTGCGGATCTCGATCATCGCGGTCGCAAAGTCGGCGAGCCAGCGATTGGCGCCGTCGATGGTGAGCCCGGAGAATTGCACGTGTTCGGCATTGTCGGTGGTCAGGAAAAAACCGTCGCCGCCGTAGACCAGCCTCGTGGCCCCCTTGATCCCTGTCAGATGGGTAAACTCAGGCAGTCTCAGTCCGGAAACCACATAGGTGCCGGGGGGCAGATAGACCGGTTTCCGCTCATTGGAGGCGCGTTGCAGGATGTCCGTCAACTGCCGGCTTTGGTCATCCGCCGCATGCGAGCGCATTCCGAACTGCGTGGCGTCGAGTGAACCGCGCAAGTCGGCCAGTTCCAGGCCACCCGTCGTTTGCGCCCGTGCGCGGGCGGCGGCAACGGTCAGGCCCGCACCACACAATGAAGCCACAAAATTACGCCGGCTGTGAAGCATTCGCCCTGCGGTCCCACCGATCCGGTGACTCCGGACCCTCGCACCATCCTAGCCGGGTTGGGTAAACAGAGAATGGATGTGCAATTTCATCGATCGGCCGCCGGAATCAAAATATCATCCTGTCAGTCGAACACTATGATTCGGCGACTTTTTCTTCACGATTAACATCGAGCCCCGAGGGTTCCCACAGTTCGATCGGGTTGCCCTCCGGATCGTTCAGCCGCGCAAACCGACCGTTGGGGTGAATGGTGGCGTCAACATCGATTTTGATATTGGCCCGGCGCAGCTGCTCTGCCATGGCGTCCAGATCGCGAACCCTGAAATTGACCATCCACTGTTGATCATCGCGTTCGAAATAGTCGGTGGTTTGCTTGAAAGGCGCGAACACCGTGGAGCCGCCCGATTGTCGCCAGCACGGCGTTTCATAGTCTTCCGGGACCCGCGAGACGCCGAGATGCTGCTCATACCAGAGCGCCAGCGCATCGGGGTCTTTCGCCCGGAAAAACAAACCACCCATGCCGAGGACTTTTTCCATGTGCCGAGAGTGTCGGAAAATGTCGGTGGGTGCAACCATAGCGTCGATTTCGATGATTGTTCACCGGAGCATCGGAACCTATAACGGTCGATATAACAGGAGAGGCGGGGCGTGTAATGCTTCAGGACGGCAAACTTTATCTCGGCACCAGTCGCAATCCGGACGACTCGATCAATGCAGGCGAATATCTTGATCTCGGCTACGCGAACCGGCACGGGCTGATCACGGGCGCGACGGGAACCGGAAAAACGGTAACGCTGCAGATCCTGGCCGAGGGATTTTCCAATGCCGGTGTTCCGGTGTTTTGTGCTGACGTGAAAGGCGACCTTTCTGGCATTGCCGCGATTGGCGAATACAAGGATTTCCTCGAGAAACGCGCCAACACGATCGGCCTCGATCCCTACGAGTTTCAGGAATTCCCGGTCGTGTTCTGGGATCTCTTTGGCGAAAAGGGCCATCGCGTCCGCACCAGCCTGACCGAGATGGGACCGTTGCTTCTGTCGCGCTTGATGGACATGACCGATGCCCAGGAAGGTGTGCTCAATATCGCCTTCAAACTGGCGGACGAAAACGGCTTGGCGCTGCTGGACATGAAGGATCTGCAGGCGCTGCTTGCCTATATGTCCGAGCACTCCAAGGAGCTGTCGGGCATGTACGGCAATGTTGCCAAACAGTCGATCGGCGCCATCCAGCGCGACCTGTTGGTTCTGGAGCAGCAGGGGGCGGAGCAGTTTTTCGGCGAGCCGTCGCTGAAGATCAGCGATCTCATGCGCACGACGCCCGACGGCCGCGGCGCCATCAGCGTGCTTGCCGCCGACAAGCTGATGATGAACCCGCGTCTCTATGCGACCTTCCTGTTGTGGCTGCTGTCGGAGCTGTTTGAAGAACTGCCAGAAGTCGGTGATCCCGATCAGCCACGCCTCGTCTTCTTCTTCGATGAGGCCCACCTGCTGTTCGACGAAGCGCCAAAGGCCCTTATCGAGCGTGTCGAGCAGGTGGTCCGGCTGATTCGATCGAAGGGCGTCGGGGTATACTTCGTCACCCAAAATCCGCTGGACGTGCCCGAAACCGTGCTTTCGCAACTCGGCAACCGAATTCAGCACGCCTTGCGAGCCTATACGCCGCGGGAACAGAAGGCGGTCAAAACGGCGGCCGATACGTTTCGGCCCAATCCGGATTTCGACTGCTTCGAGACAATCACCCAGCTCGGCGTGGGCGAGGCGCTGGTCTCGACGCTGGAAAGCAAGGGCGTTCCCTCGGTGGTACAACGCACGCTCATCCGTCCGCCGTCCTCGCGCCTTGGACCGATCACCGATTCCGAGCGGCGCAAGACCATGGATGTCAGCCCGGTTGCAGGCCTCTACGACGAGGATGTCGACAGGGAATCCGCCTTTGAAATCCTGCGCAAGCGAGCGGAAGAAGCTGCCGAGGCTGAGGAAGAGCAGCGCCGGCGCGAGGAAGAAGAAGACAAGGACCTGCAGGAGAGCCGCCGCTGGACGTTGCCCGGCTTCGGTGATGTCGAGGACGATGACGACTACGATGATCGGGGCCGTCGGAAAACGTCACGCCGCAAAAAGGGTTCACGATCACGCGCCCGTTCCAGCTATCGCCGCCAGACGGTCGCGGAAGCTGCCCTCAAGTCGGCAGCGCGCTCCGTCGCCAGTTCCCTGGGCAAGGCGTTGGTACGCGGTATTCTCGGTAGCCTGAAGAAAGGTTTCTAGGCGGTACGGGACTTTAGGAAACCACAATGACCAGAGCGCCCGTTTTCGTGCGCTCGTAGAGATCAACGATGTCCTGGTTCATCAGCGCGATGCTGCCATAATCGATCGATCCGCCGATGTGGTTCCATTCCCGCGTTCCGTGGATCACCACGTGGGTATCGACAGATCCCTGATAAACGAACAGCGCACGAGCGCCATAGGGATTGTAGATCCCGGGCGGGCGGCCTTTCTTTTTCCAGATGAGCAACGACTGGTCCTGCTGCAGGTCTTTCTTGCTCGGATACCAGATCGGCCAGGCCTTGCGGTATTTGATCCTGCAGGGGCCGGGCCAACTGGAAATGGCGGGTCCGATAGCGATGCCGTAGCGCATAGCCTTGCGGTCGGGCAGCACCAGGTAGAGATAGTGCTTGCGCAGATCTATGACGATCGTTCCGACCGGCTGTGCTGTCGGGTCGTGGACGATCTGCCTGAGATAGTCCGGCTTCATGTCCTGGAACGGTACCGCCGCGATGCGATACCGCTGGTCCCGGATGCCGGTGTACATCAGCGGGTAGGGCTCGATGGGATAGTTGAGCTGTCGCGACGGGGCCGTATCCAGCATGAACCCGTCCGGTGACATTCTGTCGGTGCAGCCGAAAAGGCTTGTCAGACCTGCTGCACAGCCCAAGGCGCCGAAGGCGCGGCGCGTCAGGCCTCGGTCCGTTCCGCTGCGTTGCCGATCATTCAATGCCATCGCTCCTACGGTGCACCGACGCACCGCCTATGATGGTATTGAGTATCAGCCGAACCTTGCGCCAGGCTCAGCCATCCTGCGGCGGCAGCAGGGCGTCGTCGATTTCTTTGGCCCGTTTGTAAGCGTCGCGGCCGCTGATGCGATCCCAGTATTCGACGAACTCCGGACGTTTCTCCAGGGTGCCGAACATCATGCACCAGCCGATCTGCGAGCCGACATAAATGTCGGCGGCACTGAATTGGTCGCCGGCGATGTAGCCCTTCTCGTTGATAGCTGATTTCATCGCACTGACGGCGGTTTCGAGATTGCCGTAGCCGGCGGTCCGTTCGCGATCGGCTGGCACATCGAAACCGAGGGCCTTGTTGGTGATGGCGCTTTCGAAGGGACCGGCGGCGAAGAACATCCAGCGATAGTAGTCGGCGCGCGAATGCGTCGGTGGCGCCAGCCCGGCCGCCGGAAACGCATCGGCCAGATAAGCGCAAATCGCAGCTCCCTCGGTCACGACGTTGCCGTCGTGAACAATGGCTGGAACCTTCCCCATCGGGTTGATGGCCAGATACTCCGGAGCCTTCATCGTGGTGCCGTATTCAAGGATTTGCGTCTCATAAGGAACGCCGACCTCCTCGAGCATCCAGCGGGCGATGCGACCACGCGACATCGGGTTGGTGTAGAACACAAGCGTTTGTGGCATCTCGACACTCCGGGTTGGATTGGGTGATGTCAGGCACACTATCCGCAAGCGCGTGACAAACAAATGGTTGCAAAAACGCGCGTCTTCGCTGTCTCGATTTTCGGAGTTTTGTTCGGGCTTCTACAGCTGCAGAAGGTTGGGCAGAACCATATCCGGCGAAAGGTCGCGATACTCATCGGGCGCCGAACCGCGATTGATCCAGACACAACGGAAGCCGAACGATTTCGCCCCGGCTATATCCCATCGATTGGATGACTGGAACGACACCGACTCCGGATAAAGCCGATAGGACGTGGTGACCATTTCATAGACTTCAGGTGACGTTTTGAACGTGCGAAGCTCGTCTACGGAGAAGATGTCGTCGAGGACCGTGTCCAGCGCCGCATTGCTCACCGCTGATTCCAGCATGGCGGGAGATCCGTTCGACAGGATCGCCAGCTTGGCGCCGCGGTCCTTCAGCGATTTCAGCACGGTCGGGACTTCTTCGTAGCAATCCAGTTTCCAGTAGGCCTCAAGCAAGCTGTCACGATGCTTTTCATCCACCTCCGGAACCAGCGCCAGCGCCGTATCGAGCGCCTGTTCCGTCAGTTTCCAGAAGTCCGCGTACTCCCCCATCAGCGCTCGCACCCAGGAATATTCAAGCTGCTTGTGGCGCCAAATCTCTGACAGACGCTGGCCGTGCGGCCCCACCTCGGAGGCGTAACGGCGCACCGCCGCATGCACGTCGAACAGCGTGCCATAGGCGTCGAACACATAAGCCGGATGAGATGGTGCAGCGGGCATTTCGGGTCAGTCCTTTCATTTTGCGCCGCAGCATGTTCATCGGCGACCATTCCGTCAAGGCCGATCGGGGTGCGACACGCCAACACGGGCCTTGCGCAAATGGCGGCTTTCGGTGCAAGGAAGGGGCCTGAACTAGTTTGTTAGCCGGAACGGGGATTGCGTGATGACGGTGCTGAGAGATGCTGAAACTGCCACCTGGACCTATGTCGATGGGGATTGGCACGAGGGCAACGTACCGCTGATAGGACCGCGCTCCCACGCCATGTGGCTGGGAACGTCGGTTTTTGACGGCGCTCGCTGGTTCGAACACGTCGCCCCGGATCTCGATCGCCACAGCCAGCGGGTCAACGACTCGGCGGTTGCTCTCGGTCTGAAGGCAACAATGGCGGCCGACGACATTGTCGGCCTGGCGCAAGACGGTCTAAAGAAGTTCGATGGCCAGACGGCGGTCTATATCCGTCCAATGTACTGGGCCGAACATGGCGGCTACATGTCCGTGCCGGCGGATCCCGAATCAACCCGTTTCTGTCTCTGCCTTTACGAAGCGCCCATGATCCCCTCGAACGGATTTTCGGTGACGCAGTCGCCGTTCCGGCGCCCGTCGCACGAAACCATGCCGACCAATGCCAAGAGCGGGTGTCTCTACCCCAACAATGGGCGGGCCATCCTGGAGGCAAAGTCACGCGGTTTCGACAATGCGCTGGTCCTCGATATGCTGGGCAACGTCGCCGAGACCGGTACCAGCAACATTTTCATGGTCAAGGACGGTGTCGTCTTCACCCCGGCACCAAATGGTACATTCCTGTCCGGAATTACGCGGGCGCGGGTCATGACGCTGCTGCGCGATGCCGGATACGAAGTGGTCGAGGGTCACCTCAAGACCCAGGACTTCATGCAGGCCGACGAAATCTTCTCCAGTGGAAACCACTCCAAGGTGGTGCCGATCACCCGCATTGAGGATCGCGAGCTGCAAGCGGGTCCAGTTGCTCGCAAGGCGCGCGAGCTCTATTGGGAATGGGCGCATTCGGGCGAAAAAATCTGATCCGCCGACGCCACAATTTTCCACGGCGCCAGCTTGCCGACCGACCGGCGCCCACCTATGTTCCAACCCATCACCCATGACAACCGGATGCCTCTAAAGGAGAGTGATATGGCCTTCGAACTGCCGGACCTTCCATACGACTATGAAGCGCTTGCGCCCTATATGTCCCGTGAGACCCTCGAGTATCACCACGACAAACACCACAAGGCCTATGTCGACAACGGCAACAAGCTGGCCGCCGAAGCAGGCATGGACGGCCTGTCGCTGGAAGACATTGTACGCCAGTCTCACGGCAGCAATCCCGGCCTGTTCAACAATGCCGCTCAGCACTACAACCACGTGCTGTTCTGGAAGTGGATGAAGAAGGACGGTGGCGGAACATCACTGCCGGGCAAATTGGCGGCTGCCATCGATTCCGATCTCGGCGGTTATGACAAGTTCCGCGCCGATTTCATCAACGCCGGCATGACCCAGTTCGGTTCCGGCTGGGCATGGGTCGCGGTCAAGGACGGCAAACTCGAAGTGATGAAAACACCGAATGGCGAGAACCCGTTGGTGCATGGCGCCCGCCCGATCCTCGGCGTCGATGTCTGGGAGCATTCCTACTACATTGACTACCGCAACGCGCGGCCGAAGTATCTCGAGGCGTTCGTCGATAACCTCGTTAACTGGGACTACGTTCTGGAGCTCTACGAGGCTGGTTAAACGCCTTTCATCTAAAGAATATCTTTCGAACCCCGGCAAAGACTTGCCGGGGTTTTTCGTTTGATACGTGTAAAACTGCGTCAGTTCGCTTTTATGTGAGTTTCAATATCGCTCCGTTCGGCTATCCTGACCTTGCGGAGTGTCCGTCGCCCAAAGCTGTTTTCGGGAACTTGCGATGCGTCTTTTGACTTGGGGTATTGTCATCGTTGCCGTCGTTGTCGCGGCTGTTCTCTGGGTGCTGAGCGCGCCCAGGACGTTGCCCCAATCGGCCTTCCAAGGTCTTGGGGAACCAGACCTTGCAAATGGCGAATTGGTTTTCTGGGCAGGGGGGTGCACGTCCTGCCACGCTCCGCCGGGGGCCAAGGGCGAAGAGCAACTGGTGCTCAGCGGTGGCGTGTCTCTTGAGAGCGACTTCGGTGTTTTTTATGTCCCGAACATCTCGATGAACCCGGAAGCCGGGATCGGTGGCTGGACGTTTGAGGACTTCGCCAATTCCATGAAGCGCGGAGTCGATGCCGACGGCCGGCATCTCTTTCCGGCATTTCCCTACACGTCCTACACCCGCATGACGATGCGGGATCTCAATGATCTCTGGGGTTTCATGCGGACCTTGCCGTCAAGCGGTAACATTGCGCCGGACCATGACATTGGCTTCCCGTTCAATGTTCGCAGGGCCGTGGGTCTGTGGAAAGTGCTGAATCTGAAAGACGGACCAGCCATCGACCTCGGAACCGACGACCCGCTGGTTCAGCGTGGCCAGTATCTTGTCGAGGGTCCCGGTCACTGTGGCGCCTGCCATACCCCGCGTGATCTGATCGGCGGCCTCAAGCTGGCCGCGTGGCTATCCGGGGCGGAGAACCCGGACGGCGAGGGGATCATCCCCAACATCACGCCGTTTTCGGGATTCGGCAACTGGAGCGCGACCGATATCGCCTATTACCTGGAAAGCGGTTTTACGCCCGAATTCGATTCCGTTGGCGGATCGATGGCCAGTGTTCAGTCGAATATGGCGCGGTTGCCACCGCAGGACAGGGAAGCGATCGCAGTCTATCTCAAGGCCATTCCCGCCCATGAAAACGGATATCCATCGCGCCAATAGCGGCTGCGGGTTCGGTTGATTTCCACTATTCTGTCCCTATTCTGGCGGCATCCCGACCCAGCGCAGGTGCCGCCATGTCCGATGCTCCCCATGTCTCGATCGATGTCCAGGCGTTCTGGCAGGACCCATATCCAGCGCTGAAATCAATGCGCAAGGTTGCGCCGATTGCCTTTGTTCCGGAGCTTGGCGCGACGGTCTTTACCCGCCGGGACGACATCTTCACCTGCGAAAAGAATGTCGAGGTCTTTTCCTCGGATCAGCCCGGCGGCCTGATGAATGTGCTGATGGGCCAGAACATGATGCGCAAGGACGGCGATGCCCACATGGCCGAACGCCGACAATACTATCCCGCGGTGTCGGCCCGTGCGGTGCGCAATGTCTGGCGCGAACAATTTGAGCAGCATGCTAACCGCATCCTGTCGGCTCTCGAACCCGCTGGAGCCGGAGACCTGGTCGAGGCCTACGCGATGCCCGTTTCGGCCGAGGCGCTGAAATCGATCACCGGGCTCACAAACATGCGGTTCCAGGACATGGATGCCTGGAGCCAGGGGATGATTGACGGCATCGCCAACTACGTCGGTGATCCTGACGTCGAGAAACGTTGCAATGCAGCGACAGCCGGCATCGACGCGGCAATCGACGACATGTTGCCGGTGGTGCGCAAAACGCCCAACAGCAGCCTGCTTTCGGTGATGCTCGAGGCGGGAATGCCGTTGGCGAGTGTTCGCGCCAACATCAAGCTCACCATATCAGGTGGACAGAACGAACCGCGCGACGCCATTGCCGGCTGCATCTGGGCACTGCTCAGTCATCCGGAACAGCTGGCGGCGGTCATGGAAGGAAGGGCAGAGTGGGGCCAGGTGTTCGACGAGTATTGCCGCTGGATTTCGCCAATCGGCATGTCGCCGCGCCGTGTGGCTCAACGCCATACGTTTGAAGGCGTGACCTTCGAACCTGAGGACCGGGTGTTCTTCATGTTCGGCTCGGCCAACCGAGATGAGGCCTATTTCCCGGAGCCGGACCGGTTTGACGTATCCCGTGATACCCAGAAGAGCATTCCGTTTGGGGCAGGGCCGCATTTTTGTGCAGGTGCCGCGGCATCCAGAACATTGGTTGCCGATGTGGCCGTTCCGTTCATATTCAAACGCCTGAAGCGCCTGGCGCTCGACCCGCAGAAACCGGTTCGCGTTGGCGGTTGGGCCTTTCGCGGTCCGCTCGACTTGGCTGCGACCTGGAATCCCCAGTCCTAGTCAAGGTTGGTCGCGTCGATAGGTCCTGTTGTCGGTCGTCAGGTAGAGGTGGAAGCCATAGACGTCCATGACGAGACTGATAGCCATTGTCACCACCACATACCATAGCCAGATCGAAAACGCTGAAACCGTGTCCAGATAGATTGCCCGTTCGACCAGCCACGGCAGCGTCAGCAGCCACCAGACCTGGCAGATGCCGGTCAGCCGGCTGAGCGGCGCGTGCCGGTGAATGTATCCGGCGCTCACCAGCATCGCGATCAGCCCACCGAAAACGACCGCACCCTCGGTCCGACCGACAAAGATCAATCCGCCGACTGCCTGCGGAAATATCAGAGCCGGGCCCCAAACATTCAGCCACGGGTCCGCCTCCCGGCGAATGGAGCGGATCATGTCGATCGGATCGAGCACCAGGTCAGCCATGCGACCAAACGAGGTTGGAGCCGTTTCCCGGCCGCGGCTTCCGCTAGTCATGGAAGTGCGCTCCGTGAACCGCGTCACAGAAGTTACGGACCTGGAAGTCACGGATCAGTCGCTCTCCGATATCGCGCGAGAAATTGCCGTCCGCCGTGTGCGGTTTTTCCTTCAGCATGCCGGCGACCGCCTCCAGCATGGCATGCTTGAAACCCAGTCGCGGGTAGTGTTCCAGAACCCGCGCAACAGGCTCCTCTGCCAGCATGGCGACCGGCACGACACCGATGTCGATGCCGGCGCCTAACTGGACCAGGGCGATCTCCGGCTGCTTTCTCTGCGGAACGCCTGGCGTGGTGTGCAGGGCGATGGCGTCCCAGACCACCTGGATCTTCCGGTCTGGATAACCCCGTTGGGAAAGGAAGTCGGCTGCCGCATCGGCACCGTCGATCTCGAACCTGTCTTCCTTGATGAAGTCTCTGACGAGGCCAAGATCATGCAGGACCGAGCCGAGAAAGAGCATTTCCTCATCCATCTTGAGTCCACGACCCTGACCGGCCATGCGACCGAACGCGAATGATCGCATCACATGATTGAACAGAAACGGTGGCGATACATCCCGTGCAAACTCCATCGACGCCGAACAGATCTCCGTGTCCGGCAATTCCATGTCCCGAATATTCATATCGATCCTCCAAAAGCCGCCCGCCGCCGGACACGCTCCAGCGCGCCCACGCAAAGCAGGAAACAGATGCTGCTTGATTTTTGTACTCGTACGAACAATATTCGGGTGAGTCAATAATTTTGTTCTTGGTGGTACAAAAATGGCAGTTCGAGGACGTGGCCGGCCCCGGGCCTTCGACGAGGAGCATGCTCTTGAAGGGGCATTGGAGGTTTTTCTGACGAACGGCCTTCACGAGGCCAAATTGGACGACCTCGCCGCTGGAATGGGCATCAACAAACCCAGCCTCTATGGCGCGTTCGGAGGCAAATCGGCCCTCTACGAAAGGGTCGTGAGGGACTATATGGCGCGAATCCGCGACCGCATTCCGGGCGCGTTTGAAAGCGGTGATCTACGATTGACCATGGAGCGCCTGCTCGACGGAGCGCTGGAACAGTTTCAACCGCAGGGCAGGGATCGCATGGGCTGCCTGATTGTCTCGACACTCAGCACCGCGGCCGGTGCCGATTCTCAGCTTCGCGAAAATCTGAGGGTTTTTGTCCATGACATGGATGCGCTTCTGGAGAGACTGTTCGCTGAACACTTCACGGACGAATTGGAAAGCCGGCACCAGTCGCCGAAGCAACTGGCGGGCTATTTCAACGACCTTGTCTATGCTCTGGCCCTTCGGGCCCGCGCAGGTGTGCCGCGCGAGGAGCTACGCCGACACGCCCATTCGACGCTGGATCTTTTTATCGGCAAGCCGGATCGTTAGCCGCGCCGCGGGTCTCAATCGGCCCTTCCTGTCACCTTGAGCGCAAAGGCATATTCGAAGGCAACTTCCTCCAGACGCTGGAACCTTCCGGATGCCCCGGCATGGCCGGCCTCCATGTTGGTCTTGAAGAGGATCGGCGCATCGCCTGTCTTGGTGGCGCGCAGCTTGGCCACCCATTTCGCCGGCTCCCAATAGGTCACCCGAGGATCCGTCAGTCCAGCGATGGCAAGTATCGGCGGATAGTCCTGCGCGCTCACATTGTCGTAGGGCGAATAGGCGGCAATCGTTTCGTAGTCCGCCTTCGACGCGATCGGGTTGCCCCATTCCGGCCATTCGGGCGGCGTGAGCGGCAGCGTGTCGTCGAGCATGGTGTTCAGCACGTCAACAAAAGGCACGGCAGCGATAATGGCGCCGAAGCGGTCTGGAGCCATGTTGGCGACGGCTCCCATCAACATGCCGCCGGCTGAACCGCCCTGGGCGACGATATTCTGGAACAACGTGAAATTTTCGGCGGCGAGATAGTCGGCTGCGGCGATGAAATCGAGGAAGGTGTTGACTTTATGCTCGCGTTTTCCCGCCTCGTACCAGGCGAAACCCTTGTCCTTGCCACCGCGAATATGGGCAATGGCGTAAACGAAGCCGCGATCGACCAGCGACAGGCAATTGGTGTTGAAGCTGGCAGGGATCGCCATGCCGTAGGAGCCATAGCCATAGAGCAGGCAGGGTGCGCTGCCATCGAGCGGCGTGTCCTTGCGGTAAAGCAGACTGACGGGCACCAGAGTGCCGTCGTGCGAAGGGGCCATCACCCGACGCGTGATATAGTCATCCGGCTCATGTCCGGAAGGGACTTCCTGCGTTTTCAGGAGGTTACGCTCGCGGGTTCGCATGTTGTAATCGAACTGTTGCGACGGGGTGGTCATCGAGGAATAGGAAAACCGGATAACCTCGGTATCGTACTCAAGCGATCCCTGAAGACCGAGCGAATAGGCCTCTTCATCGAACCCAATGGCGTGTTCTTCGCCGCTGGTGCGGTCTCGGATGACGATGCGCGGCAGGCCGTCACATCGTTCCAGCCACACCAGATGCCCGGAGAACACGGTGTGGCTGAGGATCAGACGCCCCGGTTCGTGAGCGACCACATCGCGCCAATGCTCGCGGCCCGGATTGTCGACCGGGGTCTCAACGATCTTGAAGTCCTTGGCGTCGTCGGCATTGGTCAGGATGTAGAAAACGTCGCCACCCTCATGCATGTCGTATTCGACACCGGTCTCGCGCGCCGCCACCAACCGCGGTTTGGCATCCGGATCATCAGCTGGAAGCAGATGGTACTCCGATGTCTGGTGGTCGTGGACATTGATGAATATGAAATCATTGAGCTTGCTTCCGCCGACTCCCATGAAAAATCCGGCATCGCTTTCCTCGCGGATCAGGATGTCATCTTTCTGGTCTGTGCCGAGCGCGTGGTAATAGACTTTGGAAGGCCGATGGTTGGCGTCGAGCAGGCTGTAGTAGAAGCCTTTGCTGTCGGGTGACCAGGCACCACCGCCGCCGGTATTTTCCAGTCGGTCATCGTGGTCGGTCCCATCTGCCAGTTCCCGCACTCTAAGATCGAAGAATTCGGACCCTTTGTCGTCATAGCCCCACAACATGCGTGCATGGTCAGGCGCGTGATTGGCGCCTGACAGTCGGAAATAGCCTTTGCCCTCGGCCTCCTTGTCGCCGTCGAGCATGATCTCTTCGTCGCCCCCGTCACGCGGGATGCGGAAAAACCGCGGCTGCTCGCCGCCCGTTACGAACGATGTGCCATAGGCATACGGCCCGTCAGGGGAGGGAACCGATGAATCGTCCTCCTTGATACGACCGCGCATCTCTGCAAACAGGTCCTTCTGCAGGGCCTCGGTGTCCGCCATCGCCGACTTCTGAAATTCGTTTTCCGCTTCGAGATAGGCGCGGATATCGCTGTCGAGCTTGCTCGGATCCTGGAAGACCTCTTGCCAATTGTCGGCGCGCAGCCACGCGTATTCATCCTCACGGGTGATTCCATGACGAGTGTCGGTGAAAGCGGTTTTCTTGGCCTCTGGGGCAGGGGGCAGGGACTTCAGCATTGTTGTTTGTTTCCTGACTGGATCGGTTGGTTCCGCATCTATAGCCTGACGATGTCGTGTTCAAGGCGAGCCATGAACGCGAGATGAACTGGACGCTCAGAGAGGGTTCACGGCGGGTGTGCCAATGTGCTTTCATCGAATGAGCAAAGGGGTGCAAACCGATGAAACGACTGATCACCATTGCCGCAGCCGCCGCCGTCGCCGGCTTGTCTTTCACTGCAACGGCTTACGCCAACGCTTTCGCTGCCTGGGAAGTTGCCAACGTGGCCTGGGACGATGTCCTCAACGTCCGGGCCTGGCCATCCAGTGAATCGGCCATTCGCGCCGGCTATCCGAACGGTACACCGCTGTCGATGACCGGACGCTGCATGAATGGCGTTGATCTCAAGGAAATCGCCGGCCTGCCAGCGGACGAACAGACGCAGCAGGTTCGCTACACCTGGTGCGAAGTCTGGCACGATCCGTCCGGATCCGGTAATTGGCAGACCGGCTGGGTTTATGGTCGTTACATAGCTCCACAAGCGCAGTAACGGTCCTATTCCTTGTCGTCACCTTCCGCGGTGAAATGCATCGCCGTACCGTTCATGCAATACCGCAGACCCGTGGGGTGCGGACCATCCGGAAACACGTGTCCGAGATGCGCTTCACAGTCGGCACAACGAATTTCCGTCCGAGTCATGAAAAGTGACCGATCCTTGTGCTCGGTCACCGCCTCAGCATCGATCGGGCTGTGGTAGCTCGGCCAACCGGTACCGGAATCGAACTTGGTGTCGGAGTGAAAGAGCTCCCGACCGCAGCAGATGCAGCTGTATGTTCCGGTCTGTTTGTTGTCCCAGTTGGGACCCGTAAACGCCCGTTCTGTCCCGGCCTTGCGGGTGACGTGGAATTGCTCCGGCGTCAGAAGCTGGCGCCACTCGGCGTCCGTTTTTCTGACTTTTGCGGCAACTTTTTCAGCCATGGCTATGCCTCCTGTCTCATCCGCGATTTAGGGTCGCCATCACCAACGCACAATAAACATCATGTCAAATTTTGGTAAATCGTCATAAGTCACCGCAATTCGGGTGGAAATCGACGGGCCCGACCTTGCCCGCAATAGGGCACATCACTAAATTTGAACCAGTTTTTGCGACCATTTCCGGGAGAGCAGATGGAGTCCGCCACACACAGCACGACGTTTATTGTCCTGCTGCTGCCGTTTTTGGCGGCTTTGATTGCCCCACTGCTGACCCGCATCTTCAAACAGAACGCCGCCTGGATCCTCGCCTTGGCGCCCGCGTTGATGTTTTTGCACTTCACGACCTTTCTGGGCGAAGTGGCTGACGGGGGAGTGGTAACCGGCGGCTATCGGTGGATTCCGGCCTACAACGTCAATTTCTCCTGGTATCTGGACGGCTTGAGCCTCACCTTCGCGTTGCTGATCAGCGGCATCGGAACGCTCATCGTGCTTTATTCGGGCGGTTACCTGAAGGGGCACGCCCATCTGGGGCGGTTTTTCACGTTCATTCTGTTGTTCATGGGCTCGATGCTGGGACTCGTCGTGTCCGACAGTTTCCTCATGTTCTTCGTTTACTGGGAACTGACGTCGATTACCTCGTTTCTGCTGATCGGTTTCGACCACACCCGTGAGCGCGCCCGCCGAGCTGCGCTGCAGGCCCTGGTGGTAACGGGCGGCGGCGGCCTGTTCCTATTGGCCGGTTTGCTGATGATCTGGAATGTCACGGGCGTGTCGGAGCTGTCGCTGCTGCTGCGCACCGGTGATCTGCTTGTCCAAAGCCCGTATTACATCGCCATTTTCGTGCTTGTTTTGGGCGGTGCGTTTACCAAGTCTGCACAGTTTCCGCTGCATTTCTGGCTGCCGAACGCCATGGAGGCGCCGACGCCTGTTTCGGCCTATCTGCACTCGGCAACCATGGTCAAAGCCGGTGTTTATCTGCTGATGCGGCTCAATCCTGTCCTGGGCGACACGGCGGCCTGGGAGACCGTCTTGCCGATCTTCGGCGGTGTCACCCTGATTGTCGGCACGCTGTTGGCCATTCGCCAGACCGACCTGAAGCTTATGCTTGCTTATACGACGGTATCGTCGTTGGGCTTGCTGGTCATGCTGACCGGCTTCGGGACCGAAAAAGCGGTCCAGGCCGCCGTGCTTTATCTTGTCGCCCACTCTTTGTTCAAGGGCGCGCTGTTCATGGTTGCCGGCACGGTTGATCATGAGGCGGGCACCCGCGATGTCACCAAGCTTGGCGGTCTGATGAGCGTGATGCCGATCACCTTTGCAGCCGCGCTCGCATCTGCGATTTCCATGGCTGGAATGCCGCCGTTTTTCGGATTCTTGGCGAAGGAAGAAATCTACTACGGCCTTTGGGCACCGGGTGCTTGGCCGCTCTTGCTGACCCTCGTCGCGATCGTCGGCAATGGCCTGATGTTCGTCATCGGCTTCGTCGTTGCGCTGAAGCCATTCCTCGGTGAAAAGAGACCCGAACTCGACCATGCCCACGAGGGCCCGGTTCTGCTTTGGATCGGGCCGGCAACCCTGGCGACGGTGAGTCTGCTGACGGCGCTGTTTTGGGGCACAACGCATCACTTCATCTCGAGCCCGATGTCCTCCGCGGTCGAGGGTGCACCATTGTCGGTGTATATCTCCCTGATTCCGCATCTTGGAATGCCGCTGTTGCTGTCGGTCATCACCGTCGCTTTCGGAATTGTCGCGTACCGAATGGTGGATCGGCTCCGGTCGGCGATGGCGAACCTGCTCGTTGCGATCGGCTGGGGTCCGGATCTCGGCTTCGACCAGTTCATCCGTGGTCTTGTGCGGGCGTCCTATTCATTGACGAGGCTGTTGCAGCCGGGCCGCCTCGATTTCTACATGAAGGCGACATTTATCATCGTGGCAGCCGCCATCATCGTACCGATGGTCGTTTATGACGAGTTGCCGGCCTTCCCCGAATGGCCGAGCAACCCGCCATTCTACGAGTTGTTCATCATCGCAATCGCCGCCATCGGCCTCATTTCGGTGCTCTATGCCGAAGACAGGTTGACCGCTATCGTTTCCCTTGGAATTCAGGGTTTCGCGGTGGCCGTGCTGTTCATGCTGTTTGGCGCACCAGACCTTTCCTTCACCCAGTTCATGGTCGAAACGCTGTCTGTGGTGATCCTTGCTCTGGTCATGACGCGCCTCCGTCTGACGCCGACGGACCGCCGGCCCCTCGGCCGCACGGTCGTCGACATGTCGATCGCGCTTGCCTGCGGAGTGGCCTTCATGCTGCTGCTGCTTTCGGTGACCCAGTTGCCGTTCGACGCCAGCCTGTCCGAATTTTTCACCCGCTATTCCGTGTCGATCGCCCATGGTGCGAACATCGTCAATGTCATTCTGGTCGATTTCCGCGGCACTGACACGTGGGGCGAAATCGCAGTTGTCATGGTGGCGGGGCTGGCAATCCTGTCGCTGATCCGGATCCGGTCGAAGTCTCGCAGGCAGATCGCGACCAACGATCCCTATGATGACGAGAGGCGATAGCGATGCGTACACTGATTTTCCGCACCGTCGCCCCGTATCTCGCCAGCCTGATGGTGGTGTTTTCGATATTCGTGCTGCTGCGCGGCCACAACGAGCCGGGTGGCGGTTTCATAGGCGGACTGATCGCCGCTTCGGCCTTTGCCATCTACGGCATCGCCTGTGGTGTCTCGCCCGTTCGCCGGGCGCTGTATTTTCACCCGATGGGCATCGCGGGATTCGGTCTGATGATCGGCACGATCGCCGGCATATTGTCGATCTTTGCCGGTGTTCCCTTCATGACCGGCCTTTGGGTTTATGTGCCGTTGTTCAACGACACGCTTGCGCTGTCCACGGTGCTGCTGTTCGACATCGGTGTTTATCTCGTCGTCGTAGGTGCGATTACATCGATTGCCCTGGCGCTTGAAGAAAGGTCGCGCGACTGATGGAAGCGATTATGACCATCCTGGTGGGCCTGTTCTTCACGGTGTCGGTCTACCTCTTCCTGTCGAAGCACATCATTCGCATTCTGCTTGGTGCCGCCATACTCAGCAATGCAGTGAACCTGCTGATTTTCACGTCCGGGCGTCTGACCCGCGAGGTGCCGCCGATTTTGACCGGTGACAATGGTGGAGCCTTGAGCCTGACGGCCAATCCGTTGCCGCAGGCGTTGATTCTGACGGCGATCGTCATTGCGTTTTCGTTCTTTGCCTTTCTTCTGGTGCTCGGATACCGCGCCTACCAGGAACTCGAAACCGACGATACGCAGGAAATGCGGTTTGCCGAACCGGATGACCAGAAGTTGCCGCCCCTTGGATACTGATCGAAAGAACCACCGTTAATGGCATCATCAGACACACCAGCAGTTGATATTTCGGTCGCCATGGTCACCGAACCGGTGAGCCTGGTTGACTGGCTGCTGATCGCGCCTTTGGCATGGTGCACGTTGCTTGGTGCGGTTCTGCTGATGCTGCGCAAAGACACGGCTCTGCAGCCAATCATCGCGATACCAAGCCTACTTGTGTTGGTGCTGCTGGACATCGGCCTGCTGGCGTTGGTCATTGCCGATGGCCCGCAGACGATGACCATGGGGCGCTGGCTTCCGCCCTTCGGCATCTCGTTTACCGTCGACCTCCTTGGAGCGGTGCTGACGCTTGTCGCCGGCATTGCGGCCCTGGCAGGCGGCATCTACGGAGCAGGAGATGTCAACGACAGCGGTCGCAGATACGGCTTTTATCCGTTCTTGATGCTGATGCTGGCAGGGGTCAGTGGCGCGTTCCTGACTGGCGACATCTTCAATCTCTATGTCTGGTTCGAGGTGCTGCTGATTTCGTCCTTCGGTCTGCTCATTCTGGGCTCCGAGCGTGAGCAGATCGACGGCGCCACCAAATATGCCTTTTTGAATCTGGTAGCGACGACCCTGTTCCTGATCGCAACCGGTTACCTCTACGGCATCTTCGGCACGCTCAACATGGCCGACATCGCCGTCAAGGCGAAAACGGTTGACGATCGGGCGCCGTTGATCACGCTGGTCAGCCTCTATGTCCTGGCTTTCGGCATGAAAGCCGCGGCCTTTCCAGTCAATTTCTGGCTGCCGGCCTCCTATCACACGCCACGCGTTGTGGTCTCCGCGCTGTTTGCAGGCTTGCTGACGAAGGTCGGGGTCTATGCACTGATGCGCATTGTGTTCGTGCTGTTCCCGGAAGAGCGCGATGTTCTCGGACTGGTGATTGCCATCGTTGCTGCCTTGACCATGCTTTTGGGAGCAGCCGGTGCGCTGGCGCAGACCGATTTCAGGAGGCTGCTCGGTTACCTGGTGGTTTCAGGCATCGGCATCATGTTTGCCGGCATTGCGCTGGCAAGTCCCGGCGGTGTCGCCGGCACCGTTTTCTACGCAGTGCATTCCATGATCGTCATGACCGCGCTCTACCTGGCCTCGGGTTTGACGGCACGGGTGAGTGGTAGTTTTTCGATCGCCCTGCCAGGCGGTGTCTATGGGTCCCATGTCGCTCTGGCGGCCGTTTGCCTTGTGCTGTTTTTCGCCGTGTCCGGGTTACCGCCGTTCTCCGGCTTCTGGCCCAAGGTGGTGCTGGTCAAGGCTTCACTTGATGTCGGAGCCTGGTGGCTGGCTGCATCAATCCTGGTGAGCGGGTTCCTGACCACCATTGCGGTCGGGCGGGTGTGGCTTCTGACCTATTGGCGAACGGCTCCGGAAGGCGAGGGGACGGGTGTCGCGGAAAAGCCCGTCAGCCTGTTGCTGGATTATCTGCCGCTCGTAATGCTGACGGCCATCGTGGTCGTTCTCGGTCTCTTCCCGCAGCAACTGCTTGAACTATCGCAGAATGCCGCCGGTCAATTGCTCAATCCGGTCGACTACATCCGGTCCGTCTTCCCGGAAGGAGGCGCCCAATGAATCTGCTGTTGATCAATGTTCTTCTGGCCATCGTCTGGATGGCTGTGACTGGGACCTACAGCCTGCTGAATATGGCTTTCGGCTTTCTGCTCGGGGTGTTTGCGCTCTCGCTCATACGAGAACAGGTCGGAACGGTCGGCTATTTCACCAGGCTTCGCAAGGTTGCCGTGCTGGCGCTAGTGTTCCTGTACGAGCTGGTGATGTCGACCATTCGTGTCGCCATCACTGTGCTGTCCCCCAACATGAACCTGAAGCCGGGGATCTTTGCCTACAAGCTTGAGGTCGACCGCGATATCGAAATCACGATTCTGGCCAACCTGATTACCCTGACGCCCGGAACGTTGTCCGTCGATGTGTCTGAAGACAAGCAGTATCTCTATGTGCATGCCATCGACTGCTCGGATGTGGACGCAACGCGCCGTGATATCGCCGACAGCTTTGAGAGAAGGATACTGGAGGCGTTCCGATGATTGACGCCAACGCCGTGCTGGCCATCGCCGTCAATATTGCGCTTGCGGTGCTCTGCCTGTCTTTCCTGTTCGCGGTGATCCGGGTCATCCGTGGTCCGACACTGCCGGATCGCATTCTCGCCCTGGACATGCTGGTAACCGCAGCCATCGGCTTTATTGCGGTCATTGGTATCAAAACGGGTTTCGAACTCTATCTCGACATTGCCATCGCGCTTGGACTGGTAGGGTTCCTGGCCACCATCGCTTTTGCCCGTTTTGTCATGACCCGCGGGCGCAATGCCGGTGAGCCGGCCGACACTGAGGTTGCGGTCGAAGGGGAGAAGAACTGATGGATGCTCTTTTCACCTGGCTGATTGCTGCCTTGGTCGTCATCGGATCGTTCTTTACGCTCGTCGCAGCACTTGGTCTGCTGCGATTGCCGGATATCTATACGCGCATGCATGCAGCCTCTAAAGCGGGTACGCTTGGATCGGGCGTTCTGCTGGTGACGCTGGGGATCTATTCCGGGGATACTGGAACATTGACGAGAGCGCTCGCCGGCGTGGTCTTTTTCCTTCTTACGGCGCCCATCTCGGCACACCTTCTGGCCAAGGCTTCTTATGCAACAGGTTATCGCATGACAGATCAATCGGTCATGGACGAGATGCCTCAGGACAATTCCAACGTCGACAATGGTGATTGATTGATGCGCAATTTTTAATTGCAGTCTATTTGAGCGGGTAACTCGACTTGCGTTTATTCTATTTTGAATTTTGGTCATAAACAGGTGAAAAGTTACCGATTTATGACAATTTTCTGTTTGAAACCTTATTGATTAGTGTTATCAGCGCTTCGCGTGACCTGTGTTTCGGTCGTCAGTCGGACCATCGGGACACCAAATCCACCCAAAATTGATGGGATTTTGGTGTAAGGGAAACTTGAAATTATATTTGAGGCATGTCTATGACTGAAACAGTCGATAATTCCCGCAATGACTTGCTTGCTGAACTTACGGCCGAAGTTGTGGCCGCATATGTAAGCAACAATGTCGTGCAAACGTCAGATCTTCCGAGCTTGATTGCAGAAGTTCATTCGGCCCTTGGATCGACATCGGGTGCTGAACCTGCTCCTGCTGAAAAGCCGAAACCGGCTGTACCTATCCGCAAATCGGTGCACAGAGACTATATCATCTGTCTTGAAGACGGCATGAAATTCAAATCGCTGAAGCGCCACCTGATGACCTATCACGGTCTGACCCCGGATGAGTACCGCGAAAAGTGGGGCCTGCCGGCCGACTATCCGATGGTTGCTCCGGCCTATGCCGAAGCGCGTTCGCGCCTCGCCAAGGAAATGGGTCTGGGCCAGAAGCGCAAGCGTCGCAAGTAATGCGGTGGGCCGTGAACGCGGCCTATCTGCAAATCGCGCAAGAGCGCATGTGAAAAACGGACATCCGCGGGGGCGGGGCGTCCGTTTTTTGTTTCTGTTATCAGCCCTTGGCGGTCGCCAGCACCTTGCTGCTGTCATGGAGCCGCCAGATTTCCTGGTTTTGGAAGCCGCGGATATCGCGGTGGCCCAGGCTGTCAATTTCGAACTGGTCTCGAAGCACGACTGCCATTTCCGACTGGACGGTGATTTCCATCGGCTCGGAGAATTCCTGCAGCCGCGACGCGAGGTTCACCGCGGGACCGAAGATGTCATAGACATATTTCTGGATGCCGACCACGGAACCCACCACTGCGCCCGTTGCCAGGCCGATGCGGCACCGCCACTGATTGGGATGGCTTGAATTCCGGCGGTTGAGGTAGCGAACGAAGCGAATGGCCGCGTTCGCAGCCGCCTTGGCATGATCGGGTGTCGGATCCGGGAGGCCAGCAACTGTGATGTAAGCGTCGCCGATCGTTTTGATGCGCTCGCAACCGAACTGCTCACCGATGCGGTCGAACGCACTATAGATATCGTTCAGTTCGGTGACTGTGACGCTCGGGTCGACGGAGGCAACCATGTCAGTAAACCCGACAAAGTCGAGCATGAGCACGGAGACCGGGTCGTAGAGTTGTGGTGTGACGACGCCGAATGTCTTGAACTCCTCGTAAACCGACCTCGGCATGATGTTCAAGAGCAGCTTTTCGACCTGCTCCTTTTCCCGTTTGATCTCACGATTGTTGCGTTCGACCATCATCGAATAGGAATCGATCATCGATTCCAGCTCGCGGATCCGGGTGATGTTCTGGCACACCAGAACCGCGATTTCATTGTCGCCCTCCGAGGTTGGAGTAAAGTCCACGGCAATGACCATGGTCCGGCGTTTCTTTTTGAACCGCGTCTCCGCTGTGTAGCGGCCCTGTTCATCCAGTCCCTTCCGCAGCGCCTCTTGGTCGAGCTCCGGGAACAGATCCGTCAAGCCGGTTGCGCCTTCATGATGGCCGAACCAATCCTCAAACGTGTCGTTGCGGAAATGGAAGGTGAAGTTCTTTCGGTCCAGGAGCGCTACTCCAACACCGATGGCTCGCAACAGCTGTTCATTGATGGCTTCGATTGACATGGCTTACCTTACGATGAGTTCCCGTCGATTTTCGAATTCCTGCAACACTGCCTCGATGTCGCCGGGGTCGAAGCCGTGGTCTTCCAATGTAGCCGACAAGACCACCTTGAGTTCGTCGAAATGGTCGTGTGCGATATCCAGGTGCGAGTGCAGTTGACGCAACTGGTTATCGGTATAGGCGGCGGGCCCACCCAGGAGAGATGCGACGAACTTGGTCTGATGGTCGACCATGCGTGCCATATCGACATCATCGAAAAAAGGTCCAATGTCGTCGCTGTCGAGCAGCGTATCGTAAAACGCCAGCACGACCCGGCTCACTTTCGAGAAACCACCATATTTTTCAAAAAGCGTTTGATCTGACATATCCACACCCCTGGAGGACCTGTTTGCTTGTTTTTCCAATACGATATTAACCCATTCGGGCGGTAACGATAGAGCGCATCTGAATCCGATTGTGTCCACACGGACGGATATTGATGTAGCCAAAGTTGATCCGCCTTCTTTCCTCAACCACAGCGCTACCGCTTGGCCAAAACCACCTCGGCATAGTCGGACGCGATATCCATCGACCCGTCCTGCGATGTGTCGAATTTGGAGATCGTGGCAATGATGTCATTGCTCAGCGCCGATTGCGCCCGTTCGTCGAGAGCCTCATAGGCCTTGTGGACTGGACCATAGTAAGCCCTGAAGAAATCCAGGAAATGCCGCGGCGACGGATAGCGAAAGCGAAACGGCTTGATGCGGGTAACGATGGACGTTGCGTGAGCCGCGAATGTGTCGTCGATCCAGGTCGCGTCGCCCCAGCGGGCCGGTGATCGAACGCCCGCTGGGGGCAGGACATGGCGACTCACCGTTCGCAACAGCGCACCGATGAAACTTTCGGGCGTCCAGCTTGCCATGGCGACGGTACCGCCGTGACGGCAAACGCGCAGCATTTCACTGGCGGCTCGTTGCTGGTTGGGCGCGAACATCACACCAAAACTCGACACGACAGCATCGAATTGACCGTCTTCGAAGGGCAGATCCTCCGCGTCGGCCACCTGGAATTCGACATCCAGCCCCTCGGCTTCAGCGCGCATGCGACCTGCGTTGAGCAGACTTTCCACATAATCGGTCGAGGTGACCGAGCACCAGCGGCGCGCGAATGCCAACGTTGCGTTGCCGTTTCCGGCGGCAACATCAAGCACGGTCGAGCCCGGAGCAACATCTGCCGTTTCAGCGAGTTCTTCCCCGGTTATCTGAAGTGTCACACCGATCTTTCGATAATCGCCCGAGGACCAGGCGGCATTCTGTTTCGTCTTTATGGCACCGTAGTCCGGTTCGGCGATTGGAGTCATGATATTCATCGATCTCTCCTCGAGACTTCAGCTTTCAGTCGATTGCCCGGTCCGTTTCAGGCCGCCATTTTCGGCCAGAAGCAGTTGGCTACCGGGCGTTCGGCGTGGACGATGTGCTCATAGATGCGCGGATTGACCCATTCCGGCTCGTGAACCGGCGTCATGTGACCGGCTCCCGGCAGAATGGCCAGGCGTGCCTGCGGTACGGCGTTGGCAACCTTCGTTGCGACGTTCTGCGCAATCTCTGGCGAATCCATGCCGGTCAGAACGAGCACGGGCATTGTCAGCGCCGACAGGTCTTCCAGCGTCCAGTGTTCCGAGAAGCAGCGGGAAAAGTCCTGCATGACTGCGGGTACCATCTCGGACAGCTTGCGCCGCCTTTCCTCGCTGCTGCGGTCAAAAGTGCCGTGCCCGCTCCAGAAGTCGACAACCGCCCGCAGGCCGCATTCAATCGCGCCGTCTGCCGCACTGTCCGACAACTCCGTCGAAATCCGACGCACCTGGGCGAACTGGTCCCTGTCTTCGGCATCACCGTTTTCGAGCAGGTGAAAAGCGACCGGTTCGTAGAGCGTCAGGCTTTTGACCAGATCGGGACGCATCAGGGCGACTTTCAGCGCAACGGATGCGCCGAACGAGTGGCCAACCAGATGGACCGCCTGACCGAAACCGGCCAGATAGCCGATGATGTCGTCTGCTACACCGTCGATGCCCGGCGCTCCGAAGTCCGCCATGCGGCTGCCATATCCCGGCAGATCAATGGCGCTGACGGTGAAGCGTCCGTCCAGTTCGGCGGCCAGCTGCTTCCACTGTGCACCGCTCGAGGCGGAAGAGTGGAGTGCTACAACCGGGGCACTGAAAATATCGGTGATGATGTTGGGCGCGGTCATCGAACTGTTCCTGCGTTGTCGATGAACACTAAATGGACCCTCAAGGTTTCGTTTGATTTTCAGGCAGACCGCATCCATGTTTCATTTGTTAACGGGTTGCCGATTTGCCGCTGAATTTTTTGTTCGTGATTTTTCAGGCGGTTAACGGGATTGCATGGGATTTGGCTGATACAATTGAAACAATTGCCGGCGGTTCTGAAAACCGAATGAAACACGGGCGGGATAGGAAAAAGTCATGACCAGACACGAGACGTCCGAGAATGGCCCGGCTGGTGCGCAGACTACCTCCCTGGCGCGCTTCGATCGGCACGGCACTCTGGTCGAGACCAGCGGTGAATTTGCCGAGCTGGAGGCAACCCTTTCCGGATCGGAAGGCAAAGCCGAGCTCTTGGGCAGGTATGTTGAACGGCTGGCAATGATCAACGGTTGCGAAGTGGCCGACCTGGAAGGCGACGCAACGCGGATGATCGAACTTTGGGGACGGTCGACCGGCAATCCAATGGAAGCCAGGACGAAGCAGGGTGGCTGGCGCCTTTTGTCTTGCTGTCCGGGCGCCGACGACAGTCTTCTCTACCTGAGCATCATCACCGACTGGCCCAAGCGCCAGGAAGATCTCTCGCACTTCATGCTTGAGAGCATACCCCTGCCAATCTGGATCAATTCGGTCGAGACCGGGGAAGTTCTCCATGCGAACCCCGCTGCAAACCGGCTTTATGGCGTAAGACCGGACGCGCGGGAGAACCGTTTCATCAAGGAGTATTTTGAGGATCCCGAGGACAGTATCGAGATGCTCAAGACCCTGCAAGTGAAGGGGATGATCCAGAACTACCCGGTCAAGACCAAGTCCGAGGCCGGGCGCGATGTCTGGGTCAACGGTTGCGCTGTTCTCGGGGAGTACAAGGGCGCTCCCGTGGCGGTCTCAGCGATCCAGGATCTGACCGACCGTGACGAGTACGAGGAGGATACGCTGAAGGCGCGCGATATGTTGCGCGACGCCATTGAATCGCTATCCGAGGGCTTTGCGCTCTATGACGAAGATGGCCGTCTGGTCATGTTCAACAACAGCTACCGTGAAATGAACCACGCGGTTGCCGATCTGCTTGAGCCGGGACTGGATTGGGAAATCCTGATGCGGGAGACGGCGCGCCGTGGCATTTACGCCGACGCCGTCGGACGTGAAGACGAATGGATATCCGATCGGGTCAAGAACGGCATCGAATACATCCAGGACTACGAACTGGTTCACACGGACGGCACCCATTACCTGGTTTCCGTTCACCCGACAAAACTGGGCGGCTTTGTCGTCACCCGCACCGACATCACCGACAAGACACTCGCCGAGGCTGCCGAACGCGATGGTGATCTCCTGATCCGCCAGGTGCTGGAAGCAAGCCCGGCGGCTGTGATCATGGCCCGCGTGGGCGATGGCGAAATACTCTATCGGTCACCGGCGGCGATCGATTTGTTCGGCAAGGTGAAAAACGCCAACGAATATTATCTCGGTGTCGGAGATCGTGCCGACTACATCACCGCGCTGCTCGCCGATGGCTGGGTGGACGACTACAAACTGACACTTATCAATGGAGACGGCAAACCGTTTCCAGCGGCAGCCTACGGCCGCATTGCCGAATACAAGGGCGAAGATGTTGTCGTCAGCACGACGATCGATCTGACCGGACAAAAAGAAGCCGAAGCCATGATCCGGCAGGTCCTGGAGGCCTGTCCGGTGCCGGTGCAGATGACCGAGGCCGATACCGGTAAGTTGCTGTTCCGGAGCCCCGAGACAACGGCGCTGTTCGGCGCCGTCGACTTCGCGACATCGTACTATGTCGACGCGGAGGAACGGGAAAAATACCTCAAGAAGCTGCACGAGAGGGGATGGGTCAACGAGCACAAGGTCAGGCTGAGAAACGCAAGAGGCGAGCCGTTCTGGGGTGCCATTTCCGCGCGGCTGATCGAGTTCAGGGGGCAACGGGTGATCGTCTCCAACACACGCGATCTGACCGATGAAATGGCGCTGCAGGAAGAACTGTCGAGCCAGCGCGAGATGCTGTTTCAGAACGAGAAGATGTCGGCGCTTGGCGAACTGCTCGCGGGCGTGGCACACGAACTGAACAACCCGTTGTCCATCGTCGTCGGACACTCGCTGATGCTGCGCGAGGAAACCGGCGACTCGGGGACATTGAAACGGGTCGAAAAGATCAGCAACGCCGCCGAACGCTGTGCCAAGATCGTCAAGACATTCCTGGCAATGGCCCGCCAGCAACCCGCCAAAATGGAAAGCACCGATATCAATGCGGTCATCTCCACCGCGGTCGATGTCGCCGGATATGGCAGCAAGGGTGAGAGCTTCGAGATCGCGTGCGACCTCGCGAACGATCTGCCGGAAATCGTCGTCGATGCGGACCAGATCACCCAGGTCATCATCAATCTCATCATCAATGCCGAACATGCCATATCCGCGACCGGGAAGGGCGACCGGATAACCGTTTCGACACGCCAAAACAAACTTGGCGATTCCGTCGAGATTTTTGTCACCGACAATGGGCCCGGTATTCCGCAAAACATCATGGCCCGCATTTTCGAACCGTTCTTCACGACAAAGGATGTAGGCGATGGAACCGGTATCGGGCTGGCATTCTGTCATCGCATCATTCATTCGCATGGCGGACAGATCTGGGTCGATTCCGATTGGCAGGACGGCAGCCGTTTCGGCATCTCCCTGCCGATGACGTTGGGCAGCAATGAAAGCAGTCCGGATGAAGACGAAACTGTGCGTCATCAGGTAAACACGACCGTTCTGGTCGTGGACGATGAATTGGAAGTGGCGGAACTGATTGCTGAAATCCTCAAGAAGGAGGGATTTCGCGTCGACCTCGCCCATTCGGGAGTCGAGGCCGTCGAGCTGCTATCGAGCAACCGATACGATCTGCTGCTCAGCGACTTGAACATGCCGGAACTGGATGGCCGGGGACTTTATGAAATCGTTCGGGACGAGTATCCCAGCATTCTGGATCGAACCGCCTTCATTACCGGCGATACAATGGGCGCTTCATCGCAGAGCTTGCTGCAGGAATCCAAGCGGCCCTATCTAGAGAAACCCGTGTCGCCGGCGGAGCTACGCGAATTGGCCTACGGGCTGCTGAATGACAAAGTCGAAGCATAAATGGAAAACAGTCACTTTCACATCCTGGTCTGCGACGATGAGCTCGACGTCCGCGAGATGGTGCAGGAATACCTCGGAAAACGCGGCTTCAAGGTTTCCGCTGCTGCCAACAGCGAGGAATTGCGCACCATCCTGTCGGTCAATCCCATCGATCTGATCATACTGGATATCAACATGCCCCGCGAGGACGGCCTTACGACGCTGAGGTCGCTGCGGATCGACGACCAGACACCGGTGGTGATGCTGACAGCCGCCGGCGAGGTGGTCGATCGCATCATTGGCCTGGAGATGGGGGCCGACGACTATCTCGGCAAACCCGTCGATCTGCGCGAATTGGAAGCACGGGTGAAGGCGGTGCTGCGTCGGCGCAGCAGCGGCGATCAGCAAAAGGGCGAAAAGGAAACGCCAGGGAGTGCCAAGTTCGGCGACTTCACGCTTGATATCGAAGCGGCGAAGATGCACGGCCCCGACGGCGCGGAAATCCCGTTGACAGCGATGGAGTTCAGCCTGCTCAAGGCCTTCGCCGAAAACAAGGGGCGTGTGCTCAACAGAGATCAGATTCTCGAACAGGCCCACGACCGAACCTGGGATCCGTTTGACCGCAGCATCGATATTCGCATTTCAAGACTGCGGCGAAAGATCGAACGGAATCCGGAGAAACCTTCCATTATCCGCACCGTGCGCGGCATCGGTTACATTTACGATCCGGAAGGCGCGTAGTCCGAATCCTTCAATCCTCGAAGGGCAGGCCGATATATTCGTAGGCCAGCGCCTGCTGCGCTGGCTCCGATGTCAACAACACATCGTAGTCGTTCTGCCGGATCTTCTGGTCGAACGGGTCCTCGCCCGGAAAAACGTGCAGCAGCTTGGTCAGCCGCCAGGACAGGTTCTCGGCACTCCAGACCCGTCTCAGCGTCATCTCAGAATAAGAGTCCAGATAGTGATCGTCCCTGGCCTTGTAATGACGTTCCAGCGCCCGTGACAGATAATACACATCGGAAAACGCCAGATTCAGGCCTTTTGCGCCGGTTGGCGGCACGATATGGGCTGCATCGCCGGCCAGCAGCAGGCGACCATGGCGCATCGGCTCGGCGACGAAGGAACGCAGTGGCGCAATCGACTTTTCGATCGACGGTCCGGTCACGACCTTTGATCCGAGTTGAGGCGGAAATCGATCGAGAAAGGTCTGCCAGAAGCGGTCGTCGGGCCAGTCGGCGATATCGTCGTCGATATCAACCTGGACGTAGTAGCGCGACAGCATCGGATTGCGCTGCGCGGCGAGCGCGAAGCCTTTTTCGTGATAGGCGTAAATGAAGTCTTCCAACGGAGGTCGCTCGACCATGATGCCAAGCCAGCCGAACGGGTAGGTTCGTTCAAAGGTTCTGAGCACACTGGCTGGAATGGCCTGTCGGCTTGGACCGTGGAAACCGTCGCAGCCGGCGATGAAGTCGCAATCGACCCGGCAGGCTTTGCCCTCATGCACATAAGTGACGTACGGGTCGCCGCTGTCGATATCATGGAGCGCCACGTCCCGTGCCTCATTGACGATGTTGCCGCCGTCTCTTTCGCGCGCGGCATAGAGGTCTTCGGTGATCGCGGTCTGGCCCCAGGCCATCATCTGTTTGCCGGTCCATCGCGCGGTGTCGATGAAGAAATCCGGCTTGTCCTGCCAGACGATCGCGGTGCCGTCCTTCGGCTTTCCATCCCGGTCCATGCGCTCGCCGAGGCCAAGGTCACGCAACAGCTTGACCGAGCCTGCCTCCAGCACCCCGGCACGAATGCGCGACAGAACGTGGGCCTTGCTTTGCCGCTCGAGCACGATGTTGTCGATGCCAATGAGATCGAGCATGTGGGAAAGCAGCAGGCCTGCCGGCCCACCGCCGATGATCACTACCCGAGACCGCTGATTGGGCGTTTGCGCGCTCACATGCGTGTTACTTTCAGTTTCATGAAATCACCCTTCGCGGGCCTGTTCGTCCAGTTCCTTGGCGTAGACAAGATAGTAGTTTCTGGCGGTGGCGTTGATCTCCTGATCGGCCAGACGTCGCAGTCCCTCGATCTTGAGAGCGCGCGCCTCTTCTGCTGCCTGCCCGGCAACAATCAGACGATCGCTGAGTTCCAGTGACCATTGGAGATCACCATCCGCCAAAGCATCTTGCGCCGCCTTCAGGACGCGATCGGAGCCGCCGGCGAGGCGGATGATCCGATCGGCTTCATCCCGAGGAGCCATGCGATTGAGATTGGTCGGATTGCCATCGAACCATCCGAGCGTGCCGGAAAAATAGGCCCGCACCGCCCAGGCAACCTTGCCGTAGAATTCGGTCAGATGCGGTTTTGAAGCAAGTTGGTCTGGCAGTGTGACCGTGTGAGCCAGCTCGTCCGGAGAGCGCCCACCATTGATTCCCGCTGCCGTCTCGGCAATCACGTGGCGAATAGCGTCCCGGTAATCGCTCAGCACCTCTTCAACGGCCTCTTTGCCGCGCACCGGGCGGGAATGTCCCGGCGCAAGAATTTCGGCCTCGAACCCTTTCAGCAGGTCCAAGGTGTTAGCCCAGGCATCGAAATCGCGGTAGGGCGTTCCGCGAATGGCGTAGAGATTGGGAAACGACTTGTAGAAGTTGTCGCCGCAGATCAGGATCCCTTGGTCGGCCAGCCACACAACCAGATGGTCCGGCGTCTCTCCGGGCGCATGAACGAGCTCAAGATCAAAACCGGATCGCTGGAGTTTCATCCTTTCATCTTCGATGAGCAGCGTTGGCGGTAAGAACCCGGCTCCCATCCCTTCCATGGGGCGATCACCCGGCCCGCAGCCGAGATTGACCCTCTCGTCCGGAAACGACAGCCCCATGCCAAACTGGCGTCGCGTGCGATCCATCAACGCCTTGCCGGGGCCCGGCCTTGAATTGTCGACATTCACGAGATCGGAGGAGAACAGATGACTGGCGATGATTTCGGGGTTTCCATCACCGGCGAACACGCTGGCGCCGGATATGTGATCCCGATGCGAGTGGGTGTAGATGATGGTCTGCACCGGCAGATCGGTAATGCGCCGAAGCTCCGCAAATATGTTTTCGGCGGCCTTGGTCGTTTCGGTCGTATCGATTACGACCACACTGTCCGCGCCGACGAGAAAGTGCACATTCGAAGCTGCATACCCCACGGCGGTGTAAACGTTTGGCGCCAGCTCGACGACGTCCTTGCGAAACTCATGGGAATGGGCCGTCAGAGACGGGTGAGCGCTCATGACTTACTCCAGCGATCCACGCCCGGCGAAAGCACCACTGGCCTTGCCGCGATACTTGTCGGAGAGTTCGGGGTCGACTTCGGTTCCGTCGTAAAGGCCCAGGAGAATGCCCTTTCTCCGTGACAGGCCGCGTCCCGCTATGATCGCGGCGTCCGAACGGGTCGTGCGTTGCGACATGCGCCGCGCCCAGCGGCCCAGGCGCTCATACATCATGTCGATGATAGCCTCGTGTTCGGAGCTGTTGCCGAGATCGTCGAATTCGTCCGGATCCTCCTGCATGTCGAACAGCATCGGCCGGAAGCCGCCCTCCGCGTGCATGAATTTCCAGCGTTTATCGGCGACCATGAACAACCGCGCGTCACGCGGCTGCACTCCAAGGCCGATGGCCATCGGGGTCGCGGAGTAGTCGAATTCGCTGATGGTGAAGTCTCGCCATTCCTCCGGCCGTTCGCCGCGCAACAGCGGCATCAGCGACCGTCCTTCGAGAATGTGGCCAGGCACCGTCCCACCAGCTGCCTCAACAAAGGTGGCAGCAAGATCGATGCTTTCGATGAGATCGTCATTGACGGTTCCTCGGTTGGAATCGGCGTCCGCTGAGGGGTCGTAGACAATCAGGGGAACCTTTACGGACTGTTCGTGAAACAGGTCTTTTTCACCCAGCCAGTGATCTCCAAGATAATCGCCGTGGTCGGATGTCAGGACAATCATCGTGTCGTCCATCTGTCCGGACTGCTCCAGGTAATCCAGCAACCGGCCAAGCTCGTCGTCGCATTGCTTGATCAGGCCCATATAGGCCGGGATGACCGCCTCGCGCACTTCGTCACGCCGGAAGGCCTGACCGATGGCGTTGTTCATGTAGGCCGCATAAACCGGGTGAGGGTTCTCCCGCTCTTTCGGGTGTCGAACCGGCGGCAAGATCTGATTGCGTCCGTACAGGTTGTGATACGGAGCCGGAACGATATAGGGCCAGTGCGGCTTGATATAGGAAAGATGGCAAAGCCACGGTTTGTCGCTGCCTTGGCGTTCTTCGAGAAACTCGATCATCCGCGACGTCAGCCATGGCGTTTCGGAATCCTCGTTGCGGATATTGGCCGGTTTGTCGGCATGTTTCATCAACCAGCCGGAAGCGATGTCGCCGTCGTCCTCGACACCCGAATTGGCATAATCGTGCCACGGATTCTCGCTCTCGTAGCCCTTCGATTTCAGGTATTCGTTGTAGGGCGAGCGGCGCTGATCGTAAAAGCCGTCAGGACCCTGACCCCATAACCCGTCGTCGCGAACATGGATGTCGAATCCGCATTCCGACACCCGCGCGCCGATGACCCCGTCCGACGATATCCCCAGGCGTTCCATGCCCTCTTCGTCGGCTTTCATATGGGTCTTGCCGATCAGCCACGCATCCATGCCGGATCGCCTCAGATGATCGCCGATCGTCTGCTCGCCCACCTTCAACGGAAAATTGTTCCAGGCCGCGCCATGGCTGTGAACGTAGCGGCCGGTATAGAAACTCATGCGCGAGGCGCCGCAGATCGGAGACTGAACATAGCAGCGCGAAAACCGCACGCCCCTGGCCGCAAGGCGGTCCATGTTGGGCGTCTCGAGGAAGGGGTGGCCGGCGCAGCTCAGATAATCAAAGCGCAACTGGTCATACATGATGAACAATATGTTCTTGGTCTTGCGCGTCACCGGCGGCTCCCTCAAATCCGGCCGGGCCGCACCACGCGACCCGGCTCAGCGTTCGTACTTATTTCATTTCCTCGGGGATTTCGACGCCGATTTCCTCATAGTACTTCAGAGCGCCGGGGTGCAGCTTGATGTTTGTCGCTGCCAGTGCATCCTCCAGCCGAACGCGCTCCATGAACGGTGCATTGGCCCGGACGCCATCAATGTTCTCCCAGAAAGCCTTGGTGAGCTTGTAAACCGCGTCCTCGGACAGATCCATGCGCGCAACCACGCCCACAGTCGCACCCAGCGTATAGGTGTCGCCGTCGGACGAGACCTTCTCGCCATAAATACCGGCCGGAATCATATCGAGCTTGCGGCCGAGCACCTTGGTCGGCTTCAGCATGTCCTCGGTTGCGTTGTCGACTTCATCCTTGTTGAGGCCGATCACGTTGAGATCGCTGGTGAGCGCCAATTGCTCGACCTGTGGGAAGGGCGGGATGCCGCCGTTGACATAGACATCGAACTGACGGTCCTGGAAGCCCTGCAGAGCGGCGCCCCATGAGGCCTTGACGTTTTCGAAGTCCTTGCCCGGTTCCATGCCGGTTGTTGCCTGAATCCACTGTTGAGCAGCGGCCCAGGCACCGCCACCGGGCGGTCCGAGAAAGACCTTCTTGCCACGCAGGTCTTCGAGTTTGGAGATGCCACTGTCCGAATAGGCCAGCACATGGTAGGCGCCGTAGGGAAACCAGTAGATCAAGCCGACATTTTTGGACAATTCCGGCGCAGCGCTCAGCTTCTGATACATGCGCGTGCCGTTCTTCATGAAGTGATACACGGCCGGCGAGGTCATCACGACGTCGAGCTTTCCCTGTGCCATTTCGACAATGTGCTTGGTGGCCGCGCCGGTTGCATCAACCGAGATTTCCACATCGTCTTGAGCGTCGTTGACGGCCGATGCCATCGTCGTCATGACAAGATAGGCCGACGAGCCCGGCGCGATGGTCGCCATTCGCAATTTCTCTTGGGCGATCGCCGGTGCGCTGAGCGCAATCGAGGCGACGGCGGCGAGCGCCAGTTTGGACATCTGCTTCATAACGGGTTCCTCCCTTGGATCAGTTGTTGGAAGCTATTTTCGGTTGAGAATTTCGGGTGTTGTGAAATGCCACGAGCGCGATGGCGATGGCGCCGGCTACCAGTGTCGACAGCCGGTCGGGCGTCAGGATGGCAATGGCCAGAACAACGCGCAGGACGCTTTCCCATGCGGGTAGTGGTGCCGCTTCGTAGCGCGCCAAACCGGTTGCAATCAGCCAGGTCGCAAGCACGAAGGAAACGATCGACCAGATGAGACCGGTGATGGTGAAACCGTCGATGATGAGGATTTCCGGATTGTAGACGAAGACGAATGGGATAATGAATCCGGCGATCGACAACCGCACGGCCTCAAATGCGGTTTCCATGGGTTTCGCCCCGGCGATCGGAGCGGCGGCAAAAGCCGCAAGCGCGACGGGAGGTGTCACCACTGACAGCACGCCGAAATAGACCATGAACATATGGGCGGCGATCTTCGGAATGCCGAGATTTTCGAGCACGGGACCCATCACCAGCGCAAGAATGAGATAGGCGGTGACCGACGGGACGCCCATGCCCATGACCAGACACCCGATCATCACCAGGACAAGCGCGAAAAACAGATGCCCGCCTGACGTGGATCGAATGGCGTCGGCGAAAGCCAGTCCGATACCTGTCATGTTGACGATGCCAATGACCACGCCGACCGACGCGACAATGATCATGAGGTTGGCCGATGTGCGGCCCGCGCTGACAAGCGCTTCCCACCATTTTTTTGGATGGCGGAATTCCGGGAAAAGAACCAGGCACAGCACCACCGCGGCAATCATCGCGTAGTATCCGGCATTCTGCGGCGTACGCCCGGTCAGAAGCACACCAACGATGATGGCCAGAGGGACCCAGAATGCGAGGCTCTTCAGCCAGTCGGAGCCGGTGATCTTCTCACGCTGCTCGGGTGGCGTTGCGCCGACATTCTGCTGGCGCGATTCGACGAGCACGACGAGAAACAGACTCAGATAGTAGAAAACGGCCGGCAGGATCGCAGCGACTACGATTTGCAGGTAGGGAATGGCGGTAACGTCAGCCATGATGAAGGCGACGACGCCCATGACGGGTGGCATGATTTGCCCGCCGGTGGAAGCGGCTGCTTCCACGCCGCCGGCGAATTTCGCTCTGAAGCCGGCTTTCTTGATGATGGGGATGGTGAAGATGCCGGTTGAGACCACGTTGGCGACCGCCGCTCCCGACATCGTGCCGAAGAGAGCCGAACCCAGGATCGAGGCGTGCGCCGGCCCTCCGGCAAAGCGCCCGGTCGCCGAAAAGGCGATCTTCAACAGGATAGCGCCGGCACCGGATGCCTGCAGGATCGCCCCGAACACGATGAAGATGAGAACCACGGTTGAGACAACCTGAACAGGCCGGCCGAATACCCCATCGGTCGTGAACCATTGCCGATCCGCGATGCTGGTCCAGTCCAGACCGGCTCCGCCGACGCTGTGCGGCAAAAGTGCGTAGGCAATGATGCCAAGGAACACCAGTGCCATCGGCAAGCCGAAATGGCGCCAGGTCAGATAACCGATCAGCGCGAAAGCAACCCAGGCCAGCGCCATGTCGGTTTGTGAAATGTCGATAAAGAATTCTTCCTGTTCCAGCATGATGCCGGACCAACGCCAGATCAGCAGCGCGAACACGACCAGGAGAACGAGATCGGCGACGCTTTCGGCTTTCTTGCGCCAGCCATGTTCGCCGGATGCTGCCGTTTCCAACGCACGGGATGCGAGGATCAGAAAGCCGACAATGGCTCCGAGGAGCACCGTGACCCCGTAGACCACAATGGTGTCGAACACGCCAAAACCGGCAACGTAGATCGCGAAAACGGCCAGTGCGGCAGCGAACAGCTCCGCCAGTCGGTTTACTGCAAAAAGCACCGTATTCCTCCCGATGCATTCCTCCTGAATGCCCATGAAGCCTGCCCGAGCCATTGGGTCAGCGCAACGTGAACTGGCTAAACGTGCCGCAGAGTGGCACACTGAAAATGGGAGGCTTGCGTGGCAAAATTACAGAACCGGTCGCTGGACCGAGGGATTACACTTCTCGAGGTGCTGGCTCGCAACGGCGCCAGTTCGCTGGCGGATCTGCATCGGGAAAGCGGTTTGCCGAAATCGACCATCCGCCGCTTGCTCGCGACGCTGATCAATCGGCGAATGGTCCGCCGTTCGCTTTCCGACAAGCGCTACCGCATCAACATCACCTTGCCGGCCAGTGCCGGAGAGCCCGTACCACCCGAGCTCACGGTGCTTGTCGATGTGGCCATGCCCCATGCGATAGAACTCACGCGCTCGATTGGCTGGCCTTCTGACATCCACCTCGTCGATGCCAACTGCATGCGCATCGTCGACTCGACGCGACCGCTCAGCCCGTTTCACCTCTACCGTGGACTGGTCAACCGCAAGCTCAACATCTTTGGCGCCGCAAGCGGTATGATCTGCCTCGCCTCAATGGAGGAGGAGGCCATTGCGCATTATCACAGGGCAACAATGGGCGACCGGATCTGGGGACTGGCCCGGTTCAATCTCAGCCTTGAAGCGTACATGGAGGAGACAAGGATCACCCGGGAGCGCGGCTACGGTGTCAGGTTGACAAGTTATCTGGGCGAAACCGTGCTCGACGATGGCCTCGCGGCAATCGCTCTTCCTCTGTTGCAGGATGGCCGGCCCTTTGGGGCGCTGTCGATTTTGTGGCCCCGCACCTACAAGGATCATGTCGAGTTCGCGAAGGATTACCTGGCCGCCCTGGCTGAAGCAGTGGAGGCAGTCAACCAAGCCCTTCAGCAATATTCCGATTGTGGCGCCCCGGTGGTCAGCCACTGAGTTGCAGGCGGTCGCTCATGGCCATCGCCGTCATGCCGCCATCGACTGACAGGTCGATCCCCTTGATCCATCGGCTCTCGGGGCCGGCAAGGAAGCAGATCGCCTCGGCTATTTCCTTGGCGGTGCCGGGGCGACCCGCACGCGCAATGCCCTTTGCCGCCCGTTCGCCAAAGGCTGCTTTGAAGTCATCCAGAATGCCGGTCGAAACTGCAGCTGGACTGACTGTATTGACGCGCAAATCCCGTTCGATCAGCCGTTCGCATTGCCCCATCGACCAGACGATCACCGCTTCCTTGGACAGGTCGTAGGCTCGCACGTGGTCGATAGTCTCAGCTTCTATGAAACCGGCAAGGGACGATTGACTTTCCAGGGCCATCAACCGTTTTACCTGTTCCAGGTTTTCACGCCACATGGCGCCCGCACGCGACGCGGTATTGACGATCGAAGCACCCGGCGAAAGCCGGTCAAGCAAGGCCTCGGTGATCCGCACGAGCCCGAAATAGTTGACTGCAAGGATCAGCTCATTCAGCCCTTCTCTGGGAGGCAACCCGGCGTTGTTGATGAGTGCGTCGAATGGTCCTTCGACCGAGGCAGTCGCTGTTTCTGTCGCGGCGGCGTCGGAGAGGTCGACCTCAACCCATCGATCAACATTGTTCGCAGGACGGGTCACATCGAAAGCGACTATTTCGGCGCCCTCGGATTTCAGTTTTGAAGCGACCGCAGCGCCGATTCCGGTTGCTGCGCCTGTGATGGCTACACGCATGAATACCTCCCTCCGTCGATGCCATCATTTGGATTGGGTCGAAAAAAGATGGCAAGGGGGGAGCGCGATTTGTGCCATCTGGCGGCACGGCTGAAAAAGTCAGGAAACGGCAGGCCTCGCCAGTGAAGCGGCCGCTTCAGCCTTGATACGTTTGACCATGGACCGCAGCCCGTTGGCGCGCTGTGGTGTCAGGTGCTCGATCAGCCCGAGGCGGGCGAACAACGCATTTTCATCGAAGCTGGCGACCTGGGAGGCCTTTTGCCCTGAACACGCCGCGAGCATGATCGCCACAAGACCGCGGACGATGTGCGCATCGGAATCGCCCTTGAAGTGTAGGATCGGGTCCTCAGGATCGACCGGGTCGACCGAATAAGTCAGCCATACCTGGCTGACGCAGCCCTGCACCTTGTTGGCTTCTGTCTTGTCGCTTTCCGGCATCTCGTCCAGCGTGCGACCAAGCTCGATGACGTATCTGTAACGGTCTTCCCAGTCCTCCAGGAACTCGAAATCTTCGACGATCTGCTCGAGAGAAGCCATCTTCTTCCTCACTATTCCCACACCGCATCGATATAGGAAAACTAACGTGGCAAAGCACGAAAAAAAGCCGAACCTTCAATGCGCATTATTGCGTGGGTGTCAGGCGTGTTTCCTTTGCAGCCGCGAGCAGCATTGCCAGCGCCATTCGCGCGCCGGCTTCGGTATCGATATCAATGGTCGACAGGGCCTTGGCAGTCTGGCGGCAAAGGTCTGGTTGATCGGCACAGATCCGGGTGATGCGTGCCAGGGCATCCTGGTGCCCCACGGTTGAGGTCAGGAGCTCGACATCGGTGGCCGGTTGGTTGTTGCCCGAAGGCCGATGCAACGCTTCTTCCGGGAGCAATAGCAGGACAAGCGTAAACCAGAAGACGGCCTTGAACACGAATCGCATGAAGATTTCCCGGATTGGCGCCGCGCGCGCCGTAACGAGCAGATTGCATGGGTATCAGACAGCAAATTTGTGAAGAATGTCTTGCCCGCCGGTAAGGCCGGTCACGGGGCATTAACCACAATCGACGATGCGACGCGCCGAGTGTTTCGGCGAGCCGAGAAATCCTCGAAATCGCCCGGTTTGGTCGGTGGCTTTATCTATTCTTTAAGTTGGTTTTGCGAATCTGCCGACGCCGGAACAACAAGTGTATTGAGTCACGCGTGGCCATCAGGGTTAAGAGCAATTTTTTAAAGGACATTGCGGGAATTTTCCGCCAGGTCACCTCGACCTGGGTCAATCGCGATGTGCGCGATGAAGATGAGCGGACCGGGCAGGCGGAACTCCTGGCACGGCTGCTGGTCGCGGCGATGCTCTTTCTAACGGTTCTTCCCAGCATGCTGCTTTCCTATTTTGGATTGGCGCAGCTGGTACCCATCGTGCTCGTCGTTTCCGCCATTCCCATGTTGCTGATCGGAATACTGGCGCGGACGGGCTACGGTCGCCTGACCGCGGGGCTGGCTCTTGGGTCTGCTTCGATTGGTATTGCAGCACTGGCGTTCTTCACTGGTGGTCTCGCTTCGCCCTTTTTGGCGTGGACAGTGATCCTTCCTACGGAGGCCTTTCTGCTGGGCCGCAATCGCAAATCCGTGGTCACCGGCCTTGCGGCGATGCTGGCGGTTTTTGTAGCGGTTGCGATCGCCGAAGGCCTGGCCCCGCGCGATGTTCTTCCGGCCGGTCCGGCCGGCCCTGCCTTGGTGGTAGCGCTGCTGGCGCTCTACGGCATGTTCGTTCTCGGGGGTCGGCAGGAACGTGAAACACCGACCGCCGACCCGCACACATCACAGGCTAATGGCATGCTGGACCGGCTTCCCGGCCTGGTGACCTTCCATGACGACAAGGCAGACCTGAAGTGCATCCACGGATCCGATGCCGCTCAGCTGTTGAAGTATGTCGGTGATCTGTCGGGTGGTAGTTTTGTCGACCATATTCATGTCTCCGATCGCCTACAGTTCCTGCAAGGTGTCGACCGACTGAGAACCGGCGCAGAAACAGTGTCGCTGATCGTGCGCCTGCGCAGCCAGGCTGGTGATGCGGATGCCGATCAGTTTCGCCATTGGTCAACGCAGCTCGCTGCCCTGCGCGACGAAGACGGCCGCTTTGATGGATTTATTGCCCAGTCCCGCGATATCACGTCGGAGATCGAGCTGCGCCGTTCTTATGTGCGCAAGGTTGTCGAAGCAGAAGCTGCCAACGAAGCGAAAACACGGTTCCTTGCGGCCGTCAGCCATGAGCTTCGGACGCCGCTAAACGCCATTTTGGGTTTCTCGGACATCCTGACCAGCGAGTATTGCAGTCAACCGCTCGACGACAGCCAGGCAGAATATGTCGGCCTGATCCGGCAGTCCGGGCAGCACCTGCTGGCGGTGATCAATTCCATGCTCGATCTGAGCAAGATCGATGCAGGGCGTTACGAGCTGAACCTCGAACCGTTCGACATGCGCGAAGCCTTTCGCGACTGTGAAGCGATGCTCAGCCAGCAGGCGAAGGACAAGAACATCGTTTTGACGACTCGAGTTGCCAAGGGGCATGAGGAACTGACCGCCTGTCGCCGTGCGGTTCAACAGATTCTGATCAATCTGATCGCCAATGCGATCAAATTCACCGACGAGGGCGGAGTGGTCACCGTCGACGGATCAGACCTTGATGGATACACCCGGATCAGCGTGTCTGACACCGGGATTGGCATGAGCGAGGAGGATCTGAAAAAGGTCGGAGCGCCTTTCGTTCAGGTGCAGGCTCACAATGCGCGGCAATATGAGGGGACCGGGCTTGGATTGAGCCTGGTGAAGGGGCTAGTGGCGCTGCATCACGGCCGTTTCTCCATTGAAAGCAGCCCCGGTGTGGGTACAACGGTCACCGTCGATTTGCCGAACGAGGGACCGGACGAGGAGTCGGAGCAACCGATCGGCGGTTTTCAGGATCAAGATGCGTTTCCGCCGCGACTTGCGACGGTTGCAGACAACAGCACGGAGGAGGTCAATGGCCAGGCGCAAACAGCCTGAACCTGCGGGCGGCCTGCACTTTGTCGGCGGCGCTTTGCGCCTGATCGGCACGACCATATCGCGGCATCCGTCGATTGCCGGTGGCATTGTTGCCGTTGGCGTCACGTTTACCTACGTGACCATGAACGCGATGTACCAGCCGAGCAAACATCCTTCACCCTGGTTTGCCACCCGCGACCAGCCTCGAAATGCTGTCGCAAGCCGACCGGAAACGGTTCCGGTCCCCGAAAGCCGGGTGACCACTTTCAAGATCGAGCGAAGCGACCCACAAAGTACGGCCAGCATTCCCGAGGATGTGGCCTCCATTCGCAACGATACCGTATTCCAGATGCAACAGGCCCTGCGGCGAGCGGGGATCTATGCAGGGACCGCCGATGGCGTCATGGGACCCCAGACCCGCAAAGCCATTCAGTTCTACCAGATTCAAGCGGGAATGGAGCCGACTGGAGAACCGGATGGCGAATTGCTGGTGCACCTCTTGATCGCCAATCTCGATTCCGTGGTCGTCCCTCAGTCACGGCCGACTGTTCGTGAACCGGATGCTGCCACGTCGCCGATCTGGTCACGGTCGCAAGAGGTCGCTGCCGGTCAGCAGTCTCAGCCGAAGTCTCCGGCACCGGGTGTCGAGCCCGATCTGGTCGTCGACATTCAGCGGGGGCTGAGCAACATTGCTTACGCCGATATCGTGGTTGACGGCATTGTTGGAGAGCGCACCAGAACGGCGATCGTTCATTTCCAAAAGCACTATCGGTTGCCTGTCACGGGGCAACCGGATGCGGCTGTGCTTGCCAAGTTGAAGGAAATCGGGGCGCTCTAGCCTTTGTCCCGGTTGACGGCCGCCAGAGTTTGGTGTCCGTTTGCTTTGCGTTGAACCTGTTGTAAGCACTCGGTCCGACCAGTGGACGCAGGCAGTTTTCTGTGACCGGCATAACCTCAGCGAGGGCGTGGCTGCGATGCGATTGACCAGCGATCTCTGGGTCAAGGCCTTGCTTCGCAGGGTGTTTCAGGAAGGCGGATTTGCAGCCATCGAACGCTCGGGCGCATCCGAAGCGGGCGTGATCTATGTCCGCGTGCGGCGGCGAGATGGCCTGGAAACGTTGTTGGGTCCAGCGCCTCAGAGCTTCTTTGACACCCAAAAGCCGAGCGACCGCAAGTTCGAACCTCGCATCGTTGCCGGTGAGGGACGTGAGATCGATGCCCTGTTGGCACGAGAAGCCGGTTTCGATCCTGATTTCTGGGTGGTGGAGATCGAGACGGATAGTCCCGAAACCTATCTCGAGATCACGCCTGCCGCCTGACAGATCGGTCGCGCCGCTCGCTGACGCGTTGTCTGCGGCTTGCCGGTATTCGGGCAGCCCTTGTGGCGGTGTCGACGGTCAACGGCTGCAGCTCCGGCTTCCGATCCTCTTCGTTGGCTCGGCGCCATGCATCCACTCTGCGAATGCTCTCCTCGAGCTCGCACGATTGCAGCAAAACCCTGGAATGGCGTTCGCCCTGCAAAGTCTGTGCAAGATGCGGAAACACACCTTCTAGAATCGACAGCGCATGCAATTCCCGGATCTCGAGAGTGCGCAATGCAATTGCCAGCTGTCCGCCGGATGGATCGAGCAGAATTCGGTCGGCAAGCGCCCGATTGGTGCGCAGCGCCAAAGCCAGACATTCCGCAAAGCGTACCGGATTGCGGCCGCGCGCCTGTTTGGCGAGCAGTTCTCCAAGCACGCCGTTGGACCGCCCCACATCCCTGTGGCGCTCACGGTGTGGGTGCGCCAGAGCCATGTCTTTCAATCGACTGCGCAGATCATCCTCTTTGCGCATACGGTCAGGACCATCGGTCGAAGGCGTATCACCTGGTACGGCCTCGATTGTCCCGCGGACGCGAAGCGATCGTTGGACTGCGGGATCGTCCAGTTCGGTGAGAGCCGAAATCAGGGCCGGTGAAAGCGCTTTGCGACGGGAGATCGCGCGAGCATGTGAAACACCGTGTCGGGCGATGGCCTGCAGCAGCATCCGGTCGTTGACGCAGGAGCTGAAGGCCAGAAACGGTGCAGCCACTCGGATCGGCTGATCGGCGATATGGCACGCGATGCTTTCGGGAAGGGCGATCAGGCGCGAAAGAGCCGCGGCAGCCATCCGCCTTGTCTCGTCCTTGACGTAAGGAAACAGGCCGAGAAACAGGTTGGAGAATTGTCGCTGGTCACGTGATGTCGGGAAGGCGAGCGCTTCGAATCCGGCGATTGCAGCCAGCAGCGCTGCATCCTTGCGACCGGTCTGACCGGCACCCTCCAGGTCGCGGAAACGATCCAAAACTCTGTACCCGAACACGCGTGACTCGACGGTATTTCAAACTAGAGGCAATTATTTAGCAAACTGTTAACTATCGGCTGTTTGAATCAAGCCGTTCGCACGGGATGTGACCGATCGATGGATCGAACGGCCCGCAGCGGCATGAGCCGCGCTAACTGATGGTACCGATTTTGCGCAACATGATCGATGAAGCAGGCTTGGCGCCTCGACCATAGCCGGAGCGGGGCACCCTGCCTAAGCGGGGAATGTCCCTATGGCTGAAATCATACATATGCATAAGGCGAAGAAGCGACCACGGCCGAGAACGTTCGTTCAGGCAGGCGACGGCGCCAAGATCCTGATGTTTACCGGTGTTCGCTACGAACGCAGCAAGCCGGAAAATCGCGTCAGCAAATCATCCGGAAAACGCGTAACGGGCCGCTAGCTCGGGCTGTGCCGGATGTCCTCAAAAGGACGAAACCGGCTGGCAAACCGCGTTGCCGAGAAAATCATCGACGATCGTTTCCCAGCTTGCGTCGGGAGCGACCGTATTGAGCACCAGATAGCCTGACGTATCCGGGAATTCTATCAACACGGACTCGGCAATGGATTCCGGAAGTGTCTTCCGGTATCCGATCATCTGCACCGGCGTCACAATGACGATGTCCAGATCTCCCTCCGCCGCTATCCTGTCATTCATGCTGTAGACTTCATTGGCTGCTGGATCAAAGATCGCCAGCGACCAATAGGGCATGCTGCCAAAGGCGGTCACCCGAACAGGTTCAGTGGATATATCGAACCGACAAACCGCCGCCCGGCTGAACGGATTGGCCGAGGTCAGATCGTTCTCTCCCGGCCGAAGAACATGAAAGAACTCGCCAGCGCCCAAAGTCGAAACGCGCGACCACGCATCGCTCTGCGCATAGCGAGGGATGGCCAGCACGATGACGATGTGCAACAGGGCGGCGCCGATGAGGCCGGCGCACAGGACATAGAGCGGCCTACCCATCCGCGCACCCGGATTTGACAATGTCCGGCATCTGAAGGTCGATCAACCTGGAACTGCTTGCAGTGGGCGTGTCGAACAACGTCAGAACAAGCCTGAAAGGTTGTTTCCCATCGCCGGTGGCAATCCAATTGCCCGACCGGGCTTCAGCGCCGATTTGAATTTCAAAAGCACCTGTATCGTCCTTGAGGACATTTTGCGAATGAAGCGCTGAAGGGTACCGGCGGTCGACTGTGAGCAATCGGTCATTCCCGTCTGTCAGATGCAGGGTCCACATCCGGGCGAGGGGAGTAAGGCCCCTGATACTGTAGGTGCAGTCAGTCGACAGTTCCCCGCCGTCATCGTCCGTAACCGCAACGAAAGCAAGACCCTCGGCCTCTCCAAGCAGCAGTCGCCCGGATCGTGCCCGGTGCGCCTTGGCGTAGGGGTCGGCACTTCCGGTCTGCGCCTTTGGCCAAGCCTTCCATTCTCCTATATCGATCGAGCCAAAGCCGACCGTGGCCCTCAAGGCATAGATCGCGCTCGCCGTTGCACCGCCGAAAGCGATAAGCAGGATGATGGCAATCGAAAGCGGGACGCGAAACACCTTATGGTGTGCCTTTGAACTCTGGTGGCTTCATGAATCAGTCGCGAACGGTCGAACGCAGCTGTGCGGATCTGGCCGGGCCAACTGGCCGCGGCTCAAGTTCCGGTGCGTTCCGGAACTGGGTCGCCAGATCGCGAAGAAGACCAGTTGCCTGTTTGGACAACAACCGGGATCGCGCCGCGGCCGCGTCATCGATATTGATTGACGCAACACCCGTGCCCGTTGCTTGGCCATCGCCTTCATCCGGCTCCAAACCGGGAATCGGTCGCAGATCAACGCCCTGATGAGCAAACGTCATCAGTTCCTTGAACGTCATGGCCGGCAGAGACCCTCCTGTCATGCGGCGCGACGAGGTGAAGTCGTCATTGCCGAACCAGACAGCAGCGGTGAAATTGCCCGTGTAGCCAACGAACCAGCCGTCGCGATAAGCCTGCGTCGTTCCGGTTTTGCCTGCGGTGGTGATACCGTCGAGCTTGGCGCGCCGACCGGTTCCCCATTCCGGGATCTGCGTCATGATGCCGTTCATCGCCTCCGTGGCTTCAACGGACAGAATGCGCTCTCGTTCCGGGTTGTCGCGGGCATGGTCATACAGGACATCGCCGGAATAATTCATGATCTGCGTGATGCCGTGGCGGCGGGGTTCCAGTCCGCCGGAGGGAAGCACGGAATAGGCTGTCGCCTGATCAAGTACCGTGACTTCCGAGGTGCCAAGCGGCATCGTCTTGTCGGTCCTGATCGGCGATTCGACACCCATGCGTTGCGCCGTTTCGGCGATTGCCTTCGTGCCCAGATGGTCACGCGCAAGGCGCACGGGCACCGTGTTGATGGATTTGACCAGGGCCCGGGTCAGGCTGACGCGACCTGAATAACCGCGTCCGTAGTTGCGCGGCGACCAGCCCCTCCAGGTGATGGGCGCATCGCGCAGCGAGGTTTCCGGCGTGAAGCCGTTCTCCATCGCTGTCGCATAAACATAGACCTTGAAAGACGATCCCGGTTGTCGCAGGGCGCGCGTGGCGCGGTTGAATTGGCTTTCGCCATAATCGCGACCGCCGACCATGGCCCGCACAGCGCCACCGTTTTCAATCAGGACGATCGCGCCCTGGTCGACGCCATAGCGTTTGCCGTGCTGGCGCAAACCAAGTTCAAGCGCTTCCTCGGAGGCCTTTTGCAGACTCAGGTCCACCGTCGTGCGAACAATCAGCGAATGTTGTTCGAAGTCGCCGGCAATGCGCTTTGCTTCCTCGAAAGCCCAGTCGAGGAAATAGTCGGGAGCATCGGTGTTGCCTCGGTCCACCACATCGGCAGGGTTGCGGCGGGCGCCGATCACCTGGCCCTCGGTCATCAGGTCACCCTGAACCAGGTTCGTCAGAACCTCATTGGCTCTGGCCCGAGCTGCCGGCAGATTGATGTGAGGCGCGTAGCGGGCAGGGGCCTTGAACAGGCCGGCCAGCATTGCCGCTTCAGCCAAGGTGACATCGGTGACATCCTTGCCGAAATAGAACTGGGCAGCCGCGGCGATCCCGAACGTGCCGCCGCCCATATAGGCGCGGTCGAGATAAAGACGCAGGATATCATTCTTGGAGAAGTTGGCCTCGAGCCAAAGCGCCAGGAAAGCCTCCTTGATCTTGCGCTCGATCGTTCGCTCATTGGTGAGGAAAAGGTTCTTCGCAAGCTGCTGCGTGATGGTCGACCCGCCCTGAACGACCGAATTGGCGCGGACATTTTCGGTCATCGCCCGCGCCAGCCCGATGGCATCGATGCCGAAATGATCGAAAAAGCGGCGGTCTTCGGTCGCCAGAACCGACTTGATCAGGTGGTCTGGGAGCTCTGCAATGGGGACGGTATCTTCATGGATGATCCCCCGATGGCCGATCTCGTTGCCGTAGCGGTCGAGAAAGGTCACTGCGAAATCGTCCTGCTGGCGCCAGTTTCCGTAGGTCTCCTCAAAGGCCGGCAAGGCCAGGGCGAGCATGAGCACGGCGCCAGCTGTTCCCAATGTCAGGCCTTCGCCCATGACTTCGAAAAAGGCTTTCTTGTATCCGCGGACGCGAAAACGCCGGAAGAAGATGTTGATCTCCTCCCACCGCTCGCCAAAGCCGGCGGCCGCCGACCAGATTGTCGAATCGATCCACGAATCCAGCCGAAGCAATCGGCTCCGGCGTCCCTGTGGCCGGTTCGTCTGATTGAATGGATCCTGCAACGATTTTTCCCGTCTATTGACTGTCCAGCAGGCAGCGTTCAAAAAAACGCCGAACATCGACCGCAGTAGCGGCCGCTCATGGTAGCTTGTTTGCTGTATTTTGGCCGGAAGGACAAGATTTGCAACAAAAAGGTAGGCTTTCAGGTAAATCCGTTAACGCCGATGCTGATGTCGGCCTGACCCAGACTCAACCGTTCTGGAAGACGATCAGGCTTGAGGACATGAGCGCCGAGCAATGGGAGAGCCTTTGCGATGGCTGCGGCCGCTGCTGCCTCAACAAGCTGGAAGACTGGGATACCGGCGAGATTTCCTGGACGAATATTGCCTGCAAATTGCTCGATCCGGACAGTTGCCGTTGCAAGGACTATGACAACCGCACTGAGGAGGTAGCGGATTGCATCGGTCTGACACCTCGGTCTGTGCGAACGCTCTCATGGCTGCCGCCGAGTTGTGGCTACCGGCTGATTGCCGAGGGCAAGGATCTCTATTGGTGGCATCCGCTGCTTTCGGGAGACCGCGACACGGTGCACCAGGCCGGTGTATCCGTCCGCGGCCGAACCATTGCCGAGGCAGGACTGGAGCCGGAAGACTACGAAGACCACATCGTCGAATGGCCATTTGAACCGGTTGACGACTGATGCCGTCGGCGTTTCCTGAACGCGGCGTTCATTTGCAGTTCAGCCTTGCCGGTGTAGATAGAATTCAACAAGAAGCCAGACGTCCGCATAAGAATACAGGATCGGCTGGCCCGATTTGGATGACGAACCAAGTGCCGACTGTTGCGTGCGATCAAACTGCAGCACCGGCTCTTTTGAGGAAGACGATGAAGGCGATAACACGAAGAACAATGCTTATGGGCCTGATTGCGCTGCCTTTTGTGCTGTCCGAAGGTGATGTGGCGCAGGCGCAGGGGTCGCCTGATTGCTCGGCGGCCGTCAGTCGCGTATTGGCCCAGACCAAGGGTGAACTGCTTTCGGTGAGCGTGTCCAAGAGCGGCGGTCAGCCGGTTTGCAAGATCACTGTTCTGGCAAATGATTCGAGCGGCAAGCGCCGGCGCAAGGTAACGGTCAACGCCAAACCCTGACCTGAGAATAAGGGCGGAAGCCATGCGAATACTCGTTGTCGAAGACGACAGGGACCTCAATCGACAGGTCTCCGAGGCGCTTGAAGAAGCCGGCTATGTGGTCGACCGCGCCTATGACGGATCGGAAGGTCATTTCCTTGGCGAAACCGAGCCCTACGATGCGGTTATTCTCGATATCGGCCTGCCAGAAATGGACGGCATCACGGTGCTGGAGGAATGGCGTGCGGCCGGACGGTCGATGCCGGTGCTGATCCTGACGGCCCGCGACCGCTGGAGTGACAAGGTCGCAGGCATCGATGCCGGGGCCGACGATTACGTCGCCAAACCGTTTCATGTCGAAGAAGTAATGGCGCGCATTCGCGCCCTGATTCGCCGCGCGGCGGGGCACTCTTCATCGGAAATCGTCTGCGGCCCCCTGCGGCTCGACACGAGAGGCGCCAAGGCGACCGTCGACGGATCGCCGCTCAAACTCACGTCCCATGAGTTCCGCCTCCTGTCCTACCTCGTGCACCATGTTGGCAAGGTGGTGTCTCGTACGGAATTGGTCGAACACATGTACGATCAGGATTTTGACCGCGATTCCAACACCATCGAAGTGTTCGTGGGGCGTCTGCGCAAGAAACTCGGCGTCGACATGATCGAAACCGTCCGCGGGCTCGGCTACCGGATCCAGGCTCCGGACAATGGCGGATAGGGAAAAACAACCGCGCTCGCTCACCGCGCGTGTTCTCACAATTGCCAGCGTTTGGGCGGTCATAGCCCTCTTTGTCGTGGCACTGCTCATCTCAACGGCCTATCGCAACGGCGCTGAACGCAGTTTCCGTGAACTGTTGCGCGCTCAGCTCTACAACGTCATCAACTCGATATCTCTTGCTGAGGCCGGCCAACTGTCGGGCACGCCGCAATTGGGCGACCTGCGGTTCTCGCAACCGGGTTCCGGATGGTACTGGATCGTCGACATCGTCGACGGCGGTGATCAACAGCAACTGTCTTCCGTCTCCCTGGGCGGTCAGGAAGTCGCTATCGCCGATACGTCGAATACTCCGTTCAACGACCGCTATGAGCGGGTTTATCCATCGAGCGACAGCGCTGGCAACAGGGTACTGGTCTCGGAAACGGAGGTTCTGCTTGGCGACAACGGAGAGGTGGCCCGTTTTCGCGTGACCGGCAGTCAGGCTGATATCGACACGGATGTGTCCTCGTTTTCCCGCCAGCTGTTCCTGTTCCTTGTGCTGTTCGGGGTCGGTAGCTTGTTGGTCAATGCCATCGCCATCCTCTTTGGATTGCGTCCGCTGGACCGCATCCGCCGCTCGCTGGAGGAAATTCGTGACGGCCGTACGGAGGCCCTGGAAGGCAGTTTTCCGCGTGAAATCGCGCCTTTGACCGGTGAGGTCAACGCCCTGATCGAAAACAACCGGCGCATTGTCGAACGCGCCCGCATGCAGGTCGGCAACCTGGCGCATTCGCTGAAAACGCCGATTGCCGTGTTGCTCAATGAGACCCGCGCCATGGAGCCCGATCAGGCGCGGATCGTGGAAGAGCAGGCCACGGCCATGCGAAATCAAGTTCAGCACTATCTCGACCGGGCCCGCATTGCCGCCCAACAAAACTCCGTGCTGGTCAGGTGTGATACCCGTCAGGCTCTGGAGCGCCTGGTCCGTGTCATGGAGCGGCTCAACCCGGATACCAGCTTCGACCTTCAGCTTCCTGCAGATGTCCCCGACCTCGCCATGGAGCAGCACGATGTCGAAGAACTGTTCGGCAACGTCCTCGAAAACGCCGGCAAATGGACGCACGACAGAATCAGCATTTCAGCCGAGGTGCTTCCCGTAGACCCATCGGAGGAAGGCCGGCGATGGGTTGAACTCCATGTGGATGACAACGGGCCGGGTATGCCAGAAGACCAGCTTATGGAAGCCATGAAACGTGGCAGGCGTCTAGACGAATCAAAACCGGGAACTGGCCTCGGCCTGTCCATCATCAAGGAAATCGCCGAGGAATACCGGGGCAGCGTGCGCCTGAAACGAAGCAATCTTGGCGGGCTTCGCGTGACCTTGAAGTTGCCGATTGCAGTTCGTTAACAATTGCTGTTCATGATGATCAAAACACCGCCACAATACGCAACTATGTGTGACAATCATCTGTGTGATGGACCCAGAAGGGGTAGGGCCATGAAAGCCGGAATCGTGATAGTCGCTTCGCTGCTGGCGCTGGCCGGTTGTTCGACCCAAACCGGTCAGTCCGACGTTCTCAACTCCTTCGTACCCGCCGGCTCCGGTAAAAATTCCGTTATCGCCGCGTTAAATGGCGGCATTATGGACCCCACTGTTTCAGCCACCCTCAACTCACAGGACCGAATGCGTGCGCTGGAGGCCGAATACCGGGCTCTCGAAGTTGCTCCGAGCGGACAGATCGTCGCATGGCGCAGCGCTCAGGGGCAGATTTCAGGCGAGGTTTACGCCGCCCAGCCATACCAGGTCGGGTCGCAGAATTGCAGGCAATACGTCCATAAAATCGATGATGGCGGCCGCTCGGTGAGTTCACGCGGGACCGCCTGCCGCAACGACGACGGTAGCTGGACACCGCTTGTGTAGTCTCCCGATTTCCCCTAGACAAAGGGCGCTGGCATAACAGTAGCCTTGGGCTGCTGTAGCCGGGAGCAAACTGCGCGAAGGTCAGCTGTTCAAATACCATGATGTTTTGGATATTGGCCGCCTTGATGACGGTGGCCGTCGCGGTCGCATTGCTGGTACCGCTGGCGCGCCGCAAGGGTGACGGCGCCGCGGAGCAGGACCACGATATCGAGGTCTACACCGACCAGTTGCGTGAGATCGACCGCGACGTCGAAAGCAACCTGATTTCCGGTGAACAAGCCGAATATGCTCGGGCCGAGGTCGGTCGCCGACTGATAAAGGCGTCGAAACAGGCAGACCGAAAGGCAAAGATGTCGGCAGGACACCTTCGCCTCGGTCGTCTCGCGGTCATCGTGGCTCTGCCGGCGGTTGCTATCATCGGCTACATTGCCATCGGAAATCCCGGATTGCCGGCACAGCCTCTCTCGGCTCGCCTGGACACGGCACCTCAGCCGCAAAACGGGCAGGACATCGAGGCGCTGATCAAGGAAGCCGAGACCCATCTCGCAAGCAATCCCGATGATGGGCGGGGATGGGACGTGCTGGCACCGATTTATGCACGACTTGGTCGATTGGGGCAGGCTGAGATCGCCTATCGAAACGCAATCCGCCTCCTCGGGTCATCGGTCACACGCCAGGCTGGTCTCGGCCAGGTTCTCTTTGCCCAGGCGGGCGGGATAGTGACGGCCGATGCGCAAAAGGCGTTTCAGGCGGTTCTGGACGCTCAGCCGGACAATCCATTTGCGGCATATTTTCTCGCACTCGCCCTTGCCCAGGAAGGCAAGTCGGAAGAGGCTCTGGAATCGTTTCGGCAGATTGCCGCGGCCTCGCCGCCGGATGCACCTTGGATGCCACCGGTCCGTCAGCAGATCGCGCAACTGGCAGGAACTGAAGAACAGACCGGTCCCGATGCAGAGGCCGTTGAAGCCGCCATGGCCATGTCTCCCGAAGAGCGTCGCGAGATGATAGTCGGCATGGTGACCGGGCTTGATGCCAAACTGCAGGAAAATCCGGATGACCTTGCCGGTTGGCTGCGCCTGATCCAGTCCTACATGGTTCTGGGAGACCCCGAAAAGGCCGGCAACGCCTGGCAACGGGCGATGGACGTTTTCACGGAAGGATCGTCACAGCAACAGGCGCTGACCAAGCTGGCAGCCGAGCTGGGCCTGGAGAGGACGGAAACGCAACAATGACACGCAAACAGAAGAGACTGGCCATTATCACCGGCGGGGTTGGCGTGATCGCAGTAGCGGTACTTCTTGTGCTGTTCGCCTTGCAGGACCAGATCGTCTACTTTCATTCGCCGACTGATGTGGCTGAAAAGAATGTCGGACCGGGAACCCGCATCCGACTTGGCGGCTTGGTCGAAGACCAGTCGGTTGTCCGCGGGGAGGGAACCCTCGTCTCCTTCGCCGTGACCGACACGGCCAACCGTGTCGATGTTCGTTACAACGGCATCCTTCCGGACCTGTTTCGCGAGGGGCAGGGTGTTGTTGTCGAGGGTGCTTTCGGCGACAGTGGTTCGCTGTTTGTCGCCGACACGGTTCTGGCCAAGCACGACGAGAACTACATGCCACGCGAAGTGGCCGACAGTCTCAAGGACATGGGTGTCTGGCAAGGCAACGAAGAGTAGGAGGCTGTTATGATAGTCGAACTCGGCCACTATGCGCTGATTGTTGCTCTCGCCACGGCCCTGTTGTCTTCGGTTTTGCCGATCATCGGTGCCAGGCGCCTTGATGAAGGGCTCATGGCTTTTGCGCCGGTGGCAGCGATCACCTGTTTCGCGCTGCTTCTGTTTTCCTTCATTGCCCTGACGGTTTCCTACGTGACGTCCGACTTTTCGGTCGCGAATGTGTGGCAAAACTCGCATTCGCTGAAACCGATGATCTACAAGATTTCGGGAGTCTGGGGTAACCACGAAGGATCCATGCTTCTGTGGATCCTGATCCTCGCCTTTTTCAGTGCCCTGGTGGCGGTTTTCGGCGGCAACTTGCCGGCTCCGCTGAAGGCCAATGTCCTGGCAGTTCAGTCGTGGATCATCACGACCTTCCTGTTGTTTGTCCTGTTGACCTCCAACCCGTTTGCTCGGTTGAACCCGGCACCGCTTGAAGGCCGGGACCTCAATCCAATCCTCCAGGACATCGGTCTCGCTATTCATCCGCCGTTGCTCTACCTCGGCTATGTTGGTTTTTCGATCTGCTTTTCGTTCGCCATTGCCGCCCTGATCGATGGTCGTATCGATGCTGCCTGGGCCCGCTGGGTCAGGCCGTGGACTCTCGCGGCCTGGACGGCGCTGACCGCGGGCATCGCCATGGGCTCCTACTGGGCATATTACGAGCTCGGATGGGGCGGATGGTGGTTCTGGGATCCGGTCGAGAACGCTTCCTTCATGCCATGGCTTGCCGGTACGGCGCTGTTGCATTCCGCGCTGGTGATGGAGAAACGCGAAGCATTGAAGATATGGACGGTGCTGCTTGCGATCATGACGTTTTCCTTGTCATTGCTCGGCACGTTCCTGGTGCGATCCGGCGTTCTCACTTCCGTCCATGCTTTCGCCACGGATCCGACCCGCGGCGTGTTCATCCTCGCCATCCTTGTCTTGTTCATCGGTGGGGCATTTTTCCTCTTCGCCTTGCGTGCTCAGAGTTTGAGCCACGGGGGACTGTTCGCACCAGTTTCGCGCGAGGGGGCGCTGGTCCTGAACAATCTGTTTCTTACAACGGCCACGGCGACTGTTCTTGTCGGCACGCTTTATCCCCTGGTCCTGGAGGGCGTGACCGGAGCCAAGATCTCGGTTGGTCCGCCCTTCTTCAACCTGACCTTCGGGCCGCTGATGATCCCCTTGCTTCTGGCAGTGCCCTTTGGACCGTTGCTGGCGTGGAAGCGCGGTGACTTGTGGGCGGTCTGCCAGCGCCTGTATTTCGCGGCCGGATTGGCGCTTCTGGTCGCCTTGGCCGTCGTGTATTTCTCCACCGGTGCGCCGGTTCTCGCTGCCCTTGGCATAGCCATCGGGGTCTGGCTGATGGCCGGGAGCTTGACGGATCTCGCGACACGAGCCGGCCTTGGCAGGGTGGCGCCGTCCGTTGCCTGGCTTCGTTTCAAGGGGTTGCCGCGATCCGCTTTTGGAACAGCCATGGCTCATTTCGGCCTTGGCATTACCGTCATTGGCATCGTAGTCGTCAGCGTCTTCGCCACCGAGACGGTGCTGACAGTGAGGCCGGGCGAAGAAGCGAGATCCGGGCCGTTCACATTGCGCTTCGTGGAAATGAGGCCGGCCCAGGGACCCAACTACACCGAGTTGCAGGGACGGTTTGCGGTTGTTCATGACAACGGTAGTACGGCCGAGATCACGCCCTCAAAAAGGGTCTACACGGCGCGCCAAATGCCGACGACCGAAGCCGGTATCCTCACCCGTGGCCCCAGCCAGCTGTATGTGGCGCTGGGTGACGAGGTCGAGGGCGGCGGAACGGTGGTGCGCATCTGGTGGAAGCCTTGGGTGACCTTCATCTGGTACGGTACGATCATCATGACGCTGGGCGGTCTCGTTTCGCTGTCCGACCGGCGGTTGCGGGTTGGTGCGCCAGCAATGCGCCGCAAGGCGAAGGGAGCGGCTGCTGCTGCCAGCGCGCCGTGAGACGGATTGCGATCATCCTGGCCGCAGCGCTTGCCGCGCTGGTCATAGGCATCAGCCCGTCGATGTCGGTTACCCCCGACGAAATACTGGATGATCCGGCGCTGGAAAGTCGAGCCCGCGATATCTCCGCGGGACTGCGCTGCCTGGTGTGCCAGAATCAATCCATCGACGATTCCGACGCCGAACTGGCCAAGGATCTTCGTGTCCTCGTGCGTCAGCGTCTTGTGGAAGGCGACAGCGATACTGAAGTCGTGGATTACATAGTTTCGCGCTACGGCGAGTTCGTGCTTCTCAAACCACGCTTTTCGGCACAGACGATCCTCCTTTGGGCCATGCCGCTGATCATATTGGCGATCGGCATTGGCTACATGGTCACCGGAAGGCGTCGACGTCTGGCGACGACGACACTGCTTTCGGCGGATGAACAAGCCGAACTCGACAAAGTTTTACAAACGCGTGATCGCGATAGCTGATACCGTGCCACCCGTCCGCCGGGATCGGCTCGGCAGGCGAAGCAGGAGCGCGAAGATGACGGCAACCTCGATCAAGGCAAATTTCGATGGCCATTCCGGCGCAAAGCTGGCGGCCCGGCTGGATATACCCTCCGGTCCTGTTCGCGCGTATGCGCTGTTTGCCCACTGCTTTACCTGCACCAAGGATATCCTCGCAGCAAAACGCATCGCCGCTGAACTGTCACGGGCCGGGATCGCCGTTTTGCGGTTCGACTTTACCGGGCTTGGCGCTAGCGAGGGCGAGTTCGCATCGACCAACTTTTCCTCCAATGTGGCGGACCTGAAGTCGGCGGTTTCCTACCTCCGCGACAATTTCGAGGCTCCTTCCATCCTGATAGGCCATTCTCTTGGCGGAGCTGCCGTACTGGCGGTCGCCGGCGATATTCCGGAGGTGAAGGCAGTTGCCACGATTGGCGCGCCGGCCGATGCGGAACATGTGATCCACAATTTTGGCACCAAGATCGAGGAAGTCGAGCGCGAGGGGGAGGCGGTTGTGCAACTCGCCGGTCGACCTTTCAAGATCCGCCGCCAATTCCTGGATGATGTGCGCGAATCGGTTCTCGTTGATCGGATCGCGACCATGCGCAAGGCGCTTCTGGTCCTGCACTCCCCGATCGATCAGACAGTCGGCATCGAGAACGCGGCAACGATCTTCGGAGCGGCCAAGCATCCGAAGAGCTTTATATCGCTGGACAACGCCGATCATCTGGTCAGCAAGGCTGAGGATGCGGCATTTGCGGCATCCATGATCGCCGGATGGGCCGCGCGTTACTTGAGTGCCGATACGCCGCAGGGCGAGGATGCGGTTGAAGCGGTGCGGGTATCCGAAACGCTGGAAGGCAAGTTTCAGAACACCGTGCACGCCGGCCGTCACCGTCTGTTTGCCGACGAGCCTGTCAGTGTAGGTGGTCTGGATTCCGGTCCGTCGCCCTATGATTTCCTCTCGGTCGCGCTGGCGGCGTGCACATCAATGACCCTGCGCATGTACGCCAACTTCAAAAAGGCCGATCTTGGCCGCATCACCGTCGATGTGTCGCACGCCAAAATTCATGCTTCCGATTGTGCAGAATGTGCTGAAGACGAGCAGAGCGCCGGCGGCAAAATCGACCGTTTCGAGCGCAGGATTATGATCGAAGGTGAGGTGCCGGAAAGCCTTCATGGCAAGATTGAGGAAATTGCCGACAAGTGCCCCGTTCACCGAACGCTGGAAAACAATTCCAAGGTCGTCACCCACGTCGCCGTGAATGGGTAGATGAAGCCACAGCCAACCGGCTGATTTTGGCGGGTTCGGTTTGGAATAGGCGAAGAAATTCAGAAAGCTAGAGGACTTTGCTGATTCCGTTTGCCGATATTCCGTGCGCCCGGAATCGGTTAGGTTTTTTCGTGAATTTCCTGGCCGCAAGTGGCGCGCTGCAAATCTCAAAGATTACAAATAATTCATGCTTTCGACAGGCAGCGGTAAGGTGGCCTTTCCTATCTCTTGTAGATGATCGACTCGGGCCGATACGCGGTACCCGGGCATCAAGCAAACAAGAGGACAAATTTATGCCCACCACGAGTTCTCGCGCTGCCCGCATTGGTCTGCTGACGTCGACGGCCGTCTTTGGTCTTGCGGCGGTCATGTTGACGACGGGTATTCCCGCCAAAATTCATTCCGCCTATGCGGATGCTGTTCGGGTCCAGGCTCCGGCCGAACCCGGCTTCGCCGATGTCGTTGAAGCCGTGACACCGGCAGTGGTGTCGGTTCGCGTGAAGACCGAAGCCCGCCCGGCTTCGTCGCAATTCTTCAGCGGCCCAGACATGGACAATCTGCCCGAAGACAGCCCCATGCGCCGCTTCTTTGACCAATTCGGCAAGCAGAATCCCTTCGGTGACCGTTTCGGTCAGCGTGGCGATCAGAACGAGCGCATGCCGAATGTCCCCCGTGCCAACCCCGTATCGCAAGGATCCGGCTTCTTCATCTCCGATGACGGCTACATTGTCACCAACAACCACGTGGTGGACAACGGGCGGGAATTCTCAGTGATTCTCCACGACGGCACGCAGCTTGACGCCGAACTCGTCGGTAAGGATGCACGGACGGATCTGGCCGTTCTCAAGGTCAACGACGACCGCAAATTCACCTATGTTGCCTTCGACGAAAAGGACGATACGCGCATTGGCGACTGGGTCGTTGCCGTCGGCAACCCGTTCGGCCTTGGTGGAACTGTTACCGCGGGCATCGTATCGGCGCGCGGCCGTGACATCGGTGCCGGACCCTATGATGACTTCATCCAGGTCGATGCTGCCGTCAACCGCGGCAACTCAGGAGGCCCAACCTTCAACCTGGAAGGTGAGGTCATCGGCGTGAACACCGCGATCTTCTCGCCGTCCGGCGGCAATGTCGGAATTGCGTTTGCCATCCCGGCGTCGCTCGCGAATGAGGTGGTCACCGATCTGATTGACGATGGCACCATCGAGCGCGGCTGGTTGGGCGTACAGATTCAGCCGGTGACGGAAGATATCGCCGAGTCGCTGGGCCTTGCCGAGGCCAAAGGCGCGCTGATCTCCGAGCCGCAGGCCGACTCGCCGGCTGAGAAAGCCGGCCTTAAATCTGGCGACGTTGTCACCGCGGTCAATGGTGAAGCCGTGGAAGATCCCAAAGAGCTTGCTCGGCGTATCGCCAAGGTCACGCCCGGCACCACTGCCGACGTGACACTGTGGCGCGATGGCAAGGCCGAGACGGTGAAGGTCGAGATCGGAACGCTCAAGGAACAGCGCAGAGCGGCTGTCGAAGGCGTACCAAGCGAAGCCTATGACGGTGAGAAGCTCGAAGAGTTCGGAATGACCGTCAAGCCCGCCGATGGCGGTGCTGGCGTCATGATCACGAGCGTCGAGCCGGACAGCGTTGCGGCAGAGCGCGGCATGCGGCAGGGCGATGTCATCGTCTCCGTCAACAATACCGATGTCAAAACGGCAGCCGAAATCGCCGCTGCGGTCAAAGAAGCGACCGATTCTGGCCGTAAGGCGGTGTTGTTTCAGTTGAGCAACCAGGACAGCAGCAGGTTTGTAGCACTTCCCGTCGCTGTTGGTTGATGCAGATCGGGTGGGCGGTCACTTTGTCGCCCCCGGCCAACCGCCCGATTCTGTAGACAGCGGGTCACCCATCGACCCGCTGTCTCCCTTTTTGGGGACCGTTCTGCGGTCCGTGATTTTTCGGCTGTGATCTCATGACCTATTTTTCGATGTCAGATTTGCATAGAATGCACGACATGAAGATTCTGGTTATCGAAGACGATCTCGAGGCGGCGGCCTACATGGTCAAGGCCTTCAACGAGGCGGGCATCGTCACCGACCATGCCAGTGACGGTGACATCGGCTATCATCTGGCGACAGAGAATACCTATGACGTCATGGTGATTGACCGGATGTTGCCCAAGCGGGATGGCCTGTCCATCGTCAGCGCCTTGCGCGAAAAATCCATCGATACGCCCGTCTTGATCCTTTCGGCACTTGGTCAGGTGGATGATCGTGTCACCGGGTTGCGTGCCGGCGGCGATGACTACCTACCCAAGCCCTATGCATTCTCCGAATTGCTCGCCCGTGTCGAAGTCCTTGGACGTCGCAAAGGGACGCGGGACAACGATACCGTTTACCGGGTCGGCGATCTCGAACTGGACCGTCTGGCGCATGAAGTGCACCGCGCCGGTCAGCGCATTACGCTCCAACCGCGCGAATTCCGTTTGCTGGAGTATCTGATGAAGCACGCTGGCCAGGTCGTGACCCGCACGATGCTGTTGGAGAACGTCTGGGACTATCATTTCGACCCGCAGACAAACGTCATCGACGTCCATATCTCGCGATTGCGGTCGAAAATCGAAAAGGGCTTCGACAAGGCGCTTCTGCGCACCGTCCGCGGTGCCGGCTATATCCTCAAGGCCGATGGCTGAAGAGGGACGCCGGCATGGTCGACCGCCCATGGATTGATCGGCTTCGCATGATCGACCCGACCTCATCGGGTCGATTTTCCTTTGAGGCGTCAACTGGAACCGCGCCGGGGAGCGAGCCCCGATGAACCGCCTTTCGATCGCACTGCGGACAACGGCTGTTCGCCTTTCGGCGCTCTACCTGGCGCTATTCACGGTCAGCGCCGTCGTTCTCGTCGTTTACGTGACGGCGCTGTTTTCATCCATTTCCAATCATCAGACCCGGTTGCTGGTCGAGGAAGAGCTTAAGGTCCTGGGCAGCTTCTACCGTCGGGGCGGCATAACCCTGCTGGTCAGCCACGTGGACCGCCGGTCTCGTCAGCCGGGCGCCAACCTCTACACGATCGCCGGGTCTGACGGAAAGGTCGTCGGGGGCAATGTTCAAAGCTTGCAGGTCGGTATTCTCGACACCGAAGGCTGGACGGAAAGGCCGTTCCAATACCGCCGTTTCTATCAACCGGAGGGCACGCCCAGCCACATGGCCCTGGCCGAAGTGATTTTTCTTCCAAACGGCATGCGACTGTTGGTCGGACGCGACCTGGGAGAGCCAACGAAGTTTCGCGAACTGGTTCGCGGATCTTTGACCATGGCGCTGGGAATCATGGTGGTGGGCGCTTTGCTGATCTGGCTCATTGTCGGGCGAAGGGCGCTCCGGCGGATCGACCGCATGTCGCAGGCGACCCAGAAAATCATGGCTGGAGATCTCGGCCAGCGTCTGCCGATGGATGGTTCGAATGACGAGTTCGACCGTCTCTCGGAGTCCCTTAACACCATGCTCGGCCGCATCCAGAAGCTCAACGAGGGACTGCGCCAGGTTTCCGACAACATTGCCCATGATCTGAAGACGCCTCTGACCCGATTGCGGAACAAGGCGGAAGCCGCGCTGGCCAACACGCGGGACCTCGACACCTACCGTGACGCGATGGCTGAGATTATTGACGAATCAGACCAACTGATCCGGACGTTCAATGCGCTGTTGATGATCTCCCGTGTCGAAGCCGGGTCTGCGGTTGCTGAAATGAATCCTCTGGACCTGTCGCAAATCGCTCGCGATGCCGAGGAACTCTATGAACCGGTCGCCGAGGAAGCCGGCGTGTCGCTGTCGGCGCACATCGCAGATGATATCAAGATCACGGGGAACCGCGAATTGATCGGCCAGGCGATCAGTAACCTGCTCGACAATGCGATCAAATATGCCGGGGATGCCGCGACCGATCCCACCGTGGTCATCACGCTGGAGAGGGGCAAGGGCGGCCCGGTACTCCGCGTGGACGATAACGGGCCAGGCATACCGGAGGCAAAGCGTGAGGAAGTTGTCAAACGCTTCGTGCGCCTCGATGAAAGCCGCAGCAAACCCGGAACCGGGCTGGGCTTGAGCCTCGTCAAAGCCATTATGGGCCTGCATGGCGGGCAGCTCGAACTGACTTGCTGCAATGACCATGATCAGTCAGGATTGAGCGCACGGATGGAGTTTGTGGACGCGTAGCGGGGTGGGCATATGGCGGCGGCATTTTCGGATTTGGTCAAGGGTTCAGAAATGCCGATCAAGGCCCCATCGCCTGAAGCTCGTCAGCGCGTTCTGGACGACCTTGTCGGTTCGGTTGAGGAACATCAGGAATTCAAGGCATTTCTTGAGGCCAATTCAACCGCAAGCGAGACCCTTTTAGCCGCGCTCGCTCTTTCGCCCCATCTGTTCGAGATTGCGGTCAGATATCCCGATTGCGTGTGGCGCGCATTGTCATCGGATCCCGCTGAACATCTCGACAGGCTGATTACGGAAACGCGCGAAAGTTGGCAGGGTACGGCTGGTCGCGAGCCTGACTTCATGAAGTCGCTGCGTGGCTTCAAACGTGAGGTGGCTTTTTCCCTGGCCCTTTACGATCTGGCGCGTCTTGTCGAAACCCGTCGCATCACCGGGTGGTTGAGCGCCTTCGCAACCGCGGCCCTGTCGGCGACCGTTGACCATCTGCTTATCAGCGCGCACGAGGCCGGAAAACTGTCGCTGGCCGATGGTGAGAGCCCGAGCACCGGCTCCGGTTTGACGCTGCTCGGCATGGGCAAACTTGGTGCCGGAGAGCTCAACTACTCTTCCGACATCGATCTGATCGCGATCTACGATCCATCGAAGTCGTTGGTGGCGGAAGCAGATGAAGCCGGCGAAGTGTTCGCGCGGTTGATCCGCCGTCTGGTTCATATCATGCAGGAGCGCACGGCCGACGGATATGTCTTCAGGACCGATCTGCGCTTGCGTCCTGACCCAGGCTCCACACCGCTTGCCATCTCCTACGATGCGGCCATCCTCTACTATGAAGGTCGAGGCCAGAACTGGGAGCGCGCAGCTTTCATCAAGGCTCGTGCCGTTGCCGGCGATCTCGATACCGGATCCAACTTTTGTCGCGAACTGACGCCTTTCATTTTTCGCAAATATCTGGACTATGGCACGATCGCCGATATCCATTCGATCAAGCGACAGATCCACGCGCACAAGGGCCACGGCGACATCGCCATTCGCGGCCACAATATCAAGCTCGGGCGTGGCGGAATCCGGGAAATCGAGTTTTTCGTGCAGACACAGCAACTGATTGCCGGCGGCCGCATGCCGGAATTGCGGGTCCGGGCGACCGAGGATGCTCTTGAGCGACTTGCGGACGCGCGCTGGATTGATGAGGAAACCGATCAGTCGATGCGCAGTTCCTATTGGTACCTGCGTGATCTCGAACACCGCATTCAGATGCGGCGAGACGAACAGACCCATGTGCTGCCGGAGGATGACGATGCATTGCGAACCATCGCGCTGATGATGGGTTATGCTGATATCGATGAGCTCACCGGGGAAGTGACCGCCGTTCTCAAGACCGTCGAAGGCCACTACGCGAAGCTCTTCGAACACGAGGCCGGCCTTACCAGCGGATCCGGCAACCTGGTTTTCACCGGCGACGACGACGATCCGGGCACCCTGGACACATTGTCTGCGTTGGGCTTCGAGCGTCCATCCGACGTATCCCGTATCATCCGGACATGGCACTACGGACGTTACAGGGCGACACAGACTGCGGCGGCCCGCAAGCGGTTGACCGAGCTCATGCCACGGTTGTTGCAGACTTTTGCCGACACCCAACGCGCCGACGAGACGCTGCTGCGCTTCGATGCATTCCTCAAGGGTTTGCCGTCAGGGATTCAGCTGTTTTCCCTGCTCGGCAACAATCCGGGGCTTTTGTCACTGATTGTTTCGATCATGGCCTCCGCGCCACGATTGGCGGAGGTCATCGGCCGCAGGCCGCATGTGTTCGATGGCATGCTAGATCCGACGCTGTTGGCCGAGCTTCCCACACGCGCCTACCTTGGCAAGCGGCTGGAGGAGTTCCTCGACGGCGACTTTGTCTATGAGGAAGTTCTTGACCGCCTGCGCATATTCGCCTCGGAACAGCGGTTTCTGATCGGTGTGCGTCTTTTGACGGGAGCGATCTCGGGCGACCGAGCGGGCAGGGCATTTTCCGACCTCGCTGGACTCATCGTCGATGTTGCCGCGAAGACCGTGGAAGCGGAACTGGTCAAGGCACATGGTCACGTTGATGGCGGAAAATTCACTGTCATTGGGATGGGCAAGCTTGGCAGCCGTGAAATGACGGCCGAGTCCGACATCGATATCATTCTGCTCTACACGCACGACAAAAACTGCCTGGAGTCCGACGGTCCAAAACCGATCGATCCACCGCGTTACTACACCCGGTTTACCCAGCGACTTGTGGCTGCCCTGTCAGCACCAACGGCGGAGGGCGTTCTCTACGAGGTCGATCTTCGGCTCCGGCCCTCGGGCAACAAGGGACCGGTCGCCACGAGCATCCGCTCCTTTCGCAAGTATCAGGAAGAGAATGCATGGACCTGGGAACACATGGCGCTGAGTCGTGCTCGGGTTGTGTCCGGGGATGCGTCTCTGGCGCGCGAAGCGGAGGAAATATTCGCTTCCGTTCTTGACGGAAAACGCGACCTGACCAAAACCGCATCCGACATCGTTGAGATGCGACAGCGCATCGAAGATGACAAACCGCCCAAAAACAGCTGGGACCTCAAGCTCATTCCGGGTGGCATCATCGATATAGAATTCGTCGCTCAATATCTGCGGCTGCAGGCCGCAACCCGGTGTGTCGATGCCGCAGATGCTGGGACCAGGACCGTTGATGTTTTGCGGACGTTGGCTCCAGCGGCGATGGGCGATGCCGATACCGCGACCCTCCTGGATGCGCTGTCACTTTACACGGAGATCTCCCAGATCACCCGGCTGTGCCTGCAAGGGCGCTTTGATGCGGAAGAATCGCCGACGGCTTTCCGCGAATTGTTGCTGCGTATGAGCGACTTTCCCGATCTTGATCGATTGCAGTCGCATCTCGAGAAGACCGCTCAGTCCGTTCGCGACGTCTTCACGCGAACTCTTGGAGAGCAGGGCGGTACCGAGGAAACTCCAAACTAGTCTAAGCGAGTGAGTTCTTGCCGACGATGGGCAGCCGAACCGAGACGATCGTTCCAACACCCTGACGTGAGCGGATCTTCATTGCTCCACCATGAAGCGAAACCAGGGCACGTGAAATGGCAAGACCCAGACCGGATCCGCCACGGCTCTTCGAAAACTGGTTCTGAACCTGTTCGAATGGTTGCCCGATCGTCTTCATCGCTGCTCTTGGAATGCCGATTCCGCTGTCTTCGATGGTGATCGTGATGGCGCCACTGTAGCGGCGCGCACGCACCGCGATCCGGCCGCCTTCATCGGTGAATTTCATCGCATTCGAAAGCAGGTTGAGAAGGATCTGCTTGACCGCGCGACGGTCGGCGAAAAGCGTCAGCCCAATCGAGATTTTCTGGTCCAGTTGCAATGATTTGCTTTCGGCCTGAACGGCAATCAGACGCAGGGTTTCCTTGATCAGCGGTGCGATGTCCACCGGTTCGCGCTGCAACTGCAAGCGGCCAGCTTCGATCTTCGACATGTCGAGAATGTCGTTGATCACGCCGAGCAGGTGGCGGCCACTGTTGTTGATGTCATTGGCGTATTCGTCGTATTTGTCCGAGCCGAGCGGGCCGAACATGCGGTTTTGCAGGATTTCAGAGAAACCGATAATGGCGTTCAGCGGCGTCCGCAATTCATGCGACATGTTCGCCAGGAATTCGGATTTTGCCTGGTTGGCGGCTTCGGCACGGTCCTTTTCGGCAAGATATTTCGCGTTGAGTTCACTGAGTTCGACGGTCTTTTCTTCCAGCGTGCTGCGTGAGGCCGAAAGGTCGCCGATGCTGGCCATCAGCCGCTTTTCGGATTCGCGCAGCCGATCCTGGTGTCGCTTCAACTGGGTGATGTCTGTCCCCAGCGAAACGGAACCGCCGTCTCGCGTGCTGCGCTGGTTGATCTGAAGCCAGCGTCCGTCGGCCAGTTGGACCTCCATCGTGCGCGCATCGCCGTGCTCTTCCGCATTGGCCATCCGGGTTTTCACGATGGGGCGCTCGGCAGCGGCCAGGACGTCGGCTTGCCTGGCGCCGTGAATGACCGCTTCATCAGGCAGTCCGAAGACTCGCTTGTAGTTGGAATTGCACATGACCAGGCGCTGATCCCGATCCCACAGAACAAAGGCTTCCGACGTGCTCTCGACTGCGTCCCTGAGGCGCTGATCGGCCTCCAGCGAGCGCTGTGCCAGTCGCTGCTGTTCCGTGACGTCCATCGCGATACCGATCAATTGCATCGCGCCATTCTTGTCTCGCGTCACCTGGCCGCGTGCCCGAAGGATGACATAGTGGCCGTCGGCATGGCGCATGCGAAACACGTGGTCGATTTCTGAGGCCGCACCGTCGGTGATCGAACGGGCGACCGTGCGCAGGCTCTCGTCGTCGGGATGCATCAGATGATCGACATCACGGAACGACAGAACGCAATCGCGGGGCGCTTGACCGAGGATTTCATACATGGATCGGGACCAATAGAGCCGTCCGCGATTGAGATCCCAGTCCCAAAGGCCGCATCGCCCGCTTGAAAGGGCCGTGTCGACCCGGTGATGAGCCTCCAGATAGATCTCATCGGCATCGCGTGCCCGAGAGGCTTGAGTGAAATAGGCATAGAGGATGACGAGGAGGATGCTCGACGTCGCCGCAAACAGTGTAACGTTGAGGGAAACCTCCTGTTTCCAGGGGTCCAGGATCTGCGACGTGGGGGTCAGCACCGTCACACTTCCGGCACTGTTCGGAAGATGTGAGTGTGCCGCGTAAAAGGTCTGGCCGCGATATTCTACAGTCTGTACGCCGGCGCGGGTTCCGAACAGGCGCAGGGCGGTGCCGGCCGGCACCAGCCGATCCACGGAGCCGCCGACAAGGTAGGAACCGTTAGCGGTCGCTGCAAATATCCTTCCCGTCGGATCCGCGATAAGAACGAACCGGCCGCTGGTGAACAGGTGCGGAGGCAGAGCCTCTGCGATGCGAATTTCGGCCTGCCAGCGATGCAGATCTTCGATAATTGAGAGATCCCGTGACAGGGTTGCCGCGCTCGTCAGGGCCGTCAAGGCCGTCGCCTGCTGCGCTGCCCCCTCCAACTGATCTCTCTTGTTGAGCAACTCCGCAAACCGCGCCGCCGCGACGACGATCAAAAACGCAACGATAAGCACGGGGATGGAGCGCTTGAGAAATGGCTCCGCTTTGATCAACCGGCTATAGGCCGGCTTGGCAAACAATTTTGCATGTCCGGCCAGATCCGGACGCCACATTTGACCGTTGCTGAACCCGGACAGACTCTCCCCGTCAGGTGCGCCAGCGTGTTGCGCCTCTGCCATTTGTCCCGCCTTTTCATCCCTGGTGATTTGGACGCCGCTGTCCGAATCTACCCTAGTGAATCAAAGGTGATTCGGCTTGTCTAGCCCTTGAGTTAATTCTTTTTTAACCTATTAAAATTGCATGGTTTTTCGCCGAATCGGGTCGCCTGTCCGACGTGTTGCGTCGCACCATCAGGCGTGGTTGCGCAATCGCCGGAACAATTCGTTTCAAACAGCGGCCCGAAATCGCGTTCACCGTGTCAACGCCAAATGCGGTTTCAGCCAGTCTTTTAGGCCAACATGCGGTCCGTGATGTCGCGGACATCCGTGGAGAGAGCGTCCTGGCCGGCAATCATTGACAGAGCCTGGCGCGCTTTCTCGCGCCGGTCGGGTTCCATCGAACTCCAGGATCGCAGGGCGGTGAGTAGCCTTGCAGCCACTTGCGGATTGCTCTTGTCCAGGGTCAGAACCTGCTCGGCGAGGAAGGCATAGCCGTCACCGGTCGACTGATTGAAACCGGTCGGATTGGCCGAGGCAAAGCTGCCGATCAGGGCGCGAATGCGATTGGGATTGTCGCCGGAATAAAGGTCTGTTTTCATCAGGTCACGAACCCGCTTGAGCGTGTCGGGCCCCGGTACCGTAGCCTGGACTGCCAACCACTTGTCGATCACCAGGTGATTGTCTGCAAAACGCGATCTGAATGCCTCCAACGCTGAAGAGGCTTCTTCACTGCCGGCAAAGTCGTGTGCCAGTATGTTGAGCGTTCCGCTGAGGATTGTCATGTTGTCAGCCCTTCCATGTGCGGCATTCACGCGATGGGCGTTGCCGTCACTTCTGGCTAGGTATCGAAGTGCAACCAGGAACAGGGCGCGTTTTCCTGCGTCTTGGGCATCCGGCCGGAAGGGGCCATCAGGTTCGAACCGTTCAGTGGTCCGCAGAAAGCGAGCTGCATCGGCTGTTGCGATTGCCGATATCAGTCTTTCGCGCGCAGTGTGAATAGCATCCGGGTCGATGTTGGTGCCGATTTCCCTGGCGATATCGGCTTCGCTGGGAAGGGTCAGCGCGTGGGCGCGCAGCGCCGGCTCCAGGCCATCGTCATCAAGGGTTTCGAGCAGGCTCTTTATCAGCAAGGGGTCGCAGTCTGGCTGTCCTCCCTCCCTGATCGATTTGGCTGCAGCGATCAATTCGCGGGTCGCGAAATCATTGATTGCCTGCCAGCGGGTGAACGTATCCGATTCGAAGCGAGCCAAATGGGCAAGGTCCTGTGAAGCCTGCTGGAAATGCACGTTGATCGGCGCAGAAAAACTCCGGTTGAGGGAAAGGATCGGCTTTTGTGCCAACCCCGAGAACGTGACTTCGTGGCGCCTCTGTGTCAGGTGCAGGACATCCTCGCTCATGTCCGCGCCAATGACGCTGGAGGGCGACTCAAGCTCACCACCTGGACCGAACAGCGCAGTTCTAAGCGGGATATGCATCGGCTTCTTGCTCTTCTGGCCCGGCGTGGCCGGTAAGGACTGTTCAAACTGTGCAGTCAGGGTCTGGCTGCCGCTGTCGTAACGTGTCGTAACGGTGACGGCCGGTGTGCCGGCCTGTTTGTACCAGAGAGAAAACTGGCCAAGGTCGGTTCCGGTGGCGTCCTCGAAGCAGGTCAAAAAGTCCTCGACGGTTGCCGCTTGTCCGTCATGACGGTCGAAATAGAGGTCAAGGCCGGCCTGGAACCCGTCCGAACCCAAGACGGTAGCAAGCATGCGAATGACCTCCGATCCTTTTTCGTAGACGGTGGCTGTGTAGAAATTGTTGATCTCACTATACTGCTCCGGCCGCACCGGATGGGCCAGCGGGCCACTGTCCTCCGGAAATTGATGGGCCTTCAGCATGCGAACCTCGGCAATGCGTTTGACGGGGCGCGATCGCATGTCGGCTGAGAACTCGTGATCGCGATAGACTGTCAGGCCTTCCTTCAGGCACAGCTGGAACCAGTCTCGACAGGTGATGCGATTGCCGGTCCAGTTGTGGAAATATTCATGAGCGATGATGGCTTCGATGTTGGCGTAGTCCATATCAGTCGCAGTTTGCGGATCAGCCAGGACATACTTGTCGTTGAATATGTTGAGGCCCTTGTTCTCCATGGCGCCCATATTGAAGTCCGAAACGGCGACGATCATGAAGATGTCGAGATCATATTCGCGGCCGAACCGCTCCTCATCCCAGCGCATCGACCGCTTCAGCGCGTCCATGGCAGAGGCGGCCAGCGGTTCCTTGCCGTGTTCGACGAATATCTTCAGGTCGACGGAGCGTCCCGAGTGGGTCACGAAGTCATCTTCGACGACACCGAGGTCGCCGGCCACCATGGCGAAGAGATAGCTGGGTTTGGGATGCGGGTCGTGCCATTCAGCAAAGTGCCACTCCCCGTCGATCATGCCGCTCGAGCCCGGGTTGCCGTTTGACAAGAGCAGGGGTGCCTCTGCTTTTCGGGATTCCAGACGGGTTGTGTAGACCGAGAGGACATCGGGCCGGTCCAGAAAATAGGTTATTCGGCGGAAACCCTCCGCCTCACACTGGGTACAGTAGACACCGTTGGACCGGTACAAACCCATCAGTTTGCTGTTGGTATCTGGTGAAAGGCGCGTCTGGATCTCGATTTCGACCGGCGCGTTGTGCGGAAGATTACGGATCTCGAGGCGGTCAGCCGTTGCATCGAAGGCATCGGATTCGGCTATTTCTCCGTCGATCATGAGACTGGCGAGCTCCAACTCGTCGCCGTTCAGGACCAGGGGAGCATCGGCAGCGGCTTCACCACGTCGCTTGACCACCAGCCGGCTCGTGACGGTGGTTTCCCGTGGGTCCAGCCGAAATGTCAGGTGAACGGTCTCGATTTCGAAATCCGTGGGCTTGTAGTCTTCAAGTCGAAATTGAGGTCCAGACTCGGTCTTCATGATCTTCCTGCAAAGTGTGTACGCCACAGGCTCTAATCGGCGTTCGATGTTCGGGTCAATCGGTTCTCCCGCAGCATACGCGGTTAGTGTGGCGACAACAGTGGAATTCATTGATGCGACAGGAACAGATGACACTACACGGTTAGCGCACTATAAACAGACAAGTCTCCGAGGTTATGCCTCCCACGTTTCTCCCAGACGACAGGTTCATAGATGAATATTGCAACACCGAAATTCGGGGTAGGGGCGTCTGCGCTTCGCAAGGAAGACGACACCCTGGTTCGCGGCCAAGGTCGCTTCAGTGACGATTTCAACCGTGAAGGCCAGCTCCACGGGTTTGTGGTGCGATCACCCTATGCCGCCGCGAGCTTCGAAATCGTGTCCATTGAAGAGGTCATGAACGCAGACGGCGTTCATCTTGTTTTGACGGCCGCCGACCTTCAGCACCTTAATCCTCTGAAGTGCCTCGCGGTGCTGCAGCAGCCGGACGGCACGACGCACGACGTGCGTGAAATTCCGGTTCTTTGCGACGGTCGGGTCCGTCATGTCGGAGACGCGGTCGCCTTCATCGTGGCCGACAGCAATCAGCAGGCACGCGATGCTGCTGAATTGATCGAAATCGAGTGGGAAGCGGAGGATGCGGTGGCTGAGCTGGAGGCAGCTCTCGCGGACGGGGCTCCCAAGGTCTGGCCGGAATTCGAATCGAACACGGCCTATTTGCTCGAGCGGGGCGATTTCGATGCGACTCAAGCGGCGTTCGATGGGGCTCACTACGTCACCGAAATCAACTACATCAACAACCGGCTGGTCAGCAATTACATGGAGCCACGCGCGGCGCTCGCCGAGTGGGACGCGGAGAGCGAAAGCTACACACTGACCACCGGATCGCAAGGCGTGCACCATATTCGCCGAACGCTGGCGCGAGACGTTTTTTCGATCGAGGCGGACAAGATCCGCCTGATCACCGGTGACGTCGGTGGCGGCTTCGGTACCCGGTATCACAACTTTCGCGAATACCCGCTGACCATGGAAGCCGCCCGGCGACTGAATAGACCCGTGAAATGGCTGTCGGACCGATCCGAACATTTCGTTGCTGACGCACACGGCCGTGACAATCTGGTAAAGGCCAGTATGGCGATGGATGTCGACGGAGATTTTCTGGCCCTCCGGATCGATGTGAAGGCCAATATGGGCGCTTATATGAGCTGCTTCGGACCGAGCATACCCACTCTGGGGGCTCTCATGGCGACGGGCGTGTATGACATTCGCGCGCATGCAATGACCATCGAAGGGGTCTATTCGAACACAACACCCATCGACGCCTACCGCGGCGCCGGCCGGCCTGAAGCGGCGCTTTTGATCGAACGACTGGTCGATGCCTGCGCCCGAGAGCACGGATTCGACCCGGTGGAATTGCGTCGGCGCAATTTCATCAAGCCCGAGCAGTTCCCCTACACAACCTCGTCGGGACGGATCTATGACGTCGGCGAATTCGAAGGCCAGATGGACCTGGCCCTCGACAACGCCGAATTCGCCGGATTCGAGGACCGTGCGCGCGCCTCGAGGGAAAACGGGAAAATCCGTGGACTGGGCATGTCGGTCTATATCGAAGCCTGCGCCTTTGCCGGGTCGGAACCCGCCTACCTGCAGCTGAACGAAGACGGGACGATCACTCTTTTCATCGGCACCCAGTCAAACGGGCAGGGTCATGCGACCGCCTACAGCCAGTTCATTGCCGACAAGATCGGAATCGACTTTGACAAGATCATCGTGCGCCAGGGCGATACGAACGAGTTGGAAAACGGTGGCGGTACCGGTGGATCACGCTCGATCCCTCTGGGTGGCGTATCGGTATCGAAAGCCAGCGAAACGCTGGCCAGGCAGATCAAGCAGATAGCTGCCGACGAACTGGAGGCGGGCATCGACGATATCGAACTTGTTGACGGCGAAGCCCGCATCGTTGGAACCGACCGTACGGCCAGCTTCGCGGCACTCGCAACGGCGGCCTCGGACAAAGAGTTGCTGAAGGCTGACAGCGACATCAAACAGGATGAGGCGACTTATCCCAACGGAACGCATGTCTGCGAAGTCGAGATCGACCCGGACACCGGGCACCTTACGATCGAGCGTTACACCATCGTTGATGACTACGGGGTCGTGGTCAATCCCATCCTGCTCCTGGGGCAGGTGCATGGCGGTGTGGTGCAGGGGATTGGGCAGTGCCTGCTTGAGGGGGCGGTTTTCAGCGACGATGCGCAGCCACTGACCGCAAGCTTCATGGACTATGCCATGCCGCGGGCCGACAACATGCCTTCATTCGACTTTGATACCCGAAACGTGCCGTCAACGACGAATGCGATGGGCATCAAGGGCGCCGGGGAGGCCGGCACAATCGGCGCATGCCCCGCGGTCCTCAACGCGGTGATTGATGCACTCGACCGGGAATACGGCATCACCCATATCGAAATGCCCACCACTCCGTACCGTGTGTGGTCTGCGATCCAGGAAGCCCGGAAAGACTGATCGCAGCCAACAATGGAAAACGCAGCCGGTGACCGGGGAGACCAAAACGCACTGAAGGGCATTGCCCTGAAGGTTCTCTCGGTCACCTTTTTCGTGGCCATGGCTGCCTGCATCAAGGCCGCCGGCGAGGGGGTTCCGGCAGGGGAGATTGTGTTCTTCCGTTCGCTGGTGGCGACAGTTCCGGTTCTGGCTTTCCTTCTGGTTTCCGGGCAGTTGCGAACGGCCTTTGTGACCAGCAATGTTCGTGGTCATGTCGCGCGTGGCCTGGTCGGTGTAGCGGCCATGGCTTGTGGATTTTACGGACTGACGCGGCTGCCGCTGCCCGATGCCATTGCGCTTGGCTATGCAAAACCGCTGATCGTTGTAGCCCTTGCAGCGGTTCTTCTGGGGGAGACCGTTCGAGTTTACCGCTGGACTGCCGTTGCGATCGGGTTTGTCGGTGTCATGTTCATCTCGTGGCCAAGTCTCAGCCTGTTCGACGCTGGCGTCCTGGGCACGGATCAGGCTCTGGGCGTCATTGCGACCCTTACTTCTGCATTGCTGGCCGGCGTTGCGACGATCCTGGTGCGCAGACTGGTCGATACTGAAAAGACATCGACCATCGTCCTCTATTTTTCCCTGACCGCATCTGTGTTGTCGCTCGCCACACTTCCCTTTGGGTGGGTTGCATTGAGCGCCATGTCTCTCACCCTGCTGGTTCTCTCGGGCATACTCGGCGGCATGGGACAAATCCTTTTGACCGAAAGCTACCGGCACGCACCGGTGTCGACCATCGCCCCATTCGAATACACCTCAATCGTGCTGGGGATCGGTGTCGGCTATTTCTATTTCGGTGAGTTGCCACAGGCATCGATGCTGTTCGGCACCGCCATTGTGATCGCGGCCGGGCTGTTCATCATCCTGCGGGAACGCAGCCTCGGGATTGCCCGAAAGGGTGCGCGCCGCTTCACGACGCCCCAGGGATAGCCGCATCCTCTTCCTCTGCGGACTGGTCCACGCGCGGGTCGAGTTCGTAGGTCTGCGGTGTCTGCGCCCGGGAGATGGGAATGGCCTGGAAATCGATCCGATCGTCTTCGGATGCCTGTTCGCGCCGGAAAGTCCGGTAGTAGGAGTAGAGTCCGTAGCAAGCGAAGGTCAGCCCGATAACCGCGAACAGCGAGGATGATCCGAGCCGATCCATTAGGGCACCGGCAAGAAGCGGTCCAAGCATGGTGCCGACCCCATAAACGATCAAAAGACCGCCCGACACGGCAACGAACTCCTCGGGATCGGCAAAATCGTTGGCATGTGCCACGTTCAGCGAGTAGATCGAAAACAGGACAGAGCCGAGGAAAAACACCGCCGCCAGGAACAGGTAGATGTTGCCGATACCCAATAGCAGAATTGCCATGCAAGAGACGGTGCCGACCGCTCCGGCGAATGTCATCACATAGCGACGATCCACGCGATCGGAATAGCGACCGAGCGGGATCTGGAAGACGGCACCGCTGATCATCGCGATCGCCAGGACCAAGGCACCTTGTGCCGTCGACAGGCCTGCATCTTGAGCGAAGACCGGCACCAGGTTGTTCCAGGAGCCTGAAATCATGCCAGCCAGAAGCGATCCGGTGACCGCAGCCGGGGATTTGCGGAAGAGCCCTTTGAGATTGACTTTCACCTGGGTCAACGGCTGCGGCGACTGAGCGCTCGACAAGCCGGTTGGCATCAGTGCCAGCGCGAAGACGATAGCGCAGATCATGAACAGGGATGCGGTAGCCGGATCGCCCAGCGGCACAATGAACTGGCCCGCCATGACGCCGACCATGGATATCGCCATATAGACTGAGAAAACGGTCCCGCGGGTCTCATTGGTCACCCGCTCGTTGAGCCAGCTTTCCATGACCATGTAGGCTCCGGCGATGGAAAAGCCGGCAATGCCTCTAAACAGGATCCAGGCGACACTGTTGACGATCAGCGCGTGCATCAGCAGTGAAATGGACATGGCTGCCGCAAGCACGGCAAAAACACGGATATGGCCAACCCTGAGCACCAGGCGTGGCGTGATCGTGCAGCCGAGGGTAAACGACAGAGCATATCCTGTCGCGATCAGCGAAATCTGAAAGGTCGACCAGCCTTCCTGCACGGCTCGCAAGGGGATGAGATAGCCGCCGAGCCCGATGCCCGTCAGCATGAAAAAGGCCGACATGAGAAGGCTGGCGATGGGGAGTATACTGTTTCTCATGGCGCGCAAGTCTGATGGGAACGGTTCGAAAGCCAGTCCGGTTGCACAAAACGCGCCGGGCTTTCGCTTCTTGCAGCGTGCCATAATTGCGAGCGTGGAACGGTCTCAATCGCGACATAAGGGCAGCGCCGGTTTGGACATCCGCAAACGTGTTTTCGAACGGTGTGCGGGTTGCCGGTTTTGTTGAAGGGCTGGGCCCGCAAAAGCGCTAAACGTCGCCCTTATCGGACGCATCAAGGCGCATGCGAACACTGAGAAAATCCTGCCAGGATAGCCGCTTGTGGGCCGGATTGCGCAGCAAGTAGGCCGGATGGAGAGTAGGCATGGCCGGTATTTCCGTGTCGCTATTTGGACGGTAGCTCGACCAGGTGCCGCGCAGTGACAGGATACCGCGAGTCGTGCCGAGCAGCGACTTCGTCGAGACGTTGCCCATCAAAACCACGACTTTGGGAGCGGCCAGGACCACGTGGCGCTCGATAAATGGCCGGCACAGCTCGATCTCGTGCGGGGTGGGTGTTCTATTGCCCGGCGGCCGCCACGGAATAATGTTCGTGATGTAGCAGGAGGTGCGGTCCAGACCGATGGCCAACAGCATTTTGTCGAGCAATTGACCGGCTCGCCCGACAAAGGGCAGTCCCTGGCGGTCCTCGTCGCGCCCCGGGGCCTCACCGATAAACATGACGTCTGCCTCCGGATTGCCATCGGCAAAAACCGTGCTGCGCGCACCGAATCTCAAATTACAATCGTTGAAGCCGGCAAGCGCCTCACGCAGTGCATCGATCGAGCTCGCAAGACGAGCGGCTTCCCTGGCATTTGCAATTGCTGCGTCGTCCGGGACACGAGCGCTCGGAGCGGTGACAGACGCCGGATCGGCTGCTCGTTGCGGCGTTTGTGAAGATGTTGGCGAGGGGGCCTGCTGATTTGTTCGATTGTCGGTGTCAGCAGCACTGGCCACGTTTTGTCTGCTGTCACGGGTCTCGACAAAGCGGTCGATCGGTTGGTCATCCAGGCAGCAGTCGACACCGGACATATCATAGAATTTCAGGGCGGCGATCAGTTCTTCCCGGGTTGGTGCGCTGCCGTCGTCTTTGCCGGTTATGGTCATGCGGGAAACCTTAGTGCCGAAGGGAGCGGAATGCCACTGCCGGATCGCGGCGTCAACGCAATCCTGCATCGATACGCCGGATCATGCGGAGTTGCGTCAATTGATTGACGTTTACGTAAGAGTTAATGTAAAGAGCCTTGGTAGAACAACTCTAAATGATTGCGCCACAATGGCCGAAAGGCTATTTGCGGAATGCTAGATCATGCCGCAGGGATGTGGCGGCTCCTGGAAGGATTTGACTGATGAGCGACGAAACCGAACTGCCCGAACGCGAGAGCATGGAGTTCGATGTTGTAATCGTTGGAGCCGGACCGGCAGGCCTGGCCGCGGCCATTCGGTTGAAACAGGTGAATCCCGATCTGACGGTCGTTGTGCTCGAAAAGGGCGGCGAGGTGGGAGCTCATATTCTCTCCGGCGCCGTCGTCGATCCGGTCGGTGTCGACAGGCTGCTGCCTGAATGGCGCGACGATCCGGACCATCCTTTCAAGACCGAGGTCAAGAAGGACGTGTTCCTTTATCTCACACAAGTGGGTGCCTTCCGGCTGCCAAACTTCATGATGCCGCCGCTGATGAACAATCACGGCAACTACATTGTCTCGCTTGGCAATGTGTGCCGCTGGCTTGCGGCCAAGGCCGAAGAGCTTGAAGTTGAAATCTACCCGGGCTTCGCGGGCAGTGAGGTGCTTTATAACGATGCCGGCTCGGTGATCGGCGTGGCAACAGGAGATATGGGCCTGAACCGCGATGGCACCCCGGGGCCAAACTATGAGCGCGGCATGGCGCTGCTCGGCAAGTATGTTCTGATCGGCGAGGGCGTTCGCGGTTCGCTTGCCAAGCAGCTCATCGCCAAATTCGAGCTGGACAAGTCCAGTGACCCGCAAAAGTTCGGCATCGGCATCAAAGAGTTGTGGGAAGTCGATCCCGAAAAGCACCGCCAGGGTCTCGTTCAGCACTCATTCGGCTGGCCTCTCGACGGGATGACCGGCGGCGGGTCATTCCTCTATCACCTGGAGGACAACCAGGTCGCGGTCGGTTTCGTCATGCATCTTAACTACCGCAATCCCTACCTTTCTCCGTTCGAGGAATTCCAACGCTTCAAGACCCATCCGGACATTTCTCCGACCTTCGAGGGCGGCAAGCGCATATCCTACGGTGCCCGGGCCATTACCGAAGGTGGCTGGCAATCCGTTCCCAAGCTGACATTCCCGGGTGGCGCCCTCATCGGGTGCTCGGCAGGCTTTGTCAATGTGCCGCGCATCAAGGGATCTCACAATGCCATCCTGTCCGGGATGATGGCGGCGGAGCACGTCGCCGAAGCCGTTGCCACCGGTCGATCGGGTGACGAAATCACCGGATACGAGGAGGCCTGGAGAGAAAGCGATATCGGCAAGGATCTGAACAAGGTTCGCAACGTCAAACCGCTGTGGTCGAAACTCGGCACGATCGGCGGCGTCATGATCGGCGGCATCGACATGTGGTGCACCACGATCTTCGGCGGTTGGTCGCCACTGTCGACGATGAAGCATGGCAAGCCCGATTATGCCGCTCTCGAGCCGGCGGCGAAGCACAAGAAGATTGACTATCCGAAACCGGACAACGTTCTGACCTTCGACCGGCTCTCTTCTGTGTTCCTCTCGAACACCAATCACGAAGAGGACGAACCGGTTCACCTTCAGCTGCAGAATGCAGACTTGCAGAAAACCTCCGAGCACGATGTGTTTGCCGGACCGTCTTCCCGCTACTGCCCGGCTGGTGTCTATGAATGGGTGTCCGAAGACGGCAGCGAACCGCGCTTCGTCATCAATGCGCAGAATTGCGTGCATTGCAAAACCTGTGACATCAAGGATCCCAATCAGAACATCAACTGGGTTCCGCCACAGGGTGGTGAAGGGCCGGTCTATCCGAACATGTAGATCGCGGCCCCCGGCGGTCTACTGGAACGCCGGTTCGAAAAAGCTGCGCAATTTGCGCGAATGCAGCCTTTCCGGTGGCATGGCGGCGAGTTTCTCCAATGCGAGAAGCCCGATCTTCAGGTGCTGATTGACCTGCGTCCGATAGAAATCGGTGGCCATGCCGGGGAGTTTCAACTCACCGTGGAGCGGCTTGTCTGAAACGCAGAGCAACGTTCCATAGGGCACACGAAAGCGGAAACCATTGGCTGCGATCGTTGCCGATTCCATGTCGAGGGCGATGGCGCGAGACTGCGACAGCCGGTGAACAGGCCCGCTCTGGTCGCGCAGTTCCCAGTTGCGGTTGTCGATCGTCGCGACCGTTCCGGTCCGCATCACCCGCTTGAGATCGTAGCCCTCCAGTCCGGTAACCTCGGCCACCGCTTCCTGCAGCGCCACCTGAACTTCGGCCAGCGCCGGGATCGGTACCCACACCGGAAGGTCGGCATCAAGCACATGATCCTCGCGCACATAGGCGTGGGCCAACACATAGTCACCGAGTTTCTGGCTGTTGCGCAGCCCGGCACAGTGCCCGAGCATGAGCCAGGAATGCGGACGCAGCACGGCAACGTGATCGGTGATTGTCTTGGCATTGGACGGGCCGACGCCAATGTTGATCATCGTGATGCCGGTATGATCCTTCTTCTTCAAATGGTAGGCTGGCATTTGCGGCATGCGGGCAGGCTCGGTGTTGCCGCGCGGAGCGATATCGCCGGCAAGCATCTTCATGTTGCCGGGTTCGATGAACGCATCATATCCGCCACCGCCTTCGGCCATCATGGTCCGGGCCATGGCGCAGAACTCTTCGACGTAGAACTGGTAGTTGGTGAACAGAACGAAGTTCTGAAAGTGCTCGGCGGCTGTTGCCGTGTAGTGTGCCAATCGGGCCAATGAATAATCGACGCGCTGCGCCGTAAAGGCCGCCAGTGGCAACGGCGAACCGGCCTCGGGATCGTAGGTCCCGTTGACGATCATGTCGTCGGTAATGTTCAGGTCGGGTGCGTCGAATATGTCGCGAATCGGTGCATCGATGGTGCTGGCAGCCGACGCCTCGACATTGATGTCGTCGCCCAGGGCGAAATGCAGTGGAATGGGCGTCTCCGATTCTCCTACCACCACGTCCATTTCGTGATTCTTGATCAACAGACTGAGTTGATCTTCCAGATACCGCCTGAACAACACCGGATGGGTAATGGTAGCCGAATACGTGCCTGGAGACGGGACATGCCCGTAGGACAGCCGGCTGTCGACATGGGAAAAGCTTGAGGTGGATATGCGGACCTCGGGGTAAAAGGCCCGATAGCGCCGGTTGTCCACCGGCTCTCCATTGCCGATGGCAAGAAACCGATCCCTCAGAAAACCGGTATTGCGTTGATAAAGGGCCACCAGCGCTTCGACGGCTTCGCGCGCATCGGAGTAAGTTGCATCCGGGGTACGCGGGGGGGTTATAAGATTGGATTGCGTGTTTTTTTCTATTCGTGTGTCCATGCGCCACTATAGTCGAGCCAATGTGTCATGGAAACGACTGGCGTGGAAAATCGCTGCGGACAGTGGCTCCCGTCAACGGCTCCGCTGCAAGCTGACAAAGAGCACCAGACCGGCGCCCTTGACGCCTGCACCGGGCCCTTCAAGACTGGCAGTAAATCCGGCAACCGGGCCCATGAACATGGTGCTGACGACGGCGATCCGCAGAGCGGTTTGCAAAAGCTGTGTGGTGTTGGCGAACATCGAACTTCCCCACTCAATGTTTTCTGGGCGACAGGCACAACGGGTTTTGACCGGTTGCACAGGGTATGGTCTGACCGGCGACCCACGAGCGGTCGTGCCGGCTTTCCTTGCCGACGACGAAGGCGACACCGCCGCCGAACAATGCGAACACCAGACCGATCAGGATGAAACGGCGTGTCAGAATGGCGATCATTGCCTTGTCCTCTCGTTCGGGCCTGCAGCCCGGGTTAACAACATGAGGACACAATGGCGGATCGGCGCTGAACGGGTGCTGAGGGGGGCGTTCAGGCAGCGTTCAGCTTCGTGAACAAAGATTGAAAGTCGCTTGAAGCAGCGAGAGGTGCTTTAGAATGGACGAAAGGATGGTGGTCCCGTCAAAGATGGGGCCACGATCATCGGATCACGACTCATGCTCAGCCCAACGGTGTTGGCGCACCTACTGCTTGGTCCACTCCTGGGATCGGCAAAGCAGCCCGCCGAGCAAACAGCCGCTCATTTTCAGGATGCGTCCATTCAACGTCGCTCTGCCGTTGTAGGTTTTGTCGTTGGCAGGATCTGTCACCTTGCCGACATAGCGCTTGCCATTGTTGGTCAGCGATCCGATTTTCTTTCCGGCATATTGGCCGGTCTTCAGAGTGACGCAGAACCCTCCGCCGCAAGGCGATATTGCGGCGGTCTGCCCGCTCTGTGTTGTCCAGTTGCCGACGATGGGATCGGCCGCCTGCGCCACGCCCGACATCAGCGCCGTGACCGCGAGCAATAGCAAAGTCCGTCTGACCATGATGTTCCCCTTCCCAACAATGGGATTCATCCTCAACGGCGCTGCATTTGCAAGCGGGTTTTTGATCGCTGGCGATCCCTTCGACAGGCTTCAGGTTCCAAAATCTCGACAAGAAAAAAATCGCCGTTGCGAATTTTTGGTTATCATTTCCTTGAATTCCAGGCGTTGCATTTTCATTAAATTCGATCGGAAATGCCGCAATCCGGGTGGCTTGCATATTTAACAAAAGTTCAAATTTACCAATCATTTGAACTTTGTTTGCCGCAAATTAAGCATGCAATTTAACGGCGGATTCAAGCCCCGCATGCACACTCGACCCATCAAAACGAACACCGGACAACCGGTCGCAATCAAAGGCTCTCAGGAGCTTTAACAGGGTACGAAACAGACAAGCGTAACGGGGACTTTAAAATGGCACGCTATGAAATTCTCGACCAGCAGACGGCAACCCTCGGCGGCGACGCAGAGGCTGACATCTTCTGCGAAATGGGCCTGATGTACGCAGCCGGGCGTGACTGCCCGCTCGATTACGTCGCCGCTCACAAGTGGCTGAACATCGCAGCCATCAAGGGATCGGAACGAGCCGCCGAGCTTCGCGCCGACCTGGCACAGAGCATGACGAAAGCTGATCTGGCTGCGGCACTTCGTTCCGCACGCGAGTGGATGACCATGCACTAAGCGGTGGCCGGCTCCGGACAACCGGAGCCTCCAAACCGTTGATATCAAAGGGCAGGGCGGTCTTCTGACCTCGCCCCGACCTTCGACTTTTGATTGTGACCTCCCGTCAATTGACTGGAGGTCAGAAAATGAAAATCAAGAGCCTTCTTCTCGGCTCAGCTGCGGCCATGGCCGTAGCCACCACTGGCGCTTCAGCAGCCGATGCGATCATCGCTGCCGAGCCTGAGCCCGTGGAATACGTTCGCGTCTGTGACGCTTTCGGTTCGGGTTACTTCTACATCCCGGGCACCGAAACCTGCTTGCGGTTCAGCGGTTATGTCCGCATGCGTGTAATCGGTGGAAGTGATACCAGCACGCTGAACTACGATGCTGCGGCTAACCCACAGTTTTCGTTCGCTAACTCGGGTGGCGACAGCTACCGTACCAACTATCGTGGTCGTTTGACCATTGACGCGAAGTCCGACACCGAGCTCGGCGAACTGCATGGTCGTCTGCGTTTCCAGGCTGACAGCTCGTCTCCGACGGCTGATGCCAATGCCGTTGCCGACCAGGTCTATCTGCAACTCGGCGGCCTGTTCGCAGGTTATTCGGAATCCGCGTGGGTATACTCCACGAATGGTGGCGCTACCGGTTTCGGTGGTAAAGGCATCTACGACGGTCGTTACGGCTACCAGCAGCGCAACATGATCCAGTACCAGTTCAATGGCGCGAACTTCTTTGCTGCGATCTCTGTTGAAGACGATGGCGATTCCACCAGTTGGACCCCGGATATCGTCGGTCGTATCGGTGGCGTATTTGGCGGCGTTACTGTATTTGCCGTTGTTGGCTACGATCAGGATAACGGTGTCACGGATGCAGTCTGGCAGGCACTTGGCGGACCGACATCTGGGCTCGGAACGGACGAGTTCGGCGTCAAAGTCGGCCTGAACGCTGACATTGGTTCTGCCGGCAACTTCATCGCCCAAGGTTTCTACGCTTCAGGCAACACGGCCTACGGCGCGAACTTGAGCTTTGTTGGCCAGACCTGGACACCGGAGTGGTCGGTGTTGCTGTCTTACGGTCACGACTTCTCGTCGACGATCACCGGTTACATCAACGGTCAGTATTTCTCTGACTTCTACAGCCCGACGAACGGTAGCTCTGGCATTGATGCCTGGAGTGTTTCCGGTGGCTTCAAGTGGTCTCCGGTTACCAACTTCTCACTGACTGCAGAAGCAATCTACACCGACGTTGACGTTCCGGGTGGGTTCCTTCCTGCCGGCATCGGCGGCGATACCCTCGAAGACAGCTTCTGGGAATTCGTTGTCCAGCTGCAGCGGGACTTCTAAGCAGATCTGTCAGTTGAAGTTGGCTTCAACAGAATAGACACGCTCGATGCCCGGCAGCCATGCTGCCGGGCATCGTTCGTTTGGAGGCAATTACATAAAAAGACAATCGATTCGATCACTTAGCGACGCCGTGGGGGGCATTAGAAAGGTGGCGGATCGAAGGAATGAGAAGATACATGTCGCAAAATCTTATCGTGCTGTGGGAGCAGTACTCCGATCTATTGTGGGAAGAGGGCAAACATAAGGAGGCATGTCGCGCATATGTTGACGAGATCCACCGGTTCATGTTGAGCAGTGGGCACCATACGTTCGACAATCGCCTGCTTGACAGTCTAACGATTCACTTCCGTCAGAACGGCAACCGCAACTCAACAATAAACCGGAAATTCGCCAGCCTTTCCAAGATATTACGGAAACACTACCGCAATGGTGGGCTGCTCTCGATGCCCGATTTCAAAAAACTTCCGGAACGCAACGCACGCATTCGCTTTCTGACACATGAGGAGGAGGAGCAATTACTCCGCAAACTGGAGGTAGAGGACGAACGCTATGCGCAGCTTTCCTGTTTTCTGGTTGAGAGTGGAGCTAGGATCGGCGAGGCGCTCAATCTCAACTGGTCTGACATCGATGCGGGCTACGCAACATTCTGGGAAACCAAGTCCTACAGGCCGCGGACTATTCCGTTGTCGAAGCGAGCATCGGGAACACTAAAGCAGGTGAGAATGTCTGGAGGCCACAAGTCAGGTCCGTTTCATGGTGTCGCCTATTTCAAGTTTCGGCGTGCATGGAACGCCGCAAAAGAGCGAACTGAAATGCGAGATGACGCACAAGTGGTGCCGCACGTTTTGCGCCACACCTGCGCCTCGAGGCTTGCCCAGTCGGGTGTCGATATCAAGAGAATCCAGGAGTTTCTTGGGCACAGGACGCTCAGCATGACGCTGCGTTATGCTCACCTGTCGCCAAAGCACCTAGATATATGCGCAGATGCGCTGAACCGCCTTCAGTCGGGTGAAGCGGTGGCAACCAGCGCATAATAGCAGTGAGGTAGTAAGGCCCGGCACTCCGCGTCGTGACCCATGGCGCGGAGTTTGTCGATGTGAGAATACAAGGCTTCTTCACCTGATCCCGAACATCCAATGGCCAGAGATGCCGCCTAGCGGACCTCCTTAACTGACTTTGCGGTGCTCAAAGCTATCGAGCGCCTCAGCACAAATCTCCAGGTGACGCGGAGAAAGATGGGCGTAGCGCAGCGTCATGCTGAGCGTCCTGTGTCCCAGAAACTCCTGGATTCTCTTTATGTCGACGCCGGACTGAGCTAGCCGGGAGGCGCAGGTGTGGCGCAAAACATGAGGCACGACTTGCGGATCATCGCGCATTTCGGTTCGCTCCTTGGCAAAATTCCAACTTTTCCTGAACCGATGATAGGCGACGTGTCGAAATGGCCCGGATTTGCCTCCGCTGGATCGGCGTTGATTCTCGATTGTCCGAACAGCACGCCGGCTCAGAGGGATCGTTCGTGGCCGATTGGACTTGGTTTCCCAAAACGTTGCGTACCTTGATTCGATATCCGACCAATTCAGTTGCAATGCCTCGCCAATTCGAGCCCCACTTTCAACCAGGAAGCAGGCCAAGTGCATGTATTCCTCGGACTCTTCGTTCAGACCTCCAAACAGCGCGGCTTCTTCATCCCTTGTCAAATAACGGATTCGGGCATTGCGTTCAGGCAGCTTGCGAAAGTCGGGGAGGGAGGAAATTCCACCGTTGCGGTAGTGCTTTCTCAGTATCTTGGAAAGGCTGGCCAGTTTTCTGTTGATGGTGGAGTTGCGATTGCCCTTTTGGCGGAAATGGATCGTTAGGCCGTCCAGCAATCGGTTGTCATAGGCCCTTAGTCCACTGCTCACCATGTAGCCGTGGATCTCATCGACGTAGGAGCGGCAGGCCTCCTTGTGTTTCCCTTCCTCCCAAAGCAGATCCCCGTATTGCGTCCACAATTCACGAAGCGTTTCAGGCATTGTGTTACAATCACCCTACAACAATAAGTTGTTCAACTGAGAAAAAAAAGGCGCCTGACAAATGCATGCCAGGCGCCTTCGATTAAAGAGTCAGCTTAAGCTGAGGGTATTCGACTTAGAAGTCCCGCTGCAGCTGAACCACGAATTCCCAGAAATCGTCGTTGACCACTCCGGGGATAACAACAGCACCCAAGTCAACGTCGGTGTAACGAGCTTCGGTGGTGACCGAGAAGTTGGTAACCGGCGACCACTTGAAGCCACCCGACACGGACCAGGCATCTACGCCCGTGCTGACATTGGCGGCGCTGTAGAAATCGGAGAAGTACTGACCGTTGATGTAAGCCGTGATGCTCGACGTGAGGTCATGACCGTAAGCCACCAAGATCGACCATTCCGGCGTCCATGTAAGACCAGCATAGCTGAGGTTCGCGCCATAGGCTGTGAAGCCCGATGCGTAGAAACCCTGTACGATGAGGTTGCCGGCAGAACCGATGTCGGCATTCAGACCGAGCTTCACGCCGAATTCATCGGTACCCGTACCGTTTTCCTGGTCGTAGGCAACAACACCAAAGACCGTAACGCCGCCGAATACGCCGCCCAAACGGCCAACTACGTCCGGAGTCCAGCTGGTTGCGTCAGCGTCGTCTTCCAAGGAGATCGCGGCGAAGAAGTTTGAGCCGTTGAACTGGTACTGCAGCATGTTGCGCTGCTGGTAGCCGTAGCGACCGTCGTAAATACCTTTACCACCGAAACCGGAGGCACCACCGTTGGTGGAGTATACCCAGGCCGATTCCGAGTAACCGGCAAACAGGCCACCGAGCTGCAGGTAAGCTTGGTCGATCAAAGCGTCTGCGTCGGCAGTCGGAGAGGCGCTGTCACCCTGGATGCGAAGGCGTCCGTGCAGCTCGCCGAGTTCCGTATCGGACTTGGCGTCGATGGTCAGACGTGCACGATAATTGGTCCGGTAGCTATCGCCACCAAGGCCAAAGGCATCTTCACTATCTGCGAGAATACGCATGCGGACCAAGCCGCTGAACTTCAGGCAGGTTTCGGTGCCCGGGATGTAGAAGTAACCCGAACCGAAAGCGTCACAGACGCGAACGTATTCCACGGGCTCAGGCTCGGCAGCGATGATCGCATCGGCTGCTGAAGCGCCAGTGGTGGCTACGGCCATGGCCGCAGCTGAGCCGAGAAGAAGGCTCTTGATTTTCATTTTCTGACCTCCAGTCAAATTATAAATGGGCTGAGCATTTGCCGCAGGGCAGCGTTCCCTGTCCCATCCCCAACTAAAGAAGACAAACGGCCATCCGTCCCTCTTCCGAATTCGAACATAAACAACGAGCCTTTGGACGCAACGAAGATTCATCCGCGTATTGTGTGGCAAATGGCCGATGCACCCTCGCTGTTGCACAAAAGACACGATTCCGCCCCCGGGGCTGCCCAATTCGTTTACACGCATTAAGATTCCAGCCTCAAAAGCAGCTGATAAGGCAAAAAATCCGGAACGGAGTCGGCAATGACGATCCCCGTTGAGGACCAATTCCACTCACCGATTCTCTTTTCCCCAGCTGAAACCGAATCGGATTCGGCAAGCCATAACCGCCTTTGGCGCGGTACCAGTGTTGACGCATGCTAATCCTAGCGTCCGCGCAAACGCCATTTGAGCCATTCAGCCTTCAAATATTCTTTGCAAAGAGGCTGAATTGAGTTAGTAGAGCCGCCGGGGTCAGCGACGCTTCGTGTGGGTCTGATGCCAGACAGATGGTCTGCTCCTGGCTTTAAGCCTTGCGGATCGTTTGGAGAGGTGGCCGAGTGGCTGAAGGCGCTCCCCTGCTAAGGGAGTAGACGGGGAACCGTCTCGAGGGTTCGAATCCCTTCCTCTCCGCCATCTGACCTTCCTTGAAAAACGGGCTCTTCGTCGAATACGGGGGCACCCGCCCATGATCTGCAGAGTGTGGGTCAGTTCTTTATCAGATCTCTCCTCCTTTGACCTTCAAGCGCAGAGAGCTCGAACGCGCTTTCTGTAGTTTTCGAAGTTGCGGAACCCGAAGGCTCTGCGTTGGATGAGTTTCATTTTTCGATGATAGCCTTCGGTGATCCCGTTTGAGCGCGAGAAGCGCCACATGCGTGCGATCTCTTCCTGCCAGCTCTGCAGTGTCTTTGCGAGCTTTTGACAATCCTTGAAGCCGCTCTGCCTGAGCTGGGCGATGGCCTCCAGCAGTCGGCGTACCAATGTCCTGCACTGTCTTTTGGATTGGTTCCTGGCGGTTAACACGTCCATCAGGTCTTCCTTGAACCGATAGATGCGCTCGATGGCCGGTTTGCGGTCAAGGTAGTCAGTGAGTCGTCGTGCCTGCCGTTGAGTGAGGTTGCTGGCATGCTTGTTCAGCAGTTTGCTCAAGCCGCGCCTGTCTTTCAGCTCGGGATCGATGAAGCGGCAGGTCTTGAGCAGATGATGCAGAGCGATGCGCACGACATGGAACCGATCGGCCACGATGAGGGCTTTGGGAAAGTGGGTTCTGGCAATGGAGCGATAGGTCTCCGACAGGTCCATGCAGATGATGCGGACACGGTCTTTGCCTTTCATTTGATTGAGATAATCGGCCAGGGACACTGCCGAGCGGCCCGCAGCAACGTCGAAGACACGACGGCGTTGCAAGTCGCAAAAGGTGGTCGCAAACCGCATTCGCCTTGAGAAGAAGTGCTCATCAATCCCCAGGATGCGCGGCATTTGCAAAGACAGGAGTTTGCGGTTCTCAAGCCCGTACATGTGATCGTAGTAGCGCGAGATCGTGCTGTCCGACTTGCCGCATTCCCGGGCCAGGACCTTGCGTGAGATGCCATGGGTGTGCAGCCGATAGATCTGTCGTTTGAGGGCCTCGGTGCTGCGTTGCCACCGCATGATCCCTTCAAGGCGCTGCCGGAAGTAGCGTCCGCAGGAGCAGCAGAGATATTTGCACACGAAGAACCGCAACAGCACTCGCCGATGGCCAACGCTCTCATGCCAGACGCAGCGTAGTATCTTGTCCTTGGTGCGCAGTGTCCGGCAGCCACAATGTGGACACTGCGGGACATGATGGCACTTAACATCGTGAACGATCGGGTTGAACCCGCTGGACTTCTCGATTGTAAAATCCGGCAGGTTCAGCGTAACGTCAAAACCAGGCATCCTCTTCATTCCTATGATCAGCAGTTTTTGAAAGCCTGCAAATCATAGACAATGGTTAGAGGGTGCCCCCGGGTTTGATGGAGAGCCGAAAAACGACGAACAAAACGTTCCCCAAGCTGTGGGTGAACCCTTTTGGATTGCTCGATGCTGCTTCGGTGCAGTTCCTGCGGCGTCGTCAGCAGGGAAAAAGCGGCAGTGCCAGTTAAAGCGTTTCTGCGATCTCGCGACTGAAGCGATTGTGTTCCTCGACGACCCGACCCATTTCCAATGTTGCGATAGCACCATCTTCAACGACAATGCGGCCGTGGACCACGGTGGTCCTGGCATTCTGCGGAGCGCAGAACAGGACCGCTGCGACGGGATCATGCAATGCACCTGCGTAAGCGATGGTGTTGAGATCGAGAGTGAAGAAATCACAACACTTCCCAGGTGCCAGTGCGCCAATATCGTCGCGTCGCAGCACGCTCGCACCGCCAAGGGTCGCCAGTTCCAGCGCCTGGCGAGCGGTCATCCATTCGTCGGCGCGCAGGGGATGTGACTGTGACAGCAGAAAATGCCGCCGCGGACCCTCGGGAGGCTGAAGTCCCATCTGCAGGCGCGACAGCAACATCGCCTGTCGCGCTTCAAGCAGCATATTCGACGAATCGTTGCTGGCCGAACCGTCGACGCCGAGTCCAACGCGCACTCCGGCCTCCATGTACTGTTTGATCGGTGCAATTCCAGAAGCGAGTCGCATGTTCGAGCAAGGACAATGCGCAGCGCCGCAGCCGTTACGCGCAAAGGACGCGATTTCACGCTCGTCCACATGGATGGCGTGCGCGAACCAGACATCCTCTCCAAGCCATCCCAGATCGTCCATCCAGTCGACCGGTCGCTTGCCGAAACGTTCGAGCGTGTAGCGTTCCTCGTCGAGTGTCTCGCATAGATGCGTATGCAGCATGACTTTCTTGTCGCGGGCGAGGGCGGCTGACTCCCGCAAGAGGTTTTCGCTCACTGAGAAGGGCGAGCATGGTGCCAGCACGATTTGCGTCATCGAGCCGCGCGACGGGTCGTGATAGCGGTCGATGACGCGAACGCTGTCGCGCAGTATGTCCTCTTCCTCCTCGACACACTCATCCGGTGGCAGACCACCCAAGGATTCGCCCAGCGACATGGAGCCTCGACTGGCGTGAAAGCGGACACCAAGATCGGACGCCGCTTCAATCAGGTAGTCGACCTTGTTGCCACTTCGAAACAGGTAGGAGTGGTCGAAAACGGTCGTGCAGCCGGAAAGCGCCAGTTCGGCAAGTCCGATCAGCGCGCTGGTTCGTGAAGCCTCCGGGTGGGTGCGGGCCCATGTTCGGTAATGAGCTGTCAGCCATGGAAACAGATTGTTGTCCTGCGCCGCCGGCAGATTGCGCGTCAGCGTCTGATTCAGATGGTGGTGCGTGTTGACGAAACCGGGCAGCACGATGTGTCCGCGCGCATCGATCACCTGGTCGGCGTTTTGCGGCAACTCGGCAGAGGGTCCGACCTGACGGATCACGCCGTCTTCAGCAAACAGACCGCCACCGGTGATCTCACGCCGGTCCGCGTCCATCGTCACCAGCACATCGGCGTTCTTGAGAAGCAGTGAACTCATGGACCCTCCGATCCGCCAGACAATTGAAGAAACAGAGCGAGATTAGCGGTGTCGGTCGAGATTAATACCGTCCAGGTGGAGAAACTGTTTCACTGTGCGATGGGAACCAAGAGAGAATTGTCCTGCAACGCTGGCAACCGCTTGAGAAATCGGTATTAAGGAGCAGCCGCCCAAGGAGAGCAGAGACATGTCCAGCAACGAAAAACACAACAAACAGAAACTGCGTTCACGCGCCTGGTTCGACAACCCTGATAATCCGGATATGACGGCTCTTTATCTTGAGCGCTATCTCAACTACGGCCTGACCCGCGAGGAGCTGCAATCGGGCAAGCCGATCATCGGCATCGCGCAAACCGGCTCGGACCTCTCGCCCTGCAACCGTCCGCATCTGGAACTGGCTAAGCGGGTCCGCGAGGGCATTCGCGAGGCCGGTGGCATTGCCATCGAGTTTCCGGTGCATCCAATTCAGGAAACCGGCAAACGTCCGACGGCATCGCTTGATCGAAACCTTGCCTATCTCGGGCTGGTTGAGGTGCTCTATGGCTATCCTTTGGACGGTGTCGTCCTGACCGTTGGCTGCGACAAGACCACGCCGGCCTGTCTCATGGCAGCAGCGACCGTCGACTTGCCCGCCATCGTTCTGTCTGGCGGGCCGATGCTCAATGGCTGGTTCAATGACGAGCGCAGCGGCTCGGGGACGGTTATCTGGAAGGCCCGCGAGATGCTTTCCGCCGGCGAAATCGATTATGAGCAATTTACTGAAATGGCAGCCGAATCGGCGCCCTCGGCCGGCTACTGCAACACGATGGGAACGGCCACCACCATGAATACGCTGGCAGAAGCGCTCGGTATGTCCATGCCGGGCAGCGCCGCTATTCCCGCGCCCTACCGGGAGCGAGGCCAGGTGGCCTACCTGACCGGCAAACGCGTCGTCGACATGGTGAGAGAGGACCTGAAGCCGTCTGACATCATGACACGTGAGGCCTTTGAGAACGTCATAGCCGTCAATTCGGCTATTGGCGGCTCCACCAATGCGCCGATTCACATCAATGCCGTGGCTCGGCATGTCGGTATCGATCTGTCCCTGAGCGATTGGGAGTCGATCGGCCTGGATATTCCGTTGCTGGTCAACCTTCAGCCCGCCGGGAAATACCTGGGTGAGGATTTTCACCGTGCCGGCGGGGCTCCGGCCGTGATCTGCGAACTCATGAAGCATGGACTGATTCACGAAGGGGCGATCACCGCAAACGGCAAGGCGATCGGCGACAACTGCCGGGATCTGCCGAGCCTCAATGCTGATGTCATTCGCGATTTCGATACCGCATTGACCGCCAAAGCAGGCTTCAAGGTCATGCGCGGCAACCTGTTCGACTCGGCGATCATGAAGCTCAGTGTCATTTCGCAGGATTTCCGCGCCCGTTACCTGTCGAACCCAGACGATCCCGAGGCTTTTGAGGGCAGGGCGATCGTTTTCGATGGCCCTGAAGACTACCACCATCGCATCGACGATCCGGACCTGGCGATAGACCAGGACTGCCTTCTGTTCATTCGCGGTGCGGGTCCAATCGGATATCCGGGTGCTGCCGAAGTGGTCAACATGAGGGCCCCTGATTATCTGCTGAAGCGCGGCATTTCCGAGTTGCCCTGCATTGGCGATGGTCGACAATCCGGAACGTCCGGTTCCCCGTCGATCCTGAATGCATCACCGGAGGCGGCCGCGGGCGGTGGATTGGCTCTGCTCAAGACGGGTGACCGGGTGCGCATCGATCTTGCCCGCGGGACGGCCGATATGCTGATAGATGAAGCTGAGTTGCAAAGCCGCCGCGAGGCACTGGAAGCCGCAGGCGGCTACTCTTACCCGGCTTCCCAGACACCCTGGCAGGAGTTGCAACGCGAGGATGTCGACCAACTCTCCGAGGGCATGGTGTTGAAGAAAGCCGTGAAGTATCAGCGCATTGCTGCCAAGGGAATTCCCCGCGACAACCACTGACCACGATAGGCCTGATCACCGGTGATCGGCGGCGCTCACGAAGACGGCGATTTTACGCGGAAGCTGGCCAAGATGGAGAAAGGGCGCATGCCCTTGCCCTTCCGCGATCACCGTTTCCATGCGTGGGTGACGGCGCGCCATTTCCGCGAGGGTTTCTTCGGACAGCAATGTCGAGTTTTCGCCGCGGATAGTCATCAACGGCACATTGCGAAGGCCCTCGAACTGCGGCCATAGGGTTGGCAATGGCACGCTCAGGTCAACGGCTCGCAACGCTTCGACGATGGCCGGATCGAAGTTTCCAACCAGTTTGCCCTTCCGTTCGACAAACATCGGACGCGCATAGTCCATCCAATCCTCGTCGCTCAGCACGCTGAACGCCTTGCGTTGGATGTCTTTGAGCTGCTTTGCGGCTTCCTCGACGCTGTTCGGCGAGGCAAGACGTTCCTGGTAGGCCATGATTTGTGCGAGACCGGCTCCGTCGATCACTGGACCGGCATCGTTGAGTATGGCGCCCGCAAGCATTCCTGGCCGCATTGCGGCCAGCGCATGGATCAGCAATGCGCCGCGGGACGTGCCGATGAAGACCGCATGTTTGATCCCCAAGGCAGCGCAGCCCGCCAGAACATCGTCGGTTTCAACCTGAAGAATGTAATTGGCCTTTTCCCGGTCCCAATCCGATTTGCCGCGACCACGGCTGTCAAAGCAAACAACGCGTCTCCCCGGCTGGCTGCTCGTCAGGTCGAGCGCCAACTTGTGGAAATCGGCGCTGTTGCGCGTGAGACCCGGCAGACAGACCACCGGCATTGCTTCCGGGTCCGCAACCGGCGCGCCATAGACCCGGGCGTACAACTTGAGGCCGTCAGTGGCTGAAAAATAGACCTCTCGGTACTCCGTTACCGGAGTATCGGCAGTTTCCGATGACATGGCTGACCCGTTTTGGAACGTCTGAAATTACTCAGCTGCGTCCATAACGCAAATCGCCGACAATATCAGCCTTTTGTCCGAGCCGAACTTTGTAGACCTGATAATTCTCCATCACCCGCATCACGTAGTTGCGCGTTTCGGTGAAGGGGATCCGCTCGACCCAGTCGACGACCTCATCGATCGATTTGCCACGCGGGTCACCGTATTTCTTCAGCCATTCCCGGGCCCGGCCCGGACCGGCGTTGTAGGCGATGAATGTCAGGACATAGGATCCGTTGAAATCGTCGATATGTTCGCCAAGATAATGCGCTCCAAGGGTGGCATTGTAGCCGGCATCGCGGGTCAGCTTGGCCTTGGAGTATTTTATTCCGTGCTTGCGTGCCACCTGCTTGGCCGTGCCTGGCAGCAACTGCAGCAGGCCGCGGGCATCGGCTTTGGAAACCGCTGCCTTGTCAAAGGCGCTTTCCTGGCGGGCGATGGCATAGGCAAGGGCCTTGCCGGATCCGGAAATATTGGCGCTTGACGGAATGACGCCCACGGGGAAGGCGAGGGCGGCAACATCCAGACCACGGCCAAACGCAATCTTGCCGACCTGCAGTGACAGTCGATGATTGCCCTGCTTTTCAGCCATTGCGGCCAAAATGGCCAGTTCACCGGGATTGGTCAGTTCGCGTGCCAGTCCCATATAGATCGCCGTGGCGCGGCGGCCGTGTCCCACTTCGTCGAGTCGACGGATTGCCCGGACTGCCTCGCGCGATGCAAAGGCCTGACGTTCCTTCTGGCTCGGTTTCGGATAGCGCACATCAAGTCCGCGGCGATTGAGCCGGGCGGCTGCCAACTGACCGTAATAGGTGGCGGAATAGCCGGCTGCCTTGGCGAAATAGTCGGATGCCTTGCCTGGTCCGCCAGCTTCTGCGGCGCGACCCAGCCAGTAGTAGGCCCTGGAAATGGACAGGGGCCGGGTTGCCGTGTCGAGCACCCTCTGGAAATGCCGCGAAGCTGCCTTTCCGTCATTGAAACCGCGCATCGCAAACCAGCCGGCGTGCCATTCAGCCTCGATGACGTCGCTCGGTCGTGTGGCCACATGGTAGGCGGCGACCTTGTAGGCCAGCGCCAAATCGCCCTGTTCGGCCAGTGCCCGTGAAACGATCCGCTGTTCCACCCACCACTCGCGGGTATTGATCAGCGCATCCGCGTCACGCGGAGCCTTGAGCAGGAGATCGGCGGCCGATTTGTATTTCTTTGTGCGGCGGAAATGTTCAATCCGGGCAAACAGATAGCTCGGGTCATCATGCCAGGATGGGTGGACAGCCTTGATCAGAGCCGAGGCGTTCTTGTTTTTGCGAATCACCGCAGCACGTGCCTTGAACAGCGATTGTGCGTTGGCGAGATCGTCGAGCCGGTCAGCCTGGGTCACGCGATCACGATAAAGCAGCATGTTCATGCGCCGCCTGTGATCGGCCCGCGTCAGCAGTTTGGGAAACTCCTTGAGAATCTGACTCTCGGTTTTCTTGTCGAGAGCGTTGCTCCTCCAGACCCGCGCGATGACTTTCGCGGCTTGCTTTTTCTTTCCGGTGGCCAGATAGGCCCGCGTAAGCGCAATTGCGCCCTCGGTGGTTTCGGGCTGGGTATTGCCGAAAGCCGCGATGATCTGCTTCGGCGAGGGGGCTTCGCGATAGAGCGCACGCTCAGAGTGACGGCGCAGTCCCGAGAGCCCGGGCCAGCCTTTGAGCGTATGAGCCGCCGTCGCGATTTCCACGGACGGCACACCCTTGGCGCCGGAAACCGCTATGGCCCATGCCAGTATGTGCTGGTCGAGCGAATCTTTCGACATGCCGTTGCGAATGGCACGTGCGCGGTTCGTGTCGCCGTCCGAAAGTGCATCAAGGCCGCTCTTGAGGCTGCCGGAGATGGCCGCCGGATTGTTTGGCTTGCGAATAGAACCGGTGGTTTCGCTTGATGTCGCCTGTGCCAGCTGTATCGTGCCGTCCGATTGCGCGTTCGGGGCCGGAATACCTGATTGCGGCGCGACATATCCGCTGTTCGTGGAAACGAGCAACGTCGCGGTGGCCAATAGCGTCGTAAGCGTTGATCTCAACATCGAACCATTATCTCAAGAATTGGGGCGTAAGTCTGACCGCCAACCCGGCGGTTTGCATGCATATCCGCGTACAGAGTGACAAAGAGGGGTGAAAAGAGAGTTAAGCAATGGTTGAAGGCGGCCTCCAAATTGCACTCAGTTTCAATACCCTTGCACCGAGGCCTGTCGGTATTTCGGAGCTTGCGGCCCGTGGCGCCTGAGACTATGTTGCAGCGCTTCTTCGAGGCCGAAGGTGCAGGGATCGAGTGGCCGCGCGCCGCGCTTGTCAGGAGTTAAAATGTTCAAAGGGTCTTTTCCGGCGTTGGTGACGCCTTTCGATGATAGCGGTGCGCTTGACGAAAGCGCCTTCACGGCTTTCGTCGAATGGCAGATCTCGGAAGGAAGTCATGGTTTGGTTCCCGTCGGCACGACCGGCGAGTCTCCCACGCTGTCGCATGATGAGCACAAGCGGGTGGTCGAACTGTGCGTTCAGACGGCCAACAAGCGCGTTCCGGTTATCGCTGGCGCTGGATCCAACAACACGGAAGAGGCGATAGACCTCGCACAGCATGCCGAACAGGCCGGTGCTGATGCTGTTCTGGTGGTCACACCCTACTACAACAAGCCGAACCAGCGCGGCCTATACGGTCACTTTGCGCAGATTGCGAAGTCAATTTCGCTGCCGATTTTCATATATAACATTCCCGGACGCTCGATTATCGATATGGATGTCGAGACGATGGCCAAACTGGCCAAGGACTTCGACAACATTGCCGGGGTCAAGGACGCGACGGCCAAGATGGACCGGGTATCGGAGCAGCGGGCCGCTTGCGGCAATGGCTTTATCCAGCTCTCCGGCGAAGATGCCACGGCCCTCGGGTTCAACGCCCATGGCGGCGTCGGCTGTATTTCGGTCACGGCCAATGTGGCGCCAGGGCTTTGCGCTGCATTCCAGGAAGCGACTTTGGCCGGCGACTACGCAACCGCGCTCGAGATCCAGGACCGGTTGATGCCGTTGCACAGCGCCCTGTTCATAGAACCCAATCCGGGGGGCGCCAAATACGCCGCGAGCAAGCTAGGCCACATGGGCGAAACCCAACGCCTGCCTCTTGTCCCGATCGAGCAATCGACCCGCGATACCGTTGATGCGGCCCTGCGCCACGCCGGTCTCCTGAACTAAGAAAATTCGGCAATGGCAAAAGGCGGCGTACAGCCTCGGCGACGCAATGTGGCGGAAAACCGCAAGGCTCGTTTCAACTACGAGATCGTCGATACATTCGAAGCGGGGCTGGTTCTGACCGGCACCGAGGTCAAGTCGTTGCGCGAAGGCAAGGCTAACATCGCTGAATCTTACGCCACTGAAGAAGGCGGCGAGATCTGGCTGATCAATTCCTATCTGCCGGAATACCTGCAGGCCAACCGCTTCAACCATGAGACCCGGCGCCGTCGGAAGCTTTTGCTGAACCGCAAGGAGGTCCGCAAGCTCATCGGCGCCGTTCAGCGCGAGGGCATGTCTCTTGTTCCGCTGCGGATCTATTTCAACGATCGCGGCCGGGCGAAACTGGAGCTCGCGCTGGCCAAGGGCAAAAAGCTCCACGACAAGCGCGAAACCGAGAAGAAACGGGATTGGGATCGCCAGAAAGCCCGGCTGATGCGGGAAAAGGGGTAAGAGAGCCAGGCTCTACGCTTCGCTTGACCTGAGATACCCTGTTACCTGACGAAACACATCGACGAACATGTCTTCAGTGAGTCGACCGGTATTGGTGTTGTAGCGCGAGCAATGATAGCTCGAGAAAACCGCCAACCCGTCAATGTCGCTGCGTGCGCCATGACGGAACGGGTGGGCGGCGACACGCGCGCCGAGCGCCCGAATGGTCGAGTCGTGCGAAATCTTGCCCAGCGTCACAATCGCTTGAAGGCGGTCCATTCCTGCAATGGTGGCTGAAAGAAACCGGCGGCAGGTATTGATTTCGGCGGCCACTGGCTTGTTCTCTGGCGGTACGCAGCGGACGGCATTGGTGATGGCCGTTTCCACCAGTTGGACGCCGTCATCAGGACGCGCGTCGAACACGCCTTCCGAAAGGCCGAATTGGTTGAGGGTTCCGTAAAGCAGGTCACCGGCAAAGTCTCCGGTAAACGGGCGGCCGGTCCTGTTGGCACCGCGCAGGCCGGGCGCCAGCCCGACGATCAGCAGCCGCACAGACGCCGGTCCTTGCGGAGGAAGGAACGTGTCGACGGGGCCGTTGTGCCAATCATCATGCACACGCCTCTGATCGGCGATGAAACCGTGCAGGCGCGGGCAAAGATTGCAATCATAAGATGGATCGAGCGGTTCGGTCATGAGGACCGGGATAGCGCACACGATCAGTCTTGGAAATCGTATTCCTGTTCGGATTCTTCAGGCACGCGACGTGCCGGGCGATCGGCTTCTGTTCGACCGATTTCATTTCTCAGTGACGCAAGATCCATGAAATTGTCCGCCTGGCGCCGCAGGCAGTCCGCGATCATCGCTGGCTGCGTCGACACAGTCGAAATGATCGACACCTTTTTGCCACGCCGCTGAAGCGCGGCGACCAGACCGGCAAAATCGCCATCACCTGAAAAGATCACGAGATGGTCCGCTGTGTCTGCCTGTTCCATGGCATCGACAGCGAGTTCGATATCCATGTTGCCCTTGATCTTGCGGCGTCCGCCGGCATCGGTGAACTCCTTGGCCGGCTTGGTGACGACCCGGTATCCGTTGTAGTCGAGCCAGTCGATCAAAGGGCGAATAGACGAATATTCCTGATCTTCGACCAGTGCCGTGTAGTAGTAGGCGCGTAGCAAATAGCCACGGCCCTGAAAATATTTCAGCAGCTTGCGGTAGTCGATGTCGAAGCCGAGGTTCTTCGACGTCGCGTAAAGGTTCGCGCCGTCTATGAAAAGTGCGACTTTCTCGCGTGGATCAAACATTTTGCCCCCAAAAAGTTATGGATTCCGTGATCAGAAAATTGGGGTGTAGCGATTTGGCGCCGCCGAAAACCGCAAATTACGAAACGTTACTCGTAATCGATTTGTATTCGTCAAAATGCCACCCGTTCTGCAAGCCCTTTCAAGCACAAAGGAAACTAGTTCATTCTGTAGGAAATTCAACTGTATGGTATCTGCATGTCCCTGATTGAGGGGTTTTTCCCATGACAAACCGCCGCGGCGCGTCCAAACCCCTTTGAAGGATGCGCGGAGCTTTCGGTCGATAAGGCGATTCATGATTCGGATTTGTGGCCACCGAGCAGGTCAATTTGCGCATTACGCTTGAAAAAAAGTTCAGGAAGCGGTATCGCGGGCGCAATCTCATTTGATCCGATAGTATAAAGGACAGGCTATGGCCCGTGTCACAGTCGAGGATTGCATCGACAAGGTCGACAATCGCTTTGATCTCGTTTTGCTCGCGAGCCACCGGGCTCGACAGGTTTCCCAGGGTGCAATGATCACGGTCGATCGTGATAACGACAAGAATCCAGTCGTTGCCTTGCGCGAAATTGCCGACGAAACGCTTTCACCCGGTGACCTCAAGGAAGACCTCATCCACTCGCTGCAGAAGCACGTAGAAGTGGATGAGCCGGAACCCGATCCCTCGTCGCTGCTTGAAACCGAGCAGGTACAGGAAACCACGATCGAGCTCACCGCCGATCCGCTGCCGACGGACGCCGAGCCGGTTTCCTTCGACCGCATGTCGGAAGATGAACTGCTGGCCGGTATCGAAGGTCTGGTTCCGCCGGAAAAAAGCGACGATTTCTGATCCGTTCGAAATCCATTTTGAAAAGCGCGCCGGACCGAACCGTCCGGTGCGCTTTTTTTGTTTTGACGCGGAGACTTGAAAGACTGGATAATGAAAGGCCGAGAAGGCAGTCGAACGGAGTAAACAGCGTATGATGCGTCAGTACGAGCTCGTCGAGCACGTGCAACAATACAAACCGGATCTCAACGAGTCGCTTCTCAACAAGGCATACGTCTATGCCATGCAAAAGCATGGCAAGCAGAAGCGTGCCAATGGCGATCCGTACATCTCGCATCCGCTGGAAGTGGCTGCCATCCTGACCGATATGCGTCTCGATGAAGCGACCATTGCCGTGGCGCTGCTCCACGATACCATCGAGGATACGTCGGCAACGCGCGGTGAGATCGACGAGCTGTTCGGCGAAGAAATCGGCGAACTGGTCGAAGGGCTGACCAAGCTGAAGAAGCTCGACCTGGTATCGAAACGCGCCAAGCAGGCTGAAAACCTGCGCAAGCTTCTGTTGGCGATCTCGGACGATGTGCGGGTGCTTTTGGTGAAGCTCGCCGACCGCCTTCACAACATGCGGACCCTTGAATGGGTTCCGCCGGAAAAGCGTGCCCGCATCGCCGAAGAGACGATGGAAATCTATGCGCCGCTCGCCGGCCGCATGGGCATGCAGGACATGCGTGAGGAACTCGAGGAACTGTCGTTTCGCCACCTCAATGCTGAAGCCTACGAAACCATCACCAAGCGGCTGGAGGAGCTTTCCGAGAAGAACCGCGGTCTGATTCGCAAGATTGAAACCGAGCTTGCCGATCTGTTCGAGGAAAACGGCTTGAGGGCAACGGTCACGGGACGGCAGAAAAAACCGTATTCGGTCTTCCGCAAGATGCAGTCAAAATCCCTGTCGTTTGAACAGCTATCCGACATTTTCGGGTTCCGCATTATCGTCGACAGCGTCGGCGACTGCTACCGCGCGCTTGGTATCGTGCACACCCGGTGGTCGCTCGTGCCGGGCCGGTTCAAGGACTACATCTCGACACCGAAGCAGAACGATTACCGCTCCATTCACACGACCATTATTGGTCCGTCGCGGCAGCGTGTCGAAACCCAGATCCGCACCGCGCGCATGCACGAGATTGCCGAATACGGCGTTGCCGCGCACGCGATTTACAAGGATGGCAGCAACACCGACAAGACCAGCCTGCCGGAGGATTCGAACGCCTATTCCTGGCTGCGTCGAACCATCGAACAATTGTCGGTTGGAGACAATCCGGAAGAGTTTCTGGAGCACACCAAGCTGGAGCTTTTCCATGACCAGGTTTTCTGCTTCACGCCGAAGGGGCAACTGATAGCGCTTCCGAGAGGAGCCACACCCATCGACTTCGCCTATGCGGTGCATACCGACATCGGCGACACCTGCGTTGGCGCCAAGATCAACGGCCGCATCATGCCGCTGGTGACTCAGCTCAACAATGGCGACGAGGTTGAGATCATCCGGTCGGGCGTACAGGTTCCTCCCGCCGCCTGGGAAGAAATCGTGGTCACCGGCAAAGCGCGCGCGGCGATCAGGCGTGCCACCCGCGCAGCGGTTCGCAAACAGTATTCGGGGCTCGGTTATCGCATCCTGGAACGAACGTTTGCGCGTGCCGGAAAAAGCTTCACCCGGGATGACCTGAAGCCGGTGCTGCACCGGCTCGGGTTCCGCGACGTCGAGGATGCCATCGCCGCGGTGGGACGGGGAGAACTGGCCTCGAAAGACGTCATGACGGCAATCCATCCGGATCACACGCCCGAACGCAGCGCGGTGAAGCAGCCGGCTGCCGATGAGGGGTGGTTCAACCTGCGCAGTGCCGCCGACATGATATTTCGTGTGCCCGGTCGCCGCCGTGGCAAGAAGCGCAGCCTCAAGGACGCGCTGCCGATCCGCGGCGCCGGCAATGATCTGCCGGTGTCGTTCGATGCCGCCGGTGCTGTTCCGGGCGACCGCATCGTCGGGATCATGGAGCCGGGCAAGGGGATCACCATCTATCCGATCCAGTCGCCGATGCTGACCCAGTTCGATGACGAACCCGAGCGTTGGATCGACGTGCGTTGGGACATTGACGAATCGGGAGATCGTCGGTTCCACGCCAGGATTTCACTCAACGCGATCAATGAGCCCGGAACCCTCGCTGAGGTGGCGCAGACGATTGCCGCCAGCGACACCAATATTCAAAACCTGTCCATGGTGCGGGTGGCTGACGACTTTACGGAGATGGTTATTGACCTGGAGGTGTGGGACCTGAAACAGCTCAACAAGCTGGTGAGCGCGCTCAAGGGTCTGTCCTGCGTAAGCACCGTTACCCGTCTCTACGAGTGACGAACCACTTTATCGGACCGAATTGCGCGTTAGGTGCTTGTTAGCGGCGGCCTGCTTCGCTAATTCTTTTTCGGGATCGCCAAGCATTCCTTAAGCACCAACCGCTATGGTGCGGCTCGTCAACAATTGCAGAAACCAATGGAACAAGGATGCTTTTTCGCCGTCGCAAACCCGCTGGATTTTGGGAGAGAACCCGTGTTTTCTTCTGGCCGCGACGGTCGTTTTCCCGCTCCTTCCAGTATTTCGGCAAGCGTATTTTGCGGCTGTCAGCGACACCGCATGCCATCGCCGCTGGTGTAGCGGCTGGCGTCATCGCTTCATGGTCGCCCTTTCTCGGCTTTCACTTCATCATTGCGGCAGCATTGGCATTCGTGCTGGCGGGCAACGTCATTGCATCCGCACTCGGAACGGCATTCGGCAATCCGCTGACCTTTCCGTTCATCTGGACCGCCAGCTACAAGATGGGGCAGCACATCCTTGTCGATGACTTCCATGGCGAAGTGCGTGGGATCCATCTTGGCCGCATGTTCCGGGAACTCGATTTCAATCAGCTCTGGGAGCCGGTGATCAAGCCCATGCTGGTCGGCTGTCTGCCCTTCGCCGCGGCTTTCGGCATCGGATTCTACATTCTGACCTATGTCAGTGTAGCAACGTTTCAAAACCGCCGTCGCCGCCGCTTGAACGAGCGTCGACTCGGACAACGTGACCTCTCGGGCCGCCAGACGGTTTGATGACCAGAACGCTCCACCTACAGTCAAAGCGCAACAGCGCCGGAGCTCCGTCAGGGCAGTTCGGATGATCGTCGGCATCGGCAGCGACCTGATCGACATTCGCCGCATAGAGAAATCGCTGTCGCGTTTTGGCGATCGGTTCACCCATCGATGTTTCACCGAAATCGAGCGGCAGAAGTCTGACCGACGAAAGCTTCGCGCCGCGTCCTACGCCAAGCGTTTCGCAGCCAAGGAGGCATGTTCCAAGGCGCTCGGAACGGGCCTGTCCAAAGGTGTATTCTGGCGCGACATGGGGGTCGTCAATCTGCCTGGTGGACAACCGACCATGCAATTGACAGGCGGAGCTGCGGAGCGGCTGGAGTCGCTGATGCCCGATGGTCATGAACCGTCCATCCATTTGACGATAACGGACGATTTCCCGCTGGCACAGGCGTTTGTGATCATCGAGGCCCTGCCACTGTCCAGGCTGTGAAAGCCCGTGCATTTACATTGCCCGGTCATGGCACTAGTAAGCTGTGCTGATCGAACCAGTCGCAAGGGGTTTTGCAAGCGTGTCCGAAACCGTTGAAAAGAAGAAGCAGTCAGGCTTTGGCGAAACCCTCAAGGTTATCGTTCAGGCGCTGCTCCTGGCCCTTGTGATTCGCAGTCTGCTGTTTCAGCCGTTTTCTATTCCGTCGGGCTCCATGAAACCGACGCTGCTGGTTGGCGATTACCTGTTCGTTTCGAAGTTTGCCTATGGCTACTCGCGATACTCGTTCCCGTTCTCGCCGCCGCTGTTTTCCGGCCGCATCTGGAGCGGCACGCCGGAGCGCGGCGACATCGCCGTTTTCCGATTCCCACCCAATCCGAGGATAGACTACATCAAGAGGGTCATCGGATTGCCGGGCGACCGGATCCAGATGATCCGCGGTGTGCTGCACATCAATGGCGAACCGGTCAAACGCGAACGAACCGGCACCTATGATCCGGGTGATTCCGGTGATGAAGCGGCCCAGGCGGCGATCTATACCGAGACCTTGCCGAATGGCGTCAGCTACGAGACGCTGGATATCACGCCCAACTCCATGAGCGACAACACCCGCGAATTTTTGGTGCCCGAAGGGCACTATTTCATGATGGGTGACAACCGCGACAACTCCGCCGACAGTCGCGCCAATGTTGGTTTTGTACCGCTTGAAAACTTCGTCGGCCGGGCGGAGATGATTTTCTTCTCCATCGGCGGTGGCTCTTCGCCGCTCGAAATCTGGAAATGGCCGACCGAGATCAGGCCAGGACGCCTGTTCGAGCTGACCGAATGAATCCATCCGGTGTATGGACGGATGCTGATCACGCCCGGCTTGCCGAGCTGATTGGACATCGGTTCAAGGACAGGAAGCGTTTGGAACGGGCGCTCACCCATTCAAGCGCGCGATCAGGTGGCAAGGGCGATTACGAACGGTTGGAGTTTCTAGGCGACCGGGTATTGGGTCTGATCGTAGCCGAGTTGCTGTTTTCCATGTTCCCCGCGGCAAAGGAAGGTGATCTTTCAGTGCGCCTCAACCAGCTCGTGAGCGCGCAAACCTGTGCCGCCATCGCCGACGAACTGGAATTGCACCGCTTCATCCGCACCGGATCCGATATTAAGAATCTGACCGGCAAACGCATGGCGAGCGTTCGTGCGGATGTGATGGAATCACTCATCGCGGCCCTCTATCTCGACGCCGGAATGGAGACAGCGCGGGCTTTCGTGCTGAAAAACTGGCAGAGCCGGGCACAAGCGTCGGCCACTTCCCGCCGCGATGCCAAAACAGAGCTGCAGGAGTGGGCCCACAGCAGCACCGGGGAAGCGCCGACCTACGCGATCATCGAGCGAACAGGGCCGGACCATGACCCATTGTTCCGGGTTCAAGCGAGCGTTACGGGGTTGAAGCCTGAGATAGGCTCGGGCCGCTCGCGCCGCGCGGCCGAGCAGGATGCGGCGACAAGGATGCTCGAACGCGAAGGTGTCTGGACACAGTCATGACCGATGATGATCAATCCGCCGAAACCGCCGCTGAGCAGACTCGCTCCGGCTTTGTTGCGCTTATCGGCGCGCCCAATGCCGGCAAATCCACGCTCGTCAATCGCTTGGTCGGCGCCAAAGTCTCGATCGTCAGCCACAAGGTTCAGACCACGCGCTCTGTGGTGCGCGGTATCGGCATCCATCGAAATGCCCAGATCGTGTTCGTCGATACACCCGGTATCTTCCGACCGCGCCGGAGATTGGATCGGGCAATGGTGACGTCCGCCTGGGGCGGCGCCCACGATGCCGACGTCGTCTTCTTCCTGGTCGACGCCGAGCGGGGCCTCGGCGGAGATGCCGAAAAGATCCTCGAGGGCTTGGGTGAAGTAAAGCAACCGAAGGTGTTGGTCCTGAACAAGATCGACAGGGTGGCTCCCGAACGTCTGTTGGCGTTGGCTGCCGAGGCGGCCGAGACGGCGAACTTCGACCGCACTTTCATGATCTCGGCCTTGAACGGGTCCGGATGTGATGATGTGCTGGACTATTTGTCGGAAACGCTTCCAGCCGGCCCCTGGTACTATCCGGAAGACCAGATTTCCGATCTGCCGATGCGCCAACTGGCGGCGGAAATCACCCGGGAAAAGCTCTACGCCCGTTTGCACCAGGAACTGCCCTACGCGTCCCATGTGGAGACTGAGAAATGGGAGGAACGCAAGGATGGCAGTGTGCGTATCGAGCAGGTGATCTATGTCGAGCGCGAAAGCCAGAAAAAGATCGTGCTCGGACGCCGCGGCGAGTCCATCAAGCACATCAGCAGCAATGCCCGCCGCGAACTGGCGGACATTCTCGGGCAGAAGGTGCATCTGTTTCTGTTCGTCAAGGTACGCGACTGGGGCGATGATCCGGAACGGTACCGCGAAATCGGGCTTGAATTTCCGTCCTGAGCGGCACAGTTTGAATCCATGCAATGGCAGGATGAAGGGATCGTTCTCGGTGTCAGGCGCCATGGCGAAAGCAGCGTTATCGCCGAGGTGATGACGCGCGGCCACGGACGCCACCTGGGCCTTGTGCGCGGTGGCCGGTCGAAGCGGATGCAGCCCGTTCTCCAGCCGGGCAATGGCGTGAGTGTCGCCTGGCGCGCTCGCCTCGACCAGCATCTCGGTAACTTCCAGATCGAACCACTGGAGTTGCGTGCCGCCCGGCTGATGGAGACTGCAACTGCGGTCTACGGCGTTCAGGCGATGGCAGCGCTGCTGCGTCTCCTGCCTGAACGCGATCCGCACCCGCACCTCTATGAAGCTCTTGGGATAATCCTGGCTCACCTGCATCAGCCCCAGGATGCCGGCGAACTGTTCGTGCGCTTCGAGATCGCGGTGCTTGAGGACCTCGGTTTCGGGCTCGATCTGACCCGATGTGCGGCCACGGGCGCCACCGACCAACTCAGTTATGTTTCACCGAAAACCGGACGTGCCGTGAGCGACGAGGCAGGTGCCCCGTGGCGGGACAAGCTCCTTGCGCTGCCTCCGTTTCTGACCGAGGGAAACCGGCAGGCGGCGGACCGCGAAAGTCTGGCGGAAGCTTTTGCGCTGACAGGCTATTTCCTGGAGCGCCACGTCTACGAGCCACGCGGCATCGAAATGCCGGAGCCACGTCATGGGTTCATTCGGTCGGCATTGAAAGCGATGGACGGCACGCAACCGGCATAGAAGCCATGGAGACGGTTCTGGTTACTCTTCGGTTCGGAACACGGTCATCTGGACAATCGCGATGGTGATCAGCGGCGCCAGCAGTGAAACGGCCGCCACGGTAAGAAGCAACCACCCCAGAGAGCCGTAATCTGCCGCCGTCGTGACCAGGCCGGTCTCGCGATCTCGGACCTCACGTGTGACCAGGAAGATCTGGTTCAGATAGCGGGTGAGCAGGCTGCTTGCCGACAGCGCAAGGTTGGTGAACGACGCCATGACGGCAAAGAAGGTCGCCTTCAGCGCACCCGGTGCATTTTTGGCGATCCACGCCAACATGGGAATCATGGCGATTTGCCCGAGCGGCGATTCGACCGCAGTGTCCATGATTGCGATGAAGCGTGCGTCGACAACACCTCCGGTCAGCGGTGCGGTCCACTCGTGCAGGCCGTAATAGAGGCCGATGTTCGGCAGCGCCAAAACGGCGGCGGCCACGGTCAACAGGACAACGATATAGGTGATGGTTTTCGACGCCATCAGTGGCCGCAAGAGGATCATTCCGGCCAGGGTCAGCAACGATGTGATCAGGGACAGAACCGACAGGAACTGCTGGTCGAAGCCAAGGATGTCGATCTCGAACCAGGTGGCGCCCGGCCCGGGCAGTGGCACGGCGCGAAAAACGAAGATGATAATGGCGGTCCCGATCAGTGCCCGCGCTTTTTCGACCTCCAATTGGGCAATCAACTGACGCATGAGCGTGAGCACGATGGCCATGGATCCGACAAAGACGATTTCCTGGGAGAACGGGATCTGCGACAGTCCGACGGCAAGGGTCAGAAGAACAAACGCCAGGCCGCCGATGAAATACCAGTAATTGGGCGTCGCTTCCTCGTCGCGGCGCTCCAGCCGCCGTTCGATCTCCTCCGCCTCGAGATTCATCCGCTGCAGTTTCCGTCGACGTCGGCTTTTCAGCAGGGCGGCCAGAAGAACGCCGGACACGGAGATGGCGGGAATGGCGAGCGCCATAAGATAGATCTGAGCGTAGATCTGCACCTTCTGCCCTTCGTTCATACTCTCGATGCCGGAAAACATGAAAATGTTGAGCAGGGCGACCGCCACTAGTCCGCTGATAAGGGCGATGCGCCCGAGCGTCTGCATGGTCGTATGCAGCGTTTTTGTCCGCGCCGCGTCGAGCGGCTGGCCATCATCGTCGACATGCGGCACGGCCTCGACCGACATCGCGTCGGCAACGGAATCCTGTACGACGTAACCGCTCGGTGCCAGCAACGCGCTGAGCACGTACCAGGCCTCGATCGGCATCATCGAGGCCATCTCGCCCGGTTCTGTAATTAGAAGATACATGATCGTCAGGCTGGCAGCCACGAGTGCAGCACCCAGGAATACCAGCAGCGCTTTCCACCGCCAGATCAGGTCGACAAGATGGCCGAGCGGCATTTTGAGCGCCCAGGGTATGCCGGCCCAAAAGGCAAGACCGGACAGGAAGGCGGCTGACAGGCCAAGATAGTCCTTGACAAAAAATGCCCCCACGATCGCGGTGAGACCGGAGATGCCGGCAGCAAAATAGACCATCAACGGCGGCAGGAACGACCAGTGAAATTGCCGGTATAATTCGACGACGACAGTATCGAACCAGCCGACTATGGTGTTGACAGTCTTTGCTTTGACCCTTCTCAAGACGCAAACCTTTCCTACATGAAAGGATGAGCCGACAGAGCCGTCAGCATCAATGACACCGATCAATTTCACAGAGTTTTTCGGTCATGATGTGCCCAATTGAGGACGCCATGGACGCGGAAAGTCCGACACACAGCGCTGATCTGGACGAACAGCAAGTTGTAGCGGTGCTCGAACACCTGACGGGTCCCTGCCGCGATACAGCCACGTGGCTCTCTCAGCCCTCGGCCAATCTGTGGCTGAGCCGCCAGGGATTTATCCATCTCTATTCAGCCGACTCGGCGAAATCCGAAGGCGATCCCGTGGCGCGCCTGCACCGTGCAGAAAACAGCTACGTGATCGAGGCGATCGAAGGTCGCCCGCTGTGGGTCAATGGACAAAGGGTGAGCTCGCGGCTTCTTGCCAATCACGACACAATCGAGTTTGGCGAAAACGGACCGATGTCGCGCTATAATCTCTACGACGGCAGTCACAGGATGCGCGAAGGTATTGGCGACATCTTTGCGGATTCGGCCGCCTATTTCCGAGCCAGCCGCCGTCCGGTTGTCGAACGGTTTACGGGTTCATCGACTCAGATGGTCAGGCGGCTCGTCGGGCGCACGACCATCCCGTTTCGCATCGGTGTAATTATTGCGCTGATCGTTCTGGGTGGCATTGCCTATCAGCAGAGCCGTCTGAATGCGCTGCTGCAACAGCAGATTGCCAGTGGCGCAATCGAACTGGAGAATTTCTCAAGAACGCTGGCGCGCTCGCGCGAAGAGGCCCTGTCTCAGCAGGACCTCGAGGCCCTGAGCGAGGAGTTGCGCGGCCAAATCGCGACAGCCGGGGAACGCATCGCGGAAATCGAGCGGCGATCCGAGGCAACTGAGGCTGTCATTGCGCAATCTGTGGCTTCGATCCCGTTCCTCCAGGGGGCCTACGGTTTTCGTGAAAAGGACGGCGAGCGCATGCTGCGACATGTGCTGGGTGAAGATGGCAAGCCGCTGATCCTACCGAACGGGCTGCCGTCTTTGTCGATTGACGGAGACGGTCCGGTAGCCGAACGCCAGTTCACCGGGACCGGTTTCGCCATCGGCGAGGAGGGGATCCTCGTGACCAATCGGCATGTCGGTGAGCCGTGGGCGTTCGATGCCAACATCAATGTCCTGATTTCCAAGGGGCTTGAACCGACCATGACCCGGTTCATTGCCTACTTTCCGGGGCGGCCGGACGGACTGCCTGTCGAATTGATCGGCAGCAGCGGCGAAGCCGACATCGCCCTGCTGCGCTACTCGGGAGAGAACGCGCCCAGGGGCTTGACCCTTGCCGAAGGAGCTCCGGACCCCGGCGAAGAAGTGATTGTCATGGGATACCCGACCGGGCTGCGGTCCATGCTGGCCCAGGCGGGAGAGAATTTCGTCAATGATTTGCGCCGGTCTGGGGATGTCGGCTTCTGGACCATTGCCAGCCGCCTTTCTGCAGCCGGTCGGATCATGCCGCTGGCCAGCCGTGGCATCGTCGCTCAGGCAACCGAGGAGACGATCGTCTTTGACGCGGACACCACCCATGGCGGCAGCGGAGGTCCGGTTTTGAATACCGATGGCAGCGTCGTCGCGGTGACAGCCGCCATCCTTCCGGAATATGGCGGATCGAATCTGGGTGTTCCGATCACGATGGTGGTCAAACTTCTGGAAGAAGTCGGGTCGGACGCCATGTGACGGATTACTGTGCCGGAGCCAACTCCCGGTCCACGGGTTTTTCTGCAATCGGCCAGTTGAGAATAGCGGCGACAAGGCCGAGAGCCACACTGATCCACCATACCGGGTCAAAGCTGCCCATCTGGTCGTAAAGATAACCGCCCAACCAGACTCCCAGAAACGAACCGATCTGGTGCGACAGGAACACAATGCCTCCCAGCATCCCCAGATGCCGGGTGCCGAACATGACCGCGACCATTGCGTTGGTGATTGGCACTGTCGAGAGCCACAAAAGACCGATGGCGATCGAGAAGATGATCACCGACGTGGCAGTCTGCGGCAGAAGCAGAAACAGGGCGATTGCGATTGACCGACTGAGATAGAGGCCGACAAGTATCATCGGTTTGGAATGGCGTTGTCCGTAATATCCGGAGGCCAGGGATCCGATGATGTTGAAAAAGCCGATCAACGCGATTGAAATTACCGCGATGTTGGTAGCGATGCCGATATCGCCGATATAGGCCGGCAAGTGGGCCGTGATAAAAGCCACATGGAAGCCGCAGACGAAGAAGCCCGCGGTCAGCAGGAGATAGCCGCGGTACGCGAAAGCCTCCCTCAGAGCTTCACCGGTCGTCTGTTGGAATTCGTTGGCTGAATGGGCCCCGGTCGCAGCGTTACCACGCAAAGCCACGGCCAGTACGGGTATCGCCAACATGGCAATGCCGAGATAGACCAGCGTGTCGGACCATCCCACCGTGTCGATCAGTCCCTGGGTAATGGGTGCAAACACAAACATGCCGGCGGAACCGGCGGCAGTCCCGAAGCCGAAGGCGAGCGAACGCTGCTCTGGCGCAACATGGCGGGCAAATGCAGCCATGATGATTCCGAAAGACGCAGCACCGACACCAAGCCCAACGAGAACGCCGCCACCGATGTGCAACCAAATGGGTGCATCTGCTACGGCCATCAGATACAAGCCTGCCGCATAACAGACCGCACCCAGTGCCAGGACGCGCCACGTCCCGTATCTGTCGGAGATTGCGCCGAAAACCGGTTGTCCCAAGCCCCAGCACAAATTCTGCAGAGCCATCGCAAGTCCGAACGTCGTGCGGTCCCAACCGGTATCAGCCAGCATTGGAAGTTGAAAGAAACCCATGACGGCTCGCGGTCCGAACGCCAGCGCCGCGATCATGCTGCCACAGGCAATGATCAGCCAAGGCAAACCAGCTTTGGTAGATGTCTCCGACATGCACGTCCCCGCAAATTGCTTTCTGGCGTTTGTCACGGCTTGTAGCCGCCGTCGCTGTAGCAAAGACATAGGGTGTGGTCGCTCGGTGTGTCAAAGCAGCATTTTTGAGTGATGCATCAGCGATTTTGATCAATTGGAGTTGTATTTCCGATTTTATTCAACCGTGTTTGCGATTTGACTTGCATCGGGAAACCAAGCGCCTTACATAACCCCTACCAGCTTATGCTCAATGTGAGCAAAAGTAGATCGCCTGAACCCACTTTGGGCGAAGATGTTGAAGGAGGGCTCAGCATGCCCGCAACCCAGACAACCGTGACGACCGTGGATGATGCCCAAATCGCGTTGAATGCCGCCGCGCGTTTCGGTGCGATTGACATGCCGGAACTGAAATACACACCTGCGGTCGCCCGCGAAACCGCGCACCTTTATGCTCGGGTGAAAGATCATATCCCCGAGATCGAGTGGCCTGTCTTTGCACCCTATGTGCACGCCATCAACCGGCTGAAGAAGGAGCGGGGCGCGGTGATCCTGGCCCATAATTATCAGACGCCCGAGATCTTCCACTGCGTATCCGACATCGTCGGCGACAGCCTGCAATTGGCGCTTGAAGCATCAAAGGTCGACGCCGATATCATTGTTCAGTGCGGCGTTCACTTCATGGCGGAAACGTCAAAGCTTCTCAACCCGCACAAAACCGTATTGATCCCGGATACGAAGGCAGGGTGTTCTCTTTCGGAATCGATTACGGGAGCCGATGTCAGGCTGCTGAAGGGAGCCAATCCGGGTGTGCCGGTGGTCACCTACGTCAACACGTCGGCAGAGGTGAAGGCGGAGACGGACATCTGCTGCACGTCATCGAACGCACTTGCGGTCGTCGAAAGCCTGGATTCCGACACGGTGCTGTGCATTCCGGACGAATATCTGGCGATGAATATCGCAAAGCAGACGAGCAAACGCATCCTGACCTGGAAGGGCCGTTGCGAGGTCCATGAACGTTTCACTGCGGATGAATTGCTCGCCTACAAGGAAGTCGATCCGGCCATTCAGATCATTGGTCACCCGGAGTGCCATCCGGATGTAATCGCAGTCTGCGACTATTCGGGATCGACCGCAGGCATGATCAACTACGTCAAGGAAGAGCGTCCGGGTAAGGTATTGCTGGTCACGGAGTGCTCGATGGCTTCCAACATCGAAGCTGAGACGCAAGGCATCGAATTCATCAAACCCTGCAACCTGTGTCCGCACATGAAGCGCATCACTTTGCCGAAGATCCTGGACAGCCTGGTCTTCATGCAGGAAGAAGTGACGGTCGAACCGGCCATCGCAGATGGCGCTCGTCTTGCCGTGGAGCGCATGATAGCTCTAAGCAATTAGCGCGCCCGGCAGTCGGGGGCGACCATCTTCGCGACACCATCGAATGGGGGTCCTCGCATGAATTTGCCACCGGAACTGCCGTCGCTGCTGGTTGAACGAAGCGTGCGTATGGCGCTGGAAGAAGACTTGGGGCGAGCCGGCGACATAACCAGCCAGGCGACAATCGGGCCTGATGCGAAGGCGGTTGCATCTCTTGCGAGCCGCCAGGACGGGTTTGTAGCCGGGCTGCCGCTGGTGCGAGAGGCGTTCAGAGCAATGGACAGTCGCATTGAGGTTGACGTCCTGCTGGCGGACGCCAATCCGGTCGTATCAGGCCAAAAGCTTGCGCATATTGAAGGCGATGCCCGTGCCGTTCTGGCAGCCGAACGCGTGGCTCTCAATTTCCTCATGCACCTCTCGGGCGTTGCGACCGACACGGCCGCTTATGTCGACAGAGTTGCCGGAACCGCGGCACGGATCTGCTGCACACGCAAGACTTTGCCGGGTCTGCGGGCCCTGGAAAAATACGCGGTACGTTGTGGTGGCGGCTCCAATCACCGCTTCGGTTTGGATGATGCGATTTTGATCAAGGATAATCACATCGCCATCTCCGGTGGCGTCGCGGCGGCCGTCGAAGCCGCGAAGTCGTTTGCCGGTCACCTGGTCAGCGTTGAGGTGGAAGTTGACACATTGGCGCAGTTGGAAGAAGCCTTGTCCGTTGAAGCGGAGGTCGTCCTTCTGGATAATATGGGGCCGGACATGCTGCGCGAAGCAGTGCGGATCAACGCCGGGCGCGCTGTTCTGGAAGCATCCGGCAATGTCGACCTCAAGACGGTGAGGGCGATAGCCGAAACCGGCGTCGATTACATTTCGACATCCAAGATCACGATGGCAGCGTCGCCACTCGACGTCGGTCTCGACATTTCAATCAACTGAAACCCCAGCTCTCCGGGGGTTGATGAGGCGAAGCTTGGCCTAGCCTCTTCGTCTGCTCAAACGCGCCTTGAATGAGCCGCTTCATTCGGGTTACGGTTCCGTATCGAGGGTCGACGCGGCGGGGTTCCCACCGCGACGCAACTCGGGAACTCGGGAGGAAACAACAACATGAACAGACTGACTGGACTTCTGGCTGCCGCCGCATTGGCGGGTCTTAGCGCGACGGCAAGCTACGCCGCCGATACGGTGAAAATCGCATTTATCGATCCGTTGTCGGGGCCCTTCGCGGCGACCGGCGAACAGGGTTTGACACAATTTCAGTTTGCCTCAGAGGAATTGGTGAACAAGAACGGCGGTGTTCTGGACGGCCAGATGTTTGAAATCGTTCCGTTCGACAACAAGATCAGCCCCAAGGAATCTCTTATCCAACTCCAGGTTGCCATAGACCAGGGCATCCGCTTTATTGCTCAGGGCAACTCGTCGGGTGTGGCCAACGCCATCACCGATGCTGTGAACAAGCACAATCGGCGCAACCCGGATCAGCAGGTCATCTTCCTGAACTACTCGGCGGTCGACCCGGCGCTGACCAATGACAAATGCAACTTCTGGCATTTCCGCTTCGACGCCAATGCAGACATCAAGATGGACGCACTGACCGACGTTATCGCCGGTGACGACTCCATCAAGAAGGTCTATTTGATCGGGCAGGACTATTCCTTCGGTAAGGCTGTCGCGGCTGCCGCAGTGAAAATGCTCGGCGAAAAACGGCCTGATATCGAGATCGTCGGCAACGAGCTTCATCCCATCGGCAAGGTCAAGGATTTCACGCCTTACGCCCGTAAGATCATCGCTTCGGAGGCCGACGCCATCATCACTGGCAACTGGGGCGCCGACATGGTCGGTCTTGGAAAGTCGGTCATCGAGGCTGGCTTCGAGAAACCGATCTACACGTACTATGCCGCGTCCACAGGCATCACCAAGACGTTTGGCGAAGATGGCAAAGGTGTCTTGAAGCTCGTATCCGAGGGGCAGCTCAACCCTCCGGCATCCGACCGGGCGAGCGACTTCGTAACAGCGTTCAAGGAGAAGTATCCTGACGTCGATATGGCCCAGGCCCGCATCGTCAACGTGGTCGAAATGCTGGCCAAAGCGATCAACGAGGCCGGAACGGCAACCGATATGGTGGCGGTCGGCAAGGCTCTTGAGGGCATGGAGCACGATTCAATCTGGGGAACCAAGCTCGTGATGCGTCCGCAGGACCACCAGTTGATCCAGGATGTTCATATCATGGCCCATACCGATGACGGGGTTGTCTTCGACTATGACAATTCCGGGTTCGGAGTGCTTGTCGAAAGCACGGTCAAGATGGCCTCCGCGGATGCGCCGACCACCTGCGACATGAAGCGTCCGGAATAGCAAACGTCGAAGGGCCGCCGTCTCGGCGGCCCATCACCGTTAAGGCGTTCCGGGAGTTATTCGTTGTCCTTATTCATCGTCAACATTCTCGATGGCCTCGTCACAGGCCTGCTGCTGTTCATGCTGTGCAGCGGCCTGACCCTGATTTTCTCGATGATGGGCGTGCTCAATTTTGCCCATGCGAGCTTCTACATGCTGGGCGCCTATTTCGGCTACCAGATCAGCACCTATGTGGGGTTCTGGCCAGGCCTTATCGTTGCGCCGGTCATCGTCGGCGTGGTGGGCGCTCTGATCGAACGCTACGGTTTGCGACGAGTGCACCAATTCGGACATGTGCCCGAGCTGATTTTTACCTTCGGACTGGCGTTGCTGATCGAGGAGGTGGTCCAGTTCTTCTGGGGCAAGAATCAGATGGCTTATGACGAGCCAGCGATTTTGGAATTCTCCGCCTTCGCCATCGCCGGTAACTCCTTTCCGGCTTACAAGGTTTTCATGATCTTCATTTCGATGGGGATCTTTCTGGTGTTGCTCTACATCCTCACCAAGACCCGCATCGGGCTGATCATTCAGGCCGCATTGTCCTATCCGAACACGGTTCAGAACCTCGGACACAATGTACCGCTTGTATTCATGGGTGTTTTCGGTGTCGGCACGGCTATGGCCGGTCTCGCCGGTGTCATCGCCGGACCCGTGCTCGGTACCTTTCCCGGCATGGCGGTGCTGCTTGGGTCGATTGTCTTTGTGACGATCGTCATCGGCGGGCTCGGTTCCCTGTGGGGTGCGCTTGTCGCGTCGCTGCTCATTGGCTGGATTCAGACATTTGCGGCTTCCTACAACGTCAGAATGGCCGATATCCTGACGGCCATCGGCTTTTCTGAGCCGGTTGATCTCTCGGACCATCCGCTTGCAGACCTGTGGAGCCTCACCCTGCCGCAAATCGGTCCGATCCTGCCGTATCTTTTGATGGTGCTGGTGCTGGTCATCAGGCCGCAAGGCCTGTTCGGGAAACGCGAAACATGAGCGACCTGAACCGAACCGCTGCATCATCTGGACAGGCCACAGCATTGCTGCCCTGGAAGGCACTGCTGCCCTGGATTATCGCTGCCCTGTTCCTGCTGGCTTTGCCGCAGATCTTTCCGTCGCGGTCGGCGCTGACGGTGATGAACCAGATGGCCATTACCATTGTGTTTGCGCTGTCCTACAACATGCTCCTGGGCCAGGGCGGCATGCTTTCATTCGGCCATGCGGTCTACATGGGGCTCGGCGGCTTTTTCTGCATGCATCTCCTCAACATGGTTGAGTATGACGACCTGTATCTGCCGCTGCCCCTGCTGCCGGTCTTTGGTGGGCTTTTCGGCCTTTTCTTTGCTTTCCTCATCGGCAGTTTCTCGACCCGGCGAGCGGGGACAGTGTTTGCCATGATATCGCTTGGGGTTGGCGAACTGATTGCCGCCTGTTCGATCATCATCGTGGCGTTTTTCGGCGGTGAAGAGGGCATCAGCGGGGACCGTACAATGGGACCAACGGTGCTCGGTCTCGACTTCGCCTCCCAGCGAGAAGTCTACTATCTGACCGCCATCTGGCTGCTGTTATCCGCCGTGGCGATGTTCCTGTTCTCACGCACACCCATCGGCCGCATTGCCAATGCGGTGCGTGATAATCCGGAACGGGCCGAGTTCCTCGGCTATTCTCAACGCCATGTGCGCTGGATCTCCTTTTGTGCGTCCGGATTTTTTGCTGGCGTTGCCGGGGCGCTTTTTGCAATCAATTTCGAGATTCTAACTGAAGAGAACCTGAACCTTGCCACCTCCGGCTCGATTCTTCTGGTCACCTTTCTCGGTGGCGTCGGGTTCTTCGTTGGGCCGATTGTCGGCGCCGTGGTGTTTACGCTGCTGCAGACCGTGCTGAGCCTCTACACCGAGATCTGGGCGCTTTATCTCGGGCTTCTTTTCGTGCTGACGGTGATGTTCTTCCCGGCCGGGCTCACTGGCCTCGTCGCGATGCATGCCCGTCCGCTGCAGCTCGGCAAGATCGGGCTGCTGGCTGGGCCATATCTGAAGATGTTCCTGCCGGCTTTGCTCTTCGTCTTGTCTACAGCAGCGGCGCTTGAGATCCTCTTCCATTCTCGCCATGCCGCGATTGGCGAAGAGGAAATGACCCTTTACTGGATTACGTTCAATGCCCATGGTGTCTTGCCGCTTATCGTGACGCTGGCGTTGGCGGCGGCCAGCTTCTTCGTCATCTCGCGGCTGGCGCCCGAGCTTCGCGAGGCCTGGGCCGAGGCGACCCATGAGGGTGGATCGCCATGAGCGCGCCAGCCATCGAATTGCGCACCCTGCACAAGAGTTTCGGGCTTGCCCAGATCATTCGAGGCGTGGACCTGCGTATTGCCAAGGGTGAACGTCACGCGATCATCGGTCCCAACGGTGCCGGCAAATCGACCCTGTTCAATCTGATAACCGGCAAGTACCAGCCGACTTCCGGTGGAGTCTTCCTGCACGGATCGGACGTGACCGGTTTGAAGCCGTATCAGATCAACCGTCTCGGGCTCAGTCGCAGTTTTCAGATCACCAACATCTTTCCCCGCATGTCCGTGTTCGAGAACATACGCTGCGGCCTGCTGTGGACAATGGACTACAAATACTCCTTTTGGCACCTGATCAATCGCCGAAAGGATGTCACTGAGCGTGCTGAAGAGATCCTCGAACGCATCAACATGACTGCCCGCCGAGACGTTGTGGCGGGCGTGCTCACCTATGCAGAACAGCGGGCGCTGGAAATCGGCATCACCATCGCCGGCGGCGCAGATATCATCATGCTGGACGAGCCGACGGCGGGCATGAGCGCTTCCGAGACGGACTATACCGTCGGCCTCATCCGCGACGTGACCGAGGGCAAGACACTGATCATCGTCGAACACGACATGGGCGTCGTTTTCGATCTGGCCGATCGCATATCGGTTCTGGTCTATGGCGAGATCATCGCCAGCGACACGCCGGAAAATGTGCGGGCCAGCAAGGCAGTTCAGGAAGCCTATCTGGGCACGGTTTTGGAGGCAGAGGGCTGATGCTGAAAGTGCACGATCTGCACGCCTATTACGGCAAGAGCCACATCCTTCAGGGCGTCAATTTCGAAGTGGGAGAAGGTGAAATCGTCGCGCTGTTGGGGCGCAACGGTGTTGGGCGGTCCACCACTTGCAAGGCGATCATGGGGGAGGTTCCTCCGACGGGGTCGGTGCTGTTCAAGGGTGAGGAAACGGTCGGAAAAAAGCCCTACGAAATTGCTCAGGCCGGCATCGGCTATGTCCCCGAAAACCGCGATATCTTTCCCGGCATGACCACCCGGCAAAACCTAATTCTCGGCCTGAAACCGGGGCAAAAGGACGGAGAGGGGCGATGGTCCCTGGAGGACATGTTCGACCTGTTCTCCAACTTGCGCGAACGCGCCGACGTGGAAGCCTCTGTCCTCTCCGGCGGCGAGAAACAGATGCTCACCATCTGCCGGACGCTCATGGGCGATCCATCGGTGATCATGATCGACGAGCCGACCGAAGGACTGGCACCGAAAATCGTTCAGCAGGTCGGCGAACTGCTTGAGCGAATTGCCGAACGCGGCGTGTCGATTTTGCTGGTCGAGCAGAAGTTGACCATTGCGATGCGCATTTCATCCCGCGTCTACGTCATGGGACACGGTCACATCGTTTTCGAAGGCACCCCGGCGCAGCTGCAGGCCGATGAATCCGTGCGCAAGGAATGGCTTGAGGTATAGAAGTCATTGTCATTAAGGTGGCATATTTGACGGCAAGGTCCGGTTAAGAAGGAATATCCATGACAATTGAGCCGGTTTCCGATCCCTCAAGCCAGGGGTTCGACCCGTCGAGGCTCGCCCGTATCGACCATTGGATGCAGCGCAGCATCGATACCGGGCGCTATTCGGGTTCTTCGGTGCTGATCGCACGCAACGGCGAAATCGTTCATTTGGCGACCGCCGGTCTTCGGTCCATGGATACGGGGCAACCTTACGAGCGCGACACGATCGTGCGCATCTATTCAATGACCAAGCCAGTTACGTCGGTGGCATTGATGATGCTCTATGAGCAAGGGTTGCTACACCTGGGCACATCCATTTCGGCGTTCCTGCCGGAGTTCTCGCGTTGCCACGCTCTGGTCGACGGAGCGACCCGCATTGATCAGACAGAAGAAATCGCGCCACCGACGCTCCACCAGTTGCTCACCCACACCAGCGGCATGACCTACGACTTCAATCCGGGATTGCTGTCTCAGTATTATGCTGAACACGCTGTCGGTTTCGGTCCGTCAACGGGTGGACTGGAAACAGCAGTCAAGCGCGCGGCTGCGATGCCGCTCGCGTTTCGGCCAGGTTCCCGTTGGGAGTATTCGGTCGGCATCGACATCATCGGACGCGTCATCGAGGTGATTTCCGGTCAGCCCCTTGATCAAGTCCTGCAGACGCAGATTTTCGAACCACTCGGGATGGTCGACACGGCGTTTTCGGTGCCGGATGAGAAGGTCGCACGCTTTGCGGACTGCTACCTCAAAACGGAAACGGAGAACCTTCACCTGGTCGATCCGGCACGCCAGAGCGAATTCCTTGCACCCCATGTCGAGACCTTTTCGGGCGGCGGTGGATTGGTCTCCACCCTTGGCGACTATTTCCGGTTCGGTGAGATGCTGCGTTGCGGCGGCTCACTCGATGGTGCCCGTCTGCTGTCGCCGCGAACAGTTGCCTTCATGCGCAGCAACCATCTGGCAGGAGACATCGCTTCGATGGGCCCGCGCTCCTTCGCGGAAATGCCGATGGAGGGGTTTGGCTTCGGCATCGGCGGCAGTCTGGTGCTGAGTGCCGGGCAGTCGGGAATGATCGGCTCGGTTGGAGATTTCGGCTGGGGCGGCCTCGCCAGCACCTATTTCTGGACCGACCCGGTTGAGCAACTCACCGGTGTTTTCTTCACCCAATTGATGCCGTCCAGCAGCTATCCCAGTAGGGCAGAGCTCAAGGCGCTGGTTCATGGCGCCTTGGTGGGTTAGCTCCCAAGTTGAGTCCGAAGGCGTTCGATGGTCGGCAGGACCTCGGCGGGTGGCTCAGCGGAGCCGCGGGTTGCGGGATCGAAGAACACATTGATCGATTGCGACACGACGCAGCAGACATCACGCTGGAAAATCGCGTACTGGGTTGTTATCGACCTGTCACCAATGCTGGCTAGCCTGCCACCCACCTCAACCGGGTCCGGAAAGGTGATCTCGTGCAGGTAATCCACCGAGAGGCCGGCCAGGACAAGGCACTGTGATGGTAGCGGGGTGTGAGCAAACATTTGTCTGAAGAGGCTGAAACGACCCGATTCAAGGAAGGCGGTAATCGCGACATTGTTGATATGTTGCATCGGATCCTGATCCGAGTACCGGGTAGAAACGCTGATCCAGTGTTGATAGTCACTGCGTACTCGGGAAATCACGCTGGTCATTGGCAATACAAACAGCCTCTGAGTGTTGCGACGAGATTAATAGGAAGAATAAATGCCATTTGAATATCCGTTCTACTTCTTACGCCATGGTGAAACGGAATGGAACCGAACCGGCCGCACGCAAGGTCAGCTCGACGCGCCGCTAAACGATACAGGCCGGGCGCAGGCAAGCCGAGCCGCCGAAATCCTGGCCGATGAGCCAATCGAGCGGATTGTCGCCAGCCCGCTTTCCCGTGTTCGTCATACCGCTGAGGCGGTCGCCGCTCGGCATAGTCTCGACATCATCTACGATGACGACCTCAGGGAGTGTCATCTGGGAGACCGCCAGGGCGGGCCGCATGGGGAGTGGTTGAACGATTACTGGGCAGGTCGGTACGACCCGCCAAACGGCGAAACTCTCAAGGAGTTTTCAGCCAGGGTCTGGTCGGCCATGCAGCGGGCGGTTGCCGGTGGGCCCAACACTTTGATTGTCGCCCATGGCGGTCTTTGGGTGGCGGCTCATGCCTATGTTGCGATCGAGCCGAGCCTGCTTCGGATGCCGAATGCGCTTCCGATTCACGTGACCCCCGGTGAAAGCGGGTGGCGGCAACGGGTGCTCGACGAGCAACGTGTTTCAGGCTGAGAGGTCTTGGGTCGAAGCCTTTGCTGACTGAGTCTGTGGCTCGTCGGAGCGCAGCACAAAGACACTGATCGGCTCGGTACGACCGCGCAATACATGCGATCCGGCCGACACGAGGGCAGGCGGGTTGCCGGCTGCGTGGCGGCAATCGGCCGAAACGCAGGCTATGACATCGTCGCTGTCGTTCAGTTCCTTGCCGAGTTGCTCAAGTCTTGAAGCGACGTTCACCACGTCTCCGACGACCGTATAATTGTGGCGATCGGAACCGCCGATATTGCCGATAACGGCGCGCCCGGTATGAAGTCCCATCCGAAGCCGCAATGGTTTCAGCCCCGCCGCCCGGCGCTTTGCGTTGCCGGCCTGAAATGCAGCCACGATCTCGGTTGCTGCTTCAATGGCATGACGCGCGTGATTGGTGTCGGCCTCGGGCGCACCCCAGAAAGCCATCAATCCGTCGCCCATGAACTTGTCGACCGTGCCTTTGTTGGAGCTTATCCGGTCGCACAGCAGGTCGAAATGCTCGTTGAGGAGCATGACAACATCACCCGCATTCATGTGCTCGGACATGGCCGTAAACCCGGCGACATCCGTGAACATGACCGTAATTTCCCGTTCGACCGATCGGGTTGCCTCGGTTCCGGATTGGAGCAACCGGCGCACCAACTCCCGCGGCACGTACTGGCCGAATTCCGATAGTGCGATGTGCATGGCATTCATCGCGCTGGTCTGATCGTCGATCTCGCGCACCGGCGAGCGGGGAAGGGGTTTGTAGCCATCAAGCTCGAGATTGGCGAATTGCGATGCTGACGTGGCGATGTTGCGCAACGGCCGCGACAACCGATTGCCGAAAAGGATTGCCAGCGCAACAGCCAGGAGAAATGCCGCCATGCCGATCAGCGCCGACACGGTGACCCGCTCCAGCTCCGCACTGATTTCCGCCGCATCGAAATAGGCTGTCAGGGCGTACGGCTTGTCGGACATCGACGTAATATCCTTGGAAATGAAGATATACTCGTTGTCATTCGCGTCGTGCGCACGACCGATGCGGATCGTCTCGTCTTCCTCGACAGTGATGTTTTGAAGGCCGGCTGCGAAAGCATTGATGGCAAGGTCGGGAAAGTCGTGCGGCGCAATGGTGGGCGCATCCTTGAACAGCTGAGGTTGGCGAGAATGGGCAATGATGTGGCCATCATCATTGGCGATGAATGTTGTCGTGGCCTCGTTTTCGCTGACTTCCATCACGGCTCGGTTGAGGCTGTGAGCGCCAATGGAAGCGACAACTGCGCCCTCGACCTGTCCGTTCTTCCTCAGCGACTGTGTCACGGTATGAAACAGGATGCCGTTGATCAGCTCAGGCTGGCGCCAAACCGGTTTGTCGGTGTGCGGGAAAGGCTGACCGGCCCCTGTCGCATGGATCGGCCCATCGGAACGCGGTTTGAGCTGATTGCCGCGCGGCTCCGGCGGTTTTCCCGAACGGCGGGGGCCACCATCACCAGAAGGCCTCCCGGCACCGGGCCTCGCGCCTCTGGACGGTTCTTTGCCGGGTAGCACTCGGATCGCGTCCTCCGGTGTCCGGGCCAACCCGTAGGATTGCCCATCCGGGCCGATGACAACGATCGTCTCCACCACCGGCTCGCTCATCAGCAGGGCTGTAATGATGGGTTGCATGGATTGGTCGTCGCCGATGTCGAATTCGCCGTTTGCGTAGAGGCGTGCCAGACCGCTCACCACCCGCTCGCCTTCGGCGGCGTCCCGGTCGATGGTTTGCTGCATTCCGTCGATCAGCTGAATCGCCTGTTTGTTCAGCAGGGCGAGTGTGTTTGTGAAATTGGCGTAGACCGACATCGCGAGCACACCGCCCACCGACAGGGCGACGAGACCACCAAAGCCCAGAACCATCAGACCCCGAAGGGAAATGGTTCGCCTGGTTGGTTTCGGGGCGTCATTGTCGACGGGTTTCAGTGTCATTTGCCCAAGCCCCGGTTTCTTCGAAGATCTCGGAACCCTCAATGATTCGGACACGGAATATCGACCCGACAATAGCCGCAAACATTCTGCTCACCGAATCCGGGTCCGAAGTGGCAACGTCAGCTAGAACCGAGTTTGAGGCCCGGAGCCGGCCTTTCCCCGTAGATCTTGCGGCGAAAACGGTAGAGGGCAGCCGGCCGTCCACCGGTTGCGGCCTGGCTGGCGCCTGTGGGTTCCACAAGTTCTGCGCCTTCAACCAGCCTGCGAAAGTTCTGTTTGTGGAGATGGCGACCAGAAATCGCCTCAACCGCCGTTTGTAGCGCCGTCAAGGTGAATTCCGGTGGCATCAGCTCAAAAATCACCGGCCGGTATTTCAGCTTGCCGCGTAACCGTGCCATGGCGGTCGCCAGGATCCGCCGGTGATCGAACCGCATCGATCGGCCGATTTGGGCCGTCAGGCCAGTTGTCCCGATGCGCCCGTCGGCTGCTGCCTCGGCGACCAAACCGGCTTCGTAGAGCAGTTCATATCGTTCCAGCACCCGCTCCTCGTCCCAGGGAAAGTCGCTGTCGCCGAAGGCCAATCGCAGCCGCGATCTGCGGCTGGGCAACCGGCCATCAATCTCGGCTGGCTCATCGGCCCACTGTTTCAGTGCCGGCATGATCGCGGTTTCGAGAAGGGCAGGGCGACCTTGCCGCCAATCCTCCCAGGGAAAGTATCCATACCAGTCGCGCCATCTCGCGCCGGCTCGCTCAAGAGCTCCTTCCTGCTCGCTGCCAGGCCGGGTCAATGCCAGGTAACCGACGGAGACAACGTGCGGACCAGTGTCACCAGGCTGCTTGTGCCGGCCACGGTCGCCAAAGGTGTAAAGTTGCTCGACATAGCCGAGATGCAGAGCCGTCTGTTCCTGAACGGAAGCGCGTAGACCGGTTTCGAAGGTCCGATGGCGCAGCGGATCGAAGGGACCCAGCGGCAGGCCGTCTGGCAGTGCGCCAGCGTTATGTGCCTCACCGGAGACAACGAGGATCTGTGGGGCGTTGTCTCGCATCGAGACGATGGCTGCATTCAATCCGATTTCGAACGCCACGGAGGTCTCCGGCATCAGTCCACCTCCAACGGCAGCACGAAGGGGGGGCCGTGCGACGTATCGGCACCGCGACCAATCTTCTCGATGGCAGCAATCATCCGCCCGTTGCGCTCGAGCAGGCCGTCTGCAAGAGCGACCAGACGAGGATTGGGCGTCGCAGTTGGCGATCGCCGCCGGAGATCTTGAGCCAGGTCTTCCTCGTTCAGCGCCGGGTTGAGTGCGCTGGCAACGATATAGGCCGCTGCAGTCGATCGCGAGACGCCCATCCAGCAGTGAATGAGCAGTGGGGCGGATCGATCCCAGTCCCGCGCAAAGGAAATCAGGTCGCCAACGTGCGACGCTTCGGGAACGTGCAATCCCTCGCGTGGAGCGGCGATGTCATTCATGCCCAGAACCAGATGACGTGCAGAATCGATGGTGGGTGGTCTATCGACGCTGTTCGCATCGGACAGAAGCGTCACCATTTCCCGGGCGCCGTGGGCGCGAGCCGTCGCTTCAAGATCAAACAGCGAGCAGACAACAAGATGCGGCATGGCTAGCCCGCTTTGGCCGAGGATGCGGCGCGGTTCCGTTCCAGCCTGCCAACACGCTCGATGAACGCAGCTTCGGCGTCAACTGCGGGCAAGGGCCGGAGGTTCAGCATTTCGGCTGTAATACCGCGCGGTCGACCGAAAAACTTCCTGGCCTCGGGCTCGGAAAACCCTGCCAGGACTGTGGCTTCGAAATAGGCCGAGATGCTGTCGGCTTTCTTGATCTGTGACCGCAGCGCTGCGGGGACTGCCGCGGGCAGGGCGAATTGCAGGTGCACGGCTTCCGCAAGGCGTTCTTCGACCTTCTTATAATCGCCACCGACGATGGCCTTGAAGGGTGAGATCATGTCGCCGATCACATACTCCGGAGCGTCATGAAGCAAGGCGATCAACCGATCATCCGCAGATGCACGTGGATTGAGGCGCAGAAAAATCTGCTCGACGAGCAACGAGTGCTGGGCGACGGAAAAGGCATGATCGCCCAGCGTCTGACCATTCCAGCGTGCCACGCGCGCGAGGCCGTGTGCGATATCGTTCAACTCGATGTCCAGCGGCGAGGGGTCGAGCAGATCGAGTCTGCGCCCGGAGAGCATTCTCTGCCAGGCCCGTGGCGGCGCCCCTCCGGTTGTCATGGGGTGGGTTCCCCGACCGCCTGGTCCGCCGTCGGGAATTGCAGCCCTGTCCAGGCCGGCAACTTCAGGTGCAGCGTGGTACCGTTGGCGGTGATCGGTTGCCCTTTGTCCAAAGCGGATGCGACCCGATCCGTCCGGACAATTGCCAATGCCTCTTTATCAACCACCGTGCCGAGCTGCCCCATGGGGCGGCCGCCTGCTTCGATCGATGTGCCGCTCTCGGGAAGCGGTTGATCTGAGATGACCAGGGCCACCCGCCGCCGCGCCGTACCACGGTGCTGCATGCGCGAAACCACCTCCTGGCCGACATAACACCCTTTGCCGCGCGAAATGCCATTGTTGAGGTCCATCAGAACATCATGGGGGAAGGCGTCAGAGATCTCGTAGTCCCGACCGGCCTCGGCCACCCCGGATTCAATGCGTATCCGGTCGTAGTCCGACAGCGTTCCGCTTTCTGAGGGTGACGCGCCATAAAGACGGTAGACGTCAACACCGTCCGGGAAGCGTTCGTCGAATAGAGCTTCTTCCGGCCGCTCGCCGGCCCAGCAGGCGTGAACCGGTTGTTCGTCCACCGCTTCGATGGTGACTTTGGCGCGCAGCTTGTAAAGTGTCATGCGCTGAATGAAGCCGCTCGATATCTCGCCGGACAAATCCAGCAGGAAGCCGTCCTCACCGGAGCGCGAGATCAGGAATTCGAACAGGATTTTACCCTGCGGCGTAAGCAGAGCGCCCGGTCGGGCATGTCCGGCCTGCAGATCGACCACATCGCAGGAAATTACGTCCTGCAGCAGGGTTTCTGCATCAGCACCGCTCATGCGCACCAGGGCGCGATCTTTCAAGGCGACACACATCATTGATCCGGATACCCCGTGTCTTGAACATCCGTAGGTAGTCGCAAGCATCGGCTCCGGCAAGAGACTTTGCGTCAATCACCGGCGACGAAAAACTTCCAATCGCCTTCCGGCCCGATTGCCGTGCGATAGAAAATGTATCCGCCGAATGCGCTCATATCCTCGTAGTCACCGGCGGTGATGATGCGAAACAGCTCAACCTTTTGACGATCGTTGAGGCTGTCCAGAGGCACGGAGTAAAAATACGGCCAAAGATACATCTCGGTCGGCTCACCCGCATCGATATGCGCATACCCGGCCTGGAAGATATCGAGAAGGATGGCGAGCAGTTCGTGACCGCCGCCATCGCCGGAAATCTCCTTGAGGAATTCAATCGGATCGCCTTCGTAGCCACTGATTGAAAGCTCTGTCCGGGTCGGTCCGGTGCCCAACAACGGCCTCAGGCCCTCGATGTCGCCCCTGACCGCCGCCTCGATGATCAATTCCCGCATGCGCGATACCGGAGCGGGCAGGCGTGACAGGTCGTAGCTGACCGTGACGTCGATCTGCTCAGCGACGGGTTCATCCGCGGGCGCGACATCCGTTTCCAGCGTGTCGGTCGGAGGCTCGTCTTCGGGGGTCGACTTTAGCGCGTCGCCGATGCCGCTGTCCTGCTCGGGCACCGACAAGCCGCCGTCGCCCGGAAGTTCGGGCTCGGTTTCCTTGATGTCGCTGAGTGCAAAGAGTGGAGGCCGCACGGTTTCCGTTGGCGGCTCGGGGACGACCTGTGATGATGTCGATGCCTTTGCTGCGGGCACTGCGCAATAGGCACACACCAAGGCCACTCTAGCTGGGATGTGCCATCCAGAACCGCCCGTGCCCATGCGCGTGTCCCCCCGGAGCGTCGCCTATTGAAGCAGCCGCTCCGGTGAAAACTCTCCGGTCAGCACACGCTGGCGGAGTTCCTCGAGCATGGCCTCGGCGCCATCTTCGCCAAACAGCTTGACCGTTTCGCGCATGACGGTCACCAGTGCAGCATCGGCAATAATTTCCGGTTCGATGCCATCCGCAACACCTTCAGCCCAAGCCTCGTTTTGGTGCTCGAGCGCGGTCTGCATCTTTTCATGAATGATCATCTCGTCGATGTCAGGCAGATTCTGTTCCATGTTGTCACCACCTGGAGACCGTGTCTCCATAATTTCCCGGCCGCACGGTAGCACGTCAATTGTGACGATATTCACGCAGTGAATTGTCCGGTTAACAAAGTCCTAATTTCCGTAGCGCGCTATGATCTCGGACGCAAGCTCAAGCCCCTGTTTGCGGTAAAGTTGTTCAGCCTCGATCGCCTGCTCGGTGCAATTTCTGTAAACCGATGCAAAGGACCGGTACCCGCGGTTGAAGGCGGCAATCAACCGTGCCCGCCGTTGCGCACTGTCGGCCTCGGTATCGATCAAATCCTGCATTTTTTCGCGCCAGCCTTCGTCACTTTCCGAGCACAGGGTGCGCAGATAGTGCACGGACCCGACAATCTCGGAGAGCCGGGCAAGGCGGTCATCATAGGGTGGCTTGCTCGTCTGGGCAGCAGTGGCGCCGCACGCGAGACCAAGCGCGATCAATATGACTGCAGCATGAGATCGTGACATGACGCGCCGTCTAGCACAGGTTCCGGAAAGCACGAAACACTTACTGGCTGGCGGCCTTTTCGATGGCAACGTCCGGCATGAAAGCGTGCGCGACAAACGCGAACGTCACATCGTATGGAACATCCTGCCCCTCGCGCTGGACCAGAATATTGCCCACCTCGCGCCCCTTGGCGATGCGGCTTGTATCCAGCGCAGAAGCCTGACCGGGCTCCCAACTGATCGTGACGCCATTGCGCTGCAACGGGCCTTCTTCGCGGACTTTCAGCATCGAGACGACGACCGGATCACCGTCACGCACCACAACGACGCGGGCCATCGGATCGATATCCTTTGGCAGTTCGCCCCTGAAAAGGAACGGTCGGCTCGCGGAGTCGTAGCCCGTGTAAGGATTGACCCCGTAATTGCGCATGCCGGCATTGTTGGGAACCAGCACCATTCCCTGCGGGTGTCGCGCCTTGAAACGACCGTAGGATTCAAGCCGCGACGGAACCAATTCCAGCTTGCTGCCGGTCTTTTCCCCGGCAATGGCTTCTCCGGTAAACTGCTGCCACCAGCTCTCTGTACGACGGTCGTACATGACGAGATCCGAATTGCGCAGTTTGCCGGTTGTTCCGAACGTGTCCGGTTTGCCATCAATCATCCGATCGAAAACCAGGGCCGCGTTGCAGAGAGGGCAGTAAGTGACCGTCACAGGCCGGCCGCCCACCGTATCGTTGACGATCTCATGCCACATCAGCACCTGCAGAGGGTAGGCGCGGGCCTCGCCACCCAATTCAAGGCCGATTACCGGCTCCAAATCGTCCAGGTTCTCGATCTCTGAAACCGGCAGAAACGCCGGATTGTCGATCGACGGAATGCCGTCCTTCGGTGGGCCACCAGACAGGATCTCGCCGTAGTCGACTGAGTGCTTGGTGAAATCCGTTGACCATCCCTGTCGCGCCCAACTGTCCGGATTGGCGATAGCCGATGCGCAAAAAGCCAGCACAAACAGAACGATAAGTGAAGGAATTCGGAAGGGACTTCCGGTCGTCATGATGCCGTCTCCTGAACCTGTGGACCGCCGAAAAGGTATCAGCAAGAGACCGGAGCTTCCATCAAGCGAACTCACTTTTTCTTGATGAACGATCACCCGGCATCCTTAGCTGTTCCAGATGTTCGATACACTCCCATACGCTGGGAGGAATCGGTAGATCGCGGATTTCGCGGGCCGCGAACCAGCCCAGCGCTTCGGCATCATCGCCGGCAACCGCAACCTGGGCGTCGTCAATGTCGGCCAGGTGAACGGCAAGAACGTAGTGGCTCTCGCTGCCGCCATCCGCTCCGGTTTCGATCAGATCGTAGAGGCGAAAGAACCGCGCTTCCTCGCCGATCAGACCGGTTTCCTCGCGCAGCTCCCGAAGCGCTGCTTGTGTCAACCGTTCGCCGGCCTCCACCTTGCCTCCGGGAAAGGCGTAGTCGCCAAGGGAGGGACTGGTGCCGCGTCGCACCAAAAGATAGCGGCCGTCCCGTTGGACGACGCAGGAAACAGCCATGCGGGGATAAGTCATTGGGGTGCCTTCCAACGGCCGGTGGCCTCGCCTATCGTCGCCTGAGGAAAAACCGGAGTACCCGAGGCAGTCTATTGAAGATCGCGGCAACTGCAATCCCGAGCCGGACGGTGCGAAAAGGGCTGGCCCGGCTTGAAATGCGCCAAAATCACTTGAGGTGACCGGGCCGTGTGCGGACGATTTGCACTGACTGCCACGGCCGATGCTCTTCGCGCGTTTTTCGAAACGACTGAATTGGAACGCCACGAGCCGCGCTACAATATAGCACCGACGCAGCCGATCGCCATGATCCGTGCTGTCGATGGATCGCTCCGTCGACCGGGAAGCAACCTGCCCGAGAGAGAGACGGTGCTGGTCCGCTGGGGGCTGCTTCCATCCTGGGTCAAGGATCCGAAGGACTTTCCGTTGCTCATCAATGCCCGCTCGGAGACCGCGATCGAAAAGGCCTCCTTCAAGGCCGCCATGCGGCATCGCCGCACATTGGTGCCGGCGTCCGGTTTCTACGAATGGCAGCGTGAGGGAAGACAACGGCCACAGGCTTACTGGGTGCGGCCTCGCGACGGTGACATCGTCGCCTTCGCCGGGCTTTGGGAAACGTTTTCGGCAGCCGACGGTTCGGAAATCGACACCGGCGCCATCATGACGACCCGCGCCAACACCGCGATTGGTCACATCCATCACCGTATGCCGGTGGTTGTTCGGCCTGAGAGCTTCGAACGCTGGCTCGATTGCCGCACCCGCGAGCCGCGGGACGTTTTGGACCTGCTGGAGCCCGTCGATGACGACTTCTTCGAGGCCATTCCTGTGTCCGACCGAGTCAATAAAGTCGCCAATATCGGCCCTGACCTTCAGGACGGCATCGATCTTGACTCAAATCCCGAAACCGGAGATCAGGACAACAGCGCGCAAGAAGCGCAAATGTCTTTGTTCTGACACCCAAATCCGACGGAAAGCACTATGTTCGACGATGCCGCCGGCACGGCCGCCGCTGCCGGTTTTTTCCTTGGTGGTTCCCTGATCGTCGCGATCGGCGCGCAGAATGCCTTCATTCTGCGCCAGGGTCTGGTCCGGTCTCACGTCTTCATTCTGTGCCTGATCGCTTCGGTCTGCGATGCGTTGCTGATTGCTGCCGGTGTTGCCGGCCTGGGAACTCTGGTCGCCCGTTCACCCGTGCTCATCAACGTCGTAACGTTGGGTGGGGCAGCGTTTCTGTTTGCTTACGCGGCGCTCGCTTTGCGCCGCGCCATGCACCCACACGGTCTCAAGGCCGCGGATCGATCGGTGGGCGGCCGTTGGGCTGCGATTGCCACCTGCCTGGCCCTGACGTTCTTGAACCCGCATGTCTACCTGGACACCGTTCTGCTGATCGGTGGACTGTCGGGTCAGTATGATGGATCGGCACGTGTTGCCTTTGGAGCTGGCGCCGTAATCTCTTCGTTTGTCTGGTTTTTTTGCCTTGGGTATGGGGCTCGTTTGCTCGCGCCGGTTTTCGCCAAACCGGTTGCCTGGCGGGTACTTGATTTGCTGATAGCGGCGATCATGGCGTTCCTCGGCGCTGGCCTGCTCCTGCGCTTCCTGAATTCATGAAACTTTCTTATCTGTCTTGACGGATGTTTCACGAGCGGCGATAAGGCGCCCATGAAAACGCTTCGCGGCACCGCCGCAACCTGCATCTGCTGCTGGATTATTATTCGCTAGCCCAACGCTGGCCCGGCTGTTTTCGTCTTCAAAATACTTGCGACAAACGCCCTGGCCAGGAGGCACAAGGGAGTTTGACCATGGGCGAACAGCGCCTGAAACTGTACAACACGCTGACACGCGAGAAGCAGGACTTTGAGCCGATCGATCCGGCCAATGTGCGCATGTATGTCTGCGGCCCGACGGTTTACGACTTTGCCCATATCGGCAATGCCCGTCCGGCGATCGTCTTCGATGTGCTGTACCGGGTTCTGTGCCATGTCTATGGCAGCGATCACGTGACCTATGTCCGCAACATCACGGACGTTGACGACAAGATCAACGCTCGTGCAGCGCGCGACTATCCCGATATGGATCTCAATGCCGCCATCGCATTGGTCACGAAGAAAACCGCAGACCAGTATCATGAGGATGTACGCGCTCTGGGCTGCCTTGAGCCGAACGTCGAGCCGCGTGCGACAGACAATATCCCTCAGATGCAGGAGATGATTACTGCCCTGATCGAAAAAGGCCACGCCTACGAGGCGGCCGGCGAAGTGCTGTTCGATGTGGCCTCCATGGAAGACTACGGCGCGCTGTCGAAACGCAATCTCGAAGATCAGCAGGCTGGTGCGCGGGTTGCCGTTGAGGAGCACAAGAAAAACCCGGAAGATTTCGTGCTCTGGAAGCAGTCGAGCGATGACGAGCCCGGCTGGCCGTCGCCATGGGGTACCGGACGTCCCGGCTGGCATCTGGAATGCTCGGCCATGAGCGCGCGCTATCTCGGTGAGGTGTTTGACATACATGGCGGTGGGCTCGATCTGATCTTTCCGCATCATGAGAACGAGATCGCCCAATCCCGGTGCGCTCATGGGTCTGAAACCATGGCCCGTGTCTGGATGCACAACGGTTTTCTGCAAGTGGAAGGGCAGAAAATGTCGAAGAGCCTCGGCAATTTCGTCACCATTCACGACCTGCTGGCAACCGAGGTGTTCGGTGGCCGGACCTGGCCGGGTGAGGTGCTGCGTCTCGGCATGCTGATGACGCACTATCGCGAACCGATCGATTTCAGCCGTCGCAAACTCGTGGAGGCGGAACGGCTGCTGGCCAAGTTTGCCCGGCGCGCGGGCGAGGCGTCGTCCGCCGGCGAGATCGATGCGGAGTTCATTGAGACGTTGTCGGACGACCTCAATGTCTCCGGCGCGCTTGCCCGGCTGAATGCATTGGAGGGTGAAGCGCTTGCTTCGGCACTGGGTCTTCTCGGATTTGAGGCTTACCGGCACAAGGACGAGACAAACGTTGACGAGGCGATGATCGCAGAGCGCATCGAGACACGTCTGGCGCTGATCCGTGAAAAGAACTGGGCCGAGGCCGATGCCATTCGCGACGAGCTGGCCGGAGCAGGTATCCAGCTGAAGGACGGCAAGGATCCCGATACCGGTGAACGGGTGACCAGTTGGGAAGTTATGTAACCGGGCTTGGAAAAAGATCACCGCGAGAGCGGTGCAGGCAAGGCAGAGAAAATGACAAAACGTGAACGACTCTATCTCTTCGACACGACGTTGCGGGACGGTCAGCAGACCCCCGGAATCGACTTCAATGTCGAGGACAAGATTGCCATTGCCAAATTGCTCGATGACTTCGGTATTGACTATGTCGAAGGCGGTTATCCTGGCGCCAATCCGACCGATACGGCCTTCTTTGAGAAGAACCGGATGAAGACGTCGACCTTCACGGCGTTCGGAATGACCAAGCGGCCGGGTATCTCGGCATCGAACGACCCGGGGCTGGCGGCGCTGGTTCAGTCGCAGAGCGAAGCGATCTGTTTCGTTGCCAAGAGCTGGGACTATCATGTCTCTCTGGCGCTCGGCATCACCAATGAAGAGAACCTGGACGGTATCCGCGCTTCGATCGAGCACGCCGTTGCATGCGGCAAGGAAGCGATGCTCGATTGTGAGCACTTCTTTGATGGTTACAAGGCCAATCCGGACTATGCCGTGTCGTGTGCCAAGGCGGCGTTCGACGGGGGTGCTCGCTGGGTTGTGCTTTGCGATACCAACGGTGGCACCCAGCCATCGGAGGTCGAACGCATAGTCAGGGCGGTGATCGATGCGGGCATTCCCGGTGACCGGTTGGGCATTCATGCGCACAACGACACCGGGCAGGCCGTGGCCAATTCACTGGCCGCTGTCGATGCCGGCGTTCGCCAGATACAGGGCACGCTGAACGGCATTGGCGAACGTTGCGGTAACGCAAACCTTGTCACCCTTATCCCGACACTGATGCTGAAACCGGTTTGGAATGAGCGGTTCGAAACGTCGATCAGCGAAGACAAGTTGCCGGATCTGACGCGCCTGTCTCACGCTTTCGACGAACTGCTCAACCGTCCTCCGGAGGCTCAGAACCCCTATGTCGGTGCCTCCGCTTTTGCCACCAAGGCTGGAATTCACGCATCCGCGCTCCTGAAGGATCCGAAAACCTATGAACATGTGCCGGCGGAATCCGTCGGCAACCAGCGCAAGGTGATGGTCTCCAATCAGGGTGGAAAATCCAATTTCATCAACGAGTTGAAGCGCCGCGGCATCGAGGTGGCGAAGGACAATCCGAAACTCGACCGTCTGATCGAAATGGTCAAGGAGAAGGAAGCGAAGGGCTACTCCTACGAGGCGGCCGATGCGAGTTTCGAAATCATGGCGCGTCAGGTGCTCGACCGGGTGCCGGAGTTCTTCAAAGTCGAGAGTTTCCGCGTGATGGTCGAACGGCGCTACGACGCGATGGGCAATCTGAAGACCGTTTCGGAGGCCATCGTGAGGGTCGAGGTCGACGGCGAAAAGAAAATGTCGGTGGCCGAGGGACACGGTCCGGTCAACGCTCTGGATATCGCTCTGCGCAAGGATCTCGGAAAGTTCCAGGAGGAGATCGAGGACCTGGAACTGACCGACTACAAGGTGAGGATCCTCAACGGTGGCACAGAGGCAATCACCCGAGTGCTGATAGAATCACGCGACACCACCGGCGAGCGTTGGTGGACGGTGGGCGTGTCCGACAACATCATTGATGCCTCGTTCCAGGCGATGATGGATTCGGTGACCTACAAGTTGCTGAAGGGGCGTACCACTTAGCGGCACGCCAGCCCGTGGCTGGAAGCGGCCGGGTTTTGCCGCTAACGTGACACTTCAGATATCCTCTCCAACCGATTCCTTCATTTCGGCAATCGGATCCCCAAACAGCAAGAGCGCGACCATGAGCATCGCCGAAAGGCAGGACAAGTCGGCCCTTCGCGGCTTCGCGTTCACCTTTGCAGCGTTCGGCCTGTGGGGAGTTTTGCCGCTTTGGGTCAAGATGGTCGATCATGTGCCCATCATCGATTTCGTCGCCTATCGTATCCTGTTTTCGGTTCCAGTGGCCGGCTGCATTCTGCTTGCTCTGGGCCGTACCGCCGACCTGAAAGCCGCTTTCCGCCAGCCGCGAACGCTGTTGATGGCGTCGCTCACTGGTGCTTTGATCGCAACCAACTGGGGAATCTACACCTGGGCGATTCTGGTGGACCGGACTGTCGAGACGGCGCTCGGCTATTACATCAATCCGTTGGTCAATGTTCTGTTGGGGGCGCTGTTTCTGCGCGAGCGGTTTACCGGCTGGCAGCTGATTGCCATCGGCCTGGCGGTTATCGCCGTGGCGATCCTGACAGTCCAGGCCGGGGGATTGCCCTGGATTTCACTGGCCTTGGCTTTCAGCTTCGGAATCTACGGTTTTCTGCGCAAAACGTTGGCGATTGGTCCGAGCCAGGGCTTTTTCCTCGAGGTTCTGTTGTTAAGCCTGCCGGCCCTTTTTCTGCTGATCTGGGTTTCCCCGGATGGCGGCAGAGTGCTGTTTGACAGAAGTCCGAGTGAGACCGTGCTGCTCTTGCTTGCCGGTCCGGTCACCACCATTCCGTTGATCTGCTTTGCGGTCGGTGCCAGATTGCTGCGCTATTCAACCGTCGGCCTCATGCAATATATCGCCCCATCACTGATCTTTTTGATCGCGATCTTTGTCTTCAACGAACCGTTTTCCGGATGGCAGTTCCTGGCGTTCTGTTTGATCTGGACCGGGTTGGCCATTTATAGCTGGTCGACACTGCGCGGTTCGCGCGCCAATACCTGAGCTTTTCAAGCATGTCACAGAGCAAGATTGCCATCATCACCGGGGGAGGGCGCGGCATCGGCGCTGCCATTGCGCGGCAGGCGGCCGGTGAGAATTATGATGTCTGCATCAATTACGTGTCTGACGCGCAGCGCGCAGAGACCGTCGTTGAAGCATGTCGCGAAAGTGGCGTTCGAGCCATCGCTGTTCAGGCTGACATTGGCATAGCGGACGAGGTCGAGCGTTTGTTTGAAACCTGCGACCGGGAGCTTGGGACACCGTCACTCCTGGTCAACAATGCCGGGATTGTCGGTTCGGCGACAACGCTGGAAAACCTGATGGACTCGGCGTTGCATCGAACCTTCGAGGTCAACGTCTTTGGCGCCATCTACTGCGCCCGGGCCGCGATCCGCCGCATGTCGACCGCCAATGGCGGCTCAGGTGGTGTGATTGTCAATCTTTCTTCTATTGCCGCGACGCTGGGCAGCCCGGGCGAATATGTGCACTACGCAGCCTCCAAGGCCGCGGTGGATACGCTGACGGTCGGGCTTTCGAAAGAGGTCGGTCCGCTTGGCATCCGCGTCAATGCGGTACAGGCAGGCACGACGGCGACCGAAATCCACGAACGCGAGGGCAATGCGGATCGCCCTGATATGGTCGCACGAACAGCACCGCTCGGCCGCGTGGCGCAGCCTGAAGATATAGCCGAGGCCGTCATGTGGCTGGCGTCAGAACGAGCTGGCTATGCCACCGGCTCGATCCTGCGGCTCAGCGGTGGTTTGTAGGCGACCGCTTATTTCAAACCCATGCAATTGGCATAATAGGTGGTCGTCGCCGGCCAGTCGGAAAACACGCCAACCACGCCGACATCCTTGGCCAGAACGTCGAGAAGCACCAGCATATCGCCATCGTTGTTGGTGATGTCCTTGACGGTCTGATAGAACCAGCCGCCGCCGTTGTCGAGTGGCCCGGAACGCTCCATGGTCCATGCGATGAGATTGAGCCCCGCAGCGCGGGCCGCACGGGCATAGGCCGACGGCTCTGGCTTTCCATTGTCGCCGGTTCGGACCAGCACCCAAAGCGGCGGAGCGAGATAGCGGACGCCGCTCTCGTAGAGCGCTTCCATCGACGGGTTTAAGGCCTCGGGTTTTTCCGGGTCGAGACCGCGCAAGCGGCCTTCCAGATAGACGGCCTGTTTGCCGAACTCCGGTTCCTTCTCGATCCAGAACGCGATGTCACGCGGATCGAAGGACTGTGCAAAGACGTCGGATGCCGGCACGCCGGCGGCCTTGTATTCGTCGATCATCTTCTGGGCGTAGTCGGCCTGCGAGAAATCCCCGTCAAACGGCATGGAGACGGCTGGAGATTTGAGCTCCGGCGTCATCTTCACACCCAGTTCCTTGAAAAGGGCGATCGATTCCGCGTGCGTCATCAGTGTGGCGTGCATCCCATAGAGATCGGTGCGCCATGGCGCAGTGCCGCGCATATAGTCTTCAACCGTTGTTGCGGCGGGATTGGAGGCGTCCATCTTGCCCCGAAGCTGTCTGAACTGGGCCAGCGTGATGTCCGACGTGCAGCACTTGGCTGAGGCCTTGGTGCCACCGGCCGCAGGCGTGAACGGCTCGCTGCATTGGGCGGCGATATCCGGCATCGCCAGAATGTTGGTGGTCGTGTGCAGATCACATTGTGAGTGCCTGCACACCAATTCCCTGTCTTTGGTGAAGGTCACGTCGCATTCGAGAATTCCGGCACCCATCAACGCCGCGGCTCGATAGGATTCCTCGGTATGTTCTGGAAACTGCAACGGCGCACCGCGATGTCCGATGGAAAACTCGGATTTGTAGAACGGCCCCTTGCTGCATTGCTGAAGAGCGTTCTTCAGTTCGCCTTCATCCATATCCCCGACCAGAACAAACGGTCTGGGGCCGAGGTGAGCCTGAGCCTGATGGCTGTCGGCCAGTCCGTCGTTGATCGTGAATGTCAGGCCAAGCAGGGCCGCTGCGCAAACAAAAATCGAGTTTTTCATGAAACCTCCGGCGACTATCGGTCAAATCTGTGCACGGGTAACATCGTAATGCAACGGTTTGACAACGCCGTCGCACTCACGTTTGCGCTAGGGCGGGGTAAAACAACGTCGGCGCCGGCTACATCTTTTCGATGATCTGTGGGTCACCGCTGTCGTCGGCGGATGTTTCCCAGGCCTCCACGATAGCCGGGACGATCGCGTTAGCTCTATCGATGACCATCGGTCTAACCAATTGCTTCGAGTGCAGAAAACCTTCCGCGTCCATATGCTCCAGAAGCTGCAGCAACGGATCCCAGAAGCCACCGATATTGGCCAGGACCATGGGTCGACGATGGCGGCCGAGTTGTGCCCAGGTCATGATTTCCACGATTTCTTCAAGCGTACCGATTCCGCCCGGTAGGGCGACAAAGGCGCCTGAACGGTCGAACATCGTGTGTTTGCGCTCGTGCATGTCTTCGGTGACGATCAATTCGTCAAATTCCAGACGGTTGCTCTCCGCCGCTTCCCGGTTTTTGAGAAACCCTGGAATTATGCCGGTCACCAGCCCGCCGTGGTGGATAACGGCCTCTGCAACTGTCCCCATTATGCCGTGCGTTCCACCGCCGTAGATCAGACGAATGCGGCTCCCGGCAAGGGCCTGGCCCAGGATGCGCGCGGCGTCCACGTAGTCTGGACGCTGTCCGGCCTGCGAGCCGCAGTAGACACAAATGGAACGATTCTCGATCATGACGTGAACAAGCATGATGGGCCGGGCGCGGTCAAGCACCCTCAGGCAACCGGGATCGGGCTGCGGCCTTACAATCGCAAATCGTCGCATGTGCTTGTTAGAACTGCACAAAAGGTCTAGTTTGGCGCAAATTGAGGGGGATGAAGCGTATCTATCTGTGTGTTTTCGATCGATCCCCCATATGATAGGCGGATCGAAGCTAATCGACTGCGAGAGGCAGAATCGCCCCGACATTGCGTCGGGTGGAGTATGAAATGAAAAACAACAAATCCCTGATCTGGGGCCTCGTCGGACTGGCCATCATCATTCTCGCCGGAATTTACATGTACAACCGGGAGGAGGCTCGCCGGATCGCAGAGGCAGAAACGGCTGATCGCATCGCGGCGGCGAAGCAGGCCGACGAAGCGAACAAACCTGCTGCTGAGGGCGCCGCAACCGCAGACACTCAGGAACAGAAGCCCGCGACCGCTGCCGAAACAACCTCGGAAAAGCCGGAAACCGGCACGCAGGACACGGCGGCGACGACAACTCAGGACTCGACAACGGATTCGTCGTCGGCAGCGACACAGACCGACACGCCACCGGCTGCACCCGAAACAAAAACGGCGGATGGAAAGCAGGATACGGCGACGGAGGCTGCCGCGTTGGCAGCGACCGAAGACAAAGCCGATGACAAGGCTTTGCCTGTGGTCAAGCCGGTAGAGACTGCTGCGGCTGCGAATGATGGCGAAGAAAAGAGCGCCGAAAGTACTCTGCCCGTCGTGAAGCCGGTTGAGCCACCAGCGTCTGAGGGCGATGCGACATCTGCCAAAGAGGAAACTACGGCAGAAACGACTCAGCAGGCCGGTAATTCCTCGCAAGGAACTGAAACTGCCGGGGCGGATAACAATCCCGCGGCGGCAGAAGAAAAACCGCTGGAGACCGCGGCGCTCGACACCGGTGCCGGAACCGATCGCAGCAAACCCATCGTGCAACCGGACGCCTCGGACGCCAAAGCGGCTGACCTGCAACCGCCTCAGTTCGATCTGTTGCGCGTTGAACCCGATGGATCGACCGTTGTTGCTGGTCGCGCCAAGCCGGGCGGCAAGCTGGAGGTCGTTGCCGGAGATACGGTGGTGGCGGAAACGAAGGTCGGATCGAACGGCGATTTCGCTGCTGTGCTCGATGAGCCGCTCCCGCCAGGCGATCATGAAATTGTGTTGCGCGTGGTAGAAGACGGCGAGGTTGTTTCCAGTTCTGAAGAGGTGGCAACCGTCAGCGTACCGACCGACGATCCCGAGTCCCTGCTGGTGATGGTGACCCGGCCGGGTGAAGCCAGCCGCATCCTGACGCAGCCCGAGGCCTCTCCTGAGCAGGCTCGGTCCGATGACATGGGGACGGAAACCAAGGCGTCAGACACCGCTTCATCGGTAACATCCGATCAGCCCGCAGTCGATGAGAAAATGGCCGATGGTACAGAGACTGAGGAGCAAAAGGTCGAAGTGGCAACCGCCGACACTGAGGAGCAACGGCCAGCAGCAAGTGCCGAAGCCTCTCAAAAAGAAGAAAACACCCAGACGGCTGCCCTGACGGACAAGGTTGAGGACAAGCCCGCCAGCGAAAGTCCAAACCAGCCCGCGATACCCGGTGCAAGACTGCGCATCGATGCAGTGGAAATCGAGAGTGGTCGGGTCTTCGTCGCAGGGTCAGCGGCCCCGCCTGGTGCGACTGTTCGTGTGTATGCCGACGGTGAGCCGATCGGGGACAGCCGGGTGAGCCAGTCCGGGCGGTTCCTTGTCGAGGCCAACCGCGACATCTCGGTGGGCCGGCACATCTTCAGTGCGGATCTGATGATGCCGGGTAGCGATGCCTCAACCATGCGCGTGGCCGTTCCCTTCACACGCCCGCGTGGCAATGCGGTCGCCGGCGTCGCAGCACCAGAAAAGAAACCGTCCGGGGAAGACGCTGCGCCGCAACAGGATGCAAGCGCCACATCGACACGGTCAGAACGGCCCGTGTCGCAGGATCAAGCCTCCGCGGCTGCAAAACCGGACAGCGAACCATCGGATTCACGGGTTTCGTCATCTTCCAGGGATGAGCCAGCCAAACAAACCGAGACCGTTGCCGAGGTTGCCAAGGAAGATTCCGTTGCCGAACGAGTGGAAGACTCTTCTGCAGAGCGAAGAGATTCCTCCGCTGAGCAAAAAGAAACAACGGCCACGGCGGATGCTTCTTCGTCGTCTTCCACGGATCTTCCGGTTGTTCGCAACGCGCCTGCTACTGCCGCTGAAGCGTCAGATTCCGCCAATGAGGAACCGACGGTTTCCGCGGACAGCTCAACCGCAAGCAATGACGGCAAGGCAACTCCTCAGGTTGCCGAGAAATCTGCAACGCCCCAAGGTGCCGACACATCAACCCCTACCGAAATGGCCAAAAAGTCGGACGAAGCGGAAACTGCAGTGGAATCGGCTGCGCCGGTCCAGCAGGCGGAAGTCACAACGACAGCGGACACGCAATCTGGAACGGTCAATCAGCCCGCTTCGGTTGAAGAGCAGGGCAGTAAGGACGATTCCGCACCCGTGAGTGTTGCTACCGCTGCAGATGGAACGGCAGAACCGCCCACGGTGATGCAGCCGGCTCTCGAGCCGACAGACGACTCTGTCATTATCCGCCGTGGCGACACCTTGTGGCAGATCTCCCGACGCGTTTATGGGCGCGGTGTCCGCTATACCACCATCTACCTCGCCAATACCGACCAGATCACCAATCCGGATTTCATCGAGCCGGGTCAGATCTTCATGGTGCCAGAAGAGCCTCTGGCCAACGCCGAAGAACTTCACCGGGATCGCGTGCGCAAACGCCGTCGCTGACCTCAGCCCGGCTTGACCGGGGTAGTACAATACCTATCTAATCGACCGCGCGGCGATCGACGTTGATCGCCGCCTTTTGGCCGAGCCAGTCTTTCCAGGGGCCTCCTTGTCACAGAACGATAAAACCATCGCATCCGATACCAGCAATCCGCTGCATACGCTGCGAAACCTGTGGCCATTCATGTGGCCATCCGACCGGGCGGATCTGAAACGCAGGGTCATGTTTGCAGCCTGCTTTCTGGTTGCCGCCAAGATTGCCCAGGTCATCGTTCCGTATTTCTTCAAATGGGCAACTGACGCTCTGGACGGTCAACACGACGGGCTTCAGTTTTTGCCTGCAATGCTGATTGCGCCGGTCATGCTGGTGCTGGCCTACAATGTCGCACGCATCGTGCAGTTAGGTTTGAATCAGCTGCGCGATGCGCTGTTTGCAAGGGTCGGGCAGCATGCGGTCCACCAACTTGCCTACAAGACGTTTGTCCATATGCATCGGCTGTCGCTTCGCTTCCATCTGGAGCGTCGGACCGGCGGCCTGTCGAGGATAATCGAGCGTGGTGTTAAGGGCATTGAGTCGATCGTCCGCTTTACGATCCTGAACACCCTGCCGACGCTTCTGGAATTCGCGCTTGTGGCTGTGATTTTCGGGTTCACTTACGGCATATCCTACGTTGTCGTAACGGCTGTGGTGATCTGGCTCTATATCTGGTTCACCGTGCGCGCCAGTGATTGGCGTATCGCCATTCGGCGCGACATGAACGAGTCGGACACCGACGCGAACACCAAGGCAATCGATTCCCTTCTCAACTTCGAAACCGTCAAATACTTCAACAACGAGCGCATGGAGGCGGAACGTTATGACGCCTCCATGGAACGCTACGAACACGCGGCTACCCGCATATGGACATCGCTTGGCTGGTTGAACATCGGCCAGGGCATCATCTTCGGCACCGGCATGGCGATCATGATGGTGATGTCCGCGCTGGCGGTCCAGCGCGGCGACCAGACAATCGGCGATTTCGTCTTCATCAATGTCATGTTGATGCAACTGTCGATACCGTTGAATTTCATCGGTTTCGTCTACCGTGAAATCCGCCAGGGTCTGACGGATATCGAGCAGATGTTCGACCTGCTGGACGTCAAAGAGGAAGTGACTGACAAACCCGACGCCATCAGTCTCGACAATGCCGAGGGTTCAATTCGGTTCGACAATGTGCACTTCCACTACGAGCCCGACCGACCGATTTTGCGCGGCATCAGCTTCGAAGTGCCGTTTGGCAAAACGATCGCGGTGGTTGGCCCATCGGGTGCCGGCAAATCGACCATTTCGCGCCTGCTGTTTCGCTTCTACGACGTCCAGGAAGGGTCGGTGTCGGTCAACGGTCAGGACGTCCGCAACGTGACGCAGGATTCGCTGCGCAAATCGATTGGAATGGTGCCGCAGGACACCGTTCTCTTTAACGACACGCTTGCCTACAACATCCGCTACGGTCGCACGGACGCCTCGGAAGAGGAAGTGATGCAGGCCGCCGAAATGGCGCAAATCGGCGGGTTCATCAGCAGCTTGCCACAGGGTCTGGACACCATGGTGGGTGAGCGCGGGCTCAAGTTGTCCGGTGGAGAAAAGCAGCGCGTTGCCATTGCCCGCACGATCCTCAAGGCGCCGCCGATCCTGATTCTTGATGAGGCGACCTCGGCCCTCGATACGGCGACCGAACAGGAAATCCAGTCGGCACTCGACTATGTCAGCCAGGGTCGAACCACCCTGGTCATCGCCCACCGCCTGTCGACCGTTATCGGTGCCGACGAGATCATAGTGCTGCAGGACGGTCTGATCGCCGAGCGCGGGACCCACCGCGAATTGCTGGCCAAGAAGGGCCTCTACCAGGCGATGTGGGATCGGCAGCGCGAAGCCCAGGAAACCGAGGAAAAGCTCAAGGATTTCCGCGAACACGACGACCTCGGGGTGGTCGTCCGGAAGAGCCCGGCCGTCTGATACGGGTACACAGAACCTTGATTCCCGCGGAGTCCGGGCGAAGCCGACCGGCGCGAAGTGCCGATGCGTTATTCACCAGTTTGAGATTACGCCCGTTGCCGACGGGGGCGTTTCACTTTAGGAGGTTGGCGCATGAGTCTCATTGATACCATCTCCAAGACGCTCGTTCCCGTTCATCGGGAGGGCTACAAATTCGTACTGATTTTTCTTGCCGGATCCCTGGTTCTCGGCTGGATCTGGGATCCGCTGTTCTGGGTTGGACTGCTGCTGACGGCGTGGTGCGCGTATTTCTTCCGTGATCCGGAACGGGTAACGCCACTTGATGACGAATTGGTCATCAGCCCTGCGGATGGGCGCGTTTCGGCCATTACCAGGGTGAAGCCGCCTCGGGAGCTGGATCTCGGCGACGAGGAGATGCTGCGGATCTCAGTGTTCATGAATGTGTTCAACTGTCACATCAACCGGGCACCCGTCAGCGGCAGGATAACCCAGGCGGTTCACAAATCAGGCAGTTTTCTGAACGCCGAACTGGACAAAGCCAGTGAAGAGAACGAGCGCAATGGTCTGGTCATCGACACTCCACATGGGGCCATCGGCGTTGTGCAGATAGCAGGGCTTGTGGCGCGGCGTATCGTTTGCTGGAAAGCCACGGATGATCGGTTGGAAACCGGCGAGCGGTTCGGCCTCATTCGCTTCGGATCACGCCTGGACGTTTTCCTCCCCGATACGGCCACACCGCGGGTAGCGCTCAATCAGACTGCCATCGCAGGTGAAACCGTTCTCGCGGAATTCAATGCGGCCAAGGGCAAGACCGTTTCAAGGCGGGCGTAAGCCATGGATAGCGGATTCTCACCATTCGATCCCAACGGCACGGAGCCAGACGAATACGGCAGCAGGGGGCCGCGCCTTCGCGATATCTCGCTGCGCATGATGATCCCCAACATCATCACGGCACTGGCGATCTGTGCCGGGCTGACCGGCATTCGGCTTGCGTTCGAAGGGCGTTTCGAACTCGCGGTCGCAATGGTGCTGGCTGCTGCTTTCCTCGACGCCATCGATGGCCGCATCGCACGGCTGCTCAAATCGACAACAAAATTCGGCGCGCAAATGGATTCGCTCGCCGACATCGTCAATTTCGGCGTCGCGCCGGCTTTGGTTCTCTACGTCTACCTGCTCGACAAGGTGCAGTCCTTCGGCTGGATTGCGGCGATGATATACGCCATTGCGGCCGGACTGCGTCTGGCTCGGTTCAACGTGATGGAAGAACGACAGAACAAGGCCAGCTGGCAGTCCGACTATTTCCTCGGAATACCGGCACCGGGCGGGGCCATGCTGGTTCTTTTGCCTGTATATGTCGGTTTTCTGGGCATCGAGCCGTCCAAGACGTTCGCCTACATTGCCTCGGCCTACACGCTGCTGATCGGCTTTCTCCTGGTCAGCCGGCTGCCGGTTTACTCCGGCAAGACCCTGGGACAGCGCATTCGCCGGGACGTCGCGTTCCCGCTGATGCTGGTAATCGTCATCTATGTGGCGATGCTTATGACCTACACCTGGGAAACGATGACGGCCACGACCGTGCTTTATTTGCTCTCACTTCCATTTGGCGCGCGGGCCTGGCGCAAGCGCTATGGCGCGGGAAAGAACGAAGCACCGGCCGAAGAGGCATAGTCCCCAAAAGAAAAAGCCGCCCCGGGGAGGGCGGCTTTGCTGGCGTTTGGGATTATTCAGCGGCGTCGGGCCGACTGATTGGCAGATCGTCATTATCCGCTCGTTTCTGATCCTTCTCGACCGGTTCGGCATCGGAAGACTCCGCTTGGATCCCGTAGTCCTCTGTCGGCTCTGCCTTGCGTCGGAAGAGGCCGGTCATCCAGCTCCAGCTATCCCGTGTGTTCGCCGGAAGGGCCAGCATCGACGGGATCATGACCAGCGTCAACATGGTCGAGAAAGCAAGCCCGAAGATGATCGCGGTCGACAGTTGCACCCACCAGATCGACGTGATTCCGCCGACGGAGATCGTCTGCGTAAAGAAGTTCATGTTGATCTGCAGCGCCATCGGCACCAGTCCGAGGATGGTGGTGATGGTGGTCAGCATGATCGGACGCAACCGTTGGGCCGCTGTTTTCAGGGCCGCCTGCCGTGTGTCCGTCACGCCCTCATCGCGTAACCGGTTGAACGTATCGATCAACACGATGGCATTGTTCACCACGATCCCCGCCAGAGCGACGATCCCGGTTCCGGTCATGATGATCGAGAAGCGCTGACCGGTGACCGCCATACCGACTAGAACGCCGGAGATGGCGAGTATGACGGTCGAGAGCGTCAGGATCGTTTGATAGAACGAGTTGAACTGCGTCAGCAGGATGATGAACATCATGAAGAGCGCGGCGACAGCCGCCTTCATCAGGAACTCGCCCGATTCGCGTTGCTCCTCATCGGCGCCACGGAATTTCAGGAAGACATTGTCCGGCCACTCCTGGGTATCGAGCCACGCCTGGACTTCCTTCACCGCATCATCGGCTGTTGCCGGGCGACCATCGACCGTCGCACCCTCGGCAACGTTTGCCTTCACGTCCATGGCGTAAAGGCCATCGCGCCGGGTTATCGATGAAACCTTCGGCAGGGCAGACCGCTCGATGAAGTTCGACAGTGGAACCTGACCATTGCTGGTGCGCAACTTCAGAATCTCGAACTGGTCAAGTGTCCGTTCGTCACGCGGCAGTCGAACGCGAATGTCCACCTCGTCTTCCGAGTCGTTCGGGCGATAGGTGCCGATAAGCACACCATTGGTCACAAGCTGCACCATCGATCCGACCTGAACGATACCGGCATTGTACCGGCCGGCCTGCTCGCGATCGACATCGAGCTGCCATTCGATGCCGGGCAGGGGACGTCCGTCCTCCTGGTCGGCCAACAGCTCGACGGTGTCGACAAAGTCACGGATGCGGGCGACGGTTTCGACCATGGTGTCATAATCCGTCGACTTCACCTCGACGCGAACATCCTTGCCGGTGGGCGGGCCACCTTCGATTTTGCGGACTTCGACCTTGATGCCAGCCATGCCGGCGGTTCGCTGGCGAATGTCCTCGAAAATGTCGACGGCTTTTCGACGGCAGCAATAGTCGGCCAGCTCGATCTGCAACTCACCCACAACGTCGGCCGGCTTGTCCTGGACGCCGCCCAGCACTTGCAGTCCGCCCCCGCCGCCTCCAGGCGCCGTCGCCGACATGACGACATTCTCGATGCCCTCGACCTGAAGGACTTCAGCTTCGACTTCACCAACCAGGTCGCGGATTTCAGATGCCGACATATTGCCACGAGCCGAGACCATGACGATGGCAACATCGGGCTCCTCATCGACGAAGAACTCAACGCCTTTGTTGTTTGCGGCGAAGAACATGAAGCTGGCTGCCGTTGCGCCCAAAATGGCGAAAATCACCAGGACATTGCCCCATAGCGTTCCGGCCGCGTAGCGCAGGAAGCGCAGGTAGCCGCCCGTGATGCCAGGTACGCGTTTCACGTCCAGGTGGGCCTTCGACGACAGCATCAGCGCAACTTCATCGGGTTCCTGCACAGGCTTTTCTGTGCGGCGGGACGCGATGAACCGAGCGATTCTGTAGGTGAGGAAAAGAGCGATGAACCCTGTCAGGGAGGCTCCGCCGGAACGGATCGTCGCGTCGAACTCGGCAAAGGGTCCGAAGTAAGCGAAGGCTGCGGCGATGCCGCCGACAAAAATAGCGGTTATCGCGCTTGAACGCTTCGACACGAAGGCCGCCACCTGCGCGAACGCTGTTCCGGTCACCGGAAGGAAAACCAGAGCCGTCATCAGCGAAGCCGTGAGGACGATGATGACCATCCTAGGCAGATAGCTCATGAATTCGCCAGGGACGCCCGGCCACAGCAGAAGCGGGAGGAAGGCCGCAAGGGTCGTTGCAGTGGAGGATACCACTGGCCAGAACATCAGCTTTGATGCCCGTTTGTAGGCGTCGGCCGGCGTCATGCCCTCGGATATCTTGCGGTCGGCATATTCGGTGACGACGATCGCGCCGTCGACCAGCATGCCAACGGTCAGAACCATGCCGAACATGACCATCATGTTCACGGTCATGCCAAGGCCGCCCAGAATCAGGAACGCCAGCATGAAGGAGCCGGGGATGGCAAGGCCGACGAGCAGTCCCGAGCGAATTCCGAGCGTGCCCACGACACAGATCATCACCAGAACGATGGCCGTCATGATCGACGATTGCAGCGATCCCAGGACCTCGAAGATAAAGCTGGACTGATCAAGCAGATAGTTGACCTTGACGGAACTCGGCCAGTCTTTGGTGAACGCCTCAACAACCGCGCGAACTTCGTTGTTGTTTTCGATGATGTTCGTGCCGATACGCTTGGTGACCTCGATGGAGATCGCCGGCTGACCATTGACGCGGGTAAAGGTGGACGGATCCTTGAAGGTCCGCCGGATCTCCGCCACCTCACCGAGCGTCACGACGCCTTCGCCGTTCTGCTTGATCGGAATTTCGTAGACGTCTCGTGCGTTCTCGACGAGCCCCGGTACCTTGACATTGAAGCGACCGTTACCGTCATCGATGAAGCCGGCGGCTACCAGCTGGTTGTTCTGCGACAGCGCCGTCAGCAGTTCATCCTGCGTGATGTCGTAGGATTCCAGCTTCATCAGGTCCAGGACGACTTCAAGCAACTCTTCGCGATTGCCCGCCAGGCTTGCCTCGCGAACCGTGGAAACGGCCTCGATCTCGTCCTTCAACCGCCTCGCCAGATTGGTAAGCGTCCGTTCGGGAACATCGCCGGAGAGCGTAATGATAATCGTCGGCTGGAGGGCGAAATTGGTTTCCGTGATCGTCGGCTCGTCCGCATCGGCGGGCAGGTCGGCCTTGGCCTGGTCGACCTTGTCACGAATATCGGCCAGAACCTCATCTTTGTCGGTTTCGATATTGAACTCAAGGATGATGCCGGCATGGCCTTCGGAGGCAATTGCCGTAAGCTCCTTGAGACCGTCCAAGCCGCGCAACTGGGTTTCCATCGGCCGCACCAAAAGGCGCTCACCATCGCTCGGCGAGATACCCTGTTGGCTGATGGACACATAGTAGATAGGTACATCGATGTCCGGATTGGCTTCCTTCGGGACGCCGATATAGGACATGATGCCGGCGGCGATCATGAAGACCATCAACGTCAGGACGGTCTTCGGTCGCGAAATGATAGCTTGAAGAGCGGAAGTCATGAGTTGGTCTCAGCCTTCTTGGTCGATGCCGCTACGTCTGCGACCGGTTCGACGGTTTGCCCGGGGATCACATAGTCCTGCCCCACAGTAATCACGCGCGAACCAGGTTGGAGCCCCGTCACCCACATGGTTTCTGGCGTATGGGCCACGATCCTCAGTTGGCGGAATGACACGACGTCATTGTCATCGACAACACGCACACCGATCTCTCCGCCATCATTGAGGGTCAACCAGGACGGCTTGACCCTGTAGGCCTCGGAACCGTCAAGCTGAACCAACGCAGAGGCCGTCACTCCGTCGCGCAAGGTGCGATCGGGGTTTGGCAATTCGATCTCAATCAGAAATGTGCGTGTCGCCGCATCCGCGGAAGGAGAGATATAGCGTATCGCACCATCGACCGTTTCGCCGGAAATCATTTCGACGCGGCCCGGGTCACCCACTGAAATCGCGCCGACCTGCCGTTCGGAAACCTGGCCGATAAACAGCATCGGGTCGGCATTGATCAGCGTGATGCAGACATCACCAATCGAAAGATTGTCGCCGATTTCCGCGATGGGGTCCTGCACGATGCCGTCTGCCGTGGCGAGAATATCCGTGTGGGACAGTTCTCGCTTGGCCTCCGCCAGGGTCCAATGGGCCCCGTCGAGCGCAGCTTTCAAAGCCTTGATCCGGGTCTCGGATGCAAAGCCCTTCTTGCGCAATTCGGTCGCGCCCTCGTAATCGAAGATTGCCTGGTCCAGCGCCGCTGTTGCCCGTTCAACGGCGGCCTCACGAACGCCCCTGTCGAGCTGGCACACCAGATCGCCGATTTTTACCTTGTCGCCCTTGGATACCAACCGTTTTTCAACAGTTCCAGCGGTCTCAGCACGGACCGGGACCACCGTATCGGCCTCGGTGCGACCGCGCACCAGCAAAAGCTCGGGCCGCACTTCCGGCGTGACCGAGACATAGCGCACCTTGAACAGCGCGTCGTCCGCCGACTGCCGCTCGGCTGGCGGTGGCACGGCGTTTTCGGAATTGGCCTGGCCGCCAACGACGACCGTTCCGGTGCCCATCCACCCCAGAACCGCGCCGGCAATCACCAGGGCGGCGATGTGTGAGCCTTTGATACGAAATGCCATTGTTGCGCTCTCCTGTCGCGTTACTCGGCGGCTTCCGGGGTCGTCACACGAGGCCGGCCCAGGGCTTCCAGTTCTTGTCTATGATTGAGAAGATGATCGAGGCTGGCCTGTGTCACTGCACGGCCGTACTCCGCGATCCATTTCATGCCCGGAGGTCCGCCCATGGAGCAGGCGTTCACCGAATCGAGCATCGTAAGTTTTTCTTGCAGGTCTTTGATTCTTTTGTCGATTGCCCGGGTGAGAGTTTCGCCGTCGATGAGTTCGGAACACAGGGCAGTGAGCAAAAATTCCGATTTGAAGGAATCCGGACGGGGCACCACTTCGAGCGACTCGATCAGTTCCTGCCGTCCCTTGTCCGTGATCGAGTAGATCTTGCGGGGCGGTTTGCCGGACTCATACTCTTCGCGCACCGTCACGCACTCATCGTCCTGCAGCCTGGAAAGCGCCGGATAGATGGAGCCGAAGCTGGCGTCGACGAAATAGGAGAATTGCTCCTCGGTCGACATCTTCTTGATTTCATAGCCCGTGGCGTCTGAAAAATGCAGAATCGCCAGGCAGACAGTGCGTACGTTCATGAAAGGTCCCCGACCCCGGCTTATGCGCCCGGACGGAATGGCCGCACGGACATTGTTGACATAGTCTGGCTGAGTATATGGTGGCGCTATATATATCAAACAAGGATATGAACGAAATAAATATATCGTGTCGAGCGTGCGCTGAAGGGAACTTGACACTGTCAATTGACGTTGTCAACAGGTTATGTTGCAACGCAGCATCAAAATCTATACGTGCAAAGGCTAAACGCCCGGCATTTCAGCGGCATTTCGCTAATGTAAAGATACGTAAAGGTCTGGCGTTCGGATTGGTCCTAGAATGCTAGCTCTGATCGGCACGATCGCCGGAGGCTCGCTCATCCAGCAATCGGTCCAGCATGTTTGCAGCAGCAGCAGTGTCAACGAGAACGCGTCTTGCGGCGCGCGCATCGGGGTCAAAAAGGGCAGGCACCACTTCGCGGAAGAGGGCGGCACGTTTTTCGGCGCGGATCGACAACGGCAACGCGTAAATCGATTCGTTTAGCGCCGCCATGCGATCCGACGTGAAGACCTGGTCCCAAGCGTTTCGTTCGGGTCCGAAGTCGAAGGGCACGTCGACGGGATCGCGGATCGGGCGCGCGGCGCGTAGCTGATCCGTGCCGGCGATGTCGACCGTGCCGTTGGCATCGAACGCAACACCGTAGTCACGTTTTGCGGCCTCAATTGAGACCCAACCGGAAGCGACGTCTTCCGCCACGGCCGTCGGGTCGCGAAGAAAGGGATCGCCGTAACCGCCTCCGCCAGGGGTGAGAAAGCTGATCGTGTCTCCCTCGTCAAGATAAACGATGTCGATCTTGCCCAGGCTCTGCTCCCGATTGGTGCCGATATTACGGATGACCCGCATGTTGGCACCGGGCTGCCCTCCTGCCATGCCCCAGGGACGGAAATAGAAGCGTTCCAGTCCGCGCCCCAGAACAGCACTTCCGCCCTGCGTTACCCGAAACGTGAAGCGAAGGCCCATTCCACCACGCCAGCGGCCCGGTCCCGCACTGTCACGGTTCAAACCGTATTCCAGGATATCGACCTGCGCTTCGAGCTCGCTTTTTTCAATGGGCGTGTTTCGGATGGTGGAGAGAGACCCGTCCACGCCGTCATAACCGTCTGATCCGTGCCGCGCGCCGGAGCCGACGATGACCGGATTGAGAACCAGGACGTTCTTGCCTCCGGTTGCAGCATCAAACTCGGCAAGGACCACTGGAACCATGGCGCCACCCGAAGGGCATGGCAGTTCGTCGGGCAGGGCACGGGCGAAAGCGCCGGTCACCGCATCGTTCAAACGATATGCAGACGCCGCGCGAACGCCCACCGGTGCCGGGAACACCGGATCGAGAACGCTGCCCTTTCGCAACGTGGTGGAGACGTCACGGAAAATCCCTGCATTCATCGGCGTGTTCTGATCATGCGTGGTGACAAAGTGCAGCACACGAACCGTCAGCCAGGCATGGCGTTGTCCCAGGGTCGGGACATTGAAGGCGGAAGGGGTCTGCGGATCGGAGGCACTGAAATCGAGGTGCAGCTTGCCGTCCGTCACCGTCATTTCTACGGCGAAGCGCACGGGGACCGGGGAGACCGCGTCATCATCGATGAAGTCGTGAAACGTATAGGTTCCATCTGGCAGCTGCCGCAGGACGGCGCGGGCCTTTTCCGCTGCATAGTCGAGCAAGGCTTCCTGGGCGGCAATGAACTGGTCGCGCCCATGCTGGGCAGCCATCGCCACGACGCGCTGACGCCCGGTCTCCATGGCTGCAATCATGGCATTGATGTCATGGACATTCAGGTCGGGAGTTCGCACATTGGCGCGATACAGTCGCAGGATTTCCTCGTTCCTCTCGCCTCGCCGTAACAGCTTGACAGGCGGGATCAGCAGGCCTTCCTGGAACAGTTCGGTGTTGGTCGGTGATACGCTCGAAGGGACCTTGCCGCCAATGTCGGTGGAGTGGACGAAGCAATAGCCGTAGGCGACCAGCACGCCATCAACGAAATAGGGTCGGACAAGCGTCAGATCAGGCGTATGGCTCACCAGGCCAGCCGTCATATAAGGATGGTTGGTGAACAGCACGTCGCCGTCCTCCAACGGCTCGCCCAAGGCGTCAAGGGTCGGCTGCAAGTGCAAGTCCATCAGAGCTGAGCCGAAGTCGCGCGGAGAACCGAACACGCGGCCATCGGGCGTCATCAGGGCGACGCCGAAATCCACTGCCTCCTTGACATAGAGCGAGCGGGCGGTTCGGCGCAGGGTCAGCGCCATTTCCTCGGTAGCGGCAGCAACCTGGGTGTTGAGGATTTCGAGGGTCACAGGATTCATCGTTCAAACTCCCGTTCTCGTCAGCCGCATGGCACCGTTGGCTTCACCGGTGAGCTGCCAGCCAGGCGGTACGACGACGGTGGCGTCGGAAAGTTCAATTAGCGCCGGGCCGGGGATGAGTGCCTGCGCGGGCAGGGGGGCGGGATAGACGGGTGTTTCAATTGCACCTTCCTCCCATTGTACATGTCGATGGTCCCCAGGGGCGGGCGTCTCTCCCGGGGCAACGGTTGCAGATGTGACTTCAGGCGGAGCATAACCCACCGTCAGGCGCAATGTGGTCAGATGAACGGGACTGGTCATGTCCCGAAACCCGTAGAGCCGTTCGTGTTCAGCGTGGAACAGCTCGGTCAATGTTTCTGGTGTCGCGGTGCCCTTCACTTCGACCGACAGTTCGATTGCCGTCCGCGGATATTGCATGTCGGCGTGAACTGTCATCTTAGCCTCAGCTATTGGCCGGTTTTCCTGTTCAGCCCACGCCCTCGCTTCGACCTGCATCTCTTCCAGCGCGGCAGCGATCGGGCCGCGCGCTGCAGCGCTGTCGGCCAGCAACAGTCGGTTCGAGCGTGAAAAGTCGCGCCTGAGACCGTTGCTGACGGCACCGAACGCGCAGAAAGTGGCAGGGCCCGGCGCGATGATCACGTCGCGAAGTCGCGCCGCCGAGGCGAGGTGTGCTGCTTGTGTCGGTCCGGCACCGCCGTAGGCGATCAGAGTGAAATCAGCAGGATCGACGCCGCGATGCGCCATGGCCTTGCCAATCTCCGTGGCCATTCGAGCGGTCGCGATGCGCATCATGGCCGCAGCCGCACGTTGCGGTGTGTCCTCCCCTGAAATGTCAATCTTGGCTCCAAGGCGGGCCAATGCTTCTGACGCGGCCTGCGCATCCAGTTGCATCCGTCCACCAAGGAAGTGATGGGGATTGAGATATCCAAGGGCCAACCATGCGTCTGTCACAGTCGGGTCCGCACCGCCTTTGCCGTAACAGGCTGGTCCAGGATCCGCACCCGCGCTTTCGGGGCCAACCTTCAACACGCCTTGCGGATCGACCCAGCCCAACGACCCCCCACCAGCGCCGATCGCGGTCACACCGATGACGGGTAGGATCAATGGATGATCTTCGATCTGGGTCTCTGTCGCAATTTCAGGAGTGCCATCGCGAACAACAGCAATGTCGCTGGATGTTCCTCCCATGTCGAAACAAATCGCGCTTTTGACCCCCGAGGCGGCGGCGAGCCGGGCGGCGGCGGACACGCCGGCAGCCGGACCTGACACCAATGTCTCAACTGGACGCACGCGCGCGACATTCACTCCGATCACACCACCGGTTGAGGTGGCAATATCAAGGCTTGCATCAAGTCCGACCTCGGCCAGACCGTCGGCCAGACGGCTGTAGTATTGGTCCATCAGTGGGTGAATGTATCCATTCATCACTGTCACCAATGCCCGTTCGAATTCGCGCACTTCCGGCCACAACTCAGCGGATGCTGTCACCAGCACCCCCGGCAGCCGTTGTCGAAGCGCCGCTGCAAGATCGCTTTCCATCTTTGGATGGGCATAGGAGTTGATGACGACAACGGCCAGCGCATCCACCTTGTCAGCAAGAACGGCCTCAGCCACTTGATCGATATCTGCCGCCGTGGGTGTAAGAACGGCGCTTCCATCAGGACGCAGGCGTGCGGGAATTTCATGGACTCGCGGACGTGGCACCAGCGGCTCGGGTTTTGGAGCCTTGTAGTTGGAGCTCTGAGGGAGCCCGCCTCGACGCAGTGTCAGCATGTCGCCAAAGCCTTGGCTGACAATCAGGCCCACCCGTGCGCCTCGGCGCTGGATAACGGCGTTGAGCGCCAAAGTGGCGCCATGCACGACGCCTTCCACATCCGCCGCGTTCGCGTCAACAGCGGAGAGCAATGGTGATAAGCCGTTGAGCACCGAAGCTGCAGGATCAGTGGGTATGCCGGGCTCTTTCCACGTGATTGGCTGGTCGAGGTTCTGGCCGGTCAGGACAAAGTCAGTGAATGTGCCACCCACATCGATACCGATACGCATGTTCATCCTTTCCGTTCACCGCAACTTCGGGTTCAGCGCTTCGCGCAACCAATCCCCGAACAGATTGACCCCCACGATCAACGCCATCAGTGCCCCCGCGGGAAAGATCACCAGCCACCAATCGCCGGAGAAGAGATAGCCGTAACCGATACGGATCAGCGTGCCGAGCGAGGGTTCGGTGGGTGGCAGGCCGAACCCCAGAAAGCTGAGCGTAGCTTCGCCCATGACGGCGAAGGCGATGTCCAGGGTCGCAAGCACGGCAATCGGATTGATGACATTACGAAGCACATGGCGACGCAATATGAAGCTGGCGCCTCGGCCTGACAGGCGGGCTGCGGCGACATAGTCCTTGTTCTTCTCCACAAGTGTCGCACCGCGAACGAGGCGGGCGAAATGCGGCCAGTGCGATAGCCCAAGTGCGATCACCACCATTGGCATGGCAAGGTCCGCAACCGCTGAGGGCGGCATGAAGGCTCGCGACAGTCCTCCGAACAGTAGGGCGAGCACGATGGCCGGGAAGGTAAACTGAACGTCGGCTGCGCGCATCACGATGGCCCCGATCGGCCCTTCGTACCATGCTGCGATCAAACCCAGAATCGTTCCGAGCGTGCACGAAAGCAACACTGCCAGAACACCGACGGTGAGCGAAGTTCGCAGCCCGTACAGGATCAGTGACAGCATGTCGGCGCCCTGGGTATCGGTCCCAAGCAGGTAGGGCATTTCCCCACCGGAAACCCAGACCGGTGGCAACCTCGAAGCCAGAAGATCCAAAGTTGCCAGATCGTAAGGATCGCTCACGGCCAGCCATGGAGCGAACAGGGCGCCGACGAGAAGGGCAAGGATGATTATCGCTCCGGCAAGCGCCGTAGGACTGTGCAGGAAGGATCGCCGAAGCGAACCTTTGCCAAGGGTCGGGACCACAGAACTCATTTCGTTTGCCCGGCGGAGGGTCTCAACCGAGGATCAGCCACCATGTAAAGCAAATCGACGACCAGATTGATCGCTGTGAAGAACACGGCCGTGAGAAGCAACACAGCAGCGATGACGGGCGCATCCGTGGAACCCAGTGCCTGAAGGAACAGCAGGCCAACGCCCGGCCACTGGAAAACGGCTTCGGCCACGACCGCGAATGCAAACAGAAACCCAAGCTGGATGCCGCTGACGGTGATCACCGGAATCAGGGTGTTGCGCAGCGCATGGGACATGTAGATGGTTGACGGCCTTAGGCCGCGCGCGTGGGCGAAGCGAATATAGTCGGTCCGCAACACCTCCAGCATCTCGGCACGCACCAGGCGTGCGAGCAGCGCCACTTGTCCGATGGCCAGCGCCAGCGCCGGCATCAGGATGGATTGACGACCCGAGGATGTCAGCAGCCCGGTGCTCCACCATCCGATATCCACGATCTCACCACGACCGAATGAGGGCAACCAACCAAGACGAACCGAAAACAGAAAGATCAGCAGGATCGCAACCACAAAGGTCGGAATTGAAACGCCGATCACTGTCAGCGTCAGCAACGACCCCGCATCCCAATGTCCTCGACGAATGGCCGCGTAGATCCCGATCGTCAAGCCGATCACAATGGACATCAGCAGCGCAGTGCCCGCAAGCTCCAGCGTTGCTGGAATCCGCTCTGACAGAAGGTCGACGACCGGTCGCTGATGTTGCCAGGAAATCCCGAAGTCACCGCGCAGCGCCCGGCCGACATAATCGAAATACTGAACAACCAGCGGATCGTCGAGCCCGAGGCGTGAACGCAATTCGGCACGATCTTCGGGCAGTGAGTTGAGCCCGAGAATACTGACCACGGGATCGCCGGAATAGGCCGAAAGCAGGAAGGCGAGCACGCTTACCACACCGAGCACGATGGCTGCCTGTCCCAGCCGTCTCGAGATCAGTGTCAGCACAGAGCGCTCACTTTACCTGGGTCTCCTCAGCGGTGCCCGCTCAGTTAACCGTCACGTTTTCCAGAGTCAGTGTCGCATCGCCTCTCATCGGCGCGTCGATCCCGTCACGCATGCCCCAAAGAAGCATCGGTTGATGCAGGTAGATCGCGTGAACCGTCTCTTGTGCCGCCGTCAGCGCGTCACGATAGAGTTTGCGACGGGCGTCCGGTTCGAAGGTTTTTGGCAGGGTTCGCGCAACCTCATCCACGACCGGGTTGGAATAGAGCGCCCAATTGAAGAAACCTTCCTTCTTGTCGGCATCGCGCGTCATCATCGTTGCGGTAATCGTGTCCTGCAAATCCCATGAGGTGGATCCCGAACCGATAAGGTGGAAGCTTGAATCTGGCCCGTTCACCAGCAACCGCGCAAAATCCGGCCAGACGATGCCGTTCACCTTCACGTCGATCCCGATCCGGGCAAGCATGGCGGCAGCAGCACGACAGATGTCTTCGGTGTTGACGTATCGCTCAAGCGGACAGTTGAGTTGCGTGACGAAACCATCCGCATAGCCGGCCTCCGCCAACAATGCTTTTGCCTTGTCCAGATCGGTAGGCCAGCGCTTGTCCAGGTCCTCTTGATATCCGTCGAGACCGGCCACGGCCGCGCTGCCGATCACCCGCGCATGTCCGCGCATGACCCTGTCGGCAATCAGGTCGGCGTCGATCGCATGGGCCATTGCCTGCCGGACGCGGACGTCCTTGAAGGGATTGGCCTCCAGCGGATTGCCCGCCTTGTCGGTGACATCCAGCGCAACGTCCCGCGTGCCGTCGAGCTCCAACTGCATCGCTAGCAATTGCGGCGCTTCGGTTACCTTGAAGCCGGGCGCGGAACTCAGGCGTTCGACATCCTGAATTGGCAGGTCGATCACCACGTCGACTTCGCCTGACAGAAGTGCCGCAACCCGCGTGGGCGCCGCGCCGATAGGCGTATAGATCGCCGAAGTCACATTGCCATCGCCGCCGCCCCAGTAGTTTTCGGCCCGCTCGAACTCGGTGCGCACGGTGGGGTTGTGGGAAATGAGCCGCATTGGTCCCGTACCATTGGCATTGCGAATCGAGAACGCCTCGCTTCCTTCCGCGCCAAGGTCGGGGATGTCCACCACGCCGTTGGCCTCCGCCCAGGGTTTGGACATGATGAACATGCGCGACATCTTGCGGGGCATGATCGTGTCGGCGTCTTGAGTCTTCACGTCCACCGTTTTGGCGTCGACCACAACCGCATCGGTGATCCCGCCGAACAGGGCACTGTAAAAGCGGCTGTCCTTGGCACGCATGATCGAGAACGCAACATCCTCCGCGGTCATGGGCGTACCGTCATGGAAGGTCACGTCGTCGCGCAGCACGAACCGCCAGGTGTTGTCGCCAATATACTCCCAGCTGGTTGCCAGACCCGGCACGCTTTGCATGTCGATATCCAGGCCAACCAGGCTGTCATAAACCTGCCGAAAGATCGCCGTTGTGACGAAATCGTTGGTGGCATGCGGGTCCATCGTAAGGGCGGGTGTCGCGCCGCTGTATCGCAATGTTTCCGCTTTGACCGGAAGCGCAAGCGCCAACACAGCAGCGGATGCCAACAGAATTCGTTTCATGGGTCCCTCCTTCTTGGTGTGGCCACGCATGCCGCTTTGAGCTCCGGCATCGCAGAATTTGATAGATTGATCAAATCTATCCTGATAGTTTTGGACTAGCAACACTCTTGGTGTTCGGCCCCGACTTTTGGCTCCGTGGCCAGCTGGCGCCAGGACAAAAGGAGAGCGTCGATGAGCGGCCTGAAAGACGGGGAACCGAACTCCAGCCTTTTCCTGTTTCGAAACCTACTTCTTTTTGACGGAACCTCGGACACCTTGCGCGAGGGATGCGAGGTGGTTGTGGAAGGTGATACGATCGTCGATGTCGTGGAAGGTCAGGCACGGGCATCGACGGCGATCGAATACGATCTTGGTGGTCGCGTTTTAATGCCAGGACTGATCGATGCACATGTTCACCTCACGGCGGTGCATCTGAACGCGTCGCTGAACCTGGACTCGCCGCTCACATTGCTCACGGCGAAGTCGCTGCCACGCATCCGCAACATGCTGGCGCGCGGCTTTACCACCGTGCGTGATGTGGCGGGCGCCGATTTCGGCCTGCGACAGGCGCTGGCCGAAGGACACATACCGGGGCCCCGTGCCTTTGTCGGTGGACCGGGTCTCACCCAGACCGGGGGCCATGCCGACCATCGTAGGCGCACCGATGATATCCGGAGCCGGGATCGCAATGCCAACGGCGTCGATTTCTTTGGCCGGTTGGTGGACGGGCCGGACGAGATGCGTCTGGCGGTCCGGGACGAATTGCGCAAAGGCGCTGACCACATCAAGCTGATGGCTGGCGGTGGTGTCGGTTCTCCGCATGACAACATCGACGACTATCAGTTCAGCGAGGAGGAAATCCGCATCGCCTGCGAAGAAGCGGCCAGCCGTCAGCGTTACGTTTGCGCCCACACTTACGGATCGGTTGCGGTGCAGCGTGCCATCCGAAACGGTGTTCGGACCGTCGAGCACTGCAATCTGATTGACGCCGAGACCGCCGCAATGGTTCGCGATGCGGATGCATTCGTCGTGCCGACGCTCGTCTGCTACGAGGTCACGGCGGAACATGGTGGGCAGATGGGGCTGTCGGACTTCGTCATGGACAAGTTGCACTACGTCAACGAAAGCGGAATCAGGATGCTGGAGTTGTGCGAAACAGCCGGAACGCCAATGGGTTTCGGCACCGACATCATGGGTGAGTTGGAGTTTGCGCAAAGCCGGGAATTTGTCATACGCGCCCGGGTGCAAAAGCCGATCGACGTCTTGCGTTCAGCGACTTCTGTAAATGCCGAAATCCTGCAGCAAACGGGGCGGCTTGGTGTAGTTGCACCCGGAGCCGTCGCGGATCTGATCGTCGTTGACGGAGATCCGACGACCGACATTTCGGTGCTTGACGGCCAAGGCGAAAACATCCCGCTGATCATGCAGGCGGGCTGTCTTCGCAAGGATGCCCTTGGTCGGAACGGGCCCGACGCGGTCCGCTCCGTCAGTGGGCCGGGATTGTGACCCTGTCAAGCGACGCGAATGATGAGGCGTCATCGTGAGCGGACGGATGCTAATTGTTGAGAACCTGAGCGTTCAGGCGGGTCGTAATGGGCCGGCTGTGCTTAACGGCGTGAATCTGTCTGTGGGACAGGGTGAAATAGTTGGTGTTGTGGGGGAATCGGGAGCGGGGAAATCCGTGACCGGTGCCGCTGTGACTGGGCTGCTCTCTCCGCCGCTGCGGCAGGTCGGCGGCGCAATCCACTTTGATGGACAACGCATCGACCAGCTTCCGAAACGGACGATGCGCCGATTGCGTGGCGCGGCGATCGCAACGATTTTCCAGGATCCGCTGACCGCTCTCAATCCTGTTTTTTCAGTGGGTCGGCAGCTGACCGAAACCATTCAGGAACATCGTGGTGGAACCCGGGCTGCGGCGCGCGTCCGGGCCATCGAACTGCTCGAAGCTTGTGGTATTCCCGCCGCCGCCGAACGACTGGACAGCTACCCCCATGCTTTTTCCGGTGGGATGCGGCAGCGCGTGGTGATCGCGCTGGCTTTGGCGGGCGATCCACGTCTGATCATCGCCGACGAGCCGACGACGGCGCTTGATGTCTCGATCCAGGCACAGGTTCTGACACTGCTGCGGCAGCTCACCTCCGATATGGGGGTAGGGATCATGCTGATCACCCACGACATGGGCGTGGTGGCGGAAGTTGCCGACCGTGTTGCCGTCCTTTACGCGGGACGTGTCGCCGAGCAAGGGCCGGTGCGCGAGGTGCTGGTGAATCCCCGCCACCCCTACACCCGCGCACTCATGGGAGCGATTCCCGAAATTGGTGCCGGGCTTGCGCGGTTGCCGCAGATTTCGGGCGCCATGCCGCGCGCCGGGCAGGCGGGGCCGGGGTGCGCCTTTGCACCGCGCTGTGCTGCCCGGATCGATATCTGCGAGAACACAAGACCCGAGCCGCAAGAATGTGCGGAAGATGTTCTGGTTGCCTGTCATCTGGCGGCGCCGAGAGCCACTCCATCAACGGGTGCCGCATGACTGCGCTGTTGAGAACAGAAGGTCTTTCCTGCAGCTTCGATCTTTCGGCGCCGAGACTGGTGCGTTGGGTATCCGGCGGATCGCGCAAGCTTTTGCGAGCTGTCAGCGGCGTATCGCTCGAAGTACCGGCACGACGCACGCTGGGCATTGTCGGTGAATCCGGTTGCGGCAAGTCCACACTTGCGCGATGCATTGCCGGGCTGCTGGCTCCATCGGAGGGAGTGATCGAATTCGACGGACGCCGGATCGACCTTGCCCGACAATCGGACCCTGCCTCACGCCGGGCCATACAGATGGTTTTCCAGGACCCCTATGCCAGTCTCAATCCGCGTTGGACGACGGGGGAGACCGTGGCCGATCCGTTGCTAGCCTTCGGCATGGCACAGAACCCGGCAGACGCGAGAGCGCAAGTTGCCGACCTGCTGCGCTCGGTGGGTCTCTCACCAGAGGATGCGGAACGCTACCCGCACGAATTCTCCGGTGGTCAGCGTCAAAGAATAGCTATTGCCCGCGCGCTCGCCAGTCGCCCGGCATTTCTGATCTGCGACGAGCCCACATCAGCACTCGACGTCTCTGTACAGGCGCAAGTGCTCAATCTGATGCGCGACCTGCAGGATGAGCATGGACTGACCTGTCTTTTCATCTCGCACAATCTTGCAGTGGTCGATCACATGGCGGACGAAGTCGGAGTGATGTACCTTGGCCGACTGATCGAGCTCCAGGACAAGGCTGCTCTGTTTGCCGCGCCCCGTCATCCCTACACCCGCGCCCTTATTGAGGCCGCTCCAAGTGTCAAAAGCCTCGGTCGTGCCAGCCTGCCGCTGACCGGGGAGACACCGAGCCCGCTCGATCCACCCAGGGGATGCGCTTTTCATCCGCGCTGCCCGCTGGCTGACGGCCGTTGTCGCGCAGAAGCGCCACAGCCGACCGCGCTACCCGACGGCGGCATGGTCGCCTGCCACCGGATCGAAGAGGAGGAAAGCCTGTGACGGTTGAGCTCGGCGGGCTGCGAAGAAGACTGGACCCGGTTTCAGCGACGGCGCAGGGCGACGGCCTCGATTTCGACTTTGATTTCGGGCGCCGCAAAGCCGCAGAGAACCGTGGTATTGGTGGGGCGAGTATCGGCAAAAACTTCACCCAGAACGGTTGCGGCAGGCAGGACGTCGGCGCGTTCGGCAACAAAGACGCGCAACTGCACCACATCGGACAAGGTCGCATCAGCTTCCTGCAAAGTCTCGGTGATGATGCTCACCGCGCGGCGGGTTTGATCAGCCACATCTTCAATTGCAGACCCGTCCGCATCAACATTGCCGGCGGTGCCTGATATGAACACCCATTCATTGTCTACGACCGCACGGGAATACCCGAACATCTCTTCGTATTTCGATTCCGAACGGATGATTCTGCGCGGTTCCATGACAGCATGTCTCTCCTATTTTGGCGATATGGGCATGACCTCCTGGTTAGGTCAACTGTGCCTTTTGGGATTATCCGCATGATCCGGGAACCGATCTCCCTGTGGGCGGGTGTTGCGCCGGCTTGCCCGGTCTTCGCGCCCGCTGAGGGTGAACTCGACGCGGAGGTTGCGATCGTCGGCGGCGGGATCACTGGGGTCAGTGCGGCGTTGGCTCTGGCAAGAGCCGGGCAATCCGTGGTGCTGTTGGAGGGGCAACGTATTGGGCATGGTGCCTCAGGACGCAATGCCGGCTTCGTTGTGCCGCATTTCTCGCGTGTCGGTCCGCAGGAGGTGCGCCGGTTGCTGGGCGGGGAAAGAGCCGAAGCTCTCTTGCGTCTTGTGGGAAGTAGCGCCGACCGACTTTTCGAGCAGGCCCGAGAATATGGTATCGGCGACGCCGCCGAGCAAACCGGCTGGTTGCAGCCGGCGCATAGTGCGCAAATGAGCGAAACGCTGCGTGCACGGGCGGAGGCCTGGCAGGCACTGGGCAGGCCCGTTCGGTTCCTCAATCAAGCCGAGACGACCGAGCGCTGTGGGTTGACGCGCTACCACGGTGCTCTGGAGGACCGTTCTGGCGGGATGGTCGACCCGATGGCCTATCTGGGCGGGCTGGCTCGCACCGCAGCGGAGGCCGGGGCAAATATCCATGAGCAAAGTGCGGTGCAGTCGCTTGCGCAAACGACCGATGGTTGGCATCTGCACACCGCTCGCGCCAGCATTCGCGCCCGCCGGGTGCTCCTGGCCACCAACGCGTCTACCGGAGGGGTTGCCGGACGGCTGGGTCGGATGGTGGTGCCTCTGACAGTGTACCAGATCGCCACCGATCCACTGAGCCCCGGCGAAGTGCGCCGCATTGCACCCCACCGCATGCCCGTTTCGGACACGCGCGACAATATCTTCACCTGGCGGCTGGACGCTGAAAATCGATTGATTTCCGGTGGCATGGCCGTGATCCCTATTGCTGCGGAAGCACGGATAGCCCGGTCCATTGCGCAACGACTTGCAAAGGAACTGCCGCTCGACAGAACGCCCCGCGTTGACCATGTCTGGCGTGGCACGGCGGCGATGACGGCGGACGGTTTGCCGAAGTTGGTGTGCTTCGAGCGGGATCTCTATGGCGTGACCGGCTGCAATGGCCGTGGCGTTGCCTTTTTGAACGCCATGGGCGCCGCGATGGCACCGTTGCTTGGCGGCAAGGCCACGGTAGACGATTTGCCGCTACCCGTAACGAAGGCTCGGAAATTACCGTTTCATGCACTTTCGCGGCTTGTCCCGCCGGTGATGCTGATGCGTGCGTTGCTTTCCGATCGCCTTGCCGAATGGGGAAATGGATCGCTTGCAAAGCGTCTTCAATGAGCTTTAGAAACGTAGGTGAAAGGGGTGACAATGCCAGCAGTCGAGGACAAGTTGTTTGCTCCGGTCGAGTCACGCACGACCATTGCTGACAGCGTCTATCACCAGCTTCGACGAGCCTTGATCTTAGGTCGATTCGATCCTGGTCAAATGATGACCATCGCATCCCTGGCGAGCAGTTTTGAAACAAGCCATATGCCGGTCCGGGAAGCTCTCCGCCGGCTGGGAGCCGAGGGCGCTCTGGAAATGCGTGCCAACGGCTCCGCATGTGTGCCTGCTGCCACACGTGCCCGGCTCGATGATATCTGCCTGGCTCGGGTGGCCCTGGAACGCTTGGCCACAGAACAAGCAGCTGAAGCGATCACCGAGCAGGAACTTGATGAGATGGACGGGCTGGTGGACGCCCATGCCTCACGCGTCGCTAGACAGGACATTACCGGGTTGCTGTCAGACAATCGTGATTTTCATTTTGCCGTCTACAGGGCTGGACGGTCTGAGGTGTTGTTGAACCTTATCGAGTCGCTTTGGCTGCGCTACGGACCATTCATGCGCATGCTCTCCGACAAAATCGAACCGCCGCAAGCAAACAGTATTCGAGATCCCTTTCTCAAAGGGCACAAAGAGATCGCCGTGGCGCTTCGAGAGCGCGATGCGGTCAAGGCTGCGAATGCGATGGAAATCGATATTCGCTCCACTCAAAGGCTGCTTTATGAACTGGGCGTCTGACCTTACGCGGATCGAAAGCTAATCAGGAGCACGGAAGGACAGGAAGCGATCCTGGGCGCCATCCAGCAACATACCGGTTTCCTGCAGGTTTGGATCGGCGAGACGCATGAGCTTTTTTGCGGTTTCGGACGGATGCGGAACATCCTGTGGATCTTCACCTGGCATCGCCAGCGCTCGCATGGCGGTCCGGGAAGGTCCTGGATCGAAGCAGTTCACGCGCAGGGTCGTTTTGGCGACTTCCAACGCCCAGCTCTGTGCCATCGCCTGCACTGCCGCTTTACTGGCACCATAGGCACCCCAGAACGGTTTTGGCTGATATCCAGCGCTCGCAGTCAGGATGATCGCCCGACCGGCATCGGATTTCATCAACAGCGGTTCGACGCTGCGAATGACCCGCCAGGTGGACGTGACGTTCAGTGTCATGATCTTGTCGAAGGTGCGGGCCTCAAAATGGCCAATGGGTGAAAGCGGCCCGAGCATGGCTGCATTGGCGACCAGGATGTCGAGTTTGCCCCAACGCTCATGGATGGCGCCGCCGAGCGCGTCGATCGATTTCATGTCGGTGAGGTCTTGCGGCACAAGCGTTGCGCTTCCACCCTCGGCCTGGATCGCGTCGTCCAGTTCCTCCAGACCACCGACTGTGCGCGCGACGGCCACGATATGAGCGCCGGCGCGCGCCAGCTCCAGGGCAGAGAAGTATCCAATGCCGCGCGAAGCCCCGGTCACCAGGGCAATGCGGCCGTTCAAGTCGGTCATGATGTTATCCGCTATGGGCAAGCAGTGAGAGTGTTCGCGTTGCGTCGGAGCCGTCCCGGTCAGTCAGCGCGGTCGGGTAATCGCCGGTAAAGCAGGCGTCGCAAAATTGCGGACATTCGTTGTCGCGCGCCGGCAGACTGACGGCCCGGTAGAGCCCATCTATCGTCAAAAATGACAGTGAATCGACGCGGATATAATCCTTCATCTCCTCGACAGTCATGCGTGACGCCAGCAATTTCGATTTTTCCGGCGTGTCGACGCCATAGAAACAGGAGGCGGCCGTCGGCGGCGAAGCGATGCGCATATGAACTTCAGCCGCTCCGGCGTCGCGCACCATCTGCACGATCTTCTGCGATGTCGTTCCCCGGACGATCGAATCGTCAACCAACACCACCCGCTTGCCTTCAATCGCACGGCGATTGGCGTTGTGCTTCAGCTTGACGCCCATATGGCGGATGGAAGCCGTGGGCTGGATGAAGGTGCGGCCGACATAGTGGTTGCGGATGATGCCAAGGTCGAAGGGCAGGGCGGCCTGCTGGGCATATCCGATGGCGGCCGGTGTGCCGGAATCCGGCACCGGAACGACAATGTCGGCATCGACCGGGCTTTCCTTGGCAAGTTCCGCACCGATGTTCTTTCGGACTTCGTAGACATTGCGGCCTTCGACGTTCGAGTCTGGCCGGGCAAAATAGACATACTCGAAAACGCAGAACCGCGATTTCTCCGGTCCGAACGGGAAATGGCTCTCCACGCCCTGTTCGGTGATCACGACGACTTCACCGGCTTTGATATCCCGGACGTAGCGGGCACCGATGATATCGAGAGCGCAGGTTTCGGAGGCGAGAATATAGGCCCCATCGAGGTCACCCAGAACCAACGGCCGGATGCCGAGCGGGTCACGGGCGCCGATCATCTTCTTGCCGGACAGACCAACCAGCGAGTAGGCGCCTTCCAACTGGGTGAGCGCATCGATGAACTTGTCGATCAACACCCGACCGTCGCTCATCGCAATCAGGTGGAGCAGGGTCTCCGTATCCGATGTCGAGGAGAAGATCGCGCCGCGCTGCTGCAGTTCGCGCTGCTTGGTCAGCGCATTGGTGATGTTGCCGTTGTGGGCGATTGCAAATCCGCCGCCTGCAAACTCGGCGAACAATGGCTGCACGTTGCGCAGGCCTTCACCACCGGTTGTCGAATAGCGCGTATGGCCGATGGCCCGGCTACCGGGCAGTCTGTCGAGGACCGATTGTTTGGTAAACGTATCGCCGATCAGGCCGACATGCCGCTCGACGGAAAACTGATGGCCGTCATAGGTAACGATCCCTGCCGCTTCCTGGCCACGGTGCTGCAGTGCGTGCAGACCCAGAGTTACGACAGCCGCAGCGTCTGCCTTGCCGAAAATGCCAAACACGCCGCATTCGTCGCGAAAGGCATCCGCCTCGTTGTCAGGAGTTATGCACTCGGACTGTGCCATGGGCACGAGCCTCCTCGTCGCTTCCCGCACCGCCGTCGCTGAGTCCTTTGAGGCGGTCGAGAATGGTTGCGTCGGCATTTTCGGGAAGGATATTGACCAGTTGATCGCCGATCGAATCGAGCAGCGGCTTGGATTTTGCATCGGCGACCCAGGCGGGTTGCTGAGGTCCGGCCACGAGCCAGTTGAAGAACAGCATGGCCACAGCCACCAGCAGGATGCCGCGGGCCGCGCCGAACACGAAACCCAGCGTCCTGTCGAGGGCGCCGATGCGGCTGTCGATGACGAAATCGGCGATACGCATTGTCAGAACGGACACGATGATCAGCGTCACCAGAAAGATGATGCCAGCGGACGCCGCCATGGCGATCGTCGCGTTTGGCGTGTAGTCGGCAATCAGCGGCATCAGCCGTGGGTAGAAGAAATACGCCGCGAGAGCAGCCGCAACCCAGGAGGCAACAGACAGAACTTCTCGCGAAAACCCGCGCACCATGGCGAGAACGGCGGAGAACAGTGTCACGCCGATGAGAATTCCGTCGAGCATGGTAATGGGCATGTATTCGAACCTCGAGCTTGGCCGGCCCAATCAGGCGCCGGTCGTGCTTGTCCTTTTACTCATCTTGCGATCCGGTCTCACTGGCGCGCGCTCCGGCGATGCTGACAACAAGGTCGGGTAGGGCTTTGACCATTTGCCACTGTCCTTTTGCACGAGCCGGTAGATCCGCGGAACCATCGGGCAAAACCGCACGCCCGAAACCGAGTTTTTCGGCCTCTTTCAGGCGCTGCGCCGTATGCGCGACCGGCCGCACGGCACCCGAAAGGCTTATCTCGCCGAAATAGACGCAATCGGCTGGAAGAGCAAGTCCGGCGAGTGATGAAACCAGTGCAGAAGCCACGGCCATGTCCGCCGCCGGTTCGGAGATGCGGTAGCCTCCGGCGACATTCAAATAAACGTCGTGTTGCCCCAGCCGCACGCCGCAATGGGCTTCCAGCACGGCGAGGATCATCGACAGGCGTGCGGAATCCCATCCGACGACGGCGCGCCGCGGCGTCCCAAGGGTCGACGGAGCGACCAGCGCCTGCACCTCAACGAGCACCGGCCGCGTGCCTTCCATGCCGGCAAAGACCGAAGCCCCCGGGGCGCTGTCATTGCGTTCCCCCAAAAACAGCTCCGACGGATTCGCCACCTCTCGCAGGCCGCGATCCGACATCTCGAACACCCCGATTTCATCGGTCGGTCCGAACCGATTTTTGACAGTCCTGAGGATCCTGTAGTGGTGTCCCCGGTCGCCTTCGAAATAAAGCACACCGTCGACCATGTGCTCCACGACCCGCGGACCGGCGATCTGGCCTTCCTTCGTGACATGACCGACGAGAATGACTGCGGCCCCGGTCTTCTTGGCATAGCGGATCATGGCCTGCGCAGACGTGCGCACCTGCGTCACCGTACCAGGGGCCGATTCGGCCATGTCGCTCCACAAGGTCTGGATTGAGTCGATGATCACCAGATCGGAGCGCTTCTCCGCCGCCAGCGTGGCCAGAATGTCCTCGACATTGGTCTCGGCGGCCAACTGCACATCGCTATCGGCCGCACCCAGCCTCTGGGCGCGCAGACGCACCTGTGCAATGGCTTCCTCGCCGGACACGTAGATCACGCGATGGCCGCGGCGCGACAGCGCTGCTGCCGCTTGCATCAAGAGGGTCGATTTGCCGATTCCAGGGTCGCCGCCGACGAGCATGGCCGAACCGCGAACGATCCCGCCGCCCGTGACGCGGTCAAGTTCGGCCACCTCAGTGCGGATTCGCGGGGCATCCTCGATATCGCCAGAAAGCGATGTCAGCGCGACAGGAGTGCCCTTTCTGGCCTGGCGACCCGGGCCGCCGCCGATACCGCCGGCCGGACTGTCCTCGACGATGGTGTTCCATGCGCCACAACCGTCGCACTTCCCCGCCCAACGGGCGTGCACCGTACCGCAGCTCTGGCAAACGAATTGTGTCTTCTGGCGGGCCATCAACCGGTGCCATCCGCAGTCGATCGGCGGTAACTGCGGTGATAGCGGCCTCCCAGTGATGTCAACAGTTCGTAGCCGATGGTGCCTGCGGCTTCTGCGGTTTCAGTGATTGGTACATTGTGCCCGAACAGTTCGATGAACTCACCGGGGCGCAGCGCATCAACCGGAAGGTCCGTCGCATCGAACACCGTCATATCCATCGTAACGCGACCAAGTACGGGCAACCGGTAGCCGCGACAATAGCCTGTGGCACCGGCAGTGCCACCCTCCCGAAGCGGGGTACCGTGACCGGAAACGGCGCGATGGTAACCGTCGGCATATCCGACCGAACATACGGCCAGGCGGCTGTCGCGTTCGAGTTGGTGTGCGGCGCCATATCCGACGGTTTCACCGGCACGCGCCTGGCGAATCGTGATCACTCTGGCTTCCGCCGTCACCACCGGTTTGAGGCCGATCTGTTCGTTCGGCGCTCCGCCGTAGAGGGCAATTCCAGGCCGCGTCAGGTCGAAGAGATAGTCGTCGCCGAGAAGAATGCCGGCAGAGTTCGTCAGGCTCGCCTCCACGCCGTCGAACGCCGTTGCAATTGTACGAAAATGGTCGCGTTGAACTGGATTGAGGCTGTGGTCCGGTTCGTCGGCACAGGCCAGATGGCTCATCACCAACACCGGCAAGAAGCCGGAAGGCCGCGTGACGTCATCTGCAAGCGTCAAGGCCTCTTCAACTGAAATGCCCAGCCGATGCATTCCCGTGTCGACCTGGAGCGCGCAGGGATGCTCTCCATTGTCGATGCAACTGGCGGTCCAAAGCGCCACCTGTTCCATGGAAGCCAGGACAGGGACGAGGTCGGCGTCGCGACATGCGGCGTCGATGCCGGGCAACATGCAGTTCATGACATAAATGCGCGCCTCGGGCGCATATCGCCGTGTCGCCACTCCCTCGTGAACCGTCGCGACGAAGAAATCACGGCACCCTGTTTCATAGAGCGTGGTTGTGACCGGGCCTACGCCCAGTCCATAGCCGTCGGCCTTGACGACCGCAGCGCAGCGGGCAGGGGCGGAAAGGTCCCGCAACACGCGCCAATTGTCAGCCAGTGCGTCGAGGTCGATCAGCAGACGGGCGCCGAAACTCTCGTCCCGTGTCGCGTCGAAGCCATCCTGCCAGTCGTTCAATGGTTGTCCCGATCCATCAGCCCGGATTCCGATTGTCCCGGTGGTTCCTACTCATGGCTGTATTGCAGATAGGAGTTGTCGGCAAGGTCCGAGAACCGGGTGTATTCGTCCTGGAAGCCGAGGGTGACGGTACCCGTCGGCCCGTGACGCTGTTTGGCGATGATGACATCGGCCAGGCCCCTGACCTTCGTCATCTTCTCCTCCCAACGCAGGTATTCTTCAGTCTTGATGTCGCCCGAAACCTCTTCCGGACTGCGCCGCGGTTCGGTGTTCTTGACGTAATACTCTTCGCGATAGACGAACATCACCACATCGGCGTCCTGCTCGATCGATCCGGATTCACGAAGGTCGGACAACTGGGGACGTTTGTCGTCGCGGTTCTCCACTTGGCGCGACAGCTGCGAGAGGGCGATGATCGGAACGTTGAGTTCCTTGCCGAGGGCCTTCAGCCCAGTTGTGATTTCGGTGATTTCCTGCACCCGGTTGTCGCCAGCTCTTTTGGATCCGGTCATGAGCTGCACATAGTCGACGACCAGCAGATCAAGGCCACGCTGGCGCTTCAGCCGGCGCGCCCGGGCTGCCAGTTGGGCGATTGAAATGCCACCGGTCTGGTCGATGTAGAACGGAATCTTCTGCATGGTCTGCGAACAGCCGACCAGCAGTTCGAAATCCGCTTCTGAAATGTCACCACGGCGAATCTTGGAAGACGAGATCTCCGTCTGTTCGGAGATGATTCTGGTGGCCAACTGTTCCGACGACATCTCCAGCGAATAGAAGCCGACAACGCCGCCGTTGACAGCCTTGACGCTGCCGTCGGCCTGGACTTCCGGTTCGTAGGCTTTGGCAATGTTATAGGCGATGTTGGTGGCAAGCGAGGTCTTGCCCATGCCTGGGCGGCCGGCGAGGATGATCAGGTCGGAGGGCTGCAGACCGCCCATTCGGGCATCGAGCTGGCGAATGCCGGTGGAAACGCCGGACAATCCACCATCGCGCTGAAAGGCGGCGCCTGCCATATCGATGGCCAGAGCAACTGCGTCGTTGAAATCCTGAAAACCTCCGTCATATCGACCGGTCTCGGCCAATTCGAAAAGCCGGCGTTCCGCGTCCTCGATCTGGTTTTGCGGCGGCATATCGAGCGGCGCGTCATAGGCGATATTGACCATGTCCTCGCCGATGGTGATCAGCGAGCGCCGCAGGGCCAGGTCGTAGATCGCACGACCATAATCCTCGGCATTGATGATCGTCACGGCCTCGCTGGCCAGTCGTGCCAGATACTGGGCGACGGTCATCTCACCGACCTTGTCGTCGGCCGGAAGAAAGGTCTTGATGGTGACGGGATTGGCCGTTTTGCCCATGCGGATGATGTCGCCCGCCACTTCGAAGATTTTTCGATGCAGGGGTTCGTGCAAATGGCCCGGTTTCAGAAAATCCGAGACGCGATAATAGGCTTCATTGTTGACGAGAATGGCGCCGAGCAGAGCCTGTTCGGCCTCGACATTTCCCGGTGCCTCGCGGTGAAGTGTGCCGCCGTCACTGGAGTCTGCCTCGCTCAGCCGTTGTGCCGGGTCGCTCATCGCCAATCCATATGTATCTTGGTCCGCATCAAGAGGGTCAGATATAGCGCCAAAGACACGGTTGATGAATCGTTAAAATTGTTCTTCAGCCCGATTGAGCGGACCATGCTCGATCTCCACAAGCCCCATGTGGAAAAGAAAATTATAGCTGATTCTGTTTGACTCAGGAGAGGGAATCGGCGGGCCGATTCCCTGACGCTACTCGGCCGACTCGCGGCGCTTTCTCCGGGCCGATGCGCTGGCTTTCTTGGCACGGTGCGGTGCCTTTTCGCCGTCGCTCATGTAATCGCGCGTGAGCGGAACTGCACGCGGGTCATGGGCGAGTTGGATCTGGAATACCACCAGATCCTGCCACCGGAAGGCCACTTCCGAAGAGGCCAGGTAGAAATCCCACATGCGGCAGAAGGCCTCGTCGTAGAGCTCGGCAGCCTTGTCCCAATGTTCGATGAAACTGGCCCGCCAGGCCTTGAGCGTTTCCGCATAGTGAAGCCGCAGCACTTCGATATCGGTGATGATCAGCCCGGATCGTTCGATAGGAGCGATCATGTCCGACAGCGACGGAATGTAGCCACCCGGAAAGATGTACTTTTTGATGAACGGGTTGGTCGGAGTCGGCGGTTCGGACTGGCCGATCGTGTGCAGCAGCATCACGCCATCTCGTTCCAGCAACGCCGAGCATTTGTCGAAATAGGTGCGGTAGTGCTTGCGGCCGACATGCTCGAACATGCCAACTGAGACAATGCGGTCAAATTTGCTGTCGATGTGACGATAATCCTGCAGCCGAAATTCGACTTGGCCAGCGAACCCGTCTTCACGGGCCCTTTGAGTGGATACGGCGTGCTGTTCGTCTGAAAGCGTTACGCCTGTCACTTCGGCATTGAACTGGCGGGCGAGATGCAGCGCCATGCCACCCCAACCGGAACCGATATCGAGAACCTTGAGGTTCTCACGATCCATGATGAGCTTGGACGCGATGTGGCGTTTCTTCGCCAGTTGAGCCTGTTCGAGGTCGTCGGAGGGGTCCTGGAAATAGGCACATGAATATTGCCGATCGGGGTCGAGGAACAGATCGTAGAGTTCCCCGGATAGATCATAGTGCTTCTGAACATTGGAGCGAGACTTGCTCAACGTGTTCCATGTGCCGACAGCTGTCGCCAGGTGCCTGGCTCGCTGAAGGAACTTTTGCCAGTTCGACAGGGTGTACCGGTGCTCCCGTGCGTTGCGAAATGCCAGCTCGAGAAAGTCATAAACATCGCTATTTGGAAACTCGATATCGCCATTCATATAGGCTTCACCAAGTTTCAGGTTCGGGTCCAGAGCGATATCCCGGATCACAGCGTCGGTCTTAAGCCGCAACGTGACCGGGTTCCCGGTCCCATCTCCGAATTTGAGGTTCGAGCCGTCAGCAAAGACGATCGTCAGATCGCCGCTTCGGATAATGCCGCCAACAACCTTCTTCAACAGTCCTTTCACAATCAAAACCCCAACAATAACAACAGCAAGACAAAGGTTTTGGTGTTCGTAATTGTAGCACCGATCTGTCAGGAATCCAGTGGTGCCCGCTTCCAGGGGATGTTGAGGGTGGCGTTACGCAGAGAAATCCAACCGTTTCCGGGCAAAAAAAAGCCCGGCGCGAGGCCGGGCTTCGGAACAAGAGAAACGAAAGCGGGTCAGGCTTTGGTTTCTTCCTCGCCGGCTTCCTCAGCAGCGCCGGTTTCTTCCGCCTCGGCGGCTTCCGGCTCGGCCTCTTCGGCAGCCTCGTCCGCGGCTGCGTCGTCTTCAGCGGCCGCGTCATCCTCTGCGGTGGTGAACTCAACCCCTTCTTCGAACAGTTCCTCGGCGCTGACTTCACCTTCTTCTTCGTCGGTGCCGTAGATCGCGTCTGCCGACGTCAGATCTTCACCCTTGGCCTGCCGCTCTGCCTCGTCCGCGGAGCGGGCGACGTTCAGCTGAACCGCGACCTCGACTTCAGCATGCAGCGAAATGATCACTTCATGAATGCCGATGGACTTGATCGGAGCCCGTAGCTCGACCTGGCTGCGGCCGATGGTGAAGCCTTCTTCCTCGAGCAGAGCAACAACATCGCGTGCCGCCACCGAACCGTAGAGCTGGCCGGTTTCACCTGCGGCGCGGACAACGACGAAGGACTTGCCGTCCAACTTGTCGGCAACCTGCTGGGCCTCGTTCTTGCGCTCGAGGTTGCGCGCTTCAAGCTGTACGCGATCGGCTTCAAAACGCTCGCGGTTGGCATCGTTGGCGCGCAGCGCCTTGCCTTGCGGCAGCAGGTAGTTGCGGGCGTAGCCGTCGCGAACTTTGACGACGTCACCCATCTGACCGAGTTTGGCGACGCGTTCCAGGAGGATTACATCCATTTTGGTTTCCTTTCAGAAGAGATTTATTGAGGTTGATTGTCGTTTGAACCCGCGCTTGAGAGCGGGCTCGTGCGGGCTGTTTCCAGCAGACCCGCAAAGAGAAAGAGCAGCAGCGGCAGCGGGAAAAACATGATCACGGCTGCGTAGCTCAGCCACAGGGCCATCGGCCGCCAGGGGCGACCCATCGTCCAACTGTGCATCATCGCCAGACCAGCCAGGATGAAGCCGCCGGCAAACCCCCCGGCCACTGTTGCCCCGATCAGCCCAAGCGTTCCGCCCGCCAGGCTGAGCAACAGTCCCGCACCGAGCGCCAGCAAGGCCAGGCGCGACATTCTCAAAGCCACCGGAATGACATCGGCGGGCCGCTTCGCGCGCCCGGAAGCGCGGACCACAGCTGAAGCGATGTACCAGGCGCTGAACAGAATCATGACCTGCATGGATGCGTACACCGCCGGCAGGAGGCGGGTCATGAAGGAGATCATCTCGGCACGGTCGGCACTGTCGGGCTGAAAATCCGCGTTCTGCTCCTGAATCATCGAAAACAGGGAATCAACGACTTCGCCGACGATGGCTTCGCCGTAACCGGCGACGGCGCCCGCGACGATCAGCGAAGCAGTCAACAGGCCGCACAAGTGAAGCATGATGTCCGACAGCGGATACCACGCCAACTGTCCCTGCGGCCCTCCGAGTTCCTCGGCGGGACGCGCCAGATTGCTCAAGTGTGCGATCCAGGCAGCCGGCACCAATGTCGTTATTGCCACCATGAGGGCGGATAACGGGGAAAGGACGACGGCAATGATGGCGGTGCCGGTGACCACGGCAATACCGCCCGCGACATTCGACCAACCGAGACCGGCAATCAACACCGGGAGGGTCGCGAAGATCGAGAGCAGAACCGACAACGCGGTCATATTTCCCGGTCCCAGCACCAGAAGTGCCGAGGCCAGACCGGCGACAAGGCCGACAAGAAGCGATTGCGGTTTGACGTTCATCGTGGCGCTGTCCTGCTTATTCAAGCAGTTAGAGGTGTTTGCGGACTCATTTTCTGAGGAGACCGAAACGCCCCAACTCGGGGTTTAGTCACGCCTTCCGTGCCCATCACGAAAGGGAGCAGCCGGGGCGAACCCCGGCTGAAACGGTTGAACCTACTTCACCAGGTACGGCAGCAGGCCGAGGAAGCGGGCGCGCTTGATGGCACGGGCCAACTCGCGCTGCTTCTTCTGGCTGACGGCGGTGATGCGGGACGGAACGATCTTGCCGCGCTCGGAAATGTAACGCTGCAGCAGACGCACGTCCTTGTAGTCGATCTTCGGAGCATTGGCGCCGGAGAACGGGCAGGTCTTGCGGCGGCGGTGGAACGGCCGACGGGTCGGAATCTGATTGATATCAACCATGGTATCTCTCCCTTAGCGGCGGTCTTCACGCGGCCGGCGCGGTCCGTCGCGGTCGCCACGGCGCGGACGGTCGTCACGGTCGCGCTTCTGCATCATGATCGACGGCCCTTCTTCGTGGGCGTCGACGCGGATCGTCATGTAGCGCAGCACATCTTCGTTGATGCGCATCTGACGTTCCATCTCCTGCACGGCCGCAGCCGGTGCATCGATGTCCATCAGAGTGTAATGCGCCTTGCGGTTCTTGTTGATGCGGTATGAGAGGGACTTCAGTCCCCAGCTTTCCGTGCGCCCGACCGATCCGCCATTGCTTTCGAGCACGCCCTTGAATTGTTCAACGAGCGCTTCGACCTGCTGGCTGGATACGTCCTGCCGGGCAAGGAAAACATGTTCGTATAGTGCCATGAATGACTTGCCTTTCCTTTGCGTAGTGTTCGCTTGATCCCGGAAATCGGCGGCTAAGCCTCAACGACCCTCCGTCGGTCCTGGACCGAATGGAAAGGCGCTGATATCGAGACGGTCGAGAGCGGAGACACGGGAGGCCGGAAATTTGTTTTCCTGACGCCCGACGCAAAGTCGGACGGCCCTCCGTTCAGCCCCCAGCCAGATGACCGGGTCATTCGAACAGCGCGCTTATACGGGTTTTTCGGCGAGATGCAAGTCTTCGGCCAAAATGCAGCCGACGAGATCGACAGCACTGTGCGTCTTCCCGTTGGTCGAGTGTGATTTCTTTGCTATGGCTGGCCGAAAAAGGGGAGATGCGCATGACCGCTGAACGCCGGCAGACCGACCTCGTCATGGTGGTAACAAGCGATATCGCTGGTCAGCTGCGTGGCAAAGCCACCCCGCTGCAAAACCTGCAATCGCGCCAGAACATTGGCGTCGGTTGGACACCGACAAACACGTTCATTACATCCTTTGGACCGATCGCCGATGGTCCATGGGGCGCATTCGGCGATCTGATGCTGAGACCTGATCCGTCCGCGATGGTCGACCTGAATTTACCGGATTTCGGCATCAACGAGTGTTTTTGCATCGGTGATGTGTTCAAACTCGACGGCGATCCGTGGGAATGCTGTCTTCGCGGTCAGCTCAAGTCCGCCATCCAGCGCCTGGAGGAACGACACGGCCTCAGGGTGACCGCGGCGTTCGAACACGAATTTCATTATTCCGGGACAGAGGAGCAGCCCGGCCTGGGCTACGCGTTGCGTGCGTTGCGCCGCATGGGCGAATTTCCCGATCGGTTGATGGACGTACTCGCGCGGGCGGGTCTGACACCGGATACGTTCATGCCTGAATACGGACCGGGTCAGGCCGAAGTGACGATCGCACCGGCCGATGCGCTGCGGGCAGCAGATGAAGCCGTCATTCTTCGTGAGGTGACAAGGGCAGTGGCGCGCGGTCTCAATGCCCGCGCCAGCTTCACACCGATCGTTGATCCCGCCGGCGTTGGAAATGGCGTTCACCTGCACTTCTCGCTGAAAGATCTGGTGGGCAATCCAGTCGATTACGACAGATCGGGCCCTCACGGGGTTTCTGAAAAAGCCGGCGCATTCGTTGCAGGCATCCTCAAGCACATGCCGGCTCTGATCGCCATGACGGCCTCATCGGTGCCGTCCTATCTCCGCTTGACACCGCATCGCTGGAGCGCGGCGTTCAACAATTTCGGCCTGCAGGATCGCGAGGCCGGTGTCCGCATTTGTCCGGTCTTCAAGTCGCAGCCGGATGAGGATGTCTCCGGGAAGTTCCATTTCGAATATCGTGCCGCCGATGCTGCGGTAAGCCCGTATCTGCTGTTCGCAGCCCTGATCAACGCGGGCCTCGATGGTCTGGACGGCAAATTGGCAGTGCCGACCATAACGACGGAGGATCTCACCACCTGGGACGATGCCGCTCTTTCGGATGCTGACATTGTGCGTTTGCCGGACCAGCTCGCGGCAGCGCTCGACAATCTGCAGGAAAGCAAGTGGGCAAGGGCCGCCTTCGGTGACACTCTGGTCGATGCATTTCTGAGTCACAAACGCTGTGAGATTGAGACCATGGAAGGCCTGACGGAAGCAGAGATCTGCGAGAGATACGTCGCGGCCTATTGATAGAGTGGTCGGCCGCTACCCGTTGAGCGGCGACCGACCACAAGACTCAGTTGCCCGCAACTGCTTTGCGCAGTTGGTCGAAATGCTCGTCCCAGCCGTCGTCGAAAGCCATCAAAAGACGCATCGTCTGTTCTCCAGCGGCCTCCGCGATGCCCTCGTGAGTCAAGGATAGTCGGGTGCCGCCTGCCACTTCCTCGAGAATCCAGGTCAACTTGGTTTCCGCGTCTCCGAGCGGCTTGACCAAGAAGGTGCATTCCATTCGATAGGGCTCGTCCATGGACAGAACGCGTCCCCAGATTTGACGGATGCGGGACCCGTCATCGCCAATTCGGTAGAGCTCGTAGGCCTGTCCCGCCTGTAAGTCATCGTCGCTGCGATGATACCATTTGGCGAGCTTTTCCTTTTGTGTCAGGAACGACCAGACGGTTTCCCGGGAAGCGTTGAAAAATACGGTTTTGGTGATGACGTCGGGCTTCATTTCCTCTTCTCCTCTTCGTCGACGGCTTTTTGCAGGGCTTCCAGACGGTCGTCCCAAAAGGCGTCGAAATAGCTCAACCAGTCAGCAGCGGGTCTCAGTCCGGCCGGGTTGAATCGGTTGACGCGTTCCCGTCCCCTGGGGTGAACGGAAATCAGATTGCCTTCCTGCAGAATGACAAGGTGCTTCTTCACCGCCGCACGGGTGATGTCGTAACGGCCGGCAACGTCAGCGATGGTCATGTCCTGGCGGCTCAGCAACATCAGGATGTCGCGGCGGGTGGTATCCGCAAGGCCGCGGAACGCGCCCTGAAGACTGTCGTTTTGCGAATCGATCATTGGGCTACCGGCCGGAAATCGAATTTTCCGTCCTGGTAGAGGAACGTGACGCAGTCGGTCGCCGAAACGCATTTGCTGATATGCGGAAGGTCCTTTGGAATCCGGTAGAAGGAACCTTCCCGAAGGATTGTTTCGGTGGCATCGGACCCAAGTGCGGTGTGAACCATTGCACCTGAGACAACCACTCCGAACATGTCAGCGGATTTGGTGTGCGCAGGGCTCACCAGGCCGGCGGGGAGGCGAACCATTGCCATGTAGGGCTCGGCAAAGCGGTCGCCGACCAGCGGGGCGAACGCCACACCCTCAGGTGTTTTCTGCCACGCCAGTTTTTCTGGGTTCAGATTTGTCACCCCGTCCTCCGCCGCCAGACCGGTGACGGAAAGGGCGAATAGCGCAACGGCGGTCTTTGCGATTTTTAACATAGGCTGCTCCATATAAAACCAAAAGGTATCATTTAAATGCGATACCAAAAGGTATTATGTCAAGCCCTGTCGATGTTTTTTTGGATTGGGGTCTAAATTGGGAAGCCGTCAGTCAGACAGATGCGCGACGATCGCCCGCCATTCTTCTTCGACGTTGGTTGCGCTTTGCGGGACACCGGCACTGCGGTACCAATAGGCGGCATTGGGCTGGTCACCTTCGATCAGGTGTGCCAAAGCATGAACCAGATCATAGGGGGATGTACCCTCTGCGGTTTGACAGATTTCATGGGCCCGGACCCAACAGTCACCCATTTGCAGGTTGCCTTTTTTGAGCCACCAGAGGGCTTGCAGGGGGGGCGAAAGGTCGGCTGGCGGCGAATCGAGCGACTGGCTGTCGAGAATCCGATTGTTCATGGCTGGTTCCGGTTCGGGAGGCATTCGGTCAGACTATGTTTTCCATGATGCCTATTCGCAGCGCAACCGGCAACTTCGACAGGAGCCACCGCCTACTTGTTGCGATAAAGCAGCCAGTCCTTGAATGCCTTGCCATTGCCGGCTGGAATTTCCGAGAATTTCGTCACTCGGTTGCGTCCACTGTTCTTGGAAGCGTAGAGCGCCTGATCCACCTTGCGGTAAAGTTCATTGGGATCAGTCGCTTCCGATGCCATGCAGAGCCCTAGGGACACGGTCACTGGCCCATAGTTCACGCCGGATTTGTTGTTGATGAACTTTTGGGCTTCAACAGCGCTTCGAATGGTCTCGGCAATGCTGGAGGCTTCTTCTTCCGTGGTGTTTTCCAACGCGACGGCAAACTCCTCGCCGCCGATGCGAGCAACAAAAGCGTCCTTATCCAGGGAAGCTCGGATGATTCCGGCGACGTAAGCCAAAATCTTGTCACCTACGATATGGCCGTGGGTATCGTTAATCCGCTTGAAATGGTCGATGTCCGCAAAAAGGAGAGCCGAGTACATCGCAGTTTTCTTGTCGCTGCCGAGTTCGGCGATATGGGCATCGAAGGCCCTGCGATTAGCCAATTTGGTCAATGAATCAGTATTGGCCAGTCTCTTGTAGCGGTCGAGTTCGACTTGGATACTGTGGATTTCCGCCGATGTCTCGTTCATTGACGACACGACCTGTTTGCCATGTTTGATGGTCGTGTCCGTTGCATCCGACAGCAGGCTGACGATCTGCGTAATCAATTGGCGGCTCTGACCACTTGGCCCGGACATCTTCTGTGACGTGTCTCCGAGAACCCGTCCGTAACTTTGCAACGAAGCCTGCTCACGACGCAGGAGATTGAGGACTTCAGTGACCTGGAGGGCCATTTTGTCCCTTGCTTCTTCCATGACGCCTTCACCGTGATGGTGGGCAAAGAAGGCTCGGCCCAGCGTGTCCAGGTCGTCCTGCGTGGCGCCGCTGCCCAGCTTGTTCAGCTGGTCCTGCAATCTCTTGTCGGTACCTGTGGCAGCCTCGTAAAAGAGCTCGTAGTTGCGAGGCAGACCGGCCGCGCCGAACTCCTTCATCATCTGCACGACCTGGGTCGCTATATCAGTCATGGCATCTTCGCCGGTAAATCCGCTAATGGGTGGGCAGTTGGAAAACTTCCCCATAAATCTACTGGAATTACGGTAAATATTTTGCAAATGGACGCCCATTTTTGCTTTGTACGCAAGGGTTGAGGCTGGGCGAAATTTCTACCTGGAGCGAAGCTCAGGACACCCGAAGCGAGCGCCCGACCGAGGCCGGACGTGATTGCCGGTATCGACCCATGCGCTTGACTTCGCGCCGGTTCGGTGGTGAGAGGCGGCGGATTGAATTGGGGATCATGCGACATGAGCACAGCATTCACCTTTCCCGGGCAAGGAAGTCAGACCGTTGGCATGGGCAAGGACCTTGCAGACGCTTTTCCAGCGGCACGGGCGGTTTTTGAAGAGGTCGATGAAGCCCTCGGCGAGAAACTGTCTACCCTGATGTGGGAAGGCGAGATCGACGAACTCACCTTGACGGCAAACGCACAGCCCGCCTTGATGGCGGTATCACTGGCCGCAGTCCGCGCGCTGGAGGCCGGCGGATTCGATCTGGCTGCCAAAGTCTCTTATGTGGCGGGTCATTCTCTTGGCGAGTATTCCGCACTTGCGGCCGCCGGAACCTTTTCCGTTGCGGACGCTGCTCGACTCTTGCGAATTCGCGGGAATGCGATGCAGGACGCGGTGCCGGTGGGGCAGGGCGCGATGGCGGCCATCATCGGGCTTGATCAGACCGAGGTCGAGGCGGTCTGTGTCGCGGCGGCCGCAGACGGGGGCGCTTGCCAGATTGCCAACGACAATGGCGGTGGGCAGTTGGTCGTTTCCGGATCGAAAGGCGCGGTGGAACAGGCCGCTGAGTTGGCGAAGGAAAAGGGCGCCAAGCGTGCCCTGTTGCTGCCGGTTTCGGCACCGTTTCATTCTGAACTGATGCAGCCCGCTGCGGAAACGATGCAGGCGGCCCTTCAGGAAGTCGAAATGAATGCTCCTGTCGTTCCGTTGATCGCCAATGTCCTTGCCACGCCGGTTTCAGAGCCTGCGGAGATTGCCGGGTTGCTTGTTCGCCAAGTAACTGGACGGGTACGTTGGAACGAAACGATTGCGTGGCTCGCCGCCAATGATGTTCACGATGTCTATGAAGTCGGTGCAGGCAAAGTGTTGACCGGACTTGCTCGGCGCATCGATCGTTCGGTCGCCGGCAAGGCGATCAACACGCCGCAGGATATCGAAGATCTGTTGAACAACTGAACGGAGCCTTTTGCGGGCTCTCAATACGTCAGCGAGGAATTGCACCATGTTTGAATTGACCGGCCGAAAGGCCCTCGTCACCGGAGCGTCCGGCGGAATCGGTGAAGCAATCGCCAGGCTCCTGCATTCGGCAGGCGTGACCGTGGGTTTGCACGGAACCAGAAAGGAAAAGCTCGACACTCTTGCGGCTGAATTGGGTGATCGGGTTCACGTCTTTCCCGCCGATCTTTCGGATCGGGAGGCCGTAAAGGACTTGGCAAAATCGGCCGAAGAGACACTCGAGGGCGTGGAAATCCTCGTCAACAATGCCGGCATTACCCGCGACGGATTGTTCGTTCGCATGTCTGATGAAGACTGGGATGCCGTCCTCAACGTCAATCTCACGTCGGTCTTTCAGCTGACCCGCGACTTGACCCATCCGATGATGCGTCGTCGCCATGGGCGCATCATCAACATCACCTCGGTGGTCGGCGTAACGGGCAACCCGGGTCAGGCGAACTATTGCGCATCCAAAGCCGGGCTGATTGGATTTTCCAAGTCGCTTGCGCAGGAAATTGCGTCCCGCAATGTTACCGTGAACTGCGTCGCGCCCGGATTCATCGAATCGGCCATGACGGACAAGCTAAACGACAAGCAGAAAGACGCCATCATGGGCGCGATCCCGATGCGCCGGATGGGAACCGGCGCCGAAGTCGCATCCTCCGTGGCCTATCTCGCATCGGATGAAGCCGGCTACATTACCGGCCAGACGATCCATGTGAATGGTGGAATGGCGATGATCTAGTGTCCTGGATATGAAGTTCGCCTCATCGTGCAGCGTGCTCCGAACGAACTTCAGATCCACCACACTAGGCTGCAATCTGCGCGTCCGTTTGGCGCCAACATTGCAACCGCCTGGTAAAGACGCAACCCGCTTTGGAAATTGGGACTTTGCGGGCGGCACAAACCGTGTTAATGGCCGCAGCCAATGCAGGAACCGACGGTTTCGACGGGGAGTGCAGCGCCGGGGAAAACGGGAAATCCACAGTCCCGTATTTTGACGGGACGTATGCGCCGAATTATAAGGCGCTTGAACTTGATTGAGAGATCGCATGCCGCTATCCAAGGCATTGCATAACGTATAGGGGTCGAGGATACCGACATGAGCGATATCGCAGAACGCGTTAAGAATATTGTTGTCGAGCATCTTGGCGTGGACGCCGAGAAGGTGACGGAAGGCGCGAGTTTCATCGACGATCTCGGTGCCGACTCCCTGGACACTGTCGAGCTTGTCATGGCTTTCGAAGAAGAGTTCGGCGTAGAGATCCCGGACGATGCGGCAGACACCATTCTGACGGTTGGCGATGCGGTCAAATATATCGAGAAGTCGCAAGGCTGACTTCCCTTCGGGGACCGATCCGGCTCCCCGATCGCCGTTTGGCATGTGGACTCAGGATCATATAGACTACATTCAGCAGCCCGGGATTTTTCCGGGCTGATTGGTATTTGCGCGTGAATCGCGCGAGCGTCAGGCCGGTTGCATCACACCGGCCGTGGGGCCAGAGACAGTGCAACAGATTGGGGACAGCATGAGGCGCGTCGTTATCACCGGGACCGGAATGGTATCTCCGCTTGGCGACGGAACCGAGGTTACCTGGAAGCGGCTCGTTGCCGGGGAAAATGCCGCATCCCGGATCGAAAGTTTCGAGACGGACGATCTTGCGGTCAAGATTGCCTGCAGCATCCCGTTGGGCGATGGCAGCGACGGCACCTTCAATCCGGATACCTATTGGGAACCCAAGGAACAGCGCAAGGTCGATCCCTTCATCACCTATGCTGTCGCTGCTGCGGATCAGGCCCTGGCTGACGCACGCTGGGCGCCGGAAACCGACGAAGACCAGATCGCAACCGGTGTTTTGATTGGATCCGGCATCGGCGGATTGCAGGGCATCATCGAAGCTGGCGAGACTCTGCGCGATCGCGGACCGCGACGCATATCTCCTTTCTTCATACCCGGCCGGTTGATCAACCTCGCATCTGGCCAGGTTTCCATCAAACATCGGCTTCGCGGGCCCAACCACGCTGTCGTGACCGCTTGCTCCACCGGAGCTCACGCGATCGGCGACGCGACTCGGTTGATTGCGCTCGGTGATGCGGATGTCATGGTCGCAGGCGGCGCAGAATCACCAATTTGCCGCATCTCGCTGGCAGGATTTGCCGCGTGTAAGGCTCTTTCGACCAAATACAACGACGACCCGCAAAGCGCCTCGCGCCCCTATGACGTGGACCGTGATGGCTTCGTCATGGGAGAAGGTGCCGGTGTCGTGGTGCTGGAGGAACTGGAACACGCGCAGTCCCGAGGCGCGACGATTCTTGCCGAAGTCGTTGGCTACGGACTGTCAGGCGACGCTTATCACATCACCGCTCCATCCGAGGATGGAGAGGGGGCCTACCGCTGCATGCAGTCCGCAATGAAGCGTGCGGGCATCACGGCGGCTGACATCGACTACATCAATGCCCATGGCACCTCGACCATGGCGGATACGATTGAGCTGGAGGCCGTCGAACGTCTGGTCGGAGACGCTGCCGAATCGATCTCGATGTCATCGACAAAGTCGGCGATCGGTCACCTCCTGGGTGCTGCTGGTGCGGTTGAGGCGATCTTCGCCGCGCTCGCAATTCGTGACAACGTCGCGCCGCCAACGCTGAATCTCGACAACCCTTCGGTCGAAACACCGATCGATCTTGTACCCAAAGTAGCGCGCAACCGCGAAATCAATGTTGCGCTTTCAAATTCCTTCGGTTTTGGGGGTACAAACGCTTCACTGGTCTTGCGCCGGTTTGAAGGCTAGAGCATATTTTCGCCAAGTTAACCCATTCTGAAAGGGGCGGGGCGCGCTCCGACACATACTTGTTTCTGAATTCCGGAAGCGAAGTTGTATCGGTTGGAACCGATGTAACAGCGTGGTTCCTGTTCAGGTCGCAACGCAGAAGCGTCCACAAAAGGACAGCGGACGATTGCAACCCTGACGATGGAAAATTTGGGGTGACGATGGTGACGCCGTTCGCATAATCGACGGCCAGCTATCTGTTGCCACATTCATTGCCATAGTGTCGGCAGAGCCTGGCAGTTGAGAATAGAGAGCGAATGGTGAGTGACCGTAGATTTCCGGACGATGATGTCGGTTTTGGTGGAACCGGCTCCAACGGTCCGATTTTTCCGCAGTCAGCGAGGCAGGCGCTGAAACCTCAGGAGGCGCCACAGCCGCCGAAGCGCTCCGAACGCGCGCGTAGCCAGTTCGTGGTTTTCCTGAATTTCATGATGTCGCTGGTTGTTTTCCTTGTCATCGCCGCCGCTGGAGCCGTCTATTTCGGCTCGCTGCGCTTCGAGGAACGCGGTCCGTTGGCGAGCAACACCAACGTGCTCATTCGCGAGGGTGCCAGCGTAGGCGAGATCGCCACCAATCTGCAAAGGCGCAATGTCATTACGGATGCACGCATTTTTCGCCTGGGTGTGCGGGCGTACATGCCGAATGATTCGCTGAAAGCCGGTGAGTACGAGATAAAGGCCGGTTCTTCGATGCATGAGGTAATGGACCTCTTGCGTTCCGGAAAATCGATCCTCCACTCGATCACGTTGGCCGAGGGACTGACGGTCGCTCAAACGTTCAAAACCTTGGCGAACAACCCGGAGCTGACGGGAGACCTGCCTGAGGACTTGCCGCCTGAAGGATCGCTCCGACCCGAAACCTACAAATTCACCCGGGGAACGACCCGCCAGGAGATCATCGATCAGATGAGGGCCTCACAAAGCTCGCTTGTCGATCAGATCTGGGCGCGGCGAAGGGATGGATTGCCAATCAACAGCAAGGATGAGTTGGTTATTCTGGCGAGCATCGTAGAGAAGGAAACCGGGCGCGCGGACGAGCGGTCTCTCGTCGCTTCGGTATTCCTCAACCGTCTTGAGCGGGGAATGCGTCTGCAGTCGGATCCCACCATCATATACGGGATCTTCGGTGGCGACGGAAAACCGGCCGACCGGCCGATCTACCGATCGGATATCGACAAGCCAACACCCTACAACACCTATGTCATTGACGGGCTGCCCCCGACGCCGATCGCCAATCCGGGTCGTGCGGCGCTGGAGGCGGTGGCCAATCCATCGAAAACCAACAACATCTTTTTTGTAGCGGACGGCACGGGAGGGCACGTATTTGCCGAAACGCTCGAGCAGCACAACGCCAATGTACAGCGTTGGCGCAAGATCGAGGCGGAGCGTGCCAAGGAAAAGGAAAAAGCTGACCAATAGGTTAGTCCGGCTCGACCGCTGCGTCGATGGGCCGGGGAATGAGGCATGACACTGCAATCAATGACCGGATTCGCCCGCGCCGACGGCAGTGTCGGTGCATTTCGATGGGCGTGGGAAGCGCGTTCCGTCAACGGTCGCAGCTTCGACCTTCGTTTGCGTTTGCCACCCGGATTTGAACGCCTGGATCCGACCATTCGAAAGGCAGTGTCATCGGCCGTCCAGCGGGGAAACCTTCAACTGACATTGACGGTATCGCGCGATGAAACGCCGCTACAGCCGGTGGTCAACGAGGCGGCGCTTGATGCCATTATTGAGTTGGTCGAGCGATTGGCCGATCGTGTAGATGCAGCACCGCCAACGCTGGATGGATTGCTTAATCTGCGCGGTGTTCTGGAGGTGCGAGAGCCGGACATCGATCCCGAAGATGCGCGGTTGGAAGAAGAGGCAATCATCGAAGGTCTGCAGTCCGTGATCGCCGGCCTTGTGGAGATGCGTGAGGCCGAAGGAGAAAAGATCAGCTCGTTTCTGTTATCGCAGGTCGATGGTGTCGAGGCTCTGGTACAGCGCATAGATGCGGATCCGTCGCGCCAGCCGGACGCCATCGTTGAAAGGCTTGCAGCGCAGGTCAAGTTGCTGCGGCAGGCAGATGGAGGGTTAGACGAGAACCGCCTCCATATGGAAGCTGCAATTCTTGCCGCAAAAGCTGATTTGCGCGAGGAGATCGACCGCCTGACGGCCCATGTCGAAGCCTGTCGAGAGCTGCTAGGGGAGGGCGGCGCAATTGGCCGAAAACTCGATTTCATCGCGCAGGAATTCAACCGTGAGACCAATACGATCTGCTCCAAGTCAAACGCCGCGTCAGTGACCGCGCTCGGGCTGGAGTTGAAGGTTCTGATCGATCAGTTCCGCGAACAGGTTCAGAATCTGGAGTAGCCCATGGCGCAGGACCATCTTGCATCTTCCAATATTCAGCGCCGAGGTCTCATGCTGGTCTTGTCCTCGCCCTCAGGCGCCGGCAAGTCGACCATCGCGCGAAATCTCCTCGAGAGTGACGGAGAGTTCAGCCTGTCTGTCAGCGTGACAACCCGGCCCCGCCGGGGCAGCGAAATCGACGGTGTTCACTATCGTTTTCTTTCCGATGTCGATTTTGGGCGCCTGCGCGATACGGATGCGCTGCTGGAATGGGCAGAGGTGCACGGAAACCACTATGGGACACCGCGAGAACCCGTCGAGCGCTCAATGGCGGAGGGGCGTGACATGCTGTTCGATATCGACTGGCAGGGCGCACTGCAACTGCAGGAAAAGATGCCGGCCGATGTCGTATCGGTCTTCATCCTGCCTCCGTCTCTTGGTGAATTGAAATCGCGCTTGCAACGGCGTGCCGAAGACGCAGAGGACGTCATCCGCACCCGACTCGAAAACGCCAAGACCGAGATGGAGCACTGGCGCGACTACGATTACGTCGTCATCAATGACGACCTCGACCGGGCCTATTCGGCGGTCAAATGCATCGTTCAAGCAGAAAGGTTGCGCCGGGATCGGCGACCGGGCCTGTTCGACTTCGTCAGCGGCCTGCTCGAAGAAGATGTCGCTGATTCCTAACCAAGTGCATTCGCGAGGCTGCAGAACTCTTCAATGTCGAGGGTTTCTGCTCTGCGGCGCGGGTCGATTCCGCATGATTCCAGCAGCGCTTCGCCTCCCAATGGCTTGAGGCTCTGGCGCAGCATTTTACGGCGTTGGCCGAAGGCTGCGCGGGTAACCTGCTCCAGGGCGCTGGAGCGACAGGCGAGCGGGGTTGGGATCGGCTCCATATGCACAATGCTCGACGTGACCTTGGGCGGCGGTGTGAAGGCTTTGGGCGGTACATCGAATGCGATCCTGGATCGTGTGCGCCATCCAGCCAATACGCCCAGCCGGCCATAGGCTGCAGTTCCCGGCGCAGCCACGATGCGCTGCGCCACTTCCTTCTGAAACATCAATGTGAGCGCCTCAAAAAAAGGCGGCCAGGGTTCGCTGAGCAGCCAGCCAATCAGCAATTGCGTTCCGATATTGTAGGGCAGATTGGCAATGATCCTTGTGTTGTGACCATCGGCCAGCTCGCGGTAATTGATCGTCAGAGCGTCGCCCTCGATGACATGGAGCCGCTCAGGATAGTATTCGGATATCTCCGCCAACGCGGGAAGGCAGCGACTGTCACGTTCAATTGCAACGACCTGACTGGCGCCGCAGGCAAGAAGGGCCCGCGTCAATCCACCGGGGCCGGGACCAACCTCGATAATCGTTAGTCCTTCCAGAGAGCCGCCGGCGACGGCGATCTTTCGGGTGAGATTGAGATCGAGCAGGAAATTTTGACCAAGCGCTTTCCGGGCGTCCAGCCCATGCCGCGCAATGACGTCGCGCAGCGGCGGCAATTCGTCAATGGCGGTCATTGGAAGAGGCGGCCACGTTTTCGGCCATGGTTTGCGCAAGACGCACCGCGGCGACCAGGCTGCTGGGTCTCGCAATGCCCTTTCCCGCAATGTCGAAGGCGGTACCGTGGTCCGGGGAGGTTCTGATGAATGGCAAACCGAGTGTCACGTTGACAGTATCGTCGAATCCCAGTGCCTTGGCGGGAATCAGGGCTTGATCGTGATACATGCACAACGCCGCATCATAGCGCTCGCGGGCTGCTTCGTGAAACATAGTGTCGGCGGGCAGGGGACCGAAAGCATCGATACCCATGGATCTGAGCTGTTCGACAGCCGGTGCAACGACGTCATCATCTTCCGTACCCAGAGCGCCGGATTCGCCGGCATGCGGGTTCAGGCCCGCCACCGCCAGTCTCGGACGAGCAACCTTGAACCAGGTCCTGAGATCTGCTGCCACGATATTGCCGGTTTCGACGATGTCATTGGTCGTAAGGTGTTCGGGGACATCACGCAGTCGGATATGGATTGTCACGGGAACAGCGCGAAGCAGCGGTCCGGCAAGCATCATCACCGATCGAACCGGATTTCCCGTGATGCGCTCGGCAAGTTCGCCAAGGAACTCGGTATGGCCCGGAAACTTAAAACCAGCCGCGTAGAGCTGCGCTTTGGCGATCGGATTGGTGACCACCCCAGCAGCACGGCCGCCGGTGACCAGCGAGACAGCGCGCTCTATCGACTCCAAGACTGCGGATGAATTGCTGCTGTCCGGTCGGCCAGCCTGAGCTTTCACCGGTTCTTCAAGTGTTGCAACTGCCAACGCATTCTCGGGCCAGTCACTTTGCAGGCTGGGGTCTACTTCGACGATCGGAACATTGATGCCGAGGTCGTCTGCGCGTGCCGCCAGCAGAGCAGGGCATGAAAGCACGAAAAACCGTGGCAGGTTCAACGCTCGCCTCTGTTGCCAAAGAGCAAGGGTCAATTCCGGTCCGATCCCGGACGGATCACCCATCGTCACAGCAAGTGGCGTTGTTGGCCCCGCTTCGGGCGGCGCTTTTGAACTCAACGGTAGCTGATGCGAGCCCGTTCTCGCAACTCGGCCAAGTATTTGTTGCTGTTGGCGTTCTCGCTTGCCGGTTTCTGCGAGTCTTCCAACCGGAAGACCATTTCGGCTGCCAGATCGTCCGAAACCTGCTTGCTGGAGCAGACCGCAATAAACTCGACACCGCGGTCCGTTACGCGCGGGCTCGTTGTTCTTCCCTGCGGTGTTTTCTCGACAAGATTTTTCCAATCCGGAGGCAGGGCGGGTTGCATCACCCGACCGAGGTTGATGACCGAAACGTCGCGCAGACCCTTTGCAAATTGCCGTGTCGAACGGCAATCAACAAACCGGCTTCGCATTGATTCTGCTTCGCGCTTCCGCTTGCCCAAGATGGAATTGCGCTTCGATTTGGGGACAACGAAGACGACTTGTTGAAGTATGTACTCCGTCGTCGACGGTTTCTCCCCGCCACGTTCGAGCATTTTGGCGACCAGCTCTTCGGTACTCATACCGCCGCCACGTGTTCCAAAACGCGCGGTGACGGCCCGTGGCCAGGACATCTGAACGCGGATGAAATCTTTGAAGTGATCGGCACCGACCCCGGCCTGCGCCAGAATCTGCGACATCTGCTTTGCCGAAAGCTTGTTGGCTTTGGAGAACCGCGCGAAAGACTGGTTTACCGCGGCGTCCGACACGGTGGCCCGCAATCGCCGGACCTCCGTCATCTTGATCGCTTCTTCGATCAGCTGCTCCTGGGCTTTCTTCTTGAGGTTACCCTTGGTGCGTTGAAGTCGCAGCAGTTTCGATCGACGGTCGATGTCGTAGGTGGTGATCGGACTCCCGTTGACGATGACCGCGATTTCATTGGCGCGAACGCCTGCTGCCCCCAGCACAGTGCCGACAGCAAGGCAGAACGCGAACACGACGATCCCGAACGTGCGATGGATGTGAGGGCTGTCCTTCATGTCTTGATTCCCTGATGCAGCCTGATGCGCCATTTTTACAAATCAGGCGCCTGGGGTAAATCCCATCCGCCTTTGGCGAAATAATGACCTGTTGAGCGGTTATCGAACCGGTTGCAGGCGCGGAGCTAGGACGGTCAACTCCCGTCAGTGAAGCCTGCAATCGATTGACTTCCGACCTTTACATCACCCAGCGTGCGCAAGCTGATCGACGCACCAATGCTCCAGTCAACGGCCTGGTTGCTGTCGCGCGACTGGGTGTAGTAGAGGCTGATATCGATGCATTCGTCGTGGTAGCCAAACCCAACAGTGTTGTTGGCGAGGAAGTCGTCTTCGAGGTCGTAGCTCGCTGACCCGAAGGCGCGCCAGTTGTCCGTCAGGTTGATCGAGGCGAAGCCCTTGAATTCGCTCCGCTGGTTCGCTGATCCGTATCCCGGTTGCGGCTTCACATTTGTGTGAGCAAGCGCGGTCGTAAATCGACTTGAGGAGTATCCCACGCCTACGTCGGATCGTTGCAGAGCGAAGGATTCCTCATCGAAGCGTCCGGCAGCCGTCAAAGAGAAACCATTCGGCAAATCGACGCCGATGCTCCCGACGTAGTCCGAACGCGTTGTCTCTAGACCGGAGCTCGCTCCCACATTGACGAGGTCCGGCGTGGCGTAGGAGTTGAGACCCGCCAACTGAAATGACTGGCCGAAGATGCCGCGAAGCGACACACCGCTGTCAAACGTGCCGGTATAGCGGACACCCAGATTGGCCCGTGTACCACCCTCAATCCGATCATAGCCGGAGAACTTGTCACGCTCGAACAGGATGCTGGCATCGAAAACGAAGCTCTGTGCGTCTTCATTCGGCAGGCCGCCTGCGTACTGTTCGTCTGGACGAACGAATATCTGGCCGATGGGTTCGACAATGTGCGAACTGGTTGCGCCCTGGAACTGGATCGGATAGCGCGCTTCAAGACCTGCGGTCAGCATGTAGCGCCCAACTGCACCATTCGTTTGCAAGGGACCCGCGTACCCAACCGGTGCTGTCACATCAAGAAAGTTGACATCGCCACGAGCGGCCAGAAGCGGTGTCAGCAGCAGGCCACCCGTTGTCACCAGTGTGCGCTGCCATTCGAGTTCGGTTGTCAGCCGTGTGTTGCTGCCCTTAACGCCGCGATAGCGGTCATTGATAATGTCGCTTTCTTCTTCGCGACGGGTCAGGCTGAGCACATTCATGTTCAGATTGAGCTCGCCGCCTGCCACGGGTCTGTCGAATGTCTTGGAGTAGTCAAGGGAAGGATGAATGATCGGCTGCTGCTTTTCCGCCACGCTCGATGTCAGCGTCGATTGCACGTCGAAATAAAAGGCTCTGAGATCGAAGTAGTTTCGCCCGTTCAGGCCTGTCAGATAGGCGGTAGAAGTCTGAGTAACGGCGCTGTAGCCGGAAATGTCGTATGTGTTGGCAAAACTGTTGTCGCTTTGCACCATCACGTCCCAGCCGAAGCTCCACATGGTATTGATCTGGAACTCACCGCTGGTTGCAGCGAAGACCCGGTTTCGGCGATTGGCGTCGATCGTTCCGGCATCGAAGGCGCTGGGGTCCATTTGATTGATGCCGGCCAAACGAATGTTGTAGTGCCCGGTCGCCAATTGCCGGCGAAACTCTGCGTCGACCAGAAAACCCTGTTTGGAATAGCCCGTGACGCCGACTGTAAGATCGTAGTGCGGGTTGAGTGCGAAATAGTAGGGGATCCGAGTGCCGAAGCCGCGTTCGTTGGCATAACTGAACCCGGGGATCAGAAACCCGCTTTTGCGTTTCACGGTGTGATCGGGGACGGTGAGAACCGGGATCCAGGCGATCGGCCGACCGAACAGTTCGAAACGAGCCCTTTCCAGCCGCAGCGTTCGGGTCTTGCCATCGCGAATCACACGACGGGCCTTGACCTGCCAGAGCGGCGGTTTGCTCGGGTCCTTCTCGCAAATCTCGCAGGCGGTATAGACACCATTGTTCAGTGTGGTCCGCTCCGCACTTTCGCGCTGGGCGCTGTCGGCAACGAGCCTGGTGTTGTCCGGCGTTTCGATACGCAGCGCATTGATGAAGCCGTTTGCGAAATCGTCGGTAACGTCCAGTTCCTGCGCATAGATGCGATTGCCGTCAGGTTCGATCATCTCGATGTCGCCGTAGGCTTTGAGGCGACCGGTTCGCTGATCGTAAACCAGCCGGTGGGCAACCATGTTGAAACCGTCATATTCGATCTGCACGGCGCCGATGGCGACGACGGTTTCGGTGTCTTCGTCAAACGTCAGCTGGTTAGCCGTCAGCAGAAGCTTGGCTTCAGGATCGGTGGTAAAATTGATGCCGTCTGATTCCAGAATCGTTTGCTGTGCAAGCGCCGGCCCGGCGACCGTGCACAGTGCAACGCCCGTTGTCAGAATCGCGACCAGACCTGCGATACGCATACTATTCTTTTCGCAGCATGCCGCTGAGCCCACTACCCGTCCTCCTTGTGGAGCAGCACTGTCACCCCGAGTGCCATGGCGATTATAACCGGAAGCCACGCCGCCACAAAGGGCGGTACGGCTCCGGCTGTCCCAAATGCTTTCGCCAGCACCGACACGACATAAAGCAGAAACCCCGCCAAGATACCAGCCAAAATGACCGTTCCCGATTGACCGAAACGGATAAACCGAAGCGAAACGGTTGCAGCGATGAGTGTCATCGCGACCAATAGGAGTGGTAGCGCCAGCAGGGATTGATACTGTACCGCAAAGGCGTTGGCACCCAAGCCGAAGGAGCGCGCCACCTCGATTTTGCGCGGCAGTTCAAAGAACGAGATGGACTGGGGGGAGGCGAGTGATTCCTCGACAAATTCGGGCTTGAGATTGGTTTTGACCTCGACCCTCTCGATCGCTTCTGAAGTTGTGTCCCGGGTGATGCGGTTTGCATCCCGCAGCACCCAACTGCCTTCTTCCAACGTGGCCGTTGCCGAGTCTATCCGTTCACGAATCGAGCCGTCTTCATTGAGGCGGATGAAGGAGGCGTCTCCGAGCAGCAGACCACGCCGTGCGATGTTCTTGGCACCGATAATCGTGACCCCCTCGACCGTGCGCTGGCGGATCCACGGGGTGCGTTTGATCGTACCGACTGTTCCCTGTTGAATGCCGATGCCGACTTCCATTTCCTGGACCATCATCAGGGCACGCGAAGACAGCGGGTTGACCACCGCAACCATGAGGATGCCGATGAGGAAGCTCGCCGTGCACAGTGGCAGTAGAAATTGCCAGGCGGAAACACCGGCCGACCGCGCGACCACCAGTTCGTATTTCCGATTGAGCACGATCAGAACCGACATGGCCGAAAACAGAATGATGAAGGGTATGGTCACCTGAAAGATATTGGGTAACCGAAGAGCCGAAAGGAGCAGCCCCTTGGACAGCGTGTATCCTTCTCGAAAGGATGCTCTGTTGGCGAATTCATTGAAATCGACCATGTAGATGATGAGCGACACGCCGAGAACGAACCAACCGGTCATGGCGGCATAGCGCCAGAACAGATAACGCCACAAAGTCGGACCGATCATTGGGCGCCCCGTTTGGCGCCCGGCATCACGCCGGCAAACCATGACCGCAGGATGGCGGGTGCGGACTCAGACCCTGAAACGAGCCGCGACGACTGGTCGAGCAAGTATTGTGGTGCGCGGAAGGTCCAATTGGTGACGATCAACAGCAGGAACAATGCTGATCCGCCAATTGGTATCACATAGGTGAGGATCTCCATGGTCCGGCTTAAACCCGAATGATCGATCGTGTAGAAACTGACGCCGCGCAACGCCATGGCAATGCCCGCTGCGGTAATGACGCTCCACGCCTGCTCGTGTCGATTGGAATGCGCCTTGCCGAGGAAGTAGACAGTGATCAGACCAAACATCATAGGGTAGAGCCACAGGGTGAAGCGTTTGTGGATCTCCCGAGTGAACAGGCCCGGATCGTGTTTGAACATGCTGTCGTTCGGGTCGGGATTGAGCAGGAAACTGGTCGGCCGCTCCTTCGCATAGTAGGTCTGAGGTTCGTTTGAGCGGCCGCGGATTTCGCTGAGATCAAGCCCGTAGGCGGCAAACCGGATAACCGAGACCTTGCCGCTGTCAGTGTCTTTTCGATGCAGTTCGCCATCGGAAAGGATCAGGACGTCGTTTCCGCCGCTTTCGATGAAGGTTCCGAAACGCGCGTAGTACACCTGATCCGTCGTCTCGTCGCGCTGATCGGAGAGAAAGATCCCGCCAAGCCTGCCGCCTGGCAGTTTTTCGGCGATCTGGACATAGACGTCGTCTTCGATCTGGTGGAACGTGCCCGTTTGCACCGCCAGGGAAAACAGATCAGCGGAAGCGTTGTTCAACAAATCGCGAAGATGCCGATTCGCCCAGGGTTCCACATAAAGACCGGTCAGCAGTGTCAGGATCGACATCAGGGCTGCTATCATGAGGATCGGTCTGGCGGTCAGGTAGGGCGAACCACCGGACGATTCGAGCACGGCCAACTCCGAATCCGTGTTCATGGTGGTCAGCGTATGGGCAGCGCCGATCATCAGCGCAAACGGCGCCACAATCATCAGCATGGACGGGATAAGCAGTGCTGCCAGCTCCAGAAAGGTAAGCAGCGACTGGCCGGTAGAACTCAGCAGATTGACCCGGAGAAGAACCTGTGTGGTAAGCGCGATCGTCGTCGTCGTCACCAGGGTTCCGACGGACAGGACGAATACCCTGCGGAATATGTAGCGCTCAATTAGCTTCATTCGCCGTTATGCCTGATGCCCCACGTGCCCCTGTGGCTGCGGGCACGAACCCTGTAGTTAGCGGGTTATAACTAACACGAGGCGAATGGGCATAGTAAACAAGTGATTACCATTCGCCCCGGTGCCGATTGCCGCAGCCGTTCGAAGAGAACGCCCCAATTGCGCCAGGGGTAGGGCGAGCTGGACAAAATTCATAAGTTGGTTAGCGCTGGGCTTGTCATTGCGGTCGAAACGCCAACATGCTGTAAGGAAACACCACACTCGACGAACCGGTTCGTGTTCGCGTCCAACAAACATCTGGAGCTTTCATGTCGAAGAAGATCAACGTCACCTTTTCGAAGTCGGCCAAGCCAAGGGGTGGCCTTGCGGTCTTGCTGGCCGGCAATGGCGGCTTGCTATCTGACGCGGCTGAACAGATAGATCCCGCGGGTGTAGCGAAGAAGGCGTCAAAGATTGCCGATTTCAATGGAAAGGCCATGGCCAGTATCGATGTGCTGGCGCCCCAGGATAGCTCGGTCGATCGGCTGGCCGTTGTCGGATTCGGAGACCCGCAGGAGCTCAAATCGAGCGACTGGCTGCGACTCGGCGGAACCATTTTTGGAATGGCAAAAAATGCTCGCAAAGTGATCGTTTTTCTTGATGTGGCCGGTTTGGAGGTCAGTGCGGAACAAGCGGCCGACCTGGCATTGGGAATGGTGCTGCGGGCATACAAATTTGATGCCTATAAGACATGCAAGAAGGACAAGGGTGAGGCTGATGACAAGGCCGTGATCAGTGTGACGATCGTGACGGCTTCCGCCACCACCGCAAAACGCCAGTTTGCCGTTGCTGAAGCGGTGGCCGGCGGTGTGACCCTGGCGAGAGATCTGGTCAACGCTCCGCCGAACGATCTCGGACCGGTGGAGTTTGCCAAGAAGGCCAGTGATCTGAAGGCATTGGGCGTCGAAGTCGAAATCCTGACCGAAAAGGAAATGCGCAAGCTGAAGATGGGCGCACTTTTGGGCGTGGCCCAGGGCTCAGTACGGCCGCCGCGTTTGGCGATTATGCAATGGAAGGGTGGCAAGGCCCGTCAGAAGCCCGTGGCATTCATCGGCAAGGGCGTCGTATTCGACAGCGGCGGCATTTCGCTTAAACCGGGCGCCGGCATGCAGGACATGAAGGGCGACATGGGTGGAGCGGCAGCCGTGATCGGCCTCATGCATGCGCTGGCGGCACGCAAGGCCAAGGCCAATGTCGTCGGCATCATCGGTCTCGTCGAGAACATGCCGGATGGTAATGCCCAACGGCCCGGTGATATTGTCACATCCATGTCCGGTCAGACGATCGAAATCATCAACACCGACGCCGAAGGTCGTTTGGTGCTTGCCGATGCACTCTGGTACTGCCAGGACCGATTCAAACCGCAGGCCATGGTCAATCTGGCAACGCTGACCGGCGCGGTCATCGTGGCCCTTGGCCACGATTATGCGGGCCTGTTTTCCAATGACGATGAATTGAGTGGAAAACTGACGACGGCCGGAGAATCGACGCAGGAGAGGGTCTGGCGTCTGCCACTGGCCGCCGAATACGACAAGCTGATCGATTCGAAATTTGCCGATATGAAGAACACCGGTGGCCGCTGGGCCGGATCCATCACGGCCGCGCAGTTCCTGCAGCGCTTCGTCAACGACACGCCCTGGGCACATCTGGATATCGCCGGAACGGCGATGGGATCACCGCAGACCGAGATCAACAAATCCTGGGCATCCGGTTTTGGTGTGCGACTTCTCGACGAAATGATCAGCGCAAATTTCGAATCCTGACACGGACGCCTCGTCTATGACGGAAATGCTGTTCTATCATCTGACCGAAACGCGCCTTGAGGACGCCCTGCCGCCGTTGCTCGAGAAAAGCCTGCAACGCGGTTGGCGAGTCGTCGTCCAGGCGGGCAGCGAGGAGCGGCGCGACGCACTTGATCAGTACCTTTGGACCTATCGTGACGAGAGCTTCCTTCCCCACGCCGCAGATACGGCACAACACGCGGACAAACAGCCGGTTCTGTTGTGCGCCAATGAGGGCAATCTCAACAGTGCCAACATCCGATTTCTGGTCGATGGCGCCCAGCCGGCCGATCTGGCGGGTTACGAGAGGGCGGTCTTCATGTTCGACGGTCACGACCAGGCACAACTCGAGGCGGCTCGCGGCCAGTGGCGTGACCTGAAGGAAAGCGGTCACGAGTTGACCTATTGGCAACAAACGCCCGACCGGCGCTGGGAGCGCAAGGCTTGAGGGACCTCTGCCGGGGCCCTGACTTTGGCTCCGGGCCGGTTTGACAAGCTGACCGGCAGCTTCTAACGGTGGGGAACCGGTCGAGTACGCCTGTGTTCGATACGGTACGATCTCCCAGCAACGCCGATTGCAGTGTCTGTCGCGACAACAGAAGACCCCATGCAAGACAGCCTCGCCAAAAACTGGTTCGTCGCCGGCGTGGCTGCCGTAGTGGCCCTGACGCTTTACCGCGTGGCCTTCCTCTTTCTCGACCAGACAGACCTTTTCGTCGACGAGTCCCAGTACTGGCTTTGGGGCCAGCAGTTTGACTTCGGCTACTACTCCAAGCCACCGCTGATCGCTTGGGTCATCAGCTTGTTCACGGGGCTGGCGCAGAGCGATGCGATTGCCTGGGTGCGTCTCCCGTCTCCGCTGTTTCACATGATCTCGGCCGTTATTCTGGGCGTGCTGTCCAGATATCTGTTCGGGACCAGGACGGCGTTTTGGGTGATGATTTCCTACATCACCGTGCCGGCTGCCGGCATGGGCAGTTGGGTCATGTCCACCGACACGATCATGGCGCCTTTCTACGCGCTGGCGTTGCTCTTCTACTTCCGGCTTCTGCAAGAAGGCAGAACCCGGGATGCCGTATTCGCCGGTCTCGCCGCTGGACTGGCGTTTATGGCCAAATATGCCGGTGTCTACTTTCTGCTCAGCGCGCTCCTGGCCGCGGCCATCATGCCTTCGGCACGTCCCGGTTGGCGCAACGCTGCCGTGCTGTGTGTTGCGTTTCTCGTTGTCGCGACGCCCAACATCATCTGGAACTTTCTGAACGATCTGACGACGTTCACCCATACATTGGACAATGCGGAATGGCTCCTCGAGGTGCCTGAGGAAAAAATCAAAGACGCGGAGCCTTTCCGGTTGCGCTTCGACAAGCTCGCCGAGTTTTTCTTCAGCCAGTTCGGAGTGTTCGGTCCGATCCTATTTGGAGCGCTGATCGTTTGCGTTTTTCAGCCCGGTGGGCGGAAAGAGCGACAGTTGCTGCTGTTTTCGGTGCCGATCATTCTACTCATTTGCGTGCAGGCTCTCCTCTCTGGCGCCAACGCCAACTGGGCCGCAGCCGCTTACTTCGCAGCGATCATCGTCACTGTGCATGCCATGCTGGAACGACACCATGTGAAGCTGCTCACCGCATCGGTAGCAATCGGGCTGTTTCTCTCGCTGGCGTTCCCCGTTCTGACGAGCGTGGCCTATGACGTCAGCATTGACGGCGAAAAACCGGCAATGCGGCGGATGCTCGGGCGCGCCAGCATGAGTGAGGAAATCCTTGATGCGGCAAAGAAGGTGGAGGCAGACATCATCGCCGTCCGCAGCCGCGATATGGCTGCCGACCTCTTTCACACCGGGCGCGGCGAGGATCTGGAATTCCGTGTCGTTGCGCCTCCGTCCGGGCCAACCAATTACTATGAACTGCACTATCCGTTGACAGAAAAAGATCTGCAAAAGACAGTTGTCCTGGTCACCTGGCTCTACGCGATTCAATGCGGAGACCGATCGATTACACCATTCTCCGCGTTGACGACGACCGGCGGTGCCTATCATGGTGGTCCGCTTTACACATATGTCCTGGAACCCGACTGCTACGATGACCTCACAAATCGCTGGTAAATTGTTGCTGAGCCTATGTCTGGTTTTTCTCCTGGCGTCGGCAATCTTCCTCGCCTTTCCGGGGCTCGATCTTAGTGCATCGTCGCTCTTTTACAGTCAGGATGACGGCTTCCTGTTGCGCGACAATTCTGTACTGCACGCCTACCGTGACGTCTTCAATGCGATGAGCATCGGACTGGCCGCAGGCTCTGCAATCTTGTGGGCATGGTCTGCCTTTCGGGGGCCGGTGTTTGGGATTTCCTTCAGGGTCTGGGCGTTCATCAGCCTGCTCTACCTGTTGGGCCCCGGTCTCCTTGTCAACGGCATATTGAAGGCCCATTGGGGTCGCGCGCGTCCGGCCGATGTGATCGAATTCGGCGGAGACCGCACATTTACGCGGGTGCTGGAGCTTTCCGATCAGTGCGAGCGAAACTGCTCGTTTGTGTCGGGCGAGGGGTCGAGTGCCGCTGCCTTCTTCATCTCTTTGCTGGTTCTGAGTGCATACATCCCGGGGCGTCGGGCGCGGAACATCGTTTTATCCTGCGGATTTGTATTTGCACTTCTTGCCGCGACACTGCGGGTCATCAAGGGCCGGCACTTTGTCTCCGACACCCTGTTTGCGGCGATTTTCGTATCCATGGTGGCGCTTCTGCTGGCGCGATTGCTTCTGATGAATCAAGCCCGGAGCGACAGGAGCGGATCAGCGGGCAACACGACGCTGTCTTGAGCGTGCGTTGTGTCGGACAGAGGGCTTTCTGCAGAGTCAGCTTCCGCCTGGATTCGTCAGGACAATAAAGTCCGTACCAATATGCGTTTCGCTGCTGATGCCGTGATCCGAAATGATCAAGGACGATCCGGCGACGATTTCCCCGTTCAGGCGTTCGCGCACATCGGCCGGCAGGTCGATACGCTCTAGCGCTGCCCTGAGCCCCGGCCTGGACAGATAGCCCACCGATCCCGAATCTTGAACTTCGCTGAGTGGCGAGGTGCGAGCGCGATCGGACAGGCTGGCGCCGACCCACCGGATCTTGCCGGTATCGGAAGGGTCCGTGAGGGCGGCCAAAAAGTGCGTGCCCAACGGGCTCTCCCCGTTGTCGAACGTCAACGGCGCGTCGAAAACTGGCTTGAAGTCTCGACGCACGTAGATGTGGCCGTTGGCAAAACCATCTTCCCCCGCGGCTTCGCTCAGAAGGCGGGCGAGTTCGATGGAAACCGTGCCGGTGGGCGTAAGGCCCGCCTCTTTCTGAAAACGAACGATCGCTTTGCCGGTGTCGGGTCCGACCAGACCGTCGACGTCACCGGCATTGTGGCCGAGCTCATTGAGCAGGCGTTGAATATCACTGACAAGGTCGCGTCCGGTGCGCCGGGTGATCAAAATGCGCAGAGGCTCCGGTGCTTCGACGACGGTGGGTGCATCGGATTTGTCATCCGGGTCGAGGCCCTGACGCAAGGCGAAGTTGTCACCGAGCGTGTCCTTCGCACTATCGCCGGCGGTGGTCGAACTCGCGTTGATGCGCAAGACCGAAGGGCTTTCGCCCGTTGTTGCGTCTGAACTTGCCTCCTGAACGGGCGCGGTTCCGGGTGGATAGAAGAGCCGATTGCTCGCAACCGGACCGAACGTCAACTCTTCGTCCGTGACAATCACATGGGCTCCGATATCCGTATAGCCGAACAGCTGCTTGGCGAACTTGCCGGGCAGGCGCACGCAGCCATGCGATGCCGGATACTCGGGAACACTGTGAGATTCGTGCAACGCTATACCGGACCAGGTCAATCGTTGCATGAAAGGCATGGGCGCGCGGCTATAGATGTTGGAATGGTGCCGGCGCTTCTTTTCCAACACGCTGAACACGCCCGTCGGAGTCCGATGCCCGGGCATTCCAGTGGAGACGTTCGACCGGGCGACCAGCGTGTCGCCCGAATAAACACGCATGGTTTGCCGCCGCAAGGAAACCAGCATCAGGACCGGTTCGTTTGAAACAGCCTTTTCCAGCGCAGACAGGTCATTGAGGTTTGCCGCAACTCGGCTGTTAGAGGCCAGAGCCGGGCCGGAAACCGCGACACCAGCCAGGAGAGCGACCACAAATGCGGTCGAAAACACGCAGTACTTACGGCTTTTCATAACGCCAACCACCCAACGCAATACACTTCGTTGAGCCTACACTATGCCAATTATGAAACGGTAAAGCCAACCTTTGCAGCGGACTGTCGCCCAACATTCCATGGCACGGTCTCGATTCCAGTTGATTGCCATTGCCATATCCGCAATCGGAAATTATCACTGTCGCTCGAACACAGGAGGCGGGATGTGAGCAAGTCGGTCGAGTTTTTTTACGATTTCGTCAGCAGTGCATCCTACCTGGCCTATAAACGGCTGCCGGCCATGGTTGCCAATGCAGGCGGACATATCATCTGGAAACCCATGGTGCTTGGCGGCGTCTTCAAGGCGGTCGGCAATCAAAGTCCCGTGCTCATCAAAGCCAAGGGGAAATGGTTGTTTGATGATATGAAACGGACCGCCGACAAACATGGGTTCCCGTTTGCGATCAACCCCGCCTTTCCCATGAACACGGTCAGCACACTGCGGGGCGCGCTTGCGACCGAGCGGCTGGATCCGAAAATGCTGGCCGCATACATGGACACCATGTTTCATGCTGCCTGGGGCGGGGGTGGCGACCTCACCAATCCGGAGGTTGTCATGGAGCTTCTCGAAAAGGCCGACTTGCCTGCCGGCGAGATCGCCAATCTGTCCCAGGACCAGGCGATCAAGGACGAACTGCGCGCCAACACGGACGAGGCCGTGGAGCGCGGTGCATTCGGCGCGCCCACCTTCTTCGTCGATGGTGAGTTGTATTGGGGACAGGATCGCGTCGACGCGGTCATGGAAGCGCTCGACAAATCCGACTGATGGCCCGAGTCTGCACTTGGGTGGAGAGGGTTTGTAGCGGCGCAAACTGACAGAAATAGGCTTTCTCCGCCGGTGCGGGAAAGTGGTGTCGCATGGAATACATTGTTCTGGCGCTGGTTGCCGCAGCAGTCCTGCTGGTTGCGCCTATCCTCGGAACCATCGCATTTTTTCGCGTGCGAGGGCTGCATCAACGTGTCGAGGAACTTGAAGCCGCGCTGGAAACCCGACGAAGCGGCCCTTGGGGCGTTCAGCGAGAACCGGTTGAAGACGTACAGTCCGTACCTGATGAGCAGATTGATCGCGAGATTCCGGATGAAGAGCCGGAGCAAGCCGAGGTAGAGCATCCGGAAAGCTCGGATACACCGGAGGTTTCGGAGGCGCCAGCCGGGGATGAACCTGACGATGCGGATGCGTCGAAGGGCACCATTGAGGAAGCAGTCGGTGCGCGGTGGGCGGTCTGGGTCGGTGGCCTTGCACTGGCTCTCGGCGGTGTGTTCCTGGTGCGCTACAGCATCGAGCAGGGTTTGCTTGGGCCGGCCGCGCGTATTTCTCTGGGGGCGCTGTTTTCCCTGGCGCTTGTTGCGTTGGGAGAGTGGACACGCCGCCGTGGGCAGACTTTCTCCGTCGGCGGCTTCGACAGTGCCAATGTTCCGGCCGTTCTGACGGCAGCGGGCACGCTTGCTGCCTTTGCAACCATCTATGCAGCCTATCAGCTCTACGGTTTCCTCGGGCCTTTTGCCGCTTTTCTCGGCCTTGGCCTTGTCGCTGTTGCCACGATGGTGGCGGCATTGTTGCACGGCCCGCTTCTGGCGGCCCTTGGCATCGCGTCGAGTTTTCTGGTTCCCTTTGTTGTCAGCAGCGATGAACCAAGCGCCATCGGATTGGCCGCCTACGCGGTCGCCGTTTCGTTTGCCGCGTTCGGAGTAGGTCGGCTACGCCTTTGGCGCTGGCTTGCCATCATCGCCGCGCTCGGGCTGGTGTTCTTTGGCGCACTTCTGTTCATCGTTGCCGCCCCGGGAGAGCGCCCGGTGGTCGGTATCTATATCCTGGTGGCCTGGGCGGCCCAGTTCTACGTCTTTATCGCCAGCCTCTACGCCAGATCGGCGGAAGAACTGGTCCCCAACGACCGAGTTGCGGCCACTCTGTTGGGCCTGGTGCTGCTGCTGGCGCTGGGATTCACCCTCGACCAGACCGATGCGGCGACAATCGCCGCTCTAGTGCTGATGGTGATCGTGCCATTCTGGTGTGCGCACGAATGGTCAGCCGCCCGTCTGATCGTCCCCATTACAGCGGTCACCGTGGTTCTCGGCTATTCCGGCTGGGATCTCTCAGTTGAGACCTTGCAGCCCTTGACAGACGGCGTCGAAACCCTCCAGGGCATCGATCCCGTCGTCCTGCCAGGCTATCAGCAGCGCATGCTCTCGGCTTACGGATTTCTGGGCCTGGCCCTGTCCGTGCTTGCCGCTCTGTTCGGATTCGTTGGCGCATTTCGATCGGTGTCGCGGGTGCCACTTGCCTTCGGCGGTGCTTTCGTGCCGCTGGCCATTCTGGCGGTTTCCTATGGACGCACTGATTTTCTCGACGTTTCGGTTCGTTACGGCGTTGCCGCGCTTGTACTGAGCCTTGTCTTTTTTGCTGTCGCATTGCAGTTCGAGCGTCGCCTTACGACGGACGATCCCGGCCGGGACGGCACGGTCGCGACATGCCTGATCGCCACCATCGCCGCGGTTACGCTCGCACTCTGCATGGTGCTGGAGCGCGGTGCCCTGACGGTGGCTCTGGCACTGATGGCGCCGGCAACGGCCATTGTCTATCGCTGGCGACCGCTTCCAGCGCTCAGGACGTTGGCGCTGGTGCCCGCCGTCCTGTGGGCGGCCCGCGTGGCCTGGGAGCCACAAATTGTCGGATCTCTGGGCACGACACCCGTGTTCAACTGGCTGACCTACGGTTACGGCGTACCGGCGGCCGGTTTTGTCCTGACCGCCTACCTGCTTGGCCGTCAGAAGCGGGACCTCGTGCTGGAGATTGCCGAAGGCATTGCTGTTGCCACAGTGACGGCGGCCCTTGCCCTGATTGGGTTGCACGCCTTTGCCCCGCACCAGGTGTTTACGCCGGTGGACACGCTGAACGAGGCTGCGCTCCTCGTATTCCTGAGTGGAGGCGTCGCGCTTGGCCTTCTGCGTTTGAAGGCAACATCAGAAAGCCGCACTCTGGCGGTTGCCGCAACCGCCTTGGGATTCCTCGGCATGGCAGCGGCATTGGCCGGCCTGCTCGGCCTCTTCAACCCGTTCCTGACAGGAGAGCGGATCGGTGCCAACATCATCTTCAACAAGCTGCTCTTCGCGTATCTGTTGACTGGCCTGCTTTACGGTCTGCTGGGCTTTCTCAGCAGCAGCACAAGGCCGATATACTCTCGCGGAGCCTTTGCCGTTGGCGGCGTCCTTGCCTTTGCCTGGGTGACCTTGAGCATTCGCCACTGGTTCCATCCAGAGGCGATCGATCAAGGCGCGACCAGCGATGCCGAACTCTACGCCTATTCGGCAGCGTGGCTTGCCATCGGCATTGCTACCCTGGCCGTCGGTCTGGTAACGGGCGTCCGCGCTGTCCGCCTGGTTTCGGGCGTGATCATTGTCGTGGTTGTCGCGAAGGTGTTCGTCGTCGACATGTCCAACCTGACGGGAGCGCTTCGAGCCCTGTCCTTTATCGGGCTCGGCCTTGTGCTGGTCGCGATAGGTCTGGTCTATCAACGGCTGTTGGCCCGCCGATCAGTCGATTAGTCGGCCATTGCGTTCGCGTACTCGTCCGACAGGATGAGCCATTGATCTTCGGCTTCGGCCAACGCCGATTCGGCCACGCTTCGCTCCTTGGCTTTGGCGGCCGCGAGATTGGGAGATTTTTCGTACAGCGACGGATCAGCGAGCAGGGCGTCAATTTCCTGAATCGATTTTTCAAGTTTTACCGTCAACGCCTCGATTTCTTTGATCTTCTTCTTAAGCGGCGCCAATTCCTGTCGCCGGTCCGCGGCCGCGCGTCTTTGTTCCGCCTTTGATGACGCAGGCGCCGGTTCCGCAGCCTTCGCAGCCCGCTTCGAGCCGCCAAGGATCAAGCTGCGATAGTCTTCCAGGTCTCCGTCAAAGCTGCGCACGGTGCCATCATCCACCAGCCAAAGCCGGTCGGCGGTCGCCTCCAGAAGATGCCTGTCATGGGAAATCAGGATCACCGCGCCGTCGAAGGCATTGAGGGCCTCGATCAGAGCCGCACGGCTGTCTATGTCGAGATGGTTGGTCGGTTCGTCGAGAATGAGCAGGTTGGGCTTGTCGAACGCTGCCAGGCCCATCAGCAAACGCGCCTTTTCGCCACCAGACAGATCGCGTGCGGCGGTGTCCATTTTCTCGGTCGAAAGCCCCATTTGCGCCACACGCGAACGAATGGCGGCGTCGAGGCCACCTGGTATCCTCTGCCGCACGTGGTCAACGGCACTTTGCGAGGGCACCAGGTCTTCCAGCTGATGCTGTGCGAAATACCCGATCTTGAGATGCCGGGCGCGGGTCACGGTGCCGGTTTGCAGCTCCAGGCGGTTGGAAAGCAGCTTGGCGAAGGTTGATTTGCCGTTGCCGTTGGCCCCGAGCAGGGCAATTCGGTCATCCTGGTCGATCCGCAAATTGAGGCGGTTCAGCACCGGTTGGCCAGCGATATAGCCAACAGAACCGTTTTCGATCGCAATGATCGGCGAAGCGCAGTCTTTTTCCGGTTTTGGAAACTGGAACTCCTGCACGTGTTCGTCGACAACGGACGCGATCGACCCCATACGTTCAATTGCCTTCAAACGAGACTGCGCCTGGCGCGCCTTGGACGCTTTGTAGCGAAAGCGCTCGACAAAAGCTTCCATATGGGCACGCCGCGCCTGCATCTTGGTCCGCATTTTCATCTGCAGTTCGCGGGCTTCCGCCCGTTGCTTCTCGAACTGGTCGAACGGTCCCCGATAGAACGTCAGCTTGCGGTCTTCCAGGTGAACGATGGAATTGACCGCACGGTTGAGCAGATCGCGGTCGTGGCTGATGATGACCACCGTGTGCGGGTAACGGCGCACATAATCCTCAAGCCAAAGCGTGCCTTCCAGGTCGAGATAGTTGGTCGGTTCGTCAAGGAGCAAGAGGTCAGGGCGAGAAAACAGCACGGCCGCCAGAGCGACCCGCATGCGCCAGCCTCCCGAAAAACTTGACGCCGGGCGCTTTTGCGCTGCCTGATCGAAGCCAAGTCCAGCCAAAATGCTCGCCGCCCGGGCTTCTGCGGAGTGAGCATCGATGTCGGCCAACCGTGTATGGATCTCCGCGATCCTGTCCGGATCGGTTGCGGTCTCGGCTTCGGTCAGCAGTGCCAATCTTTCGGCATCCGCCTTCAGGACGATCTCGATCAGCGGTTCGTCGGTTCCCGGTGCTTCCTGGGCCACCTGGCCGATGCGGCAATTTCGCGGCAGGGCAACGGCACCGGTTTCAGTCGCCAGTTCCCCGGTGATCACACGAAACAGGGTCGACTTGCCGGCGCCGTTTCGCCCGACAAAACCTGCCTTTGTGCCTTCGGGCAGGTAAAGCGAGGCGTGGTCAATCAGCAGGCGTCCGGCGATGCGGGCCGATATGTCTGTCAGGGTCAGCATGCCGCTCTATTGGAATCGACCGCTGCCGATGGCAAGCGAAAACTGCGGAATGGCACTCAGCGCGGCAGGAGATTGTAGACGCTGTCTGCCGTGCCGAATTCCGAAGTGTAGTGATCACGCTGAAGCTGAGCCGCTGTGACGGCGTTGCGCAGCAGAGTTGCGACGGTCACAGGACCGACGCCGCCGGGTACCGGGGTGATCCAGCCCGCGGTCTCGGCGCAGCTTTCGAAATCCGCGTCACCGACAACTTTCGGGCCGTCCGGCGTGTCGATCTGGTTGATGCCAATGTCGATGAGCACCGCTCCGGGTTTCAGCATGTCGCCCGTGACCAGCCCGGCTTTGCCCACAGCCACGAACACCGCATCGGCTGCGCGCGAATGCATGGCAAGATTGCGGGTCTCGTGATGACAGACGGTGACCGTTGCACCCTCAGCCATGAGCATGAAGGCTATGGGTTTGCCGACGATTGCCGAATGCCCGATGACGGTCACCTCCAGCCCCGTCAGATTGGTCCCGGTCGATCGCAAAAGATGCACGGAAGCCGCGGCCGTGCAGGGGCCCATCTTCGGCACCTGGTAGACGATGGAACCGATATTCGAAGGGTGCATGCCTTCGACATCCTTGAAGGGATGCACCGCGCGCTGCAGTCGGCGCACTGAGACATGATCCGGTGTCGGCCGCTGAATGATGATTCCCGTCACCCGCGGATCGGTGTTGAGCCCCTGAATGATCCCCAGCAGCTCCTTCTCCGTCGTATCAGCCGGATAGTCCCGCTCCTCGAAATCGATGCCGGTCTTCTTAGCGGTGCGGCTCTGGTTGCGCACATAGAGCTTTGCCGCGTCCGATTCACCTATGGAGATCGACACAAGTTTGAGTGGCCAACCCGCATCCGCAAGCGACGAAACGTCCACGGCAATTTCCGAATGCATATCCGCCGCGATCTTGCGACCATCGAGCAGTTTGTAGGCATTTTCCATGAGCCGCATCCTCATCTGCATGTCTGCAAAAACAGGTAGTCGGTTAGAGTTGATTTGCAAAGCAAAACCCGCAAAATGCCGCCAATTCCAAACATCCCGAACAGAGGTCAAAATGACAATTACCCTTTATGAACTGGCCGGCTCCGACAGCTCTCGGCCATTCAGCCCGCATTGCTGGAAAACGGTATTGTCGCTGGCCCACAAAGGTCTCGACTACAGCGGATCTCCGGTGCCGTTTACCGCCATACCCGAGATCGAGGACGGAGGCGGTAAGAGCGTTCCCGTCATTCGTGACGGAGACAAAGTTGTCCGGGATTCATTCGACATCGCCATCTATCTCGATGAAACCTACCCGGATCGGCCAAGCCTCTTCGGAGGGCCTGGCGGTATCGCGATGGCTCGCTTTTTCGAGACCTGGGCAGCGACTCAGATCCTGGCCGTGATCGGTGGAGCGCTGATGCTCGACATTCATGCCATGCTGGCACCGAAAGATCAGGATTACTTCCGTAAGAGTCGTGAGGCCCGCTTCGGTCGTACATTGGAGGAAGTTGTCGCTGCCGGGCGGGAGCGCGTGGGCAGCGTTTCTCAAAAGCTCGAACCGATGCGGATGGTGTTGCAGCGTCAGCCCTACCTTGGTGGTGATGGGCCGTTGTTTTGCGACTATATCGTTTTTGGCGCCTTTCAATGGGCGCGCACGACGTCGAGCACACGCATTCTCGAAGATGGCGATCCGGTGGCCGATTGGTTCGAGCGTTGCCTCGATCTGCACGGTGGCGTGGGCCGTGCGGTAAAAGCGGCCGCCTGACCGCAGACCTGATCCAAAAGCTGACGTCGGCGCGGGCTTGTATTGCCCGCGTCGCAGGGCTATAGAGCGCGCAAATTCTCCCGCAATCGCAAACAAGGACACTCCAGATCATGGCGATCGAACGCACCTTTTCGATGATCAAACCCGATGCCACCAAACGCAACCTCACCGGCGCCATCACCAAGATGTTTGAAGACGCAGGACTGAGCGTCGTCGCCTCCAAGCGCGTCTGGATGAGCCTGCGCGAAGCCGAAGGGTTCTACGCAGTTCACAAGGAACGGCCCTTCTTCGGCGAACTGACCGAGTTCATGTCCTCCGGCCCGACCATCGTCCAGGTGCTCGAAGGCGAAAATGCCATCGCCAAGAACCGTGAAATCATGGGCGCAACAAATCCGGCCGACGCCGCGGAAGGAACCATCCGCAAGCTCTTCGCCCTGTCGATTGGTGAAAACTCCGTGCACGGATCGGATGCCCCGGAAACGGCTGCCGAGGAAATCGCTTACTGGTTCTCGGGCACCGAAATCGTCGGTTGATCCGTCCAGACCAAAATGCATGACGCCGGGGATTACCCCGGCGTTTTTTTTGCGCTCTCGTCCCAGCGTTTGAGCGCAGCGTCATCGGAGTCGCGGGCGTCGACCCAGGACCCATGCGTACCGTCCTTGCCGATTTCGCGTTTCCAGAAAGGCGCGTTGGATTTTAGAAAATCCATCATGAACCGCGCGCCTTCAAACGCCGCATCGCGGTGGCGTGAAACGGCTGCAACGAGCACGATGTTCTCCCGCGGCCGAATCCGGCCAAAGCGGTGGATGACCGTCATGCCGTCCAGAGGCCAACGCTCCATGGCGCGGTCAGCGATACGTCTGATTTCGGCCTCAGCCATGCCCGGGTAGTGCTCCAGCTCGAGCGCAGCGAGAGTACCGTGTTCATCGCGGCAAAGGCCGGTGAACGTGACGACCGCGCCAATGTCGGCGCTGTCGGCCGAGAGGGTGGCAACTTCGGCGGCTGTATCGAAGTCGTCCCGCTGCACACGGACGGTGGGCTGTACGGACATGCCTAGACTAACCTCCGGTCATCGGCGGGAAAAACGCAATCTCCCGTGCGTCGTCCAGACGGTCTCCGTGCTGCCTGTGCTCCTGATTGATGGCAACGCGGATGACGTCGGGATTGGCAAGCGCCGTCTCATATCCTTCACCGCGACCCCTCAGATGATCGATCAGGTCCGCCACCGTAGTGACGGTGTCCGGCAGGTCGATTTCCTCTTCGTTCATGCCAATCCGTTCGCGCACCCAGGCGAAATAGACAAGTTTGACCATGACTGTCGATCCTGCTCGTTTATTCGATCACGTGCTTCAAACCGGCGCGAAAATAGTCGTAGCCGGTATAGATCGTGATCACGGCAGCGATCCATAAGAGAGTGATCCCGATCTCGGTAATGTAGGGTATCACCTTGTCGCCTGCCGGCCCGGCCAGCAAAAAACCGATCGCGACCATCTGCACCGTCGTTTTCCATTTTGCCAACCAGGTGACCGGGACGGAAACCTTCAACTCGGCCAGGTATTCCCGTAAACCGGACACCAGGATTTCGCGGCACAGGATGATGATTGCCGCCCATATCGTCCAGCCGGCAATCGTCCCGTCAGCAGCAAGCAGCAACAGGATCGATGAGACCAACAGTTTGTCCGCGATCGGATCGAGCATGCGACCGATATTCGACATCTGGTTCCAGATGCGTGCCAGGTAACCGTCAAAGAAATCGGTGACCGAGGCGACGATGTAGAGGCCGAGCGCGCTCCACCGGGCGAGGTCCGACCCGTGCAACCGGCCCTCCACGAAGAAACACAGCACGATAAGCGGAACGGCAGCGATGCGTCCATACGTAAGCAGGTTCGGGATATTGTAGGTCTGCGATGCCATAGGATTCCGCTCGGTGACTTCGTGCCCATACAAATAGGCCGGAACGCGATCCGTCAACACGGCTTTCGGTGAAACCTTGCAGAGCGACGCGGTTACGTCCGCTGGTCTTCGTGAAAATGGTCGTAAATGAGCTTGGCCATGGCCTCGGAAATCCCCTCGACAGCGACAAGGTCGTCCATCCCGGCGCGCGACACCGCCTTGGCGGTGCCAAAATGATGCAACAGCGAACGCTTGCGGGCGGGACCGATGCCGGCGATCTCGTCGAGCGGATTCTTGGTCATTTCCTTCTTGCGACGAGCTCGGTGGGTGCCGATGGCGAAACGGTGCGCCTCATCGCGCAGCCGCTGAATGAAATAGAGCACCGGATCGCGGGGTGGCAATGAAAAGTCCGATTTGCCTTCGATGAAGAACCGTTCCCGGCCGGCATCGCGATCAACACCTTTGGCGACCCCGATGACGTCGACACAGTCGGCAATCTGCAACTCGTTGAGCACCGACATGACGGCCGAAACCTGGCCCTTGCCGCCGTCTATCAGAAGGACATCGGGCCACGGTGGCGTGGTCGTGTCCTCATCGGTATCCGTGTCACTGACATCGCCATTGGGTCGTTCCGGCCGACCGTGCTCCTTCACCAGGCGGGTAAAGCGACGCTCGATCACTTCGCGCATCATGCCAAAATCGTCGCCCGGTGTGAGGTCCTTCGATTTGATGTTGAACTTGCGATACTGGTTTTTGACAAAGCCATCCTGGCCGGCGACGATCATGCCGCCCACTGCGTTGGTCCCCATGATGTGGGAATTGTCATAGACTTCGACGCGTCGAGGCGGTCGCTCCAGGCCGAAGGTTTCGGCCAGGCCGCGCAACAGATTGGCCTGGGTAGAGGTCTCCGACAGCCGACGTCCGTGTGCTTCCTTGGCATTGGCTTCAGCGTGGCGCATGAGGTCGCGTTTCTCGCCACGCTGTGGCTTGCTGATCGTCACTTTGTGCCGCGCCCGTATCGACAGCGCCTCAGCCAGCAGGGCCTGTTCTTCGAATGAATGAGAGACAAGGATTTGTCGCGGGCAGGGCTTGTCATCGTAGAACTGTGCCAGGAACGCCCCCAACACTTCTTCCGCCGGCATTGCTGTATCGGCCTTCGGGAAATAGGCGCGGTTGCCCCAGTTCTGTCCCGTGCGAAAGAAGAAGACCTGGATGCAGCTCATTCCGCCCTGCTGATGTATGGCGAACACGTCCGCCTCTTCGACCGTGTGCGGATTGATACCCTGGTGGCTCTGCACATGGGAAAGGGCAGCCAGCCGATCACGATAGATCGCCGCAGTCTCGAAATCGAGCTCCTCAGATGCCTTTTGCATAGCTTCGGACATGGTTGACTTGACGGTGTGGCTCTTGCCCGACAGGAAACCGCGAGCCTCATCGACCATGCGTGAATAGTCTTCGACGGAGACCTCACCGGTGCATGGCCCGGCACAGCGCTTGATCTGGTAGAGCAGGCAAGGGCGGGTGCGGCTTTCGTAGACCGAATCCGTGCAGGTCCTCAGCAGGAAGGCCCGTTGCAGGGAATTGATCGTCCGGTCGACCGCCTGGGCGGAGGCGAAAGGACCGAAATAGGATCCCTTGCGCGACCGGGCGCCACGGTGCTTGTAGATCCCTGGAGCCGCGTGGTCTTCCGTCAGCAGGATATAGGGAAACGACTTGTCGTCGCGCATCAGCACATTGAAGCGTGGCCGCAGTCGTTTGATGAGATTGGCTTCCAGCAGCAGGGCCTCTGTCTCCGTGCGCGTGGAGACGAATTCCATCTGCGCGGTCAGCCGGATCATGCTCTCGATGCGGTTGGTATGACCACGGCCCTGAGCGTAACTGGTGACACGTTTTTTCAGGCTGCGCGCCTTGCCCACATAGAGTACATCGCCGCCTTCGTTGAGCATGCGATAGACACCCGGACCGTTCGGCAGCCGTTTGACGTAGGCCTGAATCAGTTCCGGTCCCTTCAGACCCTTTTCAGGATCGCCGGCGACTTTCCAGATTTCCTCTTCTCTCGGAACTGGCATTGCATCACCAGTTCCGCCCTGTCTTCTCGTCTCGTGTCGGGATTCCGTCGGCCGTACCATTCGCGTCCTGCCTGAATCGAATTTCAGGATCTATATAGCATTCGCCGCGTCACGGTCCGACAGCAGACCGACGCTGGGCTCGGGTTGCTACGAAATCCCGGAATCAGAAGACGAAGACGATGTAGCCGACAAACAGCGCCAGCATCACCGTGCCGCCGGAACGTGAGATCGGCCGCGAACCCACAGCAAGAACCGTCAGCAGGACAGTCGTGGCCGCCATGATCCACATGTCGAGATAAACGATGCGGCCTGGAACCAGCAGCGGGTGAACCATGCTGGTGATGCCGAGGATCGCCCCGATGTTGAAAATGTTGGATCCGACGACGTTTCCGATCGCCACCGCAGCACTGCCGCGCCAGGCGGCCATGACAGAGGTAACCAGTTCGGGCAGCGACGTACCGATAGCGACAACGGTCAGTCCGATGACCGCCTCGGAGACGCCGAGCATGCGAGCGATATCAACCGCACCGTTGACGGTGAGCGAAGCGCCGAGCGGTAGGCCGATCAGGCCGAACAACAGGTATGCCACGATTTTCGAGTTCTCGGTCGGCAGCTCATCGATCTCGTCATGATAATCGCCAAAAACCTGTTCCTTTCGGCTCTTTCGCGCGTTCAGGAACTGCCGGAACAAAAAGATGCAAAGCAATGCAAACAGGACCATCCCGTCGAAGCGAGACAGCCAGCCGGTTGCCATGATGGCCATCAGCAGGCCCGTCATGAAGCACATGACGGCAAGACTGAACCGCAGTCCGTCTTCCTTGCATCCGACCGGTTTGATCAGGGCAGGGGCGCCGAGAACCAGCAGGACGTTGGCAATGTTTGATCCCACGACGTTGCCGAGGGCAATCCCGGAGGCGTTGTTGAACGCCGCCTCGAGAGAAACAAAGAGTTCCGGCGCAGACGTGCCGAAGGCGACGATAGTCAGGCCGATGATAAGCGGACTGATCCCGAGTTTTTCAGCCAGCGCCACTGCGCCACGGACCAGATAGTCCCCTGCAAACAGAAGCAGGATAAGCCCGGCAATCAATATGGCGAAACTGAACATGAAGGCGCGAGCTTCCGGAGCTTGTTATCTGGGGCCCCATGTCGCGGAGAGGGGCCCCTTGGATATAGGATCACAGAAGAAAAACACAATGACGCCGCTGTGAACAATCGGTCAACAGGGCTGCCTCAGCCCTGCGGTTTGAGCTGGTCGTGATCTGGGAAGAATTTCGCGAATTTGGTCGGCCAGTTCTTCAGTTTCGGGCGCCCGCGCTCCCATTGGCCTTCGAACCGCAGTGCCAGATAACCAAGCAGCCCCGCCAGGGCGAAGTGCCCTCCGTGCAGCTTTTTGGCCGTTCGGGGGAGATTGTCGTTGAGCATATCGAGCGACCGTTCAACTTTGGACCATTGCCGGTCAATCCAGGGTGTGTGAACCTTGTCCTCTGGCCGGAAGCGACGCTCGTAGACGATTGCCAGCAGACAGTCTGTCGTCCCATCACAAAGCGCTTCGAGGAGTTCCGCTTCAGTTCGCTTGTCGGCGTTGCGCGGAAACAGGTTGCGACCGCTCATCCGGTCCAGATACTGCATGATCGCCCGACTGTCGTAGATGGCCCGACCGTTGTCATCGATAAGCGTCGGAATTTTCCCGAGAGGATTGCTGTGGATCAGCAGGTCCGGATCAGCATTCGTGTCGGTCGGCACGCTTTCGAAATCGAAACCGCAATAGTGAGCGGCCATGCGCACCTTGGCGGAATAGGGGGAAGCGGGCGAATACAGAATTTTCATTCATTTCCTCCACGGGAGCCGGACTGTACAGTTGCGTTCCAGTCGGCCTGAGCGCGCAAATCGCCGTGGACAGGAAGTGCGTCCAATCCTTGAACTGGATAAGGCGGATGGATGATCAGCGGACCGAGCGACAATAGGCGCCGTAGATGTGCCAGGGATCCAGGCCCGAGATGCAATATTCGACGTTGGCACCCATGCCGGCAAAACCCTGCCCAAGCTCAATCATGTACCAGATCGTCCGCGACCGCCCGTCATTCATCGCAACCTTGCCGCGGCAGAACCGGCGATCGATCTTCGTCCCTTCGAGCTCACCGGCGGCAACGAACCGATCAAGATGGACATCGTAATAGTCTTCGATCGCCAGACCACGCTTGATGACGTTCCGGTCATTGATCGCAAAGCGCTTGGTGATCGCGCGCAGGACCGCCGGGTTGTCGCAGGCCGCATCGTTGCGAATTCCAAAGGCGTTTGCTGGAGATGCACTGATTGTCAGTCCGGTGGCCAGGATGCCGCAGAGGGCAAGAAGGGTGCTAACCGTTTTTCGACATGACATGGGCTTATGGGCTCCAGATTGCGCGATGGGGACCTGAGGACAGAATACTAGCAATTCGTTATCGAAGGATGAGCGGACGAGGTCAAGGTCCACGGCCTCAGAAGGTCCGTTTGCGCAGGTTTTTGTGGAGCCCGGTGCGACGGTTGGATCGGTGTGAACTCGCTCGCGCCGGATATTTGCTCTATATCCATCGCAGCCAGCACCCAGATCGAGGCATCCATGGATCAACCAGCACCCACCCGCATCGGCTTTTCGACCTGTCCGCATGACTGTCCCTCGACGTGCGCACTCGAGATCGAACTGGTCGATGACAGGACCATCGGAAAGGTCCGAGGTTCCGCCGAAAACGGCTACACCGCGGGTGTCATCTGCGCCAAGGTCGCGCGGTATGCGGAACGCACTCATCATCCGGATCGGCTTCTGAAACCGCTGCGTCGCAACGGTCCGAAGGGCCAAGGAAGTTGGCAGGAAATCGATTGGGAAGATGCGCTCGATGAGGTGGCGGAGCGCTTTCTCAAAGCAGAACAGCGCTGGGGTTCGGAGGCGGTTTGGCCCTATCAGTATGCCGGGACAATGGGACTGGTACAGCGCGATTCAATTCATCGCCTGCGCCACGCAAAGAAGTACTCGGGCCAATTTGACAGCATTTGCACCAACGCCGCATGGACTGGATTTTTCGTGGGGACCGGCAGCCTGAGCGGCCCCGATCCACGGGAGATGGCAAAATCCGATTGCGTGGTGATCTGGGGAACCAATCCGGTATCGACGCAGGTCAATGTGATGACCCACGCCACTCAGGCGCGTAAGCAGCGCGGTGCCAAGATTGTCGTGATCGATGTCTATGACACGCCGACTGCTCGCCAGGCCGATGTGAAGCTCATTCTGCGTCCTGGCACGGATGGGGCCCTGGCTTGCGCTGTCATGCATGTTCTGTTTCGCGATGGTTTCGCGGATCGCGATTATCTAAGGCGATTCAGCGACGATCCGAACGGGTTCGAGAGGCATCTAAGCGACCGGACGCCGCAATGGGCTTCCGAGATAACGGGCTTGTCGGCTCGCCAGATCGAAAAGTTCGCGCATCTCGTTGGCAAGACGAAACGCAGTTATTTTCGGCTCGGCTACGGGTTCACACGACAGCGCAACGGCACCGTCAATATGCATGCGGCGCTGAGTATTCCGACGGTGACCGGGGCCTGGCAGTATGAAGGCGGCGGTGGCTTCCATTCCAACAATGACATCTTCGGCCTCGATAAGTCCGAAATCATGGGCACCGCCAGCATCGACCCGGGGATCCGCTACCTCGATCAGTCGAAAATCGGTCGGATCCTGACCGGGGATGCCGAAGCCCTGCATGGTGGTCCGCCGGTCGCCGCGCTTCTCATCCAGAACACAAATCCGGTGAACATCGCGCCGGAACAAAGAAAGGTCAGGGAAGGCTTCGGTCAAGACGACCTGTTTTCCGTGGTGCATGAACAATTCATGACGGAAACCGCGGACCTGGCCGACATCATCTTACCCGCGACAACGTTCGTCGAGCATGACGACATTTATCGCGGTGGCGGCCATCAGCACATCATGCTTGGTCCGAAACTGATCGAGCCGCCGAAAGGGCCAAAATCCAACCACTACGTTGTCGAGGAATTGGCGAAACGGCTTGGCGTGGCCGATCAGCCCGGGTTCGGACTGAGCGCCAATGAATTGATCGACAATATGCTGCAGGCCAGTGGGCACGGCACTTTGGCCGCGTTGCAGCAAAACAAATGGATCGACTGTCAGCCCGATTTCGAAAAGTCGCATTTCGTTCGTGGATTTGGCTGGCCGGACGGCAAATTCCGTTTTCGTCCGGACTGGACCGGATCGCCTGCACCCAATCGTCCGCCAAAGTCCCTGGGACCCCAGGGACCCCACGAACAGCTGCCGGTCTTCCCGGATCACGTCGAACTGATCGAAGCCGCTGACGAACGTCATCCCTTCCGGCTTGCCACGTCACCGGCCCGTTCCTTCCTGAATTCGACATTCACCGAGACGCAGTCTTCGGTGCGTAGGGAAGGGCGCCCCGAGGTCATGATGCACAGCGAGGATGCGGCCGCGGCAGGTGTCGACGACGGCGAACTGGTGGCCATTGGCAACCAGCGAGGCGAAGTTCGGTTACATGCGCGCGTCAGCAGTGATTTGCCGCGCGGCGTCCTTGTTTCGGAAGGAATCTGGCCAAATCGAAGCTTTGTCGATGGTGAAGGCATCAATGTGCTCACCGGAGCGGACAGCATCGCACCGTTTGGCGGTGCCGCATTTCACGACACCCATGTGTGGCTCAAGCGGGATCAGCAGGATGCCGGGGGCGATTGAACGATCGTCTCATCGTCTTCGATATGAAGTCCATTGAACACCGCCACACCAGCATCGGTCATTCGGACTTTTCCCTCAGCCACAAGCTTAAGCGCCGCCGGATAAAGCTGGTGTTCAGCCGACAGCACCCGTTCAGCCAGCACAGTTTCCGTATCGTCCGGCAGGACGCGAACCGCTGCCTGGGCGATCAGAGGACCTTCATCCATGCCTTCGGTCACGAAGTGCACACTGCAGCCGTGGATGCGTACCTGGTGGGCCAAAACACGTTGGTGTGTGTCCAGACCCGGAAAACTGGGCAATAACGACGGATGAATGTTGAGAATCAATCCCCGCCACCGATTGACGAAATCCGCCGACAAAAGGCGCATATAGCCGGCCAGACAGACGAAATCGGGCTCGATCCGATCCAGTTCGGCCAGGATCGCCCCTTCATGGGCTTTCCTGTCAGGAAAGTCAGCCCGGGCGAAGGCATGGGTTTCGATGTCATAGGTTTCGGCGAGTTCGAGGCCGGCCGCCTGTGGATTGTCCGACAGGACTGCAGCGATTTGGCAAGGATAGTCAGTCGCCATGCTGGCAGATATCAGCGCCGAAAGGTTGGATCCGCGACCGGAGATCATGACCGCAACACGCTTGCGCCGGCCGGTTGGCCCGGTACGGCCGCTCATAGTGCCAACGACCCGTCGTAGGTGACGGCGGCGGCAACATCATCGGCCCGCTCAACAAGCTCACCCAGCGGGACAACACTCTCTCCGGCTTCGTTCAAGGTCGCTACCACTGCGTCCAAGTCCTCTGCAGAAACAACCGCGATCATTCCGATGCCGCAGTTGAACGTGCGCAACATCTCGGTTTCGACGATCCCGCCCGTGGCGCTCAACCAGGAAAAGACCGGCGGAATATCTATTGCGCTGAGGTCGATCCGTGCGGACAGGCCATCCGGCAAAACGCGCGGAATATTCTCTGGAAATCCGCCTCCGGTGATATGCGCCAATGCCTTGATGGCGTCTGTCTGCCGAATGGTCTGAAGGAGTTGTTTGACGTAGATGCGTGTCGGTGTCAGCAGAACGTCCGCGAGGCTCCGGTCGGGCGCAAAAGGTGCCGGCGAATCAAACTCCAGTCCGGCAATCTCGACAACCCGCCGTACCAGCGAAAACCCGTTGGAATGAAGACCCGAGCTGGCGAGGCCGATCAGCTTGTCGCCCGCTTGAGTATCCTCTTTCGGCAGAAGCCTGGATCGTTCGGCGGCACCGACTGCAAAACCCGCAAGATCGTAGTCTGCGCCAGCGTACATGCCGGGCATTTCGGCCGTTTCCCCGCCAATCAGTGCACATCCGGCCTGGATACAGCCCTCCGCGATGCCGGCGACAATTTGTTCACCCTGTTCCGGGTCGAGCTTGCCGGTCGCAAAATAGTCGAGGAAAAACAGCGGCTCAGCCCCCTGAACGATCAGGTCATTCACACACATCGCAACAAGGTCGATGCCGACGGTGTTGTGAATTTCGGTCTCGATAGCGATTTTCAGCTTGGTGCCGACCCCATCATTAGCGGCGACAAGCACCGGATCCTCATAGCCGGCGGCCTTCAGGTCGAACAGCCCGCCGAAGCCGCCGATATCCCCATCGGCGCCTGGTCGTCGTGTAGCCCGGATATGCGGCTTGATGCGTTCCACGAGACTGTTTCCGGAGTCGATGTCGACCCCGGCATCACGATAGCTCAAGCCGTTTTTCTGATCACTCATCGCGCCCTCATGGGTCAAGCCGGCACCCCTGTCCGGCAGGTCACCGGCAAATCGCATGTCGGCCAACTGTGCGCAAGGCTTGCCGCTCATCCTGCCCGAATTTATTGACGTGTGTGCCTGGGCCTGCAAAAAACGTGCGGTTGCGTCTAGCCGGCGGAATCACCAACTTGGTGAAACACCCATTTCGAAAACGGATGCCACGGCTTGCGCCCGTCGATGGGGCTTCGGCTGAAATCAATTGCACATGACCATTCCGAACATCATCACCCTGCTGCGCTTTCTGATGGTTCCTGCGGTCGTCTATGCGCTGTTGGTGGGTGAGATGCTGCCTGCATTTGTCATCTTCGTCATTGCCGGGCTTTCCGATGGCGTCGATGGATTCATCGCGCGCCACTTCGATCAGCAGTCGGAATTGGGCGCCTATCTGGATCCGGTCGCCGACAAACTCCTGCTGGTGACCGTCTTCATCATGTTGGCAATCCTTGGATATCTGCCGCAATGGCTGGCCGTCTTGGTGGTTTCGCGTGACGTGCTGATCGTTATGGCGGTCCTGGTGTCGAGCCTGATGGCACAGCCCGTCGATATGAATCCGATCCTGGTGTCCAAGGCAAATACGGCAATCCAGATCGCGCTTCTTTCGCTGGTTCTTGCGGAACTCGCGCTTGGCATCAGGCTCGGTGAATTGACCACGATCCTGATCTATGTCGTTGCGGCCTTGACCATCCTTTCCGCCGCAGCCTATTTCAAGGTCTGGATCGACCACATGGCCGAATAGATTGATGCGATCCAGCGCCGCAATGGAGACCTAGCCCGATGTCAACCACGATCAACAGGGCCTCCCTGAGACGCCAAGCCTTGTTCTGGCTGGCGACGCTGCTGGCACTGGGCCTGTTTCTTTACGTGTTTCGCGGCATCCTGCTGCCGTTTGTTGCCGGAATGGCGCTGGCCTACTTCCTCGACCCCGTAGCAGACCGGCTGGAGCGTTGGGGCGTCTCCCGTCTGATGGCGACCATTCTGATTCTGATCGCGTTCCTGCTGCTCTTCGTCATCGCCTTGATCATCATTGTGCCGACCCTGGTCACGCAGGCGAGCGAATTCATCCAGAAACTGCCGGACTATGTTTCGCAGCTACAGAGCTTGCTGGCTTCATCCGATCGGTCATGGCTGAAAAACTGGATCGGTCTGGATACGACCAATCTGAAGGAGTCCCTGGGTGGTCTCCTGTCGGAGGGCGCGGGTCTGGTCGGTACGGTTCTGCTCCAGGTCTGGAACTCGGGAAAGGCGTTGGCTGATCTGGCATCGCTGTTCGTGGTAACGCCCGTCGTAGCGTTCTATCTCCTGCTGGATTGGGATCGCATGGTCGAAACGGTCGACGGCTGGATACCCCGCAATCACCTGGCGGCCGTGCGTGAAATCTCAGCGGACATGAACAAGGCAATCGCCGGGTTCGTGCGCGGCCAGGGAAGCGTTTGCCTCATATTGGGGATATACTACGCCGTCGGGTTGACGCTTACCGGTTTGAATTTCGGTCTGCTGATCGGCCTTTTCTCGGGGTTGATCAGTTTTATTCCCTACGCCGGGTCACTTGTTGGGCTGGTCCTTGCGATCGGTGTCGCACTTGTTCAGTTCTGGCCTGACTACGTGTCCATAGGCATCGTGCTGGCCGTCTTTTTCTCAGGCCAGTTCCTGGAGGGCAATATCCTCCAGCCGAGACTGGTCGGACGAAGCGTCAACCTTCATCCGGTATGGTTGATGTTCGCGCTCTTTGCCTTTGGCTCACTTTTCGGATTTGTCGGACTACTGGTGGCCGTGCCGGCGTCTGCGGCGGTGGCCGTACTCGTCAGGTTCGCCTTGCGTCGCTACCTGGACAGCGACCTCTACGACGACGGCGACCCCGACAATCGGCTGACCGAAGGCGACGGGAAGACGAATGAATAAGGACGGCAAGTCGCCGAAAGCGGCCACCCAGCAACTGCCGCTTGAATTCAGGCATCCGATCAGCAGTGATCGCGCCGACCTGGTTGTCTCGGAACCCCTCCAGGCGGCGATTGGACTGATCGACAGCTGGCCGGATTGGCCGTCGCCGGTGGTCATTCTTGCCGGCCCAACCGGTTCCGGAAAGACACATCTGGCAAGGATCTGGATCGACCGCACCGGCGCCGTGGATTTGCAGGTGTCCGCCAATGACGGGCGAGCGCTGGAGCGGGCAGCCGAGGGCCCGGTTTTGATTGAGGATATCGATCGACGGGGATTTGATGAAACTCAATTGTTTCACCTGATCAATACCGTATTGCAGAACGGCACACATATGCTGATCACAACACGGGCATGGCCGGCCGCCTGGTCGGTCGGATTGCCGGATCTGCGCTCGCGGCTGCGAGCCGCAACAACCGTTGAGATCGGCGAGCCGGATGATGCCCTGCTGGCCCAGGTGATCGAAAAGCTGTTTGCCGACCGGCAAATCGCGGTCGATCCGAAGGTTGTGGTGTATCTGGTGCATCGCATGGAGCGGTCGCTTGATGCTGCGCAGGCGATTGTCCATCGAATGGACGAACTGGCACTGGCCAGGCGCTGCAAAATCAGCCGCTCACTTGCCGGTGAGGTGCTTGAGGAATGGGAAACGGGCCGCCCGGGCGAAATCGGTATGTCATAGTTTCTTCGTCGGATGGTCATAGATATGACACACGGCTAAGGTGCAGGCGAAAGAAGAGGCAAATGGACGACACGATCACAGTGAATCCTGAGTCGAGCGGCGGCGCAGTCGCGTCCGACGGACGGCCGCTTTTGGAAAGCCCTGAACGGTTCGTCAACCGCGAGTTCTCCTGGCTGCAGTTCAACCGCCGCGTTCTTGAAGAGACCCAGAACAGCGCGCACCCGCTGCTCGAACGGATCCGATTTCTCTCGATTTCGGCGGCAAATCTCGACGAATTCTTCATGGTCCGGGTTGCCGGTCTCGAGGGGCAGGTGCGCGAGGGCATTTCCAACCGTTCGGCTGACGGTCGAACGCCGTTGCGGCAGTTGAACGAAGCGCTTGATGAGATCCGCAAGCTGCAGTTGGAACAACAGGCCTCGCTCGCGGTCCTGCAACAGTACCTCACCGAAGAGGATATCCACATTGTTCGTCCCGGAGACCTCGGCGACGAAGATCTCGTTTGGCTAAAGCAGGAGTTTGACGAAGCGATTTTCCCGGTTTTGACCCCGTTGTCGATCGACCCGGCTCATCCGTTTCCCTTTATACCGAACTTGGGCTTTTCCATCGGTCTGCAACTGCACAGTCGTGCCAAAAAGGAGCCGATGACAGGTCTGCTGCGTCTGCCGGTTGCACTCGATCGTTTCGTGCGGCTACCCGACGACAAAGGTCGGGTTCGCTACATGACCCTGGAAGATGTCGTCGGACAGTTCATCGAAACCCTCTTTCCCGGGTATGACGTCATAGGATCGGGCACGTTTCGCATCATCCGCGACAGTGACATCGAAGTGGAAGAGGAAGCGGAAGACCTGGTGCGGTTGTTCGAACGGGCGCTCAAACGCCGTCGCCGCGGGTCCGTGATCCGCATCGAGTTCGATTCCGAGATGCCGAAATCTCTGCGCCAGTTCGTCACCAGCGAACTCAATGTTCCAGACGATCGGGTTGCCGTTCTTCCGGGCCTTCTGGCGCTATCGACCATCGAAGAGATCGTCGATACACCGCGTGACGATCTCAAATACGAACCCTACAACGCCCGTTTTCCTGAACGGATTCGTGAACACGGCGGCGACTGCTTTTCGGCCATTCACGAAAAGGACATCGTCATTCACCACCCGTACGAATCGTTCGATGTGGTGGTGCAATTCCTGAGACAGGCGGCGCGCGATCCCAATGTCCTGGCCATCAAGCAGACCCTCTACCGCACCTCCAATGACAGCCCCATTGTCAGAGCGCTGATCGATGCAGCCGAGGGCGGCAAATCGGTAACCGCCCTGGTTGAATTGCGCGCACGTTTCGATGAGGAAGCAAACATACGCTGGGCGCGGGATCTCGAGCGGGCCGGCGTCCAGGTGGTCTTTGGCTTCATCGAGCTGAAAACACACGCCAAGATGTCGCTTGTGGTGCGTAGAGAAGACGGAAAACTGGCAAGCTACTGCCACCTGGGAACGGGCAACTACCATCCGGTAACGGCGAAGATTTACACCGATCTGTCCTTTTTCACCTGTGATCCGGACATCGCTCACGATGTGGCACACGTTTTCAATTTCATAACCGGATACGGTCAGCCGACCGAGGAAATGAAACTCGCTGTCTCGCCCGGGTCCATGCGTGCCCGCATGATCGAGCATATCGAGGCCGAAATTGACCATGCGCGCAATGGCCGGCCAGCGGCAATCTGGATGAAAATCAATTCGCTCGTCGATCCGGAAACCATCGACGCGCTTTACCGGGCAAGCCAGGCGGGGGTCGAGGTCGATCTGGTGGTGCGCGGCATTTGCTGCCTTCGCCCGCAGGTCAAAGGCCTGTCGGACCATATCCGCGTCAAATCGATCGTCGGACGGTTCCTCGAACACAGTCGCATATTCTGCTTTGGTCAGGGCAACGGGCTGCCGAGCAAGGACTCGCTGATCTATATCGGTTCTGCAGACATGATGCCGAGAAACCTGGACCGGCGGGTCGAAACTCTGGTTCCGCTGACCAACCCAACCGTCAAGGAACAGGTGCAATCGCAGATCATGCTGGGCAACCTTATCGACAACCAGCAGAGCTATGAGATATTGGAAGACGGTACATCCCGTCGCATGGATGTGCGACCAGGGGAAGAACCGTTTAACGCGCAGCTTTACTTCATGACGAATCCCAGCCTTTCAGGCCGTGGCGGAGCCCTTGCTTCCAGCGCGCCGAAACTGATCGCCGGGCTGGTTTCGCACCAGACCAAGAGTTGATCGAAGAAGTCAGAATGCATGGTTGAAACCGAAGCCCAGGGGCGCCTTCCGGGCATAGCGCCGGTGTCGGTCGTCGACATTGGTTCGAACTCCGTTCGCCTGGTGATTTATGAGGGCTTGAATCGCATGCCCTCCGTGCTGTTCAACGAAAAGGTATTGTGTGGCCTCGGTCGCAGCATCGCATCCACCGGCATGCTGGACCCGGAGGGCGTTACCAGAGCGCTCGCCGCCTTGCGGCGCTTCCGGACCTTGTCGAAGCAGGCGCGTGCGACCGGTATGCATGTCCTGGCGACGGCGGCAGCGCGTGAAGCCTCCAATGGGCCGGATTTTGTCGAGCGGGCACAGTCGATCCTGGGGCACGAAATCAGGGTTTTAAGCGGCGCCGAGGAAGCCTATTTTTCTGCCCTTGGCGTCATCAGCGGTTTTCACGATCCCGACGGCATCGTCGGCGACCTCGGTGGCGGTTCGCTGGAACTCATTGATATTGCGCACGGTCAAGTTGGCGACGGCATCACGCTTCCGATAGGCGGCCTTCGACTTGCCGAGGTATCAGGCGAGTCCATTCGTCGCGCACGCAATATCGCCAAACAGAACATTGCCGCGGCGGCGCTTCTGGAACAGGGCAGGGGGCGCACCTTCTACGCGGTCGGTGGAACCTGGCGTAACCTCGCCAAACTGCATATGGAAGCGACGCGCTACCCACTGCATGTGACGCAGGGCTATGAAATTGCCTTCGAGGAAATCACCGACTTCCTTGAGCAGGTCGAGAAGAACGGTTCAGGCAAGAACAAGGCAATGCGGGCCGTGTCGCGCAACCGCCGCAGCCTGCTGCCATTCGGCGCTGTGGCGATGCACGAAATTCTGCGCGCGATGCGGCCGGGCAAGGTGAGTTTCTCGGCGCTGGGGGTGCGTGAGGGCTTTCTCTATTCGTTGCTGGATTCGGTGGACAAGGTCCGCGATCCGCTGCTGACGGCCGCCGACGAATTGGCAATCCTCCAGGCCCGGTCGCCCGAACATTCACGTGAGCTTGCGGATTGGACCGGTGCAGCTTTTCGAGCCTTCGGAGTGGAGGAAACCGAGGAGGACGCGCGCTATCGCCGCGCTGCCTGCCTGCTTGCAGACCTCAACTGGCGCGCCCACCCGGACTACCGCGGCTCCCAGTCGCTCAATCTGATTTCAAATGGCACCTTTGCGGGTATCTCCCATGCCGGGAGAGCGTATATCGCGCTCGCCAATTATTACCGTTTCGAAGGCTTGCGCGGCGATTGGCTCAGCGATTCATTGGCCGCCATCGCCACGCCACGCTACCAGGAATTCGCCAAACTGCTCGGCGGCCTCCTGCGGGTGAGTTACCTGTTTTCCGCATCGATGCCGGGCGTCACCCCTTTGCTGGAGTTTATCCCGGACGGCATGGATGCACTTGTGCTGAAAGTCCCGGAACGGCTGTCGAATTTCGCCGGCGAACGACTGGAAGGCCGCCTGCAGCAACTCGCTCGCTATACCGGCAAGGAACTGAGCATGTCATTCGCCGGCTGATTTCGGCATTCGTACGCTGCTGTTCAGTCCGTGAGTTCAACCGTCTCGATCTTGCGGTTGACAAAGCGCAGGGCCATCTCCCCGCGCATCAGTTGTAGCGCCTTGTCCCCGAAGAGTTCGCGACGCCATCCTTTCAGTGCGCCGATCTCTGCATTCTCGCCCTCTGCCGCCAGGCGGTCCAAATCATCCGAATTGGCAATGATCTTGGGCGCGACACCGAACTTCTCGGTGGTCAGTTTCAATAGCACCTTGAGCAACTCACTCGCCGCGGCCGCTCCTTCCGGCGGTTGTGTCGGTCTAGGCAACCGTGGCAATTCGTCCTTTGGAAGCGCCATGGCGCTTTGCACGGCCTCAACAACCGCGTGACCGGCCTGAGAACGCTCCCAACCGCGTGCGATCGAGCGAAGCTTGCCGAGTGCAGCGGTATCGGTCGGCTGCTGTTGCGCGATCTCGTAGATCGCGTCGTCTTTCAGCACCCTGCGCCGCGGCACGTCGCGTTCCCGGGCCTCTCTTTCTCGCCAGGCGGCGACAGATTTCATGATCGCCAGCTCGCGCGGCTTGCGAACCCGCATGCGCAACCTTCTCCAGGCATCGTCCGGATGCAGGTCGTAAGTATCCGGCGATTCAAGGATGTCCATTTCTTCCTTGACCCAGTGGGCGCGTCCCTCGGCGTCGAGGCGTTCCCGCAAATTCAGATAGACGTCCCGCAGATGGGTGACGTCCGCCAGCGCATATTTGAGCTGTTTGTCGGAGAGCGGACGTTGGCGCCAGTCGGTGAAACGCGAGCTCTTGTCGATCTGCACGCCGCTGGTCCGCTGGACCAACTGGTCGTAGGACACCGAATCCCCAAAGCCACAGACCATTGCTGCGACCTGTGTGTCGAAAATCGGGTGCGGAATGAGATTTCCGAGGTGATAGATGATTTCGATGTCCTGGCGAGCGGCGTGGAATACCTTGACCACCGAGCGGTCTGCCATCAGCTCAAAGAAAGGGGTCAGGTCCAGCCCCTTCGAGAGCGGATCGACAATGGCTTCATGGTCCGGAGTCGCCATCTGTATGAGACAGAGTTCCGGCCAGAATGTCGTTTCGCGAATGAATTCCGTGTCGATTGTCAGGAAGTCTGATTGCGCCATTTTTGCGCAGGCCTGCGCCAGCGCATCGGTCTTATTGATGATGTTCATGCCCGTTATTTAGAGGGTGTTCAGGCCAATTGGAAGCAGAATGGTATGACGCGGCCCAATCGGCTTCATTCCATTGAGCGGTGGCCATTTTGGCGGCGGAGTACGTGACGCAGCTTGACAAATCACCTTGGGCATGCGCTTGTCCGCGCGGCTTTCACAATGGCGACGATTTGCCCGCCATTTCAACGCACAGATATTCAGGAAAGATCGATGCATCGCTATCGCAGCCACAACTGCGCCGCCCTCCGTAAATCCGACGTCGGCGGGACCGTCCGCCTCTCCGGCTGGGTCCACCGCGTTCGTGACCACGGAGGTGTTCTGTTCATCGATTTGCGCGATCACTACGGCATTACCCAGGTGGTCGCCGATCCCGATTCGGACGCTTTCGCACTGGCTGAAACCGTACGCGGAGAGTGGGTGATCCGCATCGACGGCGAGGTCAAGGCGCGCTCCGACGACACCATCAATCCCAACCTGCCGACCGGCGAGGTGGAAGTCTATGCGCGCGAGATGGAAGTGCTGTCCGCCGCCAAGGAATTGCCGCTGCCCGTTTTCGGCGAACCGGATTATCCGGAGGACGTTCGCCTCAAATACCGTTTCCTTGACTTGCGGCGCGAGACCCTGCACCGCAACATCATGCGGCGTACGCAGGTGATCAGCGCCATGCGCCGGCTGATGGGCGAGGCGGGTTTCACGGAATTCTCGACGCCGATCCTGACGGCTTCCTCGCCCGAGGGAGCGCGCGACTTCCTGGTTCCCAGCCGCATTCATCCGGGCAATTTTTACGCACTGCCGCAAGCGCCGCAGCAGTACAAGCAGCTGATTATGGCCTCCGGTTTCGACCGTTACTTCCAGATCGCGCCCTGTTTTCGCGACGAGGACCCGCGTGCCGATCGGCTGCCTGGGGAGTTCTACCAGCTCGATGTCGAAATGAGCTTCGTCGAACAGGAGGACATCTTTGCCGCAATGGAACCGGTTGCCCGTGACGTGTTTCGCGAGTTTGCCGAGGGCCGGCCGGTGACGGATACGTTCCCGCGTATCCCCTATGCCGACGCCATGCGCAAATATGGCACGGACAAGCCCGACCTGCGCAACCCGATCGAAATGGAGGCTGTGACCGAGCATTTTGCCGGATCGGGCTTCAAGGTCTTTGCCAACATGATTGCCAACGACCCAAAGGTCGAAGTCTGGGGGATCCCGGCAAAGACCGGCGGCAGCCGTGCATTCTGCGACCGGATGAACTCCTGGGCGCAGGGCGAGGGGCAGCCGGGTCTGGGCTACATCTTTTGGCGGGATGAAGACGGTTCTGTTGCCGGCGCCGGCCCACTGGCCAAGAACATCGGACCGGAGCGGACGGAAGCAATCCGCACCCAGCTTGGCCTGGAATCGGGCGATGCCTGCTTCTTCGTCGCGGGTGATCCGCGAAAATTTGCCGGTTTTGCCGGCGATGCCCGTACCCGCGTCGGCGAGGAACTCGACCTGGTGGACCGCGAGCGGTTTGAGCTGTGCTGGATTGTCGATTTCCCCTTCTATGAGTGGGATGAAGACGCCGACAAGCTAGACTTCTCGCACAACCCGTTCTCCATGCCGCAGGGCGGCCTGGAGGCTCTCGAGGGCGACGATCCGCTGGCGATCAAGGCCTACCAGTACGATATGGTCTGCAACGGCTTCGAAATCGCCTCCGGTGGCATCCGCAACCACATTCCCGAACTGATGGTGAAGGCCTTCGGTCTTGTCGGGTTGGACGAAAAGGTCGTCGAGGAACGGTTTGGCGGGCTCTATCGGGCTTTCCAGTATGGCGCTCCTCCCCATGGCGGCATGGCCGCCGGTATCGACCGCATCGTCATGCTGCTGGTGGGCGCAAAGAACCTGCGGGAAGTCACCATGTTCCCCATGAACCAGCAAGCGCAGGACTTGCTGATGGGTGCCCCGGGCGAAGCCGATTCCACCCAGCTGCTGGATCTCAATCTTCGTCTGATCCCGGTCAAGAAGGACGACTGACCAAAAAGGCCCCGCCGAAAACGGCGGGGCCTCGTCTCATCGGGGATTTTGCTACGCCTACTGGTTGGCGGAAATCATCACATTCAGCACGTCGGGCAGGCTCTGCGGAGCGCCCATGGCGGCACCGACTACCGAAGCGAATGGCACGGGGCTTTCAGGCCGCGCGGCAACTTCAATGTTGCGCGGATCCGAAAGATAAAGGCTGACCGCCTCCGTGACCGATTTCTGGAATTCCGGATTGTTTAACTGGCCAAGGACGAAGGGCAACATGCCCTGAACGCCCTGAACCATTTGATCGCGGCTCATACCCTGCTGGCTCGCCACCATGTCAAGCACCTTGTTGGTGAGCGATGCATCGTCGAAGCGCAAGGCCATGTTGTTGAACGTCAATTGCTGCATCATACCCATCATGGCGAGCCCCATGGCCTGTTGGGCTTTCGCGTCGTCTGCCTTGCCGGCCATGTTCTTCTGTAGTTCCTGCAGGCTTTTGACAAACTCCAGCGTATAACCCGAGATCGAGAAGCTCAGAGCGAGCCGACCGACATCATTGAGCGTCAGGGCGTAATCGGAAAGTGTGAGCTCTCCATTCGTGGCGTGCCAAAAACCCTTGATCACCATGTCGCCCGATATGTTCTGATAGCCCATTCCGGTGATGACCTGGCGAGCCTGTGCATCATCGACGCTTGCGAGATCGATCTCCAGCCCGTCGAGACGCGCATCGAAATCCCACTGATCGCCATTCGAGCTCCGGGTGTTGCGTGTATCGGAGCGGGCAATCTTGAAGACCTCGTTGCCCTGGATGTTGAACACGACCGGACCGGTTGTCGCGCGGTCATAGAAGAACATATTGTCGATGCTGTTGGCCGTTGAATCGGCCGGCACGTACAGATTCTCGATGCTGATGTCGCTGATCGAGAATGAAATCTCATCCTGGCTGAAGGTGATTTCACTCTCCGCCATTGAAGCGACGTTGTAGTTTCCTGACCCGTCCTCCTTGACGCCCTGGAACTGGAGGTTGCCCATCCCGAAGGTCGCCGGTTCGCCGGCCATGCCAACCCTCAGGTTCTCAATTGTCACGTTGTCACCACTGGCGGTCGCGCCGTCATAGGTGATGGCTGCGCCTCCCGATCCCCATGCCTGCGTCAGCTTCTTGGCAAAGTCGTCTGCATCAAGAGCCAGCGTGATCTGGGTCGAGGCCAGTAAGGTGGCTCCGGCCAGCAGGACTGACCGCGAATGATATGCAAGCATGATTTTTCCTTCCCTCAAGACGATTCAAAAACTCTGCGCGGAAAACATATGGGTGATATTCAAGCGGTTTTAAGGGTCAAAGGATAGGGCGCTCAGCATTTTTCGTGCAGTTTGCCAGGTCGAATCCCATCGGTGGTTGATTGATTCTTACCTCTACTCATCGAGTTTCTTGCGACTATTGCCGCGAATCACTGCATCGTTTAATCCCATAAACCCATGGGAAAGAGCCTTGTGCCGCCGGGCGGCGGCGATGACGATAGCGAACCGGTCGACCTCAAATCCGCGCTTGAGGAGCGATATCTAGCCTACGCCTTGTCGACGATCATGCACAGGGCGTTGCCGGACGTGCGCGACGGACTAAAGCCGGTTCACCGCCGCATCGTTTATGCGATGAGCGATATGGGCCTGCGTTCCAATGGCAGCTTCAAGAAGTGCGCCAAGATCGTTGGCGAAGTGATGGGCAATTTCCATCCGCACGGCGACCAGGCGATCTACGACGCGCTGGTGCGGCTGGCGCAGGATTTTGCCGTCCGCTATCCGCTCGTGGACGGACAAGGTAATTTCGGCAATGTCGACGGCGACAACGCTGCGGCCATGCGTTACACGGAGTCGAAGATGACTTCGGTGGCCGAGTTGCTGCTGCAGGGCATCGACCAGGATGCTGTCGACTTCCGCACTACCTATGATGAGGAGAACAGCGAGCCGGTGGTCCTGCCGGGCGCTTTCCCGAACCTTCTTGCCAATGGTGCGACCGGCATCGCCGTCGGAATGGCAACGTCGATCCCGCCACACAATGTCGCCGAGCTCTGCGATGCCGCGCAACACCTGATCAAACATCCGAACGCGCGCATCGAAAAAATGGTCGAATTCGTGCCCGGGCCTGATTTTCCGACGGGCGGAGTCATCGTCGAAGACCGGCAGTCCATTCTGGAAGCTTACAAGACCGGCCGAGGTGGTTTCCGCGTGCGGGCCCGCTGGGAAAAAGAGGATGCCGGCCGGGGTGGCTATGTCATCGTCGTGACGGAAATTCCGTATCAGGTGCAGAAGTCGCGCCTGGTCGAAAAGATCGCCGAATTGCTGATCGCCCGCAAATTGCCATTGCTCGACGATGTTCGCGACGAATCGGCGGAAGATATCCGTCTTGTTCTGGTGCCGAAGAGCCGCGGTGTCGATCCGACGCTGCTGATGGAATCGCTGTTCAAGCTGACAGACCTGGAATCGCGCGTCTCCCTGAACCTCAACGTGCTATCCAAGGGCAAGGTGCCCAAGGTCATGTCGCTTCCCCAGGTTCTCCTGGAATGGCTGGAGCATCGCAAGGAAGTCCTGCAGCGGCGCTCGAGACATCGGCTGGCCGCGATTGAACGCCGATTGGAGATCCTCGGCGGTTACCTGATCGCTTACCTCAACATCGACGAAGTCATCCGCATCATCCGCGAGGAAGACGACCCGAAGGCCGAACTGATGCGGCGCTTCGAGCTGACCGATTTGCAGGCAGAGTCGATTCTCAACATGCGCCTGCGCTCCTTGCGCAAGCTGGAAGAAATCGAAATCCGCAAGGAGTTCGACAACCTGACGTCGGAGAAGGCGGACATAGAAGCGCTGCTCGCGTCCGACGAAAAACAATGGGCGACGATTTCCTGGGAAATCAGCGAGGTCAAAAAGCAGTTCGGCAAGGACACCAAACTGGGTCGGCGCCGGACGATATTCGGCGATGCGCCGGAAACCGATTTCGAGGCCATCCAACAGGCAATGATCGAGAAGGAGCCGGTCACAGTCGTCGTCTCGCAAAAAGGCTGGATCCGCGCGATGAAGGGCCATCTGTCGGACACGGCTTCACTGACCTTCAAGGAAGGTGACAAGCTGAAAGTCGCGTTCCCGGCCTATACGACCGACAAGATCATGCTCTTCACCACCGGCGGCAAGTTCTACACACTAGCCGGCGATCGTCTCCCGGGCGGTCGCGGTCATGGCGAACCGGTGCGCATCATGGTCGATATGGATAACGACCAGGATATCGTCTCCGCTTTTGTGCACGATCCGGACGGCCGGTTGCTGGTCGCGTCGACAGCAGGCAACGGCTTCGTGGTGCCACAGGGCGAAATCAGCGCCAATACCCGCAAGGGCAAGCAGGTCATGAACGTCAAGCTGCCGGTCGAAGCGACGCTCTGCGTCCCCGCCGTCGGCGACCACGTTGCCGTCATCGGGAAAAATCGCAAGCTGCTGGTATTCCCTGCCGTGCAATTGCCGGAAATGACCCGCGGCAAGGGTGTACGGCTGCAACGCTACAAGGACGGCGGCATCGCTGACGTCAAGATGTTCAACATGGCCGACGGATTGACCTGGACGGACTCCGCGGGCCGCACCCATACGAAGACACAGGACGAACTGCGCGAATGGATGGGCGACCGCGCCCAGGCCGGGCGTCTCGCGCCGAAGGGTTTTCCGCGTTCAGGCCGTTTTACCGGTTAGAATGAAAGCTGATCAGTCGCGCTCGGGCTCACCCGTGAAGCGCTCCCATCCGCTTGCCATAAGATGATCCTGCGGCAGGAACCGGGTCTTGTAGCCCATCTTGCGTGAACCGGCGACCCAGTAGCCGAGGTAGACATGCGGCAGACCCTTTTCGCGAGCGCGCCTTATGTGATCGAGGATCATGTAGGTGCCGAGAGAGCGGTTGGCAAAATCCGGATCGAAGAAGGAATAGACCATCGAGACGCCGTCAGCCATCATGTCACTCAGGGCGACGCCGGCCAGACGCCCGGCTTCGCTGCCGTCGCCCGAACGCTCGGTGAGCCGGTATTCGATGATTCGGGTCGGAACATGGGTGTCCTCAACCATCATCGCATAGTCGAGAACCGTCATGTCCGACATGCCGCCCTGCTGGTGTCGGGCGTCTAGATAGGCCCGGAACAGCGAATACTGCTCGCTGGAAGGCTCGGCTGGGAATTCCTGGGCGGCGATGTCGTCATTGCGTGCAATGATCCGTTTCATCGAACGGTTCGCCTGAAACTCCTGTGCGAGGATACGCACGGAAACACAGGCCCGGCAGCTTTCACAGGCTGGGCGGTAAGCGATGTTTTGCGACCGCCGGAAGCCACCCTGGGTCAAAAGGTCATTGAGTTCCGCCGCCTTGTCGCCGACCAGGTGCGTGAAGACCTTGCGTTCGAACTGCCCCTCCAGATAGGGGCAGGGCGACGGCGCCGTCAGGAAGAACTGCGGTGACTGGACGGGTTGGTTCGTCATCGACCTCTGTCAGGTTCCTGTGTGCCGTCGATCATAGGCCATAATACCATGGCGCGATAAGTGAAAATGTTAACCAGATGATGGCGACCAACGGAAGACCGGCACGAAGAAAATCGCGAAATCCGTAATGACCGGGCCCCATGACCAGCAGGTTGGTCTGATACCCGATAGGAGTGGCGAAGCTGGTATTGGCGGCAAAGATCACCGCGGCCACAAAGGCCTCCTGCGAAGCATCAAGCCGGGCAGCAATTCCGAGCGCGATCGGCATGAACAGGACCGCCGTTGCATTGTTGCTGAGTATGTTCGTCACAAAGGCCATGACGATGAAAAGCAGCGACAGCACGATCGGCACAGGCGCATCCATCAGCGCCGCAACGGTCGACTGGGCAATCAGCGCCGCACCGCCGGTGGCCTGCATGGCGGTCGCCAGGGCGATGGATGAGCCGACCAGCAGAAAAACCTGCCGGTCGAATGCACGCGCCGCCTGGTAAATCGTCAGACATCCGAAGGCCAGCATAAGGGCGGCGCCCGATATCGCGCTGACCACGATCGGCAGGATCTCGAAGGCCGACAGGATGATGATCATCAGGAAGATCGTGAAGGCGATTGTCGCCTTGCGCGTCTGCGGAACCGGCTCGGCCGAATATTCAAGCAACAGCAGATCGTGATCGCCACGCATATGCATAAGCTGGTCGTAGTTGCCGCCGAGCAGCAGGGTGTCGCCGGGCTCCAGCCGGATTTCCGACAGCGGCATGCGCGCCATTCGGCTCTTGCGCTGTACGCCGAAGACCGAGATGCCATAGCGGGCGCGTATGCCGGAGAGCTGGATTGTGCGACCGGCGAACCGCGACCCGGGTGCGAGCACAGCCTCTGCAAGGTGGTAGTCCGGACCCGGCCGGGGCGTATCGACGCCGTCTTCGGGAACTTCGCTGCTGTCGGTGGGTTCATCCGGGTCTGCAATGGCATTGCCATGCGCAAGCGCGCGGGAAAACGCGCGCCTCGTTCCGGTCACCACAAGGGTGTCGCCGGCGGACAGCGTAATGTCCTCGAACGGTGGCAGGATCGGAACGTCACGACGATGCATCAGGCGCAACGTGAGATCGCGAATGCCTGGAAACATGCCGGCGCGCGATTTCAAACCAATGAACGGATGCCCCGGGACGATCGGTATCTCGCCGATGAATTGCGCCCCTTGAGTGGAGTGATCACGGACCATGTCCGAGGAGCGTTCGCGCATCATCCACGGCATGACAAAGAGAACGTAGATGCCGCCGACGGCCGCCAGCATCAGTCCCATGCCGGTCAGATCGAAGAACGATATGGTGACCCCGTTGTCCTGAGCAACGCCAGCGGCGATCAGGTTGGTGGACGAGCCCAGCAGTGTGGTCATGCCGCCGAGAATGCACATGAAGGAGAGGGGCATGAACGCGCGGAAACCGGGATAACGCCGTTGCGCCGCGATCACCGTCAGGATCGGAATGAAGATCACCACGACCGGTGTGTTGTTGAGAAACGCGCTCAGTACACCCGCAGCAATGATGACGAGAAAGATCGATCGCCGGCCACTGGTTCCGCCCAACCGGCCGAAAGCCCGGGCCGGGCCGTCAATGGCATCTGTAGCAAAAAGCCCTTGGCCGACGATCAGCAGAGCAATCACCGTTGCAAGTGCCGGATCCGAGAAGCCCTTCAGCAAAACCGCCGGTGTCAGCGTCGTTCCTTGCGCATCGGTGTAGGGGAAGAAACCGAAGAGCAGCAGCAGGACCGAAAGGGACCCCAGCGACACCGCCTCCATCGACATTCTTTCGGAGGCGTAGGCAATGACGGTGGCGCCAATAATGACGAAGGTCGCCAGAAGATGAAGATCCTGCATGCCCGATCCAGGTCAAATGAGCGCTGGATCTAGCCTAGAGCAAAGGGCGACAAGTTTGAACCATTTGACCGTGGCGATTTTGGTCGCTGGCTAGGCGGATTGCAGGCCGTGGTGCCACCCCACCACAAGTGCAAGCCAACGACGCCAGGGGCCAAAAGCGCCCGGCCCGAAGGGTGGCTGCATATCGGCCCATCGGCTGCGTTGCGCCGCTTGCCCGATGCACCACATCGCGCTGCGCGACGCGCCTTGCCGAGTGGAGCCGATCTGCTGCCATCAAATGATCCAAACTTGTCGCCCTTTGCTCTTATGCACCGAACTCATTCCGTCCAAGCGCGCGATTTCAATATGCGCAAAAAGGCAACCGCGGAATTGCCTTCATGACCGGTTTCGGGAAAGTTTGTTCCAACACCCACCGGCATTGGGTCATCTGGCCTACACCTAGCGATCGTCGCGAGTAACCACGACGCCGAGCAGGAGGTCATGCAGAAGCCGTTTTCGGTCGGTAAAGAGACTGACCAGCAGGATCAATGGCGTAAGAACCACATTTCCGACCCAAAACAAAACGGCGTGGACCATGGCCAGCATGGGATCGACCGGGCCACCGTCGGTGCGGCTCATCCGAACACCGGCAATCTGCATGCCGGGTGTTGCCTGCTTGGGGCCGCCAAGGGTCAAACCGACATAGGGCAGGGCGACGATCGCAAACAGCACCGAATAGAGTGCCCACCCGAGGCCAAAGCTGAAGACGCCAATGAAGAAGATTAGCACGGCAACCGGAATGCAGAGCGCCAGCACCAGCGCATAGTCGATGAAGAACGCCATGATGCGCCGAGACCGAACGCCTTCATAGCTTCTCCAGCTGTCCAAATCGATGTCCATCATTTCCGTTGAATGCGTCACCGCAGCACCTTTCCTGCATGTCGGACGCTGAAAAGCACCTCCGAACAGCAGATATCAATGGTCAATTCATCGAAAAGGTGGGGATGATCAAGGCCGCCTTCAAGGTAGGGTGCCCGACTCAACCCTTCTTCAAAAGTGCCGCGGCAAAAGGCGCGAAATAGGTCAGGATGCCGTCGCAGCCTGCTCGTTTGAAAGCCGTGAGGCTCTCCATCATCACACGCTCACCGTCGATCCAACCGTTCTGCTCGGCTGCCCGGATCATCGAATACTCGCCGGAGACCTGGTAGGCGAAGGTCGGCATGCCAAACGTTTCCTTCAGCCGCCAGATGATATCGAGGTAGGGCAGGCCGGGCTTGACCATCAGCATATCGGCCCCTTCCTCAACGTCCAGGGCGGCCTCGCGGACCGCTTCGTCCGTGTTGGCCGGATCGATGTAATAGGTCCGCTTGTCACCTTTCAGCAGCCCCTGTGTTCCGATGGCTTCCCGGTAGGGTCCGTAATAACTGGAGGCATATTTGGTCGCGTAGGACATGATACCGACATCGCCGAAGCCGCTCGAGTCGAGAGCATCGCGTATCGCACCGATGCGCCCGTCCATCATTTCCGACGGGGCGATGATGTCGGCCCCGGCTTCCGCCTGCATCACGGCCGCTCGGGTGATAACCGCTACGGTTTCGTCATTGACGATGACGCCGTCGCGCAGAATGCCGTCGTGACCATGGCTGGTAAACGGATCAAGAGCCACGTCAGTGATCACGCCGACCTCGGGTGCTGCGGCTTTGATCGCCTTCGTTGCCTGGTTGATCAGGTTGTCCGATTCCAGAATGTTCGAACCCGTGACGTCACGCAGTTCGGCTTCGATATTCGGAAATGTCGCAATTGCGAGTATTCCCAGTTCCGCAGCTTTCTCGGCTTCCTTTGCCGCCAGATCTGGCGTTACTCGGGAGACCCCGGGCATGGCGTCGATGGGTTCGCGCCGATTTTCTCCGGGGATCAGAAAAATGGGCCAGATCAGGTCATTGACCGTCAGCGTGTTTTCGCGCGTGAGATCACGAACCCAGCCTGCCTTGCGGTTGCGGCGCATCCGCCGCCCTCCGGTGATTTCATCAACGCTGCGTTGACGCAGTTCGCCCTTGTTTATCTGCCGGTTCATGCCTGCCTCTGTACGCGTAGCAAAGGGTCAATCTTCTAGTTGTGTATCACGCGCGGTCGCTGACGACCAAGAGAGCACTTTGACGCTGCACCTTGGCGCCGTCAGACCACCCCCGGCAACCAACGCCATTGACCTCGGGCGAGGCGGTGCGTACAGCCATTCCTTGTGGTCAAGAGGGAGCGACTTCAGGGATGGAGCTGGGCAGCAACGACGAAATCGTTTTCGAAGAGGACAGTCCGGCCGGTTTCATTACCTTGACCCGCGAGGCAGCGTTGAATGCGTTGACCCACACCATGGTCAATGGAATTTGGTCGATTCTCAACCGCTGGGAAGCTGACCAGAGCATACGCCATGTCGTCATTCGTGCTCGTGGCCGGGCATTTAGCGCAGGCGGCGATTTGCTCGATCTCTATAATCAGGGCCAGAGCGGAAATCACCATTTTGAGTTCTTTCAGGACGAGTACCGGCTGAACGCGCGCCTTGGCATCTATCCGAAGCCGATCGTCTCGCTGATCGATGGAATCGTCATGGGTGGGGGCGTGGGAGTTTCCGTGCACGGTCGTTACAGAGTAATGACCGAGAACGCGGTTTTTTCCATGCCCGAGGTCGGTATCGGGTTTTTTCCGGATGTTGGCGGCAGCTATTTTCTGTCCAGGCTCCCCGGCCGCATGGGATTCTATCTCGGCCTGACGGGAGCCCGCATTCGAGCCGCTGACGCTCTGCGTTCCGGGATAGCGACTCATGTTGTTTCCGCTGAGCGTCTGCCGGCACTGGAAGCGGACTTGGCCGCCGGGGGGGCAGCTGAGGATGTCTTGCGAGACTACGACCAACCTTCATCCGTTCCGGCGCCAAAGCTCGACACGGCTGAAATCGAACATCTGTTTTCTGGAAACTCCTTGGGAGACATCATCGAAACTCTGGAGAACGCCACCAATTCCAGCGAAATTGCAGCAACGGCACTCAAGGCCATTCGGCGAGCTGCGCCGCTGAGCCTGGCCGTGGCGTTCAGGCAGATCGAAGAGGGCGCCGGCAAATCCCTGGCAGAATGCATGCAGATGGAATACCGGATCCTTTATCGCATGTTGCAGGCCAGCGATTTCTATGAAGGCATCCGCTCGGTGATCGTCGACAAGACGAATGACCCAAAATGGAACCCGCAGTCGCTTGAAGAAGTCACCGAGGCCGCGGTAGACAGCTATTTCTGCTCGCTCGGGCAAGCAGACTTGACTGACATTCCTGGATTGGCATGAGCGACCTGATCGAACCAAGCGCTCCGCGTCCCAGCACCACTGAGCTTGCCTTTGAGGTTTTTCAGCGCGTTATCGCGATCTTCTGCCTGATCGCCGGAATTCGCTATTGGGCGCTGCTGATCGGCATACTTGATGGTGGCATCTGGCGGTTCGACCTGCTGCCTGTGCATTGGAAAATTGCCGCCGCTTCACTGGCGGTTCTGTGGCCCGTCGCTGGGATCGGCCTTTGGATGGTGGTGTCATGGGGACCGGTCGTCTGGCTCGTTGCTGCGGCCATCGAAGTTGCCATGCACGGGGCTTTTCCGGAACTGTATGGCAGCCGCTGGCTGCTGATTGCGGCACACGGGTTGGCCGCCCTTGTTTACATAGCTTTTCGTGTCGCTCTCTACTTTTCGCGCCGTGTCGAGCCAGAGGAGGAGTAAGAATCGATTCACTCTAAAATTGCGTCCTTCGCAGTAACAGCTTGTTAATGCTGCATTTTAAGTTCAATTTTAGACGTATTCGATAGGGTGTGTCTCAAGGTGGAAAACAAAAAACCGCCGGGCAAGACAGTGAGGCACCACGATGAAAAACGACATGCGCGCGGAGGCATCTCCGCCGGAAGAAGACAAGAACGCGTTGCGTTCCCTCTATATGGAAGCGCTGCAGCTGGTGGAACGGCTGCATCGCCGCCTGCTCGACGTCATCAAGGATGAGTTCGAGCGGAATGGCCGTAGCGACATCAATGCGATCCAGGCATTGCTGCTGTTCAATATCGGTACGTCCGAACTGACAGCCGGCGAATTGCGTTCGCGTGGTTATTATCTGGGATCGAACGTTTCCTACAATTTGAAGAAGCTCGTGGATATGGGTTTCATCAACCATCAGCGCTCTCGCGTTGACCGGCGCTCAGTGCGGATCAGCCTGACGGCAAAGGGCAAAGAGGTTGCCGATGTCGTCGCCGGCCTCTACGAGCGCCATATCGGTTCGATCGAACAGGTGGGCGGCATCAGCGCAGAGGAATTCCAGCGTATGAACAAGGCGCTGCAGCGGCTGGACCGTTTCTGGAACGACCAGATTCTCTATCGCCTCTAGTCGAGGCTCGCGGGTGGCGGGCCTGCCACTCGAGACAGGGCCATATTGACCTCGGTCCGATGATATGGTCGCTTCCGCGCACATTTGAACGCGGAGGCGACAGTCATGTCCGGTGATTTCCCGGTTTTCGATCTCGGGGCATTTGAAAGTGCCGAACAGGCCGGCAAGCAGACCCTAGGGCGACAGGTCGACGAGATCTGCCGCTCCACCGGATTCCTGGCCATCGGCAATCATGGCATAGCCCAATCCATTGTAGACACCGCCTGGGACAAGGCGCATGCGTTCTTCAGCCTGCCGGCCGACGTCAAGCAGCGCGCCAGAGCTCCGTATGAGGGCTACCCATACGGATATTTGGGGCCGGAATTGGAGGCGTTGGCGAAATCTCGCGGCGTTGATACGCCACCAGACCTGAAGGAGAGCTTCAACGGCGGACCACAAAGCGTTCCCACCGACATCGTCGATCCTCAGGCGCTCGGATTTTGCTACGCCGCGACCATTTGGCCGGACGAACCGGAGGGTTTCAGACAGGCCTGGAGCGCCTACTACAGTGCGATGGAGAACCTGGCCGAGCGGATCATGCGCGTTTTCGCCGTCGCTCTGGATTTGCCCGAGGCCTTTTTCGATCCCTATATCGATCAGCCGATCAGCGCACTGCGGGCCCTCAATTATCCCGAACAGATAAAGGCGCCGGAGCCCGGTCAATTGCGCGCCGGAGCCCACACCGATTACGGCAGCCTGACGATCTTGCTTCCGCAGGCCGGGTCCCGGGGTCTGGAGATAAGGGCGGCATCGGGAGACTGGATCCCGGTACCGCCGGTCCCCGGTGCTTTTGTCATCAACATTGGTGATCTGATGGCGTTGTGGACAAATGACCGTTGGGTGTCGACGCTGCATCGCGTCGTCAATCCGTCAGCCCAGGAGGGCGGCCTGGAGCGGCGACAGTCGTTCGCCTTCTTCCATCAACCGAACTGGGATGCCGAAATTAGCTGCCTGGATTCCTGTATCGGGCAAGGCGAAACTGCAAAATATGAACCGGTCCGGTCAGGGCCTTACCTAATGTCGAAGTTTCAGTCGACGACGATGACGGAACCATCCTGAGGTTCAGGAGGACCGGGAACGGAGAATCAGTGCGGCCGCCGCTGAACTGTTGCGAAATGCGCACAGGGTCCTATGTATGGCTCATCGATAAGGAGATTGTTGCAGCGCCGGAGCCGGAACCGAATATTAACCATCAATTGGCCATATTGGTGTGAAATTCGGCCCTTGGTCCGTTGTGTGCAAAGCAGCGAATTGGGGAGTGTTCGGGGGTGTCCTCGCAAAATCGTGAATCGAGAAGCGGAGGCTGGCTGTTATAGTCCGGTTCGCATAGGGTGGCGGAAGCGACTCCGGGGCGACAACCACACGATAACGGCGATGAGTGGTTTCTTATGTCCATGAAGAAAATGAACAAGTCTATTTCGCGACGCGCTTTCCTTGGCAGCGCAACGGCGTTTGGCGCCAGTGTTGCAGCCGGAGGAGCCGCTGCCCAAAACCTGGCACAGACGACCATCGAGAGCATTATCAACGCTCCGCGCCGCGGTTCGTGGGACGACCAGTTCGATGCGCAAGCTTCACGCACGGCCGTCAAGGTCAATTCCAGCGTTCCGATCTTCAGCCCCGAGACGGTCAGTAACGTCGAGACGGCGGTCGGCACTTACCAAAATATCGTTCTGCGCGGTGGATGGCCGGTTGTGCCCTCCGGGAGCAAACTGCGGATCGGCGCCAGCGATCCGGCAGTTTCCGTGCTCAGAAAACGTCTGATCATATCGGGCGACATGGCGCAATCAGCGGGGACGTCACCAGCTTTCGACAGCTATGTGGACGGCGCGGTGAAGCGATTCCAGGCCCGCCATGGTCTGCCGGCTGACGGCATTCTCGGCCGTCACAGCTATGCGGCGCTTAATGTATCGGCGACGGTGCGTCTCGGTCAGCTTGAGACCAACCTGGTACGCCTGCGCTCCATGTCGGGCTATCTGGGGGACCGGTATGTCCTGGTGAATATTCCGGCGGCTCATATTGAAGCGGTCGAGGGGTATCGCGTCGCTTTGCGCCACACCGCTATCGTCGGCAAAATCAGCCGACAGACGCCAATCCTGAATTCCAAGATCCATGAAGTGATCCTCAATCCATACTGGACAGCGCCGCGGTCTATCATCGAAAAAGATATCATGCCGCTGATGCGCAAGGATCCGACCTACCTGACACGCAATTCCATCCGTCTCTTTGATGCCAAGGGTAGCGAGGTCGCACCGGAAACAATCGACTGGAATGCGCCTGAAGCGCCGAAGCTGATGTTCCGCCAGGACCCCGGCAAGATCAACGCCATGTCCTCGACGAAGATCAACTTCCACAATCCTCACGCTGTCTACATGCACGACACGCCGCAACAGAGCCTGTTTGGTAAGTTGCTGCGTTTCGAAAGTTCCGGATGCGTGCGGGTAGAGAACGTCCGCGATCTGTCCACTTGGCTTTTGCGCGACACGCCAGGTTGGAACCGTCAGACGATGGAGCAGGTGATCGCCAGTGGCGTCAGCACGCCAATCGAGCTGTCAGAGCCGGTTCCGGTCTATTTCACCTACGTTACTGCCTGGTCGACGTCGGATGGCGTTGTTCAGTTCCGCGAAGACATCTACCGCCGCGATGGTGTCGAGCAGCTGGCGTTGCAATAGGGCACGCCTCACAAACATTGACGCAAACAGGACGGGTCGACTTCGCTGCCAGAAATGGTGGCGTGGCCGACCTTGTTTAATGTGCGTGGGGGCTTTATGAGACCCGCGTGACCCGGCGTTGCCGGGATTCCAAATCGCATACCCCGAAAACGCCCTCGGCGCCCATTTGTTCCCTATCTGCAGGAATAGCAAAATGACCGACCCGATCGCCAACACCGATCATCACTATGACGCATTTTTCAACCGCTCTCTGGCTGACGCCGATGCGGCAGTTTTCGGTAGCATCGAAAAGGAACTCGGTCGTCAGCAGCAGGAAATCGAGCTGATTGCATCCGAGAACATCGTCTCCCGTGCCGTGCTTGAGGCGCAGGGTTCGATCATGACGAACAAATATGCCGAAGGGTATCCGGCGCGGCGTTACTATGGCGGTTGCCAATATGTCGACGTCGCCGAGGAACTGGCGATCGAACGGATTACCAAACTGTTTGACTGTACCTTCGCCAATGTGCAGCCCCATTCCGGCAGCCAGGCCAACCAGTCGGTGTTTTTGGCTTTGACGAAGCCGGGCGATACCATCCTCGGCATGAGCCTGGACGCAGGCGGACACCTGACGCACGGCGCTCGTCCCAACATCTCCGGGAAGTGGTTCAACGCAGTACAATATGGGGTCGTCGCCGAAACCGGCCTGATCGACTACGATCAGGTGGAAGCGCTGGCCCGCGAGCATAAGCCGACTTTGATCATTGCCGGCGGGTCAGCCTACTCGCGGCAGATCGATTTTGCCCGGTTCCGTGGGATCGCCGATGCAGTTGGCGCCTATTTCTGTGTCGACATGGCACACTTTGCCGGTCTGGTTGCCGGGGGTGTGCATCCAAGCCCGTTCCCGCACGCCCATGTCGCCACGTCCACGACCCACAAGACCCTGCGCGGCCCGCGTGGTGGTTTGGTCCTGACCAACGATCCGGACATCGCCAAGAAGATCAACTCAGCGGTCTTTCCGGGGTTGCAGGGCGGACCGCTCATGCATGTTATTGCAGCGAAAGCCGTCGCCTTCGGCGAGGCCCTGACGCCTGAATTCAAGACTTACTCAGCCAGGGTGGTGGAAAACGCCAAAGTGCTCGCCGCCACGCTGGTGGAGGGCGGTCTCGACATCGTTTCCGGCGGAACGGACACGCACTTGCTGCTGGTCGACCTGCGGCCGAAGGGACTGACGGGCCAGGTGTCCGAAGTCGCTCTCGGCAATGCGTTCATTACCTGCAACAAAAACGGTGTTCCGAACGACCCGGAAAAGCCGACCGTCACATCCGGTATTCGCCTCGGCACGCCCGCGGGGACGACCCGCGGCTTCGGCCCGGTCGAGTTCCGACAGATCGGCGAACTGATCATTGAAGTGCTGGATGGTCTTCGAGCCAACACTCCTGAAGGCAATGCGGCCATCGAACGGTCGGTCAAGGAAAAGGCCATCGCTCTGACCAAGGCATTCCCGATCTACTGATTGGCGGGATCTGTCTGGCCATTCCGCTGCCGGGTCCGGATTGGAACATCCGGGCTTGGACAGCGTTTCCATGCGCTGATCTGTTCTGATAAGTAAGGCCGACTCACGAGGCCTCTGCCCATCCGGCACCGTTGACCAACGAGAATGGAGTATCGATGCGCTGTCCCTACTGCAATTCAGAAGACAGTCAGGTGAAGGATTCAAGGCCTGCCGAAGATGGCAATGCCATTCGTCGGCGCCGGGTCTGTCCGGATTGCGGCGGTCGCTTCACCACCTTCGAACGGGTGCAGCTTCGCGACTTGCAGGTCATCAAGAAAACCGGGCGCAAGGTTCCGTTCGATCGCGACAAGCTGATGCGGTCGTTCGAAATAGCCCTTCGCAAACGGCCGATCGAGCGTGACCGGGTGGAAAGGGCGGTATCCGGCATTGTCCGGCGGCTGGAGAGTTCGGGCGAGACGGATGTCCACTCCGACAAGATCGGACTGATGGTCCTGGAGGCATTGAAGTCGATCGACGACGTTGGTTTTGTGCGCTACGCGTCGGTCTACCGGGACTTCAACGACCCCGCTGACTTTGAGCAGGTACTCAACGAGTTGAGCGCCCGGCTCAACGGCGTTTCAGGCGAGGAATGAACCCGTGGCGGTGACGGAATTCGACCGCCGCATGATGGCTGCGGCGATCCGTTATTCTTACCGGCATCTGAGCCGCACCGGAACCAATCCCTCTGTTTCGACACTGATAGTGCGCGAGATCGACGGAGACATGAGGATCGTCGGTCGGGGATTGACGGCTCTCGGCGGCAGGCCTCATGCCGAGACCGAGGCCATTGGCGAAGCGGGCGACCTGGCGCGCGGAGCGACCGCCTATGTTTCGCTCGAGCCGTGCTCGCATCACGGCAGCACGCCGCCTTGCGCCGAAGGACTGATCAACGCGGGCATCAAACGCGTCGTCGCCGCAACGACCGATCCTGATGACCGGGTTTCCGGTCGGGGTTATCGCATGCTGCGCGAAGCTGGGGTGGAAGTCGAGGAGGGTGTGATGGAGCCGGAGGCGCAATATGCGCTCGCCGGGTATCTGACGCGACGCACCAAAAACCGGCCCCTTGTCACACTCAAGCTTGCGCTCTCGGCCGATGGCAAGATCGGCCGTCGTGGTGTTGGGCAAGTTCACATTACCGGCCCTGTGGCCGGAGCGATGAACCATGTTGCTCGCGCCGCCGCCGATGCCATTCTGGTGGGGATAGGCACCGTGATTGAAGACGATCCGATGCTGACCTGCCGATTGCCCGGGCTTGAAAACCGCTCCCCGATCAGGATCGTACTCGATCGCGATCTTCGACTGCCGCTAGACAGTAAACTTGTTCAAAGCGCCACAAAGGTGCCTTTGATCGTGGCCACAACCGTCGGACCGGGTGATGAGCGTTTCGAAAGGCTTCAGCAGACAGGTGCACGGCTGATCGCGTGCGATAGCGATACCAGAGGGATCGCGTTGCCGGAGTTGCTGGATGACCTGACAGGGCAGGGCCTTTCGACTTTGATTGTCGAGGGCGGCGCCGCTGTTGCACGCTCCTTCCTTGACGATGGGCTGGTCGACCGAATTGATCTTTTTCAGGGTCCTGAAACCATCGGCACGGACGGGGTGAACGCACCGATCGGTCCGAAACACATGCCGGACGGTTTTGAGCTCACGGAGACCCGGCAATTGGGCAACGACCTGCGTCGCCACTACGAAAGGACATCTTGATGTTTACGGGAATCGTCACCGATGTGGGTCGGATTGCCGCGATTACGCCCATGAACGAAGGCGTTCGCCTGAGAATCGAGACCACCTACGATCCTGCGACCATCGATATGGGGGCTTCAATCTCCTGCTCTGGAACCTGCCTCACCGTGACTGGGCTAGCGCCGGCAGATCAGACTGAACGCTGGTTTGAAGTGGAAGCCTGGGAGGAGGCGTTGCGGCTGACCACCATTGGAACGTGGAAGGAGGGAAGCAGAGTAAACCTGGAGCGCTCCCTGAAGATAGGAGACGAACTCGGTGGACATCTGGTTTCCGGACACGTCGATGGCATGGCAACAATTGAAAGCGTGGGCGATGAGGGGGACGCCCGTCGTTTCACGATTCGGGCTCCAAATGAGTTGGCGCGCTACATCGCTCCCAAAGGCTCGGTGGCGCTTGACGGGACATCGCTGACCGTCAATGCGGTGAACGGAGCTGAATTCGATGTCCTTCTCATTCGCCATTCTCTTGACGTGACGACCTGGTCCGAACGCAAGGCAGGGGACCGGGTCAACCTGGAGGTTGATCAGATGGCTCGCTATGCTGATCGCCTCATCAGTTTTCGGACGGAATGAAGCGCCGCATAATTTCATGGGCGCGTTGAAAAGCGCTTGCCAAGACCATTGAGCCGTGGTTTGACCGCGGCTTGTTTTCAACACCAGAAAGGACCGGCATTATGAGCGGATCCGACACGCCCCATCTGCTGATTGTAGAAGCACGCTTCTACGATGACATTGCCGACAGCATGTTGGAAGGCGCAAAAGCCGCGCTGAAAGAGGCTGGTGCAACCTTCGACATTCTGACTGTGCCCGGCGCGTTGGAAATTCCGGCGACGATTGCCATGGCTCTTGATGGCGCCGACGCCGGCGGTACCGACTATGACGGGTTCATCGCACTCGGGACCGTCATTCGCGGCGAGACATACCATTTCGACATCGTCGCCAATGAATCGAGCCGCGGCCTCATGGATCTCTCGATCAGCGAGTCGATAGCCATCGGCAATGGCATTCTGACGGTTGAAAACCGGGAACAGGCCTGGGCCCGAGCTCAGCGTGCGAATGGTGCCGGAGACACGGACAAGGGTGGCTTTGCTGCCCGTGCAGCACTGACCATGATCAAGATACGATCCAGATTGGGCGCCAAACCGTGACTGAGCGCAATACCAAACCTGCCAACCAGCGCGGTGCTGCCCGGCTGGCGGCCGTTCAGGCCCTGTACCAGATGGACGTCGGAGGAACCGGTGTGCTTGAGGTGGTCAGTGAGTACGAAATACACCGCCTTGGGCAGGAACTGGACGGCGAACGATATCGGGAGGCCGATGCAGCCTGGTTTCGTGCAATCGTTTCCGGTGTTGTCGAACAACAGCGAACACTCGATCCGCTGATCCGGACCTCTTTGACCGAAGACTGGCCGCTTTCGCGCCTCGACTCGACACTGCGGGCGATCCTGAGAGCAGGTGCCTACGAGTTGGCCAACCGAAAGGATGTGCCAGTGGCCGTGATCGTGACTGAATACGTCGATATCGGACGAGCTTTCTTTGATGAGGACGAACCCAAACTCATCAATGCCGTTCTTGACCGTCTCGCCGGACGGCTTAGGGGAGAGGGGCGCCAATTGCAGAAAGACGCCTGATTCATTTTCTGCAAATTTTCGCCTAACCCATTTCAATCAATAGGATTTCCGGTGGAACGCCAAATCGCACGGGAAGCATGGAGCAGCCAAGGCCGCCGGAAACGACCAATTGCCTTCCAGTTTCTGTAATGTGTCCGTAGGCGTATCTCTGGCCGAATTGCGACGGTACGATCGGAGAACCCAGGAATGGCAGCCGAACCTGCCCGCCATGGGTATGTCCGCTGAGCGTCAGGTCGACGCGCGCCGGAATGCTGGGAAAGATGTCCGGTTCGTGAGCAAGCAGGAGGACCGGGCGCGCCTCGTCGGTGATCTGCGCAAGCGTTCCGTCAAGGTCATGGACGCCTCGGAAGCGGCCTCCACCGATGGGAATCGCCCACTGATCGCCCAGGCCGGCAAGCCAGAAGGGATTTCCGTTCGGGTGAGCGAGTTCGATAGCCCGATTTTCCAGAACGGGAATGCCTGACCTCTCCAGGTGCTCGGTCGTTGCCGCGCCATCGACCCACCAATCATGATTGCCTAGCACCGCATAGGTTCCAAGCGGGGCCTCAAGATGGGAAAGAGCCTGGCTCCAGTCCCGCATCGGAACGATGGCCGTGCGAAACCGTCTCAAACCGGCAACATAGTCCCCCAACAGCACGATCAGATCCGGCTTGAGAGCGTTGGTCGTAGAAACAATGTGCTCGATCCGCGATACCGGCATCCACGGTTCACAGGCGTGAAAGTCGGCAAGCACCGCGACCCTGAGCGGCTGACCAGCGCTCATCGCCGCAAATCGCGGCGTCTTTACCCGGTAGCGCGTCACAGCAAGACGAAATCGGGGCTCTATGGCAAAGGCATATCCCCCGAGCAACGCGGGTACGGTCGCCACTCCCAACAGGCTCAGCAGCAATTGTCGACGTGTCAGCATCGCGAATACTCCCGGAACGCGCCTAACGCGCAAACGTGACGAGGCAGTGGCAGCAGCTATTCCTGCATCGGCCAGGTATCAGAGATACGATAGCCTTCAGGCCAGGGGTCATCCGGATCGAGCATGTGTTGATGGGTTCCTGTAATCCAGGCGCGCCCGCTGATTTCCGGTCGGATGGCAGAGACCGAGCCAACTGTGGTGGTGCCAAGGATCTTTCCCTGGAACTCCGATCCGATAATCGAAGTGGCACGGAATCTGTTACCAGGTTTCATCTCGCCGCGTTCATGAAGGAGCGCCATGCGCGCCGATACCGCCGTTCCGGTAGGAGAGCGGTCGATCTTGCCAGGTCGGATGGATACGACCGATTGCGCGGAAAGATCGTCACCGTCACGTTCCAGTTTTCCGGCAAAGAGGCAGAAGGAATGGTGCCTCCAATCAGCTTTTTCGGGGTGTTCGAAAGCAAAGGCGGCGTCCGCCGCATCCGTGATCCGAACCCCCAACTGGGCCAGTTTGCGTGCATTCTCCGGCACAAGCGGGATGCCGATAGCCTCAGGGTCAACGACCACGAAACTGTCACCCCCGAACGCGGTGTCGACACTGAGAGTGCCCAGTCCGGGCACGTCCAGCTTTTGATCCATCCGGTGCGCAAAGGATGGGATGTTTTCCACGTGTACCCGTTGGACCTTGCCATTCGAGCAATCTGCACGGACCCGAACCAGCCCTCCAGGCGCTTCGAGAGTGCAGTGGGAAACCGGTTCCGTCATGGGCAGGATGCCGGTTTCCAGAAGAACGGTCGATACGCATATGGCGTTTGAGCCGGACATCGGTGGAGTGTCTTCGGGCTCCATGATAATCCATGCGGCGTCGGCTTCCGGTGACTTGGGCGGGACCAGCAGGTTGACGTGCCGAAACACCCCGCCGCGTGGTTCATTCAGCACAAACCGGCGAAGACTGTCGTCTTCGGCTATCCAGGAACGCTGCTCCCAGATCGTGTCGCCCGGCGGTGGCGACACACCGCCCACGATCACATCGCCGACCTCTCCCTCGGCATGGGCCGAGACCACATGGATGGCTCGGACGCTTCTCACGTCGAACTCACGGCGCGGTTCCGCAGTAGGTCACATCTCGCCATTTTTCCCATTTCTCCCGCGCAACACCATGCGACGATGCATACAACATCGTCGGTCACCACTGGAAGCCCGTGCGGATATGCAGCTTTGATCGTGAAAATCCGACAAACCGTGCGCAATGACGCCTTGCGTCGGCCAACCGGTTCCCCATAGCTAGACCGACAAACGCCAAACACCGGAGGTTGGGGTGATGCAAAGTCACGCGCGAGTGGTCGTCATTGGCGGCGGGGTAGTCGGGTGCTCCGTCCTGTTCCATCTGGCGCGTGCCGGCTGGACTGATTCTCTGTTGATTGAAAGGTCGGAGCTGACCTCCGGATCCTCCTGGCACGCGGCCGGTGGCTTTCATACGCTCAATGGCGACCCCAATGTGGCAAAGCTGCAAGCCTACACGGTTTCCCTTTACGACGAACTGGAGGAACTTTCCGGTCAGTCCTGTGGCCTGCATCTGACCGGTGGCGTCATGATGGCCGACACTGAAGAGCGCATGAATTTCCTGCGCTATACCCACGCGACCGGTCGGGCGCTGGGCATGGAAACCGAAATCATCACCCCTTCGGAAGCCAGCGCCATGTTTCCTTTGATGGACGAAAGCAATTTCGTCGGCGCTCTTTGGGATCCCGTCGAAGGCCATCTTGACCCTTCGGGTACCACCCATGCCTACGCGAAAGCTGCGCAAAAACTGGGCGCTAAAGTCGAGCTGCGCAACCGTGTCGTCGACATCACGCAGGACGCTGACGGAACCTGGAACGTCGTGACCGAGAAGGGCACTGTCAGGGCGGAACACGTGGTCAATGCCGGCGGTCTCTGGGCCAGAGAAGTCGGTCGGATGGTTGGTATCGAACTGCCGGTTCTGGCCATGGAGCATATGTATCTCCTGACCGAGACCGTGCCGGAGGTGCTTGAATTCAACGCCCGGACGGGCAGGGAACTGGCCGGAGTCATCGACTTCAAGGGCGAAATCTACACACGACAAGAGCGGGATGGGCTGCTGCTTGGAACCTATGAAAAAGCTTGCGTGCCCTGGTCGCCGAAGGAAACGCCCTGGGATTTCGGCCATGAATTGCTGCAGCCCGACCTCGACCGCATCGCGCCGTCGCTGGAAATCGCGTTTCGCCATTTTCCGACATTCTCCGAAGCCGGCATCAGGCAGACCATCAACGGGCCATTCACCTTTGCGCCGGATGGTAACCCGCTGGTGGGGCCAGTCCAGGGCCTGACCAATTTCTGGTCGGCCTGTGCCGTGATGGCAGGCTTTTCGCAGGGTGGAGGCGTCGGACTTGCCCTGGCAAATTGGATGGTCGAGGGTGATCCCGGCCACGACATCTTCGGCATGGATGTCGCGCGCTATGGCGATTTCACCACGCTTCGCTACACCAATGCCAAGGTTCGGGAAAACTACGCCCGGCGTTTTTCCATACGCTTTCCCAACGAGGAACTGCCGGCGGCCCGGCCACAACAGACAACGCCGCTTTACGACATCATGGTTCGCGACAACAACGCCGTGATGGGAGATACCTGGGGTCTCGAGACACCCCTGTGGTTTGCGCCGCCAGGAACCGAGGCCAGGGACGAGCTGTCGTTCCACCGCTCCAATGACTTTGCTCATGTCGGAGCCGAGGTGCGCGCGGTGCGCGAGCGTGTCGGTGTCACCGAAATCGCCAATTTCGCCAAGTACGAGATTACGGGCGAGGGCGCCGAGGCCTGGCTGTCGCACCTGATGACCAACAAAATGCCGCGGACCGGACGGCTGGTGCTGACCCCGATGCTCAACGAGCGTGGGCGTTTGATCGGCGACTTCACGATTGCCAAGGCCGCAGAAACCCGTTTCATGATATGGGGGTCGAGCGGGGCTCAGATCTATCACATGCGCTGGTTCGAGCGGCATCTTCCGGACGACGGTTCTGTTCGCATACATAGGTTCGGCCAAACGATTGTCGGCCTGTCGATCGCCGGGCCGCGCTCGCGGGATGTCCTGGCCGAGCTTGCCGACGTCGATGTTTCGAATACCGCATTCCGGTTCATGGATTATCGCGAAATGGACATTGGCGGGTGCCCGTGCCGGGTCAACCGCATCTCCTATACGGGCGATCTCGGTTATGAGATCTGGATGGAACCCGCCTATGAGCGAACGGTCTATCAAGCTATCAAGGCGGTCGGTGAGAAGCATGGCATGGTCGATTTCGGCATGCGCGCGCTGCTGTCGATGCGCCTTGAAAAGAACTTCCCGACCTGGTTTGCGGAACTGCGCCCGATCTACGGGGTGTACGAAGGTTCGATGGATCGCTTCGTCAAACTGTCAAAAAACGGCTTCATCGGGCGTCAGGCAGCAGCGGAGGAGCAGGAGCGCGGCCCCAAGGCGCGGCGGGTTTCACTGATCATCGACGCTGACGACACGGATGTTATGGGCGATGAACCCGTTTGGGCGCGGGTCGGCGATAGGGATCATGGCCTCGTACCGCCACCACACGGGTACGGCGCGAAACGCTTTGACGGGGAGGGAAAGGAGACGCCCGCTCCGCCGGCGCAACGTGATGGAGAGTGGCGCGTCGTCGGCTGGGTTACGTCAGGTGGTTACGGTCACTGGGTGCGGCAGTCGCTGGCGCAGGCCTACGTGCCGGCCGAGCTTTCACAAACCGCCGACCCGGGAGTGTTCCAGGTCGAAATCCTGGGCCGCCGGTTCGACGCCAGGATAGCCGTCGAACCGCCCTTTGATCCGAAAGGCGAACGGATGCGGTCCTAATCAGGCTGCGACGATGCGGCCGTCGGGATCGTTTGAGTTTGGCAGGCATCTGCGGTAACAACACAAGCCGGTCGTTTTGCCCCGATCGTGGCAGTCTTTCATTCATCCGGCACCGGTTGATCCCTGATACTTCGGCGTTTCGCCGAAACGGAGGCTCATGAACATTCAGCAGTCCGCTGACCGAATCGGGCTTGCCAGACGCAATGCGTTCATCCTGGCAGGCGCCAGTGCGTTCATCGGCGCCTGTGCGCCGATATCGATTTCGCTTGGCGGCATCGTCGGTGACTATCTGCTTGACGAGGATAAATCTCTGGCTACGGCACCGGTAACGGGGTTCAACATCGGCGTCGCTATCGGCGCGTTGCCCGCGGCCTGGCTGATGCGCTTTGTCGGCCGGAGATACGGCTTCATGACCGGTGCACTGATCAGCGGCATCGGTGGAATGGTCGCCGCTGCGGCGTTGTTTCAGAAGCACTTTTGGCTCTTCGGACTGGGCCTCATGATCATCGGGATCGGTGGAGCGTTCGTCCAGCAGTACCGTTTTGCGGCAGCGGACGGAGCACCGGAAAACTTCAAGGCCCAGGCGATATCCTGGGTTCTGATAGGCGGAATCTTTGCTGCCATCATCGGTCCGCAAACGGTCATTTTCGCACGCGATCTCTTTGCGCCGACTTTGTTTGCCGGTGCCTATGTTGGGGTCATTGTTTTGTCGCTGATCGGTGTCGTCATTCTCGCCAATCTGCGAATTCCGGAGCATGCCGTTCTGCTGGATGATGCGCCAGAGGAGCCGGCACGGCCGTTGAGCGAAATCATAAGCCAGCGCAGCTTTCTGACTGCGCTCGCCTGCGGTGTCTGCTCCTTTGCCCTGATGTCGTTCATGATGACCGGCGCGCCTCTGGCGATGATCGGCTGCGGGTTTTCCACCGATATGGCGACCCTGGGCATTCAGTGGCACGTCTTGGCGATGTTCGGCCCAAGCTTCTTCACCGGCCGACTGATCGCGCGCTTCGGTCGCGAAACGATTGTTGCGACGGGTCTGACACTGTTGATCGTCTGCTCCATCATTGCCAGCCTGGGCATTGAATTGTGGAACTTCTGGCTGGCACTGATTTTGCTCGGCATTGGCTGGAATTTCGGCTTTATCGGCGCCACGGCGATGGTAACCCGGACCTATCGCCAATCTGAGAAGAACAAGGTTCAGGGCGTGCACGACGTCATTCTGTTCGGAACGGTCGCCTTCAGCTCGTTGATGTCCGGTCAGGTTCTCAACAGCATCGGCTGGAACGGAATCAACATGATCATGTGGCCAATCGCCCTTGGGTGTCTTCTGCTGTTGGGCCTGCAGGTCAGAAACGAGCGTAAAAACAGAGCCTTCACGGCTTGAAACCTCTACTTTCGGCGCAAACGCGGTGCGTTTTCCCAACAAGTTCTTGACGGACCCGACCTCTGCCGCCATTACAGGCGCGATGCGGCGCCCGGTGCCAAACCGGCGCATTGCCGCGCTTGTTGAAGACTGCCGGTATCGGGGCTGATTTTCCGGCAAATTGGAGGGAATGGCATTGACAATACTACTTGCTGTCATCGCCTGTGGTCTGCTTTCGATCGTGTTCGCTATCTGGGCGACGCAATCGGTTCTTGCGGCTGACCAGGGCAATGAAAAGATGCAGGAGATTGCCGGCGCGATCCGCGAGGGTGCGCAGGCTTATCTGAACCGTCAGTATACGACGATTGCGATCGTCGGCGCGGTGGTTTTCGTGATCACCTGGCTGCTGCTGTCATCTTTGGCGGCGTTCGGATTCCTGATCGGTGCCGTTTTGTCCGGTGCAGCCGGATATATCGGGATGCACGTCTCCGTGCGTGCCAACGTGCGCACGGCCCAGGCTGCCTCAAACAGCTTGGCCGAAGGGCTCGACATCGCCTTCAAGTCAGGCGCGATCACCGGCATGCTGGTGGCCGGACTGGCGCTGCTGGGCGTTGCCGTCTACTACTTTCTTCTGACCGGTCCTGGAGGCTATGGTGCAGGCGATAGAACCGTTATCGACGGTCTGGTCGCGTTGGGCTTCGGCGGCTCATTGATTTCGATTTTCGCCCGTCTCGGCGGCGGTATCTTCACCAAAGGTGCCGACGTGGGCGGCGACCTCGTAGGCAAGGTTGAAGCAGGCATTCCGGAGGATGACCCGCGCAACCCTGCAACAATCGCTGACAACGTTGGCGACAACGTCGGCGATTGCGCTGGCATGGCGGCCGACCTGTTCGAAACCTATGCGGTTTCGGTTGTTGCGACGATGGTTCTCGGAGCCATCTTCTTTGCCGGTTCGGAAGTGCTCGATTCGGTTATGATCTATCCGCTTGTCATCTGTGCAACTTGCATCATCACCTCGATCATCGGCGTCTTCTTCGTCCGGCTCGGCTCCAACGGCTCGATTATGGGGGCGCTCTACAAGGGCTTGTTTGCCACGGGCATCCTGTCAATCGTTGGTCTGGCCATCGCCACGCAACTGACTGTCGGTTGGGGACAGATCGGTGAAGCCGGCTTTAGTGGTACGGCCTTGTTCGTCTGCGGCATCATCGGCCTGGTCGTGACCGGTCTGATCGTTTGGATCACTGAGTACTATACCGGTACCAACAAGCGTCCGGTGAACTCCATCGCGCAGGCTTCGGTCACCGGACACGGGACCAACGTCATTCAGGGTCTGGCGGTATCGCTCGAGTCTACGGCGTTGCCGGCAATCGTCATCATCGGTGGCATTATCGCCACGTTCCAGCTCGGTGGCCTGTTCGGAACCGGTATTGCCGTGACGGCCATGCTGGGCATCGCCGGAATGATCGTTGCGCTGGACGCTTTTGGTCCAGTGACCGACAACGCTGGCGGTATTGCAGAGATGGCGGGCCTTCCGGCGGAAGTGCGCAAATCGACCGACGCGCTGGATGCTGTCGGTAACACGACGAAGGCGGTTACCAAGGGCTATGCAATCGGCTCCGCCGGCCTGGGTGCACTGGTGCTGTTTGCTGCCTACTCGAACGATCTGGAGTTCTTCGCCAACAACGCGACCAATTATCCTTACTTCGCGGATATGGGGCAGATCTCCTTCAGCCTTTCCAACCCCTATGTGGTCGCCGGCCTTATCTTCGGTGGTCTGATTCCGTATCTGTTCGGCGGTATCGCCATGACGGCCGTCGGCCGTGCCGGCGGCACGGTGGTTCAGGAAGTGAGACGTCAGTTCCGTGAAAAACCGGGTATTCTGGAAGGCAAGGACCGTCCGGACTACGCGCGGGCGGTGGACATTCTGACGCGCGCGGCCATCAAGGAAATGATTGTTCCATCCTTGCTGCCGGTCCTGGCGCCACTGGTCGTCTATTTCGGCGTGCTGTTCATCTCCGGCTCCAAGGCGTCTGCATTTGCAGCACTCGGTGCATCGCTTCTGGGTGTTATCGTGAACGGCCTGTTTGTTGCCATCTCGATGACATCGGGTGGCGGCGCATGGGACAATGCCAAGAAATCCTTTGAAGATGGCTTCGTGGATGCGGATGGCGTCAAGCACGAGAAGGGCAGTGAGGCCCACAAGGCCTCGGTGACTGGCGACACGGTTGGCGATCCCTACAAGGATACGGCGGGTCCTGCCGTCAATCCGGCGATCAAGATCACCAACATCGTCGCGCTGTTGCTGCTGGCGGTTCTCGCACATTCCTGACCTGCATTCGGGAACAGGCATCAAACAAAACGGAACCCCGCGGTCACCCGCGGGGTTCTTTTTTTGTCACTCTGATCCGGTCAAACGACCAGTTGGAAAGGGTTTTTTTCCGAGGTGAAACAGATGTGATGCGTTTCTGCAACTGTGTGACAGTTTTGCCATTCAACTATTGCGGAAGCTTGATATATGCCGACCTGCGGGTATTGATATATCCTTAGGTTGCAGGGATGGCTGTGGGGACCGAATTGATAAGCCAATCATTGCGAACGATTGTTGTCGCGGCGCTCGCGCATCTTGTGCTGATTGCGCCGACCTTGGCCGACGACCAGAGGTCCGGTCTTGGCTTCGGCAAAAATGCTGACTACTGGGAGGTGCGGTTTGGCGGCGGCGCCTACGACTTCGGACCAGCCACTCCAACCGACTACAATGGTGGGGTGGTTAACTTTGAAGTTTTGGCGCCGTCACCGGATTTTCTGGAACGTATTGGTTCGCCGCGTCCCTATCTTGGTACCGATATTGCAATATCCGATGACGCGCAGATCCACGTCATCTATGCCGGTCTGAACTGGGAAGCCTACGTCACTCGCCGTCTCTATTTCGGATTCGGTGGTGGTGGTTCTTGGAACACCGGACCCAGGGTGACGAGCGGATCAGGTGACACAAAGGACCTTGGATACGCATTCCTGTTCCACCTTCAGGCCAGCATCGGTTTCGACATCACCGAAACGATGACCATGCAGATCTTTCTCAATCACATTTCCAACGCGAACATTAGCGTAGCCAACCCGGGGCTCGAATCGGTCGGCGGCCGAATCGGCGTCCGCTTCTGATCGGCGACGTCAAAACAAAATGTGCTGCAAGGTTTGAGGCTTCGACCGCTATTGGCCGCCGAGGATCTGTCTCGCGCCGGCTTCACCCGAAGTGCCGAGGGATGAGAGAACACGGCTGAGGAAGGTTTCCTCTTTGCCGCCCGTCGGCGTCGTGCGGCTGATCGTGTCGAACACCTTGCCGTCCGCAAGGGTGTAGTTGGCAATGTTCTCTACGGTTTCTTCGTTGTCGAAATACACCGCCAGGACCGATTGTTCCACCAGTCGCGGTTTGAGGAACATCGCACTACGCACCCGCTTCTGGGAGATGTAGTAAAAGGCCTCGTTACCGTAGTCAGCCTTCGTGGTTGGCGTCCCGAGCGACAGCAAGACCTGTTCCTTGCTGGAGCCTGGTGGCACCAATTCGAGCGTCTGATTGTCCAGGACGTAGCCGTGCGTCAGCGTCTCGCTGGTGCTGCATCCCGTCAACACCGCCGCGCTCAGGCCAAAGGCTGCGGCATTCCGGCAAAAAATTCGCCGCTGTGTGTTGAATGTATGCTGCTTCAACAGTATCTCCCCTGACAACCCAAACGGCAGAGCCATTGTTTCCCGGTCGCTTCGGTAAACCAGCTACGCAAATGATGCAACAGGTAGGCTGCTTCTCCAATGGCGGCATCCGGTGCCGAAAATAAGGCAGGCGCATGATCTTCGGTATTTTTGGCCGCAAAAGAAAGAACCGCGCTATCGTTGATGGTCTCTACGGACAGTTGTCCGAAGCGGCGCGCGACCCTGTCTACTATCGCGACATGAACGTGCCTGACACGGTGATGGGCCGATTCGAAATGCTATCCCTTTTCATGGTGCTATGGCTGCGAGGCGCCCACAGCGCCGGGCAAACGGTCGCGCCGCTGGCTCAGGACATGGTGGATACGTTTTTCGAAGATATCGATCACTCGATTCGTGAACTCGGTGTTGGTGATACGAGCGTGCCGAAGCGGATGAAGAAGCTGGCTCGCATGTTCTACGGTCGAACCGAATCCTACGGTGCCGCACTCGATAACCGCGATGAGCAGGCATTGGCGGACGCTCTCAGCCGCAACATCCACCCGGACAGCGATGCGGAGGGCGATCGCATGACCCGGCTGGCGCAAGCAGTTGTCGATCTTGATCGTCGATTCGCCCGCTTGAATCCGGATGACCTTCTGAGTGGTCGTTTGATCGTGCCTGATGACGACCGATCTGAGGCTGGCTGAACACAATGGACAGGCCAATGAAACAAGAAAACAAACCCGCGCAGAATTCGTTCAGCTTTCACGTGAATGTCAGCCATATCGGAACCAATCCGGTTCGCGTCACGATGCAGGCTGACGAAGACGAACGGAAGGACTTGGCGCACCGCTGGGGTGTAACCAGCGTTGAACGGGTCTATGCAGATCTCGAATTGGGTCGTTGGAAGCGCGACGGGGTACGGATCAAGGGCGTCATCGAGGCGGCCATCACCCAGGACTGTGTTGTCACGCTGGAACCGGTACCGTCGACCATTGAAGAGCGCATTGATGCTCTCTTCGTTCCGGAAGGATCGAGACTTGCTCGGGTCAAGACTGATGACGATGGCGAGATGATCGTCGAGTCCGAAGGGCCGGATGCCCCGGAAACTTTCGCGGGGAACACCATCGACGTTGCCGCAGTGTGCGAGGAGTTTGTAGTGCTGGCCATCGATCCATATCCACGGGCCGAAAGCGCTGTTTTCGAAGACGACCAGCCGGAAGATGAGGATAACACGGTCGAACCGTCTCCTTTTGCTGACCTCAAGGCCTGGAAGACTGGTGGCAAGTGAGCGCATCCGGAGTTTGACGACGGGTCGCCGGAATCACTGGACAGCGCTGCGCCAGGGCGACAATACGGTTGTATGCCGCCGCAAAAGCGTTATTTTCACCGGGCCGCGCGGGCTCCGGGCCGGGTTCACCGAACTGACCCCGATTTCATCGCGGCATCGGCAATGAGGGACTGCAGCAGTTGATCACAATTTCCGTCGATGCGATGGGAGGGGACCATGGCCCTGACGTGGCCATTCCGGGGCTAGCCAAGTCCCATGATCGTCATCCCGAATTGCGCTTTCATATTTATGGCATCGAGGACGTGTGTATGCCGATCCTCGAACAGTTTCCCAAACTGCAGGCGGCCAGCACGTTCCATCCCTGCGAAATTGCCGTGCGCATGGATGACAAACCCAGCAAGGCCCTGCGCCAGGGGCGTTGGAAATCCACCATGTGGCGCTCGATCGAGGCCGTCAAGAATGGAGAGGCCAACGTCGCGGTTTCAGCCGGAAACACCGGCGCGCTGATGGCGATGGCGCGCTTCTGCCTGCGCACGATGGCCAATATCGAACGTCCGGCCATCGCTGCCATTTGGCCGACCGTTCGCGGCGAGAGCATTGTCCTCGATGTCGGTGCGACGGTTGGTGCCGATGCACAACAACTCATCGATTTTTCCATGATGGGCGCCGCCATGGCGCGAGCGCTGTTTGAGATCGAAAAGCCCTCGGTCGGACTGCTGAACATTGGCGTCGAGGAGATCAAGGGGCAGGAAGAGGTCAAGGAAGCCGGCCGCATCCTGAAAGCCAGCGGATTGCCCGGGATGAACTATCGCGGCTTCGTCGAAGGTGATGATCTCGGCCGCGGGACCGTCGATGTCGTTGTCACTGAGGGGTTTTCCGGCAACATCGCGCTCAAGGCTGCTGAGGGAACGGCTCGTCAGATCGGCGAATATCTGCGTGCAGCGATGACTCGCACCTGGATGGCGCGGCTTGGCTACATCATGGCCAAGAGCGCGTTCGACCGCCTGCGGGAGAAAATGGATCCCGGCAAGGTCAATGGCGGTGTGTTCCTTGGTCTCAACGGCGTGGTCATCAAGAGCCATGGCGGAACGGATGCCGACGGATTTGCGGCGGCTGTGGACGTTGCCCATGACATGGCGCGCAACGACCTTATCTCGAAAATCGAAAACGACTTGAAAATCTACCACGCCCGACTTCCCATCACGGAAGAGCCGGCGAAGGAAGTCCAGGGGTGAGAATGATCCGATCAGTGGTGCGTGGTTACGGGTCCTGCCTTCCCGAGAAGGTGGTGACCAACCAGGAGCTGGAGAATGTCGTCGAAACCACCGACGAATGGATCATCCAGCGAACCGGCATCAAGCAGCGCTACATCGCAGGCGATCACGAAACAACCTGCTCGCTCGGGGCAGGCGCCGCGCAAGCCGCACTCGACCGGGCCGGAATGAACGCCCAGGACATCGACCTGATCATTGTGGCGACATCAACACCGGACAACACCTTTCCGGCTGCCGCCGTTGATATCCAGAACCGGCTTGGCATACGCCAGGGTGCCGCTTTCGACGTTCAGGCAGTATGCACGGGCTTTGTCTACGCGATGACGACGGCCGATGCCTATCTTCGCACCGGATTGGCCAAACGGGCTTTGGTTATTGGCGCCGAGACCTTTTCACGCATCCTCGATTGGGAAGATCGGGGTACCTGCGTGCTGTTTGGCGACGGCGCCGGAGCCCTCGTCCTCGAGGCTGTGGAATCGGAAGGCGAATTGCAGGATCGCGGCGTGCTTGCCTCGAAACTGCGTTCAGATGGCAGCCACAAGGAAAAGCTCTACGTCGACGGTGGACCATCAAGCACGCAGACGGTGGGTCATCTGCGCATGCAGGGCCGCGAGGTTTTCAAACATGCGGTTGGCATGATCACCGACGTGATTGAATCCGTATTCGACGCCACTGGTCTGACCGCCGACGACATCGACTGGTTTGTGCCCCATCAGGCAAACAAACGCATCATCGACGCTTCAGCGAAGAAACTCGGTATCGATCCTGCGAAGGTGGTCATCACGGTTGACCGGTATGGCAACACTTCGGCCGCATCAATTCCGCTTGCGCTGGTCGATGCCCTGGATGATGGTCGCATCAAGGAAAACGATGTCGTGCTACTGGAAGCAATGGGAGGCGGTTTCACCTGGGGCGCTGTTCTGGTTCGCTGGTAGTGTCCAACGGAAAAATCATGATTTTCATGCATTTATCGATGCGCTGCAACAAAATCACGGCTTGACCCACCATCGATTGGCCAATACTCTTAAGAAAATCCGGTGAAATCCGGGAGAATAAATGCGGGGATGGTTGCGGTTCAATGGGCGGAAAGACGGTCACGAGGGCAGACCTCGCGGAAGCGGTGTTCCGCAAGGTGGGACTTTCAAGAACGGAATCCGCATCTCTTGTAGAAATGGTCATTGACGAGATCTGCAACGCCATCGTGCGTGGCGAAAGTGTTAAGCTATCCTCATTTGCAACTTTCCAAATTCGCGACAAGAATGAGCGCATCGGACGCAATCCAAAGACCGGCGAAGAGGTTCCGATCTCGCCGCGCCGGGTGATGACGTTCAAGGCCTCGAACGTGCTGAAACAACGCGTGCTTGACGCTCACATAGATCGCAAAAACTCCGGCAAGTCCTGATAGTCCGTTACGGGCGATCCTTCGCATTATCCGACCCTCAAACGGACGATGGCGCACCGGCATGGTTTTGCGCGCCGTCAGAACCAGCGGTGCAGTGCCAGGATTCATCCACACACTTTCTTCGCCCGCTGCTTGAAAAAAGTCAGCCGAAGCGTTGCAATAGCGACTCAATACCGCCTCAATTCAGTGGCGTAGTCTACCGGGTGGCCTCCGATTCCGACACAGGCAGTACCAAGAGCCGGATGTTGCAGTCGGCCTCTGACAGTGGGGATGAGGTCTGGAGAGGTCATCTGGTGACGCAGGGGCGACACGGGCAACCGCCAGTCGGAGCGCCGGCAATTGGTCTTGAGCCGGCTTGCAATGCCCAGACCAGAACGGGATCAGACGGCCATGGACAAAGGACCTGACGCTTTTCGTACCATCAGCGAAGTTGCTGACGAGTTGGATCTGCCGCAACACGTGCTGCGCTTCTGGGAAACGCGGTTCAACCAGATAAAGCCGATGAAACGCGGTGGCGGGCGACGCTACTATCGTCCGGATGACATCGATCTTCTGCGCGGAATTCGCCACCTGCTTTACGATCAAGGCTACACGATCAAGGGCGTTCAGAAACTTCTCAGGCAGAACGGTCCGCGCTTTGCGATTGCCATTGGCTCGGGGGAAGTCACGGCGGCTGAAGCGCTCGCTTCCTTTACCAAAGCCGAGGAAACGGACCAGCAAGCTTCGACGCCGGCCGACGCGGTAGCCAACGAGGTGGGATTCGATGGCGACCGTATCGTCGGTCAGGCGAAAGTCCCGACGACTTTCCGGGCTGCCGGCAACGGGCAGCACGGTGAAACCGGGCAGGGCGGCGACATCTCAAAGGACGACCGTTCTCTGCTCCAAGAGGCTCTCTACGATTTGCTTGAGTGCAAGCGCCTTCTCGACCAGGTCCGTTGAATGTCACCGTCGGGTGCGACTGAATCGCCGCACCCAGGATGGCGTCTCGGCGCGGCAATGCTGGACGGGTCGAAGCGATATATCTGACCTGCTGGTCAGCTTGCCAGATCCACTGGATCGTTCCGGGAATACGTCGAGCCGGAACTGGCTCCTGCGGCGTTGCCAGGGCCCGCCACGACCGAAGCGGTGGTTTTGAACTGTTTCAGCAGATCGATCAGTGACGATGCCTGAGCAGCAAGGTCATGAGTCGCCGCCGAGGACTCCTCTACCATGGTGACATTCTTCTGAGTGCCCTGGTCGATTGTGTTGACGGCCTGGTTGATTTCATTCAATCCGTTGGACTGTTCGCGCGCCGTCTCCAGGATTGCCGTCGCATGGGCATCGATCTCGCCCACACCGTCGACGATCGTCGTTAGCGCTTCACCAGTTTCGGCGACCAGCGCGACACCTGATTTGACTTGCTCACCGGACTTGGTGATCAGTGCCTTGATTTCCTGCGCGGCAACAGCCGAGCGCTGCGCGAGCTCGCGGACCTCCTGAGCGACCACCGCAAATCCCTTGCCCGCTTCGCCGGCGCGGGCGGCTTCGACGCCGGCATTCAAGGCCAGTAGGTTGGTCTGAAAGGCGATGTCGTCGATAACACCGATGATACTGGCAATCTTGTCGGAAGAGGCCTCGATCTCACTCATCGCCGCAACGGTTTTCTTGACGATAACGCTGGATTGCTCGGCGCTGCCTTTGGTCTTGCCGACAAGATTGCTGGCCTCTTCCGCCCGCTTTGCGGTCGAGGCAACCGTGGCCGTTATCTCTTCGACGGCTGAAGCCGTCTCCTCAACGGAGACAGCCTGCTGCTCGGATCGTTTGGACAGCTCACCGGACGCTTCGCGGATCTCGCTGGAGCCGCTACGGATGGATTCAGCTGTCTGTCCCACATGGAGCAACGCAGCTGCCAGTGTTTCAGCAGAATTGTTATAATCGTCCCTCAGATTTGCATAGGCATCGGGGACATCCTCTGAAACCCGGTAACTCAGGTCCTTATGAGCGAGCTGCGAGAGTGCTTGTCCGAAGACGCGTGATACCAGTTCCCGCTCGGCGGCTATAGCCTCCTCTTCGGCCTCGACTCGTGCCTTTTCCGCTTCATCGCCGTACACCGAAATCGCAATGTCCATGTCCAGCAACACACCCTTGAGAAGGCACGCCAAAGCTGAACCGAATGTTTCCGCATCCATTCGACCAGTGCGACCGATGAGGCTGCGTGGCCAAAACTCGCTGACGATCGATTTGACCAGGTGCTCGACGATGAGCGCATATCCGCCGATGTACCATTGCGGCTTGAGACCGATGCGAGCATGAACCGAACCGATGGTTCGCACCTGTCGGACGTAGTCCGCATTGAAATTCCCAGACGCGATGCTCGTCCAGTGGTTCATCTGCGCGCCCTTGGCGCTTTGCATATGCCCATCAGAGGAAAAGAATTTCCGCACCTCAGGTGTCACGCGCACCTTGTCGTAAAACTGATCGAGCCCGCTGCTCAGTTCCCGGTCGATTACGCCCTTCAAGAGCTGAATCTGTTCAGCGCTGGGACCGTCGAGTCCCATGAATTCCAGCCGGTCGCGGATATCCAGTGTGTCGTCCTGCTTTTTCATTCGTGATCCTGTTGAAGCAAATCGGGGACGCTGACGCCTGGCGAACGGGCCAATGAGTGTGGGATCGGGCGATGGCGTACTGCTTTGCTCCGAGATTGCTGTCGTTTTCTGGGACACCCCTATCGTCATGATTTGGGCGTTGGATGTACGCGCCAACCGATTCTGGCGCAGAGCGGACGTCGGCCGGGTTGAGCGCCAGACTGATCGAACCTGGCTAAGAGCATGAAATCTAATGGTAAATGAAGGTTGAAGTGTGCAAGAAAGCGCGATGTTTACATCAAAGATGCTCAACAAGGGCAAATTGTAACTCAATCCTCGTCAATAGGTTGAAGAGCGGAATTTCCTGCAATTTTCGGACCGTTCCGTATAGACCCAGTCGCAAACAGCGTCACCCGTGCGCCGATACGGATTTTATGCGCAGCGAACGTTCGAATCCGATCAGATCGTCAAAGAACTGCAGACACGGATCCTGGCAAACGTTTCTCATATTCGCGTGTCCGCCCACCCAGATTTCCGAACGCCTTGGCAGCAGTTGTATGAGGCTTTGGATCTGTTCCTCATAAGAACCCACCGGCATGGAAGTTACGCTGATGCAGACGATGTCTGCCCGCAGCGCCCGGGCAGCGCCCGCGATTTCCTCCGGGGGCAGTTGCGGACCCAGATAAGTGGTACCGAAACCGTTTGATTTGGCCGCGACCGCAGCTGCCAGCAGGCCGAGCTCATGAGCCTCACCCGAAAGTGTGGAAAAGAGAGCGCGGCTGTTGGTGCTTCTGACCGGCCCCTGGTTCATTGCAAGGCCCAGGAGGTTGCGGACAGAAGCGGAGAAAAGGTGTTCGGAGGCGGCGGGGATGTCGCCGGCATGCCAAAGCCGGCCGATCTCGCGAAGCACCGGGAACACGGTCTCATGGACAAAGTGAGCAGGGCCAGAGGCCAGAAAACTGGTCGCCAGCATCCGGTCCAGTGACGGCTGATCGAAGCTTCGGATCGTCCGGATGTAGTCGGCGACGGAGCCCTCTTCCCGGGGGCGGCCGGCACGTTCCATCGACTCCAAATCAGCAATGCTGAATGTAGCGAGGTTGCCTATGCGTTCGCCGGAGGCCACAAGTTTGGCCAGCAATGTGAGCCGATAAATATCCTCTTGGGTGTAAAGTCGACGATTGCTGTCGGTTCGTTTCGGCGTGACGATGTCGTAACGTCGTTCCCAAGCATAAAGGGTCTGCTTCGGAATCTTCGTCTGACTCACGACTTCCCGCAAAGTATACAACGTTCCATCCTGCATACCGCCACGATGCACTTTGCAAGCATAACGTCCAGCAACCATACCGCGACTATCATTCAGGGCCGCATCGGTTGCCGAATTAGGTGTTGAAATACAATTATGAGGGGAATGCGTCGAAAGCGATGCAATTTCAGGCGGCTGGATTGCACGCGTGCGCGCATCACCGCCGACTTTCGATTCGGCCAGATTTTCTGACTTTGGAAACTGAAGACCAAAGCTGCTCAGGATCCTGAATGACGCAGTCCAGTTGGTGCTTGTATCGAGAGACAATTTATTCTAGTACTAGAATAATGTCGAACGATCTGACCAACGCTGAATATGCGATTCTGGGATTGCTCATGGAGCGGCCGAGCCACGGATACGACCTGGAACGGATCATTCAGGAACGCGGGATGCGCGAATGGACCGAACTGGCCTTCTCTTCGATCTACTTCATCCTCAATCGGCTTGAGAAACGAGGTTTGGCCTCCAGCCTCCGGGATCCGGAAAAGAAAACCCGCAAGATCTACAGTCCGACCAAGGCCGGGCAGGAGGCGTTTGACCGCACCACCATCACCGCGCTTGAAGCGCCGCACCCGCTTTATCCTTCCGTGCTGCTTGGTCTCGCCAATTGGCCAACCGTTACTCCGGAGGAGGGACTTGGCGCGTTGGCAAGGAGGTTGTCGGCGTTGCAGGCCATTCTTTCGAAGGTCGAAGCGCAATCGATACAACCCCAGTCGACACCACCCTTTGTCGCCGCGCTGTTCGACTACAGCGTCAGCCAATTGCGTTCAGAAATCGACTGGCTGCGCAGAACCATGAAATTATTGGGAGACAACGATGAGCAAGATTGACTTCAAGAAGACGATGAAAACACTGTTCGCGCCGTCGGCAAAGGATTTCTCCATGGTCGATGTACCTCCGCTACAGTTTCTGATGGTCGACGGAAAAGGCGCTCCCGACTCCGAGGCCGAGTGCGAATATGCCCGCGCGCTCGCGGCGCTCTATCCCATGGCTTTCAAACTGAAGTTTCTATCGAAGTCGAAATACGGCCGCGATTACGTCGTTCCTCCGCTCCAGGCACTGTGGTGGGCTGACGATATGGATGTCTTCCTGACCGGAGACAAGGACGCTTGGCAGTGGACGGTGATGATCATGCAACCGGAGTGGATCCTGCACGATGACGTCGAGGAAATTCGTCTCGTGGTACAGAAATCCGCTGATCTACCGGCGCTTCCGGCGCTGCAGCTCAAGAGCTACGACGAAGGGCAGGCTGTGCAGATCATGCATATCGGTCCCTATTCGGAGGAGGGACCGACCTTGAAGCGGCTGCACTCTGAATTCCTGCCGGAAAACGGCCTTGTTGAAGCGGGGCACCACCATGAAATCTATCTCGGCGACCCGAGAAAAACTGCGCCGGAGAAACTCAAGACTGTTCTACGTCAGCCGGTTCGCGCCGCGTAGTCGAAGCTGCGGCTGGTTCTGGTCGACCGCCCCGTGGCCCATTATAAGGGCGGAATGCGCGAGAGCATCAGAACCGAGATACAGCCCGCCATCGGCAGTGTGAAAGACACGACCAGCGGAACGGGCAGAGCGAGCAAAGGCAGGCGCCGGCCGGGTTTGCTGATATTGAGTCTGCTCGTTGTCGCCATGGTGCTCGGGTCCGTTTTCTGGCTTGCGCAGCAATATGCGATTGCCGCGGAGTCGCGGCGCGCCGCCGACCGACTGACGCTGTACCTGTCAACTCTGGTTTCGGCTCTGGAAGAACACCAGCACCTGCCTTTCATCCTCGCCCGGGACCCTTCGGTCATTGCTGGCACAGATCGGTCCGAAAACAACGAGCTCAACAGGCGCCTTGAGAGTTTCACGGATGAGGCCGGGGTGGACGCGATTTATCTGATGGACCGGCAGGGTTTGACGATTGCCGCTTCCAACTGGTCCGAACCAAAGACTTTCCTTGGCAACAACTACGGCTTCCGGCCATATTTCAAATCGGCGCTGACGGGATTGCGCGGGGTTTTCTTCGCCATCGGCGCGACAACCCAGGAACCTGGCTTTTTCATTGCCGAGCCTGTTTATGGCGGGCCTGGACTGATTGCCGGCGTTATCGCCTTGAAGGTCGATCTGACGTCGCTCACTCGTGCCTGGCGCGAGGGTGGCGAAACGCTGCTGGCGGTGGATCCACGCGGTGTCGCTATTCTCGCCTCAAACCCCGAATGGACCTATCGGACCCTGGAGCCGCTTTCAGACGAAGTGCGGGAAGAGATCGCCGGTGAACGGCAATTCGGCAACGAAACGCTGGAACCGCTTGATATCTCTGGCGGTGCTGGCGAGGTTACAATCGATGGGGTTCGCTACCTGCAATCGGTAGGGCCAGTTGGTCATCTGGGGTGGAATCTGCATTATCTGACGCCGTTTGATCGCATCAATGGACAGGCTTGGCAGGCCGTCCTTTTGACGGCGGCAGTTTTGTTGCTGGCCAGCGTTGCATTTTTGCTTGTGCGCACTCAGCGGATCCGAAGCGCGCTGTTCGCCTCGCAGCAGCAGCGGCGCGGCCTGCAGCAACTGAACCGCCGGCTGGAGGCCGAGATCGATGAACGAAAGGCAGCTGAGCAGCGGCTGGAACTGGCACAAAGCGAGCTGCAGAAGGTCAGCAAGATGGCAGCGCTCGGGCAGCTATCCGCATCCGTGACCCATGAACTGGGTCAACCGATCGCTGCAATGCGCAACTATCTGGCAACGGCCGACCTGCCGGGCAGTGGCATCGATGGCGAGGCGAGGGAGCTGGTCGACCACCTCAACGGCATTGCCGCCAGAATGGAACATATCACCGGGCAGCTTCGGTTCTTTGCCCGGGCTCAACCCAACAAGCTTAGCCGCTTCGATCTCCGCGATGTGGTCGCGCCCGTGCTGGACCTGATGAAACCGGACCTATCGGCGGCAGGGGTGGAATGGTCGCAGCAGCTTGGCGACGATCCGGTGTGGGTCTTCGGCGATGCGTTGCGCATCGAGCAGGTTCTGGTCAACCTGATCCGCAACGCACTCGATGCGGTTTCCGGCAACGAAAACCCGCAAATCCGCATGCGTTTGACGAGTGACGGAAACCTCGCGCGGTTGAGCGTTGCCGACAACGGTCCAGGCCTCGATGATGCGGCACTCGAGCGCGCGGAGGATCCGTTCTTCACCACCAAACCATCCGGCACCGGCATGGGTCTCGGATTGTCTATCTCCGCTTCCATCCTCAAGGAGCATGAAGGGCAGATGGAGATAAACAACGCCCCTGAAGGCGGCGCAATCTTCACGATAATGATGCCGGTTTTCGGCGAAGCCGGCAGCAGTAAGGTCCGCAATGCAAGCCCTTAGAGTGCTACTGATCGATGACGACCGGACGGTGCGCGACTCGCTCTCGCTTTTGCTGGACAAAGCCGGCTTCGAAGTTGAAGCCCATTTCAGGGCAAGTGACGCGCTCACCGCCATGTCGCGCTCGCTTCCGGATGTGGTGTTGACCGATATGCGCATGCCGGGATTGTCCGGGCTCGATCTTTTGGAAACCACCCGTGAACTCTACCCGGATCTGCCGGTGGTGCTGATCTCGGCCCATGGCGACGTGCCGCTGGCGGTCGAGGCGATGGGCAAGGGCGCCCACAATTTCCTTGAAAAGCCCTATCATCCCGGACGGCTGATAACGGTGTTGAAGCAGGCAGCACAAAGCCATCGGCTGAAACAGGACAATCACAACCTGCGTGCCCGCCTGGCTGATTTGTCCGGCCTCGACCGCACCCTGATGGGCGAAACCCGGGCGATGTCCGACCTGCGCGCCCAGGTACAGGATGCCGCTTTACACCAATCTCCCGTCATGCTGCTGGGCGAGACCGGAACGGGCAAGGAGGTCGTGGCTCGTGCTCTGCACAATCTCAGTCCGCGTTGCGCCGGGCCCTTCGTGGCCGTTCACTGCGCGTCGCTGCCGGTGCAGCAGTTCGAGCGGCTGCTGTTTGGCGACCCGACGGGAGGTGAAGCCGGCTATTTCGTCCGAGCCGACCGGGGAACATTGTTTCTCGACGAATTCGAAGCGTTGTCGATGGATCAACAGGGGGCATTGTTGCGTGCGCTTGAGAGCGGCGAGATTGCGCCGGTCGGCAAAACGGATACCCGACAGGTTGATGTCAGGGTCGTGTCGGCAGGATCGATCGATCCGCAGATGGCGATTGAGGACGGACGACTGCGGCCTGACCTTTACTACAGGCTTGGCGCCCTTTCGCTCACCCTGTCACCCCTGCGCAACCGGCGCGACGACATCGTTTTGCTGTTCACGCACTTCTTGCACACGCTGGCCGAAACCTACGAAATTGTTTCGCCAGAGCTGACCAATGATGACCTGGCGGCGCTGCTGGCGCACGAATGGCCAGGCAATGTCCGCGAGTTGCGCAACGTCGCCGAACGTCGGATTCTGGCTGCTCGTCGCGGTCTCGGATCAGTTGCCGAAGCGCTGGCGACGTCAGAGGACACCAGCGACATCCCGGACACATTGCGCGAGGCGGTGGCAGCATTCGAGAGGCAGATTATCGGTAAGGCCCTCATCGCCCATGGTGGACGAATGGATGCGGTGGCGGAGGCTTTGGGCATCGGACGTCGCACCCTCAACGAAAAGCTGGTCAAGCTCAACATCGACCGCGAAGAGTTGATTTAGAACATGGCCGGGGGCCTTGCGGAAATCCGCAGGGCACAATGACAGCCGTCCTGCGGATTACATCGAAGAATTTGCACCCATAGCCATGGCAGTGTCCCGTCGCCGCGCGGCCGTCGCTGCGCATCTGCAGTCGGGAGGACACCATGCATCGCAATTTTCTCAAATACACCACCGCCATCGCCCTGTCGGTCTTGCTGGTCGGCGAGGCCGCCGCTGCCGAATGGAACGTTTCGCTCTGGGGCAAACGGCGCGCCTTTACCGAGCATGTCGAGAAGCTGGCCGAACTCGTTGCCGCCAAGACCAATGGCGAATTCACGCTCAACCTTTCTTACGGCGGCCTGTCAAAGAACCGCGAGAATCTCGACGGCATTTCAATTGGTGCTTTCGAGATGGCCCAATTCTGTGCCGGCTACCACGCCGACAAGAATCCGTCGATCACAGTGCTCGAACTGCCTTTCCTCGGGGTCGATTCCCTTGAGAAGGAAATCGAGGTCTCCATGGCTGTTTATGCACATCCAGCGACCCAAAAAGACTTGGCCCGGTGGAACGCGACTCTGCTGATGCCGTCACCGTTGCCGCAGTACAACATTGCCGGTGTTGGAGCGCCTCCCAAGGCGCTGAAGGACTATGACGGACTGACCGTTCGCGCGACGGGCGGCATCGGTAAGGCGATGGCGGCGGTCGGCGCCGTTCCAACGTCGATGTCCGCATCAGAGGTGCGCCAGGCGCTGGATTCCGGGGTCGTCAAGGCGGTGGCCTTCGCTCCCCATGCCCACATGGCTTTCGGTACAGTAGAGAGCGCCAACTGGTGGACGACCAACCTCAATCCGGGGACAGTCAACTGCCCGGTCGTGGTCAACACCGACGCGCTCAACGATCTTTCCGATGCGCACCGCGATGCCTTGCTCGGCTCGGTCGATGAGGCCTTGCAGCACTACGTCGAGACCTACAATGGCAAGACCATGGATGCCTGGGGTCCTGCGCTGGCAGACAAGGGTATCGAAGCGGTGACCTACAGCGATGCGGAACTCGATGACTTCCGCCAGCGCGTCGCCGGTCCTGCGGCACAAGCCTGGATCGAAGAGAATAAGGCCCGGGGATTGCCTGCCCAGGAACTCTACGACCTGACGGTCAGCACCATTTCCGCAAACTGACGGCGACTGCAGAACCGCGGCGAAATGCACTCGCTGCGGTTCTCGCCCTGGGGAGGAAAAAATGGCTGCTGAATCCTCGATCCTGCAGGACAATTCGCTGCTGAGCCGATGCGACCGGGCATTGTTCCGCATTGAGCGTCAATTGGCACTGCTTGGCGGCCTTGCCGTGTTTTCACTGATGTTGCTGGCGGTGGTGAGCGTCAGCGGTCGCAATTTCGCCAACAGCCCGTTGCCCGGCTATGTCGATTGGATCGAGCAGGCAATGCCGCTCATCGCTTTCGTCGCCGTATCGTATACCCAACGCCTGGGCGGCCATATCCGCATGGACCTGGTCATCGGATTTCTGACGGGCCGTCCGCTGTGGGCGGCAGAGGTGCTGTCGACGGCGGCGATGCTTGTTCTGATGCTGCTCCTGACCTGGGGCGCATACGCCCATTTCGAGAGATCCTTCGACTTTGCGGCACCTTTGTGGAGCCGCGACAGTTCGATGGATATCGGGATTCCGCTGTGGCCCGGCAAACTTCTGGCGCCGATCGCCTTTTCCGTTCTGAGCCTGCGGCTGCTGCTGCAGCTTTGGGGCTATGGCCGAGCATTGCGTACTGGCACGAGCCGACCGGTCGCCGTTCCGCTCATCGAGGATGCTGCCACTCAGGCAGCCGAGGAGGCCGCCACCGTTTCAGGCTTCGACAATGGGGAGAGGGGCTGATGGAACCCATCGATATCGGCCTGGTCGTATCGGCCTTTATGCTGGTCATGGTTATTTTGGGCATGCGGGTTGCCTTCGCAGCGGCGCTTGCCGGGTTGGTCGGGCTCGTCTGGATATTCTGGGCCAAGAAAGGCTACGACCCGGCTTCGTTTTCCTGGGCGTTGACGGTGGCCGTGAAGACCGCCGGCCAGGTGCCTCATTCGAAGATCACATCGCAGGCCTTGTCGCTCATCCCAACCTTCATCCTGATTGGTTATCTGGCCTACTATGCCGGGCTGACCAAGGCGCTTTTTGAAGCGGCAAAACGCTGGGTCGGCTGGCTGCCTGGTGGCCTGGGCGTGGCGACGGTCTTTGCCACGGCCGGCTTTGCCGCCGTATCGGGAGCGTCTGTTGCCACCAGCGCGGTGTTCGCTCGCATTGCCATACCGGAGATGCTCGCCCTCGGCTATGACCGGCGCTTCGCCGCTGGTGTTGTGGCTGCCGGCGGAACGCTCGCATCGCTGATCCCGCCGTCGGCGATTCTCGTGATCTACGCCATCATCGTTGAACAGGATGTGGGTCGGCTGCTTCTAGCCGGCTTCGTGCCGGGTGCGGTTTCGGCGCTGATCTATGGCGGGCTTGTGGTGTTCATGGCAGTGGCGTTCAAGCGCCTCGGCCCGCCGGTCCGTGGCTTCGGTTGGGGCGAACGTTTACGCTCCCTGCCGCCGGCTCTGCCCATCGTTTTTGTCGTGGTCATCATCATCTGCTTTATCTACAACCCGTTCGGCGGCGATGCCTGGGGTACACCGACCGAGGGCGGAGCGCTGGGCGCGTTCGTGGTGTTCTGCATGGCGCTGTTTCGTGGCATGCGCTGGCAACAGTTCCGTCAGTCGCTGTTGGAAACCGCCAAACTTTCAGCGATGATTTTTACCATCATCTGGGGCGTACTGGTCTATGTTCGCTTTCTCGGCTTTGCCGATCTGCCGGGTGCATTTTCGGACTGGATAACGTCGCTCGAGCAAAGCCCGATGCTGACCCTGATCCTGATCCTGCTTGCCTATGCTGTGCTTGGCATGTTCATGGATGCCATCGGAATGTTGCTGCTGACGCTGCCGGTCGTTTACCCCGCGGTCATTGCCCTGAACGGCGGTGCGGATGTCGCGGCCGCAGACAGTGCCTTCGGCATGTCGGCAACCGGCTGTGCCATCTGGTTCGGCATCCTGGTGGTCAAGATGGCCGAACTCTGCCTGATCACGCCACCGATTGGCCTCAACTGTTTTGTTGTCGCGGGTGTGCGCCCCGACATTTCAGTTCAGGACGTCTTCAGAGGTGCAACTCCGTTCTTCGTCGCCGACGCGGCAACGATAGCGGTGTTGATCGCAGCTCCGCAGATTGTTTTGTGGCTGCCGGGATTGATCGGGTGATGCGGTCAGTCAGTTGGGTGCGGTGGTCGGAGGTTCGTGGTCGTCTTTCGCGTCAGAGTTGGAAGACCTGCTGCCGGCAAGCATGCGCCGGTCACGGGCGGGATCGTAGTTGACGCTGCGGTACTTGCGGGTATAGGCGGCGATGCGCTCGGCTCGCTCGATGTCCGTTTCTTCCGGTTCGACCTTTGGTTCTTCCTTGGTAATCGTCGCTGCCGTCCTGCGGGAAGCCACTTCGGCATCGGCGAGGATGCGAAGGTGGTTCTCGATGAGAATGACGCAGGCGATCAGTCCGGCTCCGATGGATGCCGCAAGGAATCCGGCAGCGAAGCCGATTAAAGCGCCAGCCCAAGGCTCGACCTCCAGCGAAGGCGCATTGATGTAGCCGGCAAAAGCCCCGCCGGCGATACAAGCGATCGCCAGCACCCGAATGATCCCGGACAGGAAGTCCACCAACAACCGCAGCATGAGCCAGCGCTCCAAGCACGCACGCAATATCAAGGCACCCGATGCAAGCCTAACGCATGCGATGCGGGTCTTGAACCGCCGGAGCGATCAATTCCAATTGTTGGTAAATTTTAATTATGGGTGTCTTGCGAAGTGGACGGCCGCCTTAATCTGCAGCGGCGAGCCTGCGATTGGCCACGGCCTTTTCTACCATCCGCGCGGTGCGGATCGTTGCATTGATCACGCTGGACTTTCTTGCCGGTCGCGTCACATGACGCACAAAGGCACTCACCGCAGCATCGACTGTTTTGGCATTCCTGAAACTCTTGAAGCGATTTGCCTCGCCGATGATCAGGCGGATGTTGTAGTCCGGATTGGTCAGATTGGCGGTGCTGTGTCCTCGCCCGAGGCCATTGCTTCTGTTCATCTGGAACAGTCCATAGCAGTTGCAGCCGCGGTTGTGGGCTTTCGGATTCAGGGTGGATTCGCGAATCGCGACTGACACCGCAGCAATTTGCTGGGCGCGGCCATAGCCGGCCGCCGCAAACTTGCGGGCGATCTTGTTGGCGATGTTGGTCTGACCTTTGCTGTAGCCCGGCAGGCGCTCAAATTTCACATGGGATTTTGCCGCAACCATCGTACGTTCCGCCGCGGCGGAGTTGGCCATCGCAGCCGACAGGGTGAAATGGTTTCCTGACAACAGCAGCGCTGCAGCCAGCAATGTGGAGGTAAGGTTTCGGATCATGTTTGATTGTCTCGCCCATGTTGCCGGTCATTCGGCAACGCATGTCTTTTGTTTTGGTCGCAGCCTCTCCATGTTCGTGTCAGGCCAACGACACGGGTGCCGTTACGGCACAATCTGTCCGAAATAAGGCAAACCGGGCGATGCGCCCTCGTGGCAGAGGCCGTATCTCGCAACAGCCGCTTCACTGTGGTTTTTTGGTCACAATTACGATCGATCATCAAATCGCCCGGATCATGGTCTTAGTCGACCGCGATTGTGCGGCGGATCTTCAAAGGAAACTGAGCATGTTCCGATGGTATCAAACGGTGTTTTGCGTTGCGGTTATGGCAGTGCTGGCTGGAACGGTCACCGTGTCCGCACAGAAGTCGACACTGGGAAAATTCGGGGACGCGGTTCAAGATGCCGGCAACGCTCTCAAAAAAGGAGCCCAGAAAACCGGTGAGGCGATCGCCAAGGGCGCAGAAAACACCGGCGATGCAATCGGGAAGGGGATTGAGCGGACGGGCGACGTGCTGCGCGGCAAAGAATCTGAAAATGAAACGGTTCTTGTTCCGGTTCCACCGCCGGAATCTCCACGCTATCTCTTCGTCCAGCAAGCCCGGAACGCAACGACCAACGGCGATCGACTGGTGCTGTCCGGTCTGACGCCATCGACTTACTATTTTACCGATCGCCCGCAGCGCAGTGCCGGCCATCTCCGGCATCACGAATTTGCCGCTCTTTGGAGCGATGATTCTCCTGATAGTTTCAAGAATGATCCGCCGAATGCTGCTGTTACCACGCCAGGTCAGATCGATGACGAGCCGATTGTCCTAGAATTGCTGACTGCCGAATATGACGGATCAACGCTTTCCTTCGGTTTCAGGGTCGTTTCCGGAAAGCTCCCGCAAACCGCAGAGGATGTGGCCGTTTTTATCGATTCCAGCGGATCGCCGATGGTTCCGATGGGTCTGTCAGCCCTTGATTGATAGTCTATCCTATCATCACCTGATTCCCGAGTGACTCCGCAATGGGCTCCGATACTGTTCACATACGTGCCGTCCGCGAAGAAGACGCGCGAGCGATCCAGGCGATCTATGCGCCGATCGTATCCGAAACCGCGATCTCGTTCGAGGACGAGCCTCCTTCGGTTGACGAAATGGCAAATCGCATCGCGACGATCACTCGTTCCTATCCTTACCTCGTCGCTGAACAAGCCGGTCGAGTAACAGGTTACGCTTATGCCAGTCCTCATAGGAGCCGCGCTGCCTATCGCACGTCTGTAGACGTTTCGGCCTATGTTGAAGCAGGGTCTCGTGGAAACGGCATTGGTCGGACACTCTACCTGAATCTGATCAAAAAGCTCCAAGACAGCAAATACCACGCGGCATTTGCCGGGATAGCGCTTCCGAATGCGGCGAGTGTGGGCCTGCATGAGTCCGTTGGGTTTCACCAGATCGGCGTTTATCGTGAAGTCGGTTTCAAGTTTGGCAAGTGGCATGATGTCGGATGGTGGCAACGTCTGATCGGTGATGCCGACTGATCCACCCGGTCCTGGTGCCTATTGCCAATCGTGCGTTGGAAAAACCGAGGAATTTCAAGAATTCAGACGCGCCGGTTGGATCCGGGAATCAACCTATGGGACACGTTCCCGAAGTGCGCAGCACGAAACCGGCCGATGGTCGTGACCAGAGGTCGCAGGGATGGTGAACCATCGGCCGGCATGTGCGTCCGGTAGTGGACAGGGCTTCAATATAGGGGGTATTGAAAAAAAATACCATAGAGAAAATAGCGGCATATGGGAATTTTTTGACTCTTGCCGCTACAGATGCAACCGACCAAAAGGTCTGAATTAAATCAACGATATGGCCTGCAATGAGTGCTTTTGGTCAGATCCAGGGTGGTGCAGGAGTGCAACCATAGAATGTGGTCACGCCAGTGTTTGCGGCTGATTTGTGGCAAGGATTGGCCAGCCGACATACCCGTCGTGACTCGGGCTGCCGTTCCGGCAGATTGCGATTCACGATCGACTTTCAACAATTGAATCAGCTTTGCGTTGTCCATGCAGAATCGTGGACGTATCGACCGTGAACGTCGGTACTCGACCAGCTACCAGGCTAGCTGGCCTTTTCCTTTTTCGCTTTGCGTGCTTTTCGCTTTTTCTCATTGGCGGCACGAACGGCGTGCCGGCGGCGGTCTTTGCGTGTGCTCTTTTTCATGGCGAGCCTCCTTCCGAACTGCGCTTGGTCGTCCTCCCGACAGCGCAATCCACAAGCCTATCCGATCTTTGTCATCGACGACAAGCAGGCGGAAGAAGGCAGACCGTGGTCGTGCGAGCTTATGCCGACAGGTTCCCGGTGCAGCGTCCTTCATTATGCGAACAGCGGCTCCGTCCCTGCATCATAGGATCTCCACCATAACAACGACGTCTTCGAAGTCGCGATCACCACCGCCGGTCAGGTCCTCGAACCCGATGATATACCCCAGGTCGTTGACGCCGGACCGGGCATGCTGAACGCCATCGGCGTTAAGCGCCGCGTCGTAGCTGTGGTAGGCGGTCAACCCAGCGCTGGCGCCGTTGATCGCGAAATGCAGATCTGATCCATCGGCAACATTGGCAGCTCTGCCTGCCGCGTTAATGAAGCTGAGCTCGGCTTCCGGATCAACGCCACCGATGAAGTCGGCGGCATCCTGAAGAATGAAGAAGCCCAGCGAGTTGCCGTCCTCAACCTCGCGGGTCAGCAGCGGCGTGTAGGTGTTTTTGACATCTGCGAAGAGAAGCTGCACATCGACGATGTTTCCGTTGCCGTCGATCTCGTAGATACCAAGGCTGTTGTCGAAAGCGGCGTATCCAGCATCCAGGATCGAGAAACCGAATTCGCGCGTGCCGTCACCGTCCAACAGGGATTGATCGAAAACTCCGTTGACGCTTGTTTGTTCTTCCCCGTCCCGAAATTCCGTGGGATCGAGCAATGGAGGCGTGTCCAGATCGAACTCGGGTTGCTGCCACCAGATCTCGGTGGTGACGGTGGTCGGCGGATTTCCGCTGAGCGGCAGCGTATAGCTGTTGGTGGGCGTGACGTTGTTGACCCAATCGGGCATGGTTTCGCCACTGATCCAGCTGCCATTTGAAAAATACTGGTATTTGGTGATGCTGCCGTCGTCGTTGAAGCCCCAAATGCCGGGCTCCTTGTTGTTCTGGGGATCCGGAGCTTGCCCGTGGAATGTCCAGGTGGAGGTCGGGATGCCACTGTCCGGATTTGAAGCCGTGACTGTGAACTTGTCGCCGATCTCAAGCACTGTCTTGCTCGTGTCCACCGGCTGGATGATGAAGGTTCCATTGGGAACATAACCGGTCGCGAAGGAGTATCGCGGCCAGGGATCATTGAACTCGTAGATATAGCCGGTAATCAGTTCCTTGAAGGTGGCGTAAGCGGTCATCGGCTCCCTCGCGATCTGTCGGTTCGAGTGATCGCCAACGACACAGAGGCGTCGGTTGGCTGGGCGAGCCAGATTGTGGTCCGATGAATATGACAACCGAATGGTGCAGCGGGCTCGGAGCCCGCCTTCTTGATTTTGAGATTAATGTTTCGTCAACATCTGCCCGCAAGCGGTTGAAAAAAACGCAACCCACCGGCCAGCGAGGCATGGAAGAATGATGTTGGGAAACGACAGATTAAGGGGATCACGGCGGCCAAGACAGTCGCATCGTGACGCGAACCGGATACCGATGTGACCGGAATGGACCCTTTGAAAAATGGTCGGAGCGGCGGGATTCGAACCCACGACCCCTTGACCCCCAGTCAAGTGCGCTACCGGGCTGCGCTACGCTCCGACCTGCCGAAAAGGCCTGATTTCTCTAGTCTTAGAGCGGTTTCAGCGCAAGCGGTTTTTTGTGATCGTGAGAAGAAAATGGGAACGGAATGGACTGTTGCCCGATTCGGAACCATAAATCCCACGAAAAGTCCCACGGATGTTTTAGCGTTGTTCCGCCCTTGACTTCCGAGATCTCTTTGATGGCGCCGCAGATTGACGACGTCGGTCTTCGGCGGTGTTCGTTGCCGGCCTGATGTCATCGTCAACAGCGTGGGCGTACTTCGCCGTTATGGCCGGCGACTTCGCGTCCTGCTGTTTGGCGTCCGCTTCTTATGATCTGCCCAAAGGTTTTCAGCCCTACCTATTTTCCAGGATCAGTCCGTCAGGGGAGCCAATGTGCTTCGCAGGAACAGGAGCAGAGCTATTCCGGAAACGGCCGCCGCCGATCCAACCAGATAAACTCGCCGTTTGTAGCGTGGCAGTTCCTCAAGGTCCGGGCTGTCTTCCGGAGTCATCAGCAGCATAAAGCACAAAATGGCGAGCCCGAAAACGATTGCCATCGTCAGGTCGAAAATCGTGGCGGTCAGTTCGATATTCGCATTCATGCCGTTTCCTCCCGTCGGTCGCGCATGTCCGATCGTGTTTCAATCTTTCTCTCTTCGATGAAACAACGGACCGGAGCCTCAGCCACCTTCCTGGCAACCGTTGGGGCGCCGGTCCGTGCCCCGCGGCTTTATCGCAGTGGCCGATTGCCGTAGGGGCAGCGCTCGCGTCTCCGTAGATAGTAGGGGTGAAGGAGCCCACGAGGCCGATCGACAGAGATCACAATCGGGAGACGCATGCAAGCGTTCTCCTTAAAAAAACGTAATAAATTCAAATAGTAATACAAATTTTCTTTGATGAAAATCGTGCCTGATTTAGCTGTGTGGCAAGTGCCCAACCTGGAGCGCCCGCCGCATGCAGAGGCCGGCACCCCTCAGCCAGCCTCAACGAAAACCTATATCGTCGTGTTCATGATCACGGCGATGTTGGATTCACGCACCTGCCTCGCCAGCCTCTGAGCTACCTTCATAAGTGCCGGAGGATTTTGCAGCAGGAACTTGCGGAAATCGGTGCCTTTCATCGCGAGGCATGTGCTCGGTTCCAAGGCAATGACCTCGGCCGACCGCGGATAGTCGTCGTCAAGAGCCGTCAGTTCGCCAAAATAGCCTGGTGCTTTGAAGCGGGTCAGTTCGAGCTCGTTGCCGATGATCGAATAGGTAACGACCCGAACCGATCCGGACAACAGAAAGAAGACATCGGTTTCGTCCCCGCCGGCCGTTATGATGTGCTCGCCTTCGCGATAGGATCGGTGAACAAAGTAGTCTGCGGCATTGGCCGCGTCTTCGCGTGTTAGGTCACTGAAAAGGTCGAATGCGGTAAGCTGATCGTAAAGAGGCTGTTGTGTCATGGTCCTCAACTGGGATGTGGTTTTCGATTGGGGGTGCTCCTAGCAGAAAATGCGAGCGTGTACGATACTCGCAGGTTCGCCTGGTCCCACCATTGGTCTTCACATCGCGTTGACGAGGTTATAGATCGTCGGCGTCGATTTTGCGTTGCGCCCCATCAGTCTCCCTCCTGCGGTCCGAAAGGCATCGAGCCGAATCGCAGCTGTCACGGTTGTCGCTCCGATACGTGTTCGCCGCTCATCGGATGCCGGCTGCAACCGGCTGCCAGCAGTTTTGATCCGCCACGACATCGCATCATTGCAATCGCTTAATCACATTCGACGCTAGTGTTTTCTCTGACTTGATTTTGAGTGATCGGCCGCAGCGATATGGCTATAGTTTGCAGCAGCCGATCGATGAAAGGTAATGGCGGAGTTTCAGATGGGCAAACTGTTGCGGATGTGCGTGTGGTTGCTCGCGGGTCTTTCGGCGGCGCTCTTTTTGTATGTCATCGCTGCCTACACCTATAGCCGCGGCGTTGCTGACTATCAGGCCGAGATAGTCGGCTGGCCGGAGCGATCCGATTTTGGCGATCCGCTGGAATGGAAGACCGACGAACCGGACACGATCCGCATCCTTTCCATACAGGGTGGAGCGCTATTCGGGCTTGCGGATTTGGAAGTTCTCAAAGCCCTCGAAGAGCAATCCGGGAAGCCCGTTTACGAGTTGTTCGACTTCTTCGCGGGGGCTTCCACCGGCGCGATCATCTCCACGTTGCTACTGCATCCCAATGAAAAAACGGGAAAGCCGAGCACAGCCGAGGAAGCGATTGATGTCTACACGGATTTTGCCAAACGCATCCTTGATGTGCCGACCTACCACCGGATTCTGACGGGCTTCGGTTTCTTCGGTCCGGCGCTTCGCAACGAGGGCAGGATTGCGGTTGCCAAGGAAATCTTCCAGGACAACCGGTTTAACGAGTTGTTACGCCCGGCCATGTTTCCCACCTATTCTCAAGCCAGTGGCGGCCTCAAACTGTTTCGCAACTGGGACGCCACAGAGGCCAACCTTTACCAGAGATCGGTGCTGTCGGCGGTTACGAGTGTGCCCACCATATTTCCGGCTGTGGTCCTGACGGGAGAAGGCGCCGACGGGGGATTTTACGGCGACCCGGCGCTGATCCTCAATTCCCCGGGAGAAATGGCTTATCTGCACGCCAGGTCTAACCTTCCACATCTCAAGAAGTTCGTGATCGTTTCGTTGGGAACCAAACGGGACTTTTCCATACCGAATGAAACGGCCATCGATGGCGGTATCATGCAGTGGTTCGTGCCGATTTTTCGGATGATCTATCAGGGCGAACAGAGAGTGAGCCTTGAAACGCTGGAGCGACATGCCGGTTTCGATTCGAACATCGAGGTGGTGTCGATCGAATTGGTTCCCGAGATACCTCCAAATTCCAGTAGCTTCGATCCGTCCGACGACAATATCGATGAGATACGCCAATACGGTCGCAACTTCGTCAAGGACAACGATAAACTGATGGACAAAGCGGTCGCGGTACTCGCCGGCAAGGAACAGAAGACCAGTCCCTAAGCCGGAATGCAGCAGCACCGACGATCCGGTCGCGGCAGGCCAACCGCAATCAAACAGATAAATCAAACTCGCGCCGGCCGAGGCTTTGGCCGTTAACCTGAATTTCAATGGCATGAGTGCCGGGATAATATGTGCGCGTCGTCACCGGCCTCATCGCATGTTTCTTTTCCAGACCGACCGTGTCGCGCGGGGGCAGGGTGACCGTTTTCCATTTGAAGACCTTGGGAGAGGTCGTGCCGTTTGCCCTTTGGTGGTGGACCAGATAGTCGACGACCAGTTCTTGCGTGTTGTCGGATTCCGATCGCAGTTGGGCATTGATGGTCACGGCCTCACCGACGCGAATCTTGTCGATATCAAGCGTCAGTGCGCCGAGCGATACCAACGGCTCACCGTATCCGAACGCCTCCATGGTGGCCTTGTGCCCCTGCTTGATCAGCGTCCGGCAGGCATGGCGCACAAGACGCTGTCGGTCGCGGCTTGGTGCACTGTCAAGCCACTCGGCGGCAATCGAAGCGACCAGGTCCGGATGGTCCTTGGCAATGTCGTTCAGGTTGTTGGCAACCGACCTGCGCACATATTCCTCCGGATCGTCCTTCAACCTCTCAAGCACCGGAAGCAGTGGTGACGGGTCTTCGATGAAGGCGTTCAGACGCATGCCCCAGGGCAGGCGAGGTCGGGAACCCTCCGACGCCAGCCGCCGCACATGGTAGCTCGGGTCCGTTGCCCACCGTTCCACATGGCGCATGGCGCGTTCCTGATCGTGGGCGATGAACGGACGTACGGCAAACTCAGAGCTTGATCGTTTGGTCATCTCCTTAAGGGCGTCCATACTGAAATCGAAATGATCGATACCGTGGCGACCGACATAGTCAGCCATCGGCATGACAGCCCAGCCGCGGATGCCGTGGTTGTCCATGGTCTGGCCCGACAAATCGACGCCGTCTTCAGGATGCAGCGCATCGACCATCAGATTGGCGGCATCGACGAATTCCCGCGGAAGCGTCTGCTCGAGCGCGGCCAGAATGTGGTTCGACCTTTGTTTGAGCTCAAGTGCATCCAGACCATCCGTCGCGAGATCAACGAAACGTTGGCTATCAAATGCACTATTCTGCTTTTGCAAATGCCCCGCCATTTGATTGATCATGGTCGGGTTGAAAAAGTTCTTGAATGGTTCGGGCAAAGAACGGGCTCCTGAAACCTCGTGGACTGGTCGGAATAAAAGCATATCCATCCTGACAGCCTGTTGTCAGGAGCCGTCCTCGGGACAAGGAAAAGGGGCCGCAACCTGGTTGCAGCCCCTTCGTTAATTTGCCTGCGATGAAGACTAGGCCGACAGCCGTTCTTCGTCCCACTGTGACGGTCCATCAGCCGCTTCCTGCTGCCGCTGGTCCGAAAGACGAAACCGCTGCGCCAGCGTCTTAAGGGCGTCGGCTTCTGAGCTCAGATTGTGACTGGCCGCATTGGTCTCTTCAGCCATCGCGGCATTCTGTTGGGTCATCTGATCCATCTGATTGATCGCCGTGTTTATCTCGGAAACACCGGCGGACTGCTCGCGAGCGTTGTTGACGATCGTGTCGATGTCCTTGTTGATCTCACTCATCTGTGTTGCGATCTTTTCAAGGGAACTGCCGGTCTCGCGGACCTGGCTCACGCCTTTTCCAACGTCTTCCGACGATGTTGCGATCAGGGCATTGATGTCACGTGCCGCCTGGGCGGACCGCTGTGCCAGTTCGCGAACTTCCTGGGCGACAACGGCAAAGCCCTTGCCAGCCTCTCCTGCCCGCGCTGCCTCGACGCCGGCATTGAGGGCGAGCAGATTGGTCTGAAAGGCAATCTCATCGATCATGCCGATGATGCTGCCAATTTCCTGCGACGAGGTCTCGATTTTCTCCATCGCCTGGATTGCTTCATGGACGACCTGTGACGATGTTTGAGTCACCCGATTGGTCTCGGCAACGCGCCTGCCAGCCTCTTCGGCCCGCTCGGACCCATTTTTCACCGTGGCAGTGATCTGATCCAGCGCAGCCGCCGTCTCCTCAAGCGATGCTGCTTGTTGTTCGGTCCGCATGGACATGTCATTTACGGATGACTGCAGCTCACGCGACTTCTCCTGAATGACTTCGGAGCTCGAGCTGACAGAGGCGAGGGCGCTTTCCAGAGCATCAACAGCTGCGTTGAAATCCACCCGGATGCGGTCGAGATCGCCGGCGAAGGGTGCGTCGATGCGATGCGCGACATTGCCGCCGGCAAGTTCTCCGAGGCCTGTTGCAAGAGCAGATACCACTGTGTTCACGGCCTCATCCTGGCTGGCCTTCTGTGCTTCGCGATCATTGCGTTCCTGTTCGCTCTGTTCGCGCTCGCTGGCAGCCGCTTCCTCTACAGCGATTTTTTCAACCGCGCCCTTTTGAAGGGTTTGGACGGTCCTCGCCATCGCACCGAGTTCATCGCCGCGTTCCGTGCCGGTGACATTGGTATCGAGGTCTCCTTCCGCAATCTGACCGACGACATGATTCAGTTCATGCAACGGCCGGGTGACACTGCGGGTCATGAAGAAGCCCAGGACCACTGCACCAATCAACGCAGCAACGTTGAAGGCTATGAGGCCCCACACTTCGGTGTGACGCGTCTCCGCCATGCCACGCGCATCATCCTGCAGATGATGAGCGACCGTCTGCTCAAGCTCATACAAGGCTCCAATGCGGCCACTGGCAACAGCAAACCAGTCGGATGCCTTGATTGTCGTTAGATCGGTGAGTGGATTGAGGATTTTTTCGCGCATCGGATCGATCGCAGCGATTTCAGGGACGGCGAGCATCTCCATATATTGCGGCCGCCGCTCAACTGGTTCTTCCTGAATGAAGATATCGATCAGCACATCCTGGATGGCCGCAAAGGATTGCATACGCGCAATTTGTTCGCTCGTGAGACTGCCGCCGGCAATTGCACCAGCCACGAATCCGCGTTCTTGTCCGGCGAGTTCCTTTGCTTCACCGAGATCGACCATCCCGGTGGCAGCAACGGCGATCCGCCCGACGTCAATGACGTCCGCGACGTGATGCCCGATATGAAGGCCGTCTTTGATGACCTTGGAGTACTTGCCCATGGCCTCCGCAAGAGTGATTTCACGGTTGTCGATTTGCGAACGCGCCTGGATGAGTTCCAGCGCGCCTTCTTCAAATTTTTTCAGCGTCTCACTCAGGTCCACATCGCCGACTGCCATCAACCGGGCTTCCTGCGCCCTGAGCGGCTCCAACTCCGCATTGACCCGGTTTCGCGCCTCTAAAAGCGCTGGCTGCGGCTCTCTGGCTCGGCCGCCAAGGAAAATCGCCGATTGCCCGCGTTCGACCTGCAGGAGGTCTATCATCACGCTAATTTCCGCAACCGTCTCAACCATGAGAGCTGCATGGTCCATCGACTGTGCTTCCCGCCATGACCTTTCAATCAGAATGACGGATACAGCTAACAATGCGACCAATGGTGCCGCGAGAGCGATGCCGAGGCGCCGCGATACAGAGAAACGGGAAAACATACTAACCCCCAAAATATGTCCAATCCCCCTAAAATTGACAGGTCCACATTAAGTATGAGTTAAAGATGTCGAAAAAAACTCAATAATAACAATCAGATAAACAATCTATACGAGTACTGGTGTGAAAAGTACGATCTGGTTGTGGGCAATTTAACGTGTACAGAAGGGAGTTTTGTACATAGTTATGCCCCTCAGACCGTCTTTAAGAGAACAATTCGGCAATGGCCTTCAGGCATGCTTCTCGCTCTCGCGAAGAGTCGCCCTGCGCAGGCCGAATTCGGCGAATGGCGCGCAGCTATGGAGAGCAAAGTGCGAGTCGTTGATGACGATGTCGGTCGAAGCGGTGGTGCCCAAGACCAAATCGCGAAGAATGTCACTGGTTGATCGCACCATGCAGGTGCCAACACGGATCAGCTTTTCATCGATGGCCCGGGTGAAGCCCGCCAATGCTGTCCGTGACGCGATCCGCGGTGCGGCGAACAAGTACGCCGTATTCCGTCAGAACATCGTCCGGAATGCGGACCGTTGGACCGGATACTGATATCCCGGCGACGGCCTCTCCGAACGAATTGTAGACTGCCGCCGCAACGCATCGCATCCCCAGCGTGCGTTCCTCGTTGTCAATCGCCCAACCCCTGGCTCTTGTCGCTTCCATCTCGTGCCGCAGAATTTGCGGGTCCCTGATCGTGTTGTCGGTGTAGGCAACCAGACCCTTGGTGCGCATCCACCGGTCGAGGGCAGGCGGGTCGAAATGCGCCAGAAGGGCTTTTCCGATGCCGGACGCGTGCATATGCGCTCGGGTTCCAGGTCTGTGAAATGCGCGAATAGGCTCGTGGGTCTCCACCTGAGAGACAAAGACGACATCGCCATCGTCCGCGATGGCCATATTGGCGGTTTCGCCGGTCTGCTCCATCAGCTCGCGAAGCATCGGCCGGCCGGCATCGACCACCTTGATGCGCCTTGCAAAGGAACCACCGATTCGAAAGGCCTCCACGCCAACCGACCATTGCTGTGTGTCCTCGCGAAATTCCAGATAGCCGAAATTCTGCAGCGTCACGAGCAAGCGATGCGCGGTAGAGGCAGGCATGCCAGCGCGTTGCGACAGTTCGGTCAGACTGAGACTATCTGCGTCGGCGATGATCCCCAACAGGAGCAGAGCCCGCTCCAGAGCGCGAACATTTGTGACCGCTTTGTTGGTCGGTCCACCCCTCGGCCTGCCGCGGGGTCTGGATGCGTCGTTCATGCCCAACAATATGAGGCATTGTTCGATGAGTTCAAGACTTGAAAGAAAATTTTGAAAATCAAAATGAAATAAGAAAAAACAAATAAAATCAAGCTATTAAGATTAAAAACGAAAAATGAAAAAATTTTTCGAAAAAATTGCGATTTTGAGCTCGCGGCGGCATTTTGGGCGAACACTTTCTCGAGGTAAGGCCATGAGCGATCAAAATCCGGTTTTCATTCCAGGACCCACCAATATCCCGGAGAAACTGCGTCGTGCCGTTGACGTGCCGACGATTGACCACCGTTCGGCCCGGTTCGGCGAATTGTTCGCTCCGCTGTTTGATGGCCTCAAGTCGGTGTTGAAGACCCAAACCGGTGAGGTGGTTCTGTTCCCCGCCAGCGGAACCGGCGGTTGGGAGGCGGCTGTCACCAACACATTGTCGCCGGGAGACACCGTTCTCGCGGCTCGGTACGGCATGTTCTCGCACCGTTGGATCGATTTGTGCCAACGGCACGGTCTGAACGTCGAAATCCTCGATGAGGAATGGGGCAACGGTGCACCCGCGGATCGGTTCGAGGAAGCGCTGACCGCTGACCGTCAGCATCGCATCAAGGCTGTCCTGGTCTGCCACAACGAAACAGCAACGGGAGTACGAAGCGATATCGCGGCTGTTCGTGCAGCCCTCGATACGGCCGGTCATCCGGCACTGCTGTTCGTCGACGGTGTCAGCTCGATCGCTTCGATGGATTTCCGCATGGACGAGTGGGGCGTCGACCTGGCGGTCACCGGGTCTCAGAAGGGGTTCATGTTGCCGACCGGCGCCGCCATCGTCGGCATCAGCCGCAAGGCGCTGAAAGCGATGGAAACCGCGACTTGCCCGCGCTGCTTTTTTGATTTTCGCGACATGCTGGACACCAATGCCAAGGGCGGTTTTCCCTATACGCCGCCGCTCACCATTATCGCGGGCCTGAACGTGTCACTCGAGATGCTTAGGGAGGAGGGGCTGCCGAATGTCTTCGCCCGACACCACCGGATTGCCGAAGGCGTTCGGCGTGCCGCCTCGGCCTGGGGATTGAAGCTGTGCGCGGCCAACCCGCGGCTCTACTCCGAAACGGTGACGGCCCTGTGTGTGCCGGCCGGTTTTGACAGCAACCGGGTCGTCAGTCATGCGGCCGACAAATACGGTGTTGCTTTCGGTGTTGGCCTTGGAAAGGTCGCCGGCAGGGTGTTTCGCATCGGACATCTCGGTATGATGACCGATGTGATGGCGCTGGCCGGCATCGCGACGGCCGAGATGGTCATGGCTGATCTGGACTACCCGATCTCGATGGGGTCCGGAGTTGCCGCCGCGCAGGACTATTACCGGAGCACCGGAAATGCCACCAAGATGGGCACGCCCAAGGCTGCCTGAGGAAAGCGACCCATGTACATTCCCATTTTTGACGATGTGAAAGCCGCGCATGAGCGCATTCGGCCCTGGATTCACCGGACGCCGGTTCTGACCAGCAGCTATTTCGACGGCCGCACGGGAGCCGAGCTGCTGTTCAAGTGCGAAAACTTCCAGAAGGCCGGAGCCTTCAAGGTGCGCGGTGCTTCCAATGCGGTGTTCGGTCTGAGCCGTGACAAGGCAAAATATGGCGTTGCCACCCATTCGTCCGGCAATCACGCCTTGTCGCTGTCCTATGCCGCGGGGCAGCGTGGCATCAAGGCAACGGTCGTGATGCCGCGAACCGCTCCCGATGTGAAGAAGGACGCGGTGCGCGGATATGGCGGCATCGTTCTGGAATGCGACCCGTCGACGGCGGCGCGTGAGGCGATGATCAAGGAAGTGATCGACGAAACCGGCGCCGATTTCGTGCATCCCTACAACGACGACAGGGTCATTGCGGGGCAGGGTACCTGTTCTCTGGAACTGCACGAGGATGCGGGTCCGCTCGACGCCGTCGTTGCGCCGATCGGCGGCGGCGGAATGATCTCAGGCACGAGCCTGACCATGTCGGCCGTTTCGCCGCAGACCAAGGTCTACGCGGCTGAGCCGGCCAACGCGGACGATTCCTATCGCTCGCTTCGGGAGGGTCGCATCATCGAGGATGATGCACCACAGACGATCGCGGATGGCCTCAAGGTTTCCATGCGTCCGCGTACCTGGCACTTCGTTTCAAACCATGTCGCTGATGTTCTGCTCGTCAGCGAGGAAGAGATTGCTCAGGCGATGTATCTCGTCTGGCAGCGCATGAAGATCGTTATCGAACCGTCCAGCGCTGTGGCGATCGCCGCAGTCATGAAGAACAGCGAGTTGTTCACCGGCAAACGCGTCGGTGTCATCTTTACCGGCGGCAATGTCGACCTGACGAAGCTGCCCTGGATGCAGGGTCTTGGCCTGCCGAACACCTATGGAGAAGTGGCATGAATGACATGAGCAACGCGCCGGTTGTCGGCCTGAACGTTCCAGCCGTTATCGGAATGGAACTTGCCGATGTGAGCACTCCGGCGCTGATTGTCGATCTTGACGCTTTCGAGCGCAACGTCGCTCGGATGCGCGATTTCGTGCAAAAGATGGGCGTGCGGCATCGCGCTCACGCCAAAACGCACAAATCGGCCGATATCGCCCTTTACCAGATGGAGGTCGGCGGGGCCTGCGGCGTCTGTTGCCAGAAAGTATCTGAGGCCGAGGCCCTGGTTGCGGGCGGCGTCAAGGACGTCCTGGTGTCCAATCAGGTTGTCGACCCGAAAAAGATCGACCGTCTGGCCGCCATGGCGAAACGGGCCCGCGTTCTGGTTTGCGTCGATGATCTGGGCAATGTCGACGATCTCTCCGCCGCCGCCGCTCGTCATGGAGTTACCGTCGAATGCCTCGTCGAGATTGATTGCGGTGCCGGGCGCTGCGGTGTCGAATGGGGCGAACCGGTTGTGGCGATTGCCCGGAAAATCGATGCGGCACCGGGATTGAAATTTGCGGGCATTCAAGCTTACCAGGGCGCGGCGCAACACGTGCACGATTTTGAAGAGCGCCGAGCCAAGATCAATTCGGCCATCAAGATGGTGACCGACACGGTTGCCATGCTGTCCGATGCCGGCCTCAGCTGTGACATCATCGGTGGTGCTGGCACGGGCACTTACTATTTCGAGGGCGACAGCGGCATCTACAACGAGATGCAATGCGGCTCCTACATTTTCATGGATGCCGATTATCAGCGTGTGCTGGACTCCAAGGGTGACTTTATTTCGGAGTTCGAGAACAGCCTGTTCATCTACACGTCGATCATGTCGAAGACGAAAGCTGATAAGGCGATCTGTGACGCCGGGCTCAAGGCCCAGAGCGTCGACAGCGGGCTGCCGGTCATCTTTGGCCGCGACGATGTGGAATACATCAAATGCTCTGACGAGCACGGAGTGATTGCCGACCCGGGCAATGTCCTGCGCTTGAACGACAAGCTGAAGCTTGTCCCTGGTCATTGCGATCCGACCTGCAACGTCTACGACTGGTACGTCGGCGTCCGCAACGGCAAGGTCGAAACGCTCTGGCCCGTGACCGCTCGCGGCATGTGCCTCTGATCGTCCAGCATCAGGAGCACACATGTTCATTCTCTCCGAAGCCGAGGCCACTCGGCTGATGACAGAGGCGGCTGGCTTTTCGGCCGTGGAGTCGGTTTTCGCCGCGATGGCTCGCGGCGACGCTTACAATTTTCCGGTGATCCGTGAGGCGATCGGCCATGCCGACGCGCTTTACGGCTTCAAATCGGGGTTCGACCGCGCAGGTCTGACCCTGGGTCTGAAATCCGGCGGGTATTGGCCGGGCAATCTGGCTCAGGGGCTCGCCAACCATCAGTCGACGGTTTTTCTGTTCGATCCCGATACCGGGCGACCGACGGCGATGGTCGGCGGCAATCACCTGACCGCAATCCGAACGGCGGCCGCGAGTTCGGTGTCGATCAAATACCTGGCGCGGGAAAATGCGACGACGCTGGGCATTATCGGTGCCGGACACCAGTCGCATTTCCAGATCCGAGCTGCGGTAACGCAAAGGTCTTTCGAGCGGGTTGTCGCCTGGAACCTGCATGCGGAAATGCTCGACAGGCTGGAAGAGACGGTTCACGGCCTCGGCCTCGAATTCGAGCGCAAGGAGCGGCCGGAATTGTGCGCGACGGCTGATGTCATCATCACCATTACCTCGAGCCATGATGCGCTGCTCAGGGCCGATTGGATCCGGCCCGGCACGCATCTGGCCTGCATGGGAACCGACACCGCCGGTAAGAAGGAAGTCGATGCGCAACTGGTTGCCGCCGCAACTGTCTTCACGGACGAGATCGCCCAGTCCATCTCCATCGGTGAAGCACAGCACGCAATCAGCAGTGGGTTGCTTGAACAGGAGGCCATTACCCCGATCGGCGACGTTATCAACGGCGACCATCACGGTCGCGGTTCAGCAGACGAAACTACTCTGTTCGATGGGACCGGCGTCGGCCTTCAGGATTTGGCGGTCGCCAAGGCAGTTGTGGCGCTGGCAAAGCAGCAGGGTGCCGGACAGCAGGTCGAGATCTAGTTGCGCAAGAGTGGCGGTGATCAGATTAGGCAGGGTTTAATACAATCGGGTTAGGGTGGACCGGATTTACAGCGGCTCGAAAATGACGCCGCGCCAGTTACGGCCAGCCATGACCCAAAACCCGGCCAGCAAACAGAAACTGAAGTCGGTTCTTGATGAGAACGACCGTCGCGGCGAGCTTTGGATCGCCTCGTTCCAGGCGCTGGTCGCATTAAGCATCCTGGTTTTCCACTTTGTCTCAGCCGTTCGGAGCGAATGGCAGACCTTCAGCGCGTCGACCCTGCTGATTGTTGCGCTGATCTTGTGCGCTTGCCTGGCAAGGGCGGTCCTGGCGCGCTCGCTTCCTTTGAAGAACCTGCCGCTTCATCTGCTGACTGTGGTCGATGGGGTTCTCATCTACGCGCTCATTGTGTCCTACAGCGCAGCTTACGACCTGCCGGCGGGTAGCTATCTGCGGTCTCCGTCGATCGTGTTCCTGGTCGTCTATGCCGGGGTGCGGGTGCTTCGCTTCGATCCGGTTCCGGTCATGGTTGCCGGCGTGACGGTGCTGGTCGGCTGGTTTGCACTCCTCGCCATTGCGCTGGAAAGCGACGCCCAAGTCACGCAATCCTATGTCGAATTCGTCAGCGGAAACGGCGTTCTTGTTGGCGCCGCCATCGAAATGGCTGTTGGATTTGCGGCACTTGTCGCGGCCCTGACCATTGCGACGATGTATGCCCGCCGCTACATCGCGACAACCGTGCATGTCGACGACCTGATGTTCGCCAATCTACTGGCGGAGGAGAACATTGCCCGCCAGCGGGCAATCCTCAACTCCTCCATCGATGGGATCGTAATCGTCGATCAAAACGGCAATGTCGATCAAGCCAACCCGGCCATGGAGCAGCTGTTCGGGTACACCCGCCAGGAAATGGTTGGCAAGAACGTATCCATGCTCATGTCAGAGGAGAATGCCGAAGGCCTCCGCATGGGCATCGGATCTTATCTGCAGACCGGAGAAAGTCATCTTGTGGGAAGGGCCTATGAGTCCGAGGCTTGTCACAGAGATGGTCATGTCATTCCGATCGAACTGTCGATTGCGCCATTTACCAGCGCGGGTCGACAGATGTTCGGCGGCTTCATTCGCGATATCAGCTTGCGCAAACAGGCGGAGTTGCGCGAGCAACTGGCACGCGCTCAGTTTCAGGATGCGGTTACGGCCGCCTTGGACGCCATCATCATCATCAACGAAACCGGCGAAGTGCTCAGCTTCAATCCTGCCGCGGAACGAATTTTCGGCTTTACGGCTGAAGATGTGGTCGGGAAGCCGATGTCCGATTTCATCGTGCCCGAACGCTACCGCGACGCTCACACCGCCGGAATGAAACGCTACGTGGAAACCGGCGAGGGGCCGGTCATCAACAACCGGATCGAGATTCAGGGCCTCAAGGCAGATGGCGAGGAAATGGAAATCGAGCTCGCCATCAAGGACATCGAAGGGCCGAGTGGCAAGTTCTTCATCGGTTATGCAAGAGATATCTCCGAGCGCAAACGGTACGAACAGGAAATCGTTGAAGCCAAGGACCGCGCGGAAGTCGCAAATCAAGCGAAGGCCAGTTTCCTGGCCATGATGAGCCACGAGATCCGCACGCCACTTAACGGTGTGCTCGGTATTATCGGATTGCTGCAGGACAGCGGGTTGGACGAGGAGCAGCAGCGCCTCCTCAAGACAGCACGCAATTCCGGTCGGTCGTTGATGGGAATCATCAACGACATTCTGGATTTCTCCAAGTTGGAGGCCGGGCGAATGGATATCGAGAAGAGCTCGTTCTTCGTCGATAGTCTGGTGGACAGTGTTTCGAGTCTCATCCGCAGCGGCGCGCAGGAGAAGGGACTGGAGATTGCCTGCCATGTGTCCGATGGCGTGCCGAAGGTTTTGTTCGGCGATCCGGACAGGTTGCGACAGGTCCTGCTCAATCTGGCGTGGAATGCGGTCAAGTTCACGGAGACCGGCAGCGTGACGATCGACGTTTCGATGTCGGACGCAACCGACAGCCCAGCCTTTGTCCGCTTCAGCGTTAGCGATACCGGCATCGGCATCGCCGAGGACAAACAGGATGAACTGTTTGCCGAGTTTTCGACCATCGATGCAAGCTACTCACGGAAGTTCGGCGGAACCGGCCTGGGGCTTGCCATTTGCAAGGCGCTGGTCGAAGCCATGGACGGACGGATCGGCCTCGATAGCCGACTCGGAGAGGGGGCAAGCTTCTGGTTCGATGTGCCGCTTCCAGAGGGTGACGAGGCAACCGCACTCGACGCTGATGGCGACGACACCGGTGAACCGCCGGTCGGAATAACCGGTGTGCGTGTCCTGCTGGCGGAAGACAACGTGACCAATCAGTTGGTCGCGGTGAGCAACCTGGAGCGGCTGGGATGCAACGTCGATGTGGTCGCCGACGGGGTCGAGGCCGTCGAAGCAGCCAAGGCAAGGCCCTACGACATCATCCTGATGGACGTTTCCATGCCGGAAATGGACGGCATTTCCGCGACGCGGGAAATCCGTCGGCGAATGGGGCACAATACCGAAACACCAATTGTCGCCCTGACCGCCTACGCGCTTGAGGAAGATCGTCAGCGGGTGCTGAACGCCGGCATGAATGACCTGGTGCCCAAGCCGGTGACACGGGCCGAACTTGCCCGGGCGATCGCCCGGTATGCGGGTCAGCCGGAAGATACGGCGCCTGCTCCGGCGGTCGATCATCGTCAGTTCGATGAGGAGGTCATGCGGTCAGCCATGGACGGAATGGATGCGGCCACCAAGTCTTTGCTGTTTGCTGAATTCAGGAAGGATGTCCTGCGCCAGTTGGGCGATCTGCAGGATGGGTTGAGCGACGCAAACGCGGACAAGATGGAGAGAGCATCTCACGGGTTGAAAGGTGTTGCGGGCACCTTTGGCGCGCTGGATCTTCAGCGGGAGGCCGGCGAATTGAACGCTGCGTGCCGCGACAGCGCAGATGCCGTTTCCGAAACCGCGGTCTCTGCTTTGCGTGACCTTGCGGAAAAGGTGTTTGCCGAACTCGATCAGATTGAGCTCTCCATGGGTCTGAAGAAGCCGGAGTAAAGCGGATGGCGTCCAGTAATCAACGAATTCTGATCGTCGAGGACAATGGATCCATTGCCATAGTCTACGAATCCTGGCTGAAGAAGGCCGGCTTCGATGTCGAAATCGTCGAGACCGGCGGCGATGCTCTGGACAGGATCCGCAGCGGTGATTTCCGCGTGGTGCTTCTTGATCTGCAGCTTCCTGATATGGACGGACTTGCCGTGCTCGACGCGATCGGGTCCGAGGGGCTCGGTGTCACTGTGGTCGTCGTGACGGCCAGCGGCTCGATCCTGACGGCCGTCGACGCCATGCGTCGCGGGGCCTATGATTTCGTCGTCAAACCCGCTGCCGAGGAGCGGCTCGTCACCACCAGCCGCAACGCAATGGAGCGGGAGGTGCTGCAAAAGGCGGTTAGCGAAATTCGCTCCAGCTATGCCGGAAAGGGCAGCACCCACGGTTTCATCGGCTCCAGCCTGCCGATGATTGCCGTCTACAAGACGATCGATGCCGTATCGCAGTCGAGTGCCAGCGTGTTTATCACCGGAGAGAGCGGTACGGGCAAGGAAGTGTGTGCAGCGGGGATCCACGCCGCCAGCCCGCGGCGAAAAGCGGAATTCGTCGCTCTCAACTGTGCAGCACTCCCGAAGGATCTGATCGAATCCGAAATCTTCGGGCACGTCAAAGGCGCCTTCACGGGTGCGACTTCGGATCGGGACGGTGCCGCCCTGGCAGCCAACGGCGGGACGCTGTTTCTCGATGAAATCTGCGAAATGGACATCAATCTGCAGGCAAAGCTTTTGCGCTTTCTGCAGACAGGAGCCATTCAGAAGGTTGGCAGCGACAAAACAGCCAAGGTGGACGTCCGCATCATCTGCGCGACCAACCGGGACCCGATCAAGGAGGTTGAAGAAGGTCGTTTCCGGGAGGACCTGTTCTACCGGCTCCATGTCGTGCCGGTCGCACTGCCTCCACTGCGCGATCGCGGAACGGATGTCATCGACATCGCCCGGAGTTTGCTTGAGCGAATTAGTGCCGAGGAAGGCAAATCGTTCAGCGCTTTCAGCGAGGCCGCGGAAGACGCCTTGCTGACCCACCGATGGCCTGGCAATGTTCGGGAGCTTCAGAACGTGGTTCGCAATGCGGTCATATTGAACGACGGCGATACCCTCGAGGCCGGGATGTTGTCGATTTCCAGATCAGGCATCTCAGTGCCACGACCATCCGCCACCACAGGTGCCCGCGACGACCTTGATGTGGACAGGTTGGTTGTGAATCTTGCCCGGCCCTTCGCCGATATCGAGCGGGAAATCATCGAGGCAGCCATCATGCGATGCGACAACAGCATTCCCAAGGCGTCGCAAATGCTTGATCTCAGTCCCTCGACGATCTACCGCAAAAAGGAAGCCTGGGAAAAGGCCGATCAGGACCAGTAGAGGCGGTTCCGAAACTTCGCAAATTGCAAATCTGCGGTTTGCATTTCAGATTCCGTCGAGGGGTCGACCAAAGTTTTTGCAATAAATTCAACGGACTGCAATTGGCACACTTGTTGCACCCTTATGTGTGACGAGGAGCAGAACGATGAAAGTTATTCGCGAGCGACCTTGCCAGAGGCGCTACCACAGGGTTTCGGCACCCCTCGATGTGACGCTGCCGGACGGACGCGTCGTCGGGGCGACCAATTGGAGTCTGGGCGGCTTGCGCCTGGATGGAGTTACCGACGTTGCCCCCGCGCTTGGCGACCGGGTCGAGTTGCAGTTGCGACTGCCCTTCCAGGGTTTCGATATCAGCTTTCCCGTCCAGGCGCTCGTCAAGCGTTCTGATAATGGCGTGGTCGGCGTGGAATTCGAGGAGTTGGGCGAGCGCGAACACGATCTGATGAGTCACTTTATCGACGATCTGGTTCGAGGACAGATGGCCACTGTCGACGACGCGATCTGCCGGATTGATGTGCCGGTCACACCGATTTCCACCAAGCCAGACCCCAATCCCGGAGATCAAGTCCCGGTCAGGCGGCTTCCGTTGAAAACCATCGTCATGTCGGCTCTCTACGTCACGGTCGGAGTTGCCGCATTCGGTTATCTGGCCTTCCTGGTTTACGCCAACACCATGCGCATGGAGGTCAAGTCCGCTGTGGTTTCCGCGCCGTTGGCGACCGTCAAGATGCCGATGGATGGTCTCCTCATTCCCGTTCGGCTGGGCATGGATGAAGATGTCCGCAAGGGTGACACGATCGCCCGGATCCAGAACTCAAAGCTTGAATCGGAGAGAGAAGACAGGCGCATCGCACTGAAGGAGGCTGAGGACCACCTGCTGCGGGCACGCGAGAAATATCGGATCGAGTCTGAACGCATGCAGCTTTACCAGATCATCAACCGGACCGACCGACAGATCTCCAAGGCGCGCCTCGAAGCGGCGCGCGAAGCGCTGTCTGCCGCAGACGCCCATTTCGAGCGCATGGCGCGCCTGAAACAGAAAGGGCTGGTGGTTGCCAGCAAATATGATGAGGCAGAACTGCGCAGAGCTCAGGCCGAAGCGCATGTGCAGGAGGCGGAATACGAGCTTGAAAGGGCGGCGGTCATGGATGCGACATCCGACCGCCGATATTACAATCACAAGGAGTTCGTCACCGATCTCGACATGCTGGCACTGGAAGTCGACGAAGCCTCCTCCCTGGTCCAGACGGCGCGGATGCAGCTCGAGAAGTACGAGATCTTGGGCGAGGGGCTCACCATTACAGCACCGTTCGACGGACGGATCGTCTCGGTCAGCCAGCCCGGCGGGATGACCGTCCTTCGAAACGAGCCGCTGTTCACCATCGAAAAGAACGAGCAGCCGACCATCACCGCATTTCTGGATCAGGACCAGATCCTCTCCGTGGGCCTGTCTGACAGAGCCAGCGTGTACTTTCCGTCGCTCGGGCGCAGCGTCAACGCGACGGTGGTCAAGATCGATCGCGATTCGGCCTTTCTCGATTCTGAAGCCTCCCGCTACATCTGGAAGGAAGGTCGGGCGAAGTCAGCTGCCGTCTCACTCATCATGGATTCCGACGAGGCCCATACCAAACTCATCCGAAGCGGGCTGCCGGCGGTGGTCGTGTTCCCCAAACGCCTGCGCAACGATCTTCTGCATCGCATCGGAACGGTCGTCGGCCTGACTGAGGGCATTGGTGATGAACGTTCGATTTGATACCGCCCGCATTCTCGACGATCCGACGGTGTGGCCGCGAGGATGGCGCAAATGGACACCGGGAATTCTCTATAAGATAGGCCTTTACCTGGCGATTTGCCTGGTCCTCATCCTGTCGGTCCCCAACACCCTGTTCGATACGGAGGTGTGGACCGTAACAATCACCATCGGGCTGCTGGGTCTGTGGCGCTACGGCTGGTGGTTCACCCACGCTGTACGGGCCGTCATTTACGGCAAGCTCGTCTATCCGCGCATGCGGCGGCGCGGCGAGGCCGTCTGGCAATCCGGGTGGCGGCCCAGGCACCTCCATTTCATGATGACGACCTACCGCGAGCACCGCGAGATTACGGAAATGGTCGTGCGGTCGATTGTCCGCGAGGCCGATGCCGCCGGCGTTCCAGCGACCATCTGGCTCGGATCCTCGGACCGCTATGACGAAGATATCATCATCGATCTGCTGGAAAGAACCGCGGCTGACATCGACATAACACTGCGCATCATCCGCCAGAATGTATCCGGCAAGCGGGCGGCCATCGGGCTTGTCCTTCGGGCCATGTGTCGGCTGCCGGTGCTCGACGATGACCTGGTCGTTTTCATGGACGGCGATTTTGTCCTGTCCGAAGGCGCCATTGGCCGATGCATGCCGTTGTTCCAGCTTTATCCGGACCTGCAAGCATGCACCACTGATGAAGAAGTCATTTGCCTGGGTCCCAAATGGATAGACGCATGGCTGCGCATGCGGTTCGCTCAACGTCGGCTGGCCATGCAGTCTCATGCTCTTTCCGGGCGTGTTTTGACGCTGACCGGGCGCATGTCCGTGTTCCGGGCCCGCAATCTCAAAAAACTCGAGTTCATCCGTCTGCTCGAGGCCGACCATCTTGAGCACTGGCTCTGGGGTCGCTTCCGCTTCCTGTCGGGCGACGACAAAAGCACCTGGTACTTCATGCTCAAGAGCGGAGCGAAGATGCTCTACGTCCCGGATGCCCTTGGCTACACCATCGAGGTCATCGAAGGCTCCGGCATGGACCGGATGGTGCAGAACTTCCGGCGCTGGTCGGGGAACATGCTGCGCAACGGCTCGAGAGCAATCAAGCTCGGACCGCGGGCCATGCCACTTTTCATCTGGTGGTGCCTGGTCGATCAGAGATTGTCGATGTGGACGATGCTGGTCAGTCCCATGCTGGCCGTTTCAGCAATGTTTCTCGTCGGTCCCGGTTATCTTCTGTCCTACATTCTGTTTATCGCGGTCAGCCGGCTGCTTCTGTCTCTCATTCTGTGCACATATTCCCGCAGGGTGGACCTGTCCTATTCGTGGATCCTCTACCTCAACCAGCTGATCAACGCGTCGGTGAAGGTCTACTGCATCTTCAGACTGTCGAAGCAGCGTTGGTCGAACCGCGGCAACCAGACTGCGGGGATGGGAACGGGCACACTCGTTGAAACGGCGCGCAATACGATGGCTGCCTGGTGCACCGCGGTTGCAGTGGCGCTGCTGTTTCTGTTCACCGTTCACTATTCGCAACTGATCGGAATCCCGTCGGGTATCCAGTTTCGCGAGTTTGCCGGCCTGCTGAACTGACCCGACCTGATCGTTCGCCGACCTTTGCAATCTGCGCAGGAGCAATTGCGCAACGCGAATATCGCCGAAACCAAATTCCGGAAAACATAACCTAAAGCGCTGATTTAAATAGAAAAAGCATCTTGGCATGCCGATTGCAACGTGTTGACCAGGTTATACACGAGGACAAATCGATGGTTACGCCAACACAATCCGCTCGACGCGGCTGCATGACAATTTTCACAGTCGCGCTTGCCGCTGCCTTGCTGGTCGGCGCGCTCCCCGCCGCGCTGACATTCGTCGTTGACCCCTACGAGCTTTTTGGGGACCGCGAAAGGGCTGGAGCCATCTCCGAGCTCGCGGAGAAGAACCATTATCCGCTCTGGAAACTGGCTCGCTACCAACCCGGCGCACACGACACGGTTATCCTGGGCGACAGTCGAGCCCGCGCATTGCGTGACAAATACTGGCACGAAAGTGGCTTGCCGGGTGCGGTGAACCTCGCCTATGGCGGAGGTACGGTTCCCGAAATCCATGCCACTTTCTCGTTGATCAAACGTGATCCGGCGGTCCGCAACATCATCGTCGGCATTCAGCTGCGCAGCATGGACGAGGCGCACAAAGGCGGCATGAACCGCGTTCCGGAAGCCGTCAGGCTGATTGGTGAGCCAACGGAGTACCTGAAGAACTGGACTGTTGCCAAAACTGCGCTGAAGGTCTTCCAGGCGCAAAATGCGGAAGCAATCGAGCGTGTTCGAGACTATGTACCGTCATTGGTGTCGGGGGCCCAGGCCGCTCAACTCGGAACTGCCGGTCGCACGTCTCTCGAAACACTGTTGTCGCCCGAAATCTGTTTCTCCTGCGTCCTGCCTCGCGGTCTGGATCCACTGCCGTTTCGACGTCGCTACGGCCGTTTCGATCATCTGTACCTGCCCGGCGGTAGGCCACATTTCGGTGGTCTCGGCTGGCATATGGCCTACACAGCTCATCTTCTTGATCTCTATTCGGTCGATGTCTCCGAGCGTCTGCTTCCCGCCAAGATCGATCGCCAGGTAAGACGTAACGGGCCGGCGGACTGGCGCTCATTCAACTTCTCGGCCAGCTATTGGCGGATGATAGAGGATATGGCGGAATGGGCGGAACGGACCGACAGGACGCTTGTCTTCGTGATCCCGCCGACGATCACCGAAATGCAGGCAACCATCCATGCCCACGGTCTGTCGGCGCTCAACTTCGCATTCCGAGCTGAACTGGCCAAACTGGCTCCGGTGGTTGATCTCGACTTCGACAACGCACTTACTGAAGATCCCGCCAACTTTTCGGATGCCTATCACTTCAGACCAAATGTCTCGCGGGCCATTGTCCGGGAGGTCACGCACCTGGTTTCCGGCGGTGCCAATACGCCTTCAACTGGCAAGAAGCGGGTTGTCCGCATGAGCTGTGGCGACACTCAGGATCGTGAGATCTCAATCGAGACATCACCCATCACAATAGCAAACGGTGAAAATTGCCGCGTCTGGCGGAGGGCGTTGTGATGAGCAGATGGTCTGCATCAAAAGTGCGCGTTGCACTGCCACTGGCGTTGGTGCTTTCAGGCTCGGCCCTGGCAATGGCTTGGCCACGAGCGGCAACAATACCGCAGGACCCGCTCGTCGCCGCTGATATCAAACAGGCAAGGGCTTTGACCAGGCAAGGCGCCTGGGCTGACGCAGCAGCGCTGCTTGCCGATCATGCAGCCGGACCCAGCCCGCAGGCAAAACTGGAATATGCGTTATTGCTCACGCGCGGCTGGGGTGTCCAGCGGGACCTGGAACGGGCCAGGCAGCTGTTGCTGCAGGCTGTCGTCGCTGATTTTGACGGTCGCGGCCGTGCGGCCTTCGAGCTCGGTCGCCTTTACAAGGTCGCGAGCGGAAAAGACTGTTCCCGTATTGCCTTCGAGTGGTTCAGCAAAGCCGCCAAATGGCGCTATGAGCGGGCACATCTGGAGATCGCAGCGGCCTATCGCAAGGGTGTTGGAACCGCGGCCGATCCGAAGCGGGCCATGAAACACTACCGGATCGCCGCGGAAGGCGGATCGGCGGCTGCCATCTGGTCGATGATCGAAATGGCTGAAAGAGGAACCGCCGTCAGCGAACCTGATCCGGGACAGGCGCGGCAATTGGCGGAACTCTATCTCCCGGTCCTCGAAATCGAGGCGCAGTCCGGCAGCGCCTATGCGGCACGCACGCTGGCGCGCCTGTTTCTGAGAGGGTCCGTCATCGACAAGGATGTTGAGGCCGCTTCGCGCTGGTTCGGTGAGGCGGCCACCCTGGGTGAACCTGCCGCCATGCACGATCTCGCCCTGCTGATGGTCGAGGCAGGCGAGGGCGGGACTGACGGCGAAACGGCACTGGATCTCCTGAAAGAAAGTGCCAGGCGTGGCTACCCGGGAGCGATGACCGCTCTGGGGCGCATGCATCTGGAGGGGCGCTGGGGCCTGAAACGGGAAGCGGCAATTGAATGGCTGGAACAGGGTGTGGCTGCAGGTCATGCAGGTGCCATGGCCGAACTGGCAATGCTCTTTCTGAAGGGCGATCTGGTCCAACGGGACATCGCAAGGGCACGCGGCCTGGCTGAAAAGGGCGCCAGCCTTCGCCATCGCGGAGCAGCGCGCCTGCTGGAAAAGATCAATCAGGAAGCCGGCGACAAAGCCAAGTCCGGCGCGACCGCAAAAGGGGAGGGCTAGTCATGGTTTTCAGTTCCCTCGAATTCATCTACCTGTTTTTGCCGCCGGTTCTTATTGGATTTCTGGTGCTTCGGGCGTTGCGGCTGGAGTCGGCAATCATCATCTGGCTCATTCTGGCATCGGTTGCCTTCTACGCCTGGTGGAGTCCACCACATCTGCTGCTTCTTGGCGGTTCGGTGGCCTTCAATTACCTGGTCCACAAGCTCCTGCTACGCAAACGATCACGCCCCTTGCTGGCGTTCGGTATCGTTGTCAATCTGGCGCTGCTGGCACTGTTCAAATACGCCGATTTCCTGATCGACAACGTCAACGCAACCGCCAACCTCGACATGACCAGGCTCGGGTTGGTCTTGCCGCTGGCCATATCGTTTTACACATTCCAGCAGATATCGTTTTTGCACGACACCTGGGTCGGCCGAATTCAGGCCTGCGATTTCAAGCGTTACGTCCTGTTCGTGACGTTTTTTCCGCAACTGATCGCCGGGCCGATCGTCACCCAGCGAGACACCATTCCGCAGTTTCGGCTGGATGTCTTTCGCAGCCGTTTGTCGCTCAATCTGGTCCTCGGCGGAACCCTCTTCTTCATCGGACTGTTCAAGAAGATTGTTCTCGCTGATGGCGTGGCACCATTCGCCAATGTGGTCTTCGGTCTGGCGGATCAGGGCGAAACCGTATCTCTAGGTGCGGCCTGGGTCGGCGCCATTGCTTACACGTTCCAGATCTATTTCGATTTCTCCGGCTATTGCGACATGGCACTTGGACTGGCGCGTCTCTTCGGCATTCGGTTGCCGTTGAATTTCAACTCGCCTTACAAATCCCTGAGCATCGTGGAGTTCTGGCGCCGCTGGCACATTTCCCTGTCACGCTTCCTCAGAGACTATTTGTACATTCCTCTGGGCGGCAACCGCTCCGGAATCCTGGGACGGCACGGGAATCTCATGATCACGATGCTGCTGGGCGGGCTTTGGCACGGTGCCGGCTGGAACTTTGTTCTCTGGGGTGCCCTGCATGGCGGTTATCTGACCGTCAATCACTTGTGGCGGGGTTCGGAATTCGGCAACTGGGTCAGGGCGCGAACGCCAACTGCTCTCTACACTGCGGCCGCATGGATGTTGACCATGGTCGCGGTTGTGATTGCCTGGGTGTTCTTCCGGGCAGAGAGTTTTCACGGCGCCATCGGTCTTCTGACGAGCATGGCCGGACTGGCCGGCGCCGGTTCCATGGGACTCGAAATCTTGCCCGATCGGGAGACTATTCCTTGGATGACGGCTGTCATGCTGCTGATTGTGGTTGGCTTTCCCAACGCGCCACAACTGACAGAAAACTATCGGCCGGTGCTCTTTGCAGCCAAGGAATTGGCGGGCACGGGATTTGGCCTGGTCCGGTGGCGGTGGACGCCGACACCAGCCTGGGCGATTGGCGTTGCGGTGATCGGATCGGTTTCACTGATCCAGATTTACAGACTGAACGACCTGACCGAGTTCATCTACTTCAATTTCTAGCTAAACGGCGTTCCGCCCGACGCCGTGGGCGAGTCGGTTTTCGCGAACCGGCTCGCCCGTTTCTTTTTTGCATATTGCGAGACATGGCTTTCTCAATTCGCGAAATCATCTTCGGCGCGCTGTGCCAGAAAATCCCTAAGCCATTGAAATATATGAAAATACCAATCTGGCACGAAGCTTGAAACTGTTTCGTCAGTGTCATTCGAACCAGCGAGGTAGAACCAATGAATGTCCTGGCAAAGAACCCTGAGTTTCAGAACGCAGTCCCAATGGCGAGCCCGGTCGAGGCGCGCACCAGAATCTCCGTTATCGGCCTTGGATATGTGGGTGCCGTCTCCGCGGCATGCCTGGCCAGTCTCGGCCATGAGGTGGTCGGTGTCGATATCGACCCTGACAAGGCGAACATGGTGGCCAGTGGCCGCTCCCCCATTCACGAGCATGATCTGGAACGGCTTCTGACCGAAGGTGTCGATGCCGACCTGATTTCGGCAATGACCGACATTCGTGAGGCGATCTCACAGACCGAGGTCACCTTCGTGTCCGTTGGAACTCCGACGGCGCCCGATGGCGGCTGTGACTTTACGTATATCCGCTCGGCTGCCCGTGAGATTGGTGCGGGTCTGCGCCAGAAGAACGCTTACCATGTGATCGTCATGCGTTGTTCGGTGCCACCGGCGTCGACCCTTTCGGTCATGGTGCCGGAAATTGAGAAAGCCTCCGGCAAGACTATGGGCGATGACTTCGGTATCTGCTTCAATCCGGAATTCCTGCGGGAAGGCACAGCGGTTGCCGATTTCAACACGCCGCCGAAGACCGTGATCGGCGCCAATGACTGGTTCGCCGCTGAAATGGTTGCCGATATCTACCGTCCGGTTGACGCGAACCCGATCGTCACAACCATCGAGGTGGCAGAGATGGTCAAATATGTCGACAACGTCTGGCATGCCACAAAGGTCTGCTTTGCCAATGAAGTCGGTCGGGTCTGCAAGCCGCTGGGTGTCGACAGCCACGCGGTGATGGACATCTTCATCCAGGACACCAAGCTGAACCTGTCGCCCTACTATCTCAAGCCCGGTTTTGCCTATGGCGGTTCGTGCCTGCCGAAAGAGGTTAGGGCGGTGGTTCATCTCGCCGAGTCGGTTGGCGTGGAAACTCCACTGTTTGAAAGTCTGGGGCGCAGCAACGACCACCAGGTGGAAACGGCTGTCGAAATGGCTCTCGAAAGCGGTGCCAGCAAGATCGGAGTCCTTGGTCTGGCCTTCAAGCCGGGAACCGATGACCTGCGGGAAAGCCCGATCCTGGAGGTGATCAACCGGCTGCTCGAATCCGGTTGTGAGGTGTCCGCCCATGATGCAGCGATCGATGCCGATACGCGCGTTGAAAACCAGTTTGGGTACGTGCGAAATGTCTGTCCGCATCTCGAGCAGACAGTCACGGCCCTTCCGTCGCTGCTTAGACCCAGCGCTTTGCAGGTGATCGACGAAAGCGATGTGGTCATTGTGGCCCAAAACACGCCGGAGATTCGTCAGGCCGTCGCTGCCAGGCTCGAACGGACCCAAGTGATCGACCTGGTCCGTCTGTTCTCGCTGTCTCCGACCTTCCGGGGATATGAAGGCATCGGATGGTAGATTTGCCCCGCTGGTCAATCAGCACCAATTCGGAGGCCTTTTTGGCCTCCTTTTTTTGTTTCCTCTAGACAGTTTGACCAAGCAGGAGGGGGCGGTGCCGCAGAAGCTCCGCTGCCATGAAATCGACGAAGGCGCGAACGCGTGCGGTGGTTCGCAGATCGCTGTGCAACAGCAGCCAGATACTTCTGTCAGCAAAGATTTCGGTGTTGGGAACCCTCTGCAATTCGGGCTCCGGATCGCCAGCGTAGCAAGGCAGAAAGGTCATGCCCATGCCGTCTCGGGCCATCTCGCGCTGCATCACCCCTTCAGGAGCGCTGTGACGGATGGCGGCGGCCGGGAAGGGTGACTTTCGCGCCCATTCCGGGCGGGGATCATCGTCACCCCACCCAATCCAGGCAAGGCCGCTCCCGTCTCCGTCGAAAAGATCGCGATGCTGGTCAATATAAACTCGGGAGGCATAGATGCCCTTGCTGTACTGAATGACTTTGCGACCGACGACATCATCGGTCACCGAATAGGCGACGCGGATCGACACATCTGCTTCGTGCTTGGTCAGATCCTGAAAACTGTTGGTGATCTGGATGTCCAGGTCGATATCGGGATAGGCCTGCGAAAACCGCGCCAGCAAGGGCGCGATGAAAATGTAGGCGAGGCTGGGCGGGAGTGTGATGCGCACTATGCCAGATGGCCGGTTGTCCAGTCCCGAGAGTTTTCGCCGGGCGCCAACAACCTCAGCTTCGGCCCTCTCGGCGATCGGCAGGAGTTCCTCGCCGGCCTGTGTCAGGACCAGGCCGTCGACGGACCGCTCAAACAGACGTACGGCATAATCTGTTTCGAGATTGGCAAGGCGCCGTGCGATGGTCGCGTGATTGACCTGCAAGGATGCGGCGGCGGCGCGCAGGGAGCCGTTTCGAGCGATTGCCAGAAAATACGGCAGGTCTCCCCAATCGGCGGGTTTTGCGCGGGCGCTGCCGACCGATTGTTCTGTCATCCCGTTTCCTCCCAAGCTGGCGGATCGTTTTCGATCCTCAATGGCGCGAAGTTGAGCATTCTCAAACATTTTCGAGCCGCTTACCTATGTGGGATAGGAAAGAGGAGACGGCAATGGCTTCCATCACAGTTGAAAAAATCGTGTTTGCACCCGTCAGCGAGGTCTGGGCTGCCTGGGACGACTTTGGCGGCATCCATCGCTTCAACCCCAATCTCAGCGGATCGCATCTGCTTGAGGGGAGCGCCAAGACCGGATTGGGGGCCACTCGGCAATGCGACCTGATCGATGGTAAAAACTATATCCAGGAACGGGTTATTGATTACGTGCCGAACAAGCGAATGGTCGTCGATATTTTCGACGGCACCATCCCGGTCCGCAACGCTCGTGCCGAGATCGAATTGCACGAGAGGGGTGAGCGACAGACGGAAGTGACGATGACCATGCATTTCGAGCCGAAAATGGGTGTATTCGGCCAGCTTATGGTGCCGCTGATGAAACCACAGTTCCGCAAACTGTTGGCAAAACTTCTCGACGGAAACGCCGCCTATGTGGAGAAAGCACGCCCGCTGGCCGCCTGAGGCGTGCCATGATGGCCGGCCTTCCCATCGGGGCCGGCTTCGCGGTACAACCGGATCCATCAAAGGCCGATCCGGTCAGATGGGGGATGCAGACGATGGATGGGGTGATCCGCAATCCGGACAACGCTCAGCACTACATGCAGCTTGATGTGCTCGATCAAGTGGTGCGGATAAGCTTCGAAGGCGAGGAAGTTGCGGTTTCAAATCGCGCGATGCGCTTGCTTGAGGTCGGACGGCGGCTTTATCAGCCGCAGTACTACATTCCCATCGAGGACATAGCCGGCAAGCTGGTCAGAACCGAGAAGTCCACTCACTGTCCGCTAAAGGGGCAGGCCGCCTATTTCGACCTGAGTGATGAAACAGGCATCAGGGCGAAAGAGATCGCCTGGTCCTATCCGGAGCCATACGATTTCGCTGTTCAATTGGCCGGGCATATTGCATTCGATCCGAAACGGGTTTCAACCAGCGTAGAGGCGGTTCGTTGAGACCGCTGGCAATGCAAAAGACGAGCTACGGTCATGCAGGACTTTGACGCAATCTACAGCATCGCAGCGGATCGCAAGGGCGGAACCAAGGCGTTTGAAAAAACGTTGCCGGTGCCCAAAAAGCCAAAAGAACTGGCCGCGATCCCGGACGATCGATGGCTCTCGACCATGAGCAAGTGCATCTTTCAGGCAGGCTTCAACTGGAAGGTGGTCGAAAACAAGTGGCCGGATTTCGAGGACGTGTTCCACGGTTTCGATATCGGCCGAAATGGCTTCCTGACTGACGAAGAGGTTGGCGAACTGGTCAGCAACGCGCGCATCATTCGCCACGGCAAGAAGATCATGTCGATCCGCGAAAACGCCCAGTTTCTTGGTGAGCTCGCCCGCGAACATGGCTCCGCCGCAAAGGTCTTCGCCGAATGGCCTTCTGAAGACTATGTCGGGCTACTGGAACTTCTTAAGAAACGGGCATCGCGCTTGGGCGGCAATACGGCCCAGTATTTTCTGCGTTTCATGGGCGTCGACAGTTTCATATTCTCACGCGATGTGGTGGCTGCCTTGATCCGCGAGGGCGTGATCGACAAGAACCCAAGCTCGAAACGCGACCAGCTCAAGGTTCAGGAGGCGTTCAATGCCTGGCGGGCCGAGTCGGGCCGTCCTCTGGGCCACATCAGTCGTGTGCTTGCCTGTTCGGTCGGCGATTGATCCCGCCGATGATATGAGCGTTCAAGACCGATTGTCTCCCAGAAGACGGTCGATCATGGTACGGAACATCGCAGCACCGGAGCCGATCAAAGCGTCGGGAAAGTCGTAGTCGGGATTGTGCAGGGCAGGGTGGTCTGTCCCGGCACCGATAAAGAACATGGCTGAACGGGCTTGCCTTCCATAGGCGCCGAAATCTTCTGAAAATCGAAGCGGTTCTGACAGGTGCTCTGCTTCCAGGCCGCATAGCGCAGCAGCCTCGTCGTAAAGCTCGATCAGACCGGGATCGTTGGTACAGGCATCAAAGATGTCGTCATAATCGATTTTGCACGTGAGGCCGTCTGCTTCAGCCACCTCTTGCGCCAGGGTCTCCGCGCTGGCGACCAGTTGGCTCATTTGCTCGTCCGTTACCGTCCGAAGTGTTGCCCAGACTTTGGCGTGACCGGGCGATACGCCGAAGGCGGGTTCGCCGAGTACCGCATGGACAACCGTGACCAATGCAAAAGCTTCGTTCAAAGGGCCCGGCCGTGACAATCCGGTGAGTGCCTCGACCGTCGACGTCATCGCCGCGGCGGGGGAGAGCCCGGTTTCCGGCATCGAGGCGTGCGCCGTCTTGCCCTCGAAACGAATGCGCATTCCGCGCGAGGCACAGTTGACATGGCCGGGTTTCAGCAACACCCGGTGAAGCGGAAAGCCCGGAAGGTTGTGCAGAGACAGGGCGTAGTCGATGCCCAAGTAGTGAAACCGCGGATCGGCCAGGACAGCCCGTGCACCCTTTCCTGTCTCCTCGGCCGGCTGAAACAGCAACACGACACGGCCGGCGGGCGGCGGAGCTTGTTTCAACATTTTGCCAAGCGCCAGGACGATGGCCATGTGCCCGTCATGGCCACAGAGATGCGCTTTGCCGGGAATCTCCGAGCGATAGGGCAGTTGACTGAGCTCTTCGATCGGCAATGCATCCAGCTCGCACCGGACCATCACGGTCGGCCCTGCTTGGTTTCCGGCAAAAACCGCCGCAACGCCTGTTCCACCAAGGGTCTCCACAATGCTCTCCGGAGACAATTGCGCGAGGTGAGAAGCTATTGCGGCTGCCGATGCCGTTTCCTCGCCGGAAAGCTCGGGTCGGGCATGCAGCTCGTGCCGGATGCCCCGGGCTTCATCGATGACTTCCACGGTTGGAAACATGCCGGACCTCGATCGGTAAGGTGCAAACGCTTACCGCATCAGGCAAACCGGTCGCAAGCCTCAGCCGTATCAGGTTCAGGCGGCTTCATGAGTGCCTTTTCCAGCCAACGCGCTCCGGACCTGTTTGACGAGCCTATGCGCGGGTGAGGTGAAATTCGCATCTGCGTCGACGTCTTTGGCCAGCTTGAACTGTTCCACATTGCTGCTGAGGCCATCGCTTTCCTGTGCGAGCATCTGGCTGATGGCATTGGTTTCTTCGACCATCGCGGCATTCTGCTGGGTCGTCTGTTCCATCTGGCTGACGGCCGTATTGATGCCTTGAATGCCGGTCGCCTGTTCGCGGGCTCCGGTCGCAATGGCGTGGACGTGCTCGTTGATGCGCATAACGGCCTCACCGATCTGGGACAAGGCAGTTCCCGCAGCAGTGACCAATTCGACACCGGATTTGATCTCTCCGTCTGATTTGCTGATCAGGGTCTTGATGTCCTTGGCAGCGTCGGCCGAACGCTGTGCTAGATCACGCACTTCCTGCGCTACCACGGCAAAACCTTTGCCGGCTTCACCGGCTCTGGCGGCTTCGACACCGGCGTTCAGGGCCAGCAAATTGGTCTGGAAGGCGATTTCGTCAATGATACTGATAATGGCGAAGATTTCTCCGGATGCCGCTTCGATGCGTTCCATGGCATGCATGGCGTCCGCCACCACTTCACCGGATTTTTCAGCACTTTCTTTCGTTTCGGCTACCAGTCGGCGGGCATCTTCTGCTCGATCGCTGGCGGTGTTGACCGTAACGGTTATCTCTTCCAGGGCAGCGCTTGTCTCTTCCAAAGAGGCGCCTTGCTGTTCCGTGCGACGTGATAATTCGTCAGCGGCTGACCGGACTTGTTTGGCATGACCCTGAAGCGACGAGGTGCTTTCGCTGACATTGGAGAGGGAGCGGCTGAGCGTGCGAATGGCGTGGTTGTAGTTTTCGCGCAGGCTCTCAAGGTCGTCCTTGAATGCCACATCGATGCTACTGGAAACATCGCCCATCGCCAGCCGTTCCAGTCCGGCGGCCAAGGCTTCAACCGCATGTCGCGTCTTTTCCTGTTCCTCAAGGTCGAGCCGCTTACGGTCGGCGCGTTCCTGCTCGGTCAGTCGACGAGCGCTCTCTGTCTGTTCTTCAAGCCGGCTCTTTTCGATTGCAGCGTCGCGGAAAACGGCGACTGACCGCGCCATGCCACCGATTTCGTCGCGCCGCTCGACGTCCAGATCAATTGATGTGTCGCCGGTCGCCAGATCGCGCATGCCCTGAGCCAGCTCATCGATCGGTCTGGAGATTGTGCGCGAAAACCACATGGCGACGCCGAGACACAGAAGCGATATGACAGCAGCGAGAGAGAGCATCACCAACTCCATGCGTGTCAGGCCGGCAAAAGCTTCCCTTTCGTCGACGAGCGTTGCGATAATCAGGTCCTGACCCGGGAGATCAACATGGGTCGCCGCGGAGCGCGCATTCAAGTCCCGATAGCCCTCCAACAGACCAATATCGATGTGGCCGTCACGCGCTTTGCTTATGAGTGGTGAGTTGATCTGAACCGCAAATCCATCGTTGCCTGCGGTGAGAGGTGAATCGACAACAAGAAACCCGCGTGAATTGAACAACAGGGTTTCACCGTTCTCTCCCAGACCCTCGCGACCATTGATCACAGCGGCGATCCTTGCCGAGGGAATCCGCAGGATCAAAGCGCCAAGGCGCGTCTCGCCCTTGAACACCGGTCTGGAGACAAAGGCCGCGCCACTGCCCGAATAAGGTGCGTAAGGTTCAATTTCCACGAACGATGCCGAGGTCTGCTGAAGATCGGCATTCATGGCTTGCGAAAATGCCGCTGCGATGCCGGTTTCCTTCAAGGGGCCATCGATGAGATTTGTGCCCAGATCGGCATCTTTGGCGACGGAATAGACCACGTGCCGTTGGCATCGACCAGCAGAACGTCATCGTACCCGCCACCTTCGATCAAACCGACGAAATAGCCATGGTAATGGGCGTGCGAATTGTCGAAGTCGTCAATGCCCGGATTGGCCAGCAGGTGGCGTTGGCCGGCTGGATTGGGGTTATCGTCGATGTAACGCTGATGCAGGATACTCGTACGGTCGCCATCGATCAGCTCAAACTCAAACCCGATGAACTCCAACGCTTCGATGGTTGCCTTGCTCTCCGAAATCGCCTTCGCATCGCTACCAGTTCGGGTGAAAAACTGTTCAAGCCCGCCTTTGTTCACGGTCACCAGCGCCATTAACTTGTCGTCGACCTGAGCAATATTCGCTTGTCTTGCAACAAGGACGCCGCCGGTGCTGGTGGCGGCGACGGCCAGCAATGTCATAAGCACTGCGGCAAGTGGCAGTTTGCGTGAGATCTTCATAGTAAGGCCCTGAAAACAAGAAAGCATTCTGACTCACGGAGTCAGTCCATGCCGAAAGACGAGTAGTGATGATTCGTGTAACTTCGGAACAGATTTCCGTTCCGAAAACCTGGCCGCAAGCTTGGCTTTGTCGTCTTAAGAGAGCCTTAAACCGGTGGTGCGCCTCGCGCACGAATGGTCAGAGATTGATCCACGCGGCGTTTTTGTTCGACGATTTCACGCAGGCCTCGATGAAGCGCATTCCCAGAAGCCCATCATGGACGGTCGGGTAGATCACATCCTTCGGAACCCGCCCGTTCTTCTTGCGCAGGGCACGGATGGCGGTTGCCGCTTCTGAGTAGATATTGGCGAACCCTTCCAGGTATCCTTCCGGGTGGCCAGGCGGGACACGGGTCACCCGCTGAGAGGCCGGACCGGATCCGGCGCCGCCGCGCGTCAGCAATTGTTTCGGCTTACCGAAGGGGGTGTACCAAAGCTGGTTCGGATTTTCCTGGTGCCACTCCAGGCCACCCTCGGTTCCGTAGACGCGCAGTTTCAATCCGTTCTCGTTGCCGGGAGCGACCTGGCTCGACCAGACAACACCCTTGGCCGGCTTTTCCTTGCCCACTGGCTTGAAGCGCAGCAGAACATGCGCGTTGTCGTCCAGCCTGCGGCCGTCGACAAAGGAATCGAGATCGGCGGCAACAGCCTTGGTTTCCAAGCCGCTGACGAAGCTGGCCAGGTTCCAGGCATGCGTTCCAATATCGCCGATGCAGCCGCCGGCACCGGACTGTTCCGGGTCGGTGCGCCACACGGCCTGTTTATTGCCGGTATTTTCGGTCGGCTCGGTCAGCCAATCCTGGACGTATTCGCAATTGACCAGCCGGATCGTTCCAAGTCTGCCCTTTGCCACCATCTCGCGAGCCTGACGGATCATGGGATAGCCGGTGTAGTTGTGAGTCAACACGAACAGTCGGTCGCTGTTTTGCGCCAATGCCGCCAGTTTTTTCGCGTCGGCAAGCGTCGACGTCAGCGGCTTGTCGCATATCACGTGGATGCCGGCCCGTAGAAACGCTCGCGCCACCGGGAAATGCATGTGGTTGGGGGTGACGATGGCAACGGCTTCGATACCATCATCTCGGGCAGCTTCGGCCTTGGCCATATCCTGAAAGGAGGCATAGCTGCGGTCGGGGTCCAGTCCGAGCTCCGCACCAGAAGCCTTCGCACGATCGGGATCGGAGGAGAGGGCACCCGCTACCAGCTCGTAGTGGCCGTCCATCCTGGCGGCGATGCGATGGACAGCACCAATGAAGGCACCCTGACCACCGCCGACCATTCCGAGCCGGACCGGGGCCGCGTTGCTGCCCGATTTTGCCGCACTGACCATTCCTGTTCTCCTACAATCCCAACATCGTCCTGATCTGCGCGCGGTCTGTTTCGCCGCCGGCAAAATCATCAAAAGCCTTTTCCGTCACCCGGATAATGTGGTCGGCGATGAATGGGGCACCTTCGGCGGCACCCTGTTCCGGATGCTTAAGGCAACACTCCCACTCAAGAACCGCCCAGCTGTCATAGTCATACTGTGCGAGTTTGGAAAAGATACCGGCAAAATCGACCTGGCCGTCGCCGAGGGACCGAAAACGGCCGGCGCGATCCACCCAACCCTGATAGCCGGAATAAACGCCCTGCCGACCGTCGGGATTGAATTCGGCATCTTTCACGTGAAAGGCGGAGATGCGTTCGTGATAAATGTCGATGAAGGCCAGATAGTCGAGCTGCTGCAGCACGAAATGCGATGGATCGTAGTTGATCGTGCACCGCTTGTGGCCGTCCAGCGCGTCAAGAAACATCTCGAAGGTTGCCCCGTCGAACACGTCTTCTCCGGGATGGATTTCATAGCCGACATCGACGCCGTGATCCTCGTAGACATCGAGGATCGGTTTCCAGCGCTTTGCCAACTCACCGAAGGCCTCCTCGATCAGTCCGGCCGGTCTCTGCGGCCACGGATAGAGGTAGGGAAACGCCAGAGCACCGGTAAAGGACACCGACGCGTCGAGGCCCAGGTTGCGTGAGGCCTGAGCCGCAAATTTCATCTGCTGGACCGCCCATTCGGTGCGCGCCTGCGGATTGCCATGCAGCCGCTCCGGGGCAAAAGCGTCGAACTGGCTGTCATAGGCCGGGTGGACGGCGACCAGTTGTCCTTGCAGATGCGTGGACAACTCCGTGATGGTCACGCCGGCCTCGTCGCAGATGCCGGCGACTTCGTCACAATAGTCCTTTGATTCGGCAGCCCTTTCCAGGTCGAAAAGACGGTCGTCGAAGGTCGGAATCTGGACGCCTTTGTAGCCCAGCGAGGCCGCCCAGGCGGTGATCGACTCAAGCGAATTGAATGGCGCCTCGTCACCGGCAAATTGCGCCAGGAAGATCGCCGGTCCTTTGATGTTGCTTGCCATATCTCGATCCTTCAGCCGGTTCAGGCCATCAGCGCTTTTGCCGCTTCGATATCAAGCGGAGCAGGGCGGTCGCACTCTGTTTCGATCGACTGGAATTGACCCGTCTCGCCGGATTTGAGAATGGCAGTCATGACTTCGACCGCGTGCAGCGCCAGTTCCATCGAGCATCTGTGCGGGCGTCCTTCGGAAATGGCCTGCGCCATATCCGACAATCCCGCTGCCCGGTAGTTCGCCAGTTGGTTGTCTCCATGGGCCTCATTGGCGACACCAAACGGATGGTCCCAGGTCGGTGTATCCGTGGACCCGTCTTCACCCTGGACGACTTTGACATCGCCGCTGAAGAAGTTGGGATCCGGAACGAACATCGACCCGTCGGCGCCGTAAAGCTCCATCGGCGCATGGCCATGGTCCCAGACATCCCAGCTCGCCCCAAGTGTCACCGTTGCGCCGTTGTGAAACTCCAGCAGCGCGTGGATGGTGGTCGGTGTTTCGACTTCAATCGTTTCGCCGCGCCTTGGCTCGGACGTAATCGTTCGCACCTTCGACGGGACCGAGGATATGGCTGCAACGCGTCTGACCGGTCCGATCAATTGGATGAGATTGGTGATGTAGTAGGGACCGATGTCCAGAACCGGTCCGGCGCCTGGCTTGAAGAAGAAGTCCGGATTCGGATGCCAGTGCTCCATACCGTGGCTCATCACATGGCAGGTTCCCCCGGTGACGGTGCCGATGGCTCCGTCGTCAATCAGCTTGCGGGCGAGCTGGTGAGAACCGCCGAGGAATGTATCGGGCGCGGAGCCGATCCTCAGCCCCTTCGATGCGGCCAACGACGCCAGTTCGCGACCTTCTTCGACCGACAGAACAAACGGCTTTTCTGAGTAGACGTGCTTGCCCGCCTCCAGGATCGTCCTGGAGACCGCAAAGTGAGCTGCCGGGATCGTCAGATTGACGATGATATCGATGTCATCCGCCTGGAGCAGTCCATCGACGCTCTCGGCCCGAATGCCAAACTCCTCCGCCCGCTCCTTTGCCGCTGCTTCGTTGAGGTCGGCACAGGCACGGACCTCCATGCCTCGAAACAGCGGAGCCAGACGCAGATAGGCGGCCGAGATATTGCCGCAACCCATGATTCCTATGCCGAGATTTGACATAATTACGCTGCCTCCATGGCGACGAGTGATGCGAGGGAACGGTCGGCGAAACGATCGAAATCGTTCGGATTGTCGTGTTCCATGACATACCATTTGGTGGAAGATTTGCTCTGAAGAGCGGACATCAACGCTGCCCAGTCGATGGTGCCGTGGCCGACATCCGCCCAGCCGTCCTCGTCCGCGCACTCCCCGTCCTGGGCGATGTCCTTGACATGAACCGCAGTGATGCGGGAGCCGTAGCGATCAATCCATTCGATCGGGTCACCACCACCGCGGACGATCCAGGCAATGTCGGCCTCCCAATCGATCTCAGGAGCACCCTCCAGGATGGCCTCCTGCGGCACGGTTCCGTCAGCCTCGGCAACGAATTCGAAATCGTGGTTGTGCCAACCGAAACGACGTCCGTCAGCCCGCATCCGATTGTTGACGGCAGCAAGGCGCTGCGCGAAATCAGCCCACCCTTGCCGGTCGGCCGGACGCTCGCTGGCATCCAGGTAAGGGCAGAATACGGATGTGATGCCCAATGTATCGCAGACGTTGCGAACGGTATCGTAATCCTTCTCCAACATGTCGATCGATACATGTGCGGTCGGCATGGTCAGGCCGTTTTCATCCATCAGGCGGCGAAAGGCGCTCGCCTCGCCGAACACACCACCGAATCCCTCGACTTGGGTGTAACCAAGGGCTGCAATGCGCTTGAGGACAGTGTCCCAGGGCAGGAAATTGCGCGCGCTGTAAAGCTGAAATGAATAATCCATGTCAGGTCCAATCAGAGTGTTACACCGCCGAAGGCGGTGGTTGCTGCATCAATTTAGAGTCTGTCTTCGCTCGACGCGTCAAAGAGGGACGCGCTGACCGGGTCGAAGCCGATCATCAGCTTTTCACCCGCATTGACGGTGCTCTGCCCGTCCATCCGAAAGCGGAATTCCTGGTCGGCAAGCCGCGACCAGACGAGTGTGTCCGAGCCCATGGGCTCCACGACTTCGACCTCGATTTCCGCATTGAAAGGCAGGCTGGAGGCATCGTTGCCGGTGGCCACATGCTCGGGTCGAATTCCGAAATGGATCGGCCGCCCGGTGCCGTTGGTTGACTTGTCGAAACCATAACGGGATGCGTCGATCTGCATGCCATTGGTTTCGAATGTCGGGGTTTCGCCCATGGCCAGATTGCCTTCCAGGAAATTCATTCCAGGAGACCCGATGAAGCCGGCGACATACTTGTTGACCGGGTGGTTGTAGATCGTGTTGGGTGAGGCCAATTGCTGGATCTTTCCACCGCGCATGATTGCGATGCGGTCGGCGAGCGTCAGAGCTTCGATCTGATCGTGGGTCACGTAGATCATGGTGTTGCTCAGCCGCTGGTGCAGGCGCTTGATTTCGACCCGCAATTCAGCCCGCAGCTTGGCGTCCAGGTTGGACAATGGTTCGTCGAACAGGAACACGTCGACATCGCGCACAAGCGCCCGTCCGATGGCGACACGTTGCCGCTGCCCTCCCGATAGCGCCGAAGGCTTGCGTTTGAGGAGGGGTTCGATCTGCAGGATTTCGGACGCCCGGGCGACCCGCTGCGCGATCTCGGCGCGCGGAATGCCAGCGTTCTTCAGGCCAAAGGACAGATTGCCCTCGACGCTCATCTGCGGGTAGAGGGCGTAGGACTGGAATACCATGCCGATACCGCGGTCCTTGGGTTCTTTCCAGGTGACATTCTTGCCCTTGATGAAGATCTGACCATCCGTGATGTCGAGCAGCCCGGCAATGCAGTTGAGCAGGGTTGACTTGCCGCAGCCGGAAGCGCCGAGCAGCACCAGGAACTCGCCGTCGACAATATCGAGATCAAGTTCTTCGAGCACTTTGACCTCGCCGAAGCTGAGCGCCAGCTGTTTGATTTCAATACTGTTCATGGTCCTAACCTTTCACCGCTCCGGCGGCGATGCCGCGGACGAAGAGTTTTCCGGAGATGAAGTAGATCAACAGAGGGACAGCGCCGGTCAGGATCGTGGCCGCCATGTTAACGTTGTATTCCTTCACCCCTTGAGTCGAATTGACGATGTTGTTGAGCTGCACTGTCATGGGGAAGTTTTTGGTGCCAGCAAAGATCACGCCAAACAGGAAGTCGTTCCAGATGCCGGTCACCTGAAGAATGATCGCCACGACGAAGATGGGCGGCGACATCGGCACCAGGATCTTCAGGAAGATGCCCCAGAAGCCAGCGCCGTCGACGCGCGCTGCCTTGAACAGCTCTTCCGGCAGCGAAGCAAAGTAGTTGCGGAACAGCAGCGTCAGGATCGGCATTCCGAAGATGGTGTGGATGAAGATGACGCCGGTCAGCGATCCGAAGATACCGAGTTCACGCGTTATGATGACCAGCGGATAGAGCATCACCTGATAAGGAATGAACGAGCCGAAGATCAGAATGGTGAAGAACACCTCGGAGCCACGAAAGCGCCAGAACGAGAGGGCATATCCGTTCACCGAAGCGATGGCGATGGAGATGATGACGCTGGGGATCATAATCTGCATCGAGTTCCAGAAGCCCACCTTCAGACCCTCGCAATAAAGGCCGGTACAGGCGGTGTCCCAGGCTTTGATCCAGGGTTCGAAGGTCACTTCGACAGGTGGCGCGAAGATGTTGCCGAGCCGTATCTCCGGCATTCCCTTCAGCGACGTCATGATCATGACGTAGAGCGGCAGAAGGTAATAGATTGCGGCAACGATCAGCACCGAGTAGATCATGATCCGGGTCGGATCGAGGACGCGGCGCGGACGGGGGCCGATGGGTTCCATTGTCATGATCTCCCCCTACTTCTGCTTCTTCTGGCCGTATTCGAGATAGATCCAGGGGATCAGGATGATCAGCACCGTGGTCAGCATGACGGTCGAAGCTGCCAGCGCCTGGCCGATATTGCCGCGAGCAAACATGAAGTCGTAGACATATTTGGCGGGCACTTCGGATGCGATGCCCGGACCGCCGGCGGTCAAGGCCACCACCAGGTCGTAGAGCCGCACGATGCCGGAAGCGATGATCACCAGCGTGGTGATGAAAACACCGCGCATCATCGGAATGACGACGAAAATATAGGTCTTCCATTTCGGAATACCGTCGACCCGCGCGGCTTTCCATATCTCGTCGTCGACGCCACGCAACCCGGCCAGCATCAAAGCCATGACAAAACCGGTGCCTTGCCAGATGCCGGCAATCAGCAGGGCGAAGATGACCGTGTCCCGGTGGGCGATCAAGTCGAAGGTAAAGCTCTCCCAGCCGAGATCGCGCACGGCCTTCTGCAGTCCAAGCGTCGGGTTGAGGATCCACTGCCAAACCAGGCCGGTGACGATGAATGAGAGCGCGAACGGGTAGAGATAGATGGTTCGAAACGTGTTTTCGAACCGGATTTTCTGGTCCATGAAGGCCGCCAGAACGAACCCGACGACCAGGGAAAAACAGAGCGAGACGACGCCATAGATCGCAATGTTCTCAACCGACTTGTTCCAGCGTGATGTGTTGAACAATCGCTCGTACTGGGCAAAGCCGACAAACTCGTTGACCGGCAATGCGCGCGACGCGGAAAATGAATAAATCACCGTCCACAGCGAGCAGCCGACAAACACGACCAATGTCGTGAAAATCATCGGCGTTGCCGCGATCTTGGCGTTGAGATTTTTGAAATACGGATTCGGTCTGGCGTCGTCCGCCATGGCACAAACTCCCCGGGAGGCGGGGATCGACCGCGAAGGATCGATCCCCTGGCCCTAGCTTTTGCGAGGGATCAGTCGGCGTTTTCTACGATTTCGACGTAGCGCGCCTGGGCTTCGTCAACGGACATGCCCGGATCATTGAAGAATTCGACCCAAAGGTCTTCGAACTGGCCGGTGGTGTCTGAGGACCAGCTCTGTTCGCCACCCGGAAGAATGTTATCCGGGTTTTTCAGGATCTCCAGACCCTTCTTCATGCAGTCGTTGGCAGCATCCAGATCGACATCGCCGCGGATCGGCAGCGAACCTTTTTTCAGGTTGAAATCGACCTGAACCGGCTTCGATACGAGCAGGGAGGCGAGTTCCAGCTGAGCCGCGACGATTTCAGGATTGTCATCGGCAGGTTTCGGGAAATAGAACGCATCACCGCCGGTATCGAGCACCGGGTGAACACCGAGGCCAGGCAGGCAGTCATAATCCTTGCCGGCAACCAGCTCGGCAACGGAGAATTCGCCCTGTGCCCAGTCGCCCATGATCTGTGCGCCGGCCTTGCCGGTGATGACCATGTTCGCTGCGTCGTTCCAGGCACGACCGACATAGCCGTCGTCGACCATGTCGCGGGCGGCGGCGATAGCTTCGAAAACCTTGCGCATTTCAGGTCCGCCAGCGGCTTCGACGTTCTTGTCCACGTTGATCTTGCGGTAGAGGTCAACACCTCCGAGAGCAACCTGGAACACGCCGGACATGCCGTTAATCTGCCAAGGTTCGCCGCCCACTGCGAGCGGGATGACGCCTTTTTCTTTCAGCGCCGGTGCCGATTCAACAAACTCGGTCCAGTTGGTCGGGACCGGGAGACCGTTGTCTTCATAGACCCCACGGTTCAGCCACATCCACTGGAAGGAATGGATGTTGACCGGCACGCAATATATGCGGCCCTGGTACTCGCAGCTTTCAAGCAGCTTCGCCGGACGAATGAGATCGGCCCAGCCTTCCTTCTCGGCAAGTTCGGTGAGGTCTGTCATCAGGCCGGCTTTGACGAGATCTTCTGCGTCACGACCTGTGTTCAACTGCGTGGCACCCATCGGATCGCCACCGGAGATGCGGCTGATGATGATGGGGCGTGCGTTGCTGCCGCCGGCAATGGCGCCGTCGACCCAGTTATGGCCGGTTTTGTTGAAAGCGTCCGCGAAAACGGCGACTGCCGCTGCTTCGCCGCCGGACGTCCACCAATGGGTAACTTCCAGATCGGTTGCCGAGGCGATCGTAGCACCGCCAAGGAACGTCGTTGCCGCAAGAGCGGCCTTGAATCCGTTCATAATAATCCTCCCGTTGGGCGTTCACTCCTGACGCCCGGATGCCGTCGAGGCACGTTGATCGATGCAATCGATTACAATGATGATGAAATGCCCTTGTAATCGATTACATTCACGAGGATGATCGTTCCATCAACGATTGTCAAGTTTGAATTGGGAAGAGAAGGGCAGTTAGGCGTGGATGCGGCAGCGGTGTTTGCAATAACCGACTGATACGTCACGCATTATTGTCCGAGGGCATCCTGAAGATAATGTTTGCTTCAGTCGAGTTTTCGAGCACCAGCATGGCATTTGGAATGTCATTTCCATTGGCGCGCGCTTCGGCCTGGGCTCTGTCGTGATCATGATCCAGCCACCGTTGAATCAGCCTCTCGCGGAGTGTTTCGGCTGAGGCGGAGACAAAGATCGTCAGATCGAGAAGCTTGGACAGATGGCTCCATGGCGGCTGATTCAGCAACAAGTAGTTGCCCTCCAGCACAACGATGGGGCAGTCCCGCGGCACGGTCTCAGCCGCTTCTCGCACCGCGTCGGCCTCGCGATCGAAGACCGGGACGGTCAGATCGCGTTCGCCTTTTTGGAGCGCTTTTGTCAGATCGACAAAACCCTGTGCATCAAATGTCTCTGGCGCTCCTTTGCGTTCCAGCAAGCCGCGCTGACTCAACACCGAATTGCTCAGATGAAAGCCGTCCATTGGCACGATCGAGGTGCGGTGTCCGGCATCTTCAAGCCAGGTCTGAAGGTCGGCGGAGAGGGTCGATTTCCCGGCACCCGGAGGGCCTGCAATTCCGACCAGGGTGCGCGTGCGCCCCACGGCTGCATCGATGACAGCGTGGCCGACTTCTTCGACTGAGTCCGCATTCATGCGGCTTCGGCTATTTCCGGCTCCTTGGCACCGGTCATGTAAGCAACGGCATCCGACATCGAGTGCTCTTTCGGATCGATGACGCAAAGCCGTCGACCAAGCCGGTGGACGTGGATCCGATCCGCGACTTCAAAGACATGCGGCATGTTGTGCGAAATCAGCACGATCGGAATTCCCCGCGATTTGACATCCAGGATCAGATCCAGAACGCGTCGGGATTCCTTGACCCCAAGCGCGGCTGTTGGTTCGTCCATGATAATGACCTTGGATCCAAAGGCTGCGGCGCGCGCCACAGCGACGCCTTGCCTTTGTCCGCCCGACAGGGTTTCAACGGCTTGTCCGATGTTCTGGATCGTCAGCAATCCGAGTTCGCTCAGTTTGTCACGGGCGAACTGTTCCATCCTCGAGCGGTCAAGCTTACGGAAGAACTTCCCGAGCAGCCCCGGCTTGCGCCACTCGCGGCCGAGAAACATGTTGTCGGCAATCGACAGGGCAGGGGAGAGGGCCAGGTTCTGGTATACGGTTTCGATGCCCGCCTGCTGAGCGGCCATGGGCGAATGAAATTGAACCGGCTCGCCTTCCAGTTTGATTTCTCCGTCATCCGGGATCACCGCACCGGAAATCGCCTTGATCATGGTCGACTTTCCGGCGCCGTTGTCGCCGATTACAGCCAGGATCTCGCCGGGATAGAGGTCGAAATCCGCGTGGTCCAGAGCCGTAACGCGGCCATAGCGTTTGACCAGGTTGCGGGCCGTGAGAATGGGAGTGGTCATACCGATATCTTCCTGATCCACTGGTCGACCGCGACTGCGGAGATAATCAGTACGCCGATCAACAGGTAAGTCCATTGCGGATCGGTGCCGATCATCCGAAGGCCGAGCGAGAAAACGCCGACGATCAGCGCGCCGAACAGCATCCCGAGGATCGATCCGCGCCCGCCGAACAGCGAGATGCCGCCGATGACCACGGCCGTGATCGACTCGATGTTGGCGAACTGACCGGCGGTCGGCGAGACCGAACCGATGCGGCCGATGAGTGCCCAGCCCGCCAGTGCACAGATGAGACCGGCGCAGACGTAAACGGAAATCAGCGTTCGCTTCACCTGCACGCCGGCGAGCTCCGCCGCATCCGGGTCGTCACCGATCGCATAAACATGGCGCCCCCAGGCCGTGTGTTTGAGAATATAGGCGAGCAGAAACACCAGCACGACCATGGCGATCACACCATAGGTGAAGACCGCGCCGCCTATTTGATGCTTCTCACCGAAAAACTGCAGCAGCGGCGCCGAGGCCGAGATGTCCTGGCTGCGAATTGTTTCGTTGGCCGAATAGAGGAAGTTCGATGCCAGGATGATCTGCCACATGCCAAGCGTGACGATAAACGGGGGCAGTTTCACATAGGCCACCAAGGCGCCATTGATGAAGCCGCAAAGGCCACCGACGGCAAAACCACAGAGGATCGCCAGCTCCGGCGGCAGGCCGTAGCGGAATGTGAATTGCCCCATCACAACCGAAGACAGCACCATGATGGCGCCGACAGAGAGGTCGATGCCTGCCGTCAGAATGACAAGCGTCTGGGCAGCTCCGACAAAACCCACGATCGCGACCTGCTGCAGAATCAGCGACATGGCGAAAGGTGAGAAGAATTTGCCGCCGATGATCACGGCAAAGGCGACAACCGAAAGGACCAGCACGATCAGCGGAACCAGGGCCGGATTGGAATGCAGTGTGTGCTGCACTCGATCCAAGACACCGTGGCGCGATTCATCGAAAGAGGCGACGTCGGTCGCGCTGTCGGCGAGCACTTTTTCGAATTCCTGTCCCGACTGGTTGCTTGTGTCGGTCATAGCTGAAATCCCCAACTGGCATGCCACATGGCACCGTTGCCGCCCACTATAGCAAAGGCTGCTGCATTCCGAGAGCCTGATGAGATGAGGGTCCGGTTGCCCGAATTTGGTTTGCCCGGGCGTCAAAGCGCCCGGGCGAGTTCAGAAGCTAGCTCAGCCCCAGCACTTGTCGGTGCCTTCTTTGGTGTCGATGGACTCGACACCGGCAACCGGCTTGTCCGTGACCAGCGCGACGCCGGTATCGAAGAAGTCTTTGCCCGGCGTGTTCGCAGGCTTGCTGCCGTCCTTGGCCCAATTGGCGATTGCCTCGATGCCGAGCGAAGCCATCAGCAGCGGATATTGCTGCGATGTCGCACCGATAACGCCGTCCTTGACGTTTTGGACGCCCGGGCAACCGCCGTCGACCGAAACGATCAGCACTTCGCCTTCGCGCCCCACGGCCTTCAGGGCCTCGTAGGCGCCGGCGGCAGCCGGCTCATTGATCGTGTAGACGACGTTGATGTTCGGATCCTTCTGAAGGAGGTTCTCCATGGCCCGGCGGCCGCCTTCTTCGTTGCCGGCCGTTACGTCGTGCCCGACAATACGCGGATCGGTCTCATCACCCCATTTGCCTGGATCTGCAATGTCGATGCCGAAGCCCTGCATAAAGCCCTGGTCGCGCAGCACGCCGACGGACGGTTGGCTGACCGCCAGATCAAGCATGCCTATTTTGGCATCTTTCGCGGCATCGCCGAGCGAAGCTGCGGCCCACTTGCCGATCAGCTCGCCAGCCAGGAAATTATCGGTAGCGAAAGTCGCGTCCGCGGCATCGATTGGCTCGAGCGGAGTGTCCAGCGCGATGACCAGAACACCGGCGTCGCGGGCCTGCTGCACGGAGGGCACAATACCGGCCGTATCCGATGCGGTCAGCAATATGCCTTTTGCGCCATCGAGAATGCAGGTTTCGATCGCCGCGACCTGAGACTCCGAGTCACCGTCAATCTTGCCTGCATAGGACTTGAGGGTGATACCCAGTTCATTTGCCTTGGCGGTCGCGCCTTCCTTCATCTTGACGAAGAACGGGTTGGTATCGGTCTTGGTGATCAGGCATGCGCTGACATCAGCTGATTGCGCCGTTCCGACGCTCGCCACGCTGAGTGCCAACGCGCCCAGAGCAGCGGAAATGAGTGATTTTCTCACGAGGTTCCTCCCAGTCCGATTTGACGCCGCCATTCGTTTTTGAGCGAACAGGTTGGCGCCTTTGCTTCGCGGCCACCGATCAAACTGTCCGGTTGAGCCGCCGTTACGAAACTCCGCCAAAATCCGACCTAATCCATCAGTTCGGAATGTGCGGGCGCGGGAAAGGGACGGACCGCGTATTGTCTTGGTTCATGCCGTTCCCTGCGACGACAATCACAACTCAATTCGGAGGGCTTGTCAATAAATAAATCCAATTGACTTATTAATAACAACAGAGGAAGATATGGCGTCGCGAACGTTTGCGAATGAACGCCCGCAAGCTAAGATTACAGCGGGGAATTCGCGGGGGGAGATGATCCTTGATCAGACGGCCGGATGACGGGCTGCCGGGCTCGAATGCGCGGATGATCGATCCAAGCCGCGGGTCCAATCAGACCCGGCTGAGAGCCTATAACGAGCGTCTTGTCATTTCGCTGGTCAGGCGTCACGGCAGCCTGGCGAAGGCCGATATCGCGCGTCGTACCGGATTGTCTGCGCAAACGGTCTCGGTCATCATGCGGTCGCTGGAAAAGGATTCCCTGCTCATCCGCGGCGAGCCCGTACGGGGGAAGGTCGGTCAGCCCTCCATTCCCATGGCACTCAATCCGAACGCGGTCTATTCGATCGGATTGAAAATCGGTCGCCGCAGTGCCGATCTCGTATTGACCGATTTTGTCGGCAAGGTCCGCAAGCGTCTGCGAGAGACCTTTGCCTATCCGCTGCCGTACCGCATCCTGGGGTTCGCGGCCGAGGGTCTTCACACGCTGATGCAGGAGTTGGACACCGATCAGCGCAAGCGCATCGTCGGGCTGGGTGTCGCCACTCCGTTCGAGTTGTGGAATTGGCTTGAGCAGGTGGGTGCCCCGTCTGAAGAGATGGATTCCTGGCGCGATTTCGATGTGGCGACGGCGTTGAACGAAATTACCGATTTGCCGGTTGTCATTCAAAACGACATTACGGCGGCTTGCGGTGCGGAACTCATTTTCGGACGCGGCAGGGATTTTGCGGACTTCGCCTATTTCTTTATCGGTTCATTCATTGGTGGCGGTCTGGTCCTCAATCATGCGGTTTATCCGGGGCGAACGGGAAACGCCGGGGCTTTTGGTCCGATCATGGTGCCGGGGCCGGACGGCAAACCGGAGCAACTGCTCAATAGGGCGTCGATCTTTTCGCTGGAGAAACGCCTGAAGCAGGCCGGGATCGACCCATCGCCCCTGTGGCTGCAACCGGAAGACTGGCCGGATTTCGGGCATTATCTCAAGGAATGGATCGATGAGACGGCCCGCAACATTGCCATTTCAATCGTCTCGATTGCCGCGATTATCGACATCCAGGCAATTCTGATCGACGGCGGTTTCCCGGCTCGCGTCCGGGGTGCAATGGTCGAAGCAATCAAACGAGAGTTTGATCAACTGGACCGGCAGGGCATACGCGAGCCGGTGATATCGGAGGCGACCGTGGGGCGTGAGGCCCGCGTAATCGGTGGCGCGACTCTGCCTATTTTCGACCGCTACATGGTCGACCAAAACGTTCTGGTGAAAGATCCGGATTGACCAGGCGCCATCGAACGAAAAAGGGCGCCGTATAAAACGGCGCCCGGCGGGAAGGAGAGACGGGTTCCCGCTTTGCTGTCGGCCAGAAAGCAGCGACCGGTCTAAATGTCGATCTTGCGTGCGGAGCCCGACTTCGTGTCCTGGGCGCCGGCCTTGCGCGGCTCGCCTTTTTGGCCTTTCTGCTTCATTGAGCGGTGGCCTTTCTTGCCCTTGTGCTTGCCGCCGCGATCGGCCTTGGTCACCACGCCATCGCCATTGCGATCGTTCTTTTCAACGAAGTTTTTCGAGCGTGCCGAATACTCTTCCTGCGTGACCTTGAGGTCGCCATCGCTGTCCAGGCGCTGGAAGCCTCGGGTCATGCGGTTGCCGTTCAGGTCTTGCCAGATGGTGGCGAACTCTTCCAGGGTGATGCTGGTGCTGCCATCGGCATCAGCCTCGCCGAAAGCCTCGGCGCGGACTGCGTCGAACTCAGCGCGGGTGATCTTGCCATCCTTGTCGAGATCGAACCGTTCCATCAGTTCCATGACACGGCCGCCGCCGCGACGCGAACCGCGCATGGCGCCTTTGCCACGGTCCTTATTTTGGCCGGCGGACTGGTCGGGGGCAGGGCGGGTCAGCTCGCCGTTTCCGTCACGATCGAGACGCGTGAACATCCGCTCCGAAGCCAGATCGTACTCCTCGCGCGTGACGTTGCCATCTCCGTCGCGGTCAAGCCGCTGAAAGGCGCGTACACGCGGTTGCAAGGAACGCTCCATCCAGGCCGCGCGGTATTGTTCCAGCGTGATGGTACCGTCGTCGCCGGCGATGTCGTTGAAGCGGGCAATCACCGCTGCGTCAACTTCGTCCTGGGTAATGACGCCATCCTTGTTGGTGTCGTAACGCTCGAAGGCGCGCTGCATATTGCGCATGCCGTGACGCTTGCCGCCGCGTTTGCCCTGGCCGGCGTGGGCCATGCGTTTTTCCATTTTGGGTGTCTGGGGTGTCGTGTTCTGCTGCGCCATAACAGGCAGGGCAGTCGCGCCCAGGAAAGACGCGGCCATCAGGGAAACAGCAATCTTGCGTGTGGTGTTCATCGCTCCGGATCCTTTCGGTTTTTGCTTCGATGGGTTTGACGTAGGATCAGCTTGCCTCAAAACGATGGCAGCGAAAGCGCAAAACTGTCACGAAATGTCGCCGGACGAGGACCTGATACATTTTGTGACAATTTCAATTTTTCCTATGTTTTCAGAGACGCTAACTGGTAGCTGTAGCCGGGCACGCGGAGCAAAACAGACATGGGCGAACCCAGCCCCCACATTCTCGTTGTCGACGATCACCGCGACATCCGCGAGTCGCTCGCGCGCTATCTCGTCAAGAACGGCTTGCGTGCCACCTCTGCCGACAGTGCTGCACAGGCCCGCAAGGCGCTTACCTCTTCGGCCATCGATCTTGTCGTCCTGGACGTCATGATGCCCGGTGAAGACGGGCTCTCATTGTGCCGGTATCTGGTCGAGAATGACGGGCCGCCGGTGATCCTGCTGACAGCCATGGCGGAGGACACCGACCGGGTGGTCGGGCTCGAGATCGGCGCTGACGATTACGTAACCAAGCCGTTCAACCCGCGCGAACTCCTGGCGCGCATCCGTGCCGTGCTCCGGCGAACTTCGCTTGTGCCGAAGGACCGGGATCCGATCACCAGCGACCGCCTCACATTCGAGGGCTGGACCCTCGATCTCGCCCGGCAGCATCTGATTGGCGCCGACGGCGTGGTGACACCGCTTTCAACGGGAGAGTTCCAGCTGTTGGTCGCATTCCTGAAGCGGCCAAAGGTGGTGCTGTCGCGCGATCAGCTTCTCGATCTCACCTCGGGGCGGACCCCTGCCATGTTCGATCGGTCGATCGACAACCAGGTCAGCCGGCTGCGCCGCAAGATCGAGGCAGACGCCAAACAGCCGGAACTGATCAAGACGGTCTGGGGCGGTGGGTACAAATTCACCGCAGACGTCGTGGACCCTGACACATGACCTGGCAACGCCTGAGGCTCTTGCCGCGCAGTCTGGCGGGTCAGTTGATCGCCCTGATCCTGGCGGCATTGATCGTGTCGCAATTGTTCACACTTTGGCTGTTCACCGACGAACGGCGGGCCGCGTTGCTCGAGCTGGCGGGCGGCACCGTCGTTTCCCGGACTGCATCACTGGTGGAACTGCTCGATGAAACGCCACCGCAGCTTCACGAGCAGATCCGCAATGCAGCTTCCAGTCGCCTGCTTTACTACTGGATTTCCGCTCGTCCCGCCGTCGAAGACACCGGGTCCGGTCCGGTGGACAACAGAATTCGTCAGGCGCTGCAGCGAGAACTGGGCGAGGAGCGGGCGATCCGAACCGAAGTCGGTCGCAACATCGCGGTGCCGCGCTACCACAGGCCTCATCAGGGACGCCCCAAAGCGGCCGCCGAGGCCAAAAAGGCCAAGACGCCGCGCACACGCAATGTGCCGCTGATCGTTGCCATGTCCGTCGAGCTGGAAAGCGGTCGCTGGCTCAACATGGCGGCGCGGGTGAACTTTCAGCGCACTTCGCTGTTTCGGAGTTTCGTGACGGTCGGAATCATGAGTATTGCGGTCATCATCATCATCGTGCTGACCGTGCGCCGGCTCACGCGGCCGCTTGGTGGACTTGCCAGTGCTGCCGAACAGCTTGGCCGCGGTGACGACGTAGCAACCCTCGCCGAAGCCGGCCCACCGGAAGTCCGGGGTGCCATTCGCGCTTTCAACGTCATGCAGGAACGGCTGACGCGGTTCATTCAGGATCGCACGGCGATGCTGGCGGCGATCAGTCATGACTTGCGCACTCCGATCACCTCGTTGCGCATTCGTGCCGAGTTCATTGAAGACGAGGAAAACCGCAATCGTGTCATCCAGACGCTGGACGAAATGCAGCGGATGGTGGAAGCGACACTCGCCTTTGCAAAAGACGAGGCCAACCGCGAACCCACCAGTCGGGTTGACCTGGGAGAGTTTCTAGACGCCGTTGTGGTGGATTATCAGGACATGAACCAGCCCGTGACACTGGGATCCTCATCAACCGCGGATCGCGTGATTTTCGCCTGCCGGCCGATTGCCATGAAACGCGCTCTGCGCAATCTGATCGACAACGCCGTTCGATATGGCGAAAAGGCGAATGTCGGCTATTCCGCCGACGCGGATACGGTCACCATCACGGTTCGCGATTTTGGTCCGGGCATCCCGGCCGACAAGCTCGACGCAGTGTTCGAACCGTTTCTCCGCCTGGAGGCTTCACGCAGTGAAGACACCGGTGGTATCGGATTGGGGCTCGCCATTGCCCGGTCCAACATTCACGCCCATGGCGGTACGCTTCAGCTTCGCAATGCACCGGATGGCGGTTTGCTTGCGACGATCACTCTGCCGCGGGGCGGTTCGTAGAACGCGGCAGTTCGACCCTGAAGCAACATCCGGCCGCCGAAGGTTCCAAAGCGATTTTCCCGCCATGGGCCTCCAGCAGTGATCGGACGATGGTCAATCCCATTCCAGTACCACCCGACTCACGTTTGGTCGTAAAGAAGGCGTCGAAAACGCGGTCCTGGTTCTTTTCGGAAATGCCGGTGCCGTTGTCGGATATCCTGAATGCCACGGTCGCGTCGTTTTCGCTTATGTCGATACCGATCTCGGTTGCATCGTGCTCAAGGGCATTGCTGATGAGGTGCGCGAAGACAATCACGGCATTTTCTGTGGCAATCGCAATCTCCAGGTGCATGTCACCGTGTATCCGAACACCATCTGCAACGCCGCGTTTCTTCAGCTGGCTCAGGATCTCCGTTGGTGTCGTGCTGCCTTTGGGCTGCAGGTTTTCGGCCCGGGCCAGGTCACGAAGACGTCCGACAAGTCGATCTAACCTGCCGGCATCCTCCACGATGTTGTTCAGGAACCGGCGTCTTTCCGATGGGTCAATGGCATCACCGCTATCGCGCATCAGTTCTGCTGCGCCGCGGATTGATGTCAGTGGCGATTTGAGCTCATGCGAGACATGTGCGGCCAGGGTGCTGATATAGTCAGATCGCTCGAACAAGCGTCGAGAAGCGGCAAAAATGCCCTGCGACAGCGCCGCGATTTCCCGTGTACCATAGTGGGGAAGGGGCTGCAGAGCGTTGCGGTCGCCGGCCCCCAGGGCTTGGGTTCGGGCCAACAAAACCCGGATCGGCCCGTTGATTGTGCGCAGTAGGACCAGACCCAACAGGCCGACCGCGATCAGTACACTGATCGCTGACATGACCAGCGCCCATCGCTCATCAAAGACATATTTCAGCAGGTTCAACGGTGTTCTGGACGCATAGACCACCGCGGCAACTCGTCCTTCAACCACCACCGGCATCGCAGTGAAAACCCGAAAGTGAGCGGTGCGACTGAAGGACACTGGCGACCGGACCTTGGCAGCCGACGAACGGCGCCGGGCAACACTGGTATAGGTGCCATTGATTGCGGCATTGACCTCGTCGATATGGGCAAGCGACAATCCGATTTCGCCGCCGCCGGCAAAGACACGACCCGCGGGGTCAAGGAGGCGAAAGCCGGCAAGCGTGATCGACTGGGTGCGTTCAGCGACTTCGCTGACGTGAGTGCCTATGCTGCGATAGGCCGGCCGCAGCTCGGACTCAGAATCAATCGCATCCGGTCGCGGCGGCAGCAGGCCCCGGCGTGTGAAATCCAGCAGCGGGCGCAAGGGTCGAAATCGTTCGTCCTTGTTTGTGCGGTTCGCGGGCAGAAGCACGCCGGTGATGGGCTCGCCCGGTGCGCGCGCTTCCAGTTCCATGGCAACGATCGCCGAGAACACCGCCGATTGCGCTATCAATTCCCGTTCGGTTTGGCGGACCAGTTCATTGTCGAACAGCCGAAAAACCCCGAGGGCAACGAGCGGCAGCATGGCGACAATCGCGAGAACGGCAAACACGACCAGGCCAAGCGAAGGTCGCCATTTCCGACTTGGTATGGGTGCGCTCACCCGGACGCCTCGCACGATCCCAATCGAAACCCGACACCATGAACGGTGTCGACGGCATTCTCGCAGCCAACGGCTGCCAGCTTGGCTCTGATATTGCGGACGTGGCTGTCGATCGTCCGGTCGGAAACATGAATGTTGTCGTCGTAAGCCATGTCGACGATCGCCTGGCGGGAAAAGACAAGCCCAGGCCTGGCAAGGAAGCCACGCAGTATGGCGAACTCCAGAGCGGTCAGACGCACTTCGTGATCGGCAAAGACAGCGGAATGGCGCTGCGGGTGCAGGTGCAGCGCGCCCTGTGACAGAGTTTCGGTCTCCGGTTCAGCTACCCCCCGATCCGAGCGCTTGAGAATAGCCCGAATTCGGGCCACCAGCTCGCGCGGGCTGAACGGCTTGCTGACGTAATCGTCGCCGCCGAGCTCAAGACCGACGATCCGGTCAATCTCCTCATCCCGCGCCGACAGAAATAGAATTGGCACCTCGGACGATTTGCGGATTCGGCGGCACATCTCAAGCCCGTCCATTTCCGGCATGCCGACATCGAGCACGATCAGGTCGACCGGCTCAATGACGAAGCGGGCAATGCCCTGCGAGCCGTCGGCAGCAAGCGCCACCGACATTCCGGCCTGTTCCAGCGTATAGCCAATGACTTCGCGGATATGGGGATCGTCGTCTACAACCAGGATCTTGGTTGGCACTGCGCTCTCCTCGGTCAAGGCCAGATATGGCCGGTATCCTTCAGGTACTGCATGAGGCGAGACCGACGAAATGTCCAGCTTTGCCAATGGTCCATGGAAATATCGAATTCTGTCGCGATGTCCTGGATGCGTTTCTTTAAAGATGGCTCGACATAGCCGGCCCGTTTCAGTTCGGCTTCGACGAAGCGGTCGAGTGCCGGGATCGCTTCAGCGCCCAGACACAGCAGGTAGCCGGTGTCGAGCCGAGTGCCGGACCCGGTCACTTCGTAAGAGTGATCGACGTTGTATTCGGCAATCAGGTTTGTCGTGTTGATCAGTCCGCATGCATAAAGCGTCGCCAACAGGGCGCGCAGGTTCCAGTCGATCAGCCATCGATTGTTCTTGCGCAAGATCACGCGCAGGAAGATCAGCACCAGTCCGAATGCCACCAAGCCCATCCAGACCAACGCGGCCAGCCTCAGCTGGGTCAGCGAGTATTCCGCCACGTAAAGGTCCAAACGCAGAATGGATGAGACCATCAGCATGACGTTCTGGGCCGCAAAAAGCAGGATCAGGTTGCGCGTCAACGGTCGCGCTTCCATGCCGCCGTTGGGCCGAAGCGCCAACAGAACGAAGCCGCCCGCCAGAAGGGCCGTGGCGACCAGCGGATAGGCCCCACGATGAGCATAGCTGGCATATGTCATCCCTTCGGGCAGTTCGGCGCCGCCCCACAGGTAGGTCAAATCCAATGCACTCTGAACAGCAAAGACGGCGTTGAACAAAACCAGGGAGCGTGTGATCGCAATCGGAGCAACAATGCGCGACATGAGTGAGCCGCTCAGCAGTCCGTCACTCTCAGCAGCGGCTGGCTCCGTTTCATAGGCCAGGCCAAAATACTCTTTGAGACGGGCGAAAGGCGACGTTCGGTCGGCAGACAGTCGCAATTGCAAAAAAGGCCAACAGAACGCTGCGACGGCAAGCCAGAAGACCGCCCGCCACAGACCCAGATTTTCGAAGAGTGCGAGCAGCAAAGTGTCGATTTGCACGATCCAGCGCTCGATGATCGGATTGGCCGATTGCAGCAGGAACACAAAAACCAGGCCCACACAAATCGGCAGCAGCCAATAGGTCAGCTGCGCTGTCTTCGGTCGATGCTCCGAGATGTTGCGGATGGCTGTGGCGATTGCTCGTGGCAACCTGACGGGACCGCTCAACGGCAACGACAGGGTGAGGCCAATCTTTCGCCAGATCGAACCGGTGCCGCCGGCTAGTAGGATGGCGAACAGGCCGAAGCCCACGAGCCCGACCAGCATTGTCAGTGAATTGACCGCTTCGACCATGGGTGCCAGGGCCGCAGGCAGGACGGGAGCAGACCGGTACCACCGATTGGCCTGAAGGGTGGTGCTGTCATTCGCAATCGGCATGCAAACCGCGACCATCAACAGAAACAGGACGAGCGAAATGCCTGGTTGAAAATCAAACAGGAGCCGGTCAGCGGCAATCAGCAGAAAGAGACAGCAGCCAAAGGCGCGCCAGGGCACCCGTCTCGTGGACGCGGATGCGCCGGCTTCCGAGGCGTCTTCGATGACGGCGGGCTGGTTCATTGATGATCTCGCTTTTTGGTTTGAGGGATCGGAGTGGATGTGGGTCGGTCGCCGGCACCGGTCGCTCGGGCCGATACCGCAGGCCCATCAGCCGGATCGACCGCCAACCAATGGCCGTCGCGCAGAAGACGGTCGGGCAATGATTTCGGGCGTGTCAGGCGGCGCAGGAGGACTGGGCGTGAAACATCGTGTCGCATGTCACCGGTTTGACGGACCCGGGTGCGATCGATGTGGCGAAACTGTCCAGTGTTTCAGGAGAAGTGTGCACGATTTGTGCAGACTGTCGGTGACCCTCGATCGAGGGTGCTCACCTTGTGTGTGGGGATGCAGACAAAATTTGTGCAGGGCGTTGGGTGTGTTGAATCCAATCCCGAAATTCTGCCAATAACCATCTGAAATTATGTTGAAAAAGGAGAAAAATCTGAGCTTGGGAAATAGTAGATTTTCGAATGTATGGGCACGGATTGCACAAAAATTCCCCACCTCACACTTGATTCCGAAAGCGCTTTCGGAATACGTTAACGGCATGAGCAAGATCGGCATCAAAGACTTGTCGCAGCATCTCGGCCTGACCGAGGGCACAGTCTCGCGTGCCATCAACGGATATCCGGACATCTCCGAACGCACCCGCGAGCGGGTCAAGAATGCCGCCGCCGAGCTTGGCTACCGGCCGAATTCGAGCGCTCGCCGACTGGCGACCGGCAACGCAGAATGCATCGGCTACGTCATGCCCTGGCAGTCCGGCCATATTTCGGAGCCGTTCCTTGGCGAACTGCTGGACGGTTTGTCACAGGCATCTTCGCAACGCCATTGGGACCTGACCTTGTCGGCATCGCGTTCTGCCCAGGATGAATTGGCAATTCTGAGCAGGCTGGCTGAATCCGGCCGCGTGAGCGGCGTCGTCATTTCCCGTATCATGACCCACGATCCACGGATCGAGCGTTTGCGGGAAATCGGTATCCCGTTCGTCACCCACGGTCGGTCGCACAGCAGCGACGACCATGCCTGGTTCGACATCGACAACTTTTCCGCTTTTCGCGAGGCGGTTGGCCACCTCATTCAATTGGGGCATCGGGCGATCGCCCACATCCACGGGCCGCTTGATTACAATTTTGCCGTTGCGCGGCGTGCCGGTTATCGGCGCGGGCTTCTGGAGGCCGATCTCGATCTTGATCCGGCTTGGGAGGCCAAGTCCGACATGTCGGTGGACGGCGGTTATCAGGCCATGCGTTACCTGCTGTCGCTCAATACCGTTCCCACGGCCGTCGTCTGCGTGTCGGACATGGTTGCCGTCGGCGCCATGAAGGCCATTCGCGAAAAAGGCTGGCGGCCGGGCAGGGAGGTCTCGGTGATCGGCTATGACGGCGTACCGCTTTCCGAACACACCGATCCAGCCCTGACGACCATGGCGCAACCACTGCAGTCCGCCGGCGAGCGCATTGGTGAAATGTTGCTTGCCGTCATCGACGGCGCGAAGCCAGCCGATCATCAGGAATTGTGGCGCGCGACACTGGAGAGGCGAGAAACGGACAGGCCGCCTCATTCGGCGGATTAGCATCTTGAAACTGGCATACTGAAGACAACACAGGGAGGAATTGATGAATATACTGACCAAGATCACGGCGGGCATGCTGCTGTCGGCAAGCCTCGTCACCATGGCGCAAGCCGACACCATTCGGTTCTGGACAACCGAGGAACAGCCGGAGCGGCTGGCCAAGCAGCAGGAAATGGCTGCCGAATTCAAGGCCAAGACCGGACACGATGTTGAAGTCATTCCGGTTTCCGAGAAGGAACTGGGAACCCGGGCGACTGCTGCGTTTGCAGCCAACGACCTCCCGGATGTGATCTATCACACGCTGCAATACGTGCTGCCTTGGGCCGAGGCGGGAATTCTGGACATCGAAACCAATGACGAGATCGTCAACGAACTCGGCACGGGCACCTTCGCACCCGGCGCGATCGCCATGGCTCAGAGCGACGGGCTGACGGCGGCCGTACCCGTCGACGGTTGGACCCAGATGATCGTCTATCGCAAGGACATGTTCGACGAAGCCGGCCTTGAGGCGCCAGACACCTACGCCAAGATCACCATGGCTTTGGACAAACTGCACAACCCGCCAGAAGTCTACGGCTTTGTCGCACCGACCAAGATCGACGAAAACTTCATGAGCCAGGTCCTGGAGCATGTGTTCCTGGCCAACGGCGTCACGCCGGTGAGCAATGATGGCTTCAAGCCTCTCGACGAGAAGGCGACCACCGAGGTGCTGGAGTTCTACAAGGCGTTGGCCAAGGCCTCACCGCCCGGCGAACTCTACTGGAAACAATCTCGCGAGCTCTATTTTGCCGGCAAGACGCCGATGATCATCTGGTCTCCGTTCATTCTGGACGAGTTGGCTGGTCTGCGCGATTCCGCGCCGCCAACCATCAACGACGATCCGACCTCGCGTGAGCTGGCCGGCAAGACCGACGTGGTGACATCATTCGCCGGACCGTCGAATCCTGACGGATCGGCCTGGGCCGATGTGCGCTACTTCGGCGTGACGGCTGACGCCAACACCGATGTTGCTGCAGAGTTCGTCAAGTTCTCGGTGGATGACGGCTATACGAAAACGCTGTCGATCGCACCGGAGGGCAAGTTCCCGGTCCGCCGCGGCACGGCAGACGAACCAGCCAAGTTCGTTGAAGCGTGGTCCAAGCTGCCGGTTGGCGTCGATCGCAAGGCACCGTTGTCGGACCTCTACCCGGCCGAAACGGTGACCCGCATTGTCGGCGGCCTTGAGAGCGGCAATCGCTGGGGTGTATCCGAGGGTCAACTGAGCCTGGCATCCAAGATCATCAACAGCCAGATCATCAATCGCATCGTTCGTGAATACATCGATGATGAGATCGATGTGGCGACCGCTGTCGCAAAACTCAATGAAGAGCTGGCCAAGGTAAACTGACCAGCATCTAGTCTCCGGGGGCGGAGTGCGCTTCGCCCCTGATGGCACCCGTTGCCCGCAACATTTCGGAAGACCGTTATGGTTTCAGCTGCACCCCCCAAGGGTATCGGCAGGATGGCTCGTCGCGAAATGCGCCTGGCTTACACCATGCTGCTACCGACTTTCCTGATCGTTCTTGCGATCGTTCTATGGCCGCTCCTTGCCAATTTTTGGATATCGGCAAAGCCGGTCCAGCTCGGCGACTTGAGGCCGGCGACACTGGTCGTCAACGAGCGGCTGCGAGGTGACCTGCAGGCAGCCGGTGATACGGGCACGCTCGAATTCCGGTTGAGGAACTCCTCCCGCGACAGCCAGATCGGCAACGCCTCGTTCACTGACACTCTGCCGGTCGGTCTGGACGCCGGTGAGCTTGATCAACGCTGCAGTCTGTCGGGGCGCCAGCTGAGTTGCGACCTTGGCGACCTGCCGGGCGCGTTTCGCGATCGAATCCGCATACCGGTGACCGCCACACAACAGTATATTGACGATGCCCAGAACCCGCGGGACAGCAAACCTGTGACTTCCGGGACGGCGGACAATGTTCTGACAAACTTCGAGTTCTCGGCCGAGAACTTCACCCGTGTCTTCGAGTCGCCCGAGTTCTGGCACGTGCTGCGAGTGTCGTTCTACTACACGATTTTCGGCACGATCGGCGCGCTGGTGCTTGGTCTCTTTGCGGCGCAGCTGTTGAACACCGTGTTTCCGTTTCGCGGTATTCTGCGCGGCCTGTTCCTGTTTCCGTACGTCGCGCCGGTCATCGCTGTGGCCTTTACATGGGTGGTGCTGCTGGATCCGTTTTCCGGCACGTTGAACTCGATCCTTCTGCAAATGGGCGCGATAGACAGTCCGATCAACTTCTTCGGCCAGCGTTCGATCGAGCTGAGTTTTTTCGGCATCGGTTTCGAGTTTCCGGTGGCGTTGACGACGGTCATCGCCTTTGAAGCATGGCGCTATTTCCCGCTGTCCTTCCTGTTCATTCTCGCGCGCATGCAGTCCATTTCAGCTGAAATGTACGAGGCGGCCGAGATCGACGGCGCAACACCGCTGCAGCAGTTCTGGTACATTTCGCTACCGCAATTGGTTGGCATCCTGGCTGTGCTGTTCCTGTTGCGCTTCATCTGGACCTTCAACAAATTCGACGACATCTTTCTGCTCACCGGCGGTGCCGCGGGCACAAGGACATTGACCGTCGATGTTTATGAGCAGGCCTTTGCGCTCTCCAACCTGGGCGCTGGCGCCGCTGTAGCGGTGATCGTTTTCATCGTTCTGCTGCTCTTTTCCATCCTGTTTTTCACGCTCTCGCCGAAGGATGAATGATCATGCGCATCGGGACAGGATTTCTGGCCGGCGTCGTGACCGGCGCGATCTGGGGCTTCACCTGGATGATCGTGATCTCCGTCACTTTCATGCTGGTTTCCGGACAGATTACGTCGCCACCGGTTGGCATCGCCACGCTCGCCGGCGCTGCCGCCGCGGCTCTGATTGCCTTCTTCCAGCCTGAGGAGCGCCGCCCAGGTGTCCATCTGGTGGCGGTCGGTCTGATGATTGTGGTGCTCGGCGGACTGACCTTTGGCATGCCACTAGGCCTGCCTCTCGGGGTCGCACCCTTCTATCAGATCATCACTCTGATCGTGCTTTTGGGTGTCATCTGGGCCTCGATCCACCTCTGCATGAACGGATTGAGTGGCGGCAACCTGCCACGCTATCACCTCGAGGTTCTTTTCATTCGCGTGATCAAGGGGCTCGGCTTCGTCATCTTCACGGTGTTGGTCGCCTTGCCGTTCTACGTCATGGTCATGACCAGCCTGAAAAGCCAGCAGACATTGCTTGCCAATCCGCTGGATTTCTCACTCAATGTGCAACAGGGCGTCGGCGAACTGTTCCGCTCCTATGTCGAACTGTTCACCCAGTTCAACTTCGGAACGTTTCTGGTCAATTCTGCGATCGTATCGGTGTCGACCGTTGTTCTGACGCTGCTCTTTGCCATCCCGGGCGCCTACGCCGTCTCACGCCTGCGCTTTCCGGGACAGGCGTTTCTGTCCCGCTCGATCCTGCTGATCTACATGGTGCCGGCCATCGTTCTGGTGATTCCGCTTTACGCCGTGTTCTCGCAACTGGGTCTGCGCAACACGTTGACCGGCCTGATGATCGTTTATCCGGCGACAACCATACCGGTGGCCCTCTACATGCTGCAGGGCTATTTCCGCGGTCTGCCGGCGGAGCTTGAAGAGGCTGGTCTGATGGACGGACTGACCCGGGTCGGTGTGATCCTCAAGATCACGCTGCCGTTGTCGCTGCCGGCCCTGGCTTCCGTCGCACTCTATGTCTTCATGATCGCCTGGAACGAGTTCTTGTTCGCCTTCATGTTCCTGGACAATGTCGACATCTTCACGCTGTCGCGCGGTGTTGTCTCGCTGAACTCGTCTGAAGTGCCGCGTCAGCATCTGATGGCCGGCGCGGTCGTGGCGACAGTGCCGATCCTGGTCATCTTCCTGTGGTTCGAACGTTTCCTCGTTTCCGGTCTGACAGCCGGCAGTGTCAAGGGTTGACGCATGAATTCCGATTTCGCCAAACGTGCTATCCAGATCCTCGTCGACAACGATCGCGGCGGATACACCGTCCCGACCGCGCGGCTCTATCCCTACCAGTGGAACTGGGATTCCGCGTTTGCCGCTCTGGGGTTTTCGGCCTTCGACCGGGCTCGTGCCTGGCGGGAGCTGGAGACCCTGTTCGAGGGGCAGTGGGATGACGGCATGGTGCCGCACATCATCTTCAGGGCTGACGATCCGGACTATTTCCCGGGACCTGGGATCTGGCAGAGCGGAACCGTTCCGCCGAGTTCCGGCCACTCCCAGCCGCCGGTCGTGGCAAGTATCGTCCGCCGTTTTGTCGAGACCGGCGACGGGTCGGATCGTCGCAAGGCTGAAGCCCTGTTTCCAAAAATCATGGCATGGCACGAGTGGTTTCACGCGATGCGCGATCCCGACGGCAAGGGCGTGATCGGCATCGTCCACCCCTGGGAGTCCGGCCGCGACAACTGTCCGGACTGGGACGAAAGCCTCGGGCGCATTGTTGTCCCGGAAGATCTGGACCGTTATGAGCGGCGCGATCTCGACAGTGTCGATGCGGATGAACGACCGACCGGGGATCAATACGACCGGTATCTGACGATCGTCAAATTCGGCCGCGAATGTGGCTGGGATCACAAACGGATCGCTCATGAGGGGCCGTTTTTCGTGGCCGACCCTGGGGTGCATTTCATACTGTTGCGGGCCGACCGCGATTTGCTTGATGTGGCAGAGAAACTGGGTTTCACCGACCAGGCAGAGACGATCCGTGGATGGATCGACCGCGGTATCGAAGGCAGTGAGCATCTGTGGAACGACGCCTGCGGTGGTTTCTGCGCGCGCGATCTGAAGACGGGTGCGTTCAGCGACGGCATCACCAATGTGTCGATGATGGCTTTCTACGCCGGCGCGGGTACGAAGGCCCAACGGGCGCGATTGATCGAACACGCAAAAGCGATCCTCGACGGCTGCAATTACGGTTTCCCGAGTTGGGATCCGCGCCATGCTGCCTTCGAGTCGAAACGCTATTGGCGCGGCCCGGTATGGGCAATGGCCAACTTTCTCATCGTTCAAGGTTTACAGGAAGCCGGCGAGACCGCGCTCGCGGACCGCATCAAATCGGACACGATGAGATTGATCGAGAAGTCCGGCTTCTATGAATATTTCGATCCGATTTCCGGTGACGGCCATGGTGGCCGCAACTTCACGTGGACGGCGGCCATCTACCTGATTTGGTCGCTCGACGCACAGACATCACAAGCCGCCTGAGCAGGAGAAGGGCATGGGTTCCATCAAGCTTGAAAAAGTCGAAAAGTGGTTTGGCGACGTCCAGGTCATCAAGGGTGTCGATCTGGATATCGGCGATGGAGAGCTCGTCATCTTCGTCGGTCCGTCCGGCTGCGGCAAGTCCACTTTGCTGCGAATGATCTCCGGACTTGAAGAGACAAGCCGCGGAAAAATTCTGTTGGACGACGCGGATGTCACAGACAAGCTGCCATCGGAGCGGCAGCTCTCGATGGTGTTCCAGTCCTACGCGCTCTATCCGCACATGACCGTCGGCGAAAACATGGGCTTCGGCCTCAAGACCGCCGGCGCTTCGAAGGCTGAAATTGCCCGCAAAGTGGACGGTGCGGCCAATGTCCTGAAGCTTGAGGATTATCTGGATCGCAAGCCGAAGGCTCTGTCGGGTGGTCAGCGCCAGAGGGTTGCCATCGGCCGCGCGATCGTGCGCGAACCCAAGGGGTTCCTGTTCGATGAACCTCTGTCCAACCTCGATGCTGCGCTGCGCGTCGAAATGCGTTTCGAGATTGCCAAGCTGCACGATGATCTCAAGACCACCATGATATACGTCACCCACGACCAGGTTGAAGCGATGACGCTCGCCGACAAGATTGTGGTGTTGCGGGCAGGCGAGATCATGCAGGTCGGTTCGCCCCGAACGCTCTATGAACGGCCGGACAACCTGTTCGTCGCCCAGTTCATCGGCAGCCCGAAGATGAATGTGTTCGGGTGCTCGACGGACGGCGAGACGTTCACTCTACCGGGGCAGGGCAGTGGTCAATTCGGCCCGCACGCCACGGGGCGAAGCGCCGTCAAACTCGGCATTCGGCCCGAGCACATTGCCGTTACCGAAGCCGGGCAGGGGCACTGTAACGGCAAGGTCGAGGTCGCGGAGTATCTGGGCTCTGACACGTTCCTGTACGTATCCTGCGAAAACCTCGGAACTCTGACGGTGCGTACGCAAGGGTCAGCGCCCGATCACAAGGGTGAAACGGTCGGCCTGAAATTCGAAGAGGAAAACATCCACTTCTTCGACGATCAGGATCTTGCGATCCACGGGTAGGACCCTCGGCGCTCGTCTACTTTTCGACGAACGCCTTTTCGATGAGAAAGCTGCCGAGATTGGCACGGGTGCCCTCGGTGAAGCCGCGGGTCTCGAAGAACGCGCGGGTGTCCTCGAGCATCTTGGGCCCGCCGCACAGGATCGCCCGGTCTGTCTCGGTGTCGATCGGGGGCAGCCCGACATCCTCGAACAGCTTGCCGCTTTCCATCAGTGCGGTGATGCGTCCGTTGTGGCGGAACGGCTCTCGGGTGACCGTCGGATAGTAGATCAACTGATCGCGCACCATTTCGCCGAGATACTCATCATTCGGAAGCTCGCTGGTGATGTAATCCTGATAGGCCAGGTCCTCGATGAACCGAACGCCGTGCACCAGAACCACCTTCTCGAACGCTTCGTAGACGCTTGGGTCCTTGATCAGGCTCAGGAACGGTGCCAGACCGGTTCCGGTGCCCAATAGGTAGAGGTTCTTGCCGGGCAGCAGATTGTCGGTGACCAGGGTTCCCGTCGGCTTTGTCCCGATCAGCACCTGTTCACCCGTCTTCAGGTGTTGAAGGCGCGACGTCAGCGGGCCGTCCGGCACCTTGATGCTGAAAAACTCCAGCGTCTCCTCATGGTTGGCACTGGCCATCGAATAGGCGCGCAACAGTGGACGCCCATCGACCTGCAGACCGACCATGGTGAACTCGCCATTGCGGAACCGGAAACCGGCATCCCGGGTGGTCTTGAAACTGAAAAGCGTTTCGTTCCAGTGGTGAACGGACAGGACCGTTTCCTCATTGAAACTCTTCATGAACAACTCCATGGCGGTTCGGACGATCGCCGGTGAACACCGCGTGTGATTATGGGGGTCTAAAGTTGATCCCACCATTCCAGATAAGCTGAGACCAGCTATTCCAGAAGTGGGGGAAGCTGGAAAGGAAAATCCGTCCTAGCGACAACGCTCAACGGGAAATAATTTTGCGGAGATGCGAGGAGGCCCGTGGCGGTGGGGTCGATCGTCGATGGGTCGAGAAAAGCCTTACCTTGCTGAAAAGAGACTAGGTCCGCTTCACGAGCCGGCCGCTGCAGGCTGATCATTCGGAAGCAGATCAAGCAGTCCGCCATCGATCCGACGGCGCAAGTGCCTGTCTACTGCCTCGCGCTCCTCGCATTCGTAATAGGCGCCTTTGCACGTCTGCTTCAGCGTGGCCAGGTCCTCAAAGACATCGGAACCGGGAATGCCGGCTGCCTGAAGAAGGTCCGTGCCAAGGTAGCCAACATCGATGCTTACCTCGTTCTCAGGAGCGGGCTTCGGCGGCGAAGTGCCCTCGGAAGAGGTAAGCGTGTAATAGGTCCTGTAGGCGACTGATCCGGGACGGGTGAGCGGATTTGCCTCTTCCAGTTCCTCTATCAGCGGCATCGTCGCGCTGCCCTGATGATCACCGAATGACATCAGCACAATCCCGCGTTCGGATGCGTCGGCCCTGACCTGTTGTGCAAAGTCGGCGTAGTCCCGGCGTCCAATCAGAACTCTGCGCCAGTACTCAGCGATCTTTTTGTTTGGGTGGAACGGTTCGCCGGGCAGGATGATGTCCGGCTCTTTCCGCTTGTCGTAGGGCGAGTGGGCAAACATCGTCTGGACATAAAGAAACAACGGCCGATCGTCTTCCTGCCTGTGCTTGCGGATCTCTTTCAGCGCCGTTTCAAAATAGAAATTGTCCCGCATATGCCGCTTCGGCGCTTCGATATCGAGCCTGTCGAGAACGGTTTCGAAGCCGATGGAGCTCAGGAAGGGGCCTTCGTTGACGAAGTGGTAATCCAGCGACAGGATCGCCATGGTGTGGTAGCCGCAATCGGCAAGGATTTGGGGCAGGGCGCCCTTGACCGAATCTTGCAGGGTCATGGTCAGGTACGGATTGCGCCAACCGAAATCCATCGCGGAAAGGCCGGTCAGGAACGACAATCCGGTGATCCATGTGCCGCCGCCGAAGACCTCGACATTCAGCGGGTTCAGCGTCTCACCATCGGCAACCATGGCGGCGGCCATGTCGTCGCGGCTCTCCAGTTGCGGAAAATATTCCGGGCTGGTCTGTGTCTCTTCCAGCACCACCATGATATCCGGCAAATCGCTGTCGCCGCACTTTGCCGCGCCGGTGAATGGCGCTTGCGGAGGCAACTTCGACAGTCGCCTTTCGAGCTCGTTTTCGACGAACATGTATTCGAGATCGAGCAGCGAAACGAAGAACGCGGTCACATGTCGGCCGGCAAGATAATAGAAGTGGCGCTGGCGCTCATAAGCGTCTGCTGGGAAGGTCAACGGCAGCAAGACCGTAGCGGCCAGCAGCACCAGAATCCGTTTGCGACCGTTCAGTCTGCGCGGACGATCCAGCCGGTACATGATGAATGCCGAATAGCAAAGCAATGCCATCAACAACAGCACCGGCAGGACCAGGTGCGGATAGCTGTCGAACAAAAACGTGACTGCGTCGCCGTCCAGGAACACCATGTCGTAGAAGTGCAGGGAGAACCCTTTGTTCTTGAACTTTATGACGGAAATTATCGCCAGAATGCCGACCACCATCCAGCCGCAGCACACTGAAAAGGTCAGCCTTCGGGTGAAAACAAAAAACACAACGGCAACCAGCAAAGCCGTCGCCAGCACAAAGGGCAGGCTCTCGAAGCTGTTTTCGACGGGCGGAAGCACGGAAAGCAGCGCCACGGAAATGGCGACAGGCATCAATGGATGAACCCACCAGCGCCGAAGGCGGGCGAGTTTCCTTTTGTACCATTGTCGAGATCCGGAAAATGCAGTCATTACCCGGTTTTAAGGTGGGATGGCTGCCGAACAAGTTAAACCTCCGTTAACCATTAACGGATGTGGTAAACAACGGGAGATATTTGCAAACAATGGGCTGTTGGCCGGACGGGATTTCCTCCGGGTAGTTGGTTTCAGGCAGTCCTCGAATTCGTCGACCGTTTGGCTTCATTTGTCGCCGCTATGGCCTCACCGTAGATTACTGCTCCACAACCTCAATTGTTTTGGATTTTGGATACAATATCCTGTATTGGAGGCTATCAAAGGCTGTCTCTCACGCAAAGGATCGGAAAACCAATGTCGAACACCGTCTTCCAAGGCACCATGCCGGCCCTCATGACCCCCTGCAACAGTGATCGGAAACCCAATTTCGATGCGCTCGTTAAGAAGGGCAAGGAGATGATCGATGTCGGGATGTCGGCGGTTGTCTATTGCGGGTCCATGGGGGATTGGCCGCTGCTGTCCAATGAAGAGAGGATGGAAGGGGTCGAACGGCTCATCCAGGCCGGGGTTCCCGTTGTTGTTGGGACTGGAGCAATCAACTCGAAGTCCGCCGTCGCATTGGCAGCACATGCGCAAAGGACCGGTGCGACGGGGCTGATGGTTATCCCTCGCGTTCTGTCTCGCGGCCCATCGAAGGATGCGCAGCGCAACCATTTCAAGGCGATCCTGGAAGCCGCACCCGATGTGCCTGCCATCATCTACAACAGCCCTGTATACGGCTTTTCAACCAAGGCCGACCTGTTCTTCGCACTGCGGGCCGAGCATCCGAACCTTGTTGGCTTCAAGGAATTCGGCGGCCCGGCTGACCTGCGCTATGCCGCCGAGCACATCACGTCTCGCGACGATCAGATAACGCTGATGGTGGGTGTGGATACGGAAGTCTATCACGGCATTGTCAACTGTGGAGCCACGGGCACGATCACTGGAATAGGGTCCGCTTTGCCAAGGGAAGCACTGCTGCTGACTGCCCTGTCGCTGAAAGCTGCCCAGGGGCATGCCGAGGCTCGCCAGCGCGCGCGGGAACTGACCGAAGCGATGCAGGTCCTGGCAAGCTTTGATGAGGAGACGGATCTGGTGCTCTATTACAAGCATCTGCTCGTCTTGAACGGTGATGACGACTATCGACATCATTTTGTTGAAACCGACGCACTGAGTGATGCGCAACGCAACTATTGTGAGACGCAATACGAGCTTTTCCGGAACTGGTTTGCCGATTGGTCGCGCCAAGGTGGGGTTATCGCTGAATGCATGTCGTAGACAGCCACACCGGTGGCATGCCGACCCGTGTCATTCTGGATGGTGGGCCGGATCTGGGTTCTGGTTCGCTGGACGAACGGTCGCGGCGTCTCTGGCGCGAGCATCGGGATTTTTGCGCTGGTGTTCTGAAAGAACCTCGCGGCAAACCTGGCATGGTCGCAGCTCTTCTGGTTCCCCCGGACGACCAAAACTGTAGGACTGGTGTGATTTACTTCGACGCCAGCGCTGTCCTTGGCATGTGCGGGCATGGGACCATCGGCCTGGGCGTGACGCTGGTACACCTGGGTCGAGCGCAACCAGGGCCGCTTAGGGTCGATACGCCCGTCGGTCCGGTCGATATGAACATTCTCGACGCCGAGACGGTTCAAGTTACTAATGTCGAAAGCCGCTGCGTTCGGCACAATGTGACGATCGAAACCGCGAATCATGGATCCTTCACGGGCGACCTGGCCTTTGGCGGCAACTGGTTTTCATTGTTGAACCCAGCCCCCTCCCGGTTGGACCGAAAAACATCCCGCAGCTCACGAATATTGCCATCGACCTGATGGAATCCTGCATCCGCAGCGGGTTGACCGGCGAAAAGGGAGAGAACGTCGATCACGTGATTTTCCAGGACGCATCTCCAAAACCGGATGTGCACAGCCGCAACTTTGTTCTTTGCCCGGACTACGAATATGACCGCTCGCCCTGCGGTACCGGAAGCTCCGCCCGATTGGCGTGCCTTGCCGCGCGCGGACACCTGGGTCCTGGGGAAGAAATCATCCAGGAGAGCGTTATCGGCAGCGCTTATCGGCTGCAATATCGAACCGGCTCAAATGGCGGGGTCGTGCCCACCATCACGGGGCAGGCGCATGTTATGGCGGAAGGCCGACTGATCTTCCATGCAGGCGATCCGTACAACGCCGGCATCGCCTGATCGGCAAGCGCCGGTCGCTGTTGTGACGGTTATCAACCGCTCTTCAGGGTGCAAAGCTCATCATAGAGCGATTTGGGAACCTCGGCATAGCCGCGGGCCAGGTTGCGTGCTCGCGCTTCGAAGCGCCGTTGTGAGGGCAATCGTGCGCCCTGGTCGATAATGTCGGCAAACAGGCGTTCGGCACGTGCGTCTGCCCGATCTGTCTGCCCGCCGCTCAGACGCGTGGGGTCAAAGGCCAGAATGATCTCTCCATGATACGGAGCACCGGGGCGCCCTTGAGCGAATTCCATGCTGTCGTGGCTGGTCAGGTCGTCGATCAGGGGGCCAGCCATCAGCTCGATCATGACGGAGAGGGCCGATCCCTTGTAGCCGCCAAATGTCAACATTGCCCCCTCAAGGGCAGCCTGAGGATCTCGAGTGGGCGCGCCGTCCTTGTCAACGGCCACACCATCTGGAAGCTGTTTGCCTGCGCGCAGGTAAAGCTCGATTTCGCCGCGTGCAAACCCGCTGGTCGCAAAGTCAAAGGTGAACGGGTCTTTTCCTCGTCGCGGCCACGAAAATGCCAGTGGGTTGGTGCCCAAAGTGCCTCGCCGCCCGCCAGCCGGCGCGACCCATGCGTGGCTCGGCACCATGGCCATGGCCGCAAGCCTCTCCTGCGAAAGGCGCTCGACCTCCGGCCAAAGAGCCGAGAAATGAAAGCAGCGGTTGATTGCCAGGGCGGCGATACCGTGTTGCCGGGCTTTCTCAATCAAAAGGGGCAGGCCCGCTTCAAAGGCCAGCAGGGACATGCCGCCTTGAGCATCAATTCGCACCACGGCCCCGTCCTGGGAAACAACCTTCGGCGATGCGTCACCTGAAACCAGGCCGGACTCCATGGTTTGCGCACACATCATCAAGCGAAAAAGCCCGTGAGACTGACAATCATCCATCTGGCAGCGCTGGAGCGTGTCTGCGATTGCAGCCGCGTGATTCTCGCCGAAACCGCACGTCGAGAGTACCTCGCAACATAGTTCGACCATCTGTTGCGGTGTCAGCTTCACCAGGTCGGTCATCAAGTGGTTCCTCTCTCAATGGATTGGATACAAAATCTGTTAGCAAATCGCCGTCTGGATCCGTTGCTCAAACTAAGCCGCTTTATCCTTAGGAATAAAGGCAAAAAGTGACGTTGTATCCAAAATACAATCGCGTATTGTGCCGGCATGACCATTCGAAGAGCGCTTGTGCGCAAATCCATCCCCGACGCGATTGCCGACGATTTGCGGGACCGAATTCTCAGCGGCGAGTTGCGGGAAGGCGAGCCTATTCGGCAGGAAACCCTGGCGGCCGAATATGACGTATCGCGGATGCCGGTGCGCGAGGCGCTGAAACGGCTCAACGCCGAAGGGCTTGTGCAGTGGGAAAACAATCGCGGCGGAACCGTCACGAAGCATTCATTGTCCGAGATTGCCGAGATTTTCGATCTTCGTACCCTGCTTGAAGTCGAGTTGTTTCGGGAAGCGATCCCGAAGATGGTAACCGCTGATTTTGAACGTTGCGAGGGCCTGCTCAGTGAACTGGAGAGCTCATTTGAAGACGGCGACATCGCCCGTTGGGGCGACTTGAACCACCGGTATCATTCGACCCTTTACAGCGCAGCCAATCGCCATCTGACGAACGATCTGTTGGACCGCATCAATAGGCAGGCGGATCGGTATGTGCGCATGCATCTGAGCGTCATGAAACACCGAGCGCCAGCACACGAAGATCACCGCGGTCTTTATCTGTTTGCCCGAGACGGAGACATTGAGAAGGGATGCGGCCTTCTGAAAGACCATATTCAGCGCACAAAAGCGCAACTGCTCGATCTGATCGCTGCAAAGCGCAACGCCGAGGAGTGATGGCTGCTCGCTGGAGTAACAAAGTCGTCGATTCCGAAGAATCGACGACGTGTTTGGAAGGTTCTCGAACTTAACCGCGTCTGTTGCCGCCTTGCGGCCGTTTTTGGCGCGGCTGGACGGCCTTAGGAGGTCCGCTTCTTTGCCTTGGCTGAACCGCTCTCGGCTGATTGTTCCGCGGTTGGCGCGGCTGTGCCATATGCGGCGGATTGGCCCGTGGCTGCCGGGGTTTGACCACCGACGGTGGATTGTTGCGGGGCTGGCGTGGCTTGACTACCTTGGGCGGATTGGCGCGGGGCGGCAATGGCTGCACCGCTTTCGGACGGTTCGGCCGCGGCGGTGTGGCCCTTGGGGGCGGCAGAGGCTGAACGGCACGAACCCGCGGTGGCGGCTTATAGTAGCGGTCCCAATTCCGATACCAGGGACGGCCATAATAGTAGCGATCCCAGTAGTTGCGATTGAACACCACGACTGTCAGGCCGATACTCGGCGCAATGGCGGGTGTCAGGACGCGTGGCTGTCCCTGGTAGTTGACCTGGATGTAGGAAGACGACATCCAGCCGCGCTCCGCACCCCAGGAAACGTCGCACCAGTTGTAGCCATCGAGGCACCCGTAGGTGGTGATGGGTGAACCGTTCGGTACGGTGAGGACCACGGGATAGCTGGTTCCCGGACCCGCCCGCAGGTTCACATTTGCCGTCGTGTAACTCGGTGTCGCTGCTTGCGCTGCCCCTGCAAGTGCAGAGACCCCGACGATCGCAAGCAAACCGGTCAAGAGTCGTTTGTACATTGTCTGACCCATCTCGTTGCTCAGTTGCCGTCGAGGTGGGAATCGATTGTGACCGTTTGGCGGCAGATCGCCTACGACTTTTGATGTAGAATTTGAGGGTCACCGGAGCCGGAATCACCGATGCGACACGTAATCGTTTGGTGAACGGGCAGGTCAGCAGCAGGCATCCGGTCGCGACCGCCCCACAGCAGCCATCCCCTACCGCGGATCGCCGGTTCCAGAGCCTGCATGCTGTCCACCCCACCGCATCTCGAAAGAGGCGGCGGTGATCTCTCATTCAGCAATAGGAGTAACCCGGAGAAGGGGCAAGTTCATCCTTGATTTACCATGAATTTCAACGGTTAATGGCGGATCTCTCAGTCTCCGATAAGACTGTTGTAGCGCTCCCTGCCGATGTTGGAGCCGCAGGCAAGTACGCAGACGCTGCGATCGGCAAGGTCGGATTGAAGTGGCCCTGACACTGCTGCGAGAGCGGCAGCACAGGCCGGTTCGACCATCAAGTTCAATCCATCGCGCATCAGTTTGGCAGCGTCGATAATGGCATCGTCCGGGATCCGAACAACACGGTCAACATGGGTTTGAGCGACTCCGAACGAAAAGGGCAATGCGCGCGGCGAGCCGAGGCTGTCGGCAACCGTCTTGACTTGCTCAAGTTCAACGGGCTCTCCAACCTCGAAGCTTCGATAAAGGCTATCCGCTCCGGTGGGCTCGACGCCGACAACTTCGCATTCTGGCCGCGCTTGTTTGACCGCGGCTGCCAGACCGCCGATGAGGCCGCCGCCACCGACCGCTACGACCATCAGGTCGATCTCGGGAAACTCCTCGGCGATCTCCGCGCCCAGTGTGGCTGCACCCAGGGTCATATGTTCACCCTCGAAGGGATGCATGATCGTGGCGCCTTCGGTTTCTGCAATCCGGTTCATTTCGGCGAATGTTGCAGCAATGCTGTCAGCGAGGATGACCCGTCCGGCGAGCGCACGGCACGCTTCGACGCGCGCCGGATCAGTTGCCTTCGGTACCACGAGCGTTGCATCGATGCCCCGCTGTTGCGCCGCCCAAGCCACGGCAAGGGCATGGTTGCCACCGCTGGCCGCCACCACACCAGCCGAACACTCCGCTTCGCTCAGCTTGTCGATCCCCAGCAGATTGCCGCGTGCCTTGAAGGAACCAGCATGCTGGAAAAGCTCGAGTTTGACGGCTGCCTGCCGCGCCCGTGAAAAGGGTCTGGCGATCGGGTCTGTTTGCAGGGTAAGCATGGGTGTCTTGACGATCCGCCGCTCGAGTGCCGCGCGCGCCTGGGCGATCTGCTCAGGGGTAGGGAATTGCTCAGTCATTTTATCCGGTTTGCTCGGTAATCGGGCGGACGCCCGCAAAGGGAATGAAGACCTTAGTTCATCAGGCAAAAATTGCCCATCCCTTTCGCAATGTCCGCTCCCGGTTCTATGTCGGCGGCGCAAAGAACTGGCGCGTCGTCTCATCGGCCGGGAAATAGGCTTCAATGCGCGTTTCCTGAAGCGTGATGTCAAGCGGCGTTCCCAGTGTTGCGATGGTCGAGAAGAAGCTCAACGCAACACCGTCTTTTTCGAAGTCCACGGTCAGAATAGGCGGTTGCCAGTGTCCCGGCTGGTACGTCTTCCAGCCGGACGGGACACCGTCATAGCTTTCAATTTCACGCAGCAGATCGCCGAGAGGGCCACCGACGCCACGGGACAGTGCTTCCGCGTGAAGGTGCCGCAGAAAGAATGGCGCGATGTCGTGCCAATTGCTGATGTGCCGTCGCACACCCTCGGGCGAGAAAAGACTGCGAAGTATATTGCCGGCGATCGCCGGCAGGTCTTCCGGCTTGGCTGCATCGAACAGAAATCCCTGAAGGCGTGCCGCGCCGTGATTGGCCCTCACGACGTTGAAGAGACCGTCAACGACCATGGCGGGATACGGTTCCTGCTGGCTGAGCATCATGTCGAGAGCCTGATCGACCGCCGCAAGCTCCGGCTCGCTTAGCGCTGTTTCGCGGTATTCCGGCGCATAGCCGGCGGCGGTCAGGAGGCTGTTGCGGTCGCGCAACGGAATGTCGAGCGCTTCACAGATTTGCAACACCATCGGCCTGCTCGGCGCACTTCGGGCCGATTCAATGAAACTGATGTGCTTTTGGGAAACATCGCAACGCAGGGACAGCTCCAATTGGCTGACATTGCTGCGAGCCCGCCAGGATTTCAGCAGTCGGGGAAGATCGTCTGTCCGCATGGGCTTCTCCATTGACGGGCCCATTTTTGCCATTGCTCACCTCAAAACAACTACCCGACAGGTAATTGCGGCTATTCCGTCAATGCTTAGGTTTCCGACTCACCATCAAGCCAGCAAAGGAGCTGATCATGGCTTTGTATCAATCCAACGCTCGTCTTTTGCGCATGGCACTTTATGCCAATGGCGCCTTTTCGCTGCTGACCGGTGCCGCCTGCCTGCTGGCGCCGGACAGCATTGCCCGATGGATCTTCGCATCGGAAAGTTCCCTTTTTCGGCTTGCGGCACCCGGTCTTGTGCTGGAAATGGGTATCGGCCTGCTTGCATTCGCCGCGTTTGTTCTGTGGACGGCCAGCCGTTCGGTGATCAGCCGACTACAGGCCAAAATCATCACAGTGATGGATGTCGGCTGGGTGCTCGGCAGCGCTGCTCTGCTGCTCGTTACGCCTGACCTGTGGACATCCGCAGGGGTCTGGACCGTTGCGGCCGTGGCGGTTGCTGTTGGTCTCTTCGCCATCGATCAAGCGATCGGGTTGGCTGTGCTCTACCAGGGACACAACAAAATCGAGACCAACTGGGATGAAGGCCGCTTAATCATGACGGCCAGCGGACAGACGTCAGCCGCTCCAGAGCGAGTTTGGAGCGTGATGACCGATCACGAAGGCTACGCCGCCGTCGCCGACAATCTATCGAAAGTGGAGGTGCTCGACGGCACTGGCGCGGACACACAACGCCGCTGTTTCGATACACGCGGGCGCGGCTGGACGGAAAATTGCATCCTTTGGGATGAGGGAAGAGCGTTCGCCTTCCGCGTCAATACCGAGGCTCCGGATTATCCCTATCCGATTGCCCAATTGATGGGTGAGTGGTCATTGTCGGCGGATCCAGGTGTGACCCGCATCCACATGCGTTTCGAGATTTCGCCCAAAGATGGACCACTGAACGGTCTGATGCTCCGGCTGATGGTCGGACCCTTCGCCAGAACATGCGATCGACTGTTGATGAACTGGATCGCTGTCATGGAGGATCGGCATATGCCATCGATCGAAATCGAGGCCGCGCAAACCGAGGCTGGTGTCGCACAGGCAGCTTGAACCACCGTATCGTCCTCGGGCCCGTCAGGTTGAACGGGCCCGATGGCTTGAGGCAACGCGCTCGATGAAATTGACGGCATTGGCAACGCCGTCCTCTTGGGCAAGGCCGGCGGAGATGGCCTCGGCCTTTCCTCGCATTTCGTTGTTTGAGACCAACTGCTCCAAGGCTGGTCCAAGGGTTTCTGCGCTGATATTTTTTTGCGGAATGGGTTCCGGGCCAGCGCCTGACAATTGCACCGTTCTTCCCCAAAACGGCTGGTCGGCGAAGAACGGGCAGATCAGCGTCGGCTTGCCGGCACGCAGTCCCGCGGCCGTACTGCCGGCACCGCCGTGGTGAACAACCGCAGCTACACGCGGAAACAGCCAGTCATGCGGCGCCTCATCGATCCTCAGGATTGTGCTCGGAAGGTCGACAGCGTCCAGGCCGCCCCAGCCGGTTGCCAGGATGCCCCGGTGCCCGCCGCGGCGAAGCGCTTCAACAAAGGCCTCCGTCAGCCGCTGGGGGTCGCGGCCCGACATCGATCCGAAACCGACATAGATCGGCGGCGGGCCGGCTTCCAGAAAGTCCGTCAGTTCCGATGGCGGTTTCCAGTTGTCCTTTGCATCGAGAAACAAGTAGCCCGATGCAATGGCTGTGTCCGGCCAGTCGGTCGGCTCCGGCAACACGTAACGGCTGAAAGCATGCAGTGCGGGGATTGGTCGACCAGCCTGATCATGCAGCAGCGCGAGATTGGTGCGCGGTGCCGGCGTGTTCGTCCGACGTCGCCAGGTGCGAACGTATTTTCCGGCAAACGCGCGGATCATCACGTGGACGATTTTGTATGTGAGTCGATTGTACCACCCACCGAGCGAAAGGGCCGGAAACCCCATGCAGGGATATTCGCCCGTCGGCACCAGAAAGGGCAGAGGCGATGCCATTATGCCGGGAATTTGGAGCTTTTCGGCAATGGCTGGACCGAGAAGGGCTTTCGGGTGAAAGCAGACCAGGTCAGGCATAACCTCTTGCGCCACTTCCCAACTCTGATCGACGGCCCGCTGTTGTATGGGTGAAATCTGACGCGCCAGTCGGATATTGGCCAGGACGATCTTGAGGATGCCGCGGGTGTCCTCCATCAGAGCCTTGCCCTGATCGGAATCAACGATCTTCAGCAAATCGTCACTAATGAACCCATAGTCGAGACCGTGAGATTCGATGAAGCCCTGAAACCGGGCGCACGTTGCAACAGTGACATCGTGGCCAGCCGCCATGAGGCCTTGACCCAAAGCGACGAAGGGCTGCACATCGCCGCGCGAGCCAATGGTTAGAAGAAGAATTCTCATCGACTGCCGCTCATCGAGACCACTCCTGATTGCAGGTAGGCGGTTTCTTGCAAAGGTTCAAGCAGGCGCCTTTGTTGATCACCGCTTGACAGACGGTCATTCGATCCTACATAGGTCCGACCGGTTTGAGGCGCCCGCCGCTCGCACGCACTAGCGCTGGTGAAGTCCTCCTTGTTCCAATTCCCGACCCTTTTTTGCGGAAGCGGATCCATGGCAATGCGAGCCCCATAATCAGAATGCTACCGTATGAAAAGAGGCGAAGGATGACACCTACACTTCCATCAACGGAAGCGCTCAAGGAGCAGGCCAAACGGCTGCGCGCATCGCTGGATGCATCAGGCCACAGGATCGGCCATTCCGAAGCGCTTGAAACAGTCGCCCGGCAGCACGGCTTCCGGGACTGGAACACATTGTCGGCCAAAGCCCGGTCGCAGCGGACGGACCCGCCGGTTCAGCTCGGAGAGCGGGTTACGGGCCACTACCTGGGTCAGCGCTTTACCGGCCGCGTCATCGGCATCAGCAGCTTGGCGGCTGCCGATCGCTATCGGGTGACAATCCGGTTCGATGACCCGGTCGACGTGGTCACGTTCGACAGTTTCTCGTCGTTTCGTCACCGGGTGCAAACCGTCATTGACGGTTCCGGAACGGCGCCACAGAGAACGTCAAACGGCCTGCCGCACCTTCAGCTGGATCTGAAGCGGCGATATGGCTGACAAATGGCGCTCGGCGGATTCGGTTCCGCCGGGCGCTGATACCTTAAATGATTGATGCCTACTGGCTATGCATCAGCTCAGCATGGAAGCCTCTTTTGCCGAGGACGGCGAGTTAGTAGCATTGTAAAATGAGGCGCGCTTTCTCAAAATTTCTCGCTCTGAGGTCGTCTCGATGAATCCACACGTAGATTAGACCGTCGTCCCCCCACATGGGCCCATTCTCAATGTCGCTCGCGATTTGAACTAGAAAAACCCAGTCGATCGAACCCGGCTCCAGCTGTTTGGCGACCGTTTCGGAATACGAACCGTCACCCAGATACAAGCCGTTCGAAACCAGTTGGCATTCCGTTTGCATGTCTCCCTGGACCGGGCTGGGCCAACCCCCAAATCGATTACCCAACGTGGGCGAGGCGAAACCATCGCCCGATCCGTCTTGAACGTCTGTAAACCAATCGTAGTAAAGCCCGCGCTCGTCGTCATAACCCGGTAGTTGCTCAAGGGCGTACAAATGAGGCAGCATCGGCACCACTGTTGATGCAGCCTGTAGCGGGCACGTATCCAGCACCAACTGATCTTCCAGTTCGGTCTGGAGCAACTCGGGTGGCGCTTGTCTTGGAGCAAGACTGGCCTTTGGCGAATCGTCCCAAATCAGCCGCAAACCGATTGCGTCTTCCGGAGCGTACCCCCAGGGCTGTTCTTCGATATCGTAGAAAAGCAACAACCGGCCAGAGTCTGGAATATCTCGGTCGATAGCAAAATCCCTGTTTAGGGAAGATAGATCAAGTTGCGCGATGAATGACAGTGGGCGTCGAATGCTACATCGTTCAAGTTGATGTTCATGCATTTTCTTCATGTGCGCGCCGGCGTCCCAATCACCGACTTTCGACATGATCTCCCAATTCGGATTGTAGGGCGCGCGCCTCGGCAGATCCGGATATGGTTCTCGCCAAGGCCATTCAAGATGATCGGGTAGCTCCGGCACACCGCCGAGCCGTGTCGAGCCCATCAGACATTTCGTCTGGTTCGGTTCGGGTCTGAGCCATAGGGCCGGCTTAGCGGAGTCCGCAATCAGGCTGGCGAAATCCTCGCTCAAACCAAAATCGCAAAGCGAACGGCGTATCTCCTGCAAGTTGTCAAACATGTTGGGCTCGGCGTTGAATACGTAAATGCACTTCTCATTGAAGTTGTACCACTTCAAGCCGCAATTGAGGTCGAAATTTGATTAAAACCGCTGCTCCCTAGATGGTTGCCGCCAGCCGGCTGCCTTGATCGATGGCCCGTTTGGCATCAAGTTCGGCGGCCTCATCGGCACCACCGATGATGTGGGTTGAAACACCGCGTTCCTGCAGGTCGGCAGCCAGGCCGTCGTCGCTGATCTGACCTGCGCAGATGACAATCGAGTCGACATCGAGCCATTGCGGATCGCGGCGCTCCTCGCCGAACGAGATCCGCAAGCCATTGTCGCCGATTTCCTCGTAATTGACATTGCCCAGCATCTGGACGTCCTTCATCGCAAGCGATGCGCGATGGATCCATCCGGTGGTCTTGCCAAGACCGGCTCCGTGCTTCTTGGCCTTGCGCTGGAGCATGGTGATTCGGCGCGGTGATTGTTCCGGCCGAGCCCCTTCAGGTGAGAGGCCGCCGGGAGTCTGGGCCGGGTCGCCGACACCCCATTCTCGTTGCCACAGACCGAGGTCAACAGTCGGTGACACGCCTTCGTGCGCCAGGAATTCGCAAACATCGAAACCGATGCCGCCCGCGCCGACCACGGCGACGGAATCGCCGACCGGCTTTCCGTTTCGAAGCACGTCGATGTAACTCAGCACCTTGGGGTGGTCCTGGCCGGGGATTTGCGGATCGCGCGGCAGCACCCCGGTGGCAATCACGACCTCGTCGAAACCCTCGCGCTGAAGCTGCTCCGCATCAACTTCCGTTTCCAACCGGACAGTCACCTGTTTCAGTTCCAACTGGCGAACATAGTAGTCCACCAGGCCGAAGAACTCCTCCTTGCCGGGAATGCGCTTTGCCATGTTCAGCTGTCCGCCGATTTCGGTCGACTTGTCGAACAGCGTCACCTGATGCCCGCGCTCTGCCGCGACCAGGGCCGCTGCGAGACCGGCCGGACCTGCTCCGACGACTGCGACGCGTTTCGGTGCTTCCGTCGGGAGGTAATTGAGCTCTGTTTCATGGCAGGCGCGCGGATTGACCAGGCAGGTCGAGAGCTTCATCTGGAAGGTGTGGTCGAGGCAGGCCTGGTTGCAGGCGATGCATGGAGTGATTTCGTCGGCCCGGTTTTCTTGCGCTTTCAGAACAAATTCCGCATCGGCCAGAAAAGGTCTCGCCATCGAGACCATGTCGGCGCAGCCTTCAGCAAGCACCTCTTCTGCAACCTCAGGCGTGTTGATCCGGTTTGAGGTGATCAGCGGGATCGACACTTCTCCCATCAGCCGCTTGGTTACCCAGGTAAAGGCGCGCCGCGGGACGGAGGTCGCGATCGTTGGAATGCGCGCCTCGTGCCAGCCGATGCCGGTGTTGATAATGGTCGCGCCGGCCGCTTCAATCGCCTTTGCCAATTGTACGACTTCAGACCATGTGGAGCCGTTCGGCACCAGATCGATCATCGATAGGCGATAGATGATGATGAAGTCTTCCCCGACCGCCTCGCGAACCCGTCGGACGACCTCGACCGGCAACCGCATGCGATTTTCATAAGGGCCGCCCCAGTCGTCGGTCCGTTTGTTGGTATGGGTAACCAGGAACTGGTTGATGAAATAGCCTTCCGATCCCATGATCTCGACGCCGTCATAGCCGGCTTCACGCGCCAGTGCAGCGCAGGTAGCGAAATCCGCGATCTGCTTCTCAATGCCGGCCTCGTCCAATTCGATCGGTGCAAACGGCGATATGGGCGATTTGATCGGCGATGCCGATACACCGCCCTTATGGTAGGCATAGCGGCCAGAATGCAGGATCTGCATGGCAATCCTTCCGCCTTCGGCATGGACTGCACGTGTCGTCGGAATATGTTCCGCTACCTCCGCAGCCGTTGACAGCTTGCCGGCGCCGGGGAGGGCCGCGCCTTCTTCATTCGGAGCGACGCCGCCTGTGACCATGAGACCGACGCCGCCACGGGCGCGTTCGGCAAAATAGGCCGCAACACGGTCATGAGCCTTTCGGTCTTCAAGCCCGGTGTGCATTGACCCCATCAGAATGCGGTTCGGCAGGGTCGCAAAACCCAGATCCAACGGCTCGAAGATGTGTGGGAAGGGCGTCATTCAGTCCTCCAATAAAGAAAGTCAGGCAATCTCACCGGCACGCAGCTTGGCAAGCCCGGGGCCAGCCATCGCACCCATGCGCTCAGCCAACGCCATCAGAGCGTTGGCTGGACGGATCATCACCTCGAACTCGGATATACGTCCTTCGTCATCGAAACGGATCATGTCTATGCCTTTGAGGGTCTTGTCTCCGATGCGTGCTTCGAATTCGAGCACGACTCCATCGCCGTCATGGGAAACGAAGCGACGATGGTATCTGAAATCTTCGAAGATGGTGGCAACGGTTCCGATGATCAGAAGAAACGCATCCTTGCCGACAAACGGGGTAAAAACAGCGGGAGAGCGAAACACGACCGTGTCTGAGGAGATTTCGGACAAGGCCGCCAGATCCTGTTTTTCGATGACGTCATGCCATCGATCGACTGTTCGCTGTAGGGCTGGGCTCAAACCCGGCAGTGGATTCATGGAACGCTCCCGTGCTATATGTGCATAGACACATATATGCGTTATACCATAGAAGCAACCGCGAACTTGGAGTGCGGCCATTGGCCTTGTCCCATTCGATCCTTGTCATCCTGACCGAGAGACCCATGTCGGGCTACGACCTGGCCAAATACTTTGATACCTCCATCGGCTTCTTCTGGAGCGCGACGCATCCCCAGATCTATCGCGAGTTGAAGAAGCTTGGCGAGCGAGGGCATGTCGAAGCGCGAGAGGAAATTCAGTCGGGAAAACCCAATCGTATCGTTTACACGATCACCGATGCGGGACGCGGCGCCTTGATGGATTGGTCCCGGGAACCAGCATCAGCACCCGTGGTCAAGGACGAGCTGCTGGTGCGGCTGCAGGCCATCGACCACGTTGATCAGTCCGCATTGCGGCAGCAGATTGCGGAGCGCCTCGAGGCTCATCGCGCTCAACTGGCGCAATATCATCACATTCGCGACAGGCGGTTCGCCGATGGCGAGGCATCACCATCGGACTTGGGCAAGCTGATGGGCCTGGAACTTGGAATTCGATATGAGAGCGGATGGATCGACTGGTGCGAAAGCGTTCTACAAAGGCTCGACCAACGATCAGGGAAGAGCCAGGGCGATGTTACCGCCCCGGCGTCTTTGGATTGAGCGCCGGCGGGGTTACCGAGCCGCAGCGCTGGAGTTGAGTGTCAGTGCGCCTATACCGGCTGCAGCGCTGAGCCCGACACTGCCGCTGACGCTGATCGGCACAAGGTTGATATTGTTCCGCAGGTTGCCGACGAGCACATTTGCCCCGACACCGAGACCGACGCTGGCGGCTGCCGAAACGCCCACATAGGTGCCGTCGAGCCGACCTTGCGGCACCTGATAGCTCGGTGCATAGACCGCCCACAGCAGGCGTCCGCGCTTTGTGAAGCCAATATCCGGGCCGACCCGGGTGATGGTGCCATCATAGTGCTCGAAGAGTTCGCCGCCTCGGGCATTTTCGAATGTGCAGGTCAAATCGGTGGACGATCCGATCACATATCCGATGCTGCGGCTGGTATTGCAGGTCAGCAGCCCGACTTTCGTCAGGTGCTGTTTTGACGCCGGTTGAATGGGGGCCGGGGGCTGCGGTGTGTCAGCAGCGCTGGCTGGAAAGGCGGTCACTCCGGCAGCGGCAATGGTGATACCGAGAACCGTCGCCATGGTTTTCAGCTTCATTTATCTCTCCTTGGTAGGCGGGAGCCGAGGGGAGCGCTCCCGCAGAAAACATCCGCTCCCAAGGCAGCGGAATTGCGCCGAGATTGTGACTGTCTGAGGGTATTCCTGAGGCATCGGCGAGGCCGCGGACAGCGCTGCAAAAATGCAACAGAATTCGGTGAGGGCGCCTTGGTCTACGACTGCTCAGCCAGGTTTTGCCGGGCAGGCTGGAAGCAGTTAGGATTTGGCAATGCTGCCGGGTTAGGGTGGTATCGTTCGACACCTGGTCCAGGGTGTTATCGAATCGGGGATATTCAAGCCATGGTGCGAAACGTGTTCTACATTGCCGCGGTTGTCGCGGTCTTGCTGGTCGTTCTGATCGGATTGTCCTGGCCGCCAATATGGTGGGCAATGATCATCATCGTGCCGTTCATCCTTCTCGGCCTCTACGACATCCACCTGGCCTCGCACAACGTGCTGCGCAACTACCCGGTGATCGGACACCTGCGATATGCAATGGAGTTCATCAGCCCCGAGATCCGCCAGTATTTCATCGAAACCAACGAAAGCGGCAAACCTTACAATCGGCTGCAGCGCATGCTTGTCCATGCTCGCTCAACCGGCACCATCGACACACAACCTTTTGGCACCCAGTTCGATCTCATGGAGACGGGCTATGTTCGTGGTAGCCATTCGCTTGCGCCGGTGAAACCCAATCCGAAGAATGCGCGCATCACCGTCGGTGGTCCGGATTGCAAGAAGCCCTATGACGCGTCTCGACTGAACATTTCGGCCATGAGCTTCGGCGCTCTGAGTCCGACGGCCATCCATGCGCTCAACGCCGGGGCCAAACTTGGCGGATTTGCTCACAACACGGGCGAGGGCGGATTGAGCCCGTATCACCTGGCCGGCGGAGGTGACATCATCTTTCAGATCGGTACGGGGTATTTCGGTTGCCGGACAAAGGACGGCCATTTTGACGAAGAAAAGTTCATCAAGATCGCGGAAAGAGACGTGGTCAAGATGATCGAGATCAAGCTTTCGCAAGGGGCCAAACCTGCCCATGGCGGCGTGCTACCCGCAGCCAAGGTAGATGAAGAGATCTCGCAGATCCGAGGCGTTCCGATGGGCCGCGATGTCATTTCGCCGCCCGCTCACACCACATTCGATTCCCCCGAGGGGCTGATGCAATGGGTTGCGAGGCTGCGTGAAGTCAGCGGCGGCAAGCCGATCGGCTTCAAGCTGTGTATCGGTCGCCGGCACGAGTTCCTCAGCATCGTCAAGGCAATGCTGAAAACAGGTATCACGCCGGATTTCGTGACGGTCGACGGCGCCGAGGGCGGCACCGGCGCGGCGCCGCCGGAATTCACCAACAAGCTGGGCGTGCCGCTGAACGAAGGCCTGTCATTCGTCCATTCCAGTCTCGTCGGCGCCAACCTGCGCGACAAGATCCGGGTGATCGCCAGCGCCAAGGTCGTCACTGGCTTCGACATGATCGAGAAAATCGCGCTCGGCGCGGACATGTGCAACATGGCCCGCCCGATGCTGTTTGCTCTCGGTTGTATCCAGTCCGTTCGCTGCAACACCAATACCTGCCCGACCGGCATTGCCACACAGGACCGCGAACGGGCCAAGGCGGTCGATGTCAATTTGCGGCAGAAACGGGTATCGCAGTTCCACGAAGCGACGGTGGAGAGTTTCCTGGATTTGGTCGGTGCGATGGGATTTGAATCGGCGGATGATCTTGCGCCTGACGATGTCCATCAACGGGTTGCCGATGAAACCGAACGCGCCTACAGCGCGATCCAGGAATACCTCGATCCCGGCGAACTGCTCGGTGACAACATCCGGCCCAACTATCGCAGCCACTGGGACAAGGCGAGAGCCGAGGCCTTCTGAGCCAAATCAGGATTGGCACCCGACAGCGCGATCACCTGCCAAGCACTGAGATGTCCAGCTCGTCGTCGATTGCGGAAAGGTCAAGACGGGTTCTGACCGTTTCGGAATTGTCGAACCAGTGGTCGTTGTCTTGCAAATGACGATACCAGTCGATCAAATCGGGCAGGTGGTCGTCTTTGAAAACCACGCGTTTCATGGTGACGCCGTCGGCCCCGTCTTGCAGCATGTATTCCAGCGATGCGTCGATTTCGCCCCGGTGGACCACTGTATCGCCGACCGGGACGAAACCGCACTTGCGAAATGATGCCTCCGGATCGGTGTTGCCCTGGACGAAATGAGCCTGGTAACTCGAGTCCCAATCCTCCGATTTCGAGCGGACGAGATCGTGCAACAGTCCGAGGCGTGTCAGCAGGCTGCCCAGACGAAAGCCACGGGCACCGGGATGCACCACCAGGCCACCGAGCTCGCTCTCCCGCCGCTGGTTTACGGCATCGACGTGGTTGTCCTGGATGATCAGCGTGCCGAGAAGGGCATCGTTGTAAGAGGCGTTTTGAAGTTCGAAGAGGCGGTGCTCCTTGGCAGCATTGCGGAAAACCGATGGAGGACGATCAAACAGAGTCCCCTGATTGAGCGTGTCGACGAAGGTGAAGACGGCGCGTGAATCGTCGGCCTTCGTCACGTTCAGCCGAAGGGTGTCGCCATCGCGCAAATGCTGCAAGGATTGCTCAGCCATATGGCTTCCAGGACGGTTCCATCATGTTGCTGCTTCTTCGTCTTCCGTCGACGTCGACACCCGATAGGCCAGGTAAGCGGCGATCCCGTTGATGATCGCCACCACGAGTATCGCCCACACAACGTGCTGCAGGTGTGCGACTGCGGCCAGAACCGATGACAGTCCGACCCCGACAATGCGCACCATGACCTTGGACACGCCGACCCCGATCACACGGTACTGCGGTGGCGCCAGGTCGATGAAATAGAGCCAGCGTGCGGTCGAAACGCCATTCACTGCAACGGTGACCATGAAAAGAGCGGTCGCGTGGATCAGCGATTCACTTGCAAATGGGAAGAAGTGGTTTGCAAACAGCAAGGCTCCGGCGATTGCAGCCAACAGAGCCCCGACGATCATGACTGTGCGGGTCGACCGGTGGCCGATGGCCTGCCAAAGCGGCCCGGCCACCAGAAGCGCCAGCGCAGTGGAGATCACAAGTGCAGTCAGCCCCTTTGGTGTCGTGTGATGCGCCAGGGCAGCAAGGATGGCGTAAAACGGTACCGACATCTCGACGGTCAGCAGCGCGAGCCGGACCACCAGATACCGTCGAAACCATTCCATCTTAATGAGCACGCTGAAGTTTCCATAGACTTCATGCAGATGGTTGCGCAGTGAGAAACGGCGCCGCGGTTTAGGGTTGGCCTGGTCGTTCTCAACCGGCGCGGCGGAGTATTCACGCACCAGCAGCAGTACGGCGCTTGCCGTCAGAAAGGAAAAAATCCCAATGGAAACGATGGCGGCGTGACGGGTGAAAGGTGGATCGGATTGAAAATACTGATGCGTAGCCGAAACAAGCGCCGCTGTTCCCAGGCCCCCTAACGTCATCACGCTGTATAGCAACCGATTGCGTGATTCCGATTGCAGCACGGAGCCGTAGAAGTCCGCGTTCAGGATGCTCTGATACTCGCGGGTCAAACCAATGAACGTGATTGCTACGATGAAGGCCAACGTGACGACCAGGGACGTTCCGAATGCCGCGGCGGTCAAAGCCAGGAAGAAACACAGGGCGACGACAATGTCCGTGATGGCCAGGTCGACCTTTTTTCGCGGTCGGCGCGCGGCGATCGGCGTTCCGAACAGGGCCGTCATCAGAGCGGCCGACTGGCGGATGGTGACCAGCAGGCCGGCAATGACGACTGGCACATCAAGCGAAATCGCAAGATAGGATATGACCACCGAAGGGTTGGCCATGGTCCAGGCCATGGTGTTGAACATGCCCTGTCCGCGGAGAATGGAGTAATTACGCTTTTCTTCGGGTTGGATTTTGCCGGTCATGATCTGCGTTTTTGGGTCGTTGTGGGGTTTGCCGGGCTCCGGTTTGTCTGGCGCTCCGTGAACATAGTCAGCGGTGTTCAACTATCGGTTAACTGGTCCGAGTCAGCCGGCAGTGTCGCTGACTTAGTGGCAACGGCAAAGGCAATGCAAGCCGCAATAATGTTAAGGCAGGCCAGGGTGACGATGGCCCAGACGACGTGCTGTGTGTGGGCCAGGGCAGCCATCAGCGTGGTCAGCAGGATCCCGGAGATGCGAACGATGCTTTTGGAAATCGCCAGACCCTGAACCCGGTACTCCTTTGGCGCCATGTCCATGTAGAAAAGCGATCGAGCCGTTTGGACCCCCTGCACGGCGACGGTCACGAAAAACAGGGCGACAGCATGCAGAAAGATCGAGTTGGCAAAATGCAGAAAGTGATTGAGCACCAGCAAGATCCCGCTCGATGCCGCCATGACGGCTCCCAGAAGCATGACCAGACGGTTCGAGTATACCGACACCGTCCGCCAAACCGGTCCGGCCACCGTTAATGCCAAGGCCGACGATATCACCAGAGCGGTCAATCCTCTCTGGGACGTTCCGTGAGTCAGTGCGGCAAGAATTGCGAAAAAGGGGATCGAAAGTTCGATCGTCTGCAGCGCGAAGCGAACGGTCATGAAACGGCGGAACCAGGCCATGCCCCACAATTCCCGCAGGTTATCCAGATAAAGACGGAGGGCGTTTTCCTTTTGTGCCGGCCCTGTCGGTTGATCGGCGTCGTCACTTTCTTTGGTGGTGAATTCGCGAACCAGCAACATGGCAGTGGCTGACAGGCAAAAACAGGCAATGGCGATTAACACCATGGTCGAATGACGCGACAGAGCCGAAGAGTTGATCATCAGCAGGTGAGCTGACCAGGCCAACGCTATAGTCCCCAAACCGCCTATGATCATGGCCGTGTACATCAACCGCGTACGGTTTTTTGACGCCAGCACGTCTGCCATGAAATCGTAGTTGAGGAGGCTTTGGAACTCTTCCGTGAAGCCGATGCAGGCTACGATCAGGATGAAGGCAACGGTAATCACAGCTGAATTGCCAAAGGCCACCGAGGCAATCGCTATCAGGAAGCAAAACGCCAGAACGCCGTCGGTGGCGGCGAGGTCACGCTTCCTGTTCGAGCGGTTAGCCGCGATTCCGGATCCCAAGATCGTGACGGAGAGGTTGGCCGCTCGTCTCACCGTCATCAGCAGGCCGGCAAGAAAGACCGGCATGTCGAGGGATATTGCCAAGTAAACCAGCACGACGGACGGGCTGGCCAGGGTCCATCCGATGGTCGCCAAACTCGCTTGTCCGGAGAGGATGGCAAGGTTACGCCCCTCATCCCGGTTCTCGACGGTTCTGACTTCCGACGTTCCGGTGTCCATTCGTGTTCCATTCCGGTGCGGTTCGAAAGGCCGCGCTTCGGTTGGTGCCGCCACCGCGGACTGTCACAGTCATGTCAGGTCGTGATCAGACAATACCGGCTTTTGATTGGCGGTCGCCCAAAAGTAGACCGCTTGGTTGAGTGTGTCGATGTCGCTGTTGCCCGCCTCGTCAGGCGTTGATGGGTTGCTATCTGGGCCAAGGCGTTTCGGCGACAGGCGTCAGTGGTGATCCCTTGTGGAACCAGTGGATGATATTGTCGGCCTGCAGCTGGCCCATGGCGTTGCGGGTGTCCACGGATGCGGAAGCAACATGCGGCAGAAGCACCACGTGATCCATATCGATCAGCTCTGCGGGAACTTGCGGTTCGTTTGCGTACACATCGAGGCCGGCCGACATGATTGTTCTGTCGCGAAGCGCATCGATCAACGCTGTCTCGTCAACGACCGAACCACGACCGATGTTGATGAAGATGCCCTCGCTGCCGAGCGCTTCGAACACTGCGGCGTCTATCATGCCCTGGGTCGCCGGCCCACCCGGCGCAGCCGAAAGCAGGATGTCGGACCGCCGGGCCAGGTCCGTCAGCGACGAGCAATAATCGTACGGCACCTGCGGGTCGGAGTTCCGGTTATGATAAACCACGCTCAGCCCGAGCGCCTGGGCCCGCTGAGCTATCGCTTTGCCGATCCGGCCGAGCCCGAAGATGCCAAGTGTCTTGTTGCGCAGCGTGCCCCGGGTCAGCGGGTAGGGCTGTTTCCAGTTTCCCGCTCGCAACCAGCGCTCGGCGGCGGAAAGCTCACGTGCCGTCATGATCATGAGACCGAGGGCCGTATCGGCCACCTCTTCGGTCAGTACATCCGGCGTGTTGGTAACGACAATACCGCGACGCGCGGCTTCAACAGCGTCGATATTGTCATAGCCGACACCGAAATTGGCAACGATTTCGAGGTTGGGAAACTGGTCCATCCAGCTGCCATCAAATGGGATATGGGCGGCCCATGCGATGCCACGTATTTGCTGCTTCAATGTGTCCGGCATGTCAGCGGCTTCGCTTGCTGTTTGTGACAGGTGGACATCGAACACAGCAGACAGCGCATCCTGCACGCGCGCCATCGGAGGATCGACAAGCAATATATCGATTTCTGGCATGGGCCTCTTCCGGGGATTGGATTCGGGCGGCTTATAAACCACTCCAGGCGCCGGCGGAAGCCGCGACCAGTGTCCAGGTCGACCGTTGGGCCTTCTCAGCTGATTTGCTGCTGGATGCCCTCAGAGGTGGGAGTGTGTCCGAAATAGTCGCGATAACTGCGGGAAAAATTGGATGTTGAACCGAAGCCGCAGGCTACGGACACCTCCGTCACCGACATATCGGTCTGGAGCAGCAGGTTGCGAGCTTTGTCGAGGCGGATCTCGGAGTAAACCCGTGCCGGGGATTTGCCGATAAACCGGTTGAACAGCCTCTGCAATTGCCGAACGGTGATGCCCAGCTCCTCAGCGATCTCGGTTGTATTCAGCCGGTCTTCCACATGATTTTCCATGATGCGAAAGGCGCGAATGATCTTGTGGTTGCGCATGCCGAAACGGGCGCTGAACGACAATCGCTGCTCTGCAACGCCTGAACGAACCGAGTTGTAGACCATCTGGTCGGCGATGAGCCCGGCCAGCTCAGAGCCGTGTTCTTCCGAAATCAGGTGGAGCATCAGGTCGGCCGCAGCCGGTCCACCGGCCGCCGAGACGATGCTCGAGTCAGAGACGTAGACCGTGCGTTGCAGTCGGACATCCGGGAATTCTTCGGCCATGATGTCATGGTACGCCCAGTGGATGGCGCAGGCCTTTCGATCCAGCAAACCGGCCTTGGCCAGGATGTACGAGGCGGAGCACACGGCACCGAGCCGCACGCCATGGCGCGATTGCCGGCGCAGATAGTCAACGAGTGCGGGCGAGACCTGTTGTTTGATGTTGGCGCCGGCGACGACGAACAACCGGTCTCCTTGCTCGAGCGGTTCAAATCCCTGGTCGACCAGAAGTGTGGTGCCGGTTGAACAGGTTTGATGCTGGCCATTTTCCGACATCAGCGTCCACCGATAAAGCTCCCGGCCTGACATTAGGTTGGCAAGCCGCAAAGGCTCGATGGCACAGGAAAAGGCCAGATGGGTGAAATCGGGGACCAGCAGGAAGGTGCAGTGTTGCGGCTCGTTCAGACCCATGGCGCATAAACCGTTGCTGCTAACGACATAAGCGACGCATCCAGGACGGCAAACGACCTCCCGTCGCATTTTCGCAAAAACAACATAAAAACAATTTGTATTCAATTATTTTTTTTGGCAGAACCGGATTTCGTTGATTTGGCCGGGCGAATACGGCCGTCGGAGGCAACAATGCGAGACGATGCCAAGGCGCGCAAAAAGCGCCTCTATGAAACTCTGCGACGGGATATTCTGACCCTGGAGCTGACGCCAGGAACGGATCTCGACGAAACCACGCTTGCCAGTGCCTTCGGCCTTTCACGGACGCCGTTGCGCGAAGTGCTCCAGCAATTGGCAGGCGAGGGCTATATCAGCATGCGCGAAAACCGGGGTTCGCGCGTATCAGAACTCAGCCATCAGACGTTGCGGGATTTCTTCCTGGCCGCACCGATGATCTATTCGGCAGTGTCGCGGCTGGCCGCTCAAAATGCCACCACCCGGCAGATTGTCGATCTGAAGGACGCCCAAAGCCAATTCAAGACCGCGCTGAATCGTGGTACGGCCAAGGACCGCACCCTGCACAACAATCGCTTTCACGCCGTCATCGGGGAGATGGCGGCCAACATATACCTGACGGCGAGCCTGCAGCGCCTGCTGGTTGATCATGCGCGGATCGGGATGACCTTTTACCGTCCGAGAAACGAGCGCATGGCTGCCAATCTCTCCAAGGCCAGCGAACAACATGACGCGCTGATCGACAGCATCGAAAGCGGCGATGACGAGACGGCCGCCGCCCTGGCCATTGATCACTGGAATCTGTCGCGTGGACAGATCGAATTGTTTGTTATGCCGCAGGGTCTCGACTCGCCGCTCGGTGCGGCGCCATCGGCAAAAAGCGCGTGAGTTTGACGAAATGAAACCGGTCATGCAGTTCGAAGGCGTCTATACGCCCATCATCACGCCCCATAACGAGGCGATGGAAATTGACTATCCCGCCCTGGAAGCGGTGGCGGATCACCTGATCGCGGCTGGCGTTCATGGCATCATTTCGGGCGGTTCGACGGGCGAATACTATGCGCAGTCGATTGAAGAGCGCCTGGAGTGTGCACGTTTCCTGCGTGAGAGGACCGCCGGAAAGGTGCCGCTGATCGTCGGAACCGGCGCAATCCGGCAATCCGATTCCGTTACTGTCGCAGCCGCTGCGAAGGAGATGGGCGCCGATGCTTTGCTGATCGGGAGCCCGCCCTATGCGGTTCCGACCGAACGCGAAAACGCCTTGAACGCTCTGGCGATCGACCGGGCTGCCGACCTGCCGATCATGCTCTACAACTATCCGGGCCGCATGGGCGTCCACATGGGCGAGGAGTTTCTTGACCGGGTCGGGCGTTCACGCAATTTCTGCGCCATCAAGGAAAGTTCCGGTGATATCAATCGCGTCCATCTTCTGGCCCGCGATTATCCTCACATCCAGCTTGGCTGCGGCATGGATGACCAGGCGTTGGAGTTCTTCGCCTGGGGGGCGAGAAGCTGGGTAGCCGGCGGTTCGAATTTTCTGCCGCGTGAGCACATAGCGCTTTACCGAGCCTGTGCCATCGAAGGCAATTTCGACAAGGGCAGACGTATCATGAAGGCGCTGATGCCGTTGATGCGAGTGCTTGAACAGGGCGGCAAGTTCATCCAGTGCATCAAACATGGCTGCACAATGGAAGGGCTGCAAACAGGGCCACCCCGGCCGCCTCTGAAAGCACTCAACAAGGACGACAAACGGCAACTCGAACAGGTCGTCAATGTGTTGAAGGCGACCGTTGCTGCCATTGAAGCGGAGGCTTGAGCAATGAGCGATCTCCTGACGAGGGATGAATACGGGGCAATCGCGGCGAAACTGGCGCCGCCAACCCAGGCCTTCATCGATGGTGCCTTCCGGCCGGCGCAGTCGGGCGCAACCTTCGAAACCGTCAATCCGGCCACTGGCGAAACGATCGCGCAAGTGGCGTCCTGCGGCCCGGAGGACGTGGACTTTGCGGTCACCAAGGCTCGCGAGGCATTTGACGACGGGCGCTGGTCGAGGCTTGCGCCGGCAGATCGCAAAGACGTGCTGATCCGTCTCTGCAAGCTGATCACGCGCAACGCCCGCGAACTGGCGGTGCTTGAGAGCATCGATTCCGGCAAGACCATATTCGACTGCGAGACAGTCGATGTACCGGAGACAATCCACTGTCTTAAGTGGCACGCCGAAGCCATCGACAAGATCTATGACCAGGTGGCGCCGGCGAGCGATGACCATCTGGCCGTTATCGTTCGGGAGCCGGTTGGCGTGGCGGGGCTTGTTCTGCCGTGGAATTTTCCGCTGCTGATGCTAGCCTGGAAGATCGGCCCTGCGCTGGCAGCCGGCAATTCGGTCATCGTCAAACCGGCTGAGGAAACGTCGCTGACCGCCTTGAGAATTGCCGAGCTGGCATTTGAGGCCGGCGTGCCGCGCGGGGTCTTGAATGTGGTGCCGGGGCTGGGGCCTGACGTCGGCGAACCGCTCGGCCGGCACGCCGACGTGGATATGATTTCCTTCACCGGATCGACGGAGACCGGGCGACGGTTTTTGCACTATGCGGCCGACAGCAATCTCAAGGAGGTGGTCCTCGAGATGGGCGGCAAGAACCCTTGCATCGTGCTGGACGACGCGGAGAACCTCGACCGGGTTGCAGCGCATATCGTGAACGGTGCGTTCTGGAACATGGGGGAGAATTGCTCCGCAACCTCCCGCCTGATCGTGCACCACAGCATCAAGGACGAGTTGCTCGAGCGCATTCTCGCCCATGTGCGCGAATGGACGATGGGCGACCCGCTGGATCCTTCCCACCGCGTCGGAGCTCTCGTCTCCAAAAGCCACTATGAGAAGGTGAGTTCCTATTTAACTCATGACGATGCGGGTCGGACGGTCGCCGGTGGCGAAACCCGTGACGGCATCTACGTCGAGCCGACGATCGTCGACCTGGAAGCCAACGCTGGAGCCTTGGCCAGCGAGGAAATTTTCGGCCCGGTCCTATCGGTGATTTCGGTCAGCAGTTTTGACGAAGCGATCGCCGTCGCAAACGACACGGGATATGGCCTCGCAGCATCGATTTTTGCCGGTAACGGCAAACGGGCACTGCGCGGTGCGCGGGCACTGCGGGCCGGAACCGTAACGGTTAACTGCTTCGGGGAGGGCGATATCACGACGCCGTTCGGTGGCTACAAGCAATCCGGATTCGGTGGTCGCGACAATGCCCTGCAGGCGCATGATCAGTACACCAACCTGAAGACCATCTGGATCGATCTCAGCGACGACAGCGATGAGGCCGTGGATTGAACGGCAGCCATCGCGCCAGACGCCTTCCGAAGCAGCCGGGCCCTGCGGCGTGGAACGCCATTCTGCCGCCGCGACCTGCGACTGAGCCTCTGACCGAAAACACGACTGCGGACGTTGTTGTCATCGGGGCGGGCATTGCAGGGCTCTCTGCCGCTCGCCGGCTGGCGCAGGCTGACCCTTCCGCTCGCATTGTCGTCGTCGAGGCGGGGCGCGTGGCGGAAGGACCTGCGGGGCGCAACTCCGGCTTCATGATCGACCTGCCTCATGATCTCTCTTCCAGCGACTATGCGGGCGAGGGAACATCGAAGGATGCCATCCAGATCGACCTCAACCGTCGTGCGATCCGTTTCGCCACTGACGTTGCGCAGGACGTAGGCCTCCCCACAGACCATTTTAATCCCTGCGGCAAGATCAACGGGGCGGCAACAGAGGCCGGTGACCACCACAACCGCACCTATGCGGATCATCTTGGATCTCTGGGCGAGGATCATAGCCTGTTGGACGCCGTCCAGATGCGAGACCTGACCGGCACCGACCACTATCAATCCGGTTTGTTCACGCCAGGAACGGTAATGCTGCAGCCAGCCGGATACGTGCGTGGCCTGTCCGGAGCTTTGGGCAGCAACGTTCATGTGTTCGAGAACAGCCCGGTGCGCTCTTTTGCCAGGTCGGGCGCCGGTTGGACGGTGGAGTGCGACCGGGCCGCCGTATCCGCGCACCGGATTATCCTCGCGGTGAATGGCCACGCCGAGAGCTTCGGTTTCTTTTCAGGGCGGTTGCTGCACGTCTTTACCTACGCTTCCATGAGCCGGCCATTCGACCCGGCGCGATTGGGCGGCAGAGATCGGTGGGGCATCACGCCAGCCGATCCGATGGGAGCCACGCTCCGCCGGATTTCGACCACCGAAGGAACGCGCATCGTCGTGCGCACACGATTTACCTGCAATCCGTCGATGCAGGTGGGGGCGGGGCAGATCGAGGCTGCAGGTCGTCTTCACGACAGCGGATTCAGAGCCAGATTCCCAAGGCTTGAAGACGTTGAAATGGAGTATCGCTGGGCTGGCCATCTCTGTCTCAGCCGAAACGGTGTCACTGCGTTCGGAGAGATTGACGAAGGTGTCTATTCCGCCTGTTGCCAAAACGGATTGGGCCTGGCCAGGGGTACCTTGTCCGGCATGGCGGCTGCCGATCTCGCTGCCGGCGTCGACAGTGTCGAGGCACGCTCACTGCTCGACCAGGAAGCACCCAGCCGATTGCCGCCGGCTCCGGTGACCTGGCTGGGCGCCAATGCGGTAATGCGCTGGAAGGAGTGGCGGGCCGGACGCGAGTGTTAGACCAGAGCCTGTCCTGGGTAAATGGAAGCAATTCTGTTTGTGGTCGGCGCGGCGATCCGCGAGGAAGGAGCGCAGAGCGATGCCGGAGGCATCTCTCGAGCATCATGACGCTGCGGGCGTCCGCCGCCCGCAAACCCGAAGGGCCGGGCGCATTTGCGCCAATTCCTTCGCTCAAAGCCTCGGACAGCCCGACCTGCGTTTTGAGCTCGACCTTGACGCAAATGCACCTCGGCAGAATGGTTCCATTTACCCAGGACGGGCTCTAGGGCAGGCTCAGCTGCGCCATGCGGCCACCGTCGACGGCGTATATCTGGCCGGTGATGAAGGCCGCCTCGTCCGATGCGAGAAACGCCACTAGCGATGCGACGTCGTCAGGTGTCCCGGTTCGACCCGATGGGTGAATTGAACCGATCCGGTCCCTGAAGGTCTCCGGTTCGGGCAGCGAAGCGATGAACGCCTCGTTCAGTTCGGTATCGATCCATCCGGGAGCCACCGCATTGCATCGAATGCCGTCGCGACCGTGGTCGACGGCCAATGCCCTCGTCAGCGCATGCAGGCCGGCTTTGGACGCGCAATAGGCCGCATGACGTGGATTGGAACCCAGTCCTTCGATCGAACCGACATTGACGATGGCTCCGCCGCCTTTGAGGTGTGTAATGGCATGTTTGATCAGCAGAAACGGTGCCGTGAGATTGACGGACAGGGTGGCCTGCCAATCCCCGAGCGGCATTTCCTCAACCGTGCCCTCGCGCATCAGACCGGCATTGTTGACAAGGATATCCAGACGGCCAGATGCGGAGATGACTTCCGATATGACGCGTTCAGGGCTTTCGGGGTCAGCGAGGTCGGCTTCGATCCCTTCGAACCGGTCGTCCTTGCCCCGCTGTGCCGTGAACACGCGGACACCTGCTTTGGCCAGCTTTTCGGCGATCGCCTTGCCAATGCCGCTGCGTCCACCGGTTACGAGGGCGGTTTTTCCAGCAAGATCGTTCATGACACCGGCTTGCCTCCGTTCACTTCAACGAGGGTGCCACAAATGTAACGCGCGTCGTCGGATGCGAGGAAGGCAACGACGTCGGCAATGTCTTCAGGTTGCGCGATCCGCCCCAGCGGAACGCTCGCGTTAAGCTCGGCAACCGCCGACTCAGGATCCAGTCCGCGGGCGGCAAATCCGCTGCGCAGCATGGGTGTGTCGACTTCATTGGGGCAGACCGCGTTGATGCGGATGTTCTGGTGCGCATGGTCCATCCCCATGCACTGGGTCAGCGCCGCAATCGCGGCCTTGCTCATGCAATAGATCGCATGATCGGGGCCGGGCCGCAGACCCCAGCATGAGGCGGTGTTGACGATGACGCCGCCACCGCCAGCTGCCATGACCGGGATGGCCGCGCGGCACAGCCGGAACGGCGCCTCGACGTTGACGGCCATGGACAGTCGGTAGTCGTCGTCAGTGGACTCGGTCACGCTGCCCCGGCGCATCAGGCCAGCGTTGTTGATCAGGATATCAAGGCCGCCGAGAGCCCGCTGTGCTGCATCGATCAGCCCGTCTGCAAACACCGGATCGGTAAGGTCACCCGAGATGCTGGCGTCCGCATCTGTGTCGGCAAGGTCCCTGTCGCTGACAGCGACGGCCGCACCCTCATTTTTGAGACGCTCAACGATCGCGTGACCGATGCCGCCGGCGGCTCCTGTGACGAGCGCCCGTTTTCCCTCGAAACGTTGCATGGCTCGACCTCCCGTTCCAGCGGAATCTAGTAGTCCTGATTGAGTGCATCTTCAGCGGGTATTTCACGCTCCCGGCGCGCGATATAGTCCATAAGAGCTTCGTCAATTGCCGGATCGAGCGTCGGCTCCTCGTATTCCACAAGCAGTTTCCTTGCCCGCTCCAGCGCTCGCTCGGTTATCTCCACGCCACCTTCGGCTTGCCATTGTTCGATGGAGTTGTTGTCGAACATTTGGGGCATGAAAAAAGCCCGCTCGAAATTGGCCTGGGTGTGGGGGTGGCCGAGATAGTGGCCACCAGGGCCGATATCGCGCACCGCCGAAACGGCCTCGTCGAAATCATCCCAACGGATGCCTTCAGCCATGCGGTAGCCCATTGCGCATTGTTCGGCGTCGACAATGAATTTGGCGACGGAGCAATGCATGCCTGCCTCGTTCCAGCCGGCCGAGTGCCAGATGTAATTTGCTCCCGCATGGAGCACGGCCGACAGGGTCGCCGCACTCTCATAGCCGGCCTGCGCATCGAAGGTCTTGGCGCCGCCGAGCAGGCTGGAGGTCCGCCAGGGCACGTCGTAGAAGCGTGCCATCTGACCGATCATGAAGTTCATCAGGCTGATCTCCGGCGTGCCTGCCATCGGCGCACCGGATTGCATTGAAACAGTCGACAGATAGTGGCCATAGATAGCGGGTGCGCCGCGGCGGATCACCTGGGTGTAGGCAAGAGCCGACAGGGCCTCGGCGTTGAGTTGAGCGACCCCCGGAGCCACCGACGCGGGCGTGTTGGCGCCGCCGAGCACGAAGGGCGAGCACAAGACCGGCTGGTTGCGTCGGCTAAAGGCTCGCATCGCACCGAGCATCGTCTCGTCCCAGACCAACGGGGAGTTTCCGTTACAATTGCCGGTGGCGACGGCGTGGTCCTCAAGAAACTCGTCTCCGAACAGGATGGCGCACATGTCCATCACGTCCTCGGCGTTTTTCGGACTCGTGGTCATGCCCATGAACGTCTTGTCGGAGTATTTCATCGACGAATAGGTGATGCGCAGATGGCGATGCGACACCACATGGTCCATCGGCTCGACAATGTGGTGAGCCGAGGAATGCAGAGCGGGGGACATGTGCGCGAGTTTGTGAAACATCGCCAGATCGTCCAGGGTCGGCAGCCTGCGCTTGTCCTCGAGATCGCGGATATAGGGTGCACCGGTCATCGGTACAAAGATCGAATGCGGACCGCCGAGCTCGACATTCTTCTGCGGATTGCGGGCGTGATAGGTGATGGATGACGGAATGGTGGTGATCAGCTCACGGACAAGACCGCGGTCCAGATGCACCGTCTCTCCGCGCACATCGGCGCCCGCCTTCTTCCAGTCCTCAAGCGCGATCGGGTCCCTGAAAACAACGCCCACCTCTTCGAGAATGTCCATCGAGGCGGAATCGATCCGTTGGATCTGTTCCTCATTCATCGGTTCACACAGCGGAAGGCCGCGCCTCAGGCTCGGCAACATATCCACTTTTGTAACGGTGCGTTGCGCTCTGCGCGCTGCGCGACCGCCGGCTCGCCGATCGCTCATGACGTCGCTCCTTTCAATCTGGTCTGGAGCAAAGGGCGATAAGTTTGCACCATTTGACCGTGGCGATTTTGGTCTTTGGCTAGGCGGATTGCAGGCCGTGGTGCCACCCCACCACAAGTGCAAGCCAACGACGCCAGGGGCCAAAAGCGCCCGGCCCGAAGGGTATCGGCCCATCGGCTGCGTTGCGCCGCTTGCCCGACATCGCGCTGCGCGACGCGCCTGGCCGAGTGGAGCCGATCTGCAGCCATCAAATGATCCAAACTTATCGCCCTTTGCTCCAACCACTCATAGACGGACCGGATTGATCGACGATCATCTTAGCGACATCGCCGGGCAAAAAGCGACGTTGGGTGCCGTGATTCAATTTGATTGACCATGCTAACTAAATTCCATATGATTAACAGAGTTAACTAAATGGAGTGCCTATCCATGCCGGCCGACTGCCTGGAAGATGTCGAGTACAGTCTCCATTCCCGTCTCGGTTACAAGGTGTCCCGGCTCGCCCGGGTGATGGAGACCCGCCTGGAGGGGATGATCGCCGAATTCGGCGTCACCCGCATGATGTGGTGTGTCCTCAGCGGTGTCGGATTGGAAAACGTCAAGACCCCATCGGCGCTGGCCCGTTACATCGGCATCGCCCGGCCCACGGTGTCGCGGGTCTTGAGCGACATGGAAAAGCGCGGGTTTATCTACCGCAACGGTGCAAAGGCCGACGGACGAGCCATCGAAATCGAACTGACCGATCTCGGTCGCAATGCGCTGAACCGCTGCCGTCCTCTTGTTGATGACCTGAATGCCCATTTCATGGGCAAACTGGAGCCCCGAGAGCTCGAAGTCCTGCTCTCTCACCTCGATTCGCTTGCCGAAGGCGAAACCCGCGAACTCAACGCCCTGTGAAAATGTCATGAAGCTGTTCTCCTACAAAGACCGTCCCGTCCATCTCGGACCTTTTCCGCTGGAAACGCTCGCCCGTTCGTCGGATCCGCTTGATCTGGATGCGATCGAACCGATGCGGCAGTTGACCACCGATCACCAGCCGCACGAGTCGCTGGCGCATGCGATGGCCCGTTTTCTGGCCATGATGGACACCGTGCGTGATGGCAAAATCGTCCATGGCGAAGCGGAGATTCCGGACGATCCGCAGCTTCGTGCAGAGCACCTGAAGGCGGCGGGGTATTATTTCGATGCCTCGATGGTCGGGATCACGAAGCTCGAACCGGGTCATTTCCTGGAACAGCCTTTCCGCAATCCCATGATAGAGGACATCAAAGCGGAATTGGAGCAGGGGCAACCGAAGAGCTTCGCCTCCGGTGTCGATGCGATCTATGCCGACGTGCTGGAATCGACACGGGTGAAGTTGGAGCCGGTTGACCATCACACCCACGCTCTTGTCTTCCTCGTGGAATACACGCGGGATCCGCGCGCGGACGAGGCGGGCACCGAGTGGTTCCACGACACGCAGGCGGACCGAGCCGCGTTGTTGACGGCCAACGTCGCGGCCGTGCTGGCCAGCTACATTCGCATGCTGGGGCATGAGGCGCGGGCTCACACGGCAACGACGTCAGATGTCGACCTCAACCGCCTCGGTGTGTCCGCCGGTCTATGCTCATTGGAGCGGATCGACGGTCGCCAGCAACTGGTCAATCCGTATGTCGGATCGCGGTTCGGCCTGGCGGCAATCACGACGACACTGGAAATCGAGCCCGACCAGCATCTTGGTCCCAATGCCGGGCGGGACGGCTGGCGATCACACGGACCAAACTGGTGGTTGGGAAAGGGCACAGCACGCCGGGCCGCCAACGCCGAGCCTTATCGGGACCGCGAGTTTCGTATGGGCGCGCTGCCGTTCGAGAAGATCAAGCGCCGCGACACGCCGACCACGATGATCGACGAGGAGCGGGTGCCGCGTTTTCCCAAGCGCTCCGATTTCTTCGCCCGAGCCCTGTTTGGCGATATGGGCAAAAACGTGCAGGAAGCCGCCAAGGGCGGCATGTATGTCATGAAAAGCCCGATCGGCGCATGCGCCCGGCGCGCACTCGGCGCCCTGCTGCTGCTCCAATTCGGTGATGCGCGGGGCCCGGTGTCTCCGAATGCGAAAGACCCGGCTCGCAATGCCGACAATCTCAAGGCTGCCTGCTACTATCTGTCCGCCGACGCGGTGGGTCTCAGCCGCGTGCCCGACTGGGCCTACTATTCACACGACGCCGGTGGGAATCCGCTGGAAGCTTATCACGACAACGGGGTATCGCTGCTGCTCGACCAGGGGCACGAAACCATGGAAGGTGCCAGCGGCGACGACTGGATCTCGGTTGCCCAATCGATGCGCGCCTATCTGCGGTTTTCGCTGCTTGGCGGCGTTGTCGGCGAACAGATCCGCCGTCTTGGATTTTCGGCTCGCGTGCATTCGGTCCTGGATGGCGACGTGCTGCAGCCGCCACTTCTGCTGCTATCGGGCCTGGGTGAGGTCAGTCGCATCGGCGAAGTCATTCTCAATCCGTTCCTCGGACCACGGCTGAAGTCAGGCGTGGTCACGACATCGATGCCGATGGCGCACGACAAGCCGATCGACTTCGGGCTTCAAACCTTTTGCGAGGGCTGCAACAAATGTGCCCGGGAGTGCCCATCCGGAGCCATCACGGCCGGGCCCAAGCTGATGTACAATGGCTACGAGATCTGGAAATCTGACGCCGAGAAATGTGCTCGCTATCGGTTGACCAACACCGCTGGTGGCATGTGCGGCCGTTGCATGAAGACCTGCCCCTGGAATCTTGAAGGACTTTTCTCCGACGCTGCCTTCCGCTGGATGGCGATCCATGCGCCGGGCTCGGCGAAAACCCTGGCACGCCTGGATGATCAGCTCGGACGTGGCGAAATCAATCCGGTGAAAGCGTGGTGGTGGGACATCGAGCTGGACACGAAACAGGGCCGATATGTCAAGGCAGAGGCCACAAATCGGCGCGGCCTGTCGCGCGATCTTGACCTTAAGTACGAGGACCAGACGCTTGCCGTCTACCCGGCGGATGTCATGCCGCCGCCGCTGCCGGTTGCCCATCCGCTCAACCGGGAAGAGGGGATCGCCCGTTACAGGGCCATGCTGACGCCAGACCAATACCGAAAAAAAATCGCGGCTGGTGACACCGAGAATCTTGCGCCAAAGCATCCGGGCTTGGAGGGGCCGGCGCCCGTATTTCCTGTCATCGTGACGAAGCGGGAAGACCTGGCTGAAGACGTCGTGCGCTTCGAACTGAGCGGTGAAAACGGTGCCGAGCTGCCGCCGTTCGAAGCCGGTGCTCATATCGACGTGGTCGTGGCGCCGGAGTACCAGCGGCAATATTCGCTGGCTGGCGATCCTGCCGATCAAAGCAAATATGTGCTTGGCGTGTTGCGCGAAGCCGAGGGGCGGGGCGGCTCATTGCTGATGTACCGGATCTTCAAGGAAGGCCGCAGGATTTTCATCTCGGAGCCGCGAAACCATTTCCCGCTGGATGAATCAGCACCTTTCTCGGTGCTGATGGCGGGTGGTATCGGCGTCACGCCCCTGATCACCATGGCCCACCGGCTGCATGCGCTCGGCAAGGATTTCGTGCTGCACTATAGCGCCCGCTCCGAGGAGCAATGCGGCTTCGCCGAGTCGCTCAGGAAGGTGCCATGGGCCGAAAAGGTCTTCTTCCATTTCTCGGCGGAAAGCGGTCGCGCCGATTTCGACGATCTCATTCCGGCCTATCGCGATGGCTTCAAGCTTTATACCTGCGGCAGCGATCGCTACATGGACGGAGTCTTCGAAACCGCCGAGGGCAAAGGCTGGCCGGAGGAGGGGCTGTCGAAGGAGTATTTCTCGGTCCCCGAGGCGCCGGACTACATCAATCATGACTTCATTCTCGAACTCACCCGATCGGGACGGTCGATTCAGGTCACCGCGGACGAGAGCGGGACGGATGCGCTGGCTGCCGCCGGACTTCCGGTACAAGTCAAGTGCACGGACGGTCTCTGCGGCGTTTGCGCTGCCCAATATACGTCCGGAAAAGTCGAACATCGGGACTACGTGCTGTCGGAAAAGGAACGCGAGTCCAAGGTCATCCTATGCTGTTCGCGGGCAAGTGAACCGGGAGGCACGATCCGCATCGACCTCTAGGCGAAATTTGTCGCTGGCTGATGCGGAATTGTTTTGCTAACGTTTCGCCAGTGGCAGGAAAATCCGGAGTTCGATTATAAGGATTATGTGTGCCGTTTAACGAGATGGAAGACGCCTCCGGAACGCGTGCGCCCTACCAGCGCATCGCTGACTGGATCAAGGATACAGGCACTGAACTTCTAGGCCGCCGGCGTGAGGAGGCGGAGGCCATCTTCCGAAAAATCGGCATTACATTCGCCGTCTATGGCGAGGGCGGAGACCCGGAGCGCCTGATTCCATTTGACATGGTCCCGCGGGCTTTCTCCGCTTCAGAATGGGCAGTGCTCGATCGTGGAATCCGGCAACGGGCCCGCGCGCTCAACGCCTTCCTCTATGACATCTACCATCGCGGAGAGATCATCAAGGCGGGCATCATCCCCGGCGATCTCGTGTACCGCAACGCCGCCTTCCTGCCGCAAATGGTCGGTTTCGAGCCGCCCGGACGGGTCTACAGCCACATCGTCGGGATCGACATCGTCCGCACCGGGCCGGGCAGTTTTCAGGTGCTGGAAGACAATTGTCGCACACCATCCGGTGTCAGCTATATGCTGGAAAACCGTGAGATCATGGCGCGCATGTTCCCGGATGTTTTCAGTGGTGGTCCGGTCAAGCCCGTCGATCACTACCCGGACGAATTGCTGCGTACCCTGAAGGAAGTTGGTCCGGCAGCCAGCCATGGCGAGCCGACCGTGGTGGTCTTGACGCCTGGGTCATTGAACTCTGCCTATTACGAACACTCCTTTCTGGCAGACCTGATGGGTGTCGAACTCGTCGAGCCGCAGGATCTATTCGTCGACGATGCCAAGGTGTGGATGCGCACGACACGCGGCCCGCAACAGGTCGACGTGATCTACCGTCGTATCGATGACGACTATATAGATCCGCTGACCTTTCGCCCCGACAGCATGTTGGGCGTGCCGGGCCTTTTCGATGCCTACCGTGCCGGTCGGGTGACGGTCTGCTCCGCTCCAGGCGCCGGCGTCGCCGATGACAAGGCCATCTACATCTATGTCCCTGAGATGATCCGCTTCTACCTCGGTGAGGAAGCGATCCTTGAGAACATTCAGACCTACCAGTGCCGTCGCGCCGACGAGTGCCGCTACGTGCTCGAAAACCTGGACGAACTGGTGGTCAAGGAGGTTCATGGCTCTGGCGGTTACGGCATGCTGATCGGACCGAAAAGCACAAAGGCCGAGATTTCGGCCTATCGCAAGCGCATTGAGGCGGACCCGGCCGAGTTCATTGCCCAGCCAACACTTGATCTTTCGACCGCGCCGACGCTCGATGAAGACGGGCTGTGCCAGCGACATGTTGATTTCCGTCCGTTTTGCCTGGTTGGCAAAACCATCAGGCTGGTGCCCGGCGGGCTAACACGCGTGGCACTGCGAGAGGGTTCGCTGGTCGTCAATTCGAGCCAGGGCGGCGGGGTCAAGGACACTTGGGTGTTGCAGGAATAGAGATATGCTGAGCCGGGCCGCGGAAAACCTGTTCTGGCTGGGTCGCTACATGGAGCGGGCCGAAGCCACCGCGCGCATGATATCCATGGGTCAGCGCATGGCGGTGCTGCCGGGAACCACGGCCCAGTCGGAGTGGACCTCGGTCATGCAGGCGACGGCCGGTACGATGCCGCAGGACAGGCCGGTAAACGAGACCGATATCGTCGGCAACCTCATTCTTGACACGGAAAATCCGTCGTCAATCCAGGCGTGCCTCTCCAAGTCCCGCGAAAACGGCCGTGCCGTTCGCACCGGTCTGACCCAGGAAATGTGGGAAAGCCTCAACGACGACTGGCGCTACCTCGAGGGCATGGATACGCAGGCGGCCCGACGCCAGCTGAGCCGAATCCTGGAATGGGTGCGTACCCGGGCAGCGGTGTTTCGCGGAGCCGTTGAAACGGCGATGCTGCGCAACGAAGGCTACGATTTTCTGCGCCTCGGCGGCAGTATCGAACGGGCGGACATGACGCTGCGGCTGCTCAACGTCAAATACTTCCTGCTGTTGCCGGAAACCGAGGTTGTCGGCGGTGGGCGCGATCATCACCAGTGGATGTCGATGCTTCATGCCGTATCGGGGCTGCGTGCCTATCACCACCATTATTTTGGCGATTACGCGCCTTGGAATATTGCCGACTTTCTGCTGCTGAACCGCGCGTTCCCACGTTCGGTCGCCTTCAGCTACAGCCAGATCAACGACTGTCTGGTGCGGCTGGAGAAAAGTCACGGCGGCTCGCATCCGTGCCAAAGGACGGCTCGAACCGAGTGCGAACGTCTGGATCGGCTGGACATCAACACGATCTTCAACGATGGCCTCCACGAGTTTCTCGATGACCAGATCGTCAAAACCGCGCGGATCAGCCGGGAAGTTTCCGATGCCTACTATTTCTGACGGAGCCAGCTGATGCGTCTGCATGTCCATCACCGGTCGACCTATTCCTATGATCCGGCGGCGGCACGCGTTTCGCTTCGACTGAAACTCTATCCGTCGATCTTTGCCGGTCAGAGCGCTGAATCCTGGCAGGTTACCGTCAACGGCGAAGCGGTCGAGCCGATCTACATGTCCGGTTACGGTGACGATGTCGCCCTTTGGCAAAGCCGGGACCCCATCGAAAGCGCCGTCGTGATTGCCGACGGCATTGTCGTGACGGATGATACAGCCGGTGTGGTCAGAGATCTGCCGCGAAAGCCTCCATCTGCAATATTCACCCGCAATACCCCGTTGACCGAGCCAGACGAGGCCATAGAGGCCCTGGCGAAACAGACCGAGTTGAAGGACGCGCTGGAGACGGTTCACGCGCTTTCGGCGGTGGTCAAGGATACGGTCGAATACAAGGCCAAGGCCACCAGCAGCGAGACGACAGCAGCCGAGGCTCTGGCTTTGGGAGCCGGCGTATGCCAGGACCACGCTCACATTCTGATTGCCGCCTGCCGCGCACTGGGCATCCCGGCGCGTTACGTTACCGGATATCTCAAAGCCACAGAAGAGCAGGGTGATCTGCTCGAGACCCACGCATGGGTCGAGGCGCATATCCAGAAGTTTGGTTGGGTCGGACTTGATCCGTCAAACGGGATATCCCCAACGGACCACTATATCCGGATTGCCTGCGGTCTGGACGCCGACGATGCGACTCCGATAAAAGGCCATGTTGTTGGCGGTTCCGAAATCTCCTTGAAGGCGGAGGTTGCAGTAGCGGACAGCCAGCAACAGTAGACTGGGACTGTTCGCATTGACTTACTGTGTTGCCATCAAACTGGATGCCGGGCTCGTGCTGTTGTCGGACACGCGAACCAATGCCGGGCTGGATAACATTTCTCGCTATGGCAAGATGCATTGCTGGGAGATGCCCGGCGATCGTGCCCTGGCCTTGCTGACGGCAGGCAATCTGTCGATCACCCAGGGCGTCATCACACGGCTCGAAAAGCAGATCGAAACGGCGGCAATCGATCCCGAAACGGAAACTGTCCTCAACGCCGACAGCATGTTTCGTGTGGCCCAGATGGTCGGCGAAACCATGCGCCAGGTCCAGCAGCGCCACAAGGAAGGCATGGAGGCCCAGGGAACCGCATTCGACGCGACCATTCTCGTTGGGGGCCAGAGAAAAGGCGGATCGCTGCGCTTGTTCCTGGTGTACTCTGCGGGCAATTTCATTGAGGCAACGCGGGACACCCCGTTTTTTCAGATCGGCGAGCACAAATACGGCAAACCGATCCTTGATCGGGTGATTACGCCGGATACACCGCTGGAGAAGGCCAAACTGGCTGCCTGTGTGTCGATGGACTCCACCCTGCGCAGCAATCTTTCTGTCGGGATGCCGCTTGATCTGGCAATAATCGAGACCGATCACTTCGCATTTTCCGAGCGCCGGCGGATCGAGCCGGATGACCAGGATTTTACGACCCTTTCGGAAGCCTGGTCGCGGGCACTCAACTCGGCGTTTCACGACCTGCCTCACCTGTTTTGAGTTTGGGCTGAAGCCGTCGGCCAGACACGCAAAACGTGCAAATGCAGCATGCATCACCCAAATGGGTGATGCATGTCAGTGGCAAATTTCATTGGATGAGGTTGCCGGGATCCGATCTTCCCGACCGGCTTTGCAAGGCGCCCTGCGGATTGCGCCCTGCAAAGACTGCGATGACGCCCGTGGCCCCAATGCCATAGTGCGGGCGGCTCCATTATCGCAGCGGACGGCCGTTTCGTCGCCATTCCCGAATGGCGGAGAATGGCCGTCCGGGGGCCGGCTATCGTTCGTCAGACCGAGCCGACCCGTTCCAGGGCGCCATCGATGGCGGTGATGATCTGGTCGATATCGTCCCGTGTGCTGATCAGGGCCGGGCTGAGGCAAAGCGTATTGTTATAGGCCTCAATGCTGCGATTGGTCGCGCCGATGATCACACCCTGGCCCATGCAGTCGGCCACGACCGCCTGTGTGACCTTCTCGGCGACCGGCTCCTTCGTCGAACGATCGCGAACCAGTTCCGCGCCGCAGAACAGGCCTTTGCCGCGGACGTCACCTATGATGGCGTGTTTCTCCTTGAGGGTCCCAAGACTGTCCATCAGGTAAGCGCCCATGGCGGTCGTGTTTTCGAGCAGCTCTTCGTCTTCGATGATGCGCATGTTTTCCAGCGCCGCTGCCGGGCCTGCGGCACAGCCACCAAACGTCGAGATATCTCGGAAATAGCTCATCGGGTCGTCCGGATCGCTCTTGAACAGATCGAACACTTCTTCCGTGGTCACGGTGCAGGATATGGCCGCGTAGCCAGAGGCGACACCCTTGGCCATGGTGACCAGATCCGGCTTGATGCCGTATTGCTGATAGCCGAACCACTTTCCGGTGCGTCCGAGACCGCATACCACTTCATCGATATGGAGCAGGATGTCGTATTTCCGGCAGATTTCCTGCACGGTTTCCCAATAGCCCTCAGGCGGCGTGATCACGCCACCCCCGGCGGTGATCGGTTCGAGAACAATGCCACCAATGGTGTCCGGACCTTCGCGCAGGATGACATCCTCGATTGCGCGAGCTGCCTGGACGCCATAGTCGGCGGACTCGCCGAATTGAGAACGGTATTCGAGGCAATGCGGCACCTCGACAAATCCCGGCGTGAAGGGCCCGTACTGGTCCTTGCGCTGGTTCTGACCGCATGAACTCAGAGCGGTAATGGTGGTGCCATGATAGTCACGCTCGCGATACAGAATCTTGTGCTTGCGGCCACCATATTTGTTGTGCGCGATTTGCCGGATGATCTTGTAGGCCTTCTCATTGGCCTCTGATCCCGAATTGGAGAAATAGACCCGGCTCATCCCCGGCATTTTCTCGATGAGCTGGCGGGCGAAAAGAGCACCCGGAACGTTGCCAGCGGAATTGGCGAAGAAGTTCAGTTTGACGAGTTGCTCGCGTACCGCGTCGGCAATGCTCTCGCGGCCATAGCCGACATTGACCGTCCATACTCCGCCGGACACGGCGTCCAGGTATTCCCGTCCGTTTGCGTCCCAGACACGCAGACCCTTGCCCTCTATGATGACCATAGGATCGTGGGTTTCGTAGCGCTTGTGCTGGCTCAGGTGGTGCCAGACATGAGCGCGATCACTGTTGACGGCTTCGCTGAAATCATTGGTGCCAGGTACGATATTCATGGGTTCCAACTCCCGACGGGGCAGCCGCACGCTCGCGCGGGCCCGATTGCGACGAACGGCACACTTTCATGTCCGTCAAGCCGCAGATAGTCCCAGATTGATTTGCTCCATGACGCCAGATTGAATGATGGGTCAACTACGTGTCCCAAAGCGGCTGAGGCCTTCCCTGAGGAAATCGATAGTCACTCTGGTTTTGTGGGGCAGATAACGGGCGCTGGGATAGATCAACCACGTGGCCGATCGCGAGTGCGCTCCGGAAACTTCATAGTCCGGTAGCAACTCGACCAGCCGCCCGGCCTTGATGTCATCACTGACCACCCAATCAATCAACATGACGGGTCCCAGGCCATCCCGGGCGCACTGACGCAACGCCATGATCGAAGAAATCATAATATCGCCTGAGACCTGGATCTCGGTGACACGACCTTCGCCGTCTTTGGCAATCCAGTTGGACTCCACGCCTTGCGGCCGCATCATCAGGCAGCGATGGTGGACGAGGTCCATGGGTGTGCGAACCGGATCGTGCTGTTCCAGATAGGCTGGGCTGGCACAAATCCTGTACCGGTTGTCGAACAGTTTGCTGGACACAAAGTTACCGCCGCCGCGGCTTCCCAACCGGATGGCGAGGTCGATCCGTTGCGAGACGAGATCCACGGGTGTGTCAGACAGGGCAAGCTCGAGTTTGAGGTCAGGATACAGTTCACGCATGCGCGGCAGAAGCGGAGTCAGACAAATCTGCCCAAACGCCAAAGTCGCGGCGATCCGCATTGTACCCTTGGGCTGGGCGTTGACCGCATGCGCTTCGTCTTGGGCAATGGACAGGTCTTCGAGGAGCGGAGCGACATGTGAGAGATAAATCTCGCCGCCTTCGGTCAGCTTGACAGTTCGCGTTGTTCGTTGAAATAAACGAAGACCCAGTTCCTGTTCGAGGCCCGCAATCGTGCGGGATACCGTCGACGGATCCGCGTCCATTTCGCGAGCCACCGCGGCAAAGCTTCCGCGTTGGGCGACAGCGACGAACATTCGAAGCGCGGCGAAATCCATTAGTGCAATTTATGCACGAAGCTATTGCGTGTCGAGCGGTTTATTGTCGTTGACCTGTCACTTAGTTTCGCGAGTCAGGGTTGTACGACCGACCGGCAGACAGGCGATGATTGACGGTTGGAAGCAGCAATAATCGGTGTTGGCAGCCAAAAACGCGGGTTGCCCATACGCCTCCGGTATCAATCCAATCGTCTGGCTGAAATTCCGCCCACCTTTCAGCAAGACGATTAATGTGGCGCTCTGATGTGAGCTCAGAGGGTCGGGGATTGTGCCGGAGGCGATTTCGGTTCCAAAGCGTGCAATAATTCCAATATTTTCAGCGCATTGCGCCAACCTCCGGATTTACTTCGCTTTCAAGCTCGATTGAGCCTTAGTGGCATGCGAACGGAGTTGGCAGGATCACGACCACTCTGGACCGGTTCATGATTGCAGCCTTGTTGCGATCGCTTTACCGCCGAATGAATTCGATTTCGATAAACGCGCACTCAAAATCATTGGCATTGATGACGTCGTGCTCGACACCGCGCTCGCGATAGTAGGGAACGCCGTTTGAGAGGTCGGCCGTCGTGCGCTCCCCGTTTCCGTGATCGATTTCCAACTGACCATCGAACAAGGGTACAACCACATAGTCATACTCGTGGCGATGCCAACCAGTGTTGTCGCCGCGTTGGCCGAAACGCCATTCGGTCACACGGGTTACGTCGTTATCGACGAGCACTGTTGGGCGGGCGCTTCCTGCATCCATTAGCGGGGTCCATCCATTCAAAGTGTTGCCTGTACACCAGAACCTATGATGCCGGCCAAGGGGTGGACAAGCCCAGTGGGTACGAGGCGATCTATCTGATTTGGATCAATGCGGGGCACGAGAATTTGGTACAAGGTAGAGTGGGACGATGCCGATCCTGTTGGAGAGATGACGTACGGTTGGGAGGCCGACAATGGCAGGCAGTGACGATGCGGTTGTGTATGAGCCGCCGAAAGTACCTGAAATCAACACAGTGACCTTCCAGGATATCCGTGATGCCTTTTCCGCTGGTATCGCCGATTTCCTGAAAGCGCCGCTGTTCGGATTGTTCTTCGGTGGCATCTTTACGCTCGGTGGTCTGGCCATTCTGGCTTCACTGACCGTTTTCGACATGCACTGGATGATCATCCCGCTGGCCATTGGCTTTCCGCTCATCGGCCCATTCGTAGCGGTTGGGCTTTACGAGGTCAGCCGTCGGCTGGCCGCCGGCCAGCCGTTGGTCTGGCGTGATATCCTGCTAGTCGTATTCCGCCAGCGGGAGCGTCAACTCAGCTGGATGGCCTTTGTCGTGCTGTTCATATTCTGGTTGTGGATCTATCAGGTCAGGCTGCTGTTGGCCTTGTTTCTTGGGTTCAAAAGCTTCTCGACCATTCAACGCTTTCTGGAAGTGATCACGACCTCCGGCGAAGGGATTGCTTTCATTGCGGTAGGCACCATCATCGGAGCGATTATCTCCCTCGTCCTGTTTTCCGCAACCGTCATCTCCATGCCCTTGCTGCTCGACCGCGAGCTCGACTTCATCACCGCGATCATCGTCAGCTTCAAGACCGTTATCAAGAATCCTGTTCCAATGGTCAGTTGGGGAATCATCGTTGCCGCATTGGCAATCGCAGCCATGGTACCGTTTTTTCTCGGCCTGCTGGTAATACTCCCCATTGTCGGTCACGCGACATGGCATCTCTATGAAAGGGCGATTGAATCGGAATAGGCATTGGCGATAGGGTTGAATCAAAGCCAATTCCGATCCGGGAGCACAGAATGACAAACGGCACTGTAAAGTGGTTCAACTCGACCAAGGGCTTCGGTTTCATCCAGCCGGAGGGCGGCGGGTCGGATGTGTTTGTACACATTACCGCTGTTCAAAAGGCAGGACTGCAGGGGCTGGACGAAGGTCAGAAAGTCCAGTTTGAAGTTGCCACGGACGACCGCACCGGGCGGTCATCGGCAACCGACATCAAGGTCGGCTGACGTCAGCTGCCGCGTTCTCCAGATCCGACGCGTGCCGCTCCCATCGGTTTCTTTGCGGGGGCGCCGTACTCATCGATGAATTCACGGAATACACGATCCAGTTGATCTGCATCGGCATAGTCTGCGAGCCGTTCCAGGAGAACGACGAGGAGGTAGTTGTTGCCCAGAGACCAGCGTTCGTTCAGCGATCGCAGTTGCGCATAGGCCTCCTCCGTCAAAGCTGCATTGAACCGTTTTGGCAGGGGTAGGCGTTTCGCCGGCATAGTTCGATCTCCATTCCGCTCGTGTCCTTACTCTGAAGTTCGTCCGTTGTGCGGCACGCTACGAGCGAACTTCAAATCCACCGCACTAGGCTTCCTCACCTCCGGTGCCGCACAGGCTTTCGGGCTCGGTGGAGCCGAGACCTTTGTCCTCAATATCATTGGTGCGCTGCCAGAAGACCGCATGCAGCGCCTCCATGGATGTCGTCTCACAGGAACGCACCACCGCGCAACGGGTCGCAAGATCCCTGACATCGGGGAAGGGAGCGCCTCGCTTGTGCTCCGGTGCCACCATCTGCAGGCCTTTGCACTGGTGACAGATGCCCTGTTTGCTAACCAGGGCACACAGACCCTCGAAGCGTTCCTGCATTGATTTGCGTGCTGTGGCCAGGCGGTGGCGAAGGACTGATTCAGATGTACCAAGAGCATTGGAGGCCTCTCGCGACGACAAGCCAACAATATCGCGAAGAACGAGGGCAGCAATCTCATCCGGCGGCAACGAACGGCCGACGCACGTAAAGCAGTAGGCGATGTGTTCTCGAACCTCGAACGCAAAGTCGGGCGCTGCGCACTGGTCGATGACCTCACCGGAGAGTTCTTCAGACGTCGCGCAAAGATTAGCATAGGCGACCTGCGCTTCACTGCGCCAGCGCTTTTGACGTCGCAGGAAATCAACGGCTGATCTGGATGCGATGGACGTCAGCCATGTCGACAGGCTGGATGCGCCTTCAAAGCCTGAGATACCCTGCCAGGCCTTCAACAGGGCTTCCTGCAAGACATCCTCGGTGTCTTCGGGATGACCAACCATGCGTCGAATGACCGACCGCAGCCGGGCGCGCAGGGGAGCAACGAGGCGTTCAAACGCCGCCTCGTCACCCGATTTCGCCTGTTCGATGAGTTTCTCGTCGGTCATGCGGCGTGGCTTTCTCCGTAGGCGGCCAAAGTGGCCGGCCGCGCCCGCATGCTTTGGTGCCATTTTGCCAGGCGCGGCCTGCGCTCGAGCTGTGCGGATGCAATCGGTACGGTCTTCAGATAATGCGAAAGCATCGGTTCGAACACAAGGTCCGCTAGACTCAGGCGCTCGCCGGCAAGAAAAGCTCCAGGCTCCATGAGCCCGTCGATGGCATCAAGACAGCGCTCGGCTGGGGCAGTGTCGATCGTGCTGATGTCGTCCGCAAAGGTAGCTTTCACCAAGGCAGGGTAGGCGTAATCGATGCAAAGGGAGATGGCTTGCCACATACGCGCCCTCTGCAGCGCTTCGTCCGGAACCAAATCGCCCTTGTCCGCTAGATCGTTGAGATAGGAGAGGATCGCGGGTGTCTCATAGATCCGCCGCGATCCATGCTGCAGTATTGGCATTTTGCCAAATGGGTGAAGCGCCAGATGACTCGGCTTGCCGAATTCGAGCGGCAGAAGCTCGTATTCCAGCCCGAGTTCCCGGCAGGCAATGGTCGCGCTGCGTACATATGTGCTGCCTTCAAATCCATACAGGTGAATATCCGTCATTGTCGTCTCCGGTTGCTGGTTGAACGTCAGTGTTCGGTTGTTTAGACGAATGCATCCGGGATTTCCGCCAAGCGCATGAAATCAAACAGATTATTTGGAAAGGCAGTTGTTTCCCAGTTCCAGGGCAATGGCTTGGTCTCGCGGGCGTCACACAAACGGCACAGGCGCAGGAGTGCGATCAAAATGCCGCTCCTGACAGTGTTGATTGTGACCCTGCATTGGTGTTGAATCCGGGCGGACAAAGGCTGGGCGGTTCCTCCGGTTCAGCCAGAACACCAGCAGGGAGACGACAGGATGACACATCTCAGAATCGGCGATCAAGCGCCTGATTTCGAAGCCAATACAACAAAAGGCACCATTAATTTTCACGACTGGCTCGGCGATTCCTGGGGTGTTCTGTTTTCTCACCCCAAGGATTTCACCCCGGTCTGCACGACCGAACTTGGCTACATGGCCCGGATCAATCCGGAGTTTCAGAAGCGCAATGTGAAGATCATCGGCCTCAGCGTCGATCCGGTTGAAAACCATGCGGAATGGGCTGCCGATATCGAGGAAACGCAAGGCTTCATGCCCAACTACCCGATGATCGGCGATACCGATCTCAAGGTTGCCAAGCTCTATGGCATGTTGCCTGCCGGCGCGGGCGAGACGTCGGAAGGACGCACTGCGGTCGACAATCAGACAGTGCGTACAGTGTTCGTCATCGGACCGGACAAGTTGATCAAGCTGACCTTGTCCTACCCGATGAGCACTGGCCGCAACTTTGACGAAATCCTCCGGGTGATCGATTCAATGCAGCTGACCGCCAAACACAAGGTGGCCACGCCGGTCAACTGGACGGATGGCGAAGATGTGATCATCGTGCCTGCGGTCTCCAATGAAGAGGCCGAGAAAAAATTCCCAGACGGTTGGAAGACACTCAAGCCCTATTTGCGGGTCGTGCCACAGCCGAAATAGAGGACGAGCAAGTGCGGCGCCACGAGCGCCGCTCTTGGCCCTCTGATGGCGGGCCAGTCATACAATTTTGCGCCTAACAAATAGGCAAACAGATGCAATAGCCATCATTTGCCACCAGAATCGATTTATCAAGATTGGTGGATAAATATCTGAAAAATAATTGTAAGTTCACATAGGCTGAAGTTTGGCACGGCCTTTGCTTTACCTGTTTTGTGCAGCGCATCTAGGGTTCCGGTTTCCGAATGTGGAAACGCTGGTCCGAGAGGTGCAAGCCGGCCACTCATGAAACGGCCGGTAACACGGCGGGACAAAATCCCGGGAGATTACTGCACAGGTTTGCGCACGCAGACCTCCTCCCGGTGTGCGCAGACTTGGATGGGAGCCGGTCCGTTTGGGCCGACACAAACAAGAAAGGCGTACGCTGATGACACGCAATTCACTGAAGACGCTGGGCCTGGCAGCAATGTTGGGGCTGTCTGCCGCCGTGGGGACGGCCGAGGCTGCACCCAAATCTGAGTTCAAGGTTTGTTGGTCCATCTATGTCGGATGGATGCCCTGGGGTTACCTTCAGGACTCCGGCATCATGAAGAAATGGGCCGACAAGTACGATATCGACGTCGAAATCGTTCAGATCAACGACTATGTCGAATCCATCAATCAATACACGGCCGGGGCCTATGATGGCTGCTCCATGACCAACATGGATGGTCTGTCGATCCCGGCAGGCGGCGGCGTCGATACCACGGCCCTGATCGTTGGCGACTATTCCAACGGCAATGACGGCATCATACTCAAGGACAAGACCGAACTGGCCGATATCAAGGGCCAAAGCGTCAATCTGGTGGAGCTGTCGGTTTCGCACTACCTCCTTGCCCGCGCGCTGGACAGTGTCGGTCTGTCGGAACGGGATCTGACGGTGGTCAATACCTCGGACGCCGACATGATTGCCGCCTATGCAACGCCAGACGTCACATCGGTTGTGACCTGGAACCCGCTTTTGTCGGAAATCGAAGCTCAATCGAACGCGACCAAGGTATTCGACAGCGCCGGTATTCCCGGTGAAATCATCGACATCATGATGGTCAATACCGAGACGTTGAAGGACAATCCGGATTTCGGCAAGGCGCTGGTGGGGGCCTGGTATGAGCTGATGGCGGTGATGGCGTCTGACAGCGAGGCCGGTAAGGCTGCGCGAACCGCCATGGCGGAAGCATCGGGTACGGACCTTGCGGGATACGACGCACAACTGGCAACGACCAAAATGTTCTACACGCCAGCCGAAGCCATCGCATTCACGAAGTCGCCGGACCTGCCCAAGACGTCCAAATTCGTGGCCGAGTTCCTGTTCGACAAGGGAATTTTGGGCGAGGGAGCGCCGAGCCCGGAATTTGTCGGGATCGCGTTCCCGGACGGGTCGGTCTATGGCGACGCAAACAACGTGAAGCTGCGTTTCGACACCACCTATATGGAGATGGCCGCCGACGGAAAGCTCTGATCGGACAGAGCGGCCCCGTTATGGGGCCGCGGTCCCCAACGGAGTCAGGACCATGCGCATCACCAATCGGATACCGACTCGGCCGGTCGCCATCCTAATCGGATTGCTGCCCTTCATTGGCGTCGTTTCGGCCTATGCCGTCGCGAGCCATATAAGGCGTCTCGATAACCCGGCGGACAAGTTGCTGCCGTCATTGGACCAGATGGCGACGACGTTTTGGCGCATGGCTTTCGTGCCCGATCGGCGTTCCGGCGATTTGCTTCTCTGGAACGACACGCTCGACAGCCTGTTGCGCCTTGGTCTCGGAATGGGATTTTCGACGGCGCTTGCGCTCTTCATCGGCGTGGCGATCGGTTTCATTCCGTATGTCCGGGCTGGTCTGGCGCCGTTTATCGCCAGTTTTTCTCTAATCCCGCCAATTACCATCCTGCCGATCCTGTTTATCATGTTCGGTCTTGGTGAACTCTCGAAAGTAATGCTGATTGTTGTCGGAACGGCACCGGTCATGATCCGTTCGCTTTCACAGGCTGTCATGGACATCCCACGCGAGATGATCATCAAGGCGGAGACACTGGGAGCTGGCGTCCGCCAGATGATAGCGCGGGTCGTGGTGCCGCAAGTCCTGCCGAAACTCATTACGGCGATCCGGCTTGGCCTTGTGCCTGCCTGGATATTCCTGATCTCTGCCGAGGCCATCGCGTCGACCTCCGGGCTTGGCTACCGCATTTTCCTGGTCCGCCGTTACCTGGCAATGGATGTCATCCTGTCTTACGTCCTTTGGATCACCCTTCTGGCGTTTCTGATCGATCGCGCTCTGTTGCTGATTTCGCGACGTCTCTTTGCCTGGAACCACTTGGAAGGGGAAAGCCTGTGAGCGGTTCGGCGAAGGTAAGTGTTCGCAACGTCGCAAAGACCTATGGAGGCACGCCGGTCCTTGAACGCGTCAGTCTTGATGTTGACGAAGGCGCGTTCTGCACGATCGTCGGTGCTTCCGGGTGCGGCAAGTCGACATTCCTGCGAATGTTGCTGTCGCAGGAAACACCCACTCGAGGACACATCGAGTTGAATGGGGAGCCGCTGCCGCCGGAACCCACTCCCGACCGCGGCGTCGTTTTTCAACGCTATTCGGTGTTTCCCCATCTAACCGTCGAAGACAATCTGATCCTGGCGCAGGAATTTGCCGCGGCACCGCGGTTTGGACGGCTGTTCGGAGCGGCGCGAAATCACGCGCGGGATGCCGTCACGGAGACCTTGGAGCGGATCGGCCTGGCCGGTGCCCGGCATCGGTATCCGGCGCAGCTTTCGGGCGGCATGCAACAGCGGCTGGCGATTGCTCAGGCCTTGCTGAAACAGCCAGAGATCCTGTTGCTTGACGAGCCCTTCGGCGCACTGGATCCGGGCATTCGCGCAGACATGCACGTTCTTCTGCTCGACCTGTGGCAAGAACGCAGCATGACCATATTCATGGTCACCCATGACATTCACGAGGCCTTCAAGCTCGGGACCCGAATGCTGGTCTTCGACAAGATTCGCCACGATCCCCAGGCTCCCGATGCCTTCGGGGCCACCGTTACTTACGATCTTCCACTCCAACGAGCAGACCATCAGACCCCGCCTGAAGCGCAGGAGCTGTTTCCGGTACGCCAGAGTTAGACTTGCGAGGAGCAAACAATGCGAGACTTATTTCAAAATCCGCGCCGACATGAGCGACGGGCTGCCGGAAGGCGGCCAATGCAGCCGGTTGTACGTCAACATCACCCGGATTTCGACAAACTCAACCTGCGCGGTTGGAAGGCGGCTGAAAAGGAAGGAACGCTGCCCACCGCCGCCTGGGAAAAGGAAAAACAATGGGCGTTGCGCATGGGATTGACTGGCGCTGATTCGCTTGAAGACAAGTCGATCCCGACCTTCGCCAGGGGAGAGTTGCCTCATTACGCCGGCATCAACACGTTCCTTAAAGCACCCTATATCGAGGATGTGACCGAGGTCGGCGCCTACGATGCGGCGGTGATCGGCATTCCCTTCGATGGTGGTACGACCTATCGGCCCGGCACACGGTTCGGCCCGCAGGGCGTTCGCAAAATTTCAGCGCTCTATACGCCCTACAACTATGAGATGGGAGTTGATCTTCGCGAGGAGATGACCTTGTGTGACGTGGGCGACGTGTTCACAATCCCCGCAAACATCGAGAAGACCTTCGATCAGATCAGCCGCGCTGTCAGTCACGTGGTCTCTTCCGGTGCTTTGCCGGTGATGATCGGCGGTGACCATTCCATCGGCTTCCCATGCGTGCGCGGCATCGCGCAATGCACTTCGAAGCGCATCGGTATCGTCCATTTCGACCGGCACATCGACATCCAGGAAAAGGACCTGGATGAGCGGATGCACACGACGCCGTGGTTCCATGCGACGGATCTTGCCAATGTTCCGGCGGTCAATCTGGTGCAGGTCGGTATCGGCGGCTGGCAGGTGCCGCGAGAGGGTGTCGAAATCGCCCGCAAGCGCAACACCAACATATTCACCATGCGCGACGTCGAGGAACTGGGTTTGCCAGAAACGGCTGCTCGGGCGCTCGAACTGGCCTGGAAGGATGCCGACGCAGTCTACATTTCCTTCGACATAGACAGCGTCGATTGCGGCTTCGTGCCGGGAACCGGTTGGCCGGAACCGGGCGGCTTCCTGCCGCGGGAAGCGCTGGAGCTGGTTTCGCTGGTTGCCGCGGAAGGCATTTGCGGATTGGAAGTCGTCGAGGTTTCGCCCCCGTACGACACCTCGGACATCACGGCGCTTCTCGCGACACGGGTCATTGTTGATGTGCTGGGCACCCTGGTCTCTCACGGCAAAATGGGCGCTCACAAGGCCATCATCGACAAGCCGGTAGCCATCCCGGCCGGACCAGATCTGGAGTAGTCCGATGGATCATCACCACCACTCGCATGGCGCCGGCCATAACCACGGCACCGACCACCTGCACTCGCATACGCATGGCGACTCGCCTCGGGAACGGGCCGATGAACTCCAGGTGTTGAGCAGCAATTTTATCGACGGGTTTCGTGCGGCTGAAGACAAGACAAGCTTTTTGCGCCTTTCCAATGTCCCGTTCCAACGTCCTGGCCCCGACGGACTGGTTCTCAACCTGGTGGACGCTTCGATCGTTTCCAACTGGCAAATCGGAACGGCATCGCCGGCTTTCGCATCACGGGAACTGGTTTACATGCCGTTTCCGGGCAGCATGGTTTCCGAGCGGGAGACCATGACGTTCACCTATGTCTCGCTCACCCACCGCGAGGATATCGACCTGGTCGATCTCCTGCGGGACCGCTTTTCAGACTGAAGGGAGAATTTTCATGTATCGCACTCCAACCTTGTTTGCACTGCTTCTGACTACCGGCCTTCCGGCTTTTGCACACCCGGGTGACCATGATCCCCAGACCTTTGTTGCCCACATGGCCAGTTCGCCATTTCATTGGGTGTTGCCGCTTCTTGGCATCGCGTTGCTCGGAGTGGTGTTGAAACGGAGTGCCGTGATCAGGGTGTTTCGCGAGCGGACTGACGACCGCAAGTCGTAGCCAAACTTCAACGTCCTGTGTTTCAAAGCGAGACGAAAAACTGGATAATGAAGGCGTTGGCCAGATCGACGAAGAAGGCCGAAACCATCGGCAATACAATGAAGGCAAGTGGCGCCGGTCCATAGCTCTTCGTGACCGATGACATGTTGGCGATGGCCGTTGGTGTAGCGCCCAATGTGAAACCGGCAAAGCCGGCGCTCAAAACCGCTGCCGTATAGTCGCGGCCCATCAATCGGAAGAACAGCAGGATGATGAAGGCGACGGTGCCGAAGATCTGAAAAGCCAGCACTCCGAGGAGCGGGCCGCCCAACCCCTGCAAGGTCCAGAGCTGCATGCTCATGAGGGACATCGCCAGAAAGATGGAGAGGCAGTAGTCGGAGATGACGGCCAGCGCTCGGGTACGCGCCGGCCAAGGAAGTCCCGGAAGCAAATACGGAATCGTGTTCGACATTGCGATGGCGACCAGCAGGCAAGGGACGAACAGCGGCAGCTTCAGCCCCTGTGCCTCGATCACCTGATTGGCGAGATATCCGATGATGATCGCAACGTTGATGGCGAGCAGGGAGCGCATGATGCTGATGTGGTTGACCTTGGTGTCTTCTTCGCCCTCCTGTTCGTAGGGCAGACCGACGATAGGCCCTTCCGATGGCGCGCCAACCAGCCTGTGCCTATCGATGAGATACTTGGCAACGGGCCCCCCGATCAAAGCGGCGCAGACGAGCCCAAGCGTTGCGGCCGCAATGCCAATTTCGTCGGCACTTGCGAGTCCGGTCATTTCACTCACCGTTGGCCCCCACGCAATGGCCGTGCCGTGGCCGCCTATCAGCGAGGCGGAGCCAAGAAGCACGCTAACCGGACTGGGCAGGTCGAATATTTGTGTTCCGATCAGCCCGATTGTGTTCTGAAAGATGATGAATGCGATGGTGATGGCAAGCAGGATACCCAGGAGCCGTCCGCCGGCGACGAGATCCTTGAACCTCGCGTTAATGCCGATGGTGGTGAAGAAGATCACCAGCAACTCGTCACGGGTCGAGAGCTCGAACGTTATCTCCGTGTTCAGCCAGGAATAGGCGGCCCAGGTGATGAGAGCTGCAGCAAGGCCGCCCGAGACCGGTTCCGGAATGTTGTAGGTCTGCAGGAACGACAGGTTGCGGGTGAGGAAGGCACCCAGGAAAAAAACGATGATGCCGATGGTGACGGCGACAAAATCCGTTACGAGGATCGTCTGGACAACATCCTGATTCACGCGAGAAATTCCTTGCCTTCGCAGACCGGTCTGATTTGGTGTCGGCGATGGACAGAAGCAAAAATGGTAATCTGTGGCAAGCGACGAATACGGAAACCGTGTGCGCAGGTCCACTCGAATGTGACCTGGAGACGGAACTGATTGTCGCTGGCGGTGGTTTCACCGGCTGTTCGGCGGCTTTGCACGCTGCAAAGGCAGGCAAGGAAGTTGTGTTGCTGGAAGCGCGCGACATTGGATTTGGCGGATCCGGGCGCAATGTCGGGCTTGTTAATGCTGGCCTGTGGTTGCCTCCGGAGGCCGTTGAAGCCGCACTGGGCGCGAGCGCTGGTGACCGGCTCAATGCGGATCTGGCGGCAGCGCCGGATCTCGTCTTTTCATTGATCGAGACCCACGCAATCGAGTGCGAGGCCGTTCGCAACGGCACGCTTCACTGTGCGCATTCGAAAACCGGTTTGGCTGACCTGAAAAGCCGCTATGAACAACTGGCCGCGCGTAAGGCTCCGGTGCGACTTCTCGACCGGTCGGAAACCACAACGCGGACAGGAACCAACGATTTTTATGGTGCATTGCATGACGCACGTGCCGGAACGATCCAGCCTCTGGCCTACTGCACCGGGCTGGCCCGGGCGGCACAGGAAGCCGGTGCGAAAATCCATACAAACAGTCCGGTCCTTCGTGTCGGTCGGCGCGGGGGCGACTGGGTCGCCGAGACGAAGGGTGGGACGGTCACGGGTAAAGCTTTGCTTGTCGCTACGAACGCCTATCAAGCGGGTTTGTCCGGCGTTCCGGCATCAAACCACGTTCCGGTGTTCTACTTTCAGATGGCAACAGCACCGTTGTCGCCTAATCTCGCAGGAACAATACTTCCCGGGCTCGAGGGCGCTTGGGACACCGCGCTTATCATGTCATCCTTTCGCAAGGATGCTTCCGGCAGGCTCATCATTGGCGGCATGGGTTCGTTGGATCATGTGACCGGTCGAATTCACAGAGGGTGGGCTCGTCGCAAACTGGAGCAGTGCTTTCCAGCGCTTCGCGACCAGCCACTGGAATATGCCTGGTGCGGCCGGATTGCCATGACGTCGGACCATATACCCAAGATTGCTCGTCTTGGCCCCGGTGGTCTGTCGATCTTCGGATACTCCGGGCGCGGCATAGCTCCCGGAACACTGTTTGGGGCACGCGCCGCGGCGGTTCTTTGTGGTAGCGCAACCGACTGTTTGCCAATCGAGGCAACTGACCGCTACCGCGAAGCCCTGACGGGATTGAAGAGCACCTATTTCGAGTTGGGCGCCGGCGCCTATCACGCTGCGCACGGATGGGTATGAAGCCCAGCCTGACTATCCGTTGCGTTCGATTTCCAGAGCACCGCCGCTCCGCCGCAGCATCAGCGCCAGCCAGATGATGATCACGAGGCCAAAAAGGGCCAGTCCTCCAGCGGCGATGATCGACAGTCGGTAACCGCCGAATTGGGCCAGTGCCGCGCCAAGGAAAGGCGCGATTGCAAACCCGGCCAGATTTGGCACCGCCTGCAAGCCGGATATGGCCCCGAACCCGGTTCTGCCAAGCGATTCGGCAGTGACAACCGGCCTGAGAATGTTGGTGACGCCGTATGCTGCCCCTTGTGTCACCGCAAAGGCAAAGGCCAATAAAACCGACGCTCCGGCAAGATAGAGAACAAGAGCTGCGAAAGACATTCCAACAAAGGCGACAACGCTGATGTTGATGGCGCTGACGCGATGATCGAAGCGGGTCATCAAAAGTCGTCCGGCCACTTGTGAGGGGCCGATCAGAGAGGCAACGGTGACGGCTGTCGCTTGCGCCAGTCCTCTATCGACAAGGATAGGCATGATGTGGTTGAGCAGAATGCCATGGTTGAGGGCGATCATCGGGAAGGCGACAGCCAGCAGCCAGAATTCTCGGCGGCGAAGGGCCGCGCTGACAGCTGCCTTGCTGCGTGTTTTGGCCGGAGCGTCGTGACCGGTTTCCTTGCTGTCGCCGAGCAGAGTGCTTCCGATGATCAGCAGCGGCGCCCCCAGGAGCGCGACAAAAGCCGCGAAGACAACCACGGCCCCACGCCAACCGAGTGTTTCGGAAAGGATTGCGCCGAGCGGGAACGCGATGGTTGATGCGAAGCCGGCGCACAACGTGATGCGGGTGATCGCCGCCCGGGCGGACTTGCCTCTTGTGCGGGTGACTAGAGCAAAACATGGCTCGTAAAGGCAGCTTGCATGGGCCAATCCGATCAGCGCCCACAGGGTCAGAAAAGACGCCTGGCTCTCAACAACCGCAAGCAGCGCCAGGCATGCGGCGCCAAACAGCGACCCTGCGCCTAGCAACAACCGACCATTTCCCATGTCGATGATCCGACCGGCAATCGGAGAGGCGCCAGCCGCAACCAGAAGGGCCAGGGTCAAGCCGAAGGCGATATCTGTTTTGCGCCAGCCGAGATCCGTCTCCCAGCTTAGCAGCAGTGCGGCAAAGCTATAGAAAAGGCCGGCCCAGACGATTGTCTGGCCGGCTGCAAGAAGCCAAACGGCAAGTCCGGCGGGCCTGCCATCCGTCGGCGTTTCGGCTGCGGATGAATTCATGAAGGCCTATTTATCACAGATACTGGAACGCGATACCCGCAAGCACCGCGCCGATCAGCCCGAGACCGAGATAGGCTGCGAAAACTTCGTGCCGGACCAGCGACCACACCGCCGTCATGGCCGGGATGGAACTGACAGCACCCGCTGTCATGAAGGCCATCGCCGCACCCGGCGTCATGCCTTGCGATACAAGGCCGGCAAGAAGCGGCGGTGCCACGTAGCCGTTCAGATAAGCGGGCATGCCGACCACAGCGGCTGTCGCGATCGGCAGAACACCTTCGCCACCCACGAGTGAGGCGATGAGAGAGGCCGGAACGTAGGTTACGAGAACCGCTTCCAGCACATAGGCGAAGGCCAGCCACTTGGCGAGGAAAGCCGCATTGCTGAGGAATTCGCCCCGGAACGTGTTGCGACGCTCGGCCTCGCGCCAGAAAACCCAGGCGGGTTTGCCGTCGAACGGCGAGGGGCCGCAGCCGCATCGCTTCGCTACAACTTTGCGCAGCGGGTTGGAAAACAGACCCATAGCCATCAGCGTTTTGATCGCGAAACCTCCGAAGAGGCCAAGCGACACGGCAGCCACCGCCTTGCCGATGGCAAATGGCCAGCCGAGCGCCGCGGCTGTAATGAAAAGGGTTGGAGGATCGATCAACGGAGACGACAGCCAGAAGGCCATGACCGCAGACAACGGTGCGCCGAGCGCCAGCAGGCCGGCGATAAACGGAATCACTTCGCAGGAACAGAACGGCGCCAATCCGCCCAGCAGCGCTGCAAAGACAATCATCCGCGTTTCGCGGCCTTCGAAGGCGGCGGCCACATAGGCCTCGGCACCCGACGCCTTTAGCCAGGCGATCATGACGACAGCGACGGCGATATAGGGAAGCGTGCCCAGAAAGGCGTTCGCCGCAAAAGCTGTGAAGTCCACTACGCGCGCCGGATCCAGGATCAGCACTGCTAATGGAATGGCAACAACCAGCGTCCAAGGGGAGGCAAGCCATTTCAGGGAGAACCGCGCCTGCGGAGACGTGTTGGCGATGTCTGACATGGTCGTGCCCAATGTCGATTGGCGATAAAACTATATTTCTAGTTATATCGCTCTAATATGATCGTCAAGTGATTTTCATGAGCGTGGTTTGGGGAGCGTCTCGGGCAGGCGCAACAGGGCGGCGAGCGATATCGCGGCGAAGATCACGATCAGGAAGACGGGCGCATAATCGGCGCCGGTGCGCTTGACCAGGTAGGTGGCTGCCAGCGGCGTCATGCCGCCGAAAAACCCATAAGCGATTCCGTTACCAATGGACAAAACGCTGCAGCGAAGCTGCGCGGGAAGGGCTTCTGCGATCAGCAAGCCATAAACTGGGTAACCGCAGGCCAGGATGAGCCCGAACAAGCACTGACCTAACAGGGTCAACCCAAAGGAGCCCTGGTGCATCAACCACCAGAGCGGCCAACTGAAAAGCAGCAGACCGACAAAGGTCACCATTGCCATGGGTTTCCGCCCGATCCGATCGGCAGCGTAGCCCGCCAAGGGGAACACGGCCATCATGGTGAGCTGTCCGAGTGTGTTGATATCCAGGGCCTCGGCGGTCGACATGTGCATGTGCAGTTCGAGGTCGGAAGCGGAATAGATGAAGGTGACATAAAAGCCGACGCCACCCACAAGAATGAGGCACACATAGGTTAGGATTGGGCGCCACCCGCTGCGTACAGCTTCTTTCAATGTCAGAAGCTGCGCCTGGTTCGCCTGAGCAAGCTCCGGGCTCTCCTGAATGCCGCGTCGGAGCAGGTAGCCGACCACGGTAAAGATCGCGCTCAACAGGAACGGGATACGCCAGCCCCAGTCCTGCATCTGGGTATCCGTCAGTATTGTGGCAGCCAAAGCTCCGATTGCCGAACCGGTGACGGCGCCAAAGAATTCACCGACCATCGACCAGCTCGAGACAAATCCGCGCTGATTCCTGGGCGCATGTTCAATCAGGAAGACTGTCGACGTGGTATATTCGCCGGCGACGCTAAAGCCTTGCAGAAGGCGCAGAGCTATAAGCAGCGCTGGCGCAGCAACGCCGATGGTCTGGTAGCCTGGCAGAAGTCCGATACAGACCGTTGCGGTGCCCATGACGCCAACGGAAAACAACATGACGGGTCTGCGGCCATAACGGTCAGCAAGGCGCCCAAGAACGACGCCGCCCAGCGGTCGCGCACCGTAGCCGACGGCAAAAACACCAAACGCGGCAAGCAGAGAGGCCAGCGGGTCATCGGATGGGAAGAACTGTTTCCCGATGGCCGCTGCGAAAAAACCGTAAATGGCAAAGTCGTACCATTCGATGAAATTGCCGGCGCCTGCGGCGACAATTTTGAAACGCAAAGACTGCCTGCCCGCCATGCCAAAGCTCCCGCGGCCGATGCCAACAGTTCAGCCGATTCGAACTGACGCGTATAGGCCTGGACCTGGCGTTGGCAAACGAAGACGCTTTTGGGTCAGACTGCGCGCCGGAGATTGTTGCGCTCGTAGTGGGCCATCAGGTCATTGAACCTCTCGCCCTGCACCGCAATGTGGGATTTCAGCGCCGTTTCGGCACCCGCGGCATCGGCCTGCTCCAATGCGTCCAGAATCGACCGATGTTCCGACATCGATTGCTGCATTCGTCCGCGCAGGTGCAGTTGCATGCGACGGAACGGCTGAAGCCGCTTTTGCAGACGGCGAGCCTCCGATTCCAGAAATCCATTGCCGCTTGCCCGGTAGAGCAACTGGTGGAAGCGTTCGTTGCGGTGGTAGTAGGCATCGGCATCGCCACCCAGCAGGGCATTTTCGCACTCCGCGGCAGCCTGTTGCAGCTCAGTGAGGTCATCATCGGTCAGCCTGCGTGCGGCAAGGCGTCCGCACATGCCTTCCAATTCGGCCATGACCTCGAACATCTGCACAAGTTCGACCACGCCCGGATGTCGCACGTAGGCGCCACGGTGCGGCAGCAATTGCACGAGGCCCGAAGCGGCCAGCATCTGAAACGCTTCCCGCAGCGGTGTCCTTGACACGCCAAATCTCTCCGACAACCGGGTTTCGTCCAGTCTGTCTCCGTCCGCGAACGCGCCTGTGACAATCAACTGTTCCAGGTTTTCACGAATGCTGTCAGCGCGCCGGGTCATCTGAATGTCACGATCCATCGGTAAATCATACTCAAAAATACCAGGGTTGTATACAATTCAAAAGTTATCAAATACAAAGGCAGGCAATAGGGTATGCGTTTGCGGGACTGAGCTATTGCTCGAGGTGGTGCCGATGTCACGGAAAGGAGCAGAGAATGAACCGGTCGCGTTTCCTGCCTGACATTCTCGGCTCGATTTTCGAACGCCGTTATTCGGCGATGGCCGCATTCGACAAACGGCCGATCGAGGAGATGTGCGAGGCGCTTCTGACCGGAGCTGGAGAGGTTTCCGGTCTCAAGGTGGCACGCGCGATCCTGACACGCTACGGCCAGTTGGACACGGAGGCGAAAGAGACGTTTTTTCGTCACCTGACAGAGCAACTGGATGTCGACACGGACGCCGTCGAGGCCAGTGCGCGGGCCTATGGCGCGGATCGCACCCCGGAACTGCTGGAGCAACTGACACATGCCTCCGAACCAAGACGTCAGGAGCTGTTGAGACGGATCAACCAGGTGCCAGGCGCAACCGCCCAATTGGTGGCGATGCGTCTCGATCTGATGGACATGCTCTCCGACCACCCGGAGTTTGGCCGCACCGACCTGGATTTCATCCATCTGTTCTCTTCCTGGTTTAACAGGGGTTTTTTGGTGCTGCGCCGGATAGATTGGGATACTCCCGCGAACATCCTGGAAAAGATTATCCAGTATGAGGCGGTTCATGCCATTGACGACTGGGACGATCTGCGGCGGAGGATCGAGCCGGAGGACCGCCATTGCTTCGCCTTCTTCCATCCAGTCATGCCGGATGAACCGCTGATCTTCGTCGAGGTGGCCTTGTCGAAGGGCATACCGGGATCGGTGCAGCAGGTTCTGGCGGAAGACCGCGAGGTCCTGACGGAAGATCAGGCCGATACGGCGGTATTCTATTCGATCTCTAACTGCCAGAGTGGTCTGGGCGGCATCTCGTTCGGCAATTCTCTGATCAAACAGGTCGTTGAAGATCTGTCGCGGGATCTGCCGCACTTGAAGAATTTCGTCACGCTGTCGCCGATTCCCGGCTTGTCCCGCTGGCTGGAGAAGCGCCACAAGAACCATCTGGACGACCAAGCCGGTGACATTCTGGAAGCGGCGAAACAGGCACGGGGCGGCGATGGTCCAGCCGCGTTAGAGGACCACAGCCCGTCGCTTCGTTACCTGGCGGCGCATTATCTGGTGGAAGAGAAGCGCGCCAACGGATTGCCTCTCGATCCGGTTGCTCGGTTCCACCTCGGCAACGGCGCTCTGGTTCATGACGTGCACGCGCTGGCCGACATCTCGACCAACGGTTTGCAGCAGTCCTGCGGGGTAATGGTCAACTACCTCTATGACCTGGCGCGTGTGGAACAAAATCACGAGGAATTTGTCGGCAAGCAGATCGTAGCGCAATCGCGCGGTATCCAGTCGCTGCTGCGTGCCGGTTTGCCAGACGTGAAGCCGAGAAAGGCAGCCAGCTCCTGACGCCGGCGCGATCCGGTTCGTCGCCGCGTTGGCTTAGTTTCCCGTGTATGCCTGGGACGGATCGATCCGGTAGGTCCAGGGAAGCTCTTCGTTGCGCCACCCGCCCACGGTGCGGTGCCCCCGTTTGTCGGTAGATCCTTCGAACCCGTCCACCACACTCCAGACGTTTGTGTAGCCGGATTGGGCCAACAGATTGGCAGCGGCTGCGGAACGGCTCCCGGATCGGCAAATCAGGATGATGTTCGTGTCGCGCGCGCCACCCATTGCGGAGACGAAATCATTCATCTCGTTGACGAATTGCTCGTTGATGACAAAGCCATATTGTCCGGCAACAGGATTGAGCGCCTGACCAAGCCAGGCAAACGGGATGTTGCGGTCAATTGCCTTCGGATGACCGACGAGCCCGAACTCTTCAGGGGTCCGCACATCCACAAACAAAATCGAGGGAGCTCGGCTAACCGCGACATGGGCATCCCGCGAGGTCAGGTGCAGGCCAAGCTGCGTCTTGCGGTGGTCTGACAATGTAGCGGGGTCCACGGTCGAGCGAATGTCCGCCGCAATGGAAGATGGGCTCCAAACGGCCAACATGGTTCCCAAAAGAAGCGCGAAAGAAATCGTGAGGCGACGTTGCCTGAGGGATCGAGGAACTTGCATTGGCTCTTTCCATGCTCGGATCAGATGACTTTTTCGTCATCCAACCTATTGCGGCAGAGTTTGGCCGCGAAGTCACATTACTGAGAGCGATGCCCATTGAGTGTGGGTTTCGAACAACGGGAGTGATTCCATGGCAGTTACAAAACACTTAGGCGCCAGTGTTATCGGCGCTTTGCTCTTGGCGGCAGCGCCATTTGCCACAACCACCTGGGCCCAGCCAGCGGAAAAACCCGGATGGGTGGTGATCGCGACGGAACACGATTACCCGACCCTGACGGCCAATGTCGAAAGCGCTGCGCAGAAGAACAAGATCGGCGTCGTCACCAAGGCTTCCGCAACGCTGGGCGCCAAGCGGGTCCTGGATAAGGACATCCCCGGGAACATGGTGATCGGTCTCTACCATCCGCGGTTTGCCGTCCCCATGCTCGAGGCGAGCATAACCGCCGGTATCGAAGCGCCGATACGTGTCTATGTCACTGAGAATTCCGACGGCACGGCAACACTGTCTTACAAGATGCCGAGTCACGTCTTTGCGCCATACATGGATGAAGGCGGCGAAGCGCTGGCAACCCTGGCAGCGGAGCTGGATGAGCTGTTTGCCGCTTTGGCAGCGGACGCGACAAAACAGTAGGTTCAGAAACCGTTCAGGTACGGTTCATCTAGCTGATGGCATAACCGCCACGTGGCCGCATCTGCAATCGGCGAGACGGGGGAAGGGACCTCTGATGCGAAGCTGGCGCGAACCATCCTGCGGTGTTTGCGCGCTTCGTGCCGACCCCTGAAGCAAGATCAGGGATGTGGTTCATTGGAGAGAAGGTACGGTCGCCGCCTGACCGTATCTCGAGGGGAAACCGGGTGCTCTAATTGTGGAGCACCCGGTCTTTTCTCTGCTAGCGGTCTGGAAGGGGAATGAACTCGTCCGCGTCATCAGGCGGCAGTTGAAACCGGCCGTGTTCCCAGTCTCCATCGGCCCATGCCTGTTTTGCCGCCTCGATTTTCTCTCGCGATGACGCCACGAAGTTCCACCAGATATAGCGCGGCCCACCCAGGGTCGCTCCACCGAGCACCATCAGCCTTGCACCAAGGGGGCCAGCTTTCAGCGTAATCGCGTCGCCCGGCCGGAACACCATCATTTGTCCGGGATCGAACTGATCGCCGGCGATCTCGATAGATCCTTCCAACACGTAGACACCCCGATCCTCATGGTTGTCAGGGAGAGGCAAGAGCGCGCCGGCTGCAAGTGCCGCGTCCGCGTAGAACATGTCGGTGAACGTACGGGTTGGAGCGCGTTCTCCCCAGGCATCGCCGATGATCAGTCGAACCTTTTTGCCATCGCCTTCCAGGAACGGCAGGGCGTCCTGACCATGATGTTCAAAGGCAGCCGCGGTCTCTTCATGGGTTTCGGGCAGGGCGACCCATGTCTGGATGCCAAACAACCTGTTGGCGCCCGTGCGTGTTTCCTCACTGGTCCTTTCGGAATGGGTGATGCCGTTGCCGGCAATCATCCAATTGACTTCGCCAGGATAGATCATCTGGTTGGTCCCAAGCGAATCGCGATGCTGGAATTCGCCATCGAACAAATAGGTTACCGTCGCCAGTCCGATATGCGGATGCGGTCTGACGTCAATGCCCTGTCCGGTGATGAATTCGGCCGGTCCCATTTGATCGAAGAAGATGAACGGACCAACCATTTGTCGTTTCGCAGACGGCAAGGCTCGCTTGACTTCAAACCCCCCGATGTCACGGGCGCGCGGCACGATTTGCGTCTCGATGCTATCGAGGTTGCCGGTTTCCGGGCAATTAGGCTCGATGGCGGGATTCCAACTCATGAATGTCCTCCTTGCGGAACTGGTGATAACGGCTTGATGCCGCCGTCGTTTAGTCCGGGATATAGGGTGGCGGAGCTTGAATTCGAACCGCGTTTAGAGAAACGGTCCGTTCAATGGCATCGATCACCGATCAAACGATTTGTTAAGGGTCCGAAAGAGCTTTGATGCAACATAATGGGGAAAAATGCGCCACATAGTTGAGAATGTTCTCGAGTGCTGTTAGCGTCATGGTTGCGAAAGCGTATGCGGTTCGACCACCCCACGGGTCGGACAGCAAATGTTTCCTCGTGTATCTTCCTATCGGATTCCAACTTAACCGCCGCTTTTGCGGCGGTTTTTTTGTGCCCGCATCCGGCACAACAAAGGGGTTAGAATTCCACCATCTTTGAAACGGCTGATTAACCACAGCAACGCGAATCTGCCGGCTTCGCGCCTCTTCCTGTCGGATCCTTAACCGCTGAACGGCATAAGGTGGACGAACAACGGGCCGGGTTTACCGGTGAGCCGGAATTCAGGGCAGGCTGACATGCTTTCAAAAGTGGATGCGTCTCACGACATTGAACTCCTGTCGTCTTTCGACTTTTTGTCGAAGGATTACGCCGCGCTGTTCGCCCGGTCGGAAGCGCACGCATTTCAGCATCCTCTCTGGCTGGACGCCTTTTATCGTCATCTGGCACCGAACCGCGGTGCCGAGCGTCATGTTCTGGTTGCACGAGCGAGGAATACCGCCCAATTGGATCTCGTATTGCCCCTTATTCTGCGGCGTAAGCGCGGTTTCAGGCTTCTCGAAACCACGGATCTGGGTGTGTCAGACTACAGCGCGCCGGTCGCGTCCCTCGACTTCTGGACTGCGCTCGAGCAACAGCCCGATATGTCCCGGCGCGTCCTGCAAACGCTGCCGAAATGCGATTTGTTGCGCATTCGACCAGTCCGCGAAGACGATTGCCGCAAATTCGAGAAACTGCTCGTCGGAAGCCAACCGGAAGCTCAGGGTTTCTCGTCCCACGCAGTACAGCTCTCTGCCCCCTATGACGAATGGCGCAAGACCAACATCAACGGATCCTTGCGCAAGATGATCGACCGCAAGACCCGTAAGCTCAATCGGGAACAGGACATCACGCTTGTCCAACTGGGCGACGAAGGCGAAATCCGGTCCGCCATTGAGGCGATCGCGAAGCTGCGGGCCGGACGGTTTGAGGGAGACGTGATTCAGGATGGGTTTGCCCAGGAGTTCTACAGCGATGTCGCAGCCAAAGGTGTTGGGGCAGGCTTGGCCAGCACGTGGCGCATGCGAGCCGGCGACACGGATGTCGGTATCGTGTTCGGCCTCACCCATGGCGGCCGATTTTACTATCTGCTGATCGGTTGCGACTACGACCAGTTCGGGGCTTACTCGCCGGGACTCCAGCTCTATGACGCGATCATGCGTGACTGGACCGAGAAGGGCGGCAAGGTCTTCGATTTCACGATCGGCGATGAGGCCTTCAAAACGAAATTCGGAACCTCGCCGACGCCGATCTACGCGTTTCTGATCCCGCGCAGCCCCCTGGGACGGCTGGCTCGAATTCTGCTGCGCCGCAAGTAGATCAGGTAGGGGAAATGGAAGGACGACCCATGGCATCGGAGGATATGCTGAAGCGCTCGGTGATCATCGCAGCGCATCCCGATGATGAACTGCTCTGGTTCGCAGCGATCCTCAAGCAGGTCGATCGCGTGGTGATGATCTATGAGGACTACTGGCCAAAGCCGGAGGTTGGGCAAGCCAGGGCCGCTGTTCTGAGCGACTACCCACGAGACAACGTCATATCGTTGCAGATCCCCGAAGCCGCCACGCACAGCTGCGCCGATTGGGACAATCCGAAACTGACTGAGTTCGGCATCGACCTGGGCAATGAGGCAACGTTTCGTGACGCCAAACAGTCAGTCAAGAAGTTGCTCGGTAGAAGCGCCGCTCCTGCGGGGGGTATAAGGCGGAACTACGAGGCCAACAGCCATGTGCTCTATGACAAGCTGAAACCCATGCTGACGCCCGATATGAACGTCTTCACCCACAATCCATGGGGCGAATATGGGCACGAGGACCACCTACAGGTGTTTCGTGTGGTGGACCGGCTGCGCGGTGAATTGGGCTTCAAGCTTTGGATGACGAACTACTGCACCGACCGCGCCTTGCCACTGGCAATGACCTATTTCAACGGCGGCAATCGTGATTTCGTGCAATTGCCTGTGGACCGGGAGTACGCCGATATGGTCGCCGCCGTCTACCGCCGCCACGGCTGCTGGACCTGGGCCGATGATTGGCAGTGGTTCCCATTCGAGCTTTACACTGAGGCGCCTTCCGCTCAAAGCGCGGCCGAAAGCCGCTCTCATTTGCTGCCGCTGAACATGTTTCGCTTCGGAACCTGAACCCATAAAACCGGATGTTGAATTCCGGTTTTGAAATGTCGATGGTTCCCGGCATATGCATTTCGGAGGCAACATGACCAAAATTGGCCGGCGACATTTCTTCACTGGCGCCGCCGGGGTTATGCTGGCGGGCATGAACCCGGTCAGTGGACAGGCAACGACCAGCGCGAAGGACCAGGGCTTTTTCCTGCCGGAAGAGACCGAACCGCATCTGCGAACGTTCATGCAATGGCCTGCAAGCCGACGGGTCTATCGAGATCGGGCTTTCTTGCGGGATGTGCAGGCTACGATTGCCGATATCGCCAATACGATTTCCGAGTTTGAACCGGTCGTGATGCTGATGCACCCGGATCAGAGGTCAGTCGCTCAAAAACACCTCAGCGCTGAGGTGGAGATCTGGCCAATACCAACCGACGATCTGTGGTGTCGGGATTCCGGGCCCCTTTTCGTGATCGACGGGCGGGGAGGGTTGGCCGTCAGCCACATGAATTTCAACGGATGGGGCGGAAAGCAGCCTCACGACAACGATGCAAGGGTTGCGATGGAGGTGGCTAGCCAGCTTGACCTTCATCTCTTCGACAACGGAATTGTCGGCGAACCCGGCGGTGTGGAAACAGACGGGCAGGGGACGCTGATCGCGCACGAGAGCTCCTGGGTCATCGACAACCGCAACAAGGGCTCGCGACAGGAGGTTGAGAGGAAGCTGCTCAACGCGCTCGGTGCGGACAAGGTCATCTGGGCACCGGGCGTCGCCGGCGCGGACATAACAGACTATCACATCGATTCGCTCGCCCGGTTCGTTGCGCCAGGCAAGGTGCTGATACAACTCCCCGCAGAACCGGATCCCGAAGACCCCTGGTCATTGGCAGCCTTCGAGACACACGACATCCTGGTCGACGCGACGGATGCCCGGGGAAGGCCGTTGGAGATTGTCGTCATACCCGAACCGGACAGGCCACGGGTCTCCTCGCTGGATTTCGTTGCATCTTACGTCAACTATTTCGTTTGCAACGAAGGGCTGATCGCCCCGCAATTCGGCGATCGGCGGACCGATGAAGAAGCTTTGGATACGCTGTCACGGCTTTACCCCAACCGCGAGGTGATTCAGCTGAACACCGACGCATTGGGCGAGATTGGTGGCGGGGTCCATTGTGCGACACAACAACAGCCGAAAGTCTGACGGTCAGAGCAGCGGCAAATCCCCGGTGATGCCGTCGAGTTCGTCAGCATCATGTGGCCCCAGCCCCAGACAGGTTATCGTCCCGGGCGAAAGCACCGTCTTTCCGGCATCCCGGACCAATCCAGTCGGTATTCTCGCCTCTGTAGCTCGCGCTTGAAGAGCTTGAAGGTCCAATGCGGTTGGAACGGTCAAAACGATCTTCGTCATTCCGTCCGACAGCCAGCGCTGGCGAGCAGGTTCGGTTGCCTCTAGAAAGGCGGCCAGAGAGGCATGAGCCACCTGAGCCGCCACCTTTCCAACGGGCATGTCCAGCGACTGATTGACAACGATGACCTGTTTCACCGCCACACTCAGTCCGGCCTTTGGCTATTTCAGTTCGGAGGCTTTGTTGATGATATGGGTTGCCAGACCGTAATCGATCGCCTCGGTCGCAGATAGCCAGAAATCGCGGTCGGTGTCCTGTTCGATTTTGGCCAGATCCTGCCCTGTCGCTTCGGCGAACAACCGGTTGAGCCGGTCTCGCATGAGCGTGATTTCACGGGCCTGAATTTCGATGTCGGTCGCTTTTCCACCGATCCCTCCGCTCGGTGCATGCAACAGAAAGCGGGTGTTCGGAAGCGTGTAGCGGTCTTCCTTGTCAGCGGCGATGTAGATGAGCGCCCCGGCACTGGCGACCCAGCCGGAGCCCAGCACTCGCACCCGCGGTTCAATGAACTTGATGGTGTCATGAACCATGTCGCCGGATTCGACGTGGCCGCCGGGTGAAGAGATGATCACGGTGATTGGGTCATCCCCGGCGTTGGCGAGCGCCAGCAAATTGATGCACACTCTTTCGGCAAGCGTGTGATTGATTTCGCCGGTCACCATGACGATGCGGGATTCGAAATAGTGTTTTTCGATCAATGACGAGGCGCCTCGTCGTCCCTTGTCCTTGTCATCGCCTTCTTCGAGACGCGAAAAACCGCCAAATCCAACCATCGTCAATTCCTTTGTTTTTTGCCGGAGGCGGGCCGGCAAATACCGGGCGCGCCGCTACCCCAACATGGTGATTTTCTTCCTCAGGTCAAATAGCGGGATTCGCCTACGTTGCCCACCGTCTGTCGTGTATCCTCAACGCGATTGACGTGTTTGGAAACGAGTGACCATTGAAACCGTGTTCATCGCCAATCACTGGCCGTTTCACACGATCAGTTTATCCGACGTAATAGAGGAGCGAAGCGGAATGTTGACGGTCTTTGGTCGACGCAGTTCCTTCAACGTCCAGAAGGTCGCCTGGCTGCTGGGAGAGTTGGACTGCCCTCACGAGCATATCGAACTGGGTGGCTCTTTCGGCGGACTGGATACGCCGGAGTTTCGAAATATGAACCCACACGGAAAGGTCCCCGTCATCAGGGACGGCGACCATGTGGTCTGGGAATCGCACGCCATTCTGCGATACCTCGCTGCGACTTATGGGGGCGAGGCATTCTGGAGCAGCGAATCAGGAATGAGGTCCAAGGTGGATCAATGGATGGATTGGACCCAAACCACCTTGCAGCCCGATTTTCTCGGCGGTGTTTTCTGGGGCTTCTACAGAACGCCGGTTGAGAAACGTGACGCGGCCGCCATCGCACAGAGCGTCGCGCGATGTGCTGATCATTTCAAAATCATTGAAGCGGAAATGTCAGATCGACCGTTTTTACTCGGGGATCGCCTGAGTCTTGCGGATATCTCGGTCGGAACGCATCTATTCAGATATTTCGAACTGGAAATCGACCGACCCGCTTTGCCGCGGGTCGGTGCCTATTACGAACGTCTCAAGCAAAGGTCGGCGTTTCGGCATGGTGCCATGGTGCCCTTTGAAGAGCTGTACGGTCGATTGGACTTCTGATTCGCGGCTGTCTTGAATCCAGCCGCTCCCATCACCATCTGAGCGCTGAAGGGACGGCCCTTTCACCCTCAAAAGCACTCAGACGAGGACGACCTTGTCACCAGAAATGGAGACAGGAATGTCCTGGATTTTGCTTTTTCTCGCGGGTCTTCTCGAAATCGGATGGGCCGTGGGCCTGAAAACCACCGACGGCTTCCGCAATATTGGACCCAGCGTGGCGACCGCCGGAGCGATGATTCTCAGTGTAGCGCTGCTCGGGCTTTCGATGCGTGAACTGCCTCTGGGAACCGCCTATGCCATTTGGACCGGCATCGGGACGCTGGGAACCGTCATTGTCGGCATCATGCTGTTCGGCGAGCCGGCAAACCTCATTCGCATCGGCTGTGTCGCTCTGATTGTTGCGGGTATCTGCGGCCTCAAACTCTCGGCCTAATCATTGGCCTGCCTGCCTGCGGAAGGTCAGCAGGCAGGCGCTGTGCCAAAAGTCCTGAAACAGAATCAAGAGGTTATATCGCGGAGCTCTCCGATCCTCCCCGAATCCTGCTGTAAGCTTGAGCCGTAGAGCAGCAGCAGGCGTCAATGCCAAAACAAAATATTGCAGAGTTGAAATCCAGCGCGAGAAAGGCGCTGGATTTCGCTTCGGCTTCGTGTCTATACTCCCGTCCAATCCTTGGGCATCCACAAGGTGGGACATAAAAATAAAGGGAGATTTAGATGTCATTTAAGAAAAGCCTGATCGGGGCTGCGCTTATGGCTGGCGTGTTCGCAACACCGGCCTGGGCAGATGGAACCTTCAAGTTCGCATTCCAGGGAACCTTCAAATCCCTGGATCCCTATTCCCTCAACGAGACCTTCACGCTCGGAACGTTGGGCAACGTCTATGAAGGTCTGACACGCCGCGGTCCGGACCTGCAGATCATGCCGGGTCTCGCGGAAAGCTGGGAGGTCGTCGAGCCAACACGCTGGCGGTTCAAGATCCGTCAGGGTGTGAAATTCCACAACGGCAACGATCTGACCGCCGCTGACGTCGTCTTTTCGGCCGACAGGGTTCGCTCTGAAGGGTCGGACCTGAAGACCCGCATCCCTGCGGATGCCAAGTTCGAAATGGTCGACGACTACACGGTCGATGTCATTCTCACATCGCCCAACCCGATCCTGCACTATGAGTGGGACACCTGGGGCATCGTCGACAAGGAATGGGCCGAAGCCAATGATTCGGTTCGGGTCACCTCACCGTCGGACGAAGCCGCCACGACCATTTCGCTCGAGGCCAATGGCACGGGCCCGTTCAAGATCGTCTCGCATGATTCGGGCGTCAAAACGACTTTCCAGTCCAATCCTGACTGGTGGGACGCAGCCAACAAGAAGTACAACATCGACACGGTTGAGTTCTCGACCATCGCTTCCGACGCGACGCGCGTTGCAGCCCTGTTGTCGGGTGAGATGGACCTCGTCTATCCGATCCCGGTTCAGGACATCAAACGGGTCAATGACAATGAAGCAACGTCGGCGCTGACCGGCCCGGAACTTCGGACGATTTTCCTGGGTATGGACCAGACGCGCGACGAACTGCTCTACTCGAACGTCAAGGGCAAGAACCCGTTCAAGGACAAGAAGGTCCGTGATGCGTTCTACAAAGCCATCGACATCGAGGCGATCAAGGCCAAGGTGATGCGCAACCTCGCAACACCGTCGTCGATCATGCTGTCTCCGTTCATGTTCGACAACGCCGATCAGTTCTCGCGCATGGCTTACGATCCGGACGGCGCCAAGGCACTGCTCGCGGAAGCTGGCTATCCGGACGGTTTCGAAGTCGGCATGGACTGCCCCAACGACCGCTACGTCAATGACGAAGCGATCTGCCAGGCTGTTGCCGCGATGCTGGCCCGCGTAGGTGTGAAGGTGAACCTCAACGCCCAGCCGAAGGCGCAGTACTTCGCCAAGGTTCTGGCTTCAGGCGGTTTTGACACGTCCTTCTACCTGCTCGGCTGGACCCCCGGTTCGTTCGACTCGTGGAACGTGCTGAGCAACCTGCATGGCTGCCGCGACGATGCCGGCAATGGCGGTATGTTCAACCTCGGCGGCTACTGCAATGAAGAGGTAGACAAGCTGACTGCGCAGGTTCTGGTCGAAAACGACCCGGCCAAGCGGCTCGACCTGATCACCCAGGCCTACAAGCTGACCACCGGTGAGACGGCCTACATTCCGCTGCACCAGCAGGGTCTCGCCTGGGGCGTGGCCAAGGGGACCGACGTCGTACAGCGCGCAGACAACGTGCTGATGCTCTACCACGTCAACAAATAAACAACGTATCGATCGGGCCCCGCTTCAGCGGGGCCTGATTTTTTTCCCATGCTCGCTTTCACAATTCGACGCCTCGTTCAGTCCATCGTGGTGATGCTCGTTGTCAGCCTCATTGCGTTCGGGATGTTCCGCTTCGTCGGCGATCCGGTCGACCAGATGGTCGGCCTGGAAACGACGATCGAGGAGCGCAACAAGCTGCGTGAGCAGCTTGGCCTCAACGATCCCTTGCCCGTGCAGTTCTGGCGGTTTGTCAGCAAGGCCGCGCAGGGCGATCTGGGTATTTCCTATCAGTACAAGCGTCCGGTCGCGCAAATGATCAGTGAGCGCCTACCGGCGACGCTGGAGCTATCCTTCGTGTCTGCCCTGGTCGCGCTGCTCGCCGGTATTCCCATGGGCGTTTATACGGCGTTGCGACGGGAAAGTTGGTTATCCAAGGGGTTTCTGACTGTTTCGCTCATTGGTGTGTCGCTGCCACCCTTTCTGATCGGCATCCTGCTGATATTCATCTTCGCAGTTCACCTGCAATGGCTGCCAAGTTTCGGTCGCGGGCAGGTGGTTGATCTCGGCTGGTGGAATACCGGGTTGCTGACGGCCTCCGGCCTCAAAGCTCTGATCCTGCCGTCGATCACGCTCAGCCTGTTTCAGATGACGCTGATCATGCGGCTGGTCCGGTCCGAGATGTTGGAAGTGCTGCGCACCGACTATATCAAGTTCGCCAGGGCACGCGGACTGCGCGACCGTGCCGTGCATTTCGGCCACGCGCTGAAGAACACGCTCGTGCCCGTGATCACCATCACCGGGCTGCAACTCGGGTCCATTATCGCTTTCGCGATCATCACTGAAACGGTGTTCCAGTGGCCTGGCATGGGTCTGCTGTTCCTGCAGGCTGTTCAGAATGTCGACATCCCGATCATGGCAGCCTACTTGCTGCTCGTCGCATTCCTTTTTGTGGCCATCAATTTCGTCGTCGACGTGCTCTACGTGGTTGTCGATCCGCGAATCCGCATCGTTGGAAATGAAGCATGAGCACGACCGGCTCCCCAGAACGCACCGGGTTCTTTTCAAAGGTGTTCGAGTCCGACTTGTGGCACTCTTTTCGCCAGTCGTGGGTCACCATGATCGCCGCCGTCGTCACGGCGGTTATCTTCCTGTCGGCGCTGTTTGCGCCCATCATTGCGCCCCACGACCCGTTCGACCTTGCGACGTTGTCGCTGCTCGATTCGCTGACACCGCCGGCATGGGAGGAGGGCGGCGATCCACGCTACCTGCTCGGCACGGACGACCAGGGCCGCGGCATTCTTTCAACCATTCTTTACGGCTCGCGGATTTCCCTGGCGGTCGGATTGGCTTCCGTCCTATTCGCCGCGGTTTTGGGCATTTGCCTAGGGCTTCTGGCCGGCTATGCGGGAGGCCGCACCGATTCCATCATCATGCGGATAGCCGACGTTCAACTGAGCTTCCCGGCGATCCTGATCGCACTGCTGATTGACGGTTCGGTTCGCAGCGTCCTCGGAGGCATCGATCGCGAAAGTTCGGCCTTCTATGTCCTCGTCGTATCCATCGGACTGTCCTTCTGGGTGCAATACGCACGCACCGTGCGTTCATCCACGCTGGTGGAAAAGAACAAGGAATATGTTCAAGCGGCGCGGTTGATCGGTCTTCATCCAATCTGGATCATGGCACGCCACGTGCTGCCAAACGTGACGGGACCGGTCCTGGTGATCGCCACCATCAATCTGGCGCTGGCGATTATTACCGAGGCGACGCTATCGTTCCTTGGCGTCGGCATCCCGCCAACCCAACCGTCCTTGGGGACCATGATCCGCATCGGCAACGACTTTCTGTTCTCAGGCGAATGGTGGATCACGATGTTTCCGGGCATTACACTTGCCGTGCTCGTCCTCGCCGTCAATCTGCTTGGCGACTGGCTGCGCGATGCGCTGAATCCGCGGTTGAGGTAGACCATGAGCGACACACTGCTTTCCGTCCGCGATCTGGTTGTCGAGTTTCCCACGCGCCGTGGTGTTCTGACTGCGGTGGACCGGGTGAGCTTCGACATTGCGCGCGGTGAAGTACTCGGCGTGGTCGGCGAATCCGGTGCCGGCAAGTCGATGACGGGCTCAGCAATCATCGGATTGATCGAACCGCCTGGCCACATTGCCGGCGGGACCATTCATATCGCCGGAGAGCGTGTCGACAACCTCTCGCCCGATGCGATGCGCAAGGTGAGAGGCAGGCGCATCGGCATGGTGTTCCAGGATCCGCTGACCTCTCTGAACCCTCTTTACACCATTGCGCAGCAGCTCGTTGAAACGATCCGCACCCACCTCAGCCTGAGCGAAAAGCAGGCCCGGGATCGTGCTATCGAACTGCTCGATGAAGTTGGAATTCCCGCTGCTGCTCGCCGTATAGACGACTATCCTCACCAGTTTTCGGGTGGCATGCGTCAGCGTGTTGTCATTGCCCTGGCATTGTGCGCCGAGCCACAACTGGTCATCGCCGACGAACCGACGACGGCGTTGGATGTTTCTGTGCAATCGCAGATCATCGACGTGCTCAAAAGGATGTGCGCGGACCACGGTACATCCGTCATGCTGATCACCCATGACATGGGTGTGATTGCGGAAGCCGCCGATCGCGTTGCGGTCATGTATGCAGGCCGGGTGGCTGAAATCGGGCCGGTGCGCGATGTGATCCAGGACGCCAAACATCCCTATACGCACGGTCTGATGGGCTCGATCCCAACGCTGATGCATGACGAAGACCGGCTGACCCAAATTCCCGGGTCGATGCCGCGGCTGACGGAAATTCCCCCGGGGTGCGCATTCAGTCCACGCTGTCCGAAGGTGTTCGATCGGTGTCGTGCCGAACAGCCCGTACCGCTTCCAGTCGACGGCCGTCAGGTTGCCTGTCTGCTTTATGACGAGGAGAAAACATCGTGACCGATTCCCTCGTCAGCGTCGAGAATCTCAGTCGTGTGTTCGATGTGTCGAAGCCCTGGCTCAACCGCGTCCTTGAAAACGACGAGAAGAAGTATCTGACGGCCGTCAATGACGTCACCTTCGAAATCAACAAGGGCGAGACTTTTGCACTGGTCGGAGAATCCGGCTCGGGAAAATCGACCATTGCCAAGCTGATTGTCGGTTTGATCGGCCCGAGCGGCGGTCGCATCCTGTTCGACGGAACCGACATGGCGCAACAGGGTGGTGCCGCCATGCGGCAGGTACGCAGCCGATTTCAGATGATATTCCAGGATCCCTTCGCCAGCCTCAATCCGCGCTGGCGGGTCAGGGATATTATCGCCGAACCGGTGCGTACGTTCGGACTGGATGAAGGCGTGACCTGGCAAATGCGGGTCGACCAGCTGCTTGAAACGGTCGGACTTTCCTCCGCCGATGGAGGCAAGTATCCGCACGAGTTTTCCGGAGGCCAGCGCCAACGCATCGCCATTGCCCGCGCCCTTTCGGCCAAGCCCGAATTCATCGTATGTGATGAGCCGACTTCCGCTCTAGACGTTTCCGTTCAGGCGCAGATCCTCAATCTGATGCGCGATCTTCAGGACGAATTTGGTCTGACATATCTCTTCATCAGCCACGACCTTTCCGTTGTTCGCCACATGGCGACGCGCATTGGCGTGCTCTACCTGGGTCGCCTGGTCGAGGTGTCAGAAGGCAAGACGCTGTTTCGGGATCCGCAGCATCCATATACGCGAATGCTGCTCGATGCTGTTCCGGATCTGGAGATGTCAGGCCGCAAGCGCAAGCCGGTCGAAGGCGAAATTCCCAATCCTATCGATCCGCCATCCGGTTGTTCCTTCCACCCACGTTGCCAGTGGGCGAACGACCGGTGTCGATCGAGTACACCGGAACTGTCCGACAACAAGGCCGGTCAGGCGGCATGTTTTGCTGTCGACGAAGGTCGAATCTAGCACTCCTGACGCACCCAGGGCGACTTATCCGGTCTTGAAGTCTCTCGCATGGTTTGGGACCGCCAATTCCGCCAGGTTTCGGGTATCCGGAACGGGCGGGTCGACGATCTGGCGAATTGGCACAACACCAGCCCAGATTGGCAGTGCGTAATCCTCTTCATCATCGACCGGGCCACCGGTTCTGATTTTGGCGGAAGCCTCCTCGATGGGCAGCGAGAGAACCATCGTGGCTTTGACCTCCTGCGCCGTCATTGGGCGAAGCGTATCCCAACGGCCGGGGTAGAGCATATCGACAAGCCCGCGCAGTTTTTCGGATTTTTCCTCAGGATCGGTGATTTTCGTCGCCGTACCGTAAATCATCACCGAGCGGTAGTTGGCTGAGTGATGAAACGCCGAACGCGCGAGCACCATGCCGTCGATCAGCGATACGGTCAGGCAGACATCGAGTCCCGCCGCTTTGCGCAGCGCTCGGCTGGCGCTTGAACCATGCCAGTAGACGTGATCTCCCTCGCGCCAGTGAATGGTTGGTGTCACCGCCGGTTTGCCGTCGAGCAGGTAACCCACATGGCACAGGGGCGTCGCGTCGAGAATGTCATAGATGCTTTGTCTGTCGTGGCGGCCACGTTCGTGCGCGCGCTTGACGCGTGTTCTTTCGGTAACGGGAAGGGATGCGGTGGACATGTCGAACCTTTCAATCTTTTTTCGCCCTTATGCCTTCAATATTGGTAGGGTAATAAGGTCCAATTCAGAAAATAATGGCCATACCAATTTGACCCACTCGCTCAACGCACTCCTTCTTGATTCCGACGATCCTCGGCCGTTGGCTGAGCAGATTTTCGTTGCCCTTTCGCAACGCATCGTGTCGCGCCTTGTGGCACCGGGAACGCGACTGCCGGCAACGCGCAATCTGGCAAAGGAACTGGGTGTCTCGCGCTCTACGGTGGTCCAGTCCTACGAACAGCTGGCAGCAGAAGGCTATGTCAAATCGCGCCAAGGCAGCGGGTACTTTGCCTGCGATGTGGGTGATGCGGATGCTCTCTATGCCCTTTATCCGCGGAGGAAGTCCGAGCCGGATAGAAACAGTGCCGCCGAACCGGTGGCGAAAGCCAGCTTTCCGGGCGTTCCGGACATGACATTGTTTCCGCATGCGGCATGGGCGAAACATGTGGCGCGCACGGCAAGGCAAACCGCCGAAGCCATGCGAGGAAGCACCGAACGGTTCGGCCATCGGCGGTTGAGGGAGGCGGTTGCGTCGCACCTGTCGGCGTGGCGCGGCATCGATGCATCGGCGGACCAGATCGTCATAACGGCAGGAGCGGGCGATGCGCTTGAGCTTTGCTTGCGCTAGCTGACAGGAGAGCGCCGCGTCATTGCAATGGAAAATCCGACTTATCCGCCGTTGTTCAACATGGCAAAAGCCATGAACCTGGACATCCGTTGGATGGCGGTCGATGAAGCCGGAGCGATTCCTCCGAAAAGCACTGCGCGTCCTGTTGCGACCGTGTTGACCCCTTCCTACCAGTTTCCGCTCGGCGGAGTGATGCCGCGCAGCGAGCGGCTGGCCTTCTTGGAGCAGGCGGAACGCGACGGCGGCTGGATCATTGAAGATGATTTTGATAGCGAATTCCGCTACGCCGGTCGGCCTGTTCCTGCACTCGCCTCGCTCGATGGGAGCCAGCGGGTCATTTATGTCGGGAGCTTTTCCAAGATTTTCTCGTCCGGATTGCGCATCGGTTTCATCGTGGCGCCGGTTTCGCTCATTCCGCGGTTCAAGGAGATGCTCTCGCGTTTTGGTCAGCGTGCATCCATCATGTCGCAACTGCCGATCGCAAGCTTCATCGAAGACGGCAGCTTTCATCGCCACATCCGCCGCATGCGTCGCACCTATGGCGAACGGCGCCAGGTCTTTGTCGATGCATTCCGAGCCGGTCTACCTCCTTCAGTGACTTTTACAGATCACCGAGCAGGGATGCAGATCGCGCTGCGATTTCCTGATGATTGGCGGGACGGTGATATCGCAAATCGGGCGCAAGCGACCGGTCTGACTTGCCTGCCTCTGTCAACATTTTGCTACGAAGCGCCCGTTCGCTCCGGATTGCTTGTCGGCTTCAGCACGATCGTACCCGATGAGGCGCATGAACCGCTGGCTAAGTTGATAGAAATCCTGCGAGACTACGGATCACAGCATGTAACGCCTTCCTGAACAGCAACGGCCCGGTTCGGGCTTGAGGATCGTGCCGAATCCCTTGCAGTCATAGAACCACACACAAGCATCTGTAGGCACTTTTTCCATCTCTGCGTGGCGGCAATCGGGACGCGTGATGGTCAATACAAACACGGAGCTCTATTGGGGGAAGCTCGGTTCAATCTTTGCTCTAGCCAATTGTCAGGCCGTCCTGGCTTCTTTCCTCGTGCGGCTCCACGTGGATGATCACCTGCACCTCTCCAATCACTTCAGCCAATGCGGCTTCGATGCGGTTGCAGATAGCGTGAGAGTCGGCAACGTTCATGGCTCCGTCGACCACAAGGTGGAACTCGATAAAGGTGACGCGAGCAGCGCCGCGCGTCTTGATGTCGTGGACCTCCAGCGCACCATCGGCATTGGCGATAATCGTCCGGCGGATTTCCGTCGCAAGCGGATCGGGGACAGCGCTGTCCATAAGCCCATCCACCGAGTTTGAGATGACCTTCCATCCTTCCCACAGGACGTTGATCCCGACGGCGATTGCGATGATGGAGTCAATCGGTTGCCAGCCGGTGACAAGGACAAGCGTCAGTCCGACAAGAACTCCTGCAGATGTGATGACATCAACCAGAATATGGCGTCCATCAGCCTGAAGCGCCGGCGACCGCGCGCGGCGTCCGGCGGAGATAAGCAGCCACGCCCAGTAGGCGTTGATGGCCGCGGCGACAAAGTTGATCCCCATTCCGACAAGCGGGGCTTCGAGCGCTTGGGGCCGGTAGAGGGCGACGACCGCCTCGCGGAAAATCAGCAGGGCGGCGATAACGATAAGAACGCCTTCGACAACAGCTGAAAAATACTCGGCCTTATGATGACCGAATGGGTGCTGTTTGTCGGCTGGCCTGTGGCTGATGCGAATGGCCACCCAAGCCAGCGCAGCAGTCACGACATTGACGACTGATTCAAGGGCATCCGAATACAGCGCCACTGATCCGGTAACCCACCAGGCGGCGAGCTTCAGTCCCAGAACGACGGTTGCGATGACGATTGACCAACCGGCGAGACGGGATATGTGACCTCTTTCAGTCATGGGATCCTGGTGTTTCGGCCCACCGGTCCGGGCGATTGTGACAGCACGAGGCAGCCAGTTGTCCGGTTGATGGCGACCGGTGTACAGTCTTTCAGGTCCATTTCCAATCCGGTACCGGCTCCCATCCAAATCAGAGGCTGAACATGACAGACCGTCCCCTTTGGCAGAGAAGCGCATGCCAACTCGCAGACGACATTGCAGCGGGCAGGGTGACTTGCCTGGAGGCCGTTTCCTCGGCGGTCGATCGCATGCGCGCGCGCAACGAAGCCATGAATGCGGTTGTCGACGATCTGGGCGATAGAGCGCTCGAGGAAGCTGCTACGCTGGATGCCGCAGGCCTGCCGGACAAGAGGGGGGCGCTCCACGGTGTGCCCATCACAATCAAGGAGAATGTCGACCAGACCGGCCTTGCGACCCCGAATGGTGTCACGGCCTTCAAGGATCTAATCGCACCGGACGATTCACCCGTTGTGAGCAATCTCAAAAACGCCGGGGCCATTGTCATCGGCCGCACCAATACGCCGGAATTCTCGATGCGCGGCACCACCGAGAACGAGCTTCACGGACGGACATACAATCCGTGGAACGACTGGGCTTCAGCCGGTGGGTCGTCAGGGGGCGCAGCGTCGGCGGTCATGTCGGGAATGGGGGCGCTTGCCCATGGCAACGACATTGCCGGTTCCCTGAGGTTTCCGCCGGCGGCCACCGGAGCCACATCTGTCAAACCGAGCCTTGGCCGCGTTCCTGCCTATACGCCCTCGGCGACCGCTGAACGCGGTCTGCTGGCCCAATTGATGTCGGTTCAGGGTGTAATTGCCCGCGAAGTGCAGGACGTACGTCTCGGCTTGCGCGAACTGATCCGACACGATCCGCGCGACCCGTGGATGGTTCCGGTTCCGTTTGATGGGCCGGAGTTGGATACGCCCATTCGGGTCGCTTTCACCAAGAACACCTTCGAATTTGATCTTCATCCGGCAGTGAACAAAGCCCTGGACACGGCTCGCGATACTCTGACGGATGCCGGATACGAGGTGGTTGAATGCGAGCCGCCGCTCGTCCGCGAGACCGCTCGTGAAGCCGGGCTTTGCCTGTTTGGCGAATTCCACGCCCTTGTGCGGTCCGACATCAGAAAATTCGGCAGCAAGACGATCAACGATATTTTCGATGACTACGACGCCTATTTCGGCAAATACGAGGGCACAGACTTGCTGCGCGGTCTTGCGAAGCGAACACATTACGCCCGTGAGTGGTCGCTGTTCCTCGAAGATTATCCGCTTGTTTTGACTCCATTCCTGCCGCATCCCACCTATGCATCTTCGCGCGATACAGAAGGTGTCGACGGCGTTGTCGATGTCTTGGGGTCGGCGGTTTACGGATATTCCATGAATTTTCTCGGTCTTCCGGCCGGCAATGTGCCGGCGAACTACAATGACGGACTGCCGGTCGGCATTCAGATTGTCGGGCGCCGCTTCCGCGAAGATTTGATCCTCGATGCATGCGAGGCCGTCGAACAGCGTGTCGGCGTAATGGCCGACCGACTGTTTGAACGCGGATAGGCTGCCTGGCCGCGCTTGCCGCAGTCGGCGATTCTTGCTTGCTGACGGAACAACCCGGTGTGGCCTACGATTGCGTCAGCTGATCCGTGAACAATCGCAATGGCATCATTGCGCGATATTCCCGTGGGAAATAGAGATAGATGCCCGGGGATTCACCAAGGTGCTGGCTGAGCACCTCCACCAGTGAGCCTTGCCTCAACTCTTCGTCACAATAGTCGCGAAAAGTATAGATCAGCCCTTGGCCGCGCCGCGCCAGATCCACGCTATTGGGCAGAGTGTTCACGATCAGCGGCCCGCCGACCACGACACTATATTCGACATCGCCTTCGACAAACGTCCATTCCGCAATTTGACCTGATGTCTGAAATCGGTAGCGAATGCAGTGATGCTTTAGCAGATCCTTGGGTTCCCGCGGGTATCCATTCCGTTCCAGATATTCGGGGCTTGCCATGACCGCGAGTTTCAACGGCGGTGTCAGGCGGATTGCGATCATGTCCTGGACAATCCGGTCCCCCAGGCGAAAACCTGCATGCAGTTCCTCTCCGAGGATATCGGACAGGGCCTCCGTGATCGACAGCTCGATCTCGATCTCGGGATAAGCCTTGCGGAACGCCGGCAAAACCGGGGCGATGTAGAGTTTGTAAACAAATTCCGGCATTGCCAGACGCAGGCTGCCCCGCGCCTCGTGACCGGTCAGGCGTGCACTTTCAACCGCATCCTCGATCTGTTCGAATGCAGGGCCAGCGCCCCGGCGCAGTGCCCGCCCGGCCTCAGTCAGGCTCAGTGACCGCGTCGTGCGAATGAAAAGAGCCGTACCGAGCTGCCGCTCCAAAGCCTTCAACTGGTGACTGACCGTGGATGGCTGCAAGCCAAGTCGTCTTGCCGCCGCTACGAAAGATCCTTCGCGAGCGATGGCATCGAAGATTTCAAGGGTGGCTAACGGTAGTCGCATTATTCGATACCATACAACAGAATAGTGAAAAATGAAGGTATTATCGAAAAATTCCAAATGATCTATCTCAGTGACAGAGAAATTGTGTCAGCGAGCACGGCGTGGTGATCTGACCGGTGTCTCCCGGCAGTTTTTTTGAATACCTAACTCTCAAGCAAAGGGAACGAGACCATGAGAAGCATTGCGATTTCCGCCGCCCTTACGGCCGCTTTGACAGCCGGTGGAGCGGCCATGGCGCAATCGCCCGAAGAAAACATCCAGGTCGTCCAGGATTTCTTCGCCGCCTATGGCAACAACGACCTCGATGGCATTGCCGCCGTGATGGACGAGAATGTGCGATGGCACATTCCGGGACGCCACCCGCTGTCAGGAACCAAGAACGGACGTGACGAAGTTTTGGCATTCTTTGCCCAGCTTGGAACGGCGGGTTTCAAGGCGGAACCGATCTATTTCGGCGCCGATGAGAACTACGTCGTCGACATCCATCGAGGCTGGTCCAACGCCGACGGCAAGCCCAACGTCGATACGACCTGGGCACTGGTTTACCGCATCGTGGATGGCAAGATTGTCGAGGCAACGAACCTGTCCGCTGACCAGGACGCGGCGAATACGTTCTTCTGGTCAAACTACGACCTGAAACCGATCCCCGGGCGCCTCGCCGATTAGTTGAAGACATCTAGTCCAGTTGCGCGACAGGAGGACATGATGCGTATATTGATGATGACCATCCCATTGCTGGTGACTGCGTTGGGTGGCCCCGCACAAGCACAGGAGCTCCCGGCAGCAATCGCCTGCTACCAGAGCAGCGCCAACGCCAAGGACATCGATGCCTATATGGCCTGTTTCACGCAGGATGCCGAGATGATTGATGTCAGCCGTACCTTCACGGGGCAAGAGGCTATCCGAGCCTGGGCTGACCGAGAGGTCATTCCGGGAGGAGATAGCTTTCGCCATCGAAAGATCCTCGAACAATCTGACGGCTATGCCAAGACCGAGGTCAATTGGCTGAGTTGGGTCGTGCACTATTCCTACTGGTGGAACGCCGATGGCAAGATCGCAAAGATGTCACTGCAATACGCAAACTGAGTAAAAGTGAACATTCATGAGACGAGCGCTAATCACTGGAGCCAATCGCGGGATCGGCTTCGCCATTGCCAAGGGCCTTCAGGACCGTGGCCTTGAGGTGCTCATCGGTGCGCGCAATCCGGAGTCCGGTGAACAGGCCGCAACGAAGCTGAATGCGACAGCCCTCGTGATCGACGTTGCCGATCCGAAGAGCATTGCCGACGCGGTTCAAGCGGCCGGGCAGATTGACGTCCTCGTCAACAACGCCGGAGTGCTGGGGTCCGGCAGAGTGCTCGATGATCCGGAGGATTTTAGCGTTTCGATGGCCGTTATGGTGCACGGGCCTTACTTGTTGATGCATCTTCTCGCGCCGCGAATGGTGTCGCAGGGCTACGGTCGCATCGTGAACGTGTCCTCAGGATGGGGGGCTTTTTCTGATGGTGTGGCCGGTCCTGCTGCCTACGGAGTGGCCAAGGCAGCACTCAATGCGCTAACGGTCGCAGCGTCTCGCACGCTTCCTGGCACGGTCAAAGTCAACGCGATGTGTCCCGGATGGGTGCGCACGCGAATGGGCGGCACGGCAGCGACCAAATCACCCGAGGAGGGTGCCGATACAGCGATCTGGTTGGCGACATTGGGCGACGATGGACCAACCGGCAAGTTCTTCCGGGATCGAAAGCCCATCGACTGGTAATTCGTGCCGCGGGGCAAACGCTCGACTTTACTGCGTTATGCGCTTGATGGCTTCGTCGTTCCAGGTCGTGCGCATGAAAACCAGTGCAAGGGCGGCAGCGACCACCACCACATAAAATGGCATGCGGATATCGACAGCCATCAACAGGCCGCCGATCAATGACATGATCCCGGCCGCAAACGTGAAACCCGCCGTGGTCACGCCCATGACCCAGCCCTGTTCGTCTTCACCGACGCTGGCGGAAAAAATGCCAAGCAGGGCCGGATAGGCGATGCCGAAGCCGAAGTAGTAAGTTGCGATGAAGACGTAGCAAAAGAAGGCGACGGGTGTGGCGATGAAGAGCAGGGCACTCAATCCCATTCCAATGGTCACCAGGCCGATGACACGGCGTTTTCCGAACCGACCCAGAACAGGATCGACAAAGAAGGTACTGGAGAGAGCCAGAGTGAGGCCCAGCACCATCATGGCCATGCTGGTGCCAAGCAACCCGATGCCAAATCGGCTTGTCAGATAGTTGTCCATGAAAATGTAGAAAGACACATTCGCGGTCATGAAACACAGATAGACCGTGCAAAGTCTTGCTACGACGGGTTTCTCGCGGATGCGCAGGAGCAGTGTAAAGATCTCTAGCGGGTCTATTTTCAGCTTCTCGCGCTTTTGCCGGATGTCCTTGAAGCTGACCTGCACCAGAATGATGGTGGCAACGATCAGCACCACCGCGCAGTAGAAGGGCAGTTTGATACTGGCAAAGTCGCCGAGAATTGCCTTGTCGGACAAAAGCCCGCCGATGATCGGTCCGCCGACCAGGCCGGCACTGATGCCGGCAACGATGAAGCCCATATTGCGGGCCTTTTCGGCTTCGTTCCGGCTGGCGTCAATCATCGCTGCCTGGGCAATCGGCTGGTTTCCTGCCGTGAAGCCCGTCACGGCACGACCCAGGATCAGCAGCCAAAGGCTGTCCAGGAACAGAGAAACGATTGTAATCACATAGCCGACAAGCGCGCCAAACAGACAAATCATGATGGCGTTCTTGCGCCCGATCGTATCGGAGAGTTTGGCGATGTAGACCGCGCCCAGAAACCAGGCGAGGAAAAAGATGCCGATGACCAGTCCGTAGTCGTAGTGGCGGGTCGCATCCGGCGTCGAGACCGGCAGGAATACGAGCTTCGGATCCATCACCAGTTCATTGATGATCGGAAACACCAGTCCCTGGCCGATCAGATCGACAAAGACCACGGCCAACAGTGCGAACTTGGCAAGTGGCGACATGGTCCAATCCCCCGTCAGTCGATACCGAAGCACCTTAGCCGGCTGCGTGAACGGCGACAATGCGGCCGGCACATGCGGTGTCCACCGAACGGACAGAGCCGTTCAGGGCAACTCCGGATCGCAATCCATACAAACGCCCATTTTGCCGGTTACGGAACGTGATCATTGACCTGTTCCCGTTGATTTCCGGGAGATTTCCTTGCCCGACGGACACAAAATCGGATTGATTTTCGAGGAGGGGAAAGCTGCGCATTTGCGTCACAATGCCAGCTTGCAGAAAAATTTCGACCTGATCAGCCCATTTGCGATCGCTGCCATCCGTGCACCGGCCTTCGCCGCGGTCGGCGGAATTATCGCTTCGCTGGGCTATGATCTGCTCAACCACACGCGACCGGGTATCGAAACCGGTCAGGTGGAAGCGGCTGTCTCCTGGTTTTTCGCCGCCATTTTTCTCAGTGTCCTGGCGCCGGGCCTATCCTATGCCAGCCAATACGCTCAGACGCAGGCCATGGCCGAGCAGGATCTCGATTTCACCGACCCCTTCGTGCACGATAATCGCCGCTCGCGAATGTTGGCCCGGCTTGGTCAGTTCTGCGGCGTAGCGAGTGTAGCGGCCATTGTCGGGTCCTACGCAGCGCTGCTTCTTGGCGGGGCGACATTTTTGCGACTGCTGAATTGACCGCCGCGCTTTGCGCTGCCGCCGCACTCCGGTTATGTTGCGCCGAATCCGCACCGGATTCGCTGGATTGACACAGGCCAAACGCCTTTTAGGCACGGCCGATGCGCTTGACGGGAGGACTTCGTGCGCAAGGCATATCCGCCGCTGGAACCTTACAACTCCGGAATGCTGAACGTCGGCAACGGGCACGAAATTTACTGGGAGCTTTGCGGCAATCCGGCCGGAAAGCCGGCAGTTTTCCTGCATGGTGGCCCAGGTGCCGGGTGCAACGAGGACCATCGCAGACTTTTCGACCCGGACCGCTACCGGGTTTTGCTTTTCGATCAGCGAGGCTGCGGCCGGTCGACGCCTCATGCCAGCCTCGACAGCAACACCACATGGCATCTGGTGGACGATATCGAATCATTGCGAATGAAGTTCGAGGTCGACCGATGGCTGGTTCTCGGAGGCTCCTGGGGAAGTTCCCTGGCACTGGCCTATGCGGAAACCCACCCGGATCGGGTCTCGGAGTTGATCGTGCGTGGCGTATTCACCGTGCGCCGGTCGGAGCTTCTTTGGTACTATCAGGATGGGGCATCCTGGCTCTATCCGGACAAGTGGCAGCGTTTCCTAGATCCGGTTCCCGAAGAGGAACGCGGTGACCTGATAGAAGCTTACCAGAAGCTGCTGACAGCGCCCGAACGCGAAACCCAGATCGCGGCGGCCCGTGCCTGGAGCCAATGGGAGGCGGAGACAGTCCGCCTGCTGCCCGACGAGAAACTTATCGAAAATCACACCTCTGACGATTTTGCCCTGGCGCTTGCCCGGATTGAAAATCATTACTTCATGCACCGGGGATTTTTCCGCGATGCTCAATTGCTTCGCGATGCAAACCGCCTGAAGCATATTCCGGGCGTAATCATTCAGGGGCGTCAGGATATCGTAACGCCGGTTCGCACCGCCTGGGATCTGCATCGGGCGTGGCCGGAAGCGGAATTCCAGTTGGTTGAAGGCGCGGGCCACGCATTTAACGAACCCGGAATACTGGATCAGACGATCCTTGCCACTGACAAATTTGCAGATGACAGTGATCCCTAGTCGAATTGATCGCTGACGATCCTGTCGCGCCATTCTGACCGCGGCCTCAATTGAAACCTGTGTGGAGTAAAATGCGATGCCTTATGTCGCCGCCGACGATCGCTATGAAAAGATGGTCTACAACCGTTGTGGAAGTTCGGGCCTGAACCTGCCTGCAATTTCGCTCGGGCTCTGGCACAATTTCGGCGGGGATACGCCGTTTGAAACCAAGCGCGAACTTTGCCGAACGGCGTTCGACAATGGCATTACCCACTTTGATCTGGCCAACAATTATGGACCACCGCCCGGCAGTGCCGAAGCAGCTTTCGGCGAAATCCTGCGCACCGACCTTTCAGCCTACCGCGACGAGTTGATCATCTCGTCAAAAGCGGGATATCGCATGTGGGACGGACCCTATGGCGAATGGGGTAGTCGAAAGTACCTGATTGCGTCCTGCGACCAGAGCCTGAAGCGCATGGGTCTGGATTACGTCGACATCTTCTACTCTCACCGATTTGACCCCGATACGCCGTTGGAGGAAACGATGGGCGCGCTCGATCACATCGTCCGATCGGGCAGGGCGCTCTATGTCGGTATCTCGTCCTACAATTCGCAGCGCACGCGCGAAGCGGCCGCGATCCTGGAGCAGCTGGGGACGCCCTGTATCATTCACCAGCCGAGTTACAACATGATCAACCGATGGGTGGAGCAGGACGGCCTGAAGGACGCTCTGAAGGAACTCGGCATTGGTTCAATTGCCTTTACCCCGCTGGCTCAGGGGATGCTGACAGGCAAATATCTTGCTGGAATTCCGGAGGGCAGCCGGGCGACCCAGGGAAAGAGCCTCAATCCCGACCTTCTGTCCGAGCGCACGATCGAGAACCTCCGGCGGCTTGACGACATCGCCAAGCAACGCAATCAGAGCCTGGCTCAAATGGCCATCGCCTGGGTGTTGCGCGACGGCGGCATGACATCGGCCCTGATCGGAGCCTCGCGACCGCAACAGATCATCGATTGTGCCGGCGCGGTCGAAAATCTGGAGTTCACGGCCGAAGAACTTCAGGCAATCGACGAGTTCGCAGATGAAGAAAAGGTCAACCTCTGGGCCAGGTCCTCAGATTCCTGACCGCGGCCGCTTCAGCGAAAGAGATTCAGTGCCGCATATTGCAAGAGCATAATGGTTTTGCCGTCCTGTATTCGGCCGTCCCGGATCATTTCCATGGCGTCGTCGAAAGCGACCTCCAGAACCTCGATATCTTCACCTTCATCGACATGGCCTCCGCCCTCGGAAACTCGTTGGTCCGGTGAGTACGGCGCCACAAAGCACGTATTCTTCTGGATCAGCGCTCCCGGAGACATGAAGGCCTCGAACACCTTTTGAACGCCGGTGACCCGGAACCCGGTTTCTTCTTCGGTTTCGGCCCGGATGCGATCTTCTGGCGAAGCTCCGTCCAGCAAACCTGCCGGAACCTCCATGAGCAAATCGTCATAGCCGGCGCAAAACGGAGCGGCACGAAACTGCCGTGTCAGGATCACCGTGCGCCTATCAAGGTCGTAAAGCAGAATGGCGGCTCCGTGCCCGCAATCGTAGAGATCGCGCTGTTGAGCCTGCCAACAGCCATCGCTGCGCTGGTAGTCGTAACGGGCCTGGGTCAAGGTCGACCAGCCCTGGTAAAGCGTTTTGCGCTCGAGGTTTCGGATGCGATTTTTAATGGTCAAGTCGGCTGCTCCAAGCGGCGTTTGCGGGCAGTTTTTGTCAGACCGGCCGCTGGCGGAAAAAGAAATCAGAAAGTTATCCCCTGAGTTATCCACTGTGGAATACTCGGACTCGACACATTCGGCAATTTTTCGCATCATCGAATGCGTCGGGTCCGGGAAATTCCCAAACGCCAACTGGGAGAAAAATGGACCGGGGAGCCTGACAAACCTGTGAGTGGTCTGGATGGAACGTCCTGGACGAACCAAGCCAGGGAGCCACGTGGCGGGCAGGGGCCTTGAAGGTGAATGCATGCACCGACTGGGCCACGCAATCGAAGCGCCTTCGGGCGGATCGGTGGCGACGCGGACAAGGAGCCTCCGGGTGAATTGATCGCGAGACGGACTGGAAGCCTTCGGGTGGAAGGAATGTCAGGCGGACCGGAAACTTTCGAGTGAATGGAACGTCAGGTCAAAGCTCATCTTGCGATGGGATTGAGACCGCACCAGACGAAGGTGACAAACAGATATTGCGCTTTGCTTGAGGGCACTCGCTCTAAGTCTGACTTGCCAACTTCGACTGAACAGGGAGGCGCTGGCTGTGGCCGGCGTCTTTCTGCTTTTACAGGGAGGCGGTGGCTGTGGCCAACGTCTGTCGACTTTCTGCATCGATTCGCGGTTTGGTTCAAGGCTGAAGATCGAGCTTATCAACCAATTCCAACATATCGCCGAAAACGATCGCGCCCTCTGCACCCAACACCCCCGTATCGCCCTGGGGCGCATAGCCATAGCAGCGCATCCCTGCCGCACGGGCGGCTTTCGCTCCAGTCGAGCTGTCTTCAACAACAACGCAGCTTTGCGGATCGCTGCCGTGCGCTGCCGCAGCATGCAAAAACAGGCCGGGATCCGGTTTGGCGATGCCGACTGTGTGAGCGGAGAACATGGCATTGTCAAAATGCCTGAGCAGGTCGTTTTGACCCAATGTAATCGCCATCTTGGCTTCACTGCCATTGGAGGCCACACAAAACGGCACCTCTGCATGCTTCAGGTGCCCGAGCAGGTCGGCGATTCCGTCGACCGCTGGCACACCCAGTCGCAATTTTGCGTAGATCTGCCCGTAAATCTCATCGATCCAATCGGCATGCAGATCAGCGCCCAGAGCTTTCGCTTTGTCGCGAGTATCTGTCATGCTGCCTCCGGCGAAGATCCGCCAGCAGGCTTCGGGGGAGAGATCGAGACCGTATCCCCAGAGGTTCTCGGACAGCACCTCATTGTGCGCCGGCTCACTGTCGACCAGGACGCCGTCACAATCGAAAATCACGAGCTCCGGACGCATGATCAGCCTTTCGAGCGATCGCGCATGATAACGAAGTCGGTCCCTGTCCGTGTGTCCGGATGTGCCGGTAAGTCGGTGAGCATGAAGGCCGAGCCCGGATGCAGGTTGCGAGCGATCGTGGAATAGGCATCCGGCGGGATTGTCAGACGATTGGTGGCGGCCAGCTCCCGTTGCTGACGAACATTGTCATCATGACCCGTTCCCATGCCGACGGCGATCCAATCGAATGACTTGCGGCCTGAATCGAAGCCTTGAAGGATGTACACATGGCTGCCGAGCGGTCTTCCCGGGTTCGCAATGCCGATGCCCGACTGCAGGACGATTTGGCCGTCCCTCAGACCGTAAACGGACCGATCGGCGCCACTGACGAGCAGACTGAAAGAACCATTGCCACTGCCCTTCCTGTCAATCGGCAAGGATTTGCCGGCAACATGACCGGTCATTGTCTCGATCTGTTTGAGATCCGATTGGGACATGATGAGCCCGGCATGGGAAAGGCTTCCGACACCCGAGCGCTCGTTGGTGACGATCACCGGCGTGCCGTTATGGGTGACGCCAAAAACCAGCTCTGCAAACTTGGTGGGCAGATGAACGCATCCATGCGAGCTCGGGTAACCCGGCAGTCCACCCGCGTGCAAGGCGGCGCCGCCGAAGAAGAACTGGCTGTCGGGCATCGGGGCATTGTTGTACTTGCTCGAGCGATGCATTTTTTCCTTGCGCAGGATCGTGAAAACACCGGTCGGTGTCTCAAAGCCCGGGCGGCCGGTCGAAACGGTCGTAGCGCCGATGCGAATTCCATTTCTGTAGACGAAGGCCAATTGGTCACTCAGCGATACAACAATGGCCACGGGTCCATATTGAGACCGCTCAGGATACCAGACCCACTCACCGGGCTTGAGCTCGTCTCCGGGCCTGGCCTTCTGTGCCATTGCATTGGTCGACACCGCGGCGGCGAAGCCGCCGGCAGTCGCCACCATGAAAGAACGTCGTGATTGCACGTGTCTGATTCCTCGTTGCGCATCAAAATAAGCGGCTACCTATATGCCGCTTCAGAGGATTGTCTACGGCCTTCAGTACAATTTCGGTTGAACGACTATTGCCCGCCTTGCAGCTCGGTGATGTTAGATTTCAGCCGATCGAGTGCTTCTTTCGCGCTGCCGGAAAGCTGGCCTGAAGCCAAGAGATCGTTTTGCTCATAAGGATCATCCGACAGATCGAAGAGCTGCTCACCATTGCCGACGGTGTCCATGTATTTCCATCGTGCGTCGCGGATAGCCACGCCCTCGGACTGCTTTCCGCGATTGCCGTTTTGCCGGCCTGGCGAGCCGAACAGCTCCGAATAGGCGAAACGGCGGGTCGTCGGGCCTGCCCTCACGAGCAACGGGGCAAAGCTGAGGCTGTCTTCGGGCCATGCATCGGAGTCGCCGGCCTCGATCCCGGCGAGGTTGGCAATTGTCGCGAAAATGTCTGTCGAGTTGACCAGCGCCTCTTCTCTTTGACCGTGGCGCGTTACATCCTTCCCGGCTACGATCATCGGCACATGAATGCCGCCCTCGTAGAGGCTGGCCTTGGCGCGTCGTCTTTGAAACGGAGATTGAATGGCTCGGTTCGGCGTCCCATTGTCGCCTATGAAAATTATCACCGTTTTGTCGCGGACCGATGGTGGGATGCTGTCCAGCAGGCGACCCATTTCCGTGTCGAGCGCTTCAAGCGCTGCAAAATAGTAGGCAAGAGGCTGTAATTGCATGTCCTGCCGGCTTCCGTCCAGCGCGATTGACATGGTGAGATCGTGTGGTGGCGCATGCAGCGGCAGATGCGGTGCGACATGCGCGAGCCACAGGAACCATGGGCGTGCCCCTTGCGCATCAATCCAATTGATTGCTTCGTCCGTCAGCACGGACGTGATGTAGCCGTCGACCATCTCCGTTTCTCCGCTGATCGTGCGCGGCCAGCGATAGTAGTCGTCGAGCGTTCCCTCGATCAGCCCTGAATAGCTGCCCACCCCGGCGAGCTCCGGATGGTCCGCACCACCAATTTCGGCAGAGGACAAGTGCCATTTGCCGATGACCGCGTGCGCGTATTTGACCGGCGCATAGGCATCCAGGAATTGAAACAGTGTCATTTCGTCCAGCGAAAGCCCGCCTCTGCGGCGGCCGACCGCCGACCCGACACCGGTGCGAAAACCATAACGCCCGGTGATGATGGTGGCGCGGGTGGATGAACACATCGGCGTTGCATAGAAGTTGTCGAAAACCACGCCTTCCTTGCAGAGCCGCTCAAGGTTGGGCATCGCCGGTTTTTCAGAACCTTCGGGATAGCAGGGACTGGCGTCGAGCCCCATGTCGTCTGCAATAACAAGCAAGATGTTGGCTGGCTCTGCCGCCGTTGAACGGGATGCCTGCAAACCGCTGATGATGATCGCCCACATCGCGATTGCAACAAGGCTGCGTCCGATGATCATGAGTCTGTCCTTCTGTTACCGTTCCCGGAATCGATAGACCTCAAACGCCCCATCCAATGGATCGCATGTTGCGGAATTGAGGAACAGCAAATATTGCGTCGCCGCCTTTGCGGTCTCTGTATCTGGCTGGCCCATTCAGAATCGATTGGCGCGGAACGGGGCTAGGTCAATTGAGGGTTCCGAGCCAGCCACAAGCTCACAGACCAGCTCTCCGGTTCCGGCAGATTGCGTCAATCCGAGGTGCCCATGGCCGAAGGCATAGACGATACGCTCGCTTTTCGGTGACGGCCCGATAACCGGAAGCGTATCCGGCAATGACGGGCGAAAGCCCATCCATTGTGAGCCGCCTTCGGTCTCCAAGTCCGGAAGGAAGGTCTTGGCCTTGGCAAGCAGCGCATCCGCGCGATCAAAATTGGGTGGCAGCGACAATCCACCCAGCTCAACGGCGCCGCCTACTCGGATCCCGCAATCGAGCCTGGATATGACAAAGCCGTGCCTGGCGAACGTCAGCTGTGTTCTCAATTCGAATTGGGCTTCCGGCAATGTCGTGTTGTAGCCGCGCTCGGTTTCCAGGGGAATGCGGTCGCCGATGCTCGATGCCAGCTGGTGCGACCAGGCTCCGGCGCAAACGACTACGTGTTTCGCGGCCAGGGAACGCCCGTCAGTGCACCGAATGCCGGCTGATTGAGCATCGAAATACAATGCCTTCGCTTCCGCGGACTCAATCGTACCACCGCGATTGCGGAAAATGTCGGCGATGGTCAACGTGTATTCGAGCGGATCGGATATCGAATACCACTCGGGCGTGAAGGTTCCCGAAACAAAACGCTTGTCCAGTCCTGGCTGGATATCGCCGAGCGCATATTCGCCATGTACGTGCTCAAACGGTATGCCGAATTGGCGGCGCGTTTCCCAATAGGTGTGGGTAGATTCGAACTCCGCGCGGCTTTCATAGAGTTCCAGGTTGCCATCGCGCCGCAACATGTCGGTCGTGGCTGTCTGCTTCAGGAACGGCAACAGCGCGTGCTTGCAATGGTTCATCAGGTCGGCCTGAGCCCGGATGCTGGCTTCGACGCGGCTGCGACGGGAGGCGCGCCAGAAGCGCAACATCCATGGCGTCAGCTTGAGAGCGTAGGCAGGCGGAATGGATAACGGGCCCAGCGGGTCGAAAAGCCAGCGCGGAGCCTTTCTGATCGTGCCTGGTGTCGCCAGCGGCACGATTTCGGAAAAGGCAAACGCACCCGCATTCCCGCTGGATGCCTCCGCAGCCGGCCCCTTGCGGTCCAGGACGTGCACGTTCAGGCCATGGCGCTGCAGCAGAAACGCGGTTGAGAGGCCGACGATGCCGGCGCCCACAACCAGTACATCGGGCACAGTATTGTTCTGCTTTGCCATGCCTGCCATCACGTGTTCAGCGGTTCACCGCTTCTCGCTGGTCCGGACCGCTCCGAATCCGCCCGTTTGGCGTCAAAATTGCGGGATTTGCGGTCTGCTGGCAACCGCTCGTGCCGACGTTTCCTCGGCTTGATGGTCGAGCGCCTCAGCCTCAATTTTCTCCGGACCGCCCAGACGACGAGAGCAAGCTGCCAATGTCGGTTCGGCAATCCTATCCTGTCAGCGCCCTGCGCATGATGGGGCGGGTCGGGGAGCGTCGATCCGCTTCGGTGAAACCGGCACGGACAAAGGTACGATACAGGCCGGTCCAGGCATAGACGGGCGGGTAATTGGCCTTCGGAGTGTCGATCGGATAGCCCTCGATCATGTCGGCGCCATGGGCACGGGCAAAGTCGCACGCAGCTTCCAGGAGTCGCACGGACAACCCCTGTTTTCGGAATGTTCTCTGGATGAGGAAGCAGGAAACACTCCACACAGGCTGATCATCAACGGGCTTGAGAATCCGCGACGCCTCCATGCGCGGAAATCGGTATCTTTCGGCCACCTGAATCCAGCCGACAGCTTTGGGTTCGTCACTTTCGGCATGATGCATGGCGACCAACCCGGGTGGTCGGTCGCTGCTTTCAAAAATCGCCTTCATTGCCTGACGATTGGGTTCGCCCATCTGGGCATCCATTTGTTTCTTGGGGAGCCTCCAAAGCATGCACCAACATCCGCCGCACCCGCCTTTCTCGCCCATCACGGCGGAAAAATCGTCCCATGAGGCGGGCCTGATCGTGATGGTCAATCTCGGAAGCCCCCGGAGTTATCGGTCGTTTGCATGGCGAGTTACCTGATGCCGACGTCGCAATCGCCGCTGTGCGATCAGAACTCCACGCCGGCGGCAGTCAGAGCGTTGCGGCAGGGCGCATCCAATCTCGGTCCATGAACCTTGAGACAGAACAACACGTTGCCATGTCCAACGGGAAGGTTGGGACAAAACAGGCGGAAATCGCGGGCGCAAGCATGTGCGGCTATGCGCATCTCCTGGCGAAACGACATTTCCGGAGCACCGCCAGCGGCCTGGGCGATCGGGGCGGCGGCAGCTTTGGCCTGACCTGTTGCCTGGCCGGTCGCTTTTTCGGTATCGGCGGAAGTTGTTTCGCTTGTCGATGCCGGAGCCGTGGCTTTGGCAGGCGTTGTCGCTTCGGTAGAAGATGCGGTAGGCGCGGCGGTGGACGATCCGCCTCCAACCGCCTCAACAGCCGACTTGCATGCGGGGGATAACTTGCTTTCGTGCTGCTCCAGACAAACCAGGGCGGCCATGCCGTGCGGTTGGACATCCGAACAGTTTGCTCGGTAGTCGGAAACGCAACTGGATCGAATGGCCTGCTGTTGCGCTGCTGAGGGTGTCTGGGCAAAAGCGGATTGGGCAAGGGCAATGCCGATGGATGCCAGCGTCAATAATCTGCGCATGATGATCTTCCTCCGGTCGGGCGGCGGTGGCCGCCCATTGAGACAATGACCCAAAGGAGTGTCCGACGCTTTTGGGGCGTTACTGCGGCGTTGCTGGCATCAATGGATTATTCCACACAATTTCAACATTGGAGCCCGGTGAGCTCCTCCCAGATCTCGTTGAAACGGCGAACGAATAGTTTGCGAATATTCGGATCCGGTTCGTCGAATATCAGCGTTTCCAGGGCATCCAGGCGTCGACTTGCCTCGAGGCCCAACGTATCGAGCCTGGGAACAATGAGCCGAACCGAACCATCGGGACACTGCCTCAGGCGAACCGCTGGACCCATGCAAAACCTCCGCACACTCGAATCGCCAGCAAGTTTGTCCTCTGGCACCGGTCAGGCGGCATCGGACAAATGGTCCTCTATCTCGCCACGGAAGAACTCTGACGCAGAGGCGTCAGCTTCGATTTGGCGAGACAAATGCTCAAAAGGAAGCGAACTGAGAGGGTCGTCGCTGCGTTTCGAGATGCGGACCGTGCGCTTATCACGATAATTGCCAACCAGAATGCCATCTAACGCGATTCCCGTGACGGTGAAACCATAGTCGTGTGGTCCGATTGCACCTTCAAGATGGGCGGTGCCCGTGAACAGGGAGACTTCCGCAGTTCCAAGAACAGGCGGCAGTTCTTCGAATGGGTATTCCGTGTCAAACATGATGGCATCCGATTGCAAGGCAAGCCGGGCCGCTGGTGGGAGGAAACGTCGACCCGGCTACCGAACCACAGGCCGGATGAACACAGCGGTGTCGGCAGCCAGAGAAATACCGATACGGTATACCGCATTCAATGACAAAACGGTATGGTATGCGTTTAGTTCGAATCCCGCACCTCGAACACTTTACACTTGTGCACGTCAGCCCCTTCAAGCATGAAACGGGACGATTGCCGACAATTTGGATCGTCAGACAAGACACAGGACAAACCGATGGCACTTGATACCCCGCATTGTGAATTCGGATGGAAGGCTCAACCCTTTTCGCTCAAAGACCCGGTGGGCAAGGAGTGGACGTTGGAAACGGTGATGGGAGAAAAGGGATTGCTCGTTGCCTTCATTTGCAATCACTGCCCTTACGTGAAGGCAATTGCGGAACGTTTGGCGGACGATGCCCGTGCCCTGCAGGCCGAGGGCATTGGTGTCGTGGCCATTATGTCGAACGACTATGAGGCCTATCCGGCCGATGCGCCGGCTGAAATGACCAGGTTTGCTCAACACTACGGCTTTCCCTTTCCCTATGTCGTGGATGAGGATCAGAGTGTCGGTAAGGCCTATGACGCGGTCTGTACGCCTGATTTCTTCGGCTTCAACGCCGCCCAGGAATTGCAGTACCGCGGACGTCTGGACGACGCCCGCCTGGGAGACCCCGAGCACCGCACTCCGGAACTGCTCAACGCCATGCGGCTGATAGCAGAGACCGGCGCCGGGCCCCGCGAGCAACACAATTCCATAGGATGTTCAATCAAGTGGCGGTGATCTCAAGCGTCTACCGGATGGTGCGCGACCACCGCGGGTAGGGACGGTAGGAGCATTCTTGGTGGTCAAACGGATAGCCAAATGGACAGCTTTTCTGCTGATCGTTTTGGTTGCGATCGGCTTGGCCTTTGTGCTGTGGCAGGAGAGCGAGCCGCACAATGCGGATGACATTCGCCGCTACTCCGGTCTGCTCAACGAGATTGCCGCCATCAACGTACCGCACAATGATTTTCTGAGCGATGAGCAGCGGCGATACCACGCCGTTTTGCTCGAAAAGGTCGAAAGCGGGTTGGAGTTGAATCCCGGAGAAAGCAGCGAGTATCGTCAACTCATCCAATCCGTGCTCTTTAGTTATCAGTCCCGTTTGGTCTGGCTCGATCGAAACCTGACGGTATTGAGTGATGTCGGAATGGACCGCCGAAACAATATTGGCGGCAGAGGGATCAGTGGCCATCACGATCATCACGATGCTTCGGCGCGTAAAAACTTTACAGATCTCAGTGGTGCACTCGACAGAATGGAGGCGGCCAATGGCTGGCCGATTTCACGCGTTCTCAGCGCCAATCGAGCCTACAAGAACCTGACCGATATCGTGCTCCACCTGGCTGTCGGTGTGCACAGCGTTTCAGTGGAGTATCAACCACCCGGGGTTCTGCCGGATCCCGGATCGATGGCCAGTGATTTCGAAACCCTGCTGAAAGCCTTCAAAGCAGCGCAGTTTGAACCGGTGAACTCGCCTGCCTATGTGGCAGACATCAACCAGGCTCTGGATGCCTATGATCGGCTCGTTTTCACAACACAGACCCGCATCAACGCGGCTCTTTCACCGCTCGAACGTCGCCTTGCCGGTCGTTGGCTTGCCATCCATACAATCGCCCCTCAGCCGGATCCTGAGATGAAGGTGCGGTTTCAGCGCTGACCTTTGAGCCATGATAGGCTCTTGCCTGCGGCTGTCAGCAATACTGCTCTATGCCAACAAACTGTGCATCCGAGTAGCGGGCACCATGCGCAAAACCGCGTGGAAGAAGCCGATCAATCTCGGTCAGCTGTTCGTCGCTCAGCTTCAACGAGCCGGCGGCCGCATCCTGCTCCAGGTGATCGGCGGTCCGCGTCCCGGGAATGGCGATCACATGCGGTCCCTGATGCAGCACCCACGCCAGAGCCATGGTTGCCGGGCGCGTTCCTTGGCTCTCAGCGTACTCATTGAAACGTCTGACGTAGTCGCAATTGACCGAAAAGTTCGGTTCCTGAAACCTTGGATTGTTGCCGCGAAAATCGATGGATCCGAAACGTGTCGGATCCGGAAGCCTATCGGCGAACATGCCACGAGCCAACGGTGAAAAGGCCACGAATGCCGTACCGAGCTCACGGCAGGTTTCGATCAAACCAAGTTCCGGCATGCGCGTCCAAAGCGAGTATTCGTTCTGCACGGCTCTGACAGGATGCACGGCCGCGGCGCGGCGTAACGTGAATGGGGCGATCTCGGAAAACCCAAAACCGCCGATTTTTCCGTCGCGTACAAACCCGGCCAGCGTTTCGGCGACCTCTTCGACCGGACGTTCCTGTTCGCGCCGATGCACGTAGTAGAGATCGATGTGATCGACACCAAGCCGTTTGAGGGAACCCTCCAAGGAGGTGCGAAGGCGATCGGGTGAGTTGTCGAAATGCCGTTTTGGTTCGGGCACAATGCCGCCCTTGGTCGCTATGGAGAAGCGATGCGGATTCTGGCGAAGGAAATCGCCGATAACCTCTTCCGACAACCCGCGTCCATATAGTTCAGCGGTATCGAGATGGGTTACGCCAAGCTCATGCGCACGTGCGAGTGTACGGTGCGATTGGGCGGCGTCAGTAGACCCGTAAAATCCCGCAAAGCTCATGCAGCCCAGACCAATCGCTCCAACGGTCGGCCCATCCTTGCCAAGTTGCCTCTGTTCCATGAATTTTCTCCGCTACAAGGACCGCAACGCTTGTGAGCATTCGAATCCGGGAATTAGTCGTGCAGGGTGCAACTGATGGCATGTCTACCGGATCGTTTCAACGCGGAACCGGACTCAGGCGATGGCCGTCATGCGGACATCAGAAAGACGCGCGATATCGGCAGCCGATTGCGGGCGTCCGAACAGGAAGCCCTGTCCCTGGTGGCAGCCAATCAACTGGACAAACGACCGTTGTTCCTCCGTCTCGACGCCTTCGCAAATGACGGTAAGACCCAGACCGTCCGCCAGCGTCTTCACTGACTGAACAATCGCTTGGGAGGCACTGTCGGATGTCAGATTGCGGACGAACATCTGATCAAGCTTGACGATATCAAGCGGAAACTTGGAGAGGTAACCGAGCGACGAGAATCCGGTGCCGAAATCGTCGAGTGCGAATGAAATGCCCAGGCCTCTCAGAGAGTCGAGATTTTTCGCCAATTCGTCCGAGGCTTCAATGAAGGCCGACTCGGTAAACTCAAGATGCAACCGTTCCGCCTTCAAGTCTGCTCCCTCAAGGGCTGTTTTGACATCGTCCACGAAACCCTCCCGGCACAATTGCATCGGAGAGACATTGACCGATACGGACACGTGGTCGGGCCAGGTCGCGGCATCCTCACAGGCTCGATGGAGGGTCCATCGGCCCAGTTTCTCAATGAAACCGTTGGCTTCTGCGATTGCAATGAAGTCGCCGGGTGAAATCGCGCCCAACCTGGGATGGTTCCAACGTATCAACGCTTCGGCTCCGACGAGTTGTCCATTCGTCAGCAAGACCTGCGGCTGGTATGCGATGTAGATCTCGCGCCGATCCAGAGCACTCCATAGTTCCTGTTCGATCTCGCGGGCGCGCTCCTGTTTCGCAAAGGCCTCTGGATCGAAAATGACAACGCTGCTGGCCCCAATCCGGGTCGCGTCGTCAAGCGCGAGTTCCGCCTGCGACAGGCTGGTTGCAGCGGGAGAGGGCGTATCAAGCCGAACAGGTGATATGCCAATGCGGACTCCGATCTGCGCCCGCACACCGTCGAGATCGTAAGGTGCCTCAACGATCTCCGTCAGCTGACGGCTGATGACGCATGCCTCTTCTTTGCGGATGGTGTCCCTGCTGAAAAGAGCAAAGATGTCGCTGCCGAGGCGCGCCGCCGGAGACAGGTCGAGTTGACATTCATTCAACCGCTCGACAACCGCCTTGAGAAGGGCGTCGCCCACCGAACGACCCAGTGTTGCATTGATCGTCCTGAAACGACGAAGATTGAGAGCAAAAACCGTCTGGTTGCAGGTTTCGTCGCGGCGCTGGCGCAGCAGACTGTTATCAAGCCTGCGCTGGAACTCGGGACGGCGCATGGCTCCGGTCAACTCATCGAAACGGGACATGTACTCCAGAAGAGCGTCCTGCTGATGCTTTTCCGTTACATCGCGTGCCGTGATGCAGGCGACATAGTGGTTTTGAAGCTTGCGGAAACCCAGTCGTCGACCTGACAAGCGCGATGGCGTCACCGTGTACTCTATGAACCGGCCGGTTTGCAGCTCCAGCAATCTTGGCTCTGAGCCCTTCCATTGTTCGGCCTGCATGAGCCTCATGCTGTCCTTGGCACCGATCACCAGTTCCGCGGGCACCAGTTTGGACAAACGTCGTGTGACCCCAGGGCGGGCTTCGAAGCCAAGAATTTCAGGCGCTTGACGGCTGGTTTCCAGAACCAGGCCGCTCTCGTCAACAATCAGAATTGCGTCCGAACTGTCACTGATGATGCGTGTCAGCATGTGCCGAATGTTGCTGGCTTCGATGCTCGTTTGCAGAACCTTCCATCTGCGGATGGCCAATTCATTGAGGGACCGTGTCACTGCATAGAGCCAAAGCAGCATCTGGACAGGAGCCGTGGGCAAGAGGACGGCAAAGCGTTTCTGCAGGACGAACGCCGTCACCGATAACCCGGCAGCAAGGATGAAGCATATGATGAGCTGGTGCGACAGTTCCGAAAAGCGCCGTGACCATGCCAGAGCCAACAGCAGCAGGGCAAAGGAGGCCAGAAATGGTGTCGAGGGAACCAAGTGAAGGCTTCGGTCCTGACGTAGAGTCTCCGCCGCCAGAATCTGGACAATCGGGCTCGGTAGCATGCCGTGAATGGGGACGATATGGGCTGACCCGGCCTCAACGGCAGGTGTGCCGACGATGATGGACTTGCCGCGCAATTCGTTTCTGCCGATGTTTCCGTCGATAAGATCGAGGGCCGAATACGTCGGAATGCTGGCCGGCGATATGGAGTAGTCTATGATCAGTTCTGATCCGCTACTGGTGATCTGCCCACTCAACAGACTGGCGACAGATGGTATGTAACGGCCATCGACCATGTGTTCGAAGGGCAGTGCGCGTGTCAAACCATCGGCTTCGACCGGGACATCGGAAATCGCAAGTCTTGACCTTTCCATCAATGCAGCAAGTGGCAGCGCTGCGCCATTGGGTTTGTCAGATTCGGATTTGACGGGCAGAATGACCGTATTTCCGGCCCGCTCCAGAGCCTGACGAAGGACTTCGTCTTCCAAAGGATTGGACGGGGTGCTGAAATCGAAATCGAGAACGATATCGGCTGCTTCGGCTTGCAAGAGCCGATCGACAATCTCGGCGGTTTTGCTTCGTGGCCATGGCCAGAGGCCGACACGATCAAGACTCGCTTTGTCAATGGACAAGTAGACGATGTCCTGTGTCGCATGCCGTTCGTAGAACTGCGTGCGCTTCTCATCAAGAACATGCTGGAGGCTGTTTAAATTTTCGGACCAGTCGGCCCAGAACACCAACGCAAGGATGACTGGCAGCCAGAGGAAGCCTGAATAGGTGTGCGGTCGTTCCATCGCTGGTCAGAATGTCTTGACGGTGCGCCCGGGTGTTTGGAACTGGTGCAACGGTTGGCAGCATCCGGCACACTGCCCCGGAGCGGCCAGCATCATAGTGATCCCCAGTTGATCAGCAGGAAGTGCAGCGCTGACCATCACCAAAGCAATCGACCCACAACTCAGGTCCTCCCGAAAACCGCATAAAAATAAGTGTCTAAGGAACGGGCAGAAGCGCATCTGCCCCATAAAATATGGGCGCAGCATAACTATCCTTGGTAAACATAGGATGAACTTGCGGTCGCCAGGTGCGTCGCGAGCCTTTGTCAGTCAGCGACGATCAACCGAACGTTGGCATCTCTGCACATATTGGAAATCCCACGCGGAGGCGGCGCATCCGTTACGAAAATGTCGATATCCTCGAGGCGACCAATCTGCACCGGCGCCCGACGCTGGAATTTCATGGTATCGGCGACCAGGATTGTCTTGCGGGCCTGCTCGATAATGACCTGAGAAACCCGAACTTCGCGGTAGTCGAAGTCCAGAAGTTCGCCCTGTTCATCGATGGCGGATGAACCGATGATCGCGAAATCGACCTTGAACTGTCTAAGAAGGTCGATTGCTGCCGCGCCCACGATGCCGCGATCGCTTTTGCGAACCATCCCGCCTGTCACGACGACTTCAGCACCTTCCGCTTCTGACAGGATAAAGGCGACGTTGAGATTGTTGGTGATAGCGAGCAAGCCCTCATGGTGTCTGAGTGCATAAGCCACCTGTTCGGTCGTGGTGCCGATATTCAGGATCACGGATGAATTGTTGGGCACCAGGTCGGCTACGGCCTGTGCGATGCGGGCTTTTCCTCCAGACGCGAGTTCGCGTCTTGACTGGTAGGCCAGATTGACCGTGTTCGATGGAAATACAGCACCGCCATGGACTCGTTGGAGTTTTTCCAGATCACAAAGCTCGTTCAGGTCCTTGCGGATGGTCTGAGGCGTGACTCCAAAATGCTCGGCAAGACTTTCGACTTCGACGCGTCCGTCGCGTCGGGCAATTTCCAGAATGTCGATTTGCCGGGGTTGCAAAAGTTGCAAGCTGCGATCCTCCATCTGTCGAGATGATCATCGCGATTTTGCTGGCGAATTTCAATTCTTGCGGATCGTGCTCATCAACCGGCTCAGCGACTGGATTGCTGACATCGGCTGGGTGCGATAGGTGTCACGTCAATTGAAGCGAACAACGGAAGGCCGCCAACAATGAAAACAAAGCAAGCGCTGATTGTCTGGGGTGGCTGGGAAGGCCATACGCCACAACGCAGCGCCGAGGTCGTGCGCGACATTCTGGAGGCGCGTGGCTTTGATGTCGCCCTGGAAAGCTCGACAGCGGCCTATGCCGATCCGCAGCTGGGCGCCAACGACCTCATCGTGCCGGCCGTCACCATGTCTCATATCGAGAAGGAAGAATTGCAGAACCTGCTCTCCGTCGTACGTGCCGGAACCGGCCTTGCCGGATTTCACGGCCTGATGTGCGACTCGTTCCGCAACGAACCGGATTACCAGTTCATGACCGGCGGCCAGTGGGTCGCCCATCCGGGCGACATCATCGACTACCGCGTGAACATCACCGCTTCCGAGGATCCCATTGTCGAAGGCATTGACGACTTCGACTATCGATCCGAGCAATATTACATGCATATCGACCCGAGCAACGAGGTGCTGGCGACGACCCGGTTTGATGGCTCCTACTTCGGTGAGATCGATGGTGTTGTGATCCCTGTCGTCTGGAAGCGGCGTTATGGAGAAGGCCGGGTTTTCTACAGTTCGCTGGGGCATGTTGCCGAGGAGTTCGAGGTGCCGCAGATGCGCACGATTTTCGAGCGCGGCGCTTTGTGGGCCGCGCGGGGGTAGGGTGTTCCGGGAAGGCCGTCGCTGTTTATGCAGCGCCGTCGGGATGCCAGCACGCGAAACGATGCGACGTCGTTGTCTGCTCCTGCAACTCGGGTCGATCGGCTGAACAGCGCGGCGATGCCACCGGGCAGCGCGTGACAAATGGGCAGCCATCGGGCGGATCCAACGGTGACGGGAGGTCGCCTTCGAGCAGAATGCGTTGGCGCCGTCGCTCCGTTACCGGATCGGGCAACGGGATAGCTGAGAGCAATGCGCGCGTATAGGGATGTCGTGGCGCAGCGAAGATCCGATCTGCCGATCCCTCCTCGACAATGTGCCCCAGGTACATGACAGCGACCCGGTCGGCGATGTGACGCACGACCGAGAGGTCATGCGAAATGAAAAGATAGGCAATCCCAAGCCGGGCTTGAAGCTCCATCAACAGGTTCAAGACTTGCGACTGAATGGAGACGTCTAGAGCCGAAACCGGCTCGTCACAAATCATCAGCTTTGGCTCAAGTGCCAATGCCCGTGCGATGACCACCCTTTGCCTTTGACCGCCGGAAATCTCGTTGGGGTATCGTGCACCATGGGCCGCGCTGAGGCCCACCAAATCCAGCAACTCGGCCACCCGTGCCCGGCGGTTCTCCCGGCTGCGGCCATGAATTGCCAGGGGTTCGGCGATGGATTGGGCCAGTGTCCGTTTCGGGTTCAGCGCCGAGAGCGGGTCCTGAAACACCACTTGCAATTCGCGCCATGTAGCGGTTCGCTCCGCAGCCGTCATGGCAGCCATGTTCTGACCCTGGAACCAGATTTCTCCGGCCGTAACGGGCGCCAGACCAAGCACGGCATTGCCCGTCGTTGATTTGCCACAACCGGACTCGCCCACAAGTGCCAGTGTCTCTCCGGGCGCAACGGCGAGCGTCACGCCATCCACCGCTCGGACCATACGCTTCTGGCCCAGCAAATTTTCCCGCTCGGCTTCAAAATGCACTTTCAACCCGCGCAATTCGAGCAATTGGCTGCTCATGCCAGTGTCTCCACCCGGTCCCCGTGCCAACAGGCCGCGCGATGTTGGTCTCCCGCCAGAACCGGTACCTGAGCGCAGGCATCGTCTGCCAGGGGGCAGCGCGATGAGAATCGACACCCTTCCGGCCAGTTGGCCAGGTCAGGGACTTGCCCGCTGATCGAATAGAGTTGCTCCTTGGGGGTGTCCGTCAGCTTCGGTAGGGTGGCGAGCAGCAGCTTGGTATAGGGATGGCGCGGCGCGGCAAACAGATCGTCAACCGGCGCAGATTCCACGATCCTTCCGCCATACATGACCGACACACGATCGGCGATCGAAGCAACAACGCCGAGGTCATGGGTTATCAGCAGGATAGCCGCCTTCGTGCGGTCTCGGAGCCGTTTCATCAGGTCGAGGATTTGGGCCTGCACCGTTACGTCGAGCGCGGTGGTGGGTTCGTCGGCGATCAACAGGCGCGGTTCCGAGATCATCGCAGATGCGATCATAACCCGTTGGCACATGCCCCCTGACAGTTCAGAGGGAAGCTGTCTGGCACGTGCTTCCGGCTCGGGAATCCCGACGTTGCGGAGAGCTTCGAGTGCCGCCGCCCGAGCATCGCGAGGATTGGCCTTCCCATGGTTGATAAGGCTCTCGGCTACCTGCGCACCGGTTGCCATGAGCGGATTGAGCGAGGCCACAGGCTCCTGAAAGATCATTGCAAGATCGGCTCCGCGCCGGACGCGCATGGCCGTCTCGTCGCGCGTCGGCAGCGGGGATCCGGATAGTGAAATGGTTCCGCCTGTCTGCATCACCTTGCCGGTCAGCAAACCCATGATGGACAGTGCCGTCAGACTCTTGCCCGACCCAGACTCACCAACCAGAGCCATGATCTCGCCCGGCGCAATGTCAAATGATACGCCATCGACAACCCGATGCGGGCCGACCGAAATCTCCAATCCATCGACCTTCAGCAGAGGATCAGACATCTTCTCCACTTTCTGCGCTCACAGCTGCAGCCCAGGGGCTGATCGGATGAGACATTCCCGTGAGCCGCCCGCCATCGGCCATCACCATCGACGGAATGGCAAAATTCACCGGATGCAGCGTGTTTTCGACCAGGCGCACCGGATAGGTCTCCGCCACCTGTGCAGCCAGATCCGACACGGCTGCCTGATTGATCACGACAGTCGGGCCGGAGCCATCGAGACGCGGCGCCTGTTGAGCCGCTTCGAGGCTCATTTCCCCATCGATGACATAGGTCATCAGTTGCAGAAGCGCCGGGAATATCTGGCGTCCACCGGCCGCGCCCAGTGCCAGATACGGACGGCCGTCCCTGGTCACGATGGCAGGCGACATATTGGCCAGAGGTTTTGCGGCAGGAGCAATCCGGTTGGGAACACCCGGGCGCGGATCGAACCAGTTCATCCCGTTGTTCATCAGGATACCGGTGCTGGGTAACGTCACCTTGGAACCAAAACGCGAAAGCAGTGTATTGGTCAGCGAAACCATGGTGCCGGCTCCATCAACAACCGAAACGTGGCTTGTGCAATCGCCGGATCCCGCCGCATGACCCATGGTCTTAAGGCGGTGCTCATAGGTCTCACGAATGGCAGATGCATAAGCCGCGCCCGCCTCAGCCGACAGGACATCCTCCGGCAGACGCGTTTCGAGGCGTTCCAACGCCTCGAGCAGGCTCGGCCCACCGGTCAGGCCTGGTACCACATGGACATCCCGACCACGATAGGGGTGGGTCTTCGGCGGCGCCCATCTGGGTGAGACATTGGCGAGATCAACCGCATCAATGGGACAGCCCACCTCCTCGAAATCCGCCACCAGGCTCTTCGCCACTTCGCCTTCATAGAAGTCTTGTGCACCGGCCTCAGCCAGACGTTTCAAAGTTCGCGCCTTTACCGGCATGGGCAGATAGTCGTAACCGCTGGCACTTGTGGCCTGGCGCGGTTTTCCACCGGGCGTGTAAAGCGCCGACGACGCCGGATCTCGGTTCAGCCCCTCGATATCAATGGCAAAGGCCAGACAGGCGAACCAGTCGACAATCATTCCGCGCTCGGCAAATTCTATAGCCGGCGCCAAGGCATCGGCCCAGGAAAGGGTCCCATACTTCTCCAAAGCCGCATCCAGCCCGGCAATCGTGCCCGGGACCGCGATAGAGTGAGGCCCGATGATATTGCGATCCTCCTGCACCGTGGGCCAATCGAACCAGTTTCCTTCGTTGCCACCGGTCAGGGGATAATTCGACGCTGTTGCGTTTCGGCTGGCTCGCACATTGAAATCGAGCGTGTCGACGCTCCCGTCATTGCCGGCCCGAACCAAGAGACCACCACCGCCGATTCCGCTGAGCCATGGTTCTAGGACTGATAGGCACAAGACGGTGACAACCGCAGCATCCATGGCATTGCCGCCACCCGCCAAAACAGCGGCGCCAGCTTTGGCTGCTTCGAAATGTTGCGCTGCCACGATCCCGTTGCCGGGGCCGATCTCGGAGACCACTTCGCGTTTTTCGACCGTCCAGTTCGCCATCATATCCCCTTGCGCAACGGATGCTGGTCCGCAGCCTCCGGCATCTCGATTTGGACGGTCATTCCACCGCCAGAGGTCAAGTGATGCTTGGCCAACTCTGCTCCCGTGGTCACCCACACGGTGTCATCGGCAGTCAGCGGCGCGATGAGCCGCTCAAGCATTGCAATCCGGGCCCCGCGGCCCGAGATCCAGTCATGCACCGTCAACATGAAAAGCGTGCCAAACCGTCGTGCCGCGTCACTTTCTTCGGTCCAGGCTGCTTCCAACCGGTCAGTGCCGAGCGGCGGGCCCATATCACCTCCGCCGCCCAGAAACTTCAGGAAAATCGCGTCATCGCTCGACCAGTTCACCGGAATTTCCGCCACACCGGCAATGGAATAGGGCACGTCCGACCCCATCAGCGAGCTGTCGTAGAGCCCCATCCGGGCAATCTCGGCAAGCATGTGCGGCGTCAGCTCCCAGGCCGGCGAGCGGAAGCCCATCGGACGCTCTCCAACTTGCGCCTCGAACAGAGAAAGCGATGCTTCCAGAGCCGCGGTGAAGGCGTCATCCGTTACTTCACTCACCAATTCGTGGAAGTAGCCGTGCAAACCAACCTCGTGACCCCGTTCTACCAGCGTTGGCAGTATCCAGGGATCTTCTTGGGCCACGATACCAGGCACATAGAAGCTCCCCTTGATTCCGAGCCTGTCCAGCATGTCGAGGATGCGTGGAAGCCCGACACGTGGGCCATAGCGCCGTTGTTCGAGATGCGAGAGGTAAGCTGGCGTCGCAGTCCGATGCGTCCATCGCCAAGGCGCGGTAGCGTCCACATCGACAGAAAAGCAGAACGCCGATGTTTTGCCCTGGGGCCAGGGATAAGGTTTGGATGCTGGCACGGTCATAGGGCGGTCTTCTTGTCCTGGAATACCTGCATCGAACCGATGGAGTTGCCACCATCAACCGATAAGGTTGCACCGGTCACATAGCTCGCGGCATCCGAAGCGAGATAAAGCGCCGCTTGCCCCACGTCGGTCTTGGTTGCAGGACGGCCCAATGGAATGTTTCCGGTCACTTGTGCGATATGTTCGTCCGTGAGTTTGCTGACTTCGGACCCGGCCGAAAAGCCGGGCTCGAGTGCGTTCACCCGGATCCCGAATTCCGCCAGCTCGATCGCAAACCCCTTGGTCAGGCGGTCGAGTGCTGTTTTTGACAGGCTGTAGGGCGCCGCTGTGCGACGCATTTTTCTCGCGGCGCCGGATGAGATGTTGATCACCGCGCCGGAACGATTGGCGCCGATCATCTGAAGTGCAAAGCCACGGGTCAGCACAAAGGGCGCACGGAGATTAATATCCATGATCTTGTCCCAATCGTCATGGCTGATATCGAGCAGGAAGCCGGAGGGATAAATTCCGGCATTGTTGACCAGAATATCCACGGTGCCCCAGCGGGAGCCGACGGTTGAGATCAGCTCGGCCATGCTCTCATCACAGGTCAGATCGGCGGCCTGTCCGAAGCAATCGCTGTTATGTTTTGAAGCAAGGTCGGCGGCAAATGCGAAACAGCGCTCCGCATCGGTATCGGTGATGCAGACTTTCGCACCCGCTTCAGCAAAACTCTCGGCAATCTGTCGCCCGAAAACGCCGAGGGCGCCTGTAACAACCACACCTTTGCCGCCGAATTCGTCGCCAAATTCCATCTCTACCTCGATTTCGGATTGAGTGTTTCAGCCAGCCGATCGCCGATCAGATTGACCGACAGGACCAGCAGGAAAAGGCACACGCCCGGGAAGGTCGCGATCCACCAGGCTGAACCCACATAATTGCGTCCGACCGACAGCATGGCGCCCCAGGAAGCTGTCGGCGGCTGCACGCCCATACCGAGGAAGGAAAGCCCGGCCTCGAACAACACCATCAACCCGAATTCGAGCGTGGCTACCACGGAGATGGCGGCAATGATGTTGGGCAGAATATGAAGTGCGAGCACCCGTGCCGTACTGGCTCCCATGGCTCGGGATAGTCGGACGTAAGGCATGTTCGCGACGCTCAGCGTCTGCCCATAGGCGACCCGCGCATAGCGGGGCCAACGGGTGAGGGCGAGCACCAGGATCACGTTGATGAAACCCGGCCCAAGCACTGCTACGGTGATGATCGCCAGCAGGATCGCGGGGATTGACAGGAAAATGTCCGTCACCCGCATTACCAGGACTTCGACCCATCCACGCATATATCCCGCCATCATGCCGAGTGCGGTGCCGACCGTGCCGGACAGCAGAACCGACAGAAATGCCACCGACAGTGATATCCGGGCTCCATGGATCAGACGCGACAACAGGTCCCGTCCCAATTCGTCGGAGCCGAGTAGAAAGGTGAAGCCTCGCGCCTCGTACCCCGGTGGCTTCAATCGCCCAATCAGGTTTTGCTTGTTGGGGTCAATCGGTGCGATCCACGGCGCCAATACGGCGACGATGACCAGCACCAGCAAGATCCCGGCGAACAGCGCGATCACGCGGCTTCGCCGTTCCTCGGGCCAAAGAAAGGAAAGGACAGGCTTCATCGTCTGGACCCAAGCCGGATCCGCGGGTCCACTACGCTGTAGAGTATGTCAGCAGCCAGGTTCATTGCGATGGTCACCATGGCTCCCAGCAAAACCACCCCCTGGACCACAAGAAAATCCCGTGCGGTGATGGACTGGACTGTCAGTTGCCCGAGACCCGGCCAGGCAAAGACAGTTTCCACGATCACCGCCCCCGCAAGCAGTTGTGAAATTTCCAAAGCCGAGATTGAAATGACCGGGATCGAGGAATTGCGGATCAAATGCCAAAGGACCAAACGCCCGGTGGCTGTTCCGCGTGCGCGGGCCGAGCGGATGTAATCCTTGGACAACTCATCAAGGACAGATGAACGGGTGATCCGGGCATATGTCGCCATCGACAACAGCCCCAGCGCGATCGATGGCATGATCAGGTTTTCCAGACCACCCGATCCCGAGGGTGGAAGCCAGCCGAGCCATACCCCGAAACACATGATCATCAGGATGCCGCTCCAGAAGGTCGGCATGGATTGCGCCGCCAGAACGAGACCCATCAGCATATTCGAGAGGATGCTTTTGCGATCCAGTGCAAGGTAGAGCCCGACGGGGACGCCAATGCCGATCGCGACGATGAGTGCGCCGGCGGCAAGTTGCAGTGTGAAGGGGAGGCGGGCTCCGATGATTTCGGATACCGGAGCCGCCTGGATAAAGGATGTCCCAAAATCGAGTCGCAGGGTGTTCCACAAAAACTCGGCATATTGAACCAGGATCGGTCGGTCGAGACCGAGTGTGTGGCGCAATTGGGCAATGTCCTCCTCCGTCGCTGTCTCGGGCACCAGCAGATAGGTCGGATCGCCGGTGAGACGCGACAGGAAAAATACCAGCGTCATCACCCCGAATATCGCGACAGCGCTCTGCCCGAAGCGACGGAGAAGGAAGAGTGTCACCTGCTACTCGGACCAGCTCATGCGATTGAGGAACATGCTCTCGTTGGCAGTCGGCTGGAACTCCAGTTTGTCTGAAGCACCATAGAGAGCGACGGCCTGATAGAGCGGCAGGATCAAGGTCTCATCGTAGACGATCTTGTTGACCTCGCCATAGGCTGATAGCCGCTCGTCTTCATCGAGAGTGGTGCGTCCAACCTCGAGCCACTTGTCAACATCCGCGTTGTTGACCCGCGACCAGGAGCTGCCTGAATTGAACAGCGGATACTGGACGCCATCCACATCCTGGCAGGCACAAGACCAGCGTCCGAAGCTGAGCTGGGGACGCTCACTTTGTTCAGGATTACGTGCTGCTGCCAGATAGGTAGCCATATCGGTGAGCGAAATCTCCACATCGAAACCGGCTTCCGTCAGCATCTGCTGAATGGCCTGCACGATCCGCTGGTCGAACACCGGTGCCGTGCCGAAGGTCATCTTCATCTTTGCCGCATCGCCTTTGGATGCGACGATTTCAGCGGCTTTCTCCGGGTCAAAAGGATAGGGCTCGATTCCGTCTACAAAACCAAAATGTGACGTGGTTGCCATCTGACTGGCCACGGTTTCGCCACCACGCAGGATGCCATCGACAATGCCTTCGCGATCCACAGCCAGCGCAACCGCACGGCGTAGCTCCGGGTCATTGAGAGGCGGTACCGTCGTGTTCATTCCCAGAAAGCCAACACGCTCTGTCGGAGCCGACAGAACCTGAACGCCACCAGCGCCTTCAATCTGGGCGGCGAGGTCGCTATCGATGGATACGATCAGATCGGTCGTTCCGGCCCGCAGGTTGGCAACCCGTGTCGCGGCATCGGAAACAGCCTTGAAAACCACCGTTTCGAACGGTCCGGGTTCGCCCCAATAATCCGCATTCTTCGTCAGCTTCACCTGAACGCCCCGATCCCAGCTGTCGAATACGTAAGGCCCGGATCCAAGCGGCGCAGCGTTGAATTCTTCCTTGCTCATTTTGCCAGCGACATGTTCCGGGACAACCGAAAGCTTCACCAATTGCGCCAGCAGCGCCGGATAAGCAGACTTCGTGACCAGGACAACGGTGTTGTCGCCAGTGACCTTTGCATCCACGATCGAGTTGAACTGACCCAATTGCGGCGAGCCGAACGCAGGATCAGTGATCCGCTTGACCGAAAACGCCACATCTTCGGCAGTCAGTGGTTCGCCATCGTGAAATTTAACATCCGGCCGGATCGTCAATTCCAGCTCGGTATCCGACAAATATCGCCAACTCTCGGCAATCTGCGGCACAATCTTGCCGTCGTTGTCGCGGGTTACGATGTTGTCGAAGATGTTGCGATACACATAATAGCTGTCGGGGTTCCACTGCATGTGCGGATCCACGGTGGCTGGCTCGTTGACGAGGTCAATGACGAGTTCGTCCTTGGCAAGGGCTGGCGCCGTCGTTGCGCCGGCGACCCAGAGCGCAGCGATCACTGCCATGGCGACGGGTTTGAGCATGGGTAAGTTTTTCACGGTAGGGACTCCCTGTTTTAAAGGTCACGGCAGACCGATCAGTTGCTCTGACCTTTTTGCGTGTTGGAGGACATGTAGTTTTTGTGGGACTCTGCGGCCCCTTTGAATTGACCTCTAACGGCCAAATCTTCGGTCTCGGCTCGCTGATTTTGCGGCGCCGGCGCGTACTCCAACTCAGTTCGGTTGGAGAGCAGCGCGTCGCGTGCAAACCGTTCGAAAGCTTCGATTTCCTTGGCCAGGTTGTCCGCAATCCGGTCGCTGTCTTGCGCATCGACTGCATGCAACAGCGCCGAGGCCTTCATCGGCGGCAAGTGTGCGGCTCCATCAGCTTCGAGAAAGTTCGTAATCCGGGTGGATTGATCCCAGAGGGTTTTCAGAAATCCAAAGAGCAGGGGATTGATGCCGGAGGCCAGTTGATCACGAAAACGTCGTTCGTAGCTGCGCCTGGAGTCGATGACTTCCTGGTGCCTTTGCCCGGCTATCGCCTCAATCCGCTCAGCATAGGAGTGCATCTCCGCTCTTGCTTCCGGTGCGGGGCGGGATGCCGCGAGTGCCGGCTCGATCCGCTGACGTGCCTCAATCACGTCCCCGATCAATCCGCCGCTGATCGGCTGCACGCGCCAGCCGAGGCGCGGTTGCGGGGCCATCAGAGCCAGCGCTGAAAGTCGAGCCAGCGCCACGCGAACAGCGGCGCGTCCAATGCCGAAGCGATCCGCAAGCTCCGCCTCGGTAGAACAGGTTCCTGGCCTCAACTCGCAACTGATGACCGCCTGATAGAGGCGCGACTCCGCGAAGTCGGTTTTCTGCTGTGGCCGCAGCGATTTCTCGCCATCGCCTGAGGTGAAAGGAGAATCGGGATCGTACAAGCGTAAACCTCCACAAGCTTCAACATCTTTGTTTATGATTTAAAAGATGTCAATTAAGCTATTTAAAAATGTTCACTGACTGAGCAGCAGATGCGGCGCCCACTGATTTTGGCTGTGCGCTTTTATCCGTGGCTGGTTTCGTCAGCGGGTTTGGTGCGAACAAACCGACGCGAAGCATCCACAAACTGCGGCCGTGGGCTTCGACACCACGAGCAGCGAAATTCGAAAGAAGTTGGGATTGGATTGGTTCAGTCGGCTGGTGGCCAGATATCCAGCGCTTTCAGGAAGCTTCTGGCAAGTGGCTCTCTGAGCCGAGCCTTCTCGCGGGTATCGGCATCGAGGTTTAGTGCGAACGACAGGATCCTGCCGTCCATTTCCACCCATCCAACAAACCAGACAACATCAGGATCGGGCGCTGTGGTCCAGCCCGATTTGGCGAACAGGACCGCGCCATTGCGTGTTTCGACCCGGATGATATCGCGGACAACAAGCTGATGGTTTCTGTCGGCCATGAGTTCCTGTTGCGACAGGCGTGCGAGAAACTCGACCTGCTCTAGCGCGCTGATCGCCAGCGGTCCGACGAGCCAGAAGGTCTCGACATTGTTTCCGGTTGTCCGATTGCCATAGTCCAGCTTTGCCAACCAGTCCCCGTAGCGGTCCAATCCGATCCGCCTGGCGAGTTCCTGGTAGACCGGAACGTTGGACACCGCGATGGCCTGGCGCATCGACATGTCCTTTTCCCAAGCCTTGATGTGCTGCGGTTTTCCACCAAAGGGAATGATCTCGTTTTCATCGGCGACCGCTTCGTTTTCAAGCGCGATCAGGCTGTTCGCGATCTTGAAGGTGGAGGCCGGAAAGAAGCGTTGCTCTGCGCGCTGCGAATTGACGACAGTCAGCCGATCGCTCTCGATGTCGAACAGGACGAATGTGCCAGTTACGCCGGCCCGATCGAACAACGTTTCAAGATCAGGCCTTTTGATGCGTTCCGCGGCAAAGGCGCCAACGGTCAGCAACAGGACGCAAACATATAACAGTGCGGCAGATACGGACTTGCGAAATCGTTTGGTGATCCCGGTGCTACGAGCTGCTTCGGTCATGACGGGACAATGAACATCCAAATGTGAACGGACCGTGGCGGCGACGGGTAGACCGCAAATCGGAGCCATTATTGTGAGTTGCGCTCAAAAAACATCAGCATGACGGTTTCATCGGCACTTTCGAGACGTTCAATCCGGCTGAAACCGGCTTTTTCATAAGCGCGTACCGCACGAGCATTGTCCGCCACCGGATCGATGACAACCTCCGGCGCACCGTCGGCCAGGAGGCTTGAAGCCAGCTGACGAAGATAGGCCGGCGCATGACCTGCTCCCAGCATTTTGGGGTCCCCGACAAACGTGTCGATTGCACGACAGCCGGAGGGAAGGTGAGAAAGATGAGCCTGCGGCCAACTATGCACCTCATAGTGCTGCACATAGGCAAACGGGTGACCGTCGACGCTGACCATCAGATTGATCATTCGGTCTTCGTCGAGATCTTCTCGGATAAGCCCGAGTTCAGAGTCCGGATCGCCCCACCATTTGCGGACTTCCGGCGATGCCAGCCACCGGCGCAGCAATGGAAAATCCGCCTCTGTGACCGGCGTGAATTGGTAATCTGGATTGCTCATTTGTCCGTGTTTCGGTTGCCGCGACATGCCGATTATACTTCCAGGTGTGCCGGAGCAAGCTCGCGGCTACAATTGATCGGCGGCGAGCGGCGGGCCTTGACCTGCGATGGTCTTGTCTGCAACAAAACAACCATGGGGTTTGCGAACACCCCGTGAGGCGACAGCCCAAGTTTCGCATCCAACCGTATCGACAAAAGGGAAGGATGCGCCATGCCGTCGCCAACCGAAATAACCGTGCCTCAACTCGCCCGCCTGATTGGAACTCCGGACGCTCCGGTGATTGTCGATGTCTGCATGGATGACGACTTCGCGGTCGATCCAAGTCTCATTCCGACGGCCATTCGCCATCCGTTCGCATCGGTATCAGCACTTGTACCGGAACTGCGGAAAAACCGTGTGGTCGTTTACTGTCATCGCGGACTGAAACTTGGTCAGGGTGCCGCAGCCATTCTGCGGGATCACGGTATCGCCGCGGAGTCGCTTGAAAGCGGCCGCGTCGGCTGGCGCGAAGCGGGTTTGCCGATGGTGCCTGAGGCTCGCATTCCCGAACGCAACGATGAAGGCAGGTCGGTCTGGGTCACGCGCCACCGGCCAAAAATCGACCGCATTGCCTGTCCCTGGCTGATTCGCCGTTTCGTGGATCGTCGCGCTCAATTCCTGCTCGTTTCTCCGTCGCAGGTTCTCAACGTCGCAGAGAAGTTCAATGCGACCCCATTTGACGTCGAGGACTGTTTCTGGAGCCACCGGGAAGAACGTTGCACGTTCGACACCTTGCTGGAGGAGTTTCGACTCGGGTCGGAGCCGCTCCACCGGTTGGCCACCATCGTGCGTGGTGCCGACACAAACCGTCACGATCTGGCGCCGGAGGCGGCCGGTCTGCTGGCGGCCTCTCTCGGCCTGTCGCGCATGTACCGTGACGATCTTGACCAGCTCGACGCCGGGATGTTGCTGTACGATGCCTTCTACCGCTGGGCGCGTGACGCCACAGATGAGGGCCACGACTGGCCCCCGGCCCAAGCGAGGAGCTGAGGCAATGGACGCTTCAACGGATGGAAGCCAACCTGCCGTATCGCTGGGCGAAGCCACCGCAGTCTGGGCAAGGATCGGCATCCTTTCCTTCGGTGGGCCAGCGGCTCAGATCGCCTTGATGCATCGCATGATCGTCGAGGAGCGGCGATGGCTGAGCGAACAACAGTTCCTCAGTGCGTTGAGTTTTTGCATGCTGCTGCCAGGGCCGGAAGCCATGCAGCTCGCCACTTATGCCGGCTGGCGCCTGCACGGGACAAAGGGGGGGCTTGTCGCCGGACTTTTATTTGTGCTGCCAGGGGCGTTGGTCATGCTCGCTCTTGGCATCATCTATGCCTATTTCGGTGGTGTGCCGCTCATCAGTGCCCTGTTTCTCGGGGTCAAGGCGGCCGTGCTCGTCATTGTTGTCGAGGCGCTTGTTCGCGTTGCAAAAAGGGCGTTGCACCTAACACAGCATTGGGTGATAGCCGTTCTGGCCTTTGTCGGCATCTTCTTTCTGGCTCTGCCGTTTCCATTGCTGGTACTTGGTGCGGCTTTATTTGGCTTCTTTTTTGGTAAGGCCGATGGGAACGAAGGCCCACCGCCAGCGATTCCGGTCCGCGTTTCCGGAACATTCGGAACGGTTGCTCTCTGGTTGGCCATTTGGTGGGGGCCTCTGCTGGCACTCACGTGGCTGTCCGGTCCGCAGATCCTGACGGATCTTGGCTGGTTCTTTTCCAAACTGGCCGTCGTCACGTTTGGTGGAGCCTATGCAGTGCTGGCTTACATGGCACAGGACGTTATCGGGCTTCATGGATGGTTGACCGCCGGAGCGATGATGGATGGACTGGGTCTCGCGGAAACAACACCCGGCCCTCTGATCCTCGTCACGCAATTTGTCGGCTTTCTGTCCGCTTTCGGGCAGGGTGGTCTGTTGATTGGCCTTGCCGGTGCGGCGGTGACGCTTTGGGTTACCTTCACGCCCTGCTTCCTGTGGATATTCGCCGGGGCCCCCTATATCGAGTGGATCGCATCGCAACCGCGCCTGAGAGGCGCGCTTGCCGCCATCACCGCTGCGGTCGTGGGCGTGATCCTCAATCTTTCGATATGGTTCGCATTGCATGTCTTTTTTGCCGATGTGACTGCCAATCGGGTCGGTCCTTTGGTTCTCTGGCAGCCCGATATTGGCACGCTCGATTGGCGCGTGTTGCTGTTGGCGTTGCTGAGCGGTTTGCTTTTGCTGCGTCTGCACTGGAACATGGTTCGAGTGCTCGCCATTTCGGCCGTTTGCGGCGTGGTGCTGTCGTTGCTGGGCTAGGAAATCAACGTGCTGAAATTTGCCAGAAATCGATTGCGTGTTTTTCAACCGGCGGAATTGGCGGCCTTCTACGAGCGTGTTCTGGGCATGCGCAATTTCGGCGAAGCATCCACGCCGCTGCTGGGCTATGATCCGAAGCAAACCTTGCTTGAACTCAACGGCGGCGCAAACCAGCCGCTGGTGACGTCAAAGCGGGACTTCTACTGGAAGATCGGCATCACACTTCGTGACCTCGACCATGCCGTGGCGTTCATCAGGCAATCCGGCTGGCCGGTGTCCGACCCGATTCAATTCGAGGATATTGGCTATCTATGCCACTTGCGTGACCCCGATGGGTTCGTCGTCGAGCTTTTGCAGCAGGGATTTGAAGGCAACCAGACCGATGCCGGCGAGGGACATCCGGTCGGCGGTCAGGCAACGCTCGCGCACATCACCTTGCGTATCAACCAACTCGATAGGGCGCTGACCCACTGTATCGAACGACTGGGCCTACAACTGGTGTCTATCCAGCCGGTGCCGGACTATGGCTTCAGTCTGTATTTTCTTGCAGGAACCAGGGAAACGCCACCAGTCGACGATCTGAAGGCCGTAGCCAACCGCGAATGGCTCTGGAGGAGACCCTATTCGCTGCTGGAGTTGCAGCATTTCCCGGAAGGAGGAGTAGCATCACCCTCTCTCGATGACGGCGAGCCCGGATTTGTGGGCTTCGCGCTTGAGCGTGGCCCGGGGCAAGGCCTTGAGTTTCTTCAATTGGCGGATTTCGCATCCTGGGTCCAGCCATCCTGACAGGCGTCCTGTGACGCAAAGTGGCGGATACTCAGATCGCTGCCAGAAAAAGGCATGTCATTCCCGCCTGCGGCGCTTCCGACAACCCAGAAACCCTGACAATCGAGTCGCTCGGGCCCCCAGGGAGAGGCACCTTCCAGCGATGACCAGGGACCCTGGTCGTTATCGCGCCAGAGCATGCCGCCGGGACCCATATCGGGGTGAAGAGCGATCTGGATATCGAACGGCGATCCGGGCCGCAGAGACGGTCCGAGCCAATTGTGTGGGCTTCGTCCGTGCTGCGGCTGGAGGCTGACAGAGAGACGATGGTCCGGTCCCGCAAATCCAATCCACAAGGGGCTGAGCCGGCCGGAGTCTGCCTGCAACGAAAGCAGCGTCTGGCGACGAGGTTCGGTCGCGGCGGGAAGGGAACCGCAAAACCGAAAGGCGTGTAATGCTCCGTGTGTCCAAGCCTCACCTCCGGACAAAACGTTCCAGGAGTCAGAAGACGGGATCCTTGGTGGCCATTGAAGACGTTCCCGCAACCGGCCGTTGTCATCAAGAACCTGGTAGCGCAGACCGTTTTGGTCGATGGCAGCCTGCACACAATGCAGATATTCGACGTCCGGAGGCATGCGATGCGCTGTTCCGGCGCCAGCGGTTGTAATTTGTAGAACGCCGCGATGAACTTGAACGTCAAATGCCAGAATGTGGCTGCAGAGATAGGCAAACACGTTGTTGTCGGCCAGCAATCGCCAAAACCGGTCGCGATACTCCGGCCCAATTGTTCGCTGATAGGCGCCAACATAGCCGTTCACCGGAAAGACGGGGTGGTGGCCGATCACGAAGATCCAGCGGGCATCGCGATTGTCTTCCAAAACCTGCTCGAGCCAGGTTGTTTCGACATGGCCTTCTCCTCCCAGATCGCTGTTCAGCGTGTTGACGAAGATCAGGAGGAGATCGTCTCTGCGCATGAAATAGGACAGACTTGCTTCGTCAGGCCCGCTTATCGGCAGGTGGCTGCAAACCTCACCGAAGACCCGCTCGCTCATCCTGTCGTAGACGGTGTGGTTGCCCGTGCAGTTGAAAATAGGCACATCGCGTTCGACCAGTGCCACCATCTCTTTATTCCACCAGTGTGCCCATTGGGCGCGCAATTCATCCTCGCAGCCGGTCAGGCCAATGACCTCGTCGCCCGGATAGACAACGAACTCGGGCTCCGGGGTCAGACGGAGCACCACGTCATTGACCTTCGCAAGGTTCGCTTCGTGTAGATGGCCGGGCACGCCGGAACAGCTGTCACCGTAAAGCGCGAACTGATGGCCTTGACCATGCGGGACGAGAGCCTCGATCGGCCCGGTTTCTGTATGATCGTCGATGGTCAAGATTGCATCCGGTTTCACCTTGCGAAAGCCGACTGTAGCCGGCTTTTTCGCTTGCTCAAACCACCAAAGCCCGTTGAGTGGCAGGCCTGTTGGCAGGGCCAACTGGGAAATCCAATCCTATCGGGCCTGTCGACCGAATTCGGACATCATCGTCAGCCATCGCTGCCGTTTCTTTTCATCGGCAGCCTCGACCATGCCAAGCAGCGTGCTGCGGATCGGCTTGATGCCGACGAAGCCGAGAATGTTGCGTTGCAGGTTTTTCAGACTGTGGGCAAAGAAATAGAAGCGGTAGGCCAGAGCCGGCATTCCCATCGTCACGACTATGCGCGCCGACTTGCCTTTCATCAGTGCTTTCGGGAAGCCGTCGCCGTAACTGAGCGCTACACCCGGGCGAAAAACCTGTTCCAGAAACCCCTTTAGCAGGGCAGGCATGGTGCCCAGCCAAAGAGGATAGATCAGCACGAAGTGGTCAGCCGCAATGCAGCTTTGCTGCGCGGACAAGAGATTTTCCGGTGTGGCGTCGATGCCGGATTTCCAATCTTCCTGCGTTCGCAAGAGAGGAAAATCGAGCTGGGCCGGCTCGACCACCTCAACCTGATGGCCGGCATCGCGGGCGCCTTCCGCATAGGCTTCAGCAAGGGCGTGACACAGGCGCGTCCCGGATGGGTCGGGATGGCCTTGGATGATGACGATGTTCTTCATTGGCTAAGACAACATTTGGATCCAGCTGTATGTTTAGCGTTCGAAGACAGACATCAATTGACCTTGCTCAAATGCTGCCCGTTGATTGCGACCTGCGTATTTCATTGCGATGGTGCCTCGAAGCAAGCGTGGACAGGAGACATCATGACCAAGACAGAGCGACAAAAGATGGAGGCCGGTGAGTGGTACAGCTGCATCGACCCGGAGCTCGAGGAATGGCGCATGCTGGCTCAGGATGCTGTTCACGAGCACAATCACTTGCCGCCACGCGAGCGCGGCATGCTGGGCCCGAAGCTTCGCGCGGCTCTTGGTTCCGTGGGTACTGATGTCCGAATCGAGGGCCTGTTTCACTGTGCCTACGTGAGGAACCTGCACCTTGCCGACAGAGTTTATCTCAACGCAGGCTGCGTGGTGCTCGATACTGCCCGCGTCGATATTGGGACAGGAACCCTGATCGGGCCAGCGGTGCATATCTATTGCGCCGAGCACAGCCAGGACCGAGCTGAGCGGGCAGCTGGCCTGGAAATCGGCAAGCCCGTGACAATCGGGAGAGACGTCTGGATTGGCGGTTCGGCCGTCATTCTTCCCGGTGTCACGATCGGCGACGGGGCAATTGTGGGGGCAGGCAGTGTGGTGACACGCGATGTCGCCGCCGGAGCCAGGGTCGTCGGTAATCCCGCAAGGTCGCGCTAATTGCTTGTCTCGAGATGGCCCGCCAGACCATCCAGACAACCTAGCCAGCCATATTCATGGGATTCGTAGTCGGTTCTGTCGAGAATGCGACTGTGTTCCACGAGAACTTCGGTTTGTCCCGACAGATCAGAGAAGCGAACCGATACGCGCTCATCGCTGCCGCTCATGGTCTGCGACTCTAGCCCACGACGCCATGTGTATTCGATCAGATGCGGTGGTTCGAGTCTGAGGAATTCTCCGGTGATCCACAGGACGGAATCGTCCGGCATTTGATTGGCGATCCGGTAGGTGCCGCCGACGCGTAGGTCAATGCTGCACTCCCGGCAAACCACGTCTCCGGGCCCCCACCATTGGCGGACCTGCTCGGGGTCCGTCCAGGCTCGAAACACCTCCGCCGGGCTACCCGATACGGTGCGGCGCACCAGAAGCGAGAGTGACGAACTGTTCTCATCATTCGTCATCGTCCACCTTTCCAGTTTCACCGGCCTGCCGGTCCATGTGGCCTGACAGGGCGTCGAGAGTGCCGTTCCAGAAGCGGGTATATTGGTCGAGCCAGGTCTGGGCATCGTCAAGCGGTTGCGAGCGCAGGGAACAGATGCTGGTCCGGCCTCGGTTGTCGCGATCGATGAGTTCAGCTTTCTCCAGTGTTTTCAGGTGTTTGGAGATGGCATTTAACGACATGTCAAAGGGCTCCGCCAGTGTCGTCACCTTTTGCGGCGCTGTCGACAATCGATTGATCAGCGCCCGCCGCGTCGGATCTGCGAGGGCGTGGAAAACCCGGTTGAGCCGCTCTTCCGGATCCTGGACGGTCGAGGCCGCTATCTGATTTTTCATCTTGCTCAATTCTCAACTATTTGGTTGAATATCGATTATGAAGTGCCCTTTGGCCGATTGCAAGGAGGAAGATATGACCACGGAAATCCACCAGGAAGTAACGTTGAACGCCAGTCCCGAAGAGGTTTACCAGGCTTTCATGGACGAAGAGACGCATGGCGCCCTGACCGGCGGCGTCTCAAGGATCGAACAGCAGGTCGGCGGTCTTGCTGAAATGCACGACGGACAAATCATTGCCCGCAACATTGAACTTGAGCCCGGTCGCAAGATCGTCCAAGCCTGGCGCGTTAACGGGTGGGACGACGGGATTTACACGATGCTGCGTATCACGCTCGAAGCCGATGGTGAGGCGACAAAAGTGACGCTCCATCAGACCGGCTGTCCGGAACAGATGACCGAGCACCTGGCGTCCGGCTGGGACCAGCGCTATTGGCAGCCGCTTGCCAAACATTTTGGCTAGAATCTGAATAGGAACGTCAAATCCATCACTTTGGCTTCAGACGATCTCCGCAAAAAATGCGCTGTGCCCGGGCAGATCCACGTTGCGGCCGTCGCAGGGCACGTCAAACCCGGTGCCGGGAACGGGCCTGAAGTCAATCCCATCGGGCACGAGGTAATGCTGCGATCGGCTTGAGAGATTGAACACGCAAAGCGTCTCCTCGCCATCGATGCTGCGAAGGAAGGCAATGCCGTTGCCTTCAAATGCAAGAAAGCGGCTGCCGCCTTTCACCAGTGAGGGGCGCGACCGACGGAATCGCAGGAAGCGGCGATAATGTTCGAGAATAGATTCCGGATCACCGGTCTGTTTGTCGGCCGCAACAGCCAGATGAGGGTCGGTGACCGGTAGCCACGTTTTGCTGCTGGTTGAGAACCCCGCATGGTCTTTGCCGCTCTCCCACACCATGGGTGTCCGGCAGCCATCACGTCCCTTGAATTCTGGCCAGAAGTTGATGCCATAGGGGTCGGTCAGGTCTTCAAACTCCAGCTCCGCTTCCGTCAGGCCCAGCTCTTCGCCCTGATAGACGCATACGGACCCCTTGAGCGACAGCAACAGGCTGCCGGCCAGTTTGGCCAACCGGTCGTGATCGTCAGCTTCGGCAACCCAGCGGCTCATGTGGCGCACGACATCGTGGTTGGAAAAAGCCCAGCATGGCCATGCCGTGCCATCGGAGAATTCCTGCGAGGCCTCTTCGAACTGGTTCACGCATTCTTCGAAATGCGTCTTGGTGAAGTCCGGACCAAGCATGTCGAACGAGTAGCACATGTGCAAAAGATCATCGCCCGCGGTGTATTCAGCCATCGTGCGCAGGGAGCGTGTGCCGTCTCCGACTTCGCCGACGGATGCGGTTCCCGGATACTCGTCGAGCAACGCCCTGAAGCGACGCAGAAACCCCGGGTTCTCGGGCCGGGTCTTGTCGTAGATATGGTCCTGAAATCCGTATGGATTGATATCCGGTATGTCGTTTGATTTGCCATCCGGCATCGGCGGGTTGTTGCGCAATTCGACGTCGTGAAAGTAGTAATTCACGGTGTCCAGCCGGAAGCCATCGACACCAAGCTCGAGCCAGAAACGCACCGCATCGAGCAGGGCATCCTGGACCGCCGGATTGTGGAAATTCAGATCCGGTTGGTCGGACAGGAAATTGTGAAAGTAATATTGCCGTCGCCGCGCTTCCCAGGACCACGCCGGTCCGCCGAAGATGGACTGCCAGTTGTTCGGTGGGGTGCCGTCCGGTTTGGGGTCAGCCCAGACGTACCAGTCCGATTTGGCGTTGTCGCGGCTCCGGCGGCTCTCGTCAAACCAGGGGTGCGCGTCCGATGTGTGCGACAGCACCTGGTCAATGATCACTTTAAGGCCTAGCCCATGGGCTCGCGCAACCAGGTCGCGGAAATCGTCGAGCGTTCCGAAAATCGGATCGACGTCGCAATAGTCGGAAACGTCGTATCCCATATCCTTCATGGGGGAGGTGAAGAACGGCGAGAGCCAGATCGCGTCCACACCGAGATTCGCGATGTAATCCAACCGCCGGGTAATGCCGGGAAGGTCGCCGATACCGTCCCCGTTCGAGTCCTGAAACGAGCGCGGATAGATTTGATAGATGACGGCACCGCGCCACCAATGCTCGTCGGTCGATGCCTCCGGGGCAACCTTCTCGGACGGTGAGCTCATGATGGTCCTTTCCCTGGCGTGGAGACAGGCGGTCGATAAAGCGGAAAAGAAGCAACTGCAAGAGAGCAGGAAGTTTGTACGCTGCTGTTAACCGGGAAGGGCGTTCGAGACCAGAGTTGCCGCGGCGGTGCCGGCGGCCTCAGCGTAATCCGGATCGCGGTGTACCAGCATGGTGGAAAACGCTCCGTCCATGACCAGCACAACCTGACGCGCAAGGGCATCCGACCCCGCAATGCCGGCCTCAGAGTAAACGGATGCCAGCCAGCTTTCGAAGCGTTTCTTGTGTGCGGCACCCACCAGGATGGCCGGGTGGCCCGGCAGGTTGGCGAGTTCAGCGGCGGTCCGCAAGAAACCGCAACCGCGCCAGCTTGGCTTCCTGGCGGCGCGGGCGACACCCTCGAACATGGCGCGTGTCTTGTCAGCGACTGTTCCGTCTCCCGCATCGAACCACCTGCTGAAGGCTGCAAGGTTGGGTTGGTCTCTGGACTCCAAATAGCTGGTGACCAAGTCGTCCTTGCTCGCGAAGTGGTAGTACAGCGTGCGCTTGGTAACGCAGGCGCCTTCCGCCACCGCATCGACGCTTACGGCGCGGATACCCTCGGCATAGAACAACCGGTTGGCAGCGTCCAGTATACGTTCTCTCGTTTTCGATCCATCGCGAGGCATGCGTTTGTATACTAACCAGTGAATATACTTTCAAGCTGTGCAGGCGTAGCTTTCCGCCGATAGACAAGGAAAGGACCCCGCATGACACCACCGGTTTTGTTCGAACGCATTGGTGCCGTTGTACTGCTGACCCTCAACCGTCCGGAAAAACTCAATGCGCTCAATTTCGCCGTCAACGATCTGCTTCTTCGCCACGTGGCTGAGATCGAAAGCGATCCGACAGTGCGTGCCGTGATCCTGACCGGAGCTGGTGATCGCGCTTTCTCTGCGGGCGCCGACATCCCGGAGTTCTCGCAATGTATCGAAAGGAGCCCTGAGGCGTCGCTCAAGGAATTCGTGCAACGCGGACAGGCAATGACCAGCTGCCTGGAAAACTGTTCGAAACCAATCATCGCAGCCGTTGGCGGGATTGCCTACGGGGGCGGCTGCGAGATCACCGAAGCGGCGCACCTGGCAATTGCCAGCGAGCAAGCGACATTTGCCAAGCCAGAGATTTCGATCGGAATTCCTCCGACCTTCGGCGGAACGCAGAGATTGCCGCGTCTCGCCGGACGCAAACGGGCATTGCATTGGCTGCTGACAGGTGAGGCGTTCGATGCCCGAACGGCATGCGAAATTGGCATCGTCAACCGTGTGGTTAAACATGAACAGCTGCTTGATGAGGCTCTCCTGATGGCCAATCGCATAGTGGAGTTTGCCCCGGGGACCGTTGCGGCAATTCTCAAGGCCGTGACCAGCGGTCTCGATCGCCCGATGGCTTCGGGTCTTGAGGCGGAGCAGGCGGCTTTCACGGCCGTGGCCGGCTCCGAGGACACGAAAATCGCTCTCAGTCGCTGGCTCAACCGGTCGACTTAGAATGAGGACTTCATCGGTAATCCGATCGGGTTTCCGGCGCGTAATGCTGCGGCAGACCAACTGGAACTTATCGATGATCACGTCCATTTTCGCAGGATTGCTGACGCTGCTTTACATTTACTTGTCCGCGAATGTGATCGGGTTTCGCCGCACCAACCGAATTGGATTGGGCGATGGCGGCGATCCACGCTTGCTGCGGCTGATGCGGGTCCACAGCAACTGCGCTGAATATGCGCCCCTGGGTGTCCTGCTCATTTTGATGCTGGAACTTCAGAACGCTCCGGTCTGGCTGCTTCTAGGCGTTGGCCTGATGCTACTCGCCGGACGTTGCATTCATGCGTTCGGTGTCGGCGGCGCCCAGGAGACCAGAGGTGCTCGAACGCTGGGCATGGCGCTCACGCTCACTGCCCTGGGTGTGAGCGGGTTGGCGAACATGGTCGTCGCCCTGACTTGACGGTGTAGCGAGCCCGGAACGGTCGGTGGATCCGAGGTGATCGAAGCCACCGACCGTTCAAACTGGTTTAACCGCCGGCCGGCTGGAAAACGTAGCCGTTACCGTCGCGCGTGAGGGTACCGGCATTCGGGAAACCGAAATGGTAGCCGGCAATCACTGCGTTGTCGGAGATCGCACGATCGAACAAACCAATGCGTGTGTCGGTCGCCATTTGCGGATCCGAGTCGAACACGGCCTGCCAAGTCGGGTTGGCGACAAACAGGGCAGGGACATTGGCTGCGTCCGCCGCGACGATCAGTTCATCATTGCCCGAAGCAACATGATATGCGGTGTGACCCGGCGTATGACCGTAAGCCGCAAGGCTTCGGATGCCGGGCGCAACTTCCACACCGTCGCCGACCTGGCGAACATTGCTCCAATTCGGCAGAGTGCCCTGAATGCGCTGCGCGAGGCCACGACGGCCTTCCGGCAGTTTCTCGATCAAACCGGGGTCGGTCCAAAACGCAAACTCGGCTTCGGGAACGACGATTTCCGCGTTCGGGAATATCTGCTCGTTTGTGTCCTTGGCCATCAGTCCGAAAATGTGGTCGGGGTGAAAATGTGAAATCAGAACAATGTCGATTGCCGCGGGGTCGATGCCGGCGGCCGCCAGATGTTTCATCGTCATCCCGGCGGTAGGCGCCAGCTGGCCACCCGTGCCAGCGTCGATCAGCACGGTCTTGTCGCCGGTCTTGACTGCCGTCTGGGCAAACTCGATGGGCACGAAATCGGCGGACAGGCCGGCCTTGGTCAGCGCTGCTTTGGTATCATCCACCGACGCGTTGCGGATGAAACCCGGATCGTGCTGTTTCTGCCAGATACCATCATAAATCGAGGTGACCTCGATATCACCGATGTTGAATTTTGAATATCCCTTGTCCCTTGCTTCCATGGCCCGAGCCGATGGCATGAAGGCAATCGGGCCGGCAAGGCCAAGCGCGGCAGCGGCGGTCGCCGACAAAACCATTTCGCGTCGTGTCGTTTTGATCATCTGAGGTCTCCCTGGATATGGCGTCGAAACTCAGCGGTTCGGTTTCGACGTTGTCGCATATAGGGCGCGGCCTCCACCCGACGATCACGCTTGTGTGAGAGTAGAAACCCGGCGTGATGCGCCGTGGCTAAACTGCTGATTTTCGGTAGACCCAGAAGTGGCTGGTGCTGCCGTCGAGATAGGAGGAATCCATCACCGCTTCCGACAGCGTCATGTGCCCGGCCTCGATCAGCGCGCCAGTGACCTGGCGGTAGTCGGTGGTGTCATAATACTGGGTACGGGTGGAGACGATAACCAGTCCTTCGGGACGAGCGAGGCGCAACAGGACATTGATCGCGTCCGGCGCCACGTGCCCCAGCGTAAAGACGCCGGCACAGAGAACCGCGTCGTATCGGCCGGGCTCAAAGGAATTGTCCGCACACATGATGTCGATATCGCCGAGCACTCGCTCGTAGCCCGAGCGATCGGCTGCCTGGCGCGCCATCTCAGGTGAGAGGTCGAAACCGTCGATGCGCGGATAGCCCAGTGACAGCAGTTCATCGCCGAGAAGACCCGTTCCGCAACCGGCATCGAGGATGGTTGCCGCCGATTTGTCAAAACCGGTTTGAGCGGCGTGCCGGTCGAAGAGCTCAGCCATGAAACGTGGCCCGGAGTAACCGAGCGCCGCCATGTCCTTTTCGTAGCTTTCGGCCCATTCGTCATAGAACTGCCGGACGGCCTCGGGTGTTCCATCCAGATTGAGCGCATTGTTGATGATGGGATTGGCGTCGATTGGCTTCTTCGTCACGGCAACCGTCTCCCCTTTTATTGCTGCGTTGTCTCTACCGTGATGCTAGTTCAGCGGCGTTTGGGCGACAAGATTGCTGACGGAAATCAGATTGCGCCAGTGCTCCGCGCGTGCTGAACTGGCGGGCGCTTATTCAGGAGAGCTCCCCGTGGAATTGATGTTTGTCCTCGCCAGCGTCTTCGCAGTGTTCATCCCGGCGCTTTTGCTGCCAGGTCCGGATTTCGTGGCGGTGGTGCGCTCCTCCATGACGCGTGGAGCAACAGCTGGCCTTCTGACCACCTGTGGCGTGTCACTTGGCCTTGGATTGTATGCGACGCTTAGTCTGCTCGGCCTGTCGGCGATCCTCGTGGAGTTTCAATGGCTGACGTGGCTGGTTCGGGTTCTTGGTGGGAGCTATCTCATCTATCTCGGCATTCGTTTGATCCTGTCGCGTCCGGAAGCCATCGATGTTGCTGAAGAACCGGTCCGGTCCCGCGGTAACCCGTTGCTCTTCGGGTTTCTGGTCACAATGACCAATCCCAAGGCTATTGTTCTGTTTGCAAGTGTTTTCGCGACGGCGGTGACGGCATCGACACCCACCTGGTTTTTGATGGTGATGGTTGGACTGGTCGTCGTCAGTGCGTTCACGTGGTACGCGATTGTCAGCTTGTTCATGTCATCGGATCCGGTGGTCAAACGGTTCCAGAATGTCCGCCATTGGATCGAACGGATGGCCGGGGTCTGCTTCATCGGCATTGGCGGTCGTATCCTGGCCGATGCCCGAAATCCGGTAACTCCCTGAAACTCAACCCCCAAGAGCGCCCGAAAACAAATCTCGGTCCTGCCTCAGGCGATCAACAATGCGTCTCATGACCTCGCGCACGGCATTGTCGTGACGTTGCTCGTGATGGGTCACCAACCATTGATCGTGGCGCAGCTCGTCTATCAGATCCGAATTGCGTTTCAGCCCAGGCACCCGGTCGCCGACAAAGCAAGGGAGCAGTATCTGCCCCGCACCGGCCTTTGCCATCTCCAACGCACCATTTGGTGTATCGGCCCATAATCCGGTCTCAGCGCGATAGTGTCGATCGAGCCATTGTGCCGTCGGTGTGACATTGCCTGCGACGCCAATCCAGCCGGATCGATGCGGCGTAACACTGCAATAGGCAGCGAATGCAACGGTCATCAGTTTTTGCCGCGCCAGCCAGCGCTCATCCGGTCGCCTGTTGCGGATTCCGATGTCGGCAGCACGCCGTCCAAGATCCACGGGCGTTTCTGAGGCGAGCAGGCGCAGCTGAAAGGCGTCGGTGTCGCGGCAGAGTTCGGTCACGTGGCTTGCCAGATAGGCGGCCGTCCATGTGCCAGCGGCGATGCTGACTGTGCGGGTTGCATCAGCACCGGCCCGCCACCGCTCGATTGAGGCAACCGCCGTTTCAACGGCCTCGGCCTTTTCCAGCAACGCGCGTCCCTTATCCGTCAGGCTGTAGCCGGTCTGTTTGCGCTCAAACAGTCGCACACCCAGACCCTGCTCGAAGACCGCCAGTCGGCGACCTAATGTGGGCGAACTCACGCCCGTTGATACCGTTGCACCGCTGAGGCCCTCGGCACGGGCCACAGCAATAAAAAGTTTCAAGTCATTCCAGTTCATCGAGTCATTCAATTTTGAAAGCCTTGTTTCGAAAACGGCTGAAGATGATCGACAACAAGCTGATTATCATCGTGTTCTCTCTTGAAATGTAAATCATGAATGAAAGACAAAATGACAAATATCGATCTTTGGAATGGAATGACCATACCCAGGCTTGGCATGGGGTGTTGGGCGATCGGCGGGCATTTCTGGTTTGGGGACCAGCCCCTTGGATGGGGCGACGTCGATGATGCGGAGTCGATTGCCGCGGTCCGACGGGCTGTCGAGTTGGGCATACGTTGTTTCGATACCGCGGATGTTTACGGCTGCGGGCACTCAGAGAAGGTGCTTGCCGAAGCCCTGAGCCCTTTCAGTGAGACCATCCTGGTTTCGACAAAAATCGGAAACCGGTTCGATGAGTCAAGTCGGCAAATGAGTGGCACCGTTGACGATGCGGCCGGTGTTCGCGGTGCAGTCGACGCCTCCTTGCGGCGGTTGCGTCGAGACCGACTGGATCTGGTGTTTTTCCATGTCAATGAACATCCGCTCGATGCCTCGGAGGTGATTTTCGATACGCTTCAGGAGCTCAGGCGAGAAGGCAAGGTTGCAGCATTCGGCTGGAGCACCGATGATCCCGTTCGTATGGAGCGGTTCGCCGCTCTCGATGGCTTAACATGCGTGCAGCACAACATGAACCTCTTCGTGCCGGCTTCGGATGTTCCGCCGTTGCTGGAGAAGTGCGATCTGTTTGCGATGGCACGGCAGCCATTGGCCATGGGGCTGCTGAGCGGCAAGTTCGGACCGGGTCGGCATGACTTTCAATCGTCGGATATCCGCGCCAGCGGACCGGAATGGCAAACCTATTTTCACGGCGGAGTTCCCGACCGGCAAAAGCTTGATGCCATCGAAGCAATCCGGGAACTGCTGACGGCAGACGGGCGTACGGTGGCGCAGGGTGCGCTTGCGTGGATCTGGGCAAAATCGCCGAGGATCATTCCGATCCCTGGATTTCGCACGCTAGCTCAAGTGGAAGACAATGCCGGAGCATTGGAAAAGGGACCATTGTCGAGCGCTGCCGTTGAGGAAATCGACCGTCTGGTGTCAGCTTGAGTTAGATCGTTTTGCGCATGGAAACCGTATTGCCCTGCTGTCCGGACGTCTCCCAGCCGAGGTATTGATAGAGGGCGATGTTGTCCGGCATCGCGGCATGGGTGTTTAGTCGCATCTCCTTGAACCCGAGGGCGGTAGCCTTGCGTTCGGCCATTTCCATGAAAGCCCGGCCAAGGCCGCCGCCCCGACTGTCCGGTCGGATGGCCACATTGGCCAGGACCATATGATCGGGCCCTGCAATCAGGACCAGTCCACCAACGATGCGACGTCCGACCTCGGCAACCCAGACCAGGTTCTGAGCAATATCCTCGTCGCAGCCGGAGGCCATATCGGGCAGATCGTCGATGCGTGAGGCATGGGCTGCATAGGCCTCCCGCAGACATTCGCCCAGAGCAACCGCATCCTCGGGAAGCGCCCTTCGTATTGTCCACTTTTCCCCGTCAGTCATTCTGTCACTACAACTCCGTCAGAGAGATCGGTTCATTTAAGCCCAGTCGGCGGTGTGCGTCGAGCGTCTTTGACCCCTTGAACCTGCCGACCAATCGGGCGAAACAGGGGAACAGACCTGGAGGGATATCTGTGCGAATCTTCAAAGCCGGTGCGGTTTCAATTTCAGCCGTTGCATCATTGCTTCTAGCCGCGACCGCTTTTGTTGTTGCTGATGGGAGCAAATGGTCTGCTCAACAGGTCGACGGGAAACGTCATTCGAAACTGACGGTCGAGACGCGTCCGGCGGCCAGGAATGGCCTGCCAGACGGGTTGGTTGCGAAACGGAAATCCGGTGATATCCGAGCCGCGTGGTACGAAGCGCCGACAACACGATATGCCCACGGCATCCTTGGGGATGCGATCGAGGCGGGAACGTTGGCGGTTTTTACCGAAAACGGTTCGGAATTGCGGCTAGCGCTCCCTGACAGCGAGGTGTTCGAAGACCGCACGCCAAGGCTGGCCGATCTCGACGATGACGGATCGGTGGAGGTAATCACGATCCGGTCCTCCAGCGCAAAGGGCGGGGCCGTAACTGTCTACGGTCTGGTTGAGGGTGAACTCGCACAACTGGCGACGACAGATTTTATTGGCCGGTCCAATCGCTGGCTGAACATAGCGGGGATCGCCGATTTCGACGGTCAGCCCGGTCTGGAAATCGCTCATGTGCGAACACCGCATATCGGCGGAACACTCAATTTCGACAGCTATCGCAACGGCAAGCTGGAACGGATCGGCAGCATCGACGGGTTTTCAAACCACGCCATCGGTTCACGCGAGATGCGGCTTTCAGCGGTCGCCGATGTCGACGGCGATGGTCGAAACGATATCGCTGTTCCCGCCGACAATCGAAGGATGCTGCGGATCATTACCTTTGCCTCGAACGGTCCGGTTCAAATCGGATCGGCGACCCTTCCGGGACGGATCGACAAGGCGGTAGCCGTCGATGGACGTGGATCGGCGGTAGACTTTCTCGTCGGTCTCGAAGACGGCTCGGTCTGGCGCGTGTCCCGATAAAGAAAGCCCGCCGAAGCGGCGGGCTTTGGTACCTGTTTCGCGGTCTCTATCGGACCTTGCCGATCTTGAAGAACAGCGTTTCGCCGGAGTGGTCGTCGATACCGTCATTGTCGGTCGAGACGAACATTTCTCCGGTCGTATCGATGGCGAGACCTTCGACCTTGTCCTGAACATAGCCGTTCAGCGAGAGCAGGTCAGGAATCAGATCGCGCACCTCCTCTTTCGACACAACGGCGAGTTCGCCGTCCAAAGGTGCCGGAACCATTTCGGAAAGCGGGATGCGGTAGACTTTCTTTGTGACCGCCGCGGTCCCGATCTGGTTGTCCCGCTCTATGACGTAAACAAAGTCGCCATGCGCGGCGATTTCCGAAAGGCCGACCCAACCCTTCTCGGGAGCGGCCTTGGGATAGAGCACAGCACCCCATTTTTTCGTTTCAGGATTGTAGGCAACCAGTTTGACGTGGTTCTTGGGATCGTCCTTCCACTCGCGCTGAACGGCCAGCCAGAGGGTGTCACCGATCATGGTGACGCCTTCAAAGCCAAATCGTTTCTCGACCGCCATCAGTTCCGGAGGCAATCCGACCTCCTTCTTGATGCCACCCGTGGAATCGATGTTGTAGAGCGCGTGCGGAATGACCCGGTCGGTGCGGCCCTCCGAAGCCAGCCAGAAGCCACCTTTGCCATCGAGCGTGATGCCTTCGAGGTCGAGTTTCTGAGCCGGCTGTCCGGAACGGGTCACAGGCAAAGCGCTGACGATGCGTGCTGGTAGGCCCGTCGCGTCAATGGTGAAGACAGTCGGTTGCATGCCGTAGAAACTGTCATTGACGGCGTAGAGGATCCCCGGTTTTTCGGCATCCGCGACCATGCCCGAGATGGCGCCCCAGCCGATCAGCTCCGAAGCGCCGGCAGATGTCAGTTGCGGATAGGCAGCCGGTGCGTCCTGATACTCGTAGACCATGACGTGAGCCCGGATACCACCATCCTCGTTGAAATCGACTTCGTTGGCGCTGACGAGAAGATTGCGTTCCGGAATGGCAACAATGCCTTCAGGGCCAATGCCCGACGGCAACATCTGCTTCAGGACCGGTTTGGCCGGATCGGTCATGTCATAGACGCCGATGACGGAGCCGCGTTCAGAACCGATGAACGCCAGCGGCGTTCCGTCGAAGGTGGCGACTTCAACCGATTCCGGCTCGACGCCCTTCTTCCCGGAGCGCTTTTCCGGATAGTGACCGATCTGAACGACCGCGTGCTCGAAGGAGGAGCCGGAATCGTAGACAAGGGTGCCGTTCTTGTTGAACACGGACCAGCCGCGGGACCCGCCTGCGTAGTCGCCCTCATTGGCCGTTATGAAATGGTCGTCGTCGAGCCATTTGACGGCGTCGGGCTCGCGCGGAATGCTGCCTTTGGATTCGGTGAACAGCAGCGCGCCGTCTCGCGTGGCATCGATGTTGCTCAGACCGACCGTGCCCGCAGAAAAGGTACTCTTGACCTTTCCGTCGGGGCCGACGACGGCTAGCTGGTTGTTTTCCTGAAGGGTGATCACCGTTTCGCCGAGCGAGTTCACGTCAACGAATTCCGGCTCAGGATCGCTCGGTGCGGTTCCGCCAAGGCCGGTCAAGTCGACCACCAGTTTCGAGCTGCAGTCCGCTTGACCGTTCTTGATGTCGAACTTGACCAGATTGCCGGCCGGCATTTGCGGAATCACGCCATCATTCAGGTCTTCATCCCGTTCGTTTTCGATTGCGATGACGACAAAGGAACCGTCCTTGGCACTGGCAACCGAATCCGGCTGTCCGCCCAGGTCGCAGGAAACCAATTGCTGTTTGCTGTCGATATCAATGACTGCCAGTTGACCGGACGGCTCGGTGAAGCTTTTCGAGGTATTTATGCCAACATAGGCGGCTTTGCCGACCACGGTCACCGATGTCGGTTCGCCACCCAGTTCGATGTTGCCCAGCGGCTTGGGGTTGACGGCGTCGGAAATGTCGATCATGCCGAGAACGCCCAAGGGGCTGTCCGTGTAGACCAGGCGCATGCCATCGGGAGTGGCGGCGATGATTTCAGGTGACGTCTCACGCTGGCGATCCTCGCCTGCGGCCATATTGTCCGGCGTTGCGAAGGACGCGATCCGGTTGAAATTCATGTCTGCGAGGGACGGCGTCGCTGCGCACAGCGCGAGCACCGAGGTCAGGCAAATGAGCTTTGCGTTCATCATATTTTCCCGGTTTGAAGGGTGGGTCACAACTCCGGGCATGACCGCCGTGCGTTACGAAGTCATGACGAAACGATGACGCTTTGATGACTGTCGCGACCGCGATTGGGTGCTGGCCATCCGTCTCATGAAATGGTCGAATGAAACGGGCGTTGTGCCCGCTGGGAGAAGTGCGGATGCTGTTTGTCAACCAGAAGGATGTTCCGTGGATCATCGGCGACGGGTATCGCAAGAAAATCCTCTTGCGAGACGAAGCGCTGAATGCACCGGGCACATTGGTGCAAATCATTGAAATCCCACCCCATACGACTGTGGCTGACCATCATCACCGGAGCTGTACGGAGGTTTTTCACATTCTGAGCGGGCAGGGCACGTTTGAGATTAGCGGGCGGGTTTTTGCACTTGGCGTCGGCGATACGCTGACCTGCGAACCCGGTGAAGTTCACAACACCAAAAATCCGCACGCCGAGCCTTTTGTTTATCTGGTCTTCAAGACCAATGTGGTCGACAACGATCTCTATTGGGGAGCGTCCGATTGAAAACGGTTTCCCGGTGCTGGCGAATGCACTAAATCTGGCCGACCAACACGATCTGAAGAAGCGGAGTCCATGAAAATCGTTGTTACCGGCAGTTCCGGGCATTTGGGTGAAGCCATCATGCGCGTTCTGCCCGATGAGGGGTACGACCCCGTTGGCATCGATGTCGCTGCCGGTCCTTATACGCACGCCATTGGCACGATTACCGACCGGGCCTTTGTCGCTGCGAACCTGAAGGGTGCCAAGGCCGTTGTCCACACGGCGACACTTCACAAGCCGCACGTCGCGACGCACAGCAGACAGGACTTCATCGATACCAATATCAGTGGCACGTTGACCCTGCTTGAGGAAACGCTTGAGCAGGGCATTGATCCGTTTGTCTTCACCAGCACCACCAGTGCCTTCGGCCACGCGTTGGTTCCTCCACCAGGTGAGCCGGCAGCCTGGATCACGGAAGCCGTGGCCGCGATGCCGAAGAACATTTACGGGATGACCAAGCTGGCGGCGGAGGATCTCTGCAGCCTGTTCCATCGCAAGCACGGTCTCAACTGTGTGGTCCTTCGGACATCACGCTTCTTCCCCGAGGAAGATGACAGCCGCCGGATCCGTGACGCCTATTCCGACAGCAATACCAAGGCCAATGAATTCGCATTCAGACGGGTCGATATTGAAGACGCCGTAACCGCTCATCTGCGCGCTTTGCAAAGAGCCACAGACATCGGCTTCGGGAAGTACATCATCAGCGCAACTTCGCCTTTTCAACCCGAGGATCTCGCGGACCTCAGAAGCGATGCTGCGGCCGTTCTACAGAAGCATTCGCCAGAGTATTCCGGCGTCTACCAGCGCCTCGGTTGGCGCATGTTCGAGCAGATCGATCGGGTCTATGTGAACGATCGGGCCAGGACTGAATTGGATTGGCAACCCAAATACAGTTTCCGGCATATTCTCGGGCAACTGGACCGGGGTGAGGTTGCGGGCAGTCCGCTTGCGCAGATGATCGGCTCAAAGGGCTATCATGAGCGGGTTTTCACCGACGGGCCGTATCCGGTCGAATAGGACACCTACAAACGACGAAAGAAGCCGATCAGCATCGGATTGACTTCGTCGAACAACTCGTAGGTGAGGCCATGATCACCCTCCGCGATGGTTTCGATCCGCGCCTGCGGCGCAGCCGCGCGAAGCCTTGCCGCACTGTCACTCCCGATCACCGGATCCCTGCCGCCGAAAACGGCCATCATAGGCACACCCGTGGCAGCGGCCTCTGCGAAAACGCTGTCTCGATCCCGCATCGGCAGGTGGCGCCAGGACGACAGAATGGCCTGTAGATAGCCGCGGTAGGTCATTTGTTCTCTTACATCGCCGTGCAAGCGTCGTTGCGCGGGTAGTGAAGAGTCATTGTATTGCGGATCACCGGCCAGCAGCGATCGACCTCGCAAGCGCCAATACCAATCACCCAAGAGCGGAATGTCGATCAGCCAGGAAACCAGGCCCGTGTTGAAAAGGTTGAGAGCCAAACCAGCCGGTGTCAGAAGAAACAGACCGGCAACCCGTTCCGGATAGCGGGCCGTGAATTCAGCCGTGATGACGCCACCCATGGAATAGCCGACGAGTCCGACCGGCTGCTGCAGGTCGAGTGCGTTGAAAAGGTCGAGCAGCTCTCCGTCATAGAATTCCGGATCATAGGCTGCGGCCGGACGATCCGACCATCCGCGGCCGAAATGATCGAAACGAATAACCCGAAAACCCGCTTCCGCGAGGCCAGCCGCGGTTTGTTCAAACACGAAATTCGGTGCGCTGAAGCCGTGAACCAGCACCACAACGGGGCCGTCTTCCGGACCCTCGACCCGGTAATGGATTGTGCCATTCGAAAGCGCCACCGATTGCCCGGGGGCTAGCCGGCGCCGGACGTCCGCAGTCAGGGGCTTTTCGCTGATGCGCGCCCAAAGAAAGGGTCCAGCGGCGATAATGATCACCAGGACTGTAAGAGGTATGATCCAGTTCATGCGCCATTTCGCTTGGGACCGACGGCGATGAGCTACGGTAAGTCGGAGCCCGGGGCAGAGCCAGCGAAAAGTGAGGTACGCCCCTTTCGAAGCGCGTCGACATCTGCCATGGCTTGGGCAGAGCAGAGGCGAGCCAAGCAATGACCACAATCGTACCTTTCGTATCCCGCAGCGAGCCGGCCGCAGGTGACAAATGGCTTGAAGAACTTCGCCGGGCGATGCCGGAAATGACCATTCGGCCATTGTCCTCCCTGTCGACCGAAGAGCTCAATGCCGCTGAGGTTGCGATTGTAGCCAACCCGGATCCTGAAGATCTGCTTCAGCTTCCCCGCCTTCGGTGGATCCAGAGCCTTTGGGCCGGTGTGGAGCGCCTGGTGGCGGAGCTACCGGAAGACAGCAAAGTCGAAATCGTCAGGCTGGAAGATCCGCAAATGGCAAAAACCATGGCGGAAGCGGTATTGGCCTGGGTGCTCTACCTGCATCGCGATATGCCGCGCTACCGCCGCCAGCAGCAGGAACGCGTGTGGCGCGAGCACGATCTTCCACTGCCCAGTGAACGCACCATTGGCATTCTCGGTCTGGGCCAGCTCGGTCGAATGTCAGCGCGAGCGCTGCTTGAGCAGGGCTTCAGCGTGAGCGGTTGGAACCGCTCCGGGGCAGTCGTCGACGGCGTCGAGTCGTATAGTGGCAACGATGGTTTCAAAGACATGCTGTCGACAGCCGACATTGTCGTCGTTCTGTTGCCGTTGACGCAACAGACTCGCGGTTTGGTGAGTGCCAACGCGCTATCGGCGGTGCGAGCAGGCTCGTCGCTGATCAATTTTAGTCGCGGACCGATTGTTGATGATGCTGCACTGCTTGAAGCGCTTGATGACGGTCACCTCGACCATGCGGTGCTTGACGTGTTCAGCACCGAGCCTCTCCCCCAGAGCAGCCGGTATTGGACGCATCCGTCCGTTACCGTTCTCCCGCACATTTCCGCGCCGACCAACCGGACGACTGCTTCGCGGATCGTTGCGGACAATCTGCGTCGCTACTTTACCACCGGCGCAATGCCGCCGGTGGTTGATCGTGGAAGAGGGTACTGATCCGCCTCAGCTGCTCTCTGTCAGGCACTCGCTCACGTTTTTGGCGAGGTTCTGAAGCAGATTGAAGTAGAGATCGGGACCCGGCTCGAGATCAGCTCCGAGCGGATCCAGGACCGAGGCATTCGCATCTGTCTGTTCGGTTACAACGGTTACGAGGCTTGGGCTGAACTGAGGCTCTGAGAAGACGCAACGCACTTTGAGATCGGCCACCTTGTCGCGGATCGCCGCGATCCTCTCGGCGCCCGGTGCAACTTCCGGGCTCACCGTCACAGAACCGGCAGCCTGCAGCCCGAAGCGGTTTTCGAAATACTGATAGGCATCGTGGAACACGATGAAGGACTGGCCCTTGATCGGTTCGACCATGGTGTTGATGTTGGCTTCAAGCGCATCAAGTCGCGCCGTCACCCGGGCAGCATTCTCGTTGTATTTCGACGCATTCTCCGGGTCGGCCTTTGCCAATGCTTCAGCCACCTCTGCGACGACCACACGGGCGTTCTGCGGGTCCAACCAGAAATGCGGGTCGAAAGATCCGTGTTCATGGTCATCGTGTCCGGCATGATCGTCATGCTTTTCGTCATCGTGGTCGGCATGTTTCGCGTGATCATGGTCGTCGTGATCATCGTGCTTTGCATGATCGTCGTCGTCATGATCTTCATGCTTTACGTGATCATGGTCGTCATGATCTTCATGCTTTGCGTGATCATGGTCGTCATGGTCTTCATGCTTTGCATGATCATCGTCGTCATGATCGTCATGCTTTGCGTGATCGTGGTCGTCATGATCATCATGCTTCGCATGGTCGTCATGCTTTTCATCATCGTGATCGGCATGGTCGTCATGCTTCTCATGATCGTCGTGATCAGCATGGCCTTCATGGTCGCCATGATCGTGGGCGTCAAATGTTGCGCCTTCGCGCACCGAAAGCTTGACCAGATCGTGGGCATCTTCCAGTTCAACGACCGAGGCTCCAGCGCCGATATTGGCGACCGGTCTCTCGAGAAATGCCTCAAGACCCGGGCCGACCCAGACGATCACATCCGCCTGTTGCAGATCGCGAGCTTTCGATGGACGGAGGCTGTAAGTGTGCGGGGATGCAGCGCCATCGACGATGACACTTGGTGTCGCAACGCCTTCCATCACACCCGCAACAAGGGAATGAAGTGGTTTGATGGATACGACAACATTCGGGTCGGCTAAGGCGCTCGAACCGGCAAAGAAAAACGCGGTCGTCGCAAGCAACGCCGATCGATGGCTGAACATGGCAACACTCCGATTGACAATCATGTAATAACGTTACGTTGACGTAATGCTATAACGTGCGCATTCGGGTGCCGCAAGTGGCGTCCGTTGATTCAAAAAAGGGCCGCCGATCGAATCGGCAGCCCATTCACAGAGATCGTCCTGCATCCGGACGCCTCATAAATGATGGCTATTTTTTGACGACGCGAAAGCCTTCGTGACAGGTCTTGCAGTTCGCCGCAGCGGCTCCGAAGGCCGCTTTGAAACTTGCTTCGTCGGTGATGCTGACGGAGGTGTCCTGAATGAACTTCGCCACCGCGGCGTTGAACCCGTCCCGGTTTTCCCAGATGGCCTTTGAGGCCTCCGTTTCATTGCCGGTTTCCGAGCCTTCGGGGAACATGTAGCCGAAACCCAATGCTGCGTTGTTCCAGGTTCTGAAAATCATCTGTGCAGCTGCCAGATCAAAAGGGGCTTCACCCTTCATGTATTTGGCACCAGCGCCGGTTGCCGCGCCAACATTCTTCATCATGGCCTGACGGTCGATGGTCGGATCGTCAGCTATTGCCGTTCCGGCAAGGCAAGCTGATAGAAGGACACCCAATGCGACTGCTCGTTTCATAGTGTTTCTCCCGAAGGTCCGTTCAGTTAATCGATTTGTGGATTGGATACTGCTGCTAGTTGGTCCTGCCTGGCGTTCTGCAAACGTCTCCATGCTGTTCGACCGGACTCCGACACTAACGCCGAGGCCCCGTCGGGACAATGCACATTGGAAATCCTATAAAATGCAAAAAAGCTCGACAACCTCGATATTTGCATATTCAATCTGCAGATATGCAGAACATCGACTGGGACATATTCCGCTTTGTTGTGGCCGTTGCTGACAAAGGGTCGGCCGTTTCGGCCGCACAGAGCCTTGGAGTCAATGCCAGCACTGTGCTGCGCAAGATCGGCAAGTTCGAAGAAGAAAACGGCATCCGCTTGTTCGAGCGGCGTCAGACCGGATATTCGCCGACGGTCGAATGCGCAGCGGTAGTCGAAGCGGCGCGACAGATCGAGCAAAGTGTCGCCGGTATCAGCCGGGATATTCTTGGCCGCGACCTTCGGCTTGAAGGCCGGGTAACGGTCACCACGACGGATTCACTTTTGAATTCCGTTCTGGCGCCCCACATTTCAGCCTTTTCCAGACAGAACCCGCGCATTCAGATCGAGGTTTCCGTGACGAATACCCGTCTGAACCTCACGCGACATGATGCTGACGTTGCCATTCGGGCAACAAACCGACCGCCCGACGTGTTGGTCGGTCAGCGAGTAGCGGATCTCGCCTTCGCCATCTACGGAACGCCAGAGGTGGTCGCAGGATTGCCTGCCAGGGCACGGAGCCATGATTTCGGTGACCTGAACTGGGTGGGAATTGGCGATGCGCTCGCCGGATCGCCCGTCGGTTTGTGGCTCAGGGAAAATGTCCCGGCCTCGGCGATTGTCGTCACAGCCGACACCTTTGTTGCCGTTCGGGATTGTGCTGCCGCTGGCGCCGGGTTGGCCGTGATGCCGTGCTGCCTTGGTGACAAGACAACGCACTTGCGGCGGGTTGGCAAACCGATCCTGGAGATGCAAACAGGGCTATGGATTCTGACCCATCCGGATGTGCGTGGCGCAGCTCGCGTGAAGGCCTTCAACGAATACATGACCCAGTCCCTGAGGGGACAAGTTGACTTGCTTGAAGGCAAGCTGCGATGACGGATCATCGCGCATTCGTTGCCGCACTTGAGCCGACCCAGAAAATCAAATTGACGGAAAAGTCCAATCGAGCCGGCCTGATCGCCTTGGGCGGCCACGTCAGCGTAATCCTGCTCGTTGGTATTGGCATCTTCATCGGCGGGCCTTTGGTGCCGCTTCTGATTTTGCTTCAGGGCATTCTGCTGGTGTTCCTCTTTACCGCCATGCACGAGTGTGTGCACAGGACGGCTTTCCAAAGCCGCCAACTCAACGATTGGGTCGCCAAGAGCTGCGGTTTCATACTCGTCCTGCCTTGCGAGTGGTTCCGGCTGTTTCATTTTGCCCATCATCGTCACACTCAGGATCAGGAGAAAGATCCCGAGTTGGCCCGGCCGAAACCAGAAACCTTATGGCAGTATGTCTGGCACGTGAGCGGTTTGCCGGTCTGGTACCAACAACTGCTGACATTGTTCCGAAATGCTGCGGGGCAATGCGGCGATGACTTCGTTCCACCCTCGGCCCGTTCAAAAATCGCCCGGGAAGCCAGGGGGATGATTGCGGGTTACGCGCTTCTTTTCCTGCTATCAGCGGCTGCGGGCAGCACTGTCCTGCTCGAGGTCTGGATTCTTCCGCTCCTGCTGGGGCAGCCGTTTCTGCGGCTCTATCTTTTGGCTGAACACGGACGATGCCCCTTCGTGGCCGATATGTTTGGCGCCAGCCGGACCACGTTCACCAATGCTTTGATGCGGAGGCTGGCCTGGAACATGCCCTTTCACGCAGAGCATCATGCCATGCCTTCAGTTCCGTTCCACCGACTGCCGGAGTTTCACCAACTGACCAAAGGCGAGCTAAAGGTGACCGAGGACGGCTACACGCGCTTTAATCGGGATTACATCGCACATCTCTGAGGGTAATGCCTTAGACGGCGCCGCCCATGACAGCGAGGTGGACCGATACTACCTGCTCGGCTGCAAAATGCAGCTCCTTCTCTGGATTGTATTGCGACAGCACCAGGACCTGAGAGTTCCAGCGAACGAAGCGTTTGACATAGGCAAGCCTCGGCCCGTGTTCCTCGGCCTGGATCTGCGCCACAACAAAGTCGCCACGCCGCACGCGCTTGACCGGATTGACGAATACGATTTCACCATCGAAGTAACGTGGTTCCATCGACTCACCCGCAACATAGACCGCATAAGCTTCCGCGACGGATGACAGGCTTGGAGGTGCGAACACGTCTTCAAGCCTGTCGCCATTCATCACGAACTCACCATCAATGCCACCAACGGCCTGGCCGTAGACTGGTATTTTTGCGCTCGGATCGGGCAATGCCTCACCGACCCGGGCATTGGCTTGAGACCCGTCGTCTATGCGATCCGGTACGATTTCATTTGATTGCAAAGTTATTCCGTTTGCTGCCGTGGCGTCCCTTTCGGAACGGGCGGGCAGTGTTTTTTCAGACGGCGAATTCGCTGGTTCTGAACCGGGCAGGGGGGTCGCCTCATCGCCGAACATGAGCGTCGAAGCGGCGATCCCGAGATGCGGTGCAAGACGCTCGGCCCAGTCTTTGCTGAGTTGGCGTTCCCCGGCTTCGAGGCGGCGAATTTGAGGTTGCGATGTTGCCGCCAGCCGGGCCAGCTGGGCCTGGGTCATTCCGCGCGCCTCGCGCAATGTTCGGATCATGCTCATATCGTATGCCTCCCGGCGAAATCCCGTATTGGTATAAATTTGCCGATACGGTATAGAGTCCGATTGACATATTATACCAAAGTGACATACTTGGCAAATCCACATCATCAAACGTCAATTTTCGAGGTGTCCAACATGCCAAGCTCCTCTTTTGTTTCAGGAAAACAGAAGGCGAACAGCGGTGGCAAAAATCCTCGGACCTGGAAAAAAGCTGAACTAATTTTCATTTCAGACTGGAACAAAAAGGGAACAAATGGTTATAATGGAGATGAATCTGCAAAGGGGGACCTGATGGCCCGTCAGTTGGGAATCGATCGCGTTTGGCGCCGTGTGGTGGATTTCGGTGATCCGAAGTCGACCGGGATCGGAGATTCGTGGGGCTACAAGCGTGTCTCGGTGCCGCGGGTCTCATTCATCGATAACGATCTGAATGATGCAGGTGTTGCATCTGGGTTGTCCCGACATTCTCGCAAGGACTGATTTCGGCAGGAGTACGCATGTCTCAATTTCGAAAAAACGACGCAGTCATTATCGATCTGTCAGAACGCAAGGGCAGAATGGACCGACGCCTTGCCGTATCGCGCGAGGCGCAGACGCAACTTTTGGAACTCTATGCCGGCGGGGCAGAGACCCGGAGTCTGGCGGAGCGCTTCGGTGTTCAGGAAAACTACATCCGCAAGCTTGCCAGCCGTAACGGTGTTCGCAAGGGTCAGACAGCCCATGTTCCCGTGCCGCGCGCGAAAACCCGAGCGGTCCCGTTGCGCAATCAGCACGTGGAAGCCTACAAACGCGCCCGCCGCGGCTTTCATCTGCCGAGCCATATGGAGCAGGCCTATACCAAGCTGTTGATCAGTGGATTGAGCTGCCAGGCGGCGGCGTGTCAATTGGGTCTGCTGTCCAGCGAAGGGGCACCTGGCCAAGCGGCTGCGATGAAGTAGTCAAAGCTGACGTCAGTGCCGTGTGGCCAAACTGGTGTCCATCGGCGTCTTCCAGGAGGACTGTTCTCCCGGGTCGCCCTGATGGAGGAAAGCCGTCCACTTGACCGGCAGGTCGCCCTGTGGAGGATCTGCCGCGTCGTACCAGCAGCCATGATCGCGTAGGTCGGCGAGGAATGAGGCCTGGCTGATGACGCATCCGGAAAAGTCGCAATAGATGAAACCATTGATGAACGGCCGCTCTGGATTGTATTTCAAGATGCGGCATCTGGTGAGCATGCAGGATGAACCGAAGGCGTCATCGGTGACCGTGCAGTCGAGCAGTTTGACGGCGCTGCACCAGACGGAATTGCGGTTTCCCGGACCGGCGTGAATGATTTGCCCTTCAATACATCCGCCAATGTAGCGACAGAGTTTGACACCGCCCACCAGACGCCAGCGGGGTTCTGGCGCAGCCGTTGAATCTCCATCGCTGTCGGTTCTTTCCCGCGCTGTAAATGTCAGTGTCCGTTCGCAAGTGCGGCCGATCAGGCCGGCCCGACTGAGTGCTTCCGCGGTCGCGGAGCATTCAGTTCCCTCGTGACTGTGGCGAAAATGTTCCTGCATGTGATCAGCGAGGTGTTCCATGGCGGTGATAGCGAGGTCGGGATCCTTGTCCAGCGCCACCGCTTCCAGCGCGGCGATGCCGACGAGCCGTTTCTGTTTGTCCGGTGCTGAAAGCAACTTGATACCACTGGCGAGCAGGCTCTTTGGATTGGGCCGATCCGCACTTCGGATCCGTTCGATCAGCTGTTGCGGGCTTGAGCGGGACGGGCGTTGGTCCGACGACGTTTCAGCCATCGCAAGGGCTTCAGATCTCATTGGTGCTGGAGCGCGGTTGTTGGATATTGCACGCAGAGACAAGGCGGCCGCCAGAAGGGCAAATGACATGGCGACGATATCGATGGTGGCCAATCCTGGAGGTCCAACGATCGGAAGTTTTTCCAGGACGGTATTAAGCGAAGGCAGGGCAGGTTGCCCGGCATGAGCGGCCGGTTGCGCTACCGTTGCCAGGATCGCCAGCGCGCCGCTGCGGTAACCCAGCCGCAACGCCTGGCCTTTGCGATTTTTCAACATTCCCATCATGTACCCGGTCCCGTATCGGATTGTTTTCCGAAGAGATCTTGTGTGACCGGAAAATGGGAGAGAACGGCGGCAGCCGGCTTCAACTTTTGTAACAGGCTTTGAAGCAACAAAGCAGCGGCGAAGCCATATCTCACTGACCAGGAGAGCCGAATGGTATCTGAAACGGCGAACGCGGCAGGTCCGGCGCAGGATCGGAAACAAATCACCCGCCCACGGTGAGGGCATCTGGCATTGGTGCTGAGGCTCAATTTCGAGACCCATGGCAATGCGACCGAGCTCTATGTTGAGACCCTATGGGCCGTTTCAGAGCTTATCTGAACCGTCCTGATCTTTTTTGGATCAGCGCACTGCGCTGTTCTACGCATTCGATCACATCGATCTCTCCGCGATGCGACAGCAGGCGAAGGCGATGAATTGCGGTGTGCCGCCTGGGCACATCATGCGCGTGCTTTTGGCGATGCACCGGTGTCAGCCAACCTCGCGACCGTGCTGATGCCATTCGGCGAGAGCGGCTTCCCAATCCGGGATCTGTTCACTTTCATAGCCATAGACCATGCCGGTTGCGATGGACGGGAAGGCTCGCATGGCCTTCCGGTGCGCACCGGCTCCCAGGTAGGAATGCATCGAAGCCCGATCCCGCCAGACCGTGAGTGTGTGGTGAAAGTGCTCAATAGTCCGCGCGTCGGCAAACAGCAGGCCGTCAGCCGCGCGAACCTGGCGAAAGGCGCGGGTGGCGTGCCAGTAGAACCTGGGGAGGTGCAACAGCGACTTCAGTTGCAGCCCGGTGACGGAAACGTAGACCATATTTGCATTACGCAGCGGCTACTCGTCCGGTTTACGTCTTTTCGACAGCGGCCATTGCCGACGGTCGCTGGAGCAGAATGAAGGCGACGCCCATAATGACGATGGCTCCACCGGCGGCAATCTGCATCGTCAAGCGCTCTCCGAGAAACACGACTCCACCGAGGATGGAAAACACCGGCAGGGTCAGCAGAAATGGGGCAATCAGCCCAACCGGATGCTTACGAACGAGCGAGTACCATAGAGAGTATCCGAGGCCGGTCATGACCAACCCCATATAGAGAATGGAGGTCCAGACCACCCAATTGGCGCTTTCGATCGCCTCAAGGTGATCACGTTCGAATATGAGTGACATCACGAAGAGCTGCGGTGTCGCAAAGACCGCGACCCAGGCCGTGACGGTCAGCCCGTCAATGCTCTTGAGGCGCCGAACCATGATCTGGCCGATTGCCCAGACGAAGGCACCGCCGACAACCAGAGCCATTGAGAACCAGGCTGAGCCCAGTTTCGGCTCTCCTGCAATCAGAGCGACGCCGGCAAAGGCGATGGCAATTCCGAGGATTTTTCGCATCCCGGGTCTTTCGCCCAGAAACAGCGCGCCAAGAAGAACGAGAAACGGCACTTCCAACTGAACAACCAGCACTGCGACGGATGCGTCAATGCCTTTCAACCCAGTGAAAGTCAGGCTGTATTGGATGGCAGAAGAGATGAAAGCGATCCAGAAGAGCATCTTCATCTGATGCAGGGGCGGACGCACGAACCAGACGAGAGCCAGTGCAGTTACCAGGAAGCGGAATGCCATCAGAAAAATCGGCGGGAAATGATCGATTGCCGCCTTGGCGAACACGACGCCCATGCCCCACACGAGAGCGACGCTGAGGCCACACAGAATATCGGCAATCGACAGCCTGTTCATTGCCGATGGTTCTCCAGTCGGATTTTCGAAACCTGATCCTTACCGCAATCCACCAACGGCGCAAAGCCGGCGGGCTATTTTCCCTTCCAGACCGGATCGCGTTTTTCGGCGAAGGCCTTGAACCCTTCAAGCATGTCTTCAGAACCATAGAGATGGTCAACGGTCGGGAAGACACGCCCGGTGATATTGTCGAGGGCGTCCTGAAAACGCATGGCTTCGGCTTCCCGCACCACCTCCTTGATGGCCGCAAAGACCAACGGCGGACCGCTCTCCAGCAAGCGGGCCGTCGCCCAGGCTTCTTCCATCAACCGGTTCGCAGGATGGATATGATTGATCATGCCCCACCGATGGGCTTCCTCGGCGTCCAGCCAGCGCCCGGTAAACAGCATCTCCATGGCGATGTGATAGGGAATGCGCTTCGGCAACTTGATTGACGCCGCATCCGCGACCGTGCCGGACCGGATTTCCGGGAGGGCGAACGTCGCATGCTCGGCGGCGAGGATCATGTCGCAGGACAGTGCAAGCTCAAGCCCGCCGCCGCAACAGATCCCGTTGATTGCGGCGATCACCGGTTTGTTGAGATTGGGCAATTCCTGCAGGCCGCCGAAACCGCCGACCCCGTAGTCACCGTCGACTTCGTCACCGTCAGCGGCGGCCTTCAGGTCCCAGCCGGGACAAAAGAACTTCTCGCCGGCCGCAGTGAGGATTGCCACCCGAAGATCGGGATCGTCGCGAAATTCGGCGAAGACGTCGCCCATGATCCGACTGGTTGCCAGATCGATCGCATTGGCTTTCGGCCTGTCGAGGGTCACCTCGAGAATTCCGCCCTTTCTCCGGGTCCGGATCGGTTCATCGGTCATCGCCTGCCTCCCTGACAATCAGCGCGTCCACCGCGATTGCACCATCGGTGCCGCACAGCAGTGGATTGATTTCGATTTCCTGCAGGCCGTCTGCCTGATGGACTACATAGTCTTGAACAGCCATCACCCCATCGACAATGGCCTTGAAATCGGCGGCGGGCCGACCGCGGTAGCCTGAAAGGACCCGGGAGATGCGAAGATCACCCAGGGCCCGTTCAACGGCCTCCCGGTCGACGGGCAGCAGAAGAGATTGCCGATCGACCAGAAGCTCGGTCAAAACACCGCCCGCAGCCAGCGTCAGCACGAAGCCGTGCGCCTCGTCCCTGACGACACCCACAAGCAGCTCGGCGACCGGTTCTGCGATCATCTGTTCGATGAGGTAACGCTCGGTCGCCATTTTCATGGCCGCCTCGCGAACCGCGTCGGCTGTGGTCAGATCCAGGCGCACAGCTCCGTGCTCGGATTTGTGGGCAAAACCGATCCCCTTCAGGACGACCGGAAAGCCGATTTCGTTCGCTGCCTCGGCGGCGTCATGGGCGGAACTAGCCGTTTTGGAAAGGGGTATGCCGATGCCATGCCTTGCCAACGCAGCTTTAGCCGCCGTCTCATCCAGCGTTATCGTGTTGTTCGGCGCGTCAGCCAGCAAGATCGGGATATCCGGGTTGTATGGTTGGCAATCAGCAGCTGCTGCGATGGCAGCACAGGCCTCGTCCAACCCGGCGAGCGGCACAATGCCATTGTTCAACAAGTCTGCCGACACTGCCTCCGGCATGCTCTCGGGCAAGGTCGAAACCACCGCCAGCTTGCCGTCACTAGAGTTTTGCGCGTTGACACAGGCACGCAGGGTCGGTTCCCAGCCGTCGACAGCACACCGGTCATCGCGTGGCACATCAAGGATCACCATCGACAGGTCGACGGGTGTTTGCATCATCGCGGTGAAGGCCTCGGAGGTCGCTGCTTCGTCTCCCCAGATCTGGGTGTGGTAGTCCAGTGGATTGGCCGGCGTCACGAGCGGACCGAGAATGGTTTGCAGCTTTTCACGTTGGGGCTTTGACAACGGTGGGAAGGATAACCCGTGGCGCTCGGCCGTGTCTGCCACAAGACCGGCTTCACCTCCGGAACAGCTCATGGAAGCAACGTGCGAGCCGCCAATCGGGCCTGTCGCGTGCACCAGTTTGAGCGTCTCGAGAAATACAGGCAGTGTGTCGACCTGGATGAAGCCCAACCTTTTGAACAGTGCCTTTGCGCCGGCTTCGCTGCCGGCGAGCGCAGCGGTATGGGACAGTGCAGCAGCGTGACCAGCTTCAGAGGCACCGACTTTCAGCACCACGACCGGCTTGTTTGAGGCGGCAGCCAGCGCGGCCAGCCGTTCAAAGGCGCGCAGGTCATGAACTCCCTCGATGTGGAGGCCCAGAGCCGTCACCCGGTCATCCTCAAGCAAGGCTGTTCCGATGTCGGCAAGCCCGGTCTGCGCCTGATTGCCGCTGGTGACCATATAGGCAAGCGGCAGGCCCCGTCGCTGCATGGTCATGTTGATGGCAACGTTCGAGGATTGGGTAACAACAGCAACACCGCTTGCGACCGGGACGCCTCCATGTTGGTCTGGCCACAAGCACACCCGGTCGAGATAATTGACGAATCCGTAGCAGTTGGGTCCTAGAAACGGCATCCGACCGGCCGCATTCAACAGAGTCGATTGCAGTTCCACGCCATCGTCGCGTTCACCGAACCCGCTGGCGAAGCAGACGGCACCACCCGCGCCCATCGCCTTCAGTTCGGTAAGCACGTCGATGGTTGCGTGGCGATTGACGCCAACAAACGTGGCGTCCGGGGCATCGGGCAGAGCAGCAAGATTTGGGTGGGCGGCTACACCGCCAACGGTTTCGCGAGTCGGATGGACTGGCCAAATCGGCCCGTCGAAGTCGATCTTGAGATTCTGCTCAACAACTGCTGCACACCAGGCGCCACCGCCGACGACGGCGATAGAGCGCGGCCGCAGCAGCCGGTTCAACCGCCCGTCCATCCGGATCAGGCTCCCAGAGGCCGTAACAGATCGCGCCCGATGATGTGACGCTGTATCTCCGAGGTGCCGTCCCAGATGCGCTCGACCCGCGCGTCGCGCCAAAACCGTTCCAGCGGCAGATCATCCATCAGGCCCATACCGCCGAAAATCTGGATCGCGGCATCCGTGACCCGGGCCAGCATTTCAGTTGCATAGACCTTTGCGCTGGCGATTTCACGATTGGCTGGAAGTCCCTGATCGAGGCGCCATGCGGCCGATAGGGTGAGCCAGTCGGCGGCGTCGATCTCGGTGATCATGTCGGCGAGCGGAAACGCGACGCCCTGGAAGCGTCCGATCGGCTGACCGAACTGCCGGCGCTCGGCGGCGTAGCTCAAGGCAAGGTCGAAGGCACGGCGCGCACGGCCGACGGCCATGGCAGCCACGGTGAGGCGTGTGGCGTAGAGCCATTCGTTCATGACCGCGAAGCCGCCGTCGACTTCACCGAGCACCTGGCTCTGGGGCAGGCGGCAATTGTCGAAATCGAGAATCATGTTGAGGTATCCACGATGCGACACCGAGCGGTAACCTTCCCGAATGGTGAAGCCCGGTGTGCCGCGGTCGACCAGAAAGGCGGTGATGCGCTTCTTTGGCCCTTTCTCGGTCTGATCTTCGCCCGTTGCCACAAAAACAATGACGAAATCGGCATGCTCAGCGCCGGATATGAAGTGCTTGGTGCCGTTGACAACCCAATCGTCACCTTCGCGGGTGGCGGAGCATTTCATGCCGCGAATGTCGGAACCGGCATCCGGTTCCGTCATCGCCAGGGCATCCATCCTCTCGCCGCTGACGGCCGGTTGGAGGTAGCGCTCGATCTGATCGCCACGGCAGGCCATGAGGATGTTCTGGGGCCGGCCAAAGAAGTGCGTCAGCGCCATGCTGCCGCGGCCGAGCTCGCGCTCGACCAGGGCAAAGTCGAGGTGCGAAAGCCCAGCGCCGCCTGCGCTTTCGGGAAAATTGCACGCGTAGAAACCCAACTCGATGGTCTTGCTTTTGATCGCTTCGGCGATGTCCGAGCGCACCTCACCGGTTCGCTCAACCTCATCCTCATGCGGATAGATCTCCTTTTCGACGAAGCTTCGCACCGTCGAGACGATCATTTCCTGCTCGTCGGACAAACCGAAATTCATGATGCCCTCCTTTGGCCCGTAAAGCGACCGACGACCTCGTGTCTGGGAAGATCCGCATGCGCGGCAACCAGCGGGTCGAGCTTCTCGCGGATTTGCGGAAGAGCCGGGCAGGCGCGGCCGGAACCGCTGTCCACATGCAGCATCATGTGCTCCGCCGTTGCCACGACGCGATCGTCCATGCCGCCATGCAGTGTGTGGAAGACGTGCAGCCGTTTGTCATCCGCCGCCAGGATCTGCGTCGTCACATAAAGCCGTTCGCCAAGCTTGCACTCGCCATGGTGCATGATGTGGGATTCGACGGTGTAGTAGCTATAGCCGGCGGCCACGTAGTCCATGTCGAGCCCGATCAGGCGCAGCAGCGCATCGGAGGTGTCCGCGAATACCTGCAGGTAGCGGAATTCCGTCATGTGACCGTTGTAGTCGATCCAGGACGGCAGCACCTGCAACTCCAGGAGCCGCAGCTTCTGACCGTCACTATCGCCGAATGTGTAGGCTCCGGCGAGTTTCTCTTGATGGGCATTAATGTGGGCTCCGGCGGCGCTGTTGCGGTCCTTGAGCGCGCGCAGCAGACCGACCAGATTCTGATCGCGGTGACGCTCCAACTCGCGGACCGACATCGATCCGGAATGCGCATCCGACTGTTCTGCAATCTTGTCGATCAGATCGTCGGTCAGCTCCGGCACGTCCATCAATCGGGTCCAAGGCCATTCAAGGCAAGGGCCGAACTGGGCGATGAAGTGCCGCATTCCGGCTTCGCCGCCGGCGGTTCGGTAGGTTTCGAACAGGCCCATCTGAGCCCAGCGCAACCCAAAACCCAGGCGGATCGCGTCATCAATCTCCTGGGTCGTGGCGACATCGTCCCTGACCAGCCACAACGCTTCCCGCCAGACGGCCTCCAGAAGGCGGTCTGCGATGTGGGCGTCGATCTCCTTGCGGATGTGAAGCGGCACCATGCCAAGGCTGCTCAGCAACGACTTGGCGCCTTCGATCTGCGCATCCGTGTTGGCGTTGGATGGAACCAGTTCGACCAGCGGCAGCAGGTAGACGGGGTTGAACGGATGGGCAACGAGGATTTCCCCTGGCCGCACGCTGTCTTGCTGCAGTTGAGATGGCTTGAAGCCCGAGGTCGAAGACCCGATCGGCGTGCCAGGCGCACAATGCTCCTGGATCTCGCGGTAAATGGCATGCTTGAGCTCAAGCCGCTCGGGTATCGATTCCTGGATCCATTCAGCCCCGTCAATGGCCTCCGCCATGGTTGAACAAATCCGCAGCGATCCCTCTTTGGGTAGAGGGGCATCGTAAAGCTGGGGCAGGGCATGTCGCGCATTCCCCAGAACTTCGCCTATCTTGCGTTCAGCTTCCGGGTCCGGGTCGAACAATTGCACGTCCCAGCCGTTGAGCAGAAAGCGAGCGGCCCAACCACCGCCGATGACGCCACCGCCAACAATTGCAGCCCGACCGGTCATCGCGGAGCACGCTTCTGCAGCGAGAGACGTTCACGGACGGCCGCCGGCCCGACAACCTTTGCGCCCATGGCCTCGATGATCGTCACGGCACGGGAGACCAGGGCTTCGTTGGTCGCCAGAACACCTTTGTCCAGCCACAGATTGTCTTCCAGCCCCACCCGTACATTGCCGCCGGCCAAAACGGCAGCGGCAACGAAGGGCATTTCATTGCGGCCGAGGGAAAAGGCGGACCAGTGCCAGTCGTCCGGAACGTTGTTGACCATCGCCATGAAGGTGTTGAGATCGTCCGGCGCACCCCAGGGCACCCCCATGCACAGCTGGACGAGAGCCGGACTCGACAAAACACCGTCAGCGACAAGTTTTTTCGCAAACCAGAGATGGCCTGTGTCGAATGCCTCAATTTCCGGCTTCACTCCGAGTTCCGTCATCATGCCACCCATGGCTTCAAGCATGCCCGGCGTGTTGGTCATCACGTAATCGGCTTCGGCAAAATTCATGGTGCCGCAGTCGAGAGTGCAGATTTCGGGCAGGCACTCGGCAATGTGCTCCAGCCGCTCCTCGGCACTTGCCATATCGGTGCCGTCCTGCAGCGGTAGCGGCGATGTCGGTTTGCCGAACACCATGTCGCCGCCCATTCCGGCAGTCAGGTTCAGAACCATATCGATGTCGGCATCGCGGATCCGGTCAGTCACCTCCCGATAGAGTTCAAGTTTTCGCGACGGTGCTCCGGTTTCGGGATCACGCACGTGACAGTGGACGACGGCTGCACCGGCGCGCGCCGCCGCGATGGCGCTGTCAGCGATTTGTTGCGGGCTGCGCGGGACATGCGGACTGCGATCCTGCGTGCCGCCCGACCCGGTGACAGCACAGGTAATGAAGACCTCTTTGTTGATTTCAAGCGGCATCGAAGAGCTCCTTGCAATTTGACTGCGAAGACTACGCCGCTTGCTTTGAGATATCATGCAGTTTTAGTATCCAATCATGCAGGATTGGATCAAAACACAACGCGGCGTCAGGCGGTTCGACATTTTGCTGTTCGACAGGTTTTCCAACCACTGTCTTGCCAACACGGTCGAGCCGCTAAGGGCGGCCAATGAGCTGGCGCCGGGCACCCTCTATGCATGGCGCTACCTGACGCTTGACGGGCGATCGGTCCGGTCCTCAAGTGGTCTCTCAGTCGAGCCGGAAGCGGCACTGCGGGACGGCGCATCCGGCGACTACCTGTTGCTTTTGCCCAGTTACGATTTTCGGCAACTGGCGACGCCGACCTGCCTCTCGGCGATAAGAGCGGCGGCAGCGCATTATGAGGCGCTCATCGGCCTGGATACCGGCAGTTGGCTTCTGGCCGAGGCAGGGCTGCTCGCGGGGCGAAGCGCGACCATCCACTGGCATGAACTGGATGGGTTTTCAGAACGTTTTCCTGAGGTCGAGGTGCGACGCGAGCGGTACGTGGTTGATGGCGACCGAATTACCTGCGGCGGTGCGATGGCGACCTTCGATCTGGTCACGCGACTGATCGCCGAGCACCATGGCGAAGCGCTTCGCCTGGAAGTCGACCACATGTTCATGCATGAGGGGACTGTCGGACATGCGCCCGGGGCCTGGCCAACGGCGAAGTCCGGAACTGTCCAGAGGGCCGTCGGGCTGATGCGCGCAAACCTCGAAAATCCCCTCACGGTGGACGCCATCGCCAGACGAACCGGTCGAACTCAGCGCGGACTGGAACAGCATTTCCGGCGCGAACTCGGTGCTTCGCCGCGAACGGTCTATCGTCGCATCCGCTTGTTGGCGGCCCGCAAGCTTGTCGAGGAAACAGAGTTGCCGGTGGCCGAGATCGCAGTGCGCTGTGGCTACGCCAACCCCAGTGCCATGACCAGAGCGTTCAAGGCTGAGTTCGGTGCCGCGCCGCGTGCAGCGCGCTCGGGAGACACGCGATAGACACTGCTCAGGCGAATTCGGCTGCGACCCGGTAAAGACCGACATGGCGCTCGGCGAGCGCTTCGATATCTTTGGAGTAGCCACCCCCAACCACGCAGGCGATGGGCACGTCGTGGTCTCTTGCGGTTCCAATGACCCGCCGTTCCCGCTCGCGCAAACCATCGTCAGACATGTTCAGCCGGCCCAGGTCGTCATCCCGATGCGGATCGACACCGGCGTTGAAAAACACGATGTCCGGGGCATGCGTTCTGAACAATCCCGCTAGGACGCTCGACAGCGCCGCCAGATAGTCATCGTCGCCGGCGCCATCAGGCAGTCCGATATCAAGATCCGAAGCAACCTTGCGCACCGGATAGTTCTTTTCCCCATGGATCGAGAAGGTGAATACCCTTGGGTCGTCGGCAAACAAGTCGGCCGTGCCATCGCCCTGATGCACGTCGCAATCAATAACAAGCGCTCGCTCGATCTCGCCGGTAGTTTGCAACGCGCGAACCGCCACTCCGACATCGTTGAATACGCAGAAGCCGGCACCCTGCCGCCGTCGAGCGTGATGGCCGCCACCAGCTGTATTGCAGGCTATCCCTTCGGTGAGGGCAGTGCGCGCGGCCAGCAGCGTGCCTCCGGATGCAAGGCGCGCGCGCAAGACCAGTTGTTCCCGGACCGGGAACCCGATTTCCCGTTCAATTCGGTCCGGCACGCTGCAGGCCAGCACCTGCTCGACATAGTATGGGTGATGCGCCAGCGAAATGTCGGCGGCGGTCACCGGTTCGGGAACTCGAAACTCGGATCCGCCGGTGAGATTTTCGGCCTCGATGATTTCGGCGATGCGTCGGAACTTGCCGGAGGGAAACCGCCGGTTTCGGGTCATGTCGATGCGGAAGTTCGGATGATGGACTATCGAAAGCGGCATGGCCGCCATATAGGGCATGGATGAGCGGGGCCAAAGCCCTGTCGCCTCATAGGGTGCCGGAGACCTCGTCCAATGTCCTGACAAGCGCGGTCTTCAGCCGGTCCTTCTTGCCGTCGAAACGGTGTGTCGGAACAGGGATCGAAATTGCATAGATCAAACCGTTTGGGTCGCGAAAGGCCGTGCCGATGGCGGAAATGCCGTCGGTATGCTCATTGAGGTCAAAGGCCACGCGATCGATCCGGACCTGTTCCACCTCGCGGATGATCTCTGAAAGCGGGCGACGAGGTTCCGGCGTTTCTTTCAATTCGCGGGCAATCAGCGCGGCCGCACTGTCGTCACCGAGCATGGCGAGTGTCGCCTTGCCATTGGCCGTGGTCGAAAGCGGAAATGCCTCTCCAACCGCCGACACTGTTCGCAGACGTTGGGTTCCGACCACCTGGTCGACGAAGACCATGTGGTCTTGCCGGAAAACCGCGAGATCGACCGTCTCGCCGGTTTCCTTTGCCAGAGCCGAGAGCAGGGGGCGGATCACTTCGGCAATGTTGATCCGACCCGCTTCGGCCAGCGACTGAAGTTCCGGCCCAAGACGAAAGCCACCTTCCGCCGAGGAGGCCATGACAAACCGCTCCGCCTGCAGGGCATTGACGATCCGCTGTACCGTAGATCGGGGCAGGCCGACCCGGTCAGCGATCTGGCCGAGGCTCAGTCCCTTATGCTCATCCTTGAGTGCACGGAGAATGTCGGCCGCTCTGGATATGACCTGAACGCCCTGATTTGACTGTGATTTTTCAACAAGTTCGACGTTCATTCTTCAAGTCCAGTTCTATGTGCGATCCGTACCGCCAGACGCGACGACAGTGATTTGCCGTCTCTTGTATCACCGATTTCTTAGTCTTGCATAAAAGCATGTTGACCACAATACGGTGCATATGTATCATATCGCAATACAGATAACCACGCATCGGGAGGACAATCCATGACGGTGACAATTCGCGGTATCGATTTTCAGGAGAACCTGAACAACGATATGGGCCTGGAGTTTTACAATCTGTCGCACCGTTACGGGTATCAGTGCCCCAACTGGCCTTACTTCCGGGACGTCCGCATCGAGCGCATGCATTACATGGCCAAATCAGGCGTGCTTTCGCAGACGCTGACCACCACCATGCATGTCACCACCCACATCGACGCGCCGGCGCATGTGGTGCAGGGCACTCCATTTATCGATGAAGTACCGCTGCCGCATTTCTTCGGTTCTGGCATCGTCGTTTCGGTTCCGAAGAAGAAGTGGGAGCAGATCACGGCTGACGATCTGGAAAAGGCCTGCGGCCATGCGATCCGCAAGAACGACGTGCTGATCATCAACACCGGCTGGCACAAGCACTATGAAGACGGCGACTATTTCGCGTACTGCCCCGGGCTTGTTCCTTCGGCCGCCGAATGGATGCTTGAGAAGGGCGTCAAGGTTGTCGGACACGACACTCAGGCGAACGACCACCCGCTGGCGACGGCTATCGGTCCGCAGCGCAACGGCCCGCTGCTGCCGCATCTGAAGGAAGAGTACCTGGAATGGTCGGGCGGCCGCGACTGGGAAGACGACTTCCCGGTATGGGAGCCGGTCCACAACATGCTCTTCAAGAACGGCGTGCTCGGCATTGAAAATGTCGGCGGTGATCTCGACGCGGTAACCGGCAAACGCTGCACCTTTGCATTCTTCCCTTGGAACTGGGATCGCGGTGACGGTTGTATCATTCGTCTGGTCGCGATGATCGACCGCGGCCAGCAATATCGCATCGAGGCCGGCGAGGCTTTCTGATGGATATCAAGCGCTTTGCCGATGCGGAGCCTTACGAGGCGCCAAATCACCAGAACTGTACGTCGTTGCGGCTGGCCGGCTTCGTAGACAACGGCCCGGAGAATTTCTGGGTGGGCTGCTCGCATTTCCTCCCGGGCGGAGGGGCGGGACCCGACGCATCGCCACTCGAGAAGGTCTACGTGATCCTCTCGGGGGAGCTGACCGTTACGGCCGCCGGCAAGACCGAGACGGCAGGTCCGATGGACACGGTCTTCATTCCGGGTGGGGAAGAGCGCGAAATCCGTAACAACGGCAACGATGTGGTCACGATGATCGTGGCCATGCCCTATCCACCGGGAGCCGCGCCATGAACGCCTTTGCCAATCCCTATTCCCTGTTCGATGTCACTGACAAGGTTGCGCTCATTGCAGGCGCGTCCGGAGCATTCGGTGCTGTCGCCGCAAAAACCTTTGCCGGCGCTGGATGCAAGCTGGTTCTGGCTGCCGGCAGCGTCGATGCATTGCAGTCAGTCGCTGCCGAATGCGAAGCGATGGGTGCTCAGGTGGCGACCGTCAACATTCGTCCGGACAGCGAGGCAAACTGCCAGGCCCTGGTGGACGCCGCAGTTTCCGCATTCGGTCGGCTCGACATCCTCCTGGCGGCATCCGGCATGAACAAAGTCGCGAAGATCGATGACATGTCGATGGATGATTTCGTTGCCGTCATGGACGCCAATGTGGCCCACAGCTGGATGCTGGCGCGTGCGGCAACAGCCCAAATGAAGGAGCAGGGCGAGGGTGGCAAGATCATTCTCATGTCGTCTGCCCGCGGACTGCTTGGCCACCCCAATGGCTATACGGCCTATTGCGCCTCAAAGGCGGCGATCGACGGGATCACCAAGGCACTTGGTTGCGAACTCGGGCCGACTGGCATCACCGTGAACGCCATCGCTCCGACCGTCTTCCGATCGCCGTTGACGGCATGGATGTTCGAGGAGAGCGACGAAGCAGAAGCCGTCCGCTCCGGGTTCTTGACGCGTGTGCCCAAGGGTCGCCTTGGAGAACCCGAGGATCTGGCGGGACCGTTGCTGTTCCTGGCTTCCCACGCCTCGGATTTTTACACCGGGCACATTCTCTATGCCGACGGCGGCTATACGGCAGGCTGAGGCGATGCAGGCCACGCGCAACATATCGGTTATCGGTGCGGGCCTCATGGGGCACGGCATCGCTGTGGTTTTCGCCCGAGCCGGGCATGAGGTTACGGTCTTTGATCCGCAGGAATCGAGCCTGGAGACATTGCCGCAGCGCGCCGCGGCCAGCCTGTCGGCCATGGGCGTCAGTGCGGACGATCAGAAAGATGCGCTAGCGCGAATCCAAACGGCTCCGAGCCTGGAAGCCTGCGTCGCAGAAACCGAAATCGTGACCGAAGCGGCGCCGGAAAACCTGGATCTGAAGCAGAACATTTTCGCAGAGCTTGAAGCCGCCGCCCCGCGAAACTGCATTCTGGCATCGAACACCTCGGTCATTCCCATCACCCAGATTGTCCAGCACCTGGAGACTCCAGAGCGCGCGCTGGGGACCCATTGGTGGAATCCGCCCCACATGATCCCTCTCGTTGAGGTAATCCGGACGGAATGGACGGCAGAGACTGCGGTCACGGGAATGATGGAAATCCTTGCGGACATCGGCAAGACGCCGGTGCGCGTTGAAAAGGATGTTCCCGGCTTCATCGGCAATCGTCTGCAGCACGCGCTTTGGCGGGAGGCGATCAGCCTTGTGGAGCATGGCGTGTGCGATGCTGCAGCCGTCGACACCGTCATCAACAGCAGCTTTGGCCGCCGCCTGGCGGTTCTCGGGCCACTGGCCAATGCCGACCTCGTCGGCACGGATCTGACCCTGGCGATCCACCAGAACGTTCTGAGCGATCTTGAGCGCAGTCGTGATCCGTCGCCTTATCTGGAGCAGCTTGTCGAGCAGGGAGATCTCGGCATGAAAACCGGCAAGGGTTTCCACACCTGGACCGCTGAGGAGGCCGATGCCCTGCGCGAGAGGGTGAACAAGCACCTCGCCAAACTCGAAACCATTTTGACCTAGCCGCCAGCCCGACGGATGGGCCGGCCAACACGGGAGGAAGACCATGCAACTGAATAAAAAAGGCCTGACACGCCGATCCGTATTGAAAGGCGCCGCGGCGCTCACGGCGGCACCGGCAATACTGCACCATACGCGTGCCTACGCTCAGAATCCGGTGATCAAGGTTGGACATGTCAGCCCGCGCACCGGTCCGTTGGCCGGCTTTGCGGAAGCAGACGACTTCGTGCTTGAGGGCATTCGCGCCGCCTTCTCCGGTGGTATTGAGAACAACGGCAAGTCCTATTCGGTCGAGATCATTTCAAAGGACTCCCAGTCCAACCCGAACCGTGCCGCCGAAGTGGCTGCCGATCTCATCCTCGGCGACGAGGTCGATATCATCGTCGCCGCCTCGACGCCCGATACGACCAACCCCGTGGCCGATCAGGCGGAAGTCAACGAGGTGCCGTGCATCACGACCGACTGTCCCTGGCAGCCCTATTTCTTTGGCCGTAACGGCAATCCGGCGACCGGTTTCGAGTACACCTACCACTTCTTCTGGGGTCTAGAGGACGTCATTGCAGCGTTTCTCGATCTGTGGGGCTCGAGCGGCGTGAAAAAGACCGTCGGTGGACTGTTCCCCAATGATGCCGACGGCAACGCCTGGGGCCATCCAGAACTCGGTTTCCCCAAGCCGTTGAAAGAGGCCGGCTACACCCTGGTCGATCCGGGCCGCTACCAGCCGCTGACCGAAGATTTTTCGGCACAGATATCGGCTTTCAAGGATGCGGGATGCGAGATCGTCACCGGCAACATGATCCCGCCGGACTTCGCCAACTTCTGGTCGCAGGCCGCCCAGCAGGGCTTCAATCCGAAGGTTGTGACCATCGGTAAGGCGCTGCTCTTCCCGTCGGTCATCGAGTCGCTCGGCGCACGCGGTGATGGCCTGTCCTCAGAAATCTGGTGGTCGCCAAATCACCCGTTTTCCTCAAGTCTGACCGGTCAAAGCGCCAAGCAGCTTGCCGAAGGCTACTCGCAGGCAACAAGCCGTCCTTGGACCCAACCGATCGGCTTCAAGCATGCCCTGTTCGAAGTGACCGCCAACGTCATTCAGCGGGCCAATGATCTCGATGACAATCTGGCAATCGTAGAGGCCATCCGTACGACAGACCTGCCGACCATCGTCGGCCCGGTCAACTGGGCCGTCGGACCGGTCAAGAACGTCACCAAGACTCCGCTCGTTGCCGGTCAATGGCAAGGCGGTGAGGGCAATTTCGATCTTGTGATTACGGCCAACAAGACGGCGCCGGAAATACCGGTCGGCGGCGAATTGCTGCTGCTTTCGTAAGAGCAATCAGCTGAATGCTCTGGCTCCCCGATGGCTTGCCGGCCGTCGGGGAAACAAATGAACCGCGCTGCAGGAACAGCTTCACCCGATGTCTTCGATCCTGGAACTGAAAGACCTGTGCAAGGCCTATGGAGCCGTCGTAGTCGCTGACAACCTCAGCTACACGCTTTCAGAGGGTGAAGCGCTGGGTGTTATCGGGCCCAACGGCGCCGGCAAGACATCCATGTTCAATCTCATCACCGGGACGGTTCCGGCTGGATCCGGCGACATCCATTTCAAGGGTGAGCGCATTACCGGCTTGTCGGCGGCCGCCCGCTGTCGGGCAGGGATTGCCCGGTCATTTCAAGTGCCGCAGCCTTTCGGTGCGATGAGCGTGTTCGAGAACGTTCTGGTCGCCGCCACCCAGGGTGCCGGTGAAACCGGTCAGAGTGCCAACGACTGGTGCCTGGAAGTGCTGGAAAGCACCGGTCTCATCGGCCGCGCGAACACGCCGGCGGGCGGTCTGACACTGCTCGAGCGCAAACGCCTGGAGCTGGCGAGGGCATTGGGTGCCCGGCCGAAGCTGTTGTTGTTGGATGAGATCGCCGGCGGCCTGACTGAACAGGAGTGCCGGTCGCTGATTCAGACCATCAACGATGTGCGTGCCTCCGGCGTTTCCATCATCTGGATCGAGCACGTGGTGCACGCGCTGCTGGCCGTTGTTGACCGGCTGATCGTCATCGATTTCGGCAAGAAGATCGCCGAGGGAGAGCCGCAGGCGATCATGGCCAGCCGTGAAGTCCAGGAAATCTATCTGGGGATTGAAGCCGGTGCCTGAACCATTCCTCCAAATCCAGGGGCTTGAGAGCTTCTACGGCGACTTCCAGGCGCTCTACGGCATCGACATGCAGGTGCAGGAGGGCGAGGTTATTGCCGTCATCGGGGCCAATGGCGCCGGCAAAACGACGCTGATGCGCTCCATTACGGGCCTGCTTTCCAATGCGCCTGATATGGTGCGGTTCAAAGGCGAGCCGATCGGACATCTGCGCGCCGATGAGATTGCCGAGCGTGGCATCGCCATGGTGCCGGAGGGGCGCCAGCTATTCCCCTCGCTCTCTGTCGAAGAGAACCTGATCATCGGGGGGCAGGTCGGTCGGCCTGGGCCATGGTCGCTTGCCAAGGTCTATGAGCTGTTTCCCGTACTGCAAGAGCGTCGGAACCAGGCATCGACCTCGCTCTCGGGCGGACAACAGCAGATGGTGGCCATCGGCCGTGCTCTGATGGCCAATCCGGAGATGCTGCTCTTCGACGAAATAAGCCTCGGGCTTGCGCCCATCATCATCAAATCAATCTATGAAGCGCTCCCTGGCATCATCGGCAGCGGCATGAGCGCCATGGTCGTCGAACAGGACACAGTCCGAGCCGTCGACATGTCCGACCGGGTCTATTGCCTTCAAGAGGGCCGGGTCTCGCTTGAAGGCCGGTCCGGCGAAATCTCTCGCGATGCAATCAGCAAAGCCTATTTCGGGGTGGAATGATGGACTGGATTAACGCGGTTCTTCAGGGTGTGTTGCTTGGCGGCCTCTACGCGCTATTCGCGGCGGGTTTGTCGCTGATCTTCGGCGTCATGCGGCTGGTCAACATCGCCCATGGAGATTTGATCGTTCTCGCGGCTTTTCTCGGCCTCACCGTCACAACGACGCTCGGCATCAATCCTTTGCTGGCGATCCTGATCGTCGCGCCGGTCATGGGCCTGATCGGCTATTGCCTTCAGCGTGTCGTCCTGAACCGAACGCTCGGTGACGACATCCTGCCGCCTCTGCTGGTGACCTTCGGGCTTTCGGTGATCATCCAGAATGGACTGCTGGAGATCTACAGCGCCGATCCGCAGAAGATGAGCGCGGGAATAGTGGAAACCGCTAGCATCGGCCTGCCAGGCGGTCTCAACGTTGGCGTGCTGCCGCTGCTGATGTTCCTCACCGCCGTCGCCGTTATCGCCGCCTTGCAATGGATTTTCTACCGGTCGGCCTGGGGCAGGGCGTTTCGCGCAACGTCCGATAACCAGGACATCGCGCAATTGATGGGGCTGAACAAAAGTCACGTTTTCGGACTGGCCATGGCATTGTCGCTCGTCGTCGTCGCGGTCGCCGGTATCTTTCTCGGCATTCGCACCAGTTTCGATCCGGCGGCCGGTCCAGGCCGGCTGATCTTCGGCTTCGAGGCTGTGATCATCGGCGGGCTTGGCAATCTCTGGGGAACGCTTGCTGGCGGTATCATCCTCGGCGTCAGTCAGAATATCGGCGCCCAGATCAATCCGGGCTGGCAGCTTCTCGCCGGACACATCGCTTTTCTCGTAATTCTGGCCATCCGCCCACGCGGACTGTTTCCGAGGATTGACGGATGAGTGAGACAAAAACCCACAGCGTCGTTCGTTTCACGCCGGCGAGCCGTGCGGCCGCAGTCCTGGCTGTCATACTGCTCCTTGGGCTCATCGCCGCACCTTGGTGGGCGGGACGGGCAGATATGCGGCTCTTGAGCGAATTGTTTCTCTATCTTGCGCTTGCCAGTCTGTGGAACTTGCTGGCGGGTTATGCCGGGCTGGTGTCGGTCGGCCAGCAGGCCTTTGTCGGCTTCGGCGGCTATTGCCTTTTCGCGCTGACCATGTTCGCCGGCACTCCGCCTCTGCTCGCTGTGCCATTGGTGGGCATTGGCGGAGCGCTGATCGCTGTTCCGGTTGCTTTCCTGATCTTTCGGCTGCGCGGCGCCTATTTCGCCATCGGTACCTGGGTGATCGCTGAAGTCTTCCGACTGGTGGCCGCCCAGGTGTCTGCGCTCGGCGGTGGTTCAGGCACCAGCCTGCCGGTGACGGTGGTCAAATCAATTGCCGACAGCCGCGCGATGCGGGAGGCGTCGACCTACTGGATGGCGCTTGGCATCGCAGTGCTGGTCATCGCTGTCGTCTGCATCCTGCTGCGATCGCGCCGCGGTCTCGCCCTGACAGCGATCCGTGACAATGAATTGGCTTCGCAAAGTCTCGGCATCGACATCTGGCGGGCCAAATTCGTCGTCTATGTGGTGACTGCTGCGTTGACGGCTTCTGTCGGTGCGTTGATCTTTCTGCAGAAACTGCGGATTTCTCCGGATGCCGCATTTAATGTCAACGATTGGACGGCTTTCGTCATCTTTATCGTGGTGATCGGCGGTATCGGCACCATCGAAGGGCCGATTATCGGAACCATCATCTTCTTCCTGCTGCGCGAAACACTCGCCGATCTTGGTTCGGTCTATCTGATGATCCTGGGCTTCGTTGCCATCATCATCATGCTGCGCGCGCCGAAGGGCTTGTGGGGCTATGTGCGGGATCGCACCGGCCTCGATCTTTTTGCCCTGTCTCGTCGGGTCGTCATGCGGGGATCATCAACGACACCAGACGCATCCAAAGGAGTCCGAGCGTGAGCCGCAAGCAACGTAAAACGATCATTACCTGCGCCATCACCGGTGCCATTCACACGCCGACGATGTCGGATGCGTTGCCCTTCCGCCCGCAGGATATTGCCGAACAGTCGGTGGCAGCAGCGGAAGCCGGCGCGTCGGTGCTTCACCTGCACGCCCGCAATCCGGAGAATGGATCAGTGTCCATCGATCCGGAGCACTTCAAACGCTTCCTGCCGGTCATCAAGCAGGCGACTGATGCGGTGATCAATGTTTCGACTGGCGGCAGTCTGCTCAACACCATGGAAGAGCGCATTGCACCAGCGCGCTGGGCTTCGCCTGAAATGTGCTCGCTCAACATGGGCTCGATGAATTTTTCGATGCATCCGCTTGCCGACCGCTACGACGAATGGAAGTTTGATTGGGAAGAAGATTACCTGCGCAATTCCGACGGCTATATCTTCCGCAACACCTTTGCCGACATCGCCTATGTGGCGGAACAGCTGGGGCAGGGGCATGGCGTCAAATTCGAGCATGAATGCTACGATGTCGGTCATCTCTACAATCTGAAATTCTGCATGGATAGCGGCCTGTTCAAACCGCCGGTCTTCATCCAGTTCATCTTTGGCATATTGGGCGGAATCGGTCCGGATCTCGACAACCTCATCTTCATGAAACGAACCGCGGACCGGCTGTTCGGCGACGATTATCAGTGGTCGGTCCTTGGCGCAGGTGGGGCGCAGATGCCATTCGCCACGACGGCAACCCAGCTCGGCGGCAATGTCCGCGTTGGGCTGGAGGACAGCCTGATGATTGGCCGTGGCAAGCTGGCCAGCTCGAATGCCGAACAGGTCAGCAAGATCCGCCGGATCGTCGAGGAACTCGGCTGTGAAGTTGCAACACCGGACGAGGCACGCGAAATGCTGGACCTCAAAGGTGGCGACCGCGTGAATTTCTAGAGTTTTGCGCTAGTGTGGTGGATTTGAAGTTCCTACGATTATTGCAGCGATCCCCGGTAGGAACTTCAAATCCATAAACCACACTAGAAACATAATCTTGTTAGTGTCCTGATTGAATCTGAAGTTCGCTCGGGGCGTGCTTCTCAATGTGACGAACTTCAGATTCAGGACACTAGCCTCAGGGATCCGTGGTAGCGATCACCCGGATCTCGATGACCGCACCTTCCCGTCTCAGGCCGGCGACTTCCACGGCGGTCCAGGCCGGGAAGGGGGCATTGAAGCAATCGAGGCGTATGGCGTTGAACAGATCGAAATGGTTCCGCAGGCCGACGTGATAGGTGGTCATTTCGACCACGGCATCCATGGTCAGTCCGGCTTCGTCCAATATGACCCTGATCTTCTCGAAGGCATTGCGCATTTGCGTTTCCGCATCAGGTGGCATGACACCATTGGCGTCGCCACCCGTCGAACCGGTCAGGAACAGATGATTGCCGGACAGGATGGCCGGAGACATCTTCAGTTCATCCGCCGCCGCACGCAGGCCCGGTGGCACGATCGCCCGCTTTGTCACGTCTTCACCTCCTGGAATTCAGCCGAATCGGCTTCTTTCAGAATATCCGGTCAGACGCGATGGTGCCACCTGACGGCCGTCCACCCGAGCTGCGGATGTCCGGGATCGGGAGCGCGGTGCCTCAGGTCAAGCAGCGGACATTGAGGCTCGGTCCTGCAGGATCATGTCGCTCGCCTTTTCGCCGATCATGATCGCCGGCGCATTGGTGTTGCCGGACACGATTTCCGGCATGATCGAGCAATCGGCCACCCGCAGCCCCTGCAGGCCATGCACCCGCAATCGCGAGTCCACCACGGCCATGGGGTCGGAGCCCATCTTGCAGGTACCTGTCGGGTGATAGATCGTGGTCGCCTCGTTGCGGGTCCAATCCAGGATTTCGTCGTCGCTTACGGTGCCCGAACCGGGTCGGAATTCACTGGCAATCTTTCCGCTCAACGGTTTGCGATCGGCAATACGCCGCGCGATCTTCACGCCGTCGATGATGGTCTGACAGTCCAGCGGTGTGGACAGGTAATTTGGATGGATTGCCGGATAGTCCTGAGCTGCTGCGCTGTTGAGCCTGATTTCACCGCGGCTTTCGGGTCTGAGCTGACAAACCGACATGGTGAACGCGGAAAACGGATGCACGCCCTCACCAGGACTGTCCGCCGACCAGGGCTGGATGTGAAACTGGATATCGGGTGTTTCGACTTCGTCACGCGTCTTGAGGAACCCGGTCGCCAGGCTTGCCGCCATGGTCATCGGCCCAGCGCGGAACAGAAGGTATTTCAGTGCAATGCGTGCCTGATTGGTCAGACTACGGACTTCATCATTGAGCGTCGGCTCGTTGCATTTGTAAACCAGACGCGCCTGAAGGTGGTCCTGCAGGTTTTTCCCAATGCCCGGCAGGTTAGCAGTTACCTCAATTCCGTGCTGCTTCAATTCGTCGGCGTCGCCCAGTCCGGAGAGCATCAGAAGGTGCGGTGAACCGATGGCTCCCGACGACAAGACGATTTCGCTGTGTGCGGAAATGGTGTGCTCGCGTCCACCCCGGTCGCGATAGATCAGGCCGGTTGCTCTGGTTCCGTCGAACAGGATTTTCTGCACATGTGCATTGGTCACGATCGTCAGGTTCGGTCGACGCTTAACCGGGTTGAGATAGGCAACGGCCGCGCTGCAGCGGCGCCCGTTGCGCGCTGTCAACTGGAAGTAACCGACACCCTCCTGGCTGGCGCCGTTATAGTCGGTGTTGAACGGATAGCCCTCATTTTGCGCAGCCGCCACCCAGGCGTCGCATATTGGCCGTTTCAAACGCATGTTCGAGACATTCAGCGGACCGCCGACACCATGGTAATCGTCTTCGCCGCGTTCCTGGTTTTCGGCTCGGCGGAACAGCGGCAGAACGTCATCCCAACCCCAACCTTCGTTGCCCATTTGGCGCCAACGGTCGTAGTCTTCGCGTTGCCCGCGCACGTAGAGCAGGCCATTCAGCGAGGACGATCCGCCGAGCACTTTGCCGCGTGGCCAGTCAAGGGAGCGGCCGTTCAGACCGGGGTCTGCTTCGGTTCGGTAGCACCAGTCGAGCCGCGGATTGTGCATCGTTTTGAAATAGCCGACCGGAATGTGAATCCACGGACTGAGGTCGCGACCGCCAGCCTCGAGCAAAACGACCCGAATCTTGGGATCGGCACTCAGACGATTGGCCAGAACGCAGCCAGCCGATCCGGCTCCGATCACGACATAGTCAGCTTCCAAAAGCTCCATTTGTAGACTGGCCCTCTGGATGACCGATGCGGTCATTGTGGAAATTCGTGCTTGCGCCCACAAAGCATAGTGTGTATTTTTGAGACCGCAAGTCTCATTTTTTGAATTTGTCTCGGGAGGATTCAATGAAGGTATCTAAAGCGCTCGGCGCAATTTCGCGTCGTGATCTGTTCAAGTTGTCCGGTCAGTTCGGACTCAGCTCGACGCTATTGGCGGCTGGTAGTCTCGGTGGTGCCGTCAGCCTCGCCTCGCTGGCGAAGGCGGCTGAATCCACCTATGAAAAACGCTTTTCCAAGCCGGCAAAACACACGCTCAAATTCGGCGCTGCCGGGTTCAATGCACGCAATCTGCTGATCGAGCGCGCCGGTTGCCTGCAATTCGCCCGTGATGTGGAGGAGCGCACCGACGGGGAAATTCGAATCGAGTTCATCGGTGATAACCAGATTTGTGGTCAGCTTTCCTGTGTCGAGAAAACCCAGCTTGGAATCATCGACATTTATGCTGCGTCTACTCAGAATTCGGCCGGTGGCGCGCCTTATCTCAACGTACTCGACTACGCGTTCATGTTCCCGGGCCGGGCGTCCCAGTACTACTTCCTCTACAGCCCGGAAAGTCAGCGGATCCTGCGCGATCCGCTCGAGAAGCGTCACGGACTGAAATTCCTGTTCAGCCATTGCGAATTGCGCGGTATCCAGCTCGGTCTGAAATACGAGAAGGAGCCAACCGTCACCAAACTCGAAGAGCTGTTCGGCACCAAGAACCGCGTCACGGGCACCCAACTCGGCCGCATCGCCATGCAGCTGCTGAATCTCAACCCGGTTCCGGTTGCATGGGAAGAAACGCTTGACGGTCTCAAGCAGGGCCTCATCGATGGTGCCGAGACTTGGGCTTCGGCGGTCGCCTACGCAAACATGTCGCCTGTGGTGTCCCAGTCAGTCGATCTGAAATTCTTCTGTGGTACAGAACACACGTCCATGTCGGCCAAGGTCTTCGATTCCTTCGATGGGCATCTCCAGGATGCCATCATGGAATCCGCCTACCTTGCCCAGGTTCAGGTTCAGGCCGCAAACGAGGCCGCGCTGGTCAAGACCGTGGGCTTCTCCGATCCCCAGCTCCCGGACACGTTGTTCGTGAAGAACAATGTGCGCCCGGCATTCCTTCCGGCGGATCAGATCAAGATGGCCGAGGAGATGTGTTCGCCCGAGTTCAATCCAGAACCATGGGCGGCATGGCGCGAACGGCTCAACAACTGGGCCGGCGGAATCGACACCTACACCGATATCCATCGGGTCGCTCGCGAAGTGCCGGCTGATATGCGTCCAGAAAACGTAGAGCCGCGCCGCTGGTGGCGCACTTCCTGATACGACGATAGGCTGGCCGGAGCGGGTAATCTGCCTCCGGCCGCCTTTGCCGGTACCAATCAAATCGACCTCGGTCACGGACGCAGGGGAGGGCGCCGATGGGCTCTTTGTTAGCGGATATCAGTGAAATCTTCTCGGCGGCGCTGGCGAACGACTCCTGGATGTTGAGCGAGGCTCTGCGAGGGAACGGCGCCTGGGTGCTCGGATTCGCGGCAACGTTGCTCGGTGCGCTCCTTGTGATCTGGATCTACAGACGCATCCCTTTCATCGATCGACATCTGGAGAGATCGGTCATGGTCTGGTCATACCTGATCATCTCCGCCATCATCTTTGTCGAAGTCTTTCGACGCTTTGTTCTCAGCGAACAGGCGCCCTGGTCGACGACCCTGCCGCCGTTCCTTTTCCTGATCATGACCTGGTTCGGATGCGCGTTTAACGTCCGCCTGCGGACCCACCTGGCCTTCTCAGAGTTTCGAACAAGTATGCCGCGTTTCGGGCAAATACTGTGCCTGACACTCGACATGGTGCTTTGGTTCATTTTCTGCTGGATCGTCGTGGTGACTTCGACCCGCGTTGTCGTCAACTCCGCATCCAATTTCCAGATCATGCTGGGGACCGACAATGTCATGCAATGGTGGTTCCTCATTTCTGTGCCGGTGGCCTTCATCCTGCTGTGCGCCCGCGCGCTTGAAAACTACTTCGAGGACCTGGCCAACTACCGCTCCGGTGCACAGCTGATCAGCCAATCTGTCATTGGTGGGGAGTAGGTCATGACCGACGGAACCTGGATCACGCTTATCTCGATCGGCGTTACCGTGTTTTTCATGCTCGGCGTGCCGGTATTCCTTGTCATTGGATTTTGGGTGATTGGTTGCAGCTTTGTATTGCAACTGCCCCTGGACAATATCGGCGCCGCCCTGGCGGACGTCTTCACCGACGGCTTTGCATTGCTGGCCATGCCGCTCTTCATCCTGACCGGGGACCTGATCAACCGATCGGGCATTGCCCGGCGCCTATCGGACTTCGCCTACGCCTGCCTCGGTTGGCTGCGCGGCGGTCTGGCGATGGCGAGCTTGGGCGCCTGCGGCCTGTTCGCGGCGATTTCCGGGTCCAATTCGGCGACCACAGCAACCATCGGATCGATGCTTCATCCGGAGATGGTCAAGGGCGGCTATGACGAACGGTTTGCAGCCGCAACGGCCGCAGCAGGCGGCACGGTCGGCATCATCATACCGCCGTCGATCATCTTCATCGTATACGGCTTCCTGATGAACCTGCCGATTTCCGATCTTTTCGTAGCCGGAATCATCCCGGGCACGCTGATGGTCTGCGGAATGCAACTGGCGTGCTGGATCATCTGCCGCCTCAACGGCTGGGGCCATCTCATTCCGCTGCAATTCCAGAGGGTGCTGAAAACAGCCTTCGGCGCCTGGCTCGGGTTCTTCGCCATCGGCCTGGTCCTGTGGGGAATCTACACTGGCAAGTTCTCACCGACAGAGGCCGCCGGTGTAACGGTTGGTTTCTGTGTCATTGTTGGACTGATTTGCCTGCCGCTCTACAAGATCATGGGCTCGAAAAGCGAGGATCGGCCGCATACCGAAAAGAGCTTCGCCGACATGCTGGTGGTTCGCGGGTTCCGATTGACCGAAATCCCTTCAATTACCGCCCGGTCAGCCCAGATAACCGGGATCCTGGCTCCGCTTATTGCGATATCTGTTGTCATGCAGCAGATCCTGTCCATTCTCGGCGCGCAGCAGGTAATCGGCGATTTCGTGACCGGAATGGGCGGCTACTACGCTGTGCTGTTTACGGCAATGATCATCGTATTCATCTCCGGCATGGTGCTTGAGAGTTTGCCAGTTACGATCATTCTGGCACCAATTCTGGCGCCGATTGCCCATTCCATAGGGGTCGAGCCGGTTCAGTTCGCCGTGATCTTCCTGGTCGGTGCATCCATCGGGTTCATCACTCCGCCCTACGGCTTGAACCTCTATGTGGCAAGCGGTGTGACGGGTGTTCCCTATTTCAAGCTGCTCAGATATACCGTGCCCTATCTCGTGGCACTTATATCGGTGTGGTTTGTCGTCGCTCTGGTGCCCGAACTTTCGACGGTGCTTTTGCCGCAACGATAGGACAACCGGGAGAGTGGATTGGACACCAAGGCGGATCGCAGCGAGACAAGCGAAACGATCCCGACCAATCTGCGTCTGTTGTTGTTGCTTGAGGAAATCGCGAAGATTGGCGTTCCGGTAACACCGACCGAAATCAATCAGCGCCTGGGTCTGCCCAAACCAACCATCCATCGGCTTTTTGCGACATTGGAAACGGAAGGGTTTCTGCAGCGCGAGATTGACGGACGATCTTACACTCCAGGGCGCCGTTTACGTGATTTGTCCACCGGCGTTCTGACGTCGCTACGGGTGAGAACCGCGCGGTTGGCGGTGCTGAACGCACTTGCCGAAGAGATCGGAGAAACCTGCAATATCGCCATGCCGGATCGGGATTCGATGGTCTATATCGACCGTGTGGAAACGAAGTGGCCGTTGCGAATTCAGTTGCCCATCGGCACCCACGTGCCCTTCTACTGCACGGCCAGCGGCAAAATGTATCTCGCTTCGCTCAATCCTGCGCATCTCGAACGCTACGTTCATGCCGGACGGCGGGTGGCCAGGACTTCGCGCACAATCACTGATCCGCATGAGCTTTTGTCGGAGATTGACCGAACGCGTGAACGCGGTCATTCGCAAGATGATGAAGAGTTCATGGAGGGTATGATCGCGCTTGCCGTTCCGATTCGCGATGGTCATGGAAGATTGCTTTCGACGCTGTCCTTTCACGCTCCGACGCAGCGCCTCAGCCTTTCCGATGCGCATGGGTTTTTACCCCAGATGCATCAGGCCGCGTCCGAGCTGTCTCGCTTGATTATCGACGAATGAACATCAGCCATCTGACGAGGTGGTGGCATGCAGTGATCCACCATAGGAGGTGAGCATGAGCGACGTTCACGAGGGCGGATGCGTCTGTGGCGCGGTGCGATATCGAACTCGCGGTGAGCCGGCGCGGGTCAGCATGTGTTCCTGCCAATGGTGCACCAAACGAACCGGCAGCGCATTCGGGATCTCTGTCTATTTCGACCAGGACAGGGTCGAATTTCTCAAGTCTGACTTTGAAACCTATCGGCTCATCTCGGATGCCGGGAGATGGTTGGAAACGGAATTCTGCAAACGCTGTGGGACCACTGTCACATGGACGCTGGAGTTTCTGCCCGGAAGACGGGGCATTGCCGGCGGCACCTTCGATCATCCGACCTTCTGGTACCAGCCGGAGCGGTATGTTTTTGTTCGCTCAAAGCCTGAATGGCTGGATGTACCGAGCGGTCTTATGACCTGCGAAGCGATGCCTGGGTCGGCGTCCGAATGAGACGTTCCTGACTGGAAACGACCGGGCCAAGCAGCATCAGCCGGCGGCGACCATGCTTCGTTTCCCAACGTCCGACAAGGCTCTGAAGCGCTTCCGTATCCCATCCGCCCTCAGTCCAGATGTCACGGTCTCGTTCAATGTCAGACCAATCCGTCATCAACTCCACTGCCTGGCCGGGATCGGTGACCCCGGACAGATCGAGAAGCAGGATGCTGGCATCCAGATTGCCTTTGACCGAGCCGGGAGCCCAAGCCAGCAGATACGGGCCCGGATTGTCCAATATCCAGCCGGTCTTTTCCGTATCGAGAATGGCGCGGTGGCCCATCGCCAAGCCGTAGCGGTCGACAGCCTCCTGACAGACCTGGTTTCGGGGTGCGCGGTTCAGGTCGGTGGCGCGATCGGTTGAGGACACCGGCCAAATGGTGACCATCTGATCGGACGGTTTCTGTGTCGCACTGTCAGCTTCAGCCGCTTGTGAGGCAATGAACGCATCACAAATCATCTTGATCCGCCGACGGTCTGATGCTGGCGCGTCAGCGCGAATTGCAACAACAGCGTAGGCGGCATATTGGTTGGCCGGAAACTGCTCGGGTCCGGCGAACAGGCGGCGCGGGTCGCGAGGGGATCCGGGAACGAATTCAACCTGCAAAGACCTGACAACACGCCGCCGCGGTTTGCCAACCTCCACCGTTTCCATCGTGTCGCCAGTCGCCTTGTCGACAATCACCGTGTCCGTGGCTGTCTGCGTTGTTTCGATAACCTCGACATCTTCCTTGATGCGTCCGCTCGCCTGGTCGATCTCGACCCGATCGACGACCGTTTCACTGGTCGTTGTCGTTTCGACGCTTGCAACCACCTCGCGATCGGTTTCAACGACCTCGACGGTTTCGGTTGTTTCCGCCGGCTTTTCCGTCACGGTCACCACATCAACCACGCCGGTTGTCGCTTCGGGCTTTTCTTGCGGGACCGGCGTCTGCATTGCCACGTCGCGGGGAGCCGTCGCTGGTTTGGGCGGCTCTGCCGCGGCCTGCTGTACCGGCTGTTCTGCCTGGGTAGCAGGCTCCGCGGTGACGACAGTGGCGGCGGGCGCCTCGTTTGCCTGGACGTCTCGAGCTGCTGGCGTCGGTGTTGGCGTTTCCGAAATCTTGAGCACCTTGTGAGTGCTACACGCGCTTGTCGCGACCACAATGCACGCGGCGATCAACCCTGGGCGGGCCCAGCGGGAAACGAACCCCCGGTCCGCCGGATCATCGGCTGATCGCGAACCCTTCCCGTGCACGAGTGATGAAGTCGATTTGAGTTTGCCTGTCCGAGCGTTACGCATGCCACATCCCCCAGAAATGGTGGTTCACCAGATCAATTCGCCGCACAGGCCCCAAACCTTAATGCAAGCAGCACAAGCAGCCAAGTGATGAGCACAAATCAAAGGCGAAAACACTCCGATTTTTTCGGCAGTGTCGCAAAAGTCTCTCAATCCGGTGCATCATGGCCGAAAGGTAATGTTGGAGGCCACGATGAAACTACCAGTAGCACTCACTCTGATCGGACTGTTTTTCGTGTCGGGAGCAAACGCCGCGAGTTTTGACTGCTCGGCAGCGAGCACATCGGACGAAAAGGCGATTTGCGGAAATCCAGCCCTGTCGTCGCTGGATTCGGAGATGGCGGGTTTGTGGTATGGCTACAAGGCTATGCCGCTGCTCATGGGAATGAGCGGAAATCGTCAGGACGAAGCCGAGGCTTTTCTGAAGTCAAGGTCAGCCTGCGGATCAAACGTCTCGTGTCTGACAGATCTGTACAACAAGCGTATTGCGACCCTGAAAATGAATATCGATTGGGCGGTTAAGAACTACTGCGACAATTGAGTTTCGGTTGGCGGGTCATCATTGCTCGAATGCGGCCAGGCGATCCCGATCCCGGTCCGGATGGTGGAACAGGATAACCCCGACAACCGATGATGCCGCCAACAGAGAGATCAGCCAGAAGGCCGGGGCGAAGTCGCCGGTCAGGTCGAGCGCATACCCGGTGACAACAGGCGCCAGGAAACCAGAGGCCGCGAACCAGATGGTCATGATGCCCATGGCCGTGCCGGCCAGGCGAGGAGTGAGGTCGGTGACAACGGCATAGTATGCCGCATTGCCTGCCATTGATGCAGCCACAGCAATCGTGATCCCTGTGACGGCGACGTAGATGTTGCCTGACAGAGCGACGGGAACGATGGCGACGGCAGCCACGACCTGTGTTGCGGCAATCTGGTAGCTGCGTGCCACTCTCAGGCGAGATGTTTGCCGCAAAAGCCGATCAGACCACCGGCCAAACCCGTAAAGGGCGACGGCCGAAACAGCCCAGGGCAGCATCGCGACCAGGCCCACGCGCGTGAGGTGAAGGTCGTAGGTCTTGCGCAGGTATTCCGGCATCCAGGTCATGAAGAAGAACAGGTAGTAGCCGAAGACAAAATAGGCCCAGTAGTTGGACAGCAAAGTCGGCGTGGTCATCAAAACCCGCCAGTCCCGCGCATTTGCCACTCTGCCGGAAGCCTGCAATTGATCCAATTGGTTGGCGGCGGCAATCTTTTTGCTTTCCTCGCTGCTGACGAAACGGGAGTCTTCCGGCCGATTGGAAAAATAGTGCAGCCAGAAAGGCAGCCACAGAAAACCCAATGCCGACAGGATGAAGAACATGGTCCGCCAGCCGAACTGGTCGATCAGCAACGAAACCAAAGGCGAGCCAATCGCCAGCGCTACCGGTACCGCCAGCAGGACTCCGCCAAGAGCCGTGGCTCGCTCGGCGGGAGTCAACCAGGTTCCGACCGCACCCGTCATGGCTGGAAAACTCGGGCCTTCTGCCAGCCCAAGAGTTATGCGCGCCGCGTAGAGCGTGACAAATCCGATAGCCAAACCTGTCCAGCCAATGGCAATCGACCAGAGAAGAACGATAAGTGCATAAGTGATCTTGGATCCGAAGCGGTCGGAGGCCATGCCCCCGAACAGCGCACTGATGATGTAACCGATACCAAAGGCTCCCAAGATCAGGCCGATCGTGGCTGAACTCAGACCGAATTCCTGCTGAATAAGGTGGGCAGCGAAGGCTATGGCCGACCGGTCGATATAGTTGATCACCGTGATGACAAACAGCAGCGTTACGACAAACCAACGGAAACGGTTCGCGGTCATCCGGATCTCCTCCAAACGGTCCGAGTCGGTTCCGGTCATTCTAGTGGAGAGTGCTACGGGCGTCATTAGGCCCGTTGCAGCGGTTACTCCGGTTGACCCCATAGGCGAAACCGTCTGCGGTATTCCGCGGGATTGAGTCCGACCTGACGGCGGAAGATCTTTCTGAGTGCGGCGGGATCCGAATATCCGACTTGCCAGGCGACTTCATTGAACGACAGCACGGTCGTTTCGAGAAGTTCTCGCGCCTTGCTGATGCGCAGCAGTTGGATGTAGGCGGTTGGGTTGAGGGACGTGGCTCTTTGGAAACGCCTCAGAAAAGTCCGCTCCGTGAGAGCCGCTTTCGAGGCAAGGCGCCGGATAGAAAGATCTTCAGAAAAGTGGGTCTGCAGCCAGCGCTGCGAAGCCAGAACCGCTTTATCGCCATGGTCGAGCCTCGGAGCGAATGCGCTGTAGAAGCTCTGCTCCCGGCCGCTTGGATCGACAAGGAAGAAACGCGAGACTGCCAACATAAGGGTCGGACCGGCGAAACGGTTGATCAACCGCAGACCGAGATCCGTCCAGGCCATGACGCCGCCGGCGGTGATCAGGTCACCGTCTTCGATCACCATGCGGTCGGTGTCGACCAGGCAATCCGGAAAACTCGTGGCAAGTTGCTCACCCAGCGCCCAATGGGTTGTCACGGTTCTGCCGGCAAACAGCCCGGCTTCCGCCAGGTGGAAGGCTCCCGCACAGACCGAGCAGGCAACTGCTCCGCGATTGTGATGGCCGTGGATCCATTCGGTGATCGCCGGTGTGACGTTTTCGCCGCTTTCCGTCGCGAGCCTTGGCGGGAGGATGAAGCAGGTTAGACCCTGCGGAGTATCACCCGAGGAGGCGGTCAGTTCGACCGGGGAGCCAACCGCAGGAATGTGCCATTCGCTCACACGGAACTCTGGGTTTGAAGGATCGGAAGCAAGGTTGTTTGCGGTCAAAAACAGGTCTTTGAGACCGAGGATCGCTGCGGCCTGGGCTTGCGGATAGTTCAGAATTCCAATGTCGACAATCGGGCTCATTTGTCAGTTTTAACCCGAAAAGCGTCTGAATTGCCAAGCGCTGTTTGTTGATGATTTTGCTAGCGTATGAACCAGCGAAACTCACATACGGAGTGAATGATGTCGAAAAAAGCACTGGTGATCGTCGATCTGCAGAACGACTATTTCCCGAATGGCAAATGGGTTCTCGATGGGATCGAGGCCGCTTCCGCCAATGCCGCGCGGCTCCTCGCAGCAAGTCGTGAGGCGGGGGTTCCGGTGGTCCATGTGCATCACGAATCGGGCGCCGATGCGCCGTTCTTCAATCCGGGCACGGAAGGAGCCGAGATCAACGGCTCCGTCAAGCCGGCCGATGGCGAAGAGACGGTGTTGAAACACGCCGCCAACAGCTTCAAGGATACCGAGCTGGAGACGATCCTTCGTCGCGGCGATATCGAACAGCTGACCATTTGCGGCGCGATGAGTCAGATGTGCATTGATGCAACCACTAGAGCAGCTGCCGATCTTGGATTTGCGTGCACGGTTATTCACGACGCCTGTGCCGCTCGAGCAACAGCTTTTGACGGTGTAGATGTTCCCGCTCAACAGGTTCACGCGGCATTCATGGCGTCGCTCGGCTTCGGTTATGCCAAGGTTATCAGCACCGACGAGTATCTTTCCGACTCATGATGCCGAGGCGAGGTTGCTGTCGGCGATGAAGCCGTTGGCCAATGTAAGCTCAATGTCTGAGAGCATCTGTTGAAAGACATCATCTTCGCTGACCAGGCCGTCGATTCGCAGCGATATCAAACCGTGCATCGTTGCCCAGAACACGTGATTGAGCCGTTCGGGCGGGAGGGCGAGAAGACCGTCCTCCCAAGCCTTTTGCATCAGCACTCGTGTGACCTCGATGTTTTCGTCAATGGCGGCGAGAAATTCGTCCGACGGGTTGTCCGACTTTTGCGCCGGTCTGAAAATCAGGGAATAGAGCGCCGGATTTTCCAAGCCAAAGCGGACATAGGCCTCACCGGCCAGCCGCATCTGCTCGATGGGTTCGAGAGGGGGAGCCTCCGCAACGCCATTGGCAATGGATGCGGTTAATCTGCGCATTCCGGTGACGCACATGGCGTCACAAAGGGCAGCCTTGTCCTTGAAATACAAATAAGGGGTCTGCCTGCTGACCCCGGCTGACTCGGCCAAACGACGGATCGTCAGCCCCGAGTCCCCATCCGTTTCGAGGATCGCCAACGCCGCCTCGATGAGTGACGTTCGACGTTCGTCGATTTGCTCCGCGGAAAGTGGTTTGGCCAAATGCAGGTTCCGATTTATCTCACTGTTGACAATGTCAATTGACAGTGTCAATCATACTACGGCAATCGCGTCGAAACGGCAAGACTACGTTATTGCGCTCGCAGTAATAGCGTTGAGTGATTGATTGCGGAATGACAAGGATCAAACCATAGCCCACCGTCCGATAGGGATATCGGCTCGGTGCGAGGAAGATATGGAACAGGACCATGAGTGTGTTGGAAGACAAGGTGGAAGAAACACGCGCTGAAATCGGAGAAGATCGCGAATGGTCCAATACATATCTGACCGGATCACTGCCGATCGTTTTTGCCAAAACGGCCGCGCCGATCATCGTCGTGATGCTTGTCAACGGCCTGTTCAATCTGGTCGATGCGTGGTTTCTGGGTGTTTACGTCGGTGCTGAGGCGTTGACAGCGGTGACACTGATGTTTCCGCTGTTCATGATGCTGATTGCGATATCGACCATCGTGTCGAACGGCTTCTCATCGGTCATGGCACGCCTCCTGGGCGCCGCGGAACCGGCTCCGGTTCTTGGCAATGCGTTTGCCGGAGCGCTTCTGCTTTCAATCTGCTTTTGCGCGACGCTCATGATTGTGTTTTCGCTGATTGGCCCGAGTGTTGTCGATCTCGTCGCCAGAGGGTCCGACACGTTATCGGGCATGGGCTACACCTACATGTCCATTCTGGTGTTTCTTTCGCCCATAACGTTTGCCCAGATGGTCTTTTCCGACTTGCTGCGGTGCGAGGGCAGGGTGGCCTTTATGACTGCGGTTTCGTTGTCCACCATCCTGCTCAACGTGCTTTTCAATTACCTTCTGATCGCCGAGTTGGGTTGGGGCGTTGCCGGATCTGCATACGGAACCATAGCGGCGCAGGCCGTCGCGCTGATTGCTGTTCTGATCTACCGCAGCATCAGTCCGGCAACCCTGAGTTTCTCGACCCTAAAACTGTCAGCTTTATTCGATCGCTGGCGTGATTATCTCGCGCTGGGCGTTCCGCCGAGTCTCGGCTACCTCGGCGTGTCGCTCTCGTCCGCCGCCGTCATCTACAATCTTCAACTGTGGTCGGGAGGAGTCTACGAGGCGACTGTCGGTGCCTACGGGATCACCACCAGGCTGATGACCTTCTTCTATCTGCCACTGTTGGGACTCTCGATCGCGTTTCAGACCGTGGTTGGCAACAATTTCGGTGCCCAGCACTGGCAGCGCACGGATGCCAGTCTAAAGCTCGCACTGGCGGTGTCGTTTGTTTATTGCGTGATTGCGCAGGCCGCCTTCCTGTACTTTGCCGACGATATCGGGTTCGGCTTCGTTGATGACGCCGCAATAGCAAGTGAAACAGGCAGGATCCTGCGCTACATGGTCGTCCTGTTCTTCCTGTTCGGACCCAGCATGATGCTGGCAGCCTACTTTCAGGCGACGGGTGATGCCGGCCGTTCCGCGGCCCTCAATCTTTCACGGACCTACCTGTTCAGCCTTCCGCTAACCTTCGCGCTTCCCCTGGTGATGGGTGAAGTTGGCATCTGGGTCGCCGGTCCGATCGCCGAAATCCTGATGCTGGTCCTGACTTTTGTGCTGCTCTATCAGCTGTACAAGCGCCGCAGCCTGCGGTGGGGATTGCTTCGCCATACCGAGGGACAGCAGGCAGTTTGACTGGGCCGCGGGACCTGCTATCCGTCTTCGCAAATTCGGTTTGCAATGGGAAGCGGGCATGTCAGGGACAAAACGGCGATTCCTCTCGGTTGGGGAGTGCATGATCGAGTTTGCGCGAACAGAACACTCGCAGGCCTGGACGCGCAACTTCGCCGGCGACACCTTCAACACAGCCTGGTATTTCACACATCTCTCGGGTGAAGATTGGGCAACGGACTATTTCACCGCCCTTGGTGATGACAAGGTCTCCGAGGATATGCGCCGGTTCATGGCGAAAGGCGGAATCGGCACCGCCGACATACGCGTGATTCCCGATAAATCGCCTGGCCTCTATACGATCGACCTGGATGGAGCCGAGCGCAGTTTTTGCTACTGGCGCGACAATTCAGCCGCCCGGCAGTTGGCGTCTGATGTCGAGACTTTGTCGACGGTTTTTGCACGGGCCGACGAGATCTACTTTTCCGGGATCACCCTTGCCATTCTGCCATCGGATGACCGCAGAACGCTGGTCGAGTGCCTTGGTGAAGCGAAATCCCGCGGCGCTTCGGTGTCGTTCGACCCGAATATTCGCCCGAGACTGTGGGCCGGCGCCGAGGAGATGAAATATTGGCTGGAGGAAGCGGCCCGGGTGTCAACTCGCGCGTTCCCGACCTATCCGGACGACGCGGATTTGTTCGCCGATGCTGATCTCGCAGCGACCGCCGCTCGCTACCGCGGCTACGGCGTCAAGGAAGTTGTGGTCAAGGATGGCGAGCATCCTTGCCTGGTCGTGACCGAGGCAGAAAGGCATTCGGTTCCGGCAAAAGTCGTCGAAAGTCTTGTCGATACAACGGGTGCGGGCGATTCGTTCAATGCAGGCTACCTGGCGGCCCGGGTAAGTGGGTGTGCTCCCGGCGAGGCCTGCAAGCATGCACACCAGCTTTCCGCACAGGTTGTTTCCGCGTTCGGCGCGCTCCTGCCACCGGATGACATCAGCGGTTTTCGGGTATCGTCATAAGCGTTGCGGCAACTCCAGCCCAAGGTCTGCGCGTTGCGCGCGGGTCAATTTTCCCATGACGATGACATACGCGGTTTCGATATAGCGCTTCAATTCGTCGTTGCTCATGGCCCCTGCATCTTCGATCTGCACCCATTTTGCCCGCGCAAGGTAGGGTGCCGGCACAATGCCGTCCTGTTCGCACAGGATCGTGTAGCCAAGGTCGCTGCATTTGAAGCTGATGCGATTGTGCGAGCCTTCACCCCAGGTCGAGCAAATGGCAAAAATCTTGCCGCCAACCTTCCAGACTGATGAACCGCCCCACTGTACAACATGGGTGGTTGCTTTCAGGCTACCGCAATACGCGTCAAAAGCATCTCGGTCCATTTTACTCACTTGGTTTCATTGCTCGCGATGAAGCACTGTCGGATTTGGGCCATTTGGTGAATCCTTACCGCGATTTAATTACAAAATGGCTCCGAAACACCCCACCTGAAGGGTGCAGCACCCACCATGCTGACAAAACCTGGGCGGCACTTTATCGGCAGCCCTTTTTTGACAGGAGGAAAGACGAAAATGTGGAACAGATTTTGTCATCGAGCCATGATGGCGGCCCTTATCATTGTCGTTTCAGCGGCTCCGCTAAGGGCAGCCGACGCTGTTTTCCTTCCCGACGACGCGGTTGACGGGGTGACGTTGATCGGCCCGCCTCCGGCGCGCGATTCGGCTGAACACACCACTCAGATGGATATTGTCCTTTGGCTTCAGAAAACACGCACGCCCGAACAGGTGGCGTTCGTGGAGACGCCACTGGATCTCCAGCGTTTCGCATCCATCCTGAACGAGTCTCTGTATTCGGTCGACGGCAAGGACCTTGCTGCAACCTTCGACGCGATCATTGATGAAGTGCGTGCGGACTACGATGCGGTCAAGGCCGTCTACGATGAACCGCGTCCGTTCCAGGTCGACGAGCGGGTGAAGCCGGTCGGAGACGCGAGGCCTGTGGCCGCGTATCCGAGCGGGCATTCAATCCGCGCAACTGTCTATGGCCGTCTATTGGCGGAGATCTTTCCAGAGCATGAACAAGCCCTCATGGATTTGTCCAATCAGGTCGGCTTTGGTCGCGTCATCGCTGGCGTGCATTATCCGGTGGATGTGACGGCCGGCCAGAAACTGGGGCACGCTTACGCCGACGCAATTGCTGCACAGCCGGCCTTCGAGACGGCCGTATCGAGAATGCGTGGGCAATAGTTGTCCAGCGGATCAATCGCCATCGGCAGTCCTGTTGCGGCGGCGCTCGGCAGCATTGGTCAAGAGCACCGCCGCCAGAATCATGCACGCTCCGAGCACTGCGTTGAGGGTTAGCGGATCACCAAGAAAGACCGCCGCGTTGATGAAGGTGAAAACAACGGAGAGAGTGAAGAGGAGCGAAGCGGAAAGGGCGGAAATTCTCGCCGCGGCCTCGTACCAAAAGTAATAGGCCAGTGCAGTCGGGAAGATCCCCAATGCAAGCAACCACCAGATATCAGCGGCGGTTGCCGTAATGGGATGAAGGAACATGCTGGGCGTGAGAAGAACGGCCGAGCATACAAACACACCGAAAAGAAAATTCAGCCGCTGACCGGTGTCGGTGGTCGTCATAAGTGCCCGGCTGCTGGCAATCATGAAACCCGCCCAACTCGCTCCTGCGATGATTTCCAGGAGATCTCCCTGGAGCCGTTCGCCACCGACGGAAAGGTCGCCTCCGATGGTCAGGAAAACACCTGCTAAAGCGATTGCCGTAGCCAGGATCTCGAGCTTTCCGATGCGGGTGCCGGCAAAGATCACCATGAACAGCAGCACGAAAAGCGGCGCCGTGTTTTCAAGCATCATCGCATTTGCGGCCCCGGTATGTTCCAGGCCAATGTGGAAGAAAACATAATTGATGGCGGTCGACAGCGAAGCGATGATGAGGTTTCGGTCTCGCAGGTCGATGAATATACGGATCCGCAGCAGTTTGAGCATCGCAAACAATGCGACAATCGCCACGTAGAGCCTTAGCGTCGCTATCGTGAGGCCGTGCAGGTCGCTTGCGAGGTAGCGGACTATGACGCTGTGCGTTCCCCAGAAGAAAGCAGCGAGGAATCCAAATGTCAGAGCTGCAGTCGGCGCGGGTATCCGCATTCACAGGCATCCAGGTGCGTCGGGTTTCAGATCAATTGCATTGCATGCCGCTGGCGAGAAGTCACGGTGTAACGCGCCGCCTGCGAATGGCGACGGTCTCGAAAACCCTTCAGACCGATTTCGACGGAGCCGACTGGCGAATGGTTTCAAGCATTTGCCGGGTTGCGATCGTCAGCGGTTCAGGCAGGCCATCCATGCTGAACCAGTCAAAGGCCGACAGTGCTTGAGGCTCCATCAATCGCGGTTCGCCGGAACTGATTTCCGCGCCGTAGACCGGAGCGATCCAGTGCAACGAGGCCTCCGAATCAAGCAGCTCGGAAACGCAGATCAGACCGGTCAAGCGTATCTCTACATCAAGTTCCTCCAGCACTTCTCGCCTCACCGCGTCTTCCGTTCCCTCCAGCCAATCCACTTTGCCGCCAGGGAGGCCCCAACAGCCAGCCTCCGGCGGCCTTCGTCGGCAAACAAGAAGCAGTTGGTTTCGGCTGTCAAAAATGGCTGCGCCGCAACCCAGGCGCGGGTTCATGTCGGCGCCCCTTTGCTTCCGTCCGGATATTTTGCATCCGTAAGGAACGGGGCAGGTATTCCTTCGGCTTCAAAGGAGCGAACCACTGCCGGGCGTTCCTGCAACTCGGCCGCCATTCGGGAGAGCGCTGGAAACTCTTCGAGATTGAAATGGCCCCGATCGCTTGGCGGATATAGCTGCGGCCAACGAAGGCATAACCCCAGATAGATGTCGGCAATGCTCGGATCAGGACCCAGCAGGTAGGCGCCGTTCGATTCTGCATAGTGATGTTCGAGCTGTTTCAGGTGGCGCCGCAACAGGTCCCATGCCTGCGATTTCAGAGCCTGCTGGTGCGCGTCGTCCGCTCCGACATATTGGGTCGGGTAAAACAGCATTCTCAGGTCGGTGTGAACCGTGTTGCTGAGGAAGAACAGCCATTTCAGAAAACCCGGACGCGCGGGATCATCCGGTTTCGGTGCCAGTTCGCCATGACGGTCCGCAAGCGAAAGGACAATTGCAGCGGTCTCGAAAACGGGCTCACCGTCCATGATGCAAACCGGAATCAGACCATTTGGATTGAGCTTGCGATAGGCCTCGCTCTCCTGTTCCCGTGCCGACCTGTCGACAGGCCTGGCAGTGTAACCTGCGCCGATTTCCTCAAGGACGATCCGAACGATCAGCGATGCGTTGTCCGGAGCGAAATAGAGCGTGTACACGGATTGCTTCCTCTTCTCGACCAGTACGGAGACCGTCGCTTGTGATCGGTGGCTCTGCAGGTGTCCACCCTTTCGTCCTCGACGGATTCGGCATCGGACCTCACACCGTCGGTGTGAGCTATCGGGCATCAGCTTGCAAACGAAATTTATATCCATTAATCATGATGTATGGATAAAAAAGATGTGCTGCAGGCGCTTTCCGCGCTTGCCCAGGAAACCCGGATGGATGTGTTTCGATTGCTGGTGACGGCAGGCTCGGAGGGCATGCTTTCCGGAGAGATTGGCAAGGAACTCGGCATTCGCCAAAACACCATGTCAGCCAACCTCGCCATCATGCTGAATGCTGGCATTATTCGGAACAGGCGCGAAGGGCGCAGCATCCGTTACTTTGCAGATTTTGACGGCATACGCGGCTTGCTCGGTTATCTCATGGAGGACTGCTGTGGGGGCCGCCCCGAGCTGTGCCAGCCAGTCATTGATGAAATCGCGTTCACATGCTGAGGAGGTGAGAGGGTGACGACGAAGGCTTACAACGTCCTTTTTTTGTGCACGGCCAATTCCGCCCGTTCGATCATCGCGGAGGCCATCCTCAAACGTCTCGGCGCGGGCCGGTTCGAGGCTTATTCTGCCGGTTCAACTCCCAGAGGGGAGGTCAATCCCAAAACCATCGATCTTCTGAAGGGTCTGAACCACGACACGTCCTTCGCCAGATCCAAGGACTGGAACGAATTCGCCAATGCTGATGCGCCCGATCTCGATTTTGTCTTCACGGTTTGTGACAACGCGGCCAATGAAGCCTGCCCGGTGTGGCCTGGTCAGCCTATGACGGCCCATTGGAGCGTTCCTGATCCAGCGACCGCCGAAGGCACAGAAGCAGAGATCCGGCAGGCATTTATGGACAGTTACCGCATGCTCCACAGCCGGATTTCAATTTTCACGAGCCTGCCGATATCCAGCATTGACCGACTTTCTCTGCAGGAAAGGTTGAGGGATATCGGAAAGGAAGGGTCTGAAGCAGCAGCGGACAAAGCCGAAGCTGGCTGATCGACAAGCGCAAGAGCGCGCCTCAAGATTTGATCGGAAACCAGATTTCCATGTCGCCTTGCCCGGAAGCTGGGTCAAACGCTTCTCCATAGCGTTCAAAGGCTGGTGTTTGTGCAGCGCTGTAACCTGACCGCGGATACCAGTCGTTCCAAACGCTTGTTCGGGTCTGTGGCAGTGTGGTGACGTCCCCGTCGTGCGCGAAAACCGCGTAGGTTTGCTCCGGCAGTTGCACCCGGTCGAGTTCCGGCGGAAGCCCCGAGAAACCGTCGACTTCGACGGCGCACATATAGTCGGACGAGTGGTCCTTGGTCTCGCCGTATTGCAATCCGTAGGTGACCGTTCCGATCTGATTGGGGAGGCTGCCCAAGTAGGGCCACAGGCGGCGCCATTGTCGCTGGATCGCGCGGTCCGCTTCGTCGGGCGAATGCTGTTGCCGGAAACCCGCGATGAACATCGCCTTGCCGATTTCTATTCTAGGTCCAGACAATAGCTTTGTGCTCATGGCAACGCGCCGAAGTTGCTCTACATGAGATGCATCGACAACCGCGGTCATCGGCCTGTGCCTCCGCTGGTGACCGCTGCTGCGAAGCCCGCATCGACCTTCATTCTAGGGCCACATTATGCCAGAAAATTGACGGCAACCAAATTCGTCTCGGCCGACTTTCCTATTCTTTTTGAAACGTATGAAATCGCTATTGCGAAAGGTTGATACATATGTTTCAAATTGGCAACGGACCGGTTCGAGACAAACCGACTGACAGATGAGCGCGGTTACCCGATGGTACAGCACTCTGAATGGACGCTAACATGAGTCATATATTTCCCCGTAGCACAAAGGCCACCATACCAACCGTGGCGGCCGGTGAGGGCTGTTATCTGATCGATCGCGAGGGCAAACGGTATCTGGACGGATCCGGCGGCGCCGCCGTTTCCTGCCTTGGTCACAGTGACCCGGATATTGCGGAAGCAATAAAACAGCAACTGGACAAGGTCGCTTTCGCGCATACCGGTTTCTTTACGTCTGAACCGGCGGAGGCCTTGGCCGACCTCCTGATTGAAAATGCCCCTGGCGGCCTCGACAGGGTCTATCTCGTCAGTGGCGGCTCCGAGGCTGTGGAAGCCGCAATCAAACTCGCGCGACAATACTTTTTGGAGATCGGTCAGCCGCATCGGCATCGCGTGATCGCCAGGCGGCAGAGTTACCACGGCAATACGTTGGGGGCGCTGGCGACTGGTGGCAACGAATGGCGGCGCCAGCAGTTTTCGCCGCTGCTGATCGAAACCTCCCATGTATCTGCGTGCTATCCCTATCGCGGCAAGGAGGATGGGGAGACCGATTACGACTATGGTCAGCGGGTGGCCAATGAGCTGGAAGCAGAAATCGACAGGCTCGGTGCGGACACCGTCATGGCGTTCGTGGCAGAACCGGTTGTCGGTGCGACCATGGGCGCGGTTCCGCCGGTGGACGGCTATTTCAAGCGTATCCGCGAGATCTGCGATGCCCATGGAATTCTGCTGATCCTTGATGAAGTCATGTGCGGAATGGGTAGAACAGGATCATTGTTCGCCTTCGAACAGGAGAATATCGCGCCCGATATGGTGACGATTGCCAAGGGTTTGGGCGCGGGATACCAGCCGATCGGCGCGATGCTCTGCAGTTCCGAGATCTACGATGCGATCGAGAACGGCACGGGCTTCTTTCAGCACGGTCACACCTATATGGGGCATCCCGTTTCCTGCGCAGCCGGCCTGGCGGTTACGCGAGCGTTGATCGAGCGCAACCTTGTCGCTCGGGTTCAGGAACAGGGCGACAAACTTCAGGCGGCCCTGGAACAGGTCTTTGGACAGCATCCGCACGTCGGCGACATCCGTGGCCGCGGTCTCTTTCGTGGGTTGGAACTGGTAGAAGACCGCGAGGAAAAGAGGCCATTTGCCCCGGAACGCGGTGTGAACAAGGCCGTGAAGAAGGCGGCTTTTGATGCGGGCCTTATTTGCTACCCCATGGGCGGCACGATCGATGGGCGTCTGGGCGACCACATTCTGTTGGCGCCTCCATTCATCATATCTGACGAGCAAATCGACGAACTGGTCGGCAAACTCGAAGGCGCGCTGCACTTGTCGATTTAGACTGGATCAGGCCACAGGCGGAGACCGGAAGAGGCCTCAGGCGGAGATCGGAAGAGCTGCCCGCTGCTGCAGAAGCGAAGACAGTTGCTCCACATAGTCGTCCCAGCTGCTGTCCTGCAGGTCCCGACTGGCTTCGCTGCGGAAACCCGATTGCTGAATGTGCAGTGTCGTACCTTCCGCCCCGTCGTCAAAAGTAACGTCTATTTCGGTAATCTCGCCATCGCGATCCCACTCCCAAGTGTACCGCACGCGACGCTCGGGTTCGACGGCAAAGAACACGCCCTCGGCGCGCGAGCATCGGTCTTCCATTTCGACGTAGAGGCGATAGTGGCCACCGACCGTGGGATTGATATCCGTGCGCGTTGCCGGCGGTATCACCGTATCCGGACACACCCAGGCGTCATAGACATGGCTTGGTGGAAAAGGCAGTTCGAAAAGCTTGTCCAGTTTCATGCGATCCTGTCACAGTGGTTGCTGTGTCGGCTGGTGTCTTCTTGACCCCTGCATAGCAAGACGCGGAACGAATCGTAGTTAACAAATTTTAACCCATTGAAATGATTTTGCAAATGAGCTCCGCCTGGCGCTTCGGCGTTTCGATATGAACGGCCAGAGATTTGCTCGCAAAAATCGCTCAGTATCCGGTAACCCAATGAAATATATGCTTTATTTAGTAGGTCGCAGTTGCGACGGAGAAGCGGGTGTGCCACCCTTGTGACTGCTGGGCATGGCGCGCAGCATCGAAGGGTAGGGAGGTCGGAAAATGTGCGAACTTTTCGGGGTGTCCACGTCGATTCCAGTGCGGATTTTCTGCAGCCTGGAGGAGTTCTCCGATCACGGCGGCGGCTCCCATGCCAACCGCTCGGGATGGGGTATCGCCTACTATGACGACAAAGATGTTCTGTTGGTGCGAGAGGCTCTGCCGGCGGCTGGAAGCCCCTGGATCAAATTTCTGGAAACACACGGACTGCGCAGCCATTGTACCATCGCTCATGTCAGGTATGCGAGCATTGGAGCACCCACACTGGTCAACACGCATCCGTTTCGGCGTGAACTGGGTGGACGGATGCATGTCTTCGCGCACAATGGCAGCCTCCCGGATATCGACAAGCGCCTGCCGTTCGAGGGCATCGAGTTTCGTCCGGTTGGCGAAACGGATTCGGAGCACGCATTCTGCCTGCTGCTCCAGCGATTGGCGGCGCTTTGGCACAGCGCAGGTAGCGAGGTACCAACTCTTAGCGATCGTCTTGAGGTCATCGGGCGCACCGCACAGGACCTTAGGGCGCTGGGGTCGGCCAATTTCCTCTACTCCGACGGCGATGTTTTGTTCGCTCACGGCCACCGGCGGCGGTTCGAACAGAACGGCGTGTTCGGGCCAGCCCGTCCACCAGGTCTCTGCCTTGGAGATACGCGAGAAGTCGTGCAAGGGCTCGATATCCGCTGGCCGGTTGCCGAAACGAAGGGTGTCATGGTTGCCAGCGTGCCGCTGACCGATACAGGCTGGGAGCCTCTTCCGGAAGGAACGATCCTGGCAATGCGAGATGGCCAGATCGTGGAACGAATCTGAGCGCTTCTGCCGCACTGATCTCTTCGTGCGTTGGCGGAGCGGAAGGTTACGTAATCGTAATGAAAAGGCCATGGTAAGGTCGCAATCGCCTTCCCATATCCAGGTCCAAGGGAGACGGACGGCTGTAGTCCGGTCGGTTTCTCTGGTGTCGCTGCTGGATCTTGGAGCAAGCAATAACAGCGAACAATCACTGCGCAACGTTGCTTCCAACGGAAAACGCGCAGTCAGGGTTCAGCAAAGTATAGGGCAGGCCGCCGGTCTGCCCTTTTTCTTGGGCCTCGCCGACTTCGGTATTGATCTGGTGATGCACCTTCGCCAGCGCAGGCATTCGTGACACTGGGCGAGTTAGTCCAGAACCGGTCTATCAGGAAAAATCCAGGAAGCCCCGCAATGCACCAGACGGGCGGATCTCGATGCATTGCGGGACTTAGAAAGCCCATGCCCGCGGAGCGGTCATGAAATTGGCTTTCTTTTCGAGGAACAGTTTTCCGCAGGCGTCGATGCCGTTGGCAGGACGCTGAATGCGGTGTTGCAGGCCAGCGCCGGAAGCTCTTTCGACCAATCGAACGAGACCATCGGCGGTCTAAATTCTTTTTCCCTACAACAGCGATTTGCTGTCTGTTCCGTTGCTTCTCATATCGGCGCGAATTGGGAGAAAACAATGTCTCCAAGATTAAATCTCAGTAAGTATTCCATTAAATTCCGGTAAGCTTTTGAGGCGCTAAATCAGGCGGTTTATCGGTCATTTCGTTCATGATATGTTCCTTATCTTGCTGGGATTTGGAGACTCGAACGACTTGTAACCCTTGCTTTCAGGCCTGGACTGCGAAGGTCGCGGTCGCCAATGAACTGAACAGAGACCATAAGCCCAATTGAGGCCGATGCGGTAAAGATTGCGCACACTGAGCCAAAGTCTGCTGAGCACCGCAAGTCCTATTGGCGAGCCCCTGACGCCAAGGCCGATCCAAGCCTGAGCAAATAGGCTTCGATGGACGCTGCTCCAAAAAATGTGATTTACAAATCCGTTATCAGCTCTTGTTGTGGCGAATTTGGTTCCCATATGAAATTGACGCCAACATGCAGGCGTTGGGCCTTTAAATAAAGTGCCCAAGCATAAGATTTAGCATGGCTTTTTGAGAAAAGCGGAGTCAAGAAAATGGGTGTTAAGGCAACTGCGGCGGCAGCGCTGGCTGCCGGAGCGATAGCGGTTGGCGTGCTGACGGCTGCCAACTACGAACCGGTCGCAGCCCAGTCCACGATCGGCTTCAATGCGGCCAACTTATCCCAGGCCGAAGGTCTCGGACATTGGGTTTCGGTTTGCGAGGGCCAGGAACACTCCGAACCCTATGCGGGGGTGGGGTGCTACATGCAGTTCATTGACGTCGCAGAGCCGGGAAACCTGGACGGCTCCATTGCGGCATTTGTGATTCCCGAACGGAACGGGTTGCGAGTTGAGTTCAACATCGCCGAGGGACTGTCTTTTGAAAACGGCGAGTTCTATCTCGCCCGGGATGGGTTCCCCATATGGAACCTGCGCAAATATGATTGCCTGGAGTCCGGGGTGTGCACTTTCTCCGGGCCGGCAGCCGAAGCGCTTGTGAATGCGTTTTCGGACAATGATGGCCACGAACTGGAAATGCGCATTCACTATACGGACTCCAGTGGCAGCGAACATGACCGGTCTTGGCCGATGCTGTCCTTCGCGAGCGCATATAATGGCTTCAACGCCCACAGGACTTCCGATTTGTGAGTCACAAGCGATTCGATAGCCACGCAATTGAGCCTGCCCGTATGGCAGGCTTTTTTGCTTTCCGGCCAAGAATTCGCAAACCACACCTTGGGTTGCGTTGACAGGATAAAGCCTGTCGACTTTTGTCTATCGGCAGTGAGGCGAGCAGGCAAAGTCGTTTGAAGTGGACCTTCATGGGGACTGGGGTTGAAGATCAACAACTCAAACTCGCAGAAGTTTGTTGTGGATAGGGGCTTGGCTTTTGCACCAGGTGTCGAAAATTGCTGCAAATCACCGTAGTGTTCATGTGAAATTGCTCAGAATGGGTTTAGATCGCGTTGTAATCCCAATGTGACCATAATTTATTGGTAAGTAATGCATGAAAATGCTAAGGTATTCTGCAGATAAGTAAACTTTCGTGAAAATACAAAATATAGATTGGTCAACCCGAGATCGAGAGACATTGTTATGGGAGCTCCATCATGTATATGAACACTGAAGCGCTGCCCTGGAAGGATGAATAGGAAATGTCTACAGAGAAAGCGAATTTGGGTAAGGACCCGGTGAGAGACGAACTCCTGGTTGAGCTCACGGCCGACGTTGTCGCCGCTTATGTCAGCAATAACGTCATACAGACGGGTGATTTGCCTGGACTGATTGCCAACGTGCATGCCGCTCTCGGAACCACTGCACAGGGCGAGGGTGAAAGCACCGAGCCTGCCGCAAAACCAGCCGTCAGCGTACGCAAGTCGGTACAAGAAAACGTGCTCATCTGTCTTGAGTGTGGTCAGAAATTCAAATCGTTGAAACGTCACCTGATGACCTATCACGGCCTGACACCGGAGGCTTATCGAGCGAAGTGGGATCTCCCGGCGAGCTATCCGATGGTGGCTCCCGCCTATGCGGAGAAACGCTCCCGCTTGGCCAAAAAGATGAAGCTCGGCCACAAACGGGCCAACTGACTGCAAATACTGTGTTCCGGCGCTTGGGGCGGCGCCGGCTGGTAGCGGCTCAGGGCCGTTCTGCAGCGGAAGCCAAACGCTCTTCGGCCATGCGATCAGCGACGTCGGTTGTGGTTTTGCCTTCGCTTTCGGCTTGAGCAAAGATGTTAGCCAGCGTTCTGCCTATCCCTCGTACATTTGTTTCCAAAGCGGTGTCACTTACCTGATCTCCCGCCAGGCAGATCACACCGCCCGCATTGATCACATAATCAGGTGCATAAAGGATGCTGCGCTCCATGAGGGCCACTCCGTGCCGGCCTTCGGCCAGTTGATTGTTGGCAGCTCCGGCGACAATCGGTGTTTCCAGGTCAGAGATGGTTTCGTCATTGAGTATCGATCCGAGCGCACAAGGGGCAAACACATCGGCTCGGACACGATGAGCGTCCTCCGGATCGACCGTTTCGGCTCCGAACTCGTGCACCGCACGCCTGACCGCGTCGGCATTGATGTCGGAAACAACCAGTTTGGCGCCAGCCTGATGCAGGAGGCGCGCGAGGGCAAAGCCGACGTTCCCCAGCCCTTGAACCGAGACGATCCGACCTCGGGGATCGCGGTCCGCAAAAGCATGGTCAAGCGCTGCCACGATCCCGTGGTACACCCCAAGTGCGGTGTAGGGCGAGGGGTCGCCCCTGCGGGTCTGGGAGGTTCCGCGAACATGTTCGGTTTCCCGGGCGATGACTTCCATGTCGGCGGGGGTCAAACCGACATCCTCACCGGTGATGTAAATTCCGCCAAGCTGATCAACGTGACGGCCGAACGATGCCAACAACTCAGAAGTTTTGTGTTTACCGGGATGGCCGAGGATCACGGCCTTACCACCGCCAAAATTCAGGCCGGCTACCGCGTTCTTGTAGGTCATGCCATGGGACAGCCTGAGCGCGTCGTTCAGGGCTTCTTCCAGGCTATCATAGGGCCACATTCGGCATCCACCCATAGCAGGGCCAAGACGTGTGTCATGAACCGCGATGATGGTTGAAAGACCCGTCTCCGGATCATTGCCGAACACAACCCTCTCGTGATCGCGATACTCGGGGTGGTCGACCTTGGTGCGGTGTATTTGGTTCAGGGTTTCTTGCGTCGAGACCTGCATTGCCGCGCTCCTTGCGCACAAACAATCTCCAAACCGGCTCGAATCAACCGGTCCTCACAGATTATATGCGTATGCGGTATTTTCATTTAAAGCGACGAGACTTGCACAATTCGGTGATATCAGTTGTTTCAGCATTCATAGTTTTCCACGAGATGGATTATTTTCTATGAAATCCAAGAACTTGCTTTGGTTTTTTGGATGCTGCTGGAAACGTCTGGCCAAGAGCGGCATGAGCTTGCGGTTCAGACCGACAGCAGTCGGAAAAGCGGATCCGGAAACGCAATCATCGACATGATTCGGGCAGAGTCTGCGATACATTTGACGAAACCGACGCAAAGCCGGCTCGCATCCTGTTAGCTCCAATCCCGCCCCGTAAAGTTTCCCTGATCCATCAGAAAAGGGTGCACCGAGAATTCGGCGCAGGCATGGAATGAATAGTGCCAAATATGGCCGTTTGACGACCTTGTCACGAATCCGGACATGATCGAGAGGCGAAACAACCGGTGCAGTTGTTTGACCGCCGGAAAGCTGCACATAATCGGCTGCACATCGCGGCGATTCCCAGGAGGTGGGCCAATGACCCGAGCGGCAATCGGATTGTTGTCTGGCATTTTATTGCTGTTTGGCGGAACGATTCATCTCTTCGCACAGGCGCAAGAGAAGACCGCTCCGAGTGTCGTGGTGGCGACAGTTGAAGAGAAAGTCGCAGAGGCCGGCAGGAGTTACGTGGCCCGCGTTTCGGCGATCACCACCGTGAACCTTCAAGCCCGTGTCACAGGATTTCTGGAGAAGCAGAATTTTGAGGACGGCTCGTTCGTCAAGGCGGGTGATCTTCTCTATCAGATCGAGAAAGCTCCCTACCAGGCCAGTGTCGCACAGGCAAAAGCAGATGTTGAAGGAGCCGAGGCAACGCAAAAGAACGCCGAGTTGTATCTCGAGCGACAAAAAGTGCTTCATAAACAAGGCGATGTACCGCAGTCGACGGTCGACGCGGCAGTTGCTGCACTCGGGGTTGATCAAGCTGCGACCGCTAAAGCCAAGGCGGAGCTGCGGGCGGCGCAGATCGACCTGAATTATACCGACATCTTCAGCCCGCTCGACGGCCGCATTGGAATCAGCGCGATCGATACCGGCAACGTGGTCGGCCCTGACAGCGGCGTTCTTGCGACGATCAACAGCGTCGATCCGGTTCACGTGGTTTTCTTCATCAGCGAGATTGAGCTGCTGGACGAACAGCGCAAGGGACTAATTGCCGGCAATACATCGTCACTGAGTGCCAGAATCACTCTGGCTGACGGGAAATACTATGGAGAAGTCGGGGCGGTCAGCTACGTCGATATTGTGGTGCAGCAGGCCACTGACACAATCAAGCTGCGGGCCACTTTCGCCAATCCGGACGCTGTTCTCATACCGGGGCAATTCGTGACCATTCAGCTCGAGGACCCTAGCGCAAAGCCCGTCATCACTGTGCCGCAGGCGGCGCTGCAACTCGACAATGAGGGACATTTTGTCTTTGTGGTTGACGACAAGGATGTTGCTGAGCGGCGCGACGTGACCCTCGGCGCCCAACTTGCCGGCAACTGGATTGTCGAGAAGGGCCTAAAGGCTGGTGAGAAGGTGATTGTCGAGGGGCTTCAGAAGGTTCATGAGGGCGGTAAGGTCAAACCGCATGCGGTCGAGGGCCAAAAGCAAGGATGATCTCCGACTATTTCATCGATCGACCCAAATTCGCGATTGTTATTGCCGTCGTCACCGTCATTGTTGGCCTGATCGCCATCCGACTCATCCCGGTTTCGCAATATCCCGACATCGCGCCACCCGAAGTCTATGTTTCAACGAGCTATCCGGGTGCGAACGCAGCACTGGTTCAAAAAGCGGTGGCAACTCCGCTGGAAGAGCAGATCAACGGCGTCGAGGGCATGATCTACATGTCCTCATCAAGCGGCAATGACGGCAGCTACGGGCTCCGAGTGACCTTCGAAATAGGCACCGATCCTGACATTGCTGCGGTCAATGTGCAAAACCGCATAGCGCTTGCCAATCCGGTTCTTCCCGCCTCCGTTTTGCAGCAGGGGGTTCAAACGTCGAAGCGGTACGGCGACATGATGCTGGTGATCAACCTGCTGTCGCCGGACAAGTCCCGGGACGCGTTGTTCTTGAGCAACTACGCTACCGACTTCGTACAGGATCCGCTGAGCCGAATAGACGGGGTCGGAACGGTCAGTCAGCTGGGTGCGCTGGAATACAGCATGCGTGTCTGGATGCAGCCGCGAAGGATGGCTGCTCTCGGCATCACCGCGAGTGACCTTTCGACAGCAATAGAAAACCAGAATGTCGAGGCTGCCGCCGGGCAGGTCGGTGCGCCACCTTTTGGGAGCAATCGGCCCGATTTTCAGTTCACACTTGAAGCAAAGGGGCTTCTGGACACCGCGGAGGAGTTCGAGAATATCATCGTCTCTTCCAACACGGACGGATCGCTGGTCCGCTTGAAGGATATCGCCCGGGTCGAACTGGGTGCAGAAAACTACTCAGCTTCGTCGAAATACAACAACCAGGAAACAGCGGCCGTCGCCATCTACCAGGCAAGCGGGGCCAACGCCCTGCAAGTCGCCGATCAGGTCTTTGCCGAACTCGAGAAACTGGCCGAGAAGTTCCCATCGGGCGTCAGTTACGAAATCGCCTATGACGTAACAACATCCGTCAGGATCTCGATCGACGATATCATTTTTACGCTCGGTATGACCGGATTGCTGGTGATCGGCGTCACATTTCTGTTTTTGCTCAGTGCCCGTGCGATCCTCATTCCCGCCATAGCGATCCCGGTGTCGCTATTGGGCGCTGTCGCAATGATCTATCTGATCGGTTTCAGCGCCAACATGATTACGCTTCTGGCCATTGTTCTCGCCATAACACTGGTTGTCGACGATGCCATCGTGATTATCGAGAACACCGAACGCATCATGGAAGAGGAGGGGCTCGATCCGCGGGAGGCGACGCGCAAGGCTCTTCACCAGGTGACGCGGCCAATCATTGCGACGACTTTCGTCCTGGCAGCGGTATTCGTGCCGGTGTGCTTTTTTCCGGGGATCACGGGGAAGATCTACCTGGAGTTCGCGCTGACAATCGTCTTTGCGTTTGCACTATCGGCTATAAACGCACTGACGCTGGGACCCGCCCTTTGTGCCAGCCTGCTTAGTCGGTCGACGGGCAAGCCGGCCGGGCCGTTGCGCCTGATACCGCGCCTCACGGAGAACGTACGAGATCTTTATGCCAGGGTGGTTGGATTTCTGCTGCGACACATGGCCTTTGCGATGGTGATCGTACTCGCCTTCGCAGCCGGCACGGTTTACATGTTTCGAACCATTCCAACGGGTTTTCTGCCGACAGAAGACAATGGCGTTCTGATAGCCAGCATTCAATTGCCTGACGGCGCATCGCTGTGGCGTACCCAGGCTGTGCTGGAAAAGGTTACCGACATTGCGCAGGCCACCCCGGGTGTCGAAACTGTAACAACGGTTTCCGGTTTCAGCGTCATCACCGGGTCGCAATCAAACGGCGGCATGGCGATCTTGCGCCTCGAGCCCTGGGACGAGCGAAAGACGCCCGAACTGCAATGGCAAAGCATCGTCGCCAATTTAAGGTCGGGCATCAACGCGCTGCCGGAGGCGACGGGGTTCGTGTTTCCCATCCCGTCAATCCACGGCCTGGGGTCGACGGGAGGCATTTCCGCTCAACTGCTCAACTATTCCGGTGATGATGTCGACAAGTTGGAGGCCGCCAAGAACGCCTTTCTGACTGCCTTGAACGGTCAATCCGAATTCAGCCAGGTCAACAGCAGCTTTTCCGCAAATTCGCCGCAGTACTTTCTCTCGGTCGATCGCGATCGTGCGGAGACCTTGGGCGTCGATATCAGCGATATCTTCACAGCGCTGCAAGCGCATCTGAGTTCGCTTTACGTCAACAACTTCATCAAGGATGGCCGGGTTTACTGGGTGGTGATTTCGGCGGACGCCGATTACCGCCATTCGCTTGAGAATATAGAGGACATCTACGTCAAGAATGCGGATGGCGACACCTTTCCGCTGCGGGTGCTGATCAGCCGGCAGCCGACGCTCGGGCCAGAAACGATCGAGCGCTACAATCTGTTCGAGGCTGCGTCGATCAGCGGGCAATTGCCGGATGGGGTCAGTTCCGGTGAAGCGATTGCCGCCATGCAGGCGATCGCCGATCAAACGCTGCCAGACGACTTCGGCATCGCCTGGACCGGCGTCACGTTGCAAGAAGTCGAAGCCGGAGCGTTGGTGACCTACATATTGGTGCTTGCTGTGCTCTTCGCCTACTTGTGCATGGTGGCCCAATATGAGAGCTGGACCTTGCCGATGTCGGTTATGGCATCAACGATCTTCGCTGTTTTCGGAGCGTTGCTTCCGCTGACCTTCGTGGCTTCGCTCGACAACAACATCTACACCCAGATCGGCATGGTGCTGCTGATCGGGCTGGCTGCAAAAAAAGCGATCATGGTGGTCGAGTTTGCGAAGGAGGCTCGCGAAAATGGAGCCGACATCCACGAAGCTGCCATAGCCGCGGCCAGACTGCGCTTTCGCCCCGTAACGATGACCGGATTGTGCTTCATTGTCGGAGTGCTTCCGCTGGTGCTGTCGAGCGGCGCAGGGGCAGCCGGTCGTATGTCCATCGGGTACCCGGTCTTCTTTGGTATGATCATCGATAGCACCGTTGGTCTGCTCATGATTCCGGTCTTGTATGCCTTCTTCCAGACTTTGCGCGAAAAGGCGCGGGCCCGGTTCAGGCCGGGTCGCAAGCAAGAACGCACAGGGGCGGGTTGAACTGCGGCCGGTCTGGGGCGTGCTTCCGCGCGGTAACCCACGGCAAGGCGACAGCAAGGGCTTGTCAGAGTTTTGCGATAAAGGTCTATTCTACCGCCGACGCAGGTGCGTCTTCACAGGCAGGAGCCCGCCATGAACAATCGCTTTCGCAATCTCGTCTTCGGATTGGCCTTTGCGATCATGGTTGGCTACGTGCTGCGCATCGGTAAGCCGATCTTCATCCCGGTCATGGCCGGGGTGATTTCGGTCTACGTCCTGTCGACCGCCGCCACGAGCCTGGGACGCGTTCCAGTCATCGGTTCGCTCATCCCACTGTGGTTGCGCCATGTCGTCGCTCTGCTGGTTTTCGTTCTGTTTTGCGTGGTCATGGTCTTGCTGTTCGCAGCCAACATACAGCAAGTCATCGCTCTCGCGCCCCGATACCAGGAAACGCTTCTCGCTTTCGTCACGGAAATTGCCACGCTCCTGGGTGTCGATGATGAACCGTCCTGGGCCACGATCCGCAACCTTGTGCTGGGCGAAATCGATTTGCAGAAGCTGGTTGGAACCACGGTGACGTCCGTCTCCTTCCTGGGTGGTCAGGTGTTCGTCGTGTTCCTCTATGCCAGTTTTCTGATGGCCGAGCGCCTTCATTTCAGCCGCAAAATCGTCATTGCCGCCGGTACCCAGGCTGATGCCAAACGGGCAATGGAAGTGGTCGGTCACATCAACCAGCGCATCGGCGAGTATCTGACGGTCAAAACCCTGGTCAACATCATGCTTGGTTTGATCAGTTACATCGCCATGCGGGTGATCGGGGTTGATTTTGCAGGCTTCTTTGCCGTGACGATCGGCTTTCTGAACTACATTCCCTATGTTGGTTCCATGGTCGGTGTGGCCTTCCCGGTTTTGCTGACGGCTGCGCAGTTCGGCTCGATCGATACAATTCTCATCGTCCTGATCAGCCTGACTGCCTCACAGATTTTCATCGGCGGGTTCGTAGAACCCAGGATGTTCGGCCGGTCACTGAATCTGAGCCCGTTCGTCGTGCTGGTGTCACTGACGTTCTGGTACGCTCTTTGGGGGCTCGCCGGCGCAATCCTCGCCGTGCCCATGACGGCGGCCGCCGTCATCGTTTTCTCTGCTTTTCAGCCGACCAAGCCACTGGCCGTCTTGCTGTCGCAAGACGGTCGAATAGCTTTCAACGACCAGGAGGCGACATCTCCCGGTACTGCGACGGAAGCCAAAAAGGCGTAAGCCAGTGTCTGAGGTAGGCCGGGTCGGTCATCAGGGATCTGCCGTTTCTTCTGCTATTTCGGCGCGGACGACTGACTGGATGACGGAAATCGTGCGGTCAAGATTGTTGCGACTGTTGCCATCGGAGCAGGTGGCGCCATCCAGATAGCCGCCCGGGCCGTTGTGGCCCATGCCAGGCATTGCGATCTTCTGAAACTTTCCCTGTTTGCGAGCGAGGTTCCAGTAGGAACTTCCAAAAAGCCGCCAGCGATGGATGAAGAATATTCCGCCGAGGCGTGCCACCTTATCTATGGAGCCTTCGATATGGACGAGCCTGTCAAGTGCGGCCAATCCGGCGTGGGATGACAGAACGCCACCCAGCGAGACCAGAGTCAGGCGACTGCGAAACGCGGATTGCAGGAAGGGTGCGGCGCCCAGCGAAATTTCCGCACCACCGCTGTAGCCAAGGAGGATGATCGGTTTGTGGACCGCCTCGGTGTATCCCCGGGCCACCAGCTTGTCGTGCATGGTCTCATAGGTGCCGGCGCTGTAGATGGGCCCGTAACGCCCGTCGGCAGCTACAAGCACCTGAAACATATTGCGAAGCCGGATCAATGTTTTCGTGACCAGGGCCCGATGACGTCCGAGAAACTGCCAGAACCGGGCAAAAATCCGCTGACCGTTCAACGGGATACCGGCTGGTGAATAGGGGAAGAAATTGTCGATGACCGTGACCTCGGGAAGGGCACGTTTGAGCTCCTGGAGAAACTCGCGCTCCATTTCCGGATGAACATCGCCGGCCATGGTGCCTATACCGGTTACGTAAAAAAGGACGGCCTTACCGATTGGTGGTGCAGGTGCCGGTGCCTGCCCGTCTTGCTTGCCGGTGTTTTCGGACCCCTCATCGGGGTTGGCGGTCCAGCGAGACCACCACGTCATGGCCTCGAAGGGAGCAGTGATCAGCGATATGAACAAGGTGGCACCGAGCACCAGGAGCACGCCGAAGAAAAGCTGCTGCAGGTCGCTCACCGGCTCTTCACCTTCTGCTTGACGAAATCGAGAATCTGGTTCGATGAAAAGCGAGAGATCTCTCGGCTGGCATAGAGGAAACCGCCACTGCGGGCTGATCGACTGCGTGTAAAGAACAATCTCTCGAGCAAGAGCGCCAGTGCCCATCCGGACAGGGCACAGATTGCAGCCGGTAGAAACGGCACCTGGGCGCCATAGAACATGCCGAACATCATGTTGAGGCTGGTCCAGCCGTAGAGGCCATACAGAATAATGATCCCGATACTGGGGAGGACCGCGAGGAAACCGAAAATCAGCGGCGCGGTGGCGATGAAAATGATCGACATGAAGTTCAGCGGGGAAATCGGCATGTCGAAGAGCAATCGAGCCACCAGAACAGACATGGCAATCCAAAGCCCAAGGCGTACCGTCAGCGACACGCCGCTGAACACCAGTCCAAGCACAAAGCCAATGGGCGAGGCCGACACCAGGAACAAGGCGAAACACTGGCCGAGCAACACCGACATGCCCGCCACGAAAACGATGATGATCGACGCCAGGCGGCTCTGGTCGTCCATCAGCGAGGTGTCGTAAACCGCTGGATCGAAGCTGAGGGCTCCGCCGATCAAAGTGTCTAGCTGCCGGAACAGTTCAGACCAGTCCATTGCACCGTCTTGAATATCGCAGGAGGTGATGTTCAGAAGCTGGCGCATTTTTGCGACAAACACAATGCCGCCGGAGTTCGCGGAACGACCTCTGCCCTGGAGCGAAAGTCCTATGTCGGCCACAAGGAAGGATTGTATAAGTTCGCTGTTTGTTCTAAAGGCTTGTTGCAACGAGGAGGGCGTGGTGATGACCGATCAGAATGAGAAGTTTTTGCGTTTCAGAGCCTTGCACGAAAGGGACGGAGCATTCGTTGTCCCCAATCCGTGGAACGCCGGCTCTGCACTGATTCTCCAAAGCTTGGGATATGAAGCGCTGGCGACCACATCTGCCGGTCTGGCCTTTTCGATCGGTGTTCGCGATTCGCAACTGACCATCAGTCGTCAGGAGATATTGGACAATGCGCGGGAAATTGTGGACGCCTGCGAATTGCCGGTTACAGCTGATCTGGAAGGTGGTTTCGGCGATGCGCCCGAGGATTGCGCCGAGACGGTTCGACAGGCAATGGACATCGGCCTGGTCGGAGGCTCGATCGAGGATGCAAGCGGCGTATCGGGTCATCCGATCTATGACTTCAGCCATGCGGTCGAACGGGTCGCAGCCGCAGCCGAAGCCTGCGCCGGCAAACCCTTCCTGCTGACCGCAAGGGCGGAGAATTACCTCTACGGCGCCCGCGATCTCGACGATACCATCGCAAGGCTGCAGGCTTTCGAGAAGGTCGGGGCCGATGTGCTTTACGCTCCTGGCCTTCCGGATCTTGAAGCAATTCGCATGGTCTGTGCTTCGGTCGGCAAGCCGGTGAACGTGGTTATGGGATTGTCTGGTCCCTCATGGTCCGTTGCGCAACTGGCTGAAGCGGGTGTTAAACGTGTCAGCGTCGGCGGGTCGTTCGCTCGGGCGGCGTTGGGCGGGTTTCTGCGCGCCGCCAATGAAGTTCGGGAGCAGGGGACGTTCAGCTATGCGGTTGAGGCGTTGCCGGATTCCGAAGCCCGACGATACATGCGAGCCAGCCGACTGTAATCTAGCTGCTGTCTTGAGTCGGGAGACCACCGGACCATTTCGCAGATCGGCCGGATCCGGATCAGGTGTTCAAAAGCAGCGGGTTGATTTATTCATTTCTAATAATTTGTATTGACAAATTTCGAGGCCACATGTTCTTCTCGGATGCTCTGGGAGGATCCGATGGTCGCTGTGGCCGGTACTGGCATGACAGCCTTCAATCGTCGAAAGGACGGCAGCGGCTTTCGCGATTGGGTCCGTGAGGCCTTCGTTCGTGCATTGGCAAGTGCCGAGCTCGAAACCGGTGATCTTGATTCACTCGTCATCGCAAGTGAAAGCGATTTCTTTTCGCTACAACTCAACCCAGCCTCTGTAATTGCTGACGATCTCGGCCTGCGCCAGGTTCGCGTGCAACGGGCGGAAGGAGGCGGTGCCACCGGGCAGCTTGCGGTGCACGCCGGCGCCTCGTGGATCCTCTCGGGCCTGGCAAGGCATGTTGCAGTCGTAGGGTTCGAGGCTACCGCCTCGGCGTTAAAGGCGAGCACTGTAACAGAGCTATATGGTCACTCCTTTGACGCATTGACCGATGGGCCAACGGGCGTGTCGGCGACGGCGCTATACGCACTCTCGGCGAAGGCGTTCCAGCAACAGACCGGGGCAACAGACAACGACTTTGCCTCCGTGGCCGTGCAGAACCGCCGCAACGCTCAAGACAACCCGCACGCCCATCTGCCGCTTGATCTGACCATCGATGAAGTGCGGAACTCCCCCATCATTTCTGACCCCTATCATCGTCTTGATTGCTCTCCGCTCAGCGATGGCGCTGCTGTGGTCATCCTGTCAGCGCCGGAGGCTCTTTCGTCCCGGCGAATGAAAGCACCTCGGATATCCGGTATCGGTGTTGCCAACGATCGCGTGCGGCTTGGTGACCGCCCCAATCCCGGTTTTTTTGCCGCCAAGCAGAAAGCCGCGGACTCTGCCTACCGAATGGCCGGGGTGGACAATCCCGGTAGCGAGATCGAATTGGCGGAAGTCTACGACGCCTATTCGGGCGCGCAGTTGCAAGCGATCCATGCCCTGGGACTCTCAGACGAATTTCTTGCAGAACACCGAGATGGCGGCTTTGCCCCGGGAGGCCGGCTGCCGGTGAATCTGTCCGGTGGATTGCTGGGCCAAGGGGCTCCTGTCGGGGCAACCGGGGTTGCACAATTGGCCGCTTGTGCGCAGCAGATGGAAGGGCGCTATCACCGTGGACTGCAGATGCAGCGAACTCCGAGGTTGGCGGTGGTCGACACCCATGGTGGAGTGGGCACTGTCTGTGCTGTGACCGTCCTGCAGGGGCAAGCCCCGTGAAGCGCCGCCTCCAGCTTGAGTACACGATCGGCGATCTCTCCATCGCCCCCTACCTTGAGGGGTTGAGAACAGGCCTGGCGATTGCGAAATATTGCAGCGGCTGCCGACGCACAACATTTCCACCTGAACACGGGTGTCCAGGCGATCTGGCGACGGATGGCGCTTCGCAATCGAGTTGGACAGAGCTATCCGGAAAAGCACGTCTGGAGCTTCGCACCGACGGACCCGACGGCAGTTTTGCACTTGCCAGGTTCGAGGGGGCCGACAACGGTGCGGTCTGTCGCATCGCCAATCCGGAAGTCTCAGGTAGCACACTTGTTCTCCAGCCGGACGAGCAGGAAATACCCGGTATTGTCGTGATGATTGTGGAGGATCCTATTGAAAGCACTCGATAATTGGACGAACGTGGAGCTCGCCGGAATTGGGCTGGAACGCCAGGACGAACAGCTGGCGATTGTCGTGCCGCCGGAGAGCAACATCTACTCCATGACGGTGGGGCGGGCACTTGCGATCGGGGAAGCTGACCGCCTGGCGTTGCGTTTCGAGCGGGATGATGGGTCGCTCGAGGACTACACCTTTGCCGAGGTCGACGCGGCAGCAGGCGCGTTGGCGGCTGACCTGCAAAGTCGTGGTTTTGGCCGTGGCGACTATATCGGCCTTCACTGCGGCATGCGCCCGGAAACCGCCATCGCGCACATGGCCGTCTGCAAACTCGGGGCGGTCGCAGTCACGCTTTCGCAGCTCTATGGACCCGATACGCTGGCGCACGCGCTGAACGATTGTCAGGCTCGGGTTCTGCTGACCACCGAGACCGCATGGGCTCCGTTCCGAGCAGATGTCCAGTCACTTTTTCCCCATTTGACGGACATTCTGGTCGTCGAAAGCGCGGGTCCCGAACCTGACCTGCAAGAGGTCCTTCGTACAGAACCTCCGGACGATTTCACCCCCGAGCTGACCGGCGCGGACGACCCGGCTTTGCTGATGTACACGTCGGGCTCGACCGGCATGCCCAAGGGCATCCTCCACGGCCACCGTGTCCTGGCTTCATACCGACCTTCAATCAACCTGTTCTTCAACCTCTCGCTCGACGACGAGGATGCGGTCTTCTGGTCGCCGTCCGATTGGGCCTGGGTCGGCGGACTTCTCGACATGCTGTTTCCCGCCTGGCTGGCGGCACGCCCGGTGGTATCGTCTGAAGACCGGTTCAAAGCGGAACGCGCTCTCGAATTCATCTCCCGTCACAAGGTGACGCACACCTTCCTCGCTCCGAGCGCAATCCGGCGGCTAGCGCAGGTTTCAGCTCCGCGCGAGCGCTTCGATCTGTCGCTGCGGGTGATTTGCACCGGGGGTGAAGCTCTCGCGGCCGACGTTCTGGAGTGGACCGAACGTGAGCTGGGCGTGGTTTGCAACGAATTCTACGGAATGACGGAAGTCAATCATCTGATCGGCAATTGCGACGCGCTGTTTCGGCGCCGCGCCGGTTCCATGGGGCTGGCCTATCCCGGCCATACGGTATTGCTTGTTGATGAGGAGGGACAACTCGTCGGGCCGGGCGAGATCGGTGAAGTGGTCACCCGATCCGACGCACCGACGCGATATCTCGGATATCTCAACAGTCCTGAACGGGAAGCCGAGTTGCGCCTTGGCCCCTACATGCGCACCCATGATCTCGCCGTGCGGGATGAAGATGGGTATTTCTGGTACAAGGGGCGGTCAGACGACCTGATCAAATCGTCCGGCTTCCGCATCGGGCCTTCGGAAATCGAGGAATGTCTTCTAGCTCATCCGGCGGTCGCTGAAGCGGCCGTTGTCGGCAAGCCGGACCCGGAACGAGGCGCTATCGTCAAGGCTTTCGTCAGGCGGTCGACATCATTTGTCGAAGTAGACGAACAAAACCTGAAGAATGAACTGGCAGACCACGTTCGCCACCGGCTTGCCCCCTACAAGGCTCCTCGGGAAGTCGAATTCGTTGATGGGTTCGAACTGACGTCGTCAGGAAAGATCAATCGAAAGGCGTTGAGACTGGCTGAAACGATTGACGGTTCAATTTGATTTTGACTAATATGTATTAACAAATTTGGGGAGAAGCATGAAGTTTGGCATTCACTCCGGGCTCTGGATGACGCGCTGGACAGACGATGTGCCGCCGATCATGCGCACTGTGGCTGAGCTCGGTTACGACGGCATCGAACTTTCTTTGCTGGGCATAACACAAGACCGTGCGCAAGAGCTGAAGGCAGCGGCCCGTGACTGCGGGCTGGAGATCACCTGTTCCACTGGACTGGGCCCATCTGAAGATCCCACATCTGCCGATCCAGACATCAGAAAAGCAGCCAAAACCGCGATGGAAAACGCCATCCGGACCACCGCCGCACTGGGTGCGCGCCAACTGGCAGGCGTTATTTTCGCGCCCTGGGGTGTTTTTGATCCAGCGAACAAAGGCGAGCGTTCTAAGCGCTCCGCCGACCTCCTTGGCAGCCTTGATGGAATACTGGAAAGCGAGGACGTCAAACTTGGTATCGAGGCCATCAACCGATTCGAGACGGATTTGGTCAACACATCAGAAGAAGGCGTAGCGCTCGCGCGCTCCAGCGGCTCGTCAAGGGTCGGTGTCCTTCTCGATACATTCCACATGAACATCGAGGAAAAGAATCCGGCCGCGGCGATCCGGTATGCCGGAGATCGCCTTTTCCATTTCCACATCTCGGACAACGATCGGGGTGTTCCGGGTAGGGCACAATTCGATTTTGCCTCGGTAGCCAGTGCGTTGAGCGATATCGGTTACGACGGCTGGATCACCGCTGAAATGTTCGTCATACCGAACCACCCCACCAGCGCCGATCTCAACATATGGCGTGCCATTGAGCCGGATGCGACGGAAGCGGCCCGGCGAACGCTCGATTATATGAGGGCCACGTTTTGATCGCGCCAACGGCTTATTTCGATAGATTGCTTGATGTCTTTAGCGCCCAAGAGGCGCGTCTGAACAAGCTGGATGCGGCCATTGGAGATGGCGATCACGGAACCACGATTAAACGTGGTCTGACTGCAGCCGCCGCGGCGGATGATGGAAAGAAAGCAAAGGCGTTCATGCGTGCCTCGGGCGGTGCGTCAGGAACGCTCTTCGGCTTGCTCCTGATCGAAATTGAACGGCATCTGGCGGGTGATGGCAGGGCGCTGGAGCACCACCTGGCCCGGGCGCTGGAACGGATCAGCGACCTTGGACAGGCCCGGCAGGGCGACAAATCCATGATCGACGCACTGGCGCCGGCTGTGGAAACGCTGAAGACAGGCGGCGACGCGAAAGCCGCTCTGCTGGCAGCAGAAAAGGGTCGCGACGCGACCGTACCGATGCATGCCAAGCGCGGGCGGGCCCGCTACGTGGAAAACGGCGGGGAAGGGCACATGGACCCCGGAGCCGTCTCGGTATGCTTGATGTTCGCGGCACTTTTGGGAGAGTAAACGTGAAGAAACTGCTCAACAGTCCCGAGTCCATGGTCGACGACATGATCGACGGGTTCGTCGCCGCCTTTCCGCAGGTTGCACGCGGCCACACCGACCCCCGGGTCGTTATCCGCGGCAATCCCAAGAACGCAGATCAAAAGGTCACCTTGCTCATCGGCAACGGCTCCGGGCACGAGCCCATCGCCATGGGCTTTGTCGGGCATGGCGTGCTTGACGCCAATGTGGTCGGCGATGTCTTTGCCGCGCCATCCGCTGACCTGATACTCGACGGGATTGCCGAGGTGCATGGTGAAGCCGGAACTATCCTGTTGATATCGCGGCACGAAGGCGACGTGATCAACGGGCGGGCGGCCACCATGCTGGCGGACGATCAGGGACTGACCGTGCGTCCGCTGCTGATGTATGACGATATCTCATCGGCACCGCGGGGACAGGAATCGGAGCGGCGTGGCGCGCCGGGTACGATGTTCATCTACAAAATCCTGGGAGCTGCCGCCGAAGAGGGAATGGCGCTCGATCCGCTCTATGAGCTGGGGTGTGCGGTGCGCGACTCCACCCGGACCCTCGCCGCCGCTGTCAGTCCCGGCATTTCGCCCTTGAGCGGAGAGCCGATGTTCTCGTTGCCGGACGACGAAATCTATCTAGGCATGGGCGTCCACGGTGAACCGGGAATTGGGCGCGCCAAGTACGGCCCTGTCGACGGACTGGTCGAACAGATGATTGAGGCATTGCTTGAAGACCGGACCATACCGGCCGGCGAGCGCGCCTGCATTATCGTCAACGGAATGGGCGGCACCACTCAGATGGAGCTGCTAACGGTTTACGGAGCGATCGTGAAACAGCTCGAGGCAAGGCATATCACCCCTGTTGCTCCCATGGTCGGCGAATATGTGACGACGCAGGAAATGGGCGGCTTTTCCATATCTCTGCTTGTTCCGACTGACGAGATGTTGCGCCTCTGGTGCGCGCCATCAGACACACCGCATTTCCCCAAGATCGCGACTGTGTGATGGCAATGAGCGACCACATGCCATTGACCAAGCCGGCCACCCTGTCACCTCTATACGGGGTTGCTGTCGACCAGGGCAGCGGATTGGGCGCGGCCATAGCCGAGGCCCGAGGCGCGCTGGCCCGCGAGACGGATCTGTTTGATTTCAAAAGGACCGTTGTAGAGCAATTGAGCGCATCGGCTTCCGCCGTTCTGGTTGACGCTGAATATGGAAGTCGCTTGCTTTCATACTTCGACTCCGGGTGCGAAAAGCTGCTTGCCTACGAAGCGGATGTCTATCGCATTGAGTGCGCCGAAAAGATAACCGTGTTGCCCGACAATCTTGCGATATCCGACTATCCGGATCTCGGTGTGCGCCGCCTCAAGTTCTTCCTCTACTACGCTCCCAGAAGCGAGGGCGAAACCAATGACAAGAAGCACGCGCTCGTCAAGCAAATCGGCATGGAGTGCGACCGGCACGGCATCGAGTTTCTGTTCGAGCCGATCGTCTATGATGAGGCGATTACGGATGCCAACTCTCTCGAGTTTGCCCGGCTGAAACCCGACCTCGTTCGGGAGGCGACAAAACGATTTTCCGATCCTGGCTTCAAGATCGATGTTCTCAAGGTCGAGATACCGGTCAACCTGGCGTTCGTCGAAGGGTTTGGGCAAGGCGAGTTCAGCCGCCATTGGGCGCTGGAAGCTTTCGGACAGGCTGCCGAGGCGGCTGGTGAAATCCCGTTGGTCTATCTCAGCGCCGGTGTGTCGTTCGAGTGGTTTCGGCAATCGCTTGAACTTGCTCGCGAAGCACAAACCGGGGCGGCTGGCTTCATGTGTGGCCGGGCCATCTGGGCAGACGCCGTGGCTGAATTTGGAGAGAAAGGGCAAGAAGGGTTGGAGCAATGGCTGGCGGTTGAGGGTCGCCGGCGCGTGGAATTGTTGAAAGCCGCCCTGTGATGAAGTCGAATGAAAAACGTCGTGGCGCCAAAATTGACAGCATTCATTCAATCATACAAATTGGTATGTACTGAATGAGGGAGGCGATGTTTTTGGAAGCGCAAACCACTACTCCTAAATACAAGGCCGCCTATGGTGCATTGTTGAGCCGTATCGGCTCGGGCCGCTATCCGATCGGCGGGCGCTTGCCGACGGAGGATGAACTGGCCCGCACGTTCGATGTCAGCCGGGTGACGATCCGCCGATCTCTGGACATGCTCGTCAATGAAGGATTTCTGGAGCGCCGTCAGGGCAGCGGTTACACCGTTGTGTCGCTGTCTCCACCATCTTCAATGTGTCTGACATCGTTCACCGATGCGATGCTGCGTGCCGGTCGCGAGCCATCGTCACGGCTGATCCGGATTTCGACCATCGAAGCCGGCACTCTGCACGATGTCGAGATCGCTGAGGAATTGCACGACGAGCGTTTGACCTGCATCGAACGCCTTCGCCTGGTTGACGACCAACCACAGATGCTTGTGCGTACCTGGGTGCCCGCCAGGCTGCTTGCAAACGCTTCGCCGGATGATTTTCCGAACACCGGTCATGAACAATCGATCCTACGGATCTTGCGTCAGCGTTTCGGGCTCGAATGGAACGCTGCCTGCGAGGATATCAGTCCGGCCGGAGCGCCGAAGGATGTCGCAAAATACCTGCAGCTCGAGGCGGGAACACCGTTGCTCGTACAGGCATGCACCGCCTTCGACGAGCAGGGGTCTGTTGTCTTCTATGAACAGGTGTTTCGTGTCGGCAAGGTCAGTTTCAATCTGTCTGGCGCCAACCGGCAGGCGAGGTAAGGAGGGGTAGTCGTCATGCACAATCCGCTGACCATCGGCGTCATCCACGCCTCGCTGCCAAGCTATTTTCCAGATGACCACCAGGTCTTTGAGGATTGCGATGCCGCGCTTCAACGTCTCTGCGACCGGGAGGGTGCGCGGATCGTCACGGCTCCCAAGAGACCAATGAACGGGTCGGAGGCCCGACTGGCCGCGGAAGCCTGCATGGTGGACGGAGCCGATTTTCTGCTGTTGATCCACGGCGGATTTACCATGGGTGATGTAGCCCATACGCTTGCGTCAATGCCAATTCCCTTGGGCGCCTGGGCGACCCCGGAACCCACACTTGAGGGCGATATTCAGCTCAACAATTTCGTGTCCCTCAACATGACGATGTCAATTGCACGGCAAGTCAGGGATCTCGAAGAAAATCCGGTGCAATGGTACTTTGGGGCTCCCGGTTCCGCTGCGGTTGAGGCTCGACTGACCAACACGGTTCGAGCGTTGAAGATGCTGAAGCGAATGCGCGGCAGCCGCATCGCGTTAATTGGCGGTCTTGCGCCGACCTTCTACAACATGGAGGTCTCGGCAAATACCTTGAAACGGCGCTTCAGCGTTGATGTTGAAGCCTTCGAGATCACTGAGTTGACCGGTCGTCTGGCGGCGATCGAGAACGGTCGGGTTGCCAACGAGCTGGCCGAGATGGCCGCAGCAGCTTCGGTCAAGGGTGTATCGGATCACCAAATGGAACTGAATGCACGGGTGGCGATCGCACTTCGGGACATTGCTGATGGCGGAAATTTCGATGTTTTGGCGGTTTCGGACTGGCCTGCGCTGCAGGTTGATCCGGGGACGCACCCAGGCGGTGCGTTCACGTGGCTTGAGGAAAAGGACGGCATTCCGGTCGCTTCCGAGGGCGATTTGCTTGGGGCGTTGACGCAGCTCGCAGCCCGAACCTTGACCGGCCGCGTCGGTTATCTCCTCGACATGACCGAGCCGGATCTTGATGAAGGTGATCTTCTGATGTGGCACGGCGGCGGCGGCCCACTCTATCTCGCCGACGATGCCGGAGCCTCCTGGATCAATCACCCGATGATTGGGCGTGGCACAGAAGAGGGGCCCCGTTTCGGCACGATCAGCGATCTGGTGTTCCGGGACGGTCCGGTGACCGCGTTTCGCATCTGCGACAACGCAAGGGGGTTGTTCGAAATGGAAGCCAAGGTGGCTGGCAGGCAACCGACCGGATACAGCGGGTGTCGCGGTTGGTTGCGAGATTTCTCGTTTGCCCGCAAACCCGCGTCGCTCGATGAGGTGATTGCGACCGTGATGGGGCACGGCGTCGAGCATCACTTCATCCTGGTGCCCGGGCATCATCACGAAGTATTGGCCGAGTTTGGCCGTTGGGCAGGATTGAGATTGCTTGAGCCGATTGAGGCGAAAAATCACCTCATCTGAGGAGGATGAGGGAGGCGTGATCGCGTTGACAGGTAGACAAATTGATATTACTCAACTTGTTATATCAAATTTTGTCGGGAGGGTATTCATGAAGGCGAAATTTGAACCGCAAATGGCGGCCTCCGGTGTAACCGGGTGGTGTTGACGCTGTGACGCAGGTGCACCTCAAAGGCGTTCGAAAGCAGTTCGGGTCTTTCGTGGCGATTGACCACATCGACCTTGAAATCGCGTCTGGTGAACTGGTTGCTCTGCTTGGCCCGTCCGGTTGCGGCAAGACAACCACCCTGCGAATGATTTCCGGTCTCGACGGTCCAACCCGAGGAGAGGTGCTTTTCGACGGCAAGGACATGTCGGCGGTCCCAGTGCGCGACAGAAATGTCGGCATGGTCTTTCAGCGCTATGCGCTGTTTCCCCACATGAATGTCGAGAGAAACATCACCTTCGGCCTGCGCGTGCGCAAGCTTGCGCAGGATGAAGTGCGCGAACGCCTTGAGGAGATCCTGGACATTGTGCAACTGACCGCGTTCCGACACAGATTTCCGGCACAGTTGTCGGGTGGTCAAATGCAGCGTGTCGCGATCGCCAGAACCCTTATTACCAAGCCGTCGGTTTTGATGATGGATGAGCCCCTGGCCAATCTGGACACCAACCTGCGTGGCGAAATGCGGCGCTTCATCCGAGATCTGCAGCAGCGGTTCAACATCACGACGATTTTCGTGACCCACGATCAGGTTGAGGCGATGGAACTGTCCGATCGCGTGGCGGTGCTCTTTGACGGCCGGCTTGAACAGTTCGACACGCCGGACGGCATTTACCACCGCCCGCAAAAGCAGAGCGTGGCCAAGTTCATGGGTGCATCCAACATCGTGGATGGAAAGATCGCGGACAGCGGCGTGCTGACCACCGATTTTGCCGAATTTCGAGGTGTCGATACCGCTGGAATGCCGGTTGGAACCCGGGTCAGGGCGATGATGCGAAGCGAAGCAATCGATCTGAGCCGCAAGCCGATCGATGCTGCAGAAAACCGGCTTACCGGCACGGTTGCTACGGCGGATTTCTTTGGCGCCGTTCTTTCCTACGGCATCCGCATCGGAGACAGCGTGCTCAATGTGGACGAGCACTCCACGGATCGTGTGGCGCCCGGAGAGGACGTGCATCTGAGCATTCCGGGTGACCGCATCTGGTTGATCCCTGAGCAGTTGAACTGAATTGAAACCGGCGGCGGAGCGCCGCCACAATATCGGGAGGAAGACAATGACAGTCGGATTGAAAAGCGTTCTACGGAGCGGGTTCATCGCGGTCGGCATGGTGAGCATGACGGGTGCGATGGCCGCGGCCGCGGACGATGTCGAACAGTTTCGGACCGATTTCCTGGCAGGAAAGGTGAGTTGGGACGACGTCAAGGCCCGGGCGGCCTCGGAGGGCAAGGTCAACTTCTACTATTGGGGCGGTAGCGATGTAATCAACATCTGGGTCGACAGTGTTGTCGCGCCGGCCATGTCAGAGTTGGGTGTCACGCTCAACCCGGTTCGTATCACTGGCACCAAGGACGCCATCGATCTCATATTGGCCGAACGCAATTCCGGTAAGGGCCTGGGTCAGGGCAGCGTCGATGCCGTCTGGGTCAACGGCGAGAATTTCTACACACTGACACAACAAAAGGCTCTGTTCGGATCATTCGCGGACAAGGTGCCGAACTCTGACAATTACGAATGGAACCCCGATGATCCGCGGTCGCTGATGAACCTGCGCGATTTCGGTGTCGTCACCGATGCCCAGGAAATTCCGTGGTCGGGTCAGCAATATGTTTGTGCGGTGAACCGACAATATGTCAGCAAGGAAGACACGCCATCAACCTTCGCTGAACTGAAATCCTACCTGGAAGCAAACCCTGGTAAGTTCACCTACGTTAAGCCGCCCCATTACATCGGCAACACCTTCGTGCAGTCGGTGATGTATGCACACAATCCGGACGGTAACGGTGCGGTTCCTTTCCAAAGTTCGATTGGGGATCTCGGTGCCGCGGAATTGGCTCGCCTCATCAAGCCGGGCATGGAGTATCTGAAATCGATCGAACCGCTCCTGCTCGATGCCAATGGCGGCAAGCCGCGCTATCCGGAGGACATTGCAGCTCTCGACGGACTGTTCCTCAACGGAGAGGTTTACTTCAATTGCAAGTTCGGTTTGTACGCGGTGCACACCGGGCTGACCACGGGCGCCTATCCGGAAAAGGCAGAGGAGTTCATTTTCCCGGAAGGGACGATGATCAAGAACAAGAACTATCTTGCCATCCCGGCCAACAGTCCCAATCCCGCCAGCGCATTGGTCTTCGCCAACTACATGGCGTCTGTCGACTCGCAGGCTTCCAAGCTGGAAAAGGCCGGCATGCCTGTCGGCATCGACCTGTGGCGCCTGCCGGCTGAGGAAGCCGCCGCCGTGGAACGCGTCGCTCCCAAACATTATGGTGTGACGCAGGCCGAACTGGATGCCAACACGGCACCGGATACCAATGCCAGCCTGGTCGATGTGATCGAAGCCACGTGGCTTGAATACATTGAGCGCGGTTCGTCTTCGTCGATCGAGGACATCGTGGCCAAGGCCACAGAAGGAGTTGCGCAATAAGCTCCGATCGAGGCGCCGCTGTCCCGGGTGGCGCCTCCGATTTTTCAATGGGCAGCCGGACCGAAGCATTGCAGGCGAGGGCCCGCCGCAACGCGCTGATCTTGCGTGTTGTCGAATTGGCGCCGATTGTTATTGTCCTGTTCGTCCTCTTTGGTGGTGCGTTGGTGCTCGCGGTCCTGCAAAGCCTTGGCTTTGCGCCCTGGTATGGCATCAACACGTTTCCCGACTTCCGCTATTTTGCTGAGCTGTGGGGCTCCTCGGCTTTCTGGGTTTCGCTCGGGCTCACCCTCTACTACGGCTTCGTTTCCACCATCATCGCTCTGGTGATGGCGATCGCGCTCAGCCTGGCGCTGATCAAGCCGTTCCGTGGCAAAACCTTCTACAAATATCTCTACAAACTGCCGCTCATGATTCCCTATACGGTGGGTATCGCTCTTGCCGTTATCATGCTGGGAAATGGTGGAGTGCTGTCGCGGATGTTGGCTTTCGTTGGCTTTATCGACAATCCCGCCCAGTTTCCGCAAATCCTCAAGACCCATTATGGCTGGGGCATTATCGCCGTTTATGTCTGGAAGCAGGTGCCTTTCATGACCCTGGCGATCTATGCCGTACTGCTCGGCATCGGCAGGGAAACCGAAGAAGCCGCGACCATTCTGGGCGCCGACAAGCGGACCGTTTTCTTCCACGTGACCCTGCCACAGATCTTGCCCGGCATCGTGTCGTCCACGCTTATTTGTTTCGCCTTCAATGTGGGTGCGTTCGAAGCACCGTTCATACTCGGGGGCGGCTATCCCGACACGCTGCCGGTTGTCGCCTGGCGCTACTTCAACGACGCTGACTACAGTTTTCAGCTCCAGGGCATGGCAACTGTCGTTTCGATCGGCATCGTCTCCGGGGTGATTCTCTTTGCCTATCTCGCCACCTACCGGCGCTACGAGCGTATGCAGGGGAGAAACTGACGTGGCCGCCGGACGGGTGAGGGATACATTCAACAGGCTATCGCCATTCCAGCGGTTCTACCTGATCGCGATCGGTGCTCTGATCGTCGGTCCGTTCGCACCGCTCATCGTTCAGAGTCTGGCCTTTCGCTGGGCGTGGCCGGACCTCCTGCCGTCAGTTTGGTGGCTGGAGCAGCGGGGAAAATCCCCGATACCGTTAGCCTGGGATTATGTGCTGTCTCCCTATTCGCGCGTATGGGAAGCCACGGTCAACACGATCTCGATCGGCCTTGCGGTCACGGCAATCTGCCTGGTGATCTGCCTGCCGGCCGCGCGGGTTCTGGCTCGCGAACGCTTTACCGGAAAAAGCAGCTTCGAGTTTTTTCTCACGATGCCGCTGATCGTCCCGGATGCGGCGATTGGCATCGCATTGTTGATGATCTTTATCAATCTTGGTCTTGCCGGCAGCTACATCGGGATCATCATCGCGCATCTGATACCGACGATACCGTATATGGTTCGCATGCTGACGGCGGTCTATCAGGGGCTGGGAAAAGAGTTCGAGGAACAGGCCGAGATACTGGGGGCAAATCGCTTTCAGGTGCTCACCATGGTGACCCTGCCCATGCTGATGCCGGGCGTCATTGCTGGTGCTCTTTTCACGTTTCTGGTGTCGAGTAACATCTTTCTTCTGACCTTCTTTCTCGGTCAGGGACAGGTGATCACATTACCGACGCTGCTCTTTTCCAAGATTTCTGGAGGAACGCTGGACGCTTCGGCCGCCGGCATCACTCTCATCGTATCGCTGCCGGGCATCATCCTGCTGATAATTTCCGAGCGTTTCCTCAAGGAGGAGGCGTTTGGGAAGGGTTTCGGCAGTTGAGCCACCGGCAAGTCTGGAAGCAAACAAGGTTGCCAAGTCAGAATTGGCGGAAAGGCTGGAGATGTTGACACCCGACCACATTTTGGATCGTTTCCCGAAGCTGTCCGATGACGACATGGTCGACAAACTTCGGCATCCCGGCAAACCGGTTCGTGTCATTATCGACACTGATGCCGCAAATGAAATCGATGACCAGTTTGCCCTGGCTTGGGCTTTGCTCTCACCGGAGCGATTGCGGTTGGAAGGGGTGACGGCTGTACCGTATTCCTTCCGTCATCACCGCGCAGGAATCATCGAGAGCGAACGGATATTGCGCGCCGGCGGGCCGGCCACGCCTGAGGAAGACGAATTCATGGGCGGCTTTCGCGGTTGGGCGGAGCGCTTGATCGCCACTGGCCGGCGGGCTGAAGACATTAAATTCGTCGATCCTGACGAAGGCGAGGAGCTGTCCTATCTCGAGATTCTGCGTGTGTTTGAGAAATGCGGTGTCCCATCCGAAGGAAAGGTATTTCGCGGATCGCCTGGTTACTTGCCGTCACTCGAGGAGCCGATCGTCTCTCCGGCCGCAGAGTTCATCATCGAGCGAGCCCGCGCGGAACCGGATGATCCTTTGTACGTTTGCGCCATGGGAGCCGTAACAAACATTGCCTCCGCGCTCCTTCTGGCGCCGGACATTGCCGCCAATCTGGTTGTTATCTGGACATCGGCCTTTCCCAGCTCAGTTCCGCAAAGCAATCGTGCGTCTCTCAATCTGGTTCAAGACCAGGCGGCTTCACGCCTGTTGTTCGATTGCGGTGTCCCATACGTGTATTTGCCGGGTTATCACGTCGGCGCGCAGCTGCGCATATCACTGCCAGAAATGGAGCGGTTTGTTCGCGGCAAGGGAGCAATAGGCGATTACCTGTTTCATCTTTTCACCAATAACCCGCTGCACGAGAAATACGCGATTACCGATCCGGAAGAGCGCACCTGGGTGATCTGGGACATGATCGATGTGGCTTGGCTCTTCGACCCTGACATGGTTCCGACGACCTTGTGTCGGTCCCCGGTTCTAAGCGAAGACCTCTACTGGCAGAACCATCCGGACCGGCACTGGATACGCGAAGCCTACGACGTCAACCGTGACGCGCTGTTCATGGATTTCTACCGTTGCCTCGAACGTGCCCCGGCCTGATGTGACGAATAAACCGGCTAGGCGACGCCGGAACATGTCTTTCCGGCGTCGCCAAGGGACTACATACCCCTGAAACTGCTGCTCGGCCGGCCCCACAGGCACCTCGGATAATATGGATAGGAATTCGTCGCGAAATAGACGAACTTGCCGTTGAGCATACCACCGTTGCACTGGTCGAGTGTCCCAGAGCCGCCGACATAGACCCAGTCTTCGACAAAGGTTCCGTCATGCCGACCACCCGGGCCGGATGAGCGCGTGCCGCCCTTGAGGCGATAACCGGATTTGGCGCCGGAGCCAATATAGTGGATCTCGAAGCCGTCCTTTGCCCAGCCGATCTGGGTTCCACCCCGGGTTTTCAACGCTGAAACTGGCGGTCCGTGGTAGTGGTAAAGGCCACGTTTGTCGACATGAGCGTTGGCCCGATCCATCCCAAGCATATCGGCTGCGCCCATTCCTTCCAGGTTCCAACCCGAACTGCGATTGCGGCTGTGACCGCGTCGTGATCTCGGGTCCCAATAGTCAGCCGTTCCTGGCCGGATCAACACGCCATTGAGGGCAATGCCGATAGCGCCGGGACCGGTTCCGGAAAACCGGTTTCGCTTCTTCGGATTGGCGTTGACGCAGACGTTGATGTTCTGAGCACGCATAGTGTGCGGATTCCCGCGATTGGGAAATTGCCCCACGGCATGGTTTGGCACGCCGTTCGAAGTGATGCAGATCTCGTTGCCGCGTTCAGTGATCTGAACGCGGTTGGTATCCGCGTTAGCCTGTACCGTCATGATTGCCAGGCTGACGGCGCCAGCCAGGGTTGCCAGTTTTGGGTTCATGAATCCTCTCCGATCCGGTTTTGCAAGGGAAATGGTCCCCGGCATCAAACGGAGCGTAGCGATTGGAAGGTGTCGGGGACCTTTCCCCCGCATTAACTTGTTGTAATGCGCACACCAGTTCGAGACTCACAATCAGGCCGGCAGATCCGGTTGGCCTTCCTTACCGACTGTTCCAGCGATCCAGTTTCGGAATGCCGCGCGTGAAAATCCAGGCCATGAAGCGCGGCATGCCTTGGTTGGACAATGCTTCCACGCAATGATCCTGCATCTCCGCGACTGAAAAGTCCGGATGCAGGAACATTCCGTCGCGATAGCACAGCGAACAATAGGTGCTGCTCAAACTTCCATCCGCATTGGTGCCGCCGCCGTTGGCATCCTTGTCTAACGGCATTCCGCAGCTTTGGCACTTCGCGCTCATGTCCATGCTCCATATCGACTTGTTCGCGCGAACCGTCTTGAGACGGTTCACTTTGGTTATTAATGATGATAAGCGTGGACCATTGTCAATGGTTTATAGGACACGATTTATGAGAATCGGTGAGGTCTCACGCCGAAGCGGCTTGAGCCGCGACACCATCCGCTTTTATGAGCGCAACGGTTTGATTGCGTCGTCACCCGGGCCAGGGTCGACGAACTCCTACCGTGATTACGATGATGAGGTAATCGAACGCTTGGCAATGATCCGAGAGGCTCAAGCGGCTGGCCTTTCGGTTTCGGACCTGGCCTTGTTCATTCGGCAGTTGGAGGATGCATCCGAGACCGACTTAGACGCTGGTGCCTTTCTCGACCTGAAGATCGTCGAGATAGAGAACCGGATCGCACGCTCACTTCGCTTTGTTGAAACGCTTAAAGCGACGCGCGATGCGTTGGCTCAAAGTCATGGTGCAGGTGACGCAGAATTCGAGAAGGCAGACGATGGGGACTTTGGACGCTGATTGATCTAACCGCGTCGAAAGGGGCCATGCTGCCGTAGTATCTCGCCCATCTGGTCAACATCCTGACGCTCATGTCCGAGATAGTCGGCCACAGCCCTTCGTAGTCCCGGATGGGTGATGTAATGCGCTGAATGGGTCGTGACCGGCAGATATCCGCGTGAGAGCTTGTGCTGGCCCTGGGCTCCGGCCTCGACCGTCGCAAGGCCACGTGCGATAGCGAAATCGATGGCCTGGTGGTAGCAGACCTCGAAATGGAGGTAGGGGTGGTCTTCGACGCAACCCCAATGTCGGCCGAAGAGCGTGTCACCGCCGATGAAATTGATGGCGCCGGCAACATACCGCTCGCCGCGGCGGGCCATGACCAGAAGCACATCGTCGGCCATGCGTTCGCCGATCATCGAGAAGAACCGCCGGTTCAAATACGGGCGTCCCCATTTTCGCGACCCGGTGTCCATGTAAAACTCGAAGAAAACATCCCAGACACTCTCAGTGATGTCTTTGCCCGTCAGCCAGTCGATCGTGATGTCATTTTCAAGCGCAACGCGCCGTTCTTTCTTGAGCGCCTTGCGTTTGCGCGATGCCAGTGAATCGAGAAAGTCGGAATAGTCGCTGTAGCCAGGGTTGCTGAAATGGAACTGCTGATCGGTGCGATGCAGATAATTCTGCTCTTCGAAAACGCCGATTTCGTCCTCGGGCACGAAAGTGACATGAGCCGAGGAAACCCCGTGCCGATCCGAAAGTTGTTGCAGTCCGCTTGCCAAAGCAGCCTGAACGGCACCGCTGTGTTTGTCGGCGTCCGTCAGCAGACGAGGTCCCGTTGCCGGCGTAAACGGAATGGAGCTTTGCAGTTTCGGGTAGTAATTCCCACCGGCACGCTCGAAGGCATCTGCCCAGCCATGGTCGAACACATACTCACCCTGGCTATGGTTCTTCAGATAGCAGGGCAGGGCACCATGAAGCCGCCCGTCTGTGGACTCCAGCAAGAGATGCTGGCCTAACCAGCCGCTGGAAGATGTCGCACATCCAGACTCCTCCAGAGTCGCAAGATATCCGTACGAAACGAAAGGATTGTAGATGACCGGCGATGTCTCGCTTCGTGTTGTTCCACAGAGCTTTTCCCAGGAGGCCCGGTCAATGTCGGAAAACGAATTGATAACGCGCAACTGAAACTCAACATCGGCTTTCATGTCGCTCGTCCGTCCGGCTCCAATTTGGGTGGTCATGAGCAGTATCTAGGCGTCGACATCAGACCTGCAAGTCATCCGGATTGAATCCCTCGAATGTCATCTGATCGGCATATTTGGTTGTCAACTCGATGGCCTCTCGATCTCGCACTGTCCAGGTAATGACAGGCAGACCCCTGGCGCGAATCTGCTCGACAAAAGGTGACGGAAGGTCCGACACGTGAAAGGAAACGAAATCGAACGACATGTTGAGCGCCCGCTTGTTTGCTTCCACCCCCTCATCGTTTGCCGCATGGGCAGTCAATCCGACCGGAAAGGGTGATTGCAGATCTGACAACGCCTTCACGATCGTGTGGTCGAACGACATCAAGCCGACGTGACCATCGTAACCCGTAAGCGCCTCCAGCACAGACCGCGCGAATGTTTCGGCATCTTCTTTGGCCTGCTTTTTCAACTCAACAACCAGCGCGCTCCTGCCTTTCACTTGGTGCAGCATGCGCTCGAAGGTCGGAATGGTGTCCTTGGTCTCCCCAACCGCAAGTCCTTCAAGCAGATTGACCGGTGTTTGTCGGACATCACCGTCCTGGCCGCAAAGGCGGTTCAGGACGTCATCGTGGAAGACAACCGGTCGGTCATCACTGGACAATTGAAGATCACACTCGATCGCAAAGCCATGGCTAATCGCGCGATCGAATGCGCTGAGCGTGTTTTCCCAGATCTGATTGTTCAAGTCGTGATAGCCACGATGGGCGATCGGACGGTCCTTTATCCAATCTGCATTGGGCACCTTCGACACCTATCGGACTTCAATGATGGCGTCGACTTCCACGGCGGCGTCCATGGGAAGCGAAGCCATTCCGACGGCCGCACGTGCATGCTTTCCGCGCTCCCCGAGGGCTTCAACGAAAAAGTTGGAGGCGCCGTTGATGACCAGGTGTTGCTCGATGTAATCCGCAGTCGAAGCGACAAAGCCCTGAATTTTGACCATCTGTACGATTCGTTCCAGGTCGCCATCGAGCGCTGAACTCACTTGCGCAAGGATGTTGATCGCGCAAAGCCGGGCGGCGTTCTGAGCGTCTTCAAGCGTCACATTGCGCCCGAGATGGCCTTTACACACCACTGTCCCGTCCTGCATCGGCAATTGTCCCGAAATGAAAAGAAGGCTGCCTGCTTTCGTGAAAGGCACGTAGTTGGCGGCAGGGGTTGCGGCTTGTGGCAAGACGATTCCCTTCTCGGCAAGGCGGGATTCGATAGTCTGTGTCATGGACTTCTCCGTGGAGGCATGGCTGCGAGCGAGCGAATGGGGGCGGCGAAATTTTGCGAGAAATTAATGATCATCCTCTCCAATTTGCCGAATTGCCGTGTAACATGGTCAATGGAATTAGAGAAGGAAGCTCATGGTGCGTTTTTCATACACGGTCGCAGGCGCGGCAGGGCTCGTGGTCATCTTGACGTCGACAGCTCAGGCCGGTGTGGCAGAAGCTCTGGCGCCACACCGAGCGGTCTATGACCTCGAACTCGAGACGTCATCCGACCGCTCCGGCATCGAAGCAATGTACGGCCGAATGGTTTACGAGTTCAACGGATCACCCTGTTCGGGATACACGGTTGGTTTCCGTTTCGTCACGCAACTCGACACGGGTCAGGTGATGCGGCTGACCGATCAGCAGACGACCACATACGAAAATCTGGAGCAGGGGATCTTCCAGTTCCTGACCAAATCCTACGTCAATCAAAAGCTCGATCTTGAGGTTCGAGGCAGCGCTCAAGCCGAATCAAATGGCATTTCCGTTTCACTCCAAAACCCAAAAAAGGCTGATTTATCGCTCGAACAGGCCCAATTTCCGACCGCCCAGATGATTTCCTTGATCGAAAAGGCGAAACAGGGTGAACGCTTCTTTCAGTCGAAATTGTTCGACGGATCGGATGAGGGGCGGAAGGTGATGTTGACGACCAGCGTTGTCGGCAGTCCGACGGTATCACAGGAGCGTCCCGGCGAACTCAAGGTCACCGGGGAAATCGGCAAATTGCCCACTTGGCCAGTGACGATCGCTTACTTCGATGACACAGAAAACGTAGATGGTACACCGATTTACAGAATTTCTTTCAAGCTTTACGAGAATGGAATCACGCGCGATTTGACCATGGATTATGGCGAGTTTGCATTGCGTGGGACTTTGGCTGACCTGGAATTGTTCGAGCCTGAGAGCTGTGAATAATTATGAAGTAAAACCTTCGTAATTGGCTCATGGCAACAAAGTGGGCCTGGTAGTTTGCGCCATGGCTACCGCTCGGTGAACACCTAATTTTGACGGCTAATTTTGGCGACGGTCTTTCGTTGCAGGCGGGCTGGCATTACATTTAGGCAATAGAAGAAATGAAGACGGACGACACCTACCATGACGGTGCACAAGCCGCGCGACCGCTGGAAAGGCTTCGTGGAAAATGTTGGATTGATGGTCAACCGGCCGGCGCCGCTGCAGTTTGCGGCGCTGTGTTATAGGCTGACCAAAAAGCGCACGGAATTCCTGCTGATCACCAGCCGCGATACCGGTCGCTGGATTATACCCAAGGGTTGGGCGATCAAGAACAAAACTGAAGCTGAGTCTGCTGCCCAGGAGGCCTTCGAAGAGGCCGGCGCTGTTGGCCCCATCGAATCCAAGCCGCTGGGAACCTTCGACTACGACAAGTGGATGCCGGGCGGTTTTCCGGTCGAGTGTCGCGTACAAGTGTACGCCATGCAGGTCGAACGGTTGGAGAAAACCTATCCCGAAGTCGAAGAGCGCAAACGCAAATGGTTCGGGAAAAAAGGTGCCATTGCGCGTGTTCAGGAGCCAGAGCTCCAAGAGATTATAGCCAGCTTCTCATCGAAGTAAGGCCGCGTTCAAGGCATGTCGGAGAGACAACTCGGGTCACCGTGGAGGAACCGGACGTCAATCGGGCGCAACCGTGCGGAATTTCGGCAACGGGGACGACCAGGGAAGGGATTGATTTGTGACTGACGCCACCCGGGGTGAGGCTCGGCCGACCCTGGACAAAGACCTTGAAGGGATTGCCCGCTTCGAGATAGCCGGGCGGTTTCTTTCCCGAGGATTCACCCGGGCTGGTCTGGCGACTGTCCTGGCGGCTCTGGTACTGGCTATAGTCGGCTTTTTCATTTCGGGCATGTCCAACCTGGCTGTCATCGGCGCGGCCACCATTGTTGGCGCCTATATGGCCATCAATATCGGCGCCAATGACGTCGCGAACAATGTCGGTCCGGCGGTCGGTTCGAAGTCCTTGTCGATGGGTTGGGCACTGGTGCTGGCTGCTGTTTTCGAGAGTGCCGGAGCTTTGATTGCCGGCGGTGAGGTCGTTGAGACGATTGCCAGCGGAATAATCAGCCCGGACAGTTTTGCATCGAGCCATCGGTTCGTCTGGGCCATGCTGTCAGCCCTTCTGGCTTCCGCCCTGTGGGTCAATATTGCAACGTTGATCGGCGCACCGGTGTCAACAACCCATTCCATCGTGGGAGGCGTGCTCGGAGCGGGTTCAGCAGCTGCTGGCCTCGGTGCCGTCAACTGGTATACGGTTGGCGGAATAGCCGGTAGCTGGATGACGGCCCCCATTATCGGAGGGGCTGTTGCCGCAGCTTTTCTGGCGCTTATCAAGGCATTGATACTCAATCGTGATGACAGACTTGGGGCAGCCCGACTCTGGGTTCCGGTGTTGGTCGCATTCATGGCCGCTGTGTTCACCGCATACCTGGCGATCAAGGGAGTGAACAGGATTGTTGAGATCCGACTTGGTACTGCTCTCCTTGCCGGCCTGAGCGTATTTCTGCTGGCTTGGTGGCTCGCGAGGCCGATGATCGCACGCCAATCGGCAGATATGAGCAATGATGGCCAGGCAGTGCGACGTCTCTTCGTCATACCTTTGATATGCTCGGCCGCGCTGTTGTCGTTTGCACATGGTGCGAACGACGTTGCCAATGCTGTCGGTCCCCTGGCTGCAATCGTCCATACGGTTGGAGCCGGCGAGGTGGCCGCTGCGGTAACGATCCCTGCCTGGACAATGGTCATCGGGGCGTTCGGAATTTCGTTCGGGTTGCTCCTTTTTGGCCCGAGACTGGTACGAATGGTCGGACGCGAAATTACCCGCCTTAATCCCATGCGGGCCTTTTGTGTTGCGCTGTCGGCAGCCGTAACCGTTATTGTCGCTTCGGCTCTCGGGCTTCCCGTCAGTTCGACCCATATCGCGGTTGGCGCGGTTTTCGGAGTTGGGTTCTTTCGCGAGTGGTATATCGACAGCGGCCGCCGAAAGAAGAAGAGAGGCGACATAGGCAGTCCGGAGACGTCCGGCGTATCCGTCCCGAACAGGGCTGAATCGCGCCGCCGCAAGCTGGTTCGCCGCTCGCATCTCATGACCATCGTCGCCGCATGGATCATCACCGTGCCGGCAGCGGCTTTGTTGTCGGCCACGATCTTCTTGCTGCTGTCACTGGTTGTCTGATCGACCGCCAAACGACGCGGGTCGGTGACGCACAACAAAATCCTTGTTTTTGGCTCATTTCCGCTGTAAGGACGCGCCATTCCACACGCAGGGCATGGGTAAGGTCGGGAGAAATCCGATCGGTCCCGCCGGTGGCAGCCTGTCTGCTGACGCCCCGCGGAGGTCAAACCGGAAAAGGAGAAAAGGCATGGCATTGCCTGATTTCAGCATGCGCCAGTTGCTTGAAGCTGGCGTTCACTTCGGACACCAGACTCACCGCTGGAACCCGAAAATGAAGCCGTATATTTTCGGCGATCGTAACAACGTACATATCATTGATCTGAGCCAGACCGTGCCGATGCTGTCGCAGGCGCTTCAAATCGTCAGCGATACGGTCGCCGGCGGAGGCCGTGTCCTGTTCGTCGGCACCAAGCGTCAGGCATCTGATCTGATCGCTGATGCCGCCAAGCGTTCGGCCCAGTATTATGTCAATGCACGCTGGCTTGGCGGAATGCTGACCAATTGGAAGACGATTTCCCACTCGATCGCGCGGCTGCGCAAGCTCGACGAATTGCTGGCCTCGCAAGCCCAGGGGTTCACCAAAAAGGAACGTCTCAATCTGGAGCGAGAGCGCGATAAGCTTGAGCGGGCTCTCGGTGGTATTCGCGAAATGGGCGGAACGCCCGATCTCATGTTCATTATCGATACCAACAAGGAAGCCATCGCCATCCAGGAAGCCAAGCGGCTTGGCATTCCGGTTGTGGCGATTGTCGATTCGAACTGTGACCCTGATCCGATTGACCACCCGATCCCCGGCAATGACGATGCGGCGCGCGCCATTTCGCTTTATTGCGATCTCATCGCCAAGGCCGCGATTGATGGTATTGCCCGTCAGCAAGGGGCCGCTGGCGTCGATATCGGCGCATCCGAACAGGCACCGGTAGAGCCGGCCCTCGATGCTGCGCCAGCCGAAGCTGAGGCGCCTGCCGAAGAAGCACCCGCTGAGGAGGCTGCAGCACCGGAAGCAGCTGAGGCTGCTGCCGAAAGCACCGAGAAGGAAGAAACGCCAGCCTCATGAGGCCGGCCGTCGACGCGCGTGTCATCTGCGTGACACGCGACTCCGACACTGAACAAACGTGAACTGGACGCCGGGCATCGGACGTCCGACAATTGCAAGAGGCAATGATGAGCATTTCAGCATCGCAGGTAAAAGAGCTGCGCGAAAAAACCGGCGCTGGCATGATGGACTGCAAGAAGGCGCTCCAGGAAAACGATGGAGACATGGAAGCGGCTGTTGATTGGCTGCGTGCCAAGGGCATCGCCAAGGCCGACAAGAAGTCCGGACGGACTGCGGCAGAAGGACTGATTGGTGTTGCCGTTGATGGCAATCGCGCAGTCGCTGTTGAAATCAACTCCGAAACGGACTTCGTGGCACGTAATGACGCCTTTCAGGACCTCGTTCGTGGTGTTGCAACCGTCGCCTTGGGTACGGATGGAACTGTAGAGGCAATCGCCGGCAGCACTTTTCCGCAAACAGGAAAATCGGTTGCCGATTCGATCACCGATGCTGTCGCTACCATTGGTGAAAACCTGAACTTGCGCCGCGCGGCCATGCTTTCCGTCGACAACGGTGTCGTGGCCACTTACGTCCACAACTCGGTTGCCGATGGCCTGGGCAAGCTGGGCGTGCTCGTTGCTTTGGAATCGACCGGCGATGCGGCTGCTCTCAACGCCATCGGCAAGCAGGTGGCGATGCACGTTGCCGCAACCAATCCGCTTGCAGTGACCTCGGCGGATGTCGATGCCGAAGTGGCCGACCGAGAACGAGCGATCTTCTCGGAGCAAGCACGCGAATCCGGCAAACCAGAGAACATCATCGAAAAGATGGTCGAAGGCCGTATGCGCAAGTTCTTCGAGGAAGTTGCACTGATGTCGCAGAGCTTCGTCATCAATCCGGACCAGACCGTCGAGGCAGCGCTCAAGGAAGCCGAAGCTTCCGTTGGCGCGCCGATCAAGGTCGGTGGGTTTGCCCGCCTCCAGCTCGGCGAAGGTGTCGAGAAGGAAGAGGCTGATTTTGCTGCAGAGGTTGCTGCTGCAGCGAACGCCTGATCACACATTTTGACGCCAAATTTGCAAGGGCACCGCGTGACATCGCGGTGCCCTTCGTGTATCCGGCTGTCTGAATAACGGCGGAATCCAGAATGTCTTCACAACCCATCTACAAACGTGTGCTCCTGAAAGCTTCCGGTGAGGCGTTGATGGGGGAACAGGGCTTCGGAATCGACGTTGCAGTCGCAGACAGGATTGCCTCCGACATTGCCGAGGCCCGGGCCATGGGTGTGGAAGTCGGCGTGGTCGTTGGTGGCGGAAACATCTTTCGCGGCGTCGCTGTCGCCTCCAAGGGCGGGGACCGGGTAACCGGCGACCATATGGGAATGCTGGCAACCGTCATCAACGCTCTGGCGCTGGCCACATCGCTGCGCAAGCTCGGTATCGCAACGGAAGTTCTTTCAGCGATCGCGATGCCCGAGATCTGTCAGACATTCTCGCAACGTGCAGCCTTGCATCATCTAGAAAAGGGCAGGGTGGTGATTTTTGCCGGCGGCACGGGCAACCCCTTCTTCACAACCGATTCGGCAGCCGCTCTGCGCGCGGCCGAAATGGGGGCAGAAGCGATCTTCAAGGGGACGCAGGTCGACGGAATTTATTCCGCGGATCCGAAAATCGATAGCAACGCTGAGCGTTACGAGCGCCTGACACACGAAGAGGTGCTCAAGAAGGGATTGGCGGTCATGGATGTTGCTGCGGTCGCACTCGCCCGTGAAAACGCCATTCCGATCATCGTGTTTTCCATTCATGAAAGGGGGGGCTTCGCCGCTATTTTGAGTGGCGGAGGACGTGCAACCCTTGTCAACGACAGTTGAGCTCGGCCTGATTTCTCTTTGCGCAAGGCGTTTTCGGGAATATTGAGGTAAAACAGATTATCTGCGGGCCATCTTTCGCCGGCATGAATGTCGCAGTAGGGACAACGCCGATGGCCCAGCCAATGCAAGGGAGTGTTCGCCATGAGTGAGGGCGCAAATTTCAACGACCTGAAACGCCGGATGGAGGGAGCCATTGCCGCATTCAAGAGCGACATATCGGCCCTGCGCACAGGACGGGCATCGGCCAATGTACTTGATCCCGTCTCCGTCGATGCCTACGGATCGAAGATGCCGCTGAACCAATTGGCGAATATTTCGGTTCCGGAACCGCGGATGATATCCGTGGCAGTCTGGGACAAGGCCATGGTGTCCGCAGTGGATAAGGCAATCCGCGAATCCAACCTTGGTTTGAATCCGATCGTGGACGGCACCAACTTGCGGATTCCGCTGCCCGAACTCAACGAAGAGCGGCGTCGAGAGTTGGTCAAAGTTGCTCACACGTATGCTGAAAATGGCCGGGTAGCGATTCGCCACGTTCGGCGAGACGGTATGGACGATCTTAAAAAAGCCGAAAAAGATGGCCTGATTGGTCAGGATGAGAGCCATACTCAGGCCGAACAGGTGCAAAAACTGACGGATGAGATGATTTCCCAGATTGACGACTTGCTCAGCGATAAAGAAACGGAAATCATGCAAGTCTAGTCGCGTCTGCGCCTGCGCGGATTCGCATGTTCGCTCATGGAGAACGGTGTTTTGACTACGCCACAGCATGTCGCCATCATCATGGACGGCAATGGTCGATGGGCCGAAAGCCGTGGTAAGACCCGCACGGCCGGGCATCGGCGTGGTGTTGATGCGGTGCGGGCTGCCGTGACCGCGGCCGGCGAACTGGGCGTGAAATACCTCACCCTTTTTGCCTTTTCGTCAGAGAACTGGCGGCGCCCCGTGCAGGAAGTCAACGATCTGATGGGCCTGCTGAAATTCTTCGTGCGGCGCGATCTGGCCGATCTTCACAAGGAAAATGTCCGCGTCAGGATCATCGGCGATCGTGCCAGCCTCAAGCCGGACATATTGGCGCTTCTGACCGAAGCGGAGGAACTGACGCGCGAAAACACCGCTCTCGAATTGATCATTGCCTTTAATTATGGGGGGCGGGACGACATTGCCAGGGCAGCCCGCCAGTTGGCGCTTCGGGTATCACGCGGTGACCTGAATGCTGAGGACATCAGCGAAGAAGATATCGGCGCGTCGCTGGATACGGCCGGTATCCCGGATCCCGACCTTTTGATCCGGACCAGCGGCGAACAACGCATTTCGAATTTTCTGCTCTGGCAGACGGCCTATTCCGAGTTCGTCTTTCTGCCCTGCATGTGGCCTGATTTCGACCGCCGGGCTTTTAAAGAAGCACTTGAAATCTACCGCTGCCGCAATCGCCGCTTTGGTAAAGTCGCCAATCAGGACTTGGCGCTAGGCTCCTGATGGGCAGCGAGGTTCTGGTTCGGACAATATCCGCCGTCATCCTCGGTGTTGCAGTCCTGTTCATTACGTGGCTGGGCGGTATTGCGTTCAAAATTCTCACAATTCTCATCATGGCGCTGCTGTTTCACGAGTGGTTTCGGATCGTCCAGACTCGGGCACTGAGCCGCCCGGTCTGGATTGCCGGCGCCTTGACTATGGCAGCGGTCTCGGCGGCATTGCTCGTCGGCTGGACTGTCGTAGCTTGGCCACTGACGATTGCCGGCGCCGCGGTGACGGGTTTGCTGCGCCGGCTTGAGGGCCAAGACCTTTGGCCGTCCTTGGGGCTCATATATGCCGGGTTCTTTGGTGCTTCATTCATTGAGTTGCGCAACGGTGGCGAGTTTGGATTCGCCATGATGATCGTGCTGTTCGCGACCATCTGGTGCACTGATATCCTTGCCTTTTTCGGTGGCAGGGCCGTTGGCGGGCCACGTCTCGCGCCCGCTATTTCGCCCAAGAAAACCTGGTCCGGATTTCTCTTTGGGCTTCTGGGCGGAACTGTTGGCGGGGCGGTGGCGGCGGTTCTGTTTGGCGCCACGTCCATTTTGTGGATTGCTTTTCTGGCGGTAGTCCTGTCTCTTGCCGGCCAATTGGGCGATTTGTTCGAATCGGCGTTCAAACGGCGCTTTGGAGTCAAGGATTCCGGCAACATCATTCCAGGCCACGGCGGCGTCATGGATCGTGTCGACAGTTTGATTTTTGCCTCTTTTTCGGCGTACCTGATCGGATTAGCCCTATCCGGAGCAACACGGGTACCGGATAACGGAAACGGCATTGCCTTGCGGCTGCTTGGACCCTGAAGAGTCGGACTACAGCGAGCTGAAAGATGGACTATTTTGGATCATTTTATGGTTTGATTGTCGGAACCATCATTCCGTTTCTCGTGGTTTTGACGCTTGTGGTGTTCGTCCATGAAATGGGCCACTATCTCGTCGGCCGCTGGTGCGGCATTCGTGTTCTGACATTTTCGGTTGGATTTGGTCCGGAAATCTTTGGCTTCAATGACCGGCGTGGAACGCGCTGGCGGCTCTCGGCGATCCCGCTGGGTGGATACGTGAAGTTTCTGGGTGATGAAAATGCCGCAAGTGTTCCGGATATGGCCGGGGTGCGTGCGATGAGCACCGATGAGCGGGCCATGTCGTTTGCCGGCGCGAATGTCTGGAAACGCATGGCGACTGTCGCTGCCGGCCCGATTGCCAACTTCATACTGGCGATCGCCATTTTTGCCGTGATGTTCAACATTTACGGCAAACCCATATCGGATACGGTTGTGGCAAAGATCCAGCCGGGCAGCGCTGCGGAAGAAGCGGGGATCGAACCCGGTGATGTCATCACCGCGGTCGACGGTCGGCCCGTAACAACATTTGAGCAGCTGCGCCGATACGTTTCGCCGCGTCCGGAGGTTCCGGTCACCATCACTGTCAAACGCGACGATGCAACATTGGATGTCCCCCTTGTGCCGCGGCGCACGACCACGGAAGACCAGTTCGGCAATGAAATGGAGGTCGGCCTAATTGGCGTCGTACACTCAGGCGATTTCCATCGTGTCGAACTCGGTCCGCTCGAAGCGGTGGTCGAGGGCACGAGCCAGAGCTGGTACATCGTCTCACGGACGGTCCAGTACATCACGAATATTTTCAGAGGTCGCGAAAAACCTGATCAGCTCGGTGGGCCGATTCGGGTTGCACAGATGTCCGGCCAGATGGCCACGCTCGGCATCGGGGCTTTGCTGCAATTGACCGCCGTTTTGTCGGTTTCGATCGGATTTCTGAACCTGTTGCCCATTCCGATCCTCGATGGAGGTCACCTGGTCTTCTACACCATAGAGATTTTGCGCGGAAAACCGGTCGGGGAGCGATCCCAGGAAATCGCCTATAAAATCGGCCTCAGTCTGATCCTGATGCTGATGATTTTCGCCACCTGGAATGATGTTTCACGCAGCTTCTGACAACGAAAATGTGACAGGAACAGCGCGCTGTTTGATTTGACGGTGCATCGTCGGCAAGGGTAGTGATAACAATTTGTTAGCCATAATCTGAGCAGGTGCGTGGCAATTCAACCACGGCCGGCGGAGAAGTAAACAGAAATTAACTCAATGCCTTGCTTGTGGCACAAAACACTGTAAAACGGCGGAGAGGCTGAATCGTCTGTCTTTTCACGTTTGGGGACGTCGGGAAAAAGGGTACAAAAAGCCAATGAAGGCCGGTAGGGATTTGAGGGGTGCCATATCGGCGCTTGCGCTGTCTGTGTGTGTGGCTGCAAGCGCGACGTGGGGAGCGCTTATCGCTTCTACGGTGGCAGCTCAGGCGGCGGTGGTCGATGTCATTGAGGTGCGCGGCAATCAGCGGGTTGATGCCGGTACGATTCGCGGCAATATCACGATCGTCCCCGGCAGAGATTTCAACAACGAAGACATCGACGAATCGGTCAAGCGGCTTTTCGCAACCGAGCTGTTTTCCGATGTTCGCATCACCCGGCAGGGACGGCGGCTCGTGGTCGTCGTTGATGAAAACCTGGTGGTCAACCAGATCGTCTTCAATGGTAACAAAAAGCTCAAGGACAAACAGCTTGAGGCCGTTGTCCAGACCCGGGCGCTCGGTCCCTACAACGAGACGACGGTCGAATACGACGTCCAGGCGATCGTAGATGCCTATGACCGCATCGGCCGCGGCGACGCAACCGTCACGACCCAGGTAGTCAATTTGTCCGGTGGACGGGTGAATGTCGCCTTCGAGATCAGTGAAGGTGATCGGACCAAGATCGAGCAGATCAATTTCGTCGGAAACAATGCCTATTCCGATGGCCGTCTCGCGGACGTCATCAACACCAAGCGCTCTGGTTTCCTTTCGTTCCTGTCGCGCAAGGATGTCTACGATCCCGACAAGCTTCGCGCCGATGAAGAGCTTCTGCGGCGCTTCTACTACAATCACGGCTACGCAGACTTTCGCGTGATCTCGTCGACCGCCGACATCGACCCGGCGAGCGGCAACTACGTCATCACCATCACCATCGACGAAGGGCAGCGGTACACATTCGGCGACATCAGCGTTGACAGCACGGTTGAAAATCTCGACGTCGAGCGTCTGCAGCGGCTGGTGGAAACCAGACAGGGGCAGGTCTACAGCGCAGAGAAGGTTGAGGATACGATCATCGCGCTGTCAGAGGCTGCGGCGACCGAGGGTTATCCGTTTGCTCAGATCACGCCACGCGGCAACCGTGATTTCGTCAATGGGACGATATCGGTTACCTACCTGATCGATCAGGGTCAAAGGGCCTATATCGAACGCATTGAAATTCGCGGCAACACGCGGACAGCCGACTACGTTATCCGCCGCGAATTCGATTTGAGCGAAGGCGATGCTTTCAATCAGGTCATGATCCGACGTGCAAAGAGACGGCTCGAAGCTTTGAGATTCTTCAAGGCCGTCAATATTACCACGCAGCCGGGATCGGAACCCGATCGAGTCGTCGTTATTGTCGACGTTCAGGACCAGACGACCGGTGAGTTTGCCATCGGTGCCGGGTATTCAACCGGGTCAGATGGGGCAACAGCAACAGCATCCATCACCGAGCGGAACTTTCTTGGGCGTGGCCAGTTCATCAAGGTTTCGATCGGCGGCGGCGTCAATACCCGGGACTATTCGTTCTCCTTCACGGAGCCCTATTTCCTGGGATATAGATTGGCTGCCGGTTTCGATGTGTTCCGGACCAAGAACACTTCGCAGGCCAACTACGATATCGAAACCACTGGGGTCACCTTCAGGGTTACCGCGCCAATCACCGACAACTTGAGCACGACGCTGGCGTATAATTACAGCACTGAAGATTATGTGCAGAACACCAACAATCCGGTGTCGTTTCCCATCCAGGATGCCATCAACAATAGCCCATGGATCAAATCATCGATATCGAACACGATTGTCTACAACACGCTGGATAATCGGTCTCTTCCGCGAGAAGGCATTTTCGCACGGATAACGGGTGAGTTCGCTGGCCTCGGGGGAGACGCGAATTTCTACAAGACGACCGGGACCGCAAGCTATTATCACACGCTTTCCGACTATGGAGACATTATCGGTTTGGTCAGCGTTGGCGCAGGTCACGTTCTGCCGACATCCGGGAACCTGCGCGTGTTCGACCAACTGTTCATCGGACAGGAAACGATCCGCGGCTTCGAATCACAAGGTATCGGACCGCGCGACACTAATGGCGATGCGCTTGGCGGTACGACCTACTTCAATGCAACTGCCGAAGTTGGTTTTCCAATGCCGGTCGTCCCGCGTGATTTCGGACTGCGGGGTGCGTTTTTCGCAGATGCCGCAACGCTTTACGGCAGCGATCTGAACTTGAACGGCACGGTCGTCAATGGCCTCAACATGGAATGGCGAGCATCGGTGGGCGGCAGTATTATCTGGGCATCGCCGTTCGGACCTCTGCGTCTTGATATTGGTATTCCAGTTATCAAGGAATCGTTCGACAAAACCCAGACCTTCCGCTTTGGTACAACGGGTAGGTTCTGACCACGGGAAATATGGTTGACGCACAGCGCGTCGATAGGGAATGGCAGGGCTCGTCCGCGAATGACGGGCCCTGAATTTTTGTAGGATGGAAGACAGGTTCTTTATTCCCCGCCATGCGGGTATGAAAGTGGCGGATCTCGCCAAGGTCTGTGGCGGCCAACTCGCCGATGCGAATGATTCGGACACCGTTGTCACAGGTGTCGCCCCAATCGCCCGGGCTGGCGAGGGCGATCTGACATTCATCTCAGCAAAAAAGCACGCCGTGCATCTGACCGACCTTCAGGCGACCGCGATTTTGTGCACCGCCGCCCTGCAGTCTCTGGTCCCGCGCCATTGCGTTGTCATTTTGACGGCCTATCCGCAGATCGCGTTCGCAATGGCCACTCAAGCTCTCTACCCGGATGCTCTCAAGCCCGGGGCATTCGACGATGATACCGGCGTGTCACCACGTGCCGTGATCCATGCGGGCGCCAGGCTGGCTGATGATACTGTTACCATTGAAGCGGGTGCGATAGTCGGTGACGGGGCTGAAATCGGATCGCGCACAAGAATTTTGGCCGGTGCAGTAATCGGCAAGGGGTGCCGGATAGGGCGAGACTGCGTGGTGTCGGCCGGTGTCACGGTTCAACACGCGTTGATTGGCGACAATGTGGTCATTCATCCTGGTGTTCGCATAGGTCAGGATGGGTTTGGCTACACGCCGAGCCCCATGGGTCATATCAAAATTGCCCAAATCGGGCGGGTTATCATTCAGGACCATGTTGAAATCGGGGCCAACACAACGATTGACCGGGGCGCCATGGACGACACGGTGATCGGTGAGGGCACAAAGATAGACAACCTGGTTCAGATCGCACACAACGTGCATATTGGTCGACATTGCATCATTGTCAGCCATGTCGGAATTTCGGGCAGCGTAACGTTGGGCGACGGTGTGGTTCTGGCCGGCAATGTTGGCGTGAAGGACCACGTGACCATAGGCAACGGGGCGCAGATCGCGGCCATGAGCGGCGTCAATGGCGATGTTCCGGCCGGAGCAAAATGGGGTGGCATTCCAGCGCGCCCGGTCAGGGCTTACCTGCGTGACATGGCAGACAAGAACGCAAGGGCATTCGGCAAGAAAAAGGGTAAGGCAGATGAGTGAAGTCGACGCTGAATCGCTGGAGGCGGTCGAGTTGCTGGAGCTCATGGAATTGCTCCCGCACAGATACCCGTTTTTGCTGGTCGATCGCATTGTCGAAATCGATGGCGACAACTCTGCGATAGGTATCAAGAACGTGACGGTGAACGAACCGCAATTTACCGGGCACTTTCCGACCAATCCGGTCATGCCCGGTGTGTTGCTGATCGAAGGCATGGCCCAAACGGCGGGTGCGATTTGCGCGCGACACAGCCAGACGAAATCAAGCCTGGTCTACTTCATGACCATAGACAACGCCCGTTTTCGCAAGCCGGTGGTTCCTGGTGACCGCGTCGAATACCACGTTCACAAGCACAAGCAGCGCGGCAATATCTGGAAGTTCCACTGCGACGCCAAAGTGGATGGGACAAAGGTAGCGGAAGCCGATATTGGAGCAATGCTTGTTCCCGATGAGGCTGGCAACTGATGGCCTCGGAAAATTTGAACATTCATCCGTCATCGGTTGTCGAGGACGGTGCGACAATCGCCGCGAATGTGACAATAGGCCCGTTCTGCCATGTCGGGTCCGATGTCTCGCTTGCGGAAGGAGTGGTGCTGAAAAGCCACGTGTCGGTGACCGGCAGGACGAGCATCGGAAGCAACACCAGTGTGTTTCCCGGAGCAGTCCTGGGTGGCGAACCTCAGAACATTCGGTACAAGGGTGAGGAAACCACCCTTTCCATTGGCTCCGGCTGCACGATCCGCGAAGGCGTCACCATGCATACCGGCATGCCTGATGCAGGTGGAAAGACCGTCATCGGCGACCGTTCGATGTTTCTGGCTTATTCTCACGTGGCCCACGACTGCCAGATCGGCAACGACGTGATTCTCTCGAACAATGTCATGTTGGGTGGCCATGTGGTCGTCGGTGACCGGGTCATAATAGGTGGAGGCGCGGCCATCCACCAGTTTTGCCGCATAGGCCATCATGCTTTCCTTAGCGGCCTCTGCGGCTGTGCATTGGATCTCATCCCGTACGGTATGCTGGTGGGAAGCCCCGGTATTCTGACCGGGCTCAATGTGATCGGCATGCAGCGGTCCGGAATCAGCAAGGACGACATTCGGCTCGCTCGCAAAGCGTTCAAGCAGATCTTCTACGGCCGCGGTACGATCCGCGAATCCGTCGCTGCAATCCGCGACGAGTATGGCGACGTACCGGTGCTCACCGATATTTTCGACTTCTTGCAGTCGGACACCAAACGCGGTTTCTCCTCCACGGTGCGCGAGAGAAAGTCCTGATACCATCCTGCGTTCAAAGGTGCTACGCATCATTGCACCTTGAAGCAGCAGGGCGGATCGGGTTGGATTTCGATGCTGACGGCGTCATCAAACGATCGATCGAACACCATGGGACGGCTGGCGATAATAGCTGGACGCGGACGCTTGCCGCTTGATGTTGCCGAGGCGGTCACGGTTGCCGGTGACATACCGTTCGTGATTGCCATAAAGGGTCAAGCTGAAGCAGTGCCGGATACCCTCGAGCACGAATACGTCACTCTGGGTGATGCGGTTCGCATCCAGGAATTGGTCACCGGATACGGCATCAAACGGGTGATCATGTCTGGCGGTATCGACCGCCGGCCCGAATTTAGAGATATCCGGTTGCCGTTGCGCTTCATACCGCGACTGCCGGGCCTGTTGCGCACGCTGCGCGGCAGCGGTGACGACAAAGTCCTGCGGGCCGTTATCGCCCTGTTCGAACAGGCTGGCTGCCGAGTGTTGGGCGCACAGGAAGTTGTTCCTGACCTGCTGGCGGAAGACCGCACGCTGACGGCGTTGGAACCATCCGAAAAAGACTGGCGCAACATCCTGGCTGCCTATGACGGTGCAGACAGACTGGGCGAGTTGGACGTCGGACAGGGCGCTGTCTCGGTCGGAGGACGCATCGTTGCGTTGGAGGGGCCGGAGGGTACGGATGAAATGCTGAAAAGGGTCGCTGACCTGCGCGAATCCCAGCGCATCACCAAGCGCCCCGGAGGGGTGCTTGTAAAGCTTTGTAAGCGCCACCAGGATCTGCGTGCCGACCTTCCCAGCATAGGCCCTGACACCGTCACGCGGGCGAAGGAAGCGGGATTGTCTGGAATTGCTTTGGAGGCGGGCAGGGCGTTTGTCCTGGATCGTAAGCAGGTGGTGAGGAATGCGGACGCGAGTTCCATGTTCGTTACCGGAATAACCCGCCAGCAAGTGGATGACGAGCTGGCAGAACAGCGTAAGCGCAATGGCGGATGACAAAACGCTGAAACTAGCGTTTATCGCCGGGGAAAGATCCGGGGACCTTCTCGGTGCCGGATTGATAGCCGCGATCCGCCGGAAGCACGCCGGTCAGATCGAACTGATCGGAATCGGGGGCGACGCCATGGCTGAGCAGGGATTGGAGTCCCTGTTCGATTACCAGGAGTTGTCGCTCATGGGCTTCGGCGCGGTGATCGCTCGACTGCCGCAATTGCTCATGCGCATCCGCGAGACAGCGCGGACGATCATTGCAGCAAAACCCGATTGCCTCGTCATAATCGACAGCCCGGACTTTACCCATCGGGTGGCGCGTCGCGTTCGAGCGGCACTGCCTGATGTTCCGATTATTGACTATGTCTGTCCAACCGTCTGGGCCTGGAAGCCCGAGCGTGCGACAAAGATGACCGCATATATCGATCACGTGCTGTCGATTTTTCCTTTCGAGCCACAGATCGTCACCAGCCTTGGCGGCCCGCCGGTCACCTATGTGGGGCATCGTTTGATGTCCGATGAGGGACTGCAGACGGCGGCTCAAACACAAAGCGTCAAGCAGCAGAGTATTCGGGCGCTGAAACCGGGGCAAATGCCCGACCCGGCATGCTGCCTGTTGTTGCCGGGTTCGCGCAGCATCGAACTCAAGCTATTGCTGCCGGCATTTCGCGACACCGTTGCTGAGCTTCGGGAGCGCAATCCGGAGCTACGCTTTGTTGTCCCCACGCTGCCGAGGCTCGAGGCGCGCATCAGGGAAGCAACCGATCAATGGAATGCGCCGGTAGAGGTTGTGACCGGGGAGGCGGCCAAGTGGCAAGCATTCGGGCAGGCGGACGCAGCTCTGGCCGCTTCGGGAACGGTGTTGCTCGAACTTGCCTTGGCAGGTGTGCCGTGTATCTCGATCTACAAGCTTGATCCGATATCTAAGTTGATGATGTATCGTGTGACAGCCTGGACTGCGGCGCTGCCCAATTTCGTCGCCGATTATCCGGTGATCAATGAATACATCAACGAATTCGTGCGGCCTGGTCTGCTCGCCCGGCGGTTGTTGAACCTGATGTCAAACAGCCCGGAACGGCTAACGATGATCGAAACATTCGACCAGGTGAGGGCGGCCATGCAAACCGACGTGCCGGCAAGCGACCTTGCCGCCGACACGGTTTTATCTGAATTAAGAAAGCCCTGACGCAAGTAGCGAGTTTCCAATAGGCGGGCAGCTAGTCGATCAAGTTGCTCACCCACCATCCCCATTCTCAAGGTGCGCCTTGTAAGCTGCATCGTCCATCAGTCCCTGCAATTGCGAGGCATCTTTGAGTTTAAGCTTGATGAGCCACCCATCGCTTTCCGCTGATGTGTTGACCAACTCAGGTTCACCCTCAAGAGCATCGTTGACGGCCGTCACTTCGCCGTCGGCCGGCGCGTAGACATCGGATGCCGCCTTGACGGATTCCACGACGATAATCGCCTCTCCTTTGGTGAACTCCCGGCCTACCTCAGGCAGTTCGACAAAGACGAGATCTCCGAGCTGTTCTTGCGCGTGATCGGAAATCCCCATCACCGCCTCATCTCCGTCGACACGAATCCACTCATGATCGTCGGTATATTGGGTGTTGGCCATGTTTATGCTCCTCAATGGTATTGGTGGCTGACAAGGGACGGCGGATGGGCGGCGCGGTGTAAACTCAGCTTTCGCCCGTTCGCAAAGTGATTGTTGCAGTTGCTTCGAACGACAGGTGACCGACCGCGAAAGGCTGGTGAACCGGCTGAAATTGCCGAGCACCAATTGATCAGGAAAGCCGCTTTCGGGCCATCACCATCAAAGGGGCTGTTTCGGCTATGCACCCGGGGTTGAAACCCACTTCTGGCAAACACTCCGGCCACGGCTGCGTCGTATGCAGTGCTCGCCAGCTTCGATACGGATGGGGTCTGGGTCGTCACATGGTCTCCGGACATCGTTGCGCGTCCCGCACACCTAAGCGGGACTGCGCCCCTCTGTGTCAGGAGCCTGAGAGACTCGCGCACCCTTACGGCTGCGCTTACACCTTCGGCGCGGAACGGCCGTTCCGACTTTCCAGAGTGCCAATCGCAAACGGTCCGTTTGCCTGAGAGATTATGGGCACTTTTCCCCTTCGGCGGCTTTCGCATCGATGACGCGTCCACGCTCTCCCGCAAGCGATCCGTGGCGCCGATTGTTGCGCCACAAGGCACGACAAGGTTAGTGGAAGAAGTGCAAGCTGTCATCTATTGTTCAAAGAAACCGTCAGATTCGGGTGGGGGCATATAAGAGCCTATCATGGTTAGATTGAAGCAATTCTGTTTGTGGTCGGCGAGGCGATCCGCGAGGAAGGAGCGCAGAGCGATGCCGGAGGCATCTCGCGAGCATCCCGACACTGCGGGCGTCCGCCGACCGCGAACCCGAAGGGCCGGGCGCATTTGCGCCAATTCCTTCGCTCAAAGCCTCGGCCGGGCCGGCCTGCGTTTTGAGCTCGACCTTGACGCAAATGCACCTCGGCAGAATGGTTCAATCTAACCATGATAGGCTCTAAACCATGAAGAACCATCGGCGCTGGACGAAGCCGTCCCGGAAATTGTCCCGGGTGGCCGTCAGTTTCCTAGCAACGTTACTGCTGGCACCGGGCCCCTCCTTGGCCAACTCGGATCCGATAAAGCCCTACAAGGACAAACTGTTTTCCTATCCGGCGATCCTCTCTGAAAGCGATAACGGCTCGTTTCTGAAGGTCGATTATCGCAAGGAACGGGATTTGCACGGGCGGGATAAGATCCCCGAGCGCCGGGCCAAGGGCAAATACGTGAACATGCGTCCCAAGCGCAAGCAGCGTGCCCTCACGATCAAGGCGCCGGACGTTGCGGTGCAGGTGTATGAGACGGGAGAAGCGAAGAGCGCTCGATTTGCTGTCATCTTCATTCATGGCCGCGGCGGTGATCGTCGCCTTGGAGTCAAGGATTGGACGTTCGGCGGGAACTTCAATCGCCTGAAGAACCTGGTCGTTCGGAACCGCGGTGTATACTACGCGCCGACGATTCCGAGCTTCGACAAAGCCGGTCTCGATCATCTGAAAACCCTGGTGACCTATATCCGGCGCACGTCACCCAAGGCGCCGGTCATTCTCGCCTGCGGATCCATGGGCAGCATTTTGTGCTGGAAGGGTGCTAACGATCCGGGAATCAGCGCTCGACTGAAAGGGATTGTCATCCTGGGCGGTACTGGCGATGGAAACTATTCAAGAAGCGCTGCCTATCAGGCACGAGTGCCGATTCTGTTGGCTCATGGCAGCGCGGATTCGGTCTATGACTGGCGCAACCAAATGGCGCTTTATCGGGATATCCGATACTCCGACAGTGATATTTACCCGGTTCGTTTCGTCTTGTTTGAAACTGGAAGCCATGGCACGCCAATCCGCATGATCGACTGGCGTGACACGCTCAACTGGATGCTTTCGCGCTGACATCCAGGAAGGCTCAGAAGCCACTGCCCTGAGGTGCCCGTATTGGTTTCAAACTCGCACTTAGCGGTTGGCCTCGACCTGGACACCCAGGAGATCCGGCAGAGTCTGCGGCGCCAGTTGCACATTGCCGAGGATCTGAACCACGGGCACTGGATTCGAAGGCTTCGCTTCAACCGAAAGGTTTTGCGGGTTCTCGAAGAACGCTTTGGCCGCTTGCGAGACCTGCTGCGTGAAGGCTTCATTGCCGACAATCGCCAGCATACCGTCCAACTGACCGAGCAGCACTTGCGACATCTGGTCTTCGCTCAAGCCGGCTTGGGCTGAAGCGAGCGCCAGAGCTTTCTCAACGCCACCCTCGTTGACAAGTTCAAGTTCCAGCGATTTCAGGTTGAGCGTTGCGATTGCCGCCTGAGCCTGCATGGGATTCTGCAGTATGGTCTTCGGCAGGCCACCAAGGCGTGCTTTCGCACGGACCGCGCCGATGTCGCCGACTTCCACCACGATATTGTCGACGATGAGATCTTCGCTGGCTTCGTCCCACCGGACTTCAAGCGCTTCTGACAAACGCAGCGTCGAGATGCCGGCCGCTTTGAGGATCTGCTCTGCTTCGCGATCGTCCAACGCCTCGACTGGAATCTCCAGATCATCGACCGCCACGACGACATCCGTCGGAATCGGCGGTACCGTTGTTTGCATCGCCATCAAAAAACCGCCGAGGCTGGCCGTGCCTTCGCCCGGAATGTCCGCGAAAAAGTCTTCCGCTGAAATCGCAATCGACCACGGCGTGAACAGACGAGCTACCTCCAACGGGTCCGGTTCGGAATTGCTCATCATCTGTTTTTCAATAAACGGCTTCATCGGCGCGTAGGGAGGAAACTCGACATCTTCGATGGCAAATCTGCCGAGGCGGACCTCACCGGCTGGTTCGATGTCAACGTCGATCGATGACAGCGAGAACTCGCCAAGACCGTCCGGGCTGAGGTCATCGATGAGAAACTGTGCCATTTTCATCGAGCCGCTGGTGTCGGGATCACTGGGATCTCTGAAGTCCACGCTGAGGCCATCGATGGAGGTTCGGCCGATTGCAAAGGAGCGGAAAAATTCCAATGGAAGATGCGCCAGATCTTCCTCGTCGAAGTCTTCCGTGACAATGGCATTGTCGATCAGTTCGATCAGGTTTGTCTGCGGCGGCCGCAAAGCGATGTCTTCATAGGCAATCCGGTCGATATTCATGTTGAAGAAGTCGGATTCGATCCGATATCCAAGCATCGTCATGGAACCCAGATAGGTTTCGAACTCGCCGTCGGGCGGTCCGCCACCCTGTAGAAAATCCGCCGCCGCACCGAAGTTGTAGTCTTCCATGCGCGTGCTCGCCATGCTGATCGACATGTCGATGGTCTCGCCTTCGCTTTCGACCCCCGCCAGGTTCTGCTCAAACAGGCCTGTTGAATACTCTCCAATAACGCCATCGCGCACGTCTTTAACCACCAGGTCGTTCACGACATATCCAAAGGACGTATCGTCACCAGGCTGGTCTGCTTCCTTGACGGTCAGGTCGAGCTTCTTGATCCTTTGTTCGTCCATCGAGAAGTCGTTGATGGTGTTGAGCACGGGGAGCCAACGGCCGACGGGCTGTTTCGGATCGTCTTGCACGACGGGAAACACCGGCCAGGCGGCGTTTGTGACCGAATAGCCGTCGATGGTGCCTTCCAGCGCCAGTCCCTCGTCATCATCGTCTCCCCTGATTTCGGCGTTGAAGCTGGTGCCGTCCGCAAGGGTAAGTCCTGCTACTGAAAATCCTGCGTCGCCTTTTTCGAGCTTTTCAGCCACCAGCTGAGGAACCAGGAAACTGATGCTTACCGAGACGCTGTTCTTGTCCCCATCGGATCCATCACTGGTCTTCTCGGCGTCGAACTCGAACACCTTTGAATAGCTGTATTTGAGGCCGCTGACGGTCAGCGTGTCGCCGGCCTCATGAATGGTCTCGTAGCTTGCGGATATCCCGAGATTGGCGTCCGACTTGAGCCACGCATCGAATGCCTCCTGGCCGGTTTCCTGTGCTGTTGCCGGAACGGCAAAAAGAGCGGCAATGCTGATGGAATAGGCGATGCTGCGCGTCATGGCATGTCTCCCCGGGTTATTATCGCTATTGATCAATATAGGAAGCCGGATGGAGCAACAACAATCCCTCGTGACAGTATTATCTCGAAGGTACAAAAAAACCCCCGGACAATGCCGGGGGTCCAGATCGGCCGATTAGACGGCCGCAAGGGAGAACCAATCCGATTACACGGAGTAGTACATATCGAACTCAACCGGATGCGGCGTGTGTTCGAAGCGGATGACCTCTTCCATCTTCAGCTCGACATAGGCATCGATCTGATCATCAAGGAACACACCGCCGGCGGTCAGGAACTCGCGATCGCCATCCAGGCATTCTACTGCTTCACGCAACGAGGCCGAAACAGTTGGAATTTCCTTGAGCTCCTGCGGAGGCAGGTCGTACAGGTCCTTGTCCATTGCATCGCCCGGATGCAGCTTGTTCTTGATGCCGTCGAGGCCGGCCATCAGCATGGCGGCAAACCCGAGATATGGGTTGCAGGTCGGGTCCGGGAAACGAACTTCGACGCGCTTCGATTTCGGTGACGATCCGAACGGAATTCTGCACGATGCGGAACGGTTGCGAGCCGAGTAGGCAAGCAGAACCGGGGCTTCGTAGCCGGGGACCAGACGCTTGTAGGAGTTGGTCGACGGGTTGGTGAACGCGTTCAGCGCCTTTGCGTGCTTGATGATGCCGCCGATATAGTAGAGGCAGGTTTCGGACAGACCTGCATAGTCATCGCCAGCAAAGGTCGGCTTGCCATCCTTCCAGATCGACTGGTGCACATGCATGCCGGTGCCGTTGTCGCCGTAGACCGGCTTCGGCATGAAGGTAGCCGTCTTGCCATAAGCGTTGGCAACCTGGTGGACAACATATTTGTAGATCTGCAGCTTATCGGCATTGACCGTCATGGAGTCGAACATGATGCCGAGCTCATGCTGGGCAGCGGCCACTTCGTGGTGGTGCTTTTCGACCGTAACGCCCATCTCTGCCATCACTGTCAGCATCTCGGAACGCATGTCCTGGGCGCTGTCGACCGGTGGTACCGGGAAATAGCCGCCCTTGGTGCGCGGACGGTGGCCAAGGTTTCCGACTTCATACTCGGCGTCGGTGTTCGAAGGCAGTTCACCGCTGTCGAGCATAAAACCGGTGTTGTACGGATCGGTTGAAAAACGCACGTCGTCGAAAACGAAGAACTCGGCCTCCGGGCCGACGAACACGGTGTCGCCGATTCCCGATGCCTGGAGATAAGCCTCGGCTTTTTTCGAGGTTCCCCGCGGATCGCGGCCGTAGGGCTCACCGGAAATCGGGTCGAGAATGTCGCACATGATCGCCAGAGTGGACTGGGCAAAGAACGGATCCGTATGAGCGGACCCGGTATCCGGCATCAAAACCATGTCGGATTCGTTGATGGCCTTCCAGCCGGCGATGGACGATCCATCGAACATGACACCATCGGCGAACATGTCTTCGTCGACGACGCTGGCATCCATGGTGACGTGCTGCATCTTGCCGCGCGGGTCGGTAAAGCGCAGATCGACGAACTTGACGTCATTGTCCTTGATTTGCTTGAGAATATCGGAGGCACTCGCCATTTCATTCTTCCCTTGTTTTCAGATTTGCTTGTTGTCTCTGCGCCGCGTTGGCGGCGCAAACTCAGATCGCGTCGTTACCGGTTTCCCCGGTGCGGATGCGAATTACTTCCTCGACGTTCGACACGAAAATCTTGCCGTCGCCGATACGGCCCGTCTGGGCTGCATTGCGAATGGCTTCGATGGCTGCGTCGACGGTTTCGTCGGAGAGGACCACCTCGACTTTCACCTTGGGCAGAAAGTCCACGACATATTCAGCGCCGCGATAGAGTTCGGTGTGCCCCTTCTGCCGACCGAAGCCCTTGGCTTCCGTTACGGTTATGCCTTGCAGTCCGACCTCTTGCAGGGCTTCCTTCACCTCGTCGAGCTTGAAGGGTTTGATAATTGCTTCGATTTTTTTCATCAGAGAACATCTCGTTGCTGAATCCACCTAAGCGAAGTCCGACCCATCGGTTTGCCTCCACTTGACTGCGCAAATGCATAAGCCGTGCCAAATGCGGCCGCCGGCGGAAAAAAATGATGGTGACGGCAAATGAACCAACGAAAAGCCCCGCCTTACCGCGCGAACAGAGCGGACTGGTTCGATTTCGTCGTCGGCAGGCGGTGTTCAATGAGTGCTTTGCCTAATTTTTAGTCGATTGCGGTTGTCCAAAATTTAGGCAAATGCACAAAAAATAGTCGATTTGTTTGGCGAGATGCGCAACGCCAGAGACAACATTTTGGCTTGCTCCAACGCCAGGGTTTGCTGCAAATATGGGCTCATATTGAGGTGTACGCTATGCGTGAGTTGGCCACTCCACTAGTCAGTCCTGTCGAGATGGCGTCGGTCGATCAGGCGGCCATTTCCAGCGGTATTGATGGTTATCGGCTGATGGAGATAGCCGGCGCGGCGCTTGCTGCCTGTGTTCTCAAGCATTATCCGGACGCCCAAAACGCGGTCGTGCTATGCGGGCCGGGGAACAATGGTGGCGATGGTTACGTCGCCGCTCGACACCTTCGGGCCGCGGGCTTGCCGGTAACGGTTCATTCTCTCGTCGATACGGCAAAACTTGTGGGTGACGCCGCCAAAGCCCGTGATGAGTGGACCGGGCCGATCTCAGCTCTCGGTGCAATGACTTTGCCTGAGGGGGCTGTCGTCGTCGATGCATTGTTCGGGGGCGGTCTTGATCGGGCAATCGAGGGAAATGCAGCGGCAATCATCAATGCGATAAATTTGGCTGGAGTACCCGTTGTAGCGGCCGATCTTCCGTCAGGAATCTCAGGCCGGTCCGGCGAGATCTTCGGAACCGCCTTGCAGGCGGATCACACGGTCACCTTTGTCGCGCCTAAGCCGGGCCATTACCTGCTGCCGGGCGCTGATCATTGTGGCTCTCTGCATGTCATCGACATCGGCATTCCTGGGCGCTTCATCCAGGCTTTGCAGGTTTCCCTGTGGCGAAACGACCCGGCGATTTGGCGAACATCACTGCCCCATGCACAACCGGGAGATCACAAGTACTCCCATGGCCACCTCTGTGTCTTCAGTGGAGGATTTGCCAGCACGGGAGCCGCCCGTTTGGCAGCTTTGGCCGGCCTGAAGACTGGCGCAGGGCTCGTCACCATCCTGGCGCCGGGGTCCGCGGTCGCGGCCAATGCCGCTCAGCTGACGGCGGTGATGCAGCGCAAGATCGATGACGAAGCCGGACTTGCGGTCCTTCTGGATGATGAGCGGTTAAATGCCTTCGTGCTTGGGCCGGCTTTTGGCGTCGGCGAGCGAGCCCGAAGTTTCATCAGCCACTTGGCGGGTGCCCGACGGGCGATCGTGCTCGACGCAGACGGGCTGACATCATTCAGCGACCACATTGATCATCTGTGTTCCGTCGGAGCAGAGACCGAACTTCTCATGACCCCGCATCAGGGGGAATTCACACGGCTTTTTCCGGACCTGATGGCGGACGGCAAATTGTCGAAAGTGGATCGGGCGATCCGTGCCGCTGAAAAAACTGGTGCGGTGGTGCTGTATAAAGGGGCCGACACCGTCGTTGCCGCACCGGATGGTCGAGCCGTGATCAATGTCAACGCGCCGCCCTGGCTGGCGACCGCCGGGTCCGGAGACTGTTTGGCCGGCATTGCGGGAGGTCTGCTCGCGCGGGGAATGCCGACCTTCGAGGCGGCTGCCGCTGCCGCCTATTTTCATGGCCTTGCAGGAAAGGCCGCGGGTGAGGGGATGACTGCTGAAGACATTCCCTCCGCACTCCCACCGTTGAGTTCATTTCTTCAGGCGTAGCAGACAAATCGGAGTTTGACCCCATGGAACTCACGGCGGGAAACCTATTCGCGCAACTGCCAGAGGCCGCGCTGAAGGAGGAATTGTTCGAGATCCTTCTCGCGCGCGACGGCGTGCGGATAGAGCGTATCGTATCGACCGGCCAGTGCAGCGACGAGTGGTACGATCAGGAAGACGATGAGTGGGTCGTGCTCCTGTCTGGAGCGGCGGGCTTGCGGATAGAGGGTGAGGAGCAAGACCGAGACCTGGCGCCCGGCGACTGGCTGTTTCTTCCAGCTCACTGTCGCCACCGCGTAACCTGGACACAAACCCAGCCGGCAACGGTATGGCTTGCGGTCCACGCGGCCAGAGAGAGCAAAGGTTAGCGGTGATTGGCTTGCTTTCCGACGCGGATCAGACAACGCGCTCCTGCAGCGCCATCGCCGCCTGAGGCGCGCGTACCTTTCCCTCGTGAATGAAATAGACGAACACATCGCGTGGTTCGGTCGCGGGCTTGTGTGCCGAATTCGCCAGAGGCAACCTATCGGGTACGGAACCCGCAGCCCAATCTGAGCAGCACCCGGCCCACTCATCCAGCGCTTCCGCCTGATAGGCGGTCGGGATGTCGTCTTCGCCTTTCTGCAACCGCGCATAGACGAACGGTGCGGTCACGTCGCCAATCTCCGGGTAGGTATGATGGTCCGCATAAACCACCGCAACGCCGTGGCTTGCGACAAGGTCGATGAACTCGGGACAGACAAAAGAATCGTGCCTCACCTCGACGGCATGACGCAAAGCTATTCCGTCGCGACTGTTGGGCAACAGCGACAAGAAGGCGCCGAAGTCGTCCGGATCGAATTTTTTGGTCTTTGCGAACTGCCAGAGCAACGGTCCGAGATGGTCGCCGAGCTCGGTGATGCCGGATCCCAGAAAACGCTCCATCGACTCTGCGGCTTCCGCCAGGACCTTGCGGTTGGTCACGAAGCGATTGCCCTTGAGGGAAAAGACAAAGCCGTCAGGAACATCGGCCGCCCACTTGGCGAATGTGGCTGGTTTCTGGGTGCCGTAATAGGTGCCGTTCACCTCAATCGTGTTGAGCTGCCGGCTGGCATAGTTGAGCTCGTTTTTCTGGGCGAGTTTGTCCGGATAAAACGTGCCGCGCCAGGGAGCGAACGTCCAGCCCCCGATACCCGTCCTGATCACACCTGACTTGCCCATGTTCCGGCTCCTATTCGGCTGCCTCGATGGTTTTGGAGGGCCGTCTCTTCAACAGGTCCCTCAGATACTGTCCAGTGTAGGACGCTTTGATATCCACCACCTGCTCCGGCGTACCGGATGCCACGACAGTACCGCCACCATCGCCGCCTTCGGGACCAAGATCGATGATATAATCGGCGGTCTTGATGACCTCGAGATTGTGTTCGATCACAACGACCGAATTGCCCTGATTGACAATCTCGTGCAGCACATCCAACAATTTTGCCACGTCGTGGAAGTGCAGCCCGGTGGTGGGTTCGTCGAGAATGTAGAGCGTTCTGCCGGTGGAGCGTTTCGACAGCTCTTTGGCGAGTTTCACCCTCTGCGCTTCGCCGCCTGACAGCGTCGTCGCCTGTTGACCGATCTTGATGTATCCGAGCCCGACGCGCCGCAACGTGGTGAGCTTGTCGCGCACCGCCGGTACGGCCGCGAAGAATTCGCATCCTTCCTCAACGGTCATCGCAAGAACGTCGGCGATTGATTTGCCCTTGAACGTGACTTCCAGCGTTTCACGGTTGTAACGCTGGCCGTGGCAGACATCACAGGTCACGTAGACATCCGGCAGGAAGTGCATTTCGATCTTGATGACACCGTCACCCTGGCATGCTTCGCAGCGCCCGCCTTTGACATTGAATGAAAACCTGCCGGGCATGTAGCCACGAGCCTTGGACTCTGGGAGGCCGGCAAACCAGTCCCGGATCGGCGTGAACGCGCCCGTATAGGTGGCCGGGTTCGACCGCGGCGTACGGCCGATCGGAGATTGGTCAATATCGATGACCTTGTCGATGTGTTGCAGCCCGTCAATTCGCTCATGAGCGGCCGGATGATCGCGGGCACCCATCACCCGCCGCGCCGCAGCTTTGTACAGCGTTTCGATCAGGAAGGTTGACTTGCCGCCACCGGAAACGCCTGTCACTGCCGTGAAAACGCCGAGCGGAATGCTTGCCGTAATGTCTTTGAGGTTGTTGGCGCTCGCGCCGTGAACGGTGATCTGCCGCTTCTTTGAAAATTTCCGGCGTTGTTCCGGGACAGCGATCTCCTGAATTCCGGAGAGATATTGGCCGGTCAGCGATTGTGGTGTTGCCATAATCTCCTGCGGCGTACCCTGGGCGACGATCTCGCCGCCATGGATTCCGGCCGCCGGACCGATATCGACCACGTGGTCGGCTGTCAGGATCGCGTCTTCATCGTGCTCAACGACGATCACCGTGTTTCCGATGTCACGCAAATGCTTGAGCGTATCGAGGAGGCGGGCATTGTCGCGCTGATGCAGGCCGATCGATGGCTCATCGAGCACATAGAGCACGCCGGTTAGACCGGATCCGATCTGCGAGGCCAGCCGTATTCGCTGACTTTCGCCGCCTGACAGCGTGCCTGAGTTTCGCGAGAGGGTCAGATAGTCAAGGCCGACATCGTTGAGAAACTTCAGGCGATCGCAAATCTCCTTGAAGATCCGCCCGGCGATTTCGTTCTGCTTTTCGGTCAATTGCCGGGGAAGTTCGTCGAACCAGGTGCCGGCGTCGCGGATCGACATCTGGGTCACTTGTCCTACATGAAGGCCGGCTATTTTCACGGCCATGGCTTCAGGTTTCAATCGGTAGCCATTGCAGGTAGGGCAGGGCGCCGCCGCCATGTAGCGCTCGATCTCCTCGCGCGCCCAGGCCGAATCCGTTTCTTTCCAACGGCGCTCCAGATTCGGGATGATGCCCTCGAAATTCTTCGTCGTCTTGTAGGAGCGCAAACCGTCGTCATAGTGGAATTCGATTTTGTCATCGGTTCCACGCAGGATGACCTCCCGGGCTTCCTCGGACAATTCGTTCCATCGGTCTCCCAGTTTGAAGTCGAAATGCCGTCCCAGCGCTTCAAGCGTCTGGCCATAGTAGGGGGAGCTCGACTTCGCCCATGGCGCAATCGCACCATCGCGCAGCGTTCGGCCTGGCTCCGGGATTATCAGATCCGGGTCGATTTTCTGCTGGGTTCCAAGTCCATCACAGGTCGGGCAGGCGCCAAAGGGGTTGTTGAAGGAAAACAGACGCGGCTCGATTTCAGGAATGGTGAAACCGGAAACCGGGCAGGCGAACCGTTCCGAGAAGACCAGACGCTCATGGGTCTCGTTCTTCGACTTGTTGGCACTGCCGCCCGATGTTTCATCTTCCGGAAGCGGACGGTCTGCAAATTCCGCCACGGCGAGACCGTCGGCCAGTTGCAGACAAGTCTCAAGACTGTCGGCAAGCCGCGCGGCGAGGTCGTCTCGCACCACCACCCGGTCAACCACCACGTCGATATCGTGCTTGAACTTCTTGTCCAACGGCGGGACATCGGCAATTTCATAGTAGATGCCGTCGACCTTGACCCGTTGAAATCCCTTTTTCATCAACTCCGCGAGTTCCTTGCGGTACTCGCCTTTGCGGCCGCGTACCAGCGGCGCCAGAATATAGAGCCGCGTGCCATCATCGAGAGCCATGACTCGATCGACCATCTGGCTGACCGTCTGACTTTCGATCGGCAAGCCCGTCTCGGGCGAATAGGGAATTCCGACACGGGCAAAAAGCAGCCGAAGATAGTCGTATATCTCGGTGACGGTGCCGACTGTGGAACGCGGGTTGCGCGACGTAGTCTTCTGCTCGATGGAAATTGCCGGAGACAGGCCTTCGATCTGGTCGACATCCGGCTTCTGCATCATCTCCAGGAATTGCCGCGCATAGGCCGATAGACTCTCCACGTAGCGCCGCTGACCCTCCGCATAGATCGTGTCGAATGCGAGGGAGGATTTGCCCGAGCCTGAAAGGCCGGTCATGACCACCAGCGTGTTGCGCGGCAGGTCGAGATCAACGCTCTTGAGATTGTGCTCCCGCGCGCCGCGAATGGAAATGGTCTTAAGCTCGCTCATCGTCTCCGTCCGCAATCGACGCGATTGCTCTCATGAACCCTGGCTCTGTCTGTAAATCGCCGGCCCGCCGGGCTTGGCGCCGCGATCTAATGTAGGCTTTGCGCTGCAGTTGTCGAGCGATCCACAGCACTTTCACGATGTTGGGAATCGATTGACAAGGCACTCTAACCAAAATAGAACATAATGTGAACAAAAAGCTCCTGTGGAAAGTTGTAGCGGATCGGACACGAGGTGACCAGATGGTCTAAGGTCGGTCGAATTTGAAAGTCCGGTCCTTGCCTGTGGACGGGTGTAGAAACATCGAGGTGTGATCATGGCGGGCAGCGTCAACAAAGTCATTTTGGTCGGAAATCTGGGAGCCGATCCGGAAATTCGCCGCACTCAGGATGGCCGGCCGATCGCCAATCTGCGGGTGGCGACGTCTGAAAGCTGGCGGGATCGCAATTCCGGCGAGAGGCGCGAGCGAACCGAATGGCATCGCGTTGTCATTTTCAGCGAAGGGCTGTGCAAAATTGCCGAGCAATATCTGCGCAAAGGCTCAAAAATCTATCTCGAAGGTCAGTTGCAGACCCGCAAATGGCAGGATCAAAGCGGCCAGGACCGGTATTCCACTGAGGTGGTATTGCAGGGTTTTAATTCGACTCTGACCATGCTCGACGGCCGTTCCGACGCGCCGGCTGGTGGGAACTTTGGAGACCCGGGCCCGGATATGGGTTCCTCCGGCACCTCGCAGGGCGGCGGCGGTGGTGGCAATTTCTCCAATGACATGGACGACGAAATTCCATTCTGACGCTGTTACGTCGTTTTCGTGCACGCGGAAACTGGTGACCTCTTTGGTACCTGGCTTGAGGAGCTTTCATCCAGCTCGCCGACGCCAGGGGGTGGTTCGGCTGCGGCGATAGCGGTGTCCATGGGCGCCGGGCTGATTTGTATGGTCTGCAACCTGACCATCGGCAATCCAAAGTTCTCGGCCAGTGAAGATCGTATGCGCAACGTGTTGCGTGATGCCGAAACGGCGAAGCGCCAATCGCTTGAATTGGCGGATGAAGACATCCGGGCATTTGAGGCGGTTATGGCGGCAAATCGCATGCCGCGTTCAACCGATGAGGAGAAACTGCGCCGGAAACACGCTCTCCAGCAGGCCTTGGCGGCGGCCGCCGAACCGCCCCTGCGTCTTGCGCATGTTGCTGCGGATGTCCTTGGGTTTGCAGAATCCATTGTCGACTGCTCGAACCCGAATGTGATCACGGACATCGCCGTCGCGGCCTCGATGGCCCGCGCCGGACTGGAGTCGTCCATGGTCAATGTGGCTATCAACCTCAAGTCGCTCGACGATGGTGAAATAAAAACCCGCATTGCTGATGAGATCGAGCAGTGTCGACCCGCACTACATCGAGCAGAACATCTCAAAGCTGTGATCGGCCGACGCTTGACCTGAAACACCGAATTCGGTCTCAAGGGATCAAACAGTATTCTTGGAGGTTCCGATGCAGGTCTTGCGTTCAATCCGTTACGCATTCGCCGCCCTTATGGTGATCATGGTCATACCCGTCGCCATGGCGGGAGAGGTTGAGGTGGTTGGGGCTGAGGCAACGCAGCAATCGGATGGCTCCTGGAGGTTTTCGGTGACACTGCTTCATGACGACAACGGCTGGGATCACTATGCGGATCGTTGGGATGTCGTCGGACCCGACGGCACGGTCTATGGCGAACGTGTCCTACTGCATCCGCACGACAACGAGCAGCCATTCACCCGCAGCCTCTCTGGCGTTGTCATTCCGGACAATGTCGATGAAGTCGTGATCAGAGGCCATGACAAGGTTCACGAACTTGGCGGCAAGGAGATGACCCTGAAGCTCGCTCGTTAAACGGTCAGATGAGGCCAAAGGTGAGCGTCTGCCCGTCCTGATGATGTGAAGTCGGGCGCCGACAGGCTAGAGCGGCCTGAGGGCACCCGATGGTTCTGATCAATCGGATCCGTGCCAGAGGACCTCGGCGAGGTTTAGAAGAAACCTCTGCGCTGCCACCAGCCAGCCTTTTTCGGCTTCTTCTCGGCATCTTCGGCAGTCTCGCTTGTGGTGGAGGTGATTTTCGGTTCGATCACTTCGTCATCCGACGTTTTGCGGCGCCGGCTGGCCCGTTTGGGTTTCTCCTCGGTTACCACATCCGCCTCTGCAACAAGCACAGTCTCTGATACCGCTTCGACAGAAACGGCCGGTGCCTCCGGTTCCGGTGTCTCGGCCTCGGCGACCACCGGATCCGCCTCGTCGCTGGCTTGCTCTTCCTTTTTCTTTCTTGGGCTGCGACGCCTTTTCGGCTTCGGCTTTTCGTCTTCGGCCGTCTGCTCCGCTTCCGGCGCGACACTGGTTTCGATCGGTTCCGATGCCCGTGTCTCTATGTCGGTGGCCGCTTCCGCGACCACAATCTCGACCTCGTCAGGACTGTCTGCTGGATCAGAGGCCTCCGCTTCTTCGTCACCAGCCTCAAGAGCCGTCGTCTGTTCGGCGACATCCGTTTCAAGCGCAACACCGTCCTGTTCACGATTGCGACGGCCACCACGCTTGCCCCGGCGGCGCCGTTTTTTGCGTTGCTCACCATCGTCCTCGCCAGCAGCCTCGACGTCCGATCCGTCTTCTGCTGATTGGCCGTTGGCCTCATCGCCGTTGCCGCGGCCGCGCCGGCGACGGCGCCGTTTGCGCTTGCGACCACCGTCTTCGTCTTCGCCGGCATAGGCCGTTTCGGCACTGTCGTCTTCGGTTTCCTCTTCGAGATCCGGTTGAACCGCAGCATCGATAACCACAGGCGACGCAACCGGCTCACCCTGGTCGATAGCAATGTGTTGCTGGCCGATCTCGACGTCTGCCTCAACGGTGATGGACAGGCCGAAGCGGCTCTCCAGTTCGATAATCGTGTCCCGTTTCTGGTTGAGCAGATAAAGAGCGATATCGGGCAGGGTGCGAATGGTCAGGTTATGTTTGGTGTTGCGAAGCAGATATTCTTCAATCGTCCGCAGAACATAGAGCGCGACGGACGAGTCCGAGCGCACATAGCCCGTGCCGCCGCAATGGTCGCAGACCTGCATCGTGCTTTCCAGGACGCTCGCCCGAATCCGTTGACGCGACATTTCGAGCAGTCCGAAATGCGAAATGCGGCCCACCTGGATCCGCGCCCGATCGCTTTTCAGGCACTCCTTGAGCTTTTTCTCTACCGACCGGTTGTTGCGTTTCTCCTCCATGTCGATGAAGTCGATCACGATAAGGCCCGCAAGGTCGCGGAGGCGCAACTGTCTTGCGACTTCCTCGGCAGCTTCAAGGTTGGTGCGAAGAGCCGTGTCCTCGATCGAGTGTTCCTTGGTGGAGCGTCCGGAGTTCACGTCGATCGCAACCAGCGCTTCGGTCTGGTTGATGATGATGTATCCGCCTGATTTCAGCGTCACCTGAGGCTGCAGCATCTTGTCGAGCTGGGCCTCGATGCCGGAGCGGGCAAAGATCGGCTGAACCTCCCGATAGGGCTGAACCGCCTTGGCGTGGCTGGGCATCAGCATCTTCATGAAGTCCTTGGCTTCACGATATCCGGTGTCCCCGGAGACGATGACCTCGCCAATGTCCTTGTTATAGAGGTCTCTGATGGACCGCTTGATCAGGCTTCCTTCCTCGTAGACCAGGCAGGGTGCCGTTGAACTGAGGGTCAGGTTGCGGACATTCTCCCACAGCCGCATGAGATATTCGAAATCGCGCTTGATCTCTGCCTTCGTTCTGTTGGCACCGGCGGTGCGCAGAATAACGCCCATGCCCTGTGGCACATCAAGGCCACGGGCAATTTCCTTCAGCCGCTTGCGATCCTGGACATTGGTGATCTTGCGCGAGATGCCGCCACCGCGCGCGGTGTTGGGCATCAGCACGGAATAGCGTCCTGCCAGCGACAGGTAGGTGGTGAGAGCAGCCCCCTTGTTGCCGCGTTCTTCCTTGACGACCTGAACCAGCAAAATCTGGCGGCGCTTGATGACCTCCTGGATCCTGTACTGTTTGCGCGATTTGCGCGCGCGATCCGGAACCTCTTCGAGGGCGTCTTCCGCACCGACCGATTCGACGGGAACGGAATCCTCGTCTTCATCATCGTCATCGTCTTCGTCGACGCGTGGCTTTCTGCTCGACTTTTTGTTTTTTGCGGGCTCCTTTGCTTCAACAACTTCCGAAACCTCGTCGGTATCAACGGCAGCGGCTATGGAGTCCGGCGGGTCCTTCTTTGCAGTTTCTTCTTCGTCTGCCGACCCGTCATCGGTCGGCTCGTCCGACGGTTCGTCGTTGCCAACATCGGCATCCTCGACGTCGATTTGCGGCTCTTCGCTTTCGTCCGCAGATGTCACTGCGTCGTCGGCCGGCTGTGTTTCGGCTTCGGGCTCGGCTGCATTAACGGGCGGCGTTTCTTCTATCGCCGCCCTTGCGCCCTCATCGATAGCTTCGTCCGCCGGCGCGTTGCCGTCGCCAACGGGCTGCGGTTCACTCTCCTGCGCATCGGCGTCAGAGGCCTCTGCGACAGCCGTTTTGGCTTCTTTTTTGGATTTACCGCGGCTGCGGCGGGTCCGTGACTTCTTCTTGGCCGGTTTTTCGGCCTCCGTGTCGTCATCCTCCGCACGCGCTTCCTCGGCTTCCGCGTCAAGCAAAGCCTGCCGATCGGCTACCGGAATCTGATAGTAGTCCGGGTGGATTTCGGAAAATGCGAGAAAACCATGGCGATTGCCGCCATATTCTACAAACGCCGCCTGAAGCGACGGTTCGACACGTGTTACTTTCGCCAGATAGATATTGCCGCGCAGCTGTTTCTTGTGCTGCGACTCGAAATCAAATTCCTCTATGCGGTTCCCACGTACGACGACGACGCGCGTTTCTTCCTCGTGGGACGCGTCGATCAGCATCTTGTCTGCCATTTAAGAAATGCTCCTCGGCATTTCTCGACGCATCTTGCCCTCCAGGCGACCGTGCCCTTAGGTGAATATGTGTCGACATGCCGAAATTGATCGTTCCCGCCGTACCGATGCGTGCACCCACAGCGACCGGCAAAATGCCGGTTGGGAGATCTGTGGAATTCAACACTGTCATCTTAACTCCCGGCAGGAAGATATGAACGTAAGGTCTTGTTCAGACCGATGAATTTCGCTTCCTTGCGGAAGCGGGCGGCCTAATGCCGCAATTCGATTGCCGTAAACGGCCGAGATCGATTTACACCGAGGTATTGAGACGCTTTGACGTCAGATGAAACGACCCTATGGCGCCATATTTCCCAACTTCGGGTGGCTGCCCCGTCGACCGGTTCTATCCCGTCAGCGGATCAATCCTCACTTTCGCTTTTATGATTTTGCGATCACTCTGGCAAGGGGCAAGCGTATAACCACTACCCGAGAACCCACCAGTTGGTTAAACACCAGGCCGGCTCCTCAAACCAGCGGTGACGATCACCGTCATAACCGTTGCTTTTCAGGCCTCGTTTAAAGGATTTGATCGACGGCCTGTCGTTCCAACGGCAGTTTTCATGTAAGGGTTGCCGCAACTGATTCAAGTTTGCCTCACGCTGTCATCGCGGTTGTGGTTGGGAGAGCCCGGGACAAGTGCCGGAACAACTGATTGCAGGAATGACACTTCTGCCCGTCCGCTCGGACGGCCCGATCCGACGTATGCCTGCGATTCTGTGCTGTTTGCTGGTGCTATGCCTGTTGTCGACCGCAATATCGTGTTTCGTCTGGACGTCTTCAGCTTGGGCACAGGATGCGAAGGTTCAGCAGGATGCACAGCTGGTCGCCTACGACATGCGGATCGCCGGTGATGAGACGCGAACGCGCGTCGTCATCGAGTTTGAGCAACGCCCGGATTATTCCTTCCATTTGCTGGCAACACCCCACAGGATGGTGGTTGACCTGCCAGAGACCGTCTTCGGTCTTGAAGATCAGGAAGGCCAGGTGAGGGGGCTGCTTTCCGATGTCCGGTTCGGTTTGATGGCTCCGGGGCGGTCGCGCATCGTGTTTTCGGCGATCGGTCCGGTCAAACCAGAGACGGTTCAAGTCGTCGAGAACGAAACCGATGATGGCTTTCGGTTGGTTTTCGACCTGGTTGCGATATCCGACCGCGAATTTGCTGCGCTGATGCGCAAACAGGAGTGGCCGGAGAAAGTAAGAAGCGAAGGCAAAAGCGCGCGTCTCCCGGCCACTGATCCGCGTGAAGAAAGACCATTCACTGTTGCGATCGACCCCGGGCATGGTGGGATCGACGCCGGAGCCCGAGGTCGCAAAGGTTCGCAGGAGAAGAACCTCACCCTGGAAATGGCCGAAACACTCAAGGCTGTGCTCGACAATTATGCAGACATTCGCGTTGTCATGACCCGCACGGATGACCGGTTTGTTTCTTTGGCAGAACGCGTTCGCATTGCCAGGCAACACGAGGCCGACCTGCTGGTATCGCTCCATGCGGACTCCATCCGGTTGCGCGGCGTACGCGGCGCCACCGTCTATACGCTTTCCGACAAGGCATCCGACCGCATGGCACAACAGCTTGCCACCAGGGAAAACCGGTCCGATCTGATTGCCGGATTGTCCCTGGAGGACCAGCAGGACGGTGTGGCAGACATCCTGATTGACCTTACCCGGCGCGAAACCCAACTGTTTTCGATCGGCATGGCTCGGGCTGTCATCGAATCCTTTGACGGCAACATAAAGCTGATCAACAACCCCATGCGGTCCGCCGGTTTCCGCGTTTTGAGGGCCCACGACGTTCCCTCTGTGCTGGTGGAGCTTGGCTATCTCTCGAATCGCGAGGATGAAAAGCTCCTGAGGGATCCGCAATGGCGCGAAAACGCGGCAAAACTGCTTGCCTCGGCGATCGACTCGTTTCGCCAAAAGACCCGTGGCGTCAACAACTAACGACTTGCAGCTGTGGCTTTGATGTCACATTGAAATGCAATTGGGTGCGATTATTGTTACATAGAAGCGATGGAACCGCATTTTGCGCACATTCCCGCCTTTACTCGGGTTATGATGAAACAACTTCGACTCAGTCGGAATTTTGGAGCCGTCCGGTAAGAAAAACATGGTCAGAATAATCGGATATCTTTTCGGGATCGGCACGGTCATGTTCCTGATCGTGGCTCTCGGTGTCGCCTGGTATGTTGGCGGCGTGACCAAGGACTTGCCGGACTATGAGGTTCTGGCGAGCTACGAACCGCCTGTCATGACCCGCATTCATGCGGCCGACGGTAGCCTGATGTCGGAACACGCCCGTGAGCGGCGCCTGTATCTTCCCATTCAGGCGGTGCCCGATCGCGTCAAGGCGGCGTTTCTGTCGGCTGAGGACAAGAATTTCTATCATCACGCCGGTCTCGACTATAAAGGCCTGATCCGGGCGGTGATCACCAATATCGAGAATTATCAGTCCGGCCGCCGGCTGGTTGGTGCCTCGACGATTACCCAGCAGGTCGCCAAGAACTTCCTGCTGAGTTCCGAGCGGACCTTCGACCGAAAAATCCGCGAAGCGGTTCTGGCATTCCGCATCGAGCAGGCCTACTCCAAGGACCGTATCTTCGAGCTCTATCTCAACGAGATTTTCTACGGCCTGAACTCCTACGGTATCGCCAGCGCTGCGCTGACCTATTTCAACAAGTCGGTCAATGAATTGAACCTGCAGGAGGCAGCCTACCTGGCAGCCTTGCCGAAGGGGCCCTCGAACTACCACCCGTACCGGCGGACCGACCAGGCGATTGAGCGCCGCAACTGGGTCATCGACCGTATGGTCGACAACGGTTATGTCGAGAAGGTCGACGCCGGCGAGGCAAAGCAGCAGCCGCTTGGCGTCAATCCGAGACGCTATGGCTCGTACCTGTTCGCTTCTGATTATTTTGCCGAAGAAGTGCGTCGTGAGATCATTACCCGCTTCGGCGAGGATGCGCTTTATGAGGGCGGCCTGTCCATCCGAACAACGCTCGACCCGCGCCTTCAGCGCATGGCCCGCAAGGCTTTGCAGAAGGGGCTCATTCAGTACGACATCAAGCAGGGCTACCGGGGTCCGATTTCAACCGTACAATTGGGTGACGATTGGGGCCTGGACGTTGTCGAGGTTGCGCCACTGCATGACCTGCCAGAATGGCGCCTTGCGGTCGTGCTTGAAGCTGGCGAGGAAACAGCGACCGTCGGATTGCGGCCGAACCGTTCGGCTTCCGGCAAGGTCGATGAAGCACGCGACACCGTCACACTGGCTGGCGCCGACATGGAATGGGCCTACCGGATGAAGCGGGACGGCGAGCGCAGCAAGGCCAAGACCGTTTCGGAGATTCTGGCGCCCGGCGACGTCGTCTATGTGCAGCAAACGAAGCTCGAAGACGGCACCGAAAAGTTCATCCTCCGGCAGCTTCCCGAAGTCCAGGGCGCGTTGGCGGCGATGGATCCGCATACCGGCCGCGTGCTCGCCATGGTTGGCGGGTTCTCCTACGCTCAGTCGCAGTTTAACCGCGCAACCCAGGCCATGCGCCAGCCAGGCTCCTCGTTCAAGCCATTTGTTTACGCTGCAGCCCTCGACAATGGCTACAGCCCGGCGTCTGTGGTCCTCGACGCTCCGATCCAACTGGTTTCGGGCGGCGAGTTGTGGCAGCCGAAGAACTATGGTGGCGGATCTGCAGGCCCTTCGACCTTGCGTTTGGGCATTGAGCGGTCACGTAACCTGATGACGGTTCGTCTCGCCAAGGACATGGGGATGAACCTGGTGGCGGAATATGCGGAGCTGTTCGGCATATACGACGACATGCCGCCGCTGCTGGCCATGTCGCTGGGGTCGGGCGAGACAACCGTGCTGCGCATGATTTCCGGCTACGCCGTGCTGGCCAATGGCGGTAAGCAGATCCAGCCGTCGCTGATTGACCGCATACAGGATCGCTACGGCAAGACCATCTTCAAGCATGAGGAGCGTCTGTGCGATGCATGCATCGCATCCACGTGGCAGGATCAGGAAGAACCCGAGATCCAGGACACCCGCAAACAAGTGCTCGATCCAATGACCGCTTTCCAGATCACATCGATGCTTGAGGGCGTGGTGACCCGGGGAACGGCAGCGGGCAAGATCAAGCTCGACCAGCCGACCGCCGGCAAAACCGGAACGACCAACGATGAAAAGGACGCCTGGTTCGTCGGATACACGCCCGATCTGGTTGCGGGTGTGTTCTTCGGTTACGACACGCCAACGCCAATGGGGCGTGGCGCGACCGGTGGTTCTCTTGCGGCTCCGATCTTCAACGATTTCATGTCCGAGGCGCTGAAGGATGCGCCCTTGGCTGACTTCCGCATGCCGCCAGGTTTGCAGCTAGTGGCGATCAATCGCAAGACCGGCATGGAAGCGAAGCCGGGCGGAGCCGACGTCATCTATGAGGCGTTCAAGCCGGGCACCGGCCCTGCCGATTTCTTCTCCGTCATCGGTGCCGGTCAATATGCGACCGGGGACGAGATCCTAAACGTGTCTCCACAGGCCAACCGGGCGATTGTCTCAGGGGCTGGCGGCCTCTACTGACCTGAAATCCCGTGTGAAATGCAGGGCATCCGCTTTACTTGAGCGGGTGCGCTGACTATGGTCCGCGGCGGCCTCGCCGCCATCAAGAAGAAGAAGGATACGGCACACACTATGCGTTCGGAAATTCAGCTCATTGTCGACGAAATCAAGCAGGCCATAAGCCTGCTGAGGAGGCATCTTTGACTGGGACCAGGCTCTCAAAAGACTGGAATTCCTGAACGTCAAGGCGGAAGACGCCGACATCTGGAACGACCCCCAGGAAGCCCAGGCGCTGATGCGCGAGCGCCAGCAACTGGAGGACAATATCAACGGCCTGCGGGACCTTGAGTCGCGGCTGGAAGACAATGTTGGCCTGATCGAACTGGGCGAGGAAGAAGGCGACGATGATGTCGTGCGCGAGGCCGAAGAGGCGTTGCGCGGCATGAAGACCGACATCGATCGCCGTCAGATCGAGATGCTACTGTCGGGCGAGGCTGACAGCAACGACACCTATCTGGAAATTCACTCCGGGGCAGGGGGAACGGAAAGCCAGGACTGGGCGGCCATGCTGCTGCGCATGTACACCCGCTGGGCCGACAAGCGTAAGATGAAGGTGGAAGTCCTCGAGGTCCACGATGGCGAGGAGGCCGGCATCAAATCGGTGACCTTGCTCGTCAAGGGACACAATGCCTATGGCTGGCTGAAGACGGAATCCGGCGTGCATCGGCTGGTCCGGATTTCTCCCTTCGATAGCCAGGCGCGACGCCATACTTCTTTCTCGTCGGTGTGGAGCTATCCGGTCATCGACGATTCAATCGAGATCGATATTCCTGAATCGGAAGTGCGGATCGACACTTACCGTGCCTCTGGTGCCGGCGGACAGCACGTCAACACGACGGATTCGGCCGTTCGCATCACCCACATTCCCACCAACATCGTCGTTCAATGCCAGAACGAACGCTCGCAGCACAAGAACCGCGCCACAGCTTGGGAAATGCTGCGCTCGCGCCTTTACGAAGAAGAGCTCAAGAAGCGCGAGGCCGAGGCCAGCGAACAGGAAGCAGCCAAGACGGAAATCGGCTGGGGCCACCAGATCCGGTCCTACGTGCTGCAGCCCTACCAGCTCGTGAAGGATCTGCGCACCGGGGTCGAGAGCACCAGTCCGCAGGATGTGCTTGATGGTGACCTTGACGCATTCATGGAGTCGGCGCTGGCCCATCGGGTGCACGGTTCGGAGGCCGAGGTCGAGGACATCGACTGAATGATGGATACGGGCGTTGCTCGTTGGTCTTGCTCGCCTGGTCGCCGCGCCGAGAGCCTATCACGGTTAGATTGAAGCAATTCTGTTTGTGGTCGGCGAGGCGATCCGCGAGGAAGGAGCGCAGAGCGATGCCGGAGGCATCTCGCGAGCATCCTGGCACTACAGGCGTCCGCTGACCCGAAGGGCCGGGCGCATTTGCGCCAATTCCTTCGCTCAAAGCCTTGGACAGCCCGGCCTGCGTTTTGAGCTCGACCTTGACGTAAATGCACCTCGGCAGAATGCTTCAATCTAGCCATGATAGGCTCTCTAATTGCTGGCGGGCGTAAAGGCGATGTCGCCGAAATCGTCGACGAAAAGCTCGTAGGTGTCGGGTTCGCCGGCCGTGGGATCAAGCTTTAGATAGACGAAGACAGCAAAACCCGGCCGCTGGGCAATGCCCGTCGACGTTTCGGGGCGCATGTCGGTGATATAGGCCTTCATGTCGGTCATCGACTCGATCTCGTTCGTGTCGACAAGCGTCGGCCCGGAATCGGCCAATTGGATGCGTTGCAGATAAAGGCGTGAGGTGTTGTCGGCAGACCGCACAGCAACTGTACGATAATAGCCTCTCTGGTCCGAGTCTTCCCAGTACCCGCCGCTGACGACAGACAGCACCCGTGCCGGCAGCGCCTGTGCGATCTCGAGCGGCTCGGCTGCATACGCCGTTGCGAAATGGAGGGGTGAAAGCGCGACCACGGCGCCAAGACCCAGTAGCGCCAATGACCGTCTCAAGTGTTGCAGTGTCATATTGCCGTCCCGTCACGATGCTGTTGGCGACAGACTAATACAAAAACTGTTCGGCCAGAATACGGTCGTCCCAACTGTGGTCCGGGTCCGACAGGATCCGGGCCTGTACCTGCTGCGCCTCCCTGACCCGCACCTTGGCAACCGATTTGACTTCCGTGTGGTCGGCAACGGCGTTGACCGGTCGTTTGCTGGTTTCCAGAACCTCGATATCGACGGTCACACGGTTGGGCAGTAGGGCGCCACGCCAGCGCCTCGGTCTGAAGGGGCTGACCGGTGTAAGTGCCAGCAGGGTAGCCTCGAGTGGCAGGATCGGGCCATGCGCCGAGAGATTGTAGGCGGTCGAGCCCACGGGTGTCGCGACCATCAGGCCGTCGCAGATAAGCTCCTCCAGACGGACACGTTCATCGACCAGAACGCGCAGCTTTGCTGCCTGGTAGGATTGCCGCAGAAGCGACACTTCGTTGATCGCATGCGCATGTACCGTCTCGCCACCTTCGGTCAGCGCGGTCATTTCCAGGGGCCGGATCACATGTTCAACCGCTGCGGCAACCCGTTCGCGAAGCCCGTCCTCCCGATACTCGTTCATGAGGAACCCGACCGATCCACGATTCATGCCGAAGATCACTTTGTCGGAGTGCATGGTGTCGTGAAGCGTCTGCAGCATGAACCCGTCGCCGCCCAACGCCACAATCACGTCAGCCTCCTCGGGGCTCGCTTGCCCATAGAGTGTGGCCAGTTTTCGCGCTGCCTCCTGAGCGCTCTCAGCGTCACTGGAGATAAAGGAAAGGGAAGGGGGGTTGCCAGTCATGGGAGCCTGCATGGATGAACGCCGTGGTCGCCTAACATGGCCCCGGCCGGCCGGCCAGACAAGGTCCAGTCAACCGTGTGCGGGTTTAGCGCTGATTTTACTTTACTGTGCCGCCGATTATGCTAATTGCAGCCCGTTGCCCCTGTAGCTCAGTTGGTAGAGCAACTGATTTGTAATCAGTAGGTCGGGAGTTCAAGTCTCTCCGGGGGCACCATTCAAGATTTCCATCGTTGATTTTTTTGGGTTTTTTTAGATTTTCCCCTTACTGGATTTGAGGGCTCTTCGTCGAATACGGGGGCACCCGCCCATGATCTGCAGAGTGTGGGTCAGTTCTTTATCAGATCTCTCCTCCTTTGACCTTCAAGCGCAGAGAGCTCGAACGCGCTTTCTGTAGTTTTCGAAGTTGCGGAACCCGAAGGCTCTGCGTTGGATGAGTTTCATTTTTCGATGATAGCCTTCGGTGATCCCGTTTGAGCGCGAGAAGCGCCACATGCGTGCGATCTCTTCCTGCCAGCTCTGCAGTGTCTTTGCGAGCTTTTGACAATCCTTGAAGCCGCTCTGCCTGAGCTGGGCGATGGCCTCCAGCAGTCGGCGTACCAATGTCCTGCACTGTCTTTTGGATTGGTTCCTGGCGGTTAACACGTCCATCAGGTCTTCCTTGAACCGATAGATGCGCTCGATGGCCGGTTTGCGGTCAAGGTAGTCAGTGAGTCGTCGTGCCTGCCGTTGAGTGAGGTTGCTGGCATGCTTGTTCAGCAGTTTGCTCAAGCCGCGCCTGTCTTTCAGCTCGGGATCGATGAAGCGGCAGGTCTTGAGCAGATGATGCAGAGCGATGCGCACGACATGGAACCGATCGGCCACGATGAGGGCTTTGGGAAAGTGGGTTCTGGCAATGGAGCGATAGGTCTCCGACAGGTCCATGCAGATGATGCGGACACGGTCTTTGCCTTTCATTTGATTGAGATAATCGGCCAGGGACACTGCCGAGCGGCCCGCAGCAACGTCGAAGACACGACGGCGTTGCAAGTCGCAAAAGGTGGTCGCAAACCGCATTCGCCTTGAGAAGAAGTGCTCATCAATCCCCAGGATGCGCGGCATTTGCAAAGACAGGAGTTTGCGGTTCTCAAGCCCGTACATGTGATCGTAGTAGCGCGAGATCGTGCTGTCCGACTTGCCGCATTCCCGGGCCAGGACCTTGCGTGAGATGCCATGGGTGTGCAGCCGATAGATCTGTCGTTTGAGGGCCTCGGTGCTGCGTTGCCACCGCATGATCCCTTCAAGGCGCTGCCGGAAGTAGCGTCCGCAGGAGCAGCAGAGATATTTGCACACGAAGAACCGCAACAGCACTCGCCGATGGCCAACGCTCTCATGCCAGACGCAGCGTAGTATCTTGTCCTTGGTGCGCAGTGTCCGGCAGCCACAATGTGGACACTGCGGGACATGATGGCACTTAACATCGTGAACGATCGGGTTGAACCCGCTGGACTTCTCGATTGTAAAATCCGGCAGGTTCAGCGTAACGTCAAAACCAGGCATCCTCTTCATTCCTATGATCAGCAGTTTTTGAAAGCCTGCAAATCATAGACAATGGTTAGAGGGTGCCCCCGGGTTTGATGGAGAGCCGATTTGAGGTGCGGGAGAAACTGTTCGCTATTTGGTCTGCCACGATGCGCGACGCATCGATTCCCATCTTCTTCCGGTCTGCCTTTTCTGTGTAGGTTTCGGCCTGCTTGACGTTGGTTCATCCATACTGGGCCATCGACTGTTTAGACGACGCGGCTCCCTCGGCAGCGAGCGTTGCCGATAGCTTGCGAATGCCATGGGCACTCTTCTCGATGCCAGCTGCTCGGTAGTGTCCCCGAAACCATGTTTCGAAGCTCCACTTGTTGAACGGCGTGTTGCGTTCGGACACCTTGCCCCAGGTAACGCGCTCGTGCATTTCGTCACCGTCAAATATTATTGCCCGGTCCGCAATCAGGACGCGCCCCTTTGCCACTGCCTGCCAGGCTATTCTCGAGCGAACGCTCCTCGACGAAACCCGGTATCGCCCAGCCTCCCCAACCGGCATCGAAACGGCAACGCCACCGGTTCGAACCAGTCCACTGCCCGTGAATTCCATCAGGGTTACGTCTTCTTGAACCGCCAGGAGTTTCTCCTGAAAGGCCGTCTGATAGCCGAATTCCGCTGCGTCAAGGAGAGGTGCCGCGGCCTTGTTCGCATCGTCCGACAACAAAGCCTCCATGAAACGTCCGATAGCTTTATTGAGTGATCGCAGTGCATTTCGATGTTTTCGCCTCAGGAAAAAGCGCACAAACAAGGCAGCCATTATTGCAAGGCTGAACCAACTTATCGGTTCTAAACAGCTACCCAGCCTCCGCCGTTCGTGTTGGATCGCACTGCGGCATCGATGAATCGCACACCTTCTGCGCCTTGAGACACGTCTGGAAAACTCAGATTGCTCGCTATGCCGTCACGGCGTGCGGCAACCGCGACAGCAAATTCGGTGTAGAGGTTGGCCCAGGCTTCAATCAGGCCCTCGGGGAACCCGCGCGCGGTGCGGACCAGTCGCTCCACGCTTGGTTTGATGCCGTGGCCGTGGCCGCGGCTCATGATGCGGTCGGGTTCGCCAAAGCGGTTGAACTTGAGTTGCTCAGCCGATTCCATGTCCCATTCGACGCCGCCATGGGAACCGAAAATCCGCAAGCGAAGACCGCCGCGATTGCCGGGCGCTAGGCGGGTTGCCATCAATGTGCCCGGGATTCTGTCATCGTAGCGGGTCGTCATGAAGACCGTATCCTCCAGCGGCTTGGGTGCACCGCAAACATGCATTTCGCAGCGCAGGTGCGTCATCGCAAAGCCGCTGACAAAAGTTGCCAGATGCGCAGCATGGGTGCCGATGTCACCGGTACAACTGGTCGGGCCGGATTTGGCCGGGTCGAGCCGCCATTTGACGTGCTCCGCCTCGCCGCTATCGGCCGGGATCATCCAATCCTGCAGAAACTCGACGTGAATTTGGTTGATTTCGCCAATTGCCTGGTCTGCGATCAATTCGCGTGCCTGGCGGATCATGGGGAAGCACGACATTGCATAACCGACAGCAAATACAAGCCCGGATTCATTGGCCAGCCGCACCAGCGCATCAGCCTCGTCGATGCTGTTGGTCAGAGGCTTGTCGCACAGCACGTCTATGCCGGCATCAAGAAAGGCCTTTGCCGCGTCGCTGTGAACGTGATTGGGTGTGGTGATCATCACAGCGTCGACGCCATCGGGCCGCGCTGCTTCACGCTGTGCCATTTCCTGAAACGAGGCGTAGCAGCGTTCTTCCGGAAGATACCATTGCGCGCCGCGTTCCCTGGCGCGCTCGGCATCTGACGACAGCGCCCCTGCAACGACCTCCCAGCGATCGGTCATGCGGGCGGCGGTGGCCTGTGTATTCGAGACGCGCCCGCCTCCGACGACGCCGAGTCGAAGCCGGCGTGTCTGGCGCGGGAAGGGACCATCAGCAGTGGGACTCTCTATGAGAATTGGTCTGTTCATCGACACGGCTTTCTTGGCTTATTCCGGTGGAGTTGCGCCAATCGGTAGCATCTCCACTGCCATGAAGATGCTTGGCGTGATTGTCTCGAACTGATGCCAGGGATAGTTGCCCGCTTCATCATACATCGGCCGATGGGTGGCGCCGGGCGCCATGGGCTCCTCCAGATAAAGCGTGGCGATATCCTTTTCCCGGCATTGCTGCATTTTGCCGAAACCGACGATCTGTGTATGCACCTCGCGAAATCCCGGCACTTCGCAGAACGGGTGCTCGCGGTGCAGGCCGACATTCAACGGCACTGACCCCGAGTGGTACATGGTCAGGCCGACATTTCCGATCCACACTTTGGGGGACATGTAATGGCTGACTCCGCGCAGCCGTTCCTCTCCGCGAACCTCAAAGGCGGATGGCCAGCGCTGACGTACCTCTTCGAACAGAACTTGGTCGTCGTCGTGGTCGTCGAAGCGTTCAACGATCACCGCTTTGGCAACTGGTCCGGTTTCAACGTCCTGGAGCACCGCCGATTGCAAATGATCAATCGTCTGATCCAGCACCTGTATCGGCTGTTCGGCCAGATTGAGCACGATGGATTTGCCCGAAATCGCTTGGCGGTTCACCTCGGTTGCAAGATGCACCGCGAAAAAAGGTTCAGCAAAATCAAGTGTTTCTACGCCCACTTCCTGGTATCCCCCTGGCGGTGATCGCTGGCCGGAAAATCCACTGGTAGCGGCTCCGGAACCGGGCAGGAGGTCGTGATTTCGGCAAACTGGCCCGTGTGCTTGCTTGCCAGGATCTGATCCATGGTTTCGAAAATATGCAGCGCCAATTCCCCAGACGCGCGCGCGGGGCGCTTGTCGCGGGCGGCAATGGCCAGGTCGAGCAGGCCAAGCCCGCGGCTATCTTCGTTGAAGCCGTGAGTATTTTCGGCTACCTGCCAATCGTCGAGGCCTTGCACCCGTGGCTTATAGGTCCAGCGCGCGTTTTCACGGGTGCGTACCCAGACCGGGCCCTCAAAGATATTGGCGCCGTGCACGGGGTCCGGATCACCAATACAGATCGTGCCGTTTTCGCCATAGATCTCGAACCGTGGCGCTTCGGAATCCCAGATGTCGAAACTCATTGTGATCGTGCCGACCACACCGGACACAAACTCGAGCATGCCGACGACATGGGTATCGACTTCGACATTCATCATTTCACCCTTGCGGGGGCCATTCTCGATCATGCGCTGATCGAAAGTTCGTCTTCCAGTGCCGCAAACGCGTTTGAAAGGTCCCAACAAAAAGGCCATGGCAGTCAGGTAGTAGGGACCCAGATCCAGCAGTGGACCGCCGCCCTTCTGGTAGTAGAAATCCGGGTTGGGATGATGGCGCTCCACGCCATGCGAACCGACGAACGCCGTCACACCAGTCGGTTTGCCGATGGTGCCTTCATCAAGAATGCGGCGTACCGTCTGCCAACGTCCACCGAGAAAGGTGTCGGGGGCGTTGCCTACCAGCAGCCCTTTGATGCTGGCCAGTTCGAGGATTTTCCGGCCGTCCTCGAATTCCGTAACAAACGGCTTCTCGGCGTAGACATGTTTACCCGCATTCAGCGCGGCCATGGATATCTTGGCATGAGAGGCAGGAACGGTCAGATTCAGGATGCAGTCGATTTGCGGATCGGCGAATACCTCATCAGGTGCGCATGCCTTGGGAATATCGAACTGCCGAGCCTTGGCGCGGGACTCCTCAATGTCCAGGCTTGCGCAGGCGACAACCTCCAGCCCTTCGAAACGGGCGCAGTTCGTGAGATAGATGTCGCTGATCCTGCCGCAGCCGATCAGACCGATCTTGAACGGCTTCATTGGGCGGCCTCGTCTTGGGAACGAGGGTCTTCATAGCGAACCGCCCGGCCACCATTCTCGGCACCGGCGAGCTTGATCTCCTCAATCACCCGCAAGGTTCTGGCCGCATCTTCCGCGGATACAAGCGGCTGTTCTTCTCGCGCAATAACCTTGAGGAAGTGCTCCAGTTGGACAATGAAGGGGTCAGCGGTCGCAGCGTGTAACTGCTCATACTCAATGGGCTCCCACCAGCCGCGTTTGCCTGGATGGTTCCACAGTTTCAGATCTGGAACGGAAAGCGCACCGTGGGTCCCGGAGATTGCATAGGTGTGGGCCGCTACATTCGGGTAGGCCGGGTTTTCTCCGGCCGTAAACTCCCAACTCCAGGGCGCTACCGCGGTATCGGAAACGGAAACGGTGCCAACAGCGCCGTTCTCGAACGCGAGCAGGATCGCTGCAGTATCCTCTACGGTAAAACCTCTCATCCTGTGGGAGCTGATAGTCTGTACCTGGACGATCTCGCCGCACAGATGGCGCAACAGATCGAGATCGTGGATCAGATTGATCAAAACCGGACCGCCACCTGCTTCGCGTCGCCATTGCGGTTCGAAATACTCGTCCGGCTTGTAAAGCCAGCACTGAGCGTTGACGGTAACCAAACGCCCGAGTTTGCCGCTTTCAATGGCTGCTTTTGCCACACGAATGATCGGATTGTGCCGGCGGTGATGGCCGACCAGCACAGGGATGTCCGCGTCATGAGCAGCTTCTACAATCCGACCGGCGTTCGCGGAACTATCGGAAATCGGTTTTTCGACCAACACCGGCACGCCCCGCTGAATGCAGGCAATTGCCTGTTCTGCATGGAGCTGGTTCGGTGTTGCCAGGATGATGCCATCTGGCCTGTTGCGATCGAGGCATTCATCCAGGGATTCAAACCATGTGGTACTGAGTTGAGCAGCCAGTTCTTGCGCCCGTGGAGACGGGTCTATGATGGCGGAAATTTGGGCGCATTTCGCCACCGCATCAATGTGTTTGCGCCCGATCAAGCCGGCACCAGCGACGGCGATTTTTGCTTGCGTCATGCGGCATCTTTCTTTGCGATCAGGCGGCGAAGAGCCGCGACGCGATAAGGCGCGTTGGCTGCGCCATAGCCGCGATAGCCTTGTTCGCGTTGAACGATCTCAAAAAAGAAACCTGCTCCGTATGGCTGGCTGTAGAGTTGATAAAACCGGCCCGCATCGTCTTCGTCGTACAGAATGTTACCCTCTGCCAATTGTTCGCACTGCTCCGCGTTGAGCCCAAATCGCGCTTGCAGGTCGTCATAATAGTTCTGCGGAATCGGCAGCGCTTTGAATCCCCTGGAAGAGAGGGAGGCAGCCGTATTGAAGATGTCTTCGCAGGCTAAAGCAACATGTTGCACCGATGAGCCGGGACGTCCAGCCGCGAAACGCCCCGCAAAGGTACGATCCGTATCGGCTCCATTGAGCGTTATGCGAAGCCGACCATCAGCAGACTCGATCGCCTGGCTGCGGACTATGCCGTCCGGATCCACAACATCCACCGTCGCCCGCTTTTGAAGGTCGAACAGTGTCAGATAAAACAGTGACCAGGTGAGCATCTCTTCATAGACCATGGTTTGGGCGATGTGGTCGATGCGTGTCAGGCCGGCAGTGTGAGGTAGACTATCTTGAACCGGTTTGAACTCCTTTTCCCATACGTCAGTGTGACCTGAAGTCTCATCGAGAAAGTGCATCACACCCCCACCCACGGCTTGAATGGCCGGCAGCGCCATCTCACCATCGCCGATTTGCTGACGAAACAGGGGGACGCCCAACGCCTTGGCGCGCGCCATTGTCCCGTTGGCGTCAGAGACGCGCAAACCGATATCGCATACGGACGTGCCGTGTTGCAGATAGGAGCTGTGGGCAAATCCCTCGGGCTCTGTGTTGACCACGATATTGATATCGCCCTGACACCAATGTGCGATCTGCCGGTTGATGTGTTGGCCTTGATGATGAAAACCCAGTGATGCAAGCATCGCACAAAGCGTTTCAGCCTCTTCATCATTGGCGGCAAATTCGACAAACTCCACCCCTTCCACATCCGATTTGGCAGGCATGGGTGGCACTTCCAGAGCCGGGGCAGGCGTCTCGCGCGCCACACCATCCATCAGTGCCATCAACGAACGATATCCGTCCAGCGCAATGGATTTTGGGCTGCCGCCGCGAAACTGATCGTTGAAGATTTCCAACGAAATTGGTCCGCTATAGCCAGTCGCGGCTACCGCGCCCATAAAGGCGTCAACATCGAGATCGCCTTCGCCCGGCATGTTACGAAAATGCCGTGACCAGAAGAGCAGATCCATCTCGATCAGCGGCGCGTCGGCCAACTGCACAAAAAATATCTTGTCGCCCGGTATGGAACAGATGGATTCGACCGGGAGCTTCCGGCCCAGTGTGTGAAAGCTGTCCACGATCAAACCGACATTGGGATGATCGGCGCGACGCACGACTTCCCAGGCATCGCGGTGGTCGTTGACATAACGACCCCAGGCCAACGCCTCGTAGCCTATGCGCAATCCGTGGGTCGCCGCGAGCTCGCCTAGCGAGTGAAAATCCTGCGCGGCTCGATCAATTCCACCGAGCGCCTCAGGATGGACCGAGGAGCAGATCAGCATTAGATCGGTGCCGAGTTGGCCCATGAGATCGAATTTGCGTTTCGCCCGATCCAGCGCCCTGTCTCTGAGAGGTTCCGGCAAGCCCTCGAAATCACGAAAGGGTTGGAACAGCATGATCTCCAGCCCGTGATCGCGAACCATTCGTCCGACTTCGGCAGGTCCCGCATCATGGGCAACGAAATCCTGCTCGAAAATCTCAATGCCATCGAAACCGGCGGCAGCAATGGCGGAGAGCTTTTCCGGAAGGTCGCCGGATATCGAAACTGTGGCGATAGAGGTTTTCATGGCTTTCCTCGCGCACTTGCTCCGCTCGACAGCTTATACCGGGCGGTCTGGCTGAAAACATCTGAAGGAGGAACTACCCGAACAGTTCTTTGAAGCGATCGATGCAAAGTCGGAATCCGTCTTCAAAATTGCCATTGCCAGGGTGAAAAACACTCTCGAATGAAATCACACCATCGTAGCCTTCCGTTCGCAGCGCATTGGCAATCGGCCCAAATTGGTCGGCAAGCTGGCCTTTTCCCATTTGCCGCACTTCCAAAGTAGCGCGTGGAGTGTCAACCGCCACATCCTTCACGTGAACGTGGCCCAGATAGCCATTCCTGACTTCGTCATAACCGTCCGGCCAAGCGCGCTCATGGCACCAGCAATTGTTGGCCGGGTCCCAAAGCACTTTCAAAGTGCCCTTGGCGTCAAGATCGTCGATCAGCTTTCTACCTGTGTAGTTGGAATTGACCATCGTGCCATTGCCGGTTTCCACCGCTAGAGTCACCCCTTCGGCCTTGGCGAGTTCCACTGCGGGCGCCATGAGCGGCAGCATGGCTTCCCAAGCTCCATGGGCGACGTTCCATTTCTCCGCGCCATGGCTGCCCCAAAGGATTTGTTCCTTTTTGGGAGTCATGATCCGGACCACCGGCGATCCGACAACATGTGCCATGTCGATCACCCGCCTGAGCGCTTCCATGTGTTTGGTATGGAGTTCGTCACCGGGTTTGTTGGCGGTGGTCGTTCCGGCAAAAATGTGTCGGGAAAGGCAGGACACCGGCTTGCCCCGATCGCGCAGCAATTTGTCAATTTCCGCAATCTCGGTAGCGCTGTGGTCTCCGACTTCCTTGTCGCCGACAAATTGCAGTTCGGCATACTCCAGTCCAAACTCATCCATAACGTCGACAGCGTGAGCCAAATCACGGCTAATGCCATCGCAAATAACGCCCAGCCTCATGTGCTTTCCTCGTTCAGCGGTGCAATTCAGCACCCACGATGTCTTCGATGACGCGGGTGCAGGACCAATTGTCTCCATTCGGGTATTTCGATTTGCCGGCATGGAAAATCTGCATGGCACTTGCCGCCATGGACATCGGAACTTCCATTTCTTCCGCGAGGTTGAGGGAGATTGTAAGATCCTTGTGCATGGTGTTGATGTGACTGCCGGTACCTTCGAATTGACGATCGATGATGTTTTCGAGCGCCGTGTTGGTGCAGCCACAGCCGGCCCCGGAAGTGGAAAACACCTTGTAGAGCACTTCGCCGCTAACACCCGCCTTTGCGGCGAGAACAGATGCTTCAAAGGTGGCGGAAAATATCGACCCGATCAGCGATTGCAGGCAGGCTTTGACGGTCTGGCCCATGCCGGCATCAGTTCCGACATGGTGGATCGTCTTTGAGACCGCTTCCATCACCGGCCGGGCATCCGCAAGGACTTTGGCTTCGCCCGCCGCCATCATCGTGAGCGTGCCGCCTTGCGCACCGGGGAAGCCGCCAGAAACCGGGCTGTCGATCAAATGGACGCCGCGCCCGGCCATCAGGGTACCGATTTCCTGGGCTTCGCGCGGTTTTATCGTTGCCGTCAACAGCACTGTACCGCCTTCATCCATATTGGCGACAAGGCCGTCTTCGCCAAGGATGACCGTTTTGGCCTGATCACCATTCATCACCATGACGAACACGGCATTGGTATTTCGCGCCATCTCCGGGACGCTTGCAGCAACTTTGCCGCCCATCGCTTCGAAAGCCCTGCAGCGGCGCTCACTCAAGTCAAAGCCGATTGTCTCAAATCCACTGGCAATCAGGTTTTTGGCCAGGCCGGAGCCCATGTCGCCCAAACCGACTACGCCGACACGTTTCATGTCACGCTTCCTTCTGTTCCGGAAATTCCGGTGCATTTTGTAATGGCGCTTGTGGCACCGCTTCGATTGAGGTTTCGAGCGCTCTGCAGCGCTGGGCCAGTCCAGCAGACACCCCAGGCCCGAATCTCCTAATCAAAGAACAGGCTCGGGACCCACAGCACGAGGTCCGGAAAGATGCAGATCAGAAACAGCACCAACACGTTGGCCAGCAGGAAAGGCGCAGCTCCAACGAAAATCTGGCCAATACCCATGCGCGCTATCGCCGCGCAAACATTGAGACAGTTTCCGACCGGCGGGGTACAGGCACCTACCGCGAGGCCACAGACCATGACAACACCGAACTGAACGCCGGACACGCCCACCGCTTTCGCCGCCGGAAGCAGGACGGGGGTCAAGAGCAGAATGGCCGGGCTGACATCGATGAAGGTCCCGGCGATCAGGATGACCAGAGCGATCACAAGCATGATGCCAACCGGTCCCAGATCCAGGCTTGAAACGAACAATGCCAACTGATCAGGCACGCGCTCAATCGCCAGAACCCAAATGTAAAGTTGGGAAAATGCAATGATCATCATGATCTTCGATGCGGTGACAATCGCGCTGCGCATGGAATCCGGCAGGTCCTTGACCACGGATAGTCCGACAATGAAAAGGCCAATCAGCACGCCGTAAGCGACCGCAAGTCCAGCGGTTTCCGTGGGCGTCGCGATGCCGAAAACCACAGATCCGACGATGAGAATTGGCATGACCGCAACGACCGCCGAGCGCTTCGTTTGCCGCCAGGCCTCTGACATGGTGAAGGGCACTTCTTCGGTCGGATAACCGCGCCGTTTGGCGAGAAAGTAGACAATGACCAACTGAAAGAGCCCGATCATGACACCGGGGATCAACCCGCCAAGGAACATGCGTCCAACCGATTCCTGCGCGGTGATCGCATAGATAATCATCGGAACTGAGGGTGGGATGACCATGCCCATGGTCGACGACGCGACCGTGATGCCGGCAGCGAAGCTCTTTGGATAGCCGCGCCGTTCCATTTCAGGGATCAGCACTGCGCCAATCGAAGCGGTATCGGAGGCGGAGGAACCGGAAATGCCGCCGAAAATCATCGAACCGACAACGTTCACGTGACCGAGGCCACCTTTTAGCCTTCCGACGAAGAACATCGAAAGATCCAGGAGTCGCGCCGTGATGCCGCCGGAATTCATCACCAGGCCCATTAACATGAAGAGCGGCAGAGAAATGAGCGGGTAGGAATTCAAGCCTGCGAACAGTTTCTGCGGAAGGATACCTATCAGTGCCGGCTGCTCGATCAGGAAATAGAGCAACGCGGAGGCGCCCAGCGCATACGCAATCGGGACGCCAATGGACAGCAGAACGAAAAGGCTGAGGATCAGGATTTCCATGAGATCAATCCTCCGGCAGCCAGAGCACGTCAACGCGTTCGCGCCCGCCGATGGCAAGTGCCGCCTTGATCAGACAGAACAGTGCTGCAAATCCGCAGCCTATCGGGATCATGGAGAAGACGATGCCGCGCGCAAAACCGAAAGGTTGCCACGGGAAGCGTCCGGGTCCCTGAATCCAGTCGATCGAAAGATAAGCCATAACAACATTGACCGCGGCCATGATGAGCAGGCCAAGCGCGTAGACGAGGGTCTTCTGTAGGCGGGGCAGAAAATCGATGAAGTAGGTGATGGCGATATGTTCGCGTCGGCTGACGCAAACGGCGCCGCCCAACGCGCTGGTCACGATGAAGCAAATCGTGACAAATTCATCTCCGCCTAGGATGCCCGTATTGAAGACGTATCGCATCACGACCATCACCACGACGAGAACCAGGAAAAAGGCAAAGAAGCCAATCATGATCCATTCGAGGATGCGCGTGAGCAGTTTGTCCGCAGCGATAAGCCGGTCCATGGAACTCGTCTATCGTTAGAGGGAGTTTCGGTGATCTCCAGCCACACCCATGCGGCCGGAGATCCCACAAAAGTACCGCTTATCCTCCGCAGGATTTGGCGGCTTCCTGCGCCATCGCAACCTGCTCGGCGGTGAAGTGGCCGGCGTCGACACCTGCTTTGTAGACAGGTTGAACTGCGGCTTTGAAAGTCTCGACGCCTTCTGGCGTTAGGGTGTTGACTTCCATCGTTTCGCCCAGCTTGCTGAGCAGATCCGTTTCGGCTGCCTGAGCCAGTTCATCATTCATCGCCATTGCCTCAACGGCGACCTCGTCGAAGATTTTCTGCAGGTCCGCTGGCAGCGAGTCGTACCATTCCTTGGAAACCAGCATCGGATCCGGGCCGGTCATGTGATTGGTCACCGACAGATATTTCTGCACTTCGTAGAGCTTGTAGTTGTAGATATTGGCAGGCGGATTGTGCTGGCCGTCGATCACGCCCTGCTGGAAGGCCTGATACACCTCAGAGAACGCCATCGCGACGATGTTGGAACCCATGGTTTCGGCAACTGCAATAAAGAAGTCGGTTTGAGGTTCTCGGATTTTCAAACCCTTGAGATCATCGACATTGGTGATCGGCCGAGAATTGTTCGTGTACATGCGAAAGCCCTGGCTGATGCCGGTGGCCGGTACGTGAATTCCGTTAGCCGCAGCACGCCCTTCCACTCCTTTGGTGAAGTCGCTCTGCACCAGGCAGCGCATCTCCTCCCAACCGCTGGTCAGGAAGGGCAGCAGGTAGATATTGAATTCCGGATTTGCATTGGCAAAGAAGCCGCCACGTGTGCCCTGAATGAGGCCCGTAACAACCTGGTCGAACATCTCCTGCTCGGTGCCGAGCACGTTGGAGAAGAAATTCTGAACCTCGATCCGTCCCTCGGAGCGTTTTTCCAGTTCGTCCTTGAAAAACACCATGGACTGGCCGCGCGATGACTCTTCAGGCTGAGACTGGCCATATTTGAAGGTAAAGTCGGCGGCGAAGCCTGCAGTCACCGACATAAGAACGCCGACACCACCCGCCAACAGTTTGGTGCATAGATTCATGTCTTCCTCCCAAATCCGCACATTGTCAATTTTGGTGGCGCATTGTTTTTCAGGCGCATCGATCCAGGCAACCAAAAAAACCATCATATGGTGAAATTGATGGATTTTGATTGTATTTTCTGTAATACTTGCCAAAAATTGATGTTTTTTGGTTTGAAATTCGATGAATGAAACAGACTTTGAGATCTCCAAGCGTGCCACCGTGGCGGAAATTGCCCGGCTTGCCGGAGTTGGCACCGCCACGGTAGACCGTGTGCTCAACAACCGCAGACATGTCGGTGAAGCTACCCGGCAGCGGGTGATGCAGGCAAAGCGCGCGATTGAAGCAGGCACGGTGTCGTCGGCCAAAGCACGGCCGTGGCGTCTGAAGGTGTTTCTACCCGAAGAGGCGGGACCATCAACCGATTTTCTGGCCGCCTGCCTGCAAGACTACGGCGCACGCGGCAACGCGACGATCGAGTGCGTGTTCACAAAAAAAATGGAGCCGGCGCTTCTGGCTCGCAAACTGCACGCCTGCGCCGGGCAGCGAGTCGATGCTGTGGCTTTTCAGGCGTTGGACGATCCGAGGGTCCACGATGCCGTCGATGCGTTGGCTAAGCTCAACATTCCGACGCTGGCACTTATGTCGGGTATTGAGCATTCAGCTCTGATCGGCTTCATCGGCATCAACAATCGCGCTGCCGGGCGTACCGCTGGATATCTGATGGGGCGGCTAACACGTCAATCGGGTTCAGTGGTGATTGTGACTGGCGGTGAGCTCTACCGCGTTCATGAGGACCGGGAAATCGGCTTTCGCGCGTGTTTGCGACAAGATTTTCCACACATCGGAGAAGGCATTGTCTGCAACGGTCAGGACGATATTGAAGGAAACTATCAGGCAGTTTCACGGGCGTTGGCGGAGCGCGACGACATCATTGGAATCTACAATGTAGGTGGCGGCCACCAGGGCGTTGCTCGGGCGCTGAAAGATGCCGGCGTTAGCCAGGAAATCGTCTTTATCGGCCATCATTTGACATCAAGAACAAAGGCTTATCTGCTCGATGGGACCATGGATATCGTGATCCATCTCAATGTACGCTTGATCGCAGAGCAAACCGTCGAGGCGCTGGTTGCACATTTGGAGAAGCGGGAATATGTGCCGGCACCTCTGCTGACCGGGGTGATCACCAGAGAAAACATCATCGGCGCAACATTCGCCTGAGCCACTCACCTAGAGGTTCTCAGGTGTCAGGATCTCAAAAGGGACAGGTGCGAGCGCGTCGTCCTTCTGGCGGCCTGTAAGCCGCGTTGCCATTACGCCTGTCACGGTCCGGGCGATTTGGCCAATCGGTGTGACCAGAGCCAGATCGATAGTTCCGTCTGACATCGCCCTGCGTGCAAGGGGGCTGCCTTCATGACAGATATAGGTAATGTCCCTGGCGCAGCCTGATTCTTCCAGAGCCCGCACGACACCACTTACACCCCCTCCACAATGATAGAGGCCGGCGAGCGCCTTGTTGCCCTGTAGCAGTTCGCTGGCGGCCTCATAGGCAACTGCACTGTCATCAAGGTAGACGAGTGAGTCTCGCAGCCTTGTCCCGGGCGCGTGTTCCTGCATGTAGGAACGGAAGCCTGATTCCAGCGCCTCATGACCAAGGTATCGATGCGAGCCGATAAGCACCGCAACCTCACCCTTGGCAGGAGAAAGCTTGGTCATCGCCCAGCCGGCTGTTCGCCCGGCCTTTCTTCCTTCGATGCCGACATATCCTGAAATACCGGCCGCATTCAGCGGGCTCAGCATTGCATAAACCGGCCGCCCGTCGACTGCGGATTGATCCACGGCTGCAACGACCTGGGGATGGTCTATCGCGACCAGGCCGATCGCATCCGCGCTCGCCGCCATCTCCTCTATTGCGGAGGCAAGGGATAACGGGGCCAAACTGTCAACGAAAGTCAACCTGACTGTCGCGCGTACATTCAGCAGTTCTGATGCTGCGCGTCGGATTTGCGCAGCAAGCGACTGATAGAACCACTTGCTCTCCTTTTGCAGCACAAAACCAAGCGTAACGGCAGGCGCCATTTCCTCGATACGACGACGTAGGAGATGATTAGCGTGATAACCCAGATCGTCGGCGGCCGACAAAACACGGGCAGCAGTGGCCTTCGAAACCGGGGCGCGACGGTTCAGCACACGGTCCACCGTTGCAATGCCGACTTGAGCGTGTTCGGCAATATCGCTCAGTCTTACACGCTTTTTTCTTCCGGTCATTTGATGGTTCCTATCATCATGGGATCCATCAAATTGATGGATTTGATAGAAACTATCATCGCCTCATTGCCAAGTGAAGTCCGTGGATGCATCGCTAGCCGACAGCGTCGATGATGACGCACTTGAGTGAGAGGGAACGATGAATGTGGCAGTTCGTGACTACAGCCTGACGGGAGCCAATTCTGCCGCCGGGTTTGAACTTTCCGATTGGTATGCAACTCCGATCCCGCGCAAACGCTTGAAGAACCTGATGCGCCGTTCCGACAGACCCGCCTTGCTCAACTATGCGGTCTGGCTCGGCAGCGTGATTGCCTTGGGCGGTTTACTGATTGTCGCATGGGGCAGTTGGTGGGCGTGGCCGGTCGCATTCCTCTACGGCATCTTTTACGGTTCGGGTGCCGATAGCCGCTGGCATGAATGTGGCCACGGCACCGTATTCAAGACCCGTTGGCTGAACGAAATCTTCTACCAACTTGCGTCCTTCATGTCGCTGCGCAACCCGTATCTCTGGCGTTGGAGCCATACCCGACATCATTCCGAGACGCTGGTGGTCGGGCGCGATCCTGAAATCGCATTTCCGCGTCCTCCGAGCATTGGTGAATGGCTGTTCAATCTGATTTATGTTCCGGCAATCTTCAGCGAGTTGAAGAAGATGCTGCGCCTCAGCTTCGGTCGTCTCACTGAACAGGAAAAGACCTTTCTGATCGAAGCCGACCGTCCAAAAACGTTTGTCGCCAGCCGCATCCAGTTGGCTGTTCTTGTGGCGATCGGTCTGCTCTCACTGGCGCTTCAGAGCTTTCTGCCGCTGATGCTGATCGGCCTCCCGACCTTCTACGGTTCCTGGCTTCATCACATTCTGGCTACCACCCAGCATGCTGGTCTGGCCGAAGACCTGCCCGATCATCGAATGAATTCACGAACCATCCACTTGAACCCGTTCTTCGCCTTCATCTATTCGAACATGAACTATCATGTTGAGCACCACATGTATCCGATGGTGCCTTTTCATGCGCTTCCGGCGTTGCATGAGGAAATCAAGCAGGATTGCCCACCGGCTTATCCGTCCCTGCTGGCGGCCTATCGCGAGATCATACCGGCGATCATAAAGCAGCAATCCGATCCTAATTTTTACGTACGTCGTCCTTTGCCGGAAACGGCCAGCGCGACACCGTCCTACCATCGTCCTGTTTTGGACGCTGCGGAGTAAGCAAAGATATGAGCAATTGGATACGGGCCTGTGCCCCAGACGAGATAGACAACGAAGACCTGATTCGCTTCGATCACGAGGATCGGACCTTTGCGATCTATCGCAGTCCCGACGACGCGTATTTCTGCACAGATGGCTACTGCACTCACGAGAAAATTCATCTCGCCGACGGATTGGTCATGGACCACCTGGTCGAATGTCCCGGCCATAACGGCCAGTTCGATTACCGCACTGGCGAAGCAAAACGAACGCCGGCCTGCGAAGCACTCAAGACATACCCGGTCAAAGTCGAAGGCGACGACCTGTTCATCGATGTCGGTGAATCATCATGAAGCGAATTTACGATTGGGACGCGCGCCCGCAGGTGCGCAATTACACGGCTTTCGATCTGCGAGAGTTGAAGGGCAAGCGCAGGTTGACTCAAACGACGGCGAACACGGCGGAAGAAGCCTCGGCTGCCCGTGACGCCGGAATCGATCTCATCATGGGCAACGCTCAGAACACCAAGGCCGTGCGCGAGGGCGCACCCGACATGTTTTTCACGGCTGCGCTCGGGCTTCCTGACTTCCCATCCAACACATCCATTTTGGAGGCGGCCTTCGCAGCGATGAAGGATGGCGCCGATTCCATCTACACCGCCCGCGGTCCACACGTTGTCGAATTGCTGGCGCGCGAAGAAGTTCCCGTGATGTGCCATCTCGGGTTGGTACCGCGCAAATCAACCTGGCGAGGGGGTTTGCGCGCAGTTGGCCGAACAGCTGCTGAGGCGCTGGAATTGTGGAATGCCTTCCGCATCATGGAAGATGCCGGCGCATTTTCCGTGGAGGCTGAGGTCATCTGTGCCGAGGTGATGACCGAAATCTCTAAGCGCACCAGCCTGTTGACCTCGTCGCTGGGGTCGGGCGACGGAGCGGACATCATTTATCTCTTCCAAAACGACATATGCGGAGGAACCGAAACCAGTCCGCGCCACGCGCGTGCATTCGGTGATCTTCATTCGCTCTATCGCAAAGTCGAAACAGAGCGTCGGGCAGCCCTGACCAAGTTTCGCAAAGCCGTTGAAGATGGGCAGTTTCCCAACGATCGCGAAACCGTCGGTGTCTCGCCCGAAGAACTCGAGAAATTCCTCATAGCGCTGCCATAGCCGTGCTGCGACGATCGGAGGATCACGATCATGTATCAGAACATTTTGGTTCCAATTTCACCGGATGAGCCCGCCGCCTCCGCGAAAGCGGTGGATTTCGCCCGGTCCATACTGGGCGACGGCGGCCGGTTGACGGTGTTGACCGTCCTGGAAGTGCCGCCCGCTTATGTCGCCGACTATCTTCCCGAGACTCAGGCGGACAAGGTGATCAGCGAACAGGAGGAACGGTTGCGATCCGAGCTGGAGAGGCACAGCGGAATTGCGTCCAAAGTTGTGCTCGGACACGCGGCACGGACAATTCTGGACGAGGCCGAAAATCTCGATTGCGATTGCATTGTCATTGCCTCGCATCGACCCGGACCCCGCCATTTCTTTCTTGGCTCGACCGCCTCGCGTGTCGTCCGCCGAGCCCTTTGCTCCGTCCACGTAATGCGTTGAGCCCTTCCAAACGTCTTGGAACCTCAATGCCGCAAGCGGTTGCCAGCCTTCGTTCTTAACGGCTTGAGCAAGGAAGCACCTGGAAGCATGGGCGTGAGCGGCCGAGATTGCGTTTTTCCGGCGAACCTGCCATGAAGTGAGCCGATTTTGGAGCCGCATGCTTTACCCGAGGGGCAATGAGCGAAACGACCGGCGATGCCCTGGATCTCGATGCAATCGACACGGTTCTGATTGTTGCCGTACCGTGCATCGGCGACACGCTGCTTGCGACTCCCATCGCGTCGTCGCTTCTTGCTCGCAAGCCAAGTCTGCAGATCGATTTCCTGGTGCAGGAGCATTGCTCCAGCCTGCTTGCCGATTGCCCGAGCATCCGCAACGTCATCGAATACGACTATCGGTCCGTTGTCGGCAGCTATTGGCGGATGTATCGCCAACTGTTCCGCCGGTATGACCTGGCGATCTCGACGTCCGCATCAGACCGCCCTCTGCAGGCTGTGATCTGCGCGGCACCACGCCGCTACAGTCTGGTGCCGCCCTTCAAAATCGGAAGCGCGTGGAAACATTGGGCGGTCACCAGGCCGATCCTGCGTGACGATTCGATCCCCGTGACCGAGCTCAACATGCGCCTTGTCGACCAGATGGGGTTGCCACGGGTCGGAGATTTTCTTCTGCCGGAGTTCAACGCCGACGCCTCTCCGGACGAAACCGCACTGCTTGAAGACCGCCGAAGGCCTTATGCCGTCATTCACGGAACACCCCGCCAGACCTTCAAGGAATGGCCCATGGAGTCCTGGGCGGATGTGACCAGGCACCTGATCGAACGCGGTCTGCACGTCTATCTGACCGGCGGCCCGGGCGACGCCGACGCCCGGTTCGCCACCGATCTCGCCGCCCGGTTCGAAAGCGGCGTCACCAGCGTTTCCGGCCGCCTCGGTTTCGGTGGGCTCACGCAATTGCTGCGGGACAGCGAAATCTATGTTGGAGTCGATACGGTGACATCCCATATAGCCGCCGCCACGGGTGTTCCGATGGTCGTGCTTTTTGGGCCGACCAATCATGTCAAATGGGGTCCGGTGGCCAAGGCCGGGGTATCCGGGACTGTTTTCGACCATGCTGGCGGCCCGCGAACAATCGGCAACGTGACCTTGTGCAAGGGCGAGTGCATCTGCAAAGACAACCCGGATCTCTGTGGCGAAAAGCCGGGGCAATATTCCCCATGCCTTCAGGAAATGAGTCCCTCAGGTGTCATCGACGCGATTGAGGCCCAGATGCCGGGATCTTCAGCAGCTTAGATTGTTTATTCAAGATCGCTGTCGAATACGATGGGCTCGTCGGTGAATTCCTTCGGTGGCGGTCCATTGAGGAAGGTCCCTGCATCGTCTGCTCGCGTGCAGATGCCCTGTTCGAAGTGAAACATGCGGGGCAGGGGGTCGTATTTGTTCTTGACCGCCAGCAGGCGGTCATAATTGTCGCCGAAATAGCGCCGGTTCGTATCCGTCAGCGTGCGACGCGGATAGTTTTGGTAGACCCTGCCATTTGAGAATGGCGACACCAGATCCATGAAGCCGTCGAGCCAGTCGGTCGCCACTTTGGCGTCGGCATCCTGCGTCCAGAACGTGTCAACAAAGAAATCCAGATCGGCGTTCCGGTGCACAAAGGCGCAAGCGTCAGCAGCGTGACCGGCTATGGCTCCGCCCATGGGCTCGAAACAGGCAAGATTGACCGTTCCCGGTGGGGAAGCGTCGAAATAGTCCATGACGCGAGCCCAATCCGCCTGGCGCAACGGCTTGTCGAGATAGCTGGCCTGCTTGTCTTCCTTGACCTTGCTCCATTCCATATCGACGACATCGGCGTAATCGATCGTGTTGAGCGCGGAGATATACGGTTGAATTGTATCGACATCGATGATCGGGTCGCCGATATCCAGGAGCGGTTGAAGTTCGGCGCGCCCTTCTTCAGCGCTTCCAAGATACAGTCCGCGCATGGAGAACATCGGTTTGTCGCCAAAATCGATGCGTTTGGAAATCAGTCCCATAAAACCGAGTTTCGACGGACCACCGGTATGGATAAACCGTGACTGAATCTCCTCGAGCACCCGCGGCGCATCTTCACGCGACCAGGCAAGCCCGAAAGCCCATACTTGCCAGATCGGATAGATCCGATAGGTAATGTCCAGCAGAATGCCGAAATTGTTGCCGGTGCCGCCGCGAACCGCCCAGAAAAGGTCGGCATTCTGATTGGCATTGGCCATCACCGTGCGGCCGTCTTTCAGCATCATTCGAAAGCCGACAACACTGTCGCAGTTCATACCGAACTGCCTCGAGGTGTAACTGTATCCGCCGCCCTGCATGTATCCGGCGACGCCGACATCCGGGCAAATGCCGCCCGGAAGGTGCAGCTTGTAGGAATTGAGGACAGCATTGATCGTTTCAAAGCGGGCGCCGGCGCCGATGATCGCCGTCTTGGCGGTGGGATCGACATAGACACTGTTGATCCTGCTGACATCGATGACCATGCCGTCATTGACGCTATATCCGGCCGTGCTGTGACCGCCGGACCGTGGCACGATCCACCAGCCATGACGGCTGGCCCAAAGGAGGCACTGACGAACATCCTCCTCGACGTCGCAATAGACAATGATTTTGGGATTCCTGGAGGTGACCTGGAAGGACGTGCTGGCCGCCTGCGGGTAAATGCCTTCGCCCGGAAGAATGATGTTTCCCAGAATTGACCGGTTGAATTCGGCAAGCGCCGATCGGTCGAGACCAAGATCCTCAAATACGCTGTCCGGAAGACTGCTCCAGGCGGCCGCCTGTTGCGTCTTGGCAGTTCGGGTCGGGCTGGGTCGATAGAGCATGTTGGGCCTGTGGGCTGTCGGGGGGAATCGCCATTCAACTGTAAATTAACGCGGATCTGCAACAATCGAACACTGAATTGACCAATTCGCGAGGGCGTTCCCATTTTGCAGACGGTCGACCACATTGCTGATTCAACTGCAGGGCGCACCTCTTCGGCGCCTCCGGCAGGATCGTCCGACATCCGACCGCTGGAAACCCGCGATATCTCGGCTGTTGCCGGTCTTTACCAAAAAATCCTGCTAAATTTGCCCGAACCCGCACCTGCCTCGTTGGCTGCGCATCTGGAGGACGTATTCCTCAATCATCCGTGGCAGGATCCGGAGATCCCATCGAGGGTTTTCGTTGACGATGCCGGTCAGGTCGGCGGTTTCATTGGGGTGCTGCCCGCCCGGATGGTGTTTGGAGACCAGCAGGTACGCACCGCGGTTGCCGGATCCCTGATGGTCGCTGACCCGGCAAGCAACCCACTTGCCGGCGCTCGACTTTTGCGCGCTGTGCGAGGTGGTGTACAAGACCTTTGCGTCAGCGAAACCGCCAACGACGTGTCGATGGGCATGTGGGAGCAAATGGGCGATCAGGCGCTGTCCCAGTACAGCATGCAGTGGGTTAGGGTTTTCAAGCCCGCCCGGTTCGCTGCAGCGGCGCTGGCTGAAAAACGTCGCGCCGCCGCTGTATTGAAGCCCTTTGCCTTGCTTGCAGACCTCGCGGTTGGTCGTTTTTTGGGCGGTGCCCAAGACGCTGATGACAAACCGGCAAAATACCGCGTTCAGGCTGTCCAGGGTGAAGATCTGATCGCCGCAATTCGCGAATTGTCTGCCGAATTTGCGTTGCGCCCCGATTGGGATGATGCAACGCTTGAGTGGCTTCTCGGTCACGCTGACCAAAAGGCAAGGCACGGCGAAATGCGTTGCCATGTCGTTTTGGGCCGCAATGGAAAACTACTCGGTTGTCACATCTATTTCGGCCGCCCCGGCGGCGTAGCATGGGTTCTGCAGGTGCTCTCGCGGCCGAAATCGAGCAGCGAGGTCGTCTCAAGCCTGCTCGATCACGCCCGCAATAGCGGCTGTGTTGCCATTCGCGGGCGGACCCAGCCCGACACGGTCACTCCGCTGATGCGGCAAGGCGCGTTCTTCTTCTGCAATTCAGCTGCTGTCATCCACACACGCGACAAAGCCCTGCGCGAAGCCGTTGAGCAGGGCAATGCGCTGATTACCGGGCTGGCCGGCGAATCCTGGGTCAGGCTGATAGGCGACAGGTTCGAGTAGGTTGAATCCTCACTCCAGAATGAACTGATTGGCAACCTTTTTGTGTCACGATGATATCTCAGGTGACCGCTGAAGTTGCACGCCGCGGTCGGCCAGCCGAATGCGAAAAGACCCGAAACGGAAGCGTCTATGTGTGGCATAGCCGGATACTTCGGCACACCGAATTCTCAGGAGCCAAGCCAGGTGTTTCTGGAGCGGATGGTGGATGCTCTGCATCACCGCGGTCCAGACGCACAAGCGACCCACGTTGCGCCCGGCATTGGTCTCGGGCATGCCCGCTTGAGCATCATCGACATTGCCGGCGGCAATCAACCGATGCCGAACGACGATCGGTCGATCTGGCTGATCTTCAACGGCGAAATCTTCAATCACGTCGAGCTTCGTCAGGCTCTGAAGGTAAAGGGACACGTCTTCCATACGAGTTCCGATACCGAAGTCATTCTGCGGTTGTATGAGGACAAGGGGCTGGACTGCGTCGACGATCTCAACGGCGATTTCAGCTTTGCAATCTGGGACGAGCCGCGGCGTCGTCTGATGATCGCACGTGATCGCATGGGTGTGCGACCGCTCTTCTACACCGAGCGCGACGGATGCCTTTATTTTGCATCCGAAGTAAAGGCACTTCTACAGGCCCCGAACATCGAAGCGCAGCTCGATCCCGTGGCGCTCGACCAGATCTTCACCATGTGGTTTCCGCTGACGCCGCGAACGGCGTTCAAGGGTATCTCCGAACTGCCACCAGGGCACATCCTGACGGCGACGCCAGCTGGAATGTCCGTGAAGCGCTATTGGCAACTCGACTATCCGTCGGCGGAGGGCGAGGGCGCTTGGACCGGCCGTACTGAAGCGAGCCTCGCTGAAGAATTGCGATCACTGCTATTCGATGCGACACGGATCAGACTGCGCTCCGACGTTCCCGTCGGCGCTTACCTGAGCGGCGGACTGGACTCCTCAATCATTACGGCAGCCATCAAGGCCATCACGCCGGAGGCATTGCGCACCTTCTCCGTGACGTTCGAAAGCGCCGAGTTCGACGAGCGCGACCAGCAGCAACAGATGGTTACGGCGCTGGATACACGTCATGAGGAACTGCGGGTAACGGCAGCCGATATTGGCCGAATATTCCCGGATGTCATTCGGCATACCGAAATGCCGGTCCTTCGGACGGCACCGGCGCCGCTGTTCGCGTTGTCTGGTCTTGTGAACCGGTTCGACTTCAAGGTCGTTCTGACCGGTGAGGGCGCCGACGAGGTGTTCGCCGGATACGACATCTTCAAGGAAGCCAAGCTGCGACGCTTTTGCGCCAACCAGCCTGAATCGAACAGGCGTACGTTGCTTTATCGGCGCTTGTACCCCTACCTGCCGCAACTGCAGACCCAGTCGCAATCGTCGCTGGCGGCATTTTTCAGCGCCGGTGGCAACAGCCTGGACGATCCGCTTTATTCCCATCTGCCGCGGTTCCGCACCACGTCGGGGACCAAGCTGTTCCTGTCACGGGAACTGCAGTCGGAACTTGGCGACTATGATGCGTTGGAAGACCTGCGCGACAATCTGCCTGACGATTTCGGCCGCTGGCATCCGCTGTCTCAGGCTCAGTATCTTGAATCAGCACATTTGTTGCCCGGCTATATCCTGTCGTCGCAGGGCGATCGCATGTCGATGGCCCATTCTGTCGAGGGGCGCTATCCGTTCCTCGATCATCGCCTGGTCGAATTCGCTACCCGAATTCCACCGCGCATGAAGTTGCGGGCCATGCGCGAGAAGCACATATTGCGGGAGAGCGTGAAAGACCTCCTTCCGCAAACGATCTCGAGCCGTCCGAAACAGCCTTACCGGGCACCTGACAGCCAAAGCTTCGTCGGCCCCGATGCCCCGGACTATGTGGACGATCGACTATCACGGCAAAGCGTGGAGGCGGCCGGCTACTTCGATCCGGGCGCGGCCGAGAAACTGCTGGCCAAATGCCGCAAACGACCGACCATGGGCACGAGGGACAACATGGCTCTCGTGGGCATTGTTTCGACGCAACTCTGGCACAGCACCTTTGTCGAAGACCGGCAAACGCAACAGACAGAAACCGTCTCGCGGGCAGTCGCGTGATTTAAGGAGAATTAACCATGCAGGTCGATATCAGGTCAGACATCCGTGAATTCATCGTAGACAACTTCCTGTTCCGGGAGGATCAGGAGTCGGTTTCCGATTCCGAATCGCTGCTCGAAAACGGCCTGATGGATTCCACCGGTGTGCTCGAATTGGTGGCTTTCCTCGAGAACGACATGGGCATCGAAATCCAGGACGCGGAGATCGTACCCGAGAATTTCGATTCCATCGAGAACATCTCCCGCTACGCCAGCGCCAAGCTTGGCAAGAAAGTCGCTTAAGCCACTGGCAAGAAAAGGTATTTCATGCGTGTAGAGCAGTTTCTGAGAGACAACGCACGGCTTCGCGGCGACAAGTTTGCGCTCATCGGCGGATCGGTTCGCATGACCTACCGCGAACTCGATGAAGCGTCGGATCGGCTCGCGGCCTCGCTGAGAGCCGCGGGTGTCGAACGCCATGAACGCGTCGTTATCTTCATGGACAACTGCTGGGAGGCCGTGGTTGCGATCTATGCCGTGCTGAAGGCCGGTGCGGTTGTGTCCCCGGTAAACCCCTCAACAAAGGCAGACAAGCTCGCCTACATTCTCAACAACAGTGGCGCCACCGCGATCTTCACACTGGCGCGCCTGACGAAAACCGCAGACCGGGCTCTCGAACAGGCATCTTCTGTGAGGCTGAGAATTGCAGCCGGAGACGGCGCGGAAAATGCCGGTTACGCCAGTTTCGGGAGCGTTCTTTCTGCCGGGGCAGACCACGAAACACCCTATGCCGGGATCGCCATCGATCTGGCGATGCTCGTCTATACGTCCGGGTCGACCGGATTTCCCAAGGGCGTCATGATGACTCACCAGAATGTCGTCGCCGCCGCCGGATCGATCACCACCTATCTGGAAAACACCGCTGACGACGTCATCTTGAACGTTTTGCCGATCTCCTTCGATTACGGTCTCTATCAGATCCTGATGGCATTCCAGGTGGGAGCCACGCTGGTGCTGGAAAAGTCCTTTGCGTTTCCGCAGGCGATCCTCAATCGGCTGGCCGAGGAGAAAGTGACCGGCTTTCCCATCGTCCCAACCATGGCGGCACTGATCCTGCGTATGAAAAGTCTGGAAGCCGGCGCGTTTCCGCACTTGCGTTATATCTCCAGCACCGGCGCCGCCTTTGCACCGGCCGTCATTGATCGCATCCGTGGGCTGTTTCCGACGACGCAGGTGTATTCCATGTACGGGCTGACGGAATGCAAACGCTGTACGTGGCTGCCGCCATCCGAGCTGGATAATCGCAGCGGCTCTGTCGGCATCGCCATTCCAGGCACCGAAGCCTACGTGGTCGACGATCACGGGCGGCGAGTGAGGTCGGGCACTGTCGGCGAACTCGTCATTCGCGGACCGCACGTCATGCAGGGCTACTGGCAGGATGCCGAAGCCACCGCAAAAGCGCTCAAAAAGGGCATCTATCCGTGGGAGAGGGTGCTTTACACAGGCGATCTGTTCTACGCAGACGCCGAGGGTTACCTCTACTTTGTCGGACGTAAGGACGACATCATCAAGACACGCGGCGAGAAGGTCAGCCCGAAGGAGGTCGAAAACGTCCTCTACGACCACCCGGGCATCAGCGAAGCAGTGGTTCTAGCCACGCCTGACACGGTTCTCGGAAGCGCGATCAAGGCCATTGTGGTGGCATTGCCCGGGACTGAATTGTCGGACAAGGACGTTCTGCGCCACTGTTCCCGGCACCTTGAGGATTTCATGGTGCCCAAACATGTCGAGTTTCGTGACTCTCTGCCGAAGACCGATTCCGGGAAAATCAGTCGGCGGCTGCTCGAGGAGGCGCAACAAGCGGCGGAATGATCATGACACTTTTGCAAACCAAAGACATGACGATCGCGGAGAACGTCTGCGAAGAATTTTCCGCTGCAACGCTGGACCTGGATGCGGCTGCGGAAACCGCCAGGATCCGCGACTCGGTTCGCGAGCAGGTGATGAGGACACTGCGTCGGCGAGGCGCCGTGGTCGGCCTGTCCGGCGGCATCGACAGCAGTGTGACGGCGGCTCTCTGCGTCGAGGCGCTCGGCCCCAAAAAGGTTGTCGCCATCCTCATGCCTGAGAAGGACTCAGAGGACGAGAGCCTCACCCTTGGACAAAGAGTGGCCGACAAGCTCGGAATCGAATGCGTAACCGAGAACATCGAACCGATCCTGACTGCCGCCGGGTGCTATCGCCGTCGGGATGACTTTATTCGCAAGATCGTGCCCGAATTCGGTCCCGGCTGGGGCTGCAAGATCGTCTTGACCAACGCGCTCGAGGGACGCGGGATCAACCTGTCGTCGCTCGTTGTCGGGTCTCCAGAGGGTGAGCAGCGCAAACTACGCATGCCGCTCGACGTGTATCAGGGCGTCGTTGCAGCTGCCAACATGAAGCAACGCACCCGCAAGCAATTGGAGTACTTCCACGCCGACCGCTTGAACTTTGCGGTTGCGGGAACGCCAAATCTGCTGGAATTAGACCAGGGCTTTTTTGTCAAGAACGGTGACGGCGCAGCTGACTTCAAGCCGATTGCGCATCTTTACAAGAGCCAAGTCTATCAGCTGGCCGAACATCTCGACATTCCAGAGGACATCCGCCGGCGCCCGCCGACGACCGACACGTGGTCGCTGCCGCAATCGCAGGAAGAGTTCTATTTTGCGCTGCCATATCAGCAGATGGACCTCTGCCTCTATGGCTTCAACAACGGGATCCCTGAAGGTGCCGTTGCCCGGGCGGTCGGTCTGACGTCCGAACAGGTTCAGCAGGTCTGGCGCGACATACAGTCAAAGCGCCGGGTTGCCGACTATCTGCACAGGCCGCCGCTGCTGGTCGATGCCAAGGCATAGCCGATGATAGACAACAAGGAAAAGCTCAGGAAGCTGATCTTCAAAGGCTTGATGGTCAGCCGTCTGCCGCAACTGTGCAAGCCGTTGCTTGGCGGGCAGGGTGCTATTTTGATGTTGCACCGGGTGACACGAGCACCAGGAACCAGGTTCGGCTTCAACGAAAACCTGATCATCCATCCGGATTTTCTCGACGATTTGATCGCCGACATGAAGGAACAGGGGTTCAAGTTTGTAAGCCTCGATGAAGCAGTGTCGCGGATCGGCGCCGAATCGAATGACGAACGTTTCGCAGCGATCACCTTGGACGATGGTTTTCGCGACAATCTGATAGAAGCGCTTCCCGTTTTTGAAAAGCGCGGCACGCCCTTCACCGTCTACATTGCGCCCGGTTTGACGGACGGCGAGGTCGAACCCTGGTGGGATCTGGTCGAGGCGGCGGTTGAACACAGCAACAGCGACAAGCTGACGATGGCCACGCCGGATGGCAACCTGTCTTTTGACTGTTCCACGGACGCGGCCAAAGCGGCGTCATTCGATGAGATCTGCCGCATCCTTTCAGAAGAACTCGCGGAGGAGGCACAAGTTGCCGCAGTGCGCAGTCTCGCGGCTGACGCAGGCGTCAATCCTGCCGACTACCGCGGACAACACCTTATGACATGGGATGAAATCCGCACGATTGCCGCCCATCCCTTGTGTACGATAGGCGCACACACCGTGCATCACTACAATCTGAAACGTTTGACGCCAGAAAAGGCGCTCTGGGAAATGGCGGAATCAGCCGCCATTCTGGAAAAAGCACTGGGAGAAAAGCCTCGGCATCTGGCCTACCCCTACGGGTTCGAGAAGGCGGTCGGTGAGCGCGAGGCCACAATCGCCCGGGACGCTGGTTTTGTCTCAGCCGCCACAACGCGGCACGGGATGATCCAGAAAGCCCATGCTGGCCATCTCCATACGCTGCCGCGCATTTCCGTCAACGGTCGCTACCAGAACATCGACTTTCTCAACGCCATGCTGTCCGGCGTGACCACGCCAATGGCAAATCGCGGTCAGACCGTGGTGACGGTCTGACCATTGCGGCCGGCAATCATCCGCTGTTTCTTAGCCTTCGTCGTTCGATGCGGCGCCTGAAATGTGTAACGCACTGTAGGCTTGCTCGCCCAAACGATCCAGAAGGCTGAGCTGGAGTTCCAGCCAACTCTTGTGGCCTTCCTCTTCGAGCAGAATCTTTTCAAAAAGAGTTCGGGACCCGACGTCGCCGACCTCGTTGGCCTGTTGCGCTGCTTTTGCGTAGAAGGTGATCGCATCCTCCTCATCGGAAAGATCCGCACGGAACATTTCGGCAAGGGATGCCGCTGGCACCGGCTTCTTGTCAAATTCCATCTCAGGTCGGCCGTTCAGGAACATGATCCGTTGTAGGAATTCGTTTGAGTGTCCGATTTCCTCTTGCATTTCCTCACGCATCTGAGCGGCGAGCAGGTCCAGTCCCCAATCATCCAGAACATGGGCGTGAAGTTGGTACTGATGCGCCGCAGTCAGTTCCATTTGCAGGCCCTTTTGCAAGTTGGCGATGGTTGCTTCGTTGCTCATTTCAATCTCCAGCCGGATTTACGTCGGTTCGACTCTCATCTTCGTTTCGAAATAGGGCGGAGGGCACTTTCTGAACAGGAGGTGCGGTGACTGGCCGCATGTTCTGTGTCCAGTATGCCCGGTGCTGACCGCCGGCACGCTTTCCAATACTAACGAAGACGCGTTGGCTGGTGTTTGACCGCACGGATCGGGATGGACGACTCAATGGATGCGACACCCGGCACCTTGGTCAGGCGGCCCGTCAGGAAGCTTTCGAACTCGGCCAAATCGCGCACGGTCACCCGCAACTGATAATCGTAGCTGCCGGTCATCAGCCAGCACTCCGCGATCTCGTCGCAAAGCAGGATCTCCCGCTCAAAAGAACTCAAGGCCTCATCGACTTGACGATCCAGCCGAACGCTGACGAAAACGCTGAAACCAAACCCGATCTTTTCAGCGTCAACCTGAGCGCAATACCCGGTAATGTAGCCGTCCGTTTCGAGCCGGCGAATACGTCGGGCGCATGGTGAAGCGGACAGTCCGACCCGATTGCTCAGTTCCTGATGCGACAGGCGCGCATTGCGTTGAAGCTCACGCAGAATCTTGCGATCAAGATCATCCAAAGAATTTGACATCGGCGCGAATATCCATCGCAAAGCTGCGGTTCAACGCTTGATATCATCAAGAATGCGTTGAACTCCATAAATTCTTGCTGAAAAATCGTGTTGGTTCCGCCGTATTCTGTCGCAAAGGAGCTTTGCCATGGGTGATATCGGCCAACTCAAGGTCATTGAAAAACAGCTTTTGTGGCTTTCTCACTGGATGATCCACAACGCCAACAACCTTCGACCAAAGGTGGACGGCATCAAAGTGGGCGGACACCAGGCTTCTTCTGCCTCAATCGTCTCGATCATGACCGCGCTCTACTTCTCTGCCCTGCGGTCCGAGGATCGCGTGGCTGTCAAACCTCACGCCTCACCGATCTTTCACGCAATGCAATACCTGATGGGCAATCAGAGCCGTGAAAGGATGGAGAACTTTCGGGGTTTTGGCGGTGTCCAGAGTTATCCGAGCCGCACGAAAGATGTCGATGACGTGGACTTTTCCACCGGCTCTGTTGGATTGGGTGTTGCAATCACATCCTTCGCATCTCTGATCCAGGACTACATCGCAGCGAAGGATTGGGGGCAGGGCGCTCCGATGGGGCGGATGGTTGCGCTCGTGGGCGATGCTGAACTCGACGAAGGTAATGTCTATGAGTGTCTGCAGGAGGGTTGGAAAAATGATCTGCGGAACACGTGGTGGATCGTCGACTACAACCGGCAATCGCTCGATGGCATTGTGCGAGAAGGCCTGTTCGAGCGGGTCGAAAAGATCTTTGACGCCTTTGGTTGGGATGTCGTGCGGGTCAAGCATGGCGTTTTGCAACGCGCGGCGTTTGAGGAACCAGGCGGGGACAAGCTGCGCGACTGGATCGATGACTGCCCAAATCAGGACTATTCAGCGCTGACATTCATGGGTGGCGCTGTGTGGCGCAAACGCCTGATGGATGACCTCGGTGACCAGGGAGATGTCACTTCACTGATCGAACGACGCAGCGACGTCGAGCTCGCGGCCTTGATGGAAAATCTGGGCGGCAACTGTGTGGAAACCATGGCTGAGACATTCGCGTCCGTCGATCACGATCGGCCGACCTGTTTTCTGGCCTACACCATCAAGGGATGGGGCACGCCGATCGCCGGACACAAAGACAATCATGGCGGACTGATGAACAGAACACAGTTCGCGGCCTGGCAAGCGCATATGGGCGTGGCGGAAGGCGAGGAATGGGATCCATTTGCGACAGTTGATGAACCGGAGGCGCTGCGGAGCTTTCTTTCAAAGGTTCCCTTTTTCGCGAAGGGACCCCGCCGCTTTTCCGATGCAGCACTTGCCGTACCGGCAATAGAACTTAACCCGGATCGCGAGATTTCAACCCAGACTGCGTTCGGAAAATTCCTCGACGATCTCTCCAAAGGAGACAGCGAACTCGCGGCTCGGATAGTCACGACCTCACCCGATGTGACGGGTACGACCAGCCTTGGCCCATGGGTAAATCGCCGCAAGCTCTTCGCTCGTACTCCACAGTCGGATGCATTTATAGAACATCGCATTCCATCAACTGCAAAATGGGAGTTCACACCCCAGGGTCAGCATATCGAGTTGGGCATTGCAGAAATGAACCTCATGCTTCTGCTCGGAGCTGCCGGGCTTAGCCACAGTCTCTTTGGCAAGCGATTGATTCCAATCGGAACCGTCTATGATCCCTTCGTCGCCCGAGGGCTCGATGCTCTGAATTACGCATGCTACCAGGACGCCCGCTTCATGCTGGTCGGAACCCCGTCCGGTACCACGTTGGCCCCTGAGGGCGGCGCGCATCAATCCATCGGCTCTCCGTTGATTGGCATGTCCCAGGACGGGCTGGCCTCTTTCGAGCCGGCATTTGCGGACGAACTTGCGGTGATCATGGAGTGGGCCTTCGACTACATGCAGCGGGACGGGGAAGGCGACCCGGACGAACGAACATGGTTGCGGGATGAAACCGGCGGCTCCGTCTATCTGCGTCTCACCACCAATCCCATCGAGCAGCCCGGCAAACGCAATGACGATGCGTTCCGACAGGGTGCCATCGATGGGGCCTATTGGCTTCGCCAGCCTGGTCCCAATTGCGATGTCGTCATTGCCTATCAGGGGGCCGTCGCGCCGGAAGCCGTCAGAGCAGCCGGCCTGATCGCGGAAAGCCGGCGTGATATCGGTGTTTTGGCAGTTACGTCTGCCGATCGATTGAACGCTGGCTGGTCAGCCGCACAGAGAGCACGCTCTCGCGGCATCACACGGGCCACGTGTCATGTTGAAAGCCTCATGCAGGCGCTACCCACGCATTGCAGATTGGTCACCGTTATCGATGGTCACCCGGCAACACTCTCCTGGTTGGGAAGTGTGTGCGGGCACAAAACCCTTCCGCTCGGCGTGGAGCACTTTGGCCAAACCGGCACAATCGGCGATCTGTACGCGCACTTCGGAATTGATGCCGACACGATTGTGCAAAGAGTGGCGAGTCTGACCTCGGGAAAGCCGATACCGACGCCGGTGTGATGGTGTTCCAGTCAGGCGGCCACGCATTGATTTGCGGTGGATCGGAACCGTCAGATTGTGCGGGTGCACCATTTTCTGGATGCGTGCGCCCGCACCGGGTCGGATGCAGAATTACTGCAGAGAAATGCGCAAACCAGTTGCAGACAATGACGCTTCGATCCCGATCTGCTTTCCGGTCAGAAACAGTTGAACACCTTCGGCGTTCTGCAGAACCATGTCAGCCGCGCCGGCGCCGGCCGCGAGCGAGGCGCTTGCACTGCTATATATGCCGTTGATATCACTCAGCTTCTTCAGATTGTAGACCTGTCCCACCATGTCTGCTGATGCGGCTCCGATCGTCAGTCCCACCGACATGCCACCGACCTTCAGGGGATAGCGCTTGCCCTTGTAAGTCAGGGTTCCATTGCCGCCAGTGGCCCCGACGATGAAGCCGGCCTTGCCGACATGAAGCGCGATCTGAGCGTCCTGGGCGTGAGCCGCAACGCCGGTTGCGAGGGCGAGACCCAGCGACAGCGTGACGAGGCGGAGAATGGAAAAGGCACGGTTGAACATGTGGCAAAGCTCCCTGTTTGATTGTCCTGCACGATATATCCGGGAACTGATTCTGTACATTGTTTCCGGCAGTTGGGTTAACCAATTCACCTGTTTGTCATGGACAGGACAGCAGAATTGTCATGCCCGTAGGAAGCGATTAGCTGCATAAAGAGAAATTGCCGCTGCATTTGAGACATTGAGCGACTTGATGGCGCCGGGCATATCGAGTCGCGCCAGCGACTTTACGGTCGCCCGGGTTTTCTGGCGAAGTCCTTTGCCTTCGGCGCCGAGGACCAGGCAGATCCGTTCGCCGGCAAGCGTGTCCTCCAGTTGGTGTGGTCCTTCAGAGTCGAGACCCACGCTGAGGAAACCAAGCTCGTGAAGCGCTTCAATCGCCTCCGCCAGATTGGTGATCTGAATATAGGGAATGAGTTCCAGCGCCCCGGACGCGGATTTGGCCAGGACACCCGATTCCTGCGGGCTGTGGCGAAGCGTCGTCACGATCGCGCCGGCGCCAAAGGCAACCGCCGATCGCATGATCGCGCCGACATTGTGCGGATCGGTCACCTGATCAAGCACCAGAACCAGCGGACTATCGGCCAGGGAGTTAATGCGTCGAACCGGCAGCGTCGCGGCTTCGACAACCACCCCCTGGTGGATGGCGTCGGGAGGCAACATTTTGTCGATCACCTGTGGCGCGACCATGTCCAATTCGAAGGGCAGGGCGTCCGGGTTTTCGATTTCAAGCCGGTTGAGGGCGTTGCGGGTCACCTTCATGGAATGGATTGTGCGGTTCGGATTTTCGATTGCCGCTCGCACCGTGTGCAGTCCGTAAAGCAGGACAACGTCCTCTGGAGGTGGTTGCTTGGCCGCTTGCGCGTCTCGGTGCGCGCGCCGCAGTCGCGCGTAATGACTGTCTTTGGCCGTTGGCCGCTTGTCCCGGTCGTTTTTCATGGCGGGGTTATAGTCGTCACCAACGTTGGCGCAAAGCGTATTTATCACGGTCAGGACCGGATGAACCGGATGCCGGACGCACCGACGGATTTTTCCTGATTCTGCGTGTTGACAGAACTATGCGCGGCCTGCATAACCCCGGCGCAGATTCACCGGGTCCTCATCGACCTTGTGGATCGGGTGCAAGACCCCGTCGGTCGGACGTGGAGGGGTGCCTGAGCGGTTAAAAGGGGCGGACTGTAAATCCGTTGGCTATGCCTACGCTGGTTCGAATCCAGCCCCCTCCACCACTTCCCGATCGTGAGTGCTTGCGGGTATAGCTCAATGGTAGAGCAGCAGCCTTCCAAGCTGAATATGCGGGTTCGATTCCCGCTACCCGCTCCAAAATTCAATACGCTCAGTTGATCCAAGCACTTTATTGTGCGCCAAGTCCTCCGGGTCTGGCTGCAATTTGGTCTTGCTTCGAAAGGCCTAAGGCCTTATTGGGCCTTCAACCAATCGGGCGCTCTCGCCGGATCCGTCCGATGGCGAGTGCCATAGCGCAAACTTTGAGTATGACAGGACTGGACTATCATGGCGAAAGGTAAGTTTGAACGTAACAAGCCGCATGTGAACATTGGCACGATTGGCCATGTTGACCACGGCAAGACGTCCCTGACGGCGGCGATCACCAAGTTCTTTGGTGAATACACGCCTTATGATTCGATTGACGGGGCTCCCGAGGAGCGTGCTCGCGGCATCACCATTTCGACGGCTCACGTTGAGTATGAGACGGAAGAGCGTCACTACGCCCACGTCGATTGCCCTGGCCACGCCGACTACGTCAAGAACATGATCACGGGTGCTGCGCAGATGGACGGCGCGATCCTGGTTTGTTCGGCTGCCGACGGTCCGATGCCTCAGACGCGCGAGCACATTCTTCTTGCCCGCCAGGTTGGCGTTCCGGCGATCGTTGTTTTCCTCAACAAGGTTGACCAGGTCGATGATGAGGAGCTTCTCGAGCTGGTTGAGATGGAAGTTCGTGAGCTTCTGGACACCTACGAGTTCCCGGGCGACGACATTCCTGTGATCAAGGGTTCGGCTCTTGCTGCTCTTGAGGATTCGAACAAGGAAATCGGTGAGGATGCTGTTCGGGCTCTGATGAAAGAGGTCGACGCTTACATTCCGACGCCTGAGCGTCCTGTTGACCAGCCGTTCCTGATGCCGATCGAGGATGTTTTCTCGATTTCCGGTCGCGGTACTGTTGTGACGGGTCGTGTTGAGCGCGGCATCATCAATGTTGGCGACGAGATTGAGATTGTTGGTATCCGTGAGACGTCGAAGACGACGTGCACGGGCGTTGAGATGTTCCGCAAGCTTCTGGACCAGGGCCAGGCTGGCGACAACATCGGTGCGCTGCTTCGCGGTGTTGACCGTGATGGTGTTGAGCGCGGCCAGGTTCTTTGCAAGCCGGGCTCAGTTACGCCGCACACGAAGTTCAAGGCCGAGGCCTACATTCTGACGAAGGAAGAGGGTGGCCGTCACACGCCGTTCTTCACCAACTACCGTCCTCAGTTCTACTTCCGCACGACGGACGTGACGGGTGTTGTGTCTCTTCCGGAAGGCACCGAGATGGTGATGCCGGGCGACAACGTGACGGTTGACGTTGAGCTGATCGTTCCGATCGCGATGGAAGAGAAGCTTCGCTTCGCCATCCGCGAAGGCGGCCGCACCGTCGGTGCCGGCATCGTCGCAAGCATCACGGAATAAGCAATTTTGGACGGTCGCGATACCGTCTGATTTGAGTGAGAAACGAAACGCGCCGCAGCGATGCGGCGCGTTTCGGCGTTTTCGGGTGGGTGAGGCGGCTCCCGCAGACGTTATCGCAATTACACCCGCATTTGGCGCTTGAACAGCCCGACATTTCCCGCTAAACCGCCCTCGGCCTAGGGGTATAGCTCAGTTGGTAGAGCGACGGTCTCCAAAACCGTAGGTCGGGAGTTCGAGCCTCTCTGCCCCTGCCAGTCTTTCAAGCACAGTGAAGCTTCAATTCCGTTCTCACGCGGCGTCGTAGCTCAACTCGAACGATGCCGGTGCGGCTACGCGATAGGCTCCGTCTACGTCCCGAATGAGCCAGTCCCGAAAGTTTCCGCGAATGTGTCCGTCGGGGGCTTCGACCAGCACATAAAGCTTGCCGTCCTCGCATCGGTGCAAACTGATTTTCTGGTCGCAAACCGCCTGCCAGAATTCGGCAGGCCAGGTGTCGATGCCGATTTGCATGGCCTCGATCGTCAGGGGTTTTTGTCGGAAGAAAGCCATTCTTCGCTCCATTCTATTCAGTGATATTGGTGGATTGCTCTCGCGTGCCTGGCGTCACAGCAGAAGCAGGCTGTCGATCTCGAACTCGTCCAAAGAGAGGTTCTTCAGTGTCACGACGCTGTCGCTCGAGAAATCGAACACGAGATCGTTGCCGTCCTCGACGACGAGAGCGTAGACATCTTCGACAGCGTCGAACTGGGAATTTCGCAGCTCCAGGACGTCCTCCGACCGGTAGTCGTAGATCCTGTCGTAGCCCAGGCTGCCAACGGAAAAATCCAAGACAAATATGTCGGCTCCGGAACCCCCGATGAGCTTGTCGTTGCCGAGACCGCCGTCAAGCGTGTCGTTTCCGGTGCCGCCGGTCAGATAGTCATTACCCGCCCCGCCGGCGAGGCTGTCGTTGCCCGAGCCGCCATAGACCCTGTCGTTGTGATCGTCGCCGAAAAGCTGATCGTTGCCGCCGCCCCCGACGAGGCGATCCACGCCGCTGCCTCCGTACAATACATCATCGCCGGAATGGCCATTGAGCGTATCGGCACCGGAATCACCGCGCAGGATGTCGTTGCCACTATTGCCATGAAGCTCGTCGTTTCCGCTGCCCCCGTCGAGAATGTCAGCGCCCGAACCGCCTTGCAGTTCATCGTCGCCGGAGCCGCCCCACAAGCTGTCGTCGCCGGAACCACCCTTAAGCAGATCAGCATCACCGTCTCCATAAAGCTCGTCATTTCCAGAGTTTCCTTCCAGCACGTCTTCACCGGATCCGCCATGAAGCGAGTCCGTTCCGGAATTACCGCGAAGGATATCGTTGCCTTCGTTGCCGTAGAGAACATCGTTGCCGGAGTTGCCGTTCAACTCGTCGTCGCCACGCCCACCCGCGAGCAGGTCATCGCCGCCGATGCCAAAGAGAACGTCGTTCCCGTCTCCGCCGTAGATTTCGTCGTCATCCGACTTGGGAGTGCTGGGTCCGGTCGATTGCGGTAGCAGTGCCACCACGTTGCTCTGGCCGATCTCCAGTCGAAGGACATTGTCGTCGTAGTCCTTGTCGCCACCGCCGTAGAGATCCTCCAGGCCGATCAGCAATTCTCCGGATACCGCGTTGGCCCTACCGACCACATGCGGGAAGGCATCAGGATTCGGGCGGTAGTCGCTTTCAGCATCGGCGTTGGAATGGAAAATATGGTAGCCGTACTGGCTGCGAACAGCCGTTTCGGTCCCGGTCGCGTCATCCACGTGAAAGAGAAAGAGGGCGTTGTCCTGGGTGGTACCCGGTTGTCCGTCGGCATTTCTGAGTTCGAAATGACCGGAAGTCGCCGACAGCGCGTTGCGATTTTCTACACCCTTGCCGTAGCCGTTCGACACAATGAAAAGACCAACCTGGGTACCGGCCTCGATTTCGAACTCGGCGAACGACTCACCGGGGATGAGGTCGCCACCACTGCCTTGTTTGGACGAGTTGGCAAAGAGAATTCGAACGTTTGAAATGGACCCATCGGGTTGGATTTCATAGGCGCCAAGCGAGTTTCTGAAACCGGCGCCTTCATCGATGAACGTCACCTTGGCCGTGACGGCTTCTGCAACAACCAGGTTGTTCAGATCGACATAGGCAGGTTTGCCATTGCCGTAGAGCGTGTCGTTGCCGCCCTGACCCATCAGGATGTCGTCGCCGGTGCCGCCGAACACCTCATCGTCACCGGAGAGTGCTTGGATCCGGTCGTCTCCACCTGCGCCCGAAAGGACCTCCGACCGTCCTGTTCCAATCAGATTGTCCGGTCCATTGGTGCCGAGCACCGGCGAAATATTCATGTCTGTGTCTACACTCATTACAGTCTCCTCGATTTGCCGGCGGCACCACGCCGCCAGGCTTTCGACAGAGGAGGAGCAAGAGCCGTGCCGAAGAGCAAAATTATTTAAAATCAAAAGGTTGGTAAAAAATAGCCTGCCGGGAAACTTGATTTGGATTTCGAAATCGAGAAGTCGCTTTGCGTTCTGCAAAGGTTACATGAGGGCTCTTGGAACCCGACAAGTGCTGCAGCATCTCGCCCGGATTGGTCAGAAAGTCTGTATTTTCTGGTGACTTCGCCTCGAATTGGACGCGAAGCGGCCTTATATGCGGGCTGGTACGAATATTGCAGCGAAAACGGCAATTGCCCCTTGTGATTTTCGGAATCGATGATTATTAAGAGAAAAAACAGACACGCGGCGCGTGGGGCTGAGAGGCCCTTTTTACGCGCCGTAAAGGCGTGAGCGGCTTATGGCATCCAAAACAAATCCCTTCGCGTTTCTGCAGCAAGTGCGTGCCGAAACGTCGAAAGTGACATGGCCATCGCGGCGCGAGACGATGATCTCGACCGTGATGGTTTTGATCATGGTGTTTCTGGCAGCGGCGTTCTTCTTCGCGGCCGATCAGCTTCTGGGCTGGCTCGTCGGGCTGGTTCTGAATGTCGGTTAGTGCAGGCTGGAGACAATAATGGCGGCGCGCTGGTACATCGTCCACGCATACTCGAACTTTGAGAAGAAGGTGGCCGAGTCAATCGAGGAACAGGCTCGGGTTAAAGGCCTGGATCATCTGTTTGAGAAGATTCTGGTGCCGACTGAGAAGGTTGTCGAGGTTCGCCGCGGTCGCAAGGTGGATTCCGAGCGCAAGTTCTTTCCCGGTTACGTCATGGTGCGTGCCGATTTGACCGACGAAGCCTATCACCTGATCAAGAACACGCCGAAGGTGACGGGGTTTCTGGGGTCTGACAACAAGCCTGTTCCGATTCCCGATTCGGAAGCGGAGCAAATTCTGACGCAGGTGCAGGAAGGCGTGGATCGGCCGAAGCCGTCCATTTCCTTCGAAATCGGCGAACAAATCCGGGTCTCCGACGGACCCTTCGCATCCTTCTCCGGTGTTGTACAGGAGGTGGACGAAGAACGGTCGCGGCTCAAGGTGGAAGTCTCCATCTTCGGACGCGCTACGCCGGTCGAACTGGAATACGGTCAGGTCGAAAAGGTCTGACCCCGGGCAGGCGACGCCTGCCGAAACGCGTGGGAGGAAAGCGAGGCTTAGCCTGCTTCGTAGACCGTACCACGCAACCGCAGCCGCCGGGCAACCGGCATCGATGTCGGCTCGCCGAACCGGTGGGCGGCGATAACGGGATGGCTTTTGTCGTCCCTTTGAAAAGGCAGAGAGAGCATGGCTAAGAAAGTTGCAGGTCAGCTCAAGCTGCAGGTCCCGGCAGGTGCGGCAAATCCGTCACCGCCGATCGGTCCTGCACTTGGTCAGCGCGGCATCAACATCATGGAATTCTGCAAGGCGTTCAATGCCGCCACGCAGGAAATGGAAAAGAATGCACCGATTCCGTGCATTATTACATACTACCAGGACAAGTCCTTCACCTTCACGATGAAGCAGCCGCCGGTCAGCTACTTCCTCAAGAAGGAAGCAAAGCTGAAATCCGGCTCCAAGGAACCGGGCCGCGAAGTTGCGGGTTCGGTCAGCAAGGATCAGGTCCGCAAGATCGCCGAGGCCAAGATGAAGGACCTCAATGCGGCTGACGTCGAAGGCGCAATGGCAATGGTTGAGGGTTCCGCCCGCTCCATGGGCCTGGAAGTGACGGGGTAAGACGATGGCCAAGGTAACAAAACGCCTGCAAAAAGTCCGTGATGGCATTGATAATGCGAAGCTTTATGAGATCGGCGAAGCTGTTTCGCTGGTCAAGGAACGCGCAACGGCAAAATTCGATGAGACGATCGAGGTTGCAATGAATCTCGGTGTCGATCCGCGGCACGCGGATCAGATGGTCCGCGGTGTTGTCAATCTGCCGAATGGCACCGGCCGTTCGGTCAAGGTTGCCGTTTTTGCCCGCGACGCGAAAGCGGAAGAGGCGAAAGAAGCGGGTGCTGACATCGTTGGCGCCGAAGACCTCGTCGAGCAGGTCCAGAGCGGTCAGATCGAATTCGATCGCTGCATCGCGACGCCTGACATGATGCCGCTGGTCGGCCGTCTCGGTAAGGTGCTCGGCCCCCGTGGCCTGATGCCCAACCCGAAAGTCGGAACCGTGACCAACGACCTGAAGGAAGCAGTTTCGGCTTCCAAGGGTGGTGCAGTCGAGTTCCGTGTTGAAAAGGCTGGCATCGTCCATGCTGGTGTTGGCAAGGCGTCCTTTGATCCGAAGGCGATTGAAGAGAACGTCCGTGCATTTGCCGATGCTGTTCAAAAGGCAAAGCCCAGCGGAGCCAAAGGCACCTATGTCCGTCGCATCGCCATTTCGTCGACCATGGGTGCTGGCGTGAAAGTCGATCCGTCGAGCCTCTCGACGGGCTGACGGTCGCAAAGATTACCGGCTAGGCCGGTTTACCTGTTTTCCGGCCTTCGGGCCGGGAAATCCGGACCCTCAAAAGTCCGGAACTCCTGTCCGAGATTGCGGGTGGTTAGCCTTAATCACTTTGCCCGCATGAGACGGGTAAGATCCGAATTTTTGGCGCTTGGCGCCCGGTTTTCGGTTCGAACCTTCACTGCCTTGCGTCGCTCCGGTGTGATCGGCTCGAGGGGACAGGATCCTCAAGCGTCGCTTGCGGGTCGCAAATGGCCTCGAGCGGCAAGGCAAACCCGGCAGGGTCCGCATTTGGCGGTCCTGTCAACTGGAGAGTGGCAGTGGAAAGAGCGGAAAAACGCGAATTCGTCACGTCATTGAACGAGGTCTTCAAGACCTCCGGCTCGATTGTCGTGGCCCACTATGCCGGCCTTTCGGTTGCGCAAATGAACGATCTTCGGACGAAGATGCGCGAAGCCGGAGGCACGGTTAAGGTCGCGAAGAACCGCCTGGCCAAAATCGCTCTTAAGGGCACGGATGCGGAAGGGATCTCAGGTCTCTTCCAGGGACAGACGATGATCGCTTACAGCGATGATCCGATTGTCGCTCCGAAAGTCGCTGTCGACTTTGCCAAGACCAACGACAACCTCGTTGTTCTCGGCGGATCGATGGGAACGACCGAACTCGACGAAGACGGCGTGAAGGCACTTGCCTCGCTGCCGTCCATCGACGAGCTGCGGGCGAAGATTGTCGGCATGATTTCGACGCCGGCAACGCGCATCGCCCAGGTCGTCAACGCACCGGCGGGTCAGCTCGCTCGTGTCGTTGGTGCTTATGCCAATAAGGACGAAGCCGCCTAGGCGGAACTTCGCTGTTCAGAACCAGTTCGAACCGAACCATTAAGGAACCAAATCATGGCTGATCTTAGCAAGATCGTTGAAGACCTCTCGAACCTCACCGTCCTGGAAGCTGCTGAGCTTTCCAAGATGCTCGAAGAAAAATGGGGCGTCTCCGCTGCAGCTCCGGTTGCAGTCGCAGCCGCAGGTGCAGGTGGCGGTGAAGCCGCTGCAGCCGAAGAAAAGGACGAATTTGACGTTGTTCTCGCCTCTGCCGGCGAGAAGAAGATCAACGTCATCAAGGAAGTTCGCGGCATCACGGGCCTGGGCCTGAAAGAAGCCAAGGACCTCGTTGAGAGCGCTCCTAAAGCTGTCAAGGAAGCTGTTTCCAAGGCAGAAGCCGAGGAAATCAAAGGCAAGCTTGAAGAAGCCGGCGCAACCGTCGAGCTCAAGTAAGCGTTTGTGCGTATCGGGGCAGGGCCTTTCTTTGGGCCCTGCCACCGAAAATTGCCGTTCGAACCGATTACCCAAGGACCGGATTCCGGCCCTTGGGTAATGGGTTCTCAAAGACCCTATTTTGCGAAGCCCCCTGGCCAGTGGCTTCGTAAGTTGCAGGCCCGGATGCAAGATAACAAGGAGCGACGATGGCTCAGACCCTTTCGTTCAATGGTCGCAGGCGCGTACGCAAGTTTTTTGGCAAAATACCTGAAGTGGCGGAGATGCCGAACCTGATTGAGGTTCAGAAGGCATCATACGACCAGTTTCTGATGATTGACGAGCCCGAGGGCGGTCGGCCCGACGAGGGCCTGCAGGCGGTATTCAAGTCTGTTTTCCCGATCTCTGACTTTTCCGGCGCATCGATGCTGGAATTCGTGTCCTACGAATTCGAGGCGCCGAAATTCGACGTCGAAGAATGCCGGCAGCGCGATCTGACCTATGCGGCACCGCTTAAGGTGACGCTGAGGCTGATCGTGTTCGACATTGACGAAGACACAGGCGCCAAGTCCATCAAGGACATCAAGGAGCAAAACGTCTATATGGGCGACATGCCGTTGATGACCGACAACGGTACCTTTATCGTCAACGGCACGGAGCGAGTGATCGTTTCGCAGATGCACCGTTCGCCGGGCGTCTTCTTCGACCACGACAAGGGCAAAAGCCATTCGTCCGGCAAACTGCTGTTTGCCGCCCGCGTCATTCCCTATCGTGGTTCCTGGCTCGACATCGAGTTCGACGCCAAGGATATCGTTCACGCCCGCATCGACCGGCGCCGCAAGATTCCGGCGACCTCGCTGCTGATGGCCCTGGGAATGGATCCCGAGGACATTCTCGACACGTTCTACACGCATTCGCTCTACAATCGCGAAGGCGAAGGATGGCGCGTGCCGTTCCAGCCGGACGCGCTCAAGGGCAGCAAGGCGGTCACCGATCTGGTGGATGCCGACAGCGGTGAAGTTGTTGCCGAAGCCGGCAAGAAGCTGACGCCGCGCTTCCTGCGGCAGCTCGGTGAGAAGGGCGTCAAGGCGCTCAAGGCTTCCGACGAGGATCTCTACGGCAGCTACCTGGCCCGTGACATCGTCAACATGGAAACCGGTGAAATCTATCTCGAAGCCGGCGACGAGCTGGACGAGAAGAACCTGCCGATCCTGATCGAGGCCGGCTTCGAGGAACTCCCGATCCTCGACATCGACCACGTCAACGTTGGCGGTTACATCCGCAACACGCTGGCCGCAGACAAGAACGAAAACCGCCAGGACGCCCTGTTCGACATCTACCGGGTGATGCGCCCGGGTGAGCCGCCGACCATGGAATCGGCGGAAGCGATGTTCAATTCGCTGTTCTTCGACCCCGAGCGTTACGACCTTTCATCGGTCGGCCGCGTCAAGATGAACATGCGCCTTGACCTGGATGCCGAGGATTCCGTTCGCGTTCTGCGCAAGGATGACATTCTGGCTGTCGTCAAGACGCTCGTCGAACTGCGCGACGGCAAGGGCGAAATCGACGACATCGACAACCTCGGCAACCGCCGTGTGCGTTCGGTCGGCGAGCTGATGGAAAACCAGTACCGTCTCGGCCTGCTGCGCATGGAACGCGCCATCAAGGAGCGCATGTCGTCGATCGAGATCGATACGGTCATGCCGCAGGACCTGATCAACGCCAAGCCGGCGGCTGCAGCCGTGCGCGAATTCTTCGGATCGTCGCAGCTGTCGCAGTTCATGGACCAGGTCAATCCGCTGTCCGAAATCACCCACAAGCGTCGTCTTTCGGCACTTGGACCGGGCGGTCTGACGCGTGAACGCGCCGGCTTCGAGGTGCGCGACGTGCACCCGACCCACTACGGTCGCATCTGTCCGATTGAGACGCCGGAAGGTCCGAACATCGGTCTGATCAACTCTCTGGCAACCTTCGCTCGCGTCAACAAATACGGCTTCATCGAAAGCCCTTACCGTCGCATCGTCGATGGCAAGGTGACCAACGAGGTGATGTATCTGTCGGCCATGGAAGAGGCCAAGTACCACGTGGCGCAGGCCAACGCGGTTCTCGCCGAGGACGGATCGTTCGTCGATGAGTTCGTGGTATGCCGGCATGCCGGTGACGTGATGCTGGCACCGCGCGATTCCATCGATCTGATGGACGTTTCACCGAAGCAGCTCGTATCAGTGGCCGCAGCTCTGATCCCGTTCCTGGAAAACGATGACGCCAACCGCGCTCTCATGGGCTCGAACATGCAGCGTCAGGCCGTGCCTTTGGTGCGCGCAGAGGCGCCGTTTGTCGGCACCGGCATGGAGCCGGTGGTTGCTCGCGACTCCGGGGCCGCAATTGCTGCGTTCCGCACCGGTGTTGTCGACCAGGTTGACGCGACGCGTATCGTTATCCGTGCCACCGAGGAACTCGACCCGTCGAAGTCCGGCGTCGACATCTACACGCTGCAGAAGTTCCAGCGGTCGAACCAGAACACCTGTATCAACCAGCGCCCGCTGGTCAATGTCGGTGATCGGATCGAAAAGGGCGACATCATCGCCGACGGCCCGTCGACGGATCTCGGCGATCTGGCGCTCGGCCGCAACGTGCTCGTCGCCTTCATGCCTTGGAACGGCTACAACTACGAGGACTCGATCCTTCTGTCCGAACGCATCGTGCGCGATGATGTCTTCACCTCGATTCACATCGATGAATTCGAGGTGATGGCCCGCGATACAAAGCTCGGACCTGAAGAAATCACCCGCGACATTCCGAATGTTTCGGAAGAGGCTCTGAAGAACCTCGATGAAGCCGGAATCGTCTATATCGGTGCGGAAGTTGCTCCTGGCGATATCCTCGTCGGCAAGATCACGCCGAAGGGCGAAAGCCCGATGACGCCGGAAGAGAAGCTTCTGCGTGCCATCTTTGGCGAAAAGGCTTCGGATGTTCGCGACACCTCCATGCGCATGCCGCCGGGGACCTTTGGTACGGTCGTGGAAGTGCGGGTCTTCAACCGCCACGGCGTCGAGAAGGACGAACGCGCCATGGCCATCGAGCGTGAGGAAATCGAACGCCTGGCCAAGGACCGCGACGACGAGCAGGCGATCCTCGACCGCAACGTTTATGGCCGTTTGTTCGACATGGTGTCGGGCAAGAAAGCCGTCGGCGGTCCGAAGGGCTTCAAGAAGGGCACCGCGCTCACTGAAGAGGTGATGCAGGATTACCCGCGTTCACAGTGGTGGATGTTCGCTGTCGATGACGAAAAGCTGCAGGGCGAAATCGAAGCGCTGCGAGGACAATATGACGAGTCCAAGAAACGTCTTGAACAGCGTTTCATGGACAAGGTCGAAAAGGTCCAGCGCGGTGACGAGATGCCGCCCGGCGTGATGAAGATGGTCAAGGTCTTCGTTGCCGTTAAGCGCAAGGTTCAGCCTGGCGACAAGATGGCCGGCCGTCACGGCAACAAGGGCGTGATCTCGCGCATCGTGCCGATCGAGGACATGCCGTTCCTCGACGATGGCACCCATGTCGATATCGTGCTCAACCCACTGGGCGTTCCGTCGCGCATGAATGTTGGCCAGATCCTGGAAACCCACCTCGGGTGGGCTTGTGCCGGCATGGGTCACCAGATTGGCGACATGCTCCAGGCCTACAAGGATTCGGGAGACATCAAGCCGCTGCGCTCGACCATCGACACGGTCATGGGAGCCGGCCCGAAAGGCGAGCCCATCAAGAAGTACGACGATGAGTCGATCGTCAAGCTGGCCGAACAGGCCAAGCGCGGCGTGTCGATCGCGACGCCGGTCTTCGATGGTGCGGTCGAGCGGGACGTCAACGCCATGCTGGAGCAGGCGGGTCTGAACGAATCCGGCCAGTCGACGCTCTACGACGGTCGTACCGGTGAACCTTTCGACCGTCAGGTGACCGTCGGCTACATCTACATGTTGAAGCTCAACCACCTGGTGGACGACAAGATCCACGCTCGGTCGATCGGACCGTATTCGCTCGTGACCCAGCAACCGCTTGGCGGTAAGGCGCAATTCGGTGGTCAGCGTTTCGGTGAGATGGAGGTCTGGGCTCTTGAAGCCTACGGTGCCGCCTACACGCTGCAGGAAATGTTGACCGTCAAGTCGGACGACGTGGCCGGTCGTACCAAGGTCTACGAAGCCATCGTGCGCGGCGACGACACGTTCGAAGCCGGCATTCCGGAAAGCTTCAACGTGCTTGTGAAGGAAATGCGTTCGCTCGGCCTTAATGTCGAACTGGAAAACACCCGGGTCGACGTCGATGACGAGCATGTGGATCAGCTGCCTGACGCAGCCGAATAGGTATCTGCGGCGCGCTTTGCGGGTATGAAGCGCGCCGGTTTCGGCCGGTTGCCGATCGGCCGGACAAGACCGCGACAAGCGGCACTTTGGATTTCAGACGGTAGCGGAGCGTGCCCCTTCCGCCCACCGTCGATAAAGGGGTAGCGCCCCACGAAGGAGATAGGCATGAACCAAGAGGTCATGAACCTTTTCAATACGCAGGCGCCGGTGCAGACCTTCGATTCCATCCGGATTTCGATCGCCTCGCCGGAAAAAATCCTTTCCTGGTCTTTCGGTGAAATCAAGAAGCCGGAGACGATCAACTACCGTACATTCAAGCCTGAGCGCGACGGTCTTTTCTGTGCGCGCATTTTCGGTCCTATCAAGGACTATGAGTGCCTTTGCGGCAAATACAAGCGGATGAAGTACAAGGGCATCATCTGCGAAAAATGTGGTGTTGAAGTCACCCTGTCCCGCGTGCGCCGCGAGCGCATGGGCCACATCGAACTGGCTGCGCCGGTCGCTCATATCTGGTTCCTGAAATCGCTGCCGAGCCGCATCGGCACGCTGCTCGACATGACGTTGAAGGATATCGAGCGGGTCCTCTATTTCGAGAACTACATCGTCACCGAGCCGGGTCTGACGTCGCTCAAGGAAAACCAGCTTCTCTCGGAAGAAGAGTTCATGCTGGCCGTCGACGAGTTCGGTGAAGACGCCTTCACGTCCATGATCGGCGCTGAGGCCATCTTCGAGCTGCTTGCCGGCATGGATCTGGAAAAGATCGCGGTCGACCTGCGTGACGAACTCGCTGCAACCTCGTCGGAGCTCAAGACCAAGAAGCTGATGAAGCGTCTGAAGCTGGTCGAGAATTTCATCGAATCGGGCAACCGCCCCGAATGGATGATCATGAAGGTCATTCCGGTGATTCCGCCGGACCTGCGTCCGCTGGTGCCGCTTGATGGCGGCCGCTTCGCGACCTCTGACCTCAACGACCTTTACCGTCGCGTCATCAACCGGAACAACCGCCTGAAGCGGCTGATCGAACTGCGTGCGCCGGGTATCATCATCCGCAACGAAAAGCGCATGCTGCAGGAGTCGGTCGACGCGCTGTTCGACAACGGTCGCCGTGGTCGAGTGATCACCGGTGCCAACAAGCGTCCGCTGAAGTCGCTCTCCGACATGCTCAAGGGCAAGCAGGGCCGGTTCCGTCAAAACCTGCTCGGCAAGCGGGTAGACTATTCGGGCCGCTCGGTCATCGTGACCGGTCCCGAGCTGAAGCTACACCAGTGTGGCCTGCCGAAGAAGATGGCATTGGAACTGTTCAAGCCGTTCATCTACGCGCGCCTCGACGCCAAGGGCTATTCGTCGACCGTCAAGCAGGCCAAGAAGCTGGTCGAGAAGGAAAAGCCTGAGGTCTGGGATATTCTCGACGAGGTTATCCGCGAGCACCCGGTTCTCCTGAACCGTGCGCCAACCTTGCACCGTCTCGGCATCCAGGCCTTCGAACCGGTTCTGGTCGAGGGTAAGGCCATTCAGCTGCATCCGCTCGTTTGCACCGCCTTCAACGCTGACTTCGACGGCGACCAGATGGCTGTGCACGTGCCACTTTCGCTGGAAGCACAGCTGGAAGCCCGCGTGCTGATGATGTCGACCAACAACATCCTGCACCCGGCCAACGGTGCACCGATCATCGTGCCGTCGCAGGACATGGTCCTAGGTCTTTATTACCTCTCGATCATGAACGAGAACGAGCCGGGCGAGGGCATGGTCTTTGCCGACATGGGCGAACTGCACCACGCGCTCGAAAACAAGGTCGTCACGCTGCACGCCAAGATCAAGGGCCGCTTCAAGACGGTGGATGCCGAGGGCAACGAAGTCTCTGCCATCTTCGAGACGACGCCTGGCCGCATGATCATCGGTGAGTTGCTGCCGCGCAATGTCAACGTGCCGTTCGACATCTGTAACCAGGAAATGACCAAGAAGAACATCTCCAAGATGATCGACACGGTCTACCGCCACTGCGGCCAGAAAGAGACGGTCATTTTCTGTGACCGGATCATGCAGCTTGGCTTTGGCCACGCCTGCCGCGCCGGCATTTCCTTCGGCAAGGACGACATGGTCATCCCGGATGCCAAGTCCAAGATTGTCAATGAGACCGAGATGCTCGTGAAGGAATACGAGCAGCAGTACAATGACGGCCTGATCACTCAGGGCGAAAAGTATAACAAGGTCGTTGATGCCTGGGGCAAGGCCACCGAAAAGGTTGCCGACGAGATGATGGGTCGCATCCGCGCCATCGAATTTGACGACAACGGCCGCCAGAAGCCGATGAACTCGATCTACATGATGAGTCACTCCGGTGCCCGTGGTTCGGCCAACCAGATGCGTCAGCTCGGCGGCATGCGCGGCCTGATGGCCAAGCCGTCCGGTGAGATCATCGAAACGCCGATCACGTCGAACTTCAAAGAAGGCCTGACCGTGAACGAGTACTTCAACTCGACCCACGGCGCCCGTAAGGGTCTGGCGGACACGGCCTTGAAGACGGCCAACTCCGGCTATCTGACGCGTCGTCTGGTCGACGTCGCTCAGGACTGCATCGTAACCCAGACCGATTGCGGTACCGAAAACGGTCTGACCATGACGGCGATCGTCGATGCCGGTCAGGTTGTTGCTTCCATTGGTCAGCGCATCCTTGGTCGCACCGCGCTCGAGGATGTTGTTCACCCGCAGACCGGCGACGTGCTGGTTGCCGGTGGCAAGATGATCGAAGAGTCGGATGTGGCTGCAATCGAGGCCGCCAACATCCAGTCGGTCAAGATCCGCTCGGCGCTGACCTGCGAAGTCCAGAACGGTGTCTGTGCCACGTGTTACGGCCGCGACCTTGCTCGTGGTACGCCGGTCAATATCGGTGAAGCTGTCGGCGTCATCGCCGCCCAGTCCATCGGTGAGCCCGGCACGCAGCTGACCATGCGTACCTTCCACCTTGGCGGCACAGCCACCGTGGTCGACCAGTCCTTCCTGGAAGCTTCTTACGAAGGCAAGGTGCGGATCAAGAACCGCAACATCCTGCGCAACTCCGAAGGCAACCTGGTTGCCATGGGTCGTAGCATGTCGATCCAGATCCTTGATGAACAGGGTGTCGAGCGTTCATCGCAGCGCGTTGCCTATGGCTCGCGCATCCACGTTGATGATGGTGATGAGGTCAAGCGCGGTCAGCGCCTTGCCGAATGGGACCCATATACACGTCCGATGATGACGGAAGTCGCCGGTACTGTGGAGTTCGAAGATGTCGTTGACGGCGTTTCAGTCTCCGAGTCGACCGACGAAACGACGGGTATCACCAAGCGTCAGGTCATCGACTGGCGGTCGACGCCGCGTGGCGCTGACCTGAAGCCGGCCATCGTGATCAAGGGCAAGGACGGCAAGGTCGCCAAGCTCAGCCGCGGCGGCGAGGCACGCTTCCAGCTGTCAGTGGATGCCATCCTGTCGGTGGAGCCCGGCTCCAAGGCCTCGGAAGGTGACGTTCTGGCACGTATCCCGCTGGAAAGCGCGAAGACCAAAGACATCACCGGTGGTCTGCCGCGTGTTGCCGAACTCTTCGAGGCACGCCGGCCCAAGGACCACGCCATCATTGCCGAAATCGACGGTACGATCCGGTTCGGGCGCGATTACAAGAACAAGCGCCGCATCATGATCGAGCCGCACGAGGACGGTGAAGAGGCAGTCGAATACCTGATTCCGAAGGGCAAGCCGTTCCATCTGCAGGACGGTGATGCCATCGAAAAGGGCGACTATATTCTCGACGGCAATCCTGCACCGCACGATATCCTTGCCATCAAGGGTGTCGAGGCACTGGCTTCTTATCTCGTCAACGAGATCCAGGAGGTCTACCGGCTTCAGGGCGTTCTAATCAACGACAAGCACATCGAGGTGATTGTCCGGCAGATGCTGCAGAAGGTTGAAATCACCGATGCCGGTGATTCCGCCTACATCGTCGGCGACAATGTCGATCGCATCGAACTGGAAATCGCCAACGAGCGCTTGGCCGAAGAAGGCAAGAAGCCGGCAAGCGGAGATCCGGTGTTGCTTGGCATCACCAAGGCATCGCTGCAAACGCCGTCCTTCATCTCCGCTGCTTCCTTCCAGGAAACGACGAAGGTTCTGACGGAAGCTGCTGTTGCGGGCAAGATGGACGCTCTGCAGGGTCTGAAGGAGAACGTCATCGTTGGCCGGCTGATCCCGGCCGGTACCGGTGGCGCTATGAACCAGATCCGCCGCATCGCCACTTCGCGTGACGACCTCATTCTCGAGGAACGCAAGAAGACAGCCGGCCTGGAAGATGCTGGCCCGATGCTGGCAGATCTCAGCGAGGAGCCGGCCAGTGCGCCTGCCGGCGAATAAAGCCGCTGAAAACAAGTTGCAAAGCCCCGGTCATAGTGCCGGGGCTTTTTGCGTTAAGCCATGGTCGAAAGGGGCGCGAGAGAAGAACTGGCAATGTGTACAGCGTGTCACGATTGAGCGAGAGCCAGCATAATTCGGTCACGAAATCGGTCTGGATAAGCGGTGATGAATCGGCGCGAGTTTCCTGGGTGCCGCTGTTTTCCTGATCCTGTTTCAGACCGTTTCGGCCTGCCTGGCCGAGGAAGCCGGCGAGCGGCTGGGCGAATAGCGCTGACGAAACCATAGCAACGCATGCTACGCAATGGCAGAATTCGATGGCCGCTTTGCCTCGAAGTGATCCTGCGCTTTTCCGTGTTGGCGGTCGAGACCTTCAGGTCACCCAAACCCCGTCATCGATGTCAGGCGCGGTATTGTCGCGGTTCTCGTCGCTTTGAGCAAATGCGATGAGAATGTCGTCGCGGCCCAGTCCTCCCTCCATTCCACCGACCCAGAAATCATAGCCTGCCTGATCGGGCAAACGCTTCAGAACATTTAGATACATTGCTTCGATATATTCTTCGTTGGTGGGGTTGGCACCGTAGAGCTGGATGAATTCGTCGGCCGCAAGAAACTGTTCGGCCAGAAACAGCTCCTTGTTGCGGCCGGGATCATTTGCGTCGAAGGAGTCCAGGACACCTGTCCAGAAACGCAGTCCGCCTTCGTCGGGTGTTCGCCCGTAGGCCGCAGCGTAGATACGGTATGTAAAGCCGAGGTTTTGACTCTGCAGATCGAAAAGCAGGTTGCCATCATCAAGTACGATCCGCTCGATGTCGATCAGCGTGTCCGTGCCTCCACCCGGTTTGCCGAGCAACAGACTGCCATCAGCTTGGGAATCTTGAACGATATCGCCACGCGTCATGTCATATTCGACACTGTCGAGACCTTCATCTCCATCGATAATGTCGAACCCCGCTCCACCCATGATGAGATCGTCGCCGGCCAAGGCCAGAATGGTATCGTCGGATGCCGTACCTTCAAGAATGTCGTTGTCAGGTGTGCCCTGGATGACGGTGCCACCTGTATCGGTGACGCCGGAGATCTGGATGATGACTTCTGCTGCAGCGCTTCCGCCTTGGCCGTCCTCCACAAGGTATGTGAAACTATCTTCGGCAGCCTGACCCGCGTTCAGTGCCTCAAACTGACCATTCGGATCATAGCGATACGATCCGTCTGCGTTGACGATGAGTGTGGCGCCCGAGGCCAGTGATCGTTCAACGCCGAACACGACTTCTGTCCCGTCGATCTTGGTGATCGCGAGGATGCCGCCATCGAGGTCAAAATCGTTTGCAAGCAGGCCATTGCCGGCTGGTACATCGATCGGCGTGTCTTCGTCGGTCGCTGCTGCGTCGTCGCCCGCGAACGGTGCGAGATTGACAGAGATTTGCTGATCGGTCCCGGCATTCTCGACCAGCTTCGCTGCCAGCGAGTAAGAGATAGAAGAGCCATCGTCCAGGACAATCCGGAAACGGTCTGGTTCGATTTCTTCGACACCGGACACCGTTCTGCCGGTGACGTCGATCAAATCCTGATTTCTGTCGCCGAATACGTCGTCATCTCCGCCATTGGCAAAAAAGATGAGGCGATGGGGCGAAGCCAGTTCGGATGCATTCACAACGTCGTCCTGTGACGATCCGATAAGCGTGATTGTGGAGGTTGAAAGACTTGTGCCGGCAAAAGAACCCTTGATGTTGAACGTGTTTTCTCCACCACCTCCGTCAACGACAATCTCCTCGATGTCATCGATCTCAGCGCTGATGAAACCGTTGCGGGCCAAAATGATCTCGGCGGGTCCCTGATAGTCGATGTCAGAGGCGGCTGCGGCATTGGAGAAGATATCGAACACCTCGTCTTCGTTGTTGCCGAGGATGGTCATCGTGTCGCCGGTTGATTCAGCGCCGCCGTCGACTTGATCATGTCCGTCGCCGGCCCTCCAGATGAACTCCTCGTCGCTATCGCCGCCGAACATCAGGTCGTTGCCGCCAAGCCCGAGCAACCTCAGCTGCTCAATATCGGTCAGCTCGCTGACAATCGCACCATTGTGGAGAACGACCATGTCCGCGGTTCCGACGTAGCCGAGCTGTATACCGGCGTCGGTGCCGGAAAGGATGACGAACGTATTAAGAGCCAGACTGCCCAACAGCTCTACGCTGTCGATCCCGGCTCCATTGCCGCCGTCAATGACGTCACGGCCGCCACCGACCCGCCAGAGAAAGGTATCGCTTCCCGCTCCTCCGGACATCGTTTCGTCCGTGGTGAACCCGATGAGCAAATCATCTCCGTCTCCTCCGTTCAAAGACTGAATCGGCTCAACTGCAATCAGCGTTTCCGATTGATCGGATGCGGTGCCATCGATCTCGATCAGCCGGGTTGAGACGCTTTCCCCGGAACCGTCGCCCAAGGTGTCGTCGAACGAACTAAAGCTGATCAAAACACGGCCGTCGGCTAGCTGTGTGAGTTCGGGATCGTTTTGATTGCCGTCGATTTGCTCGTTGACCCGGAATTCAGCCGATAAGCTGACAGACCCGTCGGCCTCCAGGGTGCCGATGCGTGCGGAAATGCTCCTGCCATCGATGTCGCCGTCAATCCCCCGCAAATCCGTTACGAAGACAAACAGCAACCGCCCGTCCTGTAACTGTATCACTTCCGGGTCCGACTGGGTGCTGAACACCTGCTGGTTCACCCGAAATTCGTCACCGAACGTTATCGATCCGTCGGCATTCACCGATCCGAGCCGGGCTGAGATGCCGAATCCACTTGTGTCCCCGTCACTGTTGTCCAGCGTCATGAACACGGACAGGATGCGGCCGTCCGCCAGCTTCAAGATTTGCGGAAAAGACTGAACGCTCGTGGTGTGTTCGTTGACTCCAAGCTCATCGCTGAAGGTGACGCTTCCGTCTGCGTTGACCGTGCCGACACGCGCCCCGATACCGGCGGCGTCGGCGTCGGTCGTGTCGAACAGAAATACGACGCGGCCGTCGGCGATCTGCGTCACCTGTGGCGCATATTGGCCGCCTGCGGTTACTGCATTGACCCGGAACTCATCAGCCAGCGAAATCGTCCCGTCGCCGTTGAGAACTCCGATTCTGCCCGCAATCCCACTGGAGTCGGAATCGCCATCCGTGCTGTCATCAGTCGCGAAGGTGAACAGCACACGACCGTCGGCAAGTTGGGTTACCTGTGGGTTTTGCTGAAATCCGGATGTATGTTCATTGACCCGGAACTCGTCTCCGAACGTAACCGAACCGTCGGCTTCGAGAGTACCCAGCCGCGCCGCGATTCCAGCGTTGCTGGTGTCGCCGTCGACTGTCGAATCCGTTCGAAATGTAAAGAGAAGGCGTCTGTCCGCCAGTTGGATCAAGGTGGAGGAGCGCTGAAATCCATCCGTGTGTTCGTTCACACGGATTTCGTCCCCGAATGAAATCGATCCGTCCGCCTGGACCGTGCCAAGGCGCAGGGCAATGCTCTCGCCGGAATCACCGTTCTCGTTGTCTTCCGTTGTGTAGCTGAAGGCGACGCGTCCGTCAGCAAGATGCAACAGTTTGGCGTCGTGTTGATCATTGGTGGTGAATTGGTTGACGCGCACCTCCGCCGTCAGGCGAACGATGCCGGTTGAATTGATTGCTTGCGATTGTGAATTGGTCATTGGTGTCCGTTCGATTTCCTTCCGCGGCACCAGAAGCGACCGCGTCGAAATGGTTGTCTTTCTGCGGCACGAGACCCGTTTTCAGGACCGTCCGCTCCGTATGGCAGACGGTAGGGCGGAGGTTCCGGCAGGCGCATGACGCAATTGCGTCATGACGAAATGAAAGGTTGTGTGATTGGAGCAGATTTCGGCGGTGCAACCGGCTGGATCGCCGCCGTCAATGGAGCTCAGTTGTCGATCGAGAAGGGCGACAAGAGGCTTGAGATGTAATGCAGCAATTCGAGCTGCCCACGGCAATCAAACTTATGCATCAATGAACGCATCTGGTTACGGACCGTATGCCGGCTGAGTTCGTTCGCATCGGCATACTCGTTCATGCTCATGCCGTTATAGACGGATTGCGCTAGCTTGGCCTCCGCAGGCGTAGCGCCAAAAGAACGAGCCAACCGATTAACCCCATTCGGGTTTTCGAACACATAACCACCGGTGATGACGACCGCACCGACAACTGGATCGCACCATGCCACGGAGGGAAATGTCGCTTGGGATTGATCGGGAAACAGGTGGGCGTGGAACACGAATCGCTGCGCCTCCGCCTGGTGGAATAGCAGAGGCGAGGGCAGTTGGCTGGATTGCCCGGAGGCCATCGAAACCGCAAGTCGCGCCAGAAATGCCGAAATGGCCGTATCACTGGAGACCAGGTGATTTTTCGGGGTTACGGACACGATGGAATGGCGTGCCTTGAACTCGACCGCCGACCGGTTAATGAAACTGAGCCGACCGCTTCGGGTCAAAAGGAACACTGCGTGAGGCGTGGCATGCAGATGGCTGAAGGCCTGCTCTGGTGCATTGGTCAGCAGCGTTGAGTAATTGATGGCCCTGAGCAGATGCGGTGCCAGCGCTTCGACAAGGGCATGGGCCTTTGGGAGCGTGGTGTCCACATTTCGGTGCTGGCAGGCAGCGGCGATCCCAACGAAAGTTGTGGCTGTCCGGTGACACATCATGAACGGGCCTGCGACGATATCCTCCTGGCGGCGCAGCCAATCGTTGTAGAATTCGGTTTTGAAAAGATCGCGACGCTCAAGCGCCTGATCGGAAACACCCACCGTCCCCGTCGGCATCACGATGTTCATGTGCATCCAGGGGTTTTTGTCGGCGAAATCTGATTGGTATCGACTGATCTCATCTGGTCGCAGGCCTGCTGCGATAAGGCCGATCCCCTCATTGGTTTGCAAGTTGTGACCGAACATCATGATGGGGACAGACGACTGGGCGTTGAGCCCATCGACAAACGGTTGCCAGGCTGCTTTGTCCGTCTGGGTTGCATAAAGTAAAGATAGCAGTTTTTCTGGAACTTCCGCCCGTAGCAATATACTGATCCGATTACACCTGCCTGCGTTCACGATAGCAGCATGAATTATTACAGTAAATCGGCACCAGTCGAGTTGCTTGGGATCGAGTTAAGTGACCCAGACGCCGTCGTCCAAATCCGGTGCTGTCTTCTCCGTGTTCTCGACACTTTCAGCAAAATAGACGAGGATCTCCTCGCGGCTGTAGCCCTGTTCCATGACCCAGACCCAGAAGTCGTAGCCGTCCTGATCAGGCAAGCGGCCAAGCACGTTGACATACAGGTCACCGACATATTGTTCGTTGCTTGGATTGGCGCCGTATAGGTCGACATATTCGTCGGCGGTCAGGAACTGTTTGGCCAAAAAAAGCTGCTTGTCGACATCCGGCTGAACGATGTCGAATTGATCCATGACCTCGGTCCAGAAGCGGAGGCCACCTTCATCCGGCGTGCGACCAAACCCTGCAGAGTAGATGCGGTAGGTGAAGCCGAGATTGGGGCTGTCCATGTCGAACAGTAGATCACCATCCAGGAAATTTATGCGCTCAATTTCGTTGAGCGTGTCGACTGAACCATCGGATTCGACAACGGAGACGCTACCGTCGTCTATGAGATCAAGCGAAACCGACTGCCGGTGAACCAGATAGTCAACGGTATCGTGTCCACCACCTCCCGTAATAAGGTCGTTTCCTGCGCCGCCGTTGAAAGTATCGGCACCCGGCGAACCAACGAGGATGTCGTCACCATCAAGCCCTTCAAGGGTCCCAGGCGAAGCCGCGATCAGTGTGTCATCAGACGATGTCCCCAATCCATTGAGCTTCACAATGTGTGTCAAGATATCCTCGGTAAACGACCCTTCCTCTGTCATTTGGTGCGTAGAAAAGGACAACAAAAGTTGTTCGTTGCTGATTGGTGTGACTTGAACGTCCCATTGATGCCCAGCCCAGTAAGGATCAAGCCGGAACGCGACGCCAACTTCCAGCCCACCATTCTCGCCAGGCAAGACAAACTGTCCTACCAAACCGCCCTTTGAGTCGTAATGCGGATTGTTTTCGACATTCGTTTCAGGATCGCTGGTGCGAAACACGAATAGGATTCGACCATCTGGAAGAGTGTCTATCTCCAATCCACTGGTGAGCCCGTAAAAGTGCTCGTTGAGGACGGTTTTCTCACCAAGACTGATTGACCCGTCATCTCCGACGGTCAGGAACCGCGTTATGGCGCTGTAGGTTTGTGATCCTGTAAGTGCATACGAAAAGAGCACTTGACCGTCAGAAAGCAGTGTCAATTTGGGTTGTCCTTGTGGGCCGACATCTTCGAGCGATACTTCGTCGCCGAAAGTCATCGATCCGTCCGGATTAAGGGTTCCCACACGGCCAACAATATGCTGCGGATTGCTGATGGTGGACGTATAGACAAACAGAATTCGGCCGTCGGTGAGCTGTACGATTTGAACGTCTTCCTGTCTCAACTCAGTCGCCTCATTGACGCGAAACTCCTCGCCAAAAGACACCTCATTCTCGCTGGTGACCGTTCCTATCCTTGCTGATATTCCACCAAAGCTGTCGTCACCGTCGACACCGCTGAAGGTCTCGAAAGCAAACAAAACTCGACCATCGTCGAGTTTAATCATCCTTTGAAAATACTGATTGTGGTAACCGTGCTCATTGATCAGAAACTCATCCCCGAAGGTGACCGATCCTTCCTCCGACAGGTTGGCAACTCGACCAATGACTGACGTGCCACTGCCATCATTGTAGAACCCGATATAGGAATAAAGCAGACGGCCATCGGGAAGCTGCAAGACTTCAGGATTATGCGGGGCAAAATCTGCCGGTTCGCTCACTCGGAATTCCTGGTCGAACACCAGGCTCCCATCATCCGTTACATTTGCGGCACGGGCATTTACGCCGCTCTGCCACACCAATCCACCATTGTTGAATGAGAAAAGAAGCCTGCCGTCCTCAAGCACGATGACCCTTTGGCCATTCTGAGTGGATTTTTGCGTTTCATTGACCTGAACCAGATCGGCCAGGTGGATTGTTCTTAACGTTTCATCCGCATCATTGGTCATGATAGGTTTTCAACCTGCCTCGTTTGCGGACTTCGGATTTGAACTTTGGCGAGCGTACAAATGGGAAGCGATGTGGCCCCTTCGTTCGTGACCCGGTGACGGTCGAAAACGGGTCGGAACATCATCCTACTCAGATGTTCTCGACCAAAGCTGATAGCTGGGGAGGCGCAAGAAAGAACCGCTGGTTGCGGTGGGCTCGTCATTCTCATCTCAAATCAGTCACCGCACGAGTGCGCTGATCGTCCGTAAGTGAAAAGCCCGTCGATGCCCTTTTCGCGTCACGGTTGAGAATTGTCAACCATGGAATACCGCCGACACATCCGATCGGCTACAGAAGGGTTCTCACACCATGACGATCGCCACTTCGCCCTCGAGAGCACCTTGATATGCCGAGGCGTGAGGTTCCTCGTCCGGCATGCCCTCCATCACGCCGATCTGGTCGAGTTCGGCTTCCGCATAACCTTCCCGCGCCAATGCGTTCAATGTTTCCCGAACTGCGGTGTCGTCATCGGGTGCCATCAGCATGATATGGATGTCAGCCTGCTTGCCGCCTTTGTATTTCGCAGCGCGGCCAATGATGATGAAGACCATCGATTCGTCTTCGTCGGGGGAATCATGTGCGCCCATGGTGGCCTCCGTTTGCATGCCGCGGCGAGGGGTTTGCCATTCCTGCGTTTTAGCGGCTGATTCGGCAAGAAAATGACGCGGGTTTTCGTTGATTTCCGGCATTGGGTACGCGATTTTGCCCTTTATGGATCGCCGCGTCAGATTCTTGGCCCGCGGCCCTTGACGGCACAAGGGCAAATCAGTATCTAGCGGCCACCAGAGCCGATGTGAGGCTGGCTGGTTCGGGACGACTCGTCCTGAAGTTCGCCTCAGACACGGTTCAGACTGCATGATGTGAAAAAATGCTGCACGCATGACACGGTGACATCGTGTCCTCTGCAAATTTTTGGGCAAGCCGCCAGGCGCGGATTTGCCCATTTGCGCATGGTCATATGTGTGGTCGATGAAGCGCCCGAAAGGGCATGCCAGGGTTTTGTTCAAAAGGAAGGTTATATGCCTACCGTAAACCAGCTGATCCGCAAACCGCGCCAGGTGCCGGTTAAGCGAAACAAGGTTCCCGCGCTTGAGGCCAATCCTCAGAAGCGTGGTGTTTGCACGCGCGTCTACACGACGACACCGAAAAAGCCGAACTCGGCTTTGCGCAAGGTTGCGAAGATCCGGCTGACCAATGGATTCGAAGTTATCGGTTATATCCCGGGCGAGGGGCATAACCTTCAGGAGCACTCGGTCGTGATGATCCGTGGCGGTCGCGTCAAGGACCTGCCCGGCGTGCGCTACCACATCATCCGTGGCGTGCTCGACACCCAGGGCGTGAAAGACCGCAAGCAGCGCCGCTCCAAATACGGCGCCAAGCGTCCGAAGTAACAGTCAATCGTTCGGATGCAGGCACACGGGTCGCATCCGGCACAGTTGAGAGACAAGCAATATGTCCCGACGTCACAGAGCCGAAAAACGCGAGATCAACCCGGATCCGAAATTTGGCGACCTGATCATCACCAAGTTCATGAACGCGATCATGCTGGACGGCAAGAAGTCCGTTGCCGAGCGGATCGTTTATGGCGCTTTCGACATCATCGAAGACAAGACCAAGCAGGAGCCGGTTGGCACCTTCCACGCGGCTCTCGAGAACGTGTCGCCGTCGGTTGAGGTTCGTTCCCGCCGCGTTGGTGGAGCGACCTATCAGGTCCCGGTCGATGTTCGTCCCGAACGCCGCCAGGCACTGGCCATCCGCTGGCTCATCAGTGCTGCCCGTGGACGCAATGAATCGACCATGATCGAGCGCCTCTCCGGCGAACTCATGGATGCAGCGAACAACCGCGGCAGTGCGGTCAAGAAGCGCGAAGATACGCACAAGATGGCTGAGGCCAACCGCGCATTCTCGCACTACCGCTGGTAACCGGTCACGTATCGAAAGGCACCAAGTCATGGCCCGCGAATACAAAATCGAAGACTACCGTAACTTCGGCATCATGGCCCACATCGATGCTGGCAAGACGACAACGACGGAACGTATCCTTTACTACACCGGCAAGTCCCACAAGATCGGCGAAGTTCATGACGGCGCCGCAACGATGGACTGGATGGAGCAGGAGCAGGAGCGCGGCATCACGATCACATCAGCCGCGACGACGACGTTCTGGAAGGGTCGCGACGGAAATACCCGCCGCTTCAACATTATCGACACGCCCGGACACGTCGACTTCACCATTGAAGTTGAGCGTTCGCTGCGCGTTCTCGACGGTGCGGTTGCACTTCTCGATGCCAATGCCGGTGTCGAGCCGCAGACCGAAACGGTCTGGCGTCAGGCGGACAAGTACAATGTCCCGCGCATGATCTTCTGCAACAAGATGGACAAGATCGGTGCGGATTTCTACCGCTCGGTTGAGATGGTCGGCTCGCGCCTCGGTGCGATTCCGGTGGTCATGCAATTGCCGATCGGCGCTGAAAGCGACTTCAAGGGTGTTGTCGATCTGGTGGAAATGAATGCTCTTATCTGGCGCGACGAGTCTCTCGGCGCCCAGTGGGATGTCGTGGAAATTCCGGACGACCTCAAGGAGCAGGCCGAAGAGTACCGCGAAAAGCTGATCGAGACAGTTGTCGAGATCGATGAAGAAGCCATGGAAGCCTATCTGGAAGGCGACATGCCGTCGAACGACAAGATCCGCGCGCTGGTTCGCCAGGGCACGATCAACGTCGACTTCTTCCCGATGTTCTGCGGCAGCGCCTTCAAGAACAAGGGCGTGCAGCCGCTGCTCGACGCCGTTGTTGACTACCTGCCGAGCCCGATCGACATTCCGGCGATCAAGGGCATCGACGTCAAGACCGATTCGGAGATCACCCGTGATGCCTCCGATGAAGAGCCGCTTTCCATGCTCGCCTTCAAGGTCATGAACGACCCGTTTGTCGGTTCGCTGACCTTTGCTCGTATCTATTCGGGCAAAATCGAGAAGGGCTCCTCCGTGATGAACACGGTCAAGGAGAAGCGTGAGCGTATCGGTCGGATGCTGCAGATGCACTCCAACAGCCGTGAAGACATCGATATTGCCTACGCTGGTGACATCGTTGCTCTCGCTGGCCTCAAGGAAACCACCACCGGTGACACGCTTTGTGACCCGATCAAACCGGTCATTCTGGAGCGCATGGAGTTCCCGGATCCGGTCATTCAGATCGCCATCGAGCCGAAGACCAAGGGCGACCAGGAGAAAATGGGCATCGCGCTCAATCGCCTGGCAGCCGAAGATCCGTCCTTCCGCGTCAAATCCGACGAGGAATCCGGTCAGACGATCATTGCCGGCATGGGCGAGCTTCACCTCGACATTCTGGTCGACCGCATGAAGCGTGAGTTCAAGGTCGAGGCCAATGTCGGCGCGCCGCAGGTGGCTTACCGCGAGACCATTACCCGCCAGGCCGAAGTGGATTACACCCACAAGAAGCAGTCTGGTGGGTCGGGTCAGTTCGCCCGCGTCAAGATCGTCTTCGAGCCCAATCCCGAGGGTGAAGAGTTCGAGTTCATCTCCAAGATCGTCGGCGGTAACGTTCCGAAGGAATACATTCCTGGCGTTCAGAAGGGTATCGAGAGCGTTCTGTCCAGCGGTCCGCTGGCAGGCTTCCCGATGCTCGGCGTCAAAGCGACGCTGATGGACGGCGCCTACCACGACGTGGACTCCTCGGTCCTGGCCTTCGAAATCGCTTCCCGCGCGGCTTTCCGCGAGGGTGCCCAGAAGGCCGGTGCTCAGTTGCTTGAGCCGATCATGAAGGTCGAAGTTGTCACGCCGGAAGACTATGTCGGCGACGTCATCGGTGACCTGAACTCGCGGCGTGGCCAGATCCAGGGGCAGGAAGCCCGTGGCATCGCGGTTGTCATCAATGCGCACGTGCCGCTCGCCAACATGTTCAAGTACGTGGACAACCTGCGTTCCATGTCGCAGGGCCGTGCCCAGTACACCATGCAGTTCGATCACTATGCGCCTGTGCCGTCCAATGTGGCCCAGGAAATTCAGGAAAAGTACGCCTGATCGCGATCGATTGAGACCAGTCTGACGAAACGAGCCCGAACGGGCGATAAGAAACGGAGAGCCGAAAATGGCGAAAGGTAAGTTTGAACGTAACAAGCCGCATGTGAACATTGGCACGATTGGCCATGTTGACCACGGCAAGACGTCCCTGACGGCGGCGATCACCAAGTTCTTTGGTGAATACACGCCTTATGATTCGATTGACGGGGCTCCCGAGGAGCGTGCTCGCGGCATCACCATTTCGACGGCTCACGTTGAGTATGAGACGGAAGAGCGTCACTACGCCCACGTCGATTGCCCTGGCCACGCCGACTACGTCAAGAACATGATCACGGGTGCTGCGCAGATGGACGGCGCGATCCTGGTTTGTTCGGCTGCCGACGGTCCGATGCCTCAGACGCGCGAGCACATTCTTCTTGCCCGCCAGGTTGGCGTTCCGGCGATCGTTGTTTTCCTCAACAAGGTTGACCAGGTCGATGATGAGGAGCTTCTCGAGCTGGTTGAGATGGAAGTTCGTGAGCTTCTGGACACCTACGAGTTCCCGGGCGACGACATTCCTGTGATCAAGGGTTCGGCTCTTGCTGCTCTTGAGGATTCGAACAAGGAAATCGGTGAGGATGCTGTTCGGGCTCTGATGAAAGAGGTCGACGCTTACATTCCGACGCCTGAGCGTCCTGTTGACCAGCCGTTCCTGATGCCGATCGAGGATGTTTTCTCGATTTCCGGTCGCGGTACTGTTGTGACGGGTCGTGTTGAGCGCGGCATCATCAATGTCGGCGACGAGATCGAGATTGTTGGTATCCGTGAGACGTCGAAGACGACGTGCACGGGCGTTGAGATGTTCCGCAAGCTTCTGGACCAGGGCCAGGCAGGCGACAACATCGGCGCGCTGCTTCGCGGTGTTGACCGTGATGGTGTTGAGCGCGGCCAGGTTCTTTGCAAGCCGGGCTCAGTTACGCCGCACACGAAGTTCAAGGCCGAGGCCTACATTCTGACGAAGGAAGAGGGTGGCCGTCACACGCCGTTCTTCACCAACTACCGTCCTCAGTTCTACTTCCGCACGACGGACGTGACGGGTGTTGTGTCACTTCCGGAAGGCACCGAGATGGTGATGCCGGGCGACAACGTGACGGTTGACGTTGAACTGATCGTTCCGATCGCGATGGAAGAGAAGCTTCGCTTTGCCATCCGCGAAGGCGGCCGCACCGTCGGTGCCGGCATCGTCGCAAGCATCACGGAATAAACCATACAGACAGATCGCACGCGCCGGATATTCCCGGCGCGTGCGGCTTTTTGAGACGAGAAGAAGACCGCCCAGCGGTCTCGAAACCCGAGGATAAGTCGAATGAACGGCCAGAACATCCGTATCCGCCTCAAGGCGTTTGATCATCGGATTCTCGATGCCTCCACGCGCGAAATCGTGTCGACGGCCAAGCGGACGGGCGCCAGCGTGCGCGGACCGGTTCCGCTCCCGACACGAATTGAAAAGTATACGGTCAACCGTTCGCCGCACATCGACAAGAAGAGTCGCGAACAGTTCGAGATGCGCACACACAAGCGCCTGCTCGACATCGTTGATCCGACGCCCCAGACGGTCGATGCGCTTATGAAGCTCGACCTGGCTGCCGGTGTTGACGTGGAAATCAAGCTCTAGGGAAGGGCTGTCTGGGACCGGTTGCGAAAAAACGGATATCGGAACTTCGCGCAAGACCGGGCTCAACAAGAACAAGGACGAACCAATGCGTTCAGGTGTAATTGCAAAGAAGGTGGGAATGACCCGCGTCTATAATGACGCCGGTGAGCACGTTCCGGTGACTGTATTAAGTCTCCAGAACTGCCAGGTCGTTGCCCAGCGCACGGAAGACAAGAACGGCTACACCGCCGTCCAGCTCGGTGTCGGTGTCGCCAAGGCGAAGAACACGTCGAAACCGATGCGCGGCCATTTCGCCGCCGCCAAGGTCGAGCCGAAGGCCAAGCTGGCCGAGTTCCGCGTTTCGCAGGACAACATGCTTGATGTCGGTGCCGAAATCACCGCCGAGCACTTCGTCGCCGGCCAGAAGGTTGACGTCACCGGCACCAGCGTCGGTAAGGGCTTCGCTGGTGCGATGAAACGCCACAATTTCGGTGGTCTGCGTGCCACTCACGGCGTGTCGATCTCGCACCGTTCGCACGGTTCAACCGGCCAGTGTCAGGATCCGGGCAAGGTCTTCAAAGGCAAGAAGATGGCTGGTCACATGGGCAACACCCGAGTGACGACCCAAAACCTGGAAGTCGTGTCAACCGACGCTGATCGGGGCCTGATCCTGGTCAAGGGCGCGGTTCCCGGCTCCAAGGGCTCCTGGATCATCGTACGTGACGCAATCAAGGCTGGGATCCCGGACAATGCGCCGATGCCCGCCGGCCTGCGTGCCGCCGTTGCCGCCGCTGAGAGCGCTCCGGCTGAGCAGGCAACTGAGGGAGCCGAATAATGGATTTGAAGGTCACCACCCTCGAGGGCAAGGACGCCGGCAAGGTCTCGCTGTCCGATACGGTCTTCGGCCTTGAGCCGCGTGCCGATATCTTGCAGCGCATGGTCCGCTGGCAGCTGGCCCGCAAGCAGCAGGGCACCCACAAAACCAAGGGTCGCTCCGAGATCAACCGGACCGGCGCCAAGATGTTCCGCCAGAAGGGAACGGGCCGTGCTCGTCACTCTTCGGCCCGCGCTCCGCAGTTCCGTGGCGGCGGCAAGGCCCATGGTCCGGTCGCGCGCAGCCATGATCACGATCTTCCCAAGAAGGTCCGTACACTTGCGCTGCGTCACGCCCTGTCGGCCAAGCTCCGGGACGAAAGCCTGATCGTCATTGACGATCTGGCTGCCAAGGAGCCGAAAACCAAACAGCTGAAGGGTTCGCTGGAAAAGCTCGGTGTTTCCAACGCTCTGTTCATCGGCGGATCCGAACTGGACAACAACTTCCAGCTCGCGGCTCGCAACATTCCGAACATCGATGTTCTGCCGGTTCAGGGCATCAACGTTTACGACATCCTGCGCCGTGGAAAGCTGGTTCTCTCCAAGGCTGCGGTCGAAGCCCTCGAGGAGCGGTTCAAATGACGGATCTCCGCCACTATGACGTCATCACCTCTCCGGTGATCACTGAAAAGTCGACAATGGTTTCGGAACAGAACCAGGTCGTGTTCAACGTTGCCAAAAAGGCCACCAAGTCTGACATCAAGGCCGCCGTCGAAGCGCTCTTCGGCGTCAAGGTCAAATCCGTCAACACGCTGGTGCGCAAGGGTAAGACCAAGCGCTTCCGCGGGACTTTAGGTCGCCAGAGCGACGTGAAAAAGGCCATCGTCACGCTGGTCGACGGTGAATCCGTTGACGTGACGACCGGTCTGTAAGGCAAGCCCCGAGGAAAGAACAAGACAATGGCACTCAAAACATTCAATCCGACGACGCCGAGCCAGCGCCAGCTGGTCATCGTCGACCGCTCGGGTCTGTATAAGGGCAAGCCGGTCAAGGCTCTGACCGAAGGCCTGTCGTCGAAAGGCGGCCGCAACAATACAGGCCGCATGACCGTGCGTCACCGTGGCGGTGGTCACAAGCGCACCTATCGCAAGGTCGATTTCAAGCGGCGCAAATACGACGTCGAAGGCACGGTCGAGCGGATCGAATACGATCCCAACCGTACCGCTTTCATCGCGCTGGTGACCTACACCGATGGCGAGCAGGCATACATCCTGGCCCCGCAGCGGCTCGCAGCCGGCGACAAGGTCATCGCGTCCCAGTCTTCCGTTGACGTGAAGCCGGGAAACACCATGCCGCTGCAGGCGATGCCGGTCGGCACCATCGTCCACAATGTGGAGATGAAGCCGGGTAAGGGCGGTCAGATTGCCCGTTCGGCAGGCACCTATGTCCAGTTGGTCGGTCGTGACCAGGGCATGGCTATCCTGCGTCTGAATTCCGGCGAGCAGCGCCTTGTTCCAGGTAACTGCCTGGCCACGGTCGGCGCAGTGTCCAACCCGGACAATTCGAACCGCAACGATGGCAAAGCCGGTCGCTCTCGTTGGCTCGGCAAGCGCCCGCATGTTCGCGGTGTCGTCATGAACCCGATCGATCACCCGCACGGTGGTGGTGAGGGACGCTCGTCCGGTGGTCGCCACCCGGTCACCCCTTGGGGCAAACCGACCAAGGGCAAGCGGACGCGGTCAAACAAGTCGACCGACAAATACATCATGCGCTCGCGCCATCAGCGCAAGAAGAAGTAAGAGAGGAAGTCTCAAGTGGCTCGTTCAGTTTGGAAAGGTCCGTTCGTTGACGGCTATCTTCTCAAGAAAGCTGAGAAGGTTCGCGAAAGCGGCCGCAACGAAGTGATCAAGACCTGGAGCCGTCGCTCCACGATCCTGCCTCAGTTCGTCGGCCTGACCTTCGGTGTCTACAACGGCAGCAAACACATTCCGGTTTCCGTGTCTGAAGACATGGTCGGTCACAAACTCGGTGAATTCTCCCCGACCCGGACCTACTACGGTCACGGCGCGGACAAGAAAGCCAGGAGGAAGTAGCATGGGCAAGGCCAAGGCCGAGCGCCGGCTCAAGGACAATGAGGCTCGCGCGGTTGCTCGTACAATCCGCGTCAGCCCGCAGAAGCTCAATCTCGTGGCAGCGATGATCCGCGGCAAGAAAGTCGAGCGCGCTCTGTCGGACCTGGAATTCTCGCGCAAGCGGATTTCCGAGACCGTCAAGAAGACGCTGGAATCTGCGATCGCCAATGCTGAGAACAATCACGATCTCGACGTCGATGCGCTGATCGTCGCGGAGGCCTATGTCGGCAAGTCGGTCGTCATGAAGCGTTTCCGTGCCCGCGGTCGTGGCCGTGCGTCGCGTATCGAAAAACCATTTTCCCACCTGACGATTGTTGTTCGTGAGGTTGAGGAAACAGAGGAGGCCGCGTAATGGGTCAGAAGACGAATCCGATCGGTTTCCGGCTCGGCATCAACCGCACCTGGGATTCGCGTTGGTTCGCCGAAAAGGGCGAATACGGCGATCTGCTCCAGGAAGACCTGAAGATCCGCGAATACCTGACCAGCGAGCTGAAGCAGGCTGCGATCTCGAAAGTGGTCATCGAGCGTCCGCACAAGAAGTGCCGCATCTCGATCCATTCGGCCCGCCCAGGCCTCATCATCGGCAAGAAGGGCGCCGATATCGAGAAGCTGCGCCGCAAGCTGTCGGTCATGACCAATTCGGAAACGCACCTCAACATCGTGGAAGTGCGCAAGCCGGAAATCGACGCAACCCTGGTTGCCCAGTCGATTGCTCAGCAGCTGGAGCGTCGCGTTGCGTTCCGCCGCGCCATGAAGCGTGCCGTTCAATCGGCCATGCGTCTTGGCGCCGAAGGCATCCGCATCACCTGCGGCGGCCGGCTCGGTGGCGCTGAAATCGCCCGGACCGAATGGTATCGCGAAGGCCGTGTGCCGCTGCACACGCTGCGCGCCGATATCGACTACGGCACGGCTGAGGCCCACACCGCCTACGGTGTATGCGGCGTCAAGGTCTGGATCTTCAAGGGTGAGATCCTCGAGCACGATCCGATGGCTTCGGAGCGTCGTGCGACCGAAAGCGATTCACAGTCAAGCGGCGGCCGTCGCCGCGAACGCGAAAACGCGTAGTCATCTGCGCGGCGAACCAGTTCGGAGAACAAGAAAATGTTGCAGCCAAAGCGTACGAAGTACCGCAAGCAGCACAAAGGCCGTATCCGGGGCGTCGCACCGGGCGGTACCACGCTGAACTTCGGCTCCTACGGCATCAAGGCCCAGGAGCCCAACCGCGTCAACGCCCGCGAGATTGAAGCGGCGCGTCGCGCGATCACCCGTCACATGAAGCGTGCCGGTCGTGTGTGGATCCGGATCTTCCCGGACACACCCGTTACGCAGAAGCCGACGGAAGTCCGCATGGGTAAGGGCAAAGGCTCGGTCGAATACTGGGCAGCCAAGGTCAAACCCGGCCGGATCATGTTCGAGATCGACGGCGTGAGCGAGGAGGTCGCCCGCGAAGCGCTGCGCCTCGGCGCCGCCAAACTGTCGGTCAAGACGCGCTTCGTACAGCGCATTGCAGACTAGGAAGGCAGAGTCATGAAAGCCGCAGATATCCGTGCCATGAGCGCCGACCAGCTGACTGACAAGCTTGCCGAGCTGAAGAAGGAGCAGTTCAACCTGCGCTTCCAGAAAGCCACCGGCCAGCTCGAAAAGACGTCGCGCGTCAAGGAAGTTCGTCGCGACATCGCTCGCGTCAAGACCATAGCCCGCCAGATGGCGGCAGAATCCAAGGCCTGAGGACCAGAAGAAAATGCCAAAACGCGTTCTCCAGGGCACCGTCGTCAGCGACAAGAGCGACAAGACCATCGTCGTCAAAGTCGAACGCCGTTTCGCCCATCCGATGTTCAAGAAGACGGTGCGTCGTTCGAAGAAGTACAAGGCGCACGATGAAAGCAACCAGTACAAGACCGGGGACGCTGTCCAGATCCAGGAATGCGCGCCGATCTCTAAGGACAAGCGCTGGACTGTAATCAGCGAAAAAGCCTGATTAACGCCAGGAAACAATAAGGGAAATCGCCGGCAGAGACAGACGAGGCTCACCGGCAAGATGAAAGAAGGCGGTCTGACATGATTCAGATGCAAACAAACCTCGACGTCGCCGACAATTCCGGTGCCCGTCGTGTCATGTGCATCAAGGTGCTGGGCGGCTCGAAGCGGAAATACGCTTCCGTGGGCGACATTATCGTCGTCTCGGTAAAGGAAGCCATTCCGCGCGGCCGTGTAAAAAAGGGCGACATCATGAGAGCGGTGGTTGTTCGCACCGCCAAGGACATTCGTCGGCCCGACGGCAGCGTCATTCGTTTCGACAAGAACGCAGCCGTGCTGGTTGACAACAAGAAAGAGCCGATCGGCACCCGTATCTTCGGACCGGTTCCGCGCGAACTCCGCGCCAAGAGCCACATGAAGATCATCTCGCTGGCGCCGGAAGTTCTGTAAGGAGACGATGATGCAGAAGATCCGCAAAGGCGACAACGTCATCATGCTGACCGGCAAGGACAAGGGCCGTACCGGCGAAGTGATTCAGGTGATGCCCAAGGAAAACCGTGCCCTGGTTCGCGGCGTCAACATGGTACGGCGCCACCAGCGCCAGACCCAAACCGAGCAGGCCGGCATTGTCAGTAAAGAAGCCTCCGTGCACCTGTCGAATCTGGCGCTTGTCGGCGCCGATGGCAAACCGACCCGGGTTGGCTTCAAGATCAACGAGGACGGCACCAAGGTGCGCGTGTCCAAGCGTTCCGGAGAAGTGATCGATGGCTGAGGCAAATTACGAGCCGCGGCTCAAAACAGACTATAACGACCGCATCCGCGGCGTCTTGCAGGAGAAGTTCTCCTACGAGAATGTCATGCAGATCCCGCGTGTCGAAAAGATCGTGCTCAACATGGGTGTCGGCGAAGCGACGACAGATTCCAAGAAGCCGTCCATTGCGGCCGAGGATTTGGCTGCGATTGCGGGCCAGCGTCCGGTGATTACCAAGGCGCGCAAATCGATCGCCGGCTTCAAGGTTCGTGAAGAAATGCCGATCGGCGCCAAGGTGACGCTGCGGCAGAAGCGCATGTACGAATTCATGGATCGGCTGGTCAACATTGCCCTGCCGCGCGTTCGCGACTTTCGCGGCTTGAATCCAAAGAGCTTTGACGGCCGCGGCAATTTTGCCATGGGCATCAAGGAACACATCGTCTTCCCGGAAGTCGACTACGACAAGGTCGATGAAATGTGGGGGATGGACATCATCGTTTGTACGACGGCGAACACGGATGATGAAGCCCGGGCTCTGCTCTCGGAATTCAACTTCCCGTTCCGTCAGTAACGGCAAGCGTAAAGAGGATATTTGATATGGCCAAGGTAAGTGCCGTCGAAAAGAACAAGCGCCGTCGCAAGCGGGTCGCGCAGGCAGCAGCCAAGCGCGCCGAGCTGAAGGCAATCATCAAGAATCAGGACACGCCGATTGAAGAGCGCTTCAAGGCAACCCTGAAACTTGCCGAAATGCCGCGCGATGGATCCAAGACGCGGATCCGCAACCGTTGCGAAGTGTCCGGTCGTCCGCGCGGTTACTATCGCAAGCTTAAAATGTCCCGTATCGCACTGCGCGAACTGGGTTCGCTCGGCCGCGTTCCGGGCGTCGTCAAGTCGAGCTGGTAAGGAGCAGGTCCCATGGCAATGACAGATCCCCTGGGCGATATGCTCACCCGCATCCGCAATGCGGTCGGCCGGCGCAAGTCGACGGTCACCACGCCGGCATCCAAGCTGCGCGCACGTGTCCTCGATGTTCTGCAGTCGGAAGGCTACATCCGTGGTTACTCCGAGGTCAGCTACGACAACGGCAAGTCCGAAATCAACATCGAGCTGAAATACTATGAAGGCGCGCCGGTGATCCGCGAGATCGCCCGCGTGTCCAAGCCGGGCCGCCGGGTTTATGTCTCGGTCAAGTCCATTCCGCAGGTCGCGAACGGCCTCGGCATCTCCATCCTTTCGACCCCGAAAGGTGTGATGGCCGATCATGAGGCGCGCGAACAGAACGTTGGTGGCGAGGTTCTCTGTCAGATCTTCTGATGTGACAGAAATCTCCAACAGATCAGACAGGTTAAGACAATGTCTCGTATCGGTAAGAAGCCCGTTTCGGTTCCTGAAGGCGTCACCGCGACCGTCGAGGGCCAGAAGGTCACCGCCAAGGGGCCCAAGGGTGAGCTGAGCTACGTCGTCAATGACGAAGTGCTCGTGAAAATGGAAGAAAATGACGTCGTCGTCGCTCCGGCTGATCAGTCGAAGGACGCACGCTCCAAATGGGGCATGACGCGGACCATGCTCGAAAACATCATGACCGGCGTGAAGGACGGTTTCGAGCGCAAGCTTGAGATCAACGGCGTCGGCTATCGCGCATCCGTGCAGGGCAGCAAATTGCAGCTGGCATTGGGCTACAGCCATGATGTCGTCTACGACGCTCCCGATGGAATCAGCATTGCGTGCCCGAAACCCACGGAAATCGTCGTGACCGGCATCGACAAGCAGAAGGTCGGCCAGGTTGCGTCGGAGATCCGCAGATTCCGCAAGCCTGAGCCCTACAAGGGCAAGGGTGTCAAATATGCCGAAGAGCGGATTGTCCGCAAAGAAGGCAAGAAGAAGTAAGGAGCACGCAGATGGCCAGCAGGAAAGAAACGCTTTCGCGCCGCGCCGCGCGCGTCCGCCGTCAGGTCAAGAAGGTCGCCAATGGTCGGCCGCGCCTGTCGGTTCACCGTTCCTCGAAGAACATCTACGCGCAGATCATCGACGATACGGCTGGCAACACGCTGGCCGCTGCATCGACGCTCGATGCCGATCTGCGCAAGTCGCTGAAAACCGGCGCCGATACCGAAGCCGCAGCCGCTGTTGGCAAGCTCGTTGCAGAACGGGCGAGCAAGGCGGGTGTGACCGAGGTCGTGTTCGATCGGGGCGCATTCATCTACCATGGTCGGATCAAGGCGTTGGCGGATGCCGCGCGTGAAGCTGGCCTGAGTTTCTAGATCAACCACAGCCCGTTGCACCCGGAAAAGAAAAAGGACAAGGACAATGGCAAGAGAACCGCGCCGCGATAATCGTGGCAAGGATGACGATCGCGACAGCGAATTCGTCGACAAGCTGGTCCACATCAATCGCGTTGCGAAGGTCGTCAAGGGCGGCCGTCGTTTCGGTTTTGCGGCCCTCGTTGTCGTCGGTGACCAGAAAGGCCGCGTCGGCTTCGGTCACGGCAAGGCACGCGAAGTGCCGGAAGCGATCCGCAAGGCAACCGAATCAGCCAAGCGCAATATGATCTTCGTGCCGCTGCGGTCCGGTCGGACCCTGCACCACGATGTTCACGGCCGTCACGGCGCCGGCAAGGTTCTCCTGCGCTCGGCAAAGCCGGGTACCGGTATCATCGCGGGTGGTCCGATGCGTGCTGTTTTCGAAACCCTCGGGATGCAGGACGTGGTCGCCAAGTCGACCGGCTCGTCCAACCCCTACAACATGGTTCGCGCCACGTTCGACGCGCTTCAGAGGCAGATGCATCCGAAGGACGTCGCAGCCCAGCGCGGCCTGAAATACTCCACCTTGCAGGCCCGTCGTTCCTCGATCGTCGGCGCCGAAGAGTAGGGAGGCAGATCGTCATGGCTGAAAAAAAGACAGGAACGGTTACGGTCGAGCAGATCGGTAGCCCCATCCGCCGTCCCGCCGACCAGCGCCAGACGCTGATTGGTCTCGGACTGAATAAAATGCATCGCCGCCGCACCCTGGAAGACACTCCGGCTGTGCGCGGAATGATCCGCAAGGTGCGTCACCTCGTGCGCGTCGTCGACGAAGCCTGAGGAGTGTGAACAATGAAACTCAATGAACTTCACGACATGGATGGCGCGACCAAGACCCGTAAACGGGTCGGACGCGGCATCGGCTCCGGCAAGGGCAAGACCGGTGGCCGCGGCGTCAAGGGTCAGAAATCCCGCTCGGGTGTGGCCATCAAAGGCTACGAAGGCGGCCAGATGCCGATCTATCGCCGTCTGCCCAAACGCGGCTTCACCAACATTTTCGCCAAGGATTTCAACATCGTGTCGGTCGGCCGTATCCAGACCGCCATCGATGCGAAGAAGATCGATGCGAAGAAGCCCATCGACGTTGCAGTGCTGGTCGAAGCCGGTGTGTTGCGTCGTGCCAAAGACGGCGTTCGCGTCCTCGCCGACGGTGAATTGACGGCCAAGCTTTCACTGGAAGTGGCCGGTGCTTCCAAGTCGGCCATCGAAAAGGTCGAAAAGGCCGGTGGTTCGATCAAGTTGCTCTCGGGCGCTAACGAAGCCACCGAGACCAAGGAAGCCAAAGAAACGGAATAGATTGGTTACGGCCCGTTGTGTTGGCATCGGGCTGTAGCGTCCCCATATGGTGACACGGACCTGTGAACATCATTGCACTGGCACCGGTTAGCAAAGGGGTGGGGCTTTTGATATGAAGGCGCCGACGAGTCAGCAATAGATGGCCGGTTCCGTCATCGGAGCAAAGCACGCATCGATCGGAACAACGCCACTCGGAGATACGCATGGCATCTGCAGCCGAACAACTTGCAGCCAATCTTAACTTCTCGGCCTTCGCCAAGGCAGAAGACCTGAAAAAGCGCATCTGGTTCACGCTGGGTGCGCTTTTGGTGTATAGGCTTGGTACCTACATTCCGCTTCCAGGCATCAATCCGGAAGCCTTTGCACAGGCTTTCGAGCAACAGGCCGGCGGGGTGCTGGGCCTGTTCAATATGTTTGCCGGTGGCGCCGTCGAACGCATGGCGATCTTCGCGCTGGGCATCATGCCTTACATTTCCGCCTCGATTATCATGCAGCTGATGACGTCGGTCGTACCGACCCTTGAGCAGCTGAAAAAGGAAGGCGAACAGGGCCGCAAGGTCATCAACCAGTATACCCGCTACGGCACGGTGTTGCTGGCTACGCTGCAGGCCTATGGCATATCCGTCGGTCTCGAGTCGGGCAGCAATATCGTCACTGATCCGGGATGGTTCTTCCGCCTGTCGACGGTCATCACGCTGGTTGGCGGCACCATGTTCCTGATGTGGCTCGGTGAGCAGATCACCGCCCGCGGCATCGGCAACGGCATCTCGTTGATCATTTTCGCCGGCATTGTGGCAGCGCTACCGGGCGCCATTGCAGGTACGCTTGAGCTCGGCCGCACCGGCGCCCTGTCAACCGGCCTGATTATCATGGTGATTGTCATCGCCATCGCCGTGATTGCCTTCATCGTCTTCATGGAGCGGGCCCAGCGGAGACTGTTGATCCAGTATCCGAAGCGCCAGGTCGGCAACCGCATGTTCCAGGGGGATTCGTCCCACCTGCCACTCAAGCTGAACACCGCCGGTGTGATCCCGCCGATCTTCGCGTCTTCGCTGCTGCTGCTGCCAGCAACGCTTGCCGGGTTCTCCGACACCACCAATCTGCCGGCATGGGCGACAACGGTCCTTGCAACGCTTGGCCACGGTCAGCCGCTTTACATGCTGTTCTATGCGTTGATGATCGGCTTCTTCGCCTTTTTCTATACGGCCGTGGTGTTCAATCCCAAGGACACGGCCGACAACCTGAAGAGTCATGGCGGCTTCATTCCCGGGATCCGTCCCGGTGAAAGAACGGCTGAATATATCGACTACGTGCTGACTCGAATCACAGTGGTCGGCGCCCTCTACCTGATCTTCGTCTGCCTATTGCCCGAAGTGCTAATTGCACAGACCGGCATACCGTTCTATCTCGGCGGCACGTCATTGCTGATCGTCGTCAGTGTGACCCTTGACACGGTCGCCCAGGTTCAGGGGCACTTGATCGCCCAGCAATATGAAGGGCTGATCAAGAAATCGAAGCTTCGGGGAGGGAAGAAGGCGCGATGAGATTGATTCTGCTGGGACCGCCGGGGGCGGGCAAGGGAACCCAGGCTCACCGACTGGTCGAGCGTCATGGCATTCCACAGCTGTCAACCGGCGACATGTTGCGCGCCGCGGTCGGCGCCGGCACCGAAGTCGGATTGCGTGCCAAGGCCGTCATGGATGCGGGCAAGCTCGTCTCCGACGAGATCGTCAACGCCATTGTCTCGGAACGGCTTGACGAGGCCGATTGCCAGGCAGGCTTCATTCTCGACGGTTACCCGCGTACGCTGCCGCAGGCCGATGCTGTCACGAAAATGCTCGCCGCCAAGGACATGGACCTGTCCTGCGTGATCGAGCTCCGAGTCGAGGATGAGGTTCTGGTTGATCGCATTGCCGGTCGATACACCTGTGCCAATTGCGGCGCTGGCTACCACGATACGAACCTCAAGCCCGAGAAAGACGGCGTCTGCGACAAATGCGGATCGACGGAGTTCAAGCGGCGTGCCGATGACAATGCCGAGACGGTCCGCACCAGGCTGCAGGCTTACTACAAGGAAACCGCTCCTTTGCTGGGCTATTACTACGCAAAAGGGTTGCTGAAGGGCGTGGACGGTATGGCCGATATCGACACCGTAACGGCCCAGATTGAGGAGCTTTTGACGACGCTTTAGGACCAGGAGCCGATTTTTCGATTAATCGGCACATTTGCGTCGTTTTTTTGGTCCGCGGGCTGTTGACCTATTGGCATCGAGTCCGTTAGAAACCCGCCAATTCGTGATAGACGAGCGATTGGCGCGGCTTTCGAATTTCGAAAGGCCGGGGCTGATCGTTTCTTGATGTCCCGGTTAAAGCAAGCAGGCAGCATTTGCTGCAGGATGAGCAGTCAGACCGCAGGGTCTGAGAGGCAAGGAGACAGGACGTGGCCCGTATCGCTGGCGTCAACATTCCAACCAATAAGCGCGTTGTTATCGCGCTGCAGTATATTCACGGCATTGGACCGGCACACGCCAAGTCCATTACCGAACAGGTCGGCATTCCGGCAGAGCGCCGTGTGAACGAGCTTTCGGATGCCGATGTCATCCAGATCCGTGAAGCAATCGACCGCGAATATCAGGTCGAGGGTGATCTGCGTCGCGAAACCGCGATGAACATCAAGCGCCTGATGGACCTGGGCTGCTACCGTGGCCTGCGTCACCGCCGCAACCTGCCGGTTCGCGGTCAGCGTACGCATACCAATGCCCGCACCCGCAAGGGGCCCGCGAAGGCGATTGCAGGCAAAAAGAAGTAAGCAACCGCACCTGTGACGGTTCTGGTCGGCTGCACCATGCAAGCCGGCCTTTTGCGTAAGAATGGCTGGGGCGTTTGCGCCCCATCCGGTGGAGCCGCTGGAATTACGGCGGTGTCGAGATCATTGAAAGGAATACCATGGCCAAGGATGCCGCACGCGTTCGCCGCAAGGAACGCAAGAATATCTCGTCGGGCGTTGCCCACGTAAACTCGTCGTTCAACAACACCATGATCACCATCACCGACGCCCAGGGCAATGCAATTGCCTGGTCCTCGGCCGGTGCCAAGGGTTTCAAGGGGTCGCGTAAGTCGACGCCTTTTGCCGCTCAGATCGCGGCTGAAGATTGTGCCAAGAAGGCACAGGAACACGGCATGAAGTCGCTCGAGGTCGAAGTGTGTGGACCGGGTTCCGGTCGTGAGTCGGCCCTTCGTGCGCTGCAGGCCGCAGGGTTCACGATCACGTCGATCCGCGACGTGACGCCAATCCCGCACAATGGCTGCCGCCCGCGTAAAAAGCGTCGCGTCTGATTGCCGTACAACAACCTACGAGCGGTTTGCCGCTCCTCTTGGTTCTCCAGCTCTGTTGCCACGATTGGATGGTGGCAAGGAACGGAAGGTAACAAACCATGATTCAAAAAAACTGGCAGGAACTGATCAAGCCGAACAAGATCGAGTTCTCGTCCGCAGATCGCACCAAGGCGACGCTGGTCGCCGAACCGCTTGAGCGTGGCTTCGGCCTGACCCTTGGCAACGCCCTGCGCCGTGTGCTTCTGTCGTCGCTGCGCGGTGCAGCCGTCACGGCAGTGCAGATCGACGGCGTTCTGCATGAGTTCTCTTCGATTCCGGGTGTCCGTGAGGACGTGACGGATATCGTGCTCAACATCAAGGAAATTGCCATCGGCATGGAAGGTGACGAGCCCAAGCGCATGGTTGTGCGCAAACAGGGCCCGGGCACTGTCCTTGCCGGCGACATTCAGACGGTTGGCGACATCGAGATCCTCAATCCGGACCATGTGATCTGCACCCTCGACGAAGGTGCCGAGATCCGCATGGAGTTCACCGTTGCAAACGGCAAGGGCTATGTACCGGCCGACCGCAACCGCGCCGAAGATGCCCCGATCGGATTGATCCCGGTCGACAGCCTCTATTCGCCGGTCAAGAAGGTCTCCTACAAGGTTGAAAACACCCGTGAAGGTCAGGTCCTCGATTACGACCGCCTGATCATGACCCTGGAGACCGATGGCTCGGTCACCGGTGAGGATGCGATCGCATTTGCCGCACGTATTCTCCAGGATCAGCTTGGCGTGTTCATCAACTTCGATGAGCCGCAGAAAGAGGTTGAGGAAGTTCAGGCCACCGAACTGGCTTTCAACCCGGCGCTGCTCAAGAAGGTCGACGAGCTCGAATTGTCGGTTCGCTCGGCCAACTGCCTGAAGAACGACAACATTGTCTATATCGGCGACCTTATCCAGAAGACCGAAGCAGAGATGCTGCGGACGCCGAACTTTGGACGCAAGTCGCTGAACGAGATCAAGGAAGTTCTGGCTTCAATGGGCCTGCACCTGGGAATGGAAGTTCCCGCCTGGCCGCCGGAAAACATCGAAGATCTCGCCAAGCGTTACGAAGACCAATATTAACCGAACCTGCGGTGTGAGCATGCACCGCGCTGAATGGAGAGAGCCATGCGCCACCGCAAGTCAGGCCGCAAGCTGAACCGGACGCCAAGCCACCGCAAGGCAATGTTTGCCAACATGGCAGCGTCCCTGATTGAACACGAGCAGATCGTCACGACCCTGCCGAAGGCGAAGGAAATTCGTCCAATCGTCGAAAAGCTGGTCACGTTGGGCAAACGCGGAGACCTGCACGCCCGTCGTCAGGCGATCTCGCGCGTTCGCGATGTCGAAATGGTCCGCAAGCTGTTCGACACGATCGCCACCCGTTATGCCGACCGCAACGGCGGCTATCTGCGGATCATGCGTGCCGGATTCCGCAAGGGAGACAACGCACCACTCGCAGTCATCGAATTCGTTGACCGCGACGTCGACGCACGCGGCGCCAAAGACCGTGCACGTGTCGAGGCCGAGGCAAGCGAAGAAACGGAAGCAGCGTAAGAACTGCCGTAAATCTGAATTCGAAGAGGCCGGGTTTTCGCCCGGCCTTTTTTTGTATCTATGGCAAGGTTGGTCTCGGTTAGACCGCAGTCGGGTAGTCCACATAGCCCTCCGGGCCGGCCGCGTAAAAGAGGTCCGGTTGAGGGTTCGCCAGGTCGACATTGTCGCGCATTCTCTCGACCAGATCCGGATTGGCGATGAACGGCACTCCGAAAGACACCAGGTCTGCGCCGCCACGGCCAAGGACCGTTTCAGCGCCATCCTTGTCGAACCCGGAGTTGACCATCAGTGTACCCGAATAGCCGTCCCGGATCGCCTTGAGAGTTTCATCAGGCAAGCCCTCCTGGCCAAGCACCAGATGAACGTAGACAAGGTTGAGCGCATCGACCTGTTGGGCCAGCCAGCCATACTGCTCGGCGACATCCTCATAGGCCGCGTGGTCGTTGAAGGTGCTGTGGGGCGAGAACCGGATGCCCACCCGGTCGGCACCGATGTCGTCGGCCACGGCTTTGGCCACCTCCACAACGAAACGCGCGCGGTTCTCGATCGATCCGCCATAGGGATCGTCCCGCGTGTTGACATTCGGATTGATGAACTGTTCCAGCAGGTAACCGTTGGCCGCGTGCAGCTCGACGCCGTCGAAGCCGGCTTCGATGGCATTGCGCGAAGCCGACACGAACTCACCAATCGTCTGGCGAATATCTTCCTCGGTCATGGCACGCGGTTCCGGATGAGGCTGCATCCCATGCGTATCGGTGAACATTTCTCCTGCCGCAGCAATTGCGCTGGGCGCGACGATCTCTGCGTCTTCCGGCATGTTCGCCGGATGACCGATACGACCGGTGTGCATCAGTTGCGCGAAAATTCGGCCCCCGGCGTTGTGCACGGCATCGGTGACGCGTCGCCAGCCCTCGACCTGCTCGGCACTGAACAGACCGGGTATGCGGGGATATCCTAGCGCATTCGGTGAGGGGGCAGTGCCCTCGGTCACGATGAGGCCGGAGGAGGCTCTTTGGGAGTAGTAGTCGGCCATAATCGGTGTCGGAACGTTATCGATCGCCCTGCACCGCGTCATCGGTGCCATCACGACGCGGTTTTTCAGGTTCAAGGAACCGAGTTGATGCTGCGAAAAGAGGTTCATCTGGCTGTGCTCCTTTGAAATACCGTAAAAAGATAATCATTGGGTCAATATGGACAATAGCTCAACATCGGACTAATTGTCCGTATATGCGGACAGTGAAAGATATCAATCTCAATGCCATTACCGCCTTTTTGAGGGTTGCAGAGCAACAGAGTTTTCGCGGTGCTGCGAAATCGCTGGGCGTTTCGAAGTCGACCTTGAGCCAGCGTGTCGCTGCACTTGAGGACCAGCTTGGGGTCCAGCTGTTTTGGCGATCCACCCGTTCCGTTCGTCTGACCGATATTGGCGAGAGCTACTATCGCGCCGTCGAACCCGCCCTGATGGCCATCATGGATGCCGAGCGGCAGCTGAACGACAACCACGATCGCCCACGCGGGAGGCTGCGTCTGTCAGCTCCCGTTGAGATGGGGCAATGTGTTCTTGGCGGCGTGTTGGCAAAGTACGCAACGCTCTATCCGGATGTCGACCTGATCGTCGATCTGAGTGACCGAAAGGTCAATCTGATCGAAGAAGGTTTCGATCTCGCGATTCGCGTGGGGCCACTGGATGATTCCAGTCTGATCTGCAGGAAGCTGTCGGTTCTTGGTTCATTGCGATTGTATGCAAGCCCCGACTACCTGAACTCGAACGGAACGCCTAAGGCGCCCCGCGATCTGGCCAAGCATGACTGCCTGGTCATGACCAGCCAGCAAGAACCGGTCACCTGGCATCTCGAAGGACCGGAAGGTACGGTTTCTGTGGCGGTCAGGCCGCGCCTGGCGGTGGCCAGTTGGGGAATTCTGCGCGAATTGGCAGTAGCCAGCGTTGGAATAACTCGACTTCCCGAATTGACGGGCATGCACGAAGTTGCCTCAGGACGGCTGGTTGAGGTCTTGCCGGAGTGGGCGCCGCAAGGAGATGCGTGCTACGCGGTCTACCCGAGTGGCCGAAATCCCTCGGCAGCTCTGCGGGCGATGGTCACACTTCTGAGCGAACATCTCTCGGATACGCTGGTGAATTGCACATTTCCGGCCGCCGGGGCATGCGACGGGAAGGCACCGCAACTGCAATAGGACTTTGCCAGGTTACAGCCCTCGCAATCCGTCGCGTCGGCGGGCACGAAATTCGGTTGGCGTATGGCCACTGAACTCGCGAAAGGCTTTGTTAAAAGCGCTGTTTGAAGTGTATCCTACCTGCAGTGCGACCTGAACGACTGGCTCCTCTTCGTTGCTGAGAAGTTCGACCGCGCGGATCATCCGCAGTCGGCGAAGGCACTGGCTCCAGGTCATGCCAACTTCGTCGGCGTAGCGGCGCAAGAGCGTTCGCTCGGACAGATGAGCGGCGCTGGCCACTTCGGCCAGCGAGATATCGCGGTCCAGGTGGGTTTCTGTAAAGGCGATAGCCCTCTTCATCGCCTCGCTTCGTCCCATGGGCATCCATACATCGCTCGGTTGGCGCGCCAGTTCCGTGCAAGTCAGAGCGAGCGCCTGAAAAAAGTGTCGGGCATGGTCGTCGAACTGTTCGGACTGTGGACCCCAGCGTCGGCTGAAATAGATCATGTCCCGCGCCAGCGCGGTAATGGTGAAAACGACGCTGTCGCTAGGCAGCTCTTCCATGAAGTCGGGATGGAACAGAACAGAGCAGCATGTCATCGGGTGTCCGATCGTGACGGCCATCTCGGTGCCCGCCGGGATCCATGCCGCATAGGACGGCGGCAGCAGCCAACGACGACCGGCGATTTCCAGGCTGATCGCGCCTTTGATGCAATACATCAGATAGTGGCGTTCAAAACTGAGCGTTTCCGTCGGGCTCGGCTCGAATTCCTGGTAGAAGCAGAATGCGGGAAGGTCGTCTTGCGGCATGTTTCGCAGTCAGGGGATCACATCGGTGACCGTTGTAACGGGAGGCGCGGTCATGATGGGTTTCAGGCCGTCGGCAAGGCGGGCGAATGTTTCGCTTTTGCGATATGCGTCAAATGCCTCCATTGAAGTCCAGCGTTGAACGATCACGATTTTTCCTCCGCCGTCCGTTGCGGCGTAGAGATCATAGCCGGCGCAGCCGTCCATGTCTCTCGCGCCGGAGGCCTGATCTTCGAATAGCGTCGTCGAAGTGGCTATATCTTCTGGTGCGAAAGTCGCTTCTACGGTCACCATTTTCATGACTGATCTCCCTTTGGTGTGGATGCTATATATCCGGCGCTCAGCCGACTTGGCGGCCCTGACGAGAAAGCGAAGGTCTCGATGTCCTCGAACCCTGACAGTTCGAGCAAGCCGCGCATTTCCTGTGGTTGATAGGCTCGGTTTTTCCAGCGAAGCCTGACAAGCGCCGTGCACCAATGCGGCTTGCTGACTGCCAGGACCACAAGGCCACCCGGCGCCAGCACTGAGCGCAAGTCTGCAAGGACTGAAACCGCATCGTCGATATGCTCGATCAAATGGGCACTCAGCACGACATCGTAGCGTTTCCGGCGCTGCGTCAGCGTGCTGACGTCACAGCAGATCTGGTTGCAAGCCATGCCTTCTGCCGCCATCGTCTGCGCACCCTTCGCCAGCATCTCGCTGGACAGATCGAGCAGGTCGAACTCTGCGTGACCAATCCTTCGTGCGAAGGCGACAGAAAAACCAGCCGTTCCGGATCCGGCATCGAGCACCCGAAGCGGTAGTTCGGTCCTCGGTAGGCGGTCGGCTGCATCTGCCAGCAGATCGCCATAGGCTTCGAGAAACCCGAATTTGCTGATGGTCCGGTGCCAGGTTGTCGCGGCACGGTCGTAAGCGGTGGTCAAGGCCGGAACACTGGGCGTTCCAGTCGCGAAGATCGTTCGCATACTTCAAGTTCCTTTATGGGTGGGCTTGTCTCGGACCATAGGACAAGGCCAATGGCACCGCGCGCGCCAGTTGGCCAAGGATTTGCTCCAAACCGCCAAACTGCTCCGAAACGAATGGAAGAGGGATCAAAATGCCGACCTTTAGGCGGTCCAATTGAACCACAGGCGGTCGGACCTTATTTTATGGCAACGCGGCGGGTGCCTTATCCAGACCTTTTTGCTAGGTCAATTCCGCAATAAAATACGGATTCGAACGGAGAATCGGAATGCGCGGTCGATTGGTTGTCGGAATTGTGGCTGTTACGGCCATTGTATTCAGCGTAGCTGCATTGGGGGCACAGGATGCCTCACCGACCGAGCAGATGCGCGGCATCATCTCCGATATCCTGGGTTCCGGCGACAAACGTCAGGCAGCACCTGAAATCAGGCGGGCCGCGCCCCAGACGCAAGCCCAGCTGCAATACTCCTTCTCACCCCTGGTCAAGAGCGCTGCGCCAGCGGTGGTCAACGTCTATGCCGAGCGCATGGTGCGCCAGCGCTCGCCCTTTGGCGGCGATCCGTTCTTCGAGCGGTTCTTCGGTCAACAGATGCCGGGGCGCTCACGCAAGCAGTCGTCGCTCGGCTCCGGCGTCATTGTCGACCCGTCGGGCATCATCGTCACCAACAATCATGTCATCGACGGCGCCGATGAGATCAAGATCGCCTTTGCCGATGGACGGGAGTTCGAAAGCCGCGTTCTGCTGAAGGACCAGCGGGTCGATCTGGCGATACTCAAGGTCGACGGTGACGAACCGTTTGCAGCATTGGACTACAGCGACTCCGACCGCCTTGAAGTCGGTGACATTGTGCTGGCAATAGGCAACCCCTTCGGTGTTGGGCAGACGGTTACCAGCGGTATTGTCTCGGCACTTGCACGCAATCGGGTCGGCGTGTCCGATTTCGGCTTCTTCATTCAGACGGATGCTGCCATCAACCCTGGTAATTCCGGCGGGGCGCTCGTTGACATGAACGGTCGCCTTGTGGGCATCAACACCGCTATATTCTCCCGTTCAGGCGGCTCCAACGGTATCGGCTTTGCTATTCCGGCGAATATGGTGCGGGCTGTCGTGGATGCCGCCAAAAGCGGCGATGAACGGTTTACCAGACCCTATATCGGTGCCAGCTTTTCTCCCGTCACGTCAGATATGGCCGAAGCATTGGGAATGAAACAGGCGTTTGGAGCCATTGTGACTGCCGTGGTCAAGGGCGGACCAGCTCACTCCGGAGGTCTGAAGGTCGGCGACATCGTGTTGCGCATGAACGGCAAGTCGGTTCAGCATCCGGACGCGCTCGGCTACCGGCTTGCCACGTCCTCCGTCGGGTCTCTAGCAGAATTCGAAGTCGTTTCGCGGTCCAGGGTCAGAACGATCACCATCAAGCTGGCGCCGCCGAAAAAGCGCACGCCAGCCGAAGAAATTCGCATCACGGGCGATAGCCCATTCGCCGGTGCACTTGTTACGGACCTCGGACCGCAGCTTGCGGAGGAGATGCGCATTCCGACCCGTGCGCGGGGCGTCGTTGTTCTTGATGTGCAACGAGGCTCGCCGGCCAATCGCTATGGGCTGCGCCCGCGCGACATTATCGTGGCCATCAACGGCGAGACCGTCACCTCGAGCAACAAGCTGATGGATTTGGTCGCTGGTGATCCGGGGTTCTGGCGATTTGAGATCGCCCGAAACGGCCGACGTTTGCGTCAGATCGTGCGATGAGCGATCTGTTTGCATCCATTGCCGAGGAAGCGGCTGAAAATGCCCGTCCTCTGGCTGACCGGATGCGACCAACATCACTTGCTGGAATCACCGGACAACCACACCTGACGGGACCTGATGGTGTTATAAGCCGGATGATCGCGACCGGTAGCCTTGGCTCGATGATATTCTGGGGGCCGCCCGGCACTGGCAAGACCACACTGGCGCGCCTGCTGGCCGGCGAGACTGATCTTGCTTTCGAGCAGCTGTCGGCGATCTTCTCTGGTGTCGCCGATTTGAAGAAAGCGTTCGAAGCAGCCCATGCCCGTCGCATGTCAGGTCGCCAGACGCTGCTCTTCGTTGACGAGATCCACCGTTTCAATCGGGCGCAGCAGGACAGTTTCCTGCCTGTTATGGAAGACGGAACCGTCATTCTTGTCGGTGCAACGACTGAAAATCCGTCTTTCGAACTCAACGCGGCCCTGCTGTCCCGTGCCAGGGTTCTCACATTCAAGCCGCACGACGAGGACAGCCTCAGCACGTTGTTGCATCGCGCCGAGGAATTGGAGGGCAGGGCACTGCCGGTGGACGACGAGGCACGCCGCAGTCTCTTTCGCATGGCGGACGGCGATGGGCGCGCGGTTTTGACCCTCGCCGAGGAGGTTTGGCGCGCTGCAAGGGAAGGCGAGATCTTTGACGCCGAGGCCCTGCAGGAATTGGTTCAGCGCCGAGCACCGGTTTACGACAAGGGGCAGGACGGGCACTACAATCTGATTTCGGCGCTCCACAAGGCGGTACGCGGTTCGGACCCGGATGCCGCACTCTATTATCTCTGTCGCATGTTCGATGCAGGAGAGGATCCGCTCTATCTGGGCCGACGTATGGTTCGCATGGCGTCGGAGGACATCGGTCTTGCAGATCCTCAGGCGCTGGTGATCACCAATGCGGCCAAGGACGCTTATGACTATCTTGGGTCACCTGAGGGTGAGCTCGCCTTGGCTCAAGCTTGCATCTATTTGGCAACCGCACCCAAATCCAACGCCGTTTACACCGCTTTCAAGGCGGCATCGAGAGCTGCAAAGGAAAACGGTTCTCTTCTGCCGCCGAAACACATCCTTAACGCTCCGACCAGACTCATGAAGGACGAAGGGTATGGAAAGGGCTATGAGTATGATCATGATGCGCCGGACGCGTTTTCCGGTCAGGACTATTTTCCGGAAAAGATGGGTCGGCGCTCCTTCTATTCGCCCCCGGAGCGCGGGTTTGAGCGAGAGCTGAGGAAGCGACTTGACTATTGGTCGAAGCTGCGTGCGGAACGACAAAGTGACGACGATGGCGATTGATACGGGTGGCGAATGAGAGCAATCGCGGTTCTGGGAGCAGGCGCAATCGGGTGTTTCGTTGGTGGAATGCTGCGAGCAGCCGGAAATCAGGTGGTCTTCGTGGGCCGCCAGGGCACGGTCGAGACGCTGGAGAAGCATGGCCTGACGTTGACGCAACTGGATGGCCCGAAGCGCACCGTCAATTCAGATCAGCTTGAGGCGACGGCGGATGCGGCGGTCATGGCCCAATGCGATCTCGTGCTTGTCTGCGTGAAATCGCACGACACGGAGCGTGCGGCCCGACAGATTGCCGAACACTGCTCACCCGCGACCACAATCGTCAGCCTTCAGAACGGCGTCGCCAACGCGAGGGTTCTCGGCAGTTTCCTCGGGACTCGACCGATTGCTGCCGGCATGGTTCAGTTCAATGTCGTTGTCGGGGGCGAGGGGCGGTTCCACAGGGCCACCCAGGGTGGCGTCATCATGAAGGACACGATCGCAACCCGCGCGTTGCGCGATGCGCTGAATGCGTCCGGGATATCCGCTGAGGTTCACTCCGACATGCAGGCGGTGTTGTGGACCAAACTGCTGCTCAATCTCAACAATGCCTTGAACGTTCTCTCCGATGTGCCATTGGTTGAACAATTATCGGACCGGTCTTATCGCAGGGTCTTTGCATCAATGGTCGAAGAAGCCTTGGTTGCGATGCGCACCGCGCGCATATCCCCCGTACCGATCGGCAGAATACGCCCCCGCGCCATTCCCTACATATTGCGGCTGCCCAACTGGGCGTTCACGCTGATTGCCCAAAATCTGCTGGCAATGGACCCGACGGCCCGGTCTTCCATGTGGGAGGACATGCAAGCCGGCCGCCAGCCGGAAGTGGATTACCTCAATGGCGCGGTGGTCGACCTTGCCAACCAGGTTGGGACATCCGCTCGCACCAACGAAACAGTTATTGAGCTGGTAAAGAGCGCATTTGAGGCCGGTCGTTCGCCCCAGCTTTCCGGGACAGACCTGCTCAAGCGCGTGCAGGCACCATAGGACGCAGCCATTTGGGCGCATTGGGCTTTCCAGTGTGCTCAAAACCGACTAAACGCTTGCCCATGATACACCTGCTCTACGTCGCTCTGGGAGGCGCTATCGGCGCTTCATTGCGCCATCTCGTCAATCTGGCGAGCCTGCGCCTTATGGGGCCGAATTTTCCTTGGGGAACGATAACGGTCAATGTCATCGGCTCGTTTGCCATGGGGCTTTTTGTCGAGATGTTGGTCCGAAAAATGGGGGGCAGTCAGGAATTGCGCCTGTTCGTGGCAACGGGTCTCCTGGGCGGGTTTACAACCTTCTCCGCCTTCTCCCTGGACGTTGCCAGTCTTTGGGATAGGGGCGCAGCCACGATGACCTTCGCCTATGTCGCTGGCAGCGTCGTTCTGTCTATCGCAGCGCTGTTTGCAGGCCTGGCGATTGCCCGGGCCACTTTTTGAAAGCGAAGACTTATGGCTGGTGTTGAACAGCGAACCGTAGACAGCGACGAATCCGGCATGCGTCTTGATCGCTGGTTCAAGGCCCATTTCCCGGGGCTTGGTTTCGGCAAACTCCAAAAACTGCTGCGCTCGGGTCAGATCCGGGTGGATGGTGGCCGCGCAAAATCCGACACCCGGGTTCAGGCTGGCCAGAAAATCCGTATCCCGCCTCTTGGGACTGACGAAAAGCAAGGGGCCAGCGGGGATGCACCCCGACGCCTGTCAGGCGGAGATGCGGAACAGCTGTCGCAGATGCTGCTTTACGAGGATCCCAAGGTTTTTGTCTTCAACAAACCCGCCGGTCTGGCCGTACAGGGCGGTTCGGGCATTTCCCGGCACATGGATTCCATGCTCGAAGCCTGGCGTAACAAAAAGGGAGAGAAGCCGCGGCTGGTTCACAGGCTTGATCGCGAGACGTCCGGCGTTCTTGTTGTGGCCCGAACGAGGGGTGCCGCTCAGGCGTTGACGGCAGCATTTAGGGAGAGGACGACCAAAAAAACCTATTGGGCGTTGGTCAAAGGTGTACCTGCGCCGCAGGAAGGGCGCATTTCGACTTGGCTTGTCAAGGAGCAGACTCCGGACGGTGATCGTATGCGGGTGTGCAAACATGGCGAACCGGACGCTGATCACGCGGTTTCCTACTACCGGGTGCTTGAGCAGGCCGGACAGGATCTGACCTGGCTGGAAATGGAACCCTATACCGGACGCACCCATCAGCTGAGAGTCCATGCCGCGCATAAGGGCTGTCCGATCCTGGGCGACCCCAAATATTTCGAGGCTGATCACAATTGGCATTTTCCTGGTGGCATGCAAAAGCGGCTGCACCTGCATGCCCGCCATATCTCCATTCCTGCACCCGGGGGTGGCCGAATCGAGGTCTCAGCGCCGCTGCCGCCGCACATGGTGCAAAGCTGGAACCTCTTGGGTTTCGACAAGGATCCCGAACAATGAAGCTTGTGCTGTTCGATTGCGATGGAACGCTGGTCGACAGCGCTGCGATCATTCACGCCTGTATAGCACGGACTTTTGTCGAAGCCGGACTTCCCGCGCCGGACCTGGCACGGACGAAGTCGATCATCGGGCTGACGCTGGAAACGGCTCTGTCCCGGTTGCTCGAACGCGAAATTGACCATTCGGTAAGGGAACTGGCTGGCCTCTACAGGCAGCATAGCGCAATTATGCGGGCCGATCCGACCGTCAATGAACCTTTCTTCGACGGAGTTCGAGAAGTTGTCGACACCTTGACAAGTAAGGATGAAATCCTGCTCGGGGTGGTGACCGGCAAGTCGCGGCGCCCGCTCGACACCCTGATTGAAAAGCATGGACTGAAGTCGGCCATTATCACCAGTCGAACCGCTGATGAATGCCCGTCGAAACCGCATCCGGCGATGGTACTGGAATGCTGTGCGGAAACGGGTGTTCGCCCAGAGCAGACAATCGTCGTTGGTGATGCCATTTACGATATGCAGATGGCGCGTGCCGCCGGCGCGAGCGCGGTGGGTGTATCATGGGGATACGCCGGCACCGATGCACTGTTCGAAGCTGGCGCTCATCATGTGGTTGATAAACCGCAGGCCCTTCTTCCGCTGGTGATGAACAGGAACCAAAGCGATGCGTGATATTTTCAACGATCTCGGCGACATGCTGAGTGATGACGATCCTGTCCGCCGGGCGCAGATCAAATCCCGGCGGCCATTGCCGAAACGGTTTTACGAGACCGCGGGCGTGGCGGAGATTAACGAAGGGTTCGCCGTTCAACTCGACGGCAAGCCCATTCTTACACCGGCGCGAAACCGGCTGTCGTTGCCGACCCGCGCGCTAGCAGAGCTGATCGCAGGTGAATGGAACGCTCAGGAAGGGGAGATCGATCCGGTTTCCATGCCGGTCACGCGCATCGTCAATACAGCGCTGGATGGCGTGGCGCTCGACCCACAGGCCGTCAAGGAAGATATTCTGCGCTTTGCCGGAACAGACCTGCTCTGCTACCGCGCGGATGGGCCGGACGCACTGGTCCTCCGCCAGGCTGAGAGTTGGGATCCGATATTGGAATGGGCCCATGTCGCGCTGAACGCGCGGTTTGTATTGGCGGAAGGTATCGTTCATGCCGCCCAACCCAAGGAAACGATAGCTGCGCTGGGCGCCCACCTTATGGCTTACGAAAACCCTATCGTGCTCGCCGGACTGCACAGCATGACCACGCTCACCGGGTCCGCACTGTTGGCTTTGGCCACCGCGCGGGAGGAGATCAATGCCGAACAAGCCTGGCAGGCGGCCCATGTGGACGAGGATTGGAATGCCGACCAATGGGGTGCAGACCAGCAGGCATTGGCGCGAAGGGCCCATCGCTGGGGTGAGATGCAAGCCGCCGATCAAGCAGTGAGGGCCGTGTTGGCCGGTTAGCCTTTGCGGCTGCATTAAGCTCGATTTTCATCGATCCGGATCAAATGCAGCACCCTGTCTCTGCACGAGAAGGTGCGATGAGGCGACGTTCGCGGCCTCAGTCCTGTTCGCAACTCCCAGGATCTCAAGGATTCGGGAGACATGAAAAATGACAGTGCGAACGCTGATCCTGAGCATGACCGCGATTTGCGAGTTGGTCTTTCCATGCAATATCCAATAGAGCACTTCGGCTTGCCGCCGTGTCAGTCCGAGATCTTTAAGCGGCTCATGCGATGTATAAGCGAGGATGCGTTCTCCCATCAGACAGCAAGTCCCGTCATCGTCAGCTGATAGCAGCCTCAGCATCAATCTGTCGTACCCATTGTTGACGATCAATGGTGCGATGGGAGCCTGTATCAGCGCATCGTCGATGTTTTCCCTGACCCACGCAACGACCGGTGTCGGTGCTGGATCACCCTCCCTCGTTTGCCATTCGAAGAACTCGGTCAGACATGCAAGGGCGTGTGCGGAAGCCCTTCGAACGATGAAATCGGCATCGAGTTCGAACCATCCCGCGCCAAGAGATTCCAAGACCTCTTCGCTTCGACGCGCCCGCAATTTGACGCGCCCATAGCGGCGAGCGTTCTCGTAGGCCTGTGTCAGATGCGGTTGAAGTACGGCCAGTATCTCCCGGTGCCGTTCGGTAAAGTCGCTCTCTTGCCGATTGAAAGCGAAGGCAACAATGGTCTCGTCGTCGACCGGAAGCGCAACAGCGATCTGGTGCTCACCGCTGATCTCACGATAGACCGACTTGTAGATGGTGGTATCGCGCCATTTCTTGAGTGAAATGAAATCACTGATTTTGATCGGGCCGGCTCGAGTCCGCGAGTTGTATTCAATGAGCGGATTCTGATGCATATTCGCTTCGAACGTCACCTGATTGGCGTGATACCACCGCTGTGCAGTGGGTGAATCGATGATCGTCATCATGCGCCGCTCGGCGTAGTTGACCTCATTGTAGGCGGACAGATCTGCTTGGATCAGAGGTGGAAGTACGCGCATGGCCTCAACGACAAAGGCGTCAAGATCCTGCAATTCGTAAATAGAGTGAATCGCGCGATCGATAGCCAATCGGTCCTCTTTTGTCAGCAGTGACCGTTGCCGGTTTGCAGCGGAGGCTTCATTGACTGTATTGCCGTTACGCATGGCATCACCCGCGCCCACGGTCCCCACAACCTGATCCGATCCACAAGTCCGGTATCGGGCCCAGACCAGAACGGTTGGAATCTGCGTGGACGGAAGGCCTCACAATGCGAAGCCACCAACTGTGTGCATATGCACCGCCCGACAACTTCCCGATCACGCTTTATGTCATTCCGTCTTGAAAAGCATTTTCTGATATTTAAAGTAATAATCAATAGAAATGTTTTTTTGTCGAAATGAAAACTACTGATCGAAATGAAAGATATCAATCTCGGCAGGCGGATTGTCTTATGTTGCTGATTCGGTGAGGAAAAGGGCGGGAGACATCACTTCTCGATTTTGAGTTTGAACGATGGCCAGCGATATTCTTGAGCAGCTAGGTGTTTTCAGGCCGACAATTTTATTTTCAAGCGTGTCGGACCATTGCGATTTGCCGGCGAAATTTGGGTCTCGAAATTCGAACCAGGGGTACTCATGGCGAAGAAAATCGCGGACATCCGTCGTCCAGAAATTGTGAAAGCACTTTATCGGGCCATCGAGCGTGATGGGATCAGCTTGCCCAGCTATGACCAGATCGCCAAGGAAGGCGAAATGTCCCGCCAGTTGATCCGCCATTACTTCGCCAGCAGCGATGACATGGCGGTGGCGCTTTGCGATGCACTGGCGGCAGCCTACAAGGACTGCCTGATGAAAGGCATCATTGCAGCCGACGACAGTCGCCGGCTGAGCGTATTTCTCGATTTCTATTTCAATTTTCTTTCGGACAAGGGACTGCCGAAGCCGGCTGACGATGTCGTCTACGATGCCATGTTTGCCTTGGCTTCAACAAACCCTGCCGTGAGGAAGAATCTGCATGATCAATATACGCTGCTGCAGATGACTTTGGCCCACGAGATACAGATAAGCTATCCGGACCTCCATCAGAATGGTTGCCGGGAGCTCGGTTACCTGATCGTAATCGTCATGTACGGCCATTGGAAAATGGTGGCTTCGCTGGATTTCAGCAACGACTACAACAGAGTTTCCAGAGATGCCCTCGACCGTCTGATTGCATCCTATACGGCCAACTATCAATCAACGTAATCGTCGGGCCCACGGACGGGTTACGTCCGAAGGCCCAGCTATGTAGAGTTTCTCATCGATCTGTTGTCAGATCGATGAACCTTTGAGCTTCGACAACCGAACGCCGTTGATCCGGTACTGGCCGTCATCTTGCCTTTCCAGGACATAGACTGCCCGCCAGTTCTTGCCTTTGGGCCCTGTTATCAAAAGTTCTTGGGCGATCGTAGCCCCGTCAGTTTCACTCAAAGCACGGCCAAAAGCGTAGTTACCGGGCCTGTAAACCGGCGCGTACCTACGTTTGACCATTTCGATGAAACGTTGCGGTTCCGGAAAGGTCTTTTTGATGCCTGGCGCCGCTAGGGAATAGGCTGAATCAACATCGTCGTTCAAAAACGCGACGATCTGGTCTTCAATGACTGCTCTTGCCGTGGCCAGGTTGTCTTCCGCATAAGAGGACGTGGTCACCAACAAGCCGACGAAGAGGCATACTACGAGTCTACGCATGGATACATCCTCCTTTCTTACTCCCTTAGATAGGATCTGAGGGAAAAACTGGAAGTGCACTTGCGTCTCACGTTTTCATGACTGGAGACGAATCGACCATAACAGATTCGTCACAATTTGGTCACAAAATGAACAAACAGATGGATGTAAATCGAAATTACTTTTTAAAAACAAATAGTTAAGAGGAATTTTTCAGAGGCTGCTGCGTGAGCATTTTGTAGGTTCCAGTCGCCGTCGCGATTGTCGTGCCGTCTTCAGCGCTCAGGACGGCATCTGTAAAGACGATGCGCTTTCCGCCGCCGGTTAGTCTGGCCGTAGCAGTGACACGACCGGATTGCGCGCGAGCCAGGTAGTTCACCGTCAAAGAAACGGTCGTCACCGGAAGCAGGACGTCGTCACCGTCGCGAATGCTTGCGGTGTAGCCGCACACAGCGTCCAAAAGCGTGGCGGCGATGCCGCCGTGCAATCCGTCATTGCGATTGATGTGACCCTCATGCAGGTCGAGAATCACACGAGCTTTACCGTTTTCAATCTGCACCACATAGCCGATTGTAGACTGCGCTCCGGTTCTGTTGGCAATCTCCTGCATGAAGCCTCAGGCGGCCCTCGACAACTCGACAAACCGTTCGGTGTGGTAGTCGACATCGCCGAACTGGTGGTCGATCATGATGAGACGTTTGGCGAAATGCGCAAGGGCGTATTCCCATGTCATGCCGATCCCGCCATGCATCTGTATCGCTTCTTCTGCCACCAGACGACCAACGCGCCCAGCAAGTGCTTTGGCCGTGGAAACAGCTTTCTCACGTTCAGTGCGTGACAGATCGAGGCGTCCGGCCGCATTGATCGCGGCCGACCGTGCCTGTTCGATTTCCATGAGGACCGTCGCCATACGATGCTGGAGAGCTTGAAATTTGCCGATTGGAACGCCGAACTGCTTTCTGGTGCTCAGGTATTCGAGCGTCATGTCGCGGCAAACCTCCATCAGGCCGATTGCCTCGGACGCAAGCGCCACATTGGCACGGGCGAGGGCGTGTTCAATGGCGGGGTAGGCGGCGCCGGCTTCTCCTAGCAGTGCTCCCGCCGGCAACATCGCGTCGTCGAGGACGATTTCCGCGGCATGCAAACCGTCGATTGTCGGATAGCCGCGGATTGAAACGCCATCCTGCCCAGCGGCAACGAGGAAAGCCGAGATGCCGCTTTCGTCGAACTCATTGCCGGCTGTTCTTGCTGTCACCACCAGGTTGTCCGCGCTGTCGCCGTTGAGGACCACGGCCTTGCGCCCGTTGAGTTGCCAACCACCGTCTGACTGTTCGGCACGTGTGGCGACGCAAGACTGGTCGTAGCGGCTGTCGGGTTCGCCATGGGCCAAAGCGAGCAGTGAATTGCCTGCTATGACGTCAGCAATGATCTGTTTTTGCTCGTCATTGCCAAGGTCAGCAACCATTCCGCCGCCCAGGATGGCGGACGCCAGAAATGGTTCCACCACCAGTCCGCGACTGAGTTCTTCGAACAGCACGCCGATGTCGAACCCGCCGCCGCCGAAGCCACCGTCGGCTTCAGAGAAGAGGGCGCCGATCAGACCAAGTTCGGCAAACCGGCTCCACATTTCGCGCGAAAATCCCTCCGACGATTCCGCCGCCGCGTGGCGCGCTTCGAGAGCGTAATTGTCGGCGATGAACCGAGCGACCATGTCTTTCAGCATGGCGCGGTCTTCGGTGTGATTGAAGTCCATTTCCCTAAAGTCCCATCATCGTTTTGCTGATAATGCCACGCTGGATTTCGTTGGAACCGCCGTAGATCGAAATCTTGCGGTTGTTGAAATACTCCTGGGAAACAGGCGCCGCATAATCCGGCCCGATGGGCTCTTCATTATAGCCGGTATCCAACGCCTCCGAGACAAATGGCATGGCATAGGGACCGAGGGCGCGACGCGTCAGGTCGTTGATCGCTTGACGGATTTCCGTGCCCTTGATTTTAAGCATCGAACTCATCGGACCTGCATTGGCCACGCTGTCGGGTGACGACAGCAGCCGCAGATTGGTGGTCGACATGGCATCGAGATCCATCTCGATCTGGGCCAGTCGAGCGGCAAACAATGGGTCCTCCATCAGCGGTTTGCCGCGGTGTTTCTGACGCTCGCCGATATATTTGAGATGGGTCAGAGACTCTTTGTTGGCGCCGACATTGGCAATATTCGTACGTTCATGCGTCAACAGGTATTTGGCGTAGGTCCAGCCCTTGTTTTCCTCGCCAACCAGGTTTGAGACCGGCACTCGGACATTGTCGAAAAAGACCTCGTTGACCTCGTGAGTACCTTCCAGAAGAATAATCGGCCGAACTGTGACGCCCGGCGTATCCATATCGATCAACAGAAACGAAATGCCTTCCTGTCGTTTGCCTTCGCTCGACGTGCGAACGAGGCAGAAGATCTTGTTGGCGTATTGCCCCAGTGTGGTCCAGGTTTTTTGGCCGTTGACGACATAGTGGTCACCATCCCGTTCAGCCTTCGTTTTCAATGATGCAAGGTCGGAACCGGATCCGGGCTCGGAATATCCCTGGCACCACCAGTCGGAACCATCGAGAATGCGCGGCAGAATGGTTCGTTTCTGTTCCTCTGAACCGTACTTCATCAGCACTGGCGCCAGCATCTTGAGACCGAACGGCACGGTTCTCGGCGCACCGGCCGCGAAACATTCGTCTTCGAAGATTTGTCTTTGTATGGCGTTCCATCCGGTGCCGCCGTATTCGACCGGCCAGGATTCGGCGAGCCAACCCTGTTTGTTCAAAATAGCGTGCCAGGTCTCGAGATCGTCTTTGGTGAGACGCTTCCCGCTCTTCACCTTGGCGGAAAGCGCTGGTGGCAATTCGGCTTCGAGAAACGAACGGACTTCGTCCCGGAAGGCCAGTTCTTCAGCGCTGAAATTGAGATCCATGATCCGCTCCTACGGTTGCCGGACTAGAAGATTTCGAACAGACCGGCGGCTCCCTGGCCACCTCCAACGCACATCGTGACGACAGCGTGTTTGACGCCTCGCCGTTTGGCCTCATACATGACGTGCCCGACCTGCCGGGCTCCCGTCATGCCGTAGGGGTGGCCGATTGAAATCGAGCCGCCGTTGACGTTGAGAATCTCGTCCGGGATGCCGAGCTTGTCCCGACAATAGAGTACCTGACTGGCGAAAGCCTCGTTGAGCTCCCAAAGGCCGATATCGTCCATCTTCAGCCCGGCTCGCTCCAGCAGACGCGGCACCGCGAACACCGGTCCGATGCCCATTTCATCGGGCTCGCAGCCGGCGACGACGAAGCCTCGAAACGCCCCCATTGGCTCGATATTGCGCTTTTCCGCCTCACTGGCTTCCATCAGGACGCAGGCTGACGCGCCATCCGACAGCTGAGAAGCGTTTCCGGCGGTGATGTACTTGTCGGGGCCGCGAACCGGTTCAAGTTTCTGCAACCCTTCCAGTGTGGTCGTCGGGCGATTGCATTCGTCCCTGTCGATAGTGACTTCGTGTTGCGAGATATCGCCGGTTTCCTTGTCCTTTACGGCCATGGTCGTGGCGAACGGAATGATCTCGTCCGAATACCGGCCCGCCTCCTGGGCCGCGGCTGTGCGCTGTTGCGAAGACAGGGCATATTCATCCTGAGCCTGTCGCGAAATGTCGTAGCGCTCGGCAACAATGTCAGCCGTATCGATCATCGGCAGGTAGATCGCCGGCTTGTTTTCAAGGATCCACGGGCTTTGCGCCATGTAAGTATTGGCATGCCCCTGAGCGAGCGTGATGGACTCAATTCCGCCCGCCAGCATGGCAGGGGATCCCTGTTGGGTGATTGCATGTGAGGCGAGCGCGACCGCCTGTAGTCCAGACGAACAGAACCGGTTGACGGTCAACCCGGTGGTTGTCACGGGCAATCCAGCCCGTGTGGCGATTTGACGAGCAATGTTACCGCCCGTCGCGCCCTCTGGAAGACCGCAGCCGATAATGGCGTCCTCTATCAGGTCCGGATCGACACCTGATCGTTCAACAGCGGCTGCCGCGGCAGCGCCGCCAAATTCGGCACCATGGGTGATATTGAGTCCGCCACGAAACGCCTTTGTAATAGCGGTTCTGGCGGTGGAGACGATAACGGCTTCGCGCATGGTACTGTCCTCAGGCTTGAGCTTTTTTGTTCAGGCTGTCGAAATTCTCGCCGCGTTCGACCAGGTCGACAAGCAATTGTGCCGGTTTCCAGAATTCCGGATCCTCGGCCTGAAACGAACGGATGTCGCCAAGAATTGTGTCGAGACCCTGCATATCCGCGTATTTCAATGGCCCGCCGCGCCAACGCGGGTGGCCGTAGCCATAGATCATCGTGATATCGACATCGAGTGGCCGCAGCGCAATGCCTTCTTCAACAACGCGAGCTCCCTCATTGATCATGGCGGCCATGTAGCGCTTCATGATCGCCTCTTCGTCCAAAGGCTTCGGCGTGATGCCTTTTTCCGCCCGCACTTGATCGATGATCTCCAGGACTTCAGGGTCTGGCTTGCCGACTCGGCTGCCACCCTCATAGATGTAAAAACCTCGCCCGGTTTTTTGGCCGAAGCGGCCGAGTTCGGCGATCCGGTCCATGTAGTCGGCAGCGTAGCGGCCTTTCCAGCCTTCAGCCTTCTTGCGATTGCGGTTGGCGAGGCCGATATCCAGACCGGCAAGGTCGCCCATTTGATTGGGTCCCATCGGATAGCCGAAATTCACCACGGCCTTGTCGATGTCGTATGGGCTGGTGCCGTCTTCGACCAGGTAAGCCGCCAGGGTCAGATAGCGTTCGAGGATACGGTTGCCAATGAAGCCGTCACAGACACCTGCACGCACGCCGACCTTTTTCAGTTTCTTGGCGAGCGCAAAGCCCGTGGCGGTCACGTCCGGGTGCGTCTTGTCGGCGACGACGATTTCAAGCAGCCGCATGACATGTGCTGGCGAAAAGAAATGAAGGCCAAGGACCCGGTCGGAACGACCGGTTACGGAGGCGATTTCGTTCACATTCAGATAGGACGTGTTGCTGGCGAGAACGGACCCCGGCTTGGCATGTCTGTCGATCTCGGCAAACAGCTCCTTCTTGACACCCATGTCCTCGAAGGCCGCTTCGATCACGATATCGGCGGTGGCGATATCCGAAATGTTGGCGCTGACGCTATAAAGCTCGTTGGCCAGTTTATCACGATGGGCCTGGTCGAATTTTCCGCGCCGCACACCGTCATTCAGGATTTTTTCGACATTGGCCCGGCCGCGTGCGGCACTTTCATCGTCCCTCTCGATCATCGTCACCGGCATGCCGGCAAACAGCATGGAGACGGTTATACCCGATCCCATGGTTCCGCCGCCGATCACGGCCGCCCGATCCAAAGCACCCGCGGTGCCGGTTTTGAGCTCGGGCACTTTGGCTACCTCGCGGTCTGCGAAGAACACATGGATCATCGCTTCCCGTTGCGGCGTGTTCATCATTTCGAGGTAGAGTTCGCGTTCGCGTTTCAGGCCCTCGGCGAATGGCAGTTCCGCTGCCGCAATTACCGCTTCGGCACCATGTGAAGGCGAGAGTTGACCCTTCGCCTTCTTTTTCACATCGGCGCGGATGCGGTCGAACAACTCGGTGTTTCCGCGAGCCGATTCCACCTTTTCATTGAGCTCGCTCGTGCGCCGAACACCCTTGTTGCCGTCGAGAACTGTACGCGCAAAGGCAATTCCGGCCTCGCGAGGATCCGAGCCGGGATCGATGGCATCCACAATTCCAAGCGCCAAAGCCTCTTTGGCAGCAACGTGCCGACCGCTTGCCACCATTTCCGCCGCCGCTTCGATGCCGGTCAGCCGTGGCAGGCGTTGTGTGCCGCCGGCACCCGGTAGCAGGCCAAGATGGACTTCTGGAAGACCAACACGTGCCGATCCGAGTGCGACACGGTAGTGGCAGGAGAGGGCGGTTTCGAGCCCACCGCCCAGCGCCGTTCCGTGGATAGCGCAGACAATGGGTTTGTTGACCGCTTCGATATGGTTGACCACTTCCGGCAGCATCGGCCCCTGCATCGGTTTGCCGAATTCCCGGATATCGGCACCGGCAATGAATGTCCGACCAGCACCGACCAGCACCGCGACATCTGCATTTGCGTCGGCAGCAAACTGGTCAGACGCGCGCACAAGACCTTCCCGCACTGCATGACTGGCCGCATTCACCGGTGGGTTGTTGACGGTAATGACGGCAATTCCGCCGGCCGGATCAGCGAGATGCTCATAGGTCACTGCTTCGGACATGAAAACTCCAATGGTCACAAGTATCTGGCGCCTGACTAGGAAGGCGCGAAAAGAAAGCTGCGGAGGCGCCGGCGGACCGGCGCCTCCGGGATTATCACTCTACGACTTCACCCACGACGGCCCAGTTTCCGTCCTGGATTTGCGAGATGATGATGGCGTCGCCGCCTTGATGATCGTTGGGGCCGTAATCGATTTTCACGCCGGTGATCGGATCAACAAAATCGAGGCTTTCCATGGCTTTTATGAAGCTTTCCGAAGTCAAATCCGGTCCCGCCGCTTCCAGCGCCATGACCAGGTTTTCGGCTGAAGAACGACCAAGGAGGGCACCAGTGCCGGGGAACTCACCAAACTCGGCCTCATATTCTTTGACCCATTTTTGAACATGGGGGTTGTCCATACGCGTCGTCAGATCGGGCCAGCCGGATGCGGCATAAAACCCGTTAGTCACACCTCCAGGTACTTTGGCAACCACGGTGTGGAAAGAGGCCGACGAACCTATAAAGTTTACACTGTCCCAACCCATTTTCTTGGCAGTTCCCAGTACGGTAATCGTTTGTCGGATGCCTAGAGCCGTTGCAACTGTGTCGCAGCCGGCATCTTGGAGCTTGGTCAGAGATCCAATGAAATCAAGCTCATCCGGCTTATGGGTCGTTTCTGTCTTGAATTCTATGCCAAGGGCTTCCGCTCCGGCCTTGGCACCTTCCTGGATTTCCTTGCCGAAATCGGTCGGCAGATACATGGCGCAGACGGCCTTTGCATTCTGATTTGCATTGAGGAATTCAACACCTGCCACCATCTGATCAAAGTAGGATGAGAAGCCGGCAAACTTATAAGGCGCGAACGGCTCGTTCATTTGCCGGGCGGACGACAACGGACCGACATTTGCAACGCCCTTGCGCTCCAGCAGTGGAAAGCTCGCTATGTTCATCGGCGTGCCGAGCGACAGCAGCATCACGAATACTTTGTCGGAATTAACCAGCTTATTGAGATTCTGCATAGCCTTTGGCATCTGATAGGCGTGGTCTTCAGCGATCAGTCTCAACTGCCGGCCATGAACACCACCGGCAGCGTTGACCTGGTCGAAATATTGTTTGGCAGCACCGACCGCCGGAGCGCCGAAGGCGGCAAAAATGCCCGACAGGTCGTTGTTGGATCCGATCAAGATTTCTGTATCGCTAACGCCCTGAGTCTGGGCATTCACGCCTGTCAGCAGAGCAGCCGACAACGCAAACGTCGCAACTGTGGTTTTCAGGAATTGCTTCATGTCTTTCCTCCTTGAATTGGATGCACACGCCTCACGCGTACATTTGATCAATCAGCGCTTTGTGTTTCTGCTCCACAAAGCTGCGCTTAAGCTTCATGGTAGCGGTTAGCTCGTCGTCCTCCGCTGTCAGGAGCACATCAATGAGGCGAAATGCCTTGATTTGCTCCACCCGGGCAAATTCCGAATTCACCTTTGCGATTTCGTCCTCAATCAGCTCCTGCACCTCGGATGTCGCGCAAAGCGAGGCGAAATCTCCGAACGGAACCCGGCGATCCTGCGCATATTTCTCCACATTTTCCTGGTCGATCATGACCAGACAGGACAGGAACTTGCGCTTGTCGCCGATAATCACCGCATCCGATATATAGGGCGAGAACTTCAACCTGTTCTCGATTTCAGCCGGTGTGATGTTCTTGCCGCCGGCTGTTATGATGATGTCCTTGAGGCGGCCTGTGATCGTCAGATAGCCGGAGTTGTCGATCATGCCGACATCGCCGGTCTTCAGCCATCCATCGGACGTAATCGTTTCTTCGGTCTTTTCCGGCTTGTTCCAATAGCCCTGAAAGACATTGGCCGCGCGGTATTGGATTTCGTTGCCGTCCCCGATCCGCAACTCACCGCCCTCGACGACACGGCCGACCGTGCCGACCTTATTGTTGTCGAAAGAGTTGAGTGAAATGATCCCGGCACTTTCGCTCATACCGTAGCCTTCGAAAATGTAGATACCGATCGCTCTGTACCAGCGCAGCAGGTCTGGCGATATCGGAGCCGCGCCTGTCGTGCCCCGGCGCAATCGATCGATCCCGATCATGCGTCGGATGTTCTTCAGAACCACAACATCCCAGAAACGGTACTGAAGCCGGGTGAGCAATGGTGAAGATCGGCCCTCTTCTTCGTCGGTCGCGATTTTCATTCCGCTGGCAAGTGCCCGGTTGTAAGCCCAACGACCGAAGGGGGTTGCGTCGCCAACCATGATGGAAATTCGGGAATAGACCTTCTCCCAGACACGGGGAACCGCGGTGAAGACGTGCGGGCTGACCTCCTGGACATTGTCGAAGACCGTTTCAGGGCTCTCGGCGAAATTGACCGTGGACCGTGCTGCGATGGGTGAAAACACCGAGATGAACCGCTCCAGAATGTGGCAAAGCGGAAGGAAACAAACCTGTTCATCAGTTTCAAAGACCGGCAGCATGGACCAGGCAGATGAAAGTGAAAACATGATGTTCTGGTGCGAGATCATGGCGCCTTTCGGCGATCCGGTTGTGCCGGATGTGTAAACCAGAATAGCCGTGTCTTCGGGCTTCGATTTGGCAACCTCTGCATCGAACATTCCCGGGTGCTTTTTCTCGTGAACCCGGCCGAGATCGTAGAGTTCCTCGACAAACATCACCATGTCGTCGTGATAATCGTGCAGACCCTCCCGATCGAACACGATGACCTTGGTAAGACCCGGCATTTCGTCCCGAACCTCGAGAAACTTGTCGAGTTGTTCGTCGTTTTCCAGGAACAGGATTCGGCTTTCGGAGTCGTTGACGAGATAGGCCAGCTGTTTGGCCGAATCGGTGGTGTAAATGCCGGAGGTGATGCCACCGAGGCATTGCACCGCCAGATCGGTATAGACCCACTCTTTGTTGTCTTCCGACAGGATTGAGACCACATCGCCGCGGCGCAGCCCGAGTGCGGCCAGGCCATGGCCAATGAGCATGGCATGCTCGTAGAAATCCCACCAGGAATAGGATAGCCAGATCCCGTAGTCCTTTTCGCGATGGGCGGTCCGGTTGCCGAGCTCCTTGCAGCGCTGCAGGAACAGCTTTACCAGAGTGTCGCAACCATCAATAAAATAGGGCCCTTTCGTCAGGTCGGCATTCACGCTGATGCCGTTCGTGACCTGCTGCGGCGGGATCCTCTCCATGTTGCCCATTGCCGTTCCTCCCTGTTGACCCTAGCGCCAGGTTTTTCTTTGCTTCCAGCGTCTTTGACCGCGCTGTGTTTCCTGTTGTGCGCCCAGATAGAATTCCTGGATATCCTTCGACTGCTGCAGCTTCTGCGCTTCGCCGCTCATGACGATACGACCGAGTTCCAGCACATAGCCGAAATGGGCCACGTCGAGTGCAACCTTGGCGTTCTGCTCCACCAGCATCATTGTCACATTCTGCTCGGCGTTCAATCGGCGAATGATGGTGAAAATTTCCCGCACAAGAAGCGGGCTCAAACCGAGGCTTGGCTCGTCGAGCAGCATGATGCGCGGCTTGGCCATCAGGCCGCGACCGATTGCCAGCATCTGTTGCTGGCCACCGGAGAGCGTACCTGCCTCCTGGGTGCGCCGTTCTTTCAGGATCGGGAAGTAGTCGAAAACCATCTCCAGGTCAGAAGCGATCGCCGCCGAATCGGAGCGCGTATAGGCACCCATTTTGAGGTTGTCTTCAACCGACAGGATCGGGAAGATTTCGCGCCCCTCCGGCACATGCACGACGCCCTGATGGACAATTTTGTCCGGTGCCTCACCCTGGATGGCATTGCCTTCCAGGGTGACGGTTCCCTTTTCTGGGTCCATGACCCCGGAAATGGTCTTCAGGAGCGTCGTCTTGCCGGCGCCGTTTGCGCCAAGAACCGTTACGATCTGCCCGGGGTTCACCGATAGGCTGACGCCGCGAATGGCCATGATCGGCCCGTAGAAGCTCTCCAGGTTGTCGACTTTGAGAAGCGGTTCACTGCCGTTGCTGGTCATGCTGCTTCACCGCCTTCCGTATCAACATCCGATCCCAGATAGGCCTCTATGACGGCCGGATCGCTCTGCACCTCCTGCGGTGAGCCGATGGACAGCATGCGGCCATCCGCCAAAGCCATGACGCGATCAGAAACCGCGCTGACCAGATGCATGTCATGCTCGACCATGAGCACCGTTATTCCCATGACCTTCTTGATGTCCTCGATCCAGAACGCCACGTCCTGAGTCTCCTCGACCGACAGTCCGGATGCCGGCTCATCAAGCAGCAGAAGCTTGGGCTGAATAGCCAACGCGCGCCCCATCTCCACAACCTTCCGAACGCCGTAGGGCAGGCCGGCAATGAACTTGTCGCGATAGGCCTGCAGGTCAAGGAAGTCGATAACCTGTTCCACTGCCTCGCGGTGTTGTCGTTCCTGGTCGCGAACGGACGGCAGAAACAGGGCTTCGATGAGAAAATTCGTGCGGCTGTGGGTATGCCGCCCAACCAGCAGGTTCTGGAGAACGGAAGCTTGCTCGAAAAGCTCGATATTCTGGAATGTCCGGGCGATCCCCAGTCGCGGGATCTCATGCGCCGGTCGGTCGAGAATGCTGTGTCCTCGATAAAGAATGTCTCCCTCCGCCGGCGTGTAGAAGCGGGAGATCATGTTGAAGATGGTCGACTTGCCGGCACCATTCGGACCGACCAGCGCAAAGACTTCGCCTTCTTCAACATTGAAAGACACGTCGTTGACGGCGACAAGTCCGCCAAAACGCAACGTCACATTGTGAAGTTCCAAAAGGCTCATCGCGTGCGCTCCGTCTTGAGATAGCTCTTTTGGCGGCGGAACATGTCTTTCCGATAGAACGGAAACAGCTCGAAATAGGTCCTGATCTTGACCCAGCGACCGTAGATACCCATCGGTTCGAACAGAATGAAACCGATGAGGAGAGCGCCAAAGATGCCGGATTCGAGGCCGGGAATGGTGATGGAACTCAACCCCAGCACCTCTGCCAATCCATCTCTTGTTACCGAAATCAGCAGCGGCAGCATGACGATGATCACAGCGCCGAAAAAGGCGCCATGAATCGTGCCCAACCCGCCGATCACGATCATCAGCAGAAGGGTGATGGAGATGATCAGATTGAAGGTTTCGTGAGTGAACACCGTAGCAAAGTGTCCCATGAGGGCACCGCCAAGGCCTGTGATGGTGCAGGAGATGGCAAAAGCCAGTGTCTTGGTGCGGGCGACGTTGACGCCCATCGCCCTGGCCGAGACTTCCGAATCTCGAACCGCCGCAAAAGCTCGACCGGTCGGGGACCGCAGCAGATTACGATAGACGAGAAGCACCAGGAACGTGATCAACAAGACCAGCCAGTAGAGCTCCCTTGGATCGCCGTAGCGGTTGAATGTGTATCCGAAGATTTCGATGTCCGGAGCGAAAAGTCCAGCAATACCGCCTGTGATCGGCTCGAGGATGATGATCAGGTCCTCCGCCATGACCGACACTGCAAGTGTTGCGATTGCCAGATAGATGCCATGAAGTTTCGTCGTTGGCAGGGCAATCAGAATTCCTGCAAGACCGGCCGTCAACCCGGACAACGGAAACGACAAAAGAAAGGGAAGCGAGAGGTTTTCCTGGTAAATCACGTTGGAATAGGCACCGACGGCCATGAACGCAGCGTGCCCCAGACTGGCCTGGCCGGTCTGTCCCACCAGGATCATCAAACCCATGCCGCAGATCGCCCAAATCAGCACCAGCGTCGCTTCGCCGATCAGAAAATCGCTGATCAGGAAGGGCAGCACGATCGCCAGGACAAACAGCAGCAGATACCAGAAGGCCTGCGCACCGTGCCGAAAGAACCGGATGTCGGCGTCGTAGGATGTTTTGAAAACAAACCGCATGGCCGCTCCTTAAACCTTCTTCGCCTGAACCTGTGACAGGAGACCGTGCGGGCGCACCACAAGCATCAGGAACAGGATCAGGTAAGGCATGACCTGCGAATAGCCGGCCGGCATGTAACGGGCGGAGAATGGCTCGATCAAACCGACGATGATGCCGCCGAGCAAAGCGCCGGGAAGGCTGCCAAACCCACCAATGACCGCAGCAGCGAAGGCTTTGATGCCGAGCAGGCCGGTCGCCGGATCGATCGATCCCTTCGAGGCGAACAAAATGCCGGCAATGGCTGCGACAATGCCGGAGAGCGCCCAGATCATCGAGTGAATTCGTTTGACCGGTATACCCATATAGTACGCGGCCAGCTGGTTCTGAGATGAGGCCTGCATGGCGACACCCAGTTTCGTGCGGCCGAAAAAGAAGTAGAGGAGGACCGTCAGGATCACGGTCACTAAGATGACCATGACCTCGTCCAGCCCCAGCACGAGGCCACCAAACCTGACATCCACACCTGCGATAGGCGATTCAAGCGATTGCGGTTCGTGACCCCAAATCGCGCCGGCGATGAAGCGTATCACGAAGCCCAACGCGATCGTCAGGATGACCACCGCCACCTGCGACTGGCCGAACATGCGACGCAGCACCACCATGTCGAGCAAATAGCCCAGCACGCCCATGATGCCGATCGCAAAAATACAGGAGATCCAGAATGGCAACCCGACATAGTGCGCATTGGTGAAGCCGAGAGTGATAAACGCACCCAGCATCATGAAATCGCCCTGGGCGAAGTTGACGGCTTCTGTCGCCTTGTAAATCAGCACGAATCCCATAGCGATCAGGCCATAGACGCAGCCATTGGCCAGCCCGCTGACGATCAGTTGCAAAACATCCACTCGATTGGCCCTCCCAAGCCCAGAGTTCTCGTTCTTTTGCGGATGTTCCCCCGGCTCATCCGTATGCCTACGTCAGGGAACCAGCATAACCTTACCCTTCGGGTGACGGAGCGCTTCCGTCAGGTCGGCCATTGCATCAGCCAGACGGATTCGATCGGCGACCTCGGTTTGCCATTTGCCGCTGACAAACCGTTCCTGTACTTCGCCGATCACGCGAATCTGCTCCTCCGGCGGTGTTGTCATGAACCAGCGGGTCAGCCAGAATCCGATGATCTGCTTCTGCATGAAGATGAATTGTCCCATTTCATTCAGCTGCGGCGGTGTCGGATCCAGCTTGCCATACACGACCCAACGCGCATGGTTCGGCATGGCCATGAAGACGTCGGCCGAAACCTGATTGGCAACGGCATCGAGCATAACGCGCGGCTTTGCCTCACGGATCACCGATTTGAGCTGTGCCTCGAAGTCGGCGGAGGTACTGTTGAGCACGTGTTTGGCGCCGAGCTCTTCCAGGTGGGCGGCCTGATCGTCGTGGCGGACAATGGCAATCGGCGCAATGTTGTGGTCCCGGCCGAGCGCTGTCATGAGCTTGCACAGCTGGCTATTGGCGGCCGTCATGATGAAGCTTGTCGTGTCTGCCTTGCGCACGATGTCAAACATGGCCATGGCGGTCATCGGATTGACCACATGACCGGCAGCGTCTTCATCCCGCATGTCGTCGCGGACCGGGATGCAAACTGCCGCTGAAGTGACGGCGTACTCTGCCCAGGAGCCCGAACCGGCAGGATCAACCGTAAAGGCCACTCGTTTTCCAACCAGCGCTTCCGCCTGGGCGCCGCTGCCGGCAACGACGTCGCCAACTCCCTCGAAACCCGCCGGTGCGCCCTTTTTGCGGGGGACGCCGTACTCGCCTTTAATGAAGTGAAGATCGGAAGGATTGATTGATGCCATCCGCATCCTTACCAGGACCTGGCCGTCATTCAGGGAAGGCACGGGGATGCTGCTGGCTTCCACGTAGTCTTCGAGTTTGTCTATGTGCGGTCCCTCGGAGGTCCCGGAATAGCCGTCCTGCGTCTGCAGCAGCGCCAGCATCTCACTTGGCAGCGTCATCTAAACGTCCTCCGGAACGAGAATAATCTTGCCAGTCGCACCGCGGCCAAGAACCCGCTCAAGCACGTTGGCTGCATCGGAAAGGGGATAACGCCCCTCAATATGAGGTTTGACCTTGCCCTGCATGTACCAGCTGATCAGCTCTTCCATGTTCTGGGCATGAACCGCCGGTTCGTGGTTTGTGAAAGACCCCCAGAAGACACCAACAAGAGAAAATTCCTTGACCAGCGTCAGGTTTACCGGAAGTTCCGGAATGCGACCGGAGGCAAAACCGATGACCAGCAATCGGCCGCCTCGTGCCATCGCACGACAGGCTGCATCGAAAGCGTCGCCCCCGACCGGGTCGAAGAGCACGTCGACGCCCTTGCCGTCCGTCAGGCGCTTCAGGTTGTCCTTGAGATCCTCGTAACCGATGACCTCGTCGGCGCCGGCCTCCAGTGCAAGGGCTTGCTTCTTGTCACTTGAGGCAACTGCGATGACGCGAGCGCCCATGGCCTTGGCGATCTGGATCGCGGCAATTCCCGTCGATCCGGCCGCGCCGAGGACGCCGACAGTCTCGCCGGGCTGTAAATTCGCTCGCTGTTTCAATGCGTGATGCGAGGTGCCATAGGCACACATCAGTGCACACGCGTCGCCCCCATCCATGCCGGGTGGCAACGGAAACACGGCCTTGGCTGGAAGGGCCACCAGTTCCGCGTATCCGCCGAGCAGCCCCATACCGGCGACACGGTCGCCGGGCTTCACTCCCTCAACGTCAGGACCAACCGCTTCGACAATGCCGGCCACTTCCATTCCCGGCGTAAAGGGCGTTGGCGGCTTCATCTGGTACAGGCCCTGGACCAGCAGTCCGTCCGGATAATTGACCCCAATGGCCTCGGAGCGAACGACTACGGTCTTGCCCTCGGCTTTCGGCGCGTCAACGTCGCTGTATTGAAGTTCGCTCAGCGGCGCGAAGTCGTTGCAGACGATGGCTTTCATGCTCAGACGCGCTCCTGAGTGTATTTGCGCAGTTCAGTACGCGCGACCTGACGCCTGTGGACTGCGTCTGGTCCATCGGCCAGGCGCAGCGTTCGAAGAGCCGTCCAGGCGCGGGCGAGGGTTGTGTCCTGTGACACGCCCTGACCGCCGAACATCTGGACTGCTTCGTCGGTAACACGCAGCGCCACCTGTGGAGCCACGACCTTGATCTGGCTGATCCACGGTGCGGCGGCGCGCGGATCTCCCTGATCCATCATCCAAGCGGCTTTCAGGCAAAGTAGGCGCGCCATTTCGATATCCATACGGCACTCGGCGATGATGTCGTAGTTCGCACCGAGCTGTGCCAATGGCTTGCCGAACGCCTCCCGTCGCAACGCGCGCTTGCACATCTGCTCAAGGGCATATTCCGCCTGACCGATGGCACGCATGCAGTGGTGGATACGGCCTGGACCCAATCGTCCCTGAGCGATCTCGAACCCCCGACCTTCGCCGAGAATGAGGTTTTCGACCGGTACGCGAACGTCCGTGAAGCGCAGGTGCAGATGGCCGTGTGGAGCGTCGTCGTGGCCGTAGACCTCCATCGCCCGCAGTTTTTCGACACCTGGGGTATCGGCGGGAACCAGAATCATCGAATGACGCTGGTGCTTCGGGGTATCCTCATCACCGGTTTTGACCATCGTGATGTAGATCGCGCATCGCGGATCTCCGGCGCCTGACGACCACCATTTTTCGCCGTTGAGGACATAGGAATCACCGTCGCGAACACAACTCATCGAGATGTTCGTGGCATCCGATGAAGCCACGTCCGGTTCGGTCATCAGGTAGGCGGAGCGGATTTTACCCTCGAGCAGCGGTGTCAACCACTGCTCCTTGTGTGCCTCCGATCCGTACCGTTCAAGCACCTCCATATTGCCTGTATCGGGAGCCGAGCAGTTGAATGTTTCAGCCCCGAGGGAGGTCTTTCCCATTTCTTCGGCCAGATAGGCATATTCAACCGTCGACAGGCCGTATCCGCGGTCGGAGGCGGTCAACCAGAAATTCCACAGGCCGCGCTCGCGGGCTTTTTCCTTGAGGCTTTCAAGAATCTCGGTTTGCCGCGCGGTGTAGGTCCAGCGGTCACCCTTGGCGACCTCCGCCTCGAATTCCTCGCTCAGCGGCATGATCTCGTCCCGCACCATGGTTCTGACGGCCTCGAGCAGAGGGCGTACGCGGTCGGTGATTCCAAGGTTCATGTCAGACATCCGCTGTCATTTCCTCCTTAAGTCCAAGGCCCCGAAGGGCAAATTGTGTGCATTGAGTGGCGATGCGGTCGACGGCTTCATCGTCCTGGTCCTTCCGCGGCCGATACCAGAACAGCGGCGAGTTCAACGACATGAACATCAATTGCAGCGCGATGCTGGAATTGCCGAAGCTGGCGGCGCCCTCCCGTTTCGCTTCCTCGATCACCGTTCGAAAGACGTCCGAGTACCGGGTTCGCATCGCGTGCAGCTCGACCAGCGTTTCACGTTGCGTAGGGGTTGTCGAGCCGCGCAGCAGCATTTCGACGCCCTCCCAGACGCAACGCTGATAGGGTTGCGTCCTTATCATCGCAATGCAGTGGGTTTTGGCCATTTCGCGCAGCTTCTGGATTGCAGGCGCATCTGCATCAGCGAGCGGCATGACGCTGTCAAAATTCATCTGCATACCGGTGCGATAAACGTCGAAAAAGAGGTCCGCCTTGGAGCGGTAATGGTGGTAGATGCGCCCCTTCGTGGCACCCAAGCTCCGAGCCACATCATCAATACTGGTGGCCGAATAGCCCCGCTCCATGAAACAGCGCGCGGCCGCATCCAGAATATCGGCCTGCACAGGCCGTCCAGCGGTGGCGATGGCCGAAGCGGTCATGCGCCGGATTCCTCCCTTGCCAATGGCGTCCGGGTGTGTAGCGTCAGTGACCTATTCCCGGGTGATTTGTTGCGTCGAAAAGGAACATACTACCGGGTATGTTGTCAACGGCCGAGTGGCAAGTTGTGTCCGACGGCAGCGAAAACCGAACGATTGAAAAGGAAATCCTTGATGAACGGATCAGTTGAGGGCAAGCGCGTTCTGATCACGCAGTGCGAGGCGTTCATGGGGCCAGCTTGCACCGACATATTTCGTCAGCGGGGAGCTGCTGTTGTCGCAGATAACAGCGACTTACGATCGTCCGATGCCTGCCGCGCCGTCATTGAAGCGGCGGGAGAGGTCGACGTACTCGTCGTCAACCTCGCATCACCCAACCTATATGGGACCGCCGTTACCGACGTTGACGATGACGAATGGCACAGCGTGTTCGATCTGCTGGTGCATCCACTGCACTGGCTCGTCAGGGCCGTAGTACCGCAAATGATCGAGCGCCAACGGGGAAAAGTTGTCGTCTTCGGCAGCGCGACGCCATTGCGGCCGATGGGGCGCCTTTGCGCCTACAGCGCTGCGCGTGGAGCGCAGATTTCCTATGTGAAATCAGCGGGTGTGGAGGTGGCGCGTCACAATGTGCAGATCAATCTGATTGCCCAGAACTGGGTCGAAAACCCGTCCTATTATCCGCCTGAGATGCAAGCGAACCCGAAGTTTCAGGAAAACCTCAAGCGCCAGGTGCCGCTGGGCAGGCTCGCCAAGCCGGAAGAGGATATCGCCTTGGCTCTTTTTCTCGCTGGTGATGACAGCGACTTCTTTGTCGGCCAGGCAATCCCGTTTTCCGGTGGATGGGCAGCCTGAGAGCCTTGGACGTCATGCAGAGGCATCCTCCGTCGTCGGTTCGGCGCGGTCTCGACCGACGCTCACATAGGTGAAACCATACCGGGTGGGCTCCCGGCGCCGATGGATGTTCCTCAAGTCGATCATGAGAGGTTCCTCCATCGCCGCGCACAGCCGGTCCAGTTCCAACGCACGCAACAGGTTCCATTCCGTCATCAGCACAACGGCATGGGCACCGATGACGGCCTCATACGGATCGCTGGACCAGACAACCTCCGGATAAAGGCCCGCCGCCGCTTCCATCGCTTTGGGGTCGAACGCTCGAACCTTGACGCCATTCTCAAGCAGCGCCTCGAGCACCGGTAGAGCAGGGGATTCGCGGATGTCGTCCGTGTCGGGCTTGAAGGCTACGCCGAGCACGGCAACGGTCTTTCCAGCGGGATCTCCAATGGCGTCCAGGACCCTTTGCGCCATTGCATCTTTGCGGTTCTCATTGACCGAAATCGTCGCTTGGACCAGTTCCTGCGGCACGCCAGCCTTGCGGGCAAAGGCAGCAAGTGCGCGGGTATCTTTGGGAAAGCAAGACCCGCCGAAGCCGGGTCCGGCGCGCAGAAATTTGTCACCGATCCGTTCGTCCAGCCCGATAATCTCGGACACTTCAATAATGTTGGCATCGACCTTTTCGCAAAGGTCGGCAATCTGATTGATAAAACTGACCTTCATGGCCAGAAAGGCGTTTGCCGCGTATTTACTGAGTTCAGCACCGGCGAGCGATCCCACCGTAATCGGCGTATCCTGCAATTTCAGCGGTCGGTATAGTTGCTCGGCAACCTCGCGGCCGCGCTCATCGTGAATCCCGAGCACGACCCGGTCAGGGCGCATGAAGTCCTGGATGGCCGTGCCTTCGCGCAGGAACTCCGGATTGCTGACGATGGAGAAATCCAGATCGGGACGAAGTTCCGTAATTCGGTCCCGAACTTGCTGGTTGGTGCCCGGCACCACAGTGCATTTGACAATCACAACGGTGCCGTCGACCAGATGCGGCGCTATATCTTCGACAGCGCCGAACACATATTTCAGGTCAATCGCTTCGCCGTTTTCATCCGATGGTGTGCCGACGGCCAGGAACACCACGTCGGAATGCGGCACGCATTTGGAGACGTCGGTTTCGAAGTGCAGTCGGCCCTCGCTGGCATTCGAGTGCATCAGCTGCTCTAGACCCGGTTCGTAAATCGGGCTCACGCCGTCTCTGAGCAACGCGACCTTTTCGGCCTGATTGTCCACACACGTGACGTCGAAACCAAACTCCGACAGGCATACGCCCGTTACCAGCCCGACATAACCTGTTCCGATGATCGTGATCTTCAAGGCAACCTCTTAAGGTAATTTTTGGGGAATGACTGTCGCCCGCTTCCGTTCTTCGGTGCGTCAGCGTTTTCTTTGTTGTCTTGGGTGGGTATAAACCCTGCGCGAAATAATTCCAGACCTTATATGCGAATCCCGGCAATGTCACCGAAAGGCCTGTATTGATGGCAGAAAACACTTCTGCTCCGATCCTTGTGACCGGAGCTGCGGGCTTCATCGGTTTCCATGTCGCGCGCCTGTTGCTGGATCGCGGCTATCGCGTCGTAGGTGTCGATAACATGAACGCCTACTACGATGTGGGCTTGAAACGGGCGCGCCTTGAGAAGTTGTTGGATGAGACAGGTTTCCTTTTTCACGAAATTGACCTTGTCGATGCGCGCGCGGTTTCAACGATTTTCAAGCAGGTCGGGCCGACCCGGATCGCGCATCTCGCGGCTCAGCCGGGCGTACGCTATTCGTTGGAGAATCCACACGCATATATAGACAGCAATATCAACGGGTTCTTGAATATTCTTGAAGGATGTCGTGAGAGCAGCATCGAGCATCTGGTTTACGCAAGTTCCAGCTCAGTCTACGGCAACAGCCCAGATGTTCCCTATTCGACCGATCAGAATGTCGACAACCCGATTAGCCTTTACGCCGCTACCAAAAAATCAAATGAACTGATGGCACACGCCTACAGCCACATCTGGAACATTCCGGTGACCGGGTTACGTTTTTTCACCGTCTATGGACCATGGGGAAGGCCGGATATGGCGGTCTATCTTTTCACCAAAGCCATCCGCGAAGGGAAGCCGATCAAGGTCTTCAACAATGGTCAACTGAGAAGGGACTTCACCTTTATCGACGACATTGCCAAGGGTGTGGTCAATGTATTGCTGGCGCCCGCCACACCCATCGCCGAAACCTCGCCGGAGGATCGGCGGAAAACGGCCCCACATTATCGGCTCTACAACATTGGCAATTCGCAGCCTGTGGAACTCATGACCATGATCGAAACCCTTGAGCGGCTGCTGGGGCAGACAGCGACCAAGGAGTTTCTCCCCATGCAGCCCGGCGATGTTTACGAGACCTACGCGGATACGACCGCGCTGGAGCGTGACTTCAATTTTCGTATCGATACGCCTTTGGAGGAGGGGTTGGCTTCCTTCGTGCACTGGTACGATGCCTATCACGGACGCAACCGTTGACGGCAGCCATATCGGACACACCAGAGTTGTTCTTTGTTCGCCATGGCGAAACCGACTGGAACCGCGCCGGCCGATTTCAGGGACACACAGATGTGCCGATGAACGAAGTGGGGTTCGGGCAGGCCCGCCAAGCGGGCAAGCGGCTCCGGTCTCTGCTTTCCTCGGATGAAAGCAGAGACATCGCCATCATCAGCTCCCCGCTTTCGAGAGCCCGCCAGACCGCCGTTGAAATCTGCCGGTCCATCTCCCGCCAGGAGAGTGCCGTCGAAGTCAACCACGCGTTGAAGGAGATATCCCACGGCGACTGGGAAGGCATGACGACGCTTGAGGTAAAATCGGCCTTTCCGGAATTGCGGCGGGCTCGCAAAGCCGACCGCTGGAATTTCGCTGCCCCCGGAGGAGAAAGCTACGCCGCTCGGGCACCTGAAGTCGCCGGGCTTCTACGGAGGATTGAACGCCCGACCCTGCTGGTGTGTCATGCGGGCGTCATCAAGATTTGCCTCTATCTCCTGGGCGCCGCCGACCGTCAAAACGCGCCAGTCAGCACGATATCGCACGGTAAAGTCTACGCTTGGTCAAAACGGAGATTGGCAGCGCTGTAAAAATGCTGCAAATATGGGTAACTGTGGGCCGAATACCAAAAAAATGAATGCCAGGCCCAATTCAGCACGATGGGGGAACTGACTGATCGATGAGTGAGAGCGTTGCGGATCTGCTGCGTGTGGAGGATTTGCGGGTCGGTATCGGAACGGGAATCAGCCGCGACGATGTCGTCAAGGGAGTCAGTTTCCGCATCCCCAAAGGCAAAACCGTTGCTTTGGTTGGCGAATCCGGCTCCGGCAAATCGATCATAGCACAGTCGATCATGGGCATTCTGCCGGATGTGGCAGAGGTGACCGGCGGGTCGATCACTTTCTTTGATCCTGCCAATGACGGCAAGCCGATTGATATCGTTAAATTGCCGCGCGATGGCAAGCGCATGCGGCAATTACGTGGCGGCCGCATATCCATCATCTTTCAGGAGCCGATGACATCGCTGTCACCGGTTCATACAGTCGGCAACCAGATTGACGAGGCGTTGTATCTGCACCGGGACGTGACCCGCAAGGAGTGCCGCGAACTCACTGAGCAGATGCTGGCCCTGGTTGGTTTCCCCAACCCGACGCGCGCCTATGATATGTATTCAATGGAGTTGTCGGGCGGTCTGCGACAAAGGGCCATGATTGCCATGGCGTTGGTGTGCAATCCGGCTCTGCTGATAGCGGACGAACCGACTACGGCCCTCGATGTGACAGTTCAGGCCCAGGTTCTGGCCGTGCTGAAGGACGTGCAGCGAAAGCTCGGCATGTCACTGCTTTTGATCACCCACGACCTTGGCGTTGTCGCAAATATGGCCGACGAGGTGATCGTGCTCTACCACGGCAACCTCATGGAGGCAGGAACGCTCGATGATATCTTTCATCGGGCCGAGCATCCTTACCTCAAAGCGCTTCTGGCAGCGGTGCCAAGGCTCGACATGAAACCCGGCGAAAAGCTAGTTGCTCTGCGAGAGATAACTCAGGATCTGCCACAGTCATTCAAGGAGCGCGCTAAGGAACGTCTGCATTCGCCGGAGGATCGGCTCCTGACCCTGCGCAATGTGACAAAGAGCTTCGAGTCGAAGAAAGGCAGCATGCTGGTCAGCTCTGCCTCCAACCGGGTGATCGCGGTTGATAATGTCAGCTTTTCGATACGCTATGGCGAATGCTTCGGCCTGGTTGGAGAAAGCGGTTGCGGCAAGACCTCGCTCAGCAAAATGATCATGCGCGCGATCACTCCGTCTGCCGGAGAAATTCTCTACAATGAAGGCGAGCGGGAGGTCGATCTTGCGACGCTCGATCCCAGGGCGCTCTTTAACATGCGCCGCAAGATCCAGATGGTATTTCAGGATCCATTCTCTTCGCTCAGTCCGCGATCGACGGTGCTCAACCTTCTGGCGGAACCGCTTGAGATTCACGGCCTTGGAAATGGCAAGTGGCGACGGGAGCGGGCGCATGAATTGATGAGTATGGTCGGCCTGTCGCCAACCTTTCTCAACCGTTATCCGCACAGTTTTTCAGGCGGTCAACGCCAAAGGATCGGAATTGCCCGCGCATTGGCGCTGGATCCGGACCTGCTGATTTGCGATGAGCCGGTTTCGGCGCTGGATGTGTCTGTCCAGGCACAGATCCTCAATCTGCTGACTCGGCTTCAGCATGAACTGAATTTGACGACGATCTTCATCTCCCACAACCTGGCAGTGGTCAATTATGTCGCCGATCGCGTAGCGGTGATGCGCCGTGGCCGTATCGTCGAGATAGCGCCAGGGGAGGTGCTCTTCAGGGATCCGGTCCATCCCTATACGCGAAACCTGCTGCAATCGATTCCAACGACCGACCTCGATCATCCGTTGGCGTTGGGAAAAACCGATATCCTGGAAAGCAGCACGGACGAAACCTGGGATCAGAGATTCGTGCCCGAAGGACCGGGGGCAGCGATGGAAATGGAGGAAGTCGGGGAGGATCATTTCGTTTTGGTCCGCCCCGGTTATAAAACAACAAGGTTGGTAGCATGAGCTTGATAAAATCAACGAAATCAATTGTTTCGCTCGCCGCAGCATTGACAATGCTCGCGGCGATGGGGGGAGCGGCAAACGCACTGACAGAACCGTCGGATCTAGCCCCGATGGTGGAGGCCGGAACCTTACCACCAATGGAGCAGCGTTTGCCTGATACGCCGCTGGTGGTTGACTTCGGCGGTTCCGAAAAGACGATCGGCCAATATGGCGGGACTTTGCAGATGCTCATGGGCAAGGCCAAGGACATCCGCATGATGACCGTTTATGGCTATGCCCGGCTCATCGGCTTCAATTCGAACTACGAACTGGTGCCCGATATCCTTGAAAAGTTCGAATCGGAAGAAGGTCGGATTTTCACGCTGCATCTGCGAAAGGGGCACAAGTGGTCCGACGGCCATCCCTTTACCTCGGAAGATTTTCGTTACTATTTCGAGGATGTAGCCAACAACAAGGATCTGTCCGGCGCCGGTCTGCCCCAGGTTCTCCTGTCAAATGGCAAGCCGCCGAAGTTTGAAGTCATCGACGAGCACACGGTGCGTTATACATGGGACGAGCCAAATCCGGCTTTCCCTCTTGGCCTTGCTGGTGCATCGCCCGCATACATTTACAAGCCAGCGCATTTCATGAAGCAGTATCACAAGGCATACGCCGATGCGGATACGCTGGAGAAGATGGTTACGGAGGGCAATTTCCGCAACTGGGCGGCAGTGCACACGCGGCTCGGCCGCCAGTATCGGCCGGAAAACCCGGAAATGCCGACGCTCCAGCCTTGGCGTAACACGACGGACGGACCCTCCAAGCGGTTCGAATTCACACGCAATCCGTACTACCATCGGGTAGATCCCAATGGTCAGCAGCTTCCTTACATCGATACCGTCGTGCTTCTGATGGGGTCGACGGACCTTATTCCTGCCAAAGCTGGTGCGGGCGAAAGCGATCTCCAGGCTCGCTATCTCAGCTTTGACGACTACACCTTCCTCAAGCAGGGAGAGGAACAGCAGGACTACAGGGTTCTGACCTGGCGCACCGGGGCAGCCTCGGCGATATCGCTGTATCCCAATCTCAACGTGGCCGATCCGGAATGGCAAAAGCTGAACCAGGATGTCCGGTTCCGTCGTGCTCTGTCGCTCGGATTGAACAGGGACGAATTAAACGAGCAGCTCTATTTCGGTTTGGCCAAGGTGGGCGGTGATACCGTTCTGGAAACCTCGCCGCTGTTCAAGGAAAAGTATGCGGAGGCATGGGTCAGCCACGATGTGGAAACGGCCAACAAGCTTCTTGATGAATTGGGCCTGGACAAGCGTGGCCCGGACAATGTTCGCCTGTTGCCCGACGGCCGACCGATGGAAATCATCGTGGAAAGCGCCGGTGAATTTGCCGCTGAAGTCGACGCTCTGGAGCTGATCCGCTACCACTGGGAAGAATTGGGCATCAAGACTTTCACCCGGTCACTGCAGCGCGATATCCATCGCCGTCGGTTCTTGACGGGCGAGACCATGATGAGCATTCAGAAGGGCATGAACATCGGTCTGGCGACACCGGAGCTCAATCCGGAGGAACTGGCGCCGGTCTCACCCGCACAGCCGAATTGGCCGGTTTGGGGACAGTACACCCAGACCGCTGGCCAGGCTGGCGAACCGCCAAGCCTGCCATCCGTCGAGCGGCTGCTGCAGCTCTACCAGGACTGGCGCAAGTCGACCAACAACGCGGAACGCGAAGCAATCTGGTCGGAAATGCTGGAAATCTATTCTGATCAGGTTTTCTCGATCGGCATCGCCCGTGAGACCATTCAACCGGTCGTGGTTGACACCAAACTCCGGAATTTGCCCGATACCGGTATCTACTCGTGGTCGCCTTCGGCGTTTTTCGGAGTGTACCGACCGGATACGTTCTGGTTCGAGGAATAGGCTGGGAGTATGCTGAAATACATCTTCCTGCGGTTTGTGGCGATGGTCCCGACGTTGGCCATCGCCAGCCTGCTGATTTTTGCGATCATCGAGCTGCCGCCGGGAGACTATTTCGAGTCCTACCTGGCGGAATTGCAGGCATCCGGGGAGACCGTGGATCCTCAGAAGATCGAGTATCTGCGGAAGGAATATGGCTTCGACCAACCCATGTGGCAGCGCTATCTCACGTGGGTTTGGGGCATGTTCCACGGCGATTTCGGTTATTCATTCGAATATGAGCGGCCGGTTTCGGAGCTGATCGGCAGCCGTCTTTTTCTGACGATGCTGCTATCCTTCGTCACGATCATCTTTACGTGGCTCATCGCATTTCCGATCGGCATCTATTCGGCAACGCACAAGTACTCCATGGGCGATTACGGCTTTACGCTGTTCGGTCTGTTGGGGCTGGCGACGCCGAATTTCCTGCTCGCTCTGATCATGATGTACTTTGCCAAGGCCTGGTTCGGCACGTCGATAGGCGGCCTGATGGATCCAGAATACATCAACCAGCCCATGAGTTGGGCGAAGTTCGGTTCCATCATGGAGCACATGGTCATTCCGGTCATCGTAATCGGCACCGCTGGAACGGCCGCCATGATCCGCCGGATCCGGGCCAACCTTCTGGATGAACTAAAGAAGCAATACGTCATTACGGCGCGTGCCAAGGGCGTGCCGCCTTTGCGCGGGGTGTTGAAATATCCGTTCCGGATGTCGCTGAACTTCTTCATTGCCGACATCGGCAATATTCTTCCGGCCGTGGTGTCGGGCGCAGAGGTGGTGGCCATCGTGCTGTCGCTTGAGACGACAGGCCCGCTGCTGATTTCAGCGCTGCAAAGCCAGGATATGTACCTGGCCGGCTCCTTCCTGATGTTCCTGGCGGTCTTGACCGTGATCGGCGTACTGATTTCCGATATTGCCCTGGTCTTTCTCGATCCGCGCATCCGGCTTCAGGGGAAGGCCTACAAATGAACGATTCCCCGTTGCCGCCTCAGGGCAAGGCCATACAGCACTATGTGTCGACCGAGCCTTTCGATCCGTTGGCCACGGAGAAGCTGACACCTGCGCAGGAAAAATACTATTTCGCCTCGCAGAAGCAGCTGATGTGGTGGAAGTTCAAAAGGCACAAGCTGGCGCTGTTTTCGGCCTGTTTCCTGCTGTTTTGCTACCTGGTCATAGCACTTGCCGAATTCATCGCTCCTTACGATCTGGCCCACCGGCATATCAAGTTCATCTATGCGCCTCCCCAGGGCATTCATTTTTTCGAGGACGGCAAATTCGTCGGACCAAGGGTCTATCAACGCGTGCGCACCCTCAACATGGACCTGCAGAAGCGCGAATACGCGGTCAATGAATCGAAATCCTATGCGGTTAACTTCTTCTGCGAAGGCGATCCCTATCGGTTCTGGGGCTTGTTTGAGGGGAACACTCACCTGTTCTGCGTCGAAAAAGGCGGGACGCTGTTCCTGCTCGGAACCGACAAGTTGGGTCGGGATATGTTTTCCCGAATCATCTATGGCGCGCGAATATCCATCACGATCGGTCTGATCGGAATTGCCGTCAGTTTCTTCCTGGGCATAACCATTGGTGGTTTGGCGGGCTACTACGGCGGCTGGGTCGATATTGTGGTGCAACGCATTATCGAGGTGCTGCAGTCGATACCGAGCATTCCGCTTTGGATGGCGCTTGCGGCCATTCTGCCGGTCACCTGGAGTCCGATTCTCGTCTATTTCGGAATAACCGTGATCCTTGGTTTGCTTGACTGGACGGGTCTTGCTCGAGCCGTTCGCTCCAAACTCTTTTCGCTGCGCGAGGAAGACTACGTTTTGGCATCGCAATTGATGGGCGCCAAACCCAGGCGCATTATCCTGCGCCATCTGATCCCCGGCTTCATGAGCCACCTGATCGCATCAGCGACGATCACCATTCCGGCCATGATCCTTGGTGAGACGGCGCTCAGCTTTCTGGGTCTAGGGCTCAGACCGCCGGTGACCAGTTGGGGTGTCCTGCTCAACGAAGCTCAGAACATCAACGTCATCGTACTCTACCCGTGGCTGATCCTACCGGTTGTTCCGGTGATCCTGGTCATTCTGGCCTTCAACTTCATGGGTGACGGACTGCGCGACGCGGCAGATCCTTACGAGTAGGCTCGTCAGCCGGCCAACAGGATCGGGTCCAGCGTTCGGCGGAACGTTTCGGCGACGGCGGATACGTCATGGTGTTTCATAACGTATTCCCTGCCGCCGGAGCCTAGCGACTGACGCAATTCAGGATCGCTGAGAAGGCGCCCGATGGTCGTTGCAAATGCGTCAACGTCGCCAAATGGGCTGAGCAGCCCACCGACGCCATCGGAAACCACCAGCGGCACTCCCGCAGTCCGCATGGCAGCCACAGGCAGCCCGCGCGACTGGGCTTCGAGATAGGCCATGCCGATGGCTTCCCCAACACCGGGCCAAACGAACAAATCCGCCCGATCCATCAACCCGAACATGGCTTCATGTTCGACGCTCCCGAGGAAGCGAACACGTTCGGGCGCCAGAAAACTCAAACTCGATTCGACGTGCGGGCGCTCAGGCCCTTCGCCGGCAATTACGAGGTTCCAGTCTGCATCCGCTACACGCTTCAGCGCTTCGGCAAGGAGCCGGTAGCTTTCAGCCTTGTGGCCGGGGCGCATCATCCCGGCCACGAACAGCAAAGGCCGCTCAACCGCAAAGTCGATGTCGAGGGAGTTTGATGCTGACTCTGGCTGCGAGCCGACATCGAGGAATGGTGCTATGCGGACCGCTGTTGCCATGTTCGGCAGGACGCTTTCCAGATAGGTCCAATCGGAGTCCTTGAGGACAAAATTCACCCGGGCCAGTCGTACCGCGGATTGCACGGCTTTGCGTCCCGCTCGCCACTCTTCGTCTGTGTTCTGGCGGGTGCGGCAGGCTTCAGCGGTCACATATGGAATTCCATAACGCTGGCAAATCGGCGGTCCAAGCCAGTCCGGAGATTTGCAATAGGGATGGTAGGTGAACCACAGCGATGGCCGATCAACGACCGATTTATCCCAGGTCTCGATCAGGCGTTGCCGCTCATCCAGAACGGCCTTGTGTCTGGTTTCGTAAAGGTCGGGTGAGGGGCGCTTCTGGTAGCTGATTGTTTCCGAGACCAATTTCACATCATAACCGGCAAGGTCCAATGCCCGCATCATGAGCCGGGCGATCAGCCGATCACCGGATGGAATCGGGTGGTTGGGTGACTTCAGCGGGGCGTAAAATGCCACTTGCCCGGACATTGCAGGGCTCCGTCAGTTGTAGGCGCGCAAGGCGCCACCAGCGAGAGCTTTCCGCAGAATTTCACCGGTGGTGGCTCCGCCCTGTTGGCGGACGCCTGTCCAGTCGGGCGCCGGTCGCGCCATGACGTTCTCAATCGCCCGAAGTATGGTGTCCGGGTTCTTGTCCTCATGTCCGATCATTTCAACGAGCCCCCGATTCGCTAAAAGTTGGGCCCGTTGCAGTTGCTCGGTCTCCTTGTCGTTCCACTGCGGTGCGACGATTGCACGACATCCGGCAGCCATCAGATCGGCGACCGTGTTGTAACCGGCCAAAGAGATTGACAGGCTCGCACCGGTGAGAGTTTGGCACAGGTGTGGAATAAAGCGGCGGATTGTTACTCCGTCACCTGCAGTTTGCTCAAGGCGTTGATAGTCCGCATCGTCGAGATAGGGGCCGGCAAGGACACACCAACGCGCATCGCTGAATTCGCTTTTTGGCTTGGCTTCGACGGCGGCCAACACCAATTCGCGCCCCAGCAGTCCTCCGCCGGCAGACACGACCACATCGAAGTGTTCAGGCGCCGGGCCGGTCGCCTGCGGCGTGACGATGCCGGTGTAGAAGAGCTTCTGAGCGATTTCCGTCGCGAAGGGAAAGGTGTCTTCGACACGGATCAAGTCAGGATCGCCATGCACCAGAACGCCATCGAAAAAGCGGTCGACCAGGTCAACGGTTTGCCGGTCCTTGGACGCTTTGTTGCCCGTTTGCAGAATATCGCGGATCGAGGCGAAGATGAGCGGTCGATCGGGTAAGGCCGACGCAGCCTCCATCAGGGGCAGCAGCTCGAAGTGCATCTGACGGCGGCCGAACGGAAAAGCCTCCGTTACGAGGACATCCGGTCGGCTTTCCTGGAATATCGTCAGCAGGCGGGTCCTCCTGTTGGCTTTGTAGGCGTCGTCGGCCGGAATGCCGTCTTGCCCGATCAGAACGGAGAAGTCTCCTTTTTGGGAAACCAGCGAAGGCAGGTAATGAACCTGCGCACCGCCCGGGTCGAAGTCCGGCAGTTTTTCGCCGCCATAGACAAGGTCAACCGAAAATCCATGCTCAACCAGCGCAGATACGATTCGGGCCGCCCTGAACACGTGCCCTACACCCAACAGGTGTTGAACGTAGTAGAGAACCCGCGTCACGGTCATTGCGCGGCTTCAACCCGGTCGGGCGCGACGCCGTGGCTTTCGAACAGTTCTATGAGTTGGCCGATTTCTGAAAGGTGGTCGAATTCCCGCACGACTTTGGCAGCGCCAGATGCCCCGAACCGGTCGCGCCTTGCGGGATCGCCAATCAAAGACAGCAGGGCGTCCCGCAGTTCCTGAGGTCCGTTCGGCGGCGTCAGTAAGCCGTTCTCACCGTCTTTGATCAGCTCAACGATCCCGGAAATCGGAGACGATATGCAGGCCAGTCCCTGGCTTTGAGCTTCCACCAGCACATTGGGCAATCCGTCCCGGTCCCCGTCGCCCGCAATTCTGCAGGGCAAGACGAATAGGTCGCTTTCCCGATAGGCCTGCAGGATCTCCGCCTGCGACCGGGAACCGGCGAACTTGACCCGATCCGACAGGCCCAGTTTTTCCGCCTGGGCTTTCAAAGTGTCGGAAAGAACGCCACCGCCGATCTGGGTCCATGTCCAGTGTATGTCGGGCGTAAGTTGAGCGAGTGCATCCACCAGCGTATCCAACCCCTTCTTTTCAACGGCTCGGCCAACCGTGAGCAGGCGCACCGGATCGCTCGGATCACTGCCATCCCGCGTAGATGCAGGTCGTTGAAATACCGGAAAACGCTTCAGATCGAGGCCATGGTGAACAAGGCGGACGATTGAACTTTGACTGGCCAGATCCTCGAGATGCCGAAATCCGCTTTCCGTACAGGTCACCGTCCAGCGTGCATCATCGAGCTTCTCCTGAAGCTCCCAGTCGGGCGAAGTCCAGATATCCTTGGCGTGGGCCGAGCAACTCCAGTCATGTCCGCTCATCATGTGGGCGTAGTAGGTCACCGAAGCCGGCGTGTGGATGAAATGGGCGTAGAGCCAGGCCGTTTCAGGCGGGAGTTCGTGTGCCATCACCAGCGCCTGCCCGAAGCGACGGACGCGATTGCGTGTAAGGTCACGGCGAAAATCTTTGAAAAATGTGCCGAGAGCTGCGCGATAGCCGGCCATTCTTCGGCAGGCCCACCAGGCTCTGAATACCCGTATGGGTTCCTGGTGCAGGTACTCCGGCAAATAGTTGACCTCAGCCGAGATTTCGTCGTGAATTGGATGACGTTTCTTGTCGGTCGGGTGTCGAAGCGACACGATTTTCAGGCGAAAGCCGGCCCGCTCCAGCTCCAGCAACTCTTGCGCGATGAAGGTCTCCGACAATCTCGGATACCCCTTCAATACGGCAACGATTGTGCCAGTCATGGACTTGCCCGCTCAACCGTTAAAGTAAGGTTGTCACGTCGTTTGAGAGTGGCAGCGACGATGTCGCATATGCGTTCGAGCCCGCGGGTGTCGAATTCGCAAGCAATGGACGGTTTGTTTTCGCCGCTGGTGAGACGCCTGATTGCGGCCGCCATTTGGGCGGGATCGTCTGCTTCGGACGCCACCATCACATCCGCATAGCCAAGTTCCTTTGCGCGCTCGGCCCGTATCAGTTGCTCAGTGCGTGGCGACTGCCTGGGGACGAACAGCGCTGGCGTGCCACGGGCGATGACCTCGCAAAAGGTATTGTATCCGCACATGCCGATGACGGCTTTGGAGCGCTCGATCAGAATTTCCGGTTCAGCGTCGAAATCGATAACCATCGCACCAACCGCGCTTGCTCGCCGACGGATTGTTTCAGCCTTTTCGGGCTGGGTATAGGGGCCAAGAAGGAGGATCGCGGGAACTGCAATGCCGGGGTCGTATTCGTAGGCGGCAAGGACCGCGTTCATCAAGAAGGCACCATCGCCACCACCACCAGCGGTGACCAGCAGGTAGTTGGAGGGGAGATCGGGCGCGGGAGCCTGGGACAGGTCCGCCTGCGGGTCGTAGAGGAACCCGGTATAGCTGCAGCTATCCATGACCGCATCAGAAAGGCCCATGCCCTTCAGCGGATTGTAGAAATCGCGAGAGCCGTAGATCCAGATTTGACTGTAAAGCCCCTCGATCACGTCCAGGATACCCTTGTCCTGCCACTCGGTCCGGACCGTTTCTGGATCATCGAGGACGTCACGCAATCCCAGGACGAGTTCGGTATTGGTTTGTTTGAGATGGTCGAGTGCGCTGTTCAATTCACCGGAGAGACCAAGCGGCTCCTTGTCCGCAACGAATATCTGGAAATGCGTGGATTGAGCACATTCGCATATGAGTCGGCTTCGGGTTTCGATCGTCTGATCATAGCTCTGTCCGGGTTCTGCCGAGCGGTACGTTCCGTCAGGAAGCTTTTCAACCTGTGGCAACTCGACGAACCTGATCCTCGGATGTGGGGCATATCGATCCGAAAGTCCCGAACCTGTCAGGATTGTCGTCGTAAGCCCGGGAAACCGGTCGACCAGGGCGAGGGCGATTTTCCGATTGCGTCGGATGTGGCCCAGGCCGAACGTATCGTGGCTGTAGAGCAGCAGATTTGCTGCTGAGCTCCCGATATCCAAGGCGAAGCGGCTCCCGTCTATTCTATTTCATGCGACCGATCGACCCCCAAGCGTGTATCGATTCGATCTGTTCCCCTTTTTTGTCGGCATAGCCGTCCTAACGTTGCTAAATACGTCTTTGCTTTACCTATGTCACGGCAGATTTGCGATAATGTGAAGCTAAGTGAGCCGGACCTGTGTCATTTGGGTGCTCAACTGCGCGCGGAAACCGGCATGGGGCAAACCCAATTCCCGGTTCCATTTTTTTCTGCGATTGTTATGTCTTGAAACCGGTGTTGGGACGGACGAAATTGAAAACAAGCAGCGGTCTGGATCTGATTTCGCATTTCGGTAGCAGAAAACCGGGATTCGCGCCTCGACTCGCATGGAAACTGGCGACCCATAAAAATCTTGACCGCAAGGTTCGCAAGTTCATCCGCAAGCGTTTTGCCCGGCGCTATTCGGGACCGTTTGACGTCGAGGCGGAGGGCGTCAAGATCCGAGCATATCCGATGGAAAATTACTGCGACCGCATTGCGGTCGGTCGCGGTGTCTTGCCGGAATTGCCGGAACGGGCGCTGATCAAGCCCTATCTCAAACCGCGCATGGTGTTTGTCGATATCGGTGCGAACATAGGGACTTATACGCTCTTTGTGGCCAAGGTCTGTGGCGAGGGTGCGCGCATCGTCTCCTTCGAGCCGCACCCCCGTACCTACAGCAAGCTGCTTTACAATGCCAAGGCGAACGGGTTTTCGAGGATCGAAACCATCAATCGGGGTGTCGGACCGGCCAGGAGCCAGACGCAGCTTTATTCAAGTGGAGGAACCAACATCGGGACTGCATCGATCCTTCCCGATGCCGCCGGAGACAAGGAACAGGTGGACATCAAAATCGTTCCGCTCGCGGATGCCCTGAAAAGCCATCTGGTCCGCAACGTCGATCTCTTGAAAATCGACATCGAAGGGTATGAGGACCAGGCCTTGATGCCATTGATGACGACCGAACATGAAGCGCTATGGCCCGGTGCGATCCTTATCGAAACGGTGCTGAGACAGCATTGGCAGGAGGATTGCGTTGCTCACCTCCAGTCGCTTGGATACCGTCTCGCCGGGGACACCGGTGAGAACATGCTGATGCTTCACCCGATGACGGAGAAACTCGAGTCCTGATTGATCTCCCGGTTACGTGAGAATGCGCCGAGCGAGATGTCGCAACCGACGTGCTCGAGCCTGAAAGTCAACGGATCCCGGTCATGATCGTGGCCATTCTCGCAAGCTTCGATGAGGCTCGCCATCATCTTGCCTGCTACCGGCGCATTCTTGAACTGGTTCCCACTGGTTCCAATCGCCATGTAGAAGCCGTCCAGATCACTGCGGTCGTAAATCGGCATCCAGTCCTGCGTGACATCATAAAGCGCAACCACGCCCTGTGCCTTTGATGGAATGCGCAGGCCTTCGAGCCGCTGGGCCATCCGCATCGCCAGCACGTTCCATTGCTCGGAAAATTCCGTGTTGTAGTTGTCCGGATCGTCGACCCATTCCTTCTCGTCGCACTCAGGATCTTCCGAACCGATGAGAATATGATTGCCGATTTCCGGACGACAGTAGGTTTGAATATCGCTGTCGGAAAAGACCAGACCGTCGGCCTCGAAATCGACGCCGTCGGGTGCCGGCACATGAGCTACCTCATGGCGCAGTGCCCGTGTGGTTATCGACATCGACTGATCCACGCCGGCCATCGCATTGATTTTTGACGAATGGGGGCCGGCAACATTGACCACTACCGGCGCTTTGAATGTTCGCCCATCGGTGAGAACGACCCCAGCCGCGCGCCCATTCTCGGTGAGGATTTCAGCCACCTCGGCGTTGAAGACAAACTCCGCCCCGTGACGCTCTGCAGCCCGCTGCGCGTTGTGTGCCGACAGCTTCGGATCGTTGACATATCCGCCGCAGGGAAAATACACGGCGCCCGGGACAGCCGGGCCGGTCGGTAGCCCGAAGCCCTCATCTTCAGGGCGTTTGGCCGGCGTGTATTGCCGCGTATCGGCATTCGGCAACCGAGTGGGAATGTTTTCGGTTTCGACATGCTCGTACGGACAACCGAGGCGATCCATCATCTCGCACACGCGGGTGAGCTGTTTGTTATGATCGGTTTTGATCACCAGGCAACCGGTGTTGTGGTACTCGATCAGGCCGCGATCGTCATCTCCACCGACATAAGCCTGCCAGTCCTTCCAGTAGTGCCAGCCTTCGTAGGCAACAGCACAGGTTTCAAAGGCCGAATAGTAGGTTCGGATGATTGCACAGGATCCGGATGTCGATCCGTATCCAGCTTCTGGAAGCTTATCGACCGACAGTGTCTTGTGGCCTCGCTTCGAGAGTTCGTAGGCGATGCAGGCACCGATAACACCGGCGCCGATAATGATGGCGTCATAGGAGGGAGCCGTCATGGTCGTCCTTTCAGACTTGTTTTATGGTTCAACTACGCCGCCTTCGAGTTTGCGGCGCGCGACGAAGTCGTCGATGGCTTCGGCGGCAGCAACGTCAATGGCAGGCGGCTGATACGCGTCAAGCATGCGCTGGTAGATTTCGTGCGCCCGGAGAGTTGCGTCCTTCGACCCATTGTCCTGCCAGTTCTCAAAATTGTTCCAGTCTGAGACAAGCGGAGCGTAGAAAGCCGATTCGTAGCGCTCAAGGGTGTGCGAAGTGCCAAAGAAATGCCCGCCGGGACCGACATCCTTGATGGCTTCCAGACCAAGCGACGCATCGTCCACCGTCAGCGGCCGCAAAAACTCGGCCATCGCCTGCAGCATCTCCGCATCGATGATCATCTTTTCGAACGAAGCGCATAATCCGCCCTCTATCCACCCGGCGCCGTGCATCAGCAGGTTGGCGTGGCCCTGGACCGCGGCCCAAAGGGACATTTGGCTCTCGTAGGTGGCCTGGGCGTCGACACAGTTGGAAGCATTCACGTTTGACGACCGGTAGGGGACGCCAACCTTTCGGGCGAGCTGGCCCCCGATCAAGGCGGCGCGAGCGTTTTCCGGAGTGCCGAATGCCGGAGCCCCCGATTTCATATCGACATTCGAGGTAAACCCGCCATAGGCCACGGGGCAACCAGGCGTGTGAAGCTGCAGCAAAGCCATGCCGGCGATGGCTTCGGCATGCTGTTGTGCCAGCGCTCCGGCGAGTGTCACCGGGCTCATGGCCCCGGACAGCGTGAACGGCGTGATGACGCAGAGCTGGTTGTTTTTGGCCATCTCGAAGGCGCCGTCGATCATGACGCCGTCGAGCCGCAGCGGCGACGACGTGTTGATGATCGTGAAAAGTCTTGTTGCCGCGGCCAACTCATCGGTCGAGTGGGCAAGCCGGGTAATCTCCAATGCGTCGGCGATGCGCTCGCGGCCGAGCGCGTAGGCATGGTAGACCTTGTCGGTCAGCATGACGAAATCGCGGATGCAATCGAGATGGCGCGTCGATGGGTGCAGATCGACCGGTTCGACCGGATAGCCACCAAAGAAATGCACGATATTGAGCATCTGTCCGAGGCGAAGAAAATTGCGGTAGTCGGTTTGATTACCCGATCGCCTGCCGCCCTTGATGTCGCTTGCATTGGGGGCGCTGGCCACGGATCCGAAGGCGATCCGGTTGCCGCCGATCCGGAGCGAGTGAGCCGGGTTGCGTGCCTCGAGCGTAAATTCGGACGGAGCTTTTGCCAGCGCTTCAGTGATGAGACCCCGGTCAAACCGCACCCGATCGCCGTTGGGCTCAACATCCGCACCGGCGCGTTTCAGCATCAAGCGCGCATCCTCATGCAGGATATCCATCCCCACTTCTTCGAGAATGCGGAAGGCAGTCTCGCAAATCGCATCGACCTGATCTTCTGACAGGATCTCGACGGATCGGTAGGTGTTTTCGATCTCTCGCCACTCGAGCTGCGATATCGTAGACCCGGTCTGCTGCCGGCTCCGCCGCCCTGCTGCTGATCGTCGAACCATATCCAAACCTCACGCGGATCCGTGGACTACAGGGCAATATTCCTGGTCGATTCGAAATGGCTGCGGATGACGTCGTAATCCGCAGGAGTGGTGTGGGCAAAGCCGGTCAGGAGCAGAGCCTGGCGACAATTGTCATCGAGCGCCGCCATCGCCTCCACCACTGCCATATGGATCCTGTCGGCGTTCCAGTCTTTTCGCTTGGCGCATACGAATGGAAGGCCCGGCGTCGGCTTCGTGGTCGTCAACACGCGAAGTCGCGCCGCCGATGGCTCATGGCGAAGTGCGATTTCCCAAGTGACCGCATCGATCGACGCGACATCCGCCATGCCATCGGCGACGGCCTGGATCGAACTGCGATGTGCACCGGTTTCGAGACTGGAGGCAAAGCAAGGCGCGGCTGACTGGGAACAGATAGCGTAGGCGAACGCGGCGTAACCGGACTGCGAGCAGCGGGAGTTGTAGGCAAAGCGACCACCCTGAAGGTCACCAAGGGATACCGCCGCGCAATCAGAGTTCACCACGATGACGCTGTAATAGCTGCCCGCGCCGCATTCGATCTCGTAGGCCGGTGTGCCGACCAGAGAGACCTCGGCCTCCAGATCCCGCACATACGGCAGGCCGCAGGTCTGGCCGAGGAGAAGTTGATCATCATGCCAGATATCGTTGGCCGGCCTGTCCCGGTCGAGATTTCGTGGAGCGGGGAACCCGAACTCCTGGAGGCTCTCCCTCAACCGAGACCAAAAGGCGTCCGTGTGATCCCGCAATTCAGGCCAGTCATACATCGGAAGGGCGGCGACGGCCGGCCCCCCTTCGCTCATTGGGACCGGCTCCCCGACAGCGGATAGGCCACCGGTTCCTTGCGACGAAACGCAAAGCGCCGAAAGACGTCAGCGTAACTGGCAAAGCGATAATCCTTGTTCATGGCAAGGAAGCGCTCCCGGTGGCGTCGGTAGAGCGAAGGCAACTGATGCCAGGCAACCGCCGGATAGGCATGGTGTACGGCGTGCAGATTGTTGTTCAGGAAGAGCAAGCTGAACGGCCCCCGGTCTTCAATGATAACGGAGCGCGCGCGAACGCTTTCTTCTGCCTGGTGCTCGAGATAGGTGCGCACCATCAGCAGCGAAAAGCCACCATAGCAGCCGACCAGATAGGCCCAGAGCGGCAGGGCGGAAAGCCAGACCAGCGTCACGACCATGCCCGCTGTGACGGCGTGGATTGCCCAGGACAAAAGGATCCGCCGATCGCCGGAAGCAACAGCTCGACCGTCGCTGATCAGCAGCCTCACGATCGAGATCGCAGGTCCGAGAAGCATGCGCCCAACCAGCGAATTGTTGATGTTCAGCAGAGCCTTCACCGGCTTGGGCAGATGCTGCCAGAAGTCCTGCGAAACATACCAGCTTTCTGGATCGTCATAGGGATCGCAGATGCTGGCATTCTGATGATGTTCGAGATGCACGTCCTTGAAACGCAGAAACGGAATGAAGAGGCCGAGAGGCAGGCCGATCAACAGGTCATTCAATGCGCGACGATTGAAGGGGTGTCCGTGGATGCATTCGTGTTGCAGCGATGAGTGCAACGTCAGCACGGGAATGAGCAGCAATACAGAAAGGATTGGTGAAAAATTCGACAGGATCAGCAAAAGGAACAGCCAGGCTAGATAGCAGCCTGCAATCAGCGCTACCGTGCGCCATTCAGATTTATCTCTAAGAATCATTAGGTTATGGCCCCATATTTGAGGCTCAATATGCGGGCGGCCAGAACGATGGACAATATGAGAATACGCGAATAAAAATGAGATTACGTTTTGGAAAATGTGAATTGTATTGAAATATGAAAAATGATGTGAATTCACAACAATTGGAATCCACGGACAAGCGTGACGTTGCCGAAGTCTTTCGCGATCGCATGGCGTTGCTGATCGCCCAAAAGGGATTCAACCTCAGCCGATTCTCCCAGCAGATCGGCATCGACCGCTCGGCGCTCAGCCAATTTCTGGCGCCGGGATCGACACGGCTGCCGCGGGCAGAAACCCTGTGCTCGATCGCCCGAACCTGCGGGGTTTCGCTGGACTGGCTCATGGGTCTGATTGCCAACGAGACGTTCGACGAAGACGTTGCACCTATGCTCGAGGTTGAAAGGGTAACCCAGGACACAAGCAGCAAGATGATTGCGCAATGGCATCGGGAGGCCATGGGTTACAAGATCCGCTACGTTCCGACGGCCCTTCCGGATCTGCTAAGGACCGAAGCTGTCAGGGCGTTCGAATTCAATGCGCAAAACCGCAACGAACGAGAAGCAAGGGACCAGCAGGCCCGCGATCAGCTTGTTTATTCTCGGCGCCCGGAGACAGACATGGAAGTCTGCATGCCATTACAGCGTCTGGAGCAGTTCAGCCGCGGGCAGGGTGTTTGGAGCGGACTTCCGGTCCGGCTGCGGCGGCAGCAGCTTGAGCACATGATCACTTTGATCGATGAACTTTATCCGACCTTCCGTCTGTTCCTGTTCGATGAACGCGAGGCCTATGCGGCGCCTTACACCTTGTTCGGGCCATTGCGAGCTGCCGTCTATCTGGGCGACATGTACCTGGTGGTTAACTCCGTCGAGCACATTCGCGCCCTGACAACCCATTTCGATGGCTTGATTCGCGTCGCCCATTACGGTCCGGACCGCGTGACCGAGCGGATTTCGGAATTGATCGAAGCGCTGGAAGCGTCTGAAACCGTCGCTGCAGCCGAACAATCAGAGTGATTTCAGATATTCGACCAGATCGGATCTTTCTTCCTCGGTAAGGTCGGCATTGCCGTAGTCATGACCGGAATTGAAGTTCCCGGGAATCGGCACGCCGTTTTCGTCCCGGACGGAAAACACGAAGGGAGCGGTGTCCGGGTTCTGCACAAATCCGACGTCGGCCGGATCGAACTGACGATGGCCAATAGCAAAGCTTTCAGGCCGATGGTCTCCAGTCGTTGTTCCGAACCCGGCGTCATCCGACGAGTTGGCGACCCTGGCCGGAAGCAGCAGGTCATAGAGTGTCGGCACCGACCCGTTGTGCAGATAGGGCGCCGTCGCCCAGACGCCATTGAGGGGCCGTGCCTTGTAGGCCAGGATGGCATCCGTCTGGTTCAGGCAAATCTTTGCCTCTTCTTTCTTTTGCGGGTCATCCACACCGGGCAAATACTCGGTCATGCTTTCCGCAAAACCCAGAAACCGCGCTCGCGCACCGTTGAAGACATCGCTGAAAATGAGGCCGAAGATGCTGGGCGTCTCGGAAACGATTGCGCCGACCGAGGCATTGACCAGCATCTTGCGGGTGAAATCTTCCCGCTCAATGACATCTCCCGTGTAGGCGAATTCCCACTGGTTCTCGAAATTACCGGCCAGCGACTGATGCAGAAAGGTGTTGCAGGCGGTGAAGACGTCCGTATTCACCTCCGCCAGCGGCGTCATCTGATCGTTTGCCGGTGACACGAGATCATGTGGGCCGAGATGCGCATGGCAACGCGCACAATCGGCCTTGCCCTCGAACAACACACGGCCTCGTGCGACCTTTTCGGCATCAAGTGGCGGCAACACATCTGCCGGCCATATTGGCGACTTCAGTTTGCCCAGCAGCCTTTCCAGTTCGACCATGTTCTGCAGTCGCAGACTGGAACGGTATCCTTTGAAAGCCCGTCGTCTGTCAGCTTCGATATGGGCGAAAACCCCGATGACTTCTGACGTATTGCGCACCAGCGCGCCGAAGTCGGTCTTGTCGCCAAACAGCTCGAATTCTGCAAAGTTCTTGGCGATACCGTTCCATTGGATCTGGCTTTGCTGAGCCGTGTTCCAGACAAACGGATAGCTGACGGGGGCGTCCGACGGAGATGGGAAGGGGTCCTCTTCGGCACCGGAAACCGAGGAAACCTTGTTCAGAATGTAGCCCTGCGCATCCAGCCGGGCATGACCGTGCACCAGCGGCGTGCGGTTTTTTTCAAACAAAAGCTCACGCCAGGCGATCTGTTCGCGCAGTTGCTCGCGCAAACTGTCTCGATCGGCCGGCAATGCAGAGGGCGTTAGAACGTCATCGGCAAACCGTCTGAACTTGGCCTCGTCCTGATCCGTGGCACGCAAGGAAAAGAGAACGCCGTCGATGAAACCCTGGAAGTCGGCCAGGGCGGGGGCGCCCTCGATGCGGACGCGTTTATCGCCGAGGATCAATTCACTCGTGTGGCATGCGGCGCAATTGAGACCGATCCAGGGCTTGCGCATTGTCCTGGCATCGCACGTTTCGGGAAACCGGTTGCACATCAGGTCTGCGCTGGACGAACTGTCGTGATCAACTGCGAACCCGAGCGGCAACCCATGTGGATTGGCATCGGAGGGCGGATTTTCCAGGTAGCCCAGTGCCTGCATATTCTCGCCACCGAAAAACTTGGCCTGCGACTCCGGCACCTCAAGTGCCAGTGCCCAATCCAGCGGCAGCAGACGAGACCCCTGTGAAACCGTGTACCACCAGGCGCGCTCGTCGTCCGTCCATCCCTGATCGAGACAGAAAAGGTCGTCCGTGCAGATGCTGTTTTGAATAAGTTGAGCGCTGGCGGGAAGCGGCTGAAAAGCGGCAACAAGGGCTATGGGAATTATTGTGCGCCCAACCGCACGAGCAAGCCATTTCAGCTGTTTGTTTGCCGGCATATCAGTTTCCCCTGCACATTGTTCTTCCAGGCCGCACCCGATTGCGGCGGATTCCCACGATTACAGAGCGGAAGCGCCGACCGGCATCACCCATATTGGTGATTTGCCAATGGCTCATCGGCCGGATCGCGTACGTAATTCGTGCTGATGCTGGATACCAATCTCAACAATTGAGTCCGATTGGCCGAGTTCGTTTTGGCAAGGATCGACTTGACCTGCGAATTGACCGTTTCGATGGACTTCTCCCGACGCTCCGAAATCTCCGAATTGGTCAATCCGCGGGAAAGATAGTCGAGCACTTCCTGTTCTGCATGCGTCAGCTTGAAGGCCCTTGCCACCATTCCGGCGTCGATCTTGACCGCCATGGCGCTATCCAGGCTGTATATGATGTGGCCTTCAATTTGGTCGTTGAGCTCATCGACGCTCGAAATAGGGCATAGTTCAATGCACAGGGCTCGGGCGTTGACATCGCGATCGGTGATGATCGCTTCCTTGTGCGGCCGGGCGCCGCACCGTCCGTGGTTGGACACGTCCTTTCGCATCTCCATGAGCTCGTTGCGCAAATTACAGTCGTTGAGTTCCAGCTTGCGATCGCTGGTCATGCGGAAAACGGAATACGCCTCGACCTGTCGGTTGAATTCACTGTTGGTGAAAACGACGGATCCCGAATTGGAGAGCACGCAAACACCGATTTGAAGCAGGTCGAGGCTACCGAGAATGTTGTTGTACCGGCGCTCCAACTGCAATGTGGGTCGCGAAATACTCAGGGCCTTGGCGACGTGCGGCAGGACCAGCGCTGCTTTGCGGCGGTTCTCGGTCGACAGCGGGCCATCCTGTCGGGAAAACTGAAGTGCAAACCGGCCGTGCCGGATATAGTCCTTGTTCAGGAGCGCACCGGCACGATGATAGAGGCCGTTGCTGATCATCTCCTTCACATTGGGGCGATCCAGGTATTCCGCTCGATTCTCATAGAGAACCTCCTCACCGATTAGTTCGATGCCGTCGGACACGCGCGAGTGATAGGCAAGGGCATCCTGGTCGATCAGTTCCTGCCGGTTGTGACGGGACAGATATCCCAGCACCATCTCGGCCTTGTACTTGCTACTGTAACAGGGAGCCGTGATAGAGCGTTCCGGTTCTTCGCCCTCAAGCTCGAACAGGAACGCGCCACGCGCACCGATGAAGGTTGCAATCTCGTCAAGGACATCCGGCCACACCTTTGGATCGAGAGCGGTGTCATAGATGTCGAGAATCAGATCGCGGACCGTTTCTCCTTCGAGTGTCATTTCGCGCCCCAATGCGTTACTCGAATATACTTCTGATCGTAACAAAGAAAGTTTCGGAAAAAAAGTTGACGGTCACCCATATGGGTGATGTGCCAGGTGGCCTCGCTACCTATGTTTTGAACGTACCGGCCCTGAGCCCCACCGGGCTGGTTTACAAAGGAATGCAACGGGTAGCGTGGGCCGAAAACGTGTTCCACGCCACCCGTTGCTACCAATCCCGGGAACCTCGGGAACGAATGGCGGCAAAATGTTACAGTCTCGGTGAAAGTCAAATAAATACAAGCAATTGTATTTTAGTTTTCATGTTGAGAGTTCATTAACCGCCGAATGGGCAGGAAATATTGTATATTGGGATCAAAAAAAGTGTTTTGCAGCAATCAATATTGATCGCAACCGAGGAGGCGACGGCATGTGGAGCTGGCTGGCGCGCAAAAGACGAAAGAGCGGAGCAACTGTCCAAAGGAAGGTCTTGAGGACCAGAGCTCGCGGTACATTGATAATGGCAGCGCGCGGATGTGACGTGCCGCTGCCCGGAAAACTCGCCCTGGCGGCGGCACTTGTCCTTGCGAATGGTGGTGTCACACCGGCCGAAGCACTGACCTCCCAAACGGCCGAAGTCACCTGGAGTGCAAGGGCCGCCAGCCAGAGTGAGGCATCGTCTGCCCAGCAGGCATTGCTCCTCACGCTGCACAACACCGGCCGGTTGCCTCTGCGCCGTGTCCGAGTCAGCAAGGGCGAGTTCCCGGGCGATACCATGCGCCGTTCAGGCGCCTGGGTGGGCAATGTCAGCGGTGCGGCAGACGCATTGCTGTGCGATCTCAATCCAAAAATTTGCTCCAGATCCAAGCGCAACGCAAACAGTCGTGAGCGGCGGTCGGATACGACCCACATTGCCGGCTACAGAATTTCAGGCAGCACCCGCTGGAGGGCTTCGGCCGGCAGCACTCTGATTATTCCGGACGTCAAGATTGTTCAGGTGTTCCGCCAGGAGAATGGCAAACGCTTCCGCACCAACACGAACGCGCTGGTTACGGCTGCGCAGGTCAGCCGCGTTCCCGCGTGTCTCGATACGGCCAGCAAGTTCTGCGTCACTGATTATTCGATCGCCTCTCAGGACAGGACGACGGCGCAAAACCAGTTGCGATCGGTCATGAAGGTGCTCCCAAGCTTTTCCAAGGATGCCAAGGATGCCTACGCTTTGGTGCCTTATCTGACGGTGCGTTTGAGCCTTTCAGAAGCAATGAGCCCGTCCTACTCGCGCATGCCTCGCGCAAAGAGGCACAGCTTCAATGATCCCGGCTACAAACGACTGCTGAGCGGGATTGGCAATAATATTCAGGGTCGGTTCGCCGCAGACTATAAATCCTTGCCCGAGGAAGAGCCGAAATTCGACAGACAGCGAGATGTCTTCGAACAGTTCTTCAATGTGGCGCGACACGGCATGCCGAAGCCGCACGAGAACGCCCGCCCGATCACCATCGTCATCGTCGATCACAAGCCCAACATCGCTCACTGCGATTTCGAAGCGGCGCGCATCGAGATGCTGCCCGAACCCGGCACATTCGAAAGCGCCACTGTTTCAGGACCGACTTCCGATACGGCTGGTGCCAATGGCAGCGATTGCGAAATTCAGGAAAGCCCCTGGCTGCGGGAGTTCCACGGGACGCACATCCTCGGACTCGCTGCGGCAAAGCGCAATCGGCGCGGTGGAGCCGGTCTTCTTAGCCACTATGAGAATGTCACTTTCAAAGTCATTCCTATCGACATTGATCGGCTGCGCGGAGACGAGAACTACGTGTCCGAATTGTCGGTGTCCCTGCGCGAAGCCATTTTCAATTACGGCGCTACCATCATCAATCTGAGCTGGGCCTACACGCCGGTCGACGGTGGCGGGCAACGAGACGAAATCCGCGATCTGATCGACCAGACCAGCAATTTCGTCGCCTGGTTTGCCGCAGCCGGCAATGAAGGCACGAACGCCAATGACGGAGTGTGCAACACCCGTCCGGCCTGTTTCTCCCATCCAAACGTCGCCGGTATCGTTGCCGTTGAGCGTACGGAAGACGGGTCGGGGTTTCGCCTGCTCGGCGATGGCACTGAGACCAATATAGGTTGGGAAGCCTTCGATCTTGCCGCACCGGGCCGAAACATTTGGTCGACTGTCGGCCAGCATGAAATGGCGGCAGCCTCCGGCACGTCGCAGTCCACCATCATTGCCACCTCGGCTGCTGCGTTGGTCATGTCCAAGGAGACACTGACGCCCCGCGCTGCCATTCAACGACTGATTTACACGTCCCGTCTGGTTCCATCGCTGAAACACGGCGTCAATGGCGGGATCGTCGACGTTGCCGCGGCACTCAAATTTCGTCGCGACCAGCTCTGGCTGGATGACGGGTGTGCTTATCTTGGTCAGGCCAAGAAACTGAGTTTCGACAACGGCAGTGATCTGCTGGCCGGCGATTTCGTAATCGACAGCGAAAATCCGGTCAATTTCGAGAGCCTTGGCTCCGTCCACTTCAACTTGGACGAAGTCCGGCGCCTTTACTATGACGAAGAGACCGACAGTTACATCGCATTCTACATCAAGTCCAATTCGGAGATACTCCGGCGCGTGAATGGCGACTTTGGCACCAGGCGTGACAAGCGGATTCTGCGCTTTCAGATCGAAGACAGTCGCGGAGAAGATTGCGAAGCTCCCCAACGGCGCATCAACATCCCGCTTGATCGTGTTCGCGATTTCATCAGGCGGACGCGACCATGATCAAGCGCCTGAACGGGATGGTCCTGGCCAGCGTGATATTCGGATCAGTTGTCTTATCCGATCCAACATTCTCGCAGGCTCGGATTGTGCCATTTGCGGAAGGACCGGTGATTTCGGTCGACGCTCCGTTTCCCCCCACCAACCCGGACGAGCTGTTCGGCGGTCAAATAGTGTGGGCATTCAACAGGACTTTGCCTTTTCACAACAGCAGCGTGCCGCAATGGTCGCGCATTTTGGTGGACGAAATCCAACTGGCGGGACCCGGCGACTATTTCATCGATTTCGCCGATGGCTCTGGCAACATCATAGAAACACTCGCCTTTGATGACCTTGATGGCCGCTCCCAGGTCTGGTCCCTGCTGGCACCCGGCGGCAGCTTGTCGGTTCGCGTACGCGGTTCCGAAGCGGTTGAAAAGTTGTCTTTCCGGCTTTCTGCCATCGCTTTCGACTTCAACGCCGTGGCCGAAAAATCGCTGGTTGGTGACGTCAATGGTTTGACTGACGTGGCACTCTATGACGGCGCCTTGGCAGAGGAAGTCCAGCGTGTTTCGCCTTCCATCGCCAAACTTGAATACGTTCGCGACGGTTCCAAGTTCACCTGTTCCGGATTTTTGGTGGAACCGACCAAGTTGGTGACCAACGCCCATTGCGTTGACAGCCAGGCCATTTGCGATACGGCCATTGCCGTTTTCGGTTATCAGAAACTGTCTCATGGCGGCATCTCGCTCGGAGATCAGTACCGATGCGGAACCTTTCTCGGCGCAGATACCGTGATCGATGCTGCGGCTCTCGTCTTGGCGAAACGTCCGGACGAGGCAGATGACGCACGTAAGCCGCTGGAACTGGCCGCCAGGCCCGTTGCCCTTAACGAACCGCTGCTTCTGGTCCAGCATCCCGGTGGCAGCCCCAAGATGGTGTCGGTCGAGGGCTGCTCCGCTTCGACGCTTCCGAGCGGTGGAACAGATGAGCACAATGCGGATTTTCAGCACGGATGTGACACCGAACAGGGGAGTTCCGGCTCTCCGGTAGTGGCAGCGGATGGAAGCGTCGTCGGCTTGCACAAGATCGGTCACGGTCTCGATCCCGATTCCGGTCGCCACAACACCGCGGTGGACGCAAGAGCGCTCGCAGACTGGCTACGCCGGTCCGGTGACCCGACGGGAAACGATGGAGACGTCATGTCGATTTCACAGGGTGGAACACCACCACCTGTCAGCAGCGAAGCCGGGTCCGGTGAAACCCCGGCAGAAGGCGAACAGAATTGCGATGAGGTCAATACGGAGAATTGCCCGGAGGCTTTCCGGGTGCCCGAAGACCGCAGAAATGCCCAACCGTTGCCATTGCCGGCGGTTGATGACGAGGACCTAACCGAAACAGAGGGAGGAACGCCAGCCGGGGACGGCGACTCGGTCAGCGAACCGGGTTCCCAAGGGACCGGCACAAGCGACTGATTCTGGAAGAAACGGGTGGGGCACAACCTGACCGGTCTGCAACGCAGGAAAATGACCGGCAACGGCCCTTGGGGCCGACTAAACACCCAAAGGAGTCCGAAATGGCTTATTCTACCAGACTGAAACAGATTTCCCTGATGACGATTGCGGTTGCTGTCTTTGCCGCGAGCCCAGTTGCCGTGGCACAGGCCCAGGCACCGGAGCCCGTCGCAACCGAAAACCAGACCGCGGCTCCGGTCACGGCTCGTGATCCGGAGGGGCACTGGACACCGCAGGCCCTGTTTGGCGCTCAGCTTCAGCCATTGCCGGAGCCGACTGAATCCTACGAGTCCATCACCGAAAACATCGAAGAAGCAAACACGACCGAACCGAGTGTGATCGACAATGGTGCGTATACGGAAGATACCGGCGTGGAGCCGGATATGGACGACATGCTGTTCTCCGAGGCCCGTCCGCCGGTGGTTGACGAGGACTCGCAGCCGGAGGCGGCCGGAACATCCGGTGCCTTCTTCTCAAGCTCTCGACTGGTGCCAACGTCCGCACGTCTGCATTACCCCTACCGGGTCCACGGCAAGCTGTTCTTCTCGAAGCCGGGTGGCGGTAACTTCATCTGCTCAGGCACGGTCATCAAACCACGGCTGATCCTGACCGCCGGACACTGCGTCCACAGTGGCTCTGGCGGTTCAGGTGGCTTCTTTAATCGCTTCCTGTTCGTCCCAGCCTATCATAACGGCCAGGCTCCCTATCAGGCCTGGAACTGGCGCTGGGTCGTCACCACCGGATCTTGGGCAACATCGAACGGCAATGTTCCCAACAAGGCGGATTTTGCGATCATCGAAGTCGAGGACCGGCGGTTTGGCAACCAAACGCGCAAGATCGGTGACGTCACCGGTTGGGCCGGCTATCGAACCAACGCGCTATTCCCGAACCACACCAAGAAGATCGGCTATCCTGGCAACCACGATCGCGGTGAAATCATGCATCAAGTCGACTCGGAAAGCCACCAGCGTGCGGCTCAAAACACCGTCCTCTACGGTTCCGACATGCGCGGCGGATCCTCAGGCGGCGGCTGGGTCGAGAACTTTGGCGTGAAGGCCCAGGGCCAGCAGGGCGCTCGCTTCAATTCGCCCAACCGACTGGTTGGCGTTACGTCCTACGGGTACATCAACACCGGCCCGAAGGTACAGGGAAGCTCGATCCTCAACAATGAGTTCATTCAGATCCTCAACATGGCCTGTGCGCATCGCGCCGGCAATTGCTGACGCCTGATTGAACCGGAATGGACGCGCCCGGACCGGGCGCGTCCGTATTGCATAAAGCTATTTGCGAAACGCTTCGTCCGCCATGGACACGAGTTCATCGAACACCGTTGGCGCGCCGGCTACGACCCTGCCACCGCGCTCAAGCATGTCGCTGGCGGACTGGTCTTCGATACGCCCACCCGCTTCGGCGATGAGCAACTGTCCGGCGAGACAATCCCAGGCGTTCATGTGCGGCTCGGCATAAGCGATCAACCGGCCAGCCGCTACATAAGACATCATCAGGGCTCCCGAAGCGTTGCGATAGAAGACACCGCCGCGTGCCATCAGCATTTCAATCAGCCGGGTGACAAAAATCGCATCCGTTCGGCCATTCATGCCGACGCCGGTGCTGCCGTTATGAAGCCCATCGGTATCGGAAATCGATATGTTGCTCTCGTTTAGAAAGGCTCCGGCGCCGCGGGCCGCCCAGAACATCTCGTTATGGCATGGTTCGAAGACCACGCCGATCAGGGTCTCGTCGCCTCTGACGCAGGCTATCGCCACACACCAGGACGGAATACCGTTGACGAAGTTGGCTGTCCCATCGATCGGATCGATCACCCATGTGAAACCGGACGCACTCGGTTTGTCGTCATGTTCCTCTCCGACAATACCATCCTGCGGAAACAATTCTTCAAGCCGGTTACGTACGAAGATCTCCACCTCGGTATCGGCATTGGAAACGAGATCCTGCTTGCCTTTGGCCTCTATCACGAGGTCGCCGATGGATCGGAAATAGGTGAGAGCCAATTCACCGGCATCGCGGGCAATCGCTCTCGCCGCCTCGATGCGTTGCTCTGTTTCAGTCGACAATGGATGTGCTCCAGAAAGACGGGACCAAACCGCTTCTCGCGGTTGACACGGCTTTACACCAAACCGTTGCTTTGGGAAATCGGCCGTCCTCAAACCCTTGAACGACTGTGCGCGCGAATCGGATCCCGATTGTGTAAGATCAGCGCCAAGGAACGCAGATGGGACTGATAAATGCGATATCGACTGATCAGGACTATTGTTGCAATCGGCTTCTCCACCCTGATTGCAACCACCGCAGCCGCTCGCTCCGAGGAGCAGTTGGGACATGCGGCTCTGATTACGGACATTCACTTCAATCCGTTCGACCCGCCGAACCTCGCACGAGACCTGGTCAACAATCCGGTGGAGAATTGGCCAGCAATCTTCAACGGGCTCGAAGAGCAGGAAATGTCGAGGTGGGGCAGTGATACGAATTATGCGCTGCTGGCTTCCAGCCTTGAGTCCTTTTCGCAGGCAGCCTCTAGCTCGGACTTTGGAATTGTTCTAGGCGATCTTCTCGCGCATAAATTCTCGGCGAAGATTGCGGCCGCACTGGACGGGGCTCAATCGCAAAACGACGTGCAGACGCTCGCTACAAAGACGACTCTCTTTATCGGAGATGCGATTTCCCGCGCATTGCCGGGAAAGCCGATTTTCGTCGTGCTTGGCAACAATGACTCCGGCTGCGGCGATTACGAAATCACGCCCGGGGGAACCTACCTTGCAGAAACGAGGGAGATGGTGCGCCGCATGGCCGGAGCACACTTGCTCGCTGAGGATTTCGACGAAACTTACGCTGCCGGCGGCTATTATGCGGTTCGCCATCCCAAGCTGCCGAAAACGAAAATCCTGGTGATCAACAACGTGCTCTGGTCGGAACGGTACCGCGACCGGTGCGGCGCTGATGGCCAGGCCGCTGCGAATGCCATGATGAACTGGATGCGGGAACAGTTGGAGGGCCAAAAAAGTGCAGGTGGCTCGGTATGGCTGGTTCAGCATATCCCGTGGGGAATCGATCCTCATACAACCGCAAACGCATCCGCGGCGGCGTGCCCGGACAAGGTCGTGCCATTTCTCCAGGAAAGTCTCTCTGCCCAGCTTCTGGAAACGATGCGCGAATACAAACCGATCATTCTCGCAAGTTTCGCAAGCCACATTCATACCGACGGCTATCGATTGTTAATCGATTCAAAGGCGCAGCCTAGCATCGCCCAGAAAATCGTGCCCGCCGTCAGCCCGGTTTATAATCAGAACCCAGGCTTCGAGATCGTGACCTACGACACGCAAAGCGGGCAGCCGAGTGATCTATCAACGTATTATCTTGCCAATCTGGAAAGCGCGTCGATGGCGGTTCCAGGCGACTGGCGCCTCGCATACCGCTTTTCCGATGCCTATGGTTTCAAACGCTATTCTCCTGAGGCGGTTGCCGATCTTGCAGTCCGCGCCGAAACAGGAGGGCAGGCCGCCGCAACGTACCGCCGATTGACTGAACTCGGGCACGGTAAGCTTCCTGACGCCGAGCTCACCGCCTACAGCTGTGCGATCACAAACCTGAACCGACAGGACTTCACTGCCTGTTATTGCGGCGGTTGATTTGCGCAGACGTAAACGCCCGCCCTCAGGTTACCGCAGTCTATGCTGTTTAAACTCGGCCGCCTGATTCTCATTCATACGTAGTACATCAGCAGTCTTGCCGGTCCTGAGACCAATGGGACAGCTTTTGAGACGAATCAACGCCAATTAGGCGTTTTTTGCGCGATGAGTCTGACCTGGCAAGACTACCCAAGGTTGCGCCCACCAGGTACATTTTAAGCGATTTTTCCCGCCACTCTTTCAACCAGAAGAGGTGGGGCGGAGAAGGCTAAGCCTGGCTGCGGTAAGCCGAAAATCTAGTGGTTATTGCTGCGGCTTCTGATGGCCGCATGTGGAGGGAGTGATTGGATGAAAATCCATATGCTGCGTCGCGGCGCAGTGGCTATCGCCATTGGTCAAGGATTTGCTGCTGGATACGCTTGGGCCGACTGCACAACAGGCGCCTCTGTCGTGACCTGCACAGGAGATCTGGAATCCTACGTTAATACAGCGGTGCCTGCTTCCACGAGTTATTCGGATGCTTACACGTTCGATTTCAAAAATCTGACTTCAGATCTTACCGAATCCTCGTCTTCAAATGTCGGGATAGAGGTATCCTCAACGGGGGTGGAGGGAGAAAATCACCATCACGCCAGCACCGGCGGTCACTCCATGATCGTGAACTTCGACGGTGGCAATTATGCCATCGACGTTCCCGGCAATCCCGTGATCATGTCGACAACAGGTGGAAAAGGCCACAGTGGCAATTCCAACGGCAGCGCGGGGGCATCCGCATCCCATTCCGGTGGCAAAGGTGTCGCTGGCGGCTTTGGCGGGTACCTGACGCTTAACTGGCAATCCGGAACACTTATAGGCAACGACGTCAAGATCTCGAGCACTGGCGGTGATGGCGGCAAGGGCGGGGAAGGTCAATCCGGGACGGGCCACGGTACCGGAGGGACGGGCGGGCTCGGAGCCTCAGGCGGTGCCCTCAGCTTGCACATTGGTGAAAGCAATGCCGTGGATTCAACGGTGCTCGCCATAAAGATGATTGGTACCGGTGGTGCAGGCGGTTACGGCGGTGAGGGTTACAGTGGTACGGCCAAGGCAACGGGGGGAACCGGTGGCCAGGGCGGTACCGGATCCAATGTCAATGTAATCCTATATGATGAATTCAAGGCCAGGCCCGCGGCGTCGGGCGATCCGGTATACATAGATTTGCGTAGCATTGCGGGCGAAGGCGGGCATGGCGGCAACGCCCATGGCTCGCTTTCGACGAGCACAGCCGGAGATGGCGGGCTGGGCGGATATGGGGGTGCCGTAACCTTCGATGGGTCGGTCAATTGGCTCGACCTGGTAAACCAGTTCGGTGTGCCGTCTATCTATGCGTTATCTCAAGCGGGGCGAGGAGGGCATGGCGGCAACGGCTCCAGCGGCGCCACTGGCAAAGGTGGCGATGGCGGCGAGGGCGGTACGGCTGGAGACATATCCATCGATCTGAGCTCCCCCTATACCTCGATTAAAAACGAGGCGGTTGATTTGGACCAAGGCAGCAACCAAGGGGTCCTCGCCCAAAGTATCGGCGGTGCCGGAGGCAACGGCGGCAACGGCACCGGCGGTTTGGGCAACGGCAAGGCCGGTGGCGGCGGTGGCGGCGGGAATGCCGGCCAAATCAGCATTACACTGGGCGGTGTCATCGAGACCAATGTCGGTTCCTCCGAGGGTATTCTGGCACAATCCGTTGCCGGGCTTGCAGGTGCAGGGGGCTATGCCAGTGGAGCCGCTGCCTACGCGTCCAGCACTCAGTCTGGCGGCTCTTCAGACGGCGTCGACATCACCACATTATCGACCGCGTTGATCACGACGACCGGAGATCATTCTTCCGGCATTCACGGCCAGTCTGTTGGCGGGGGCGGGGGGCGTGGTTCCGATGTCTCCGGGATCGTGGCCCTGGGCGGGGACGGTTCTGCGGGTGGTGACGGTGGAAAGGTCTCTATTACGCATGGCGGCGGCATAACCACTCATGGCGATTATGCCGACGGAATTGCATTGCAGAGCGTCGGCGGTTCCGGCGGCGCATCCGGCGCATCGGACGGGTTGACCGCGGTCGGTGGTGATGCCGGGTCCGGCGGATCAGGTGGCGCATTGAACGTGTCCGTGTTGGGAACTGTGTCCACCATGGGTGACTATTCCGATGGCGTTCTCGCCCAGTCGGTCGGTGGTGGCGGCGGCAAAGCGCACTCAACATCCGGGTTGGTGGCAATTGGCGGTTCCGCAGGAGACGGTGGCGATGGCGGCAACGCGGTGACCGAATTGGGTGGATCAGTTTCAACCCAGGGAGATTTCGCCGATGCCTTTCATGTGCAGAGCATCGGCGGCGGCGGTGGAAAAGGCTCGAACGCGCTTTCCACAGGAGTGGAGTTTTCCACCGCCATCGGTGGTAATGGCGGCTCAGGAGGCGACGGTGGCGCCATCACGGTCACGGAAACCAACACAGGATCGATCCAGACATCAGGAACGTCGTCCTCCGGCCTTGTGCTTCAATCCGTGGGTGGCGGCGGCGGCAATGGTGGTTATGCGATTTCAGCCAGCGCAGGGATCGGCATCGACGCTTCAGTGGGTTCCGGTGGAAACGGAGCGGTGGGCGGCCATGGCGGCGACATATCCGTCACAATTGCGTCCGGCATTACCACATCCGGCGATTTGTCCCATGGGATCCAGACCCAATCCGTGGGCGGCGGTGGCGGTAATGGTGGTATGTCCATATCGAGTGCCAACACCAGCGGAGTAGCGATGAGCGCCTCCGTCGGCGGCAAAGGCGGTGGTGGTGGCAGCGGCGGGACAGTCGACATCACCACCAGCAGTGCGATCTCGACGTCCGGATCATCGTCGTTCGGTATCATGGCGCAGTCCGTGGGTGGTGGCGGCGGTTCTTCGGGCATGTCAATCGACGCGAATGCCGTCTCGAACTTTAGTCTTGCCGCGGCTGTGGGCCGTTCCGGGGGTGGTGGCGGCGACGCAGGCGATGTCACGGTGCATTCATCGGCCGGATACGTCGCAACGAACGGGGATTCCGCGGATGCCATCTTTGCGCAATCCGTGGGCGGCAATGGCGGTTACGCCGGCATGGTCGTCGCGGCCAGCGGTGATTCCAGCAATACGTCGGTAGATCTTGCAGTCGGAGGCGAAGGCGGCGCGGGCGGAGACGCCGGCGTGGTGACCGTCACGGTCGAGGAAGGGTCTGCGGTTTCGACAGTTGGAGACAATGCCATTGCCGTCAACGCGCAATCCATCGGAGGCGGGGGCGGTCACGGGTCGATGACCGTGGCCGGGTCGCTGGAGAGCGGTGATTCCATCAACCTGGCCATCGGTGGTGCCGGGGGTGGCGGCGGCGATGGTGGTGACGTGACAGTGTATGCTTTTGCCTCCACGTATACGAAAGGCGACAATTCAATCGGCATTCTCGCCAAATCCGTGGGTGGAAGTGGCGGAAGCGGCGGCTTGTCGATCGCTGGCGACGGCTCGTCGAATGGCGCTGCGACCGTTAACATTTCGGGCAACGGCGGCGGCGGACACAAGGCCGGTAATGTCACGGTCGACTCCACCACGACAGTGGTTACCGACGGGATTTATGCGACCGGCATCAAAGCCATGAGCATTGGTGGCGGCGGCGGCAGCGCCACCGGCGCAATTTCCGGGACCACCTCCTCCATGGGCCAGGCGGCGGTGACGATTGGCGGTGAAGGTGGCGGTGGCGGCTCTGGAGGAGACGTCACCGTGCTGCACTCAAACGAATTGCTGACATTGGGCGACTATGCCGATGGTATCCTGGCGCTCACCATGGGCGGCAGCGGCGGACACGGGGCCTTTTCCGCTGCCGGGAGCCTCAGTGCCGGTGAGTATTCCGCTTCGACCGGCGTGACTCTGGGCGGCGCTGGCGGCGGCGGCGGTGCCGCTGGCGCAATATTGATAACGACTTGGGCTTCGACGGAGGCAGGTGCCTCAAACAAAATTCTGACCGCCGGTTTCCAATCGCGCGGAATCATCGCGACCAGCCAGGGTGGCAATGGCGGGTTCGGCGGCTCGGCCTATTCGGGTGCTTTGAACCTCAGCAGCGAAGCAAGCATGCAAGCTGACGTTGTGATCGGTGGGGATGGCGGCACTGGGGGCACGGCCAATGATGTGAACATCACCAATGTCCTGTTGATCAGCACGACCGGGCACTACTCCGATGGCATCCTCGCTGCATCGATCGGCGGCGATGGTGGCGTCGGCGGGAATGCCGTGGGGGCGTCAATCACCACCACCGACAACAACAGCGCCAACTTCCAGACCGCCGTTGGCGGTTCTGGCGGCAGCGGGTCGGTGGGCGGTGCCGTATCGATTACGAACTCGGCGCAAATCACAACAGAAGGCGTGGAAGCCTCAGGCATCTACGCGCAATCCACCGGTGGCGGCGGTGGACGCGGTGGCAATGCAGGCACGGCGGTTTTCGACTACACATCCAGCCAACAGGGCAATTCCGACAAGACCGTCGCGATGAATGTGGCCATCTCGGTGGGAGGCAATGGCGGCAGCGGACACCATGGCGGCACGGTGACGGTCGAAAACAGTGGCGACATCACGGTGGGTTACGAGGCCAATGACGAAGACGGCAATCAGATCGCCGATCGGATGGCCTATGGTATCTTTGCGCAATCAACCGGCGGCGGCGGTGGTGACGGAGGCTCTGTCTCCGCTTTCAACATGAGTGTTGTCGGCGCCTGTACTTTCAACAAGACGTTCCTGCCCAGCGAAATCTCCTGTGACACCGGAGAGGATTCGGCCAGCTCGCCGAAAACGACCTATTCACCCAATCTCTCGCTGGTTGTTGGTGGGAATGGCGGCAGCGCCGGGGACGGCGACGCCGTCAGCGTCACGAATGATGGGGTTATCAGCACCTCGGGAACCGGCAGTTATGGCATCTATGCCCAATCCACCGGCGGCGGCGGCGGCACTGGCGGCGGTGGATCAATGGGATTGGAATATGTCCTTCCGGATGCTCAAGTGAACGAGGTTCTCGGTTACATCAAATCCGTGGCAAGCAGTGGATTGAGCAACGGGCGCAGTTTTCAATCCCTTTCCCTGACCGTCGGTGGTCAGGGTGGCAGTTCGGGAGATGGCGGCGATGTGACCGTTACCAATACCGGGTCGGTCACGACATCAGGCTTTTCCGCCGATGCGATCCAAGTTCTGTCCACCGGGGGAGGCGGCGGCAATGGCGGCACAGCCTATACCGGCCTCGGCTCGCCCGGGATTGATACGTTTGCAGTTGGCGGTACCGGGAGCGGTGGCGGTGACGGCGGACACATAACGGTTAAGTCGAGCGGCTCCGTTGCCACAACCGGCATCGACGCCATGGGCATCTTTGCACAATCCGTAGGGGGTGGCGGTGGTCGGGCCGGCGCCGTGTCTCGCGCGCTCGTAGGAGAACTTGGCGTCAACATGAATGTCGGATTTGCCGTTGGGGGGACGCTGGAGGCGGGCGATGGCGGTGACGGAGGCAAGGTCGACGTAACCGTTGGTGCCGGGGGCCTGACAACCACAGGCATCCGGGCTCACGGCGTATGGGCCCAGTCGGTCGGCGGCGGCGGCGGCGCGTCCAGTTGGGGTGGCGGCCTCGAGGATGCGGAGAACCAGGCGATCTCCTTTGCTGGTGGCGGGGGAGACTATGGTTCCGGAGGTGACGTGACTGTGACGGTGGATGGCGCGCTTTCGGTGACGGGGATTTCTGCTGTGGGCGTGTTTGGCCAAAGCGTCAGTGGCGCGAACATGGTGACGACAGACGATGCCCAGAAGGCTGGATCGGTGACTGCCACCATCAACGGTTCTGTTAGCGCGACCGGTTTCGAAGGGCGGGGTATTTTCCTGCAAAGCGATGGTCTGGACGGAAATGGCAAGCTGTATGTGTATGTTGGCGAAGGTGGCACCGTATTCGCCGGATCACAGACAAAGGCGGCCATCCTCCTCGGCTCCGGCGACAGCGACAACACCGTCGACAATTACGGCATCATCCAGCGGGCGGAGGCCGGCAATGAATCGTTGCCAGGATTCGCGCTCAAGACTCATGACGGCGCAATAACGGTCAATAATTACAATTATTTCGAGGGGTCTGTTTCACTGGTATCTGAGAAAGAAAATGGATCCAGTGTCACCAACAGCTTCTACAACACCAGTGATTCAAGCAACGGTCAGCTGGCCATGGGTCGCGTGTTCGACCTCGGCGACGAAAACTCGACCCTTTTTAACAGTGCCTTTATGACCACAGGCACCTTCGGCGCAATCGGCGACACCACAATCGACTCCATCGGATACACTGAGCTCACAGGTGCACTGGTCCAGGATTCTTCCGGTGTGTTCTGGGTCGATCACGATTTCTCGGGCAACAACGACCTGCTCTTTGTTCTGGAAGGCGATGTGGACATTGCCGGTGAGGTCTTTGCCAACCCGGTGGGCGGTACACCCGGCAACGGCGCCAGCGGCACATTTCCCATCCTGCAGAGTAGTGACGAGGCTTCCGGCGGAGTGACCATCGATGACAGTACTTTCACTGAAGACACGGCGATTATCGATTACACGCTGATTGACGATGGAAACGGCGTTTTGTTCCTGCAGTACGATGTGAACTACGCCGCCTGGGAAGCTGAGCCGCAAAGGTCCTATGTCAACCAGGCTGAGACACCGGAACCAGCATCGACTCCGGCAAATCTCGACACACTTTACAAGGTGGTCGGATACCTCACGGATTTGGTCGACCAGCGAAATACGGCCCTGTCGAGTGGGAGCAACGACTTCGATTCCATCGATCAGCTTGTCGTCCCGCTGCTCAGCTTGCGGGATATCGATGATGTTGTCGAAGTCTATCAACACATTTCCAGTGGGGATCTGATGCGCCTGATGGACGCCTCTTTGCACAGTTCCTACCGGTTTTCCAACAGTCTGATGTCCTGTCCTCAGCACGGCGAGGATGGAAGCATAACGTATGAGGACAATGGCTCATGTGGCTGGATGTCATTGGGTGGTCTGACCCGCAATGTCAGTGCTGAAAGCGCCAGCACCAGTTATGACGAAAACACTTGGGGTCTGGCAGCCGGAGCTCAGATTGAAGTTTCAAAACACTGGTTCCTTGGTGGTGCCGTATCCTTTCAGGATGTCAACTACACCACATCGCTCTCGAGCGGAGATGGCACGCGATTTCAGCTGGGCGGCGTTCTGAAACACGAGATTGGCAATCACAATTTTGCATTGTCGGTCTCCGGCGGCATTGGCGACTACGACCTGAGACGGAACCGATTGTCAGCCTATGGGATCACCTCAGAGGACAATGACGCTGACAACCGCTGGGCCGCACTGATGGGCCGATACTCGCATCAATTTGAAGTCAGTGGAAACACTCTATTCGAGCCTTACCTTGGGGTTGGGGTTACCTGGGTGCAGCAGGACGGCACACAGATCGACGGTTCCCTGCCCATTGCATTTAATGTGAAATCAGACAGTGCAACCAAGATCATTGTCAATCCGGGCGTTGAGTTTGGACGAAGTCTTGAGACGGCGCACGGTCCACTGGACATTCGATTGGGCATCGGCTTTCTTGGGCTATACGGTGATGATTTCAAAAACGAAATATCCGCCGCAAACATTTCCGCAGCGGGATCGTTTACAGCCAGCTCTGATTTCGACAACAGCTTCCTTGAGCTAAAGGCACGCGTCGCCGGAAGGATCGGAGATCGCACCTCGATGCGTCTGTCGCTAGGTGCCTTGCTGGGAGAAAACGACCAGTCCTATGGCGGGGACGTTCGGATTTCTCATCAGTTCTGATGTGGAATAGCTTTCCGGACGGCGCGGTACTTATAGCGGCTTGAAAAACCTGGCGATCGGCCAGCGTTGAAAACCAAACGCCTCATAGGCGCGGAGCGCTGGCGCGTGACCGGTGTCATCGACAGTCTCAACCATCAGCACTTTTGATCCGGTGCCTCTGATATAGTCCTCCGCAAATCGCATCAGCATCTGACCTACACCTTTGCGTTGGTGGGCAGGGGAGACGCATATGATTTGGATTTCCCCCATTTGGTCCTCCGGATGGACGCGGATGCCGATAAAACCGGCGAGGACCTCGTCCAGGAACGCCAGCCAGATGTGGTGTGGCTCGGTATCGAGCAGGTCGTCCACATCTGCCCTCTGTCTTACTTCCCAGCCGGAAGGATAGAACGCTTCATAGAGGCAGCTTGGGAGCTCTGCCTGTGTCTTTTCGAAGACTGGCGCCCATGCCCGGAGCGCTAAATCGAGAACAAGCTCCTTATGAATCCGTTTGTAGGGAACGATATTGACGTCAGGCATATGGTGGACGGAAATCTTTCCGCTCCCGGTCTGCATTGATATTCTTCTGCATTCGCGCGACCGGGATGATCACGCCGCCAGGCGCAACCAGATCGATCTTCTCGACGACTTCGTAGCCGCAAGCGCTGTACAAAAACTCTCCAACCGGAGTGGCGATCAAGTCCAGCCGGTAAATCCCCGACAAACGCGCCGATGTTTCACAGACCGACAGGATGCTCCGGGCCAATCCCATTCGTGCGTGGGAAGGGTCGGTGTACATTGCTCGAATTCGAGCTGATCCGGTCTCTTCACTTTGGTCATGAGAGGATCGTGCCTGCGGGTCGTGAATAAGAGGCGAACGACGGCTCCATCCGCCGGAGGCCCGGAGCGCGCCGTCAATTTCGAGAACAAAATAGGTTCCATCCTCGATCAGCCACGGATCAAACGGCGTGAAGGCAGATGTCGCTTCGGCCTGCTCGGCCGACAGCAATGGGCCAAGCAAGCCGTCTGTGGCTCTTTGCGCCAACAGTTCAATGGCACCGCGGTCCGTCCCGGTCGCCGGTCTGATACAGACCGGCGCCGGGGCCACGGTGGCAACTTTCCGGCTACCAGATTCGAACGGTTTCAAAACCAGTCTCCGAGAATGTGACCTCGCGATAGGTTCCGTTCGCATCGCCCTCGGGCGTGAATTCGACAGCACTCGCACCGACATAGTCGATCTCACCACCCCGCGCGAGAATGCGCAGGCCCTTCTCGATCTCACCGGGGCCTATTTCAACACCTGGTGCGTTCGCGACTCCCGGCATTGCCAGTGAGACTGCCTTGCTGTCCGACGTTCCGGCTGCCTGCATGGCCAATGTCAGCACCGCTGCAGCGTCATAGGCTTCTGCCCGAAAGGGAGTGCGGCCGGTTATTTTGTTTTCTCGCAACATGCGTTCGAAGCGATGCACGCGATCGTCGTTGCTCCCGGGAAGAGTTCCGATGGAGCCCGTCAGCGCCGGACCTAACGCCTCGACCAGAGAGTCCGAGACCATCCCGTCAGGCAGCACAAACCGATCAAACGCACCGGTATCAAGGGACGCTTGTATGATGGCGCGCCCGCCCTGGTCAGAATATCCGGCGACCAACAGGATATCGGCATCACTGGCTGCCAGTGCGGCGACCTCGGCGGTATAATCAGCCTTGCCGTCCACATGGGCGGCCGTCACCAGAACCTCACCACCCAGCCGCTTGAATGCTTCGGCGAATGAAGAGGCCAGCCCGACCCCATAATCGTTGTCGGTGTAGGTCACGGCAATTTTGTGAATACCCTTTTCGATCAGCAGCTCTGCGATCACTTCACCCTGCCGCGCGTCCGATGGCGCAGTGCGAAAAAAGAGCCCGTTGTCATTTGCTTCAGTCAAGCCCGGTGAAGTCGCGGCCGGAGATATCGATAAGACGCCATATGGAAGCGCGACGTTTGATAACACCGCGGCGGCAGCGCCTGAACAGCCGGCTCCGATGATGGCAGCCACTTTGTCCGCCGTAACCAGCCGTTCTGCCGCCGCAACCGCGACGGGCGCATCGACGCAGGTGCTGTCGGCGCGAACGGGGACAATGTCGCGCCCGCCAAGGAACACACCTGAGGAGGATGCCTCACGCAACGCCAGTTCAGCAGAAGCAGCTATGACGGGTGCCATCGACTCGATGGGCCCGGTGAAGCCGAGAAGCACACCGATGTGCACGGGGCGCTCCTGGTCAGCGTTAGCGGTCGAAACGCCCGCAAACAGAGCTATAGTCAAAAGGAGTTTCTTGATCATTGAAGTCTCTCTTGGGTTGTGAAGAAGGGCCGAAGTTGCTGGGAACGGTGTGCGTTCAACTGGATGCCGTTCCGTCCGCCCATCCTGGGCGGGGCAGAGGCCCCGATCGCCGCGATTTGGTGGTTGTTGCTGGGTATTCATGTTATTTCCTGTTCAATGGAAGCTGATTGGCTTCGGCCCCGAATTAAGGGCCGCGGAACCGGGATGCTTGCAGACGGTCTGTAGAATTCGGGTAGTTTTTGGGGATTCTCGCCGATCAACGAAGGCTGTCGCCGTGCGGCCTGTCGCCTAGATGCACAATGTGCGGAGATGCAGCGGTGCCATTGCTGGCCAACAGAAGCCCATCAGACCCGGCGAACAGAAAACGGCGCGAACCGGCGAGCACGGTTGGCTCGGAGGGAGCAGACCATGATCTTCCGGTTTGATGACTTCGAACTCGATACCGGAGCATTCGAACTTCGCAAGAATGGCGACAAGGTCGCAATCGAGCCCCAAGTCTTCTCCGTCATCCAGTTTCTCATCGAAAACAGAGAGCGCTTGATTTCAAAATCGGAACTCATGGAGGTCATCTGGAACGGGCGGATCGTTTCAGAGGCGGCCATCAGCAGTCGGATCCGTTCCGCCCGAAAAGTGCTGGAAGATACCAAAAAGCCCCGGCGTATGATCCAGACGGTCCACGGAAGAGGTTTCCGGTTCATTGCTTCGGTGGCGGACATGGCCAGCCCGAAAGCCTTCGCCGAAGCACCACGATCGAGTCTGTTGGGCGAAGCGATAGATCATCCGCCGATGTTGCCTGAGCGCAGGAACCGTCCGTCCATAGCAGTGCTCCCATTTGAAAATTTCGGCACCGGCAATGAAGACGATTTCTTTGCTGCCGGGTTGACCGAGGAAGTCATCGCGAACCTTTCCCGATTCCATGATCTGTTTGTGTTTTCCCGTTCAACGACAGCGGCGCTGGCCCGCCAAAACGTCACCGTTGCCGAGCTTAGGCAGACGCTTGACGCAGATTTCGTTATCGAGGGCAGCGTCAGACGCTCCGACACCCGGGTTCGCGTCACGTTTCAGCTGATCGACACCGCAACGGACGGGCACCTTCTGGTCGAAAAGCTTGATCGCGAGTGCACACTCGAGAACGTGTTCGATATCCAGGACAGGATTTCTCTGTTGATAGCAGCGCGAGTCGCAAACCGGCGCGACCTGCTGAACGACGCAGTGCCACGGGCCAATCATCAGGGAAAACCAGCAAGCTGGTCGACCTATCGGTCCATCGTTCAGTACTACGAATATGTCAGAGTTCGGGACCCTGAGATGCATGCAGCTGTCCGGGACGATTTGCGCGAGACGCTTTTGGTGGACCCGCATTCTTCTGACGCCTGCGCAGCCCTGGCCGTCGTTTTGCTCGATCAATACCGGTTTCCCGTCAGAGCGTGCGATAGTGGAGCAATTCTGAAAGAGGCGCACAGATACGCCAGGCAGGCGGTGGTGCTCGACCCCGACAACGCCTTTGCCCATCAGGCAATTGCGATGGTCCAGTTCTATAGGGGCGAGTTCCTGAACTTTGCCGATTCAGTCGAAAAGTCGACCGCTCTCAATCCCGGCAAGTCGGATGCGCTGGCCGAATTCGGATATTGCTTCTACATGGCCGGTCACATCGAGCGCGCACTCCATTTTCTGGATCGGTCTTCCGAACTCAATCCACTGGAGGATCACATTCCCCGGCTGTTCCGGGCCGCATGCTTTTTCATGCAGGACAGGTTTCAGGATGCAATGGTCGAAATTGGCAGATCACCCATGCCGGGTGCGTACTGGTATCATGCCTATGTCATCGCCATCGCGCATGCGGCCGGCAACGCTGAAAGGGCGGTGAAGGAAGCCGCCAGAATGCGGAAACAATTTCCGAACTTCATGACGGATCGGCTGGCCATGAATGAAATCTTGTGCGTGTCGCCGGAGGTTGACGAAAAGTTCGCAAAAATCTGGCAGCTTTATCTTTCCTGAAGACGCGTCTGGATCACTCGCCCTTCAGATAGCGCAAATAGTCGGGATCAACCTCGGCGATTGGCCAGGCTTTGATCGAGGGCACTTCGAAAGGATGCTCGGTCTTGGCGTGGGCAAAAAGGGCTTCCCGATCCTCGCCGGGGAGTTTGAAGATCAACTGCACCTCGCGGTTCTCGACCACTTCGCCTTTCCAGAGATAGCTGGTCCGCATCTCGGCTGAGATGTTGTACGCCTTGGCCAGACCCTTCAGGAGCGCACCCTTGCCGATTGCCTCGGCCACTTCGGCACTGGGGCAATTGACGATTACGAACCAGGCTCCGTCTTCTTTCATGGGGTCTCCGTTGCAAGCGATCCGTTGCATTAGAAGCGCATGGCGGCACCCAATTCAACGCCAGGAACCGGACGAAATCGGCAGCCGGCAAGACAGCATCCGCATTCATCCCCTGGCATGTCGTTGGCGAGTGACACTTCCTACAGGGACCGTTCAGCCGACGTTGAGCACCGATCCCAACACTGTTCGCTGAAGCGTCATTCTGCCGCGAACGCCAAATCGGCTGTAGATGGCGATCGTGTGTTGACGAACCGTTTGCGCGCCGATGCCCAGGATCGTGCCGATGTCGGTGTTGCTTTTGCCTTTGAGCATCCAGAAGACCACTTCCGCCTGACGTTCGGTAAGCCCGAGACCGATCAAGGCTCGGGTCAGATCGGGCGTGAGCTCGGCGGCTTGAAGCAAACGCATCCGATGGGCGGCGCGTTTTTGGTGCAAAACAGGCTGTCCCAGGCGCTGCAGAAGCGTCAGCCGTTGGATGTCGCCGCGCGTGAAATTGCGCCCCTTCCGATTCAACGGAACTCCCACTACGAGGGGCAGTGCGCCCGAAAGACCGCCACTACGCGGATCCATGCCGAGATGCATGACAAGCTGGTGGTTGGTCTCAACCTCCCGGAACAGCTCCCTGTATATGCCGCTGCCGTAAAAACTGCTCAGGTCGGTGACATCGGAGAGCCGGATGACGGCTGCATCGGGGTTCTCCTTGCGATACCGAAGCACTGGATGAGCTGGCATGAAATGCTGCCAAACGGACGCTTTGCGGTGTACCCAATCAGCGATCTCCGGTTCGCTCGAAAAGAGGCGCGTACGACCGAAATATTCGTCGACCTCCGCGTAGCCGCCATGATCGCTCGGCACGAGGTCCATTGCTGTTCGAACCAGTTCCGACGTGGTGTCTTCGAGACTGCTCGCCTCGGACATGGCCAGGATTCCTTCGGCCACACGTCGGCAATCCGCATCGGAAACCTCGCGAAATTCCATCGTTACCCCACTAACTGGTGTATGGCGTCGCGCTGCCGATCATAGTTGAAATGATGACAAAGTGCTACTGGAGGGGGATTCGCCGGGGATTTACCTCCGCAACCGAGTATTTCTGCGGGAATACTCCGGCTGTCTCCCACTCCACATCAGTCAACTGCTGATAGGGGGCGATTTACCGATCAATACACGAAAAGCCTTCATCGCATTGATCCGGGGAGACGCAAATGCCCGAGGATACATTTAACGGCGGAGCCGGCAACCAGACGCATGATGGCGGGGTTGATCTGGACACAGTCGAGTACGCCGGCTTCTCAAGCGACTACACGATCACCCGCAATCCCGACGGTTCGCTAACGGTTGTTGACAACGATACCGGCGACGAGCTCGACGAAGGTACGGACATACTGCATTCCATCGAGCGTATCCGCTTCCTCGGGGACGGGGTAACGGTTTGGTATCCCGCCGTGCGGCTCGATGACGAAACTCTGATCAACGAGCACATTGCCGGGCTTCAGTACAGTCCGCAGGTGCTGCGGCTGGCCGACGGGCGGGTGCTTTTCACATTCGAGACCTCGAACGGTACCGACGGCGACAACGACCAAAGCAGCATCGCCGCGCGTGTGGCAACGATCGGCGCCGACGGCAGCTTCATCTTTGCCGACGAGGTGCGCGTCAACGTGCACACCTCGGGCTGGCAGGAGGATCAGCACATCATCCAACTGGCCGATGGGCGTCTTCTCTTCGTCTTCAGAACCGAAGATCCGACCAGTGGCGACTTCGATCAAGGCAGCATCGCCACTCGGCTGGGCACCGTCAATCCGAACGGCAGCATCACTTTCACCGGCGAAATACGGGTCAACAACGTCACCGTCGGAGAACAGACAGCTCCACAGGTCGTCCAATTGGCCGACGGGCGCGTGCTGTTCACCTTCCAAAGCTGGAATGAGGACGGAGACGCCTTCAGCATCCTAGGGCGCGTCGGGGCCGCCAATCCGGACGGGACGATCACATTCTCCGCTGAGTTCAACATCAGCAGCAACATCGAAGACAAAACGTTCGGGCCGGGATTTATCTCCACCGTCGTGACGCCCTTCGTGCTCCCTGACGGCCGGGTCGTCGTTACCTACATTGACGATAGCGGACCGGGCGACGCCAGTTTCCAAAGCGTCGTGGCGCGTGTCCTCACCATCAATCCGGACGGCTCGGCGGTCGTCGGCGGTGAGACCCTTATCAATCAGCACACCCTGAATTCCCAGTTCGACCCAAGCGTGATCCGGCTTGCCGACGGCCGCCTGCTGTTCACCTTTGTGACCGAGGATCCGACGGACGGAGACGACAGCTGGGAAGGCGTCGCCGCCAGGATCGGCACCGTGAACGGCGACGGCACGATCGCCCTCGGCGACGAGTTCCGCGTCAATGAGCACACCGACCAGGGGCAGGACTTCGTCGAGGTTTTGCAGCTTTCCGACGGTCGGCTGCTTTTCCTGTTTCGCACCTGGGACGACACGGACGGCGACAACAGCATCTTCAGCGTCGCGGCGCGAATCGGCACCGCCAATGCCGACGGCACCATCACCTTCGGTGAGGAATTCCGGATCAACGAACACATCGAGGGCGAGCAAAGCCTGCCGCAAATAACTGAACTCGACGCTGGACGCATCCTTGTCACCTTCACCAGCGGAGACAGCGCGATCGGCGACGGCGACGGAGGCATTGCGGCCCGTATCCTCAATCTGGGCGGTTCCGGAACCGACGGAGCGGAGACGCTGGTGGGCCTTGAACCGGGTGTGGTGCTGACCGGTCATGGCGGCAACGATAGGCTGGTCGGCACGTCCGGCGACGACCTGTTCGTCTGGAATGCCGGTGATGGGCGCGACGTCATCGAGGGCGGTGACGAGACGGTGCAGGATACCGCAAAGATCTTTGGCGACGATACCGCAGAGACCTTCACGGTTCACTCCAGAGAGGAGGCGGAACTTCTGCTGGGCTACGACGGCAACGCAGAGATCGTGATCACGCGCAACGGCGCTATCATATCGGAACTGTCGGATATCGAAGACATCGTCATCGACGGCCGCGGCGACGGCAGCGCCTTCAACACCGTCGGCTCGTTCGACAACACCGGGCTCGCCAAGTCGACGATCGTCTTTATCGGCTCCGACGGCGACGACACGGTCGATCTGTCGGCCCAGACATCCGAGCATCGGGTGGTGTTCCAGGCCGGGAGCGGCGGCGACACCATCACTGGCGACCGCGACCAGGACCTGATCGACATCACCGGCCTGACGATTGTGAGCGTCGAACCGATCGCAGGCGACCGGTTCCGCGTGACCTTCGATAACGGCTCGACGCTCACCTATGACGGCAACGCCGGCTTCGCCGAGAATGCCGGAACCGATGACGAGACGTCAGTCACGATCGAGCCGACCGCGCAGGACGACACAGCCGCGACGGATGAGGACACCGTGGTTCAGGTGACCGCCGGACTGGGGCTGCTGGCCAATGATTCCGATTTCGACGGCGGCACATTGTCCATCGTCGCCGTCAACGGCAATGCCTTCGTCTTCGGCACACCCATCACCCTACCATCAGGCGCCCGGGTGACGGTCAATGCGGACGGATCCTACGCCTATGACCCCAATGGCGCCTTCGAGGGGTTGAATGAAGGTGAGGCTGATACCGACAGCTTCACCTACACGATCGATGATGGTCAGGGCGGCCAGGCAAGCGCCACCGTGACCATCGACATCGCCGGCCGCGACGACGGCCCGATCCTGGGAACACCGGACGAGGACACTCTCGACGGCACCGGCGGCAGTGACGACATCCGGGCATTGGCCAGCGACGACACGATCAACGGCTCGGGCGGATCCGACCTGATCGATGGCGGACCGGGCCACGATGCCGTCGTCTATGACGGCGAACGCGCCGACTATACCCAGACCCTCAATGGCACGATCACCGTCGAAAAGCCGGGCGGCGGGACGGACACGCTGACCAATGTTGAGCGCATCGACTTTACCGACGGCGACTATGTCTACGACCTGACCAGCCCCAATACGGGCTTCGGCTACCAGATCTACCAGGCCTCCTTCGGGCGCACACCCGACGAGGGCGGCGTGCGCTTCTGGATCGGCAATCTCGACAATTTCGACCAGCAGGGCTGGAGCGACTACGAGAAGGAGCAGTTCCTGGCCAGCCAGTTCATCCAGTCGGACGAGTTCCGGGACCTCTACGGCGCCAATCCGAGCAACTTCGACTACATCGACGCGATGTACCAGAACGTTCTGTTCCGGCTGCCGGACCAGGCGGGCTACGACTTCTGGGTGGGCGGCATGGTGAACGACGGCCTGACCCGCGAGGACATCCTGATCGCCTTCACCAAGAGCGACGAGAACGTCAACAACAATGCCGTCAATCTCGATGACGGCGTCTGGGTCGTTTAGACATTCTTGATGCACCAACCAAATCCGCATCGGTTGCGGATATCGATGCCTGCGGCCTTTCGTAGATTTTCATGAGAGCGGTACTGATCAGATTAATATTTTGAAGTATCGCTGAAATCTGACTGATCGGGGTTTCCTGGAGACGACGTTACCAAGGTCTGGGCTTCCAGGCATCTTCAAGTAGCCAGATCGCTCAATCGAAAGTAGAGTTGGCTGCATGGGCGAGAAGGTTCAACGCAGGCTAGCTGCTGTCGTAGCCGCCGACATCGTTGGCTATTCCCGGCTTATGGCCGAGGATGAAGAGGGGACGCTTGCTCGCGTCCAGTCCTTGCGCGACGAGGTTACTGAACCAACCATTGTCGAGCATGGCGGGCGGATCGTGAAACGTACCGGTGACGGCGCATTGGTCGAGTTTTCCAGCGTGGTTGATGCTGTAAGGGCTGCTCTGGATGTGCAGCGGCAGCTGCATGACGGCCAAGACGGATTTCCGGATAACCAACGCATCGTACTACGCATCGGGATAAATCTCGGCGATGTGCTGATCGAAAATGAGGACATATTTGGTGATGGTGTGAACATCGCAGCGCGGCTGGAGCAGCTTTGTGTCCCAGGCGAAGTTATGATTTCAGGTTCTGCATTCGACCAATTGGAGGGACGATCGGAATTCAGCTGCGCCTACCTCGGTGAACAACAGCTCAAAAACATTACCCGTCCGGTTCGCGCATATCGCCTTTCGGCATTCAAGGAATTGAACCCGGCGGGACACCCGGTTGAGCCACAGCAGGATGCGCCAATGGCTCAACCCCTTCCAGACAAGCCGTCAATCGTTGTCTTGCCATTTGCAGCCATGTCCGCAGACCCTGAACAGGGGTTCTTCTGTGATGGAATGAGCGAGGATATAACAACGGCGCTTTCGCGTTTCTCGAACCTTTTTGTCATCGCGCGTAACACCGCCTTCACCTTCAAGGGGGCAAACGTGAACGTTCGCGACATATCTCGTGAACTCGGCGTCCAGTATATTCTTGAGGGTTCCTCAAGAAACTCAGGCAATCGTATAAGAGTAAACGCTCAGCTGATTGACGCGGTCAATGATCGCCATGTTTGGGCGGAAAAATATGACCGCCACATCGAGGATTTGTTCGCGGTTCAGGATGAAATCACCGAAGCGATTGCCATGGCAATCGCACCGGAAATCGAAGCTGCCGAAATCGAACGAAACCGAGCGCGACCAATATCGGAGCTGGGGCAGTGGCAGAAGGTAGCTCGAGCTTCTTCAATGGCCTATCAGTTTCGGCCGGAGTTGAATTCAGAAGCAACTGAGATTCTAAAGGAAGCGCACAAAGCAGACCCTTCCAGTATTGCGGCTCCGTCGCTGCTGGGAATGGTCTATATTTTCGATACTCTTTTCAACTGGAATAGGCCGCAGGCAGAGTCATTGAAACTTGCAGCGACTGCCGCGGCAACTGCTGTAGCGATAGACCATCGCGATGCGCAAGCATTGACGGTTCTTGGTGGTGTGATGGCGACGCAAAAGCGACACCTTGAAGCTGTCGCTCACTACGAACGCGCAATAGAAGCCAATCCGAACTATTCACTGGCCGTTGGCACCATGGGCATGGTCCTCACCTATTTGCACGAATACGACAGGGCAACAGGTTTGCTCGAACGCGCAATACGTTTGAGTCCTCGTGATCCATGGATGCCGTACTATGTGGCACACTATGGAATGCGCGATCTCTTTCAGCACAAATACGAAAGCGCGCTTGCTTACGGTTTGGAAGCAAGCAGGATCAATCCAAAGAACCCATCTATCTTGCGGCTGATAGGTGCAGCGCAGGGTATGCTTGGTCGTACCAGTGAAACAAAGGCGACAGTGGCCAAACTATTGGAAATGGCACCGGAGATGACCCTGACAAACACCCGTGCTGCCGTTCAATTCGCCTTCGATGAAGATGCCGAGATTTTTTGCGAGGGGTTACGGCGCGGAGGAATGCCCGAGTAACCATTTAGGGGTCGTCAAACTCGCGTTGACCAAACATAGGATCGGCGTACACCGAAGTAGAGGGAAATAGCGGATGGCAGTCTGGTTTCATCCTCGATACATGTAATACGCGCATAGACCCTGGCGGTGGGGATCATGCGTCTATGGCCGGCGAATTTCCTGTCGTTTTCCGCGTGCAGTAGCGTCACTTCACCGGCACCTGTCAGCCTACCAGATGGAACCACGCTGGTCGGAGCGACGACGGCCTCAATGTCAGCTGGGACATTTGAGGCTCACAAAGTTGCAAGGGCATGCTCTGCGATACGAGGATATCGACCAGATTCAACGAAGACCCGTGTAAACCATGTGGCTCTCCATCAAACCCGGGGGCACCCTCTAACCATTGTCTATGATTTGCAGGCTTTCAAAAACTGCTGATCATAGGAATGAAGAGGATGCCTGGTTTTGACGTTACGCTGAACCTGCCGGATTTCACAATCGAGAAGTCCAGCGGGTTCAACCCGATCGTTCACGATGTTAAGTGCCATCATGTCCCGCAGTGTCCACATTGTGGCTGCCGGACACTGCGCACCAAGGACAAGATACTACGCTGCGTCTGGCATGAGAGCGTTGGCCATCGGCGAGTGCTGTTGCGGTTCTTCGTGTGCAAATATCTCTGCTGCTCCTGCGGACGCTACTTCCGGCAGCGCCTTGAAGGGATCATGCGGTGGCAACGCAGCACCGAGGCCCTCAAACGACAGATCTATCGGCTGCACACCCATGGCATCTCACGCAAGGTCCTGGCCCGGGAATGCGGCAAGTCGGACAGCACGATCTCGCGCTACTACGATCACATGTACGGGCTTGAGAACCGCAAACTCCTGTCTTTGCAAATGCCGCGCATCCTGGGGATTGATGAGCACTTCTTCTCAAGGCGAATGCGGTTTGCGACCACCTTTTGCGACTTGCAACGCCGTCGTGTCTTCGACGTTGCTGCGGGCCGCTCGGCAGTGTCCCTGGCCGATTATCTCAATCAAATGAAAGGCAAAGACCGTGTCCGCATCATCTGCATGGACCTGTCGGAGACCTATCGCTCCATTGCCAGAACCCACTTTCCCAAAGCCCTCATCGTGGCCGATCGGTTCCATGTCGTGCGCATCGCTCTGCATCATCTGCTCAAGACCTGCCGCTTCATCGATCCCGAGCTGAAAGACAGGCGCGGCTTGAGCAAACTGCTGAACAAGCATGCCAGCAACCTCACTCAACGGCAGGCACGACGACTCACTGACTACCTTGACCGCAAACCGGCCATCGAGCGCATCTATCGGTTCAAGGAAGACCTGATGGACGTGTTAACCGCCAGGAACCAATCCAAAAGACAGTGCAGGACATTGGTACGCCGACTGCTGGAGGCCATCGCCCAGCTCAGGCAGAGCGGCTTCAAGGATTGTCAAAAGCTCGCAAAGACACTGCAGAGCTGGCAGGAAGAGATCGCACGCATGTGGCGCTTCTCGCGCTCAAACGGGATCACCGAAGGCTATCATCGAAAAATGAAACTCATCCAACGCAGAGCCTTCGGGTTCCGCAACTTCGAAAACTACAGAAAGCGCGTTCGAGCTCTCTGCGCTTGAAGGTCAAAGGAGGAGAGATCTGATACAGAACTGACCCACACTCTGCAGATCATGGGCGGGTGCCCCCGTATTCGACGAAGAGCCAACCATGTGACCGGTATAGACCTGAGGTTGATTGGTGAGCCGACAGGGGTTCGAACCCTGGACCTACTGATTAAAAGTCAGTTGCTCTACCAGCTGAGCTATCGGCTCCCGAGAGGTTGTTGAACCCCTCAAAATTTGCGCGGACCATATGCACGGCGACCCTGCGGGTCAATATCAAATTATCGTCTCAAACGCTTTCTTTGCGGTTAATTGCCACGTCGCGCGAAAAGGTGACTGGCGTGTGATCGGCAAGCCGCCTATGTAGGGGCCGAATGCAATCAGGGTGTGACGCGTGAGCATAGCCGATATCTCCGTACTTGCCGCGATTCTTGCCGGTGCGTTGTCGTTTCTGTCGCCCTGCGTGCTGCCGCTTGTTCCGCCCTATCTGTGCTACATGGCCGGGGTCAGCGTCGACGACTTCCAGGCGGAAGGACACGGCGACGCCGCCATTCGGCGGTCTGTGATGTCCGCCTCGGTGCTGTTTACGCTCGGCTTTGCCACCGTGTTTATTGCCCTCGGGGCCGGCGCGTCGACCATCGGCGGCGTATTGCGCTCGCATATCGTTGTGCTCGGGCAAATCGCCGGCGTCGTCATCATTATCATGGGGCTGCATTTCCTCGGCCTGTTCAAGATAGGCATCTTGAACCGCGAGGCTCGTTTCCAGGGAGGCGGCACACCGGCGACCTTGACCGGCGCCTACATCATGGGTCTGGCTTTTGCCTTCGGCTGGACGCCCTGCATCGGGCCGGTCCTCGGTGCGATCCTGGGTGTTGCAAGCGCGAAAGATACGGTCGGGCAGGGCGCTTTTCTCCTGGCCGCATACTCCCTTGGGCTTGCCGTGCCGTTCTGGATCGCAGCCGCATTCTCCGGCGTATTCATGCGCTTCCTGAGCAAGTTTCGCCGGCATCTTGGAACGGTGGAAAGGGCCATGGGCGGCCTGCTGGTGGTGACAGGTGTCCTGTTCCTGACCGGCGGCATGCAATCGATGGCGTTCTGGCTGCTTGAGACCTTCCCCGCACTAGCCCAAATCGGTTGAGGCCGCCTGTTCTTTCTTCGCCCGGCCAAGCGGCACCGTTGCGATGATGACGCCCCCTAGGACAAGCAGTGTGCCGATTAGATGGTTCAGTTGGAACGACTCTCCGAGGAAAACGACTGCGAGTACGACGCCATACACCGGCACGAGATAAATGAATATTCCGGAAATTGACGGACCGAGCCTTCGGATACCGAATTGGAATCCGGAAAAGGAAAACAGCGAAGAAAAGACGACAATCCCTGCTATGCCCAGCCAAGCCGTCTCTGTGACCGGCATGCGAGCGCCGGACAGAAACTCCCAAGCCGCGAACGGAAACAACAGCACTGCTCCTGCGGTGCAGGCGAGACCGAACAGGCTCAGGATTGGCAGTTGGGTAATTTGCGGGTCCCTGAAAAGAATCGAATATCCGGCCCAGGAAAGGGCGGCCAGGAGAAAGCCGACATCGCCAAGGTTCAACATATCGATCGCAAACGTTGTCAGTCGACCCTGAAGAACAATCGCCGCGACACCGACGAATGCCAGGATGATACCGGCGATTTCGCGGCGACGAATCGATCGTCCCGCAAAGATCCGTTCGAGCAGGATGATCCAGAGCGGTGACGTTGTGTAAATCAGAGCCCCATTTGTGGCGGTCGTGACCTGCAGTGACAGGTAGACCACCGCGCCGGCCATCCACATGCCGAGAAACCCCAGAATCACGATCAGCGGCAGACGCTCCCGTAGAATCACCCGAACTTTGTCGGCAGATCCGATAACGAAGGGAGCCAGGATGCTCGCGCAAAATCCCCAGCGCAGAAAGGCAAGCGTGAAGGGGGCTACCTCGTGGACGGTGACCCTGCCAAAGATGATGTTGGTCGAAAAGAGCAATGGCGTCAGAATCATGACGGCGTATGCAAACGGCAGCTGGCCGACGATTCTTGCGTGGATCATGCTTCCTCTTAGAGCGTCGGGGCTTTCGGAAAAAGAACAAATTCATTAGATCTCGCAACACGGATTGCAAAGATGGAGAAGGTCATGGCGCGCAGTTGTCTCGCGGTGGTGCTGGCGGCGGGTGAGGGCACCCGAATGAAATCCTCCACCTCCAAGGTATTGCATCCGATCGGCAATCTGCCCGTTGTTGCCCATGTCATGCAGACCGCAGCCTCGGCAGGTGCAGACACCGTCGCACTCGTGCTGGGTCGTGACGCCGAAGCTGTGGAAGACGTGGCTGCCTCGCATGCCAAGAACCTGGCAGTTCGACATCAGACGGAACGCCTTGGTACAGCCAACGCCGTGCTGGCGGCCGCGGACGTCATCGACCGCGGATTTGATGATGTTCTGGTGATTTTTGGCGACACGCCGCTGGTCGGCGAGGAAACCCTGCGCAGGGCCCGTGCCGCTCTGGCTGACGGAGCCGATGTCGCGGTCATCGGGTTCAGAACCGACAATCCAGATGGCTACGGACGGCTGATCGAGGAGAACGGGGAATTGATCGCAATCCGCGAGCATCGCGATGCGAGTGAAGAGGAGCGACAAATAGATCTCTGCAATGGCGGGCTGATGGCGTTTTCCGGCGCCAAGGCCCTGACGCTGCTCAGAAGAATTGGCAACGACAACGCAAAGGGCGAATACTACCTCACCGACATCGTTGAGCTCGCGCGGGAGGCGGGTGGTCGCTGCGTCGTCGTGGAGGCACCTTGGGAAGAGCTTATCGGCATCGACACACGCGCCGGACTGGCGGAAGCCGAAGCCATTTGGCAGCGTAACCGGCGCCATGACCTGATGATGGCCGGTGTCAGCATGACCGCGCCGGAGACTGTCTTTCTCAGCCACGATACGCTGATTGAGGCCGATGTCATGATCCAACCCAATGTGGTGATCGGCCCTGGCGTGACCATTCGCTCCGGTGCGACCATCCATGCATTCAGCCATCTCGAGGAAGCGACCATTGGCCCGGGGTGTTCGGTCGGACCATTTGCCCGACTGCGTCCGGGAGCGGATCTGCTTCGGGGCGCAAAAGTCGGTAACTTCTGTGAGGTCAAGAAAGCAGTGATTGGCGAAGGCGCCAAGGTCAATCATCTGACCTATGTGGGCGATGCGGAGGTAGGTGCAAAAGCCAATCTTGGCGCAGGAACGATCACCTGCAATTATGACGGCGTGAACAAGCATTTCACGCGGATTGGTGCCGGATCATTCGTCGGTTCCAACTCCGCGCTCGTCGCGCCGGTGACGATTGGCGACAATGCCTATGTTGCATCCGGTAGTGTCATCACCAGTGATGTGCCGGAAGATGCGCTGGCATTCGGGCGTGCACGGCAAGAAAACAAGGACGGCCTGGCTCCGAAACTGAAGCGTCGCAGTGAAGAAGAGAAGCGCCGCAGGCAGGCTCGAAAACACAACGTCTGACGCCCCATTGCGCCCGGCTCAACCGGGCTGATACCCGAACCGATTGCCATAATCCTCGTGGCCACCCAAAACCGCATAATGGTTGTTGCCTTCGCGAGGTGCTCCTATATATTTTTTTGCTGTGCTTGGCCCCCAATCCGGCTCTATGGATGTCTGAAAAACACACCCGCCTGTCCGCCTCCACGCGGCTCAGAAACTACTTTTTGACCGGGCTCATCATCTGTGCGCCTCTGGCGATCACGGCCTATCTGACGTGGTCGTTCATCATTTGGGTCGATGGATGGGTGAAACCCTACCTGCCGGCTGTCTATAATCCGGACAATTATCTTCCGTTCAGTATTCCGGGTTTCGGGCTTTTGACGGCGTTGATTTTCATCACGGCCGTTGGTTTCCTCACCGCCAACCTGATTGGTCGGACCATCATTGCCTATGGCGAGTCGATCCTTGATCAAATGCCGCTAATTCGTGGTATTTACAAGGGGTTGAAACAGATTTTTCAGACAGTACTTGCGGAGCAGTCGAACTCGTTCAATCGGGCAGGACTGATCGAGTATCCGCGCAAGGGCATCTGGTCCATCGTTTTCTTGGCCACCGAAACTAAAGGCGAGGTGGATTCGCGCCTTCTGGATATCGAGCAGGACACGCTCTCTGTCTTTCTCCCCACGACGCCCAACCCGACGTCAGGCTTTCTGCTGTTCGTTCCCCGCGAAGAGGTCATCGTGCTTGATATGACGGTGGAGGAAGCCGCCAAGATGGTGATTTCGGCCGGCCTAGTCGCACCGGAGTACCACAAGAAGACGGAGCAACTGGCCAACGAGGCATTGGAGCGGGCCAAGAACCCGCCATCGGCCGAGACGGTTTCGTCAGACTAGCCTGCTCTAAGCAGCCGTATCGCTTCGTCGCGCCGCCAAATGTAAAGCAAAAGGCGCAAGGCCTGACCTCTCTCGCTGGCGAGGTCTTCGTCCATTTCCAGGATATAGCGGGCATCGTCTCGGGCAGCCTCCAGCAGATCGGCATGGGCTTCCAGGTCGACGAGCCGAAACCCTGGCGTTCCAGACTGCCGCGTGCCCAGCAACTCGCCTTCGCCACGCAGTTTCAGGTCCTCTTCGGCGATGCGGAACCCGTCTTCGGTTTCGCGCATGATCGAAAGCCGGGCCCGGGCGACTACGCCGAGTGGTCCCTTGTAGAGCAGGATACAGCTCGAGGCTTCACGACCACGGCCCACACGGCCGCGCAGCTGATGCAGTTGCGCCAGGCCGAAACGCTCGGCGTGCTCGATCACCATGATGGAGGCATCCGGGACATCGACACCGACTTCGATCACGGTTGTTGCCACCAGGATCCGTGTCTTCCCGGTTCTGAAGTCCTCCATGGCCGCGTCTTTTTCAGCACTGGTCATGCGACCATGAACCAGGCCGACCAGGGCGCCAAACTCGCTTTGCAGTTGTTCGGCCCGCCGTTCAGCCGAGGTGAGGTCTGAAAGATCGGAATCCTCCACAAGAGGACAGATCCAGTAGGCCTTCCGCCCGTCGGAAATCGCCTGCCGCAATCGTTCGACGATGTCACCGATGCGCGTCATATCGACCAGAGCCGTTGTCACCGGAAGGCGTCCCGCCGGTTTTTCCGTCAAGCGGGAGACATCCATGTCGCCGAAAGCGGTCAGAACCAGCGTGCGCGGTATCGGCGTCGCCGTCATGACCAGCATATGCGGTGCCATACCCTTTGCGGTGAGCCGCAATCTCTGGTGGACGCCGAAGCGGTGCTGTTCATCGACCACGGCGAGAAGCAGGTCTTTGTAAGTCACCGACTCCTGGAACAGGGCATGGGTTCCGACAATCAGCTGCGCCTCTCCGGATTCGATGCGAGCGACAATTTGAGACCGCTCCTTGCCCGCCACCTTGCCGGTCAGCAGGTCCACCGACATGCCCACTTCGGCCGCCAGCGGCGCAATGGTCGCAAAGTGTTGCCGCGCAAGAATTTCGGTCGGTGCCATCAGCACCGCCTGACCGCCGGCTTCGGCGCAGGCCGTCATGGCCATCAGCGCGACCGCAGTTTTGCCGGATCCGACATCCCCCTGCAGCAGGCGGAGCATGCGTTCGGGGCTCCGCATGTCGGTCAGTATGTCGGAAACCGCCTGGTTTTGGCTGGCAGTCAAGCGAAACGGCAGAGCAGCAAGGATCTTCTTTTGAAGCGACCCGTCACCTTGAACAGGACGCCCTTTGAGTTTGCGTACCCGTCGCCGCACCAATCCAAGAGATAATTGTCCCGCGAGCAACTCGTCATAAGCCAGGCGGCGGCGTGCCGGCGCCACGGGTTCCATATCGGTCTCGTCTCGCGGGGCGTGCAAGGCAGCAACTGCATCACCGAAAGAGGGAATTCCGTTTCGCGCAACAAAAGCATCGTCCAGCCATTCAGGCAGTGGTGGCAGCGATTTGACTGCATGATCGATAGCGCGCTGAAGAACCTTCGGTGAAAGGCCGGCAGTCAACGGATAAACCGGCTCGATCATCGGAAAGCTCTCGAGGTCGCTTTCGAGCGCGATGCGGTCGGGATGCACCATTGACGGTTGGCCGCGAAACCACTCGACCTTGCCGCTCACCAAAACTGCTTCGCCCACGGGCAGGGCTTTCTCAAGCCATTGCTGACGCGCGTGAAAGAAGGTGAGGGTGATCTCTCCGGTGTCGTCATGCGCCTGAACCCGATAGGGCACGTTTGACCGGCCACGCGGCGACGGCTGATGTCGGTCAACGCGCAGCTTGAGCGTGACGATGGCGTTTTCCGGCGCAAAGGCGATGCCCGGCTGATTTCGCCGGTCGATCAGCCGATGCGGCGGAAGAAGCAGAAGGTCGATGGTACGAGCTTCCTCGTCACTTTCTCGCCCCGCAACCCGCCCGATCAGGGTCGCCGTCTTCTGTCCGATACCGGAAAGGCTTGTCACGGGAACAAAGAGCGGATCGAGAAGATTGGGTCGCATACACCGTCGCCTTCGCCGAGATTCGGTTGCCATATCCGCGGTCCGCGGCAATTCTGCAACGGACATCGATATCGCGTGCCTTTGCCCCGTGGCCTCGGCTGACAATTGCAATCGCGTTCGCTATAGAAGCGCACGACTCCACGAAGCAGCGATACTATTCATGACCGGTACGACACGCACAAGTGCTGACCTGGCGCCGCGCCGCCGCCGCCTGCTGTTTCGCGCCTGGCACAGGGGCATTCGCGAGATGGATCTAATCCTCGGCCAGTTTGCCGATCGCAACATCGACAAGCTCGACGATGCGGAACTCGACGTGTTTGAGGCCTTGTTGGGCGTTAACGATCGCGATCTGCTTCAATGGGTAACCGGAGAAACGGAAACGCCGTCGGAATTCGACACACCATTATTTCGCCGCGTCTGTGCCTATCGTCAGGATGACGCGCAATGCTGAAGAGCCTTCTGACGGATTCGGCGCTGCGATCAGGCTTGCCCACCACATTGGCCAACGTGCCGCCGGGCGCGGAAGCGCTGATACTCGCCGAGGCCGCTCGCGAAGGCGCACCGGTTGCCTATGTCGTCTCTGACGGCCAGCGCATGGTCGACCTGGAGCAGATCCTCGGCTTCGTTGCGCCTGACATTCCGGTTCTCAGTCTGCCGGCCTGGGACTGCCTTCCCTACGATCGGGTTTCGCCAAGTTCTGAGGCAGCCGCTCGCCGGCTTTCGGCCATGAACGCGCTGATCGCCCATGCCGAAAATCCGCATGCGGCGATCGTGCTGGTTTCGGTCAATGCGGTTCTCCAGAAAATGCCGCCGCGCTCAGCCATCGGAAAACTTGGCTTTCACGCAAGCGCCGGCAACCAGATTCGCATGGACGACCTCGCCCAGCGGCTTGCCGACAATGGGTTCGAAAGGGTTCCGACGGTCCGGGAAGTCGGTGAATTCGCCATCCGCGGTGGCATCCTTGATGCATTCGTTCCAGGCAGCCCGGAACCGGTTCGGCTGGATTTCTTTGGCGATACGCTGGAGAGCATTCGCAGCTTCGACCAGCAAAGTCAGCGAACCACGCGTCAGTTGAAGACACTTGAACTCAATCCGATGAGCGAGGTGTCTCTCGACGAGGCGGCAGTGAGCCGCTTTCGCAGGAACTATTTGTCGCTGTTCGGGGCGGCTCAACGGGATGATGCGCTGTACCAGGCTATCAGTGAAGGTCGCCGGTTTGCGGGAATGGAGCACTGGCTGCCGCTGTTTTACGAGCAGCTTGAAACAGTCTTCGACTACCTTCCGGACTTTGCCTTCTACGCCGACAGCCACTCCGGAGAAGCGGCGAAGGCGCGATACGCTCAGATTTGCGATCACTTCGAGGCGCGCAACAGGGCTGCGGGTGAGGGTTGTTCGACCCACGGTACACCCTACAATCCGGTTCCCGTCGACAATCTCTATGTGACACCGGAAATCGTTGAAGCCAGTCTGGACAAGAGAAACGCCACCAATCTGTCGACTTTCCGGGAAGACGAGAGCGGTTCCCGCCGGGTCGTGAATCTCGAGGCAAGGGTTGGCCACCGATGGGCGAAAAGCCCGGACCAGGCTGAACGCGACGCCGAACGGGTGAATGTCTTCGACCAGGTCGTCAAGCACATTGCCGCCAAACGGGCGTCCGGCGCCAAGGTCCTGATAACGGCGTGGACCGAAGGATCTCTGGACCGGCTGATGCAGGTGCTTGGCGAACACGGGCTTGAGCGCGTTCGAAACGTCACATCGCTTGCCGATCTGGAGACATTGCAGCCGGGTGAGGCGGCTTCAGCCATCCTTCACCTGGAAAGCGGCTTCGAGATCGATACCCTGATCGTCATCGGTGAACAGGACATCCTCGGAGACCGGTTGGTTCGTCGCGGGCGACGACGGAAACGCGGCGCCGATTTCATCTCCGAAGTCTCGGCGATCGAAGAAGGCGACATTGTCGTTCATGCCGAACATGGGATCGGCAAGTTCGTCGGACTGAGAACCATCGAGGCCGCGGGCGCTCCGCATGCGTGCCTTGAGTTGCAATACGCCGACCAGGCAAAGCTGTTTCTTCCTGTCGAAAACATTGAGCTGTTGTCGCGATACGGGTCGGACGCAAGCGAAGCGATACTCGACAAACTGGGCGGGGTTGCCTGGCAGTCGCGCAAGGCAAAGCTCAAGAAGCGGCTGCTCGACATGGCGGAGGACCTCATCCGCATCGCAGCCGAGCGCCAGACACGCCAGGCGCCACAGCTCAATGTTCCTGAAGGTCTGTATGACGAGTTCGCAGCGCGCTTCCCCTATGACGAAACCGACGACCAGCTGAACGCCATTGAAGCCGTTCTCGATGATCTTGGCGCGGGACGACCCATGGATCGATTGGTCTGCGGTGATGTGGGTTTCGGCAAAACGGAAGTGGCGTTGCGCGCGGCCTTCGTTGCCGCCATGAACGGCGTCCAGGTCGCTGTGGTGGTTCCGACAACCTTGCTGGCGCGCCAGCACTTCAAGACGTTCACCGAGCGCTTTCACGGCTTTCCGATACGGGTACAGCAGGCTTCGCGCCTGGTGGGCCAGAAAGAACTGGCGCTGACGAAAAAGGAGCTGTCTGAGGGCAAGACCGACATCGTCATCGGCACCCACGCACTTCTCGGGAAAAGCGTTAATTTTGCCAATCTCGGCATGCTGGTAGTCGATGAGGAGCAGCATTTCGGCGTCAAGCACAAGGAGCGCTTGAAGGAGCTGAAGAGCGACGTGCATGTTCTGACCTTGTCGGCAACGCCGATACCGCGCACACTGCAGCTGGCCATGACGGGTGTTCGCGAGCTGTCGTTGATCACGACGCCGCCGATCGACCGCATGGCGGTTCGTACCTTCATATCGCCGTTCGATGCGCTGGGCATTCGTGAGACGTTGCTGCGCGAGCATTATCGCGGTGGTCAGAGTTTCTACGTGTGTCCGCGCATCTCCGATCTCGACGAGGTCAGGGCCTTCCTGGAATCAGATGTGCCGGAACTCAAGGTTGCCGTTGCTCACGGGCAAATGGCCGCGGGAACACTCGATGACATCATGAACGCCTTCTACGACGGTCAATACGATGTCCTGCTGTCGACCACGATCGTTGAATCCGGATTGGACGTTCCCACGGCCAACACGCTGATCGTGCATCGGTCCGACATGTTCGGGCTTGCCCAACTCTACCAACTGCGTGGTCGCGTCGGCCGGTCCAAAGTACGCGCCTTCGCCCTGTTCACGCTGCCGGTCAACCGCGTGCTCACGGCCACCGCCGACAGGCGACTGAAAGTCTTGCAGTCGCTCGACACGTTGGGTGCCGGTTTCAACCTCGCCAGCCACGATCTCGATATCCGTGGCGCCGGCAATCTGCTTGGTGAGGAGCAATCGGGCCATATCAACGAGGTTGGCTTCGAGCTTTACCAGCACATGCTGGAGGAAGCCGTTGCGGAGCTGAAGGGCGCCGACGAAATCATCGACACCGGCTGGTCGCCGCAGATCACGGTCGGAACTTCTGTGATGATCCCGGACGAATATGTGCCGGATCTTCACCTCCGTCTCGGTCTTTACCGCCGCGTCGGCGAATTGTCCGGACCGGAGGAAATCGACGCCTTCGGTGCCGAGTTGGTTGACCGTTTCGGTCCGTTGCCGGACGAGGTCGAGCACTTGCTGAAGATCGTCTACGTCAAGTCGCTCTGCCGCCGGGCCAATGTCGAAAAACTCGATGCCGGACCGAAGGGCGTCGTCGTTCAGTTTCGCAACGGCGAATTCCCGAATCCGGCCGGTCTCGTCGGACACCTCAGTCAGCTTGGCAATCTTGCCAAGATCCGCCCAGATCAGAGCATCGTATTCAGCCGTGACTTGCCAAGCGCCCAGAAACGGCTGGCTGGAGCAGCTGTTATCATGACGCGTCTGGCGGAGATTGCGGAAGCGGCGTAGCCGTTTGGCGCCTACTCCGTAGGGCCGGCTTCCTTCTCGCCGGCGACTTCGCGAATGGCGTTTGCCAGAACGTCGGCCGGTTGGGCCCCCATGACGGCGTACTTGTTTTCAAGGATGAAGCAGGGAACTCCGGTCACACCCATCTTGCGGGCCACTTCGATTTCCTGCTCAACCTCGGTTCGGTCCGCGTCTCCTGTCAGCAGGCCTTCCGTAATGGCGCGATCCATGCCGGCTTCTTCTGCCGCTTCCAGAAGGACAGCATTATCGCCAATGTTCTTGCCCTCGGTGAAGAACATGCGAAAGAGGATTTCCACGAGGCGATCCTGAACGCCCGGCGCTTCCGAGGCTGCCCAGCGGATGACCCGGTGGGCATCGAGCGTGTTGGGCGAAACCGCGATACGGTCGAATTCGAACGGAATGTTCTCCTCGCGCCCCGCATCGACAATCCTGCTGTAGATTTCGCGTGCCCGATCCTCACCGCCGAATTTCTCCGAGAGATAAGCCTGCCGATCCTTGCCCAGTTTGGGCAGAGTCGGGTCTAGTTGGTAAGGCCGCCAGCGAATGTCGACATCGACATCGTCCGGCAGCGAACTCAGAGCTTCATCGAGCTTTTTCTTGCCGATGTAACACCAGGGGCACATGACGTCGGAAACGACATCGATATTGACGGACGTCATGAACGTTCTCCTTTCGCCGGGATCACCACGCGTCCCGGTCCCACCAGGTGGGTAACTGATATCCGTAGATGGGCGTCATGTCTGGATGTTCAAGTCGCGACCGGTAGGCGACACGCTGGCCAGGCAGGTAGTAAAGTGGAACGACATAGTGGCCGGAGATCAGGACCCGGTCGAAGGCCCGTACTGCCGACACGAAATCCTCTTGGGAGCGGGCCGCGAGCATTGCATCGATCATCGCATCGATGGCCGGGTCGGCTGCTCCGGCGTAATTGAATGTCCCCTGCAGGTCCCTTGACTGGCTTCCCCAGCGCCACAACTGTTCGGCTCCAGGCGACAGGGAACTTGGGTACCGTTTGACGATCATGTCGTAGTCGTAGTTTTCGCTTCGCTGCTGGTATTGCGCGTCGTCAACGGTTCGAATGCTTAGATCGATACCCAGCGGCGCCAGGTTGCGTTGATAGGCCAGGGCGATTTTCTCCTGTCCTTCGTTCTGCGTCATGACCTCAAACGCAACGGGGGCGCCATTCGGATCGAGCAGCTTTCCCTGGTTGATCGAATAACCGGCACCCTTCAGAAGATCGAGAGCCGCCCTTTGAACGCGCCGATCCCTTCCGGATCCGTCCGTCTCTGTCGCTCTGTAGGTTCCTTCCAGCACCGCTGGCTCGATCTCTTGCAGGAAGGGTTCCAGCAGTTCCCGTTCGCGGTCATCTGCCGGGTGTCCGATTGAGGACAGCACGGAGTTTTCGAAATAGCTCTCGGTCCGTTCATAGGCTCCGTTGAACAACGTCCGGTTCACCCACTCGAAGTCGAAGAGCATTGCCAGGGCCTTGCGCATGGCGACATCCTGAAACTTTGGGCGTCGTGTGTTGAAGACGAACCCGTACATTCCGGCCGGAGTGCTTGTTTCGAACACAGACTTTGTGACTTCGCCCCTGTCCACCGCTGGAAAGTTGTAGTTTCGATCCCAACTGACAGGATTGCCTTCAGCGTTGACATCGAAAACGCCCTTCTTGAAGGCTTCGAACTGCGTGCTGTCCGACAGAAAATATTCGATGGAGATCTCATCGAAGTTGTTGAATCCGACGGTTATGGGCAATCCGTCGGCCCAATAATCCTGACGCCGTTCATAGATAATCCGCTCTCCGGCCTTGACCTCCTTGATCGCGTAGGGGCCGCTGGTAACCGGCGGTTCAAATGTGGATCTGTCGAACGTGTCCACATCGGTTGCGTGTTTCGCAAGGACCGGCATCAATCCGAGAATCAGCGGAAATTCGTTTCCTGCATCCTCTGTCAGCTCGAAGCGGACGCCGAGATCGCCAACCTTTTCCATCTTGGCCACCTTGTCCAGACGGTTTGAGTAAGGTGGTCGTCCCTTCTCTTCCAGTAACTCGAAAGTGAAGATGATATCGTCCGCTGTAACCGGTTCACCATCCGACCACCGAGCTTTCGGATTGAGATTGAACTGAATGAAGGTTCGGTCGTCGTCATACTCCACTGTTTCGGCCAGCAGTCCATAAAGCGTGAACGGCTCGTCCCGGGAACGCCGCATGAGTGATTCATAGGTCAATTGCCCGAATTCCGGGTCCCACATGCCGCGTGCCGTTGTTCGCATGCTCTTGAGGATAAAGGGATTGAGATTGTCGAATGTGCCGACAACGCCGTAAGAGATTTTGCCGCCTTTCGGGGCATCCGCATTGACATAGGGCAGATGTTTGAAATCGGCGGAGAGCGCCGGTTCGCCATGCGACGCGATACCGTGTTTGGGTTCCGCAGCTTCGGCCTGAACCAGCCATCCGGCTGTTGCGGCGAGAAGGGCGGTAAAGAGAATGGAGCGCATCCGATCGGTCCTCGACTGATTCTGCCCGAACGGTAGCACGTCCAGACGACGAAAACTCTAGGCGGGAAAAGGGGTAAAAAGCAGGTTTGATCGCAAAAAGTAACCCAAACTTGGACCATATTGCGCAAACGGGGTGACAGGCCGGCCGTTTCTGCTTAGACAGTCGAAAAGCCTTGCAATGGCCTCAATTGAACGACAAGGAGAGCCAACCGCGCAAGTTGGGAAGCCGACGACAGAGTAAGAGCAGCCGCATTGATCATGCGCGCTGTAGGCGGCTTCCACCCAGTGCTTTTCACGGTTTGAAAGATCATCCAGGAGATAGAATACGCATGACTCTTAGAACCTCCAAAGTCGCCCGGACCGCCATGGCCGTCGCCTTTGCCGGCGCAGCCGCTGTTTCGCTGACGGGCGCTTCGCACGCACAAACACCAGGCCAAGGATGGTTCAAGGTGTGCACGAAGCAGGAAGACAATGATGTCTGCGTTGTTCAGAACATTGTTTCAGCCTCAACCGGGCAACTGTTGACGGCCGTCGGCCTGATCCTCGTTGAAGGCAAGGTCAACAATCGCATCCTGCAGGTTTCGGTTCCGTCGGCACGCAATATTCAGCCGGGAATCAACATGCAGATCGATGGCGGCAAGTCCCAGAGGCTGCCCTACGCGGTTTGCATGCCCGACAAATGCGTTGCCCAGGTGCCTTTGACGGACGCCATCGTCCAGTCCTTCAAGCGCGGCGGCGAAGTTGTTTTCACGTCCGTGAACTTTCAGCGCGCGCCGAACCCGATCAAGGTTACCCTGTCGGGCTTTACCAGTGCGTTCGATGGCGAGCCGGTTGCCCAATCGGAACTGCAGGAGCGTCAGCGTCTGCTGCAGGAAGAAATGCAGCGAAAAGCGCAGGATGCGCGCAAGAAGCTGGAAGAAGCCCAGCAGAAGGCTAAAGAAGCCTCTAACTGAAGAGATTCGTTCGCACCAACGGTGCTGAAGAGAAACTGGCGGTCGGGTCCTGGACGCGACCGCTTTTTAGTGCCCTATGGGCCCACGCAACCGGTACATACCGTCGTCAGGGCCTTCGAACACTTCAAGCACCTGCGGATGCTGAACCGGTTGACCGCTGTCGTCCGGCACCAGGTTCTGTTCCGAGACATAGGCGATGTAGTCGGTTTCCTCGTTTTCCGCGAACAGATGATAAAAGGGTTGCTCCTTGTGGGGCCGCACCTCTTCCGGGATCGACTCATACCATTCTTCGGTGTTGTTAAATTCGGGATCAACATCGAAAATCACGCCGCGAAACGGGTAGATTCGGTGTTTGACCATTTGCCCGATCTGATATTTCGCGTTACGGCTTATCGGCATTTCAATCGTTCTCCTTGCCCAAGAAACTGGTGGAAGGCGGAGAAAAAATCAACGGCTTTCACATGATTCCGGAAAAAAGGCCCGGTGCGCCCGCGTCTTCTGTCGCCGACAAATGTCGGGACCGGGTTCGAACATGCCCCGCCGGGTTGGACAACGGTGGGGACCATGGCTGACATCGCTGCTTTGATCCTGCCGCTGTTCGGGCTCATATTCCTGGGCTATCTGACGGCCCGCCTGGTCGACCAACCAGCCAACGCGCTCGGTTGGCTCAATATTTTCGTTGTTTATCTTGCGCTTCCGGCGCTGTTTTTCAAACTGCTGTCGCAGACTCCAATCGAACAGTTGAGCCGGCTGGACTTCATACTGGCCAACCTTTTGAGCACATATGCGATCTTTGCGGTCATCTTCGCAATTGGCGTGATCATTCGCCGTGTGACCATTGCAGAGGGCACCATCCAGGGTCTCGCAGGAGCCTATGGCAATATCGGCTATATGGGTCCCAGCCTTGCGATCCTGGCTTTCGGTGAGACAGCCGCAGTGCCGGTTGCATTGATATTCTGCTTCGAAAACATCATGCATTTCAGCCTGACACCATGCCTGATGGCGATTTCGGGCAGCGAGCGGCGTAAATTTGCAGATTTGGCGCTCCACATTATCCGCAGCATCGTGTTGCATCCCTTTATCATTGCCACCTTCGCCGGTGTGCTGGTCGCCTGGATCGATGTGCCGGTGCCGGCGGCACCGCAAAGGCTGATCGATTATCTGGCACAAGCCGCCGCGCCCTGTGCGCTGTTCGCGATGGGCGTGACTTTGGCCTTGCGGCCGATCCGGCGGGTGCCGGTAGAACTGGGATACATCGTTCCTGCCAAACTCGTCATTCACCCATTGCTGATGTATTTCGCGCTCAGCCTGATCGGTGATTTCGATCCGGTCTGGATATTTACCGCCGTTTTGCTTGCCGCACTGCCAACGGCAACGAATGTCTTCGTCATGGCACAGCAATATGGAAGTTGGGTCGAACGCGCCTCGGGGACGATTTTGGTCACAACGGCGCTGTCGGTGCTGTCCGTTACGGCGTTGCTATATGCGATAACGACAGGGCTCTTGCCGGCTGACCTGTTTCCTCAGCGCTGACGCCTCAACAGCGACGGTAAGCCCGATCCCGGGCTGACACCCTCACGCATTGCCAGTTGCCGCAGCGGCCCGATGTGGTTCAGGGCAGAAAGCCCCGCGCTGCGCATGAGTTGGATTGGCAGGAATCCGCTCAACAGGGATCGGTTCAGCATATCCACGCCAAACGTTCGCGAAGTGACGTCGCTCCGCCTCAACCGGTTATAGTGTTGCGCGATTTGGTCTGCACGATCCGTTCCGCCCGATGTGCGCAGCACGGATACGAAATCGACGACATCCCGCAAACCCAGATTGAGCCCTTGCGCGCCAATTGGAGGGAACACGTGGCCGGCTTCGCCGATCAGCAAGATCCTCTCACGGGCAAAGGATTGAGCGATCATTCCGCTGAACGGAAATTGCTGGATTGGGCTGTCGATTTGGACCTTGCCGAGCATCGAATCCATGCGCTGTTCGATGGCCGAAGCAAGTTCGTCGGCGGAAAGGGCGGTCCGTGCAGTCGCCTCCGCTGGCTTCATAGCCCAGACCAGGCTCGACCGGTTGCCCGGGAGCGGAACCTGTGTAAACGGCCCGTCTTCCGTATGAAATTCGTTCGACGTATCGCCATGGCTGAACTCGTGGGCAAAGTTGAGCACGATGGCCGTCTGAGGATATCGCCAATCTCGAACACCAATGCCTGCCGCTTTTCGCATAATCGAGTTACGCCCATCCGCTGCGGCAACAAGCAGTGCCGACACCTGCGCGTCATCAGCCAGATTCAGAACGACACCTTCCGGCCGAATATCCACCGTTTCGACCGGTTGGTCGAAGTGGTCCACTTCGGCTGACTGGGCAAGAGCGCCTCGCAATGCGGCAAGCAGAGGGGCATTGGGAATGTTATAGCCGAAGGCATCGAGTTTGAGTTCGCTGGCGTGGAAGGTGACAGTAGGCGCACGCAAGAGGCGTTTGGTACCATCAATAATGCGCATCGCTCGCAGTGGAGCAGCGACTTCGCGGACGTTCTCCCACACGCCCAATCGTTGAAGCAATTCGATAGACGGTGTCATCAGCGCAGTGGTGCGGCCATCGACCTCCTTGCCAACCGGCGCGATGATTGCAGACCGGTATCCGGCATCACCAGCGGCAAGCGCCGCACAATATCCAGCGAGGCCACCGCCAACTGCTACAACATCATAGGATTGGGCCATCGTGCCATTCGTTCCGCTTCGTCTCGGCCGCCATAGTGCACAGTCTGCCTGCCTGTGGACAGGAGCAAATCGTCTCACTTGCACAACGGCAATCTGTTTGGCAAATTGTGCATTGCACAAATTTGTTGGCGAGACGTTCCAACCGCAATTCGGATTATCTCGCCAATATTGAAAGAGGGCGCAATTATGCTTCGATTCTTTGAAGCTCTTTCGCGGCGTTGGTAGTTTCCGAGATCCTGCCGCTACGCCTAGGATCAGTCGCAATGATCCGCATCATGCGGGGGAGGAAATTGTGTTGACCGACAAACCAACGCAAAACGACTGCCTGCTCGAGGTGCGCGGCCTCACCAAACAATTTGGCGAGCTGCGCGCCAACGACAATATCAACCTGGAAATTCGATCGAGTGAGATCCATGCCTTGCTGGGCGAGAACGGTGCCGGCAAGTCGACGCTCGTAAAAATGCTCTTTGGTTCCCTGGAGCCGACCGCAGGCGACATCATCTGGAAGGGCAACACGGTTCAGGTTCGAAGTCCGGGTCAGGCGCGCGGTCTCGGCATCGGAATGGTGTTCCAGCACTTCTCACTGTTCGAGGCGTTGACGGTCGCTGAAAACATCGCCCTGTCGATGGACAGTGCCGAGAGCATCGAGGGCATTTCCGAACGCGCTTCGGTCCTGTCGCACGAATATGGGTTGCCGCTGGATCCTCATGCGCACGTCGCCGATCTGTCCGTCGGCGAGCGTCAGCGTATCGAGATTGTCCGCACGCTTCTGCAAAATCCCGAGCTGATCATTCTCGACGAGCCAACCTCCGTTCTGACTCCTCAAGAAGCGGACAAGCTCTTTGAAACACTGGAGAAAATCCGCTCAGAGGGGCGCTCGGTCCTGTATATCAGCCACCGTCTGGAAGAGGTCCAGCGGATCTGCGATCGCGCAACGGTTCTGCGCCATGGCAAGGTGACGGGCGCCTGCGATCCGCGTCAGGAAACACCTGCGTCACTGGCCCGTATGATGGTCGGTTCCGACGTCAAGGCGGTATCCAACACCGGCGGCAAAATCGGTGACGAGGTGCTGCTGGAGGCGAGAAACCTCTCGGCACCGGCGCGAACCCCGTTTGCGGTTGCACTCAAGGACATCAATCTGTCGGTTCGCCGCGGCGAAATCATCGGAATTGCGGGTGTCGCCGGCAACGGACAAAGCGAACTGTTCGACGTGTTGTCGGGTGAAGAGTTGGTGGACCGGGCCGAGGATGTGCAGATCTGCGGTCAGGCGTCCGGCCGCAAGAACATTACTGCTCGCCGTTTGATGGGCGCCGGATTCGTGCCGGAAGAGCGGCATGGTCACGCAGCTGTCTCCGAGATGACACTGTCGGACAACATGGTTCTCTCGCGCCACACATCGGATGCCAGCGCATTCCTTGCAGGCGGACCGTTGAAGATCATTCGCCGCGACGCGGTTCTCGATGCCTCTAAGCGCATCATCAAGGACATGGATGTGCGCAAATCCGGGGAAGATCCCGACGCGGAGTCGCTGTCCGGAGGCAATCTGCAGAAGTTCATTGTCGGTCGCGAACTCGACCGGCAGCCGTCGGTCATGGTCGTCAACCAACCCACCTGGGGTGTTGATGCCGGCGCCGCAAGCCGCATTCGCCAGGCGCTTATCGACCTTGCGGAACAGGGGTCCGCAGTTGTTGTGATCAGCCAGGATCTGGACGAGATCTTTGAAGTGGCCACCAGCATTGCCGTGATCAACGAGGGCACGCTGTCTGCGGCCGAGCCGGCAGCGAACATGACGCTTGAAAAGATTGGACTTTTGATGGGCGGGATCCACGGAGAGACGTCCGAGAAGGAGGTGGCCCATGCGCATTGAGCTGGAACGCAGAGGCGAGCATTCAGCGCTCTTTTCTGCACTGTCCCCCTTTATCGCCTTGGGGCTGACCATCATTGCCGGCGCGATCGTGTTCTCAGCGCTTGGCAAGAACCCAATCGACTCGCTTTACAGCTTTTTCATCGAGCCGCTGATAGAAGTCTGGTCGCTGCATGAACTCGCGATCAAGGCTGCACCGCTCATTCTGATTGCTGTCGGCCTGTCGGTCTGCTTTCGGTCGAACAACTGGAACATTGGCGCCGAAGGCCAGTTCATCATGGGCGCCATTGCCGGTTCGATCGTACCCTTGGTCTTCTACCAATGGGAATCGTTTCTGGTCCTGCCGATCATCCTGATCATGGGAATGGCCGGTGGCGCGGCCTACGCAGCAGTCCCGGCACTTCTGAAGACCCGGTTCAATACCAACGAGATCCTGTCCAGCCTGATGCTTGTCTATGTGGCACAGCTGTTTCTTGACTGGCTCGTCCGTGGTCCCTGGCGCAATCCCGAAGGGTTCAACTTTCCGGAAACGCGAGACTTCAACGACAGCGCGGTGCTGCCGGAGATCCTGCCGGAATTCGGCCGCGCCCACTATGGGTTCGTCTTTGCCATCATCGTCACCGTCCTTGCATGGTTCATGATGCGGCACATGCTCAAGGGCTTCGAAGTTTCCGTGCTCGGTCAGTCCGCAAGGGCAGGGCGGTTTGCCGGGTTCTCCGCCAATCGCATGGTGTTCTTCGCCTTTCTCTTTTCGGGAGCTCTGGCCGGCCTGGCGGGAATCTCGGAAGTCTCAGGCGCGATCGGTGAATTGCAGCCGGTAATTTCACCCGGCTACGGCTTTACCGCCATCATCGTCGCATTTCTCGGCCGCCTTAACCCCATCGGCATCTTCGCCGCGGGACTGGTATTGGCGTTGACATATCTCGGCGGCGAGGCGGCTCAAATCTCTATCGGTCTGCCGGACAAGATCGCCCGCGTGTTCCAGGGAATGCTGCTGTTCTTCGTCCTCGCCTGCGACACGCTGATCCACTACCGGATCCGTTTCAAGACGGCGGCACAAGCGGCACCCCAACAGGCAACGCCGGTTGCGGAGGGAGCATAATGGAACTAACGGAAGCCATTCTATTTACCATCACGACCGCGGCGACCCCGTTACTGCTCGCTGCTCTCGGTGAACTGGTCGTCGAACGCTCCGGCGTTCTCAATCTCGGTGTCGAAGGCATGATCGTCATGGGCGCAGTCCTGGCGTTCGCTGCCACACAGCTCTCCGGATCTCCTTATATCGGCGCCCTGTTCGGGATGTTCGCCGGGTGCGCCATGGCGCTGTTGTTCGGCTTCATGACGCTCACCCTGGTGACCAACCAGGTTGCGACGGGCCTCGCCCTGACCATCCTTGGCCTTGGGCTATCGGGCATGATCGGGGAGAGTTTTGTTGGTCAGGCGGGCACCAAGCTGGAGCCGATCACCATTCCGGTGCTCTCGTCCATCCCGCTGATCGGCAAGCTCCTGTTCGATCAGGACCTGATCTTCTACATCTCGATCCTTGGCGTCTTCGGTGTCGGCTGGTTCCTGTTCCGCACGCGTGCCGGCCTTCAACTGCGGGCAATCGGCGACAGCCACGGGTCAGCGCATGCGCTCGGAATTTCGGTGATCCGCACCCGCTACCTGGCCGTATTGTTCGGCGGAGCTTGTGCCGGTCTCGCTGGCGCACAGCTGTCACTCGTCTACACGCCGCAATGGGTCGAAAACATGTCTGCCGGCCGAGGCTGGATCGCACTTGCTTTGGTGGTTTTTGCAAGCTGGCGGCCGCTGCGTGTACTCGCTGGAGCCTATCTCTTCGGCGCCGTCACGATCGGACAGTTGCATGCGCAGGCGCTCGGTTTTGGCATCCCGTCGCAGTTCCTGTCGGCGCTTCCTTACCTGGCGACGATCGTGGTACTCGTTCTGATCTCGCGTAACAGGCGTCTGACGCTGATGAATACGCCGGCATCACTGGGCCAGTCTTTCGTCCCGGATCGATAATCCAACCAACCAACCAAAGAGGTGAACACAATGAAAAAAATGCTCTTGGCAGCTGCCGCTGCCGCAATCTTCAGCCTCGCCGCGGGAGCGGCGCAGGCGGCCACCAAGGTCTGCTTTGTCTATGTCGGACCGAAAACCGACGGCGGATGGAACCAGGCCCATGACATCGGTCGGCAGGAGCTGGAAAAGCACTTTGGCGACAAGGTCGAAACGGCCTTCCTTGAAAATGTCGCCGAAGGCCCGGACGCCGAGCGCGCGATTGAACGGTTCGCCCGTTCCGGCTGCGAGCTGATCTTTACGACGTCTTTCGGGTTCATGGATCCGACGCTCGATGTCGCGAAGAAGTTTCCCAAGGTGAAGTTTGAGCACGCCACCGGTTACAAGACCGCCGACAATGTGACGAGCTACAACTCACGCTTCTACCAGGGCCGTTATATTCAGGGCCAGATCGCCGGCAAGATGTCGAAAACCGGTGTGGCCGGATACATCGCATCCTTCCCGATTCCTGAAGTCGTGATGGGCATCAATGCCTTCCTGCTCGGTGCTCAGTCCGTCAATCCGGACTTCGAGATCAAGGTGGTCTGGGTCAACACTTGGGTCGATCCCGGCAAGGAAGCAGACGCCGCCAAGGCGCTGATCGACCAGGGCGTCGATATCCTGACTCAGCACACCGACTCGACTGCACCGATGCAGGTCGCCGAAGAGCGCGGGATCATGGCGTTTGGTCAGGCACTGGACATGATCGAAGCTGGTCCGAAAACCCAGCTGACGGCAATCCTGGACACTTGGGGTCCGTATTACATCAGGCGCACACAGGCCGTCATGGATGGCAACTGGGCAACGCAGTCCACCTGGGATGGGCTGGATTCCGGGATCCTGCAGATGGCGCCCTATACCAACATGCCGGATGATGTGAAGGCGATGGCCATGGAAACGGAAGCCAAGATCACCAGTGGTGAACTGCACCCATTCACCGGCCCGGTCGCCAAGCAGGACGGCACGCCGTGGCTGAAAGACGGTGAAACCGCTGATGACGGCACCTTGCTCGGCATGAACTTCTACGTCAAAGGCGTCGATGACCAACTGCCGAACTGATTGAAAGTTACCACGTCAGAATTGAGGGCGTTGCCGCATGGCAGCGCCCTTTTTGCGTTTTGGGTGGGACGGTTGAAAGCGAAGCGTGAATTCTCGGCTGTGGTGTATCCACGGCAATTTCATAGCCTTGTATTGTAGGCAATTTAACATCGGTGTTAATTAGCTGCTCAATTGTTGTCCGAAATGGAGGGGTCCAAGATGGGTGAGTTGTTCAACGGAGTGAACTTCGTGGGTGTCGTCGTCGGTGCGGTTGTTGCCTTTCTTGCTGGCTGGCTTTGGTATTCGCCGAAGCTTTTCGGACCAAAGTGGGCAGAGGGCGTCGGCGTGGAAATGGGGACAGCTGGAGAGATGCCCGTGGGTGCGATGGTGTCCCAGGTAATCGGGCTGCTTCTCGTAAGCTGGTTTGTCGGAGTAACCGCGGTTTCAAACGCGCTTCTGACGGTTCTCCTCGCGGTCATTGCTTTTGCTGTGCTCGGCTACTCCGGCGGCATGTTTCGCAAGAACAGTGCCTATGCGCGGGTGACGGATGCCGGCTACTGGGTTGTCAGCGTTGTCATCATGATCATTTGCCAGGGCATCTTCCGTAGCTTCTAAGCTCCGCTTGATGTGCCGTCTGGACGGTGGTAAGCGTCCGGGTGCCGGCAAGGCGGCATCCGGGTCCGCGGAAAGCGCTCACGCACCTTGAATCCTACTGACGATTTCTTCGGTTTTTCTCCAAAGACCCAATGCAGCGGACCCTTGGGTAAGACAGGGGAAAGCCATGTCTACGCCTATCCAGAGACTACGATCCGACGCAAAACGCCTCAAAAAGGCGTTTTGGCAGGGTGACAACAACGCCGTTGAGCGGTTGCGGGCCGAAGTGCCGTCACCCAAAACACCGCGCCACGCCGACTTTCTTCACGTCATTGCTCGCGAGAATGGCCACAGCAGCTGGCCGGATTTGAAGTTCGACCTAGAAACCAGAGACCAGTCGCGCGAGCAACGGGCCGAACGGCTTAAGCTTGCGCTCTATTTCGGACAGGGCTGGATTATCAAGAAGTTGTTGCAGGACGACCCAACGCTGCCGCAGCATGATTTCGGCCTTCTGGTGGCTACGTATGACTGGGAGCGTGTGCGTTCAACGATCAAACAGGATCCGGCTGCCGCGACCAGGATCGTCGGGGTCCGCTCACCGATCCTCCACCTTGCTTATTCCCAGTATTATCGGTTCGCCCCGGAGCAGCGGGGTGACGTGGAGCGAATTGCGGCCTTGCTGGTCGAGAATGGAGCCGACGTGAACGACGGTTATGCCGCAGAGCCGGGGTCGGACCATCGTATTTCTGCGCTTTATGGTGCCCTCGGGCACGCCGGAAACATGCGACTGGCGCGCTGGTTGCTGGAGAACGGCGCCAATCCGGATGATGACGAGAGCCTCTACCATGCAACCGAACTTGGCCACACGGAGGGCCTCAAGCTGCTGATGCAGCATGGTGTCTCGACGCGCGGCACCAATGCGCTGCCTCGGGCACTGGATTTCAACGATGTAGAAGCGGCGCGTTTACTGCTCAACTACGGCGCGGACCCGAACGAAGCGGTCGATGGACATCCCAGCGGACAAGCCGTTGATTCCGTTCCTGCACTTCACCAGGCAGCAAGGCGGTTCTGTTCCGCCGAAATAGGCGCATTGCTCCTCGACCATGGTGCCGATCCCGGACTCGTATGGGAAGGGCACACTGCCTACGCAACGGCGTGTATCTACGGCAACCGTGAGATTGCCGAGTTGCTGGAAAGGCGCAACGCGTCGTCAAGGCTCTCAAACACCGAAACGATCCTGGCGGATTGCGCCCGGGGCAGGGCGCCGGTGTCTGCGCTACGGCAACAGAATCTGTCGTCTGGTGACCGCAAATTGCTGACACAACTGGCCGGGCGGCCCGGACATATCCAGCACCTCAAGGCCTTGCTGGCGGCGGGCCTCGATCCGAATGCAACCGAAGATATGGGCATGACACCGCTTCACATCGCCGGATGGGAAGGGTTGTCTGAGCACGTCGCCCTATTTTTGACGTTCGATGCTGATATGAGTCGTCGTAATGCCTACGGAGGTGACGCACTCGGAACGGTTGTTCATGGAGCGGAATTCTGCCCCAACGCCAGGCACCGGGATCACGTTACCTGCGCACGGCTGCTTTTGGAAGCTGGTGCGGAGTTGCGCCCTGAACTGGTTGACGTGAGTGGGAATGAGGAGATGACGATGTTTCTGGAAGGGTGGGAGAGGCCCTGACACAGTCACATGCGTTCACGATAATGTAACCAATTGAAACATTGCGCTTGGTTTCAAGGCCGACAGGATGATAAGGTCATAAACAAAGGGGTGGCTCAACCGCGCTGGACTATGGGAGTAGCAGCGCCATATGGTTTAGGATGAACATGCCTACAAACCTGCAGAAGAACCTGAACCTCCTATGCGATCAGCATCGAACTGCAGCTGAGACATGCCGTGATCTGGACATCAACAGATTGCAGTTCAATCGGTACCTCAACGGAAAGACGCGGCCGTCCAAACGGGTGATGCGCAAGATTTGCGACTATTTCGGCGTCAAAGACGTGGAGATGGAGATGCCCCCGGCACAGTTCAGCGCACTGGTCAGGCCGCGAGCGAGGGCCGGTTCAATCGATAGCGGAACGGCCCAAAGCGCTCACTAGGAGTGGGGCGGATCCATCCCGCGCCATGACGCTCATTGAGACGCCGATAGCTTACTGACGGCATTTGCCACGGTCACATCGTGCTCAACGACGCCGAGCTTCTTGAGCAGTCCAAGATTGTCCCAATGCTGCCAGATTTCGCAGATCCGGCCGTCGCGAAAGCGAACGATGGACAGTCCTTCGACTTCCAGGTCCTGCTTAGTATCCACGTCGACCATCCAACGGACACAGACTTTATCCCCCTCGGCCACCATATCGAGCACTTCGTATTGATGGTTGGGTAGTGCTGCCCGGTAGGCTTTGAGCAACTCGTGCAAATGTTCGTGACCTTCCAGGATTTGAGTATTGGCCGGGTCTCGCGCAATGCAATCATCGCAATACAGTTCAGGGATCAACTCCAGGCGGTCCTTGTTGAAGAGTTCATAATAGACTCTGTGAACGACGTCCTTGTTGGCTTGCGTCATTGCCGTCTCCTCTTCATGGTTCGTCTGAAGTCACAACTCAAAGTATGAAGGCATGTGATGATACACGGCGATTGACGCAAATACCAACGAACCTCCGAATTCGTCGGCCCGATCGAAGGGCTGGAAACCGATGCGGGCGTTGCGAAACGCGGCCAAAGGCGGTAGTGCCCAACAAAGGTGTGAGTGACAAAAGGTCGTACCATGCGCGGATTGTTCGTCGGGTTTTACCTGGTCCTGTTTGGCGTGGGCGCAGCAGCCGCGGACGCTTCATCTGTTCGCAACGCCATCTCCGGCTACATCGTCCCAAACGTCGAGCGGTTTGCAGAAAACAGCGATATTCTTGTCTCGGATATCGACCGGCTGTGCCAAACGACCACTGCAGAATCGCTCGCGGATGCACGCGATGGATTTCGCTTTGCGGTTCAGGGCCTTGGTCGCATCCACTTCCTGCGCATCGGGCCGCTTGAAACCGACAATCGCCGCGACCGGCTTTTGTTTTGGCCAGATCGCCGCTCCATCGGATTGAAGCAGGTGCAGCGAGCCCTGGCTACCCAGGACCGGTCGCTGCTCAATCCCGGGGCGCTGTATGCCAAGAGTGTTGCGCTACAAGGGTTCGGAGCCCTTGAATTCCTGCTCTTTGGCAGTGGGTCAGATGACCTGGTTGGCACCAGCGACGGGTACCGTTGCCAATTCGCTTTGTCTGTCGCCCGCAACATAGCCTCCCTATCCCAATCGGTTGCGGAAGATTGGCAGGACCCTTCGGGATTTGCCGGCATTTGGTCCGAGCCTGGACCGACCAATGACCTGTATCGAAACGACAAGGAAGCGATAGCGGCATTGGTCGGCCTGATCTCGAACGGTCTTGAGATCATTCGCGATCAGCAATTGAAGCCCATTGCTCCGTTCGGAATCGAGAAGAAGCCGTACAAACGCGCCCTGTTCTGGCGCAGCAACCAGACCCGGGAGATGATCGCCGCCTCGCTGATGGGGATGCGGGATCTGATCCAGATTTCGGGCCTTCTGCATGGACTTCCACAGGATCGGCAGTGGATCGCCGGCTCCGTCGAGTTCGAGTTCGATAATGCTTTCAAGGCTTTGTCCGAGTTGAAGGGGTCGATTGAGACGATTGTCACGGCACCTGGGATCTCCTCGAACCTGAGCTATCTTGTGGTCGTAACCCGCTCGCTGCAAAACCTGATCGGCGAACAGACGGCCGAGGCGTTGGGCCTGCCAAACACGTTTTCGCCGCTCGATGGGGACTGACGATGCGCTCCGATGCGATTGACCGCCGCACGTTCCTGGCGGCCGCCGGCGCCACGTTCCTGTCAGGCCTCTTGCTGCGATCCGCAGAGGCCGTACAGCGATCCGAGGTCCTGTTCGCGACGGCTTACATGACCGATCAAAACACCTTCGGCGCTGCCATTCTTTCGGAGGAAGGCGCCGTTATCAGCCGCATTTCGCTTCCCGCCCGCGGCCATGATGTCGTCTTCCAGCCAGGATCGGGTAAGCGAGCGGTGGTTTTCGCCCGCCGCCCGGGTAATTTCGCCTGTGTGTTTTCATCCGACCGGTTATCCGAGCCGCAGTTCTTCTCTTCGCCCACAGGTCGCCATTTCTACGGGCACGGTGCTTTCTCTCTTGACGGCCGACTGCTCTACGCGACGGAAAACGATTTTGAAAACGCCCGCGGCCTGATCGGCCTTTACGATGCCTCCGACGGTTACCGGCGGATCGGTGAATTCTCAACCGACGGCATCGGCCCCCACGACATCCATTTGATGCCGGACGGCAGAACACTGGCTGTGGCCAATGGCGGTATCGAGACCCATCCGGATTATGGTCGGGCAAAACTCAACATCCCGACCATGGAACCATCGCTCGCGTTCATCGACACGTTGGATGGCACAGTTCGACAACGGGTGTCGCTGCCGCATGAACTGAGCAAGCTCTCGCTCCGCCATATGGACCGCGACGATCGCGGGCAAGTGTGGGTCGCAGGTCAGCATGAAGGCAATCCGGCGCAGATTGTGCCACTCGTCCACCACTGGAACGATGAAACCGGTCTGAGCACTGTTTCGCTGCCTCAGGCTGCAACCGCAAGGCTGAAAGGCTATGTCGGATCAATCGCCTACAATCCTGACAGCAACCGGCTGGCGGTGTCATCGCCGCGGGGAGGGGTGGTCCTTCACTTCCCGGCGTCGGATCCTTCCAAAGTCACAGTCGTCGAGCAGCGCAAGGTTTGCGGCCTGGCGTCACACGGAGCACAGTTTGCGATGACATCGGCTGATGGCACGGCGCAAACGGCACACGGTCCATCGGAAATATCCGCTCACCGCTGGGACAATCATCTCACGGCATCGAGTCAAGTGGCTCCTGCGTCCGATTGAAGTCTTGCGGAAGCGGCCGTCCGGTCGTTACAAGACGACCCAAAGAACGATTCAAGAGCAAACCGACAATGGCCCTGTTCGACTTCGACCATCCATTCTTCGATCCGCTTTGGCGACGCATCGTCGTTGTCGTCATCTGCATCGGTTGGGGCCTGTTCGAGTTTGCCTCTGGAGCCATCACGTGGGGCATGATCTTTACAGGCATCGGTGGCGTCGCCGCCTATCATTTGCTGATCGCCCGGCGAAAGGAGTAACTCTGGTCTTTAGCGACAGCTCGTGCGAGGCTGTCAGCAAACACCATGACGACGCGGCGGCTCAGTGCTCTTTCAGGCAAAACCCAAAACGATCTCAAAAGGCCAGAAGACGAGAGTCCTTTTCACCTTCTCGAACAGCCTGGACATGACCTATCGTTTCCGTGTGGAGCCCAACACGCCCGGTGAACGGATTGCTGGAACGGTCGAAATCCGCGGATCGAACTGGCTGTTCCCCAAACCGCCACACACCCAGGCCCTGGAGGCTGATTGTGAGGTTCACAAAGGCGTCTGGGACACGCTGTTTTCCGTTTACATCGAGCCAACTGTCGACGTCACTGTCACCCGCACGGGCACAAGCCTCGGCCACCTGGCACGGCTTGTCATCGTCGCGTCCCTGGTGATCGCGGTGGCCCTGCTGGTGATCATATTCGCGATTGTGGTCTAGGATGGAATTCCTGGCTGGAGGAGTATCTGCGGCATCAGCTAGTTTGTCGGGCGGCCTAGGGTTTAAAATTCTTCGATCGCAAACGGTGCAGTTGGATCCCGATCTCTGCCAAAGAAGTTAATACGCTTGAACTTTCCAGAGAGGTGGCCGGCTTCTCTCAGGGTTTCCACAACGTAGTCTGCACCACCCATTCGATGCGTTGAAAATGGAACGCCCTGCTTGCGTAGCAGATCGCAGAGCCGAAATATCTCACTGCTGTCTTCATCGGAAAATTGATAAATGTTCGAATAGTCTGGCATCTTTCTGAACCCAAGATGCTCAATACGCCGAGCCTCAGTCTGATCGGCGACCTCCAGGAGAATTCTTGTTCTGTCGAGGACTGTCACCCTGGTAGGTAAATTGCGTTTCTTCATTTTCAATCTATCGTTCCTGCTGGCGTATGCGGCAAACAAACGTCCTTGAGAACCGTAAGGAAAACTCAAAAGCCGCACAAATCCTTGTTTCGACTTATGACGTTTTCGTCGAGGGTCCATCAAGCACCTCATTCTGCAGTGATACCGACCAAGTCGCGGTGGGACGGTGGTCTCGTCCGATAATCTCTGAGGTTGAAGTCAGAATAACGTTGGCTATGCAGCACACATAAGTCAGTTATGAACGTGGTTGGCTGAAGCCAAAGGTTGAGAAGGTGGGATGGGCATTCCCGCCAGACTAGTTGCGGCGCCATTCTCGAGGAAACTCTCGCACCTGATCATCCGCCACTGTTGGCATTGCAAGCCGGCTCATCAACTTGAAAATCAGGCCTTTAACCGGTATCACGCAGGACCGTCGACGCCGCAGCACTGCGGCATCCAGGTCCAGTTCAACGCCTGTTTTCACGGCGAGCTCAGGGAGATAATTTGGTGATTTATTCAGACATCATTCAGACCATTGGCAAGACTCCGGTCATCCGGATCAACAAGCTCGCGCCGTCTCATGTGGAGCTTTACGTGAAAGCAGAGGCGTTCAATCCCGCCGCGTCGGTGAAGGATCGGCTGGCGATGAGCATCATCGACGAGGCCGAGAAAAGCGGTGCGTTGAAGCCCGGCCAGACCGTGGTTGAAGCGACGAGCGGCAACACCGGCATCGGGTTGGCCATGGTTTGCGCGGCGAGGGGATACCCACTCGTGGTGGTCATGGCCGACAGTTTTTCCGTCGAACGACGACGCTTGATGCGCATGCTGGGGGCCAAGGTTGTTCTGACGCCTCGGGCACTGAAGGCCATGGGCATGTATGACAAAGCCGTCGAGCTTGCCGAAACGAACGGGTGGTTCCTGGCGCGCCAATTCGAAACCCAAGCCAATGCGCTGATCCATGAGAAGACCACCGGTCCGGAGATTGTGGAAGACTTCAAGGACAGAAAACTCACACACTTCGTGACGGGTTTCGGAACCGGCGGCACGCTCACCGGCGTATCGCGGGTTTTGCGACGCGAACGGCCTGACACAAAAATCATACTGACCGAGCCCGCCAACGCAGCATTGATCGGAAGTGGCACCCCACAGCCGCGCAATTCCGACGGCAGCCCGGCCAAGGGGCATCCCGCCTGGGAACCGCATCCGTTTCAGGGATGGACGCCCGATTTCATTCCGCTCGTCCTTCAGGAGGCGCTGGACAACAACTCCTATGATGAGTTGGTGCCGGTAGCTGGACCCGACGCGATCGCCACGGCACAGGATCTGGCGTCCAAAGAAGGCATACTGACCGGTATATCGGGCGGCGGCACCGTGCTGGCCGCTCTGAAGGTGGCAGAGGCCGCGCCGGAAGGGTCCGTCCTCCTGGCCATGATGCCCGACACCTCCGAACGTTACATGACGACGCCGCTCTTTGAGAACATCGAACCCGAAATGACGGAAGAGGAAATTGCCATCTCGCGGTCAACGCCGACGGCGCAGATGGGCGAGTGACTGGCCATCAAGGACCCGGCCGGACCGCTACACCCGGTCCGGTTCGGCCTCCGGTTTTAAGTGCGGGTACACGCTTTCCATTACATCGGTGCCCATGAGCCTGTCCCAGAAGCGGAAATAGAGCCCGTAATTCACTTTGTAGTTGGTGTGGTGCAGATTGTGATGGGTCGCTGTAATGACATGGCGTCCCAGGAAGCCGCGTATCCATGAGGTCGGAAAGATCTCCCAGCCCGTGTGATTGAGCACACTGGCGATCGTCATCAGGATCAGGATAAACAGCGCGGCGCCCGCGTGCAGCGGGATGACAAAGACCAGAATCGGCAAAAAGAACGCGGTGAGAATCGACTCCCACGGATGGAACGAAAACGCCGCCCAGGGCGTCGGATTGTTCGACATGTGGTGGGTCTTGTGCATCGTCGCAAACAGACGCGGATGATGCATCAGCCGATGCGTCCAATAGAAGAACGTGTCGTGCAGGAATAGATAAAGAAAGACGCTCACCGGTACGTACCAGTAGCCATAGGCGGAGAGATCCGAATAGAGCGCCGTGCCCCCGTTCTTCCAGGCTTCAATCACCACAGCGCCCGGGAAAGCATAGATCAGGGACGACACCATGGACCACTTGATTTCGTGCAGAACCACAGCGCGATCCGGCGATCCCTTGGACAGCCGTAACGCCGCCACGTGTTCCGGATCTCGGCCCCAGAGCAGCCAATAAAACAGCCCGGCGATCGCGAAATAACGGATCGCGATGATGACGAACAGGGCGATGAAGCTGATAAGGAAACTTGCGGTACCGGTCATGCAGCTATTGTGGTTCAGGTCGCAACAAGGTCAAGGGTATAACGGCATACTAATTCGCTCTCGCCACAGTTGGATGTGACACTTCCTGAGTGTCCGCGTCGCGCCAGTCTAGTCACCACCACACCCGCCGCCGCCGTCACCACCGCCGCCGTCTCCGGCCCAGCCGCCGCTCGAGTCTCCGCCGGCCTCGCAACTAAATCCGGCTAGGCTTCCGTCAATTCCCAAATCGGAAAAGTGGGCTGCGCAATAGACCGCTACCATAGCGCCACCGGTGCGCAGGGCATTGCAATTCGGATAGTAGTGGAAGCCGTTGCTAATGTTCAGCGTCCTGTCGATCCCGAACAACAGCGGTAGCCCTCGCGGAGAGATGGGATCGATGCCTTCGAGGGCGCAGCTTCTCGACCAGACACGCCGCAATCCCTCATTGCTGTTCCTCCGGCTTGGATCAAGGGCAGCGGAAGGCGTATGATGAAGGAAACGCCCGAAAGCCCATCGGCAGAATTTCTGGTAATCGCGTGTGTAGAGGATAAACTCATGCCAGAGGTCGTCTACTACTTGTGACGGCATCGATACGGGCCTACCGCCTCCAGTCAGGTAGGCGGCGAAGAACTGCTTCAACGCCTTTTCCACCATCTCGGTTTGCTGCGCGGAAAGATCTGGATGGAGTTCGCGGAAACGATCCGAGAGTCCCTTCGGCCACCGATAGTTGCGGATATACGCCAAACGGATACGGGTCACCACCCGGTTGAAAAGCCAACGGCCCACCAACCAGGCGACAATAAGCAGGAACAGCAAACCCCAAAATTTGTCGATTCCAAAACTATCCATTGGTCACCCTCGCTCCAGACAGATTTCAATAGGAAATACTGTGGCAATTACTGGGCGGTGCATGCGACGCAAAAGGAGCCGACGCAAGCTGGCGGTCCGGCTTTGGAAGGCAGTGCGACCAGCAATACCAACAATTTGAGTGATCACACCATCCGCCGCTAAACCACCCAGACTCCCTCGTCGAATTGGTCGCTGGTGGCTATGCGATTTTCATGGCTCTCGGAAAACAGGACGAGAACTTCCGCGCGCGACGTGCCCTGGTCCAGGCGCATTGTCCAGAAATCGTGTCCTTCCTGATCCGGTGGGCGGTTCAGGGCGTTCCGGTACATGGCGTCGACATATTCATAGTTGGTGGCGTTTTCACCGATGAGCAGCTGGAATTCCTGGGACGCCTGGAAGATGTTTGCGATTTGCAGCTGTTTGGCGGTCTCACTCAGCCCCAACTGGTCGAGCCTGTCCGTTTCATCCAGCCAAAAAGACAGGCCCGCCTCGTCAGGTGAGCGGTCGAAAGCCGCCGAGTAGAGGCGATAGACGAAACCGAGGTTGGGGCTGTCGAAATCAAACATCAGGTTTCCGTTACTGAATTCGAGGCGCTCAATATCGACCAGGCTGTCGGTCTCGCCATGGGCATGGGTCAACACGATGCGGCCATCATTTTGAACATCAGTGTGGAAATCGTCGCGAAGCCCGTCATAAACAACAGTGTCCCTGCCGGTTCCACCGTCGATTTCGTCATCAGCGTCCCCACCAATCAGTGTGTCGTCGCCGCCGCCGCCGTTGAGGACGACCCGCACGCCACCAAGCATTCCCGAACCGTCGAATGTGTCCGCGCCGCCTGCGCCATTGAACGTCACGGTGTTTTCCGAAACGCCGGCGGCCGAGAGGTCTCCCGACACGCTGGTCGTCGTTCCATCCGCATCAGCTTCAATCGTGAAGTCCTCCACCTCGATCATATGGAAAACTTCGAGAGTGCTGGAGGAAACAACTTGGAACTGGACCGATGTCACGATTTGGCCAGGATCAAACAGGTTCACCACCGGGGCCAGCGTGACGCTGACCGTCGTCCCCGATCCGGCGACGCCATTGTCTGAGTCGAGGGTCAGGTCATCGTCATCCACACCGCCGGCAATGAAGTCAGCGCCGTCTCCGACAGCCCAGAAGAAGCTGTCGGTTCCGTTGCCACCGTTGATAACGTCTTGATCGCCGCCACCGGCAATTACATCAGCGCCGCCGCCGCCATCGATCTGATCGATGCCATCGTCGCCGTTCAGAATATCTGCCCCGGCATTGCCGAAGATGATGTCGTTTCCGATTCCGCCGCTGATCGTGTCTTCATCGGCGCCGCCGCTCAGCGTGTCTTCGCCATCACCCCCGTCGATGGTGTCGGCGCTCTCGCCACCAGTAAGCGTGTCGTCGCCGCCCGCGCCGTCGAGAACCAGTGTCTGAGAAGCCGTTGCATTACCGCCATCGAACACATTGTTTGCCTCGTCGCCGGTCCATATGAGAGTGGAAACGACATCCGGCATGCCATCAATAATGACGTCTGGCATTGTACCAACCAGCGCACTGGTCTCCTGGCTCGGGAGCGGTGTAAAGACAAGTGTCTCCACATTGGTGACGGTCAACACCTCATCGCCCAGGTTGGCGGTCGGAATGATGGGCAGGGTGATGGTGAGCGTGTTGCCCGAAGCGGCAAGCCTGATCGGCTGCGAGTTCGGTATCGCCTTGGCGAAGGCGGTCGTGGTTTGAACGGTCAGCGTGTCGCTGTCGGCGCCGCCATTGATATCGTCGTTGCCGTCCTGTGAAGTCCAGAAGATGGAATCATCGCCGGAGTCGCCAAAGACGCTGTCGTTGCCGGCATCGCCTCTCAGATTGTCATGGTCGTTGCCGCCCTGCAGACGGTCGTCACCGTCTCCGCCTTCGAGCCAATCGTCGCCATGATCCCCTTGAACGACATCGTTGCCTGTACCACCCAACAGGGTGTCATTATCGTTATCCCCCTGAATCGTGTCGTCGCCGGCGCCGCCATCGATCTGATCCACGCCAGACTGGCCGCGGATATCATCATCGCCTGATTTGCCCACCAGGATGTCGTTTCCATCGCCCCCGCGGATCAGATCATCGCCAAGGCCTCCATCGATGAAGTTGTTTCTGATGTCACCGGTTAGTTCATCGTTGAAGTCGGAGCCGACCAGGCTGGTGATGCCCCCCGTAACGGTGTCGTTGGATACAACCGAATCGGCATCGGCACTTCCATCCGCACCATATTCGTCGGTTATCAGCGTCCCATCTGGCGATGTCTGACTAAGGTTGACGACAACTTTGCCGGAGTTGTCGGCAAAGGACAAAGTGTCTTGCCCGGCGCCGCTCTCAATGGTGTCGCTGCCGTCATTTCCCTGCAGTATATTGTTGTCGCTTGTGCCAATGATCGTGTCGTCGAGCCTGGTGCCTGCAGCATTCTCAACGTTGACCACGTCGTATCGACTGGTTGCAAAATTGGATGGATTGAAGCTGGAGCCGCTGTTTTCCGTCTTCGTCAGGTCGAGCGTGAGCTTGTGGTCCAGGTAGAGAAAGTCCACCCAGTCATTCCCGGCGCCGCCATCTGCCAGCGCCCATGTTGAGGACCAGCCGAGAAAAATCCTGTCGCTGCCGTCTTCACCATAGAACTGTTCCTGGAACTCGACATCGCCTTGGCCGATGCCATAGATGTCGTCATTGCCGTCTCCGCCATAAATGAGATCCTGACCGTTGTTGCCGAAGATGATGTCGGCCCCGCCGAAACCTCTCACGTAGGAGCCGACGTCGGCAATAGCGCTGGTGTTTGCATCCTCCGGGGCAAAGGCGCTGGGGTTGACATTCAGGAGGTCACCCATGTCGGTGCCCGAGACGAACGGTGTGCTTGTCACGTTGGCCGGCGTGCGCAAGCTCACCGGCGCAAAAGCCCCAAACAGCTCTGTCGTCGTTCCGGGTGGCGCGGCCGCCGCCACCTTTTCCTCGATACCGTCCGGCGCCTCACCGTCGATGTAGGAAGCGTCGTCAGTGGGGAATGGGTAAAGGCCGTTCTGAACGCCGCCCTGGTCAGGATCGTCGGGGTTCTCGGTCGACTCGATTTTCAACGATGTCCGGAGGATGTTGTCGATGAAATCGATGACCGGAGTGTCCATGTTGGTGAGGCCGAATTCCGCCAGGAAATCATCATCAAGGAAGACTTGCGCAAAGAGGCCGTCATCCGTTGAAAATTCAATGCCAATGACCCCATCAAAGCCGCCCACCGGCGAGACCAGGTAATTGGTGGTGTATCCCAGCGCCTTCCCGGTTTCGTAGGGCAGGGCAAGAACATCCTCCCGAGGATCGAAATCAGCGACGACCATGACGTCATCTGGACTTTTCGGCTTTTTCGGAGCTCCGGTCAGTCCGAAAAGCGCGTCGATGCCGAGTTGCGCGCTCGTCGCAAGCACATCCACCGTGCCACTGAGGATGAAGCCGGCGCCGGGATCCGCGAAGATGGCTGAGGCCACATCTCGTGTGACGGTATTGAAAAGGTCCTTGAGCGAATCTTCCGCGAAGGCATCGGTCACCGAATTCGCGTAACTGAACCAGAAAGATGAGGCGTTCGGATCATCACCGTCATCATAATTCAAATAGAAGATGTCGGCCCCGGGGCCGCCAACCAGCAAGTCGGCATTGCCATCGCCGCGAGGGCCACCGTCCAGTTGGTCATTGCCCGGGCCGCCAAACAGCTGATCGGCGCCATCGCCACCCAGCAGAAGGTCGTCACCTGACACCGACGGATCCTCTTCAGAGGGAAACTGGAGTTTCCAGAAGGCAATCTGTCTTTGATCGAAGTCGTATAGGTAATCCGGAACATTCGCGTAGTCGCCATACAGACGGTCATCCGAATCTCCGCCCTCAATCGTATCGTTGCCATCTCCGCCGACGATCAGGTCGGGCCCGCCGTTGCCCAGCACGATATCGTCGCCCTGCGCGACGTAAATGTTCTCGCCACCGCGACCACCGTTCAGGAGATCGTCGGAATCGACAACCACCAGGAGGGGACCGCTGACATTCACGGCATCATCGAGGCTGATGTCGGGATTGATGAGGCGTGGGTCCAACGCAACCTGGGTTCGCTGATCACTCGGGTCGCCACCCAGATCAAAGCCATCGAACTCGTCTGAGAAACTGTCCCAGTCACGTCCGTAATAGATGTAGGTATTGTTGCCGCTGGAATTGCCCGTGGGTGCCAGGGATATGACCAATGCATTGCTGAATCTGACTGGCTTCAGTGTCATGGTTTGCCCCTGTGTGATTTCGTCGGGAACTCGAAACCGGAATCCCTCAATGGTTGAGCGTCGCGCATATCCGTGGAAGTGACAAGGGGCAGGGTTTCACAATCAAGACGCATTGATGCTGCAAGGCGGGAGGACAGATGTTTTACGCGGAGCGGCATTGCGGGTGGGCCAATTGGCTATTTTTTGGAGCGTAGATCGCCGTGAAACCTTCGGAATTGGAAATTGAGCCTACTGGAGAATCCGGGGGGTATTGCGATTGCTGCGGAAATCACTCCAAGACGGTCTGGGGCTTTGTTCACCGCCGCCAGGCTGAGACGGTCGCCGCTTACTTCGTTCAATGGACTGTCGGAGGTTCGCTCGCCGATCATCCCGCGAATATCGATCTGGTTTACGGTCGTTGGGGTGAAGGCGCTTCGCCCAAGGACCGTTGTGCGATTTCTCTCCTTCACTTCGAAGACGATGGCATACCAGGGATAATGGTCATTGATGCCAAAAATCGTGCCGTCGCAACAAGCGACCTCGCTGGTAAGGCAATGACGCGTGACGATGTGGTGGGAACCGAATTGGCGACAAACGTATTTGCTCTTGTTGACGCCATCCTGATTCAAGACAAGCGTTTGCATTAAGCCGGCCTTGTCAGCTTTGCGTTGCTCGCTGTCGGCAGCAATCGAACCTAGCGAAAACTGTCTCGAACCTTTGCCGAGTACGGTCTCAGCCTCCTGCCATCGCGCAGTCGAGAAACCAGGTCGTGATTGGCGAGAAAGATCTTGCCGAAGCTGATCATGTCGAATGTCTCGTTTCGGATTGCGTCAGCTGCGGCATGCGGTGAATAGGCACCGTTGCCGATCAGCACGCCGTTCCAGTGCTGGCGCAGGAAGGATGACGACGTCCCGCCGAGATAGTCATAGTGCGTATCCTCGACAATTCCGGTGTGGAGATAGGCCAGGTCGGTTTTGTTGAGCGCGTCGACGATGGCTATCAGCGCGTCATTGTCGCCGTGGGAATACTGCATCTCACTGAAATAGGCTGCCGGAGAAAGCCGTACGCCAATAGCCGAGAGAGGGAGCTCCCGCGCGCAACTGGCGACCGTTTCCAGCGTGAAGCGGGCCCGTTTTTCGACGCTGCCGCCCCATCCATCTGTGCGCCGGTTCGTGTGCTGCCGCCAGAACTGCTCGGGCAGGTAACCATTTGCGGCGTGGATCTCCACGCCGTCGAACCCCGCTTGACGCGCGAGACGAGCTGCCCTTCGGTAGTCGGAAAGCGCCTGGATGATTTGCGTCTCGCTCATCGCCTCTGGGATCTCGTTCTGCAGATCCAGATTACCGACCTGCCGGCGCTGCGCCGGGTCGAGGACGGCGGACGGCGCCAACGGCGCGACGCCCGAGAAATGTGAATGTGCCATTCGGCCCAGGTGCCAGAGTTGCAGGTAGATACGCCCGCCCTTGCTGTGCACGCCATCGGTCACTTTCGCCCACGCCCTGACGTGGCTGTCGGCATAGATGCCGGGCGTATCGAGGTAGCCCTGGATGCCTTCCGAAATCAGTGTCGCTTCGGTGATGAGCAAGCCGGCATCCGCCCGGCTGGCATAGTGCTCCACGGCGCCCGGTGTCGGGGCAAGGTCCTGAGTCGCACGGTTGCGCGTGCACGGCGCCAGCGCGATGCGATTGGGCAAATCCAGGGAACCCAGCCTGATCGTGTCGAACAACGGAGCCAGATTCGAGGCGGTCTCATTCTTTGAGTGTAAGGAATCCTGCATCTTCTGCTTCTTCGATCGCGTTGATGTCGTCAAACAGGCGCCGGGCGGCCTCTTCGGAAAGGCCGGCATGGACCGCGCAGGTCCGGAACTTGTCCCACGAGGCACTTTCGTCCAACGGGTTGTCGGCATGTCCGCTGGCTCTGCGAATGGATGGCGTGGTCAGGACGGTATCGTCCGCGAGGCGCAATTCAACGAAGTCGCTCGGGGCGGCACCGGGATAGTCCGGATCGTAATCGTCGCCTGCGACAATGTGTGTTCGACCCATCAATCGGCGCAACACATCGTCGGCCAATGCGGTGTCGCTGACTTCAGCCACGCCGACCCTGCCGTAGCGGATTGCCGCTGCACAGGCAAACTGCAGGCTGAACTTGGCCTCGGCGGGGGTTTGTGGGTCCTCGAACGGCATGACCTTGGCATGTCGGGCGCTGACATGCGGCCGGATTTCCTTCACGTTAGCGGGGTCGAGCGGTCTGTCCTGCATCAGTTGAAGGATGGCGTCGATGCAGCGTTGAGAGGCACCGACGGTCGGATATTTCTTGATGTTGAGGCGCAGTTTGGCGATCAGCCAATCGTCGCCGAAGCTTGGTGGCTTCGACCGGTCCCAGCGGCCGGAGGGGGAAAGGGCGGAAAGCAGACCCGTGTCACCTTCAAGTGCATCCTCACGGGCGTCAAACCCGCTCTGCGCTAGCAGCGCGCATCGAACGCCGGCCTCAGCCGCCTTGCCGGCGTGGTATGCCTTGGCCATCGATCCGAAATTTCCCATTACGCCGCCTGAATGGGAAGCGGCAAGCGCAATCGCGTTGGTTGATTGGGCCTGATCCAGGCCCAGCAAGTGAGCAGCGGAGGCGGCCGCACCAACCGGACCCAGTACTGCCGTTGGATGCCAGCCCTTCGCATGGAGATGATCCGGTTCGCGGCGCATGAGATCGCCCCAGATTTCGTATCCGATGCAATAGGCGGAGATCATTTTGCGGCCATTGCCTCCGAAAGCCGCTGCACAAGCAGCTATGGCCGGCACCAGGACCGCACTGGGATGATTTGAGAAGGCGTAATCGTCGTAATCGAGAGCATGTGCAGCCGTGCCATCAACAAGGGCCGCAGCCTCGGCCGTCGCAACACGCTCGCCAAGAAGGCAGGGAACAGCGTTGTTAGCGCTGTCTGTTTGCACATGGGCCAGAGTGATTGCCACCACTGGTTCATGTCGCCCGGCGAGCAAGGCCGCGAAGGCGTCACTGAAACCTGATATCGCGGTTTGAACCGCCATATCGGGCAGATCGGCAAATCCGGTTTCCGCCGTGAAACGGCCGGCAAGTCGCGTGAGCGGGATCGTTATAGGGTGTCCTCCTGCCAGCTTGTTTCGTATACAATAATAAGTGACATGCAGTTCGGCAAACGGTAATTCCGGTGATAATGTTCGGAAACTGGGCCTGATTCAATCAGCATTGTATGCAATCTGTGACTGTTGTAGTGTTGTTTTGTCTCACGAAACCGCCGCAATGCGCCGACAAGGAATCCCATGACCGACAATCAAACCGCCGCTCGACAGATATTTGACACGGTCGCATCCGGCGGTGTCGGTATTTTTCGCACCGATGTCGGATATGCCATTGTCGGCCATACGGGAGATGCGATTGCGCGTATCTTTGAAGTCAAGCAGCGGTCCTTCTCGAAGCCTTGCGGCTGCTTTGGCAGTCTCGACATGTTTGACGAACTTATCGACTGTTCGCCGCAGGCGCGCGAATTTGCCCGAGCCGTGACCGTCGACCACAATCTGCCTCTGTCCATCGTTGGCCGAACCCGCAACGATCATCCGATCCTGCGCAACGCCGATCCATTTTCGCGGCAGCATGCAACAAAGGGCGATACCATTGATCTTCTGATGAATGCCGGCCCAATTCATGATGAGATCGCCCGGCTGGCGCTGGAGCACGGCAAGGGTGTCTTCGGTTCCTCCGCCAATCAGTCGCTGGCGGGGAGCAAGTACGAATTCGAGGCCATCGAGGAAGCGGTGCGCAGCGGCGTTGATCTTGCGATCGATTCCGGCCCGACAAAATATTCCCATCCCGACGGGTTTGGTTCGTCCATCATCGATCTGGATACGATGCGCCCATTCAGGATTGGTATATGTTTCGACGAGATTTGTGCTATCGCTGCTGATCACTTCGGAATCGAGATTCCACCAAAAGTGATTGAACCGGTGTAGACTGCAATGACCACATCCTCCGAACGGGCCTATTACGAGGTCAAATCCGCAATTCTGGACGGGCGCTACCCGGGAGGGATGCGTTTGCCGGAGGACATGATTGCCAGTGAACTCGGGTTTTCGAGAACCCCGGTTCGTGACGCCTTGCGCCGTCTGAATTCGGAAGGCCTGGTGGAGATGATGCCGAACTTCGGCGCCAGCGTCACGCAGTGGTCACAGATGCAGCTCGGCGAGATAACGACAATGCGTGTCATGGTGGAGGGATTTGCGGCCCAACTGGCTGCCACCAAGATCACCAACGAAGGTCTCGCGGAACTGACGGAACACAATCGGGCGATGGAAGAGGCCATCGTGTCCGGGCCAAAACCGGATCTCGAAAGGGTTTCGAAAACCAACCTGGAATTCCACCGGACCATCGTGGCAGCGGCCGGAAACAAGTATCTGACTCAGGCAATCGAGCCGCTTTGGAACCTGCCGCTGGTGATCCGGAAATATGCGCTTTTCTCGCGCGAGCGTCTCGAACTGAGCCGCCAGCACCACCGCGAATTGATAGCCGCTCTGCGCGCTCGCGAGCCGAAATGGGCACGAGAAGCAATGCGCATGCATCTTTATGCCGCGCGCGCCTTCGACGAGGAACTCGGTGCAGAAAACGGACGAGCCAAAGACCACGTCCCGGACGATGCCGATTGATTGACCCGTCGAGCGGGACTTAGTCTAAATTACGCCCTCGGCCTTTAGCCTCTGCAACTCCGCGTCGTCGATACCCAACAGACTGCCGAATATGCTGGCATTGTCATCGCCAGGCGATGGTCTGCCGAGCCACGCGATGGCGCTGGGTGACTCGGGCAACTTGGGTGCAAATCCCGGAACAGCGATATCGCCATACCGCTCGTCTTCGACCCGCTGGATCATGTCGCGCGCCGCGAAGTGAGGGTCCTTGGCAATGTCCGCGATGGAATAGATCGGGCCCACGACCACGTTGTTGGCCTCGAGGATTTTAGTCACTTCAGCAGCCGTTCGGGCGCCGGTCCAATCGGCAATCAGTCCGTCCAACTGCTTGGCATGGCGTCCCCGTGCCAGGTGGGTCGAGTATCGTTCGTCTTCCGCGAGCTCCGGCTGATCCATGGCGGCACAAAGGCGCACGAACATCGGGTCAAAATTAGCCGCGATGATGACCCACTTTCCGTCGGACGTGGGGAAGATGTTGGACGGTGACACGTTCGCCAGACCTGTCCCGCTTGGTTCACGTACGACACCGACCTTGTCGAACTCAGCAAGTGCCCCTTCCATGAAGGAGAAGCACGATTCATAGATTGCGGCGTCGATGATCTGGCCCTTGCCGCCGCCGAGGGCGTCGCGCTGATACAACGCCATCAGGACGCCCTGCGCCGCAAACATGCCCGTCAGCGTGTCGCCCAGCGAAATTCCGGAACGTGGCGGTGGCTGATCGGGATGGCCGTTGATGTACCGAAGCCCGCCCAGGGCTTCGCCGACGCTGGCAAATCCGGGACGGTCCGAATAGGGTCCTGATTGGCCATAACCGGAGACGCGGGCAATGATCAGCTTTGGATTGGCGGCGTGCAATTCTTCCGGGCCGATGTGCCATTTCTCCAACGTCCCGGGTTTGAAGTTCTCGACCAGAACATCTGCGGATTTCACCAGGCGGCGCACGAGGTCTTGGCCGCGCTCGTCGCGCAGGTTGATGGTCACGGATTTCTTGTTGCGCGCCAGAATTGGCCACCAAAGGCCCATGTCCTTGTAGCGGTGGTGGCCCCATTCTCGCATCGGGTCGCCTTTGCCAGGTGTCTCGACCTTGATGACCTCCGCTCCGAAATCGGCCAGGCGGGCGGCGGTGAATGGACCCGCCAGAAGCTGACCCATCTCAATGACCCGTACGCCGGCGAGGGGACCTTTGAGGCGCGGATCGCGTTCGGATTCAGGAATTGGCATTGGCTCACTCACTCAACTAGTTTGTCGCCGATCAGATCGCTGATGTGACCGGCCGGAGGCTGGGGAAGTTCAATCGCGAAATGTCTTTTCAGGACATCCCAGATCAGCTCGTAGCAGGACCCGAAGCGAACCACTTCCAGCGTTTGCAGATTGAGAAGCGTCGAGGATGCCCGATAGAGGTGATACTTGCGCAGACCGTGATCGATGACGATGTCCGCAATCTCCTTGATTTCGGGTTCGATATCGGCAACCCGGAACTTGGTTCCGCTCAGGGAGAGATTGGCAGACGAGCCGAACAGCGGATGAACCTGTTCGCGGCTGAGGCGGCAGATCTCGGCATGAAACGGCCCCGCATTGACCAACATCAAAACGGTGCCGGTCTTGCTGCTTCCTTCCATCGCCGTGTCGGTCATTTTCTGAAGGATCGGGTGATCAAGGTGCGATGGAGCGATTGCTCCCAGCGGCAAATCGTAGTCGACGGTGAGGGCCTCGAGGATCTCCAGTCCGCGATTGTCCAGGATGTGAATTTCCTTTTGCAGAACGTCGTCAGCAAGCATGGCATTAAGCTTCGACTTGGAGCGACCCTTGGTGTCGAAGATGGTTTTAAGGGCGGCTTCCGAACCGCCGATCAGTGAGTAGCCGACATCCATCGGCAAAATGGTCACACCGCCTGCTTTGAGGACGTCGAAGGCAGCTTGTGCATCTTTCGCGATATCGGGTTTGCTCATGGTATCTTCCGTGCTTGTCCGTTCTGTGAAACCGGTTTTCTACGACCGGATCAACTCCACTATCGCCCCGACGTCCGGGAGATCCTCCAGGCGGCGGGCAGCGTGCAAAAACGACTGCCGCTCTTGCAGGTTCATCGAGCGGGCCGCATTGACGTGGAACTTGCGTTCAAGGTCCTCGTCCGACATGCCTTCCTTGATCTGTTCGAGGGTGAGGATACGATGCGCACTGACCTCGTTGCCGCTTTCGTCGGTGGCGACGATACGGCAATTGCGTTCTTCCGGCGTTGCCTCCGTGAATTCATCCAGGACTTCGACCCGGGTGCGCCCAATCAGATCCAGGACATCGGTATCGGCAAAGCGCATGCGCTCAAAAGAGTCCGGTGTCACATTTCCGTCGAACAGGGCACAAGCAACGGAAAACAGCATCGAGTGGTCGGCGGTTTCGCGGGTTTTCGGCGCCCACAATTCGGGATCCTTCACCGCGCCGAGCCACGCGGAGTGATAGGTGTCGATGCGCAGCGAGCGAATATCGGTGGCGGCGATCAGGCCGCGAAGGTCGAGCGCGGTGTCAATGGGAAGCTGGCACGAATCGCGCACCGCGTAAGTCTTGATGTTGGACTGCTGCAATGCCCAGACGCGATCCTGCGAATTGTCGACCGCGAGGTCGACCTCGTATCGTTCCCCGAGTGTCTGGTTCCAGACGCCGAATATACCGTCGAACGCCTCGTAGGGCCCGCTCATGCCCTCGGCCGCAAGCAGTGCAGCGAAGAGGCCGTTCCTTGCTCCATTGGGCCCAGCACAGCCTTTCCACATCGACAATTCACCAGCCCGCGTCTGATAGGTGCAAAGGTTGGGAATGAGCGACAGGGCCAACGCGTCGCGCAGGGACGCCTCACCAAGGCCGAGTAGTTTGCCGGCCGCCATGGCGGTTCCGAGGGCGCCGCTGACCGGCTGATCAAACCCATTGTCATTCCAGGGAACGCTATCGGTAAAGCGGCACTGTATCTCGAAAGAAATCGCCAGCGCTTCGATGAAACGCTCTCCCGTTGCACCGATCGCCTCGGCCAATGCCAGAATGCCGGGCAGATAATCGGAGGGGTGATGCGCGTCCTTCGTCCGATAGGCATCGTTGAGATCGAGATAGCGCACCATCGTACCATTGACGAATGCGGCCATTTCCGGCGTCGTCCTGACGCCGGTTCCCCAGATGGTCGATTTCAGCGGACCGGCCGTCGGCTGTGCAATACGCCTGGCCATGCGCACAGGGGGAGCAAGAAAAGCCGCGAGCCCGACCCCGACCGAATCGATGAGCCGCATCCTGGCAGCACGGATTGCACCCTCGTTCAGATCGGCAAAGGCTGTTCCCAGCGTGAATTCGACAATCTTCTGCTCAAGCGGTCCCATGACGATCATCCCACCGGTTTTGCCATCTTGCTGCCCAGGACATTTGCAGCCAACTCTGCCGCAGGAAAAACTGTGTCGCCAAGCGGTTGCGGATCGACAACCTGAAGCCCGAGCGGCATGCCGGCGGGCCCTGTGCCATAAGGGATGGTCAAGGCCGCGGTTCCAAGCGCCGTCCAGATGCGGTTGAAGCTGGCGCTTCCTGTCGTTCCAAGCCCGACATGCGCTTCGGCGCAAGCGGCCGGAAGGATGATCACTTCGTTGTCTCCGAAAAGTGCCGGCAGATCTGCGCGCCAGTTGGCCAGGACGCCCCTTGCGGCGGCGACCGCCTGTTCGCTCTGCTCCCGACCGGTTTGGATGAAACCGCGGATGGATGCGCTCAGCAGTTCCGGATGGGCATCCATGTCGACGGCGAAATTGCGAGCCATTTCGTACGACATGACGGTCCGGTGAGCAGCGCTGACGGCGTCATAGACATTGGGCAGAACCAGCGTCCTCGTCTTCAGTCCTGCAGCGTCGAGCGCGGCGGTGGCTTCACCGACCGCCGACAGAGCATAGGGTTCGGCATCCTGGATACCCTCCAGCACGGCATGCACGAAGCAGATCTCGCCATCGGTGGTGATCGGCCGAGGCCGGTGCTCGATGACGGACGCCACACGCGCGAGATCGTGTACCGATGCGGCATGGATGCCGATCGTGTCGAAGGACGGCGACAACAGGCGTAACCCGTCATTGGAAACCCGGCCGAAATTCGGCTTGTAGCCGAAGATGCCGCAAAAAGCGGCCGGTCGAATGGTTGACCCGCCCGTTTGGGTCGTCAGTGCTGCGTCGACCTGTCCGTCCGCCACCGCGGCGGCCGAGCCGCTGGACGACCCGCCCGGCGTGCGTGCTGGATCCAGCGGATTGGTAGTCGGTCCGGGTTCGGTGAACGCGAATTCCGTTGTCACTGTCTTGCCGAAGATCACCGCACCGGCTCGGCGCAAGTCCGCCACAACCGCCGCATCCTGCTCTGCCGGCGTGTCCGGGCAGATGGGCGAGTTGCATCTTGTCGGCCAGCCTTCGGCGTGGATGACATCCTTGACCGCGACCATCATGCCGGCAAGGGGACCGGCTTTCGCGCGAGCGTCGACGGCGCTGGCTTCAGCGAGAATGCGTTTGGCATCGAGGCTTGCGAAGGCCATGACTGTTTCGTCGCGCTGAGCCACGCGCTCCAGGCAGGCTCTGGCCCGGTCGGTTGCGGTCTGCATTAGGCTGGTCATGTCCTTTGCGCCCGTAGGGCCGATGTTTGCTCCTCATCGACGCGGGCCTCCTGGACGTCGATCACCACGCCATAGGTCTCCGCGGCCTCTTCAGCGTCGATGATTTCGTCCAGCCAGTCATCCAGCACCCGTTTCGGTTCGCGCTGTCTTGGATCTCCGTAGCCGGCCGAACTCGGTCCCATAACACGGATCAGGTCACCCGCCTTGACGGCCTGACCGGAGACTTTGGACGGCCAGCTTTCCTCCCGGTCGCTGCCGGGATTGCACGTCAGGCTACCGGTTCTGCCGTCGGCGCCTCCGAATATGCCCTTGGGCGCCTCGATAAAGCGGTCGCCGTTACAGGAGAAGAAGCCGTTGACAAGGAAACGGACTTCGCGCACCTGTCCGACCCCGCCGCGCCATTTTCCGGCTCCGGGAGACTCTGAACGCATCTCATAACGCTCGACGCGCAGCGGATAATGCATTTCCAGTTCTTCGCACGGCACATTGCGTGTGTTGGCCATCAGGTTGTCGACGGTGTCGAGCCCGTCCTTGCTTGCCCGCGCGCCATAGGAGCCTTCATTGACCTCGACGCAGACCCAATACTGCCCCTTGTCTTCGTCGAATCCGGAATAGGACGCGCTCGTGACGCTCGCGGCATTGCCGGCGGTTACACGATCGGGAATAACCGTGGAAAGTGCCCGGATCACGCAGTCGATCAGTCGCTGACAGGGGGCCATGCGGGCAAAGCACGCCCGCGGATACCGGGGGTTGAAGATGCTGCCCAGCGGTGCTTCGACCGTGACCGGCCGGAACATGCCATCGTTCTGGGGAACGAAATCTTCCAGTTCCGCCTGGTCCAGCAGCAGCGTTCGTACCGCGTAGTAGCAGGCTACCTTCAAAGAGCCGTCGAACGGGACGTTAAACGCCGTGGCGGTCTCGTCGGCGGAGCCGGTCAGATCGATGGTGATGCCGTCGCCGCGCACCTTGACGGTGACGCGAACCTTAAGCGGCACATCGAAATTTCGACCGTCATTGTCGAGCCAGCTTTCCGAAACGTAGTCGCCGTCGGGGATCCTGGCGATAGCTTCACGCAGCCGACCTTCGGAATAGTCCATCCAGTGATCAGCCGCACCCATGACCGTCTGAAGACCGTATCGGGTGGTCAGGTCCATGAACCGATCTCGACCGCGCCGGGTCGCCGCAATCATTGCATCGATGTCGCCGGCGTTCATATCGGGAGTTCGAACACTGTCGGCGAGGATCGCCCAAACATCCTTGTTCAACTCACCCTTTCGGTACAGCTTGATGCCGTTGTAGAGCGTGCCTTCGCCGAACAGGTCGATCAGGTCGGTGTTGAGCCCGGGAACCGCCGCGCCGACATCAATCAGGTGGGCGGTCGCACCGGCAAACCCGACCAGGCTGCCATCGACGAAAATCGGCACCATGACGGCAAGGTCAGGCGTATGAGACGCGCCGAAATAGGGATGGTTGTGGATGATGACGTCGCCGTCGTCGATGTCGCCCTCGAGCCTTTGCAACATGCCGCGGATGTAGAACGGAATCGAGCCGATATGCATCGGTGATGTTTCGCTTTCGCACAGTTCCCGTCCCGTCGCATCGAAGATGCCACACCCGAGGTCTTCCGATTCCCGGATGATGCTGGAATTGGACATGCGATAAAGGACTTCCGCCATCTCGCGGGCAATCGAATTGAACGCACCGCCAAGGACCCTCAAGGTGACCAGGTCGATATTGCCCATCAGACCGCCCCTCCATTTGGGATGATCAGGTTGCCCGACACATCCACCGTTGCCGAAAAGCCGGGCGGGATCACTGTGGTCGTATCCATCTGCTCGATTATGGCGGGGCCCTGGACAACATGTCCGGGCGCAAGTCCGTCCCGTTGGTAGCGTGGCGTAATCATTGTGTCGATGCCGCCATCGACCCAGAAGCTGGCCGGCTCCACCGCGCGGATCGCGTCGTCGGGTCCACCGGCGGAGCGGCTCGCCGGTGCCGGCGTCGCCAGCGTTGGAATAAGCCCGATGGCGACGACCCGGGCATTGACAATCTGCACTGGCTTTTCCGCGAAAGATGAGCCGTATGCCCGCTGGTGGGCGACATCGAACGCGCTGCGCAGGGCCTGGATGACATGATCATCGACCGGGCCCGATAACGCCTCGGCGCGCAATTCATAACCCTGACCGAGATAGCGGCAGTCGGCATAGCGGACGAGTCGCGCATTTTCGCCGGAAAACCCGTCCCGTTCCAGTTGGGCCATGGCTTCGTTCTCAAGGTCGGCGAAGGCATTGTCGAGAGCAGCGATATCCGGGTTGGCGGTGTCGGTCATGACTGTTCGCCCACGGTCGTAGGAGACGTTTGACGTGAGCAAGCCCAGGGCCGAGGTCAGTCCCGGAGCGGTGGGAATGACAGCTTTCGGGATGGAAAGCTCGGTAGCGATCGATGTGGCGAAAAGTGCCCCGGCGCCGCCGAAGGCGACCAGCGCGAAGTCACGCGGATCGTAGCCCCGGCGAACGGAGTTGACTTCGATGGCTTGCACCATGTTGTGGGTGAGAATGCGCACCGCGCCGATTGCCGCTTCCTCGGTCGAACACCCGAGCCGATCCGCCAGGTGTGTCCTGACTGCATCACGGGCGAGGGCAGCATCGAGTTTCAGGCGACCGCCAAGGAAACGCTCCGGGGCAATCCAGCCCAGTGAGACCAGACAGTCCGTTGCCGTCGGTTCGCTGCCGCCGAGCCCGTAGCAGGCTGGGCCGGGGTTTGCGCCGGCGCTTTTCGGTCCGACCTGGAACTGGCCGCCGGCATCGATATAGGCGATCGATCCGCCACCGGCTCCGATAGCGTCCACCTCGGCCATCGGCACCATGGCGTGGTAATCGCCGATCTTGGTGTTAAGCAGGTGCTTGAACTGAACCTGTCCGGACGGTGCTACGCCAATATCAGCCGATGTGCCGCCGACATCCAGTGTGATGACGCTGTCAGATCCGGCCGTCTTGCCGCACCAAATTCCACCCAGCAGTCCGCCGACTGGCCCGGACAGAAGCAGATTGACGGGCTTCCTGGCGGCGGCTTCAACCGTCGCACAGCCGCCGCTGGATTGCATGAGGTGCATCGGGACGGTCAGGCCGCCTTCGCGCAATCGGGCATCCATATGTTCGAGATAGGCCGAAGTCCTGGGGCCAACAAACGCGTTCAGTGTTGTCGTCGAAAATCGCTCATATTCCCGATACTGCGGAACGACCTCGTGTGATGTGGTAACAAATACTTCGGGCGCTTCCTCCTGGATGATTTCACGGGCGCGGATTTCATTGACCGGATTGAGGAATGCAAACATGAAGCAGATGGAGATTGCCTCGACGCCCTGATCACGCAGCTTTCTTACGGCGGCTCGCGTTTCGTCCTCGTCGAGCGGGACAAGCAGATCCCCCCTCGGCCCGGTGACACGCTCATGCACCGAAAAGCGCCGGCGACGCGGCACCATGGGATGTTTCTGCCACGGCAAATCGAGTTGCAGCGAAAAAGTCTGGGGCCGCTTGTGGCGGGCGATATGCAGGATGTCACGAAAGCCATGGGTGGTGATGAGGCCGGTCTTCGCCCCGTTGCGCTCCAGAACGATATTCGTGGCGATCGTCGTGCCATGCATAAAATAGTCGAGGTCGCCCAATCCGCATCCGGCTTGCTCGCAAAGTTGCTGCAGACCCTCGATCGACGCGCGCGCCGGATCGTCGACACTTGTTGTTACTTTGAAGACGGACAGGCGGTCGGTCTTTTCATCGACCAGTACAAGATCCGTGTGTGTGCCCCCAACGTCGATTCCCACGCGTTTCATGATCGATCCCGTCCCCGGTGTTACAGTTCGGTCAGGCTGACGAGATCAGCAATCTTTTGACAGTTTTCCAGGTCCCAACACGCCTCGATCAGCCGATCCTGGGCTGCGACCGGATAAAGCGGTTCGGTCAACATGCGGAACTTGCCGACCAGTTCTTCATCGGTCGGACCCGCCTCGATGTCCTCTGCTGTCAGCTTGTGATGCGCTACGTGCACGGTTCCGTCAGTTGCCGTTGCCTCCAGCCGGCAATTGCGAACAGCCGGAGTTTCCTGCGAAAACGCGTCCAGCACGGTAACTTCCATCCGACCGATGAGGTCGAGGACGTCCGCATCGGCGAACCGGCGTCGGGAAAAGCTTTCCGGTGTCACCGTTCCGTCGACCAGGGTCATCGCGATCGATACCGGCATGGAGTGGTCTGCCGTCTCGCGCGTTTTCGGTGCCCACAATTCGGGATCCGCCACCGCACCCTTATGGGCCGAGGAATAGGTATGTACCGTCAGCTTCGTGATATCGTCGGCAGAGATCTTCGATCGAAGATCCCGGGCGGTGTTGACCGGAAGCTGGCAGGAATCGCGTACGGGATACATTTTTATATTGGTCTGCTGAACCGAATGGGTGCCGTCATTGCGGACAAGTGTCGCGAAGCGTTCCGGTGCCGGAACGGTCTGGTTCCACAGTCCGAAAATTCCGTCGAATGCCTCATAGGGTCCAGACATGCCTTCCGCGGCAAGCCGCGCGGCAAAGACGCCGTTGCGGGCTCCATTGGCGGCGGCGCTGCCCTTCCACATCGACAATTCTCCGGCGCGGGTCTGATAGGTGCAAAGGTTGGGAATTATGGAGAGCGCCAGCGCATCACGGGCCGCATCGGTGTCGAGCTGCAGCAAGCGGGCACAGGCGAGCGCGCAGGCCATGACACCCGGGACAGGCTGGTCCCAGCCATTGTCGTTGAACGGTACACCGTCGACGAAACGGCATTGGATTTCATAGGAAATCGCAAAGGCGAGAAGCAGGTCGCGGCCGGAACCATCGAGGGCTTCAACCATACCCATGAGGCCGCCCAGGTTGTCGGACGGGTGGCTCCCGTCGATCGTCCGGTGGGTGTCGTTGATGTCGAGATAGCGCAGCATGGTGCCGTTGGCGAAGGCGGCGGCTTCCGGAGTCGTCGGAACCAAGGTGCCGAAAACGCGAGCCGTGGGGCCGCCGGCGACCGGGTGGGCGAGTCTTCGGGCGATACGTGATGGTTCCGAGTTGAAGCCGCCGAGGGCACAGCCGATAGTGTCGAGCACCCGGCGCTTTGCCTGGTGAAGAGCGTCTTCTGTCAGGTCGGCAAGGTCGAACGACAACGCATATTCGATAAGTCTGCTTTCCAGTGCCGACATGGTCATGGTGAATGAGTGCTCCTAAAAGATATGTCCGAGATAGGCGACGCCACTGTCGACCGTCAAAATTGTGCCGCTGACGAACGAAGCGCGCTCGGATGCAGCAAACAGGATCATGTCGGCCTGTTCCTCGGGATAGGCCGCTCTGCCAAGGGGAAGCGGTTCGGTCAGCTCTTGCCAGCGTTCGGCATCACCGGTCCGGTCCTGAGATTTGCGCTTCATGAGGCTGACAAGGCGCTCAGTCTGGGTTGGGCCCGGATTGACGCCGACGACCCGAACGCCGTGGCGCGGGCTGACTGATCCAAGGGCGCGTGTGAAGTTCATCATGCCCGCATTGGCGACAGTGCCCAGGATGATTTCCGGGTCAGGCCGTTCGCCGCAATTTCCGATGACGTTGATGATCACACCCGAACGGCGTTTGCACATGAAGCCATAGATATCCCGGGTGAGCAGGGCGGTTGCCACCACCTTCAGATCAAGACCCTCGCGCCATTGGTCGGCCGTGACTGTTTCGATCGGACCGGTTGGCGTTGCTCCGGCATTGTTCACCAACACATCGACATCGCTACATTCCGCGGCAAGCGCTTCCACGAAGCCGAAATCGTGCATGTCACCGAGGTAAGTGCGACAGGGTTGATCGGAAATGTCCTTTACCGCACGAGCCACTTCCCCAAGAGCGTCCTCATCGCGGCCCGCCAGGTGCAGGGCAGCACCAGCGCCCGCGAAAGCCAGTGCGGCTGCAGCGCCGATACCACGCGACGCGCCCGTAATAAGCACGCTTTTGCCGGTCAGTCCTAAGTCCATGGTTCGGGCCCTGTTTGGGAGGTCAACGCGCGAATATTGTGTACATATTTCTCCTGTTTCTGGCAAATTGTAAACCCAAAACGCTTGGAGAAGCAGAAAACGATTCAGTAATTAACTTTTATTATCAGATGCTTGTGGCGTGAATAAAAATCCAGCGGCTTTGCCAGCGCGAATTTGCAACGGAAATTTCAGAAGAATATTGTATACTATCACGAGACCGTGTTAGCATTTCGCCCAACGCAATCGGCAAAAGCCCGGGAGGAACTTCAAAATGAGTGAATCAAAGAAAAGCTTGGCCACGCGTCGCGATGTGTTGCGGATGGCTGGTGCCGCGGCCGTTGCCGCTCCGGTGATAGGCGCTCCGGCCATCGTTCGCGCCGCTGGAACGAAACGCTACCTCAAGCCGATCGTCGCAGGCCTGAACGCCAAGGAAGGTGACCCGTCTTATATTTCGATCTCGCGAATTCCCGAGATCCTGAAGGAAAAGTACGACGTCGAACTTGAGATCCAGATCCATCCAAACTCGACCCTGGGCACGGATATCTCCCAGCTCGAAGCCGTGCAGACGGGTTTCATTGATATTACATCGAACACCACATCTCAGTTCACGGTGTTTTCGGACGCGTTTTCGGTTGTCGACCTGCCATACGCCATCACCGACTGGGAAATGGCCAATCGGCTGTTCAAATCCGATCTTTGGAAACAGCAGGCCAAGGTCTTTGAGGAAGCCACGCCGCTGGTAGTGCTGCCACCTGTCGGCGCAGGCGGATTCCGCATGCTCTGGAACAACCAGCGTCCGCTGCCGTCACCGGCTGAAGTTGACGGTCTGAAGTTCCGCTCGACGCGGTCTCCGCTCGTCATCGAACTTCTGGAAAACTGGGGCGGCAATCCTACACCACTGGCCTGGACAGAGACCTACAACGCGCTGAAGAACGGCCTGGTCGATGGTTTCCACGTGCAACCCATCTGGACTTACCTGTTCAAGATGTACGAGGTGTTGAAATACGCGACCGAGGTCGACGCTTCCTTCTCGGTGCAGTTCCAGGTGATGAACAAGAACACCTATATGTCCATGCCAGAGGACATCCGAACTGCTTTCTTCGAGGCTGCGCAAATGGCTGCCGACGAAGGCAATGCCGAGGACGAAGCGCTCGAAGGGTCCTACAAGGACAAGCTGCGCGAAGCCGGCATGGAGATCTACACGCCTTCGGCGGCCGAAAAGAAGCAATGGATGGCCGGCGGCGAAAAGGTTTGGGAAACACAGGGTGCGTCGATCGACAAGTCTGTGGTCGATCAGCTTCTGGCGCTTCGGTAGCCTTTGTGTCACGCTGCGCCCGACTCCCTGTGAACCGCACACGGGCGGCGTGATATGCTATCGGGCGGACTGTCCAGTTTTCTGGACCGGATCATAAGAATAGCCACCGGGTCACTGATGGTGATCCTGGTGGCTGTCATGGTTGCGCAGGTCTTTTTCCGATACGTCCTGAATTCCTCGCTGACATGGTCAGAGGAGGTCGCTGTCTATCTGATGATCTGGGTGGTGTTTCTCGGCTCGGCGATTCTGGTCCGGCGGTGGGAACACGTACAAATCCCGACCCTGGTCGAAAGCTGTCCGCAAATGGTGCGCATTGCCCTCATCCTGTTCGGGCGGCTGGCGTCCATGGCCTGCATGGTCGTCTTCATCTGGTACGGGACCGAGGCATTTTTAGGAAATTACCACGCTGCCTCGTTTACAACGGGCATATCGACCCGGTGGATCAAGTTGTCCATCCCGGTGGGCTCGGGCTTCATGGTGCTTTATGCGCTGATCGTTCTGGCTGAAGATATCCAGGCGCTGCGCACGGGCAATTTGGCGCGCTTCCAAACCGTGTCGCCAGCGGTTGCGGGACGGTTGACGGGCGGGGATCGCTAGCTGTCATGGGTTCCATCAGCGATCTCTTACTCTACCTGTTCCTTCCCTTCTTCGTGACATTGCTGCTGGCGATTCCAGTCGTCTACAGCCTGGGCATCGCCTGTGCAGTGTTTCTGCTGTTTTCGGGAACGCGAATACCGCCGATCACTATCGCCACCGAGATGTACGCAGCGATCAATGTCGTCGCGCTGCTGGCGCTTCCGATGTTTGTGCTGACCGGCGAATTGCTCAATCGCTGTCGTCTGACGGACAAACTCATTTTACTATCGCGCCAGCTTGTCGGCTGGATCCGGGGAGGCCTGGCGCATGTGAACATCGTCACCAGCATGTTCTTTGCCGGGATATCCGGTTCGGTCCTCGCCGATGCGGCTTCCATCGGACCGCTTTTGATCCCGGCCATGATCAAGGAAGGATATTCGCGCGCCTTTTCCGCAGCAATTACCGCCTCCAGCTCGACAATCGGCGCAATCATTCCCCCCTCCATACCGCTCATCATTGTGGGCGGGCAGCTGCAGATTTCGATCGGCGGTCTGTTCCTGGCCGGCGTTGTTCCCGGAATTCTCACCGGTCTGTTCCTGATGATCGTGTCCTATCTGATATGCCGCTGGAAGGGCTACGGGTTGAAGCACCGTTTTGAGGGCGTTCGAGCCACCGCCAAACACACGGTGCGAGCTGCCCCGGTTCTCATTATTCCCGTCTGGATTCTCGGCGGGATCCTGGGAGGTGTTTTCACACCGACCGAAGCCGGGGCCATTGCCGTCGTCTACACGATCGTGATCTCGACCTTCTTCTACCGGACACTCAACTTCAGGGAATTCTTTGGTGCGATCGACTCGACGGTTCGCGTCACCGCATCCGCGCTTGTTATCGTCGCGATTGCCATCGTCTTCGGCCGGATCCTGACTTTCCACCAGTTTCCGCAGCAACTGGTGGATATCATTCTCAATTTCACCGACAACAGGATCATCCTGTTCGTCGCGCTGGTGGTGCTTTTTCTGTTTGTCGGCACGTTCATGGACGCCTTGGCGAACATGATCATCCTCGGGCCGCTCCTCATGCCATTGGCTCTTCAGGGGCTGGATATTCATCCGATCCAGTACGGCATGTTTTTGATGTATGCGCTGCTGCTCGGAATCATCACGCCGCCGCTAGGTCTGGTGCTGTTTGTGGTCTCTCCCATAGCGGAGGTGTCTCTGGAACGCACCGCCCTGGCGGTTCTGCCGCTCCTCTTTGTCCAGCTGCTCGTCCTGGCGCTGATCGTCTTTGTTCCGGAGGTCACGCTGGCGCTGCCTCGCATGGCGGGACTGATGTAAGGCGGGGAGACCTTGATGACCCTCTGGATCGGGATAGCTGCCGCGATATTGCTGCTGACACCGGTGCTTTTTTCGTTCCTGAAGCGGTCGGCGGCGAGCGCAAATCCGCGGTCCTGGTTTGCTTATCATGTTGCCGCATCAACACTTGGCTGCGTGTTGGCTCTAGTCCACAGTGGCGGCCACTTTGGCAGCCCGCCGGCACTGTTATTGCTGCTGCTGGTTATGGTTATTGCACTCGGCGCGTGGATCCGGTGGGACCAGGGAAGCCGGTTTGCGGCACGAATGGGCGCGCGACCACTGGCCTTCGCATCCGGCAATCCGTCGATACGCGAACAACTGCAGGCGGTGCTGGCGGACAAAACGGCGCTGTTGAGCAGGCTTGATCCGGACGCACGCGAGGCAGAGTTTTCGCCACTCCCGAGGCACTGGTTCTCAAGCCCCGTTTTGGCATTTCGCTATTTTCGTCTGATGGAGCTGGAGAGAAACCTGACCGGCGTCAGGGCAGATGCCGGGCCTGTCCTGTCGTGGAGCCGGCGCCTTCATATCGCGCTTGGAACGCTGTTCCTGGCGGGATTGATGGTACACGTTGCCGTCGCACTCTATCGGCTCGGGGTGGAGGGTTCGGGATGAGTGAGCGGCTGGCCCTGCGCATCGATCTGGAGCGCTGCATCGGCTGCAGGAGCTGCGAAGCAGCCTGCAAGCAGGAGCACGGGCTGACACCCGGTGCTTTTCGAAACAAAGTCCTCTGGCTGGAAGGCGATGAAGCACAAGCGCCGCTCAGTTTTCTGCCGACCATGTGCCAGCACTGCGAGCGGCCAGCCTGCCTGCGAGCCTGTCCGGTCAATCCCAAGGCGATCGCCCGCGACCCGGTTACCGGCGTGGTTGCCGTGGATGAAAGTCGCTGCACGGGCTGCGGCGAATGTGTGACCGCCTGTCCGTACGGTGCGATGGGATACGACGCCGGTGCCAAACACGCCGTGAAGTGCAACCTGTGTGAAGAGCGCAGGCAGGAGGGATTGAAACCCGCCTGCGCCAGCGTCTGTCCCGGATTTGCCATTGACTTCGGCCAGCGCGATGCACTGTTGGACGAGGCTGAACAGGCTGGACGCGAAACGCTCGATCACGACAATTTCCTGCTTGGACCAGGGACTGTCTATCTGGAACCGGTTGATGGGCGGCGTTTCAACGGCGCCACCCAGCCGGCGATCCAACGACCCGAAATGGCCGGAGGAAAACCGCTTCGGTCTGATGCCGAGTTTCCCTATGGCGCCCCCCGCAAAGACCGCACGATCGATCGCGTGGAGCCGGGCGGGTGCAACATCTGCTTCAACGCCTGCACACTGAAATTCCATTTCTCCGGCGAGAAAATCGTCCGCATCACCGGCAACGAGGAGGATCCGGTGCTCGGTGGACGCATCTGCCCGAAATCGCAGATGACGCTGCAGGCCTACGAAAATACGGAACGCCTGACATCGCCGCTGAAAAGAATCGGCGAACGTGGAGAGGGGAGGTTCGAGCCGGTGTCATGGGAGGAGGCGCTCGGGGAAATAGCCTCGCGTCTGGAGGGTGTGCGCGACGAATATGGCAGCGAGGCGCTGGCGATCTTCTCTGGAACCCGATCCGGCATCATGACAAATCGCGGGTATGTGCGTCTCTTCAGCCAGCTGTGGGGAACGCCCAATGTGGAAACGACGGAGCCGCTGTGTGCTTCCGGAAAGAACGTCGCGTACCAACTGACACAGGGATCGCTGGCGATTGCCAATTCCTACACGCCGGATGATATCGGCAGCGCGGAACTGTATCTTTATGTCGGCGACAACCAGGCCGAGACCAGGCCGGTCCATTTCGGCATGGTCAACAACTGGCGCCTCCGCAACGGCGCCCGCATGGTGGTGGTCGATCCGCGCCGATCCGTTACCGCCTCCAAGGCGGATGAATGGCTCGCTATCCGGTCGGGAACGGACATGGCGCTTGGGCTTGCCGTTGCCCATCACATTCTGGGCAACGGGCTTGAAGACAGCGACTTTTGCAACCGTTGGATCGTCGGATTTGAAGCCTGGCGCGATTTCATCCTCACGGAACGGTATAGCCCCGCCTGGGCGGCACCGATCACAGACATTCCGGCCGATCGAATCGAGGCTCTTGCCGAAGCCGTCGCCACTGCACAAGGGTGCATGATCTACGCCAGCCGCGGCGTCAATCAGCACACGAATTCGGTCCAGACGAACCGTGTCTGGATGTTCGTGGCGGCGATTACCGGCAACTGGGGCCGACAGGGTGGCGGATTCTTCAACATGAGCTCGGCGTCCCTCATCCACCCGAACGTACCAGACGACCGCAGGGCGAGAATCGAACGACCCATGGTCCGCCGCAATCCCGGAGGTTGGCTTGCCGCCATGACCGAAGGACGTCCTTATCCGGTAAAGGCGTTGATTTGCGGTAACAATCCGATGGCCCAATGGCCGGCGCAGGAAAAAGCCCGGGAGGCGTTCCAGCGTCTCGACCTTCTTGTCCATATGGACCTGTTTCAGAATGAGACATCGGCCTATGCGGACTTTGTCCTGCCCATCGCCAACGGTGTCGAGCGCGGCGGCATCTCGCGGGCCGACGAGGACAGACGAATTGTCTGGAACGATCCGTTGATCAAGCCGCCGGGCAAGGCCAGGTCCGATGGCTGGATCTGGATCGAACTCGGCAAGCGGTTCGGCTTCGATGATGTGCTCCAGGAGCGATTCAAGGATCCTGCGATCTTCTGGGATGAAGTTTGCATCGATACGGAGGAGTTGCGCGGTTGCACAACCCGCCGCATGAAATCGAGACCCTATCGCTGGGTTCGCGCGCCGCTACCAACCGAGGAATCGGAGGAGATCGAAACGCTGTTCCTGGAGGGCACCGAAGCGATTGGTTCTCCCGGCAAGCGCTTTCCAACACCGAGCGGCAAACTGGAGTTCCGGACTGAAGCCATTGCCGAAAGATTCGCCAAACTCGGCTTGTCCGATCTGCCTGAATTCTACAGTGAACAGGAGCAGCTCATCGACTTGCCGGTGCTGGAATTGCTGGACGGCGACGATGAGGAAGGTGTCCAGTCACCATTTTCGCCCATGCCGACCAGCGTTTCGCGAGCGACGATCAGGCAACCCGGAAACAGAACTCGAGGCAGTGAGCTGCGCGATGCCGGGTTCGACATGGAACTTGTTACCGGTCGTCCGCCCGCGCCGCATTTCCACAGCTGGACTCACAGTTTCTGGCAGGCGCAGGAAATGTGGCCAAACCTTTATGCCCAACTCCATCCGACGAGGGCGGCTTCCCTGGGGATAGCGGACGGCGAGCGCATCGTGATCGAAACTGCCCACGGGCGGATCGAAGCGCTCGCCTGGATTACGTCAGGCATCCGCGAGACCTCCGTCTATGTTCCGATCGGATGGGGAGAGCGACAGCGGTTTCATCCCTGGCAGTCCGTCAACTTTCTTACCGACCAGACGCAGCGTGATGTGGTATCCGAACAGGTCAATTTCAAAACCCTGCTTTGTCGGGTTTCGCGGACATGACGGCGAGAGTATCCGTTCCAGCGCGCGTAATTTGGAATAGCCTCCCTGCCGCTGACTTTTCGGTCGACGTTCTCATTATCGGCGCAGGAGCGTGCGGTTGCTGTGCGGCACTGGCTGCCGCCGAAAACGGCGTGGATGTCCTGGTCGTGGAGCGGGACCGCACACCCACCGGAAGCACGTCGCTTTCCGGCGGACAGATACCGGCCGCTGGAACCCGGTTGCAACGGGAAGCGGGCATCGAAGACAGCGCCGAAATTCTGGCGGCCGACCTGATCGACAAGGCGAAGGGGCAAAATGACGAAGCGATGGCCCGCCACATTGCCGCCCTGTCCGCTGGCACCGTTGATTGGCTTGTAGCGAAACACAGTGTGCCTCTGTCTGTGGTCGAGAACTTCCGCTATCCCGGTCATTCAGCGCCCCATATGCATGCCACACCATCCCTGGACGGATCCGAATTGCTGGCCTCGCTGCTGTCGGCCATGGAAGGCAGCCCCGTGGATTTGGTGAGCGGAGCGCGTGCCTCGACCCTCTATGCCGATGTCAGCAAAGCAGTGACGGCCGTCGGCATCGACAGGCCGGATGGTCGCCGGGAAGTGGTTCACTGCAAGGCGCTGGTTCTTGCTTGCAATGGCTACGGCGGCAATTCCGAGATGCTGGCCAGGTACATTCCGGACATTGCCAACGCGCACTATCATGGCCATGCCGGCAACCAGGGAGAAGCCGTGCTGTGGGGTCTGGAACTCGGTTGCCGGATTGCGGACATGGGCAGCTATCAGGGCCACGGTGCAGTGATCACGCCGCAGATGCTTCATCTTGGCTGGGCCTGCATTACCAATGGCGGTTACCAGGTTAACTCCGACGGGCTCAGGTTCTCGCACGAAAATGAAGGCTATTCCGAGCAGGCCAGGAAAGTGCTCGCGCAGCCGGGTGGAGTGGCCTGGACGATCTTCGACGAAGCCGGTCATCAATTGGGAATGCAGATGCATGCCCATCGAGACGCGGAAGCAGTCGGCGCTATCGGAACGGCCGGAAATGTCGAAGAACTTGCAAGCCGGACGGGCTGCCCGCCGGACAATCTCGCCAGAACCGTGATGAATGTCGAAGACATGGCGATGGGCAAGGTTGCTGATCCGTTCGGCCGCGATTTTACCGGCCAACCGCCGCTATCGCCGCCCTACCGATTTGCCAAGGTCACAGGTGCGCTGTTTCACACTCAGGGCGGGCTTGAGACGGACACGAGAGGCAGAGTGCTGTTGGAGGACGGATCGCCGAGCCCGAACCTGTTTGCCGGCGGCGGAGCTGCACGCGGACTGTCCGGCCCAGCGGACTGGGGCTATCTCTCGGGCAGCGGCCTTTTGATGGCAACCACGCTTGGCCGGATCGCCGGCGAGGAGGCGGCCGGACTGGCAATCGCCAGATCTGATATCTGACATTCAGGTGTCAGCGGTGGCTCGCAACTTTTCAGTTTCCATTATGTCGATGCTGCCGTTCGAGATGGCTACGCCATAGACCCGGCGTGCCGTCGCTTCGTCAATGAGGCCATCGCGCAGGTCAGCCGCGACCAGGCGCGGGTCGCGGTCGAATGGGCGTCCATAGCCAGCTCCGCAAATGCCGGAAATCTGCAAACTGTCGCCGGCCGCAATCTGCAACCCCGACACCTTGGCAGGGAGCTCCTTCTCCTCCGGCTTGCCGGCGTTCAGCGTCAACGCGCCGGCATATCCGTTTTCGCCACCGAACAGTCCGCGGGGCCGGTCTCCGGCACGGTGATCGCCCGTCGTACCGATCATCGTCGGTTTCAGGAACCGCCAGCGCCGGATCGCGCCGAGCCCGCCGCGCCACTTGCCGGCAGCCGGCGATTGATCGCGCAGCTCGTAACGCTCGCACCGCAGTGGAGCGCTCAGCTCCATCTCCTCGATGGGATTGTTGCGGGTGTTGGCCATGAGGTTGTCGATTGCGTCGATTCCGTCCTTGCCGCAACGCGCGCCATAGGATCCTTCGTTGACCTCGACCAGCACCCAGTAATCGCCGTCCTCCATGCCGCCGGAATAGGCAATCGCGCCGACACTGGCCGAATTGCCGGCGGTCACCTTGTCGGGCAGCGAGGCGGAGAAGGCCTGCAGGATCTGATCCGGAAGACGGTTGATCTGCGCGAAGCGGGCTTCGCAACCGGCCGGAAATTTCGGGTTGTAGATGGAGCCCTCAGGAGCAAACACCTTGATTGGACGGAAAATACCATCATTTTGCGGCACTCCTGCACCGTCACCGGCCTCGTCAAGCAGCAGCGTTCTGATGGCGAAATTCACGGTCGGCAAAACACTGCCATGGTAAGGGCAGTTAAAGCCGGTCTCGACTTGTTCGGACGATCCGGTCAGATCCACATAGATGTCTTCACCATCGACGACCACCCGTGTCTCAACGGGTAGCGGGATGCCGAAGTTTTTGCCGTCATCCTCAAGCCAGCCGCGGGGGGCTCGATACTCGCCGTCAGGCAGCGCCGCGATCTTTGTCCGCAGGCGGCGTTCGGAATAGTCCAGCCAGATTTCACAGGCGCTCATTACGCAGTCGAGACCGTACCGTTCGATGAGCGACACGAAACGCCGCGCTCCGAGACGGCAGCAAGCGATCATCGCCTCGACATCGCCCGCATTCGCCTCAGGCGTGCGGACGTTTTCGAGCAAATGGTCCCACAATGGCCGGTTCAGGACGCCCGCGTCATAGATCTTAGCCGCATTGATCAGTTTGCCTTCGGCAAAGACATCCGGCACGTCCACCGACCAGCCCGGATGAGCGGCGCCAATATCCACCATATGTCCGGTGCAACCGGCAAAGCCAATGTGAAGGCCGTCGACGACGATAGGGACAAGCACTCCGTAATCCGGCGAGTGGGACGCGCCGAAATAAGGATGGTTGTGCAAGATGACATCGCCGTCGCGATAAGTCCCTTCAAGCTTGAGATCGATACCACGGACATAGGCCGGAAGGGAGCCGCAATGCATTGGGGTTGAATCGCTTTCGCACAATTGCCGGGCAAAGCGGTCGAGAATGCCGGCACCAATGTCCTGAGACTCCCGCATGATCGAAGAATAGGCCATGCGGAACAGAAGCTGCGCCATTTCCGAGGCGATGGTTGTCATTGCTCCGCCGATCACCTGGAGCGTCACCGGATCGACGTCCTTCGGTGTCCAGTACCGCTCGGATACGGGCGCCGATGCCGTCGACGAAGCCGAGCGGCGCAGCTCTTCGATCGACGGATTCCGCTCGCTCATCGGTCAGCACCTTTCGTGATGATCAGATTGCCCAGCCGGTCGACACGCAAATCGAACCCGGGGGGTACGATCGTCGTCGTATCCCGCTGTTCCACGATTGCCGGGCCAGTCAGAACTGCTTCCGTCGTCAGATTCGATCGGTCGTAGAACATCGTCTCCAGGCTTTGCCAGCCGCCTGATCCGGCAAAGAGGCAGGGAGCCGCAGCGACCGGCTTGTTGTCACCGGTCGCACTGGCCTGCACCTTTGCCGGTGCACCTACGGAACCGATTCCGACGACCCTGACATTGACGATCCTGATCGGTTTGTCGTCGAAGCGCCGCAGATAATGCTGTTCGTGGGCGTCGTGAAAGGCCTCCGCCAGCCCGCCGCGCCAGCTTTCGGATTCGAGATCGGCGGGCATGTCCACGGTCAGCTCGTAACCTTGGCCCTCGTAGCGGCAATCACACTGGAATTGGATACTGATGTCAGCCTCGGCAAAACCGTCCCGTAAAAGCTCTGCCCGAGCCTTTCCTTCCATAGCGCTGACCTTCTTGGCGAAATCCGGGTTTGGGAAATCCTCGATCGCGCCCCAGCAACTCGCCATGAATTCATAGCGGACATCGCTGCTGAGCAGGCCGGCGGCGGCCCCGACGCCCGGTCGCGGCGGTACAACGGCAGCCGGAATGCTCAGCTCGTCGGCGATATCGGCTACGAAGGATGCTCCTGCGCCACCAAAAGCAATCAGCGCAAAGTCACGGGCATCGTAGCCCTTGGAGATGCTTCCCACGCGGATCGCGTCGGTCATGTTGCGGCTGGCTATCCGGTATATGCCGAGCGCCGCCTCCTCGATGGACAGTGAGAGCGGGTCAGCGACATTGCGCCGGATCGCCTCGGTGGCCAGCTCCCGATTTACCTCGATACCGGAGCGGGCAAATGTCTGCTCACGATACCAACCCAATACCAGCAGAGCGTCGGTGACGGTGGCGTCGGCTCCCCCAAATCCGAAGCAGGCGGGGCCCGGCCGGGCCCCGGCGCTGCGTGGGCCCACGGTAAACATGCCGGCGCCGTCGACCGACGCGATTGAGCCGCCGCCGGCGCCGATTGTGGAAAGATCCACCATCGGAACCATCGCGTCGTAGTCGCCGATCCGTGTGTCCAGGATGTGCTTGTGAAGCATTCGACCCTGTGGCGCCACGCCGACGTCAGCCGACGTGCCTCCGACATCCAGGGTGATGACGCTGTCCTGGCCCAGACCCCTACCGATTTCGACACCCTTGATCAGGGCTCCGACGGGACCGGAGAACAGCAGTGAGACGGGTTTTTCGCGAGCGCCGCGCATTCCGATCAACCCGCCGGCGGAAGTCATCAGCCGCAAGCCGGATCCGATGTTCGCGTCCTCCAGTGCCCGATCAAAACGCTCCACATAGCTCGCTGTTGCTGGTCCGACATAGGCATTGAGAGCGGTGGTCGAGAAGCGTTCATATTCCCGATGAAGGGGTGTCACTTCGTGGCTGCAGGTAACGAAAAGTCCGGGACTGATCTCGGCGGCGATCTCCTTGACCCGGACCTCATGAGTGGGATTGAGGAACGAAAACAGGAAGCAAACGGCGATGGCTTCGACGCCTTGATCCACCAGATATTCGATCGCCTGTTTGGCTGCCGCCTCATCGAGAGGCGTCTCGACACCGCCATCCGGCGCCACGATTCGCTCCGGAACGGTTACCCGCAGGTAGCGTTCGACCAGCGGCGACGATTGCCAGGGGACATCCTGATAATTGGAAAAATTGAGGGGCCGTTTCTTGCGGGCGATGTGAAGGATATCGCGGAACCCCTCGGTGGTGATCAGCCCCACCCGCGCACCGCTCTTTTGCAACATGATGTTGGTGGCGACGGTGGTACCGTGGAGAACGCGGACAATGTCTTGCGGCTTGGCGCCGGTTCGCCGGCACAATTCCTCGATGCCGCTGATTGCCGCCCGCGACGGATCGTCCGGGGAAGACGGAATCTTTTCGATCAGTTCTTCGCCGGTGCGATCGTCGCGAAAAACGAAGTCGGTAAATGTGCCACCGACATCTATCCCGATCTGATACAAGGTACCCCCGACTTCAGCGTTGAATTGCATACTATATGACGCCCCAAAGGGCGAAATAACAAGAATAATGATTGATATTCAAAAACTTTGTATACAACTTGGGTGATTTCGAGGTGCACCAGCCTGTGCACTCATTGCGTAAGCCGGGTCTGCCGGAAGCGAACGGGAACAAAAAATGGGGCAACTGACAGACAGTCTCGCGGAATTCGTTGCAGCCAGCGAACAGCTGGAGGTGCCGGACGGCGTTGCGGAGATCGTTGCGACCGGTTTCTGTGACACGGTCGGGGTGACATTGGCCGGGATGAGGGAACCGGTCTGGGAACATCTGAGCCGGCTGGCGATTTCGCAAGGCGGTGCCTCTGAAGCAAGGCTGTTCTTGAGTTCTGACCGGGTTCCGGCACCGGTCGCGGCGCTCGTTGGTGCGGCCACTGCACACGCCATCGATTATGACGACTATGCTTTTTCCAACCATGTCAGTGCAGTTCTTGTGCCCACAATTCTCGCGGAGGCTGAACGCACCGGAGCGGATGGCAACGCCATGGTGAAGGCCTATGCTGTGGGCTATGAGGTTTGGCGTGCTATTATGAAAGCTGAACCGGACGACCTCTACACCCGGGGCTGGCATCCAACTTCGGTTCTGGGCGGTTTCGGAGCCGCCGCGGCAGCCTGCAGCCTGAACCGAGCCGACGCCGGAACCGTTCGCAACGCGATTGGACTGGTGGTCGCCTTCAGCGGCGGCGTGATGGACAATTTCGGGTCCATGGCAAAGCCCGTTCAGGGCGGCCAGGCCGCAGAAAGCGGTCTGAAAGCCTTCCGCATGGCGGAGGCCGGCGTCGATGCCGGACCTGAAGCACTGGATGGCGAAAACGGTTTGCTTCTTGCGTTGTCGCCCGAGCGCCGGGCGAATGTGGCAAGCCCCGTCGAGGGGCTGGAAACGTTTGGGGGCATTCTCAGCGAAAGGCTCAACATCAAGCGCTATCCAACCGTAGGTGCGTCGCAGCGTTGCGCCGATGCCGCGGTTCAACTGCACGCGGATGGCAGGTTTGAGTTGTCCGATATCGTACGCATTCGGCCAAGGGTGGGAGAGCGGCATGCCCGGGTCATGCAGATGCACAGCCCGCAATCCGCTCTGGAAGCCAAGTTCAGTCTCGAATTTGTCGTTGCGGCCGGATTGATCAGCGGCAAACTCGGTTTGGCGGAACTCACCGACGACTTTGTCCGCCGCGACGATGTCCAGACATTGATGAACAAGGTAGAAATCGAAGTCGGTCCGGACGACGATCCCGAATATCCGTCAGGAGCAAGGGCGGACATTATTCGGCTGGACCTCGGCGACGGTACGGTCCTGGAAAGCGAAGAGGTCACCCGGTGGCGCGGACATGCGAGGCGTCCGATGAGTGGCGATGAGTTGCGCCAGAAGTTCCTCGATTGCGCGTCCAGCACGATTGATGCGAGCGAAGCCGAGCGGCTCTACGAATTGTTGTCGGACGTGTCGAGTCTGCGCAGCGTGAACGATATCCCGGTGGTAACGACACCGTAGTACTCAGCCTTCAACGAAACCGATGACGGGAAGGCCGGGCCGGGTCGGATTTGCATAGAGCGCCTGCCGCTCCCGGCGAACGGTACCTTGCGTTTCAAGGCATCGCTCGGCGCCTTGCAGGTCTCTCGTCAGCACGCTGAAGCCGACGGCGAAGGGCAGGGCGGGCATGGGCGTTTCACCATACTCATGCTGTCCCCGCTCGGGTCCGACCAACCGAATGGATGCCTGGCGCATGTCTATTACGAACCCCGTATCGGTTTGCGAAACCTGTGAATTACAGATTTTGGCGAGACGCTGCGCACTTTCCTTTGGCGTTTGCGTGCAGATAACGACCTCGTGCAGTTCGTGGGCGCCGTTGGGATGGTTGTTGAGCTGCGGATCGAAGACAAGGTCTGGGGTTACATGCTCGACGTAGCAGAAGAAAGCCTCCGGCGCGTCCTTATCCGGAACCCGGAACCAGCGGAAGCGGCCCATCCCTCGGCCTGAAGGATAATCGATGCTGCGCCCGGCGACGGCGACCTGATCGGTGCGAGTGCCGATCTTTTCCAGTCGTTGGTGTTCGCGACCGGCATCTTCCGCGAGCATGGCGATGATGTGGAATCCGAAGTAGCGGCCGAGCGCCTGTTCCAGGTGATGTCCCTTGAGCTCGCCGGTGACAGCAGTCAGTTCCACATAGGTTCGGCCGAAAACCAGGTGGCTGTTGTGTTGGTTGAGCGGCCGCTCCGAGCCGTCTTCCATGATCGCCACGAGTTCACATCTGGGAGCTACCCGAAAACCCATGGATGCGCACCAGGCTTCCAGCTCCGAAAGGTTGTCCGAAACGATCCCGATGTGATCAATGCCGGTGCAACCGGTGTCCATGGCGATTTCCAACCCTGTAATTGTATCGGGATCGTATACGAGAATACGGCCTGCAACCAGATAGCATGAACAGTTCTGGGGAGAAAAAACCAAGCGCCGCAGCAACACTCTGAGCAGTAACTTTTCTTAGCTTCGGATTATTATTGAATTTTACCAATGCTTTATCCAAGCCGCGTTCGCAAATATCGCTCGGAAACTGCCCGGCGATCCTCTTTTGGCAGTTGCGGCGCCCTTAGCCGGCCTATTGCCAATCCGTTCCTTGATTGTATACCATCCTAGCTATTGCGCACCTCGGAAGCGGAAACAATTCGGGCAAGGAGGGTGCGATGTCCGGCTGCGGCGGCGGGACTTTGGTCACAAAGGGAGACACGAGAATGAAGCGTCTGGCAGGCATCATCACCGCGGGTTTTTTGACACTGACAGCTCAGACGGGAGCACTCGCCGCCGAATTCGAATGGAAGATGGCGACGATCGCACCGGAAAGCAGCAAGATCTACGAGCTGTACGCCAAATATTTCACCGATAAAGTGCGCCTCTGGTCGAACGGTCGGCTGGACATCACCCCCTACGGGGCCGGGGTGCTGGCACATCCCTTCAAGCTCTACGACGCGGCCCAAGAGGGTCAGGTCGACATGGCATGGAGCTATCCTGGCTTCATGGTCAATGCAGATCCCACCAACGCAATTTTTGCCGGTTTCCCGGGTGGAATGGCACCGGAAACCTTCATGCACTGGGTGTATCTTGGGGGCGGGCAGGAAATGTGGTCGCAATACCGCCGCGATAAGATGGGTCTGATGTCGCTTTACATGGGACAAGGCACGACAGAGATTTTCGCCCATTCGCACAAACCTGTCCGCGTTGCCGATGATCTCAAGGGATATAAGCAACGCTCGACCGGCGCCTGGGCGGATATTCTGGAGAAGGAATTTGGCGGCTCGCCGACCGTGACGCCGTTCGGTGAGATCTTCGATCTGCTTCAGAAAAAAGGCATGGACGGGGTCGAATATGGCGGTCCTGGCGCCAACCTTCCGTTGGGCTATCACAAGGTGGCCAAATACATCATTTTCCCCGGCGCCCATCAACCTTCATCTGCGACCGAGATTTTCCTGTCCGCGGAAAAATGGGACTCGCTTCCTGAGGATCTGCAGCAGATCGTCCGCGATGCTGCACGGGCAACGACCTACAACAGCTGGATGACCTTCGGCCACGACGACCAGGGCGCCATGGCCGCCTACCGAGAAAACGGCAATGAACTGGTTCTGATGGATCCAAGCCTTGTGTCGGCGATTACCGGGGCCGGCCGCAAATGGATTGCCGAAAAGATCAGTGCCGAAACGGCGAACGGCAATGCCGAGGCCGATAAAATCATGAAGGCATATAATGACTATCAGGAAACCTGGGCGAAAAACGCATTTACCCGCGCGCTCGATCGCGCGGAGTAGTCCAGAAAGCGTCCACACACGGAATTCCGGCCGGGTGAAATCCGGCCGGACAACTGTGGTTCAGGTCTAGCGGAATGTCGATGGGCTTCAAGCCGGTAAACCGCGTGCTTTCCGTTGTCGACCGGCTCTCAGAGCTGGTATCCCGAATTGCGATGATCCTGGTGCTTGGGCTCGTCTTTGCGATGTTCTACGAGGTGGTCGCTCGCTACGCGTTCAACGCACCGACGCGCTGGTCATACGACATCTCCTACATGTTCAATGCCGGAATATTTCTGCTCGGCGCTGCGTACACACAGTCGATCAATCAGCACATCCGCATTGACTTTCTGTCGCAACGGATGCGGCCTCGGGTTCAGCATTTTGTCAATCTTGCAGTGCTGTCCTGCCTGTTTCTGCCAGCCATGAGCTGGATAACGTTTCGCGCAACGCGCAGTGCCTGGAAGGCTTTCGTGACGGGAAAGGTCGAGGTCGTAAGCCCCTGGGCACCCGTCATTTGGCCCTTCGAAAGTGCCATTGCTCTCGGGCTGATCTGTCTGTGCCTGCAGACCGTTGCACAGATCGTCCGCCACGGATACGGGATCTATGATCCGCATGCCGTGCCGCCGCCGAGCGACAAACCCGATGACAAACCAGAAGAGATGCCGGCGACATGAGCGACGGATTGTTTGCGGCGTCGATGTTTCCGGCATTGTTCCTGCTGATCTTTCTGGGCATTCCAGTGTCCTTCAGCCTGATCTGTGTCGCATTCGCCTATGGCTGGTTCGTGTTTGACAGCGTGCTGGGCGGCGTGCTCGGTGATCGCCTTTACGGCATCGCCAGCAGTCCGTCGCTTTCGGCGGTGCCGCTGTTCATCTTCATGGGTGCCATGCTGGAGCGGTCGTCCATTGCCGCCAAGCTGTTTGATGCCATGAAATTGTGGCTTGGCCGTCTGCCTGGCGGCCTGGCGATAGCGACAATCGGCATGTGCGCAATCTTCGCTGCATCGACCGGGATCATTGGCGCGGTGGAAGTCGTGGTCGGCATGATGGCGATCCCTGCCATGATGAAACTTGGTTATCACAAGGGTCTGATTTCCGGCACGATCTGTGCTGGTGGCTCGCTTGGCACGATCATCCCGCCTTCCATTGTGGTCATCATTTACGGCTCGATCGCCGAACTTTCCATCGGCGAGTTGTTTGCCGGTATCATCATTCCCGGCGGGCTGATGGTCATCCTGTTCATGGGATACATCCTGGTGAGGACGATGCTGCGCCCGGAGGATGGCCCGCCGGTTCCCCTTGAGGTGGTGGACATCCCGCTGGGTCGCAAGATCGCCATCACCATCACGTCGATCCTGCCCGCAACCTTGCTGGTTACTGCGGTTCTGGGAGCCATACTCACCGGCATCGCATCACCGACCGAGGCAGCTGCCGTCGGCGCCGTCGGGGCTATTCTGCTGACCGCATTTTACCGCGAGCTTTCACTCGAATTGCTCTGGTCCAGCATGCGCAAGACCATGACGATCAGCGCCATGGTCATGATGATTGTCGTTGGCGGCACGATGTTTTCCAGCGTGTTCCTTGTCGGCGGGGGCAATTCGCTCATCAGCAGTTCCGTCGCCTATTTCGATCTCGGCCCGTACGCCATGGTGGCGCTGTTCCTGTTCGTTGTCTTCCTGCTCGGATTCGTGCTTGACTGGGTCACAGTCGTCCTGATCTGCCTGCCGATTTTCCTGCCGCTGCTTCGGGCCGCCGGTATCGACCAGATCTGGTTCGCGGTGCTCGTTGTCGTTGTCATCCAGACGGCCTACCTGACGCCGCCCATGGCGCCGGCGGTGTTCTTCCTGAGAACGGTGGCGCCGAAGGAGATCACATATCAGGATATGTACAAGGGCGTGGCACCCTTCGTGGTGCTCGAGATCATCGTTCTGGCAATTGTCATCGCGTTTCCGTGGACGGCAACCTATCTGCCATCCGTCATGCTTGGCTTCGACTAGTGTTCGGAACACCAGTTTGCCTGGGGAAGGACAAACAGAGGCCTGCCTGCTGCAAGCGATGCACAGTCACCGTATATGTCCGGAACGGACCCAAGGTCAGATGGCGGAGGAGGTGGGATTCGAACCCACGAGACGGTCTCCCGCCTGCCGGTTTTCAAGACCGGTGCCTTCAACCACTCGGCCACTCCTCCGGACGCGCTTTCTTGCGCCAAGTCTGCGTCATTTGCAAGCGGGTCATGTCCAATTTTCTTGGCTTGTGTTGGCCGGCGAGGGGAGCGCGTACCGGCTGTTAACCATAAGAATAGCATTTTAATCAAATTGGCTGGAAATGACCGCCACTTGCCGTTTATTGACCTTCTCGCAAACCGTTGCGGACTATTGTGCGAAGTTATCGCCGCGGATTTGGGAATTCGGCACAGTTGTTGTATGAAGACTGAACGGCGGCTGCGCCACGGGGATGGATAAAAAACGACGCATGCGGGACGGGTTGGCCCAAACGGAAAACAGATTGAGCGATAGCCCGTCGGGATTCGCCATGCGCAATCCAGCCGTTCGGCTGATCGGCGTCCTGTTGGTTGCCATCGGCGTCAGTGCCTGCGGCAGCACCAGCCACAAATCGACCCCGGCCGAAATCAACAACAAGACCAAGTTTACTTCCAAGGAATTCGGCGTCAGCGCCAGCAAGCGCGTGACCACTTCGAAGAAAGTCAAGAAGGGCGGCGGCACCTACAAGATCGGCAAGCCGTACAAGATCCGGGGCAAGTGGTATCATCCGAAAGAGGAAAAGGACTACGACAAGAAGGGCATGGCCTCCTGGTACGGGCCCAACTTCCATGGTCGCAAGACCGCCAATGGCGAGATTTTCGACCAATACCATCTGTCCGGCGCCCATCCGACCTTTCCGCTTCCGAGCTATGCGCGGGTGACAAACCTGTCGAACGGCCACTCAGTGGTCATTCGGGTCAACGATCGCGGACCCTATTCGCGTGGGCGCATCATCGATGTGTCGAGCAAAGCAGCCGATCTTCTGGAGATGAAGAGGCATGGAACCGCCAAGGTGCGGGTGCAGTATCTCGGACCCGCCCGGATGGACGGTCGCGATATGCCGTATCTCACGGCCTCCTATAAGCGCAATGGCAAGCCGCATCGGCTTGAACAGGAAGATCGCAATACGACACCCGGCGTCATGCTGGCTTTGACCAAACCAAAACGTGTGATCGGTTCTGTCTTCGGTGGCGGCACCAAGACGGCTTCGACCGTAACCGTCGGCTCGGTACCCAAATCGTCTGTTACCGGGTCGTCGGCAAAGAAGGGCGGTCGCATTGTCGCGGACTCGCAGCCTGCCTTCATTGAAGAAACACCGTTCCTGCCGCAGATTGGTCCGGTACCACGTGAACGGCCCACGCTGATCCGCAAACTCGCCGGCGAACCCGACACCGCTGGCATCAAACCGGCCGCCTATGCGCGTAAGCGCATCGAGCAGCAATCGTCTTCGCCTTTCGATGCGGTGCTGGCACCGTCTTCGAAGGAACTGACCGAGACGATGATCGCCGCTTCCTGGAAACGGCGTAGCCGCTAACCAACGCGGCATCTCAAAAAGAGAATCGCTTCCATTTGGTCTGCGCAGGCTCTACTCTCGCTTGGGGACTGTTAGTTCCGGAACGGGAAAACCGATCGATGTCGTACCGAACGCGTGTTGTTCTTGCAGCCCTTGTCATGGCCGTCACGGTGGCTTTTCCGGGTGGCGCCTTCGCTCAGATATTCGAGACCAAGGCCAAACAGGCCTACATGATCGAAGCGGAGACCGGCACCGTCCTGTTCGCCAAGGATGAGGACAAGCTGGTTCCACCGGCCTCGCTCGCAAAACTGATGACCATGGAAGTGGTCTTCAATGCCTTGAAGAGCGGCCGCCTGAATCTCGACGACGAATTCCATGTCTCCGAGAACGCCTGGCGCACGGGCGGAGCGGTATCGGGCACCTCAACAATGTTTGCGGAGCTCAACTCCTCCGTTCCGCTGGCCGACTTGATCCGCGGTGTAATCGTTCAATCGGGCAACGATTCCTGCATCATCATTGCCGAGGGCATGGCAGGCTCTGAAGACGTCTTCGCCCAGATGATGACCGAGCGGGCGCGCGAATTGGGCCTGGAGAACTCTGTCTTCGGCAACTCCACCGGGTTGCCGCATCCAGATGCCGGTGTATCGATGCGCGAACTGGTGATGCTGGCCCGCCATATCCAGCAGGCCTATCCGGAATACTATCCGATCTACTCGGAGACGGATTTCACCTGGAACAAAATCAACCAGCGCAATCGTAATCCGCTGTTGCGCCTTAACATCGGCGTGGATGGCCTGAAGACCGGCTTCACGGAAGAATCGGGCTATGCAATCGTCAGTTCCATAGAACGTGAGGGGCGCCGCTTGTTTCTGGCGATGAGCGGTTTGAGCAGCGTGCGCGAACGCGCCGAGGAAGCGCGCAAGATGCTCGAATGGGGACTGCGCTCCTTTGAGAGGCGCGAACTGTTCGCCGAAGGCGAAATCATCGGTGAGGTCAGCGTCTACGGCGGGGCCCAATCCGGCGTGCCCCTTGAGGCGAAGGATGCCGTCGACATCTTCGTGCCGATCACCAACACCGACCGGCTGAAAGCAAGGATCGTCTATGACTGGCCGCTCAACGCTCCGGTCCGCGAAGGCGACCGTGTGGCGACGCTCAAGGTCTGGATTGGCGAGACGCTCAGCCAGCAGACACCTCTTTTTGCGGCCGCCAATGTCGATCGCGGGCCGCTTCACAGCCGCGCTCTGGACGCCTTGCAGGAATTGCTTCTGTTTTGGCTTTAGAGCTTCCATCGTGGGCCAGATGTCCGAGCTGATCTCAAAAGGGTCTCCATCTTCCTCCGGGACGCACAGGCGCATCTGGACGGCCGGAACATTACTCCTTAAAACCGGTGGCCGGGCTTCACGGGACATGTCGGCTTGAAAGGACTGTTCATCACATTCGAGGGCGGCGAGGGAGTCGGCAAGTCAACGCAGATTCAATATCTCGATGAAGCGTTGCGCGCCCACGGCTACGAAACCGTCACCACACGCGAGCCGGGTGGATCGCCCGGTGCAGAAGCCGTGCGCCATGTCCTCTTGTCGGGGGGCGCCGAGGAATTCGGCGTGCGCATGGAGGCAATCCTGTTTGCCGCCGCCAGGAGCGATCACGTCGAAGAAGTCATCCGACCTGCGATCGAAGCCGGTAAGATCGTGCTGTGCGACCGCTTCATGGATTCGACACGAGTCTACCAGGGCGCAACCGGCAATCTCGAGCCGGACTTGCTGCGCTCGCTGGAGCGTATCGCCGTCAATGGCCTGATGCCTGACCTGACGATCATCCTCGATCTGCCGGCTGAGGCCGGACTGGCCCGCGCTCACTCACGGGGCAGCCCAGACGGCGAGGGGCCCGACCGCTTCGAAAGGGAAGACGTGGCGGTGCACGAAAAGCGCCGCGAGGCATTTCTCGAACTGGCAAGATCTGAGCCGGAGCGCTGCAAGGTGGTGGACGGCAACCAGCCGGCTGACACCATTGCCCGAACTGTGGAGAAACTGGTGTTTGATCTGCTGAAGCGCTACAGCGCCGGCGAAAAACCCAGCACCGGGGCGCGGCTGATATGAACGCATCCGTCGGCACTCTTGATGGTGCCATCCCACCGGCGGAAAACGCGCGGCTTTTTGGCCACGACAAGGCACGTGCATTTCTGGCAAACGCCTATCGAACCGGTCACATGCACCATGCTCTGCTGCTCGAAGGACGCCAGGGCATCGGCAAGGCGACGCTCGCCTTTGCACTTGCCCGCCATATCCTCAGCTATCCTGATCCCGCATCGGCACCCGATACGCTCGATGAAAGCGTTCCTGACGCTGGCCTGATGAGCCAGATCGCCAGCGGCGCGTCGCACGATCTGCTGCACCTGACGCGTCCTGTTGATCCAAAAAGCGGACGGGTGAAGACCGCGATCACCGTGGACGAGGTACGCCGGGCAGGGCACTTCCTGTCGCAGACCTCCGGCACGGGCAATTGGCGCATCGTCATCGTTGATCCGGCAGATGATATGAACCGGTCCGCCGCCAATGCCATCCTGAAAATCCTCGAGGAGCCGCCGAAACGGGCGCTGTTCCTGATGATTTCCCACGCACCGGGCAAGTTGTTGCCGACGATCCGGTCCCGCTGCATGCCTTTGCGCCTGACACCGCTCAGCGATGAGGACATGCGCTGGGGTCTCTCCCACTTGAGCCTGGACGAGGGTCAGGCACCGGAGGTGCTGCAGGCAGTGGTCCGGTTATCGGAAGGCAGCTTGTCAAACGCGATCCTGTTGCTGCGCTATGGCGGTCTTGAGATCGCTGAAGCTGCCGAGCAGATCCTTCAGGACGGACCAGCGGTTTCCAAACAGGCGGTCCACAAGTTGGCCGACAGCCTCGTCGCGCGCGACCGGGAAACCGCCTATGAATTCTTCACTGACTACATGCTTGAGCGCATCCGCAAGGCCGCTCGCGAGGCGGCGGCTCACGGCGATCTGGGTGCGTCGGAACAATGGGCGCGCCTTTCAGCCGAGCAGACCGAAAGCCTCACCACTGCGCGGGTCTACAATCTCGATAGGAAGCAGTCGGTCCTGAGCCTGTTTTCTTCGTTTTTTCGGATGTCAGCGGCATAGCCAACCTTGCGAAATTGCCTTAAGACGGCGCCACGAACCTCCAATCAGAGACTATCCGGAATGAGCGACAAAGAACGCTTCTACATCACCACGGCCATATCCTATCCGAATGGGGCACCGCATATCGGCCATGCCTACGAGCTGATCGCGACCGACGCGCTGGCCCGTTTCCAGCGGCTCGACGGTAAGGAGGTCTATTTCCTGACCGGAACCGACGAGCATGGCCAGAAAATGCTTCAGACGGCTCGCAATGAGGGGCTGCCGGTTGCCGAGTTGGCCAAACGCAACTCCGACCAGTTCGAGAACATGGCGGAGCGCCTGAATGCCTCGAACGACGACTTCATTCGCACCAGCGAGGAGCGCCACAAAAAGTCGAGCCAGGCGATCTGGGAGCGCATGGTCGCCGCGGGCGACATCTACAAGGATGCCTATGCCGGCTGGTACTCCGTCCGCGACGAGGCCTACTACCAGGAAAGCGAGACCGAGCTGCGCGACGACGGCGTGCGCTACGGGCCGCAGGGAAGCCCGGTCGAGTGGGTCGAGGAGGAGAGTTTCTTTTTCCGTCTTTCGGCCTACCAGGACAAGTTGCTCGAGCACTACCAGAAGCACCCGGATTTCATTGGCCCGGACTCACGGCGCAACGAGATTGTGTCTTTCGTCAAATCGGGCCTCAAGGATCTTTCGGTTTCGCGCACCACCTTCGACTGGGGCGTCAAGGTTCCGGGCGAAGACAAGCACGTGATGTATGTGTGGGTCGATGCGCTGACCAATTACATCACCGGGGTCGGTTTTCCGGATGTGGACGATCCGCTGTGGCCGTTCTGGCCGGCCGATGTCCATGTCATCGGCAAGGACATCATCCGTTTTCACTCGGTCTATTGGCCGGCTTTCCTGATGTCCGCGGGCATCGATCTTCCGCGCCGCGTCTTCGCTCACGGGTTCCTATTCAACCGCGGAGAGAAGATGTCGAAATCGGTCGGTAACGTGGTCGATCCCTTTTCACTGGTTGACCATTATGGCCTGGACCAGGTGCGCTATTTCCTGCTGCGTGAGGTACCGTTCGGTCAGGATGGCAATTACAGCCATGAGGCCATTGTTGGCCGCATCAACTCGGATCTGGCCAACGACCTTGGCAACCTGGCCCAGCGCTCGCTGTCGATGATTGCCAAGAACTGTGAGGGTGTGGTGCCGGTCATGGGCGCGCTGTCGGAAGCCGACGAAGCGATCCTCGCCGCTGCGGATGGCTTGCTCCAGAAAGCCCGCGACGCCATGGCGGAACAGGCCATCCACACCGCTCTTGCCGCTGTATTCGGTGTGGTGTCGGAGGCCAACCGATATTTCGCCGCGCAGGAGCCCTGGGCACTGAAGAAGACCGATCCGGAGCGGATGGGAACCGTACTCTACGTCACTGCTGAAATCATCCGCCAGGTGGCAATCCTGTGCCAGCCGTTCATGCCCGACTCGTCAGCGCGGTTGCTGGACGGCCTGTCGGTTGCCGAGAATGCCCGTCAGTTCGATCAGCTTGGCGCTGCAGGGCGGCTGCCCTCGGGAGCAGACATCGCAAAGCCGCAACCGGTCTTCCCGCGCTACGTGGAACCGGAAGAAGCCGGGCAGGGCGCCTGACATGCTGGTCGACAGCCATTGCCACCTGGACTTCGCTGATTTCGACGGCGAGCGGGATGAATTGATCGCCCGTGCGCAAGCCGCCGGTGTGGGCTGCATGGTGACGATAAGCACGCTGGTCGAGAAGTTCGACAAGATCCGTTCGATTGCCGAGCGCTACGACAACGTCTTCTGCTCGGTGGGCACGCATCCGCATAACGCCGACCGCGAGTTGCACATCCAGACGCAGGATCTCGTCCGTATTTCCGAAGATCCCAAAGTGGTGGCGATCGGTGAGGCGGGGCTCGACTATTTCTACGACAACGCACCACGCGACGCGCAGGCAACGGGCCTGCGACGGCACATCGCAGCGGCACGGGAAACCGGCTTACCGCTCGTCATTCACTCACGAGATGCCGACGCGGATATGGAGGCAATCCTGCGTGAAGAGTCGAACAAAGGTGCTTTTCCCTTTGTTTTGCATTGCTTTTCTTCTGGTCAACAATTGGCCGAGACCGGTATCGAGTTGGGCGGGTATGTGTCGTTCTCAGGCATATTGACCTTCAAACGATCCGATGAGCTTCGCGACATCGCGCGCTCACTGCCTCTCGATCGTTTGCTGGTCGAAACAGATGCGCCATATCTCGCGCCCATGCCGCATCGCGGGCGCCGCAACGAACCGGCCTACGTCGCCCACACTGCCGATGTGCTCGCCGAAACCCTCGAGCTGGACCGCCAAACAGTCTGGAGCGCGACAACTGAGAATTTCTTGCGCCTGTTTACCCGGGTGCCGGCCGATGTCAGCGCTCGTGTCGGAAACGCCGTATGACCACGGTACGGCAACGTATCACGCTGTTGGGATGCGGTTCTTCTCCCGGAGTGCCGCGGATCAACGGTGACTGGGGCGCCTGTGACCCGTCAAACCCCAAAAACCGTCGCCGGCGTGCTGCGTTGCTGGTTGAACAGACTGCGCCTGACAGTGGACAGACGACCGTCGTGGTAGACACCGGCCCGGACTTCCGCGACCAGATGATAGCCGCCGGTGTCAAGCGCATCGATGCGGCCGTCTATACCCATCCGCATGCCGACCACATCCATGGCATCGACGATCTGCGCGGCTATGTGATCGCTCAGCGGATGCGCATTCCGATCTACGCAGACGACCCGACAATGGCGCGGTTGCGGGAGGGCTTCAACTACTGCTTCGAAACGCCGGCCGGAAGCGAATATCCACCGATCATCGTGCCGAACATCATCGAGGGCCCGGGGCATCCTGTTACGATTGAAGGGGCAGGGGGGCCGCTGACCCTCCTGCCCTTCGAACAGCTGCACGGCAACATCACATCGCTTGGCTTCCGCATCGGCGGCATCGCCTATTGCAGCGACGTCAGCGGCTACCCCGACGAGACGCTCGAGCAGCTGCAGGACCTCGATGTGTTGATCATCGATGCACTGCAGTACCGTCCGCATCCCAGCCATTTTTCCTTAGGCGAAGCTCTGGAATGGATTGAACGGCTCAAGCCGGCCCGCGCCATCCTGACCCACATGCACATTCCGCTGGATTACGAATCCGTCGCCGCCGAGACGCCAGACCACGTCGAACCGGGCTACGACATGATGACGATCGACCAGGAGATCGAGATAGCACCATGAGTGAAAGAACACGGCTGTCGAGTTTGGAACGCGTAACGCAGGCTGCCGACAATCTTGGTCTCGACATCGAGGTCAAGCGCATGGACCAGTCAACCAGAACAGCGGGTGAGGCGGCCGATGCCTGCGGCTGTGAAGTGGCGCAGATCGTCAAATCCCTGGTCTTTGATAATGAGGCGGACGGCAAGCTGATTCTGTGCCTGACATCAGGGATCAATCAGGTTGATATCGCATATTTATCAGATGCTTATGGAATTTCACTCAAGCGGTGCGATACCCGGCGTGTGCGCGATGAAACCGGTTTTGCCATCGGCGGCGTCGCACCGATCGGTCATATCAATACGATAACGGTGCTGATGGACGAGACACTGCTTGGTTTCGATCACGTCTGGGCTGCGGCCGGACGACCCGACAGCGTCTTCAAAGTCGATCCACGGGCCCTGGCCGAGGCGATAAAGCCGCGCGTTATCAACGTGATCGCGCCACAATGACATCCGTGCAGCCAACACGCCGGTAGACGCAATGCCGTGGAAATTCCTGCTTCCGGTTTTGCTAGTTCCGGTGATTTACCTGGTTATCGCATTGACGCTGACGGCCTTTGCGCCGCAGGTCGATAACGATGAAAGCCTGAATTTCGAGCGACTTCGTGGTACGGATCCAAATGCAGCAGATCTGCAGCGAATGAAGGCCCGCGACGGCGCCACGCTGGCATACGCGCATTATCCCTCCGACAATCCGGTCAAACTTATTCTGCTGCATGGATCGGGCTACCACGGCGCGTATCTCGCGCCACTGGCTCGACATATTGCGCAGAGCGGCGCGGCAGATGTCTACGCGCTCAATATCCGTGGCCACGAAGCGTCCGGCACCAAGCGTGGCGATATCGAGCACGTCGGCCAGCTGGAGGACGACATTGCCGATTTCATCGAGCATATCCGCGTTGGCGAGCCGCAGGCACGATTTGTCGTCGGCGGTCATTCGTCCGGCGGCGCGCTGGCGATACGCTTCGCTGCAAGTCCGCACGGCGCCTTGGCGGTCAACACGCTCGGTCTCGCACCAATCCTTGGGCACCGTGCGCCGACGGCGCTCGAGACCGCCGGCGGCTGGGCGCACATTTCACTGCCGCGCATCATCGGTCTGTCAATGCTCAACACGGTCGGCATCCACGCGTTGGATCATCTGCCAACCATACGGTTCAATCTGCCACCGGAATTTCGAGACGGATCCGAGACGCTGTCTTACTCATGGCGCTTGATGACCAATTTCAATCTGCATGATGACTTCCATAGCGATATCGCAGCGCTGCAGGACACGGCACTGGTGCTGGTCGGCCGTGACGACGAAGCGATGAACGCCGAAGCTTTTCCAAGTCTGTTCAAGCAGTTGGGCAAGCCGGTTGAGTTGGTGGATGGAACCGATCATTTCAGCCTCGTGATGGATCCTGACGTCTTTGGCAAGATTGAGACCTGGCTGCGCCAGCAGTGACATAAGCGAAGAAAGCTAGTATTCCCGCGGATTCGCGCACACAAGAAAGTTCCATAATCTATCTTATGCGATCTTTGTTGGCGGCCGGAGAGGATCCCGGCTGACTGCGGACCTCTGATCAATTCGCGGCAACACCCACAGCGTTGAGGCCGTCAACGCCCCGCACGCTCTCTGCAATATGGTCTATGAATCTCGAGATCCTGGCAGGAACAACGGTCGAAGCGTGTCGGACTGCATAGAACGGCAGTTGCTCTTGATTATAGTCCGGCAGGACCCGGACAACGTCCCCTCGCGCGATGTGGCGCGCAAACGCCCACAGTGGTCCGGTGTGAATACCGGCACCATTGGCAACGGCACTGACGGCAGATCGAACTGAATTGATCGCGATGCCTCTGGAGCGCGTTACTCTCAGCACTGACCCGTCAGGCCCGGTCAGCTTCAACGGGTTTTGACGGTTGGATGACGCAAAGAAAACATGATCATGCTGCGCCAGATCATCAGGCGTTTGGGGCGATCCATTGCGTCTCAGATAGTCGGGAGAAGCCACCAGAACGCGCGGCACATCGGCCAGTTTTCTGGCGATCAAGTTCGAATCCGGAAGGTTGCCGACGCGCAGCGCAACGTCGATCCCGGTCTGGGTCAGATCGACGAACCCACTCGCCAATACGAGGTCATACTCAACCGCTGAGTATTTTCTGCGGAAATCCAGGAGCCAATCCGCAACGAATTCCTGCCCGAAATCAATCGCCGATGTCACGCGCAGCAACCCGCTCGGAACGAGATCTTCACCGCTGACCTCGGCTTCTAGCGCCTCAAGCTGATCGATGATCGACGAAAGACGTTCGTAATAGAGTTGACCCTGCGCTGTCGCGATTGTGGTGTTGCCGCTTCGATCGACTAGTTTGGTCCCAAGTCGCTGTTCTAACTGGGTAATCCGTCGCGAAACCCCTGACGGATCCTGACCCAGCGCCCGCGCGGCCGCGCGAATAGAGCCCTGCTCTACCACTTTGAGAAACGCAACCTGACCCGCCTGCTTCATACCGGTGTTGCTAAACAGTCCACATCATGATGTCAAATCAACGACTGATGCAGCAAATTTCAATCATCTATGGTCACCTCAATGAAAACAGGAGACCAAACAAATGACAGACGATTCAATTTCACGCCGGTCGATATTGACCGGAATGGGTGTGGCCGCATTGGCAGGCGCAGCGGCGACGCAAGCCAGTGCTCAAGCGTCGGACGCGAAGCCGCTGGCTGGCAAAGTGGCCATTGTGTCCGGCGCCCGCAACAACATGGGCCGGGCTTTCTCAGTCAAGTTGGCCGAGATGGGTGCAGACATCGTTGTGCATTACCACCGAGCCGAAACCCGCGATCAGGCCGAAGAGACGCTGCGCCTTGTCGAGGCTCAGGGCGTTCGAGGTTCGCTGACCATGGGCGATCTGGGTCAGGTTGAAAATGTGCGAGCCATGTATGACACAGCCGAGCGGGACTTTGGCGGCGTAGACATTGTGCTCAATCATGCCGGCGCAATCCTGAAGAAGCCACTGGCACAGTTTTCTGACGACGAGTTTGAGCGTCTTGATGCGATCAACAACCGCGCTTTGTTCTACAGCCTGCGTGAGGCCGCAACGCGTGTTCGTGACCGCGGCCGGATCATCAATACCGGCACCTCCCTTCTTGCTGGGGCGGCACCTGGTTACACCATTTATTCCGGCACCAAAGCGCCGGTCGAGGAGTACACGCGTATGCTCGCCAAGGAGTTGGGTGCAAAACGGATCACCGTGAATTCCTTTGCACCTGGCCCCGTGGACACCCCATTTTTCCACGGACAGGAAAACGAACAATCGGCGGCCTACGCCGCGCGCCTTTCAACCGAACAGAGGTTGGGCAGGATCGACGATATCGTTCCAATCGTGGCCTTCTTGGCAAGCCCTGAATCTCAATGGGTCAATGGCCAAACGGTGTGGATCAATGGTGGTTATCTTACCCGCTGAACGACACCCTCCCGGAGGTGCATATAGCCTCCGGGAGATCAACGTCGCGGCCCCTGTTTGTTTGAGAATTGCCGCCTATGATGGGGCCCAACATTGGGAAACTATCCATTGAAACAGCTTGTATTGATCTCCGGCTGCTCAGGCGGTGGAAAGTCCACCCTGCTCCAGGAACTCAAGCGTCGCGGACATTCCGTGGTTGAGGAACCGGGTCGACGGATTGTTGCCGAGGAACGTACAGGCACTGGTACGGCTCTGCCGTGGGTCGACCTCGCCGCTTTTGCACGGCGCGCCGTTGCAATGGCGAGATCAGATTTGGCGTCGGCCGTGAAAATGCCTGGTACCGTCTTTTTTGACCGAGGCCTTGTTGATGCGGCTGTCGCGTTGCAGTTCGCAGCCGGTGTCCCTTACGCGGAAACCATCGGATCAGTTCGACCATACGACAACAGTGTTTTTCTGGCGCCGCCGTGGCCGGAGTTGTTCGAAAACGATGAAGATCGGCGTCACGATATGAGCGCAGCCGTCGACGAATTCGAACGTTTGCAAGCAGCATTGGAGGACATGGGATACGACATCCAATTGCTGCCGAGGGTGTCCGTTGAAAAACGCGCCGATTTTGTCACCGACCGTTTGTCGTGACGAAGCAGTCAGCGGTCGGCATCAATCCGACAAGCCGTGCAGCGCTTCATGAATGTCCGTGTGTGATGAAAAGACCCGGTCGGCACCAGCGCCAAGCAGCTGAGCTGCCAGACCGGAGGAGGCGTGGCCGCCACCCACAAAGCCCCAGACGCGCATACCGGCAGCCTTCCCTGCCCGGACGCCGTTGACCGCGTCCTCGACAACCAGGCAGACCTCTGGCGCCGCGTCGAGCTCCGATGCAGCGTGCAGGAACAGGTCCGGATGGGGCTTGCCGCGTTCCATGGTCTCGCCGGAATAGATGTGGGGATCGAAGTGATGATGCAGGCCGGTTTTGTGCAATTTGTCGTGCAACAGATGCAAGGCACTGGACGAAGCCACGGCGCGCGGGCCACCGAAGTTCTCGAGCACGGTTTCGATACCGTCCATGCCCTCCAGGTCGCGCATCAGCCGTTTTCGGCATTCGCCACGAAGCCGGCTCGCGAAATCCTCAGGCAGCGCGCCACGTCCATGTTTTACGCTCTCCGCCTCCAACGCCCTCATATAGTCGGCTGATTTGAGGCCCATGAAACGGTGCTGGTAGTCCTCAAGATCAAAGACGAGGCCTATCTCGGCCAGGAACTCGCGCTCGACTGCCTGGTATATCCGTTCGGAATCAACCAGAACCCCGTCGCAATCGAATATGATTGCGGAAATGCTCTCCACCGTGTCAGATCTCCGATGCCAGTGCGACCGATTCCAGATTGCTGAATATTGATTCCGGCATCCGAGGTCGTGGCGGTTCTATCGCGCAATCCGGCAATTGAAAAGCCGACCGGATCCGGAGGGGCTGATATTCGTGACGTAGGCGTCAGATCCAGAAGTACACGGGCCGTGGCAAGCATCGTCGTGGTGCTGTTGCTGGGCTTTTGTGCAGGGATGCAGCTCGGGAAAATCGCTCCCATTGTCGGGTTCCTCGAAACGGCCCACGGCTACAGCATGACGACCATCGGTTGGCTGACGGCTCTGATCGGCCTGTTCGTGGCTCTCGCAGCCCTGCCCGCTGCCCGACTTGTCGACCGCACTGGTTCCGTGCCATCGCTCAAGGCTGGAGCCATTATCCTGAGCGTCGGCGCGATCATGCTGGCGCTTGTGAACACGCTGCCCCTGCACCTCACGGCCCGGACCGTGGAAGCTGTCGGGTATGTCTTCCTCGTCATAGCCGCACCTGCCTATCTCGCCACCAATGCCGATCCTCGCCGACGTCCCATGGTTCTGGCCCTTTGGGGAAGTTTCGTGCCGGTCGGCTATGCACTGGCTAACATGCAGGAGGAGTTTGTCTCGTCCGCATTCGGCACTTCGATCTTTCTTTCGAGTGCCGCGGTGCCATTGGGCATTTTCACTGCAGCGACACTTGTACTTGTCCGTGACGACCGATCACCAACAGTCAACAAGACAACCAGCGAAACAGATGGGGCTGGCGCCAAGACAGCGGCTGATGCCTTGCGCAACGCGGTGCTCCTTGCGATCGGATTCGGCATATACGTACTGCTTCAACTTGGCTTTTTCACCTTCCTTCCTGCTTTCGCAGACAGTGAAGCCCCTTTCCTTTCGCCGGCGGCAATCGCGCTCTTCGTGCCTGCGGGAAACATGGCGGCAGCGCTTCTATTCATTGTGTTGCCGGCACGTTTGGTTCCTGCGGTCGCAGTGGCTGCCTTTGTTTTTTCGGCGGCATGCTCTTTGTTTCTCTTTCGCATCGGCGATCCGATTGGATTTCCGGTCTATGCAAGCTTCGCATTTCTGGGCGGCATCCTGGTGTCGAGCGTGTTTGGCTCGGTGCCGACAACAGCCTCGGCTCGACTTTCCGCCGCAATCGTCATTGGCTTGATCGCTCAGGCAGGCGGGCTCGGAACCGTCGGTGGTCCGCCGCTCGCTGGTTACCTCCTGGATCTGTTTGGCTGGAGCGCCCTTACCTGGTTTCTCACGTTGCTTTCGGTGATCGGTACCGTGACCATGTTGCCGCTTCTGCTTCCATCGCGATCCGATTGAGTAAGGGCGACCAAACCGACTTGTGCAAAGCCGCTCCGCGCCATATGTCTCTCGAACCCACGCAACGGAAGATCCTGATGCAACCTTCCAAAGACATTTCGCGACTGATCGAAATCATGGCGGCCTTGCGCGACCCGCAAAGCGGGTGTCCGTGGGACGTTCGCCAGGATTTCGAATCGATCAAGCCCTATACGATCGAGGAAGCCTATGAAGTTGCCGACGCAATTGAGCGCGGAGATCTTGACGACCTGAGCGACGAGCTCGGGGACTTGCTGCTGCAGGTGGTTTTCCATGCCCGCATGGCAGAGGAAGCCGGCGCCTTCTCTTTCGATGACGTTGTCCTGGCGATCACACGCAAGATGATCCGCCGGCATCCGCACGTATTTGCCACATCCAATGCCGATACGGCGGAAGGTGTCAAAGTTCAGTGGGACGAGATCAAGGCCATCGAGAAGGCCGAACGGGCGGAACGCCGGGCGGCGCGTGGGCTTGATGAACCCGATGGCGAAGGGTTGCTGGATGGAGTTCCACGCGCCCTGCCCGCGCTCTCCGAAGCCATCAAGCTTCAGCAAAAGGCGGCGCGCGTCGGCTTCGACTGGAGCGAAGCTGAGCCTGTTCTGGACAAGATCGAAGAAGAAATCGGTGAGCTCCGTGCCGTGCTGCAAGGTGGCGACGAGGCTCGCGTGCGCGATGAATTCGGTGATCTCTTGTTCGCACTCGTCAATCTGGGCCGGCATGTTGGCGCCGATCCGGAAATGGCCCTGCGCGGCACCAATACGAAGTTCCGTAATCGCTTTGCCTATGTCGAGGCAGCGTTGGCAGAGGACGGCCAAACCACTGAACAGGCGACCCTTGATCGGATGGAAGAGCTTTGGGGCGAAGCGAAGAAAGTCGACAAGAGCAGTTAACGCAGACGCGGGTTCAACGCATCTCGCAACCAGTCCCCAAGCAGGTTCACCGATAGCGCCAGCGCCAGCAAGGTCAGCGACGGGAACAGCAAAATCCACCATTCGCCAGAGAACAGGAACCCTTGCCCGATGCGGATCAGCGTGCCCAGCGACGGTTGCGTCGGCGGCGCACCAACTCCGAGATAGGACAGTGTGGCCTCGGCGATGATGGCCAACGCCAGACTGATCGTGGCGATGACCAGCACCGGACCGAGAACGTTGGGCAGGATATGCCGCACCATGATCGACAGTCGGCTGCGGCCGATCAGTCGGGCCGCCTGGACATATTCCTTGTTCTTTTCAACCAGGGTAGCGCCACGCACGACCCGTGCGAACTGCACCCAGTCGGACAGACCAATCGCCAGGATCAGCACCCAGATCGCCACCTGGTCGCGCATTTCAACCGGCGTGACGCCCTTGGCGATACCAAAAATCAGCATGGCGACCAGCAGCGCCGGGAAAGTGAGCTGGACATCGGCGATCCGCATGATGGTGGCACTCACCCAACCACCCACGTAGCCGGCAATCAAGCCCAGCGATACACCCAGAACCAGCGCGAAGAGCACCGCCATGCAGCCGACGAACAGCGAGATCCGTAACCCATAGAGTATGGTCGAGAGGATGTCCCTGCCCTGCCCGTCCGTACCCAGCCAGAATACATCACCGGTGAAGGCGTTTGCTTCCATCGGCGGTGTGAACCCATTCATCAGGTTCACCGTGGCCAGGTCGTAGGGGTTGTAGGGCGCCAGCAATGGACTGAAAACAGCACCGAATACAAGAAGCAGCACCACAAAAGTGGAGATCATCGCCAGCCGCGACTTGCGGAACTGCCAGGCGAAATCCGTATCCCACATCCGCGCGAGACGCTCCATCACGCTCCCTCCGGCGCGGCGTCTTCGCTGCCGATCCTGGGATCGACCGCAAAGTAGAGCAGATCGACGATCAGATTGATGGCGACGAAGACAACCGAGATCAGCATCAGGTAAGCCGCCATAACCGGAATATCGACGAACTGAATGGCATTGACGAAGAGCAGCCCGATCCCCGGCCACTGGAACACTGTCTCCGTCACGATTGCGAAGGCTATGATCGAACCAAGCTGCAGGCCCGTAATGGTGATGACGGGCACCAGAGTGTTCTTGAGCGCATGGCGAAAATTGATCGCCTTCTGCGCCAAACCGCGCGCCCGGGCGAACTTGATGTAGTCCTGCCGCAAGACCTCCAGCATCTCGGAGCGGACCAGCCGCATGATCAATGTCATCTGGTAGAGGCCCAAGGTAATGGCGGGCAGGATCAAGGCTTTCAGGCCGGATGCAGTCAGGAATCCAGTGGTCCAGCCGCCGACGTCGACGACCTCCCCTCGCCCAAAACTCGGTAGCATGTCGAGTTCAACGGAAAACAGGTAGATCAGTAAAATCCCGATCAGAAAGGTGGGCAGTGAAACGCCGATCAGCGAAACCACCATGATGACATTTGCGGCCACGCCCTTTCGTCGGATAGCCGTGAAAACGCCGAGCGCAACACCGACCGAGATCGCCAGCAGTCCGGAGACCCCGGCAAGCTCCAGTGTTGCCGGCGCCCGTTCCATGATGATGTCGAAAACCGGCCGTCCCTGCCGGTAGCTTACGCCGAAGTTCCCCTGTACGGCCCCTTCCAGGAACCGAAAGTACTGGACGATAAAAGGTTGATCGAGGCCGAGTTCGCCGCGGAGACGTTCGATGTCGGCCTGGGTCCGCTCTTGACCGAGCATATTGTCGATCGGATCGCCGACGAACCGGAACATGGAGAACGCAACCAGTCCGACGACGAGCAGAACGACAATCGATTGCAGCACCCGGCGCAATGCGAACGCTAACATGATCGCACTACCATCCGGGTACCTTGTTCAGGTTTTGGGTCAGCTTCAATTCACGTTGATCCAGCGCAGGATCACGAAATTGTCCGGCCGCTGGGTCAATGCGATGTTGTCGCCGGTGCCCCAGACAAGCGGCTGGACGTAGAGCGGCACATAGGCCGTTTCGTCCTGCATGATCTTGGCGCTTTCATCGAGCATCGCCTGACGCTTGCCGTCGTCGATTTCTGACTGGATCATCGGCAGCATTTCGTCGATGCGCGCGTTCGAATAGTCGCCGAAATTCCAGCTGCCCAGCTTCTTTTCCTTGTTGGGCGTCGATGCCAGGAAGCGGATCGGGTGCTCGGCATCAAACGTGCCAGGCGACCAGCCAAGCAGGTACATGTCGAAATTGTCGGCTCTCAGTTCCGGCCAATAGTTACGCACCGGCATTGCATCGAGCTGTGCATCGATGCCGACCTGCGCCAGCATGGAAACAACACCCTGGCAGACCGCCTCGTCGTTGAGATACCGGTCATTGGGACATTTCAGCCCAAACGAGAAGCCGTCCGGATAACCGGCATCCGCCAGCAGTTTCTTCGCACCTTCCGGGTCGTAGGCGGGCCGATCGGCATTGGCTGTCGAATAGCCGCGCATGGCTGGGCTGACCAACTGCGAAGCCGGCTGTGCCGCTCCACGCATGATGGTCTGCAGAATTGCATCGACATTGATCGCCTTGGCCACGGCCTCCCTCACCCGCGCATCCTTGAACGGGTTCGGCTTGCCGGCATCATTGCCGTATTTCAGGGATTCCGCCTGATGCGGGAAACCCAGCATGATGACGCGTGCTTCAATGCCGTCGATCACCTCGACGCCGTCGCGTTCTTTCAGCCGCGCAGCATCCTGGATGGGAACCGGATTGATCATGTCCACATCGCCGGACAGAAGCGCTGCGACGGCCGTTGCCGGGTTCTGGATCGGCGTGAATTCTGCCCGTGTGATGTTGTGCTCTTTGTTGCCCCACCAGCCGTCAAACGGTTCGAGAACCGTCTTCAGCCCGGGTTGCCGCTCGACCAGCTTGAACGCTCCGGTGCCATTTGCGTTGAGCGTGGCATGGTTCTCTTCTTCCTTGGATGGCAGTGCTGCGCCGTTTGATTCAGCCCAGCCTTTGTCGAGGATCATGAAATTCGCGATCGAATCCGGAAAAATCGGGTTCGGAGCCTTGGTCATGAAGTCGACGGTATGGTCGTCGACGACGATCACCTCGGAAATCGGAGCGAACCACGACGAAACATCGGCCGCCTCGCTCGAAGCGCGCTGATAGGAAAACAGCACATCTTCCGCCGTGAAATCGGAGCCGTCGTGAAACTTGACGCCCTTGCGCAAATTGAACCGCCATCCCTTGTCGTCGATCGGTTCCCAGCTTTCGGCCAGGGCACCCTCAACCGCCATATTCTTGTCGCGACGGACGAGGCCTTCATAGACATTGTTGAGGAATCCGAGGACCGGCGCCGAGTTCACAGCATGCGGGTCCATGGTTTGCGGATCGGTGGTCGATGCCCAGCGGAACGTTTCCGCCTGAGCGACCCCGCCCATAAGCACCGCAGTGACTGCGGCAATACTGACAAGTTTCTTCATATTATCGTCTCCCGGTTTTATGATTTGGCCGGATCGTCCCATCGGCATCGGCCGCGGTCAAGACCCGTTAACAATCCCAAGCACCTTGTCACCTGCACTAACGAAATTGTGATAATAGCGACGGCGATGACGAGCGGCCCATTCAGGGCCAACCCGTTGGATGAAAATTGGTGCTCAATCTTTTTTGCTGAGAAATCATGGCGATGCCCGATCCAAAGCCTAGTGTTGAAAACAGATACCTCAGCATGATTGAGGTCGCTCAGATCGAACGCACCTTGTTGCTGCTGGAAGATACAATCAAGGGCTTTCCAAACGTTGAGCTTTCCGGCTGCGTCGATCACTGGGCCAGATTCGAAGAGTGGGTTCGTCTGGCCAGAAGCGCCGTTTTCCGAGTCTACGACTTGCTTGGCCCAATCCAGAACCGCAGTGACGAGACCCGCCTTGCGTTTTTGAGCTCTGTCGGAGCGTTCGACCACCTGACCGACATCGTCGAACGAAAATACCAGCAACTCACGCAGGCCGAATTCGATGCCGCCAGGACGTTGACGCAAACCTGCCTGTTGCACAGCCGAAGGCTCGTTCACGACGGGTAAAAGGGCTGAGCCGATGCAATTCGCCCTGGTTGCCGATAATGCGGATCGATTGAATCCTTCCCATCAACGCTTCGGTAAACACATCGCCAAAATTGTATTGTGGCTCCGGCCGGGACGACCTATGGATGAGGCATCTGATTAGTCTGATTTGTGTTGACCCGCCAGGGATAGCCTTCGAATGCAGCAGGAACAGGAAGGGCTCGCTCCGCAAAAGAGCCTGAATGATGACGACAGGCAAAACCTGAACGAACGCCTTGATTCCCTGCAAGGCATGCTCGACCTTTTCCCTGATGTTTCGGTGGAAGAACCCCCAGAGCGGGATATGCTGGCGAAGACCGAAGCTTGGTCTCGCACGGCAACTGTCGCGATTTTCAACATATTCAACCTGCTGGCCCAGATCCCCTACCGCACCCGCCAGATGGACAAGGCCGTCGACCAGGTGAAACGCGCGTTCCATGCGGTCTTCGAGCTGGTGTTTTCAACCAAACGAAGCCCGATGGCTGATGATTTCGACCGAGCCAGATCGGCAGTGGAGCATCTGCTGATCACATGCAGACGGCTGGTTTAGGCGAACTGCGTGAGGCCACGGGCGTTTAGCCGGTCGGAACCGGCGCGCGCTCATCCAGCAACCCCTTCGCTTGCAGATCAGACCAGAACTCGCTGGGAATTTGTGCCTGGAACCAGGCGAGGTTCTGTTCGAATTCGGCTTTGTTGCGTGGGCCGGGAATGACCGACGCAACAAGGTCGTTCGCCAGTGGAAACTGAAGAGCTGCCGCGGCCAGTGGAACAGAGTGAAAATCCGCCACGTCGGCCAGTTTCCTTACCTTGGTCATCACCTCGTCAGGCGCTTTGGCATAGTTCCAGGACTCGCGACCGACCAGTACTCCGGAGTTGAATGGTCCTCCGCAAATGATCGAAGTACCGGCCTCGCGACAGGCGGGAAACAAGTCGTCCAGCGGCGTCTGCTCAAGAAGTGTGTACCGCCCGGCCAACAGGAATACATCCCAGTCGCCGATCCCAAGCGCATCCATGCACACCTGGTTTTCGTTGACCCCCAAGCCGATCGCCTTTACGTGACCCGAACGCCGAAGTTCGTCCATCGCGCGATAGCCGCCTTCTTTCAGGTCCGCAAAGTGCTGAGCGTTGGCGGAACCGTGTGTCATCTCGCCGATATCATGGGCAAGCAGGATGTCGATGCGGTCAAGGCCCAGTCGATGAAGATTGTCCTCAAACGCCCGCATGATCCCGTCATAGCTGTAGTCGTAGACGACATTGAACGGGAGCGGATCGACCATTCCGAAATCGGCTGGATTGTCCACCGCGCCGGGTTTGAGCAATCGCCCGACTTTGTCCGACAGTGTGTAGTCAGAGCCGCGTATCAGATCGCCCATGACCCGTTGAGAACGTCCGAAACCGTACCAGGGCGCCGTATCGAAATAACTTATGCCGGCATCCTTGGCGGATTGGATCAAGTCGGCTGCTTCTGATCTGGTGAGGTCCACAAAGTTTCCGCCCAGCGGCGCTCCACCCAAACCGAAAGTGTCGATCAGGAGACCGGTTTTCCCAACTTGTCTTTGTTCCACTGTATTTCCTTCGAACTTCTAATGACAAAAGCGTTTCGGCGACCGTCGACATTCGCGCGCTCTTATGAAGCCATGTCGCCAGATCGGGTATACAAATCGAAACAGAATGGGGTCGGTCAGATCGATGGGTCTGTATGGTGCGGTCGAGAAGACTCGAACTTCCACGGGTTGCCCCACAGCGACCTCAACGCTGCGCGTCTACCAATTCCGCCACGACCGCACGTGGTAGAAGCCGTCACCGGCGCGCCGCATGTAACAAATCGATTTGGGTCAGACAAGGGCCCGAGACTTTTTTTTGAGGGCTTGGACAGCAGTCGGTAGCCCTTGCATCGCCGCAGCTTCTGCGCCACATAATCCGGCATCGCAGGCAGAAACGATCCATCCATGAAACGCGACGAGTTCAGCGCCGGTTTTTTTGCTGCGGCCGGGTCACCGCCGGTCGAGTGGCGCATCGAGGAACGCTTGGTGGACTATGAAAATGCGGTGGCCTTCATGGAAGAGCGCGCGGCGGCAATCCGTGATGGCTCTGCCGATGAACTGGTCTGGCTTGTCGAGCATCCGCCGCTCTACACAGCAGGCACCAGCGCCCAAGAGGCCGACCTGATCGCGCCTGATCGGTTTCCGGTCCATCATACCGGCCGTGGCGGGGAATTTACTTATCACGGTCCCGGCCAGCGGGTCGCCTATGTGCTGCTGGACCTGAAGCGTCGACGCTGTGATGTCCGCGCTTTCGTTTCAGCCTTGGAGGCCTGGATCATCGGGACGCTGGCTTCGATGAACATCAAGGGCGAGAGACGTGAAGACCGCGTCGGAGTGTGGGTCGTTCGGCCGGAGCGCCCTCCCCTGGCGGACGGTACGCCGGCCGAGGACAAAATCGCGGCGATCGGTATCCGGCTGCGCCGCTGGGTCAGCTTTCACGGCATTTCGATCAATGTGGAACCGGATCTTGAGCATTTCTCAGGGATCGTGCCATGCGGGCTCACCGGCCATGGGGTCACCAGCCTCGTTGACCTTGGGCTACCAGTGACCATGGCGGACACTGATCTCGCTTTGCGGCAAAGTTTCGAAATGGTCTTCGGAGCGACTCGCGGCACCGATTAGAGACGCTATTCGTCCTCGCACGGCCACTGGGCCGACGGCCCCAGACCCTCTGGCAGCACCGTATTCTCATCGCCACAGGCAATGTCGATTTGCGATTGCACAAGGCCCACTGCCTGACTGATGTCCTGGCCTTCGAAGCGCGCCAGGAACAGGAAGGAACCGGTGAAGTCGTTCCGTCCGGAGAGTTTGGCGTTTCGGAAATCGGCCCTGGCCAGGTTGGCAAACTCGAAATTGACGTTCTCCACCACGGCATTCTCGAAGTTGGCGCGACCAAGCTCGGCTTTGGAGAAATTGGTGTTTGTCAGGTTGGTATTACCAAAATCGGCGCGCTGCATTTCCGACTTTTCCATATCGGTATCGGAAAGGTCCGCCCCATCGAAATTGGTACGGTACCCCACCGCCTTGGTAAAGTTGGCGCCGGTAATGCTCGAATCGCTCATGAATGTACGCAGGAGGGTCGCCTTTTCGAAGTCGGCGCCATCCAACTTGGAGCCGCGCAGGTCAGTCGATGTCAGGTCCGCGCCGGTAAGATTGGCGTTTGTCAGCGTAGCACCCCCCAGAATGAGGTTTCGCTTTCGGCAGTCCGACCAGTTCACCCCGTCGCCGGGACTGCTTGAACAGGATGCTTCTGCGGAGACCGTCATGCCCGACCAGGCAGCCAGGACGATAGCCACCGTCCACGGCACTGTCACAAAGAGGCGGAACTGTTCCATTGAGTCACTCCCATAGGCTCGTAGCTGACAGTCTAACCAATTTCATGTCCATTTGATGTAAGATTTGCGTGGGATACGCAACCCGTCCGAGCATCAGAAATGCTTGCCCGGCTGAAATGGACCGATCCGCGTCGAAGCGGCAACCAGATAGGCAGTCGACCAGCCGATCAACAGAAACCCGCTGATTCCCTCCAGGCCGGCCAGCAACTGCCAGTCATCGTGCAGCAACTGATCTCCATATCCCAGTGTGGAAAAAGTGATGGCCGAAAAATAGAGCGAATCTGTAAAATCAGGGATCGCTCCCACGAGGGTATAAACCACCGCCCACAGCCAGATCTCGATCATGTGGAGCAGAAAGAGGCCATGCACCACGGTGACCATGGCAATCATCTTGCGACGGTAACCATGCAGCGGATGACGCTCTGCAATGAGATTGGTGATGTTGGCGACCAGCACCATGCCGCCGGTGTGGATAACAACGGTGAGCGAAATAATGATCGTCCCAAGAAGCAGATTGAGAAGCATCGGAAGTACCCCGAAAAATGAAACATGCGCCCGACAGGCAGAGCGCCAGCGGGAATCGATATCCGATAAAGTCTGCGGACGCGAACTCAAAGGGCATGATGGCCATAATCAGCGCCGGCATCGGCTACGGGCACATTTTTGGCGGAAACAACAAAATCAAGCCGCCCGGCCGCGATTATCAATCGTCAGGTGACGGCGCATCGGTTTGATGTCGGCGGATCAGTGGAATTGGCGATAGGAGCACCCCATGCAGCGGGCCACCAGCGCACAAACGGGCAACACCGACTTCGACACGCTCGGCGGCCGCATCTCGCGCGCCCGTGACGGATTGAACCTCTCAACAGCTCAACTGGCGCGACGGCTCGGCGTCAAATCAAGCACTGTCAATGACTGGGAAACGGACCGGTCCGAACCAAGGGCCAATCGGGTAACGATGCTGGCCGGTGTGCTGGGCGTTTCCCCAACCTGGCTTTTGACCGGCATTGGCGAATCGCCGGCTGCACCCGAGGTTCACTCCGAATTGCGCGTGCTGATGACCCAGATAGCGCGGCTTCGCGATTCCCATGACGACATGTCGAAAACCATCGAAACGCTGGAGCTGGAAGCCGAACGCATCGCGGGCGCATTATCTCGGTAATTTGCCTCCCACACCTGCAAGACTTGCATTCGCATCTTGAGCCGCGGCTCCGGGTCTGACAGTGTACCCGGCGAAACAAACTTGCTTACCACGTTGGGAGGGACACATGGATGTACGTGCCGCCGTTGCCGTTGAAGCCGGCAAGCCACTAGAGATCACCACGGTTCAGCTGGACGGCCCAAGGGCTGGCGAAGTGCTGGTGGAAATCATGGCGACCGGCATTTGTCACACCGACGAATTCACCCTCTCAGGCGCCGATCCGGAAGGGATCTTCCCGGCGATTCTGGGTCACGAAGGCGCAGGCGTCGTGCGTGAGGTCGGCGAAGGCGTTACCTCGGTGAAGCCGGGTGACCATGTCATTCCGCTCTACACACCCGAGTGCCGCCAATGTGAATACTGCCTCAACCCGAAGACCAATCTGTGCCAGGCCGTACGCGCAACTCAGGGTCAGGGGCTTATGCCGGACGGCAGCAGCCGGTTCTCGATGGGCGGTGAGCAACTCTTTCACTATATGGGCACCTCGACCTTCGCCAATTTCACCGTTCTTCCGGAGATCGCACTCGCCAAGATCAATCCGGACGCGCCATTCGACAAGGTCTGCTACATCGGCTGCGGCGTGACCACTGGTATCGGCGCCGTTATCAACACGGCGAAAGCCGAGCCCGGCTGCCGGGCAGTGGTATTCGGCCTCGGCGGCATCGGACTGAACGTGATCCAGGGGTTGCGGCTGATCGGTGCCGAGATGATCGTCGGCGTCGACCTCAACAACGACAAGAAGGAGTGGGGCGAGAAGTTCGGCATGACCCACTTCGTCAACCCGTCGGAAGTCGAAGGCGATCTGGTTCCCTACCTTGTCGATCTGACGAAAGGTGGTGCCGACTATTCGTTCGAATGCATCGGAAATGTCAACGTGATGCGCGACGCGCTGGAGTGCTGCCACAAGGGCTGGGGCGAATCCATCATCATCGGCGTTGCCGGGTCCGGCCAGGAAATCGCCACACGGCCCTTCCAGCTGGTGACCGGCCGTGTCTGGCGCGGCACCGCCTTCGGCGGCGCGCGCGGTCGCACCGATGTACCGAAAATCGTCGACTGGTACATGGATGGCAAGATCGAGATCGATCCGATGATCACCCATACACTGGCCCTGGAAGACATCAACAAGGGCTTTGACCTCATGCATGCCGGCGAGAGCATCCGCTCCGTCGTCGTTTACTAGAGCCGAATGGCCGAACGGCCGACGGTTTTCGTCGACGCGGACGCCTGCCCGGTCAAACCGGAGGTCGTTCGCGTCGCCGAACGCTACAGCCTTGCCGTCACCTTCGTCGCAAATGGCGGCCTTCGGCCGTCTCGCGACCCTATGATCCGCAATGTCATCGTCAGCGACGGGCTGGATGCCGCGGACGACTGGATCGCCGACAATGTCGGCGAATCCGACATCGTCATCACCGCTGACGTGCCGCTCGCCGGACGCTGTGTCGCCAAAGGCGCTCACGTTCTTGGTCCCTCAGGCCGGGTTTTCGACGACACCAATATCGGCATGGCCACGGCCGTGCGCGATTTGAACCAGCATCTGCGTGAAAGCGGAGAAATCAGCGGTTACAACGCTGCTTTCACTCAGAAGGACCGATCCCGTTTTCTGGAGGCTCTGGATCGCATTGCCCGACGAGCGCTGAAGAACACACAAGTTTGAAACAAAGAGGTATCAGGCAGACATGATTGTCGTTTCTGAAGTCAAATCCCATGGCGGTACCCAAGGGGTCTACACCCACCCGTCGGTGAGTTGCGGGTGTGACATGACCTTCGCAGCCTTTGTACCGGCGGCCGGCGAAAACACGTCCCTGCCCGTTCTGTGGTACTTGTCAGGCCTGACCTGCACCCACGCCAATGTCATGGAAAAGGGCGAATACCGGAGGCTTGCCGAGGAACTGGGGCTCATCGTCATTTGCCCGGACACCAGCCCGCGGGGCGACAGCATCGCCGACGAGCCGGAAAACTGGCAGATTGGCACCGGCGCCGGCTTCTATGTCGATGCGACAGAGGCGCCCTGGTCGGCCAATTATCACATGTACAGCTACCTCACCAAGGAATTGCCTTCGCTTATCGCTGAGCAGTTCCCGGCAGACATGAACCGGCAATCCATTTTCGGCCACTCGATGGGTGGTCACGGCGCCCTGACCATCGCGTTGAAACACCCGGATCGCTTCAAGAGTTGCTCGGCCTTCGCGCCGATCGTCAACCCGATGAAGGCGGACTGGTCAGCCGGTGCCCTTGGAACCTATCTCGGGAGTGACCAATCCAAGTGGCGCCCCTACGATGCCTGTGCACTTATCGAAGACGGTGCGAGGTTTCCCGAACTGCTCGTGGATCAGGGCGGATCGGACGGCTTTCTCGACTCTGGCTTGAGGCCCTGGTTGCTGCAAGAAGCGTGCAAGAAGGCCGATATTCCGCTAACCCTTCGCATGCAGGAGGGGTATGATCACTCCTATTTCTTCATTTCCAGTTTCATGGACGATCACATGCGCTGGCACGCGGCGCGGCTTGCCTGAGCTACAGATAAAAGGTTTGGGAGGATCGGATGTCGGAGCACCAGGTTGCGATCATAGGCGGAGGACCAGCGGGTCTGGCGGCGGCTTTGACGCTGTCGCGCTCCATGATCCGAACGGTGTTGATCGACTCCGAGGCTGCAGCTCGCAACGCTGCGTCCCCGCACATCGGCGCGCTGCCAGCCGCCGATATGATCGCGCCGGAGGAATTCCGGAACAAAGTCGCGGGCGAAATCGACCGGTACGGCTTCGTTGAGCGCCGCAATTCAGCGGTCGCAGCCATATCGGAGCAAGATACAGGGACGTTCTCGATAACGACCAGTGACGGTTTGGTCACAACGGCCGGAAAGATATTGATGGCCACCGGCATGATCGATGTGTTTCCAGAGATCGACGGACTCAACGAGCGTTGGGGGAAATCGGTTATCAATTGCCCCTTCTGCCAGGGTTTCGAACACCGCGACCGACCATGGGGCATCTATGTACACCGGCCTGAAATCCTTGACGCCGCGGAAATCTACCTCAACTGGACCAAAGATCTCGTCATGTTCATCGCCCCCGAAATCCAGGCCTCTGACAGCCGCCGGCAACAGCTCGAAAGTCTGGGTGTCAAACTGGTTTTTGGGTCTGTCAAAGGGCTTGAGGGAGACGGGCCCGATCTTTCGAGCGTGCAGATCGCGGACGGCTCATCCATCGACCGGGAGGTCCTCCTGGTTTGGCCGCACCAGGTCCAGTGCGACCTCGTGGGTTCAATGGCGCTACCATTAACCGAAGACGGTTATGTCAAGATTGATGAGGGATACAAAACGGACAAGCCGGGCATCTACGCTGCCGGCGACCTGGTCTATGGCGGCCATCAGAATACCAACACAGCCATCCACATGGGCAACATGGCCGCCGCATCGATTGTTTTCGATATCTGCAAGTCGGGCTGACGGGTCCGCCATTCAGACTGGCTCAATGTCTCCACGTGCCCAGCGTTCCTGTGTTTCGGCCAGGAAGTCCGCAAACCGACCGTCATCAATGGCTTGGCGAATGCCCGCCATCAAGGACTGGTAGTAGGCCAGATTGTTCCAGGTCAGCAGCATTCCGCCCAGTGCCTCATTGGCCCGAACCAGATGATGCAGATAGGCACGCGAGTAGTTGCGTGCCGCCGGACAATCGGATGCCTCATCCAGCGGTCGTGGATCCTCGGCGTGACGCGCATTGCGTAAATTCACCTTGCCGCGGCTGGTGAACGCCTGTCCGTGGCGCCCTGCCCGGGTCGGCATGACGCAATCGAACATGTCGACGCCACGGGCCACCGAGCGGATGATGTCGTCCGGGGTGCCGACACCCATCAGATAGCGCGGCCTGTCCTCCGGCAGGATCGGAACGGTAATGTCGAGCATGTCGAGCATGACCTCCTGGGGTTCGCCCACTGCAAGGCCTCCGATCGCGTATCCCTTGAGATCCATTTCCTTGAGCGCTTGTGCAGAGCGTTCCCGCAAAGCAGGTACATCGCCACCCTGGACAATTCCAAACATCGCCTTCCCCGGCTGGTCGCCGAAAGCCGACTTGCACCGCTCTGCCCAGCGCAACGAAAGTTCCATCGCGTCCTCGATGGCTTTGGGTTCTGCCGGCAACTTGACGCACTCGTCGAGCTGCATCTGGATGTCGGAGCCGAGCAATCCCTGGATTTCGATGGATCGCTCCGGCGACATGTCATGCCGGCTGCCATCAATGTGCGAATGGAATATGACCCCCTCTTCGGTGATCTTGCGAAGGCCTGCCAGTGACATAACCTGAAATCCGCCCGAATCCGTCAGGATCGGATGCTGCCAGCCAGCAAATGTATGCAGACCGCCAAGCCGCGCAATCCGTTCAGCGCCCGGACGCAGCATCAGATGGTACGTGTTGCCGAGGATGATGTCGGAGCCGAGTTCCCGCACCTGATCCAGATACATTGCCTTGACGGTGGCCGCCGTCCCGACCGGCATGAAGGCCGGAGTACGAACCTCGCCTCGGGGCATGCTGATGTGACCCCGACGGGCGCCACCATCACGGGAGTGCACCGAAAACGTAAACTCTGTCGTCATTCGCTCGTCCGATCAGCTCTCATCAACAGGCTTGAATCGCCGTAGGAATAGAAACGGTAACCGTTGTCGATCGCGTGCGTATAGGCCTTTTTCATCATGTCGCGTCCGCTGAACGCAGATACGAGCATGAAAAGCGTCGACCGTGGCAGATGAAAATTGGTCATAAGAATATCGACGAAGCGGAAGCGATATCCCGGAGTGATGAAGATGTCCGTGGAACCCCGCCAAGGGCGCAATTGCCCTTCCCGATCGGCCGCACTTTCCAACAAGCGAAGCGATGTGGTGCCGACGGATACGATACGCCCTCCGCGCTTCTTGACCTCGTTCAGGGCTTCGGCGGTCTCGGCCGAGACGTCGCCGGTCTCCGAGTGCATGACGTGATCGTCAGTGTCGTCGGCCTTGACGGGCAAAAAGGTCCCCGCGCCAACATGAAGGGTCACCCGATGCTGTTCGATGCCCGCACGATCCAGCCTGTCGAACAGGTCTTCAGTGAAGTGCAGCCCGGCAGTCGGGGCCGCAACCGCTCCTTCCTGTTGCGCGTAGATGGTCTGGTAGTCGGTTTTGTCGCGCGCATCTTCAGCGCGCTTTGAAGCAATATAAGGCGGCAGCGGAATGTGACCCTGCGCGGCGATTGCCGCATCGAGCGCGGCTCCTGACACGGTAAACCGCAAATCGGCCTCGCCGTCAGCTCCGCGGCTTTCTACCGTTCCCTCCAGCTCGCCCGCAAGACACGCATCGGACGCGGCACCGAAACGGAACCGGTCGCCGGCCTTGACCCGCTTTGCGGGCCGCAGAAACGCTTTCCAGCTGTCCGCACCAATTCGCTGGTGAAGCGTGGCCGAAAAGCTGCACGTCAACTCTCCATCCGAGCTGTCGCGAATTCGACTCCCTTCAAGTTGCGCCGGGATCACCTTTGTATCGTTCAACACCAGCGCATCACCTGGCCGCAGCAGATCGACGAGATCACGCACATGGCGGTCCGACAGACCTGAATCCGGATCCACAAGCAGCAAGCGCGCACTGTCGCGCGGAGATGCCGGTCGCAGGGCTATGGCGTCTTCGGGAAGATCGAAATCGAACAGATCAACGCGCATGGTCAAATTCGGCTGGTAAAGCAACGGCGCCCGCATCCATCGATGCGAGCGCCGTATCCGCTGATAATGATCGGGTCAGAGGTCGGCGGCAACACGCATGCTGTCGATGCTGTCTGGGTCTTTCACGGGCTCGCCGCGCTTGATCTTGTCAACGATGTCCATCCCCTCGATGACCTGTCCCCAGACGCTGTATTGCTTATTCAGCCACGGAGCATCTTCGAAACAGATGAAGAACTGCGAGTTGGCCGAGTTCGGGTTCTGCGAACGCGCCATGGAACAGGTTCCCCGGACATGGCTGACATTCGAAAACTCGGCTTCCAGGTCCGGCTTTTCCGAACCGCCCATACCGGTGCCGGTGGGGTCTCCGGTTTGCGCCATGAACCCGTCGATAACCCGGTGAAACACGACACCGTCGTAGAACTTTTCCCGGGCCAGTTCCTTGATGCGTGTCACGTGTTTGGGCGCCAGGTCAGGCAGCAGTTCAATGACCACCTTGCCTTTACTGGTTTCCATGACGATGGTGTTTTCCGGGTCCTTGATTTCGGCCATGCGAATTCTCCTTGGTAATCTCGTTTATCCGCCAACCCGGACCTTGATCATCCGGTCCGGATCTTCGACGACACCGTTTGCCGCTTGGTCGCCGCGCTTGATTTTCCTGACGTGCTGCATGCCATCGATGACGCGACCGAACACCGTATACTGGTTGTTCAGGAAATGCCCATCATCGAACATGATGAAAAACTGCGAGTTTGCCGAATTGGGATTGCTCGATCGTGCCATGCCGACAACACCGGCATCGAACGGAACATTGGAAAACTCTGCCGGCAGGTTGGGCTTGCTGGAACCGCCGGTACCGACCCTGCGAGGGCTGAAACCTGCTTCCATATCGCCAAATTGAACGTCGCCCGTCTGGGCCATGAAGCCATCGATCACACGGTGGAAAGCGACATTGTCATATTGGCCTTCCCTGGCCAGCTCTTTGATCCGCGCCACGTGTTCGGGTGCGACGTCCGGCAGCAGCTCAATGACGACGTCACCGTCTTTCAGCGTGATCGTCAGTTTGTTTTCCGGTTTGACATCTGCTGCAGCAGATATGACCAGGCCAAACGCCATCATTGCCGCTACGGCGATTGTTGTAAGTAATTTCATTGGGTCTCCGTTTCCACCGGCCCTGCTTCAAGTCGTTTGCGGGCCGGATGCCTAATTGCGTTCACCAAGTGCCGTGAGAACAGGGCCAGGCACAAAGGCGCTGACGTCCCCACCCATCGCCGCGATCTGGCGTACCAATGTGGCGGTAATGGGCCGGTTGAGCGGACTGGCCGGCAGGAAGACCGTCTGGATCTCCGGGGCCATCTCGCGGTTCATTCCGGCCATTTGCATTTCGTAGTCGAGGTCGCTCCCGTCACGCAGTCCGCGCATCAGCATCGTCGCGCCGTTTTCCCTCGCTGCATCGACGGCGAGATTGTCAAACGAAACCACCGATATCCGGTTTTCTTCACCTGGCAGTACACCGGCCAGCGAGGCGGATATCAACTCAGCGCGCTTGTCGAAGCTGAAAAGCGGTTTTTTTGATGCCTGAACTCCGATGCCAACCACAATACGGTCGGCCACATTCAGGGCCTGTACCAGGACATCCATATGCCCATTGGTGATCGGATCGAACGAACCTGGGTAGAAAGCAACCGTCATGCCTGTATTGCCCTTTGCTCCAGTGCCTTTTGTCACGGCAGCAAGGCCGGTGCAAGCCAAACGCACTCGTGCGGCAACAACACCTTCCAAAAAAGATGAACGGCAACTGAATGCGGGCTTCAGCAAGCCGTCAGGCGCGAATTCTTAATGTGATTCCAACAATTGCAGGAGAATTCACAATGGTTGTTTTATTCCTTGTTGCTACCCTCTTCGCAACAACCACGATTGCTTCCGCCTTGCTGTTGGCCACATCACGCCAGGCAGTTCGTCAGAAGCGGAATGAGCGTCGCAACTAACAGGCAATGCCGACGCGGTCCGGGCTGTTGGGGGGATCACGATGCCGTGTGCAAATATTAACTTTCGTTCACACAGCATCGACCAGCATTGAATGTGCTGGATCCAGTCACCATATCCCCAATGACACGGAACTGCTCGGGACTGACGAATAGTCAGGTTTGCCGAAAGGTAAAATTCTGGAGTCGAAGATGATTACAGCACTTACAATTCTTGCCGTTCTCATTGCATCCATGTTCTTGGCGACCATGGGCGCAGCGATGCTTGCCATGCGTCGGGAAGAAATCGAAGCGACCGAAAAGGCGCGTACCAGAACCCGCCATTAGTCAATTTTGAGTTTATCAGGGATCCCTTTGACCTCCAATCAAGACCCCTGAGAATCCGGATGGTTCCCCTGCCATCCGGATTTTTCATTTTTTACAGCAAATGTTTGTTTTAGTTCTGATAAACCAGGGTTCCGCGGGGTGCCAACGTCTACTCTTTTGGTGAATTCGCTTCCGGTCCTTCGGCTCCGTCCGTATCGCCGTTTTCGCCATTTTCGTCGTCGGATTCCGGTTCATTGATACGCTCGACCGAAACCACCCGTTCCTGCTTCGAAGTGGAAAAGATGGTCACGCCCTTTGTTGCCCGGCTGGCGATGCGAATGCCGTTCACCGGGACGCGGATCAACTGGCCCCCATCAGACACCAGCATGATCTGATCTTCTTCTTCCACCGGGAAGGTGGCCACCAGAGGGCCGATTTCATCAACCTTGGCAGTATCCGTCGCGCGAATACCCTTGCCGCCGCGGCCGGAAATCCGGAAATCGTAAGATGACGATCGTTTGCCATAACCCTTTTCGCTGACCGTCAGAACGAATTGTTCCACCGCTTGCAGTTCCAGTGCCCGCTCTTCGGTCAGATCGCCTTCGCCTTCCTCGGTGGCGTCTTCACCCACGAGTTCGTCATCGTCGGCACGGCTCCATTTGATATAGGCAGCCCGCTCCGCCGGCGTCGCCTCGACGTGAGCAAGGATTGTCATGGATATGACCTTGTCGCCGTCTGCAAGGCTGATCCCTCGCACGCCGACGGAATTGCGTCCCGCAAACACCCTAACGTCGGTAACGGGGAAACGGATGCATTGCCCCAGCGCCGTGGTCAGCAGTACATCATCATGTTCACTGCAGGTTTCGACATTGAGGATCGCATCCTTTTCGTCATCCAGCTTCATGGCGATCTTGCCATTGCGGTTGACCTGGACGAAGTCGGACAGTTTGTTGCGCCGCACCGTTCCTCGTGTCGTTGAAAACATGACGTCAAGGTCGCTCCAGCTCTCCTCATCTTCCGGGAGCGGCATGATGGATGTTATGCGTTCGCCCTGCTGCAACGGCAGCATGTTGATCAGAGCCTTGCCCCGCGACTGCGGTGATCCGATCGGCAGTCGCCAGACCTTCTCCTTGTAAACGATGCCACGCGAGGAGAAGAATAAAACCGGCGTATGGGTATTGGCCACGAACAACCGTGTGACAAAATCCTCGTCGCGGGTCGACATGCCGGACCGCCCCTTGCCGCCGCGCCGCTGGGCGCGATAGGTGGTCAAGGGCACACGCTTGATGTAGCCGGAATGCGACACGGTCACCACCATGTCTTCCCGGGCGATCAGGTCCTCGTCCTCCATGTCCGGACCGCCTTCGGTGATTTCCGTGCGGCGCGGGGTGGCGAACTCGTCGCGAACGTCGATCAGCTCTTTCTTGACGATTTCGAAGATGCGGATACGCGATGCCAGGATTTCCAGGTAATCCTTGATCTCCGAACCGATCGTGTTCAATTCGTCGGCTATTTCGTCGCGGCCAAGGGCCGTGAGGCGCGCAAGACGAAGCTCAAGGATCGCCCGCGCCTGCTCCTCGGAAAGGTTGTAGGTTCCGTCCTCGTTGATGCGATGGCGCGGATCGTCGATCAGAACGATAAGTGGTTCGACATCTTTCGCGGGCCAGCGGCGCTCCATCAACTGGCGTCGTGCTTCGGCGGGATCCGGTGCGTTGCGGATCAGGCTGATGACTTCGTCGATATTGGCAACGGCAATCGCCAGTCCGACGAGCACATGAGCCCGTTCCCGTGCCTTGTTGAGCAGGAATTTGGTCCGCCGGCTGATGACTTCTTCGCGGAAGGACACAAATGCCTTCAACATGTCCAGAAGCGTCATCTGTTCCGGCTTGCCGCCGTTAAGTGCAACCATGTTGCAGCCAAACGAGGTCTGCAGTGGCGTGAACCGATAGAGCTGGTTCAGCACGACGTCGGCAACGGCATCGCGTCGCAATTCGATGACCACGCGATATCCGTCCCGGTCCGACTCATCGCGGATGTCGGATATGCCCTCGATGCGCTTGTCGCGCACCAGTTCGGCCATCTTCTCGATCATCGAGGCTTTGTTGACCTGATACGGCACCTCGGTGACGATCAGGGCCTCGCGGTCACCACGAATCTGTTCAGTGTGGACGCGCCCGCGCATCACCACAGAACCGCGGCCGGTCTTGTAAGCTGACGCGATGCCGCCGCGCCCGAGGATCAAGCCACCGGTGGGGAAATCCGGGCCCGGGATGATGTCAATCAACTCCGGGAGGTCGATCGATGGATTGTCGATCAGCGCGATGCAGCCATCGATCACTTCGCCGAGATTGTGCGGAGGTATGTTGGTGGCCATACCAACGGCAATGCCGCCGGCGCCGTTGACCAGCAGATTGGGGAAGCGGGCCGGAATGACCCGCGGCTCGCTGGCAGATGCGTCGTAGTTGTCCTGGAAATCGACCGTGTCCTTGTCGATGTCCTCAAGAAGTTCATGGGCGACCTTGGCCAGGCGCGATTCCGTGTATCGCATGGCCGCCGGCGGGTCACCGTCGATCGACCCGAAGTTTCCCTGCCCGTCGATCAGCGGGACGCGCATGGAGAAATCCTGCGCCATCCGAACCATGGCATCATAAATCGCCTGGTCGCCATGCGGGTGATATTTACCCATGACGTCACCGATGATGCGGGACGACTTGACGTATTTGCGGTTCCAGTGGAAGCCGCCCTCATGCATGGCGTAGAGTATTCGCCGGTGCACCGGCTTCAGTCCGTCCCTGACATCGGGCAGCGCCCGGCTGACGATTACGCTCATGGCGTAGTCGAGATAGGAACGCTGCATCTCCTCCATGATCGAAATTGGCTCGATGCCAGGCGGATCGGATGGAGGTGTCAGGGAATTATCGTGTTCTGACAAAGAATTAGGCTCGCTGAATGCTGTCGAATCGTTGCCGACATTTATAGACGATCGGCGCTACAAAAGCCAATTCCGCGCCACTGTAAAGCGAGATAATTATATCAACAATTTCAGTAAGTTAGCGCAAAAAAATTCACACAGGTCGCCGTTTCGGCTGCAGGCCTAGTTTTTTTGGTCAATATGCCGCGTATCCAACCCATTTTGCATTGGGATTTACGGGCTGAAATGACGCTACCGGCCTCACCCGAGCCAGCCAGCGAGGCGATCCAGCGCCTCCTCCATGTCCGCCGTCGATCCCGCATAGGAAAAGCGCACGGTCTTGTGGCCGTCCACCGGATCGAAATCATGTCCGGGGGTTGCCGCCACATGAACTTCTGCGAGCATTTTCTTGCAGAACTCCATGGAATCATTCGTAAATCTGCTCGCATCGACATAGGCGTAAAAGGCGCCGTCCATGGGCGATGCGATGCTGAAGCCGATTTCCGGTAGCCGTTTCTTGAGCAAGGCGCCATTGCGGCGGTAAGTATCCTTGACGCTCTCCAGTTCTTCCGTTGCATCGAAAGCAGCACATGCGGCGATCTGGGAAAGCTCGGGAGCGCTGATATACAGGCTCTGAGCCACCCGTTCGAGTGGACGGACAGACTCTTGCGGCAGGACCATCCAGCCGATCCTCCAACCCGTCATGCAGTAGTATTTCGAGAAGGAATTGATCACCACGCAGCGATCACTGAGCGACAGCGCGGTGGTTTCATCATCGCCATAACTCAGGCCATGATAAATTTCGTCGGAAAGGAATGTGATGCCTGCCGCATCGCAGTAATCGATGACCGCCTTCAGAGCCGTGCGCCCGGTGACCGTTCCTGTCGGATTGGCCGGACTGGCCAGAAGGACGCCGGCAATCGGGCCATCGGCTGATGCCGCCTCCAATGCCTGCGGCGTCAGCGTAAAGCCCGATTGGGCTCCGGCAGGTATTTCCACCGCTTCCAGGCCGAGAGCAGCCAGTATGTTGCGGTATGCGGGATACCCGGGGCGGGTAATCGCGACACGGTCGCCGACATCGAAAAACGACAGGAACGCCAGGTTGAAACCGGCCGAGGATCCGGTCGTCACTGCGATCCGCGACGGCTCCACGTCGACACCGTATCGTCGCCTATAGTGTTGCGATATTGCCGTCCTGAGAGCATTGGTTCCGAGCGAATCCGTATAGCCGATCTGACCGGCTTCGAGCGCTTCTGAAGCAGCCCTGCGAACGGCTTCCGCGGCGGGATGAGCCGGCTGGCCGACAGCCATGGAGATGACGGGATGGCCTTCGCGGGCACGCTGGCCGGCGCTCGCAAGCACATCCATGGCGTGAAAAGGTTCGACCGCACTGCGTTTGGAGATCTTGATCAACAAAGGTATCCGAATTGAAGGTTGCTGGAACGCGATTCAAAGCGTCGGGACAGCGTAAAAGCGTCACACAAATGCCCGATTGCGATGGCGATCACAAGCACACTGTTGTAATCACTTTAACGCGATAACCTAGTCCGGGCGGTGGGCTTGTGAGCCAATTGACTGTTATTACCAAGGAAATCGATTCCTTGGCACTTTCGTTCCAGGGAGCTTGAGCGATGCATCATCGACGGAGCAACGACCCCACCATGGTTCTCTTTGACGGCTCATTGCTGCGCAGAGCGGTGGCCCTTCTGGCGACCTTGGCGATCTGCATGACATCGCTCGTCCCGGCAACTCAGGCACAAGGCCTCCCAATCGTTCGAGACGCTGAAATCGAAGGACTGATGACGGATTATGCGCGTCCGATCTTCAAGGCGGCGGGACTCAGTAACCGCGGAATCGATATCATCCTTGTCAACAACCTGTCATTCAACGCCTTCGTCGCCGGACGCCGGATCTTTATCAACACCGGTGCGATCGCCATCGCCGAGTCACCCAACGAGATCATCGGGGTATTGGCCCATGAGTCGGGTCACATCGCCGGCGGGCACCAGGAGCGCCTTCGAGAGCAACTTGCTCGCGCAAGAACCTTGGCAGTCGTCGGCACGCTCGTGGGCATCGGAGCAGCAGCTGCCGCGAGTGCCGCCGGATCGAATGCGGGCGGCGTTGGCGGTGGATTGGCCGTAGCTGCGCCCAGCCTCGCTCAGCGATCCCTTATGAGGTACCAGCGCACCGAAGAGATCAATGCGGACCGTGCCGCGATCAGGTATCTGAACGCAACAGGTCAGTCGGCGAAGGGTATGTTGAGGACCTTCGAACGGTTTCAGCAACAATCAGCTTTGGCCGGTGTTGGTCGCGATCCCTACCTGTCCAGTCATCCGCTGCCGCGCGACCGTATCGCGCTGATGGAAGAGTTGGCGCGAAACAGCAAACATTTCAACAAGAAGGATCCGAAATCACGCCAGCGTCGCCACGACATGGCGCGCGGGAAAATTGCCGCTTATGCCGGCGGCGCCCCGGCCGTCGCCCGTGTGTTCGAAGACAACAAGAAGAACATCGGGTATCGATATGGCATCGCAATTTCTTCATACCTGCGCGGCAATACCCGAAAGGCGCTGTCTGAAATCGACAAGTTGATTGCCCAGGACCGCAACAATCCCTATTTGCATGAAATGAAGGGTGAAATCCTCCTTGACGCCCGCCAGCCAAAGAAGGCGGCAGCCTCGCTGGCGAAGGCAGTCCAGTTGGACAAGAAGAAATCGGGCGTCCTGCGCGGGCGTCTTGGTTTTGCCTATCTTCAGACCGGGGACCAGGCGGAAGCGCAAAAGGCCGTCCGCGAATTGCAAGCTGCTATCAAGGCGGACCCCGACAATTTCAACGCCTATACGCATCTCTCGCGAGCCTACGCGCAGTCAGGCGATGTCGCCAATGCCGAGCTCGCCCAGGCACAGGGTTATTTTCGAGCCGGAAATGTCCGTGAGGCCAAGCGGTTCGCAGCACGCGCTCAGCGCAAGATGAAAAAAGGCACGCCCAGCTGGCAGCGCGCCAACGATATCGTCAAATACAGATCGAATTAGAAGAGCGGCATGACCGCGACCGAGAGGACCAGATGATCACAACCATCAAAAGTTACACCAAAGCGGCCGTCGTGGCTCTGGCGATCGGCACCCTACCCGCACCAGCCCTCGCTCTTGACGCCGCAGAAAAGGAAGAACTCGGCGCGTTCATCCGCGAGTATCTCATTGCCAACCCCGAGATCCTCTTTGAGGTACAAGAGGCCTACCAGGCGCAACAGGAAGCCCAGCAGCGTGACCAGGCGCGGCTGGCGATTTCCAGCGCCCAGGAGGAGATCTTCCAGTCACCGCATGACCTCGTTCTCGGCAACCCTGAGGGCAACGTGACGATTGTCGAATTTTTCGACTACAATTGCGGCTTCTGCAAACGCGCCATGAAGGACATGCAGGAGATGATCGACGCCGATCCCAATATCCGCTTTGTGTTGAAGGAACTTCCAATTCTCGGCGACGACTCGTTGGACGCCCATAGGGTGAGCGTCGCACTCCAACGTATTGCGCCGGACAAGGCCGTCGATTTCCATATGGATCTGTTGGGTGGTCGTGGTCGCGCCACCGAAGCAAGCGCAATTGAGGTTGCTGTTGCACTTGGTGTCGACGAAGCCAAGCTTCGCGAGGCCATGAAGGACGAAAGCATCTCCGAACTGTTCACCGCTACTTACCGGATCGCTGACAATCTGGGCATCAGCGGCACACCGTCCTACGTCGTGGGCGACGAGGCGGTTTTCGGTGCCGTGGGCGTTGAACCCCTGACTGCCAAGGTAGAAAACATGCGGACCTGCGCCAGCGCCACCTGTTAGCTCGGAAGTGTCGACCTTTAACGGTAATTGTTAGCCAGTTTTGTCGAGAAACAGGTTGACACCGCTGGAGCGGGTCTTTTCCTGCCGCCATGTGCCGTCTATATGTCGATCAACTCAATTTCCACCAGGCGGGACATGGCGCGCAAAGTCTTCATTCTCAACGGGCCCAATCTCAATCTGCTCGGCCAGCGCGAACCAGGGATCTATGGAGCCAAGTCGCTGGATGATATTGCCGCAGACTGCCGATCCAAGGGTGCAGAAATCGGTCTCGACGTGGATTTTCGTCAGAGCAATCATGAAGGCGTGCTTGTTGACTGGCTGCATGAGGCGCTGGGGGCGGCGGCAGGGGTTGTGATCAACCCTGGGGCCTATGGACACAGGTCGATTGCCCTCCACGACGCCATTCGCGCGATCAAGCTGCCGGTCATCGAGTTACACCTTTCCAACATCCATGCCCGCGAACCATTCCGTCACGAATCGATGATAGCCCCGGTCGCAGCCGGCATCATCATCGGGTTTGGTCCGCCGGGCTACACGTTGGCTCTCCAGGCTCTGGCCGACATCATCAAAGACAATTCATAAAGGGCGCACGCCATGGCAGAAAAGAAATCCCGAATCGATCAGGATCTGGTGCGCGATCTCGCGAACATCCTGACGGAGACGGATCTGACCGAGATCGAGGTCGAACAGGACGATCTTAGGATCCGGGTATCACGGGGCGGCCAGGTCATACAGGCGGCAGCCCCGGCCTTTGCACCACCGCCAGCCGCAGCGCCTGCGCCGGCACAGACGGCAGTCGCCGCAGAAGTGCCGGCCGATACCGGAGCAAGTCTGAACAACGCGGTCACATCGCCGATGGTCGGCACGGCCTACTTGGCACCTTCCCCCGATGCCGACAATTTCGTGCAGATCGGACAGGCGGTGACTGAAGGACAACCGGTCATGATCATCGAGGCGATGAAGACGATGAACCAGATACCGGCGCCGCGGTCTGGAACGGTAACGGCGATTCTTGTTGAGGACGCCCAGCCGGTCGAGTTCGGCGAGCCGCTCCTGGTCATCGAATAGGCGCAAGCAATGCTGTCAAAGGTTCTCATAGCCAATCGCGGCGAGATCGCGCTGCGTGTCCTGCGTGCCTGTAAGGAGTTGGGTATCAGTACGGTCGCTGTCCACTCGACGGCCGATGCCGATGCCATGCATGTCAGGCTTGCCGACGAGAGCGTCTGCATCGGCCCTCCCGCCTCACGGGAGAGCTACCTCAACATCCACCAGATTGTTTCCGCCTGTGAGATTACCGGAGCGGATGCCGTTCACCCAGGCTACGGATTTCTGTCCGAAAATGCCAAATTCGCGGAAATTCTGGAAGCCCACGGCATTACGTTCATCGGTCCGACGGCCGAACACATCCAGATTATGGGCGACAAGATCACCGCCAAAAAAACCGCTGAAGAACTCGGTATTCCGGTGGTCCCCGGCTCCGACGGTGAAATCCGTGACGAGCGGGAAGCCGCCCGTGTAGCTGCAGAAATAGGCTACCCCGTCATTATCAAGGCGACAGCCGGCGGCGGCGGCCGCGGCATGAAGGTCGCCAAAAACGAGGAAGAACTGGCCCTTGCTCTGGCAACGGCACAGACTGAAGCAGGCGCCGCATTCGGCAACGAAGCCGTCTATATCGAGAAATATCTCGGCAAACCGCGCCACATCGAGATCCAGGTGATGGGTGATGGACGCGGCGATGCGGTTCATCTCGGCGAGCGCGATTGCTCCCTGCAGCGACGACACCAGAAGGTCTGGGAAGAAGCAAATTCGCCCGCTTTGAACGAGAAGCAGCGCGAAAGCATCGGCATGATCTGCGCTAATGCCATGAAAAAGCTGAACTATCGCGGTGCCGGCACAATCGAATTCCTATACGAGAACGGTGAATTCTACTTTATTGAAATGAACACGCGGCTGCAGGTGGAACATCCGGTGACGGAAGCGATCACCGGCATCGACCTGGTCAATGAACAGATCCGGGTCGCCTCCGGCGGCGGCCTATCCGTGTCTCAGGACGAAGTCAGTTTCAACGGCCACGCCATCGAGTGCCGGATCAACGCTGAAGATCCGAAGACCTTTACGCCGTCTCCCGGTCTGATAACCCACTATCACCCGCCAGGTGGCCTGGGTGTGCGCGTCGATTCTGGTGTATATCAGGGCTACAAGATACCGCCCTACTACGACAGCCTGATCGGCAAGTTGATTGTGCATGGTCGATCACGTGTGGAGTGCATGATGCGATTGCGCCGAGCGCTCGACGAATATGTGATCGATGGCATCAACACGACGATACCGTTGTTCGTCGATCTGCTGGGCAATCCGGATATTGCGAATGGCGACTATGACATTCACTGGCTGGAAAAGTACCTGGAAAGAACAAACAACCAGGGCTAACGCAAACGACCGGATGAGGGTCTGACTCATGAGAGGGAGCGACGAACGGCTGAGCGTGACGCCCCAACTCCTTCTCAAGGCCTATAGCTGCGGCCTGTTTCCCATGGCCGATTCCGCGGACGATCCTGAAATCTACTGGGTCGAGCCCGAGCATCGGGGCATTATCCCGCTCAACGATTTTCATGTTCCGCGCAGCCTGGCAAAGACCATTCGCCGGCGACCTTTCGACATTCGTGTGAACTCTGCCTTCAGCGCGGTTCTGGATGGCTGCGCTGAACCGGCACCGGGTCGAACCAAGACATGGATCAACCGCACGATTCGCGAGCTCTATGTCCAGTTGCACCATCTCGGCCATGCCCACAGCGTCGAAGCCTGGCAGGAAGATCATCTGGTGGGCGGTTTGTACGGGGTCGCGCTGCGAGGCGCGTTCTTCGGAGAAAGCATGTTTTCGCGTCGGACAGACGCGTCCAAGGTGTGTCTCGTCCACCTGGTCGATCGCCTGAAACGTCAGGGTTTCGCTCTGCTCGACACCCAATTCACGACCGACCATCTCCGGCGTTTCGGTGCCATCGATATCCCGCGCGAAGCTTACAACAGTCTGTTGGACGAGGCGCTCTTGGTCGATGCCCGATTTGTGTGACTACGAACCGGACGAGTTCGGCGGCGGTACCTTCGATTCCATGGCGCAGTCTTTCAGCCACACATCGTAAACCGCGTGATCGACAGCGTTCAGTCCGGGTGAATCGGCAAACATCCAGCCCGTGAAGATACGTCTGATCTTGCGATCGAGCGTGATCTCATCGACTTCCACGAACGTGGTCGTTTTCGGCGCTTGGGTCTCGTCGCGGCTGTAGCAAACACGCGGTGTCACCTGCAGCGCACCAAACTGAACCGTCTCATTGATGTAAACGTCGAAGGTGATGATCCGTCCGGTAATCTTGTCGATGCCGGAAAACACGGCCACCCGGTTGGCAACGCGCGAATCCCGGGCAGGCGCCAGCTCCTGAACATCAACTCCATTGTCGGATTGTGAGGTTTCCTGGGCGGATGTCGCCGCAACGCCGGCAACTACCGCAACAATACACATGCCGAAACGCCGAACCAGTCTGTAGATGCTGCCGCCCTGCATCGCTTCAAACACCGATATCAGGATCCAGGAGTCCAGGCGTCATAGTCGCCAGTTACGGTCGGCCGTTGCGTCGGCGTCATGATAGAACCCTTGGGCCGGTAGGCATCCGCTGTGCCAGTAGCATTCGGCTCGTGTGGCTTCTGCCATTCCTTCGCCACATAGGTCTGTTGCGACGGCGGTGTGTTCGTCCGGTGGTGCATCCACCCATGCCAGCCGGGCGGAATAGCGGATGCCTCGGCCAGGCCGTTGTAGAGCACCCAACGCCGCGTGCGGCCTTCGCTGTCGTTGTCACCTTCGTAGTAGACGTTGCCGAATTCGTCTTCACCCACGCGGGTGCCTTTGCGCCACGTGTAAAAACGTGTGCCCAAAGTCGATCCGTTCCACCACGTGAACACTTGCAGAAGGAACCGGTTCATGAACGTCTCTCAGGCCGAATGGTTGCTGTCACCGCCTTATGCCGCGCGACATTCGGCTTGTCCAGAAATAGTTGCAGCAGTCGAACAAGGCTTTGTTTTGACCACAGGAGCTCAGGCACACGGCATCGGCTGATCTCAATCAGATGGTCTTTTCATACACGAGAGCAGCAATGCCTGAATCGGGTTGGCCGCAATTGTCCGTCTCGCCGACCTGTTTGAAACCATGGGCCTCATAAAAACCGATGGCATTTGCATTGGCAGCCTCGACCTCCAGCTGGATGCGTCCGGCCTGTGGAAAACACTGTTCGATTTCAGCCAGAAGCGCCCTCCCCGCTCCGCGTCCCTGCGCCGAGGGCAAGATATAAAGCTGATGCAGATTGACCACCTTGCCATCCGCAGTCGAGGCGAATGCCATTCCGAGAATCTCTTGGCCCGTGTCCGCCAGCACGAATTCGGACTGCGGTTGCGACAGGCGTTTTCTCAATGCCGGAACCGAGTGCCAATCGGAGGTGATCTCCACCACCCTGTCGACCCCGTAGATATGATCGTAGGTATGGTGCCAGGTTTCGACCAGAAGCTGATGAACCGCCTCAAGGTCTCGCTCGCTTGCTGTTCGAATCCACATGGATAGCCGCGACCCTAGTCCTCGAGACCCAGCTTCTGGCGAACCAGGGCATTGACGGCTTGAGGGTTGGCCTTGCCCTGTGTCGCTTTCATCACCTGTCCAACGAACCATCCAGCCATTGCCGGTTTTTCTTTCACCTGCGCGACTTTGTCGGCATTGTCGGCGATCACAGCATCGACCGCGGCTTCAATGGCACCAGTGTCGGTCACCTGTTTCATGCCGCGCTCTTCAACAATCTGTTTCGGGTCCCCGCCTTCAGACCAGACGATCTCGAACAGGTCCTTGGCAATCTTGCCCGATATCGTTCCCTCCTTGATGAGGTCGAGAATCGCTCCCATCTGCTCCGGGTCGACCGGAGTCTCGTCAATCTGTTTTCCAGCCTTGTTGAGAGCACCAAGCAAATCGTTGATGACCCAGTTCGCGGCCGTCTTGCCATCGCGGTGGCTTGCGACTTTCTCAAAATAATCAGCGATCGGCTTTTCGGAGACCAGAATGGACGCATCGTAGGCGGAAAGACCGAGATCGCCCATCAAGCGTTCCTTCTTATCGTCCGGTAGTTCTGGCAGCCCCACCCTGAGCTCGTCGACATAGGCATCGTCGAATTCCAGCGGCAGAAGATCAGGATCCGGAAAATAGCGATAGTCGTGGGCGTCTTCCTTCGTCCTCATGGACCGGGTCTCACCCTTGGAAGGGTCGAACAAGCGAGTTTCCTGATCGATTTCGCCACCATCCTCAAGAATTCCGATCTGCCGACGCGCTTCGTGTTCGATGGCCTGGCCGACAAAACGGATCGAGTTGACGTTCTTGATTTCACAACGTGTGCCAAACTCTTCCCCAGCCCGCCGTACGGAAACGTTGACATCGGCTCGCATCGAGCCCTCGTCCATGTTGCCGTCACAGGTGCCCAGGTAGCGCAGGATCGTCCGCAATTTGGTCAGGAATGCCTTGGCCTCCTCGGACGAACGCAAATCCGGCTTGGAAACGATCTCCATCAGCGCGACACCTGAGCGGTTCAGGTCCACGTAACTCATCGACGGATGCTGATCGTGAAGCGACTTGCCGGCATCCTGTTCAAGGTGGAGACGCTCGATGCCGATTTCGATGTCTTCCAGATTGCCCTTCTGGTCGGGCCCGATTTCAACGATAATGCTGCCCTCGCCGACAATCGGATCCTTGTATTGGGAGATCTGGTAGCCCTGCGGCAAATCCGGGTAAAAGTAGTTCTTCCGGTCGAAGATGGACCGTTTGTTGATCTTCGCCTTTAGCCCGAGGCCGGTGCGAACCGCCTGGCGCACGCATTCCTCGTTGATCACCGGCAGCATGCCGGGCATCGCGGCGTCGACCAAGGATACGTTGTCGTTGGGCGCACTGCCAAACGCAGTGGAAGCGCCGGAAAACAGTTTGGACTCAGATGAGACCTGGGCATGAACTTCCATTCCTATGACCACTTCCCAGTCGCCAGTGGCGCCTGGAATGAGGCGTTTCGGATCAGGTGTGCGCGTATCTATGATGGTCATGGCTTATCGGTTCGGAGCAGGGAAAACTGGTGACGGAGAAAGGAAGCCGTCGATCGGCTACCGGTTAACCGAATGGCGGGTGCGGTTCAAGTTTTTCCGTTTGACACCGAGATAATTGAACCGCGTCTCAGATCTCCCCAATTCACCCAAAACCTTGACCTAGATCAAATCGCAGGTCGGATCCAAATCCTATTCTTGGACTCAACCAACATTGCTCCCGGAGGAGATCGGGATGAGGATAGGCGGCATTTTGGCTCGAATCTCGCGACATGCGGATCTCTTCGAAGCCATGATCGACAGGCTTGGTTTGCGCCAAAAGATATATGGATTGAACAACGCTCCGGCGGTGTTGCAACGGGCAAATGTCCGTTGCCTGTCCTGCAGCAGCGCAGCCGCGTGCGAAACGTGGCTCGGCGAAGAAGCGACGGCGAAAGAGCCACCGGATTACTGCAGGAACAAGGCGTTGTTTGCGCGTTTGGAGCGCCTGCAAGGAAGCGGCAACGAACCTGATTGTCATGGGTCAGGGTCGAGCCACCTGGAGCAGGCACTCTGAAGGTCTCCCCCCAAGGGAGAGTACCCCTCCAGAGCATGCTCTGGTTGCCCCGGATTGCTTCGTGCGATTCGGGGCTTTTTTTGTCGATTGCGCGCCTGCTGTTCCAAATCAACGCATTAAAGACCCGCGCCGACACCTAAAATTGCAAGGGTTTCATTAGCCTTTTGAGAGGTTTACCGGGAAAAGCAGTGCGTTTGCCTTGTCAACCGACCGCTCCACCGTAAGATGAACTCCACCATCCAGCAGTGCCGCGGAAGCCGATGTCGACCAGCACCGGACCGCGTTCGGGTAACAGGGATCGTGACCATTGAAACATTCTCTTGGTTCCCGCCTTCTTCGCCTGACAGCACCGCTGTTGCCGGCGCTGCTTCTCGCCGGTTGCGGTCTGGGCACGGCCCCGGTTCTCAATCCGAAGGGACCTGTCGCACTCATTGAGCGGGACCTCTTGCTGACGGCAACCGGCTTCATGATGATCGTGGTGATACCGGTGTGGATCATGGCCCTGGTATTTGCGTGGCGATACCGGATGGGCGGCAAGGGGAAATATACTCCGGACTGGGGCTACTCGGTGCGGATCGATGCGGTCATTTGGCTTGTGCCTGCGATCATTATTGTCGTGCTCGGATATCTCGTCTGGACCTACACCCACCGGCTCGATCCCTACAAACAGCTTGATCCAGCCCAGAATCCGCTGGAGGTGCAGGTTGTCGCACAGGACTGGAAATGGCTGTTCATCTATCCCGAATACGGCATTGCCAGCGTCAACGAACTGGCGTTTCCGAGCAGTCGCCAATTGTCCCTGAAAATCACCTCCGACACGGTGATGAACTCGTTTCTCATTCCATCATTGGGCGGGCAGATTTATGCAATGGCGGGCATGACGACACGGTTGCACCTGCTGGCCGACGAGCCCGGCGAATTCGCCGGCCGCAACACGCAATACAGCGGTGATGGATTTGCGGACCAGCATTTTCTGGCGCTGGGAATGACGGACGAGGATTTCGACGCCTGGACGGACAAGGCCCGTCGTTCGCAACAATCGCTGGACGCAGCCGCCTATGAGAAACTGGCGAAGCCGAGCATTGCCCACCAGGTGGAGTACTTCTCCGGCTTCGAACCGGGATTGTTCGACAGAATTCTGGCCAAATACGCCGCCCGACCGCAGCAGGCCGGCGCCATGCAGCACTAGGAGGCCGTAGCATGTTCGGAAGGCTGACCATCGACGCCCTGCCCTTTTACAGCTGGGTCGCCATGGGCGGCGCAGCCATCACCGTTTTGGGCACGCTGACGGTCATGGCCGTCATCACCTATTTCGGCCTTTGGCGCTACCTCTGGCGGGAATGGTTCACCAGTGTCGATCACAAACGAATCGGCGTCATGTACATCATCCTGGCGCTGATCATGCTGCTGCGCGGGTTTGTCGACGCCATCATGATGCGTGCACAGCAGGCCATAGCCTACGATTCCGAAGGATACCTGCCGCCGGAGCACTTCGAGCAGATTTTCAGCTCCCACGGCACCATCATGATCTTCTTCATGGCGATGCCGTTCCTCACCGGCCTCATCAACATCGTCGTGCCTCAGCAGATCGGTGCCCGTGACGTCGCCTTTCCCTTCCTGAACTCGGTCAGTCTTTGGCTGACGGCAGCGGGCGCGGCTCTGGTGATGGTTTCGCTGGTGATAGGCAAGTTCTCACAGGCAGGCTGGACCGCCTATCCACCCTATTCCGGTATTGAATACAGTCCGGGCGTCGGCGTCGACTACTGGCTTTGGTCAATCGTGGTCAGCGGTATAGGCTCAACACTGACCGGCATCAACTTCATCGTCACGATCATCAAGAAGCGCGCGCCTGGCATGCTGCTGATGCGCATGCCGATGTTCTCGTGGACGGCGTTGTGCGTCAGCATTCTGATCGCCTTTGCCTTTCCCGCCCTGACGGTCGTCGGAGCCATGCTGGGGCTTGATCGTTATCTCGGCATGCACTTCTTTACCAATGGCGACGGCGGCAACATGATGAACTTCGCCAACCTCATCTGGATCTGGGGGCATCCCGAAGTCTACATCCTGATCCTGCCGGCATTCGGCATCTACTCCGAGGTCGTCGCAACGTTCTCCGGAAAACGCCTTTTCGGGTACGACTCGCTGGTCTACGCCACGGCTTGTATCGCCATATTGTCATTCTCGGTGTGGCTGCATCATTTCTTCACCATGGGGTCGAGCGCCAACGTTAACGCCTTTTTCGGGATCGCCACGATGATCATCGCCGTCCCGACCGGCGTGAAAATCTTCGACTGGCTGATGACGATGTATCGCGGCCGCATCGTCTTCCACCCGAGCATGTTGTGGACGATGGGCTTCATTGTCACCTTCGTTATCGGCGGTGTCTCCGGCGTGCTTCTGGCTCTGCCTCCGGCAGATTATCTGATGCACAATTCCACGTTTCTGGTGGCGCATTTCCATAACATGCTGATACCGGGTGCCCTGTTCGGCTATTTCGCCGGAATGCACTACTGGTTCCCCAAGGCCTTCGGCTTCAAGCTCAACGAACCCTGGGGCGTTCGCGCCTTCTGGTTCTGGATTGTCGGCTTCTATCTGGCTTTCATGCCGCTTTATGTTCTCGGTTTCATGGGAATGTCTCGACGCATGGAGCACTACAACGTGGCTGAATGGCAGCCCTATCTCGTGGTTGCCGCTCTCGGTGCCGTATCGGTTCTCATCGGCATCGCCTGCATCGTTGTGCAGATTGTCGTCTCCATTCGTGACCGGGCTTCGGAAATCGACGCCACGGGAGACCCCTGGAACGGTCGCACGCTCGAATGGGCCACCACTTCGCCGCCCGCACCCTACAACTTCCCTGTCCTGCCTCAGGTCGAGGATGTTGACGCTTTCGCAGACATGAAAAGACGCGGTGTCGTTGGTCTGGCACCCGACCGCTACGAGGACATTGTCATGCCGAAGAGCACCGGCATGGGGCCCATCCTCGGCGCAGTCGGTTTTCTGTTCGGCTTCGCCATGGTCTGGTATATCTGGTGGCTGGTCGCGCTGTGCCTGGTTGTTACGGTCGTCACCCTGATCATTCGCAGCAGCAATGACGACACCCATTTCGTGATGACGGCATCTGAAGTCGAGGCAATTGAACGAGACCGCCTCCATTCAACGCGAAAGATGCCGACGGACAACGATCCGATGGTTGATATTGCCGGGGCTCCAACCGCGACGGAGCACGCCTGATGTCTGCCGTCGTTTCCCAGCAAAACGAAACCCACAGCAGGGCAGCCTTGGATGGCAATCCTGCACCCCCTGGCGATGAGATGCGTGAAGAGTTCGAGGAGCGCGAATTTGGCTTCTGGATCTACCTGATGACCGACGCAATCATCTTTGCACTGCTGTTTGCGACCTATGTCGTCATGAGGGACAACATTGCCACCGGTCCGTCCGCAAAAGAGCTCTTCAGCCTACCGCACACGGCCGGCGAAACGCTGCTGTTGCTGTGTTCCAGCATTACGTTCGGATTTGCATCACTGGCCGCTCTTGATCAGCAAGTATCGCGCGCCATTCAGTGGTTGGCCGTGACCGTGCTTCTCGGCGCCGGATTTGTCGCCATGGAACTGGTCGAGTTCAGCGGCATGATCAGTGCCGGCGCCGGACCGGGCACCAGCGGATTCCTGTCGGCATTCTTCACGCTGGTCGGCACCCATGGTTTGCACGTGTCTGTCGGGATCCTGTGCATTCTCGTTATGATCGGTCAGTTGATGGTCAAGGGTCTTACACCGGCGGTGTCGTCGCGTCTCTTTCGCCTAGGACTGTTCTGGCATTTCCTCGACATCGTCTGGATCTTCATTTTCTCGGTCGTCTACCTGCCCGGAGTCCTGTCATGAATCGTGCCGATACGCACACACACCGGGCCTACATCACAGGGTTCATCCTGGCGCTCATTTTGACCGCGATTCCCTTTGGGCTGGTCTGGACTGGTCTGATGCCTGCCGGAACGACACTGGTCGTCATCATAGTTGCAGCGGTCATCCAGGTGTTTGTACACTTTCACTACTTTCTGCACCTGAATTTCACCACCACACCACGCGAAAACCTGCTCGCCCTGGCCTTTGCCGGGATCCTGATCTTTATCATGGTTGGCGGAAGCATCTGGATCATGTTCGATCTGCACCATCGAATGATGGGCTAAACCAAAATAGTCTATTTCGCGGAGTGAAGACGCCGCTCAAAACCAGCCATGTCGTGTTCCGTTATGTCGACATTGAGCAGCACGCTGCCATCCTCACGGTCTTCCCGCTGATGGACCTGGGCATGGTCATAGAGCCACGAGAGATGCGACAGTTCGCAAGCCTTCAGCACAATATCGCGATTGAGCAAGCGGCCGGATAGCGCCTGTTCGATCAACGTCAAAAGATCGTCCAGACCTGAACCCGTCGTTGCGGAAACGACGACCGTATCGTCCCGGGCGTTGGCCTGGTCGCGCAATGTTTCGACCGCCGATTCGGGCAGAAGGTCTACCTTGTTCCACACTTCAATGATCTCGGCGGGAGCTTCGGCGCGATCGTTGATTCCCAACTCGTCCAGAATGCGCAGAACGTCCGCCGCCTGTGCCGGATTGTCCGGATCCGAAATGTCGCGAACATGCAGGATCAGATCAGCCTCAAGCACTTCTTCGAGCGTTGCTCGAAACGCCGCCACCAGGTGGGTTGGCAGATCTGAAATAAAGCCCACTGTGTCCGAAAGAATAACCATCCTGCCATGCGGAAGTTTCATCCGACGCAAAGTCGGATCGAGTGTCGCGAACAGCATGTCTTCCGCAACCACCGCCGACCCGGTGACAGCATTGAACAAGGTCGATTTGCCGGCATTCGTGTAGCCGACCAGAGCAACGACCGGATGCGGCACCTTTTGCCGTTTCGAGCGATGCAGGTGTCGCGTACGTCGAACTTGCTCGAGCTCCTTTTCAAGCTTGACGATCTTGTCCTGCAGCAACCGCCTGTCGGCCTCAATCTGGGTTTCGCCGGGACCGCCCATGAATCCCGCGCCGCCACGCTGCCGTTCCAGGTGTGTCCAACTGCGGACCAATCGACCCTTCTGATAATTCAGATGAGCCAATTCGACCTGCAGCACCCCTTCCCTGGTGGACGCCCTTCGGCCGAATATTTCCAGGATCAATCCCGTCCTGTCGATGACCTTGACATGCCAGGCTTTTTCCAGATTGCGTTGCTGGATTGGCGTAAGCGGATGATCAACGATCACCAGACCGGCATCGAGAGCAATAACCAGATTGGCGATTTCAGTGACCTTGCCTGAGCCCACCAGCGTGGACGGTCGCGGCGCATTGACAGTTACCGTGCTTGCGTGAGCGATTTCGAGATCGATGGCTTCCGCCAGTCCGACAGCTTCCTCCAGCCGGGTTTCCGGCGTGCGGTGCGGCACAGAGGGTGAGTCGGGTTGGTTCTTCAGGAGGGGGACGAGCACAAGCGCCCGCGCAGCATCCTGCTGCCGGTCGACGCCGACGTCCCGCATTCTCTGTTTTTTGTTTTTTTTGTCTTGGTCAGCCTTCACGGCTTGCTTCTTCGCCTTCGAACATCTGTATAGGCTGCCCGGGCATGATCGTGGAGATGGCGTGTTTGTAGACAAGCTGAGAGTGCCCGTCACGGCGCAGCAACACGCAGAAATTGTCAAACGACGTCACGACTCCGGTCAGTTTCACGCCGTTGATCAGGAAGATCGTGAGTGCAACTTTTTGTTTTCTAACAGTGTTGAGAAATTGATCCTGCAAATTTTGTGAACGCTCCGCCATTGCGTCTATTCTTCCTTGTCCCTGCCGGTTTCTTCTTATTGCGCGGCTTTCGCCGCTCGATGTCGCCGGACCAACTCTTCAGTGGCATCCTGCCACCTGCCGAGTACGCACCACTTTTCGTTACCAAATCACCACACCTTCCGCAATCCAAAAAGGGAAAGGTGGACCGGATGTAACTGCCTGATCAGGTGATATCGGATCAGCGTGTGTACCAGTATTTCAGGTTCAAAACCGCAAAAACCACCAACACTTCCAGGCGCCCAACCGTCATGATGATGATCGAGAAAAGATAGGTCAATTGACTTGGAAGAGCTTGAAATGTCGGCCACTGAGCGGCGGCCTCGGACGTAACCGGACGCAGAGCGTCATAGACCGGGCTGGCATTGGAAAACAGCGCGACGGCGAGAACAATCGCCGCTTCGAAGCCGGTCGAAGTCAGAGCAATGAGAGCCGCACCAAGTCCTATGACAAGCACGGCGATGATGAAAAAGGTCCAGATAGCCTGCATCGATCCGCGGTCGATCGCGTCGCTACCGAATTTAAGGCGATCAACACTGTTGGGGTAGATCAGGCGATTGAGTTCGGCAATAGCGTAAACCCACATTGCGCCGATCCGGTAAATTTTTACGCCGCCTGAGGTCGAATAGACCCCGGCGCCAACAAAGATCACGGCAAGAACGACGATATTGGGAAGCAAGGCCATTACGCCGGGGCGCGTCTCGATTCCACTTGTCGCCACCAGCGAGGATGCAGTGAAAAACCCTTCCCGCAGAGCCGGGACGAGATTGGTCGCGATATCGCCACCTGATACGTGCACGATTCGCGCAGCATAAATGACGCTCAGCGCGACGATGAAGGCCGCCAGCAGCTGAGCTTCCAGATTGTTTTGAAAGATGCGATTGGGACGCCGCAAAATCTGACGTCGCCAGAAGACGCTCATGGTGCCGGCACACAGACCAACTCCCATGATGAGAATTGCGCCTGGTCCGATGTTCTCCTCCAAAGGACCTGCAAAGGGGACAAACCCGCCGGTCGCCGCCGAAACCATCCCCAGCATGGCCGCATCCAGTGGCTGCACTCCGAAAATGACGAGCCCGAACAGGATGATACCGGTTACGAGACTGTATTGCAGCAACAACGCCCGGTAGGATTCGATCCGGTAAAGACTGTCGTCATGACCACCCGACAGCAGCCGGGTGTAGCGCCCCTGCAATCCGCCGAAACCGGCTGGAGCGAGAACATGGACGATCGATGCCAGGGTCAGAAATCCGCCGTACCACTCCATGCTGGCCCGCCAGAACAACAGAGCCCGCGGTGCTGTCTCTCGCGGAATCACGGAAGCACCGGATGTGGTCAGCGCACCAACCGCCTCAAACCAGGACGGCATGAAAGCCATGTCTGCAAGTACAATGAACGACACTGCACCGAAAAGCGGCGTTGTGACCCATACGCTGACCAGGGCGAGAAAAGTAAAGGATCGCTCCGTGTTTCGAGGACGTCCGGTGATCGCGGTGAGAAACGCCAAGGTCAGGAAGGCCCCAATCGAAGCCATCAAAGCCATTTCGATGGCCAATGCGGATTCCGAATTGGCTATGGCGACCAGGATCGCGGGCACGAACAGTCCGAACAGACCGGCAGCCGAAAGTGTTATCAGGAACAGCGGCCCGATCATGACGGTCAGAAGAACTCGAGGCTCACGCGGAACAGTTGCTCGACATGCCGAACCGCATCGGCGGTCGCCAACAACACAACCCGGTCGCCTGTCTTGATCTTGCTCTCCCCGTCCGGTCTGAGCACCTTGCCATCGCGGTAGATTGCACCAATGCGAATGCCATGGGGCATCTCGAAATCACGCAGCATGGTTCCAACGATGGGTGACGTTTCAAGCGCCTGCGCTTCAATCACTTCCGCAGCACCCTGCTGAACGCTGTGGACGGCCAGAATACGGCCGCGCCGCACATGCTGGAGGATGCGAGAAATAGTCACCGTGCGTGGATTGACATGGGCATCGATGCCCATTGTCTTGGTGAAGTCCAGAAACGCGGAGCTGTTGATCAGCGCAAGATTAGACTTGCACCCCAAGCGCTTGGCCATGACGCTTGAGAGGATGTTGACCTGGTCGTCATTGGTCAGAGAGACCATGAGATCCGCATCCTGTATGTCGGCTTCCACCAGGATCTGTTGATCGAGGGACGATCCGTTGAGCACGACGGTCCGACTGAGATTGTCGGCAATCGCCACGGCCCGGTCGCGATCGAATTCAATGATCTTGATCTTCGTTCGCGGTTGTCGTTCCTCGATCGTCCGCGCCACGTAATAGCCGATATTGCCGCCGCCAGCGATGACGATGCGCGTGGCCTCGGGTTCTTCATGGCCGAACAGGCCAAGTGTCCGTCGAACATGCGCCCGGTCGCAGATAACATAGGCCAGGTCGCCAGTGACAAGCTGATCACCCGAATGCGGCACGTGCAGTTTGCCGTCCCGCCAGATGCCGGCTACCGTTGCCACCAGGTCCGGAAACAGATCCGTCAGCTGCTCCAGCGGTGTGTTGACCACTGGGCAATCCTCAAGGCATTCGATCGCGACCATCGCGATGTTGTCTTCCGCAAACCGTACGGCATCATTGGCGCCCGGCAGCGCAATGCGCCGCAAAACCATCTGGCCGACTTCAACCTCAGGCGAGATGACCACGTCGATTGGCATATGTTCGCGCGAGAACAGGTCGGAATAGTGCGATTGCAGATAGCTTTGTGCCCGAATGCGGGCGATTTTTGTCGGCACGTTAAAAAGCGAATGGGCGACCTGGCAGGCCACCATGTTGACCTCATCGTAGAGTGTTACCGCAATGATCATGTCGGCCTGGTCAGCGCCCGCCTGCGCCAGCACGTCCGGGTGCGCCCCGTGGCCGACATAGCCGCGTACATCGAGCGTCTCCCGGATGGCGTGGATCAGCGGCGGTGATGTATCGATGACCGATACATCATTGTCCTCTGTCGAGAGCCGTTCGGCGATGCCGTAACCGACTCGCCCGGCACCGCAGATAATGACTTTCATGCGCTAACGTCCCCTGCCGGCGGTCAGCATTCAATCGTCAAAGACCGAGCGACTTCAACTTCCGGTGCAATGCGGACCGTTCCATCCCCACGAACTCGGCGGTCTTCGAAATATTGCCGCCGAATCGGTTGATCTGGGCGACAAGATAATCGCGCTCAAACATTTCACGAGCCTCACGCAATGGCAAGGTCATCACGTGGCTCTGGTCGTGGTTGCCGACGCTTGGCAGCATTTCGCCGATTTCCTGGGGCAGCATATCAGCAGTGATCACGCTGTCACCGGTTTCGCCCCGGGTCAGAATCATCAGGCGTTCGATATTGTTTCGAAGCTGGCGGATGTTACCGGGCCAGTCGTGGGCCTGCAGTACAGCCATGGCGTCGTCACCGATGGGGCGCGACTTGATCCCCGCCTGTTCACCGATCTGACGCATGAACTGATCGACCAGAAACGGAATATCTTCCCGACGCTCGGCCAGCGACGGGACTCTGACCGGGACAACCGCAAGACGGTGATACAGGTCTTCGCGAAAATTGCCTTCCGAGATCAGTTGTTCAAGGTTGCGGGCCGTTGAAGAAATGACCCTCACATCGACGCTGACCCGTTTGCTCCCGCCGACCCTTTCGAACTGCTGTTCGACCAGCACGCGAAGGATCTTGTTTTGAGTACCGCGGGGCATATCGGCCACCTCGTCGAGGTACAATATCCCGCCGTGCGCTTCCTCAAGAGCGCCGACTTTTCGCTCCTGCCCGTTTCCGGCCTCCGTACCGAAGAGCGCAATTTCCATTCGATCAGGTGTGATCGCCGCTGCGTTCAGCGCAATGAAGGGACCGTCGGATCGGGTCGAATGTCGGTGGATCAACCGCGCAACCAGTTCCTTTCCGGCGCCGGAAGGGCCGAGGATCATGATGCGGCTGTTGGTCGGCGCCACCTTTTCGATGGTCTGGCGCAATTGAGATATCGCAACCGAAGTACCGGTGAGGTCGACGGGTTCGCCGGACCGGCGTTTGAGCTCGTCGACTTCGCGCTTCAGATTGGATGTTTCGAGTGCCCGCTCCGCAACCAGCACGAGACGATCCGCCTTGAACGGTTTTTCGATGAAATCATAGGCACCACGCCGAATGGCCGAGACGGCGGTCTCGATATTGCCGTGCCCCGATATCATGACGACCGGCAGATGCGGGTGCCGGGCTTTCACCTCGTCAAGCAAGGCCAGTCCATCGAGCTTGCTGCCCTGCAGCCAGATATCGAGAAAAACCAGCCTGGGCACCCGTTCAGCGATGGCTTGAAGCGCGCTATCGCTATCACCGGCGGTTCGCGTTTCGTGCCCTTCATCGGACAGGATCCCCGAAACAAGCTCCCGGATATCCTCCTCGTCGTCCACAACCAGAATGTCAGACGCCATCTGTTTGTTTTTCTCCTATCTCGGATTCGGTCGCCGCTTCGCCCGCCGGCAGCGAGACGCGGATCATTGCCCCGCCATTCGGATCGAAATCTGTCGGTGCATCATGCAGCTCCAGAACACCGCCATGCTCGTCGACAATCTTCTTCACGATCGCCAAACCGAGCCCGGTGCCCTTTTCCCGCATGGTCATGTAGGGTTCGAAGATGCGGTTTCGGTTTTCGACCGGAAGCCCCTTGCCGTTGTCGATGATGTCGACGACGTAGTTGTCGTGATCGCCGCTGCGAGCCCGCACCAGCACCTTACGGCCCTGCCTCTGTTCGTCGGCTGCGACTGCATCCACCGCTTCCGTAGCGTTCTTGATCAGGTTTCCGAACGCCTGTCCCAGCATCCGTGAATCGAAGTAACCGTTGAGCGGCGTCTCACCGAAATCCCGAATGAACTCGATGTCGTTTCGGCCCATTTCACGGAGGAAAACAGCATCCTTCAGCACCTCGCGAAGATCATGCTTCTGTTTTGTCGGTTTGGGCATGCGCGCAAAGGCGGAAAACTCATCGACCATTCGGCCGATATCGCCGACTTGCCGTACGATAGTTTCAGTGCATTGATCAAACACATCCCGGTCATCATCCGCGATCTGCTTGCCATAGCGACGGCGGATTCGCTCAGCAGACAATTGGATCGGTGTCAGCGGATTCTTGATCTCATGGGCAATCCGTCGCGCGACTTCCGCCCAGGCTGTTGATCGCTGTGCAAGGACGAGGTCGGTGATATCATCAAGAGTGATGACATAGGACTCCACTCCTTGCTGGGGTCCTTCCAGAGTCACCCGCACATTCAACGTCCGCTCGGCACCATTCCGCATCACGGATATCTGGCTTCTGTGCTCGCTACGATGCCAGCGCGTCGTGCTTGTCAGGACCTTCGCAATCTCGGGTGAGATCTCCAGCAGACGCTTGTTTTCAAGTCCGCCCGGTTCGCGCCCGAGCATGATTTCAGCCGACCGGTTGGCGATCGAAATCAACCCGTCATCATGAACGCCGATAACCCCGGCAGACACACCCGACAACACTGCCTCGGTGAACCGGCGACGCTCATCCATCTCGTCGCGCGCGGAGACAATTTCATCACGTTGGGCGCGAAGTTCTGCGGTCATATTATTGAATGTTTTGGATAAGTTTCCAACGTCACCATCTGATGCCTTGACCGGAACACTGACGCTCAGGTCGCCACCTGCGATGTTGTCGGCAGCGGTAATCAACTGCCTGATCGGCCTGACGATGCGATCGGCAACGGCAATTGCGGTCCAGATCGCTGCCAAAAGAACAATGAGGGCAAATCCGATGTAAAGAATGGCAAAGGCCAGTTGGACCACTCCCCGGTCTTCTTCCAACGAGCGGTATTCGGCCGTGTTCTCCTCCATAAGCCGCATCGAATCGACAACCTGCGGGTCGACCGCTCGGATCGTGTAGAGAAACGCATTGGGAATGTTTTGCAGCTTCATAACAGCACCGACGATGCTGCTTGTTCCGGGTGGAATCAGCGTGGGAACATCCTGGGCAGCCCGGGCGAGTGCTTCCTCCGGAACCGATGGCAACGGATTTTCCGTCGGGATTTCGGCGCGAACGACGACCGTACCATCCTCGCGAACAACACTGGCGCCGAGCAATCCGCGTCCGATTGCCTGCCTTGTCACCAGGACACCGAAGCCAGTCCGGTCGAGACTGTATAGCGTACGAGCCCGGTCGAGATCGTCGGCCATCGAAACGGTTTGACCCTGCAAATAGCGCGCGTTTTCGTTGACATAGGCCTGCGCAACGCTCAGCGACGAATTAACAATTGCCTTCGTGCGAAGGGAAAACCAGCGGTCAAGACCGACGTCCAGTGTGATGCTGGCGATGATCGCGACCAGGATAGCCGGCAAGATAGCAACGACGCTGAACAGACCGATAATCCGCACATGAAGCCGTGATGCCGCACGGCCGCGCCGGCGCGCAGCCAGGATGTTGGCGATTTCCCGTACGATCAAACCGATCAGCGCGATAACAAAAACCAGATTGACAACGACCGCCGTTACGACGACTTCGTTGCGTGGCGCGATCGGCGTCAGGCCCATCAGAATGATGAAGGAAACGATAGCGCAGATCAACGAGCAGACGACGATAATAACGCCAGGCAACGCCAGAAGCCGGCGACGATCGCCGCCATCCGGCAATGGCCGGATGTCCTCCGCCCCAACCGATGTCACGCCCTCACCGACCGTCATTGCGTCCCCGATTTGAACTGCCGCATGAAACTCGAACGCCAGTGCCGCCCGAATGCGTTGCCATTGTGCAACGCATTGTGGCGAAATTGCAACGCAATGTCCGTTCGGTCAAGCGCTACGTGGTGAACGATATACGGAAACGCCGAGCTCTCGGATCTTCTTCCTCAGGGTGTTGCGGTTCAAGCCGAGCAATTCGGCGGCCCGGATCTGGTTGCCGTGCGTCGCCGTCAGCGCGGCAAGGATCAGCGGGTGCTCAACTTCTCCAAGAACCCGATGGTAGAGGCCCGGTGGCGGCATGTCGTCGCCAAACTCGGCAAAATACCGACGCATGTTGTCTTCTACCGCCTGCGCAATCGTCGTCGCGCTGTTGATATTGCCCGCCGGAGACGCCGCCACGCCTTCGGTTTCCCCCTGCAATTCCTGCTCAACGATTTCGGTAGTGATCATGTCCTGCGGATAAAGTGCCGTCAGTCGGCGAACGAAGTTTTCCAGCTCGCGCACATTGCCTGGCCAGGGATATTGCTTCAACCGGTCGAATGCATCGGCCTCAAACCGCTTCGACTGCAGTCCCTCGCGCTCTGCTTCGTTGCTGAAATGGCGTACCAGATCCGGGATGTCCTCCGCCCGGTCACGCAACGGCGGCAGACGCAGCGGGACCACATTGAGGCGATAGTAGAGATCCTCGCGGAACAGGCCCTGGTTGATTGACGTTTTCAGATCCTTGTTGGTTGCGGCAACGATGCGCACGTCAGTGCGGATCGGGGTCCGCCCGCCGACGGTGGTGTATTCCCCCTGCTGCAACACGCGCAGCAAACGCGTCTGCGCATCCATGGGCATGTCACCGATTTCATCGAGAAAGAGCGTGCCACCCTCGGCTTGTTCGAAACGGCCGCTGGACCGGGTCTGGGCACCCGTGAAGGCACCTTTCTCGTGACCGAACAGCTCGGACTCGATCAAATCTCTCGGGATAGCCGCCATGTTGATGGCCACAAACGGACCGTTGCGCCGCTTCCCATAGTCATGGAGCGCCCGTGCGACCAATTCCTTGCCAGTTCCCGATTCGCCCGTGATCATCAACGTCAGATCGGTCTGCATCAGCCGAGCCAGAACCCGATAAATCTCTTGCATGGCCGCGGATCGACCAACCAGAGGCATACCCTCTCCGAGATCTTCCTCGGGCTCTGCCAACGGTTTCTTGGGCTCCGACAGCGCCCGGCCGACGATCGCGATCAACTCGGTCAGATCGAATGGCTTCGGGAGATATTCGTAGGCGCCCCGCTCGGATGCCTTGATGGCAGTCATGAAAGTGTTCTGGGCGCTCATGACAAGCACCGGAAGGTCGGGTCGGGCCTTTTTGATGCGCGGCAGCAGATCGAATGCGTTCTCGTCGGGCATAACCACATCGGTCACGACCAGATCGCCGTCACCCGCTGCCACCCATCGCCAGAGCGTCGCGGCATTCGAGGTGATGCGAACGTCATAGCCGGCGCGCGAAAGGGCCTGGTTGAGGACCGTTCGGATTGCGGCGTCGTCATCGGCGACCAGGATGGTTGCATTGCTCATTGCGCATTTTCTCCGCGAACCGGATCGGTTTCCTTTGACGCAGGCATGAGCACGCGAAACGTCGTCTTGCTGGCCTGGCTGTCGCACTCCACGATGCCGCCATGGTCCCCGACGATCTTGGCGACCAGCGCGAGACCGAGACCCGATCCGTTGATTTTGGTTGTGATGAACGGATCGAACAGATGGGCGTGGATGTCGGCCGGAACCCCCGGCCCATTGTCCTGCACACAGAATTCCAACGGCAGTGAAACCCGCTCTCGGGCGCCCGGAATCGACAGGCGTATTCCTGGCCGGTAGGCCGTGCTCAGGGTTATTTCGCCGCCAGGCTGATTATCCAATGCCTCGCTGGCATTTTTGATAAGGTTGAGAAACACCTGCACCAGTTGGTCCCGGTTGCCGTAGACCGGTGGCAGGGAGGGGTCGTAGTTCTCGTTGATCTTGACCTTGCTGGCAAACCCGGCTTGCGACACGGCTTTGACGTGATCCAGGACAGAGTGGATGTTGACCGGTTCACGATCGACCGGTCTCTCGTCCGAGAAGATCTCCATGCGGTCGACGAGTGAAACGATGCGATCGGTTTCGTCTCGGATCAATTGCGTCAACGCCCTGTCATCATCGTTTACCGACGTCTCAAGCAGCTGTGCAGCACCACGAATGCCGGACAACGGATTTTTGATCTCATGGGCCAACATGGACGCCAGTCCGGTTACCGAACGGGCCGCTGCGCGATGCGTCAACTGCCGGTCGATCTTGTCGGCCATGGAGCGTTCCTGGAACAACACAACGACGGAGCCAGGCTGATCCGGCACCGGCGCGACATAGAGATCGACCAGCCGATCGCCGCCCAGTTTGGGTGAACTGACGTCGACGCGGTATTCGTTGACCGGGGCGCGCCGCTCACGAACTTGCTCAATGAGGGCCAAGAGCGGACTGCCAAAAGGAATGTAGGCGTCAATATTGCGTTTGGACAGATGGTTGCGGCTGGCACCGAAGAAGGATTCGGCCTCCCAGTTCGCGAACGAGATGAGTCCCGCATCGTCGACCATGATGACCGGATGGCGGATGGCATTTAGGACCACATTTGCCGCTTCCAGAGCGTCCCCCTGCCCTGCTTTTTCCACCACTGTCATGCAGCTGCTCTTCCATCCGTGGCGTCACCATAGGCCGTCAGCGCTGTTTCAACATCACGGATGACCGCCTCGGGCTCGAGTCCGGTCATTATTCGCGCCTTTAGCTGGCCCGGACAGGACGGTGCGAATCGTTCCAGATACCAGCCAAGGTGTTTACGGGAGTGGCGCAGGCCCACATGTTCGCCGTAGTGCGTTAGGTTCATGTCATAATGTTCGTGTACCAACGCAGCGATTTCGGTTGGACCGATTGGAACATCAGCATTCCCGGCCAAAGCCCCTACGTGCCAGGGGCGCCCGTACGCCGCTCTGCCGATCATCACCGCATCTGCTCCGCTGGCCAGTCGGATCGCCTCGACGTCGTCGGCTGTCTCGACATCACCATTGGCCACGAGTGGGATAGATAGTTCGGACCTCACGGCGGCGATCGCCTGCCAATCCGCCCGCCCCTTGTAGAACTGGCTGCGCGTGCGGCCATGCACCGTTACCAATCGAACACCCGCCTCCTGCGCCCGACGGGCGATCTCCGGCGCATTGATGCTATTTTCATCCCAGCCCAGACGCATCTTGAGTGTCACCGGAACCGCAACGGCGTGGACCGTCGCCTCAATCAGCTGCAGCGCATGGTCCGGGTCGCGCATGAGCGCGGATCCGGAATAGCCACCGGTCACTTTCTTGGCCGGACAGCCCATATTGATGTCGATAATGTCCGCACCATTGGCTTCTGCGATAATGGCGGCTTCGCGCATCCATTGCGCCTCGCGTCCGGCAAGCTGCACCATGTGAGGGCTGATGCCTTCACCCTGGATGCGCAGATGCGATTCCTCGCGGCTGCAGACCAACTCGCGGCTGGCAATCATTTCCGTGACAACCAGTCCCGCGCCGTAGCGCCAGGCCAACCGCCGGAACGGCAAGTCACTGACGCCGGACATTGGCGCCAGAATCGCGCGGTTTCGGATCCGTACTGGTCCGATGTTGAAGGGTGTGTCGATCATCAAGCCATCTGCACTGAAAAGAGGCATGTTTTCATGTTGCCCTAATTTTGAGCAACGGTGTGGGAAAAGCAAGTCATTTTTGTGCGCTGCGGGACTGGCTTTGTAAGGCCGGTGACGCTAGAGCAACAGCCTGAGACCCAGCGGGTTCCGAGATACAGGGACAATATGGCAGATTCGAAGTCCATTGCCGCCATTATCGTCGCAGCCGGCCGAGGCGAGCGCGCCGGAAGTCCGGAAGACGGCCCCAAGCAGTACCGGCCAATTGGCGGTCAGGCCGTTTTGACCCACACCCTTCGGGCATTTCTGTCGCATCCCGCCGTTAACACCATGTGCGTGGTGATCCACCCGGACGATCATGAACTCTATCAGGCCGCCATTGCCGATATGAAGGTGATAAAACCGCTTGTTGCGGTCGATGGTGGGAGCACACGGCAACAATCTGTCCTCCGCGGTCTTGAAGCGCTTAGACAGGAAGCACCCGATATTGTGCTGATCCATGATGGCGTTCGACCGTTTATCGATACAGGGTTGATCGACGCTGTCCTGGAGCCACTGATAAAGGGCACTGCAGCCGCCCTTCCCGTGGTTCCGCTGACCGATACGATCAAGCGAGCAACCACCGACAAAACCGTCGGAGAAACCGTGCCCCGAGCCGATCTTATGGCGGCACAAACGCCCCAGGGATTTGACTTTGACCAGATCCTCGATGCCCATCGACGGGCAGCGGCGGAAACAGATCATACATTCACCGACGACTGCAGCATTGCGGAATGGGCCGGTATCGACGTCGCCCTGGTCGCCGGAAACACCGGCAATGTCAAACTAACCGTGGCAAGGGACATCGAAATGGCAGATCGGGAATTGGGTCAGGCGTTGCCTGATGTGCGCACCGGGAACGGATATGATGTCCACGCGCTCGTCGCCGGAGATTTTGTCACTCTTTGCGGCGTCCGGATCGACCACGATCAGGCGCTGTCGGGCCATTCGGACGCCGATGTCGGACTTCATGCGTTGACGGATGCGCTGCTAGCAACCTGTGGCGCCGGCGACATTGGCGATCATTTCCCGCCAACCGATCCTCAGTGGAAGGGTGCCGAATCGCGCATTTTCCTCAATCGCGCCGCGGAAATTGTTTCACAATCCGGTGGATCCATCCTCAATGTCGATATTACATTGATCTGCGAAGCGCCGAAGATTGGACCCCACCGTCTGGTCATGCGTCAAAAACTGGCCGAGCTGCTGCAGCTTGACCTTGAGCGCTGTTCGGTCAAGGCCACCACCAACGAGACGATCGGGTTTGTGGGACGGCGCGAAGGCATAGCAGCCATCGCCACGGCATCAGTCATTTACGGAGGCCGCTCATGACGGATAATACCGACCTCGCTGCCAATCTGGTGCGCGAATTCTCCCGACACGGATGGATGATAGCAACGGCTGAGTCCTGTACCGGCGGGATGATTGCAGCCGCAATCACCGATATCGCCGGCTCGTCAGCAGTGCTCGATCGGGGTTTCGTCACCTATTCAAACGAGGCCAAACAGGAGATGATTGGCGTTTCCGCCGCCACCCTTGAAGCCCACGGCGCCGTGTCGATGCAAACGGCGATTGAAATGGCTGACGGTGCACTCCAGCGCTCACGAGCCAACTTTGCCGTTTCGGTCACCGGCATTGCCGGGCCCGACGGCGGGTCTGCGCAAAAGCCGGTCGGGCTTGTACATATGGCGATGGCGCGGCAAGGCGGCGAGACGAAGCACCGTGAATTGCGCCTTGACGGCATGGATCGCGCGGCAGTGCGCCAAGCGACAGTCACCGAGGCTCTGACGGTTTTGCTGGCGCAAACTACGAAGCCGGGCTGAGACCGCGCTGCAAATCCTCGGCCGTCAGCACCGGCTGGATTTCGACGGACGCATTGAGGGCAGCAAACATCGGCTCATTGATGACGGGCATCCTCGCCTGATCGGTCTCCTCGAAAATCAGGATACCCATCCTTTGACCGCACTCGAGGGCAAAATAGGCCGCTTCAGGCTTCACGGCATCCATCAGGGCCTGTATCGCCTTGTCCAGTGAACCGTCGCGAGCGGCCTCGTTGCCCTTTTCCACAGGTATCGTGAATTTGTACATCAACCGCATGACGGCCTCCTCTGGATTGCAACGACCAACGATAGGCTGATGGTGTCCGGAGCGAAAGTCAGGAACTGCCGTTCAGAGATGCAGGCCGTGTCCAAGAGCCAGATGCGCAGCTTCCATGATGCCCTCGCCCTGTGTCGGATGCGCATGAATGGTCCCGGCAATGTCCTGCAGGCGCGCACCCATTTCGAGGCTGAGTGCAAACGACGAGGCGAATTCCGAAACGTTCCTTCCAACCGCCTGGATGCCAAGCACGAGATCATTGTCCTTGCGTGCGACAACCCGCACGAAACCCTGGCTTGATCCGAGCGTCATTGCCCGACCGTTGGCAGCCAATGGAAATTTGCCGACTTTGATGTCGCGGCCGGCCTCTTGCGCCTGGTCAGGATCAAGTCCAACAGACACGATTTCCGGGTCCGTAAAGCAGATCGCCGGAATCGCGGCCGGCTCAAACGCCCGGCGCCGTCCGGCAATCACCTCCGCCGCTACCTCCCCTTGCGCCATCGCGCGGTGGGCCAACATCGGTTCCCCGGTGACGTCACCGATTGCATAAACGTCGGTCATCGAAGTGCGGCATTGGGCATCGACACGAACGAACGGTCCGTCCATGACCAAACCCAAATCCGACAATCCCCACCCCTGAAGTCTGGCTTTTCGGCCGACTGTTACGAGCACCTTGTCGGCGGGAAGATCCAGTGTCGATCCACCGGCCTGTTCCACTTGTAGGGCTGTACCGACGCTGGAAAGCCCGCGGGCGCGGCACTTCGTCAACACCTCGACACCGAGCTGTTTGAGGTTCTTGGCAACGACCCTCGATAGCTCCGCATCATATTGCGGTAAAAGCCGGTCCATCGCTTCTACAACGGTAACCGAGACACCCAATTTGGCGAAAGCGCTTCCCAACTCAAGACCAATATACCCGCCGCCAACAACGACCAGTCGCTCGGGCAGCGCCTCCAGCGCCAACGCTTCCGTCGACGTGATCACATGGCCCCCAAACGGCAATGCTGGCAGTTCGACTGGTTCAGATCCCGGTGCCAGGACGACATGCTTGGCCCGAATTGCCAGCGGACCATCCGGTGTATCGACGACGCAGTTTTTACCGTCCTGCATGCGGCCGGAACCGGTGATGGTTGTCACGCCGGCCTTCTTGAGCAGGGATGCCACGCCGCCGGTAAGTTTCCCGACTATCCCGTCTTTCCAGGAAAGGGCGCCGGACCAGTCGACCGTAGGCTCCTTGACCGACATGCCAGGAAGATTGCCATGCGATGCCTGAACCATTGCATCAAACGTGTCAGCCACATGGATCACAGCCTTTGACGGAATGCAGCCGACGGTCAGGCAGGTTCCGCCAACAGTATCCTTTTCAACCAGCACGGTGCTGAGGCCCATTTGGCCGGCCCGGATGGCTGCAACGTAACCGCCGGGGCCGCCGCCCAGGACAAGAACCTCGTAGGTGCGACTTTCCATCTACCGCTCCATGAAAAGCGTTGCCGGATTTTCCAGCGATGCGCGAATATGTTGAATAAATTCAGCAGCATCCCAGCCATCAATGATGCGGTGATCGAACGACGAAGACAGGTTCATCACCTTGCGCGGCACGAAACCGTTGCCTTCGTAGACCGGCCGAACGGCGATCTTGTTGACGCCGACGATCGCCACCTCTGGACTGTTGATGACCGGTGTCGACACGATGCCGCCAAGCGGTCCCAGACTTGTCAGAGTAATCGTCGAGCCGGTGAGTTCGTCACGCGTAATGCTGCCATCGCGCGCGGCCGCCGCCAGCCGCTGTCCCTCCGCGGCCAGGTCCCAGATGTCGCGTGTCTCGGCATGGCGAACGACGGCGACAACGAGCCCGCCTTCAGTTTGCACCGCCATGCCCACATGGACCGCACCATATTCGCGCACCACGCCTTCCTGGTCGTCGAACAGCGCGTTGACTTTCGGATGGGCTTTGACCGCACGGACCATGGCCAGCATGATGAACGGCAGCAATGTCAGCTTGGGCTGATCCTGACGCCGGTCGAGATTGAGCCGGCCACGCAATGTTTCAACCTCCGTGACGTCGACTTCATCCACATAGGTGATGTGTGGAATGCGCTGCTTGGCATCCTGCAGTCGTTCGGCGATTTTTCGCCGCAAGCCGATGACTTTGGTTTCCGCGACGCTGGTGTCGGGCCGCTTGAGATCGGCAATCGGGGCTGTCTGCCCGCTTAGATAGGCGTCCAGGTCACCATGCAGGATGCGGCCCGCCGGCCCGGTGCCTCGGACATAGGCAAGATGCACGCCGGCATCCATCGCCCGACGTCGAACGCTGGGTGCGGCAAGGGGCTTTTCGCCTTCCGGTCGCGGCGGCCCCTCTGGAGCCGGTCGGAGGGAGCTGACGTTCGATGGCATTGCAGCTGGTTCAGCGGAACCAGGCTCATGCACTAACTCAGGCGCAGGCACCGAAGGTCGAGCAGGTACGACTGGTTCGGAAACCGGAGCTTCCTCCGTTTCCTCGGCAACCTCCCCCTCAACCTCAATGGTGATGATCGTCGCGCCGACAGCGGTCATGGCACCGATCTCCCCTTCGATCGAGGTGATCTTTCCTTCGACCGGCGATGGGATCTCAACCGTCGCCTTGTCGGTCATGACGGCACCCAGCACCTCGTCTTCGCGAACCATATCGCCGACACGGACATTCCATTCAACGACTTCAGCCTCGGTGATCCCCTCGCCCACATCCGGCATCTTGATCTTCAGAAGTCCCATCACACGGCCTCCATCAGTGATTTGAGCGCACGACCCACCCGTGCGGGTCCCGGGAAATAGTCCCACTCCTGCGCATGCGGATAGGGTGTGTCCCAGCCAGTGACGCGTTCGATCGGAGCTTCCAGTGAATAGAAGCAATGTTCCTGCACCTGAGACACAAGTTCCGCTCCGAAACCCGACGTCAACGTCGCCTCATGTAAAATCATGCAACGGCCGGTTTTGTTGACCGATGCGGCGATGGTCTCGATATCGAGCGGCAGCAGCGTACGCAGATCGATAATTTCCGCATCAACGCCGGATTCGACAACCGCGGCTTCAGCGACGAAGCACATCGTTCCGTAGGTGACGATGGTCACTTCGCTGCCCTCACGCCGCAAAGCAGCCTTGCCAATGGGCAGCGTGTAATGCCCCTCCGGCACCTCGCCGAGCGGATGCCCTGTCCAGTTTTGCGCCGGGCGATCATGATACCCGTCGAAAGGGCCGTTGTAGAGACGTTTTGGCTCCAGGAAAATGACCGGGTCATCGTCTTCGATGGCCGCAATCAGCAATCCCTTGGCATCGTATGGTGTCGACGGAACGATCGTCTTGAGACCCGAAACGTGGGTAAACAGCGCTTCCGGGCTCTGGCTGTGTGTCTGACCGCCGAAAATTCCGCCTCCACACGGGCTGCGGATGGTGATCGGTACCGTGAAATCGCCAGCCGAACGGTAGCGGATGCGCGCTGCCTCCGACACGATCTGATCGTAGGCCGGATAGATATAGTCGGCAAACTGCACCTCCACGCAAGGACGCAGGCCATAGACCGCCATCCCAATGCCGGCTCCGACAATACCGCTTTCGTTGATCGGACTGTCGAAGACCCTGGACGTGCCGTACTTCTTTTGCAGCCCGGCCGTGCAGCGGAACACCCCGCCGAAGTAACCGACATCCTCGCCGAACACGACCACGTCGTCATCGCGGTCCATGCAAATGTCCATGGCGCTGCGGATCGCCTCGATCATCGTCATCTGTACCATGATCACACTCCGGCCTTCTGCCGTTGCGCGTGCAGGTGCGGCGGCATTTCCTTGTAGACGTCCTCGAACATATCTCGGGTGCTGGAGCCGCCGCCCATGACGCCATAGGATTCGGCTTCCTTGGCCGCGACGCGCATCTCTTCGTCGAACTCGGCCTCCGCCTGAGTGTGGCGTTCCTCGCTCCAGAGCCCGACCCCGATCAGGTGGTTTTTCAGCCGCAGGATCGGATCGCCAAGTGGCCAGGCCTCCGATTCCTCGCGCGGCCGATAACGGCTGGGATCGTCCGACGTGGAATGCGGCGCTACCCGGTAGGTCACCCATTCGATCAGGGTCGGCCCGAGATTGCGTCGCGCCCTTTCGATCGCCCATTTGGAGACTGCATAGACCGCCAGCAAATCATTGCCATCGGCCCGCAGAGATGGGATGCCATACCCCAATGCGCGTTCGGCGAAGGTCGCGGCGTCGCCGCCGGCAATGCCCTGGAAGGATGAAATTGCCCACTGATTGTTGACGATATTGAGAACGACCGGTGGCTTGTAGACTGAGGCGTTGACCAACGCTGCGTGAAAGTCGCTTTCTGCCGTCGATCCGTCGCCGATCCACGCCGATGCGATCTTGGTGTCGCCCTTAATGGCCGACGCCATGGCCCATCCCACGGCATGAATGTACTGGGTGCCAAGGTTGCCGGAGATAGTGAAAAAGCCGTGTTTCTTGGAGGAGTAGAGGATCGGCAACTGGCGTCCGAGCAACGGATCCCGGGCATTCGACAGAATCTGGCAGATCATATCGACGACCGGGTAATCCTGACAGAGCAAAAGGCCTTGCTGGCGATAGGTCGGAAAATTCATATCGCCGGGCGACAACGCCAGTTGCTGGCCGATGGCAATCGCTTCCTCGCCGGTGCACTTCATGTAGAACGATGTCTTGCCCTGGCGCTGCAGGGTCATCATTCGTTCGTCGAAAGCCCGCGTTTTCAACATGGAGCGCAGTGCGTGCAGAAACACTTCTTTATCGATCTCCATGGCCCAGGGACCGACCGCCTCCCCGTCCCGATTCAGGACCCGGATCATGGTGGTCGCCAGATCCTTGACCTCGCGCGCATCGACGTCGATTTCAGGTTTGCGAACGGTTCCGGCCCGCGGCACCTCGAAATCCGAGAAATCCGGTTCGTCGCCGGGCCGCACCGGCGGCTCCGGAACATGGAAGGAAAGAGGTCCGTAATCAGCCATATCTGTCTCGCTTTCTAACCGGGAACGAACGCCGGCCGTTATTACGACAACAATACTGACCTATATGATGCGCCGCGCTGGCAACCACGACAATAGCGGCAGACCAATTGGACGAATTCTAACAAGCACCCGCGCAAAATGCTTCGGCTCGTTGCGTCAGGGCACAGAATTTTGAACTTTCATTGCGCCGCCACTGTGGATCATCGGCGCCAAATGCGGAATCAACCCTCGGCTGCCCGCTTCTGCACGCCGTAAATGGTGTCGGCGCGCTTTTCGAACGCTTCCGAGAACTTGTGGAAGGCGCGATCGAACATTGAGCCCATCAAAGCGCTCAGCATGCGGCTCTTGAAGGCGTAGTCGATCGAGAAACCGACATTGCATCCACCAGTCGGGTTTTCGGAAAACGTCCAGCGATTATCGAGATAACGAAACGGTCCGTCGATGTATTTGACGTCAATAATCAACTCGCCAGGTTTCAAAAGGACCTGGCTGGTAAATGTCTCCCGGATTGCTTTGTAGCCGACCGTCATATCGGCGACGAGCAGCGTCCGGTCGTCTCGCTCCTTGCGATTTCGTACGGTCAATGCCTCGCAGAGCGGCAAAAAATCCGGGTATTTCTCGACGTCGGCAACCAGGTCGAACATGTTGCGCGGCGTATGCGCGACCGTACGCGTCGTATCGAATTTGGGCATGGAAGGGGTCGGCTCACATGACCTTGCCGTTGCGAGCAGCCCGGGCCGCCTGCAACTTGGCGAAATCGTCGCCGGCATGGTGTGACGAGCGTGTCAGCGGGCTGGCCGAGACCATCAGGAAGCCCTTGGCATAGGCGATGGTCTCGTAGGACTTGAATTCCTCCGGCGTGACGAAGCTCACCACACGGTGGTGCTTTTTCGTCGGCTGCAGGTACTGGCCGATGGTCAGGAAATCGACATCGGCGACCCTGAGATCGTCCATTAGTTGCAGAACCTCGTTCCGCTCCTCGCCCAGACCGACCATGATACCAGATTTGGTGAACATCGTCGGATCAAGTTCCTTGACCCTCTGCAGCAGGCGAATGGAATGGAAGTATCGGGCGCCCGGTCGTACCGTCAGATAGTTTGACGGTACCGTTTCGAGATTGTGGTTGAAGACGTCCGGACGAGCACTCACGACCTTGTCTAAAGCACCGTCCTTGCGCAGGAAATCCGGCGTCAGGATCTCGATCGTTGTCAGTGGCGAAGCCTCGCGGATGGCCGTGATCGTGTCGACGAAATGCTGTGCACCACCATCTGCCAGGTCATCCCGGTCGACGGAGGTAATCACCACATGTTTGAGGCCCATCTGTTTCACCGCACGGGCGACGTTTTCCGGCTCGTTGGGATCGAGTGCGTTTGGCCTGCCCGTCGCCACGTTGCAGAACGCGCAAGCTCGCGTGCAGATCTCGCCCATGATCATGAAGCTGGCATGTTTCTGCTGCCAGCAGCTGCCGATATTGGGACATCCGGCCTCTTCGCACACCGTCACCAGGTTGTTGGATTTGACGATGTCGCGGGTTTCCAGATAGCCCTTGGAGGTCGGGGCCTTGACCCGAATCCAGTCCGGTTTGCGGGCGATTTCATTATCCGGGCGGTGAGCCTTCTCCGGATGGCGTACCCGCTTCTTTTCCGAAACCGTATCGACAACAGTGACCATGGGCCTAACCCTTCATCAAATTCAGCGGCCAGAAAGCAACGCGAAAAGCCACAGCACGATAATCGCACCGCCCGTTGCCACAATCAGGTGGCCAACGAACCCGAAAAACACAATCCCGAAGGCTGATGCGATGATGCCGCCGACATAGGCACCGATCACTCCAACAACCAGGTTCTTGATCAGGCCGTGCTTGCGGTTCATTACCTTTTCGGCAATGAATCCTGCCAACAGGCCAACGAACAGAAACGCAATCCAGCTCAACGCTTTTCCTCCGCTTTAGTTAGGGAATGTCCCGACGCGATCAAGCATTGAGCACGCGGCCATAGGCGTCAAGCACGCTTTCCTTCATCATCTCGGACAGCGTCGGATGCGGGAAAACGGTGTGCATGAGCTCTTCTTCGGTCGTTTCCAGGTTCATGGCGACAACAAAGCCCTGGATCAGTTCCGTCACTTCGGCGCCGACCATATGGGCACCCAGCAGTTCACCGGTCTTTTTGTCAAAAATGGTCTTGATCAGGCCCTGGTCTTCACCCAGCGCGATGGCCTTGCCGTTGGCGCTGAACGGGAACCGCCCGACGCGGATGTCGTAGCCTGCTTCCTTGGCGCGCGCTTCCGTCAAACCGACGCTGGCGACCTGCGGATTGCAATAGGTGCAACCGGGGATCTTGTTCTTGTCCATCGCATGCACGCCTGGTACGCCAGCGATCTTCTCGATGCAGACGACGCCCTCGTGCTCAGCCTTGTGCGCCAACATCGGCGGACCGGCGACATCGCCGATGGCGTACACGCCCTCTACATTGGTTTTGCCGTAGCCGTCGATGACGATACATCCCCGATCGGTATTGACACCCAGTGCCTCAAGCCCGAGGTTTTCGATATTGCCTTGCACGCCCACAGCCGAAATTAACCGGTCGGCGACGATCGTCTGGGTTTTGCCGTCCTTGGTTTCCACATGTGCCGTCACGCTGTTGGCGGCCTTCTCAACCTTCGACACTTTGGCCTCGGTGATGATCTTCAGACCCTGCTTCTCCAGCAACTTGCGTGCGAGACCCGAAATCTCGGCATCCTCAACCGGCATGATGTTTGGCATCAGTTCGACAACCGTCACGTCGACACCCATGGCATGGTAAAAGCTGGCGAATTCGATGCCGATCGCGCCGGAGCCCATCACAACCATCGACTTCGGCTGGCTTTGAGGCACCATGGCTTCAAAATAAGTCCAGATAAGCTTGCCGTCCGGCTCGATGCCCGGAAGAACTCGCGGCCGGGCACCTGTCGCGACGATCACATGCTTGGCGGTGTAAGTGCCCTCGCCCTTGGTGTTCTTCGGCGCCGGATGCTGCGGCTCCATTGCAGCCTTACTGCTCTTGCCGACCACGATTTCTGCCGGAGCACCACCCTTGGCTGCCTTGCTGAGCTTTGCCTCGCCCCAGATAACGTCGACTTTGTTCTTTTTCATGAGGAAGCCCACCCCGGCATTCAGCCTGCCGGAGACGCCGCGCGACCGCTTGACCACGGCTGCGATGTCCGCCGAGACGCTGCCCTCCAGCTTGAGGCCGTAACTGGCGGCGTTTTCGGAGAAATGCAGGATCTCTGCAGAGCGCAGCAGTGCCTTGGTCGGAATGCAGCCCCAGTTCAGGCAGATGCCTCCGAGATGTTCGCGTTCGACAATCGCTGTTTTGAGGCCCAATTGGGCGGACCGAATCGCGGTGACATAGCCCCCGGGCCCGGAGCCGATAATGATGACGTCGTAATTGTTGGACACGATTGCGTCTCCCCAACTGGCGGCCAGCCGGCCACAATGCTTCACACCGTCCACGCGCCACTGTTGTTGTGCGCCGGGCGGATCTCAATCAGTCGACGGATGGGTTTATGGCGCCGTCCGTCGTCGCGCCGGTTGCCGCTACTGGTTGCGCAGCGACAATCCCGTCATCAGCAGCGTCACACCGTTGAACGTCAGTTCCACGCCGAGGAACAATCCGAGCACGGTGACGGCCGACCAGGGAAAATTGGCAAAGATGATGACACCAAGAACCACCGACAAGATGCCAGAAACCAGCACCCACACCCAACCAGTGACCGGTCGCAGGTTCATCGAGTAGGCGATCTTTGCGCCACCGAGAAGAAACAGTAGCACACCGACCAGAACTGTCAGGGACGCGGCTCCCGCAACCGGATTGGCGATGAGGACGCCGCCGACCAGCAGCGTCAGCAGACCGACGGCGGCGTTCCAGAGAAACCCACCCCACTCACGGATCGAGAACGCCTGGATAATCTGCGCAATGCCCAGAACCAGGAAAAAGAAACCGGCCAGATAGTCGGCTGTGATCGTCGCCGCCAACGGATTTGCAAAACACAGGAATCCGCCGATAAGAGAGATCACCCCGAAGGCGACCAGCCATCCCCAGGAGGCCTTCAGCTTCTCCATCATCTCGTCGATGTCTTTTTGTTCGATCTGCTTTGCCATAACGTCCACCTCCTCGATTGGGCCGTTAGCCGCGTTAGACGAGCATCCCCATTGGATTTTCAACATATCCCTTGAAGGCCGCCAGCAGTTGCGCGCCAAGTGCGCCGTCCACCGCACGATGGTCCGTCGACAGCGTTACCGACATCATCGTTGCGACTGCCGGTTCTCCGTCCTTGACCACGACCCGCTGTTCGCCGGCGCCGACCGCCAGGATCGTTGCGTGCGGCGGGTTGATGACAGCGGAAAAATCCTTGACGCCGAACATGCCCAGATTGGAGACCGCAGTCGTTCCACCCTGATACTCCGTTGGCTGCAGTTTCCTTTCACGCGCCCGGCCTGCCAGATCCTTCATCTCGTTTGAAATGACGGATAGCGGCTTTTCCTCCGCACGGCGGACAATCGGCGTAATCAGGCCGCCGGGGATCGACACCGCGACACCGACATCGGCGTGCGAATGCCGAACCATATTGGCTTCGGTCCAGGAGACGTTGGCATCAGGTACATCTCGCAACGCGAGAGCCATCGCCTTGATGACGAAGTCGTTGACCGACAGCTTGTAGGCGGGTTTGTCGTCGCGCACGGGCGCTGCCTCATTGAGCTGCTTGCGCAGCGCCAATAGCGCATCAAGTTCGCAGTCGACCGTCAGGTAGAAATGCGGAACCGACTGTTTGGATTCGACCAGCCGCTTAGCGATCGTCTTGCGCATATTGTCGTGCGGAATCAGCTCGTAGGAGCCTTCCTCGAACAGCTTCAGGGTCTGGTCATCCGACGGAGCGGCCGGCGCCGCTTCTGGAGCGGCAGCAGCCGGGGTGGCCTTGCCGACACCTGCTGCGATAGCAGCATCGACGTCCCTGCGAATGATACGTCCGTGCGGACCGCTTCCGGTGAGCGCTGCCAGGTCCAGACCGGCGTTTGCCGCCAGACGCCGCGCCAGCGGAGACGAGAAGATCCGACTTCCATCGGCTGCAGCGATTGGCTGAGGTGCTGCCGAGAGCGGAGGCGGAGCGACCGCTGCGGGTGCTGGTGCAGCAGGTGCTGGTGCAGCAGCTGGCTCCGCTGTCGGAGCCGCAGCCGGCGCGCCGCCACCGGCGGCCGCAGCGGCTGCGACATCCTCACCCTCTCCGGCAAGAATGGCGATCGGGGCATTCACCTTGACCCCTTCGGTGCCTTCCGGCACCAGGATCTTGGCAACGGTACCCTCGTCGACCGCCTCCACTTCCATAGTCGCCTTGTCGGTCTCGATTTCGGCGATCACGTCGCCTGGCGCAACACTGTCGCCCTCCTTGACCAGCCACTTGGCCAGATTGCCTTCCTCCATGGTGGGGGAAAGCGCAGGCATGGTGATATCGATCGGCATGGTGCGAGCCTCCCCTCAGGCCGTGTAGGTGACAGCTTTGACGGCGTCGACCACTTCGGCGACACTCGGCAGAGCCATCTTTTCAAGATTGACGGCATACGGCATCGGTACATCCTTGCCGGCCACCGTTGCAATCGGCGCGTCGAGATAATCAAAGGCCTCCTGCATGACGCGTGTCGCAATCTCGGTGCCGACGCTGCTCTGCGGAAAACCTTCCTCGACGGTCACCAGGCGCCCGGTCTTCTTGACCGATTCAATTACCGTCGGCAGATCCATCGGACGCAGGGTCCGCAGGTCGATGACCTCGGCCTCGATGCCCATGCCGGCCAGTTCGTTAGCCGCTTGATCGGCGTAGGTCATGCCGATGCCGAACGAAACGATGGTGACGTCCTTGCCGGCACGATGAATGCGAGCCTTACCGATGGGAAGAACGAAATCGTCAAGCTTCGGCACTTCGAACTTGTGGCCGTAGAGGATTTCGTTTTCCAGGAACACGACCGGGTTCGGATCGCGGATCGCTGCTTTGAGAAGCCCTTTGGCGTCTGCGGCGCTGTAGGGCATGATCACCTTCAGCCCGGGAATGTGGCTGTACCAGGATGCGTAGCACTGGGAGTGCTGCGCAGCAACACGGGCGGCGGCGCCGTTGGGGCCGCGAAACACGATCGGTGTGCTCATTTGACCGCCGGACATGTAGCGCGTCTTGGCGGCCGAGTTGATCAGGTGATCCATCGCCTGCATGGCAAAGTTGAATGTCATGAACTCGACGATCGGCTTCAGACCGGCCATGGCGGCGCCGACACCGACGCCGGCAAAACCGTGTTCGGTAATCGGTGTGTCGACCACGCGCATGGAACCGAACTCGTCCAGAAGTCCCTGCGTCACCTTGTAGGCGCCCTGATACTCGGCCACTTCCTCGCCCATGACGAAGACATCGCCATCGGCTCGCATTTCCTCGGCCATAGCGTCACGCAGAGCCTCACGAACGGTTGTTTCAACCATCTCCGTGCCGGCTGGAATGTCCGGATCGGCAGGCACTTCGGCTGCTACGGGAACTGCCGCTACAGCGGCTGGTGCTGCCGCGGGTGGCACTTCGGCTGCGGGTGCTGCCGGGATCGGAGTGGCTGCGGGCGTTTCTGTGCCAATGGCATCGGCCGTCTCGCCGTCCGCCAGAAGCACGGCGATCACCGAGTTTACCTTGACGCCTTCGCTGCCTTCCGGGACGACGATTTTGCCGATGGTGCCCTCGTCAACGGCTTCCACTTCCATGGTCGCCTTGTCGGTTTCGATTTCGGCGATTACGTCGCCGGAGGCAACCGAATCGCCTTCCTTCTTGACCCATTTCGATAGCGTCCCCTCTTCCATGGTCGGAGAGAGCGCGGGCATGAGAATATCGATTGGCATCTGTTCTCCCCCCAATCCTAAGCCAGAATGTCCGTGTAGAGTTCCGCAGGATCCGGCTCCGGATCCGTCTGGGCGAACTCGGCGCTGTCGGCGACGATGTCACGCACACCCTTGTCGATCGCCTTGAGTTCGTCTTCTGTCGCCCAGCCGTTCTCCAGCAGGCGCACCTTGACCTGTTCGATCGGATCGTGCTCGGAGCGCATCTTCTGCACTTCGTCCTTGCTGCGATACTTGGCGGGGTCCGACATGGAGTGCCCGCGATAACGGTAGGTCAGCATTTCCAGAATGATCGGGCCGTTGCCCTCGCGGGCGAAGGCGAGTGCTCGTTCGGCCGCTGCTTTGACCGCCCGCACGTCCATACCGTCGACCTGGTAGCCGGGAATGTTGAAAGATGCTCCGCGCTGCGAGAAATCCGACTGTGCCGTCGCCCGGCTGACGGCGGTTCCCATGGCATAGCGGTTGTTCTCGACCACATAGACGACCGGCAGGCGCCACAGCTCGGCCATATTGAAGCTTTCATAGACCTGTCCCTGGTTGGCGGCGCCGTCACCAAAAAACGCAACGGCCACTCTGCCATCATCCCGGTACCGGTTTGCAAAGCCCAGACCCGTGCCGATCGACACCTGCGATCCGACAATGCCGTGGCCGCCGTAGAAGTTTTTCTCGCGAGAGAACATGTGCATCGAGCCGCCCTTGCCGCGCGAATACCCGCTCCGGCGTCCGGTCAACTCCGCCATGACACCGCGTGCCGTCATGCCCATCGCCAGCATATGACCGTGGTCACGATAGCCGGTGATCATCTGGTCGCCTTCTTTCAGCGACATCTGGATGCCGGTAACAACCGCTTCCTGACCGATATAAAGGTGGCAAAACCCGCCAATGAAACCCATGCCATAAAGCTGACCGGCTTTCTCTTCGAAGCGCCGTATCAGCAGCATCTCGCGATAGACTTCCAGCTCTTCTTCCTTGCTGAAGTCGGCGATTTCCTTGCCGATGGCAGTTTTCGCGGATTTCGAAGATTTTGTCGTTTTGGATGCACCGGTACGACGGCCGGTTGACGCTGCAGGCTTGCGCGGGGCCATATAGTCCTCCCAGGAGTTGGTCTGCGCTAAGCTTACGGAAACAACAAAGCGCTAGCAAGGCCATCGCTGCATAGCTAGTTTGATTTTCAATGCACTGAATTTAAACGGTAAAATTGATATTAACTGAATTACAGTTAATCCCGTTAAAAGTCGTAGATGACAATCTCATTGGGGCGGGTCAGGTTCAGAGCCTCCCTCGCCCGTTCATCCAGCATGTCTTTGACCACCGGACCGTTTTGAGGCAAGAGAAGCACCTGCTGTTGCAGACGTTTCCTCTCTGCGACGAGTGACTCTAATCGCACTTCAAGTTCTGCAGCACGGCGCTCGAATTGCTGCCTGGCATTAAGGCCGCGATCTCCATTGATCGAGTGGAACCCAAAATAACTGATAAATGCGATTGCGAGCACCGGAACGACCAGCCTGCCGGTCTTGCGGATTTTTCGTTGCCTCGTCGACATGCACGCACGCTACATAAAACTCTAGAAACCAGCTCCGCCAATCCTTCAGGCGATCCAGCAAACCCTTTTTGCAGCAACATGTTTAATAACGGGTTATCGGCGTAATGGAATCGTTCAATCGTGTGACCGGGTTTAAGGCAGACCGCCGAACCACAGCAGCGCAGACGACATCGCCGACGGCGTCTGGGGCTAATGCGACGCCACTGCTCAACTTCATGGATGCTGCTGAAGGCGAAAGCTGGCTTCGTGTCTACTACAACGAGGCCGGCACAGATGCTGCACCGGAAGACATCTGGCTCACGGTCTGATCTCAACCGTCAATTGAATGAACAAAGAGGGACCCGGCGAAAGCCGGGGCCCCCTTTTCACTTTGAAACCGTGCATAGGTTGCCGGTGCGCTCCTCGCGGGCTGCAACGGGCGCACGGCCGCTAAGCCTTCAGTATTCCCCGACCTGCATATTGAGCCTGGGATCCAAGTTCTTCAGCGATACGGATAAGCTGATTGTATTTGGCCAACCGATCGGAGCGAGCCAAGGAGCCGGTCTTGATCTGTCCGCAATTGGTCGCAACCGCCAGGTCGGCAATCGTGGCATCTTCGGTCTCGCCGGAGCGGTGCGACATGACCGCTGTATAGTTTGCTTTGTGGGCTGTCTCGACCGCGTCCAGTGTCTCGCTCAGCGAGCCTATCTGGTTGACCTTCACCAGAATGGAATTGGCCACGCCCATCTTGATGCCGTCGCGCAGGCGTGCCGAGTTGGTGACAAACAGATCATCACCAACCAGTTGGCACTTGGATCCAACCAGATCTGTCAGCGTTTTCCAGCCATCCCAGTCGTCCTCCGCCATACCGTCCTCGATCGATATGATCGGGTACTTTCCGACAAGCTCCGTAAGATATTCGGCCATGGCACCGGGTTCCAGTGTGCGCCCCTCACCTTCCAGGACATAATTGCCGTCCTTGAAGAACTCCGTAGAGGCACAGTCCAGGGCAAGGCACATGTCGTCGCCCGGCTTGTAGCCCGCTTTCTCCATCGATTGCATGATGAAATCCAGCGCCGCCGGTGCGCTGGCGAGACCGGGTGCAAAGCCGCCCTCGTCACCCACATTGGTATTATGCCCCTCCGAAGCCAGCTCCTTCTTCAGCGTATGGAAGACTTCCGATCCCATGCGAACGGCTTCGCCGATGGTATCGGCACCGACCGGCATGATCATAAATTCCTGAAAATCAATCGGGTTGTCGGCGTGTTCGCCACCGTTGATGATGTTCATCATCGGAACAGGCATGACGTGGGCGTTGGGTCCACCGACATAGCGGTAAAGCGGCAACCCGGCAGCATCGGCGGCCGCCTTGGCAACGGCAAGCGACACACCCAGAATGGCGTTCGCTCCGAATTTGCCTTTATTCTGGGTACCATCAAGCGCGATCATTGTTTTGTCGATGAGGATCTGGTTCTCGGCATCCAGGTCCGCCAGGGCTTCCAGAATGGGACCGTTGACCGCCTCTACGGCCTGCTGCACACCTTTGCCCAGATAGCGCTCACCGCCATCCCTGAGCTCCACGGCTTCGTGCGCGCCGGTTGAAGCGCCTGATGGGACGGCGGCGCGTCCGAAGGAGCCGTCTTCGAGCATCACATCGACCTCGACGGTCGGGTTGCCGCGGCTGTCCAGGATTTCACGTCCGATAATGTCGACGATAGCGGTCATTTCAATCGATCCTTTGGTGCAGAATTGGGAGGGTTGCGGCTGTTTTAGGCAACACCGCACAAAACGCAATGACCTCGCTGCCCCAAATTGCGGGAGATCAAAGAATCAGGTTGCTTCGAAAGCGATCGCAGTACCTTGCCCCGGTGCAGCCGGCACGACGATACGGTCTCCAATTCGCTCGAAGGCGATCTCTGCGTTTTGCAGCAGATCCGGCAGGGATTGAAGCAACGAGGTGGCAACCACAATCACACGCAATCGCAATCCCCGCGCATGGGTCCCGCCCTCAAGCCCGAAAAATCCTTTGAGCCCTGCTGCGTTAAGTACGGCGATATCGGCATTCGCTGACCTTATTTCCAGCCCGAACGAATGCGCGTTGACCTCGCGCTGCTGGACAATTTCCTGCATCAAATATTGGAAGTCGCTCGGATTTGTTTCCGACAGCACGATCTGTCGGATACCCGTCACGCCGTTGGCGTGCATCTCCAGTCGAGAGCGATCCACATTCAGGGCCTGCAATCGCTGACAGGTGAAAAAGAACACGTCGGGCGCTCGGAGATCGGCCGCAAATGCGAGTTCGAAACGAGCTTCTGCGGTCCCGCCATCCGGCGTCTGATAGTTTCGAGAGAATGTCAGATTGTCGCCAGCGCTGATCCCCGCGTTATCGAACATCCGGTGATCGTTCGCTGCGTCATCCGACGCCATGACAAGGGCAGATATTCCCTCATCACCACGACGAAATCGATAAGCAAGATCACGGCGAACAAAGACATTGCCCTGTTGGGCGGCTTCTTCGTATGTGTCGCGTTCGCCGACCATCAAGGGCTCAAGATACGTGCCATCGGCAAAAAAGACGCAGGCATTCTTGGTCCCGAACGGATGCTGTGCGTCCGGAGCCACGGTAAACCCGAGATCGGACAACCGCTGGCGAGCGATCGCCAGTTCCGCCGTCGGCAAAACCAGATGGTCAACGTGCCGAACGAATGTTTTCTGTGCTGGTGTCATGGTTGCGATTTGCCCGAGTTCCACCGTCATTGCAAGCCGGGTTGGTCCGGCGGCCGGTCACCTGCCCTCTCAATCGCAAATCTGCAATGCGCTACGAGTTCCTCCAAAAGTCGTTCCTGTGCATCCGAATCGGTTTCGAGCAAAAGCACATTCGTCATGACCGTCAGAATGTTGGCGATGATGGTGCGGGCCACCATCTCATCACTCTCACTGAGGTCGGGAACCCAGGTGAAGAGAAACAGTCTGATCAGATGGCCGATGAAGTCCTCTGTTTTGACCTCCGTATGCCGGGTTGTTTTGAACGAATAGGAGAAATTGAGCAATGCAATGTAGCCCGGGTGTTCATGTGCCTTTCGTACGAAGCTGCGGATGATGCGATCGATAGACCGACTGTCCAACAGGTCCAGTTCGGCGACTTCGGCAGTCAACTCTGTGGCGAGCCTCGACAGCATGCGATCATGCGCTGCGATAAGCAGGTCGTCGCGATCGTCGAAATACTGGTAGATCGTACCGACTGCGATACCCATTCTATCGGAAACCTGCGTGGTGGTCACGCAATCCGTGCCTGTCTCGACCACCAGACGCTCGACGGCATCCAGGATTTGCTCAACACGCTCCATGGAGCGCTTCTGCATCGGCTTTCGGCGGGCATCTCGCGAGTTCATTTCATCAGCGGCCTATGCAGCCATCACACGGCATTTCGCCCTATCGTCCGCTCAAGAGCAAAACGACAGTGTGCGATCATCTCGGTCAAATACCGCTCCTGAAGGTTCGGATCATCCTCCAGCAAAACCAGATCGGTCATCACCGACAGCAGATTGACCGCAATCGTGCGCGAAATCCTTGCTTCCGCTTCGCTCACATGGGGTGCCCTTGCGGTAATGAAGTGGCTGATGATCTTGCCGACAAATGCGTCGATATTCGCTCCGCTGTGCTCGAGCGATTGGTTGGCATGGGCGAATTTCAGCAGGGACAAGTAACCAGGGTTCGACTTTGCCGTCTGGACATAGAGCCGAATGAGCACGTCCACAGAATCCTCGCGCTTCGGATCCACTCGGGTTGCAGCTTCAGCCACACCCTCCGCCATGCGCTCCAGCATGCGGTCGTGGGCAGCCATCAAAAGGTCAGTGCGGTTGGAATAATATTGGTAGATGGTCCCCACTGCGAATCCGGTCTTCTCGGCTATTTGAGTCGTGGTGATCGATTCCGAACCCTGAACAACCACCAGAGCTTCCACGGCATCAAGAATACTCTCTACCTTCTGGATTGCCCGCTTTTGCCGTGGCCGCCGCCTTGTATCGGGTGCATTCATTCCACTTTCCTTGACGATGGATGGCGCCAGCCGGTCAGCCAGGTCCTACAATAATTCAGATTTCAGATTCGGTGGATCAAATGAATATGAAGCGGTTTCATGTTTGTTGCGCTCGGCGGCAAGCGGTGTTAGTCTTTTTGCCAGAATCTGGAGAAGAAATCCAATAATGGAGCTTCTCCAGATCTCAGAACCGAGTCGGCTGGGGGCGGCCGCAAGGTTTTGGGTGTTTGGCCGGGGGCGGCCAATCTGCGCTTTTGTCGGTGTTGACATGGAGTATTTGTATCGGCGTTTTTCAGGCCTCAATCATCGGAAACCGATGAGCAATTCAATTGCTGGCTTGATCATAGGATCGGACAAGATCCGTTCCACGAGAGATACGACAAGCAACGCCGGCAAAAGCGCACTTTTTTCCAAATCCTGACAATAATCTCCATGCTGTGCCGGATTAGACCAGCCTGGATCGCTCCAATGCGGCTTCAATAAATGACGCAAAAAGCGGGTGCGGTTCCAGCGGACGGGACTTCAACTCGGGATGATATTGTACACCGATAAACCAGGGATGGTCTTTGTATTCAATGGTTTCCGGCAGCACTCCGTCCGGTGACATCCCGGAAAAGACAAGTCCGTGTTCAGACAGAGCGTCCATGTACTCGTGATTAACCTCGAAGCGGTGTCGATGTCGTTCTGAAATTTCGGTGGTGCCGTAGATATCCGCTATGCGCGTCTCCGGCTTGAGCAGAGCGGTATAAGCGCCAAGCCGCATGGTCCCGCCGAGGTCACCCGACTTCGAGCGTTTCTCCAGCATGTTTCCCTTGAGCCATTCGGTCATCAATCCAACAACCGGCTCCGAAGTCTCGCCGAATTCCGTCGAAGAGGCCTTTTCCAGCCCAGCCAGCGACCGCGCTGCCTCCAGCACCGCCATCTGCATGCCGAAGCAGATGCCGAAATAGGGCACCTGGCGTTCACGCGCAAATCGCGCCGCAAGGATCTTGCCCTCCGCCCCGCGTTCACCAAAGCCGCCAGGGACCAGAATTCCGTTGACCTTCTCCAGCCACGGCGCCGGATCTTCCTTCTCGAAGATTTCGGACTCGATCCATTCCAGATTCACTTTGACCCGGTTGGCAATGCCGCCATGGTGCAGCGCTTCGATCAGCGATTTATAGGCGTCCTTGAGGCCGGTATACTTGCCGACAACCGCAATGGTTACCTCGCCTTCTGGTGTCCTTATCCGATCTGCCACACGCTCCCAGGCTTCCATCCTGGGCGCCGGAGCCGGATCGATCCCGAAGGCTGCCAGGACCTCGTCGTCCAACCCCTCGCGGTGGTAGGAAATCGGCACGTCGTAAATGTTGTCGACATCCAGCGCCTGGATGACTGCGGATGAACGCACATTGCAGAAAAGCGAGAGTTTGCGGCGCTCCTCTTCCGGGATCGCCCGGTCCGCGCGCACAAGCAGAATGTCGGGTGCAATCCCCACCGACTGCAGTTCCTTGACGGAGTGCTGCGTCGGTTTGGTTTTCAGCTCCCCGGCCGCCGGGATCCACGGCATCAACGTCAGATGGATATAGACGGCCGATCCGCGCGGTAGATCGTTGCCCAATTGACGGATTGCTTCCAGAAACGGCATGGCTTCGATGTCGCCCACCGTGCCACCGATCTCGCATAGAACGAAGTCGTACTCGTCGTTTCCATCAAGGACGAAGTCTTTGATTTCGTTGGTCACGTGGGGGATGACCTGGACCGTTGCGCCCAGATAGTCGCCGCGCCGCTCCTTGTCGATGATGTTCTTATAGATGCGACCGGTGGTGATATTATCCGACATTACGGCGGAACGGCCGGTAAACCGCTCGTAATGGCCGAGATCAAGGTCCGTCTCGGCACCGTCGTCGGTAACGAAGACCTCGCCGTGCTGGTAGGGGCTCATGGTCCCCGGATCGACATTCAAGTAAGGGTCGAGTTTGCGAAGCCGCACCCGGTACCCACGAGCCTGCAGCAGCGCGCCGAGCGCCGCTGATGCGATGCCTTTTCCGAGAGAGGAAACCACGCCGCCAGTGATGAAAACATATCGCGCCATGGGCTTATTCCGTTACTCTCTTGTGACCGATTAGGCCACCCCAAAACCCAGCCCAATGCCGAAATTTTTTCGTTGGTTCACAGAAAGGATGCATGACACAAAAAAAGCCGGGGCCATCGCTTGCCCCGGCTCGCTGTGTCGTTTCGGAAGGTCTACTCGCTGGTCGGAACCTGCGAACCGCCTGACGAACCTGAGGACGCCGGAGCGCTGTCCGAACCCTGGGTCGGGATTTCGCCGGAGTTAGACGATCCGCCGAGCTGATCGAGAATGGACTCGCCCTGACTTGGCGTCGTCTGCTCGATGCGCTCGAGAATGTCCGTCGGGCGAGCTTCATAACGGGCCAGAATGCCAAGCGCGATCGAGGTCGCAAAGAAAGCGGCTGCCAGGATACCGGTCGTCCGTGTGAGCGCATCGGCTGCACCGCGGGCCGACATCATTCCGCCGGATCCGCCGCCAATGCCCAAGGCGCCGCCTTCGGAGCGTTGCAGCAACACGACGCCGACCAGGGCGACCACGATCATGAGATGAATGACGATTAAAACCGTTTGCATTGAATGGTTCCTGCCGGAAAGGCGAAATTTGCAGAATTCGCGGCTGTTTACACGAGGCCGTTGCTGTTTCCAACCCCATTAAACCGGGCTGCGACGAACCGCCGGGCTCAGATTTGCTATCGATATGTTGCACAGATGGCGAGGAAGTCCTCGGCTTTCAAGCTTGCACCTCCGATAAGCGCGCCATCCACATTGCTGATCGCCATCAATTCCGCGGCGTTTGCGGGCTTGACAGAGCCGCCATACAGCAAACGCATCGATGCCCCGCCGGCGCCGAGTCGATCCTCGAGCTTGCGCCGCATGAAAGCGTGGGCTTCCTCCACATCGGCCGCGGTCGGGGTCAAGCCAGTGCCAATCGCCCAAACCGGCTCATAGGCGATCACCGTGTTTTGATCATTGGCGCCATCCGGCACCGAACCGGCCAATTGCCGTTCAATGACATCCAGAGTTGTACCAGATCGCCGTTCGGCCTCGGTTTCGCCGATGCAGACAATCGCGACCAGAGTTTCGCCGTGCACCGCCTCGGCCTTGGCCCGAACCAGTGCGTCGGTTTCGCCGTGATCGGTGCGCCGTTCGGAGTGACCAACAATGACGTGAGAGGCCGCCGCGTCACGCATCATCGCCGCCGAGATATCGCCCGTATGCGCACCCGATTGGGCCGTATGACAGTCCTGGGCACCAATCTTAAGATGTGTATCCTGCACAGCGGCTGATGCCAGGTAGATCAGCGTCGCGGGCGGACAGATCAGCGCCTCGATTTTCGATCCCAGAGACTCATCGATGCCAGATGCGATCGCAGATATCTCCTGCAAAGATGACCGGTGCCCGTTCATTTTCCAGTTGCCGGCAACCAGCGGCTTGATTCCAGGTGTCATGACCTCTCCCTTCGGCTGCGCAACGCTGTAACAAATCCGCACGATAAATCAATCGTGTGAGCGTGCTTGCAGCCTTGCGGGCGACGCAATCGATGCTTAAAACACCTGCCGAAATGCAATTAAGGCTTCGCCAATGATGCAAAGCCGCGCAAGGATGTAAAACCCGATGCTCGACGCTCTTCGTAACAGCGCCAAATCCTGGGTCGCGAAGGCCCTCCTCGGACTGCTTGTCCTATCGTTCGGTGTCTGGGGGATCAGCGGGACGATATTTCAGGGAGTCGGCGATACGGTGGTATCTGTCGGCGAAACCCGGGTCACGCCGATCGAATACCGACTGGCCTACGATCGGCAGATCGCCATCCTGTCCCGCAGCTTCGGAAGACGCCTCTCGACAGAACAGGCCAGAGCACTGGGCGTTCAGAACCAGGTGCTGGGCCAGGTGGTTTCCAATGCAGCGCTGGACGAACAGTCGCGGCGCATGAATCTGGGACTGTCGGAAGGCCGTTTGGCCAACATCATTGCCGACGACCCGGCCTTTCGCGGCATTAACGGCCGCTTTGACCGAAATGTCTTTGCCAGCCTGTTGCGCAATGTCGGAATGACCGAGGAAGACTATATTGTCAGTCAGCAAAGCGCCGCCATCCGGTCACAGATCGTCGAGGCCATCGCCGACGGCTATGAAGCGCCTCAAACCGTCATGCGCGCTCTCAACGAGTTCAACAATGAAGCACGCACATTCGACTATATCGTCCTGAACGCAGATGTTGTCGATGCCGTTGCGGATCCAACCGACGAAGAACTGAAAACCTATTTCGAGGCCAACAAAGCCGTTTATCGCGCGCCGGAGTATCGCAAGATTTCCTACGTTCGGTTGCTCGCCGACGACATCACCGATACGGAATCGATCGACGATACGGCCGTTCGAGCAGACTATGAGTCGCGGATCGACCGGTACACGACGCCCGAACAGCGCACGATTGAGCAGTTGAGTTTTGCCGATGCCGACGCTGCCAGATCGGCAGCCGACAAACTGGCTGCGGGAACCAGTTTCGAGGACCTGGTCGCCGAGGAGGGCAAGACCATGTCCGATGTCAGTCTCGGCACGTTCGAAAGAGATGCAGTTCCCGACAGGGCGATCGCTGACGCTGCCTTCGGGATCCTGTCGGCCGGCGGTACCAGCGGCGTTGTCGAAGGCACCTTCGGGCCGGTCATCGTCCGCGTTTCCCAGATCGAACCGGAAAACACCCGTAGCTTCGATGAGGTTAAGGAAGAGATCCGCAACGAACTGGCTCTCGTTGAGGCGGAAACCGTGCTTCTTGATGTCCATGACGCCTACGAGGATGCCCGGGCCGGCGGCGATACGCTTGAAGAAGCCGCCAGGAAACAACGGCTCACACCAGTTGTCGTCGAAGCCGTTGACCGCACCGCACAGACACCAGAAGGCGAAATTCTTCGCGACCTGCCGCAATCGCAGGAACTTCTTGCTCAAGCATTCGATACGGAGATCGGTGTCGAGTCGGCGCCCATCAATATCGGCGCCGAAGGCTTTTTGTGGTTCGAGGTCCTCGACATCATTCCGGATCGCGATCGCAGCCTCGATGAAGTCAAGGACAGAGTGACAGAAGACTGGAAAGCCGAGCAGACCGCCGACAGGCTGGGCGCATTTGCCACGGAACTAAAAGCTCGTCTGGATGGCGGAGAAGAATTGTCGGCCGTTGCAGCCGAGCTGGGCATTCCGACCGAAACCAAATACGACATCAAGCGCACCGACCAGGATGCGGTTCTAGGATCAGCCGCCGTTAACGCCGCGTTTGGCGGTCCGCAGGGCCTGGTCGCCATTGCAAGCGACGCCGGAAATCAGTCCAAGATCCTGATGAAAGTCAACCAGGTGACGACGCCTGACGCTTCCGGCAGCCAGACGGAAGGGCTTTCCACCACCGTGTCGCGTCGCATGGGAGACGATTTGCTCAATCAGATGGTTGGATTGATGCAGACCGAATTCGGTGTGTCCTACAATCCCACGGCGGCGGAGCTCGCCTTGAGCCAGGGTCACTGACGCGAAAGACGCTGACCGATGTCCGAACTGAAAGATTACATCTCCATCGCGGCCAGCGGACAACATCTGACGGTTGACCAGGCGCGCGAGGCCTTCAACATCATGATGTCGGGCGAAGCCACAGCGGCACAAATCGGCGGCTTCCTCATGGCATTGCGCGTACGTGGCGAAAGTGTTGCCGAAATCACCGGCGCCGTCAGCACGATGCGCGACAAGATGTTGCCGGTGTCGGCACCCGATCATGCCGTCGATATCGTCGGTACCGGCGGCGATGCCTCCGGATCGTACAATGTGTCGACCTGTGCGGCCATTGTCGCAACAGGTGCTGGCCTCACGGTGGCAAAACACGGCAATCGTGCGCTGACATCCAAGTCAGGTGCCGCCGACACGCTCGTCGCACTCGGCGTCAACCTCAATCTCGGCCCCGAAGGAATAGCTGCCTGTATCGATGAGGCCGGAATTGGTTTCATGTTTGCACCCGGACATCATGCCGCCATGCGCCATGTCGGACCGGCTCGGGTCGAACTTGGTACACGTACGATTTTCAACCTTTTGGGACCTCTGTCGAACCCTGCCAGCGTCAAACGCCAACTCCTTGGGGTGTTCGACCCATCCTGGATCGAAACGCTTGCCCATGTCATGCGTGATCTGGGTTCTGAGACTGTCTGGGTGGTTCACGGCGACGGTCTCGACGAAATGACAACGACTGGGGTCACCCACGTGGCCGCGCTCGAGAACGGCCAAATCCGAACATTCGACCTGACGCCAGAGGAACTGGGCCTGGAGCGCGTTGACATCAACCAGTTGAAGGGCGGTGACGCCGCCCACAATGCCAATGCTTTGATGGATGTGCTTAAGGGAAGCAAAAACCCCTACCGCGATATCGTGCTTCTCAATACCGGCGCTTCCCTGGTGATCGGCGGTCTTGCTCAGGACATACGTGAGGGCATGGAACTGGCTTCCCGGTCAATCGACGATGGAGCGGCGCTTGCTGCTCTCGAAGCTCTGGTTCGGGTTTCCAACGCCCACGGCGGGGAAAAGCAAAAGCCATGACCGACATCCTTGAAAAGATTGAGGCCTACAAGCGCGAAGAGATCGCTGCGGCAAAATCCGCCCGGCCAGTGGCTGATTTGAAAGCCGCGATATCGGATGTTGAGACGCCACGGGGGTTTCATGCCGCTCTCCAGGGACAACAGAATCAGAACCGTTTCGGCCTGGTGGCCGAGATCAAGAAGGCCAGCCCGTCGAAGGGCTTGATCCGCGAAGACTTCGACCCCCCTGCTCTGGCCAAGGCTTACGAAGCCGGAGGCGCAGCCTGTCTTTCGGTCCTTACCGATACACCGTCATTCCAGGGCGCACCCGATTACCTGACCGCCGCTCGAGCAGCGACCACCCTGCCCGCCCTGCGCAAGGATTTCATGTTCGAGCCCTATCAGGTCTATGAAGCGCGCGCCTGGGGTGCGGATGCGATCCTGATCATCATGGCTTCGCTTAGTGACGATGACGCGAAAGCACTGGAAGATACTGCCTCTGAACTCGGAATGGATGCCCTGATCGAGGTGCACGACGAAGCTGAAATGGACCGGGCGCTGTGTCTTGAATCGAAACTGCTGGGTGTCAACAATCGCAACCTTCGCACCTTCGATGTCAGCCTTTCGACAAGCGAGCGTTTGGCGAAAATGGTCCCGGAAGATCGGTTGCTGGTGGGTGAAAGCGGTATTTTCACCCATGACGATTGCCAGCGGTTGGCACGGTCCGGCATCCGCTCCTTCCTCGTTGGCGAAAGTCTGATGCGCCAGGACGATGTCGAGGCTGCGGCCCGTCTGCTGTTGAACGGCGCACCCGCGAGAGCCGGTTGATGTCCAAGGAAGACAGTCTGACCCATATCGGCGAAGACGGCGCCGCCAACATGGTGGATGTTGGCGACAAGTCCGAAACGGACCGCATTGCGGTTGCCGAGGGTTGGGTACGGATGCAGCCTGAAACCTTGCAGATGATCCGCAGTGGAGACGCCAAGAAGGGTGACGTCATCGGAACGGCACGGCTTGCCGGGATCATGGCGGCGAAACAGACCTCCAACCTGATCCCCTTGTGCCATCCGCTCATGCTGAGCAAGGTTTCGGTTCACATCGAAGAGGATGAAGGGCTTCCTGGCCTGCGCGTAGAGGCCATGGCCAAGCTGACCGGAAAAACAGGTGTAGAGATGGAAGCATTGACTGCGGTCTCTGTCACCTGTCTGACCATCTACGACATGGCCAAGGCCGTCGACAAGGCCATGGAGATCCGGGATATACGCCTTGTTTCCAAATCGGGAGGCAAGTCGGGCGATTGGAACCGGCTGCCGTCGACAGGCGCCGGATAATGGCTTTGCTTCCGGTTGATGAGGCCCGCAAACGAATTCTGGACGGCGTTCTGCCTGTCAGTGAAATCGAAGATGTTTCTCTGAAGGAGGCGATCAATCGCGTCCTTTCCGATGATATCGCAGCGAGCCGCTCCCAACCGCCCTTTGCCTCCTCCGCCATGGACGGATACGCCATCCGGGCAGCCGATCTTAGCGATACGCCCGCCGAGTTCGACGTTGTCGGCGAGGCGCCCGCCGGTCACGGGTATGCCGGTACCGTGTCGAGCGGACAGGCGGTCCGCATATTCACCGGCGCGCCCGTTCCGGAAGGTGCCGACACCATTGTGATCCAGGAAGATGTCGAGCGGCTTGATCATGAACGGGTGCGCATCAGCCAGCCGGTCGCGGAAGGCACCTATGTCCGACCATTGGGTCTGGATTTTGTCGAGGGCGATCAGGTCCTGCAGGCCGGTGACCGATTGGATGCCGGCAGGATCACTGTCGCGGCCGCCATGAACCAAGCCTCCCTGCCCGTTCGGCGACTGCCGAGAGTGGCCGTGCTGGCAACCGGCGACGAGCTTGTTCCTCCGGGGGCACAACCCGCAGCGGATCAGATTATTGCCTCCAACAGCTTTGGGGTGCGTGCCATTGCCGAGGCCGCGGGAGCCACTGTGACTGATCTAGGCATCGCTCGGGATCGCCGGTCGGAAATTGAAGCATCTGTCAACGAGGCGCTTGACGCGCGGGTCGATGTGCTGGTGACACTGGGCGGCGCCTCCGTCGGCGACCATGACCTGGTGCAGGAGACGCTACAGGCCCGCGGCATGGTTCTGGATTTCTGGCGCATTGCCATGCGGCCCGGCAAGCCGCTGATGTACGGACGTCTTGAGGACCTTCATGTGCTCGGATTGCCCGGCAATCCGGTTTCAAGCCTCGTATGTTCACACCTGTTTCTGCGGCCGCTCCTGGCTGCGCTCTCCGGCACGCAAGAAGACATGCCGGTTCACCCGGCTCGGCTTGGCGGAGATCTGCGCGCCAACGATCAACGTCAGGATTATCTCAGGGCTCGGCTCACCCGGCAGGCGGACGGAACACTGGTTGCGACTGCGTTCGAAAAGCAGGATTCATCGATGATGCGCATATTCGCCGAATCCGACTGTCTCATCATTCGTCCGCCCTTTGCGGAACCCGCAACCAAGGGAGATCCATGTCGGATACTGATGCTGCGCGAGGTCGTGTGACGGACGCTGGCCAGAGCGAAGGGCGGTAAGTTTGGATCATTTGATGGCTGCAGATCGGCTCCACTCGGCAAGGCGCGTCGCGCAGCGCGATGTCGGGCAAGCGATGCAACGCAGCCGATGGGCCGATACCCTTCGGGTCGGGCGCTTTTGGCCCCTGGCGTCGTTGGCTTGCACTTTTGGTGGAACAGCACCACGGCCTGCAATCCGCCTAGCCAGAGACCAAAATCGCCGCGGTCAAATGGTGCAAACTTATCGCCCTTTGCTCTACACCTCGTCGAAATCGAGCACGACCTTGCCGGTAAGCGGCCGCGCCTGACACGTCAGTACGAAACCCGCCTCCAACTCCCACGGTTCCAGTGAGTAATTGGCGGCCATCTCAACCTCGCCTTCCCTGACTTTCGCACGACAGGTGCAGCACATACCGCCCTTGCACGAAAAAGGCAGCTCGATGCCCTGTCTGTGAGCAGCATCGATGACATTGGCATCGCCCTGCTCCATCGAAAACTCGCGCACCGCCCCATCAAGCACCGCTTCGATCTTGGCCCCCTCGCTGACGGCAGCCCTGGCCCGTTCAGATATGGGTTTGCCTCCGTCGGCTCCCTCGCGTCCGGTCGTAAACAGCTCGTAGCGAATGCGAGCGGTCGACACTCCAAGATCCTCCAGGGCCTTGCGGCCTGTTTCGATCATGGTGCCAGGACCGCACAGAAAAAAGGTCGATACGGTCTCGGGATCGAACAGACCCGCACGGGCGAACATGCCGATCCGGTCGGCGTCCAACCGTCCATGAAGCAGGTCGACATCCTGTCCCTCGCGGCTCAGCACATGAACAAGCGTGAAGCGCTCCAGAAACCGGTCCTTCAGGTCTTCCAATTGCTCCCGGAAAATCACCGATCCTCGATCACGGTTGCCGTAGAAAAGAGTGAATGTGCTGTCAGGTTCCCGTTCGAGCAGCGTTTTCACAATCGAGAATATCGGCGTCACGCCTGAGCCGGCAGCAAAGGCTGCATAGCGTGAACCCGCATGCTCTCCGGGTCGCGCGACGAAGCGGCCAAGTGGCGGCATGACGTCCAGCTCCATGCCTGCCGCCAGATTGTCGTTGGCGAAGTTGGAGAAGACGCCTCCTTCCACCCGCTTGACCGCAATCCGCAACTCGCCGTCGTCAAGACCACTGCAGATCGAGTAAGTGCGCTGCTGAGGCGCACCATCGATTTGTGCGCGCACCGTCAGATACTGTCCGGGCACGAATTCGAATGTACCATTCATCTCCGCCGGCACCTCGAATGCGATGGACACGGCATCGTCAGTCTCGCGCTGAACGTCCTTGATCTTGAGGGAATGAAATCGGGCCATGGAAAAACCTCAGAGGCATTTGAAATAGTCGAAGGGTTCGCGGCACGACCGACACCGATGCAACGCCTTGCATGGCGTCGAGCCGAACTCGCTGACCCGTTCCGTGTCCCTGCTGCCGCAGTGCGGACAGGTCACGATGGTTTCGCCGAACAGGGCGCGTTTGGAATTTGAAGCATCCTCGGGCGGCGCAATGCCGTACTTTCGAAGCTTGTCTCGCCCCGCATCGCTGATCCACTCGGTGGTCCAGGCGGGGCTTAAGACCGATTCAACCCGAGCGTCATCGAAGCCTGCTTGCTGAAGCGCCTCCAAGACCATCTGTTCGATCATCTGCGTGGCCGGGCAACCCGAATAGGTCGGCGTTACTCTGGCAACGACCCGTCCTTCGTCATCCAGATCGACGGATCGAAGGATGCCCAGATCAGACACCGTTACCACCGGAATTTCAGGATCGGGAACACTCGATGCCGCGTCCCAGGCACGCTTGCGGATCTGTTCCTCGACTGGCTCGGCGATGTCATTGCAAGCGTTCATTGCTATCACCAGGTCATGCCTGGATAGGTGCGCTGCATATACTGAAGGTCGCTCAGAATATGACCGAGATGTTCAGTGTGAACGCCGCTGCGGCCGCCGCTTTGCATGTGCGGAACTTCAGGCAATTCCAGGGTTGCCTCGGCAAGGACGGTACCGACCGTGGCGCGCCACTCATCCGCCAAGGCTGCCGCATCGACGCCGACACCCTGTTCGGCCATTGCTGTTGCAACCGCGTCCATTTCAAACAACTCACCGGTGTAAATCACCATATCGTCCAGCGCGTCGATCATGCGCTGGTGGCTCTCCTGCGTCCCGTCACCAAGACGGATGACCCATTCCGATGTATGGCGCAGGTGGTACGACACTTCCTTGAGCGCTTTTGCGGCAATCGCGGCCAAAGTCGCGTCTGTGGACTGCTGCATTGCCTCCCAGAAGGGCTTCATGAATGCAGCGACAAAAAACTGGCGCACGATTGTGCAGGCAAAATCGCCATTGGGCTGTTCGACGATCAGCGCGTTGCGGTATTCCCGCTCGTAGCGCAGAAAAGCCAACTGGTCCTCGTCTCGTCCTTTGCCTTCGATTTCGGCAGCATGGGTGTAAAGAGCCCTTGCCTGGCCGATCAAATCGAGAGCGATATTGGCCAAGGCCAGATCTTCTTCGAGGGTCGGCGCCCGACCGCACCATTCTCCGAGCCGCTGACCGAGGATCAGATGATCATCCGCGAGGCGCAGGATGTACTGGTATTTTGCAGTCTCATTGTTCATGGCTGCCTCACATGTTTCCGACATCTTCGGGGATCTCGTAAAAGGTTGGATGCCGATAGACCTTGGTGGCCGTCGGCTCGAACATCATGTCCTTGTCGACCGGGTCGGATGCGATTATGTCGCTGGAGCGCACAATCCAGACACTCTGCCCCTCACCACGTCGCGTATAGACGTCGCGCGCGGCCTGCAACGCCATTTCGGCGTCCGCCGCGTGAAGCGATCCAGCATGTTTGTGAGCCAGCCCATTGCGGGCGCGGATGAAGACTTCCCAAAGCGGCGTTGCTGCTTCTGTCATGGTTCTGTCCTTGCATTGAAGCCCGATGCCGGGCGCATATCATTCGGCGGCGATACGGCTGGCCCGTTCGCGTTCTGTCTTCTTGTCGGCATAGGCCAGTGCGGCCTCACGAACCCAGGCGCCCTCTTCCTCGACACGGCGACGGGTCTTCATGCGCTTCCGATTGCAGGGTCCATGCCCTTTGACCACTCTCCAGAACTCGTCCCAGTCGATCTCACCGTGGTCGTAGCCCTGTTTCTCCTCGTTCCACTTCAGTTCAGGATCAGGAACAGTCAGACCCAGAAATTCCGCTTGCGGAACAGTCGCGTTGACAAACTTGTCGCGAAGGTCGTCATTGGAGAAACGCTTGATTTTCCAGGCAATCGACTGATCGGAATGCACCGATCCGGCGTCCGAGGGGCCGAACATCATCAGCGATGGCCACCAGAAACGGTTAAGGGCATCCTGAGCCAGCTCTTTCTGTTCAGCGGTTCCGTTGCACAGCGTCAACATGATTTCATAGCCTTGGCGCTGGTGGAAACTCTCTTCCTTGCAGATGCGGATCATGGCGCGCGCATAAGGTCCGTAAGAACAGCGGCACAGGGCAATCTGGTTCATGATCGCGGCACCGTCGACGAGCCATCCAATCGCGCCGATATCGGCCCAGGTCAAAGCCGGATAATTGAAGATGGATGAATACTTCGCCGCTCCCGACAGAAGCTGATCGTAAAGCTCCTCACGGCTGATCCCCAGCGTTTCTGTCGCGGAATAAAGATAGAGGCCGTGACCGCCCTCATCCTGCACCTTGGCCAGAAGCGCCGCTTTGCGGCGCAGTGTCGGCGCTCGCGTAATCCAGTTGCCCTCGGGCTGCATACCGATGATTTCGGAATGAGCATGTTGCGACATCTGGCGGATCAGGGTCTTGCGGTAACCCGCAGGCATTGGATCGTTCGGCTCGATTTTCTGTTCGGCGTCGATCCGTTTCTGAAAGGCCTCAAGGAACGCCTCGTCCTCGTCGGTGGCACCCTCGGCACCGATCAAACCTTGAGAATACATCGTCATGGTCTCCGTTGTTTAGAGCCACAATATGTTACGAAACAGAGAATGTCAAAGGGAATTTCGCAACATATCATCAAGGTCGAAGCGTCTGGCGACGTCAAAGGACGGACGCTCAAGCATGGCTCCGGCAGAATTGGGACAGCGATCAAGCCAACCCTCGCTCGGCAGCGCCAGACGACTGTAAATACGCGAAACCAGCTGGCGGGCGGCGTCTCCCTTCCAGCCATTGGGTCGAAGGTCGGGAGGGAAAAGAGGATCGCGCAATGCGGCCCGTCGGAAGTTGTGAATAAGGAGGCTGCGCGCCGCTATCGCCGAAAGTGGATCAGTTGGCTGCTCCTGGTTCAGGGCGCGGTCAAGCGGAGCGAACTGGTCGATCAGGCGTTCATAGGCTGCTTCGATGGTGTCCAGGGGCCAGGCGCCGGCAACCAGTGCTTTCGCCGCGCTCCCATCGGCAAGCTGTGAGCAAAACACAAGCTCTCCTGCCGCGGCGTTGCGCGCGCTGTTGGGTGGTGGCCCGGAGCGTATGAAGACCGTGGGAGACAGCGCACCGAATCCGTCAGAGCGCAGCTCTGCCCGACGCGCATCCCTTGTCCCACCGGCCTCGCCCGTTAGCACGACCATCGTCCACGCGTTCGATGTCGATGGGTGTTTCGGCGTGTAAATCTTCTCCGTGCCGGCGGCAAACTCCTCTTCCCCGGCCTCGGCTAGACGATAGAAGCTCTTTCGTCCCACCTTTGATCGGATCAGCCAGCCGTCGGCCGTCAGCCGCGACATCGCGGCCCGCAGGGCGTTCGGCTCGACGCGCAGACGCTGCATCACTTCCTGAAGCGAACCGAGCCAGAACTCTCCACCGCGCGGAAGGACTGAATCACCGAAGATGGTGATCACAAGGGACCAGATGCGAAGACGTTCCTGGGAATGAAACCCGTCGACCAGGATGTCCAGCTCACGCTCAAAGGACTTTGACATGCGCCCTTTATCGCGTCACCCGATGCACCGATCAAGCTTTGACGAGACCTCTGGCGCCATCAATTACCAGCCGACTGGCAATACGCGCATAGTCCTCGCGGTCGATCGGCCCGTCTGTGCGAAACCACATGTAGTGCCAGTTCAACATGCCGAAGAGCGACATGGTTACAGGCTTGAGCAACCCGCGTCCGTCCTTCAGGGCCGGTTCGACCGCTGAAATCGCCTCGGCGAAAAGCCGCACGAGGCGACGCTCGAGATTCTTGAGCTCCTCCTGCTGTTCGGCAGGCAGGAATTTCATCGCATTGATCTGCACCTGATGCTGGTGGTCGGCCTCGCGATAGGCATCAAGCAACGCAGCAACAAGATGCTGGAGGCGCGCTTCGGGCTCGCGCTTCGGATCGTCCGCAGCCTCGACAAACCCGCAGAGCTCGTTGAGATGCTCGCCAATGACATCGTAGAGCAGCGCATCCTTGCTGGAGTAATAGTGGTAGAGGAGTGCTTTCGAAACGCCGCAAGCCTCCGCCAGTTGCGACATGGATGCTCGGTCGAAACCCGTTTCGGCAAACAGTTTTGCGGCCGACTCCAGAATCGCCTGGCGTTTGAGATCGTAGTCGAGTGCCTTGGTGCGGGCCACGCTCTAGAGCCTATCATGGTTGGATTGAAGCAATTCTGTTTGTGGTCGGCGAGGCGATCCGCGAGGAAGGAGCGCAGCGCGATGCCGGAGGCATCTCGCGAGCATCCTGACACTGCGGGCGTCCGCTGACCGCAAACCCGAAGGGCCGGGCGCATTGCCAATTCCTTCGCTCAAAGCCTCGGCCGGGCCACCAGCCCGACCTGCGTATTGACCTCGACCTTGACGCAAATGCACCTCGGCAGAATGGTTCAATCCAACCATGATAGGCTCTAGTCCTTCGTTCTGTTGTCTACGACCCGACGGGCCTTGCCAGCCGAGCGTTCGACGCCGCCGGGTTCGAAAACCGTAACGGTTGCCGAGACTCCGATTGCGCTTTTGACATGGTGAGCCAGCTCGCCACTGCTGGCCGTCCGGGCCTCTTCATGGGCGGCGTCTTCCGACGCTTCAACCATGATGGTCATGCGATCGAGGCGCCCTTCCCGTGTCAATTCTATCTGGTAGTGCGGAGCCAGACCGGCACATTTCAGAATCAGCTCCTCGATCTGCGTCGGGAAGACGTTGACGCCGCGCACGATCATCATGTCGTCGGACCGACCCGTCACTTTCTCCATGCGCCGCATGGTTCGTGCAGTACCCGGCAACAGTCGGGTCAGATCGCGGGTCCGGTAGCGGATAATCGGGAAGGCTTCCTTGGTCAGCGAGGTAAAGACCAACTCCCCTTTCTGCCCGTCCGGCAGCACCGCACCGGTTTCGGGATCGATGACCTCGGGGTAGAAATGATCCTCCCAGATGTGTAGCCCGTCCTTTGTTTCCACACACTCATTGGCGACACCGGGGCCCATGATCTCCGACAGGCCGTAAATATCGACAGCGTCCATCGCAAACGCAGTCTCGATCTCCTCACGCATGGAGTTCGTCCACGGCTCTGCGCCGAAAATGCCGACCTCCAACGCCGATTGGGCTGGATCGATGCCGTTGCGCCGGAACTCGTCGAGGACCGACAGCATGTAGGACGGCGTGACCATGATGATGCGCGGCTTGAAGTCGTTGATCAGATTGACCTGTCGTTCGGTCATGCCGCCTGAGACGGGAACGACGGTGCAGCCGAGTTTCTCCGCTCCGTAGTGGGCACCCAGACCTCCGGTGAAAAGACCGTAACCGTAGGCGACGTGGATCATGTCACCTGGGCGCCCGCCACTGGCGTAGATCGAGCGCGCAACGACCTGCGCCCATATATCGATGTCCGGTTTGGTGTAACCGACGACGGTCGGTTTGCCGGTCGTCCCGGACGATGCGTGCAGCCGGGCCAACTTCTCCCGCGGCACGGAAAACATGCCGAACGGATAATTGTCGCGCAGATCGGTTTTCACCGTGAAAGGAAACTTCGCGAGATCCTCGAGCCCAACGAGATCGTCCGGGTGGACACCATGCGCATCGAAGTGCTTCCTGTAGAACGGAGAATTCGCATAGGCATGCTGCAGTGATTGCTTCATTCGCTCAAGCTGCAAGCCGGCAATTTCGTCGCGCGATGCGGTTTCTATGGGTTCCAGGCCGGCAAATCCCTTGGATTGGATTGTCCCCGGCGAGCTAAGGGTGCTGTTTGATTGATCCGACATGGGACTCCTCCTGCCCTGTGACCGGCGCTCACGCCGGCAAATGTGTTCCTTTGACCGTGCGTGAATGTCCACGAAACTCGGCGACCGTTTCTCCATCGGCCCGCGTGACGCGGATGTCATAAATCCCGCTGCGGCCGCTTTTGTGGATTTCGTGCGCTTCGGCAGTCAGCCGCTCGCCCTCATGCACGGGAGCCAGAAAACTCACGGTACAATGCTGCGCCACGGCATTCTGATTGTAGGAATTGCATGCGAAGGCGAACGTGCTGTCAGCTAGCGTAAAGATATACCCGCCATGACAGATCTTGTGGCCGTTCGTCATATCGGCGCGCACTGTCATGCTGATCCGTGCCCAGCCGGCGCCGACCGCCTCGATTGTCATGCCGAGCGCCTGCGAAGCGTTGTCCTTTGCCCACATGGCGTCTGCGCATGCTTGAGCCAGCTCGTCGGGATCAAGCTCGCTTTCTAATGACGTGTCCGCCATCGGCTATCTCCGACCACTGAAGTTAGGTGCTCGTTTTTCGAGGAATGCGCTGACCCCCTCGGCATAGTCCGGTGTCCAACCGGCTTCACGCTGCGTGTTGCGTTCAAGGTCGAGCTGCTCATCGAGCGAATTTGTCGCGGCCTGCTGTACGACCTTCTTGGTAAGGCCAAGACCGACTGTCGGACCCTTGGCAAATCGAAGCACCATGGCGCGTGCCGTCTCGTCAAGAGTATCGTCATCGACCGCCTGCCAGATCAGGCCCCACGCTGCCGCCGTTTCGGCTGGCACCGGTTCACCGGTCAGCATGATTGCCTTGGCACGGGCTTCCCCGATCAGGTGTGTGATCGTCCAGGTCCCGCCGCTATCCGGAATCAGCCCGATCTTGCTGAAGGCCTGAATAAACTTGGCCGAACGGGCCGCGAAAACGATGTCACAGGCGAGCGCGACATTGGCCCCTGCCCCGGCAGCGACACCATTGACCGCACAGACGATCGGCATGTCCATGGAACGGATCTTGCGGACCAGGGGATTATAGAATGTCCCGATGGTTTCGCCGAGATCCGGAGTTCCGGCCGACGGATCCCGATCTCCCAGATCCTGGCCGGCACAAAAGCCGCGTCCTGATCCGGTCAGCATGACAGCCCGGCACTGTGGATCGGCCTCGGCCGCTTCAAGCGCCGCCATCAGAGTCCGGTGTTGCGTTTCGTTGAAGGCGTTGAGCTTGTCCGGACGATTGAGCGTTACGACGACGAAACCGTCGCCATTCTCCACTTTTACGGCGCCGTCACTCATGCAGCCCTCCTCCATTTGACGTTGGTCATCACATCAATCGAAATTGACTCTTGCATAAACCGACCGGTTGGTCAATTATTAGAACAACAAATCCAATACCCTTTGTGGAGGCAGGAATGGTCAGCTTTTTCCAAACGCATCAACCAACACTCGAAAGCGCTCTGGAGGCCATCCGCAAGCGCGATTTCTGGTCCCCCTATCCTGAGGTTGCGAGCGGAAAGATCTACGGTGAAACAGCGAAGGAGGATGGCATCGCCGCCTTCAAGGCGCGCCTTGGCAAGACGTTCGATCTGCCCGGCCATCCGTCGGACCGACCGCCAACGGGCGCCGAAGCCTCACCATTTGGAGCTGCGCTCGACATCAAATATCCGGGCGTCTCACCGGACCTGTTGATCGAGACCTCAACCGCGGCTGCCGCGGGTTGGGCAGCGTCCTCCATCGAAGACCGGATCGGTGTTTGCATGGAAATCCTGCACCGGCTGAATACCGCGAGCTTCGAAATGGCGCACGCGGTTTCCCAGACGACAGGTCAGGCCTTCATGATGGCGTTTCAGGCTGGCGGGCCGCACGCCCAGGATCGCGGATTGGAGGCCGTCGCCTATGCGTATGCCGAAATGACCAGAACACCGGCAACAGCTGTTTGGACAAAACCGCAGGGCAAACACGATCCGATCGTCATGGAAAAGGCCTACCGCGTTGTTCCGCGCGGCGTGGCCCTCACCATCGGCTGTGCGACCTTCCCCACATGGAATGGCTATCCCGGCATCTTTGCCAGCCTGGCAACCGGGAATCCGGTGATCATCAAGCCGCATCCCAACGCCATATTGCCGCTCGCTCTCACCGTCGAGATCGGCCGAAAGGTTCTTGGGGAAGCGGGTTTTGATCCGGATATCCTTTTGTTGGCTGCCGACGAACCGGGCGCAGAGATAACCAAGGACCTGGTCACGGATCCCGCAGTCAAAATCATCGACTTCACCGGATCGAACGCCTTCGGCGCTTGGGTCCGCGAAAACGCCAATCCTGGCACGCAGATCTACACCGAAGAGGCCGGCGTCAATTCGATCGTGGTCGCCTCCACGGACAATTTCCGCGGGATGTGTTCAAACATTGCCTTCTCGCTGTCGCTCTATAGTGGCCAGATGTGCACGGCGCCACAGAACATCTATGTGCCTGAATCCGGCGTCGAAACCGATGACGGTCACAAGAGTTTCGACGAGGTCGCGCAGGGCATCAGGACAGCCGTTGACAAATTGTTGGCTGACCCGGACCGGACTGCTGGTATCTGCGGCGCCATATCCAACGCCGCCATAACGGAGCGTGTCGCTGAAACCGCTGCCATGGCCGATGTTTTGCGTTCGTCGCAACCCATCGAAAGCCTGCCTGACGCGCGAACCGCAACGCCGATGATTTTGGTGGTCGATGACAACGAGACCGAGATCCATCACCAGGAACGTTTCGGCCCGATCAGCTTCGTCGTCCGCGTCAAAGACGTGAAGCAAGGCATCGAAAGTGCGGCCTCTCTGGCGGCGCAAAAGGGCGCAATCACAGCCTCCATCTACGCCACCGATGAGGCAACGCTCGATGCAGCGGCGGACGCATTTGCAACTGCCGGCGTAGGCTTGTCCTGCAACCTGACCGCCGGCATCTTTGTCAATCAGAGTGCCGCCTTCAGCGACTACCACGTCACCGGTGCCAACCCGGCCGGCAACGCCTGCCTGACCGATGCGGCGTTTGTCGCAAACCGCTTCCGAATTGCGGCGGTCCGTTGGCACAAAGCCGCATAAAGTGGCACGTATTGCCATACAGGTGATGACACTGCATTATCGGTTTGAAGAGTGAGACAGAAAACCGGCGGTTGCAAATGTCCGACTCATCTTCCGACCTCGAGGTCTACAAGCGACAGGGTTATGGCGGCACGAGTGGGTTCGGGCGCCAGCCGGCCGTGGTGGTTGTCGATTTCGTCGACGGCTTCGCCGACCCGCAGCAATTTGGCGGCGGAAACATTGCCGAGGCGATCGACAACACCGCAAAACTGTTGCCCGCTGCCCGAGCTGCCGGCGTTCCGATAGCCTACACGCGAATGGTTTATGCGGATGACGGTGCCGACACGGGAATCTTTTGCCTCAAGGCGCCCAACCTGGCCAAACTTACCGAAGACGCACCGGGCAGTCAGATTGTGGATGCGTTGTCACCTGAAGCCGGCGACTGCATTATCCGAAAGACCCAACCGTCGGCGTTTTTCTCTACAGGACTCGCCGCTTGGCTTATCGGCAAATCGGTCGATACTGTCATCGTGGCGGGCTGCACAACATCCGGCTGCGTGCGCGCAACGGTTGTCGATTCTATGAGCTACGATTTCAAGACCATTGTTGCCGTTGACTGCGTCGGTGATCGTGCGCTGGCGCCACATGAGGCCAATCTGTTCGACATGGAGCAGAAATATGCAGACCTGCTCACCCAGCAGGAGATCGTGTCACGGTTTTAGAGCCGTTTGTGGAGGCGCCGCACGGCCCGGACTGCGAGGCCGGCGACAGATTTGTCACATCACGGGATGGCTGACAGTGTCCTTGCAAGATCCGACATCACCTCCACAACCGTGTTCATGTCCGCGTTGTCGCATTCGCGCTTGAGATGCGGGCAGAATACAGCCCCCAAAGCGTCCTCCTGGACGCTGTTTATGGGAAATGCCAGGTCGGTGACGTCGATGGCGGTCGGGTTCTGCATACTCGCAAATCCTGTTTGACGGATCTTTGAAACCGTTTTGCGAAGATTGCGCTCGTTCCAATCGGGCCGTTGACGCCACCTACACACTTCCCTGACGAGTTCGTCCTTTCGGTCCCTCGAACTGAAGGCCGCTACCGTCAGCAATATTGCCGCATTGCCGCAGGGAGAGTTGGTGTCTACGTTCATGGAAACGCTCCACACACCCTGCGGCTCAATCTTGGCAACGATGACGATCTGGCCCAACCGATTGAGGCACAAATGGCAGGACTGCAAGCTCCTGTGTACGGCGTCTTTCATGAGTGGCACGGCTCCGGAAATGAAGCGTCTCATCGACGCATCACTCTCCTTGAGCATGGAAAGCTTGATCCCCAGATAGTACCGGCCTTCACTTCTGTTCCGGTGCACATACCCTCGCCGCCACAGTGTATCAAGCATGCGATAAATCTCGCTTTGTGTGCGACCCAGCTGTCGTGCGATTTCTATTTGCGTGGCGCCGCGGTCAGACCCGGCCAGCAACTCCAGGATGTCCAGCCCCTTGTCCAATGCCGGAGCTTTGTAGCGACTGATCGCTTGATTTACGCCGTTGTTGCTCACTCTTGCCTCCGTCAAAATTAAGCTCGCCGCAGGGTTGTTTCTAAATTCGCCACATTCGCCCACGTAAGATGCGAATTCGCAAAATCCGGGAGGTTTGGTTTCCAATTCAAACAGTAGTTAGCGGGGCGGCCGACATGAAATTCGATGTTTGTATTGGGAGTATTTGACTGATGAATTTTGCGGCTTTCGACCTCAATCTTTTGCGCGTCTTTGACGCCATGATGGTCGAACACAACACAACGCGAGCTGGTGCACGCGTCGGCCTCAGCCAGCCGGCTGTGAGTTCGGCCCTTAGACGCTTGCGCGATGTCACGGGCGATGACCTGTTTGTTCGCAGCGGCAACAGAATGGTCCCCACCGCTGGCGCCAAAGCTATGCATATTCCCGTATGCTCGGCGCTGCGTCAGCTTGAGGAGACCCTGTCGAGCGCGATCCGGTTTCATCCGTCGGAGGCCCAGAGGAGCTTCGTCATTATCGGCTCCGACTATTTCAGCTCGCTTCTGGTGCCGAGACTCACCAATATGTTCACGAAACTGGCACCGCGAGCAGTATTGAAGTCCCTGGATTTGCCGGCAGAGCACGCATTCGAATATCTCAGGAACGGCAAGGCAGATGTCTTCCTGGACAGAGATGTCACCACATCCGAGTGGATCGACAGCCAAGTCGTGGCAAGTTTCTACTTTCTTTGCGTCGCCCGGCGAAACCACCCGAGGCTGATTGAAAACGGCGTTGCGCCTGGAGAACGCATCCCACCGGACCTTTACTGCAGCATTCCCCAAATCATCCGGTCCATTGATGGCGGAACGGTCGGAACCATGGATCCTACGCTTCGTCTGCATGGCCATGATCGACGAGTTGCGATGACAAGTCCTCATTTCAAGGGCGTCGTTACAGCCGCTGCATCGACCGATTTCATTGGAAATGTTCCGGGACATTTTGCGTACTCCACTGCGTCATATCTCGACCTCGACATTTACCTTCCTCCCTTTGACCCCCCACTGCTTGACATCCGTATGTATTGGCACCGACGCCTGACCAACGAACCGGCCAACCGGTGGTTCAGAGGAGTTGTTTCGCGCAATTTGGATCCCCGGCATGAGCCACCTTGCCCGCGCCATCCGAGGACCGACGGGCTTGACTGGATGCCGCCTCTTGAGACCGGGGCTTCTGTCCCCGTCGCGGCCACTCGGCTTCAGGCGAATCGTGAAATTCAACCGGGGCGCTAGATTGCTTTTGTATATTTCAAGCCAGGAGCAATATTCGGGTGACTGTGCCGAGAAACGGCACACCAACTCTCGGCAAATCCCACACTGAGGTTCATTTGGGTGGGGTTGAGGATTTGAAAAACCACACCGCAGCATCACTGTCATGGGACCGGGCGTTTATCTGGTCTAATGACGGTTAAACGACAAGGGTCCTGATTTGAGAGAAGGCTCCGGGCAACCGGATGATCCGCAACGACCCGGTTCGGTGGTCGTGCCTCGAAGGATGATACTTCGACGCCAACCGCGATTGAAGCATGCGAGTTGCCACTGACTACAATGCAGTTGAAGCTCGACTTCGCCGGACGCAGATCCCAGCTTACACCATCCCATTTATTCATAGCGTAGACTTGTCCCCAAAACAAAAGGCAGGAATCGACTTTCAATGCGGGGAATTCAAAACACGCAGCAGAAATAGTGTCAACGTTTGAAATAAGTATTTATATTCAACAATTTATCCATATCATATATAATTTTAATATTCACATTTAAAACCAAAATTCCCTACATAAAATATACAGTAAATGCTTATCTAGTAGATTACATAGTTTCGAGCTTTTGTCACCGTCGCTTTCGATTCTCCGCGCTCGACACATCATCCGAATCCCCTCGCCTGCCTCCGGCGCGATCGAGGACACGCGGCTTTGCTCTGCCGCTCCATTCCCGCTGCACCATTGACAGGCGGCAGTTCCTCAAGGGGTGCTGAGTATCGTCTTGGCCGGCATCGCAATGCGCAGGTCATATGCGAATGGTTGTCTCGGATTCCGCAGGCCTGTGTATGCTTCCGCTAAGGTCATCGAGCAGATTTTTCTTGCGGATCGTTCTGAACACGAGGTTCCTAAACCAGGTGTTCTCCGGGTCGTTTGACTTCGATTTGCTCCAAAAGAGAGCCGCTGTGCGTTTCGGCGATTGAAAAGGCAGCTCATAGGCTGTGACCTGGTAGATCGTTTCCGCATAGCGCGAAAGCCTGGCGGGGACGCTTCCGAAATACCCATTGAGCTCCACGGATCGGGCGACGTCCCGGAACTCCAAAACAGTCTCGGCGATACGCCGGCGGAACCCTTGCTCTTCAAGAATCTGGTCGAACATTCCGCGCTTATCACCATCGCGCGAACATATGACGTGATCGAACGCGGTGTAGATATCCGCAGGTATGCGGTCTCCCGGCCGGACGCCCGCCCGTCTCAGGTCCTCACACCCGCTGGTTGCCAGACAAACAAAGGTCTCCCAGAAGAGCAACTTCCCGGTAACTCCATCCGGCAGATTCGATTTGCTGGTCAAGCAGACGTCCAGATCGCCCTGCTTCAGTTTTTCCAGAGCGGGCGTCTGAATGACGTTGTGCATGAACACGGAGGCTTCCGGGGCCAGCTGTGACAGCGACTTGGCAATATCGGCAAAATAAAGCCGCCTAAAGTAGTGACCGCCACCAACCCGAAACTTGGTTCGACAGGATTCAGGGCGAAAGACTGGACCCGGTACAACGGCCTCCTCCAATTGTTTTAGAGCTTCGCAGATTGGCGCTCGTAGGGTCTCTGCTGTCGGCGTTGGAACCATTGAATTGCCGACCCGAACAAAAAGGTCGTCCTTCAGGGTCAACCTCAATCGGCCAAGCGCTGAGCTGACCGCTGGTTGACTTATTCCGAGCCTTTCTCCCGCGCGCCTGGTGTTGAGTTCCGCCGTCATCACCGCGAAAATCCGCAAAAGATTGAGGTCCAAGCTCGCAAGGTTCATTGGAATGTGCTTCGTGCGGCGTGCCGTTCGCGTTCAATGCCACATGGGGATATCATTTGTGTCGGATAGAGGGGAAATTGTTATATCGAATAGGCAGCTATCGGTTCAGCAAATAACCAGCACCCGTCGGAATTTCCGCGGTGCAACGGCTCCGCCCTATGGCAACTCTCACGTCAAAGCCGACACTCAAGCGATGCGGACCTTCCAGCAGCGCGATCAGTCAGCTCGTGGAAAATGTAACTTCTGAAATGGACGGGTTCATCGCTCAATTGGTCGGTCTCGGGAGAAGGAGCGGGTTCAACACTCTCATTCCCTCTCCTTGGCCAACTCCGGATCGGTAAAAGAGCGGACCTACCGATCCGGAGAACTGCCAACGCGCCGATTGGTGGCGGCCTTTTGCGCGTCGGCCCTGTCTCAAAACAGCATCACGTCGACTTCCAATCAAATCCAGTTGCTCTGCCAGCTCCCGGTCGACACGGCGACCTGCTCCTATGTTTGATCCGGTTCCACTTCCTGGAAGCCGGATCGACCTGGCCCGAGGTCGATCCGGCAGGACTGCCCATGCGGAGACAGAACATTGACCGGATTGGGCGATTAACCGTGCCAACAACCCAACAGTACCGACCGTCAACAACCTCGGGAAATCGACAATTCGTATGACCGCCATTTGGTGGTCCACCAAGCACGGCAACAAACGAGGAACCGACGTCTATCTCGATGGCCTGCGGTCGATGCTTTCGTTGTCATCGCTCTGAAGGCCGGGGGCACATCCGCCTTGATGTCAACTCGGAAGGTTGCGCGCAGCCTGAAGACCACAGAGTTCGCTCACTGTCCAAATTAGGACTCCCAAACAACCTTAATAGTTGTATATAGTGTAAACCACATCTCTAACGAGTGTTTGCATTTGCTGGCAGAGGGTGTGCCACGTGATTAAAGACGAACACGAGGTCTACCTTTGTATTCGCAATCAGATTTTTGAACGTGATCCTCATCGATGATCCGCGAGACGTGGGCGCGATGGCCGAGAAAATAGGTCGTTTGTTGACGGACTCCCAGCTCTTAAGGTGTCTTGGTCATCACGCCGGAGCGCTTTCCCGGGCTCTCGAGGTCAATGCTCTTCGATATGACCCCATCGTCGATGTCATTGAAGGAATCGGGCGAAATGAACATCGAACACACGCAGTTGGACAATGACGCCAAGGAGCAAATCGCGGATCTGAAACAACCAGCAATCGATTTGGCAAAGGCGATTGTTCGGCAAAAGGAATTTCAGACAATCGCGACATTGCTGGGCACAAGCATTCTGTTGTCACTTTTGGCGAGCGCATTTTTGTCGATTTCTCCCGTCTTATTCGCAAGAGGTATCGACAAGTTTGAAATCGGGAGCGACCATGCATCGGAATCGATCACACTGATTGTTTCCTCACTGATAGTTTTTGGAATTTCCAAACTTCTTACAGAACAGCGGTGGTTGATATATCAGCCGGCAGAAAACAAACTTCTCAACAGTATCCGCGAAATATACCTCCAGCATGTTTTGTCACTCCCGTTGGAGTTTCATCTCAATCGCTCTATTGGGCGGTTAGATTCGATCGTCGGCCAGGGTATGGCTGGAATGCAATCAATATCGAATATTTTGTTCGTTCAATTGGCACAAATTATTTTTGATATTGTACTAACAACAACTGTATTATTTATTTTTGTAAGTATTCACATATCCGCTACCGTACTCGTATCCATCTTACTTTATTTAATATTTTTATTTGCAGGAACCGAGTACATCAGTCAACGACTTAAGATCGCCCTCGGAAAGACGATTGAGGCACAGGGCGCTGCGGGCGATGCAATTTTGAATGCCGAAGGCATCAAAGCCCTGGCTGTCGAAAACACCATCACGAGCGGTTATCGTAACAAGCTTGGCTTGGCCCACTCTGCTTTTGTCCGTTTCTATTCGAGCCGCTGTCTCTTTGGAGTGCTGCTCGTAGGAATATTGGTTGCTGGATTTGCTTCCGCCATTTGGCTAGCAGTAGCCGACGCTGCGGCTGAACGGATATCCATAGGAGCGCTCGTTCTAACAAATACTTGCGTTTTGCAAATGTTTCGGACCATGGAGAACTTCAGCTTCTCCTACCGTGGAACTCGGCAATCAATCGAGGCGGTTAAGCGATATTTGGAGGTTTTTGCAGAGACTGCGGAACATCCGCAGGAACACCTTATTCCGATAGGGAGCATAGACCGCATTCAGCTCCAAAACGTTGGTTTCAAATATAGGAATGAAAGGTGGGCTGCAAAAAACGTCTCCTTCGTAGTAAAGCGGGGTGTGAGCACTGCTCTCGTTGGGAAGTCTGGCAGCGGAAAATCCACGATAGTTCGCACGATCATCAAGTTGCTGGCTCCAACATGCGGTCAGATTTTGGTCAACGGCATCGACTTGAACCAACTCAACGGCGTTGATTTGAGGAGAAAAACCTCAGTTGTTCCTCAGGATGCCGTAATGTTCAAGGCCAGCTTTGCTTTCAATATCGCCTTAACTGACAGGCCCGACACAGAGTTGCTTTGGAGCGCCGTCAAAAAGGCGGAACTTGCAAAGCTCGTCCAGTCACTTCCTGAAGGTATCGACACCGAGATCGGTGAACGCGGATTTAAACTCTCGGGCGGAGAGCGGCAAAGATTAGCCATTGCGCGTGCGATCTATCGCGGGTCAGATTTGTTTATATTCGATGAAGCAACGTCGGCGTTGGATCAGACAACAAAAGCTGAAATCCTGCAGCTTATAAGAGAACTTGTTCCAAACTACTGCGTTCTCCTCATAACGCACGACGATTCAGTCGCAAACCTTGCCGATACCGTAGCGGTCATGAATGAAGCAGAAGCTGGCTGAGTTGCCCCTCGCCATCAACCACCGTCAGGCCAGCCCTCGCGGCATGGAATGCTAAACTGCTCAAGGGCGTAGATCCAATCCGCTACCGGATAATTCTCCACACGTCGGCGCATCCAGTCCCGTACAATTAACACGCCTCCTCACCTTCACCATTCATTCACCTTTATCGGGCATTTTTCCAGACACTTGCAGAACACAACTGGAACATATAGTGTATGTTCTGTATTTGTTTCTGCTGAGTCGGGAGCCGGACATGCTGACGCGCAAACAACACGAACTGCTGCTTTTCATCCATGAACGCATGAAGGAAACCGGCATTCCGCCATCCTTTGACGAGATGAAAGAAGCGCTTGATCTGGCATCAAAGTCCGGCATTCACAGGCTGATCACCGCTCTTGAGGAACGAGGTTTCATCCGACGACTTCCGAACCGGGCTCGAGCGCTCGAGGTGATTCGCATGCCGGATACGATTGCACCGGGGCTGCAGCCTCGCCGGGGCTTCTCACCGAGTGTCATCGAAGGAAGCCTGGGAAAGCCCAAACCGGAACTTCAACCCACGCCGGCAAACGAAGCGGCAGAGGCCGCTGTCACCGTTCCGGTCATGGGACGCATAGCGGCCGGTGTGCCGATTTCGGCCATACAGAACAACACACACGACATCAGTGTTCCCCCTGAAATGCTCGGCGGTGGCGATCATTACGCGCTGGAAGTCAAGGGCGATTCGATGATAGAGGCCGGTATTTTCGACGGTGACACCGTGATCGTGAAAAACACCGCGACTGCCAATCCGGGTGAAATCGTCGTGGCCCTCGTCGACGACGAAGAAGCCACCCTGAAACGATTTCGCCGGAAGGGCGCGTCGATTGCGCTGGAAGCCGCAAATCCAGCCTATGAGACTCGCATTTTCGGCCCTGACCGGGTGCAAATTCAAGGCAAGCTGGTCGGACTGATCCGCCGCTATCATTGACTATTTCGCGCCACTCCCGTCGACAGCCCACGTCGGCTGCTCAAATTGAAAAGTGTTGCTTCTCCAGTCGTAAAACCGGTGCACGGACCACGGGCGCCGATATGATCCGACGGCAGTCGCTATCTTCAGACTGCCGCCTTCATCCTGAAAGATCTCAAGCGCGCCGGTTTGACGCAATATCCGGCCGGTGACCAGCAGAGCACCGGACCGACAGCCGGTCATGCGAATCGGGCGATCGGTCACAACGATATCGGCACGGTCACAGGCCGCACCGAGCAAGGACAGATCGCCAACAACCGCGATCGCAAGGCCTGACCCCGATGTTGCCACACATAGATCCCCTACTCGGCAGAGGAAGATCGGTTGACCGGAATCGTCGCTGCCAGAGAAATCCCATTGTTCCGCCGCCAGGTGGCCGGGCGCTCTGTGGTTTGGCATTCGAAGGGCCCGCTGCCATTGATTGAAAAGGAACGCGGACGGCCGTGGACGATTGCTGGCAAGCGATCCGGGCCCTAACAGGGCGATGGTGCGGCCATCTTCTGAGATCACCAAATCTGCGCTCCCTGTTGTTGGTAAAGCGAGTTGCGCGCCGAGAGCCAGAGCAATGACGGGCAACCCGAGATAGCGAAGCCAAGACCGAGCCAACACAAGCATCAGAAAACCGCCAGTCAGGCCGAGGAAGACACCATTGGCCATTCGTCCCGTGACAATCATGCCGCCGAGGTTTTCAACGGCTTCGGCAATATTGATAACCGCCTGCAAACCGCCACCCATGACCTGCAGTGGCCAATACTCCAAGCCGAAGGGCATCAGGATCACGGACACAAGACCGGCCGGCATTACCACGAGTGTCACCACCGGCATCGCGGCAAGATTGGCCAGCAATCCATAGGCGGCTATGCGGTGGAAATGATAGATCGCGAACGGAGCGGTCGCCAAACCGGCCACAAGCGATGTCACCGCCAGACCGAGAAAGGATACCAGAACCAGACCGACGAGGCCGACGCCCTGCTCCTCCTTGGCTCGACCGGTGCGACCCTGACGCCACCAACCATAGGCGGCGACCAGCGCAGCGGTGGCTGCAAAGGACATCTGGAACCCGGGGCCCACAACCGCTGACGGCGAGATGAGAATGATGCAGATCGCGGCCAGGGCGACATTGCGCAACGTCAGGGCCGGCCGATCGATCATCACGGCGCACAGCATGATCGCCAGCATCAGCCAGGCGCGCTGGGTCGAAACACTACCACCGGAAATCAACAGGTAGGCTGTAGCAACCAGCAGGGCCAAAATCGCGGCCAGCTTCTTCACGGCGAACCCCTGAGCAACCCCGGGGAACAACCCAAGTCCGAACCGAACCGCCATGAAAACGGTGCCGGCCACCAGGGCCATGTGCAACCCTGAAATCGCCAGGACGTGGGCAAGACCACTGGCACGAAGCGCCTCGACTGTCTCCTCGCTCATTGCCCGGCGGTCGGCAACGGTCAACGCACTGGCAAATGCACCCGTTTCACCTGGAAGGGCTTCCCTGATCCGCAGCGCAATGGTCTCCCGCAACTGCGCCAGCCAAAGCGCCATATCAGGCCAATCTCGCCCTGCTCCCGCATCTCCCTCAATCGCTGGTTCCTGAGTTGGCGAACCCAGAAAGAATCCAAACGCTCCAAGACCATTGAAATAGGCATTGAAAGCAAAGTCGAATGTCGTCGGAAGCGCGGGACCAGAGGGGGGCTGCAACCGCGCGAGACCGGAGATGCGCTGCCCGATCTTGATCGGCTGATGTTTGCCTCTCGCCAGAATGCGAGCCTGTTCAGGTGGTCGCCTGATATGTGGATCACTCGTTTCCTCAATCGCAATGGTGTAGCGCCATCGGCCTCGCTCATCGACATCTCGCGACAGCACAGTGCCGGTGACGTGTGTGGTGACCCCACTGTCGAGGAGCGTCGTGGAGTGGCGCCAGGTTTCAAGCGCCGACGCCAGCATGCCAGCCAGCACGGCACACACAAGCAGGCTGGCAACTCGGCGGATGGGGTAGCTGGCACTGAAAATAAAGAGAATGGCAAAGGCTAAGAAAAGCAACCCGATCCAAGCAAGCGGTGGGTCGCGGGCCAGGTTGAACCACACCGCGGCCCCGGTCGCCAGGCCAACGGGTATCCAGAGGAAACCATGTCCATATCGCGCCTCCTGACCAAGCGCCGACACGAACGAGGCTTTGGCGATTGCCAACCCGCCAACTCGATCGCCACTGACCGGTTTACCCGAGTCCGGTATGTCATGCACTGTCCGGTCGCGGCTCTCTGACGCCTGCGCATCGCTCATGGTCCGGTATCAAAGCACTTTTTGCCCGCCGGGGTTGATAAAAAACGCCCGATGTTCCATGACCCGCCACCGAAGCTCCGGGTTGTCGGACGCTTTCAACCGACAATCCTCCCGCAGTCGAGGCCACCCATGACCGGAGACACAGTCACCCGTTTTGCCCCCTCACCGACCGGTTTTCTTCACATCGGCGGAGCCCGGACGGCGCTATTCAACTGGCTCTACGCCAAGAACCGCGGCGGCAAGATGTTGCTGCGCATCGAGGATACGGATCGGAGTCGCAACTCGCCGGAGGCCGTGGAAGCCATTCTCGACGGCCTGAGTTGGTTGGGACTGACCTGGGACGGCGATCCGATTTCTCAATACGCCCGTGCCGATCGCCACCGCGAGGTCGCAGAGGACCTGGTCCGGCTCGGCAAGGCCTATCGTTGCTATGCTACCCCGGAGGAACTGGAACAGATGCGCGAACAGGCTCGCGCTGAGGGTCGACGCGCGCTCTATGATGGACGCTGGCGCGACCGCGATCCGGCAGAAGCACCAGAGGGTGTCGCTCCTGCAATCCGGATCAAGGCACCACGCGATGGCGCCACACTTGTCTCCGATGTTGTTCAGGGAGACGTGACGTTTCCCAACGCCGATCTCGATGACTTCATCATCCTGCGCTCCGATGGAAATCCGACCTACATGCACGCGGTCGTGGTTGACGACCACGATATGGGCGTCACTGACATCATTCGCGGAGATGACCACCTCACGAATGCCGCCCGTCAGACGATCATCTACAACGCCATGGGTTGGCCGGTCCCGCGCATGGCGCATATCCCCCTTATCCATGGCGAAGATGGTGGCAAACTGTCCAAGCGTCACGGTGCTCTCGGGGCGGAAGCGTATCGTGCCATGGGATACTTGCCGGACGCGCTGTGCAATTACCTGGCTCGATTGGGCTGGAGCCATGGTGACGACGAAGTCATGTCCATGGATCAAATGATCGAATGGTTCGACATTGCCGACGTCAACAAAGGCGCCGCGAGGTTCGACCTCAAGAAACTCGACGCGTTGAACGGCCATTACATCCGAAATGGCGACAATGAGAAGCTGGCCGATGCGCTGGCGGCGTTTTTCCCGGAAATGGACGACGGGTCATTTTTCAGCGAACGATTCACGGACGATATGCGCTCGAAACTGATCGCCGCCATGCCCGCTCTGAAGGAACGGGCGCGCACGCTTCTTGAACTTGCCGATGGCGCTCGGTTCATTTTCGATCAGCGACCGCTCAAAAACGAGGACAAGGCCGAGAAAACACTGGCAGACGGAGGCCGCGACGTTCTTGCCGGGCTCCTTCCGGTCCTGGAGGCGGCAACTGATTGGCAAACTGAAACCCTCGAAGCGCTCATTCGAAGTTACGCGAAAGCAGCCGACCTCAAGCTGGGCAAGGTGTTCCCCCCGTTGCGTGCAGCGCTGACCGGGCGCACCAATGCACCCGGCGTAGCAGACATACTTGCCGTGCTTGGCAAGGAAGAGGCCGTGGCTCGCATAAAGGACCAGTTGGCCTGAGGTTGCTGGTGGCACTGGAAAATCGCAGCGTGGCATAGTAAGAAAGAAATCGATCGCCAACTGAGTGTAATGCGGGACCGGAGGTACATTCAGAATCGACATGATGACCTGGCCCCTATCCGTTTGTTTTAACAACAAAACAGCGCTTTAGGTTTTTTCAACTTAACTGGCGAACCCAGGCAAGCTGGTGCATACGGGCCAGCTTTGGTTCCGCAGCGCAACATTACACTTATGCCTATCTTGGCAGCGTCCGCTAAATCGGCTAGCAACGGCGCAAACAGCTTACGGCCGATCCGGATTTCACCCGGATCCAGACCGCAACAGATGTTGAAAGGAAACAGTATGACGGAATCGAAGGCAAAGCTCTCTGTCGATGGCAACGACGTCGATCTAAACATTCTGAACGGATCAGTCGGTCCACATGTCGTTGATATTGCAAGTCTTTACAAGCAGACAGGTGTCTTTACCTACGATCCCGGATTTACCTCGACTGCATCCTGCGAATCCAAGATCACCTACATCGACGGAGATGCCGGCATTTTGTTGCACCGCGGCTACCCGATCGAACAGTTGGCCGAGCATGGGGATTTTCTAGAGGTTTGTTATCTGCTGCTGTACGGCGAATTGCCCACCAAGGCGCAGAAAGCCGATTTTGATTATCGCGTGACACGCCACACCATGATCCACGAGCAGATGTCACGGTTCTTCACCGGGTTCCGTCGGGATGCTCACCCGATGGCCATCATGTGCGGCGTTGTCGGTGCCCTGTCGGCATTTTATCATGACTCCACAGACATCACCGATCCGCACCAGCGGATGGTCGCCAGCCTTCGCATGATCGCAAAAATGCCGACCATTGCCGCGATGGCGTACAAATACCACATCGGCCAGCCGTTCATTTATCCGAAGAACGACCTCGATTACGCCGCGAACTTCCTCAACATGTGTTTTGCGGTTCCCTGTGAGGAGTATGAAGTCAATCCCGTGCTGTCACGTGCCATGGATCGGATTTTCATTCTGCACGCAGACCACGAACAGAACGCATCGACGTCGACGGTCCGGTTGGCTGGCTCGTCGGGCGCCAATCCATTCGCCTGTATCGCAGCCGGCATTGCTTGCCTTTGGGGCCCAGCCCATGGCGGCGCCAACGAGGCGGCCCTCAATATGCTGTCCGAAATCGGCACGGTTGATCGCATTCCGGAATACATCGCCAAGGCGAAGGACCATGACGATCCGTTCCGGCTCATGGGCTTCGGCCACCGCGTTTACAAGAACTACGATCCGCGCGCCAAGATCATGCAGAAAACCACGCATGAGGTTTTGGCTGAACTGGGCATCAAGGACGACCCGCTTCTCGACGTCGCGATCGAGCTGGAACGCATCGCCCTGACGGACGAGTATTTCATCGAAAAGAAACTCTATCCGAATATCGACTTCTATTCGGGTATCACGCTGAAAGCGCTGGGCTTCCCGACGACCATGTTCACGGTGCTGTTCGCATTGGCCCGCACCGTCGGTTGGATCGCCCAGTGGAAAGAAATGATCGAGGATCCCCACCAGAGGATCGGCCGGCCACGCCAGCTTTATACCGGTGAGACCTCACGCGACTACGTGCCCATCTCCAGCCGCTCCTGAGCGGCTGGACACAACAACAACATGGGCGTTTGACAGGGTTCAGGCTGTTGACCGCAGGTCGGCCGCATTCCGCTAAGGCTCGCAAGATTCAGCGGATTCTGGCAGACTTGCACCGATTCGAATCACTTGCGAATGGCGGCCTGGGTCACCAGCGTCACTCGCGAAAACGATCGAGGCTCGACCCGCTTGATGGATGACAACAACGACCTCTTTTCCGGAATGGGTGATTCTGAACCCACCCCGCCGCCGAGCAATGGAACGCCTCGCAAGGAAAAGAAGCGCAAGAATGGCAAAGCGGCCAAGCCAGCGCCGAACGGTGGTGATGGCTCCTACTCCGCCAAGGACATTCAGTATCTCGACGGCCTCAAGCCCGTCCGCATGCGTCCCGGCATGTTTATCGGCGGCACCGATGCCAAGGCGATGCATCACCTGTTTGCCGAAGTCATCGACAACTCGATGGACGAGGCGGTCGCTGGCCACGCCAACTTCATCGAAGTGGAGTTGGATACCGAAGGCTTCCTGACCGTCAGCGACAATGGCCGTGGCATTCCCGTTGATCCCCATCCGGACCCGAAGCTTGAAGGCAAATCGGCACTCGAAGTCATCATGACAACGTTGCATGCGGGCGGAAAATTCGATTCCAATGTCTACGAGACGTCCGGTGGCCTGCACGGCGTCGGCGTTTCCGTCGTCAATGCGCTTTCGGAAAGGGTCGAGGTGGAAGTTGCGCGAAATCGCAGGCTCTATCGGCAAACCTATTCTCGCGGCGTGACCCAGTCGAAAGTGGAAGACCTCGGCGAAGTTCATAATCGCAGGGGAACCCGAGTACGCTTCCGGCCGGACGAGGAGATCTTTGGCAAGGGTGCCCGCTTCGATCCTGCGCGTTTGTTCAAGATGGCGCGGTCAAAGGCCTATTTGTTCGGCGGCGTGGAGATTCGCTGGTCCTGTGACCCCTCACTGATCGACCAGAAGCTGGGCACCCCGGACAAGGCCGTCTTCCATTTCCCTGGCGGGCTCAAGGACTACCTGACCGAAACAACCGGCGCCGAGCACAAGGTTACCCGGGACATCTTTGCCGGGCGCACCGACAAGAATGGCGGCCACGGAACGGTCGAATGGGCAATCACCTGGTACACGGGCGATGCCTTCGTCAATTCCTATTGCAATACGGTCCCGACGCCGGATGGCGGAACCCACGAAGCCGGATTTCGCATCGCTCTGACCCGCGGTCTAAAGGCCTATGCCGAGCTCACCGGCAACAAGCGTGCGTCCATGATCACCACCGACGACGTGATGATTTCAGCGGCCGGCATGTTGTCGGTCTTTGTGCGCGAACCGGAGTTCGTCGGCCAGACCAAGGACAAGCTGGCAACCGTCGAGGCGCAGCGCATGGTCGAGAACGCCATTCGCGACTCCTTCGACCACTATCTCGCTGACTCCCCCCAGGAAGCCGGCAAGCTACTCGAGTGGGTCCTCGAGCGCGCCGACGAACGCGTCCGCCGGCGCAAGGAGAAAGAGGTCAGCCGCAAGTCGGCCGTACGCAAGCTGCGGCTGCCCGGCAAGCTGGCTGACTGTTCCCAGGGCACTGCCGCCGGCGCCGAACTGTTCATCGTCGAGGGTGACTCGGCCGGTGGATCAGCGAAGCAGGCACGCAACCGATCAAACCAGGCCATTTTGCCCCTGCGCGGCAAAATCCTCAACGTTGCCAGCGCTGGTCGCGACAAACTTGGTGCCAACCAACAAATTGCCGATCTGGTCCAGGCGCTGGGTTGCGGCACCCGCACCAAATATCGCGATGACGACCTGCGCTATGAGCGTGTGATCATCATGACGGACGCCGACGTCGACGGCGCCCACATCGCCTCCCTGCTGATCACATTCTTCTTCCAGGAGATGCCGGATCTCATCCGTGGCGGGCACCTCTATCTCGCCGTGCCGCCCCTTTATCGGATCACACAGGGCGGCAAGACACTTTATGCCCGTGATGACGAGCACCGGGTTGAACTGCTTGAGAAGGAATTCAAAGGCAAGGGCAAGATCGACATTGGTCGCTTCAAGGGTCTTGGTGAAATGCTGCCGGCGCAACTGAAGGAAACCACCATGGATCCGTCCAAGCGCACTCTGCTGCGGGTCGAGATCGACGAGGTCAATGCAGACGACACCCGCAAAACCGTCGACAGCCTGATGGGAACGAAGGCCGAAGCCCGCTTTCAGTTCATTCAGGAGCGCGCGGAGTTCGTGGAAGACCTGGATATCTAACGACAGCTACCTGCGATCCCGCCTTTGAGGTCGGATGCTGTCGATCACTATCCCGCACATGCATAAGTGTCGTAGCGAATATCGCCGCTCCAACGCCAGGCGGCGATCGTCGGCATGTCCGCGGTTCTGCTGGAATGCGGAATTCCAGATGGGTGGAAGACAGTATCGCCGGCTTTCTTCAAAACCGACCCGTCCTTGCCTTTGCTCCAATATCCCTCGCCACCGAGGATGACGTAGGTCTCTTCCGCAGTGTGGCTGCGCGTCACGTAGTCCAGGTTCGGACATTGCACGAAGAGCCCGACACGCACCTTCTCATGAAACACCATTCCGTTTGGACCGAGCAACTCGCAGACAAGCATCCTGTTTCCCATGTCGGTCCCGATTGACTGCAGGCTATCGACGACATGAAACCAACGAATTGACGGCAGGGCGTTGGCGACAATTGCAGCATCCGGATGGGGGTCGAGCGCCAGCGCCGCTTCAGCGACGCCGGGGAGGTAGTTGTACGGTTCAGGCACGATACGTGGAAAGGATGAAACCGCCGAGCGCAGTGCAGTGGCTGCTTCGTCACCGCCATGCCTGCCTTCCGCACCATAGAGCCGTGCGAGCAACTCAAACAGCTGCTTTAGAGAACTAGTATCCTGCATGAAATCCTGCCCTGTTTAGGGCAAGATAATTCCGCGCTGGTCGAAAGCCGCGCTTGAAACCGACACCGCCCGTTCCCCGAACGGTAGCGCGGACAGAAATCAGGCGGCGGCGCGTGTCATCGACATTGCAAAATCGCGAGCTGCTTGTCGGCGGAAGTTCAGATTGAGTTTCTCGACCAACAGGAGCAACTCTCTGGTCGCCTTGCTGGTGGCAGACCTGTGACGCCTTACGAGTTCGTCAGTAATCCGCAAAGCGCTTGGCGCGGTCTTCGCCCGTGATGCTTCCCTCCAGAGCAGTGTTGCATCGACGAAAACGTCACAAATATCTGGATCGATTCCACCGGACCGATAAAGGGCGCGGATAGCATTGCGTTTGCCATCGACCAGCAATCCGTGGACCCGGCGTGGCTCGATACTGCAGATCGAAGCAATGGCTGTGGCGAAGAAATCGATGTTACCGACACACAACGAATGCATGAGAAACGCCGGGGTCAGTTTGCCGGAAACTCGCAGATGTTCCACCAGAGCCGGCATTTCATCGCCGGATACGGTGCTTGCGAGCTCCAGCGTTGCCAGTTGGCAGGCCTCGCTGGTGATTGAGAGGACACGGTTCCGGCCAATCACACCGGAAACGAAACTGGACTTTGCCAAAGCACTGCCGACTTCCTCGATCAGCGCATGTCTCGTATCACTCGGCAGATCAGGCCGGTCGAGCAGCTTGGCCCTGATGGTGCCATCCGTTCCGAAGCGTTCCATAATACGGCGCAGGGTCAAACCGGCAATCCGCGCGGTTGGATTGTCCAGGATTTCGAGGACGGTCAGGCGTTCTCCAATTTCAGCCAGAGCCGCACAGACGGACGGTGAGAGCTCCGATCGCAACGCGATGGCACGACGAATTCCCGGGCAACGGTCCGCCGTCAGATCGACAAGATCCGCGTCGCTGAGAAGCGGCGAACAACAGACTATCAATCCGGCCACCTCAAGCTGATCTCTCGCCAGTCCAAGAACAATGGCCCTTGGTGCATTTTCACTGGTAGCCACCGCCTCGGCCAACGCCAAACGCACCATCGGCGACGGATCATCAAGCAGCAGCGCCATGGCCGCTTCCGCCGACCGCGCTTCCTCCGTCGACAGATCATAGCGCGAATACGCGCGTCCAAGGGCATTGGCAGCCCTCGCCCGATCCCGCGCACCAGCCCCTTCCGACCATTGGAGATATTTCTGAATGATCATGCGTCGTCCCGCAGCTACCCCGAATCCCTCGCACCAACCATAGCCGCTAAAAGGTTTACGATCGGTTCACCATATCCATTAACGCCCGCTTAGGATGATCAACTCGCCCAACGGCGAGACACACCTCCGAATGGGCTGGATATCGCGCCGCATTTGTATAAGTTGCGCGCCACAAGGAGGACCTCGATGGCGGGACTGTATCTTCAGGAATTTGAACCGGGTCACGTGTTTCAGCACAGTTTGCGGCGAACCATAACGGAAGCCGATAACATGTTGTTTTCAAACATGACATTGAACCCGCAGCCGCTGCATATCGATTTCGATTTCGCGTCCAAGACCGAATGGGGCCAACCACTGGTCAATTCGATGTTCACGCTTGGGCTGATGATCGGCATTTCGGTCAACGACACAACGATCGGCACGACCATCGGCAATCTCGGGATGACGGATGTGGTCTTTCCTCACCCCCTCTTTCACGGCGACACGCTTCGGGTCGAATCCGAAGTCATTTCGGTGCGCGAATCGAAATCAAAGCCCGACCGCGGCATTGTCGAGTTCGAGCACCGGGGCTTCAATCAGAATGATGTTCTTGTCGGCCGCTGTCGTCGCCAGGCGATGATGCGCAAGAGACCGGATTGAGCCCATGCGATCTTACCTGTTCGTACCGGGTGATTCCGAACGCAAGCTGGAAAAATCCCTGACAAGCGGTGCCGATTGCCTGCTGATTGATCTGGAGGATTCGGTTGCTGTTGCTCAAAAGGCCGTGGCGAGAGAGAGCGCCCGCGATTTTCTGACGGCTCAACCTGCGACCACACGCGACCAGGGGATGGTGGTTCGCGTCAACCCGCTCTCGTCCGGCCTGACGGACGATGACCTCAAGGCCGTGATCGCCGGGCGACCGGATGCCCTTTTGCTGCCGAAATGCGAACATGGCGCCGACATACAGCAACTGTCCGCCATGATGGCAGTGCATGAAGCTGAAGCCGGACTTGATGAAGGCAGGATCGGTATCCACGCGCTGGTGACCGAGTCCGGACTCGGAACGCTCAATGCGGCCAGCTATGTCGGGGTATCGCCCCGCCTTCTAAGCCTGTCCTGGGGCGCAGAAGACCTGTCGGCCGATCTTGGTGTGGAGACCAATCGCGATGCCGATGGCGTCTACACCGATCTCTTTCGCTACGCTCGGACTGTGACCCTATTGGGAGCCGCTGCGGCGGGTGTAGAGGCGATCGACACGGTCTTCGTCGACTTTCGCGACGCCGAAGGCCTGGAAAAGGAATGTCGTGCGGCGGTCCGCGACGGCTTTTCCGGGAAGATGGCTATCCACCCGGCGCAAGTCGAGACCATCAACCGGGTTTTCACGCCGTCGCCTGAGGCTGTCGATCACGCAACGCGCATCGTTGATCTGTTTGCCGAGGCTGGCGATGAGGTCGGTGTTCTCAGCCTGGACGGCAAGATGATCGATCGACCACACCTGAAGCAGGCGCGGCGCATACTCGACCGTGCCCGTGCCGCCGGTGTTTTGACGTCGGGATAGTCCCGCTCATTCCTTCCAGAGCGGTCGATTCATCTCGAACACATCAGCACCGTGGCAATAGTCGCGGTAGCCCAATCGCGCCAACGGCGCCGCCTGAGCCATATCGATTCGCCCGTCCTGGAGGACTTCCGGATCGATATGGATACCGACGACCTGACCGATCACCATGATGTAGCCGGACGGCGTGCCATCCAGTGTGGTCGGCCGAAAGATGTCCAGCGCTTTGCATTCCAATGCTGCCAGCGCTTCGCCCACATAGGGTGCGTCCACCAGCCTGCCCTTTTTTGCCGTCAGTCCGACATGCAGGAACTCGTCCTCGTGCGATGGCGCGTCGACCGAGCTGCGGTTCATTTCCTCGGCAAGATGGCGACTGGCCAGATTGGCCGTAAACTCTCGGCTGGCTTCGATATTGGAAACGGTGTCCTTTTTGCCGTCCGAGGCAAACATCACCATCTTCGGATCATCGCTGATCGCGTTGAAAAACGAGTATGGAGCGAGGTTATGGATCCCGTCCGGGCCTCTGGTCCCGATCCACCCGATGGGACGCGGCGCGACAATCGCCTTGAACGGATCATGGGCCAGCCCATGATGGTTGTCTTTTGTTTCATAAAACATGCTCGACCCCGTCTATTCGATCCAGGTGGTGATGGCGTCTATGTCGGGACGCGGACGGTCTGCGGGAACCGCGTCTGACGTGCCGATGTGAAGAAAGCCGGCCAGTCTTTCATCTTCGCCGACGTCCAGCAGTTTCAGAGCCTCCCGGTCGTAGCTGATCCAATCCGTAAGCCAGTTGCAGGCAAATCCGTGCGCGTTGGCCGCCATGTAAAGGCAGGTACATGCGGCCCCGGCTGAAAGGATCTGTTCCCACTCGGGAATTTTTGGATGCTCACCAGCGCGGCTGACAACAGCGATCACGACCGGAGCCCGGCTGAGGCGGGTATGATCCTGCTCGCGCCGTTCTTGAGGCATGTCCGGGTCGTTGCGGAGCGCAATCTCACCCAACTGAGCACTCAAACGATGACGGGCGTCGCCGGTGATCACGATAAAACGCCACGGCGCCAATTTGCCGTGATCCGGCACCCGGGATGCAACGGTCAAAATGGATCGGATCGTCTTTTCATCCGGCCCCGGTTCGGTCAGCAAATTCGCAGCAACCGAACGTCGGGTTTCGAGATAGGATTTCAACGCATCATTCATCGTTGGCTCTTTACCTTTACTCATTTCTGGCCTTGAAAAAGCCATGCATCCGTTTCAAACAAAACACAAGATCGGGGACGGTATGGAATCATCGCGCTTCTTTGCGTTGGGTTTGGCCATGGTTCTGGCTGCAAGTTTGCAGCCGGCAGGCGTGTCTGCACAGAACCTAGCGGACCCGTCAAACTCGCTGTCGCTTGATCTTCCGACATTGACACCGTTTGTCGCGCCCGAGGCCGAACGCCCGGTAGGATCAGGTGTGCCCCTGCTCCGCAGCGTTCGTCTGGATGCTTTGCTCGTTGAAGGCGGACAGCCGCTTGAGCACGGTCTGGTGTGGCGGGTATTTCACCCGATACCGGACGATTCCGGAAAACTGCCGATGCTCGCGACATCCGAGGGTGGCCAGGCCTATTTCGAGTTCGAACCCGGCGACTATTTCGTCCACGTTGCCTTCGGACTGGCCGGCGTGACCCGCAAGGTCTCGGTTCCGACAAATGATCCCATCGACACCCAGAGCTTCATCCTCAACGCCGGAGGACTGATCCTCAACGCGGTGTCAGGCAATGATGGCCGCATTCCGGCCCCCAAACTGCGCTTTTCGATCTATTCCGAAGAACGCGACATCAACGGCCAGCGCCAGCTGATTATTGCCGACATCCGGCCCAACCAGGTCACCCGGCTGAATGACGGCATCTACCATGTCGTGTCGGAATACGGCGCGGTCAATGCCGTCATACGGTCCGACATCCGGGTCGAAGCCGGCAAGATGACCGAGGCCACGATCCAACACCGGGCTGCCCAGCTGACCCTGAAACTGGTGGCGGAAGCAGGCGGTGAAGCGATCGCCGACACCGCCTGGTCAATCACCAACTCAGCCGGTGATCTGATCAGCGAAAGCGTCGGCGCCTTCCCCTCGCTGGTTCTTGCGGAGGGCGATTACACGGCCATCGCCCACCACAAGGAACGCCTGTTTCGACGCGATTTCAAGGTCGTTGCAGGCCGAAACGTCGACGTCGAGGTCTTCCTCGACTAGAGCAAAGGGCGATAAGTTTGCACCATTTGACCGTGGCGATTTTGGGCTCTGGCTAGGCGGATTGCTCGCCGTGGTGCCACCCCACCACAAGTGCAAGCCAACGACGCCAGGGGCCAAAATCGCCCGGCCCGAAGGGTGGCTGCATATCGGCCCATCGGCTGCGTTGCGCCGCTTGCCCGATGCACCACATCGCACTGCGCGACGCGCCTTGCCGAGTGGAGCCGATCTGCAGCCATCAAATGATCCAAACTTATCGCCCTTTGCTCTAAGCCGCGTTACTGTTGCCGACGAAGGTCCGGTGGCAGCGCTTCGTCCGTCAACTGGGAAACAGCTTCATCGAGCGACAAGGACTGCTGGTCGCGGCTGCCCAAACGCCGCATGTTGACGCTCTGCTCCTCAGCTTCGCGTTTTCCACAAACCAGGATCACTGGTACCTTGGTTAGCGAGTGCTCGCGGACCTTGTAGTTGATCTTCTCGTTGCGCAAATCCGTCTCGACCTTGAGCCCGGCACCTTTCAGCTTGGCAGCAACTTCCGACGCATAATCGTCGGCATCCGAAGTGATCGTTGCAACGACCACCTGAACCGGTGCGAACCAAAGCGGCATGTTACCCGCATGGTTTTCGATCAGGATACCCAGGAAGCGTTCCATCGAGCCGCAGATCGCCCGGTGCACCATAACAGGCTGCTTCTTCTCCGAATCCTTGTCGATATAGAACGCACCGAACCGCTCAGGCAGGTTGAAATCGACCTGGGTGGTTCCGCATTGCCATTCACGACCGATCGCATCGCGCAGCGTGTACTCGAATTTCGGACCGTAGAACGTGCCCTCACCCGGATTCACCCCGGTTTTGATGCGGCCACCCGAATCGGCTTCGATCTGTTTCAGGATCGTTGAGAGGACTTCCTCTGCGTGATCCCACATCTCGTCGGTTCCAACACGCTTCTCCGGCCGGGTCGCGAGTTTCACGGTGATTTCGTCAAATCCGAAATCCGAATAGGTCGACAGGATCAGGTCATTGATCCGCAGACATTCGGCGGCCAGCTGCTCCTCGGTGCAGAACACGTGGGCGTCATCCTGCGTAAAGCCGCGCACCCGCATCAACCCGTGCAGCGCTCCGGAGGGTTCGTAGCGGTGTACGTTGCCGAATTCGGCAAGTTTTACAGGCAGTTCACGGTAGGACCGCAGACCGTGCTTGAATATTTGAACATGACCGGGACAGTTCATCGGTTTGATGGCAAACACCCGGTCATCGACCGTCTCGGTCGCGAACATGTTCTCGCGATACCAACCCCAGTGGCCTGAGGTTTCCCACAGCGTCTTGTCGAGGATCTGCGGTGCATTGACCTCGTCATAGCCGTGCTCATCCAGGCGACGGCGCATGTAGCCAACAAGGTTCTGGAACATCTTCCAGCCCTTGGCATGCCAGAAGACCACGCCGGGTCCCTCTTCCTGGAAGTGGAACAGGTCCATTTCCCGGCCAAGCCGCCGGTGGTCACGTTTCTCCGCTTCTTCCAGCATGTGGAGATAGGCATTGAGTTGCTTCTGGTCGGCCCAGGCCGTTCCGTAGATGCGGGTCAGCATCGGATTGTTGGAATCGCCACGCCAATAGGCGCCGGCAACCGACATCAACTTGAAGGCATTGCCGACCTGTCCGGTCGACGCCATGTGCGGTCCGCGGCAAAGATCGAACCATTTCCCCTGTCGGTAGATCTTCAGATCCTGCCCTTCAGGGATCGCGTCCACCAACTCGACCTTGTAGGATTCACCCATCTCGGCGAAGGTGTTGCGGGCTTCATCGCGGGACCAGACTTCCTTCGTGAACGGTTCGTTGCGCGCAATGATCTCGCGCATCTTCTTCTCGATCTTGGGCAGATCGTCCGACGTGAACGGCTCGTTGCGCGCAAAGTCGTAATAGAAACCGTTGTCGATCACCGGGCCGATCGTTACCTGGGTGCCCGGATACAGCTCCTGCACCGCTTCCGCCATCACATGCGCGGCGTCGTGGCGGATCAGCTCCAGGGCGCGCGGGTCTTCACGGGTGAGAATTTCAACGGCACCATCAGTGATCGCGTCACTGAGGTCGCCGACCTGACCGTCGATCGCTATGGCGACGGCCTTTTTGCCAAGCGATTTCGAAATTCCATCGGCAACCGCGCGGCCAGTCGTGCCGGCGGGGAATTCTTTGACGGATCCATCAGGGAATCGAAGAGAAACGGCGTCAGCCATCAGAATATGCTCCTGTCCAGTCCCGCCAACGAACGCGGGTGGTTGATTGTGGTGTCACGGCCTCCGGGCCGAGCGGACGCCTTTTAGCCCGCCTCACCGCCTATTGCAACGCAATAGCTGACGACCGCGCTATTTGTGGCGCACGAAAAAGCGCCATGGCAAATACCATTTCATGCGGTCCGGAAGTGCCTCAGGAACCGGATCGAAACCATGTGTTCCACCGGGCCCACAGCGGATAACGCGGAAGAAGGAGAGCCAGCCGCCAGACCAGAGCCCATGCCTGGCAATGGCTTCGTAGGAATATTCTGAACAGGTCGGCAAATGTCGGCAGTGATTTCCCACGAAACCCGACAGCGTCAATTGGTAGAGCCGGACAAAACCCATCCCGAACAGTCTGCCGGGCGTCTTGCGGAACGGACCGTCGTAGTTTCGGCCTTTGGCTGTCATGGTTCTCGGCTGGCTATAACGACCTCAAGCAGCCGCTTCATCCGCCCGTTTGCTCTCGATCTGGTCAATGGCATCGACGACAGCGTCAAAGGTGAGCAATGTCGATGCATGCCGGGCCTTATACTCGCGGACCGGCTCCAGGAATTTCAGATCCGCAAATCGGCCGTCCGGCGGCGGCCCGCCCTGTTTGAGCATGGCAATCATCTGTTCGCGTACGTTCCGCAACTCGGCTGTGGAAGCGCCGACGATGTTGTTGGCCATGATTGCCGACGAGGCCTGTCCCAGCGCGCAGGCTTTGACCTCGTGGGAGAAATCACTGACGACATCTCCATCAAGCTTGAGCCAAACCTTGACCGTCGATCCGCAGAGCTTGGAATGCGCGCGAGCCGAAGCGTCCGCGTCTTCAAGAACGCCAATGCGTGGAATATTGCCCGCAAACTCCAGAATCTTTGCGTTGTAGACCTCGTCTATCATGCATTCACGCCCCGGTTTGCAGTCACGTCGGATCCGGCAGGGTCCCTGATTCCGACACCATAACGTCGCCAATAAATTGGCATTTCCGACGTCTATACCCTATTTTGGCAATCGGTAACATCATTACAAGGGTTGTGTTGCCGCACGGGATGGTGCAGTGGTCCACCCGTTAGAGTAACGACGCCTGTCGTCGCGGAGAAACATGTGACAATGGACGCCATTATCAAGAGTTTTCCGAAAGAAACGGGAGACGAAGCGGAAGGCGCGCCGGTGCAGCGGCCAACCGAGGCTGAAACCAGGGCGGCAGTGGACGTGCTGCTGCGTTGGATTGGTGAAGATCCGAGCCGTGAGGGCCTCAAAGACACGCCAGCTCGTGTTACGAAGTCCTTCCTGGAACTGTTTTCCGGCTATGGTCAATCCGCCAAGGAGGTCCTCGGACGGACGTTCGAGGAAGTGTCCGGCTATGATGAGCTGGTCCTGGTCAAGGACATCCCGTTCTTTTCCCATTGTGAGCACCACCTGGTTCCCATCATCGGCAAGGCCCATGTCGGATACCTTCCCGATGGACGCGTCCTGGGCTTGTCCAAAATCGCACGTGTGGTGGAACTCTTTGGCCGACGCCTCCAGACCCAGGAAGCGCTGACCGCCCAGATTGCCGAAGCGATCGATACGACGCTCAAACCGCGCGGTGTGGCCGTCATGATCGAGGCGGAGCACATGTGCATGGCCATGCGGGGCGTTCAGAAGCTGGGCTCGACGACCCTCACCTCGACCTTCACCGGCCAGTTCAAAACCGAACCACAGGAGCAGGCGCGCTTCATGTCGATGCTGCGCAGCCGCGATTGATCAATGGCAGAAAAACCGGATCCGGCGGAGCGGTTCGCGCCAGCGCCGAAGGACAAGATTGCGCTTGAAGAAGGCACGGCTCTCACACCCAGATTTGACGCCAACGGACTGATCACCGCGGTCGTGACCGATGTCACCGATGGAACTGTTCTCATGGTTGCCCACATGAACAGTGAAGCGCTGGCCCTGACGATATCGACCGCAACAGCCCACTACTACAGTCGCTCACGCAAAGCGCTCTGGAAGAAGGGCGAAAGTTCCGGAAACCTGCAGACGGTGCACGAGATCCTGACCGACTGCGATCAGGACGCCGTCGTGCTCAAAGTGAGCGTCGGGGGTCACGATGCAAGCTGCCACACCGGCCGCAGAAGCTGCTTCTACCGTCGCATTGAGCTTGGAAGTGATCCGGCCACGCTGGCCATGAACGAAGACCAGCCGCTTTTCGATCCGGAAGAAGTCTACGCCGGTGACCACTAAGCCGAGCGACTGGCGTCAAGAATAGATAAAGATCTCCAGTGTTAACCTGAGGCACCCATCCGAGCCGCCTGAAATTGGCGATAATCGGATTGTAGGGGTGGCTATGGATGAAATCGACGACTTGGAGGCCGAAGCTGTGCTGCAGAAGACCAAGGAGCCCAGGATAGCGCTGGCTCTCGGCGGCGGTGCGGCGCGCGGCTGGGCGCATATCGGTGTGCTGCGGGCGCTCGACGAAGCCGGCATCAAGGTCAGCATGGTGGCTGGCACGTCGATCGGCGCTCTCGTCGGCGGTTGCTATCTGGCGGGAAAGCTCGATGAACTGGAGGAGTTTGCCCGCAGTCTGACGATGCGCCGTATCGTCGCCTTGCTTGACCTGGCGATCGGCGGAAGCGGGCTGTTCGGAGGAATGCGGCTCAGCAAAAGGATGCGCGAGCATCTGTCCGATATCGACATCGAGGACCTCGATCGCCCTTTCACCGCCGTTGCGACGGAGATCGCCACCGGACACGAAATCTGGATTCACAGCGGTTCACTCGCAACCGCCATCCATGCCTCCTATGCGCTGCCTGGTATTTTCGAACCCGTCGAATGCAATGGCCGAGTCCTGGTCGACGGTGCGCTGGTCAATCCGGTCCCCGTGTCCGTATGCCGGGCACAGGAAGAGCGTCTGGTGGTCGCCGTCAACCTTCACTACGATCTTTACGGTCGTTCGGCCGTCGTCAGACACGCGGCATCCGAAACGCCCTCGGATGAGAACGAAGATCTTCCTTCAGCCATCGACAAACGCAAATCCGCTCGCCTCGGCATGACCAATGTCATGGTCGAATCGTTCAATATCATCCAGGATCGGGTTTCTCGTGCCCGCCTCGCCGGCGATCCACCGGATCTGCTGATGATGCCCCGCCTTTCAGATATTGGCCTGTCGGAATTTCATCGCGCCAGCGAAGCGATCGATCGCGGCTACGAAGAAGCGACCATGAAAATCGAATATATCAAGCGCCTTCAGCAAGTGTTGCTCTAAGCGCGCTCACCCAACGGCGAAAGCGGTGGACAATCCCAGCGCCATGCCACCGATGAGAACGGCCTCGGCGGCCACTATCCCGACGACCACCCGCTGTCTGGACACAATGAAAGCCCCGAAGCCGACCATCGTGGCCACGATCCGCAAAGCCATCGGAGTTGCTTCCAAGGCGCCAGTTGGAAAGAGGATCAGGCGGGCGATCACGGCCGCGACCAGAGCCGTCGCCACAGCGCGCACCCAGATCAGGGCAAGCGAGTCGTCAAGAAGCCGGTTGCCAATCAGCACGCCAAGCCAGCGCCACACATCCGTTGCCAGCCAGCCCGCAACGGCGATGAAAATGTATGGCCACCAGGCACCGAAAAACTCACTCGGCTGCATTGCGACGCTTTCTGCGAGCATGGACGGCGCGCTCCAGGCCGAATGCCAGGGTGCCACCGACGATTCCCGCAAACAACAATCCCAGCTGCGGATTGATGACATGGAAGACGGGTCCCAGACACAATCCGATCAGCATCGCGTAGTAGACCTCAGGGTGTCGCGCCGAGGCCCAGATCGAAGTCAGGAAATAGATCGGCGTCAGAAAGAACAATCCGCCCGCCAGCATCTCCGGCAGGTCACTCACAACGCCGTAGGTGATGGCAACAAGCACAATGTTGGCCACAGAAAGGGTCAAGCCGAAACCAGCGAAGAAGGCGATGCGCCCCTCGCGCGGAACGGTGTGAATACGTTGCATTGTGAACACCCAGGCCGTGACGGCCACAAAGTGCGACAGCAGTAACAGCAGCCAGGTTGGAGTCGAGCGCGTACGGATAACGGGAACCAGTGCTGCTACCATCGGCATCAGACGCATGGAAGACAACGCTACGGCCAATGCGGCGGCCGGAAGTGAGGCGCCCGCCAGCATGGCGCCAATCAGAACCAGCTTTGCTGGCAGTGCCCAAATGGTCGCGGTCATAAAGAGAGCCTGACCAAGCGGCACCCCCGATTCGAAGGCGAAGCCGCTGAAGCCCACGAAGGCCGCCATCAGGATCAATGCCGGCGCCGAAACGATGCCGCGCACGCCCATAAGGAAATAGGGCCATTTTCGGAAGGAAGATTGGGCGTCCATCCCGTCGTGTTAGACTGAACAGAACAACAAGGAAAGCAGCTTCACAAAAAGGCGGCAGCAGCCTTCTGAAGTCTTCGCGCTCGTGCGGAAAGTGCCTTTCTATCGGAGGCCAACGCAGCGTCGAGTGTGCGACGCGCCCTTCCCCGGTCGATCAGGCCGTCTCTGGCCAAGTCGACAACCGCTTGCAGCGAACAAGCCGCGACGATGTTGAAGCGGCTGTCGAGATTGTCATTCAGAATATCGTGCAGACGCCCGGACTGTTCGCGGTTTAATGGCAGACAAACAAGGATCTTGGGCAATTGCTCGCCGATTTCCCACTGATCCAGTGCTTTCAGCAATGCCATCAGGTCTTCGATGTGAGCATCGAAAAGCGACGGCTTCTTGGCCGATACCTGCATCGCAGCGTGGGCCGCGTGGGAGACGACGGCTGGGTCGCCGTCGCCAAGACACTCCAACAGGGGTTCGACGAGGTCCGGATCCTCAATGACCGCATCGGCAACCGAGGAGGCCGCCGCGGGAACGCGACGATCACCTTCTGCAAGGCGATCGCGTATCCAGGTCGCTGACGCGGTCACTCCTTCTTGCGCGGAACCTTCGGCACCGCACTGCCGCGCGTTTTCGTCGGAGCAACTGTCTTTGTAGCCGGCTCGCCCTCCGGAGGAGTCGGCGAAGAGCGAGGTTTACGCTTCGGTGCGGGCTTGTCTTCGCTTGCGACCTTTGCCTTGACCACCGCCTTCTTTCGCGCGACAGGCGCTTCCTTCTGGGGCTTCGCCGGCTCCTTGTCCGGCACGGCTTCGAGCTTCAGACCGGATTCGCCATCCTTGTCTTTTGCGACCGTGACCTTGACGGTTCCGCCTTTCTTCAGCTTGCCGAAAAGCACTTCGTCAGCCAGTTGCTTCTTGATGTGCTCCTGAATGACGCGTGCCAGCGGACGGGCGCCCATGCGTTCGTCGTACCCCTTCTCCGCCAGCCATGCGACGGCATCCTGAGAAAGATCGAAGGTCACGCCACGCTCAGCCAATTGCGCCTCAAGCTGCATAACGAACTTCTGCACAACCTGATGCACAACGGGGGTCGGCAGCGAACCGAACGGAATGATCGCGTCCAGACGGTTGCGGAACTCCGGCGAGAACATCCGGTTAATCGCTTCCATGTCGTCGCCTTCGCGCTTGGAAGACCCGAAACCAATAGCAGGCTTGGCGAGATCGGCGGCGCCGGCGTTGGTCGTCATGATCAAAATGACATTGCGGAAGTCGATCTGCTTGCCATTGTGATCGGTCAGCTTGCCGTGATCCATGACCTGCAACAGGATGTTAAACAGATCGGGATGCGCCTTTTCGATTTCATCGAGAAGCAACACGCAATGGGGATGCTGGTCGACGCCATCGGTCAGCAAGCCGCCCTGGTCGAAGCCGACATAACCGGGAGGCGCGCCAAGCAGCCTGGAAACCGTGTGACGCTCCATGTACTCCGACATGTCAAAGCGCAGCAGTTCGACACCCAGTGCGCTTGCCAGTTGCCGCGCCACCTCGGTCTTACCGACACCCGTCGGACCCGAGAACAAGTAACTGCCGATCGGCTTGTCCGGTTCCCGCAGACCGGCCCTCGCCAGCTTGATCGCGGAAGCGAGCGCGTTGATTGCCGTATCCTGGCCGTAGACAACGGAGCGCAACTGCTTGTCGAGATTGGCAAGCACCTGTTTGTCGTCCTTCGACACGGATTTCGGCGGAATGCGCGCCATTGAGGCAATCGTCGCCTCGATCTCCTTTTCGGTGATGGTCTTGCGGCGTTTGCTTTCCTCGACCAGCATCTGTGATGCGCCGGTCTCATCGATCACGTCGATGGCCTTGTCCGGCAGCTTCCGGTCGTTGATGTAGCGCGCCGATAGCTCTACCGCGGTCTTGATCGCGTCGTTCGAGTATTTAACCTTGTGATAATCCTCGTAATAGGGCTTCAGGCCTTTGAGGATTTCCACCGCGTCATCGATGGTCGGCTCGTTGATGTCGATTTTCTGGAACCGCCGCACCAGCGCCCGGTCCTTTTCAAAGAACTGGCGAAACTCCTTGTAGGTCGTTGAACCGATGCACCGGATCGCGCCAGACGACAGCGCCGGCTTCAACAGGTTCGACGCATCCATGGCCCCGCCCGAAGTGGCGCCGGCGCCGATGACGGTGTGGATCTCGTCGATGAAGAGAACCGCTCCCTCCAACTCCTCGAGCTCCTTGACGACCTGCTTGAGCCGCTCTTCGAAATCACCGCGGTAGCGCGTTCCGGCCAGCAGAGAGCCCATGTCGAGCGCAAAGATGGTTGCATTCTCGAGCACTTCGGGCACTTCGCTGTTGATGATGCGTCGCGCCAGCCCTTCGGCAATCGCAGTCTTTCCGACGCCCGGATCACCGACATAGAGCGGATTGTTCTTGGAGCGTCGGCAGAGCACCTGGATGGTTCGGTTGATTTCCTTCTCGCGTCCGATCAGGGGGTCGACCTTGCCGTCCTGCGCCTTCTTGTTGAGGTTGACGCAATAGGCGCTGAGCGCATCCTGGTTCTTCGGCTTTCCGCCCTCCTCGCTGTCGGAGGGGCTAGAAGAACTTTCCGATTCGGAATCTTCTGCACCGCGCACGGGCCTGCTTTCCGACCCACCCGGACGTTTCGAGATCCCATGGGAAATGAAGTTCACGGCATCATACCGGGTCATCTCCTGCTCTTGCAGGAAATAGGCGGCATGGCTTTCACGCTCCGCAAAGATCGCGACCAGGACATTGGCGCCCGTCACTTCGTCCCGCCCAGAGGACTGAACGTGAATGACCGCGCGTTGAATCACCCGCTGGAACCCGGAGGTCGGCTTCGAATCCTCATCATATCCGGTGACCAGGTTGTGCAGTTCGTTGTCGATATATTCCGTGACGGTCGAACGCAGGGCATCGAGATCGACACCGCAGGCACGCATCACGGCAGCCGCGTCGGAATCATCCATCAGCGCCAGAAGCAGGTGCTCAAGCGTCGCGTATTCGTGATGGCGATCATTGGCAAATGTCAGTGCCTGGTGCAGCGCCTTTTCAAGACTTGGGGAAAATGTCGGCACGTTTATATCCTCATTTCTTTTCCATCACGCATTGCAGCGGATGTTGATTCTGGCGCGCGAAATCCATCACCTGGGTGACTTTGGTTTCAGCCACCTCGTAGGTAAAGACGCCGCATTCGCCGACACCATGATTGTGGACGTGCAACATGATGCGCGTCGCCGCCTCCCGGTCTTTCTGGAAAAACCGTTCCAGAACATGCACGACGAACTCCATCGGTGTGTAGTCGTCATTCAACAGGAGCACGCGGTAGAGGCTCGGTTTCTTGAGCTTCTTCTGGGTGCGCGTGATGACCGAGACGCCATTGCCATTGCTATTGCCGTCCCCGTCCTTGTCGTTGTCGTCTGCAGTTGCCTTTATTGGCTCAGCAACCATTCTGATCCTTCGTCCCGTGCTTCCATTTGGGCTATGTCCCCTGCCGACATTCCCAACCGTTTGCAGTCTACCCTAATCTAGTTCGCTTTTGTGCAATTTTAAGCCCTTGACGAACATGCGATCTACCCCATTTCTTTGCGCCGCCGTGAGCAGAGCCGCCACACTCGGTCTGTGGCTGTCAGGCGCAGATTCTCACCCCGACTCACTTTGTCGTGTTTGCTTGGGTGCAACACGAAAAACCCGGCGACCACATGGCCACCGGGTACGCGATTACGTCCTGATTAAAGGCGCTGGGCGCTAGATCAGGCGGCCTTCTTGGATGCAGCCGCCGGTACCGGGGTCGCAGCAGCAACAGCAGCCTCATAAGGCTCATACGCCTTGCGAGCCGTATCAGCGTAAATTTCGCTCATCTTGGTGGCCTGGGCAACGAATGATTCGTAGGCTGACTTGGCGTAGTCGCTCTGGATCTCAAAGGCCTTTTCGAAGGACTTCGCGCCGATCATCTTTTCGACGACGGCTGCGTTGTCTTCGTAGGACTTTTTCGAATAGTCCGTGGCTTCGGTGGTCAGGGTCTGCATGCCCTGGGTGAATGCCGAATAGCTTTTCAGCATGTTGTCCATGGCATCCTTGCCGTATTTGCTGGCGTCATCAAAAGAGAACATCACGATATCCTATTGTCGCGGGGGGTCGGGATAACGGCTGGGTGCTCCTGGAGATCCAGTCCGTGTGCCCAAAATATATGCACCGCAACAGAAAGTCAACAAAATTTGTGCACCGCAACACAATCACACCTGCGGTTGATTCAATTCAAGGCGAAACTTCAAGAAATGCGAAACCATAAACGGATTGGTAACGCTGTACCCATACCGTGCCTCGAAATGATCGTCGCCGGCGGTGTGTTCGATTCCGGCGTATGGAACAGCGTCAATGGATGGAACCTCCAACGTGAACACAGCTTCAAAAGTCTGTCTACGCCGTCAAAAAGGCCCATTCTCATTCCTTTCCGGGCTCGCCTACCTGGTGTTGGCTGGATTGCTGATCGTCGTCCTCACCGGTGTGGCCTCAGCCAATTCGAAATATGCCGGCATCGTCATCGACGCCAAAACCGGCAAGACGCTCTACTCGTCGGGCGCAGACTCGCCGCGGTATCCTGCCTCGCTGACCAAGATGATGACGCTGTACATGATGTTCGAGGCAATCGACAGCGGCCGCATGAGCAAGAAGACACGCATTCGCATGTCGAAGAATGCCGCCGCGGAGCAGCCTTCGAAGCTGGGTGTGAGAGCCGGCCAGTCGATTTCTGCCGAACAGGCCATCTACGCGCTTGTGACGAAATCCGCGAATGACGTGTCGACCGCAGTGGCCGAGCATCTTGGTGGTTCCGAATCGGCTTTTGCCCGGCAAATGACGCGGAAGGCACGATCGCTGCGGATGAGCAAGACTACTTTCCGCAATGCCCACGGCCTTCCCAATTCCAAGCAAAAGACCACGGCTCGCGATATGGCGCGTCTGGGGCTGGCTCTGCGGGAACATTTTCCGCACCATTACCACTACTTCTCCACCCGCACCTTCAAATACGGCAAAGCACGCTACGGCAACCACAACCGGCTGCTCGGAACCGTCTCAGGTGTCGACGGCATCAAGACCGGATACATCCGGGCTTCCGGGTTCAACCTTGTCACGTCCGTCCGCAAAAACGGTCGCAGCATCGTCGCAGTGGTCATGGGTGGCAAGACTGGCGCCAGCCGGAATGCGCAGATGAAGAAACTGATCGCGCGTTATCTGCCGAAGGCATCGAAGCGCGGCAGGGGCAATCTGATTGCACGCGGCGCGCCGACTACGATGAAGGTCGCGTTGCCGAAAGTCGGGCCGGTCCCAACGTTTCGCGACTACAAGGACTCTCGAATCGCGCTTGCCTACGCTCGTCCCCAAAAGGCGGCATCATTCCCGGTTCCGCTTGACAGGCCGCTGGTCGGCAAAGAGGCACTTATCGACGGGTTGAAGAAACAGCGCGCCATTGCCGCTCCGTCTCCCCGTCCAAGCAGCAATGCGAATGATGACGCGGTACCGATTGATAACATCGTGACCGCGAGCACGCCCTCTGGCTGGGTGGTTCAGATCGGCGCAACGCCGACCCGTGATGCCGCACAGGCAATGCTGGCTGAGGCACAATCACGAACCGGCGGGATCGTGGCCAAGGCAAAGCCGTTCACGGTGGTTACGCATCGCAAGGGCGAACAGCTTCACCGAGCACGGTTTGCCGGCTTTTCGGGCAAGTCTCAAGCCTGGAAGGCATGTAAAGCCCTGAAGAAAAAGGGCTATGGCTGCTGGGCGACCCAGCAATAATGATGGCGGTCGGCGGCAAATGCGGCGAGCGCGTCCTCGGATTTGGTATTGTGTTGTGGGGATAATTTAATGACGACGCAGGAGAACATCTTTGGCCTCGTTGATGCGGGTGGCGAGAAAGACAGACCCGCCGGTGTCGGGGTGCACGCGTTTCATCAGGCGGCGATGCGCCTCGCGGATTTCCGCCTCGGTCGCACCAGCAGAAAGACCAAGGATCTCGTAAGCTTCCTCCTTAGTCATGGGGCCCGAAGCTGGCGCAGCACCCAGCCCGTCGTCCGAATTCGTCTCAAAGCCATCGCGCCAGGTGGGCATTCGACGGTCAAGATACGCTTCTAGCACCTGCGTGCTTTCCGGATCCTGCTGCAATTCGCGGTAAAGCGACAGCAAATCCTCCTCATCCAAATCGTTGAGTTCCTGCCCTTCGTAACGGCCTGCCAGAACCAGGCCGTTCATTGCGCCGGTATCCAGATCCAATTCCATTTCAAGCGCCGCGGTGCGAACGTGTGATGTTTGGTTGCGGGAGCGGGTGCCGCGGGAACGAGCGCGCGCTCGTGCGAACAGAATGGCGGCAAGTCCGAACAGTCCGAAAGCAACGCTGGCTCGTCCGAGGATCGTCAGGACGATACCGGTTGCGGTCAGCAGAACAGGCAACGTGAAGCGCATCACTATCGCAAGCTGGCGCGCATCCATGCGCACGAACAAAGCAGCCAGCCCGGCCAGCAGAAGGGCAGACACCACGGTATAGAACATATACGTCACGACGCGGTCGCCCTCACCGTCCTGAAAGCTGTTCCAAAAGGAGCCGCGATTCGCGGCTGCGGTGCCCTTCCAGTGCCTTCAATCCACCCGATGCATAGACCGCTACCGCCTTTAGCAAATTGAGCAACGCACCAGCGGCGTTGCTGTCGAACCGCAGGTAGGCGCCCGAAGACAACCGTGCGATTTCGCGGAAAGCCGTTTGCGCGGCGGGATCGTGTCCCTCCTGGAACATGAAGCAGGGTACCTTTCTCATCCCGAGTTCCCCGGCAAGTTGGCAAAGCCGGTCTATCTTCTCTTCCATGGCGTCGCCGATATAGACCAGCGCACTTACCGGCTTGCGCACCGTTTCTTCACGCGTGTGTTTCAGCACTTTGGCAATTTGCGTGTGACCGCCGCGACAGTCGATTTGGGTCATCAGGTCACGCAGTTGGTTGGTGTCACTGACCCACTTTGAGGATCGGCACTCCCCGAATCCACGAAAATAGACAAGCTGCACCTGCAGCCCCCCTGCCCGACCGACAGCGTTGAACATTTCCCCCTGCAACCGACAGGCAGCATCCCACGTCGGTTGACGGCTCATGGTGGCGTCGAGTGCAAACACCAGTCGTCCTGACCCTCCACCCGCCTGAGGAGCGATTGCACGGGCCGCATTGAGAAAATCTGCAATATCGTTCTTGGAGGATTGCGAATCGCCGTCGCCCGCAACCTCTTGCGAACCCTGCTTTGCGGTGACGTCACGTCTCTGCATAGACCGCTCCCATTTCAGGACGGGGCCGATTTTCACGGTATCGGCACATCCCGCTTTCGCAATATTACCACGACACTACGAATTTAGAGCATGATTGCGCGAATTGAAGCAGCAATTTGACTGCTTACCCGTCATCGCCTGTCACGGATGAGTTAACTGCGGCTTCAAAGCAGTCCAAGATCGGCCAACTCGCGCCGAAGTTCCGGCGGCAATGCCATCAATCCGCTGCGACCCCGCGTCAAATCGCGTGGCGCATCTTTCGACGGCAGATACCGCCAACCTTGAAAAGCCCGCCGCGGCTGCCATTCAGTCATGATAAGCCGTGGTTCAAGCACGATGCGGCACCGCGATATGCCCGATACATCAGTGAACGGCCTGATCTCTTCTATGTGCTGGCGAACCTGAATATTTCCCTTGATGACCCAGTAAAGCGATCCGCCATCAATCAGCTCATCGGCGCGTTTCGGAATCATGCGCGTCGTGTGGAATTGAATGACTTCCTCACCGCGATCCCGCTTCTGTTCAAGGCTCGAATCGACATGCGCCTGCAGTTCTTCAACGGCATCGACGCCGACACACAACTTGACGAGATTGAGGGTCATCCTCCTGAGGTAACGGTATGCCGGAGCGGGTCAAGACCTCCCGGCATGTTTCCACAATGCCCCGCCTCAGCATTCAACAACGTTGACGGCCAGTCCGCCTTCGCTCGTCTCCTTGTAACGCTCATTCATATCGAGACCGGTCTGCCGCATGGTCTCGATGCAGGCGTCAAGCGGTACGAAGTGTTTGCCATCGCCTCGCAATGCCAGTGAAGCTGCCGTCACGGCCTTGACCGCTCCAAGAGCATTGCGCTCGATGCACGGAACCTGAACCAGCCCGGCCACCGGATCGCAGGTCATGCCGAGATGGTGCTCGAGCGCAATTTCCGCAGCGTTTTCGATCTGCTCCGGGGTGCCGCCCAGTGCTGCTGCAAGACCCGCAGCCGCCATTGCGGATGCAGATCCCACCTCGCCCTGGCAGCCAACCTCGGCTCCCGAGATCGACGCGTTGTGCTTGATGATGCCGCCAATGGCCGCTGCAGTGAGCAGGAAATCATGCATACCTTTTTCATCGGACCCATCGTGGAACTGCAGGTAGTAGCGAACCGTCGCCGGGATCACGCCGGCAGCACCGTTGGTCGGCGCCGTCACGATGCGTCCTCCCGAGGCGTTCTCTTCATTGACGGCCATGGCGTAGACACTCAACCAGTCATTGGCGATCAGCGGATTGGATTTGTTTGTCTTCCACTCGTCCTGAAGCTTTTCGTAGATCGCTCTGGCGCGGCGCTTGACCTTCAGACCGCCCGGCATGATTCCCTCGCCGCCAAGACCGCGATCGATGCACGCGCTCATGGTATTCCATATGCGGTCGAGCCCGTCATCCAGGTCTCCAGACGATCGATGCAGTTCCTCATTGGCCCGTTTCATCGCTGCAATGCTCAGCCCCGATTCCCGCGCCATGGCCAGCATTTCCTCGGCGTTGTGAAACGGGAAAGGCACCCCGGCTTCCACAACCGGCTCAGACGCCGCGTGAAGCGCTTCCAACTCCAGGTCCGTCACGACAAATCCACCGCCGATCGAATAGTATATGGCTTTCAACAGCAATCGATCGTCCGCATCATGCGCGCTAAACGTCATGCCGTTGGCATGTCCGGGCAACGGGTTGCTGCGGTCGAAAACAAGGTCGTTACGCGGGTTGAACCGATAGGACGGGTGCCCGGCCGGCGTGACCGTTCCCGTCTCTTCGACCCGCTTAATGATGGCGTCCATCGCATCAGGATCGACTGTTTCCGGATGTTCGCCAGCCAAGCCGAGGATGATGGCTCTGTCCGTTCCGTGCCCCACCCCGGTGAAGGCGAGAGATCCGTGCAGGCTGACTTTCAGCTGGTCGACGACAACACCCGAAGGCCGCGGCCAGTCACCATTGATCAGCTCGTCGAGAAATCTTGCGCCGGCTGTCATGGGACCCATTGTGTGGGAACTGGACGGACCGATCCCGACCTTGAACACATCAAATACCGAAAGAAACATCACAGTCTCGCAAGAACCGTCATTGGGTGTGCGATTTATAGACGGAAACACACGGCGAATGCAGGTTTCGACCGTCATGCGCTGCTTTGCCTGCGACACGTTCCACGGGAAATGCCGGGGCCCAAACGCAAAACAGCGCGGGATTGGTCACCCCACGCCGTTTTCAAATCACATGTCAGGAAGTGTCGGTTACAGTCCCCCGAAGAGATAAACCAGTGCCAGCAGTCCTACAAACCCAATCACTGCCCGGGCGGTCACGCCCCAACAGGATTTTTGGACGGTATCTTCCATATTGGCTCCACTTAGAATGCCCCAACTTCACCACCAAGCCGCGTGGTCTGGCCATGTGGTAGGCGGAGCTTCTAATCCAACGCGCTGTCATTCGCAACAGCATTTTGACGGCTCTGCGGCAGCAATGCGGCCGGACGGTGAATTTGTGAAAAAAGGTGCAAGCCATTTCAAAGATTTATGGTGACAAAAATGTGAAAAAAAATTTTGCGCTTGACGGACACGAAATGCCGGTTTGCCACAGTCCAAAACGGCACGACAGCTTTTCCTCGCAGCTGATTCGTGACACACAGACCCATGACTGTTCTGGACTTCGGCGTCGTATTTGTCTGCTTGATCGCCTGGGTGGTTTTTGCCTGGTGCACCGACCGGCAGATAGCCGCCCTGCCGCCCAGCCTGTCGCAGATCATGAACGTGCATCGCGCCCGTTGGCTCGAAAATAGCCTGCGTCGAGATCTCAAGATCATTGACACCAGTATTCTGACCGGACTGCAACACGGTGCCGGTTTCTTTGCCTCCACTGCGCTGTTTGCCATCGGCGGCTGCGTTGCGTTGATGGGCGCGGCCGACCAGGTCCTCGACGTGATGGCCGACATACCGTTTCGCATTTCCGTCGACCGGGCGGCCTTCGAGCTCAAGGTCGCCGGGCTGATTGCCATTTGCGCCTATTCATTCTTCAAATTTGGCTGGTCGTACCGGCTGTTCAACTATTGCCAGATACTGGTCGGCGCCATCCCCATGGTGGACCATGTCGATGACGACCGACGCGAGGCAGAGCTTGCCGTCAAACGCGCGGTTGCGATCAATGTGCTTGCCGGCAAGCATTTCAACGCCGGCCTGCGCGGAATTTTCATGTCGCTCGGATATATCGGCTGGTTTCTGGGGCCCATCATTCTCTTGATGGCGACGCTTCTCGTTATCCTCGTCCTCATCCGTCGTCAGTATTTTTCGGCCGCCCGTGCAGCGGTTCTCGAAGGTCTTGATCACGCCTGACTGGCATCCGATAGTCAGTTGATTCCGGAGACGAGAATTCTATGACACCCGCACAGGAGACCGCAGCGCATCCGAGGCGCATCGCCGCCATCGACGCGGCACGCGGTGTGGCTTTGGTCGCGATGGCGATCTACCACTTCACCTGGGATCTGGAATTTTTCGGTTACGCTCCGCCGGGAACGGCGGCGGAGGGCGGCTGGCGGATCTTTGCCCGGATGATTGCCGGCAGTTTCCTGTTCCTTGTCGGCTTCAGTCTTGTGCTGGCACACGGCAAGACCATCCGGTGGCGATCTTTTGCAATTCGGCTGGCTCAGGTGGGCGCTGCAGCACTGGCCATCACCATCGCCACGCGCATTGCAACGCCTGATCGCTATATCTTCTTTGGTATCCTGCACTGCATAGCGGTTTCGAGCGTTGTCGGCCTCGTGTTTCTTCGCCTGCCGGCGGTTCTCAGCGCTTTGGCCGGCCTTGCCGTCATTCTATTGTCAACCAGCCTGGTCACACCGCTCTTTGATCAACCCTTGCTTCTATGGGTAGGCTTATCGACACTGCCGGTCCTGTCCAACGATTTTGTTCCTCTGCTCCCGTGGTTTGGACCAGTGTTGCTGGGGATCGCCGCAGCCAGGTTTGCCGTCGACAGAAATCTGCTACCGACGCTGGCGGCGTCATACGACGCGTCCGACAGACTGGGGCGTGGCCTCACCTTTGCCGGGCGCCACAGCCTGATCGTCTATCTGATACACCAGCCCATCCTTGTCGGAATTCTCTATGCCGCAAGCTTCGTTGTTCCTGCTACGCCTGCAGATCCCGCGCAGGCGTTTGTTGTCAGTTGCGAACGCGGATGCTCACAAAACAACGACGGTCAATTCTGCAACCGATTTTGTGCCTGTGCGGTTGATAGCCTGATTGAGCAGGACCTGTTGAATGTCCTCTTGCAAGAAGGTGCAGAGGCGCAATCCCGCCCGGATGTTCAGGAGATCGCTCAGATTTGTACCGAACAGGTGATCAAGGAAACGCCGGCGAATTGACCGTCAGCTTCCGGGAACGATCAGGTTCCGACCCGTAACTCGGCCAGACGCGCGAGGCAGGCCTCATCGACGTTGTCGAGCTCAGCCAACGTGTCGTTGATGTCCTTCATCTTCTGGTGCAGCTGATCGCGTTTCTCGGCGACACGCTTCATCATCAGCTCCAGCTGGCCGATTTCACCTGGCGGTCCCTTGTACATCTCGATGATTTCGCGGATCTCCGCGATGGTGAAGCCGAGGCGCCGTCCGCGCAGAATCTCCTTGATCAGGTGCCGGTCCGACGCCTTGAACAAACGCGTTCTCCCCCGCCGCTCCGGTTGAATGAGACCTTCATCCTCGTAAAACCGCAAGGTGCGCGTCGATACGCCAAATTCCCGCGTCAACTCGGTTATGGTATAGTATTTGCGCACGTCGAATCCTGCATTCGTCATGTGCAATCTTATTCTTTCTTTTACGTAAAAGTCAATTGAACACGCTGCGACGCAGCCCGCCTATGTCATTGTTGCAGCTATGTTTCTCGTTCGATCATCCCCTCAACCGAGCCAGGACCAGGTGTCCGGGAACCGGATCACCCTCCTCCAGCCGAACTGTGATCGCGTCCATGACCCTGATCTCGAATTCGGCTTTCTCGAGTTCGTTGCGAATATAGGAACCGGAATGAGCGAAGCGTCTGCCTGAACCCACCGCGTACGGATCATCACAGGCAACGCCGTCAGGAAACGTCTCGGTGGAAAACCCGAAATATCCGCCGGGTGGCAGTCTGGCAGCCGTAGCCGCAATCATCGGCTCGATACGTCCAAGGTAGGGGAACACATCGGCAGCCACGATCATGTCCCAGCGGGCAAAACCATCGCCGTCCTCCGCCTCGAACTCCTCAAGGAACGACACAACCTCTCCAACGTAAAGATCGTCATAAACCTGTCGGTCGAATGCCAGTTCCACGATGCGTTCGGAGAGGTCCACGCCGGTCAGGTGGTTGAAGCAATCTCTGAGCGCCATGCCGACAAGACCAGTCCCGCAACCAAGATCAAGGCCTCGGTCCAGATGGGTGATCCCCTGGTCGCGCAGCAACTGGCGCAGCTGCAGTGGTACGTCGTAACGCAGCCGCTCCACCAGAATATCATCGAAATCGTCGGCATGTTGATCGAACAGAGTAGCGACATAGGCGTCCGGCATCTTTTCCGGAGGAGCAGCCAACCCCATTGCCGCCAGCCTGATTGACACTCCGCCATGGTCGTCGGGATCCAGCCTCAGCGCCTGGCGATAGGCTTCGGCAGCAGCGTTGCGATTTCCAGCTTTCTCCTCGGCAAGTCCCCTATTGTAGACTTCCGCCAGCGCTTCCTGATCAAAATCGCTCACCGTTGCGCATTGCCTCCGAGACTCTGTTCGACGGTCCAGAATTTATTCTCGCATGGGCTGGAACAACTCCACAATGGGCGTTAGGGATTGCGCATGCCTCGAACATTTCACATCGCGATTATTGTCGGCTGCGCCCGAATTACCTGCCCGGTCTGAACACCCGGACCGGGAAACTCGCCTGTGACATGTCTACGGCTCCGCATTGCGGTGGCCAAGAGGTTTCAAAATGACCAAAAGTACTGCAACCCTTCACCTGCTTTCCGGCAAGATAGCGGCCGGCAAATCAACCCTTGCTGCGGACCTGGGACGCGCTCCAAACACGGTCGTCGTCAGCGAAGATGAATGGCTCTCTGCCCTCTTCGGGGACGAGATGCGCACTCTTGCCGATTATGTGCGCTGCTCCTCTCGACTGCGCGCTGCGCTGGAGCCGCATCTGATCGATCTGTTGTCGTCGGGCGTGTCGGTCGTGCTCGACTTTGCCGCGAACACGCCTGATACGCGGGTTTGGATGCGCGGACTGTTCACCAAGGCCGATTGCGAGCATCGCCTCCACTTTCTGGATCTCCCAGATGAAATCTGCAGGGAGCGATTACACCGTCGAAATGCCGAAGGTCTGCACCCTTTTGCCGCCACCGACGCGGAATTCGATCGCGTTACCAGCTACTTCGTGCCGCCGGCCGCGGATGAGGGTTTCGACATCGTGATCCACAACGCCAAACAAGCCTCACAAACGTAATTCAGCGCTACGCAGAATTTTCAGTCGGAATCACCGAACGGCATGATCGTGCTTGATAGTTACAAAATCAACTGTCACATACGCAACTTGAAAGAAAATGAGCCACTGGATGGCGTTATATGCAGAAGATTTTTGAAACACCGCTGTATCCCTATGTGCGTTCGGCAGACCAGGATTCGGCCACGCCTGCCTTTCACAAGGTCGTGGTCGTTGGCGCGGGTCCGATCGGATTGGGCGCGGCGATCGACCTCGCGCAGGCAGGTCATCATGTCATCGTTCTCGACGACAATGACAAGGTGAGCTGGGGGAGCCGCGCAGTCTGCTACGCAAAACGGCCACTTGAAATCCTCGACCGCCTTGGCTGCGGTTCCCCGATGGTCGACAAGGGCGTCGTCTGGAATGTCGGAAAGGTATTCTTCGACGAACGCGAGGTCTACCGGTTCGATCTGCTGCCGGAGGGCGGCCATCGCCGCCCGGCCTTCATCAATCTGCAGCAGTATCACTTCGAAAAGGCACTGGTCGATCGGGTTCGTGAACTCCAACAGGAGGGAGCGCCAATCGAGTTGCGCGGTCGCAACAGGGTCCTGTCCGTCGAACCGGACGAGGACAGAGTGCGCCTCCAAGTGGAGACGCCTGACGGCATCTATCCTCTCCACTGCGAGTGGTTGATTGCCTGTGACGGAGCAACCTCGCCGATACGGCACCGGCTCGGACTCGACTTCGTCGGCCGAGTTTTCCAGGACAACTTCCTGATTGCCGATGTGGAGATGAAAGCCGACTTCCCGACCGAACGCTGGTTCTGGTTCGATCCGCCCTTCAATCGCGGATACTCGGCACTTTTGCACAAGCAACCCGATAACATCTGGCGCATTGACCTTCAGCTCGGCTGGAACATCGACCGCGAGGAGGAGACGAAGCCCGAGAATGTCGTGCCGAGGCTGCGGGCGATGCTCGGCGAAAATGCGGAATTCGAGCTGGAGTGGGTGTCGGTCTACACGTTCCAGTGTCGCCGCATGGAAAAGTTTCGGCACGGCCGGGTGATCTTCGCGGGCGATGCAGCCCACCAGGTGTCGCCTTTCGGCGCCCGCGGCGCCAACAGCGGTCTGCAGGATACCGATAATCTGTGCTGGAAACTTGGCCTGGTGATGGACGGCATGGCGCCGGAGAGCCTTCTCGACAGCTATGACGTGGAGCGGATCCACGGGGCCGACGAGAACATCCTCAACTCCTCACGATCCACGGATTTCATCACACCGAAATCAGAGACCAGCCGCATTTTCCGCAACGCTGTCCTCGACCTTTCAGAGCGTTTTGAATTCGCACGTCCGCTGGTCAACTCAGGGCGTCTGTCGGTGCCTGCCGTCTATGACGGATCTCCGTTGAACACCCCGGACGCGCTTGTGGGAGGACCTGCGGTGTCACGACCCGGGGCGCCCTGCCCCGACGCGCCGTTGGATGACGGGTTTCTCCTCGACCGACTTGGAGGCGAGTTTTGCCTTCTGGCGATAGACACACAGGTGCCGGAGGCGGTCGAAGCCGACGGCATCGTGGCGACGCGGCTCGCGGTCGCCGGCTCTGATGATCCGACGGGGACACTTGCCCAACGCTATCTCGGTTCGGGCGAGACCGCTGTCTACCTGATTCGACCCGACCAGCACGTCGCGGCACGCTGGTCCGAATATGACCCCGCCGCAGTTCAGGCCGCGATCAATCGCGCGGTCGGGAGGAACTGAAGATGACCGAACTCGTCACCCGGCCGAATATCGCCGCGCCCGATGAAATCTATGCCGAACTGATCGCCGCCCACGAGGGGCTCGGCAAGGAAGAGAGCGACGCTTACAACGCCAGGCTCATCTTGATCCTGATGAACCATGTCGGCGACGCCGAGATCCTGCGGCAGGCGCTCGCCGCAGCAACTGCAACCACAAGCAAGGATTGACCACCATGAAAATCGAACAAATTCACCATGTCGCCTATCGCTGCAAAGACGCCAAGGAAACCGTCAACTGGTACGGCAAGATGCTGAACATGGACTTTGTCCTGGCGATTGCCGAGGACCACGTTCCGTCAACGCACGAGCCAGACCCTTACATGCATATCTTTCTGGATGCCGGGAATGGCAACGTCCTCGCCTTTTTCGAACTGCCGACGAAACCGGAAATGGGCCGCGACGAAAACACACCGCCCTGGGTGCAACATATCGCCTTCAAGGTGAAGGATCGCGCGGCCTTGCTGGAATACAAGGATCACCTCGAGGCACAAGGCGTTGAAGTACTCGGCGTGACCGATCACTCGATCTTTCATTCAATCTATTTCTTCGATCCGAATGGACACCGGGTGGAACTGGCCTGCCCGGATCCGCAGGAAGAAAAGATGCTGGAACGCCTTAATGACGTGAAATGGGAGATGCTCGAAGAGTGGTCCAAGACCAAGCGGGCCCCGAAACATGCCGAATGGCTCCACGCCAAGGAACTGTCAGAGGCATGACCGCAGTGGTGTCGGTCAGTAGAAACCGAACCACCAGCCGGCAAGGCCGAGAAAAGCGAAAAATCCGACGACATCTGTAACGGTCGTCACGAAAACCGCTGATGCGATCGCCGGATCGACACCGATCCGGTCCAGCATCAGCGGCAACAAAATGCCTGCCACGCCGGCCGCAACCATGTTGATTACCATTGCCATGGCGATGACGAAGCCAAGCTGCGGACTGCCGAACCAGAGATAGGCAAGCACGGCGACGATCACTGCAAAGATCAATCCGTTGATGAAGCCTACCGTGCATTCGCGACGGATGATCCGGCTAGCGTTGTAGATGTCGAGATCCCGGGTCGCAAGCGCACGCACGGTGACAGTCAATGTTTGTGTGCCTGCATTGCCGCCCATCGACGCGACAATCGGCATCAGCACCGCCAGTGCAACCATTTGCTCGATTGTGGCGTCGAATATGCCGATGACCGCGGAGGCCAGCACCGCTGTCGCCAGATTGACAACCAGCCAGGGAAAACGGGAGCGAACTGTCGATACGACATCGTCCGACAGTTCCTCGTCGCCAACCCCGCCCAGTCGCTTGATATCCTCCTCGGCCTCTTCGTGAATGACGTCGACCACATCGTCGATCGTCAACACGCCCACCAATCGGTCGTTTTCATCGACGACGGCGGCCGACAGCAGGTCATATTGGCCAATCAGTTGTGCAGCCTCCTCCTGATCCATCGTCGCCGGAATCGGCCGCGCCGTTTCGTGCATGATCTCTTCGATCTTGATTTCGCGGCGGCTGCGCAGGATCCGGTCGAGATCAACGGCTCCGAGAAGGTGGAAGGTAGGGTCGATGACGAATATCTGCGCGAAGGATTCCGGCAGGTCATCATCTTCGCGCATGTAGTCGATGGTCTGGCCAACGGTCCAGAACGGCGGAACGGCGACGAATTCCGTCTGCATGCGCCGACCGGCGGTATCCTCCGGATATTTCAGCGAACGCCTGAGGCGAATGCGCTCCACAAAGGGCAGCTTGGAGAGGATGTCCTGCTGGTCTTCCTCGTCCATATCCTCGAGGATGTAGACGGCATCGTCGGAATCGAGCTCACCAAGAGCCTCCGCCACTTTTTCGTTTGGCAGATCCTCGACGATGTCCAGGCGTATCGCCTCATCGACCTCTGTCAGCGCGGTGAAATCGAAGTCGTCACCCAGCAGCCTGACAAGGGCGTGGCGCTGTTCCGGCTGCAGTGATTCCAGCAGGTCACCAACTTCGGACTCGTGCAGCCCGGAGACTTGCTCTTTGAGAAAAAGCACGTCTCGGTCAGCGATGGCCGCACCGATCCGGGCGACGTAGTCGGCTCGAATAACGCCGTCCTCGTCATAGATGTCGGGAGGACCTTGCGTCGCCTCCACGCCGGACTGTGTGCTGTGTTCTTCCATGCGACCCGAAACCTGACTGAGGCAGGACGCCTATGGCGTTACCCGAACTTCGCGGCGGACTTTAGTGCATGTGTTGCTTAAGAAAAATCACCGGGCTCAAAAAAGTCGGCGATATCACCGCCATTCGGCTGCATTACGCCCGGCTGTCGCAAACCTGGGCCAGGACAGCATCGGCCGAGCTTGGATTGGTGGCATGCGGGAGGTCATAGACGATGGCCAGCCGGGTCAGCGCCTTGACGTCAACGTCATGTGGCAGCGGCGACAAGGGGTCAACGAAAAAGATCAGCGCATCAAGCCGCTCCTCGGCGATCATTGCACCGATCTGCTGATCGCCACCCAGCGGTCCGCTTTTGACGGTTCGCACGTTCAGTGCGGGATGGGCATCGAGGATGCGGCCGCCCGTTGTCCCGGTGGCAATGATATTGACGCCAGCCAAACGCGACGTGTGTTTGCCCACCCATTCAACCAGGATATCCTTGCGCGCATCGTGGGCGATAAGGGCTATCGTCTTCGTCATATTTCCGTCCCGTCATCCTGCGGATTCAACTGCTTCGCCATCGATACTTTGGGAATATCCTGCTGAAGGCTCGGTGCGTATTTCACCGACATCGACGTCACCCGATAACCCAACCGTTCGTAGAATGCTATTGCCGGCGCATTGTTGGCATGGGTCTCAAGTTCGACACCTTCAAACCCCGCAGCGCGGATCTGATCCTCCAGCGCCCCGAGCAAACGGGCACCAACGCCCTCGCCCTGTCGATCCGGATCGACCCACAGATCCGATATGACGTGATCCAGTTTTTCGCGCGCACCCCACCCGACAATCGACCCGTGATCCTGTGCAACCAGTATCCTGTCCCATTGCCTGGCGCAGAAATCATGGTAGGCCGCATGGGCATTCGGTCGGAGCTCGGCGATGTTCTCGCCCCAACCAACCACCGCACTCTCCCAGGAGCGAATGCCGACAGTCGCCAAAGACCGACCTTCGCCGGGCATTGCTTCGCGAATTTCGATCATGACCGCTTCCCTTCAACCAAAGTCGCGGCTGTTCCCTCTGCCAGCAATTGTAGGCCGACAATCTGCAATCTATAAGACCGGTTCGACGGCAACAACAGTGCGATGACCCACGCACACTGACCTGAGACATCCAGCAAGTTGGGCGATCTTGAGATGAAGGCAGATCTGACGACCAGCCTCTATGTCGATGCACCACCGCTGGCGGTGTTTTCGGTCCTGTCAGATCTGGAAAACCGCCCAAGGATCATTGGCAGCGTCAAACGAACCCAGCTTAAGACCCACCCGCCAGTGGGGGCTGGAACACGTTTTCGAGACCAGCGGACATCTTTCACCGACTATTGTGGGGTGCTGTTGGAAATCGGCGAATTCGTGCCGCCATACCGGCTGTCGATTCAACGGTACAGCTTTGGCATACCTCTGACGGCGAGTTACACACTCATTGAAGAAAAAGCCGGAACGCGGTTGCAGATCACGATCGAGGTCAATGGGTTCTGGTCAGGGTTCCCTGCCAAACTTCTGGCTCGCCGGTGGAAGCGTCAGTTGGATGAGGACCTTGTCGATATCAAACGCCATGTCGGTCAGCGGGCCGACCCAAGCTGGCGACAGGGACTGTAATCGATCAGGTCGAAATCAGGATGCTGGTCGAACGACCGGGTTGCCCTCGTCGGCCAGTTTCTTCAAATCAGCCGGCTTCAGCTCAACCGATTCGCCGCAACCGCAGGCCGACGTCTGGTTCGGATTGTTGAAAACGAAACCGGACCGCAGTTTCGTGGTTTCAAAGTCCATTTCCGTGCCGAGCAGGAACAAAACCGCCTCAGGCGCCACGTAAACCCGAGCGCCATGCATTTCCACCATGTCGTCCTTGTTGTCCGCATCCTGTGCGAGGTCGACGGTATACTCCATACCGGCACAGCCGCCCTTCTTGATGCCAATGCGAAGGCCAAGCGCTGGCCCGTCAGCAGATGCCACTAGTTCCTTGACGCGTTGTGCAGCGGTCTCCGTCATCGTCATAACTGCGAAACCAGCCATGTCAGTTCTCCGCAATCCTGTGTGCCTTCGTCGTTCTCGGGCCTCGCCCAAAAAATCTTTACTCGAAAAGTAAAGATAATGAGAACGCAATGAATTTCAATCAGTACCAGCCAACGGCAATCTGGGCTTCCTCGGACATGCGATCCGGTGTCCAGGGCGGGTCGAATGTCATCGCGACGTCGACCCCGGAAACGCCCTCCACCGAATTGACCGCGTTTTCAACCCAGCCCGGCATTTCACCGGCGACCGGGCATCCGGGCGCAGTCAGCGTCATGTCGATCTTCACAGTGCGGTCATCCTCGATATCGATGCGGTAGATCAGCCCAAGTTCGTAAATGTCCGCCGGAATCTCAGGATCGTAGACGGTCTTGATAGCGGCAATGATATCATCGGTCAGCCGGGCGAGTTCCTCGCGGGGTATCGCAGAGGCCGCGAACGTCCCGGTCTGGTCCGCATCTTGTGTCGTGGTTTCGTGTGTCATGGCGGTCATCTTTTTCGTCCACGCTCAGGCAAAAAATGCCCTGGCTTTCTCCAGAGCCTCATATAGGGCATCGACCTCGGCGCGCGTGTTGTACATACCGAACGAAGCCCGGCAGGTTGAGGTCACACCATAGCGCTGCAGCAGCGGCTGAGCGCAATGCGTTCCGGCACGAACGGCCACGCCGGATCGATCGATAACCATGGATATATCATGTGCGTGTATCCCTTCAATCTCGAAGGACACGATCGCACCCTTGCCTGGGGCATTACCAAATATTCGCAGGGAGTTGATTTGGCATAATTTTTCATGGGCGTATGCGCGCAAATCAGCTTCGTGTGCAGCAATCGCATCGCGGCCGATTCCCTCGACATAGTCCAAAGCAGCGCCAAGCCCGATCGCCTGCACGATTGGCGGCGTGCCGGCTTCGAACCGATGTGGCGGAGCGTTATAGGTCACGGCATCCTCGGTCACGTCGAGGATCATTTCCCCACCGCCCTGAAAGGGTCTCATACGATCGAGCATGTCGGCCTTGCCGTAGAGCACGCCGATGCCTGACGGGCCGTAGAGCTTGTGGCCGGTAAATACATACCAGTCACAATCAATATCCTGCACGTCAACGGCCATGTGAACCGCTGCCTGGCTGCCATCAATCAAAACCGGAATGCCGCGTTTGCGCGCTATGCGACAGACCTCTTTCACCGGAACGATTGTGCCGAGGACATTCGACATGTGGGTCAGAGCGATCAGCTTGGTCCGCTCGGTCAGTTGCGCCTCGAAATCGGCGATGTCAAAAGCACCGGCTTCGTCTACCGGCACCCATTTCAGAACGGCGCCCTGTCGTTCGCGAATGAAATGCCAAGGAACGATGTTCGAATGGTGCTCCATGATGCTGAGCACAATTTCGTCGCCCTCACCGATCGAAGGCATACCATACCCATAGGCAACGGTGTTGATTGCCTCGGTCGTCGATTTGGTGAACACGATCTGGTCGGCAGATTCCGCATTCAGAAAGCGGCGCACCTTTTCCCGCGCCGCTTCATAAGCATCCGTGGCAGCGTTGGACAGATAGTGAAGTCCCCGGTGCACATTGGCATATTCGTTCGAATAGGCCTGCGAAATCGCATCGATCACCGACTGGGGTTTCTGGGCGGAAGCACCATTGTCCAGGTAGACAAGCGGCTTGTCATAGACCGTGCGCGACAGGATCGGAAAATCCCGGCGTATAGCCTCGACGTCATAGCCGCCTGCCACCTTGCGGTCCGCCACAGCCTGCTGCAGATCAGCCATGATTGTCCAGCCAGGTCTCGAACCGGGCCTCGAGCGCTTCGATCAGTGCTTCGTGCTCGAGCTCCTCGACAATTTCGGCGATGAAGGCCTTGACGAGCATCGCCCGCGCGCGCTTTTCGGTTATGCCGCGCGCCATCAGATAAAACAGGTGGTCATCATTGATGTCAGCTACGGTCGCGCCGTGGCCGCACTGGACATCATCTGCGAAGATTTCCAGTTCCGGCTTTGACGAAAACTCGCCGTCATCGGACAGCAGCAGCGTGTTGCACGCCATCTGCGCATCCGTTTTCTGGGCGATTTGCGCAACCCTGATCTGCCCCTGGAAAACACCGCGGGCGCGATCGAATACGACGTTGCGGAATGTCTCCGTCGACACGCAATTGGGGACGAGATGATCGAGCGTCATGGTTACGTCGGTGTGACTTTCGCCTCCGAGCAGATTGACGCCGCGCAATGCGAGTTCTGAGCCCTCACCCGTTGCTTCTATGTTGATTTCCTGCCGAACGAGATGACCGCCCGCATTGGCAACGAACAGCATCAGCTTCGCATTGGCCTCGAGGCGGACATTGATCTGACCGAAATGCGTATCGGACAAGCCCTGCTCCTGGCTGACGATCCATACGACCTCCGCCCCCTCACCGACATGCAAATCGGTGATCGAGGACACCAAGGAGTCCTGGTCGCCGGCCGCCACATGGCGTTCAACAAACGTACCGCTCGCCGATGCACCTATCCGCACGGGAAACCGAGTGTGAACCTGGCCACCGGATTGCAAGACTTGAATTTCAAGCACCTCTTCCAGATTGACACCATCGCCGACTTCAAGGTCGAAACCATCAGTGACAAGGCTGCCATTGATTCGGCCGATGACGTCATCCTGGTCTTTGATCGCCAGTCTCGAAATCGCTTCTCCGGCTGACAGTGCATCGCGGAAATACGACTGTTTGACACCTGTCGGTGCGTCACCGGCAAGCGCGGACCCGTTAACGACAGAAAGCACCGCCGATCCGGCAATCAGCGGTTCGGTTGTGCGCGGAGCACCCCCCGGATCGGATTGCGGAACGGACTTCAGCAGCGTCCGAAGATCGGTGTAGTGCCATGCTTCAACGCGTCGGGTCGGTAGACCATTCTGCCGTATTCCCTCAATCAGGTTCTGGCGCTGGGCCGCGACCTGTTCGTCGCCAGGAAGATCGCCGGCCTGGTCGAGAAAGCCATCAACAAGAGCCTGCTCGGCAGCCGTGATCAACTTCGCATTCTGCATATTCATATCAACCTAAGCCGCCTGTTCGATGATGCTGCCGTAGCCGTTGTCTTCAAGCTCCAGGGCGAGTGACTTGTCGCCGGATTTGACCACACGGCCCTGATAAAGAACGTGGACGCTGTCAGGAACGATGTACTCCAACAGACGCTGGTAGTGGGTAATGACAACCATCGCCCTATCCGGCGACCGGAGGGCATTGACCCCGTCAGCCACAACTTTGAGAGCATCGATATCAAGACCGGAATCGGTTTCATCGAGAACGCATAGCTTCGGTTCCAGGAGCGACATCTGAAGGATCTCAGCCCGCTTCTTTTCGCCACCGGAAAAACCGACATTGAGCGGCCGCTTCAGCATGTTCATGTCGATATCAAGTGCGCCGGCAGCTTCCTTGACCCGACGAATGAAATCCGGGGTCGTCAGTTCGTCTTCACCGCGCGCCTTGCGCTGCTCGTTCATCGCCACCTTTAGGAATTGCATCGTGGCAACGCCCGGAATCTCGACCGGATACTGAAAGGCCAGGAAGAGGCCGGCGGCGGCACGTTCGGAGACGTCCATCTCCAATATGCTCTCGCCATTGTAGAGAATATCGCCTTCAGTGACTTCGTAATCCTCGCGTCCGGTCAGTACGTAGGAAAGGGTCGATTTGCCGGAGCCATTGGGGCCCATGATGGCTGCGACTTCGCCGTTGCGGACTGTCAGGTTGAGGCCGCGGATGATTTCGGTGCCGTCCTCGGCGATGCGGGCATGAAGGTTCTTGATTTCAAGCATGTCTGTTTTTCCAGCTCATTTGCTTAGCGCGCCGCCCGGCCGCTGATGGTCATGGGGCTGGCTGGCGCTGCTGTCTGTCGTAAGTGTGTCGTTCGTCTATCCGACGCTGCCTTCCAGGCTGATACCGATCAGCTTCTGCGCTTCCACGGCAAATTCCATTGGCAACTCCTGGATAACTTCCTTGACGAAGCCGTTGACGATCAGGGCGATCGCCTCCTCTTCGGGGATCCCGCGCTGCAGGCAATAGAACAGTTGATCTTCGGAAATCTTCGACGTGGTCGCCTCGTGTTCGAACTGCGCCGTCGAGTTTTTCGCCTCGATATAGGGAACGGTGTGAGCACCGCAATTGTTGCCGATCAGCAGCGAATCGCACTGCGTGAAGTTGCGCGCATTGCTCGCCTTGCGGTGCGTCGAGACCTGTCCACGATAGGTGTTGTCGGAGTGGCCCGCTGCAATTCCCTTGGAGATGATCCGGCTTGAGGTGTTCTTGCCCAGATGAATCATCTTGGTTCCGCTATCGATCTGCTGGCGTCCATTCGACACCGCAATCGAGTAGAACTCGCCGCGGGAATTGTCGCCGCGCAAAATGCACGACGGATATTTCCAGGTAATGGCCGATCCGGTCTCGACCTGGGTCCAGGAGATCTTGGAATTGTTACCGCGGCAATCACCGCGCTTGGTGACGAAATTGTAGATCCCGCCTTTGCCTTCCTTGTCGCCCGGGTACCAGTTCTGAACAGTCGAGTATTTGATCTCTGCATCGTCGAGTGCGATCAGCTCAACAACCGCCGCATGAAGCTGGTTTTCATCCCGCTGCGGTGCCGTACATCCTTCCAGATAGGAAACATAGGCTCCCTCCTCACAGATGATCAGCGTGCGTTCAAACTGACCCGTGTTCTTTTCGTTGATACGGAAATAGGTCGACAGTTCCATCGGGCAGCGCACGCCCTTTGGCACATAGACAAAGGAGCCGTCCGTGAAGACGGCCGAGTTCAGGGTGGCGTAGAAGTTGTCGGACACCGGCACGACCGAGCCGAGGTATTTGCGGACCAGGTCGGGATGCTCGCGAATGGCTTCGGAGATCGACATGAAGATCACGCCAGCCTTGGCGAGTTCCTCCTTGAATGTCGTCACAACCGAAACGGAATCGAAGACCGCGTCCACCGCTATCTTCGATTCCTGCACCCCAGCCAGAATTTCCTGCTCGCGCAGCGGAATCCCGAGCTTCTCATAGGTCGCAAGCAACTCCGGGTCGACTTCGTCGAGTGTCTTCGGACCCGCCTGGTTCTTCGGCGCGGCATAATAGTGGATATCGTTGAAATCGATCTTCGGGTACTCGACGCGAGCCCAGCTTGGCTCCTGCATCGTCTGCCAGCGCTTGTAGGCGTCAAGCCGCCATTCGAGCATCCATTCCGGCTCTTCTTTCTTGGCCGAGATGAATCGAATGATGTCTTCGTTCAGGCCCTTGGGGGCCTTGTCCATTTCAATGAAAGTTTCGAACCCGTACTTATACTGGTCCACATCGATCTGGCGAACCTGATCGATCGTCTCCTGCACTGCAGGCATTGGCGCTCTCCAATCTTGCCGGGTTCAAGGTCCGGCAGTTGTCAACGTCATATGTTAGTCGGCCATGGCTTAAAGCCGTCACCACACAGCGATTTAGTGCCGCAAATGGCTGATTTCCATGGTCCAAGGCGCTTGTATTCCGTTTTTTAGAATATTTCCAGACTATCGCCTCATATTTCATGATTTTTTTTGTCAATTTTTGATCGGTTCGACCCGCTGGCGGTGCCTGATGTCAACGAACGGCCTTTACAGCCGCGCCGGCAATAGCGATAGTTTTCCAGTGCCAAGCATCCGAACAAATGACATCGATCTCTATTACGAGACTGCCGGAGACGGCCCGCCGTTGCTCCTCATTGCGGGGTTTGCCAGCGACAGCCAGAGTTGGGCGCCGGTGCTACCGTTGCTATCGGCAGGTCGTCAATTAATCATGCCCGACAACCGGTCGGTCGGACGCACCGAACCGAGAGACGCGGATACCAGCATCGAGTTGATGGCCGCCGATTGCATGCAACTGCTCGACACGCTCGGTGTGGAGCAGGCCGACATTCTCGGTCATTCCATGGGCGGCATGATCGCTGCCTACATTGCCACCCGGTGGCCCGAGAGACTGCGTCGGCTGGTGATTGCCGCTTCGCAACCGACACAAAGTGCCAGAACCGATTCGCTCCTCGACACGTTGATTGCCCTGCACGAGGCGCAGGTGCCGGAAGATCTGTGGTTCAAGACGCTTTTCCACTGGCTCATGGCGCCGCCCTTTTTCGACAACCCGGACACCGTGGCGGAAGCTATCCAAATGGCGCGAACGTATCCCTATCGCCAGAGTGTCGCCGAGATGCGCCGCCAGGGCGACGCCATCGCCCGCTTCGACTTCGGAAACCGATCCGCGCAAATCAAGGCCCCGACACTGGCATTGTTGGGAGCCCGTGACCTGTTGCTACCGCACGAAGACTCGATGAAGGAGCTACAGTCGATTGAAAATATCCGGATAACGATCGTTCCGGACGTGGCACATTCCATGCACTGGGATGATCCGAGTGGCTTTGCGGATCGCGTCTTGAATTTCCTGGAAGGCGAATGACTGCTTTTACGCGCCAGCGGCTGCGGGTACGCGTTTGCTGACAATTTTCGCGAATGCTCTAAGAAACGTGTCGCTGTCTGTCTCCGTTGTATTGCGGCCGAGACTCACACGGATGCCGCTTGTATCCGCATCGTAGCCCATGGCAGCAAGCACATGACTGGGACCGACCTTACCCGATGAACAGGCCGAGCCGGCTGACACTGCAATGCCCTCCAAATCAAACGCGATTTGCACCGTTTCCGCTTTCATATCAGGAATGGAAAAGAAACTCGTGTTGGGGAGCCGTGAAACAGCGGCACCGTAAATCGTACATTCCGGGCAGATCTCAACAAGCCCCTTCTCGAGGCGATCGCGCAGCGCCACCACCCGTTCGCGATATTCGTCCAGCCCAGCACGCACATGATCCGCAGCAGCGCCGAACCCGGCAACCGCGGCCGGATTCTCGGTCCCCGACCGGTGGCCCTTCTCCTGACCGCCGCCTGGAATCAATGGCTGCGGCATCATGATTTCGCCGGCACTGACGAGCGCGCCGGCCCCTTTCGGCCCGCCTATCTTGTGCGAGGATAGAATGAGAAAATCGGCGCCCAACGCTCCGATATCAACCGGCATCCGCCCTGCCGCCTGGACGGCATCAATCACCAAAATCCCGCCATTCCCTTTGACAACGCCGGTGATCCGGTCCATCGGCTGGATGATCCCGGTTTCGTTATTGGCAAGTGTCAGGCAGACCATGGCGAGACCGCTCTCACGGTCATGGTCGACCAACATCCTTTCAAGGGCGTCCACGTCCACATGGCCATCTGCGTTGACGGGTATTGTCGTGGTTCTCTCTGTCCCGAAACGGCCGCCAGCAAGCACGCATGGATGATCGGCCGCTCCGGTGAAGAGGTGCCCCACGGCAAGATCGGCTTTACCCATCTTGAATCGGGGGGTCAGCACGGTTGCAGCCGCCTCGGTTGCTCCGCTGGTGAAGATCACACCAGACGGGTCCGCGCCGACCATCTCGGCAACTTGGCGACGAGCCCGGTCGATCAACGATCGTGCGGCTCGCCCTTCACGGTGCACGGAGGATGGGTTGCCGCACAGTTCCAACGCCTCGACCATCGCATCTCGGGCAACGGCAAGAAGCGGCGCCGTCGCATTATCGTCGAGGTAGATGCGTGATCTGGCCATAACCAATCGTAAACCGCCAGCGGTATGCGGCCTTATTTTCCTTGAAATTTCGAATGCCAATGCCTTATGACACAGCGTGAATATCCGCAAGGATACGCAAAAACAACGATCAACCAATGTCAATTGAGTTGGCGGCAGAGAACATTTTTCGCCTCGAGCGATCCGGACCTGCCACCCGATCTCGCATTTGCGCCGGAGACCCGATGCCCGAAGTCATTTTTAACGGCCCCGCCGGACGCCTGGAAGGCCGTTACCAGCCCGCCAAGGAAAAAAACGCTCCGATCGCCATCGTGTTGCATCCACATCCGCAGTTCGGCGGCACGATGAACAACCAGATCGTCTATCAGCTGTTTTACATGTTCCAGCAGCGCGGCTTTACCACGTTGCGTTTCAACTTCCGCTCCATTGGCCGCAGCCAGGGCGCCTTTGATCATGGAACCGGAGAGCTTTCCGATGCCGCGGCAGCCCTGGACTGGATTCAGGGATTGCATCCCGACAGCAAAAGCTGCTGGGTGGCAGGCTATTCGTTCGGATCATGGATCGGCATGCAGTTGCTGATGCGTCGTCCCGAGATCGAGGGCTTCATGTCCATCGCGCCACAGCCAAATACCTATGACTTCGCGTTTCTGGCACCCTGCCCCTCATCGGGCCTGATCATTCACGGCGATGCCGATCGCGTGGCGCCGGAAAAGGATGTCCAGGGACTGGTCGAGAAGCTCAAGGCCCAGAAGGGCATCATGATCACCCAGAAGACGATGCCCGGCGCCAATCACTTCTTCACCGGCCAGGTTGACGAGCTGATCGGCGAATGCTCCGATTATCTTGATCGACGGCTCCTTGGCGAGCTTGTTCCGGAGCCGGTGGCCAAACGCATTCGCTAAGGCAACTGCTGCAGGGGAGACTGGAATGCGGACCAACTGGAGAACCGCAATTCCCGTCGTCTGCCTGGTGGCTTTCGCGGCATTTCCTGCGCTTTCGCAATCGTCAAGTTCCGCCGCTTCGGTTCACGTACCGGCGGGCCCGTTTGTCATGGGATCGGAGCGACCCGAACGGGAGGCGGCTTACCGTCTAGACGAAGCCGCCTATGGCCACAGCGTAACGCGTGAACGTGGCTGGTACGAAAGAGAGCCCAGCAAAACCGTCGAGCTGGGCGCCTTCAACATACTGGAGACGCCGGTGACCAACCGCTCCTACGCGCGATTTCTAGCCGAAACAGGCCATCCGCCACCCTCGGTGACCAAAGAGGTTTGGGACGGGTACGGGCTGATCCATCCCTATCCCCGAGCCCAACCCTATATCTGGACCTCATCGGAACCACCAGCCGGTCGCGCCGACCATCCGGTGGTCATGGTGAGCTATCACGACGCCGTGGCCTATGCCGAATGGTTCAGCGGCAAGACCGGTCAGACGTGGCGCCTGCCGACGGAAGCGCAGTGGGAGAAAGCAGCCCGGGGCACGGACGGTCGCATGTTTCCGTGGGGCAATACTTTCGATCCGGGCAAACTCAACAGCCATGATGCCGGCCCGTTCTCGACGGTTCCCGTCGGCCGCTTTCGCGAAGGAGCAAGCCCCTATGGCATGCTCGACGCAGCGGGTCAGGTGTTCGAATGGACCGCCACTTCGGCGGGCGATGGCCGCCATATCGTCAAAGGCGGATCATGGGACGACCGCGGCTGCGGCGTCTGTCGCCCCGCAGCCCGTCACTCGCGACCCGACGATATCAAGCACATCCTGGTCGGCTTTCGCCTGGTTCGTGAAGGTCCGGCAGACCAGTAAGGTCACCATCTCAGGTATCAGCAACGGTGATTGCTGCGGTCAAAACAAATGGCGTGAATTCTCCGGTAAAGGATGGTACACGCCCGCCGACACATCCTATCCAGTGAAAGATTAGTTATGTCCGCCTTCAAGTCCGATTTCCTCCACACCCTGCAGGAGCGTGGCTTCATCCACCAGACGTCGGATGATGCCGGTCTCGACGCGTTGCTGTGCAAGGAAACGGTTACCGCCTATATCGGCTTTGATCCGACGGCTTCGAGCCTTCACATCGGCTCTTTGATGCAGATCATGCTGCTCTACTGGTTTCAACAGACCGGCCATCGGCCGATCGCCTTGATGGGCGGCGGAACTGGCATGATCGGCGATCCCAGCTTCAAGGACGAAGCCCGCCAGTTGATGACGCCGGAAAAAATCAATGACAACCTGGCGGGTATCCGCAAATGCTTCACCAAATACATCAGGTTCGGTGACAGCGATACCGACGCGGTCATGGCCAACAACGCCGACTGGCTCGTGGACATTCGCTATGTCGAATTCCTGCGCGACGTTGGACGCCATTTCTCGGTCAACCGCATGCTGTCCTTCGATTCCGTCAAGTTGCGTCTTGATCGCGAGCAGTCGCTGTCGTTCCTTGAGTTCAACTACATGATCCTCCAGGCCTACGACTTTGTTGAATTGAACCGACGCTATGGCTGCCGGCTACAAATGGGTGGCTCGGATCAATGGGGCAACATCATCAATGGCATCGATCTTGGCCACCGCATGCAGACGGACCAGCTCTACGCGGTGACTTCACCGCTGCTGACCACATCGTCGGGTGCCAAAATGGGCAAGACCGCGAGCGGTGCGGTGTGGCTGAACGCCGACCTTCTGAGCGTCTATGACTTCTGGCAATACTGGCGCAATACCGAAGACGCCGACGTCGTTCGCTTCCTCAAGCTCTACACGGCGATGCCGATGGACGAAATCGGCCGGCTCGAAAAACTCGCCGGGTCGGAGATCAACGACGTCAAGAAGATCCTGGCGACGGAAGTAACGGCAATGCTGCACGGCCGCGAGGCCGCAGAGCAGGCAGCCGAGACGGCCCGCAAGACCTTCGAAGAAGGCGCGCTCGCGGACAACCTGCCATCCATCGAAGTTTCGTCCGCCGAGTTACGGGCCGGAATCGGCCTGTTGACCCTCTTCGTCCAGGCCGATCTGGCCGCTTCAAACGGCGAGGCACGGCGCCACGTCAAGGGTGGTGCGGTGCGCGTCAATGATCAGCAGATCACGGACGAGCGACTGGCGATCAGTGAAGGCGATCTTGTTGACGGCGTTGTCAAATTGTCCCTCGGCAAGAAGAAACACGTGCTGGTTCGGCCTGCCTGACCGCTACCGACTGTTTTCGACAGTGCCTGACCGGCGCTTGTTGTCCCTAACGGTTTGACCGCCGGTATCGCCGGCATTGAACTGAAATATGCTTCGGAAAATGCCCGGGGCAATAATGGAGATCGGGTTGATCTCCAGTTTGGGGTCATCAAAGTTGCCGGACAATCGGAACGTGATGCCGATCAGACCGCGATCTCGGCCGTTGCCGAGAATGGCGCCAAGGATGGGAATCTCACCGAAAATCCGATTGAGCCCATAGGCCGGCATGAACGTGCCGGCGATGTTCATGCCATTCCTGTCGTCGTAGACGGTGCCTTGATAGGCAAACCCGAGGAGCGGGCCACGCGCGATCCCGTCACTCAATTTCAGATAGCCTGGTCCTTTGTCGACCTTTGCGTAGGCATGGTCAAAGTGCACGCGACCGACGTCAATGTCGCGGCGGACGGCCTGATTGAGGGATTTGCCGCCCTCCGGTCTGCTGGAGACCAGAGACTGCAGGCGTTCTTCGCCGACAATGTCGAAATCTCGGATGTCGACGGTGCCAATATAGGGTCCTTCGCCCGCCCTCGTCAGTCTGGCGTTGAGCGTGCCGCCTTGCGCGTTGTCATAAATATCGAGGTAGCGAGCGATGGCTCCCGCGTCGGCGCTCGTCAGCGCCAGGGCTGTTTGAGAGCCATTTCTGCTGCTTTTGGCTTCAACCGGCAACCCCTTTTCGGTCGATGCTGATAGATCCAAAGCAAGGATGGTACCGCCGCGACCGCTATAGGTCATTCTCAGATCGCGCAGCGCTTCCCCCCCAAATCCGAGGGCCCGGCTTGTGCGAATGTCCAGATCGACCCGGTCATCGACGGTCTCGCCGCCGCCACCGCCCGTTTCGGAGAGAAACTCCTTGATGGACGAGCGCAGATCGATCTCCTTGCCGTCGACGCTGATTTTATAGGTCGATCCGTTGCGCGAGACCTTCACTGCAAAATTGTCGTTTCGATTGAGGGTAACCTGGCTGAAATCCGCTGATATCAACTCCCCTTTGTCGAACCGCAAATTCCCGCGGGCCGAAAACCCATCCCCCTTCAAGACGAGATTGTCGACCGATATGTTTTCGGGAAGGCGAGCAGCTTCATCATCCTCCCTGGGCGGGCCGTCCGATTTGGCGGTCAGGGTGAACGTAGCGCTTGCCTTGATGCCCTTCCCTTTCGACCAACCGATCCAGGGCAGTATCAATCTTGCCCGGGTCAGGTCTGCGGTGACATCTTGCTTTCCGTCACCATGCAGCCGGGCTGTCAGATCCGCTGTCCCATCAATGAAAGTATTGAGCTGCGCCGCGATTTGGGCCCGATCCTTGTTGTCCATGATGAGGTGGACGACCCGATCGGCTTTTAGGCCCTTTGTCGAATCAAGCGGTTCGGTGAAATCGAGGTGGCCGGTAATTCCATCGAGCGATGCATCCGTGTCGAACACGATCTTTTCCGGATCGACCAACATTTTTCCCTGCGCGTCCGCAACCTTAACCCCATCGATGCGAGGTCCGACATTGACGCCGCCAAGATCGAGTTCAACTTTCCAATCAGGCTTTGGTGGGTCGTGCTGCTGGATGAGCCCGAATGTCACATCAAGTTTTGATGTCACCGGCCCTTCAAAATCTTCCGGTTTATAGGGCGTACGCTCGAGTGCATTGATTGGCCGGTAGGAGACCAATTCGGCCACTGCCGACGCGTCACCGGAGACACCGATGTCGAGTTGCGCCATCAAGGGATGCGCGTTGGTATCCGGTATGACGAATGTTCCATTTGAAATTCCCACGGAGCGCCCGGTCGGGAAATAGGAATTGCCTTTCTTAATCTGCAGCTCCAACCGCTGTCCACGCAGTGAAAGCAGTCCGTCCGCCTCGCGAACCGGTGGAATGTCGCCGGCGACATCGAAGCGGGCATTGGTCACGTTGAAGGCGATCTGCAGTTGGTTGCGATCGAGATTGAGAGAATTCGGGAGCGCTTTGGCCATTCGGCCTTCGGGAATAAAGACGCGGATCGACCCGTCGCCAATGGTCCCCCCGAATAGGTTGTTGTGCACCCAGTTGCGCGCCTGTTTGGCGATCCAGTAAGGCCACAGCTGTTTGATCGTCGCGGTATCCATCTTTTCGATATTCGCGACAAAACTCACTTCGGGGCTTGTTTCGGAAAACTGCACACTGGCAGAGGAAAACATTGCACCGTTGCTTCCCGATACGATGAAATCATCGATGTAGAGGCGATTCTCGGACTGTACGAAGCGGGCCAGCGCCTTCATGGCGACGGTAACGGGCGGCTCGCTTGAATCTCCCGGTGCAACTGTCGCGTTGTCCACGAGCAAATCCAGACCGAACCCACTCTCGGTCTGCCCTGGGAGGTTCTCCAGGTCGATGATTGCGCCGTTGAAATTGTAGGTAGACGCGCCGATGTTCAGTTCCGACGGTCGAAAATCAAGCGTTTTGCGTTGCGTGTCGAGCGCCAACTGGATGAAGCTGCTTTTAAGTTCGGAGGCAACACCATCCATGAACAGCTCACCGGGACTCAAGCGCAGATCAGCTTGGAGTTCAGCGGCCTTGCCCACCGCGCTTTGCCGGGCGGTTATGTCAATCTCCGCACTGCTTTCGAGACGGAATTTCCGTTTTGGATTGCCGGTGAACTCTCGAATCATGTCACCGATTTTCAGGCCGCTGATTTGACCGGTCAGTTCGGTCCCGGCGTCCCGATCCTTCGGTGGCTGGGCATGAGCACTCAACTGAATGGCCTGTTCGGCAAACTTCACATCCGCGGTGAATTTCAAACCGTCGTCCAGGCTTTCAGTGATCTCCGCGGAAACGATGTCGATCTCGCGCTCAATCGAGCGAGTACCGTCCGTTGAAACGCTCCTGCCAATCCCGGTAACAACCGCATCCTTCAACAGGATGCGTCGTGTTCCTCGCTCCTCCATGACGTTGGCAGCCGCGGCGAGGCCTTCCATCGTCCGGTCGACCATGCTCCCCAGGTTCTCGATCCGAAATTGCATGGTATCCGACTGCGATCGTTCACCTGAGCTCGTCAGGTGTTCGATGTCGACGTAGCCCCCATCTATGACGATGTGTGACACCCTCAATTCACCGGAGAGCAGCGGCCGGGCCTGGAGCGCAATCTGAACAGAAAGCGCACTGACAGCCTCCTGCCTGCTGTTGACGTCCTCAAGGTGAACACCTTTGGCCTCAATGGCGATGCTGCCGCCCTGAGCAAGCCGCAAACTGGCGCCTTCGACTTTGGCAATGAACCTGTCGCCGACCGCGTGCTGGAGAATTTGTTGCGCCCTGTCGGCGAGCGGTGCGTCCCCCACGCCGCTTTCCAGCAACACCATCGCTGCAACAATCAGGGCGAGAACGGCGACCGTCAGCGTGGCGAACAGCCTTGCACAATGATGGAGCAGCTTGCCCGGCCGCGGCGTATTGACGATTATCGGATTTTCGGCGTTGGCGGACGGCAGAGAGTGCAACGCCTTGAAACGAGGGACCGTCAGCCTGCCATTGTCGACGCCGTCAGCTGTCATCTAACAATTTCCGCTCCCACGGCCCGACCTTCGCAAACCGCGTCATGTGCCGGTTTGTTCCGGCTTTTTCGGCATTGACCGTAGACGATTCATAGCTGACCTATATATAGCACGCCAGCATTGATTGTAGCGTTGGCTAACAGAAAGGACCCTCCATGACCGACCTCGCCGAAGGAATGAAAGCGCCCGATTTCTCCCTGCCACGGGATGGTAACGGAACGGTTTCGCTTTCCGACTTTGCTGGCAAGAAACTTGTGCTCTTTTTCTACCCCAAAGACGACACCAGCGGCTGCACTGCCGAGGCGAAGGCGTTCACGGAACTCAAGTCGGAATTTGAAGGTGCCGGAGCCGCCCTCCTCGGCATGTCACCGGACAGCGTGGCCAAACACGACAAGTTCATCACCAAGCACGATCTGGCGGTCGCCCTGGCTTCGGACGAAGAAAAGATCGCTCTCGAAGCTTACGGTGTTTGGGTGGAAAAGAGCATGTATGGCCGAAAATACATGGGCGTTGAGCGATCCACTTTCCTGATCGATGAAACCGGCACAATCAGCAAAATCTGGCGCAAAGTTAAGGTGCCGGGCCACGCCGATGCGGTTCTGAAAGAAATCACCGGATAACGCGACCGGCCGGCGCGGTGCTCTCCTCTCCTTCCCAGTCTCTGCGCGCTGGGGCCATTGCGGCAATCAGCGCGCACGATCTCGATGACAAGACCGGACTCACGCAGGACACCGCTCGTCGTTGGTGGGCGCGGTCGCTATCCTTGCGGTCTCCCTTGGACCCGGCCCCACCCGAACGACCGGGGCGTCCTGAAAGGCCGGAACTGCTGCCGCCGCGCCTTGTTCCGAAACGCAATCTCAACACCATTGCTGGGCGTATCGCACTTTTGCACGCGATCGCACATATCGAGCTGAATGCGATCGACCTCGCACTCGACATCGTGGCGCGGTTTGCCTCGGAACCCGTTCCACGCTCTTTCTTCGACGGATGGATGCAAGTCGCCTTCGAAGAGGCGAAACACTTCAAACTCATTCGCGACAGGCTGAAGAACCTCGGAGCGGACTATGGCGACCTGCCGGCCCATGACGGCCTGTGGCAGGCGGCCCATGACACTCGCAATGATCTTTCGGCGCGACTGGCCGTTGTTCCCCTGATTCTCGAGGCACGAGGCCTGGATGTAACACCGTCGCTTCAGCGTAAGATCCGTGACGTCGGCGACGAAGAAAGCGCGGCCGTGCTGGATGTCATTTATACGGACGAGAAGAAACATGTCGCGGTGGGTGCGAAATGGTTCAGGTTTCTGTGCCATCGCGAGGGACGCAATCCTGAGGACTCATTTCGGCAGTTGGTCCGCGCCAACTTTCGCGGCCAGCTCAAGGCACCTTTCAACGACATCGCCCGGGCTGAAGCGGGCCTGACCCCCTCCTTCTACCGCAACATCACCGCTGCAAACGCCTCCTGAAACCCCGGAAATACAGGGGTTCAAAGCTTTGTTAACCTTAACAGAGTTTAATCAGCACAACTTGTGATTCAGCATTTGGGTTGGGGGTTGTTGTGCAACAAGGTTCAGTGAGTCAGGTCTTCGGCCAGCGAACTAAACAGCACACGATTATCTTGGCTAGTGGAGACAGTATCCGGCATTGGACCATTCGTCCCTGGATATTTGGTGTTGCCGCATGCTTCGTGGCTGTCTTCGCCATTGGTTATCTGATGGCAACAACATACCTGGTTTTGCGGGATGATCTGATCGGCGCGACGATGGCGCGCCAGGCACGCGTGCAGCACGCCTATGAAGATCGCATCGCTAATCTGCGCTCCCAGGTCGACCGCATCACCAGCCGGCAGCTCCTCGATCAGCAGCTCATGGAAGGCCGCATGGCCGAGTTATTTGAGCAGCAAGCTCTGCTCAATACACGCCACGGTCGTCTGGACTCACTTCTTCAGAATGCCGATGTCGTGAACTTCGTGCCAAGCCGCATTCCAATTCCGACTGCCCGGCCGGCGCCGTCCGAAGCCGCCGCTCCTGCGCAAAAGGCCGCCACAGAACCTGCGGAGCCGGCTCAACGCGAAGCCGCAATCGTCATAGATGCTGCCGAACCGGTGCTGGCCTTTGCACCAGCGGCGGCAGCCACCGCCGGAAATGCCGCTAATGAAGTCTTCGAAGACCTTCTGGTGTCGCTTCACAGCATGGAACAGCAGCAGGTGGAGCGCATCCACAATCTGACATCGAACGCTTTTCACACCGCCGACACCATCGATACCATTCTGCGGGGAACCGGCATCCCGGCCGAACGCAAATCAGGCATCGGCGGCCCCTTCGTCAGCGCCGACAGTCCGATGCAGTTTGAGACGTCACTTGATGTCCTGGGCTCTGCTCTCGACAGGCTTGAAAAAGCACGGGACCGCGTACGCCGACTGCCGCTGGCTCACCCAGCGCCGGGGCACGCGATTTCCAGTCGCTTCGGCAAACGTCGCGATCCTTTCCTCGGCCGTTGGGCACACCATGCCGGGATCGATTTCAAGACAGCCTACGGCAAGCCGATCTATTCCTCCGGAGCGGGCACCGTCTCCAAGGCCGGGCGCCGAGGCGGCTTCGGCAAGATGGTCGAGATCGATCATGGCGACGGCTTCACGACACGCTACGCCCACCTCTCACGCATTCACGTCAAGGTCGGCCAAAAGGTCGAGGTTGGCACCAGGCTTGGCAAGGCCGGCAGCACCGGACGATCGACGGGGCCGCATTTGCACTATGAGGTGCGTTACAACGGCAAGGCAGTAAACCCTGCACGGTTCCTGCGCGCTGGCGAGAAGTTGCAGCCGCTGCTTTAGGCGCCCTCTCCAACCTGGCACCGGATTCGATTCGAACTCCCAGCCACTGACCCAATGGACAGCTTGTTCCATCACTGTGGATAGGGACACGGTCGTGTCATCGTTAACGATTGGTAATTAACCGTATTCGCCTTAAAACGCCCGCATTTGAGGCCGAACGGGGGGAAATTACCCGATTTTCTTGACTTGGCGGAACGTTCGGACTAGTCGGGGCTCACGATCGCCGGGCAGAAAGAGGCCCCGCAGAAGAAACGGCCATAAACGGACACGAAGCTTCCTTTGGTAACATTCACAGACCTTGGCTTAAGCCAGAAAGTGCTTTCGGCAGTAGAAGATGCCGGATACACGACACCGACTCCTATTCAGGCAGGTGCGATTCCCCCTGCCCTTTCAGGTCGCGACCTGCTCGGGATCGCCCAGACGGGAACCGGCAAAACGGCCTCCTTCGTGCTGCCCATGCTGACCAAGCTGGAGAAGGGGCGAGCGCGGGCGCGCATGCCACGCACACTGATCCTGGAGCCGACGCGCGAACTTGCTGCTCAAGTTGAAGAGAACTTCGTCAACTACGGCAAGTATCACAAGCTCAACATTGCGCTGCTGATCGGCGGTGTGTCGTTTGAGGAGCAGGACCGCAAGCTTGAGCGCGGCGCTGATGTGCTGATCGCCACGCCGGGACGTCTTCTCGATCACTTCGAGCGCGGTAAATTGCTTCTGACCGGCGTCGATATCTTCGTCATTGACGAAGCCGATCGCATGCTGGACATGGGTTTCATTCCGGATATCGAACGTATCGCCAAGCTCATTCCCTTTACGCGCCAGACCCTGTTCTTCTCCGCCACCATGCCGCCGGAGATTCAGACCCTGGCCGACCGCTTTCTGCAGAATCCTGAAGAGATCAAGGTCGCTCCGCCTTCAACCACGGCCAACACCGTCGTCCAGAAGCTGGTTGCCTCTCCAATCAAGGACTACGAAAAGCGCGCGACGCTGCGGGATCTGATCCGCACGCAGGAAGATGTGAAAAACGCGATCATCTTCTGCAACCGCAAACGCGACGTATCGGACTTGTACCGGTCGCTGGAGCGCCACGAGTTTTCTGTTGGCGCCCTCCACGGTGATATGGATCAACGCGCCCGCATGGCCATGTTGCAAAGTTTTCGTGACGGCAAGATACAGTTGCTCGTCGCCTCCGATGTCGCTGCTCGTGGTCTCGACATCCCGGACGTCAGCCACGTCTTCAATTTCGACGTGCCCATCCATGCCGAGGATTATGTACACCGCATCGGCCGGACCGGCCGCGCAGGCCGCACCGGCTCCGCCTTTACGCTTGTCACTCGAAAAGAGACGAAATCTCTCCAGGCGATCGAAAAGCTCATCGACAAGAAAATCGACTGGCAGGACGGAGATCTGAAATCGCTCGACGATGACGCCGGCGAGCAGGAACGGCCAAAGGGCAGGTCACGCCGCGGAGCTTCGTCGGAACGTGGCGAGAAAAAGGAACGGGCGTCGGCCGCAGGCAAAAAGACTGCTGAAAAGGCAGCCACCAACGATAACAAGAGCAAGCGCGGAAAGCGCGCGCGCGACAATGACGACCTGCCAACCCCAATCGGCTTTGGTGACGAGATTCCCGCATTCATGATGATCGGCGCCAAACACTGACGCCGATCCAGCTGCGTCGATCTACTTTGCCCTCAGCGCGGCCTCAAACGCCAGCCTGACCCACTGCGCCAATTCGTCCGGATCGTCCAGAGCCGCATCGGGTATCGACCAGTACGGCATTTTGACCGGCTTGTTCTTGCCCTCGTAGACCCATTGGCTGGATCCGGCGGCTTCGAATTGCGGCGAGCTATCGGAATCAGCCTTCAACAGGATTTCACCATCGACCTCGAGCGCAAGGATCTTGCCCTGGTGATAGATGCCCTTTCCGCCGAACATACGCCGAATCGACACCGGTCCGAGAGACTCAAACATGTCGTGAATGGCTTCGTTGTCCATCGCCCGCCTTCCCTTTTCCTGGCAACCGGATTGTTGCGCTCCATTCGGGTATCAACGCAAAGAATGCCGCTGTCGAGGGTTAGACCTCCTGATTTCCGCGCAAAAGCCCTTCACATCACCGCACCAGCTGCGGGCGTATGAAAACAACGCCCCCAACAAAAGTTAAGGACACCTTCCCGCAAGGTCCGCTTCGTAACTTTTCGTTAACCATGATGCCGCTAGACATTGTGAAGGGGATATTAACCAAGATGACCGAACTGCTAACAGACACACAGCCCATCCGCCTCAAGGGACGCTCCTTTCTGGCGCTCGTGCTCAGCCCGGAACAACCTTTCGACCACTGGCTGATGCGGCTGAACGATCTGGCCGAGCGTTCGGCGGGTTTCTTTCTGCGCCGCCCAATCGTGCTGGATGTTGAAGGCATCGACCTTGACCGCCAGCAATTGCGCAGTTTGCTGGATCAACTGGTCGAGCGCGGTATCCGCATTATCGGCATCGAGGGAGCACAACCATCTTTGCTGGGCAACGATATGCCGCCCTCCCTATCGGGTGGCCTGCCGGCGTCGGGAGTTGAGGAAAAGGATCCTCAATCGGCGCCACAGAACGCAGCAGTGGAACCGGCACCGTCACTCATGCTGACCCGACCGGTGCGATCCGGCCAATCGATCATCACCAATGGCGACGTCACGGTCGTGGGTTCGGTGGCATCGGGTGCCGAGGTCATCGCTGGCGGATCCGTTCATGTTTACGGAACGATCCGCGGCCGAATCGCTGCCGGTTCGACGGGCGATACGTCAGCGCGGATTTTTTGCCGCAAGCTGGAGGCGGAGCTGATCGCTATCGCTGGTTACTACCAGACTTCCGAAGACCTTGAGGAGCGGTTGCGCGGACAAGCAGTGCAGCTGTGGCTCGAAAACGATTCGATCTTGGCAGAAACACTAGGCTGAGCCGGGGGACGGCTAGAACAGGAGAAGCACATGGGCAAAGTGATAGTAATTACGTCCGGTAAGGGCGGCGTTGGCAAAACCACCTCGACTGCAGCAATCGGGGCCGCACTGGCCCAGCGAGACGAAAAGGTCGTCGTCGTCGACTTCGACGTCGGCTTGCGCAATCTCGATCTCGTCATGGGCGCCGAACGACGCGTCGTTTTCGACCTGGTCAACGTTATCCAGGGCGAAGCAAAGCTGTCACAGGCGCTCATTCGCGACAAACGGCTGGAGAAACTCTACCTGCTTCCGGCATCACAAACCCGCGACAAGGACAAACTGACGCCTGAGGGTGTCGAGAAAGTCATCACGTCTCTGAAAAAGGCCTTCGACTGGGTGATCTGCGACAGCCCGGCCGGTATCGAACGCGGTGCCACATTGGCAATGCGTCATGCCGATGCCGCCGTGGTCGTCACAAACCCGGAGGTTTCATCCGTACGCGACTCGGACCGCATCATTGGCCTGTTGGACGCAAAGACCGTCAAGGCAGAGCGCGGTGAAACCATGGAGAAGCACCTGCTTCTCAATCGTTATGATCCAGGACGGGCGGCATCCGGCGACATGCTCAATGTCGATGACATGCTGGAAATCCTGTCGATACCGCTGCTCGGTATCATCCCGGAAAGCACGGACGTTCTGCGCGCCTCCAACATCGGCGCCCCGGTAACGGTGGCCAACAGCAGCAGTCCAACAGCTCTCGCCTACACTGAAGCGGCCCGCCGGCTCTGCGGCGAAACGATCCCGGTTACCGTTCCCGACGAAAAGCGCCGCTTCTTCGATCGGTTCTTCGGAAGGAAAGCTGCATGAACATACTTCGTTTTCTAGGCAGGCGGAAATCGGCTTCCGCAGCCCGCGAGCGCTTGCAGGTGTTGCTTGCGCATGAAAGGGCATCGATGGGAGGCTCCGACCTTGTCGAGGTCCTTCGCAAGGAGATCATGGCGGTCCTCTCCAAGCACGTGAAGGTTGAAGGCCGCCGGGTTCAGGTCAAGATGGAACGCGGAGCGCAAGTGTCGACCCTGGCCGTCGATATCGAAATACCATTCGATACAGGTGCGCGAGCGGCCTGACCGCACGCGCCGACCCCAAAGAGCCAAGAGCGTCGCGACCGCCCCACCCCGGGCGGTCGCACAGCGTTAGCGAGCTTGCCGCTCCGCATTCGGATATTTGCCCATTCCCGATAAACAGAGATGGACACCGTGTCGCGCAACCAAAAGGGTGACACGGTATTGTGAGTTTTTCTTGGGAGTTGTCTAATCGGGTGGCGGACGTTTCCGCAATCGCAGTGACAGAGCTCGTCAATTGCAACATCTCAGAAGACAAAGGTCGCGGCGATGATCGAGCTACCCATGCCTGCCGCCGCTGCTATTTCATGACATCCGATTCGAGCAGCCCCGGTCCGGCGGCAATTTTGCGCGCGAGCCTGAAGAACAATTCCCGCTCTTCATCAGTCAGCGGATCGAACAGCTCCTGTTGTCGATGAAGCGATATCTCGCGAATTTCGTGGAGCAGTGTTTCGCCATCGTCGGTCGCATAGAGCCGCTTCTCTCGACCATCTTGCGAGGATGTTTCCTGTCGGATCAGCCCACGTGACTCCAGGAGAGAAGCGGCCCGGCTGATCGTATTCTGCGGACGGGGAAATAGAGACTTTATTTCCTTTGCCCGGATCCCTGGAAACATCACGATCGCAAAAAGCGTCGACCAGGCGTGTACGGGCATCCGGTAGGTCTGCTCAATGAAGCGGTTGGTGACCGAGTTATTGCCCAACACGATATAGCTCACAACCATGAGATAGCGGAGGTCGGAGGCGAATATGGTGTCGCGCTTTTTCTCTACATCCATGACCATCTCGATGAACTGCATAGTCGATCCTGTCCAGCCGGGCACTTAACATTCGAACAGAATTATCTTGTCAGATACATCCAAACAGATCCATGAAATCACCGACGACTGATCGAGGCTAAGGTGTTACCTATGTCTCCGGTATAGACTGTAACCCATGTGACCGGAATGGACCGAAAGCGGTGCCGACCCCGGCAAGATTACAAAAGTGTGAGAAAAATCCTTTAATTTCAGCCGCCTGACCCAAAGGTGAGGAATATCAACACTCCTCTGATTTTATTGCAAGATTTCTTTCGCCTCCCTCACCTCTGCACACTTTTGGGTCAGCAACCACCCGGGCTAACTAAAGTGCTCAAGTGCATTGCGGTATTGCTGCAGAAGCAAGGTAGAGGGATACATTTGACTTCACGGGCATGGTAACAGCCCGCAAGAAGCACTCGATGTCTAAATGCGGGTAGTGAGACCAAAGACACACAAAGGCATAGGAACCCGTCCCAATCGTGATACCGCTCGAAGCGGACCATCAATCGTTCACGACAAACATCGTCTGTGCGGGACGAAGTGGCTGTTGGAAACTGATCCGCAGTCCAACCTACAACCTTAATTAGTTCACCAAAAACCTCGATTCAGATGGACTGCCAAAAGAGTCAGAAATCCGATACCACATAAAATCAATCCGATTTGCAGGACCTGCTTCAGGTGTTTGACGGTAAATATCTGCTTTGTTTGAGGTAAGTAGTGCACCTGCAAAACCTCACCCTCATAAAATGAGTCCCAACTCGTTCCAATTTGAGAAAGAGCGGTCGCACCAGACAACCACTCCGCTTTCCAATTACCTTGTTCACCGATAATTTCGAGTAAAGGTTTATAGATTGAATAAGTTTGCCCATCGCCGGTTTGTTGATCAATTTGTTTTGTCGATAATACCTGGGCGAACGCTCGAAACCCTCTTGAACGAATATGCACAATATACCCGGTCAGAATTGTTCCTGCTCCAATGCAAACTACTCCGATGAGGGTCAATACTGTGGATTCGGTCGCGGTCATAAGGTCATAATATCATGTTCTGGAACAGCTTGACTTGTATGAATAATCCAAAAATTGTCATGACTACCGATTGATCAATAAGGGCTCGATCCCGGCATTCGTTGCGGTCTCAACGAACGGCTGCGGTCACAACCTCGTCCCTTTCGTTAGATCCCTATAGGGCAGGATTTCTTCAAATCGTCACCCTCCCCGGCTCTGAAACCGGCACGCCGCGTAACTGCCAGTGAGCCACCGATGGCTTTCTGCGTTCAGCATGGCCTTGTCAACAGAACGACAGGACCGTTTTCCCGTGAGCCATCCAAGCCAGTCAGCCCATTCGCCCCAGAACGGTTCGATTGATGATCTCAACTACCTGTTCAGGTGATATTCCCGATTCCTGTAGAGGCAGTGTTGAAATCTGCGCTGTGTCTCCTTCAGCATGCCGCTCGTCACGCAGACGTTCCAGCATGTCCTGCGAGCCGGGCTTGTCTTCCAAACCAATCAAAAGTTGACGCCCGACATACAGCGCTGATCCGATCTGCCAACGCAGGTACCATGGAAGCTGGCGGCGATACACCGATGCATGGCGCAGGAGGACATGGATTACCTTGATCTCTCGACCTCTTACCCTTGTTGAGAAGATCCACGCGGGGCCAAGGTCGTCCCAAGCGAAAGTCAACCCGTATAATCCGTTGTAAACGCCGTTCTCAGAGAAGACGAGAAGTCCATGTTTGCTGGCATGAAAGAAACGTGGGGCCAAGAAAACGACGTACAAGCAGACGATGACCATGAGAAAGGCGCCGCCGGCTTGTGCGATCTGTTCTTGGTGCAGAACTCCGTAAAGAGACATGCAAGCCGTCACTACGATTGGCACGAGCTTATGGATCAAGTAGCTACGGCTGGTCGTGATTCCTATCGGCCTGCGAAAACCATGTCGTCGAAAATGTTCGATGTAGAGTTCGCTCATAGACTGTTTGGCTTGTCCTGATTGGCTTCGATACGCCGATGTCGACACATATATGCTCTACAGGTGATGTTACCGTCACTCGCAATGAGAGCAATATTTTGGCTGGAGCCGGTGGTTCTTTGTTGGCGACTATTTCAAAGTGAATCAGCTGTTCTTTCCAGACAAAGCGGGCAGATTTCCGTGGGACCACAAGGCAAGCGCTGTATTCAAAACAGATCAGCCGGTTCTTTGCGCAGAAAAATGAGATCGAAACAGTAGGAGGCCCTCGCCACACATGGGGTGACATTCTATGCCAAGGAAGAAACAAAAATGGGAAGCTGGCGATGTGTTCCTAATCCCGTTGGAAGATGCCACTTACTCCGTAGGACAGGTCCTTCTTAAGACAGTTTCGGCACTCAACAGCGTCATATGTGCCTTTTCAAAAATAAGAACGGACAACGTGGAAACGGCGACCACTTTCACACCCAGGGATGTTGTTGCGGTTCTGTTCACAACGCCGGACCTTTTGAATTCTGGTGATTGGAGAGTCATTCGGCATGAACCAGAAATTGTACCGGTCGCAAGATATATCGACATGCACAGCCTTGAAGCCAAAGGCTATGTTGGGGTCAAGATAATTGGCTCAGGGATCGTTGAGAACTTGTTGAATGCCTGGTTCGGACTGGAGCCCTGGGACGCGTTTTACGAGCCGGATTATCTAGACAAACTGCTGCTTCCTTCCGTCACTCGACCGGATTCGGCTGTGTTGTCAGATGACGCTGCAGATTAATTCTGACCGCAAACATTAGGAGCCGAGGCACATGCCCTTTGATCTCGACGAGAAGTTTGTTGCGTGTACCGAAAAGAAAATCGGCGCCCGGCTTCCAGAAAGCTATCGCTCCAAAATGAAAGCTGAAAACGGCGGCACTATAGAAACCGATTCCGATGAATGGTTCTTGTATCCGATTTTCGACGGCAGCGACAAAAAAGTGTATTGCGCGAACGTGCAATGACGTTCTGCGGGAGAACTCGTCGATGAAGGAATGGCCTAATTGGCCTGAGAATCCGTTTGCCATCGTCAACTATGGCTGCGGCGACGCCTTGGCATTCTTGATCCGAGATGGCCGCACCGAAGATGCGGTTCATGTCTGGAAACATGAGACCAGGGACCTGAATAAGCTCGCCGATAACTTCGGTGGGCTTGAGGCGGGTTGAGGAAAACCAGACACCAAACTTTAGGAGCGCCGGCGGTGAAGCCAACGAGAGCGGACATCGAAAATGGCCTTCACATGATGGCTCAAGACCCCCGGATGAAATCTTGCTTGCCTGACGCGCACCAATTGGAGTGTTTCATAGCAAAACTAGAGGAAAACCGACCAGGCATCATTCAATGGAAGAAATACAACTGGATTGCGACGTTACTGTCTAACCAAAAGCTATCCGAGGCTGATGCCGCACGAGCAGCCGACGGCGGATATCTGGGCAAGTGGAGCAACCGTGCATTCAATGCGCCACTGGACGAAGAAGAGTTTGAGTTCATGCTGGATGGACTCTATGAGACACTCGACCAACTTGAATTGGCAAGTTCTGAAAGAGACCCAGACTCGGTCTACAATTTGCGTCGCGGCCTGCGGATGGCCTTTACCCATGTTGCTGTCTCTCAACTCGAACGAGAGCTAGGTGTGCGAGCGCGGGCGGATAATCCCACGCTAAAACAGTAGGAGCCGACGTGGTCAAAAAGAGAGTCCGAAAAAAGCCGGGTGATGTTGTTAACATCGAAATTGGAGACGGCCACTCCTCCTTCGCGCGCGTGCTCAATTACTCCGAGCTCGCGTTCTATGACGGAAAATACCGAAGCCAACCTGCGCTGAGTGTGATCGCCGAGCTACCGGTCTCATTCATCATTCCTGTTATGAATTTTTGGTCCAAAACCGACGGCTGGGAGATAATCGGAAACCTGCCATTGGAGCCTGAACTGTTGGAAGAACCAACCTATTTCAAGCAGGATGCAATCACCGGAGCATTGTGTCTTTACCTACCGCATCAGGACGTTGAGGTTTCCTGTACTCGCGCCCAGGTGGAGAACCTCGAGAGAGCCGCGGTTTGGGATCCGGAACACATCCAAGACCGGCTGAGAGATCACTACAATGGCGTGCCCAACAAATGGGTAGAATCGATGAAACCCCTACCCCCACCTGGAAGCAAAATGAACTAGCAGACAGTAGAAGCCGATGGCTCGACGTAGGACAAAACGATGAAAACAGCGCTCGATGTCGATGCTTCACATCTCGATAGGCACGAGAAGCGGTTTGTCGAAAACATAAAGGAATACGGGTGGGTCGTAACCCATGTCGGCGAGGGTGAAGGTAAACCCAGTTTCTCTTACACTACGGGTTTTTGGCTGGAGCTCCGAGTGCCCGAGTTAGTCATTTTCGCTTTGCCATCGGAGTTCACACACCAGATATTCTGGAACTACTTCAACGACCTCAAAGAAGGAATGCAATTTCCCATCGCCAAACCAATCCCCGAGGTTTTGGATCGATATCCCGTTATGTTGAAACCTGTGCTGGAAAGACACTATGCGAACTATTTTGGCTGGAGCCGGTGGTTCTATGCTGGCGACCATTTCAAAGTGAATCAGCTGTTCTTTCCAGACAAAGCGGGCAGATTTCCGTGGGACGACGGGGCAAGCGCCGTATTCAAAACGGATCAGCCGGATCTTTGCGAAGAAAAATGAGATCGAAACAGTAGGAGCGCGTGGCTTGGTGTGAAGGGGCGACAAGCATGCTTGCAATGGTAAGAAAGGCGCTGATGTTTGGAAAGAAAAATCCGATCTTGTTGTTTTTAGCAGGGGCCCCAATCTTCTTCGTTTTCGCATTCGCTTCTGCAATTATTCTAACCCTGATGTTTGCAATTTACGCGCAATTTTTTGAGCCGACACCTTTAGCTGTTTTGGGCATAGGGATGATTTGGTTGATACCTTTTGGGCCGGTCTGGCTCCTGGGATTTATGGTGGTGGCTGAAGCGCAGATGCGAACACTCTATCTCGACAGAGTTTTTGGATACCCCGATTTCTTGGTGCTCAACTGGCTGCTCCGAAGGATTGAGACCAGGATTGCGATTCGGGCGGAAAAAGAACGCAAACAGTAGGAGGCGCTTCACATGAGCAAGTTTGCCACAGCATGCTTAGTCGCATATCTGCTTTTGTTTAACACCGCGAAAGCCGGTGATGAGGAGTTTGTCGACATACAGGACTTGTACAAATTGATAGAGGAATGTGGAGCGCCTCGCGATCTGGATTATAGGCTCAGATTGGGTTTGTCAGTAAATGCGGGAGCTGAAGACCTTCGAGATTCAAAAAATGTAGAAGTTACATACTCAGATGCCCACCAGATGCTCGTCAGACGAATGTACGAACTCATCAAAGAGGATATGCCCGGAAGCTACTATTGTACGCAATACTCCGATTTATCAGGAGATATTGAAGGTGAATTTTCAAAGGCAATCGGCGTGCATTGGGTATCGGCATATTTGGATGTTTTGGACCGATTACATAAATCGGACACCAAACAGTAGGAGCCGAGGCGATGGAGCTGGAACCTCTGCATATAGAGTACTATGACGATTCAACACTCTACGGAACCGGACCTAGATGATCCTCGAGATAAAGAAGTTACGCGGGAACGTTGACCAGCTGGAGAATACAATCTTGTTCTTGGCTGGGAGCGACGGAGCCCGCTGGCTTAAGGACCATGGCTACCGCGCCACAGGAAGTCCTGACACCAAAAGTAGTAGGCAGAAGCGCTCCGAAAAGTAATGACGCTGGTGATCTTTACGGTCTTTGTTGCGGTTGTCTCGGTCCAAGTTCGGCTACCGAATCATCCACCACTCGACCATGAATATGGGGCTCGTACCACGCCGTGCCACGCCGTGAAAGATCTGAATTTGCACTGCTAATGTGATGAGTTCCTAAAGCGTTAGCACTGGTAAAGAGCAACACAAACAGTAGGAACCGTTGAATTTGAAGCCCGACCGCAAAACATAGGAGCACTGCCCGTTGCTCAAGAACCGCATACAGGTGGCCAATGTTTGTTAACACTGCAGATAGTATCGCAGCATACGACCGCTTCATTCGGAGGGTCCGCAAGACAAAGTCTATTTGGCTCATCGTAGACAGCGAAAGGGACTTGCCCGCTACGTGTCATTCCCATGACAAGGCGGATTCCCTTGTGGTTCCTGTCTGGTCCGATCGCGCTTACGCGACCAGCGTTCAGCCAAATTTTCCGATTAGGTCAGAGGTCGTGAGCATTCCGCTCAAGGCATTTATGCGGAAAACCCTACCCTTCTTGATTGATCGAGGCGAGCTCACGGGGCCTAACTGGAATTCTGCTCTAGCAGGTCTAGAGATTGAGCCCACAGAACTATTGCGAAAGTTAAAATCAGAGGACAAACAGTAGGAGGACGATGAAATCCAATGACCTGGCGGATGGCCTCCACCGAACTACCATTCACAATGGGAAGATGTCCATTCGTCGAAAGCCAGACCCGATAACAAGATTAGCCAAGCCAGCAAAAGGTGTCGGATGGTTTGCCACCGGATAGATCTGCCTGCGGGAGTGTAGCCGAGCCAAGTGATGCCTCTGATCAAGAAAAAGAAAGCGCCCGCCAAATTAGGCGATTTCAAACCCGCCCAATGCGCAGGATCAACATGCTTCTCAGCCGACTGGCCCTTCCAGTGGGCAGCTATCACACCCAGAAAGCCAATGGCCACGAATAGTCCAGAAACGACCAAAACCACGACACTGTTCAAAGAGCAAAGCAAATCTGACATCCGTCCGGGGGATCCCTTTAGGCATAGACCACCATCACGCCGGCAAACCCTCACACAAACGATGGAGGACCTGGTAGGGTAAGGCGGAACTCGACCAGCCGGGCATCACCCGTGCGGTTTCGCCCAGAACCGTCCTCTTACGCCTGTCAGATTCTCCGCCAAGTCATCAATAGCCTTTGAAACTGCTTCAGCCTAGTTGTACCGTTCCTTAGACGGCTGAGAACCCGCCTTTGGGGCTGTACCTCAAATTGGAGGAGGAAATGTGTCTCAGGTCAACGCCAGCCGCGTTTGCGAGCTGTCGGTGAATGACATCTCAGTCTCCTCGATAATGTTAGATTGGCAGTGCCCCGTCCGAAGCAAAAAGCATCTTTAGGCCTGCCGCGATGTCGTTGCGAACAAAAGATCAGTCTGTTCTGTTTATCCTTGCTGCAACAGCACCTCGAATGTGGCGTCCCAAATGAACCGCCACTACACTTTGCGTATCTGGATCGATAACAGGGCCCCCTGCAGCACCTCCCCCAGTGTCGCAACCATGGAAGATGTTATCTTCTCCCCAAGCAACAACCCTGCAGTCTGAGGCACCCCAAACCGCTCCCATTTCATCGCCTCTTCGGAAGTATAGAACCGCAAGAGGAGCGCCTTCGTCGTACTCACTTATCGACAACGTCAGCGGCCGGATTTCATCAGCAACCGGTCTTTCGAGTTTCAAAACTGTATAACCATCTTGCCAATCATCTGAGACGTTGTTTCGATGCTCAAATTCCGTAACAGAAAACACTTCCCTTTCCGGGTTTGAAAAATCCCCTCCTAAGGGCAGTTCAAACCTAATAAGATCGATATCTCTTTTCTCTATGCAAAACGTAGCGGTCGCGATCCTATCGCGGTCTATCAGAAATGCGGTGCAGAGTTCGCTTTTCCGGTCGTCATCCCATAGGGATATGCGTCCAACGGATTTCGAAAGAGTAACCACAGGATGCCCTTGTTCGAACTCCGAAATCCATTTCACATCATCAACTCCAACAATTCCTCTGACCCCACCCCGTGATGACGTTAGCTGAGGAACAATCGTGGCGTTGGGGCTCTCTATCTGTTGTTCCGCCATTAGACGAAGTTCGTCTTGGTTCAACGAACTCAGCACACCGGCGCGCACCAAAAACAACAGAACCGCGGCGCGCTCAGCGTTTGACTTTTCTCTATCTGTCAATTCTGATCGAACTATTTCGTACTGAAACTCTCGCTCCTTTGCCTCAGCCTCAAGCTTGGCGAGATTTTCACTTTTGGCCGTTTCAAGCTGTTGTTTGAGCCGCGCTTCACTTGCAGCAAGCTCGTTTCTCACTTGCTCCAGCGTTATCGTGTTGGTCGTCTCATCCCTCGAAGTTAGCCGTTCGAACAGGAATGTCGCTGAAAGAGTAATCAGCCCGGCGAGCGCCGCAACAATTGGTGTGTTCCAAACAAGTTTTTGACGATCAGAGTTTATTCGTTGCCGCTCAAGTTCCCGATCAGCGATGCGGTCGCCTGCAGTATAAAGATGATCCGCAATCTTTACCCGGACAGATTCGGGTATCTCCTTGTTCGACAAAATGTCGGCATCTTTTTGGTCAACCATTTCTGAAATCCGTCAGGAACAAAAACGATCCGTTAGTATAGCTGGACTTTTTACAACTCCAAATTTCAACCGTGGAATTCATCCGTTGGAATGGGAAGGTGAGCGCCTGCATCAGAAACGGCATGTCCTCTTGTGATTGGTCCGCAACACATCCGCGATGGTGTGATCGAATACCGAGCGCACAAGAATGCGGAGAGTTGTTCATTCCGGTGCCGCTGCCCCTCGCCCACTAGATCGACATGACGGATACGGGCGACCTCGCCTTTCTCACGACAGAGCACCGCAGGCCGTTGAAGAGCTCGGCGAGCTTTGGGAACTGGCTTGGGAAGGCCTGCGCGGCGGCCGGCCTGCGGGCACATGGCTTGCGAAAGAAGGCTGCGCAATTGCTGGCGGAGAACGGCGGTACGAACCCGGAGTTGAAGGCTCTGTTCGGTTGGCGCACCGACTCAATGGCAGGCCACTACACCCGATTGGCGAGCGCCCGCGAGTTGGCGAAATCCGGATCGGCGAAACTTAACGCGAACGTTCTATTCCCTCACCCAGAACCCGGGGAGGGATTGAAATCGAAAAAGCGTAAAAAATCAGATAGTTAAAAAAGCGGTGGCGACCCCGGCAGGATTCGAACCTGCGACCATCGGCTTAGAAGGCCGGTGCTCTATCCAGCTGAGCTACGGGGCCCCGATCGCGCATACGGCGCGTCGGAAACACTTAATGCGTCCAGGGTTGGCGTCTGTCAAAGCGAAAATTGTCGGCATAGGCGACACGCCGGCGTTTTGGGTCGTGCGGCTCGATGACCCGATAGGCGATCCGGTTGCGTTCCGCATAGCCGATCGCTTCTTCGCGCGTGTCGAAGGACAACCGCACCTGCTGCTTCATATCACCCGATGATGTGTAGCCCATGATCGGCTCGATGGTGCGCGGACTTTCCTGATCGAATTCGAGCACCCAGCGATGCGTTTTGGCCTTGCCTGACTGCATAGCGGTCTTCGCCGGTCGATAGATTTTCGCAGACATTGCCGACAGTTCCCTTCCAATTGAGCCTGATCCGAGCAGCTTTGCCCAAAAGGGCGGAATATCAACCGGTCAAATCCATGCCAAGCTCACATCCGCCCAGCCCCGTTTACCAGCGTTTTGCTGCATTGTTCAACCGGAATATCCGATTGAATACGATCTTGGAAAACTCGGGCCGTGTTGCGCGCAGGGACGTCGGTCTCGGCCACTCCAGCAAGTGGCCAAACGTCGACGCCGTAACCCTTGGGCAACGGACAGCTCCTGCTACACGATCCGTCATTTCATGGCGACGCACGCCCGCCGAACATCGTTCAACGTTTCAAAGAACAACGCTCTTTATGGATGAGCTACACGGTGAAGGGCGGATCCAGGACAACGGACCGATACGAAAAATTCGATCCGGACTATCTCGAAGGCCCGATGCGCGCGACCGAAGAAATCATCCGCAAGCTCGATCAAAACACCCGGCGAGCTCCTTTTGCACCCACAATGCACCCACAAGCCACAATGCATTGCAGCCGATAATTCAAAAAGCGATTGATTTCAGAGAGTTAATTGGTCGGAGCGGCAGGATTCGAACCTGCGACCCTCTGGTCCCAAACCAGATGCGCTACCAGGCTGCGCTACGCTCCGCCGACAATGCCGGTCGCAATACACGCTTCGCCGCGATGCTGCAACATGGTTATGGCGATATTTCCAGCATTTTCGAACGTTTACGGTGCCAGATCAAAAACTGTCGATGGAGGGTCACAGGTCCGGCCCCCAAGTCGGCACCTACTCTCCCTGGATAATCGAATGCAAGATTCGATTTCCGGGTTTGAGCCCGATCTTGTCGGCCACGCCGGCATTGAGTTCGAGAACGTATAAAACTGGTTCGCTAGACTGGATAATTTCTTCGGAATGAGGAACGGCATTGCGGTGCAGGTCGGCGACGATTCCGTCTGCGCGGATGAACACCATGTCGAGCGGAATGAGCGTATTGCGCATCCACATGGAGGCCTGTTGCGGCCAGTCGAACCGGAACAGCATGCCGGCGTCCTGGTCCATGCTCTGACGATGCATCAGACCGACCGACCGCTGTTGCGGCGTGAGCGCGAGTTCCACGTAGTAGCGATGGGTTCCCGTTTCGGTCACGATGTCGAGGGATGAACGGTCTGCTGCAACGACCACAGTCGTCAGAAATTGGGTGACCAGCAGCAGGGTGAGGAAAACCCGGTACCGGCCAAGAAGGTCGAGCGAGGATTGCACGCCGCGGCTCCTGTATTTGCATGATGCATGCGCCGGCCACCAGGCCAGCTGCTACCGGACTATGTTAGTGAGATTTCGGGAAAGTCAAATCCACATCGGGATGGATCTCCGCCGCCATCAGACCCTTTTCGCCCTTGCCGAAGCGCACCAGCACCACCTGGCCAGGCCGCAATTCGGTAAGCCCGTAACGGCGCAAGGTTTCCATGTGAATGAAAATGTCCTCGGTACCGTCGCCGCGCGTCAGGAAGCCGAATCCCTTTGACCGGTTGAACCACTTGACCAGCGCCCTCTCGAGACCACTGGTCGGTGTGACCTGTACATGGGTGCGCACCGGCGGCAGTTGTGAAGGATGGACGGCCGTCGACTGATCCATCGACAGAATGCGGAAGGCCTGATAGCCGCGATCGCGTTTCTGGATTTCGCACACAACCCGAGTGCCCTCGAGCGCTGTCTGGTATCCGTCGCGACGCAGGCAAGTGACATGAAGAAGAACGTCAGGGAGGCCGTTGTCGGGCACGATGAAGCCGAAGCCCTTGGCCACGTCAAACCACTTGATCACGCCGGAGATTTCGATCAGGTCGACCGCTTCACCCGACATCGCAGCCTGGGTGGCCGCATTTTTGTCTGGAGTCTTTTCCCCCATTCACCCCGGCCTTTCAGCAACGCAACCCTAGAAATCACCCCATGATTCTTTAACAAAGAATAACATTGGTTGCGTTGGGTGATGCAAGCCCTTGTTTGGAATTGAATCAAAATGAAAGGCCACTTGCATCACCCCGGTAATCGCCCTATTTCCGGGCGTGATCAAAAACCGAGGAAAGATCAATGCGTTATCTTCATACTATGGTTCGAGTGACTGACCTCGACCAGTCTCTCGACTTCTATTGCAACAAACTCGGACTTGTGGAAATCCGCCGAGCGGAGAGCGAAGCGGGACGCTTCACCCTGGTATTTCTTGCTGCTCGCGACGATCAGGAGACCGGTGCTACCCATCGAGCACCCTTGCTGGAACTGACTTACAACTGGGATCCGGAGGAGTATCAAGGCGGCCGGAGCTTCGGCCACCTGGCCTATACGGTCGACAATATCTACGAGATTTGCCAGTCGCTGATGGACGCCGGCGTGACAATCAATCGTCCTCCCCGCGATGGCCATATGGCGTTCGTTCGCTCTCCGGATGGCATTTCGATAGAACTTCTGCAAAGTGGCGACGCTTTGGCGCCACAAGAGCCCTGGGCGTCCATGGAGAACACCGGCAGCTGGTAAACTCAGCGGGCCGCGGAAACAAAATTACCGCAAGTTTGGCACAAGTATGATGTCCGATCATGCTTCTGCCGCATTTTGATCGCAATTACCATTTGGGTCATTTGCATTTGCCGGCTAAGCTGAGCTTTTGGTTGACCGAAAAGTTCAGCCCGTCGATGGTCTCGGCGGAGCGTACGGGGCAAGCGGGGACATTGGCAGTGGGGACAATCGGACGCTATGGAACCACGACGGGTCGGTCATCGGCCATCGTTGGTGCTGTGCTGATCGCCACCTTCCTCTCCGCCTGTACCACCTCCAGTGAACCGAACTTCGGACTGGCGCCCCAGTCCCCGGCAGCAACTCCGGCTTATGTCGATGGCGGCACATCAGGTTCGACCAACCCGAGCGCAGTGGAAATGAGCTTTGACGGGGGTGAGGCAGAAACCGTCACCTACGCCAACACATCGACGACAAAATCCAGCCCGTCACCAAACAAGAAGCCGGAGCTTGCTCTGGCAGTTGCGCCAGAAGCCAACACCAGCGAGGCTTTGGATGCTGTCAACACGGCAGCGATACCAAACGCGGCGGCCGCACAGCTATCGACATCCAAAAAACCTTCCGCCAAGCAACCGCGGCTCGCACGCATCTTCTCTTTCGGTCAGCCTCGGCCGCCAGCTGAAATTGTCCATGTTGCTGGCGGCGGTAAGACCGCAAAGCCAAGCCGGGGTGCAACATCGACAAAACCCCGTTCCACCATCAGGAAGCCCCAAACTGGCCAATCCGCCCTTCCGGGTGTTCGGCTTGGCTCGCTGTTCGGCATAAAGTCGGCGTCGGCCGGTTCCACCGATGAACCTGTTCGGGTCGCATCTGCAGCAGGACTGGCCCGACTGGCGCCGAATGGCCTCAGAGCTCAACACGACAGTGTGCAGATGGCCTGCTTCAAGCCGGAGCTGGTGCGACTGCTCCAGAAGGTGCGGAAACACTACCGTCAGGATATCATCGTCACCTCCGGTTATCGCTCGCCCAAAAACAACCGCCGAGCTGGAGGGGCACGTGGATCCCGACACACGACCTGCGAAGCGGCGGACATCCAGGTACCCGGCGTCAGCAAATGGCAGCTCGCAAAGTATCTGCGAACGATGTCGGGACGCGGCGGCGTCGGCACCTATTGCCACACCAAATCCGTGCATATCGATGTCGGAAGCAAGAGAGACTGGAACTGGCGCTGTCGCCGGCGATAAGGCCTGAAAACAAGGGCCCTGCGGGCCGTCATATTTTTTTCAAGAAGGCCATTTTCCCGCTTGCTCAAATTCATAACCCTGACTATATAACCGTCACCACGCGCCCTTCGTCTATCGGTTAGGACGCCAGGTTTTCAACCTGGAAAGAGGGGTTCGATTCCCCTAGGGCGTGCCACACTACTTCACAAAATCATCGATTGCTTCGGACCCTGTTTGGGCTGATCGCGTTCAGGCATGTGCGGCGTCCAGAACCCGCATCTGAATGCGTCGGTTGCCCTGCCAATGGTCGACCGACAAGGTTCCGGCAAAGTGGAAGCGGCGCCCGCGTCCATCGAGAAGGGCTGACCCCATGGGCGTGCCGGATGCCCGAAAGGCGATTGCTGACATTTTTGCACCCGTCGCGTCAGCCAACTGCAGGCGCACGTGATCCTGGCCGACGACGCGTGCATCGATCAGGCGGTGCCCCGGCATAGCCAGAATAGGTTGCGGATGAGCAGCCCCGTAGGGACCGGCTGTATCCAACTGATCCATCAACTCCAATGTCGCACCGCTTGCCGCCAATGCACCATCGATTTTCAGCGCCCGGTTCGCGGTCAACTGTCTTACGGTGCCCGCGGCATGATCTTCAAAAAAGGCGCGAAGGGCTCCCAGCTGGCTGCGCTCCACCGTTAGACCGGCCGCCATGGCGTGTCCGCCGCCCTTGATGGCAAGCTCGGCCTCGACCGCTTCCCTCACCATGCGCCCCATGTCGAACCCGCTGATCGATCGTCCGGATCCGGTGCCCTTGCCGGAACGATCGAGGGCGATCGCGAAAGCCGGACGGTGCAGTTTTTCTTTCAACCGCGCCGCAATAATGCCGACAATTCCGGCATGCCAGCCCTCGCCCGCCGTCACCACGACGGCCGGACCTTCGCCGTCACCGATTTCGGCCAGCGCCTCGGCTTCAGCGGCTGCCAGGATCTGCTTTTCCAGTGCCTGGCGTTCCTGGTTCAGCCGGTTGAGGGTTTCGGCAATTGCCTGGGCCTCCGCATCATCATCAAGCGTGAGAAGCCGGCTGCCCAGCGCGGCATCGCCGATTCGGCCGCCCGCATTGATGCGAGGCCCAATGAGGTAACCGAAATGAAACGGCGTCAACGGCCCGTCGACACCGGCAACCCTCATAAGCGCCGATAAACCGCGATTGGCCATTTGCCGGGCCACCTGCAATCCGCGGACCACATAGGCCCGGTTGAGCTCCTTCAAGGGCACGACGTCGCAGACCGTCGCCAAAGCCACGATATCGAGCATGCTCATCAGGTCGAGCGTACCGGTGCGGCTGTCGCCCTGCCCGCGCAAAGACCGCAACACGGCAACCAGTGCCAGAAACACCACCCCGGCCGCACAAAGGTGCCCCTGGCCAGACAGATCATCCTCTCGGTTCGGATTGACGAGAGCAACACATGGTGGCAGATCGGCACCCAGCTGATGGTGGTCGAGAACCACAACGTCGACGCCGCGCGCGGCAGCGTGCTGAAGCGCTTCCCGGCTCGTCGAGCCACAATCCACGGTGACAATCAATCGTGCACCACGGTCGATCAGCTGATCGATGGCATCCGGATTGGGGCCATAACCCTCGAAAATCCTGTCCGGAATATAGACCTCACAGGCGGTTCCGAAATGGTCCAGAAACCGTTTCAGCAGCGCTGATGACGCAGCACCGTCGACATCGTAGTCGCCAAAAATCGCAACCCGTTCGCCCTTGGAAATCGCGGACACGATCCGCGCTGCCGCAATGTCCATGTCACGCAAACTGGACGGATCAGGCATCAAAGTCCGAATGGTCGGAGCCAGGAACTCCTTGGTTCCTTCGGATGTCACACCACGTCCGGCGAGAACACGTGCCACAATATCGGGAAGCCCATGGGTCTGGGCGATGGCCAGAGCCCGGTTCTCACCGGCAGCATCGAGACGATGAACCCAGCGTTGGGCAGACAGCGATGCATCGACATCAAGAAAAGTAGAGGAGTTTTTCTGAACCCCGCTCGTCACGCTACCGGCCCGTGCTCGTCAATGGGTAGCGTCGGTCAGTCAAACTTGCCCAGGTCCTGGTGCCGTGCCTTGATCTCGCGAACGGTTCGCGAAGAAGACCGCATGACAATGGTGTGGGTGACGATGGCATCGCGGGCAAACCGAACACCGCTCAACATATTGCCGTCAGTGACGCCGGTCGCGGAGAACACGACATCACCGCTGGCCATCTCCTCCATGCTGTATATCCGCATTGGATCGTCGATGCCCATCTTGCGGGCCCGCGCAATCTTGTCATCGGTGTTGAGCTGCAGGCGCCCCTGCATCTGTCCGCCAATGCATCGCAGCGCAGCAGCGGCCAGCACACCTTCTGGCGCGCCACCGATACCCATATAGATGTCGATCCCCGTCTCATCCGGGTCAGTGGTGTGGATCACCCCCGCCACGTCGCCGTCACCAATCAGCCGTATTGCCGCGCCGGTCGCACGGACCTCCTCAATCATCCGGGCATGGCGCGGACGATCAAGGATACAGGCTGTCACCTCATTGACGCCGACACCCTTGGCTTTGGCCACCGCATTGATGTTGTCGGTGGGCGATGCTTCCAGCGTGACTGTTCCCGCCGGAAAGCCCGGACCGATTGCCACTTTTTCCATGTAAACGTCGGGCGCGTAAAGCAGGCTTCCCTTTTCCGCGACCGCAATAACGGCGAGCGAATTGGGCAGGTTCTTGGCGCAGATCGTTGTCCCTTCCAGGGGGTCGAGGGCGATATCGACTTCCGGCCCATTGCGGGTACCAACCTCCTCACCGATATAGAGCATCGGCGCTTCGTCGCGCTCACCTTCGCCGATAACCACCGTTCCTGAAATCGGCAACTTGTTGAGCTCTTGCCGCATGGCATCCACGGCGACCTGGTCGGCTTCCTTTTCATCGCCTCGCCCTCGCAGGCGCGCTGCCGCCACCGCTGCCCGCTCCGTCACACGAGCAATCTCCAGCGTCAGAATGCGATCGAGGCCGGCTTGTTCTGATTTTGTCGCCATAGTCATGGTCCCGTTTGCTCCGATTGCCGTCCTGATATCGCGCTCAAGCGGCCCATGGCAACGCCGACGGACCGGAAAAAGCGGTTAATCAGACGGCTTCCGTTTCGTTCATCACAACTAAATCGATTAGCTGTAGAACAGCCCCGGAACGTCTTGGAGCTCAGTCAACTCCCGGACGCTCGATTCGGATGACCTGAGGCTTATCCAACAGATATCCCTCACCGGATACGGCTTCGACCGCATTCCGAACCGCAGCTTCCATGGTGGCGTGCGTCACCAGGATGATTGTCTTCCTGTCGCCGTTGCCGTTGGTCGCGCCCTCATTGGGGCGTTGCACGATGGATTCCAGCGAAATGTTATTGTCGGACATGTGCTTGGCCAGGCTGGCGAACACGCCGGCCCGATCCTCCACCGAGAGCCGGATAAAGTACCCACCTTCGTGGCTGCGCATCCGCGCCCGCTGATAAGGCTTCAAACCCGCAGCCGGCCAGCCGAGCACAGGGCCGTGCTGATGTCCGGGTCGGCTTTTGGCGATGTCGGCAATGTCGCCCATCACGGCAGACGCGGTTGCATCGCCACCAGCGCCCGGGCCCGACATCAGCAATTCACCGACCACATCAGCATCGATCGCAACGGCGTTGGTGACGCCGTCCACCTGGGCAATGACGGAATCGATCGGCACCATCGTGGGATGGACGCGCTGTTCGATGCCGGAATCGGTCTTTTGGGCAACGCCGAGCAGCTTGATGCGGAAACCAAGGTCGCGGGCTGCGCGGATATCTTCAATCGAAAGGTTCGAAATGCCCTCCAAATAGATGTCATCTGGGGCAATTTGCGTACCGAAAGCGATGCTGGTCAGCAGCGCCAGCTTGTGCGCTGTGTCCTGTCCCTCCACGTCAAATGTCGGGTCAGCCTCTGCATAGCCCAGTCGCTGAGCCTCTTTCAGGCACTCCTCAAAGGACAGTCCTCCCCGTTCCATCTCGGTCAGGATGTAATTGCAGGTGCCGTTGAGAATGCCAAACACCCGGTCGATTGAGTTGCCGGTCAGCGATTCCCGCATCGCCTTGATGACCGGAATGCCGCCAGCGACCGCCGCCTCGAAATTAAGCAATACGCCATTGGCCTCGGCGATCACCGCCAATTCAACACCATGGCGGGCCAGCAGTGCCTTGTTTGCCGTCACCACATGGCAGTTCCGCTCCAGGGCCGTGCGAACTGCGCCATAGGCTGGATCCGAGTCGCCGCCGATCAGTTCAACGAAGACATCGATGTTGGCTTCTGCCGCCATTTGTTGCGCATCGGAATAAAACGCTGCAAAGGACAGATCGACACCACGGTCCTTGTTTTGATCGCGCGCGCAAACGGCCGTGATTTCGATCGCCTTGCCGCAGATATCAGCCAGTTTGTCGTGACGCTGCGTCAGGATGCGGGCAAGCGCGGCACCAACCGTGCCCAGTCCCGCAATGCCGACCTTGAGGGCATCTGCCATCGTCTTCTATCCGTTCATTAATTGTCGGCGGCCGTGTGGGGGCTAACGCCTGGTATTCAGACGGACGACGTTTTGCATGCTTTCCTCGCTGGACGCAAGAAAGCGTTTGATGTTTCGTGCCGCCTGGCGAATCCGGTGCTCGTTCTCCACCAGAGCGATGCGAACGTAGTCATCACCATATTCGCCGAAACCCACTCCGGGCGCGACCGCCACGTCGGCCTTTTCGATGAGCAGCTTGGAAAACTCCAGCGAACCGAGTTCGCGGAAACGTTCCGGCAGCGGCGCCCAGGCAAACATGGTCGCCTGCGGTGCCGGGACAGGCCATCCGGCATTGGCAAAGGATTCGACCATAACGTCGCGCCGGCGTTTGTAGGTGTCGCGAACCATCTCGATTTCGGAACCGTCTCCGTTGAGCGCAGTGGTGGCAGCAACCTGAATTGGCGTAAATGCACCATAGTCCAGATAGGATTTCACCCTGGACAAAGCGCCGATCAGGCGTTCGTTGCCAACCGCAAATCCCATGCGCCAGCCGGGCATCGAGAATGTCTTGGACATGGATGTGAATTCAACGGTGACATCGGCCGCACCTGGCACCTGCAGAACCGACGGTGGCGGCGCATCGTCATAGTAGATTTCCGCGTAGGCCAGGTCCGACAGGATGATGATGTCATGTTTCTTGGCGAAAGCGACAACATCCTTGTAGAAATCCAGACTTGCCACGTGCGCCGTCGGATTGGACGGATAATTGAGAATGAGTGCCAGCGGTTTTGGAATCGAATGGCGCACTGCCCGTTCCAGCGAATAGAAAAAGCTGTCGTCCGGATCGACTGTCATCGATCGAATGACGCCGCCCGACATGATGAACCCGAACGCGTGGATCGGATAGGTCGGATTAGGGCACAGGACCACATCGCCTGGCGCGGTGATCGCTTGCGCCATATTGGCGAAGCCTTCCTTTGAGCCGAGCGTTGCAACGACCTGGGTATCAGGGTCGATCTTGACGCCGAACCGACGGCCGTAATAGCTCGCCTGTGCCTTGCGCAGACCGGGAATACCGCGGGACGTCGAATAGCGGTGGGTGCGTGGGTCTTGAACCACATCGCACAACTTGTCGACGATCGACTGCGGGGTCGGCAGATCCGGATTGCCCATGCCCAGATCGATGATATCCGCGCCATCCGCTCGCGCGCTCGCCTTCAGTCGATTGACCTGTTCAAATACGTAGGGCGGCAGTCTGCGGACTTTGTGAAACTCTTCCATGGCTCTGTTCGGTTCCGGTTTGTAGTCTTTGCCTGACCATTATCGCACATTTGCGGTCTTTTGGCGGAAATTGGCGACGAATCAGTTTTCGATTTCCCGTTGGGTATCCGCCCCGTGCGTTCTTGCCAACTGCTCCAATTCCCGTATTCGCTGACGGTATTGCGCTTCGGAAATCGATCCAGCCCCGTAGGCTGCTCGCACGGAGTCCATTTCAGATTCCAGACGCAGCTTGTCGGATTGGCTCAGCTGATTTGTCGCCGCGACCGGTGTCTTCTCGAATGTTGGATAGGCCTCGTTGCGCAGCGCGCCTTCCTGCACAAAACTGTTGTCGCGTTCCTCCGCGGCAGGCGCATTGGTATCCTGCGAGGGCTGGGTCGGCGCGGCATCTTCCAGTGACGCTGAGACACATCCCGACAAAATGACGCACAAAGCCAGACAGGACAGCGGCACAAACCGTCCAGACTTTCCCTGAGTGCATGTCTGCCGTGTCATTTCACACCCTACTAAAGAACACGAAACCGCAATAAAATCGCCCTATGTATCGATCCACAAACCCTTCATAATGAGGTTACCGACGGATCGCGGGCGATTAATAGGCCAATAGACCGCAAAAGAGAACCGGGAGGAACAGTTGGCGGATAAAAAACGAGGCCAGGGGAAGGCCAAGACTGCCGCCGCAGGTGCAGAAGCGCAAAAGAGCAAACCTGCTCGAAACGCCGCAGCGGACAAACCGACCGAAAACAAGAAGTCCGGATATGAGGAAATGGCCGACCTCTCGGCCATAGAGCCTTTCGTCGTCAAGGACCCTGAAGCCATGGCGCGCAACATGGCGCACATGGTGGAGGAGATGGGCAAGGCCGCCGCCGCCTGGGTCGGACCACGCGAATCTGGAGAAAAGACAGACAGCCTTGCGGGCCCGGCTACCGACGTCGTCAAAACATTCAGCAAACTTTCCGAATACTGGCTGTCCGACCCAAAACGGGCGATCGAAGCGCAGACCCATCTGCTGACCAGCTATTTCGACATCTGGTCGAATTCGATGCGGAAGTTCGCCGGCGAGGAAACGACGGATCCGGCCGAAAGCCATTTGGGCGACCGTCGGTTTTCCGATGAGGATTGGCAAAACAACGCCTTTTTCAGTTTCCTGCGTCAGGCATTCTGGGTGACGTCAGATTGGGCGGACAAGCTCGTTAAGGATGCCGACGGGCTGGATCCTCATACCCGACACAAGGCCGAGTTTTACATCAAACAAGTGACCAGCGCCTTGTCGCCGACCAATTTCGTCCTGACCAACCCCGAGGTCTACAAGGAAACCATCGCCGAAAGCGGCGAAAACCTGGTGCGCGGCATGCGCATGCTGGCCGAAGATATCGAAGCCGGCAAAGGCGACTTGCGACTTCGCCAGTCGGACTACAGCAAATTCGCGGTCGGCGAAAACATGGCCATGACCCCCGGCAAGGTGGTTGCCCAGAGCGATGTCTGCCAGGTCATCCAATACGCACCGACAACCGAGAAGGTACTCAAGCGGCCCTTGCTGATTTGCCCCCCTTGGATCAACAAGTTCTACATTCTCGACCTCAATCCGCAGAAATCCTTCATCAAATGGGCTGTGGATCAAGGACACACTGTTTTTGTCATATCCTGGGTCAACCCAGACGAACGGCACGCCGATAAGGGTTGGGAGGCCTATGCGCGAGAAGGCATCGGGTTTGCCCTCGATACCGTAGGCAAAGTCACCGGTGAAAAAGAAGTCAATGCGATTGGCTATTGCGTGGGCGGGACATTGCTCGCAGCCACGCTCGCCCTGTTTGCCCAGGAAGGTGACGAGCGCATCGCTTCCGCCACGTTCTTCACCACACAGGTGGATTTCGTCAATGCCGGCGACCTTATGGTCTTCGCGGACGCCGAAAACATCGATTCAATCGAAGACACCATGAAAGAGCATGGCTATCTCGATGGATCAAAAATGGCGACGGCATTCAACATGCTGCGAGCCTCGGAACTGATCTGGCCCTATGTCGTCAACAATTACCTGAAGGGCAAGGAACCTATGCCCTTCGATCTGCTCTACTGGAACTCCGACTCCACCCGCCTGCCAGCGGCCAATCACTCCTACTATCTGCGAAACTGCTATCTGGAAAACAATCTGTCGAACGATCGCATGGTGCTGGACGGCAAGCGCCTGTCGCTCGGCGACGTGACGATTCCGATCTACAACCTTGCCACACGCGAGGACCACATCGCGCCGGCCAAATCCGTCTTCGTCGGTTGTCGCTACTTCGGCGGCAAGGTGACCTATGTGATGTCAGGCTCCGGCCATATCGCAGGCGTGGTCAATCCACCCGAGAAGAAGAAGTATCAGTACTGGACAAACGGCAAACCGGACGGCGAGTTCGAAGACTGGGTGGCAAAGGCCAAGGAACATCCGGGGTCCTGGTGGCCGCATTGGCACGCCTGGATCGAAAAACAGGACAGCGAAATGGTCGACGCCCGTGATCCGGGAGGTGGCAAGCTGAACGCCATTGAGGATGCACCGGGAAGCTACGTTCGCGAGAGGATCTGAAGCGGCAAACTTGCCCAACGGCCGTTAGCCGCCTATAGCCCGGTCATGCAGTTCCCCTCCCCGCTCATTCCGGCCACCCTGATCCGCCGCTACAAACGCTTTCTGTTCGACGCCACGCTTGCGGACGGCAGCGAGATAACCGGATCCTGCCCGAACACCGGTTCGATGCTCGGGCTGACCGATCCGGGATCCCGCATCTGGATGTCTGAACACAACAGCAAGACCCGGAAATACCGGTACGCGCTCGAACTGGTTGAGGCCGACGGTGTGGCGGTCGGGATCAACACTGGCCTGCCCAACAAGATCGTGGAGGAAGCGATCAGCGCCGATCAGATCGAGCCGCTCGCCGGATACGCGCAGATGAAACGCGAGCAAAAATACGGCAAGAATTCCCGCATCGACATTCTGCTGAGCGACCCGAACCGGGCCGACACTTATGTCGAAGTCAAGAACGTGCACTTCATGCGCGACGCAGGCCTGGCGGAGTTTCCCGACAGCCCCACGAGCCGCGGAGCCAAGCATCTTGATGAGATGGGGGACATGGTCGAGGCCGGACATCGCGCCGTCATGGTTTACCTGGTGCAGCGACCGGACTGCCAGACGTTGAAAATCTGTCGCGATCTCGACCCCACCTATGCTAAGGCATTCGACAGGGCGATTGCCCGTGGGGTTGAAGCGCTGGCCGTTGGTTGCCACATTTCGCCCGAGGAAATCCGCTTTGACAGGCTGATACCGGTTGATGAACCGGGTTTGTGAGGACACAACGTGGTGAGCTATATCGACGCCGTCGCGGCACCGCAGAAGAATACCGGACAGATCAAGCTGCACGGCCCGGAAGGCTTTGCCGGCATGCACAAAGCCGGCGCACTGACGGCACGATGCCTCGATGAACTGGTCTCGATCGTCAAGCCGGGCGTTACAACGGAGGCCATCGACCGTTTCGTCTTCGAATTCGGGATGGACCACAACGCAATAGCCGCAACGCTGAACTATCGCGGCTACACCAAATCCTGTTGCACCTCGATCAACCATGTCGTCTGTCACGGCATTCCGAACGACAAACCGCTTCGTGAAGGCGATATCGTCAATATCGACGTGACTTATGTGCTTGATGGCTGGCATGGCGACTCCAGCCGGATGTATCCCGTCGGCGAAATCAAGCGGGCTGCGCAACGTCTCATGGAAGTGACCCACGAATCGCTCATGCGCGGCATCGCTGCAGTGAAACCAGGTGCCAGAACGGGTGCCATTGGCGAAGCGATCCAAAGTTACGCGGAATCGCAGCGCTGTTCGGTGGTGCGTGATTTCTGCGGTCACGGTCTTGGCCAGATCTTCCACGACGTGCCGAACATTCTGCACTACGGCAGAGCCCATGAAGGCGTCGAATTACGTGAAGGCATGATTTTCACCATTGAGCCCATGATCAATCTCGGCAAGCCGCACGTGAAGGTTCTTTCAGACGGCTGGACAGCGGTCACTCGAGACCGCTCGCTGACCGCCCAATACGAGCACTCCGTCGGTGTGACGGCCGATGGATGCGAGATCTTCACGCTCTCTCCCTCCGGCCTATTCGCCCCGGGTCTTTCGCTAGCGGACCACTGATTGCGAAATCGCCTTTGACACGCTGACGAACACATGCGCCAACGAGGCCCAGACAACAGCGAACTGAAAAATACGGAAGCCAACGGTGCGCATGGACACCGCGAACGATTGCGTGAACGTTTTGCAAAGGCCGGCGCGGACGCACTCGCCGACTATGAGCTGCTCGAACTGTTGCTGTTTCGTTTGATTCCCCGTCGTGACACGAAGCCGATTGCAAAGGCTTTGCTCAAACGTTTCGGCTCCGTGTCGCGAGTTCTGGGTGCGCCGCCGCATCTGCTGCGCGAGGTTCCCGGGATTGGTGCCTCGGTGGCAGCTGACCTGCAGGTGATAGCGGCTGTCAACCAACGCATGCAGAAAGCCGATCTGATCGGCCGCAATGTCCTCGATTCCTGGACCTCGGTGCTTGCCTACTGCAAATCAGCGATGGCCGAAGAGCCAAGGGAACAGTTTCGGGTCCTGTTTTTGGACAAGAAGAACGCTCTCGTTGCCGACGAGGTGCAACAGAGCGGCACGGTCGATCAAACCCCGGTCTATCCGCGCGAAGTGGTACGGCGCGCGCTTGAGCTTTCGGCCACAGCCATCATCCTGGTGCACAACCATCCGTCTGGAGACCCGACCCCGTCTCGGGCCGATATCGAGATGACCCACAAGGTGATCGAGGCGTGCAAACCGCTGGCCATTACCGTGCACGACCACATCATCATCGGCCGAGACGGGCATGCCAGCCTGCGCGGCATGGAGATGATCTGACAGCCTCTGGTATCAGCGGATAATCCGTTTCAGAGCCTATCCTGGAGCCGCATACAAAAAAGGCCGCGACACGCGCGACCTTTCATGCATTCCGGTGTGAGACGAAGCCTATTCGGCTTCCTCCTTGCTTTCCGCTTTCTTCGGCGCGGCCTTCTTCTTGGGCGCGGCCTTCTTAGCAGCGCCATCGTCTGACGCCTCTGCCTTGGCCTCCTTGTCGGCTGCAGCCTTTTTCTTCGGCGCAGCCTTCTTCTTCGCCGGCTTCTTGACTTCCTCTTCCTCGTCGTCAGCCATCAGCTCTTCCTTGCTGACGGTTTTATCCGTGACATCAGCTTGAGCGATGATGTGGTCGATCACCTTTTCTTCGAAGATCGGCGCGCGCATCTGGGCGACTGCTTCCGGAGTCTGCTTCAGGTAATCCATGATCTGCTGTTCCTGGCCGGGGTGCTGCCGAACCTGATCATAGATGGCACGCTGCATCTCGTCGTCGCTGACGGTGACCTCGGCTTTTTCTCCGATCTCGGACAGAACAAGGCCAAGCCGCACGCGGCGTTCGGCCAGCTTGCGATATTCTTCCTTAGCCTCGTCCTCGGTGGTGTCTTCGTCCTCAAAGGTTTTGCCGGCCTGCTCTAGATCGCTGGTGATCTGCCCCCAGATGTTGTTGAACTCGACTTCCAGCAGGCTTTCAGGTGTTTCAACCTTGTACTCCTCATCGAGCTGGTCGAGGATCTGACGCTTGATTTTCTGGCGGGTGAACTGGCCGTACTGGCTTTCGATCTGTTCGCGAACGACCTGGCGCAGGCGTTCGGCCGATTCCAGGCCAAGGGTTTTTGCCAGTTCGTCGTCGATCGTCAGCTCGCCCGGTGCGGCGACTTCTTTGACGGTGACGTCGAACACGGCTTCCTTGCCGGCCAGATGGGCAGCTTGGTAGTCCTCGGGGAACGTCACTTTGACCTGTGTTTCGTCGCCGGCCTTGGTGCCGACCAGCTGATCTTCGAAACCCGGGATGAACGTGCCGGAACCCAGCACGAGGTTGGCGTCGTTGTCAGCGCCACCGTCAAAGGCTTCGTCGTCGATTTTGCCAAGATAATCCATCGTGACACGATCGCCGTTGGCAGCCTTGCCCTTCTTGGTTTCGTAGGACCGTGCGCTTTCGGCAACCCGCTCGACCTGCTCTTCGACTTCCTTGTCGTCGATCTCCACCATCGGCCGAACGAGCTTCAGCTTGCTGATATCGCCGATCTCGATGTCCGGAATCACCTCATAGGACATGGAAAATTCGAAATCCTTCTTGGCATCCAGGATTTCGTTGGCCTCAGCTTCATCCTCGGTCATGGTGATCTGCGGACGAGTCGCCGACTTCTCTCCACGATCCGTCAGGATCTCGGTCGGTTTCTGATTGATGAATTCGTTGACCATGTCGGCCATCACCGACTTGCCGTAGATCTTGCGCAGGTGTGCGATCGGCACCTTGCCCGGCCGGAAGCCGTTGAGCCGCACCTTGTCCTTGGCATCCACCAGCCGTTCATTCATCTGCGATTCCATGTCCTTGGCTGGAATCACCACTTTGATTTCGCGCTTCAGCCCCTCGGACAGCGTTTCGGTAACCTGCATTGTCAAACCTTCAATTTTCCGACCCTGCAGCTGTCATTTTCGTGACTGCTGCAACCGCCAAATATGCCAGCTGATTGTGGCAACGACCGGTCGCGGTGCACTTTGGATCAAATATCGGCACTGCGCCTTTGTAATCATTGACTTTTTCCGCTTGCGGATAGCCCTGCCATCCGATCATCGCGGCTGCCGCCAACAGGCGTTGCGCGCGCAATAGCAAATTGCCCGCCGGGCCGCAATGTAAAAGCGACGTCATGAGGAGGATCTGAGCCAAAACGACTTTTCGCTATTGGCCAATAGGTTTGATGGTGCGGGTGGAGGGACTTGAACCCCCACGCCTTGCGGCGCCAGAACCTAAATCTGGTTTAATTACAAATAGGCAGCGGGTTTCTGAGAATCAGCAAATACCGGTTGTCACAGTGTCACGTTCTTGGCACAGGCGTGTCACGGTCGACTTCCTTTTTTGAGACCAATGTTTCTGGTAGTTCATTTTTATTGCCAAGATTTCTCATAAACAACCGCCAGAACGAGATAGCCTAGAATGTCTGACGATCCATTTGCCAACATTTGCTCCGATGCTCTTCTGGAGTTTCGACCCAAGAAACTGCCACCAAAGATCCTATGGCACTACACAAGTTCTGACGGTCTCAAGGGGATAGTTGACCATAACTGTCTATGGTTCACTGACGCATGCTTTCAAAACGATGGTTCCGAGATCAACTATGGCCTGAATTTGCTTCAGCTGATAGCTAACAAATACGTCCCCCGCCTTGCAGAAGAAGATCAGCCGGAGATACAGCTACTACTCGATGAAGTGGCTAATCAGCTGAACTTCCATCGCGTGATAGTGTTCTGCCTTTGCGAAAAACCTAATTTGCTAAACCAGTGGAGAGACTACGGCAAAGACGTTGTTCCTTATTGTATCGGCCTCGATCCGATTGCGACGCAACAATGCAGCGATCCAGACTTTTACATATTTCTAAAGGACATCATTTATGACGCCGCGACACAAACGAACATTCTCCGGAGGATGATCGATAGGTCCATCGAGGCCTCACAGAAGATCGAAAATCCTGACACACTCAGTGATGCCGAGCGGAAATCGTACAGAACAAAGGCTGCTCAGCAATTCGCTCTTGCGATAATGCAGTTTAAGAATCCCGCGTTTTCAGCCGAACAGGAATGGCGGTTCGTTGCTCATCAAACAGACATGCCGCCCAGTGTAGAGACCCAGTTTCGAACCAGCACACTCGGCGTGATCCCCTATTTCCATTGGAGGCCTGACAAGGAAAATCCAGTCCTTCCCATCAAAGAGGTCATCGTTGGTCCATCTCCCTATGGTGCGGTATCGCAAGGTGCGCTCAGGCAATTCCTGGACGCACGCGGATACGGACACGCTGTTTTGTCGCATTCTACGATACCGATCCGGCGTTGATGCCGATGGACGGGCGACGCAACTCGTTCAACCAGAATCTGGTTAAAATCAGCCCAGGGCAACGGCAATGATCTACCTCCACGGCTCCAGTGAATTGCCGAGCTACCGGTATATTATGCCGTTGGGTGTTTCGATGTACCGTGAGAGACCCGAGACATAGGTGACAGTTTGTACCGGACACATAGGTAACACTTTTGGCTTTGCCGGAGGTGTTGATGCCGTGGAAAGAGACCTATGTCATGGAGGAACGTCTGCGCTTTGTTGCCCGTCGTCTTGAGGGCGAAAGCATGAGCGATCTGTGCCGAGAGTTCGGCATTTCCCGCAAGACCGGTTACAAGATCTTCAATCGCTACAAGGAGCACGGACCGGTAGCTTTGTGCGACCGATCGCGTCGGCCAGTGCGCTATGCCAACCAGTTGCCCGAAGCGATTGAGCGCATGATTGTCGAGTTTAGGCGCGACAAACCCCATTGGGGCGCCCGGAAGATCCGCGAGTTGCTGGTGCGGCGTCTGGCCGGTGATGCGCGGATCCCGGCCAAGAGCACAGTGCATGCGGTGCTGGATCGTCATGGTCTGGTCAAACGGAGCCGGCAGCGCAAGCGTCACAAGGCGCAAGGCACGCCATTGTCAGCCGGATCGACCCCCAACGCTCTTTGGTGCGCCGACTACAAGGGCGAGTTCAAACTGGGCAATGGCCAATACTGTTACCCCCTGACGGTCACAGATCATGCCTCACGCATGCTCCTGATGTGCGAAGCCCATGGTTCAACCAAGGAGATCAATGGCTTGCCGGCCTTCCAGCGGCTGTTTGAAGAGCGCGGTCTGCCCGAGGCGATAAGGACAGATAACGGTTTGCCATTCGCCAGCCCCAATGGGCTCTACAATCTATCCAGGCTGTCGGTGTGGTGGCTCAGATTGGGCATCAGGATAGAACGCATCAGGCCGGGCCATCCTCAGCAGAATGGCCGGCACGAGCGCATGCATCTGACCTTGAAGAAGGAAACAACCAGGCCTCCAGGGGAAAACAGTCTGCAGCAGCAAGCCCGTTTCGATGACTTCCTAAGCGAATTCAACACCGAACGGCCGCACGAAGCGCTCGATATGAAGTGCCCGGGTGAAGTCTATTCGCCCTCGCAACGATCCTATCAAGGCCTGCCCGATGTGACCTATCCCTTCCACGACAGGGACATTCTTGTCACCGCATGTGGACGGATATGCATGCACAGAAAGAAGATCAATATCTCACAGGTTTTGGCCGGTCACAGGCTCGGAATTAAGGAGGTAGACGACGGAATTTGGCTTCTAAGCTTTATGAACTATGATCTCGGATACATCGATCTGGAGCAAAGAACACTGCAAACCATCGACAACCCGTTCGGCACGAGGTTGTCACCTATGTCTTAGGTACGTTCTGTTACCTATGTCTTCGGGTCGGACACCGATCCTGGTGGTGCGGGCGGAGGGACTTGAACCCCCACGCCTTGCGGCGCTTGGACCTAAACCAAGTGCGTCTGCCAATTCCGCCACGCCCGCATCAGGTGCGCCGGACAGATGCCACAGCGCACGGTATAGGTCAACGGGCGAACCCCTCTAGGGTATTGACGCACTCAGCGAGGTTATCGGGGACCAAGTGGGTGTACCTCGCCGTGGTGGCAAAGCTCTTGTGTCCCATCCACATTTGGACCTTGTAGGCAGGGACCCCTGCGGCCATCAATCGGGTCGTGCAGGTGTGCCGAAGCATGTGCGGGACAAACTCAGGGTCCTCCATGAACCCGAGGTCTGCCCTCAAGCGATCCCAATGGTGGCGAAAGGTGCTGCGAGGGACCATCGACCACGGCCGGGACTTGTTGGTGTTCGCACACGCCCACTCCCAGGCTCTCTTGGCGGGACCTACAATCCCGATGACACGGTCGGTGCCATTCTTGGTATCCCTAAGCAGTAGGTAGTCGCGCTCACGATCTGCTCGGTCGAGCTTGTAGGCTTCCCCTACCCGACACCCCGTGAACAACAGAAAGTCGATCAGGTTGGCCTCAAACTCGTAGCCGACGTGCATCGCCCGCTCGATCAGGTTGTGGTGCTCCACCTCAGACAGGACCCTCGACCGCCCCTTGCTTTCCTTTTGGTACTCCAGAAGCGGCAGCGCGGCGATGATGTACGAACGATGCGCCCGCTTCAGGATTTTCGAGAGGTTCGCCAGTTTGCGGTTGATCGTGGCGTTCGAGAACCGCTGAGCCTTCATCCACTTGATGAATTCGTCGGCCCTGTGGGTATCGATGGACGACAACTCAGTGCCTGCCCCGAGCCCTTCATAGAGGGTACTCAGGTTACTCCTGATCGTCTCCTGATAGTCTGGGCTTGCGTTGGCCCAGATGTCCGCGAAGTTCGCCTCGGTGAACGCCTTCAGGGTCGAAGGGTTATCCTCGGGCAACCCCCGCTCCATTCTGCGTTCCCAAGCCTCGGCATCAGCCCTCGAATCAAAAGACCGGCGTTTCCGCCGGCCTTCAACTAGGGCATCACCCTGCCATTTGTTTCCTCTACCACCTGCCTTGTTCCAGAGCTTGAGGCGACGCTCGGCGTCACGCATGTTGCCCTTGAGGTAAGCCTGGACCCAGGAGGCAGTTGCGATCTGTCCGGTGTTCCGATGGAAACTCAGGGCACCCGCGAAGACGTGCTTCGGGAGTTCGCGGTTCTTGAAGGCTTTGCGGACATCCTTGGCGTATTTCTCCAGGAGCCACACGTAGACCTCAAGGCACTTTTCCATGGTCTGAGGGTTGTCGATGTAGCGCTCGACCTTGTGGCCGGACCTGCTGGTGATCCCTGCGGACCACGTCCAGATGCCGATAGAATCCTTGTAGGCGCGTCGGATGATGGCCTCGTGATGGGCCACCTCCAGCACCACGTCGTAGGTGATAATGTTCATGATGATATCGAATGGGGAACAGGAGGCCCTTTAAGGAAGCGAATGGCATGTTGTTTGGTAGTTGCTGTGAGCTTGTTGGCAAGATTCAATCGTGTAAACTGGATCATGAAAATCCAGAGGGGACTCTCGTGGACACCAATTGGACAGACATCATAGAAGCTGCAAGTAAAAGCCCATTAGGTATTCTTGCATTGGTAATTCTAGCGTCAAGCGCTCTGATTGCACTGCTCTTTAAGAATGAAGAAAGCCCAAGATATCGTACACTGGCTATTATTCTATTTTTCGCGGGATGTGGTGCATTCTCAATATCACTTACCATCAATTCCAGCATTTTCGAACAAGATGCAGTTGACTGCAAAAATCCGAAATCAAACGAGGACTGGAAGAAATGTCTCCAAAGCTGAGCGTCGCGTTGATTTTTTCCCTCTTACTATTTACTTCAATTGAAGCGGGTGCAAGCGCCCAGCCAGCTGAATCTTGCGCGGACAAGGTAGTGGAATCGGGCAACATACCGAAGGCGATAATGGATTGCTTACTCCAAGTGGAGCGCGAGAATCAGCGGCTGTCAAAGGAGTTGAGTGGCCTGTCTGCAAACACTCCTTCCGATCTCGATGAGAGAATCCAGACGGCGATACGGAACATGCGGCCAGCGGCCACATCAATCCAATCTGGCTCGGTTTTGAAAATGTCCTATGCGAGTGGAAACGGACCTAATGACGATACTGACCACGGTCTAATTGACTCGCGAATTCTTCGATTCAAAAAAATTGAAGACGAGTCAGAAATACGTATCGCATATCATGACAACACACGGGTGTCTGGAAACTCAGCAGCCTGTCGGTGGACCCTCGAAGTGAACGGAACAGATTGCAACGGACAGAGCTTGTATGTTGATAGACACGACGGAAGCAGTACAAATATACACAGTCCCTCAACCTTGGTCGGGTACTGCCAAGGTCTAAAGGCCGATTGGTATACGATCAGAGTTTGGGTATCTCCGGTGCCAACGGGAGATGACAGATTCAAGAATTCAAATTGCTACACAGGTTGGGATAACTCGCATTGGACCTTAGAGGCTGTTGAACTGTATCCAACGCACCATCAACAGTAGCCGCCAAAACCCGGCAGTCCATCAGCAGTGTCGAGATACTCGAAGCTGATCGTGAAGTCGGTCTGGGCGCCCGTGAGGTTCGGGAAGATGTTGCTTGTTGCCATTTTCTGGTCGTCGATTGCAAAGGCGCGATCAAGCGGTGAGCCTGCGGATCGCTGAACGAAGGACGCGAGGTCCTTGGCGGCCTCGTTTGTCGAGCCGATAGGTGTGGGCTGGTTGATCGGAGAGCCGTAGCGGCTTCCCTCGAAGACCTCAGGGTCAACCCTGACGACTTCTGCCAGATGATCCTTTGCGGCTTTCTTGAAGACAGCGAAGGTTGCGTTCCAGACCTTGGTCCGGGCGTCGAGGGTCATGTTCTGGTAATCCTCAGAGGCTGTGATCCTGCGGATAGCAGTCTCGAAGTTCTCCCCAGGGCGAACCTCAACAGTTCCCACAGAGACACGGTCCCCGAACCAGGAAGTCGAGCCACTGAGGGCCTGTTTGTTGGCCTTGCCCTTGTAAATCAGGTCCGATAGGTGTCCTAGGCGTTGTCGCCAGCGGCTGTTTCCAGCTTATTCAGCGACGGCACGGCCCCTAGACCCAGTGTTCCTTCAACATTGACACCCATCTGACGCCAGAAGGCTTTGTCGAACACGCCATCGGGGCGTGGCAAGGTGAGCGCCAGGCCTTCCATGAGGTTCAACAAGGCAAACTCGGCATAAACCGGGTCATCCAGGTTCAGAGAGCGCCGGTTGGAGAAAGGGCGCGTGTCTACATCAGCCGGGCAAAGCAGGTCAACGGGCAATGGTCATTAGACCTGAGAGGTGGCGCGGAAGAGCTATGCGCTCAGAGCATATCTCCCATGCATATATTGCGCTGCACAATCGCGATGAGCGATCCTATATTTGGATCATGTTGATGACGGGGCCGGAACAGCCGGCGGTTAAATCGGTTTGATTGACACCCGTTAGCACAAAGTTTCGCTGGGACATTATCCTCCTCCCAATGTTTCAGCGATCTGGTTGGCACATATCCTCCTCCCGTGTGTCAACCGCGTAAAGTGACGCCCGCTGAACCTCCTCCCTCAGCGGGCGTTATCTTTTTATGGGTTTTGTTTACTTTTCGAGGCTTACGAACGCGAATTCGGACCTGACCTGGTCAGAGAATTCAGCATGCAAACCGGCCCGAAGAGCTTTGCAAAAACGCATAGCAAGTCTTCAAATATTGCACTGCACAATGCAATTGTCGGCCCCTATATGGGGTTCAGCAAGCGATTGCGAAACAACATACCTTGTGAAGGATCACAACCATGCCCACTCTGAAACAGTCATACCAGAACTGGCGCAGCTATCGCAAAACCTGCAACGAACTGCACCAGATGTCGGACCGCGAACTGAACGATATCGGCATCTCCCGCGGCGACATTCCGTTCGTCGCAAGACGCGCCGTCAACTAACGAGTTTATTGACCGGACCATTCCTCCTCCCAAGGTCCGGGAAATAGGCCGATTGCCCACCTCCTCCCAGGCAATTGGCCAAGTGAAAACGCCCACTGGATCTCCTCCCCCAGTGGGCGTTTTTCCGTTCGTTGGTCGCTGTGAGAGATGCGGAAAACGCATAGCAGCGTTGACGAAATCGCACTCAAAACACCGACTTCACTCCCCTACATACCTCAGTCCGGTTGCATCGATACGCACCGGTGAAAGGAGCATAAAAATGAGCATTATCAAAGACTACCGTAACTGGCGTTCTTACCGCCGTACCGTTCAGGAACTGCGTAACCTGCCAGACAGCACGCTGAGGGATATCGGCGTGGAACGCGGCGCCATTGACACGTATGCGCGTCGGGTTGCCGGGAACTGAACCATGGACCTGTCGCCAGAGGCGGCGTCGGATCCGGACCGTTGGCAAAAGCCGACAATACGGTCGGATCCGGCGCCGTTGTGATTCCGGCCTCCGGAAGCCCCTTTCCCTTCGGCAGGCAAATTGACTAAAACATCTCCATGAAAAAGACAGACGATCCTATCCACGTCGTTGGAGGTGGTCTTGCCGGCTCGGAAGCCGCCTGGCAGGCTGCGAATCTGGGTGTTCCGGTCCACCTTCACGAAATGCGCCCGGTGCGCGGAACCGACGCCCACAAGACCGACGGCCTGGCCGAACTGGTCTGTTCGAATTCGTTCCGTTCGGACGACTGGCAAAGCAATGCTGTCGGTGTTCTGCACCAGGAAATGCGCCTGGCTGATTCGTTGATCATGGCAGCGGCCGATCGCAACCAGGTACCGGCAGGCAGCGCTCTGGCAGTCGACCGCGATGGGTTTTCCGATGCCGTCACCGAAGCCCTCGAACAGCATCCGCTGATTAGCATTCACCGCGAGGAAGTCGGAGGCCTTCCGCCGGCCGACTGGGACCAGACGATTATCGCCACCGGTCCCCTCACCGCGCCGGATCTTGCAGCGGCGATCAGCCAGGAAACGGGGGCCGAATCGCTGTCCTTCTTCGATGCGATTGCGCCCATCCTCTACTTCGACAGCGTCGACATGGATATCTGCTGGTTCCAGTCTCGCTACGACAAGATCGGACCGGGTGGCACGGGCAAAGACTACATCAACTGCCCGATGGATGAAGCTCAATACAACGCCTTTATCGACGCGCTGCTCGACGGCGAGATGACCGAATTCAAGGAATGGGAAGGCACGCCCTATTTCGACGGTTGCTTGCCAATCGAAGTGATGGCCGCCAGAGGTCGGGAGACGCTGCGCCACGGTCCCATGAAGCCGATGGGACTGACGAACGAACACAATCCCGACGTCAAGGCCCACGCGGTCGTGCAGCTTCGCCAGGACAACGCGCTCGGCACGCTTTACAACATGGTCGGTTTTCAGACGAAACTGAAATACGGTGCGCAAAAAGAGATTTTTCGCCTGATACCGGGACTTGAAAACGCTGAATTCGCGCGTCTCGGCGGCCTGCATCGCAACACCTATATCAACTCACCACAACTGCTCGATCCCACGGCACAATTGAAGAGCCGCCGGGGCTTGCGATTCGCCGGCCAGATTACCGGCTGCGAAGGCTATGTGGAATCCGCCGCGATCGGGTTGTTGACCGGTCGCTTTGCTGCTGCCGAAAGGTTGGGCAGGTCCCCATCGCTGCCGCCGGAAACCACCGCGTTCGGTGCGCTGCTCGGGCACATAACGGGCGGACACCTAAGTTCAAATGATGAACCCGGCAAACGCTCGTTCCAGCCGATGAACGTCAATTTCGGCCTGTTTCCACCGGTAGAAATCGTCAAGCCCGAAGGCGTCAAGCGATTCCGCGGCAAGGACAGGGCGATCGCCAAGAAACGCGCCGTTGCGGCGCGCGCCCTCTCCGACTGCCGTTCGTGGCTTGGACTGGCTGAAACCGTCGACGCAGCGCAATAGGAGACCCGACCTTGTCCGATATCGAATCGAGCTTCTTTCTGGTGTCGCGCGATGGTCCGGTAGCCCGGATTTCGATGAACCGCCCGGATAAGGCCAACGGCATGACGCCGGATTTCTGGACCGAGCTGCCACGCCTGATTGAATTGCTCGAGCGTGACGAAAAGGTGAGGTGCGCGATCATCACCGGCGAAGGCAAACACTTTACGGGTGGTATGGATCTGGCTGCGTTCGGCTCCATCGCAGCGCTGTTTCAACAGGAAGCAGCTCGCGCCGCCTATGCGCTTCGTGACAAGATCCTGAAGCTGCAAAGCGCTTTCACCGCCATCGAACGCGCCCGTTTCCCGGTCATTGCGGCCATCCATGGCGCCTGCATCGGAGGCGGCATCGACATGATCACCGCCTGCGACATGCGGCTCGCGAGCGAGGACGCGTTTTTCTCGATTGAGGAAATCAATATCGGAATGACGGCGGATGTCGGTACGCTCCAACGCCTGCCGAAACTGATCGCTCCGTCAGTCGCTGCCGAACTCGCCTATACCGGACGCCGCTTCCAGGCGCTGGAGGCTCAGCAGATCGGATTGGTAAGCCGCCTGTCGCAGACGCCCGAAGCGCTGCTGCACGACGCGATGACGATCGCTACGGACATTGCAGGAAAGTCACCCTTGGCCATCGCCGGCATCAAACGCAACCTGGCTTACAGCCGGGACCACAGTGTCGCCGATGGCCTCGACTATATTGCGACCTGGAATGCGGGCATGCTGCGAGCTGAAGATCTGACGCGCGCTGTATCGGCAACAATGGCCAAGAAACAGGCAGTTTTCGCCGATTTGCTGTCGGACGAATCTCTGGCGATTTAGTATCCCCGCCTCCCACCGGAGACGCTCTCTCTCAACACATCCGTGATCGGTTCTTGCTTTCGACGCCCGGTCCGCGCCATTCTGGCAGATGGAGGGAGCCAGATGTTCGAGCAATCCGCGGGGCGGAACGCACTTCTCAAAGAGTCCGCCTACGAGATCAAGGCGACACCGGACGCCGGGATCGCCCGCGAATGGCTGAACACGCATTATGCCCCACATGAACTGACCTACGCATCCGGCATCTCGGATTTCAGTTTCCTTCACGTTTCGGCGCCGATACGGGAAGGAACGGCCAATCTCTTGCGTTACGGAAGCAAGGTCGACATTGCCCCGGAGCCTTTTGCCGATTTCTATATGCTGGAAATGCCGCTGTCCGGCGGAGCAGACATTACCATGAACGCCGGCAAGACCTGCTCCTCATCGCAGGACTGTGCCCTGTTTCTTCCACCCCATACGCCGTTATCGTCTTGCTGGCGGACGGGCACGCTGCAATTCATGCTCAAACTTGAAGCCCGTCAGGTTCAGAAACGATGGCGTGAACTGGTGCGCGATCCGCTTGCCCGATTGCCGTCTCCTTCACCGGTCATTTCCTTCGAAAGCGCCGAAGGCTGGCGGGTTCAGCAGTCCATGATGCTGCTCTGCCGTGAATTCGAAAGGAGCGCGCATTGCAACCAGCCGGCGTTGACGACATCCCCCCTTTCGGCAGCGGTGATCGATTCGGTTCTCGAATATGTCCGTGTGCGGCATGGACGGCACATCGATCCGGAAGGCAAGGTCCCCTTGCCCGCAGCGTTGCGAAGGTCAGTGCTCTATCTTCGCGCCCATCTGTGCGACGACATCCGGATGGCCGACCTGGTTTCCGCCAGCGGCGTCAGCGAACGAAGCCTTTTCAATCAGTTCGACGAATTTCTCAACACAACCCCGATGCGCTATCTGGAGAGCAAGCGGCTCGAGCGCGCCCGCGAAGAATTGCTTGCCGGCAAGAGAGGCGTGGCCGAAATTGCCAGGCGGGCCGGGTTCCGCCACATGGGCCGGTTTTCGCTGCGTTACCGCAAGGCCTACGGCGAAACGCCCTCTCAGACCCTATCCGAAAGCCGCTGCGGCTATCCCGATCCTGAAACAAATGGCGTCCGGCCACTCGATGTGCAATCAAAACCCTAGCCGTTTGCGGCTCCGCTGTGCTGTCTGCGCCCATGACGTCAAGATCACGGACAGCTCTCGCCCCCGCCACGCTGGCGGCAAATCGCCCCGTCCTCATTGCCTACTATCCGGTTCAGGACCCGCTGGTGCCGGAAGACCGGCTGACAGTCTATGAACGAGCTGGTGTCGATGTGATCGAAATGGGATTGAAAGCGCAAAATCCGCAGATGGATGGAGCGATCGTCAGTGCATCAATGCGGCGTGCGACCGGCTCCGGACATGTCAGCGACGCCTTTCCGACAGCTCGGCGGCTTCGAGCTTTAAGGCGGCCTATTCCCGGTGTGCTGATATGCTATCCCGAACCTCAGGTCCTTCAAGCGGATGCGGAGTGGTCGGAGTTCGACGCCGTGCTTTGCCTGGAAACCGATCCTGTCGCGCAGAAACAAGTCGCGTCTCTGGTGCGCCAAAGACACTCCCGCACAGTCGAGATGCTTCCGTACGAATACGGCGATGAGGATATCGACCGTGCTCGCACCGCTACGTCCTACGTGATGCTGCAATACACCCAAGGTAGGACGGGACTTCGTCAAGATCGCGATCCGAGGCTGAAGGCACGGCTGACTGTGTTGCGGGAGGCCGGCATTGCCGTGCCGATCATCGCGGGAGTTGGCATATCCGGCACCGACCAGGTGCGTGACGCTATGGACCGGGGCGCTGACGGTATCGTTGTCGGATCGAAAACGGTGCAAATGGCCGAAATGGGGATCAGCGCGCTGGAGGACTATCTCTGCGAGATGAGAGAGACGCTCGACAATGGCTGATTTGTTTCTCGGAATCGATCTCGGGACAACATCCGTCAAGGCGGCGGCGCTTGATGAGAACGGCAGATGTGTCGCGCGGTTTTCTGAGAGCCACCCGATGGCCAGGCCCGGCGCCGGCCTGGCTGAACAGGACCCGGCACACTGGATGGATCTGATAGACCGGTGTCTGACTTCCTTTGCTGCCCAAGGCCTGGGTCAAAGATTAAACCACGGCGCACTGACCAGTCAGGTCAACACCCACGTTTTTGTCGATCGCTCGGGCGATCCGTTGCTTCCGGCTATCGTCTGGCAGGACACACGGGCCACACGGGAGGCTGCGGAACTGGACGCACGTCTGAGCGAGGCGGAGAAGATCGAGATCCTCGGAGCGCCGATCCCGATCGACGCGTCGCATCCGCTGGCTCGGATGCTCTGGGTGCAACGCCACCATCCCGACATCTGGGAAAAAACAACACACGTCCTGTTGCCCAAGGATTTCGCTTTTTTGAAGTTAACCGGAGACATCGTCACCGATCCACTGTCCAATATCGGCCTGGTCAGCGAGGATCTGCGCTATGCCGATCGGATTCTTGACCTCGTCCCCGGAGCGGCAGAACGGATGGCGCCGCTCGCCGGCCTGACGGAGACGGTCGGAACAACCCGCACGTCTACGGCCCTTCCCGGCATCCCAATGGCCAACGCGACCATGGACGGCTGGGTAGGCTTGATGGGAGCCGGAGCAACGACGGATGGAGAAAGCGTCTATCTGAGTGGCACGAGTGAAATCCTCGGCATCGCGTCACACACCGTAACCAACCAACCTGGCATCATTGTCTTTGCCGAAGCAGAGGGAATCAGGATCCATACCGGACCGACCCAATCCGGGGCCGCTTCGCAATCATGGTTTTGCGACGTCACGCATTTGGACATCGAAGAGATGTCCAATCTTGTCGGAACCACTCCGCGCCGCGCGCCGACTCCGCTCTTTCTACCGCAGCTCGCAGGCGAACGCGCGCCGCTCTGGAACCCGGATCTTCGCGGCGCTTTTCTGGCGATTGACGCCGGAATGACTACGGCAGACTTCGCTCGAGGCGTCTATGAAGGTGTCGCGTTCTCAGCGCGCCACGTCCTGGAGGCGCTGTCGCCCTCTGCCGACGTCTACAGCGACACGCTGAGATGTGGCGGTGGCGGTTTTCGCTCGGATGCCTGGGCCCAGATTCGTGCCGACATTCTGGGCAAGAGACTGATGCGGTTGGGCGTGAATGAGCCGGGCATTGTCGGAGCGGTCTGCATTGCCGCGGTCGCCCACGGAAGTCATTCGACTTTGGCTGAGGCGCACAGCTCCTTTGCCCGCTACGATCGCGAATGGGACCCTGATCCGAAGAACCGCGGCCTCTACGATGCGCTGTTCGAGATCTATAAGGACGCCATTGAGACCAATGCTCGGATCTCTGAAAGTATCGGCAGTGTGCACCATGCCCATTAGACCGACGCCTATCCGGATTCTGCAAAAATGTGGTGGTTCGGCCTATGCATCACAGCCACGACGCAGGAATACTGCGAATATGAGCAAAGGGCGATAAGTTTGGATCATTTGATGGCAGCAGATCGGCTCCACTCGGCCAGGCGCGTCGCGCAGCGCGATGTCGGGCAAGCGTCGCAACGCAGCCGACATGCAGCCACCCTTCGGGCCGGGCGCTTTTGGCCTCTGGCGTCGTTGGCTTGCACTTGTGGTGGGGTGGCACCACGGCCTGCAATCCGCCTAGCCAGAGACCAAAATCGCCACGGTCAAATGGTGCAAACTTATCGACCTTTGCTCTTACCGACAAAATGGGAGGTTTAGATGAAATCAGCGTTTTTTGCCGCCGGACTGACTGTCCTGTCCGCAACTGCGACGCTCGCACAGGACGTTACGGTTGTTACCCCTTATCTCGCTCAACCGGGCACACAAATGTATCTGGAGGGTTTTGAAGCCCGGGCTGGCGAGTTGGGCTGGAACGTCAATGTCATCGACACGGCCGGTGACGTGGCCGCGGTGATCTCTCGTATCGAAGACGCGGTTACCCAGAAGGTCGATGCCATCATCATCAACGTCGATCCGGCCCAGATCACGGCGGGCCTTCAGGTGGCTTCGGAAGCAGGCATTCCGGTGATCGGGATGGATTCCGGGACCGACCCGCTCCTCTACACCAATGTCACCTCCAACGGTTATGCCATGGCTGCTGAAACGGCCGTCTATGTCGCAAACCAGATCGAGGGCAAGGGCAATGTCGTAATGTTTGTCTTCGACGCCTTTCCGCCGGTCCAGATCCGCGGTGTCATAGCCGATGCGGTCTTCGGCAACTATCCCGACATAACGGTTATGGACCGCATTACGCCAGATGTGCAGGACGGCGGCATCGCCGACAGCCGGGCAAAAATGGAAGCGGTCTTGGCGGCGAACCCTGATGCGGGTAGTGTCGCAGCAGTATGGGCTGCATGGGACCAGCCGGCACTCGGAGCTCTGCAGGCCATCGAGGACGCGGGGCGAGCCGATGAGGGCATTGTCATCGTCGGCATGGACGCCAACCCGCAGGCCCGCGACGCCATTGCCGCAGGCGGCAATTTCGAAGCCTCCATGGCACAGGATTTCGTCGGCATCGGCTCTGCGGTAGCAGATGCCGCCGCGCGGGCGATTGCCGGAGAAGAGAGCCGGCAGGGTGTGATCTACGTTCCGACGAAGCTCATCACCAGCGCCAACGTCAAGGACTGATCGCAGCCTCGACGAACAGCACACGATGCCCGCCTTTCTGCAGTTCGAAGGCCTGACAAAGCGCTACGGCTCAGCAACGGTGCTGCAGGATGTGACGTTGGAACTGCAGTCAGGGCGGGTTCACGCCCTGATGGGCGAAAACGGCGCCGGCAAATCCACATTGATCAAGTTGATTGCAGGTGTCGTTCCCCCTGACGCGATGACAGTCCGAAAGGAAGGTCGGCAAATTGCAATCGGGTCGAGTTCCGATGCCGCTCTGGCCGGATTTCGCTTTATCCATCAGGAGCTCAATATCGTTCCGTCGCTGTCTGTGGCGGAAAACATCCTGCTTGGGCACGCCATCCCACATCGTATGGGCCTGTTGGTCAACTGGCGCGAAATGGCCCGCCGGGCACGATCTGCACTCTCCGAACTCGGCATCGATCACATCGATGTCAATGTTCACGCCGGTGCCCTTGGCACCGGTGACCGCATGCTGATCAAGCTCGCCTCGGCTTTGGTGTCACACCCTGGCGAATCCCGCCCCTGTCTTTACGTGCTGGACGAACCGACAGCAGCTCTCAACGACAATGAGGTCGAGAAGCTTTTCGCGGTCATCCAGAGCCTCAAGGCCGAAGGCGCGGCAATCCTCTACGTGTCGCACCGAATGAGTGAAATCATGCAGATATGCGACGACGTCACGATACTTCGAAACGGTAAAAAGATCAGCACCGCGGCTGTATCAGATACGAGCCGTGACGGGATCATTCTGGACATGACCGGCAGGGATATCGGCCAAGCCTATCAAAATCGCAAGGCGGACATTGGCGACACTGTGATGTGCCGGATGGAGCAAGTGGCGACCCGAACATTGACCGGCGTCGACTTCACGTTGCGCGAGGGAGAAATCCTCGGGGTAGCCGGCCTCGCCGGCGCAGGTCAAACCGACGTCCTGAAACTGTTTTTGGGTGGTGATCGATTGCTCCTGGGAAGCGCGCATCTCGATGGCAAACCGCTCCCCGGTTCGCCGTCAGAAGCCTGGCGCCGGGGAGTCGCCTATGTTCCGCAGGAACGGCGTTCCCAGGGATTGATGATGTCGATGGGTGTCAGGCCCAATACGCTGCTTCCTCACCTCAAGGGCCTGCGGGCCAGATTGAGACGCGAACGGACGTTGACCCGGAAGCTCGCCCAGAGAGTCGGCCTCAAGTACGAGAATACCGAACAATCGGTGTGGCAACTGTCCGGCGGAAACCAGCAAAAGGTAGTATTTGCCCGGGCTTTGGCCGATCCACCGCGCCTGCTGCTGCTGGACGAACCCACCCGCGGCGTCGATATTGGCGCAAAATTCGAAATCTACGGCTTGATGCGCCAGCTCAGCGCTGATGGTTGCGGCATGATCATGGCGTCCAGCGATCTGCCCGAACTTCTGGGCATGTGCGACCGTATCCTTGTGCTTCATGACGGAAAGCAGGCCGACATTCTCGACCCCACCAATCTGCATACTAGCGACCTGCTCAGCGCCTTTTATGCGCCTCCATCTGCGAGGTCTGCATGACAGCTCAGTTGCGCCAACTCGGCACCCTGATCGGACTTTGCCTGATCATCCTGTTCTTCACCGTTCAACTGCCCGAGACCTTTCTGACGGCACGCAACCTGCTCAACATATCGCAGCAGATATCGATGTTGGCCGTGGTCGCTTTTGCCATGACGGTGGTCATGGTAATGAACGACTTCGACCTGTCGGTGGGTTCGATGGCGAGCCTCGCCGGCGTTGTGGCGGCCGTCCTGTTTGCGGCAGATTACCCGGTTTATGTCGGTGTTGCGGCGGCGCTGGCCATTGGTGTGGCAGGTGGCGTTTTCAACGGTTTCCTCGTCGCGGTGATTGGAATTCTCCCGTTTGTCGCCACGCTCGGCACTCTAACGATTTTCAGCGGTCTTGCCTTTTTCATAAGCGGCGGCAGGACCATTTTCGGCCGCGACATCCCGGCCGAGTTTTCGGGCTTTGCCCGGTCAGGCATCCCGCTCGACGCCATCGGTCTGGAGGCCCTGAAGTTCCCGGCGTTGACCCTGACAGCGCTGATCGTGCTCGTGCTTGTCTGGATCACGCTTGAGCAGACCACCTACGGCCGTCGCCTCTATGCCATCGGCGGTAACATTGAGGCGGCGCGTCTTGCCGGGATACGGGTTCGGCTGCTTCGGCTAAGCGCATTCGCGGTAACCGGTCTTGGAGCTGCCGTCGCCGGCCTGATGTATGCCAGTCGCGTCGCCTCCGCCAACCCCACTCAAGGATCGGGTTTGATGCTGGATGCCATCGCCGCCGTCTTTCTCGGCATGACCATGGGCAAGGAAGGCGAACCGAGAGTGCATGCAACCCTCGTCGGTGTTCTGATTTTGGGAATTCTCGACAATGGCCTGACCCAGATGAAGGTCGATTCCTATGTGCGGGAAATGCTGATCGGGGCGATTGTCATCATCGCCGTGGCATCGTCGTCTCTGGGCCGACGAAATTGATGGTCATCACTCTTTGTCAGGCGGCAAAAAATTGCCGCACAGCCACAGAGAAACTTCCGCGGCCTGCGATACCGATGCGAACGTGAATGTCTGCTCCTGCGCCCTGTCACCGGCGATGTGCAGATGTATCGACCGATCGTCGTCGGCGGCGTCTACCAGCAGATCTCCAGGCTGCAGCAGGAGTGCGGACGTATGATGTGGAGTCACCTGCACCAGACCCACCGTTCCGTCTGCAATCCTGAGAAACGCGCCTGATCGGTCCTCGGTATGCAGGATTTCACGTATCGGCCGATCAGGATAGGCATTCGAGAAGGCGACCAGAAGAGATCCGGTATCCTCGTTGACGGCGATCTCGTCTGACCTTTCGCGCATCTGCCGCAGATACCCGTAAATGGCGACGCCGGCCAAAACCGTCAGAGCCAACAGCCAAAATCCAAACGTCATGGGTACCCCCGATCGATGCTGGCGGTCCGCCTACTATGACTCCGCAAACCATCTCGTACTAGAGGCGTCGCCGTCGAGCAGCATTCCAGAACCGAATCTGCCTGCGCCATTGCGGAACATGCAGCGGTTTCTCCAGCAATGATGTCCCGGACGCCTCAGCCCGGTCGAAAATCATCGAAGCGATCGTGACCGGCAGAAAAGCAGCGAAGTTGCTTGCTGAGACGGCTGTCATGCTGTTGCGGGCACGGCCCAGATGCTCGCGTCCGAGCGCGACAAAGGCCGACAGTGCTTGTTCGAGCTTGGCTTTGTCCTTGTTCGACAGGAACCCATCTCGATCCAGGCCTGTGGCAGCAAGAATATCGCCCGGGACATAGACCTGGCCGCGGCTTCGATGCAGCGGCAGCAGTTGCAAGACACCGGCCACGAGTTGCGCGACACCGGCGTGCCCCGCAGCGGTTGCCGTATCGGCATTGTCCGATGCGTCGAGAACCTGCGTTGAGAGCTGAATCAACGTCGATGCCGTTTCACCGGCATAGCCTTCAAACGTGTTCCTGTCCGGCATCGGATCATCATAGAGATCGAAGCGTCTTGCTTCGATCATGTTGATGAGTGCCGGGCGCGACAGTTGGTATTTTTCGATGCTCTGCAGCAACGCCGCCGCAACCGGGTGCCCGGATGCATCACCGTGAGCTTCTCCGTCGAGGAGATCTTTCCACCATTGCATGCGGACTTCGCCCAACATTGGCTCGCTGACCAACTCCCGAACGCGCGCCAGTTCGAGATTGAAAGCGTATAGGGAGGCCAGTGAGCCGCGGGCTTGGTCGGGCGCAAGCAGAGCGCAAAGATAGCGGTCGCGGTCACCCTCCCGAAGCAACGACAGGCAGGCCTGCTGGTTGCTGTCCATGGGACCGATCAGACGGCTATCAATGCGGCTGCGACCGCGCGCGATTCAGCCAGCATGACGTTATAGGTCCGCACGGCCGCGCCCGTGCTCATGGGGTCTGAAATAATGTTGGCATCGCGGAGCTTCGCCTTGAGCTCCGGCAGCATCGGTCGGATATCCTGACCTGTTCCAATCAGCAGGACGTCGATCGTTCCAGCCTCGTCCAGAACCCGCTGGAGTGAATTTTCGTCTATCGGATCGCCTTCAACATTGTCCCAACCGTGAATGCCGGATGGCAGGCACAACAACGAGCCGCGATGCGACATGTCGGCGAAGCGAAATCCGCCATTGCCGTAGGCATCGATCGGCGCCCGGCCAGGAAAGTGCGCATCACGGATTTCGATGCCCCGGCGCATCGTTTAGGCCACTCCGGGCGCCTGCCCCGTATCTTCCTTCTCGTCGTCATCGGTCTTTTCAATGCCGGCGCGGAAGGTCTCTCCGCGCAGCTTGAACAGGATCAGAACCGGCGCGGCGATAAAGATCGACGAATAGGTGCCGACGATGACGCCGAATATCATGGCAAAGGTGAATGATCGGATCACTTCGCCACCGAAGATGAACAGCGACAACAAGGCCAGCAGCGTGGTCACCGATGTCAGTACGGTACGCGACAGCATCTGATTGATCGACAGATCGAGCAGTTCTGTCAGTGCCATCTTCTTGTATCGTCGCAAGTTCTCGCGCACTCGGTCATACACAACGACCGTGTCGTTCAATGAATAACCGACAATGGTCAGCACCGCCGCGATACTCGACAGGTTGAACTCCACCTGCGTTATGACGAACATCCCGATCGTCAGCACCACGTCGTTGACGGTCGCTATGATCGCTCCTACAGCAAACTGCCACTCGAACCGGAACCAGATGTAGATCAGGATCGCAAACAGCGACGCAAGAACCGCTATGGTGCCCGCGCGCGCCAACTCTCCTGACACGGTCGGCCCGACCACCTCGACACGACGGATCGTGTAGTCGCTTTCCAGATCGCCGCGGACCTTGGCGATAACCGATTGCTCCGCATTATCGCCTCCTCCTTGCGCCTGGACGCGTATCAGCACCTCTTGCGGGGACCCGAATTCCTGAACCTGAACATCGCCGAGATTGAGGTCTGACAAACGCGATCGGATGTTCGCAATATCGGCGTCACCCTGCTTGGCCTGGACTTCGATGATCGATCCGCCCTTGAAGTCGATGCCGTAGTTCATGCCGACGGTCGCAAAGAGCGCCAGTGAAGCGATGGCGGCAACCGCGGAGAACAGGAACGTCACACGCCTCAGCCACATGAACTTATAGCGGGCGTTGGTGAACAGTTCCGACATCAGCCCTCTTGGCAGAGCTTTCGGCCGTTTGCGGCGCACCCATTCGGCAATCATCCAGCGGGTCACGGTGAACGCCGTGAACACGGTGGTGACGATACCGATGGCAAGTGTTACCGCAAATCCGCGCACCGGCCCCGAACCGAGATAGAACAGAATGACAGCGGCGATGAGGGTCGTGATGTTGGCGTCGAGGATGGTCCCGAAAGCCCGTTGGAAACCGGCGTCGATCGCCTGAATCAACGATCGCCCTCCCCGCCTTTCCTCCTTGATGCGCTCGTAGATGAGCACGTTGGAGTCCACCGCCATGCCGACGGTGAGCACGATACCGGCAATGCCCGGCAATGTCAGTGTCGCGCCCAATACCGACAACAACGCGATGATCATGATCACGTTGAAGATCAACGCCAGATTGGCGATCAGCCCGAGGAAGCCGTAGGCGACGAAGATGAAGGCGACGACAAGGATGGCGCCGATTATGCCGGCCGTTTCACCGGCCGCGATCGAGTCGGCACCAAGGCCCGGACCCACGGTCCGTTCTTCGATCACGGTCATGGTTGCCGGCAACGCGCCCGCTCTGAGGAGCACCGCAAGATCGTTGGCGCTCTCGACCGTGAAGTTGCCCGAGATCTGCCCGGATCCACCCAGAATGGGCTCGTTGATCACCGGCGCCGAAATGACCTGATTGTCGAGGACAATGGCAAACGGAAACCCGACATTTTGCTGGGTCACCTGGCCGAAACGTTGGGCGCCCTTGGTATCGAAGCGGAACGTCACGATCGGTTCGTTGGTGCGCTGGTCGAACCCGGCCTGCGCATCCACGAGGTTTTCACCCGATACCAGTTCGCGTCTCTGGATCAGGTACGGAATTGGAGGGTCGTCGGTGGAATAGAGGATTTCGGCGGTCGGCGGCGGTCGGCCGTTGAGCGCCTCGTCAACCGGCATCGTTCGATCCACCAATCGGAACGAAAGTTTGGCGACCTGGTTCAGGATGCTCTTCAGACGCTCCGGATCGTCAAATCCCGGAACCTGGACGAGAATCCGGTCATCGCCCTGGCGCTGGATGACCGGCTCGGTCGTTCCCAGTTCATCGACACGCCTGCGAACAACTTCGATCGATTGTGTGACGGCGGAGGATATTCGGTGATTGATCCCCTCTTCCGTCAGCGTGATCTGTAACAATCCGGGTTGTGGCTCATCGATTTCGGCTTCTCGAATAATGCCGCCGCCCAACAAGCCTCCCGCAACTGGCTGAGTGAGCTCCGCAAGCGCTTCCTTGGCACGCTCGACATTGGCCGAATCGCGGATACGCACTTGAGCCGTCAAATCGTTGCCGGACAGACCGGTATAACCGATGCCCTCTTCTCGAAGCAGCCGACGCATATCGTCGACAACTGTTTCCAGCCGCTCCTCTTCGATGTCAGCCCGTTCGACCCGCAGCAGAATGTGGGAGCCGCCCTGAAGGTCCAGTCCCAGGGTCAGTTGCCGGTGCGGAAACCAGTCAGGCAGATCAGCCAGTTGTTGCTTGGTGAAGAGGTTGGGTGCCGCAAAGATAACGCCGGCCAGCACGGCAAGCCAAATGAGCGTTGTCTTCCAGCGGGAAAAATAGAGCATAGAGGTCTCAGTTCTTCAGACATGACCGCCCAAGGGCGGTTTTTCGGCAGTTTGGCGATATATCCGCAGACTACGCCCCATGGCGCCTACTTGCTGTTGGCCGCTTCCTTGACCGGTTCGCCCTTAACTTTGACGTCTGCGAGCATGGAGCGCATGACACGCACGCGCAGTCCATCGGCGATTTCGACTTCCAATTCAGCGTCATCGATCACTTTGGTGACTTTCCCGGTGATGCCGCCCCCGGTTACGACCTGATCACCCCGCCGCACATTGTTCAGCATTTCCTGCCGCTTCTTCATTTGCTGGCGCTGCGGTCTGATGATCAGGAAATACATGATCACGAAAATCAGCACGAAGGGCATGATCTGGATCAGAATATCACCACCACCACCGCCGGCGGCCTGGGCATATGCCGGGGTTACGAACATGTATGGGCTCCTTCCAGAAAATCGTCACCTAACTGTCAGCCCGGAAAACCGGCCTTTCGGTGAGCGGAATATAGTGGTCGAGGCGGGTAATGCAACAAAAGAGGCCGTGTGCCAAGCCTTTTCGTTCGCCCGGCAGCGTGCTACCGCACGGCAAGCCGGAACGTAGGAGAGCAAGCCTTGCAGGACGCCCTGTTGAAGACCCTGTTGGAGGAAATCAGGCAGTTGACCAGCGCTGTTGAAGCACTGGCCCCGGAAAAGACCAAAATCAATGATTTTGAGTGCGCGGAGTGCTTTATCTGGGATCCCGACACGCAGTATCTGCAGCCGGTACCCAAACCCAACCGGATCGACATCGGACTGATCCGCGGTGTTGACCGGGTCCGCGACATTCTGCACGACAACACATCACGTTTTGCTGAAGGACTGCCGGCCAACAATGTGCTTTTGTGGGGCGCTCGCGGTATGGGCAAATCATCACTGGTTAAAGCGACGCATGCCGCGGTTCTGTCTGAGGCCACTGAGACCGCATGCCCCTTGAAGCTGGTAGAAATCCATCGCGAAGACATTGAAAGCCTGCCACGCCTCATGGGGCTGCTTCGCGATCGCAACGAGCGTTTCATCCTGTTCTGTGACGATCTCTCGTTTGACCACGACGACACCAGCTACAAATCACTCAAGGCTGCGCTGGAGGGCGGGCTCGAGGGACGCGCTGCCAATGTCGTCTTTTATGCGACTTCGAACAGGAGGCATTTGCTGCCTCGTGACATGATGGAAAACGAGCGGTCGACCGCTATCAATCCTTCTGAAGCAGTCGAGGAAAAGGTCTCACTGTCAGACCGCTTCGGCCTGTGGCTCGGATTTCACAAGTGCAGCCAGGACGAATATCTGGAAATGGTCGGTGCCTATGCCGACCATTTCGGCCTGAAGGTCGATCCGCAGACAATGCGCGCAGAAGCGCTGGAATGGTCGACCACACGAGGTGCCCGCTCCGGCCGCGTTGCCTGGCAGTTCATTCAGGATCTGGCCGGCCGGCTCGGCAAACCGCTTACTGATTGAGGCTTAGAAGCCTGGTCCAAAACCAACAAAACCGGGCTCGAGGGAACGAACGAACCCGGTTTTGTCGGTGGAGACCGGAGGGCCTCTATTCGAGATAGCCGAGCGGATCGACCGGCTTTGCGTCCTTGCGGATTTCAAAGTGCAGTTTCGGACGGTTTGCCTGACCGCTCATGCCTGAGAGCGCGACCACCTGGCCGCGCGAAACGTTGTCGCCGCGCTTGACGACCAATTCGCTGGCATGGCCGTAAACGCTGACCAGGCCGTTGTCGTGACGCACCAGCACGGTGTTGCCGTATTCCTTCAAGCCGTCACCGGAGTAGATAACCACGCCGTTTTCGGCCGCCTTGACCGGCGTGCCGTTGGGCAACGAGATATCAATGCCGTCATTGTTGGCACCAAACTGGTTCATCACCTGCCCTTTCGCCGGCCAGCGCAGTTTGCTGATGCCCGTGGCTTTCGGCGCATTGGCTTCGACCTTGGACTTCTCCGCCACGCTTGCGTTTCTTTGCGGCTGTACGGAAGGCTTGGCCGGCGTTGTCTTTTTCGGCACGCTGGCGGTTTTCACCGTATCAACACCGGCGCCGCCGGCAGGAATGGTGAGTTTCTGGCCAATGCGAATGACAGATTTGTCGAGACCATTTGCCCTTTTGAGAGCAGAAACGGACACACCGGACCGGGATGCAATGCGGCTCAACGTATCGCCTGACTGAACCGTATAGATCGACCCGGTGGAAGCAGCCTGCCTGACGGGCTGCTTGGCCGGCTCCTTGGTCACCGGTGTCACCGTCGCGGCCGCGACATTGGTCGGCTTACGCTGCGAATCAGCCTGCCGCGTCGCTGGAGCACTCGGCAAAACAGCGAACTGACGGCTCGGCGCCGGAGTTGGCACAGGGACGTTGTTGGGATCCGCCTGCCCTTCATATCCCGTGCTCGACCGTGCTGCCCGCGTTTGTGGATGGTTGTCGGGCGCTGAAACCGGGGCTTTGCGGGAGTAGACATAGGTCGGGATGGTCACGACCTGGCCTGTCTTGATGCGCGAAGCATCACTGATCCCGTTCGCCTTGAGGATTTCCCGTGCGGGAACGCCATAGCGGCGAGACAGATTGTAGATAGTCTCACCCTCGGCAATCGTGACGCGCGTGCCGCCGGCCGCTGTCCAGCCATTGGCATTGCCATTTGGCCGCACCGCAGCGTTTTTGGCCGGATTTGTTCCGGTGATCATCGGATCAACGTTCTTCGGAGCCGCTGCAGGTTGGGCCACCTTTGTGGCAGTCGGTGCATTCCTGCTGGCTGCCTTCGGCGTCGGAACGCTCTGGGGCGCACTCACCGGCGCCGACTGTGGCTGCCTGGTGGGTGCTGTTGTATCGGGAACCGGCGCCAGGCGAACCTGCTTGACCGGAGGTTCGACGGCGGGCGCACTTCGCAGCGGCTGACGCTGGACGGCCTGTGGCGCCGAAACCGGTTGAGTCCGGTAACCCTGTGTCTGTTGCTGATATCCAGTGCCCGTGGGACGCTGATAGGTCGGCCGGGCATTTGTAGGCGGCGCAAGGCGCGCCGATGATGGAACGGACCCGGTCTGGGTTCGATCATACGACCCCGTCTGGGCACTGCGATCACCCGGATATGGTTGGCTCACCGGCGAAGGTGGCACCGTGTTGGGAACGCCTTCGGGAACCGTGCCGGTAAACAACCCTTCATCGAAACGCGACACCCCCGAGCTGCACCCAGCAGCAAGTGCCGCCAGGCACACAGCGCTGGCAAGCCGAACGGTTGTCTTAGCAGAAACAGCAGGACGCCTGATATGCATTGCACAAGCCCATTACGCAAAACTGGATGAGCTTATTTAACAACGTTAAGGTTACTGCGTGGTTAAGGCCGGAAAGTGACTTTACCGGCTACCTTGCCCTTCACAAAACGGCCGCTTTGCCTTCCTGCAATGGCTGGAAACGAACCGTGAATAGGTCTTCCCGTTCGAACCGGCTACCGATTTTTGTCAACCGCACCAGCATCTGCGGCTGGTCCGCCGCTCCGATCGCGGTGATCATCCGGCCGCCGGAAACCAGCCGCTCGGCAAAGGACCTCGGCATGTCCTCAAATGCGGCCGTCACTAGAATACGATCGAAGGTCCCCTCTTCGTCCTTCCAGCTTCGGCCATCACCCGTCGCGACGACAACGTTTTGCAAACCCAGATGCGCCATGCGCTGACCGGCGAGTTGCGACAGGGTCCTGAAACGGTCGACTGTGACAACCCGATCAACCAGATGCGCCATGACCGCCGCCGTGAAGCCCGATCCGGTGCCGATTTCCAGAACTCTTTGTCCGGGCTTCAAGTCGAGCAGATAGAGCATTTGAAGGCTGAGGTCGGCGCCTTCCATAACCTCACCGCACTCGATCGGCAGCGATCGGGTCGAATAGGCAGCATCGGCAAATTCGGGAGGCGCGAACAGGCCGCGAGGTGTCTTTTCGACAGCCGCCAGCAATTCAGGGTTGGAGATCCCTTCCGCACGAAGCCGCAAGAGCAAGGCTGCGAAACCCTCCTTGTCAGACATTCGGATGTTCAACTCAGTTCCTCCGCAAGGCGCCGTTGAACCTCATAGTCCGTCAGATCGAGTTTCAGCGGCGTGACGGATATCCGGTTTTTGCCAAGGATTGAAAAGTCACTGTCGGCTTTCTGTTCCTCAAACCGTCGCTTGAACCGCAGCCAATAGTACGGAAGCCCGCGGCCATCCTCCCGCCCTTCGATCTCAATTCCATGGGTGAGCTTGCCCTGGGATGTCACGCTTGTCCCCTCGATCTCATCCGGGCCGCAATGCGGAAAGTTGACATTCAGGAACGTTCCCTGCGGCAAATCGATAGAGATCAACTTGCGCAAAAGATCCGGCCCGTGCGCCTCGGACGTCTCCCACGGCAAAACGCGTCCCTCGTGCCAGTTGTAAGCCTGACTGAGAGCGATCGAGCGAATTCCGAGCAGCGTTCCTTCGATCGCACCCGCCACGGTCCCTGAGTAGGTCACGTCGTCGGAAATGTTCTGCCCGGCATTGACCCCGGAAAGCACGAGGTCGGGCGGCTGATCCATCAATTTGCGCACACCCATGATGACGCAATCCGTGGGTGTACCGCGCAGCGCAAAGCGCTGTTGCGCAATCTCACGCAGCCGTAGTGGCTCCGACAGGGTCAGGGAGTGGGCCAATCCGCTTTGATCGGTCTCCGGAGCTACAACCCAGATATCATCCGAGAGGGTGCGTGCGATGCGCTCAAGGACCGCAAGGCCCTCGGCGTGAATGCCGTCGTCGTTGGTCAGCAGCAGGCGCATGGCCGCTCCCTCTGTTGAGCTTCAGTCAAGAGGTCCGTTCAATCCGAGTTACGCCATTCATATAGGGCTGAAGAACATCCGGAACGGAGATTGAACCGTCTTCGTTGAGATAATTTTCCATGACGGCAATCAACGCCCGACCGATGGCCACGCCCGAGCCGTTCAGAGTATGAACGAACCGAAGCCCCTTTTCGCCAGCCGAACGGTAACGGGCAGCCATCCGACGCGCCTGGAAATCGCCGCAAACCGAGCAGGACGATATCTCCCGATAGGTGCCCTGCCCCGGCAACCATACCTCAAGGTCATAAGTCTTGCGGGCGCCAAAGCCGATATCGCCGGTGCACAGATTGACGACCCGGTAGTGCAGATCCAGACGCTTCAAGACTTCCTCTGCACAGGCCGTCATGCGTTCATGCTCATCAAGCGAACTGTCCGCATCGGTGATCGACACCAGTTCCACCTTGTTGAACTGATGCTGGCGCAGCATGCCGCGCGTGTCCCGTCCAGCCGATCCGGCTTCCGAGCGAAAACACGGTGTCAGGGCGGTGAAGCGCAGAGGCAGTTCTTCCTGCTCCAACACCGACTCGCGCGCGAGATTAGTCAACGGAACCTCAGCCGTCGGTATCATCCAACGCCCGTCAGTGGTCTGAAACAGGTCTTCGGCAAATTTCGGCAACTGGCCGGTTCCATAGACGACCTCGTCACGAACCAACAGCGGCGGCACGACTTCCTGGTATCCGTGTTCGGTCGTATGCAAGTCGAGCATGAATTGACCGAGTGCCCGTTCCAATCGGGCAAGTTGACCACGCAGCACCACGAAGCGGCTGCCGGCAAGCCGGGCAGCAGCTTCAAAATCCATATCCCCCAGTGCTTCACCGATCTCGAAATGCTCCAGGGCCGGATGATTCCAGCCGGGGCGATTGCCGACACGGCGGACCTCGACATTGTCGGCTTCGTCAGCACCCACCGGGACATCACTCAGCGGCACATTGGGAAGTGCGGCAAGCGTTTGCTCCAACCGGGAATCGAGCTCTCGCACCTCCTCTTCGGCGGTCTGCAGCGCACCTTTCAGGTCGGCGACTTCGGATTTGAGTTTATCGGCCGCCTCGAGATCCTTGCGTCCCATCGCAGCGCCGATCTCCTTGGATGCGGAATTGCGTCGCGACTGCATGTCCTGCAGTTTTTGGACCATCTCACGACGATCTTCATCCAAAGCAACGATCCCGGCGGCGGCAGGTTCGCCGCCACGCGCTTCGAGCGCCGCATCAAGTTCAGCGGCATTCTCTCGAATCCATTTGATATCAAGCATTGACGTCAGGCCTGTTCGAACTCACACAGGCAGCCGCGACGCGACAGGACTCCAGTGCGGATTGAGGTGCTCTAGGAGGTCGATGCGTCCGGAGTGGTCGTCTCATCCTCCGAAGCCTCATCGGCTTCGTCAGCGTTCTCTCTCTCCGCGCGGCTTCGTTCCACGAGTCGGGCTGCGTAGATGGCGATTTCGTAGAGAAGGATGGTCGGAAGTGCAAGGCCGATCTGGCTCGCCGGATCCGGTGGCGTAAGGATTGCGGCGGCAACAAATGCCGCCACGATCGCATATTTGCGTTTCGATGCCAGGCCATCTGCCGTGACAAGGCCAACCCGCGCAAGCAACGTCGTCACGACGGGCAGCTGAAAGACGAGACCGAACGCGAAAATCAGCGTCATGATCAGGTCGAGATATTCGGAGACCTTGGGCAACAGTTCAATCGCCACCTGCCCGTTGCTGGCTGGTTGCTCCATGGCCAGGAAGAACCACAGCACCATTGGAGTGAAGAACAGGTAGACCAGCGCTCCACCCAGCAGAAACAGCAGTGGCGATGCGACCAGGAACGGCACGAAAGCCGCTTTCTCATTCTTGTAAAGGCCCGGAGCAACGAACTTGTAGATCTGCGCGGCGATAACCGGAAACGCGATGACGAGCCCGCCAAACATACCGATCTTGATCTGGGTGAAAAAGAACTCCTGAGGCGCGGTGTAGATCAATTCGATCTGGCGACCCTCGAGGCCAGCCAGGTCGACAGCCCAGGAGAACGGCACCACCAACATGTTGAAGATCTGTTTGGCGAAGAAGAAGCAAAACAGAAAAGCCACAAAGAACCCGGCCACCGCCCATAGAAGGCGTTGGCGCAGCTCAATCAGGTGAGAGAGCAACGGCTGTGGAGTGTCGTCCAGCTCTTCTTCTTTTGTCACGCGGCATCTCCGCTGGATTTTGCGGATTTGGCAGCCGCCGGTTTCTTGGTTGAAGCGGCCGGTTTCTTGGGCGCCGCCTCCGTCTTGGCTGCAGCCTTAGCCCCCGCCGCCCTGCTGGCTGGCTTGGTTGTCTTTGGTTTGCTCGCAGACTTTGGCGCAGCAGCCTTTCCGGCTGTCTTGGACGCAGCAGCCTTGGTGGCGGTCTTGGATGTTGTAGCTGCCTTTGCTGGCGCCTTGCGTGACGTGGCCGATTTGGCTTTGGAGGCACCGTTGGCGGTGGTCTTTGCCGGTTTCTTCGCGGTGGCGGGTTTTGCCCCTGCTTTGCCATCGTCGGCAGCTTTGCCGTTCGATTGGCCCGTTAGTGCTTCGCTCGACGCAGGCGCCGTAGCTTCCTTCATCGACTTGTCGATATCCGCCTTGGTCTTGTTGAGATCGGATTTGATCTCGTTGCCAACTTCGGCAATCGGATCGACCACATCCTTCAGAATGTTCTTCGGATTGAGCGACTGCGCCTCATTGATGACCGACCGGACATCGTCCAGTTCAGCTTCCTTGAGAGCTTCATCAAACTGGCTTCGGAACTCTCCGGCCATGCTGCGCAGTTTGCGCGTCGTGCGCCCAAAGGTGCGCAGCATCGCAGGCAGGTCTTTCGGCCCGACAACGATGATCAGAACAAGCGCAACGACCAGAAGTTCCGGCCAGCCAAGATCGAGCATTTAGGCGACTCCGAGCAAGCATCCATCGATTACCCGACGGATGCTTGAAAATTCCGGCAACGGTCAGGTTTTTTTCCCGGTAGTCTCGTCCGGGTTATGCTCGACCGTCTTTGCCTTTTCCGGCTCTTCTTCTTCGCCCATTCCCTTGCGGAAATTCTTGATGCCTTTGGCGACGTCGCCCATCAGTTCCGGAATTTTGCCACGGCCAAACAGCAGCAGCACGACGACCAGAACGATCAGCCAGTGCCATATGCTAAAACTACCCATACTCGTCTCCCTCGGGATTTCTTTTTGATGTAGGTTTTTTCTACACCCTTTCAAACACCAATATGTCCTGCTCGTTAACGCAAAGCGTCACGTCGTGCAATCCAGACTTCAGTCGACCTGCCTTCATCCGCGCCTGAATAAGCTGTTCGGTACCCGGAATAGCCAGTCCGAAATGCTCTGCAACTCCCAGAAAACGGCGGAACACAATCCTCGCCGGGACGTCGCCGCCGGTTTCCATCACTTCGACGCTGGGCAAACGAATGGCCACGGAACAAGCCTTGCCTTCCATCCGATCGGGTGCGGCAAAACTGCCAAGCGGCGTTTCGAGGCGCCCGGAGCGGGCAACGCAGTCGAAAACGTTGAGTTCGGAGAAGAAAGCCGCAGCAAACAGATCCTGCGGCTGATAGTACAACTCTTCCGCTGTTCCAAGTTGAACCAGCCGACCTTCGCGCAGAAGCGCAATGCGGTCGCCAAGCCGCATGGCCTCCTCGGCGTCATGGGTCACGACAAGAGCTGTCGCGCGAGTTTCCCGCAAGATGGCAAGCGTTTCATCCCGCACCCGGTCCCGGAGTCGCGAATCCAGCCCGGAAAAGGGTTCGTCCATCAACAATACGGATGGGCGCGGTGCCAGGGCGCGGGCCAGCGCCACGCGCTGCTGCTCTCCGCCGGATAGCGCGTGCGGATACTGTCGGGCATAGTGGACCAGACCAACCCGTTGCAGGGCAGCCATGGCTTCTTTCTCGGCTTCTGAAACTGACAACGCCGTCAATCCGAATCGAACGTTCTCGATCACGTTCATATGCGGAAAAAGCGCGAAATCCTGGAACATCAGCCCGACACCGCGACGCTCCGGCGGCACGAACAGATCAGGTCCCGAGATCACCTGCTCGTTCAACAGGATGCGGCCCTGTCGCGGAGCTTCCAGACCGGCGGCCAGGCGTAAAAGGGTTGTTTTGCCTGATCCTGACGGCCCGAGGAGACAAAGCACCTCACCCGGCTCAGCCGTTAGCGTCAGGCCGTCAAGCGTCGTCTGCCCGTGATAGTCATGCCTGATATCTTCGAAGGTCAGCTGTGCGGCGAAAGAAACGCCCGCGCTTCGCTGCGGATCGACAGATGTCGTGCTTTCTTGCGTGGCCGAACCCAAAAGTCGCCTTTACAGTAACCCGATCAAATTTCGGGCTACTACTCGTCCCCTTCACCCATCGGTGTCAAGAGGCCTAGTTCTTCGAGATCCATTTGGGTGATCGGATCTTCGTCGTCGACAAGATCGTCATTTGCCGGCGGCACCGGCACCTGGAAATTGGCCGGCACCCGCGACGACAGCAATCCGGCGCCCTTCAGTTCCTCCATTCCGGGAAGATCGCGGAGCTCTTCGAGACCGAAATGATCAAGAAATTCGAGCGTGGTACCGTAGGTTACGGGGCGACCCGGCGTGCGGCGGCGGCCGCGCATCTTGACCCAGCCGGTCTCCAACAGCACGTCCAAGGTACCGCGTGAGGTCGCAACACCGCGAATCTCCTCGATCTCGGCACGCGTCACCGGCTGGTGGTAAGAGATGATCGCCAACACCTCCAGGGCTGCCCGCGACAGTTTGCGGGTGTCTGTCTGGTCACGATGAATCAGGAAGGAGAGGTCGTCGGCGGTCCGGAATGCCCAATGGTCACTGACTCTCTGCAGATTGACGCCCCGCAGACTGTAAAAGCTTGAAAGGCTCTTCATGACCGCGCCGACGTCGATCCCGTCAGGCAGTTTTTCTGCAATGTCCTTTTCGGCGACAGGCTCGGATGAGGCAAACACCAGAGCCTCCGCGACCCGTTCGGCTTCCTTGAATGCACGATTGGCACCGACGGCATCGGCCACGTCAATGACGGTTTCGGTGTCTTCGCTGCTGAATGGCACGATTTGCGCCTGCGAACCCTCAGTCATTGTGTGTGTTCTCCTGTTCAACATCCTGATTGGACGCGTTTTTTCCACGCCTCAGGTAAATCGGTGCGAAAGGCAGTTCCTGGCGAATTTCAAGCCGCCCTTCCCGAACCAGCTCCAGCGAGGCGGCAAATGAGCTGGCGATCGCAGTGGCTCGTTCTTCCGGATCGGCGAGGTAGCGCACAAGGAAATGATCCAGTGCCGTCCATTCCTTCAATTCGCCAATCATGCGCTGAAGAATCACGCGAGCATCACCAAGAGACCACACAAGACGTTTGGAAATCGTTACCTGTGTTGTCGCCTGCCTCTGGCGCAGCGACGCATAGCTGTTGAGCAAATCATAGAGGTTGGCGGTAAATTCCGACTTCCGCTGAATGACGACCGGTTCCGGATCGCCCCGTGGGAAAATCTCGCGTCCCAATCGATTGCGGTTGATCAGCCGTGTTGCTGCATCGCGCATTGCCTCGAGCCGTTTGAGCCGGAAGGCCAATTGCGCCGCCATTTCCTCGCCGGTCGGCTCGTCGCCCTCGTCCTTCTTGGGAATAAGCAGCTTCGACTTCAGAAAGGCCAACCAGGCGGCCATGACCAGGTAATCAGCCGCCAGTTCCAATCTCAGCCGCCGGGCATTGTCGACAAAGGCCAGGTATTGTTCGGCAAGCGCCAGCACCGAAATCCGTGCCAAATCGACCTTCTGCGTCCGTGCCAGGTGAAGGAGCAGATCGAGAGGGCCCTCGAAACCGTCGATGTCGACCACAAGCGCGGGTTCGCTCAGGCCGCGTTCGCTACGCTCGCTGTCGTCCCATAACTGTTCCATCGGCGCTTGCGCGCCGTTCGCCGCATCGGACAGCTTGTTTGCCGCACCTGCCACTTACATGGCCCCCCGAGACCTCTAGGCGTGTGCGCCTAGCAATTCATCGAACTCCGCGCGCAACGTCCCCTCGTCACAGCCTTCCCCATTGCCCAACAAGGATTGCGCGGTTTGCGCCCGATCCAAAGATTTACCGCTCAATGCCGGCGTATTTGCGGCCACCTCCCGCATTTCAGCCATGTCGCCGTTGCAGTGAAGCATCACATCGCATCCGGCGCCGAAAATTGCACCGGCCTTTGTCGTGAAATCCCCAGAAAGAGCTTTCATCGATGTGTCATCGGACATGAGCAATCCGTCGAATCCGATTGATTCCCGGATAATCTCCTCGATGACCCTGCGGGAAGTTGTCGCGGGATTGCCCGGATCGATCTGCGAATAGACGATATGTGCTGTCATCGCCATCGGCAGACTCGCCAAATTTCGAAACGGTTCAAAATCGTTGGCTTCGAGTTCCTCTCGCGGGGCCTCGACCACGGGCAACTCCAAGTGGGAATCCACCTGGGCTCGACCATGCCCGGGAATGTGCTTCATCACAGGGAGCACACCACCCGCCATCAACCCGACCGCCGTCTGTTCGCCGAGTGCAGCAACCGCCTGCGCACTCGACGAAAACGCCCGGTTGCCGATGGCATCGTGAAGGCCCTCAGCGGCCACATCGAGAACCGGCAGGCAATCGACATTGATGCCGTATTGAGCAAGGTCTGCCGCATGAAGCCGTGCCATCAGCCACGCCGCTCGCAGGCCGGCCTCCGCGTCATGTTCGAAAAGGGAACCGATTGCTGCAGCCGGCGGATATGCCGGCACGAGCGGCGGCTTGATGCGCTGAACGCGGCCGCCTTCCTGGTCGATCAGGATGGGAGTATCGGCCGCTCCAATGCAGTCGCATAGGTCACCGACCAGATCGGAAAGCTGGCTCGCCTCGCCGACGTTGCGCGCGAAAAGGATAAAGCCCCATGGGCGTTCATCCCTGAAAAAGGCCCGCTCGTCATCCGAAAGCGTTAATCCGCCGCATCCAAGGATCATCGCTTTTGATTCGCTCATAAACGAATCATACACGCATGGATTCAAATGGATAGGGCAGATCGGCGCTAATCGAGACGAGCGGTCAAGCCGGACTGATTGTCCCGGATCGCGTCGGAATCCGGGACCCGATCAACGGCGCGACTTTCGATTAGCGCGCGACGAAACAGCTGCCGCCGGCGGCTTTGTATTGATTGCACAGAGCCGTGGCGTCGTTCTTCGAACCAACGGGAATGCGAACCCGATAGAACACACCTTTGTTCGGAATATCCGCACGCTGAATGTTCACGCCCCTTCCGCCGATGATCGAGGCATAGCGCCGAGACAGGTTCTGGTACGATTCACGGGCGCCAGCCTCGGAGGGCTGCGACGAAATCTGCATCGAATAGGCACCGGGGGCAGCAGCTTGACTGCCGACCAGATTGCCACGCTGATTGACGGCTTCCACGATCGTGACGGGTTGTTCAGCGGGACGGGCCGAAGGCACCGGTGCGTTGGCGTTGCTGTTCGCAGATCCGCTCGAGACGGCAGCAACCTCGGTTGAGGCTTCTGTCCTGCTTGGGTTGTTGACCGGAATCGGCAATTGTCCCGTGTCACGCAAATTCTCATCGATGGGAGGCGGACCGGTATTGCTGTCCGTAGCTGATGCATTTTGCGTCGCATCGTTTGAAGACGCGGTATCCGTTGCAGGACCGGATGCCGCAGCGGTATCGCCCGAATTTGTCGTACCGTCGGCTGTTGTGTCCTGTGTCGGCGCCAACGAGATTTGCCGCGGCTGGCCGTTTCCGGTGCTGCTCGTCGTGTCGGCGTTGTTGGATGCCGTTACCTCATTGCTTGGCGCGCTGGCACTCGCCGCACTGTCCTGCTGGGTCGAATCGACCGTTGACTGGCCAGAGGAACCGCTGTCCGTGGCACCGGTCACCGGAGTCTCTGCGGCAGCTGGAAGCTCCCTGGCCACGATCGTGCCGTCGGGCTTGACCACAAGGGTTCGCACTTTACGCGGTGCCACCGCGACTGTCTCCTCGGTGGAACTCGAACCGTCATCGCTGGTATTTGATGCCGACAGGCGCTCCTCGGATTTCACCACCGGATCAGCGGCGTCTTCGCGCCCTTCAAGCGGCAACAACCCAGGTTGCAGTGTCCTCTGAACCACATCGACCGGCTCTTCGGTCGTGGTCACGAGATTCTGTTCCTGCCCTGATTGGGTTTCATTACCGGAAACCCTATCATAAACGGCAAGATCCTGATTGGGGACCGTCTTGCCACCGGGGTTCTCCGGTTTGACCTTAACCGGCTCGTTGTCGGCTGTAATAACAGGCGTAACGGTGGACGCTGAATCGCCCCCGAGACTGCTGTTCCAGAGGTAGAAGCCACCACCACCAACAACGGCAACACCAAGAACCACCATGGCCGCAACAAGCCCTCTGCGCCCGGAACCGGACTGTTCAGCTTCAGCGACATTTTCAAATTCCGGGACGAGGAGGTCCTCATCAATTTGAAATCCGTCGTCCTCGCCCAAGTCGGCGCCGTGCTCGGAGAATTCTTCCGGCGTCAGGCTGGCAGCATGGGCCGGGTCACCGCCCATCAATTCGTCCGCAATTGGTGCCTCAGGCCCTGGCGCAGCGGAAACGTCCATCTCCGGGCCGAGCGGGATTTCGTCGACGGGATCGGTCTGGGGCTCGGCATCCTTTGTCGCCTCGGCTGCTTCTGAGGCGAGGGCTTCAAGTTCTTCTTCCAGGGGCAAGCCGAAATCGGCTTCGGCCGAAGGAGCCGGAACGGCTTCCTCGGGCTCCATCGTTGGCACATCCAACTCGGCCATAGGTTCCGGCACATCGTCGGATTCGTCGATGCTCGCGTGGTCAAACGGAACTTCAGGTGCCGGTGGAGGCGCAGCGGCAGCAGCCGCTTCGGCCTCGACATCAGCCATTTCCGCAAGCAGAGCATCATTCAGGCTGTCTGTGACGTCGCTTTCAGAGGCCTCAGGAAGCGGCGTCGCCTTCGGCATGGCCGCCTGAACATCCTGCTCGAATTTGCGATAAGCAGACGCCAACTCCTGGCTCTCGGCGATTGTCTCGCCGGGCGGTACGACAGCAGCAATCTCGGCCGTCGCGTCTTCGACATCGGTCTTCGCAGTTTCCGGCCCACTGTCTTCGAGCGCTGTAAAAGCCGCCTCCAGCTCCGCCTCCAGGCTGGATACTGCCGGATCCGGAGTTGGTTCCGCCGATGGCCAGTCATCGCCCTGGAGTGGCCCGCCATCACCAGATGCCGTCAGGCCCTGAGATTTCTCCTCCGCCGGAGGGACAGGTCCAAGGGCTTCGCCCAGCAGCGCGTTTAAGCGGTCTTCTTCGGCGGCTGAGATGCCCGCCGGCTTCGTCGTTTCGGCCGGTGTCGCTTCGGATATCGGATCGACCGGATCTACGGCCGGCGCAACGGGTTCAGTCGCAGATGCCAAGGGATCGGTCACGGGCGTCGCGGCCTCGATTGGAGGCTCAGCCGACTCCACGACTGGTGCCGTGACCACCGGTGCCGCTGCCTCAACCGGCTTGGCTGCCGGTGCAGCAGGCTCGGCTATCGGAGGAACCGTCTCGGCCACCGGTGGCTCGGGCTCGGCGACGGGTGATGCCGGAGGATCGAAAAAACTGGGACCGCTGTCTTGCTGTGGCTGGGCAACAGGGGCTTCAGCCTGCGCCAACCGCGCCTCTTCTGCCGTATGGTCTGCAACACCGATTTCGAGCTCGCGCAACAATTCGGCTTCCAGATCGAGTGCGCCATCATCCTCCTGAACCGGTGTTGGATCAGGATCCGCAACTGGATTCAGCCAGGATGGCTCAGTTGGCTGCACCGGTTCAACGGCGGCGGCTTGCACCGGCGGCGATACGGGCGCTCCCGCGGTCGGCATTCCTGAAGGTGGGGACACCAAAGGTGACGCCGGTGGTTCAGCGGCGGGTGCGGTCGTTGGCGGAGCAGGCGCTGCTGCGGGCGCGGCTTCCACCGTGGGATTGGGAGGAGCCACGCTGACTGTTGCAGCCGGTGCCCGGTACGCGCGCGGGCTCGGAATGTTGACCGTTGGCGGCGGCACATTCGCCGGCTCGGCAGGCGATACAGGCACCGGCGTCACTGGCGGCACGGCCACAGGTTCGACGGCCGGCGCCGGCTCTGCCTCTTCCGTCGCCTTCTTCTCGCCCTCATCGAAACCAACGATGCGAGCGAGCTCGGCGAACGGATCGTCGTCCTTGTGGCGAGGGTCTTTGATTTGATCGTCTGCCATACAGTCCACTCGTGTGCGTGCAGCATTAAAACATGCCACTACATTGTGGGCAAAAGGTGACGTTTACCGCATCTCAAGCGGTGCGTCCGTACCCGTAATGGCCAGCCCTGACTTCAAGACCGATGAAACAGCCTTTACCAAGCCGAGTCTGGCCATGCTCAATTCTGGGTTTTTATGGTTAACAAACCGTAATTCCTCGTAATCCTTACCTTTATTCCAATGCACATGGAACGCACTGGCAACGTCATAAAGGTAAAATGCAACCCTGTGCGGCTCCTGCGAGATCGCTGCCGCTTCTAGTATTCGTGGATACTCGGCGAGCTTTGCAACCAGCTGCAATTCGCTGGGATCGGCGATGCGATCGACCACCAATTCGGCCAAATCCAGCGAATCAATATCCCTGTCCGGAAAGGCCTCTCGCGCCTGCCTGAACACAGAATGACAGCGAGCGTGCGCATATTGCACATAGAACACCGGATTGTCCTTCGATTGCTCCGTCACCTTGGCGAAGTCGAAATCAAGCATCTCGCTGTTCTTGCGGTAGAGCATCATGAACCGAACCGGGTCGCGCCCGACCTCATCGACCACGTCACGCAAGGTCACAAAATCTCCAGCTCGCTTCGACATGCGCACGGGCTGACCGTCGCGGAACAGCTTCACAAGCTGGCACAGCAGAACGGTCAGTTTCGCCTCGCCCCCGGACACTGCCCGCGCCACCGCCTCCAGGCGTTTGACGTAGCCGCCGTGATCGGCCCCGAGCACGTAGATCATCTCCTTGAAGCCACGCTCGAACTTGTCGCGGAAGTAGGCCACATCGGCTGCGAAATAGGTGTAGGACCCGTCGGATTTGATCAGCGGACGATCCTGATCGTCTCCAACCTCCGTCGATTTGAAGAGCGTCTGCTCCCGGTCTTCCCAATCTTCCGGAAGCTGGCCTTTCGGTGGCGGGAGCTTTCCTTTGTAGACGTGACCCTTGAAAGTCAGATCGTTGATGGCTTCGCGAATGGCCTTGCCACCGTGTTCGTGCAGCGTTCGCTCCGAGAAGAACACGTCAAACCGGATGTTGAGCGCTGCAAGATCATCGCGGATCATCGTCATCATCGCCTCGATGACCCGTTCCTTGATGATCGGCATCCACTGCGATTCCTCCATCGCCAGCAGCTCCGACCCGAACTCCTCTGTCAGAGCTTTGCCCACTGGCACCAGGTAATCGCCCGGATAAAGGCCTTCAGGTATCGCGCCAATGTCTTTTCCCAACGCCTCTTGGTAGCGCAGGAAGGTAGACCGGGCCAGGACATCGATCTGCGAACCGGCATCGTTGGTGTAATATTCGCGGGTGACGTCATAACCGACAAAAGACAGCAGATTGGCCAGTGAGTCACCGACCACTGCGCCCCGGCAGTGCCCGACATGCATCGGTCCGGTCGGATTGGCCGAAACGTACTCCACGTTGATCTTGCGCCCCTCACCCAACGTGCTGCGGCCAAAACCCTCTCCAGAATCGATGATCCCCGAAAGTGTGCGTTGCCAGTAAGCTGGCGAAAGCTTCAGGTTGATGAATCCCGGGCCGGCCACCGATACGCTTTCGACATCAGCATCGGCCCTCAGACTTTCGGCGATTTGTTCGGCCAGCGCTCGCGGACTGGTCCCCAGCGGCTTGGCCAGAACCATCGCTGCATTGGTTGCCACATCGCCATGGCTGGGGTCGCGTGGCGGTTCCACGCCGACTCGGGCGAAGCTGATCTCATTTTCACTGTTTGCAACACTATCGAGCAATTGAAGAGCGTTGATAACGCGCCCTTCGAAGTCTTTGAAAAGGTTCATTTGTTCCATCCGGGAAAGCCGCCCGCCCAGCATCGGTCACCTTGGGCTCGGCAAAAGTTGTGGCTGACTATCGCAATTCGGGTGTGCGGTCAAACAGGGCGCGGTGCTGGTCGACGGCGAAATTGTCCGTCATTCCGGCAAGATAGTCGGCAACCCGTCGTCGGAGCCCCGCTGGATCCATATCGTTCGTGCCACGCGACCATTGGGTTCCCATCAACACCGGCCGATCGACATAAGCCGCAAAAAGGTCCCTCACGATCCCGGCCGCCCTTTCGCGCACGCGCATGACTTCTGGATGGCGATAGAGGTTCGAATAGAGAAACGACTTCAGGTTTCGGTCGGCTACTTCCATCTCAGGCGAAAAGTGAGCCATCGTTCGTCCGGCATTGCGCACGTCATCGGAGCTTTGCGGCTGGCTTTTACGCAAGGCAGTTTGTGCGGTTGCTATCACATCCTCCACCATGATGGTGATCTGCCGACGCATGATCTCGTGAATGACACGGGATTCTTCCAAATCCGGGTAACGGGCGCCAACAGAACCCATGAGTCCGGCAAGAAATGGCACCTCTTCAAGCATCTCGAGGCTCAGGAGCCCGCTTCGCAATCCGTCGTCGATGTCATGGGTGTTATAGGCAATGTCATCAGCAATCGCCGCCACCTGCGCCTCGAGGCTGGCAAAGCGCGACAGCTCCAGATCGTGGTCGGCGCTGTAGTCGGCAATGGGGCGGGGCACAGGACCCTTGATGCCATCTCCATTGCGGTCGGTCAGTGGGCCGTTGTGTTTCACCAGCCCTTCGAGGCATTCCCAAGTCAGGTTCAATCCGTCGAATGTCGGGTATCGGCGTTCGAGCTGGGTAACGATTCGCAGCGACTGCGCATTATGGTCGAAACCACCCTCTCCGGACAAAAGCTCATCCAGCTCATCCTCCCCGGTATGACCAAAAGGCGTATGACCGAAATCGTGTGCCAGCGCGATGGCTTCCGCCAGGTCCTCGTCAAGGCGCAGCGCCCTGGCCAGGGCTCGGGCAATCTGTGCCACTTCGATCGTATGGGTGAGCCGCGTTCGAAAGTGATCGCCTTCATGGGCCACGAAAACCTGGGTTTTGTGCTTAAGACGCCGAAAAGCGGTGCTATGAATGACCCGGTCGCGGTCGCGCTGAAAATCGGAGCGTGTACGACTGCGTGGCTCCGGATACCGCCTGCCGCGGCTTTCCGCCGGGTCGCTCGCCCAGGGCGCGTGCGACACCGCCCCGAATCCGAGCATGTCATCATCCAACTGCATGGCGTCGCCTTCCCCGTTGACGCGGCCTGCCGATGTTCATACCTATAAGGCAATCGCGATCAATCAAAATCTCGCCGGTCCTTGAAGCCGGTCAGGAGATAAACATGGCAAACACTCAAGTTACGCTGTCGGACGCGGCAGCACGGCGCATCGCCGCTATTCTCGCAACCGAAGACGGCAAAGACGCATTGCGGGTTTCCGTCGAAGGCGGCGGGTGCTCCGGCTTCTCTTACAAGTTCGATCTCGCCGAGGGTGCTGAGGACGACGACCTTGTGCTCCAAAAGGGCGACGCACGGGTGCTGATCGATTCGTTGTCTCTCGTCTATATGGGCGGTTCGGAGATCGATTTCGTCGACAATTTGATGGGACAATCCTTCCAGATCAACAATCCGAACGCGGTGGCATCCTGCGGCTGCGGCACAAGCTTCACGATCTGACGGCCGTTTCATGAAAATCGCCAGCTGGAACATCAACGGCATCAAGGCACGCATCGATAATCTGCTGACGTGGCTGAAAGAAAGCCAGCCGGACATCGCCTGTCTTCAGGAAATCAAGTCGGTTGACGAGAACTTCCCGCGGGAGGCAATCGAGGCGCTCGGTTATCACATCGAAACCCATGGCCAGAAGGGCTTCAACGGCGTAGCTTTGCTTTCGCGAATGAAGCCGGACGAAGTCAATCGCGGATTGCCGCTGCTTCATGAGACGGACGAGCCGGACGAACAGGCGCGTTTCATTGAAGGGGTCTTCAGCGTCAAAGGCGGCGTGGTTCGTGCCGTTTCGCTTTACCTCCCAAACGGCAATCCGGTCGATACAGAGAAGTTTCCATACAAAATCGGCTGGATGGCACGACTTGAGGCCTGGGCCGCCGAACGGCTTCGCCTGGAGGAACCACTGATCCTGGCCGGTGACTACAACGTCATCCCCGATCCCCTGGATTGCTATAACCCGGCCGATTGGGAAGGTGATGCGCTATACCGGGGAGAAAGCCGATCTGCTTTTCGGCGGTTGCAGAATCTCGGGTTTACCGAGGCAGTGCGCAACAGCACTGATAAGGCCAAAACCTACACGTTCTGGGACTATCAGGCGGGCGCTTGGCAAAAGAACAACGGCATCCGCATCGACCATCTGCTGATGTCGCCGGAAGCCGCAGATCGTCTGGTTTCAACCAACGTCGAAAAGCACGTGCGTGCCTGGGAAAAACCATCCGACCACGTGCCAGTTATTGCTGAACTTGGATTCGTCAGCGCCTGAACATCGATTTGGACGCTGGCCGGGTCCGCCTAGCCATCCTTCTGCCTTAGACGGGCAACGTCGTCATCGACAAGCGGTTGCTCAGCGGCGTTCAACACCTTGGGATCGTACGGGTCACGCGCGAACACTTCTCTGACCATCGGTGCAAAGAAATCGAGCGGCAAGCTGTCGTATTGCGGATCGAAACTGGACTGATCCCAACGTTCGCAGAACGTCGCGCAATCGTCAAAATAGGCATTACCCCGGTGCCGATCGCGTTTGTGCTGGTCGCCGCCGACATGATGACCGTAGTAGAGCATCTGAAAATCGCCGTGCTTCTCGACCACCCAACGGCACTGCTCCCTGACGAAAGGCTTGAGGATCGTGGCAGCGTATTCATCGTGGTTGTAGGGCGCGAATATGTCGCCAATGTCATGCAGCAGCGCGGAAACAACCCAATCGATATCCGCCCCGTCACGCCACGCCCGCGTGGCTGATTGAACCGAATGCCCTAACCGCGTCACCTGATAGCCGGAAAGACTCTCGTCTAGATCTCTCAGCGCACCCAATAGCCGATCCGCGGTACCCTTGGTGTAGGCGATTTCGTGCTTGGTCAGAAAATCGTATTCTTCCCGTGTCCCATCTCGCATCTGGGTGAAATTCACACGCTCCATGGATGCCTCCCAACTATTGATATAGTCCGACAGTTTCGGACGCGCCGGCGGCCAATGCCTTTGCCTGATCGACCCGAATCTGCTCGTGAAGTTCCAGGCTGGCAGGGGAAAACAAACCTCCAGGCGGCGCAAAGTTCACGAACTGCCCATGGCGGTCGACACCGCGCGCGAGCATCGCATAATCACGTTCCGCAATCTCCTGCCGCACATTTGGATTGACGTACCGGATGGCGAAGCCAATACGCCGGTCGTCCGACTGGTTTGGGCCGGAACCGTGGATGGTCAGGCCGTGGTGCAGCGACATTTCTCCTGGCTGCAACTCAATGCGGGTTTTGTCTTCCTCGGCGATATCGACGGCGATCTCCTGGCCGCGGGAGAGCAGGTTCTTTTCCGAGAATGTATCATTGTGCGGCAGAATCGGATTTTCGTGGCTGCCTTGCACGAAATCCATGCAGCCCGATTCAACCGTTGAAGGCGAAAGTGCAATCCAGGCGGTCACCTGATCCGACGTCGCTCCCAATCCCCAATACGTCAGATCCTGGTGCATCGAAACGATGTGCTCGGTCTGCGGCTCTTTGATGAAGTATTCGGCCCCCCATATGAACACATCGGATCCAAGGATGGATTCGACGGCATCCAGAACAGCTGGGTGCAATGCCAAGCGGGCGGCAAAAGGCATCGTGCAGTGGGCGTTGACCCGTTTGTAGAGGTTGAGCGGTTTGGGCAGGTCGGCGTTCAGCCATTGTGATTCCATGTCCTCGAGGTCATTGCGGCAGGCGCCCGCCTCCTGTTCCGACATGACCCGGATGGGGAACAGATATCCATCTCGCCAATAGGCGTCGACCTCATCAGATTTCAGCATGATCTCCTCCACTTTGATGGGCAGCCTAACCGAGATTGACTGATCCGCAGCATGGATTCGCTTGCGTCTCAGGCCAAGAAAAACTTATGCTGCGCCATGGTCGGAAGCCGCATTCCATCGCTGAACTGGTTACGTGTCTTCGAAGCCGCGGCCCGCACGGAAAGTTTCGCCAAAGCAGCCGAGCAACTCAACATCAGCGCGCCTGCCGTCAGCCAGCAGATCAAGGCCCTGGAGGGGTATCTCGATGCACCGCTGTTCGTTCGCAGCGCGCATTCGGTTTCACTGACGCCCGCGGGACGGGCCTTTCTGCCCAGCGTTCAGCACGCCATTCTGTCGGTCGAATCCACCGCCGACGGCTTGTTCGGACAGGTGCGTCAGGAGACACTTTACGTACAAAGCGTCCTGATCTTCGCGATGGGCTTTTTGTCACCGCGCCTGGCGGCCTTCCGCAAAGCGCATCCGGAGATCAATCTCCAACTCACCACGGGCAACAGTGTCGAGGATTTCGGCCGTGGGTTTTCCGACCTGCAGATCATCTTCGGCGATCCGGCCACCTATGGCCGCCAGGGAGACCGCCTGCTCGGCGAACAGATTTATCCTGTTGCCCTTCCGGCCGTGTGCGAGACGATCAAGCGCCCCGAGGACTTGTTGCAACATCCCCTCCTTGAGGTCGCGACACACCGGACCGGCTGGGTGGGCTTTTTGGAGGAACAAAAAGCCAGCCCCATCGGCGCAGACCTGGTCTTTGCCGACAGCACGGTCATGAGCTTTGCCGCAGCGGCCCACGGCGCAGGAATTGCGCTGTCACGGGCTCCGGTCAGTGATGTATTGGAGAGATCCTTCGGCTTACGGCCGTGCCTCACGGACGCCAAGCTGAATGGCGCGGACCACTATCACCTGATCTACCAGAATGGCGCATCACTGCGGCCAGCAGCGCGGCTCTTTCGCCAATGGTTACTGGAACAAATCGGTGCTTCTGAACTCTAGACTAGATCAGTTCACGCCCTTGGCGAGCATGTCGTGCGCCAAAGCCATGGCCGTCCGGCGATCAGCTTCATCAGCAACAGAAAAAGCCTGCTCCTGAATTGACTGGATCCACTCGCGATCCGATGGGCTGGCCCGCTCAAGCGCGACCGTCATGAAGGCCAATCCGCGGACAGTATGACCTTCCTGGAAGATCGCATTTCCGAGCAACGCGGAGGCACCCGGATGACCGGTCTTGCGCGCACGATTGAGCCATTTCTTGGCCTGACGAAGATCGTCCTTGCCGCCCTCGCCCAACATGATCATTCGACCCAGTTGGAATTGCGCTTCAGGCACGCCAAAGGCCGAGGCGGCGTGAAAATAGAGTTGCCGCGCCTGCGCCAGATCCGGTCTCACCGGACTGTTCGGAATTCCCAAACGGTAGTAGCCGGCAAGCGAAACAAGCGCATGGACAAAATAACCGGTGTCGCGGGAACCGGGTTCAACCCCCTGTCGTGCGATCTGGTCGTAAATCTTGAAAGCCTCGTAGTCGTCTTCAACAACGCCATCGCCATCGGCATACATGTTTGCCAGTGCCCAACGGGCGCCAGGGTGGCCTTTTTCGGCCGCATGGCGGTAGGCTTCAACAGCGTCGTCTTTCTTGCCACGCTTGTAAGCAGAGAACCCGAACTTGAAGAGTACGCGGGGGCCGGATTTTTCGTTGACACCCGAATCCGGATCGAACGCCAACGCGGGACCAGCAATCCCAAGGGACAGGGCAACCACGCAAGCCAGTACGCGTCCGGACCTGAAACTAGACATCTGCATAACGTTGTTTTTCTTTCGCCCCGCCCGGAAGCCTGCCCACGGTAACGTCCCCTGGCTGTTGGACCCGTTCTACACAGGTGGCGACGCCACCGTGTGCATTCAAGCCCCAGATCGCAGAGCGACCGGTCAGCAGAGATTTATCGAAGGCTTTGGCGTTCATTACGTCCTCAATGGCATCGGCAGACAAACAAACCATTCGCCGGTACCATCCGGATCTCAATGCTCCGGTTTTGTGGCGGCAAATGGGCGTTGTCAGCCACGTGCGGTCTTAGCAGACCTTTCCGAAAAAAGTGTTGCGAAACGGCCACAAACTGCATACCTGAGCGGTCTTCACATTAAATGTGAACAGCGCAATACACGCCAAGAAGGCAACTAGCGCAATTCTCGCCACCTGGTTGAAATTTACTGCGCTTCTTCCACGTGCAGGAGCGCGGCAGCCAACTTTTGGCGTTGGGCCTGAAGGTCGGCCAATTTCTGGCGCTCCCCCTCGACCACGTCCGGCCGCGCATTGGCCACGAACTTCTCGTTCTGCAGTTTTTTGTCGATCTTGCCAATATCGCCGTCGATCTTGCCGAGCGATTTCTGCAGCCGTGCCTTCTCCGCATCGAGGTCGATCAGCGACCCGAGCGGCAAACAGCAGGTGGTTTCGCGGACAACAATCTGCGCTGCGCCTTTCGGAACGCCCTGTTCAAGCACGATGTCGTCGACACGCCCCAAGCGCTTGACCGCCGGATCATGACGCAGCAACCAGCCAGCGGTCTGTTTGTTGGCTCCAACCACCACCAAAGGTGCCGTTGCGGAAGGCGGAATGTTCATCTCGGCGCGCACGGATCGCAGACCTGAGACCAGCTCGACCAACCAGTTGATCTCGTCGGCGGCCTCGGCGTTCTCATAACCCGGTTGTGGCCAGTCTGCGTGGCACAGCATGCTATCGCGGTCAGCGCGATGGTCCCACAGATCCTCCGTCATGAACGGCATGAAGGGGTGCAGCAGCTTGTAAATCTCGTCGAGGACATAGGCCGCGCACGCACGGGCCTCTTCCTTGGCCGGCTCGTCCTCCCCGTTCATGACCGGTTTGAGCAACTCCAGATACCAGTCACAGAACGTGTTCCAGACAAACCGGTACGCGGCTGCCGAGGCATCGTTGAAGCGATAGGCCTCGATTGCTTCGGTCACGGACCGGACCGTTCGGGACAACTCGGTCAAAATCCAGCGGTCGATCGTCAATTCGACGCCTGACGGATCGAAGCCGGCGCGCGGCGCCACTCCGTTCATTTCGGCAAACCGGCTCGCGTTCCAAAGCTTGGTGCCAAAATTGCGATAGCCGGCAACCCGCTGTGGATCGAGTTTCACGTCCCTGCCCTGGGCCGCCATGATCGCCAGCGTAAAGCGCAACGCGTCCGCGCCATATTCATCTATGAGCTCGAGCGGGTCGATGACATTGCCCTTGGACTTCGACATCTTGGCGCCATGCTTATCGCGAACCAGCGCGTGCACATAAACGGTGTGGAAGGGCTCTACGGGTTTGCCGTCGGCATCCTTCATGAAATGCAATCCCATCATCATCATCCTGGCCACCCAGAAGAAGATGATGTCGAAGCCAGTGACCAGCACGCTGGTCGGGTAGTAGGTTTCAAGTTCCGGTGTTTTATCCGGCCACCCCAACGTTGAGAATGGCCAAAGGGCCGAGGAGAACCACGTGTCGAGAACATCCTCGTCACGCTGGAGCTCAACCTCCTTGCCGTAATGCACTTTCGCGGCCTCGAGTGCCTCCTGCTCGGACCGCTCGACGAAAACGGTGTCATCTGGACCGTACCAGGCCGGGATCTGGTGCCCCCACCAGAGTTGCCGTGAAATACACCAAGGCTGGATGTTTTCCATCCACTCGAAATACGTTTTGTCCCAGTTTTTGGGTACAAAGTTGGTTCTGCCTTCTCGGACAGACTGCATTGCAGGCTGCGCCAGAACCTCGGCGTTGACGTACCACTGATCCGTCAAAAAAGGCTCGATCGGAACGCCACCGCGATCGCCATGGGGAACCATGTGCTTGTGGTCTTCCACTTTATCGAGGAGGCCGAGTTCATCCATCCGGGCAACGATGGCCTTGCGAGCGGCAAAGCGTTCGACCATGTCATAGGCGTCAAGTGTGGTGTCCAGCGCCTCCGAGGACGGCACGCCCTCAAGGAACTCCTCGTTGCCCTTCAGAGTGATATGGCCGTCTCGTGTCATGATGTTGACAGCGCGCAGACCGGTACGCTTACCGACATCGAAGTCATTGAAATCATGCGCCGGCGTCATCTTGACGGCTCCGGTTCCCGCCTCGGGATCGGGATACTCGTCTGCTACGATCGGCAAGCTTCGGCCGACCAGCGGAAGAATGGCATGCTTTCCGACGATATCCTTGTACCGCACATCGTCCGGATGGACCGCGACCCCGGTATCACCAAGCATGGTTTCGGGTCGTGTTGTCGCAACAACGAGATAGTCGCGTGTCTCCCATTCCGTCGGCTTGCCGTCATCGTCGAATGCGATCGGATATTCGTATGTGACACCGTCTTCCAACGGATAGCGGAAGTGCCAGAGATGGCCTTTGGTTTCGATCTGCTCGACTTCAAGGTCGGAAATGGCCGTATGCAGCTTCGGGTCCCAATTGACCAACCGCTTGTCCTTGTAGATCAGACCTTCCTTGTAGAGCGTGACGAAAACTTCGAGGACCGCCTTTGAAAGCCCCTCGTCCATGGTGAATCGCTCACGCGACCAATCGCAGGACGCACCCAGCCGACGCAGCTGATTGAAAATCAGGCCGCCTGATTCGTTTTTCCACTCCCAAACCTTCTCGATGAATTTTTCGCGGCCCAGTTCGCGCCTGTGCTGCTGACGTTCCATCAACTGGCGTTCGACCACCATCTGCGTCGCGATCCCGGCATGATCCATGCCGGGTTGCCACAGAACGTTCTTGCCGCGCATGCGTTCGAAGCGAATCAGGATATCCTGCAACGTGTTGTTGAGGGCGTGCCCCATGTGCAGGGAGCCCGTCACATTGGGAGGCGGAATAGCGATGCTGTACGTCTCGGCACCGGGTTTTGACCCGGCACCGGCCTTGAAAGCACCGGCCTCTTCCCAGCGTTTTGCGATTTTGGGTTCGCTTTGGGCAGCGTTGTAGGTTTTTTCGAGCATCCGCCTGGCCATTGATATCGGAATTGTGCACTGCCGTGTAAACGCACAGCGCCAAGCGATCAAGCCAATTGCAAACGATCATTGCGTCCGGCAGCGCACGGATCTGCCGGATCAAGTTCGGCCCGCCTTCTGCATAACTCCAAATCTGGATCGGACTTGGCGGAAAAGGCGGCCTTAACCGCCCCGAGCGACGCGTTCGATTTCTTCCCGCACCAGCCGCTCAACCAAGGTTGGCAAGTTATCGTCGAGCCATTCCTGCAGCATGGGGCGCAGCATATCTTCGGCGATTTCATCGAACGATCGGGTGGGTCCGTTCGACACCGCATGATTCAGGTTTCCGAATGAAGTCGCGACCTGCGAACCGGCATCCGGCGACATCAGCGCTCGCGGCTCTTCCGCCGGACGGTTTTCAGTTGATGGGTCCGAGCTGCGCGGAAACTTGGTATCAAACGACGGAAATTCGTCCCGTGGTTCGGGCCGGTCGTTGGCTGCCGGCAAGACAACGACGTCGCTGGCGCCGCCATTTGATGCCGTATCCGAAAAGCCCCTCTCGACCCGCTCTTCCGCAACCTCGGCGGCCAATCGGGCCAACGAAACCGGCCTGTCCGCTGCTCCATCCGAAGTTGGAGTATCGGATGCCGATGTGTCCCGGTCAGGTTCCCCGGCACTCTGATCATCAGCCGACCCAGTCCGCAACGGGGTTGCAAAAAATGGAGTCCCTGGATGCAACGTTGGCTCTTTGCTCATGTCGTCCCCCACAGACAGTCCCGATTTCTCAGCGGGCCCCTCGTCTCCCACTGCCTCTGAAAGCCCGTTCAACAGCGAAAGTGCCGGATCGACCGCCTCCTGTTGTGAATGCTGAGACCCCACCGCCGCGGTCTGTTGAGATGGCGTGCCCTGCTCCTCCGCAGGGTCGTTGCTCTCGATGATTTTGCGAATGGAAGCCAAAATCTCTTCCATGCTTGGCTCGCGTGCCACATTTGCCTGTGCCATGCCGTTCCTCGAAATTTGCCGCATCAAATCTCCGGTCGCAGAACCGCAATCTGCAACCGAATCACATGCTTAGTCTATGCTATTGATATGCGCGTGAGAATCCCAAGCGGGAAAATGGCCGCCCCGGTGCACAATTAAAGGACGGGATGGCCGGAGAAACGCCTGTTAGCGACCGTCGACAGTCCGCAGTCCGTACCACTTGTCCTTGACGGCGTTGTAGTGCTTTTCGGGACGGTACTGGCTGACTTTCAGTTTGAGGCGCGGCACGCGAAGCCGGCCGATGGCGCTCATCAGACTGTAGCTGTTGACCACGGCATCACGCTCGGACTGCGCCAGGGATTCCTGGGCGCTCAACACGTTGGATTGGGTTTCAAGGACGTCCAACGTTGTGCTCTGACCAACGTTACGCTCTTCAATCACACCCTGCAGAGCAAGCTGTGCGGCCGAAACCTGTGCCCGGTTTGCAGCAATGGAGGCATTCGAAGCCTCCAACTGCGCCCAGAACGTGACAATGTTCTGTTCGACCTGGCGCCTGGCCGAATCGACGAGAATTCGAGCCTGTCCCAACGTTTCCTTGGCCTGGCGGACCTGCGCTGATGCCAATCCACCCTGGTAGATCGGGACCGCAACGTTGGCCGAGAGTGTGCCGGTATTGGCGCCACCATCAGCGTGACTCACGGATCCCTGAAGCGTGACGCTCGGGAGAAACGTTCCCTCCTGGGCTTTAACGGTGAACGAGGCGGCATCGACGGTATATTGAGCGCTGAGGATGCTCGGGTGCTCGCGCAGTCCGATATGCACGGCCTGGCCGGACGAGGACGGCAGTTGCCTGCGCAACGCGACGGGTTTCTTCAGGTTTTTGGGCGCGGCACCGATGATCTGAATATAGACGGCCACGCTGGACTGGTATTGGGCTTGAGCCGCAAGCAACTGCGCACGTGCTGATTCCAGCTGCGCCTGTGCCAATGCTATGTCCGTTCGGGTTCCCTCACCCACGTCGAATCGGGCCTGGGATGCATTCCGCTGCTCGATCAGGAACTGCAGATTTTGCTGCCGCACGCGCACGATTTGGGCATCGCGCACAACGTTGGCGTAAATCTGCGCGGCAGCCAGCAGGGTCGTCATTTCCTGGTTCAACAGATCCTGGCGCCCACCATAGACATTGGCCTGGGCTGCGCGGACATTGTTGCGTGTCTGAAATCCGTCGAACAAGGATTGCGTAAAGGTCACACCCACCGAACTGTCGACCGAGTCGGCAGAAGCGCCGGTGAAGGTGGTTCGATTGGTCTGGGTTGCCGTGACGCTTGCTGTTGCTGAAACCTGCGGTCTATTGCCGGATTTGGCAATTGCGACCCCTTCGTCGGTCGCCCGCAGGCCCGCCCTGGCGGCATTCAGATCCGGGTTGTTATCGTAGGCCTTGGCCATCGCGCCAAAAATGGTTTCAGCCGATACCGTTGCTGGCATCATGGCCGCAATTGACAAAGCTGCGGTGAGCAACAGAGTTTTACGCACGCTGGACAAGGTGAACATCCCCACTACCGGTCTTGGCTTTCGCGATAACCAGCCCGCCGCCGATACCACAGCCAATGATAATATTCCGTACGCTGGCCGTTACAATGGCGCTGGCCAACACACGACCACATTAGCTGATGCTGTTACCAAGAAAGCACAATGTCGTTTATGCAGTCTTAATTCAAAATTCAAACACAGCCGCCTTTTCAAACCCAGGCAAGGGTTTGACAGACGTGTTAAAGCCATGGCGCGGCGCGGTATATCCGCCTTCTCGCACATAAAGGCTTGCCCGCGAAGCATTGCCAATTCCTTCCACGGCGACCAGCCGACCGCCGTCGCGCAACTGGTCGAACAGCTCTCTCGGCAACTCCTCCACGGATCCATTCAGGAAAATCACGTCATAGGGCGCCTCCGGCTTATACCCCGCAGCCAAGTCACCGGTGACAACCGCGACGTTGTCATAGCCAAGCCGTGAAAGCGTTTCGGTTGCCTGAGTCGCCAGGGTTTCATCGCTCTCCAATGCAACCACCGAACTTGCCAGCAGGGACAGCAAAGCCGAGACGTATCCGGTGCCGCAGCCGATCTCCAGCACGACATCGTCCTTGCCCACATCGGCCAGCTGCAACAACTTGCCAAGCGGCGACGGCTCCATAACGTAGCGAGCACCTTGGCCAGCATCGCCCTTGGAGATTGGAATGTCGTCGTCGATATAGGCCAGCGCTCGATAGTCTGCGGGAACGAAATCCTCGCGCGCCACGGTCAAAAACGCGTCGATCACAGCATGGGACGTCACATCCGTCGTGCGGATCTGGTTGTCGACCATTTTGGTTCGCGCCTGTTCGAAATCAGTGCCCATCAGCCTCTCCGGTGATCTGGACGGGATCAGTTATTAGGCTAGGTCTTTAAAGCCGGCGCGGGTGATGTTCAAGCGAACGATGAACACAATTTGGGGAAGTTGTAAAACAGTCGATCCGCCTACGATGAAACGACTGCAAAGGCTGAGATGGAGGCCTCGCCCGGAATCGAACCGGGATAGAAGGATTTGCAGTCCTCTGCGTAACCATTCCGCCACGAGGCCCCGTGCCGGCATTTGCCGAACAGCCGAGGTCACTTAGACCGGTTATCCGGCGTTCGCAAGGGGCTCGTTCGGAAAAAGTCCAATGCCAGCTTCCCGAGTCATGGATGAGCTGTGCCTGGCGCAAACCACCTTCGGCTTTTCCTGCCGGCTGCAAATTCGGCGGCCATTCCACGTACACCCACGGGAGAGACGAGATGGAGCGCCCCGAACAGGAAAAACCCGCGAAGTCCGACCTGGATGCACCGACACCGTCTTACATGCAGCGAAATCTGCCGGCCTTCACCCAGCAAGCGCGATCGCGGGCAAAGCGCTTCCCGCACGAGGCCTCATTGCTCAAGATGATCGGCGCTGCCCATGCCGGGCTTGCCCACGTCATGGCTCAACACGGTCAAATGGCCGACGCCGTATCCGCTTACCGGCAGGCACTCTCCCCGATGACGTCGCAGCATACACCAACCTTGGGAACTTACCGGGGCACAGGACGATCTCGAAGGTAACGAAACGGGGGTCCGGATTTGCCGCCCCGCCGGAAACGATCACGGTGCCCAAATCGGTCTAATCCACTCCATCTCCTTGTGGGTTTTTGTTCCGTCGGCTTTTAACGAACCATACGACAAGCCGCCGACGCCAGCGCCGGATCATTGGAACGTCGTTGGAGAGAATCAGCAATCCAAGCGGGATCATCCAGAACCCCAGGATCGGCAGGAAGCCCAAAATGCCGCCGACGATGAAGCCGATACCGATCAACAGCCTTAGAAAGCGACTTTGAGGCAATCGAAACTGCCATTTCCCAATATGAATCAACCGCCCAGGCTTGGCGAGTTCGGCTTCAGCGTCTGTTTCTGAATCGACCGTCATGTGGTTCTTCGTCGCCGTCTTCTCCTCAAGGGCTCGCCGATCCGGCTGGCCTTGATTTCGGGTTTTTCGGCCCATTGTTCAAGGCACCCTACATTTTTCAAGAAATCGCTTGGCAATTGGGAATTTCTTTTGTTATACGCCCATCCACGCCACACCAAGCGCGTTGTTCCCCGGTAGCTCAGTGGTAGAGCAGTTGACTGTTAATCAATTGGTCGCTGGTTCGAATCCGGCCCGGGGAGCCACCTTCCTTCCTCTTAAACCTATGATATTTGGCTCTTCGTCGAATACGGGGGCACCCGCCCATGATCTGCAGAGTGTGGGTCAGTTCTGTATCAGATCTCTCCTCCTTTGACCTTCAAGCGCAGAGAGCTCGAACGCGCTTTCTGTAGTTTTCGAAGTTGCGGAACCCGAAGGCTCTGCGTTGGATGAGTTTCATTTTTCGATGATAGCCTTCGGTGATCCCGTTTGAGCGCGAGAAGCGCCACATGCGTGCGATCTCTTCCTGCCAGCTCTGCAGTGTCTTTGCGAGCTTTTGACAATCCTTGAAGCCGCTCTGCCTGAGCTGGGCGATGGCCTCCAGCAGTCGGCGTACCAATGTCCTGCACTGTCTTTTGGATTGGTTCCTGGCGGTTAACACGTCCATCAGGTCTTCCTTGAACCGATAGATGCGCTCGATGGCCGGTTTGCGGTCAAGGTAGTCAGTGAGTCGTCGTGCCTGCCGTTGAGTGAGGTTGCTGGCATGCTTGTTCAGCAGTTTGCTCAAGCCGCGCCTGTCTTTCAGCTCGGGATCGATGAAGCGGCAGGTCTTGAGCAGATGATGCAGAGCGATGCGCACGACATGGAACCGATCGGCCACGATGAGGGCTTTGGGAAAGTGGGTTCTGGCAATGGAGCGATAGGTCTCCGACAGGTCCATGCAGATGATGCGGACACGGTCTTTGCCTTTCATTTGATTGAGATAATCGGCCAGGGACACTGCCGAGCGGCCCGCAGCAACGTCGAAGACACGACGGCGTTGCAAGTCGCAAAAGGTGGTCGCAAACCGCATTCGCCTTGAGAAGAAGTGCTCATCAATCCCCAGGATGCGCGGCATTTGCAAAGACAGGAGTTTGCGGTTCTCAAGCCCGTACATGTGATCGTAGTAGCGCGAGATCGTGCTGTCCGACTTGCCGCATTCCCGGGCCAGGACCTTGCGTGAGATGCCATGGGTGTGCAGCCGATAGATCTGTCGTTTGAGGGCCTCGGTGCTGCGTTGCCACCGCATGATCCCTTCAAGGCGCTGCCGGAAGTAGCGTCCGCAGGAGCAGCAGAGATATTTGCACACGAAGAACCGCAACAGCACTCGCCGATGGCCAACGCTCTCATGCCAGACGCAGCGTAGTATCTTGTCCTTGGTGCGCAGTGTCCGGCAGCCACAATGTGGACACTGCGGGACATGATGGCACTTAACATCGTGAACGATCGGGTTGAACCCGCTGGACTTCTCGATTGTAAAATCCGGCAGGTTCAGCGTAACGTCAAAACCAGGCATCCTCTTCATTCCTATGATCAGCAGTTTTTGAAAGCCTGCAAATCATAGACAATGGTTAGAGGGTGCCCCCGGGTTTGATGGAGAGCCTGATATTTTTAAACAAACCAGCCACATTTGCGGCCGGCACCCGACGATAGGTCGTTCGTCTCTATTGTCGTTCGGCTGCGAGATCGGCTCAGCGCCGGCCGCCCGGTAAAGGAAGTATTCAGCCTGAAACACAACCGTGAAGCCACTTGCGTCGCGGGCAAGGGACAATCGGTGTAAACTCCGCCAACTGACCCGAAGGCGCAGAACGCGGAAAAAGGCATGTCTGAAGTTCTTGTCGGAATCCTACTGAACGGTATTCAGCACATCATTGCCATTCTGGTCGGGCTGACATCCGTCTATCTGGGATATCGCCTTTTCCTGGAAATGCCGCGCCGCCGCGAGGGTGAGGCAAAGCTGGACCTTCCGGGTGGTGTGTCGATCCTGTTGTCACGCATCGGCCCGGGTGTTTTCTTTGCCCTGTTCGGCGTTGGCATGATCATCTACTCGATCATGAAACCGATCGAAATCAAGGACATTGCGGAACAGGTTGCCAGCGCCGAAGGCGTTACCACGATCAAACGAAGCCGTTCACTGTCCGGACTTGGTCAGCAAAACGGATCAGGTGCTCAAATCCAGGCTGTCGCTGCAGTGGAGCGCGCAACGGTGATCAGTCGACTCAACAGAATTTCGCAGAACGCCGCTGAAGTTCAGCAGGGCCCCGAACTGCTGGACACAACGATTGCGGTGCGAGAAGCGAAGCTGGCACTCATGCGTGAAGTTTGGAGCCCGGAATGGGGTGACTACACAGTCTTTCACCTCTGGGTCACCGAACAATTCGAACAGGACCCGCCACCGCAGGGATACGAGGATGTCGCCGCGTTCTACCGTCAGGGCGGCTGACCGCACCGCCACCGTCAAGCGACTGATTGCCGGAGTTTTGCTGCTCGGTGCGATGATAGCCGCCTCAGGATCATCCGCCCACGCCGCCGAACCGCCTCCCTACGATGATGCAGTGCTGGCCGAATGGCAGCAGCGTTATCCCCGAGGCATAATCTCAAACTTCCGCGAAGTGATACTGCCAAGGCTGGCGCCGGCGGAACGACGCGCTCTTGAAAATGTCGGAATTCGGTTTCCCTTGCGCATTCCGGGCCGCGAACCATTTGCCTTCGCCGCCGACACCCGTAACCAGACCCTGTTCATGTCAATCCAGTCGCTCAAGTTCCTGGACGACGCCAACATCGCGATCGCCTGGCTTGAGCGTAACGGCTACTCAAGCGAGAGCGTCTACAACTATCTGACCATGGTGAGAAACTGGCAGGCGGCAGAGCCGCCGCCACCTCTGCTCACGACGCTGTGCATCCCTGCCGATGCGCTTCAGGAGCCAGACGTCGACTCACTTGCCCAGAAGAGTTTCAGCACCGCAGTCGTGTTCATCCTGTTGCATGAGTTGGGACACATCTACCTGAACCACAGTGGGTACGAAGGTGTCCAACCTTCAACAGCGCGGGCCAATGAAAGCGCTGCCGATGCCTTCGCCCTCAAGGCACTGGCGCGCATCGGCGACGTGCCGTTGGGCGTCGTCAACCTGTTCTTGACGATGGCGTACCTGCATGAGAGCCGAACGGATTTTTCCTCCGATTCCAATCACGCGCTGCAACTTGCTGCACGAACACACCCGCTGTCTTCCCAGCGCCTCAACGCCTTTGCTGATGCGTTGGAAGCCAGTGCCGCGGGCTACTCGGGCAGCGGACTCACGCGCCTCGAGATCATCACAACCACCGCTCAAATCCGGATGATCGCCCGCAACTTCCTCGACATTCAAAGACTGACAGCCCTGATCGGGCAGACGATACGCCCCCAGGATCTCGGACCCGTCCGCCATGGAGGAAAGCTTGGTCGCAACTGCCGCGACGCTGAACCGACAACCGGCCCGTTTTCCGGGCTCTTCAGCGGAACAGTCACTGTCAACGGGGTGGAATTCGATCTTGAAGTGGAGATGGCACGGTCAGGTAACACCGTACGCGGCCGTTCAAGCTACGGCCTCGGAGTTTCTGATTTTGAGGGGGTCATCGAAGGCGATACGCTGCACTATGACTGGCAATTGGGCAATGTCGTCGGTCGCGGCATACTGAAGCGTCAAGCCGGGGGGTACGCAGGTTCCTGGGGCAACGGCAACAGCGCAACCAATGGAGGCCTCACCCGATTGGGCACCCATTGACCGCAGCCATCCGCTGACCTACCGCGCTCCTGCGGAAGCCAGCATCGCCTGCATGAGGACGTTGCAGCCGGCTTCGAGATCGTCCGGGGCCGCACTCTCCGCCACGTTGTGGCTGATGCCATCCTTGCATGGAACAAAAATCATGGCTGATGGCGCAATTTTTGCCATGTTGCTCGCGTCGTGCAGAGCTCCACTCGCCATTCGCCGGGCGCGATATCCAAGCGCTTCGGCCGCACGAGCAATATGATCGACACTACGTCGATCGAAGGCGACGGGCTCAATGGATGCCCGCAGGGCGACTTGCGCCCCACAATCCTGACTTTCTGCGACCGAATGGCAAAGCGACTGGGCCTCTTGAGCCAAATGGTCAAGGACCTCGGTATCGGGATGACGGATATCGACAACGAAGTCCGTACGCCCCGCGATCGTGCTGGCCCCATCGGTCGCTGGCTTCAGATAGCCCACAGAAACACGGGCATGCGGCCGGTGTTGCAGGCCCAACTCGTTCAGCGCCACCAGAATACGGGCACTTGCCTGCAGGGAATCGCTTCGCCGATCCATCGGCGTGGTACCGGCGTGAGCATCACGGCCAAGTACAGTCACATCGAGCCAGCGCAGTCCCTGAACACTCTCCACGATGCCGATCTGCCGCCCTTCCTGTTCAAGCAATGGCCCCTGTTCAATGTGCAGTTCGTAAAATGCCGCGATGTTCAGGTGCGTGGATCCGGGGGCGCCAAGATATCCCACTGCCCTCGCCGCATCCTCAAAACGATCCCCATGCGTCGACACCGCATTCAGAAGATCCCCGTCGGAGAGATCTCCGACAAACCAGGATGACCCCATCAGCCCGGGATGAAAGTGCACTCCTTCTTCGTTGGTCCAGTTGACCAACCCGAGAGGCAAATCTGTGGTTATTCCGGCATCGTTGAGAGTTTCAATCACCTCCAGTGCACACAGAACACCGGAAACGCCGTCAAATCGGCCGCCATGTGGCTGTGTATCGAGGTGGCTCCCGGACAGCACGACCGGCGCATGGGCATTTGCTCCTTCGCGCAACCCGAACATATTTCCGGCAAGGTCAATGCGCATGTCGAGGCCGGCGTTGGCGCACCACGTCTGCAGAAGGTCTCTTGCCGACCCGTCCTCAGCGGTCATTGCGAGACGACAACATCCACCGCCCTCGATAGCGCCCAACTTCGCCATCTCCAAATGCCGCTGCCAAAGCCGCCCGCTATCGACACGCAATTCCCTCACCATCAATAAGAGCTCCCCCTTGAATTAGAATAGTTAAAAACTATACGATTTGACTCCACTTATCCCTTGAATTAACACCGCCTCAATGGCCTCTTTCGGACCTAAAACGCAAGGGATATTCGCGATATGAGAACTACAATGAGGACGTTGGCAGCGGCATTGGCGCTGTCTGTTTCCGTCATTGCCACGGCGCAGGCAGCAAACGACGCGAGCGCTGTTGTTCAGACCTATTCCGACATTGCTCTGGCAAAATATCAGGACTCACTGTCGAGTGCCGAAGCTCTGGAAGCCGCCATCGACGCGATGCTTGCAAATCCGTCCGACACCTCCTTGCAGGCCGCCAAGGATGCCTGGATCGCGGCTCGTGTTCCCTACCAGCAGACCGAGGTCTACCGCTTCGGGAATCCAATCGTCGACGACTGGGAAGGCCGGGTGAATGCCTGGCCGCTTGATGAGGGCCTTATCGACTATGTCGCTGCCTCCTACGGAACCGAAAGCGACGAAAACGAGCTGTACGTCGCCAACGTGGTTGCCAACCCGAAACTCAAAATCGGTGGCCAGGAGATCGATGCGAGTGAAATCAACCCGCAATTGCTGTCCGAAACGCTGCACGAGGCCGGCGAGGTCGAAGCCAATGTCGCGACGGGCTACCACGCTATCGAGTTCCTCCTGTGGGGCCAGGATCTCAACCATACCGGTCCGGGTGCCGGAGCTCGTCCTTACACTGATTTCTCTCTCGACAACTGCACCAATGGGAATTGCGAACGCCGCCGCGACTACCTCAAAGCGGCAGCGCGCCTGCTTGTGACCGATCTTGAAGAAATGGTCGGCAACTGGACCGACAGTGGCGCAGCCCGCGCCAATTTGACCGGCAATCCGCAAGCCGGAATCACGGCAATCCTCACGGGAATGGGTTCCCTGTCCTATGGCGAACTGGCTGGAGAGCGCATGAAGCTCGGGCTGCTCCTCAACGACCCGGAAGAAGAACACGACTGCTTTTCAGACAACACCCATAACTCGCATCTGTACGACGCGATCGGCATTCAGAACGTCTATCTGGGATCCTACACCCGGACCGATGGTTCGGTGGTCAGTGGTCCGTCGGTTTCCGAACTGGTTGCGGCCAGTGATGCCGCCTTGGACAAAGAACTCAAAGGCAAGCTTGAGACAACCGTCGAAGCAATGCAGGTGATGGCAAAACGAGCGGAAACGGTTGAAGCCTACGATCAGATGATCGGCGACGACAATCCCGAGGGCGAAGCCGTCGTACAGGCGGCAATCGATGGGCTGGTGGATCAGACGCGCTCCATCGAACGCGCCATTGCCCTTCTCAATCTTGGCCAGGTCGACCTTGAAGGATCCGACAGCCTGGACAATCCGGACGCCGTTTTCGAATAGGGTGGTGCTACTTTGCCGGTTTTCTCCACCCGGCGGATATCGGAGCCGATGGTATGGAGCGGTCACTCGCAGGGGCCTTCGTCTACTGTTTCGTCGCAGCGGCGGCGGTTGCTGACCCGGCATTGACGAGCAGCGAACGCCTGGACCTGTCGGCTCGCGACAAGAAGCGCGTCCACGAAGTCACCAGACCAACCGACAATTTTGAAAGACCCGAAAAGTTCGAGGCAAGCCAGGGTGGCGCCGGAACGTCCCGCAAGCCCTTGGACCGTAACGCGTTTTCACAACCGGCGGAAAATCTTGGATTTGACGAGAGGGAAGGCTTCAATCTCGGCAATGCCCTGTTTCGCAAGTTCTGGGTTTCGTCCCCCTCATCGACCCTGGCCTCGGACGGCCTTGGGCCGTTGTTCAACGCACGCGCCTGCCAGAATTGCCATGTGCGGAATGGACGTGGGCACCCGCCCGACGGCGGCGAGGACATGACGTCCCTTGTCATTCGACTGGGCAGCGCCGCGCATACGGATCCGGTCTATGGCGGTCAAATTCAGGATCGCGCCGTTCCCGGACTGCCCGCTGAAGGGACCATCGGCATTCGCTATTTCGAGCGACCTTTCGTCCTTCCAGACGGTACAGTGCACAGCCTGCGCCACCCGACCTACGATTTGAATGACCTCCAGTACGGTCCGCTTCATGCGGATACGACAGTGTCTCCACGCATCGCGCCAGCGATGATCGGGCTCGGCCTGATCGAGGCCATTCATCCCGCTGACATTGCGATTCATGCTGATCCGGACGACCGGGATGGTGATGGAATCTCCGGACGAATATCCATGGTGCGCGACCCGCTCACCGGACAAGCGTCCCTTGGTCGATTTGGTTGGAAAGCATCGCATCCTTCAATCAAGGCACAGAATGCGGCGGCCTTCAGCGCTGACATCGGCATCTCGACCCCGTTGCAGCCGGCACCGGCGGGTGACTGCACCGATCGCCAACCGTCATGCCTCACCCGCCACCACGGGGTTCAGGACCATCTCGGCCAGACGGAAGCACCGGATCCGATCCTTGATCTGGTAACATTCTACACCGCCCATCTGGCGGTCCCGCGGCGGCGCAACGTCGGGAACCGCGAAGTGTTGCGCGGCAAGTCGCTTTTCTACGACATCGGCTGTACCGACTGTCACAAGCCGAAATTCGTGACGCGTCGCGATACGAACGATGCGACCCGGGCTTTCCAGTTGATCTGGCCCTACTCCGATTTTCTCCTGCATGACATGGGACCGTCTCTGGCAGACGGGCAATTGGAGGGAAGCGTAAACAGCCGCGAATGGCGGACTCCACCGCTTTGGGGCATCGGACTTACCAAGACCGTGAGCGGCCACACCTTCTTCCTGCATGATGGCCGCGCCCGCAATCTCACCGAGGCAATTCTCTGGCACGGTGGCGAAGCCGAGCGGTCGCGAGACCGGTTTGCGTCTCTGTCCATCAACGATCGGCAAGCGCTTATCGCCTTCTTGAACTCGCTGTAGCTTCCTGACCTATCGCACTTGCGAAATGATATTCTCTATGAACAAATGGCCCGGATAGACAGCCACGGGAAAACTGGCGGGTATCGGCACCCGACATTTCCCACGACGGGTTGCATGGGGAAGACGCATGAACGTTACACAGGACACTGCACCATCGACGCAGGTCGTGTCAGCCGCAAACATCCGTGAATCGCTCAAAGGACTGCCACTGCGCGCACGACTGATTTTGCGATCGCTTTCCAGAATGCGCTGTGGCGCACTCGACCTGCAACTACCCGACGGCCAGAGAGTCCGTATCGAGGCTGATGAGACAGGGCCCGAAGCTGATCTGGTCCTGAAAAACTGGAATCTTCCCACGCGCGCCTTCAAACGCGGAACCATTGGCGTTGCCGAATCCTACATGGATGGCGACTGGGAAAGCTCCGACGTGCCCACGTTCCTTGAGCTGTTTCTTGTCAATTCCGACATGGGTGAGTCGGCCGCCCATCGGGCACGCGGACTGTCTGCCATTGTCGAGCGGCTTCGCCACATGTTTCGCGCCAACACGCACAAGCAGGCTGAAAAGAACATTTCCGCCCACTACGACCTGGGCAACGATTTCTACGAGAAATGGCTCGATCCGAGCATGACCTACTCATCGGCGCTGTTTCAGACCGGAGCCAACGACCTGCAGAGTGGGCAGAAGGCCAAATACAAGGCGCTGGCTGATTCCATCGGCATCGAGCCTGGCAGCCACGTATTGGAAATCGGCTGCGGCTGGGGCGGATTCGCCGAATATGTCGCCGGAACGATCGGCGCCCGGGTCACCGGCCTGACCATCAGCCAGGAACAGCTGGACTATGCACGCAACCGCATTGAAAAAGCCGGCCTCGCGGACCGGGTCGACCTGAAGTTTCAGGACTACCGCGAGGAGCGCGGGGTCTATGATCACATCGCCTCGATCGAAATGTTCGAGGCCGTGGGCGAGAAGTACTGGCCAGGATATTTCGCGAAGCTGCAGGAATGTCTGAAACCCGGTGGCCGGGCCGGCCTGCAGATCATAACGGTGCGCGAAGAAGCCTACGAAAACTATAGGCGCAATCCGGACTTCATTCAGCGCTACATATTCCCTGGAGGCATGCTTCCGACCTTTGAAATCCTCGAGGATCTGCGCGGCAAGGCCAACCTGAAGCTGGCCGGGCATCGGGCCTTCGCCCAGGACTACGCGCGTACGTTGTCGGAGTGGTGTCATCGCTTTTGGGAGGCTTGGCCAGTGATCAAGCCTATGGGCTTCGATGACCGCTTCAAGCGGCTGTGGGAGTTCTACCTGCAATATTGCGAAGCCGGCTTCCGGGCCGAGAATATCAGTGTGCGCCAGTTGATTTACGAGCGCTGATCAGGATTCCTTTTTTACTCTGCTATGATTGTGGCGAACCCTATTTCTTGGGTGAGCCCGTGTTGCTAATCCATAATCGCCGAAATAATGTCGCTCACAATTCATCGAGGCGCAGGAATGACCGTATTTCAATCAGTGCTGGAAGGCATCGGCAATACGCCGCTGATCAAGCTCAAGAAAGCATCCGAGCTCACCGGCTGCACCATTCTCGGCAAGGCCGAGTTTCTCAATCCGGGCCAATCCGTCAAGGACCGGGCCGCTCTGTCCATCATACGCGACGCCGAAAGGCGCGGCGCGCTGCGGCCGGGCGGCGTGATCGTGGAGGGTACGGCCGGCAACACCGGGATCGGCCTTGCAATGGTCGCCAAGTCCTTGGGATATCGCACGGTCATCGTCATCCCGGAAACTCAGAGTGAGGAAAAGAAGGACGCCTTACGGCTGCTCGGTGCCGAGCTCGTTCAGGTTCCGGCTGTCCCCTACAGAAATCCCAACAATTACGTGAAGCTGTCGGGACGCCTCGCAGAGCAAATCGCCGCTGAAGACCCGAACGGCGCGATTTGGGCCAACCAGTTCGACAACGTGGCCAATCGCCAGGCGCACATCGATACGACGGCGCCCGAAATCTGGCGTGATACGGATGGCAAGGTCGATGGCTTCATCTGTGCTGTCGGTTCCGGCGGCACTCTTGCCGGCGTCAGCGTCGGATTGAAAGATCGTAACAGGGACATCAAAATCGGCATCGCCGATCCGGGCGGCGCCGCGCTCTACAATTATTATGCCCATGGCGAGATGAAGGCCGAAGGCACGTCGATTACCGAGGGTATCGGCCAGGGCCGAGTAACAGCCAATCTCGAGGGTTTCACTCCGGACTTCGCCTACCGGGTTCCTGACAATGAGGCCTTCCCGATCGTCTACGACCTGATCCAGGAAGAAGGCATGTGTCTGGGCGGGTCCTCCGGAATCAACATTGCCGGCGCCATGCGCATGGCCCGCGACATGGGTCCCGGCCACACCATCGTCACCATACTTTGCGACTACGGCAACCGTTACCAGTCGAAACTGTTCAATCCGGAGTTCCTGCGATCCAAGGAGCTTCCCGTGCCGGGCTGGATCGAAGAGGAAGTCAATATTTCCGTTCCCTACGAGGAGGTCTAAGCCGTGTCCGACACACAGCCGCTGTTCATCGACGATTCCTATTTGTCGACGGCGGAAGGTTCGGTGATTGGAGTGAACGATCGCGGCGGCATCCTGCTGGATCAGACCTGCTTCTATGCAACATCTGGTGGCCAGCCGGGTGACGTCGGATTTCTTGAACGAGACGATGGATCGCGCATCGAAATTGCGGCGACAGTCAACGGTCAGTCAAAGGCGGAAGTGGTGCACGTTCCCGCCAACGGGCAGCCGGTTCCGGAGACGGGAGAAAAACTGACGCTGCATATCGATTGGCCGCGCCGTTACAAGCTCATGCGCATGCATACGGCCTGCCATCTGCTGACCGTCTTGTGTCCCTTTCCGATAACCGGCGCTTCCGTTGGAGAGGACGAAAGTCGGGTCGATTTCGACATGAGTGAGACGGTCGACAAGGCCGACATCAGCGCCAGGCTGATGGAGCTTGTGAACGGCAACCATCCGGTGTTCACCCGATGGATTGAAGAATCAGAACTGGACGCCAATCCCGGCCTCGTCAAATCCAAGAATGTGCGCCCACCACGCGGCAGCGGCCGTATCAGGCTGGTTTGCATCGGTGACGATGCTGCGGTCGACAGCCAGCCCTGTGGTGGCACTCACGTCAACGAGACGATGGAAGTCGGAGCGATCCATATCGGCAAGATCGAAAAGAAAGGCCGTGAGAACCGGCGTTTTCGGATTCGCTTTGGTGATTTGCCGGGCTGAACCAATTCAACGAGGTGCAGCAATGACTGAAAAGAGCCCCTTCGTCGTATCGGCCGACTGGCTGCAGGATCGACTCGGCCCGACCGGACCGAAGATCGTCGACGCGTCCTGGTATCTTCCGCCGATGGGCCGCGATCAGCGACAGGAATACGAAACCGCGCACATACCGGGCGCCGTTTTCTTTGATCAGGATCTGATCGTCGAGCCCGGCATCGACTTGCCGCATACCCTGCCCTCGCCCGAAGTTTTTGCGGAACACGCAGCGCGACTGGGTCTCTCCGACAAGGATACGATTGTCGTCTATGACGGCCTTGGCATGTTCGCGGCGCCTCGCGTGTGGTGGATGCTGCGCATCATGGGGGCCGAGAACGTTTTCGTGCTGGACGGCGGCTTTGATCGTTGGAAGGCCGATGGCCGCCCGGTCACGGATGAGGTTGCGGACAATCCGCCCGGCCGGTTTCAGGTCCGCTTCAACGAAGCGGCGGTAACGCGTCTCGATCAGATGTTGCGGATCGTCGATTCCCAGGCCACACAGATTGCCGACGCACGGCCCGCAGGACGGTTCACCGGCGAGATCCCGGAACCGAGGCCAGGTCTTCGTTCAGGCCATATGCCGGGCGCTCGCAGCGTTCCGGTAACGGAGCTGTCGCATGAGGGTGAACTCAAATCCTTACCGGAACTGCGCGCTGTCTTTGAGAACGCTGGAATCAATCTGTCTGCGCCCGTTGTCACGACTTGCGGATCGGGTGTTACGGCCGCGGCGCTGGCACTCGCAATTGAATCGCTCGGCCAGTCAAACTGCTCCGTCTACGATGGTTCGTGGACGGAATGGGGCGGCCTTGAAGATGCTCCGGTCACCACCGGAAGCGCCTGATGGCAAGCCCACCGGAATCGCTGAAGACCGTCGTCACCTATCTGGAGCAGACCGCGCGCCCCAAACTGTTCGTTCCCATGCCGGTCAATCTGCAGGTTGCGCTGATGCAGCAGGCCGATATGCCACTGCACTTTTACCGTTATCTGCAATACCGGATCGGCCGCGACTATCATTGGGTGTCGCGCCTGCGGCTTAACGATGCGGAACTGGGCAATATCCTTCACGATCCAGCCACGACAATCAGCGTTCTCTACCTGAACGGCGCGCCGGCCGGTTTTTTCGAACTCAGCAACAAGGATCCCGAGGTCGTCAGTCTTGAATATTTCGGGACGATGCAGGAGGCTCAGGGACTTGGCCTCGGACGCTGGTTTCTTTCGCAGGCGATCGAAGCGGCCTGGAACCTCAACCCCTTGAAGGTAACGGTGAACACTTGCACGCTGGACCATCCGGCCGCCCTGCCGCTTTACCAGAAGCTCGGCTTCGTGCCCGTCAACCAGACGGACGCAATCTTTCATCCGCTGTCCGATGACGATATTTTGCGCATCGCCCGCAGCAACTGAAGTGGCTTCAAGCACAACAGAAGGAACATGAACGTCCCGTTCATCACGCTTTCAGGCGACATTCGCTAGCCTCTCCTCAATCGCCGCGCCGAGCGGCTGACGCAAGAGAGGACAAGAGCCATGAACCGCCGCAGCTTTTTGGCTGGCATCGCCGCCAGTGCAGCCGCAACCAGTGCTTTCGCAAAGACGCCAGGCTTCAAATCAGCCACCATCAAAAAGGCACCAGCCGCCACCAAACAGATCCCTTCCATGAAGGCGATCCGCAAAAGTCTCGCCGCCAAACCGGCTGTGACGGTGACGCCTCAGATGAGAAGCTCCGTTGTCGACATCAAGCGCAAAAAGGCATTGCGCCACATCGCACCGTCCATCGACATCCAGGCCATCAACTTCGCCTTCGGATCGGCTGAAATCCCTTATCAGGAACACTGGAAGGTGGAACGTATCGCAGCCGCGCTGCACGACATTCTGCACCATAGCCCGGATGAACTGTTCCTGATCGAGGGACACACCGATGCCGTCGGATCCTTCGGCAGCAATATGCGGCTGTCACGCCGGAGAGCCCGATCGCTGCAGAAACTGTTGATGTACCAGTTCGGCGTTCCCGGATACGCGCTCGAAACCGTCGGTTTCGGTGAGGACGAGCTTCTGGTGCCGACACCCTATGCCGAATGGCGCAATCGCCGCGTCACCCTGCGGCGGATCACCGACATTGTCTACCAATAAGAGACGAAAGCCCGCGATCGGTTGAACGCGGGCTTCGATGATTTTCAGGCGACCTTGAGGGCTGCAGTCGGTTCCGACAGTTCGTAACCAAGCGCATCGGCAACGGCCTTGTTGGTGATGCGTCCGCGGTGGACGTTGAGGCCGGCCCGCAGATGGCGGTCCTCGGTCAGCGCTTTCAGCCCCTTGTCGGCCAGTGCCAGTCCATAGTGCAGCGTCGCGTTGTTGAGCGCATGGGCCGATGTGACCGGAACAGCTCCGGGCATGTTGGCGACACAATAGTGGACGATCCCGTCGACTTCGTAGGTCGGCTCGGAGTGCGTGGTGGGTTTCGAGGTCTCGAAGCAGCCACCCTGGTCGATGGCGACATCGACAATCACAGCGCCCCTCTTCATCCCAGACAGCATGTCCCGTGTGACCAGCTTAGGCGCAGCCGCTCCCGGAATAAGCACGGCACCGACAACGACATCGGCGGAGAACACTTCGTTCTCGAGCGCTTCAATGGTCGAAAAGCGCGTGCGAACACGGCCGTTGAAGATGTCGTCGAGCTGACGCATCCGGGGGATCGAGCGGTCGAGAATGGTGACCTCGGCTCCAAGTCCCACCGCCATCTTCGCCGCATTGAGGCCGACGACGCCACCACCGATGACGGTAACTTTTGCCGGCAACACACCGGGAACACCACCGAGCAGAACGCCACGGCCGCCATTGGCCTTCTGCAAGGCCGTTGCTCCTGCCTGGATCGCGAGACGTCCGGCAACTTCGGACATCGGCGCCAACAATGGCAGTCCGCCGTGGTCGTCGGTCACGGTTTCATAGGCAATCGCCGTACAGCCCGAATCGACCAGCCCTTTCGTCTGCTCGGGATCGGGAGCAAGGTGCAGATAGGTGTAGAGCAATTGGTCTTCCCGCAGCATCGCCCATTCGACCGGCTGCGGTTCCTTGACCTTTACGATCATGTCCGACTGCTCGAAGACTTCCTTGGCCGTCGAAACAATCTTGGCGCCGGCTGCCTGATAGACCCCATCATCAGCGTCAATACCGGCACCTGCGTTGGTTTCGATGATCACATCGTGACCGTGCGCCACATACTCGCGCACCGAGCCCGGTGTCAGCCCGACACGATACTCGTGATCCTTGATTTCCTTGGGGCAACCCACACGCATTTCGAACTTCTCCCAAAATGAACCGACGCGCCTTCGCGCGCCGTCAATTTCCATTGGCGTGATGAGACCACATTCGGTCCGAAATGTCCTTGCAAATTGGGCTGGAGGCGCAGATCGATTTCGAATACTATTGCGCAAATAGGAAAATTTTCGAAGAAACTGCGAATGAGCAAGTTAGATACCATTGATATCGCGATTCTGAATACACTGCAGGAAGACGGCCGCATCTCCAATGCCAACCTCGCCGAACGGGTTGGACTTTCTGCCTCAGCCTGCTCTCGGCGGCTCGACATCCTCGAAAAGTCCGGCGTCATTCTCGGCTATCAGGCGCGGCTTTCGAACCGGGCGCTCGACTACGGCATGATCGCCATTGTCCACATTTCATTGTCCGGCCAATTCGAGAAAACCCTGACCGAGTTCGAGTCGGCGGTGAAGCGATGCCCCAACGTGCTGGTCTGTTATCTGATGTCGGGCGAATACGACTACATTTTGCGCGTTGCGGCCAGGGACCTGCAGGACTATGAACGCATCCATAAGGAGTGGCTGTCTGCCCTGCCCCATGTGGTCCGCATCAATTCGGCCTTCGCCTTGCGGGAAGTGATCGACAGACCCAACATTGATGTCGACATGGTTTAGAACGGCATCGAAACCGTCGTGTGAGGAGTACCATGGCAAAACGATCGCGGCTGAGGCTTTTTGTCTATCTGATCGTCGGGCTGATCATTGTTGCCGGAGGGGTTTTTCTGATGGGGCCGCGTACCGAAGTCAGCACCCGCATCCACTTCGATCCGGCTGCGATAGGACAAGATGTCGAAACCTACCTGGCAGATGAGGAAGCACGTTTCGACGATATTCGTGATGGCCTTCAGAAGCGCGTTGTCTGGGCGTTTCCGCAATCGCGCGCCAAAACCCCGCTTGCCATTGTCTATATCCATGGCTTCTCAGCCTCTTCCGGTGAGGTGCAACCGTTGGCCGACATCGCCGCCGAGCGACTGGGAGCAAACCTCTATTACGCCCGTTTGAGCGGCCACGGCCGCACAGGCGATGCAATGGCCGAGGCGACAGTAGAGGATTGGGTGAACGATCTGGCCGAAGCCCTCGCCATCGGCCGCCGCCTGGGCGAGCAGGTCATCGTCATGGGCACTTCAACCGGCGGCACCTTGGCCACCTGGGCAGCAGCTCAACCGCGCCTGATGGACAGTGTCGCCGGCATCATCAATATCTCACCGAACTATGGTGTGCAGGCCTTCGGTGCCGGTTTGCTGACCATGCCCTGGTCGAAGCAGATTGCCGAACTGGTTCAGGGCAAACGCCGATCCTTCGAACCGAAAAACGAATTGCATGCGCGTTTCTGGACGCACGAATACCCGACACCAGCTGTGCTGCCGATGGCGGAACTCGTCAAGCTGGCAAACAATGCCGAGATCCACAACATCCAGGTGCCGGCTTTGTTCGTCTACTCGAGCAAAGACACCGTGGTTCGGCCCGAACTGACCGCCGAGGTCATCGCCCGATGGGGAGCGGCCACGGAAGTCGCGCTGATCGAAAACAGCGACGACGAGAACAACCATGTGATCGCCGGAGACGCGCTGTCACCCTCCACCACCGAAGAGATCGCCGACATTGTCGTCAAGTGGGTGGAGGCCCTGCCCTAGAGCTCTAAGGCTCCGGCGCAAAAGGTTTCTTGTCGGGGATGAACAGATAGATGATGAGGGTCGCCCCGAGCAGCACGGCATAGGTCGCGAACACGGTCGAGAAAGCCAGCTCGGGCGCCGCCGGATCGAAAGTTGCAGTTGCAACCCGACCCATGACGAATTGCATAAGCCCGACACCGCCGATCGCGAAGAAGTTCATCAGCGTGACACCGCGACCCATCAGGTGCGTTGGAAAAAACATGCGCGCATGGGCCATCAGCAAAGCGTAGCTCGCTCCGAAAATGCCGACGGCGAACATCAATCCGGAAACTTGCCAGAGCGGCTGCATAGGGAACGAGGCCAGCAACAGCAGCGCCACAACCGAACCCAGATTGCCCACAAACGCGACCCATTTGCGGGTGCCGAAAATCGTATCAAGCGGTCCGTAGATCACGCTTCCCATGATCATCGAGATGGCCATGAACAGCGTCACGTTGCCGATGACGTGGATCGACGCGCCGTAAACGTCAGTGAGATAAGGACCGATCCACAGCCCGCGTATCCCGGCCGCCGGCGCGTAATTGAGCAAAACCAGCGGAATGATCAGCCACAAGACCGGTTGCCGAAGCAGTTCCAGGTAGCCTCCGAGCCCGGTTCCCTTCTCCCCATCCGACTCCATCTCCGGATCCCGAACGACCGTATATATAACCGCGGCCGTTGCGATCGTAACAATCCCGAGCAGCACCAGCGTCGGTCGCCACCCAAACGTGTCGACGGCAAGCGCCAGAGGCTTTGCGCCGATGACGTTTCCGGCGGTGCCAACGGCCATGAACCAGGAGGAAAGGACCGCAAAGCGAGCGGCGGAGTACATGCGCGCAAACAGGTAAAACGCCGCCATCAGCACGGGCGAGCAGCCGATTCCGATCAACGCCATGGCAACGACGATCATCATCGGAGACTGGGCGGCTGCAAAAACAAATGCGCCACCGCCGGCGCCCAAAGCGAATATGAATGTCGCGGTGCGCCTCGGACCGAACCGGTCGAGCGAAACGCCGACGACGAACTGCATCAATGCAAAGGTCGCGAACCAGATGCCTGACGCCAGCGAAAGATCTGCTTTGTCCGCCCCGAGCTCGACCGTCAGGTTGGGCGTAAGAACAGCCAGGAAGGCCCGATAGAATTGCGAAAAAATGTACGCGAAGGCCAGCGCCGCGATTCCGGCCATGAATACCCGTTCCCCTCAAAATGCTGCGCCTGTGTAGCAGGCTGCCGCACAAAAGCAACTTGAGGAGACCCGATCGATCGGTTCCTGCGGAAAGCAGTTCTGCAGACGCCGCCGGCGGGCGGATCAGAAGCCGATATTGACCAGTTGCACCCGCCGATTGACCGCCGCATCCGGGTTGGCCGGGTCGCGTAGTTCCTCTTCGCCGAGACCAGCAGCAAGCAGGTTTTCCGCCGGCACGCGAAAGGTCGTGGCCAGGGCCTCGCGCACCGCATTCGCTCGGCGCTGAGACAGCTCGAGATTGTATTCCCGGCTGCCGCGGGCATCGGTATGGCCGATGATCAGGAACTTCTGGTGCAGAAGATAGGGCGTATGCATGGCGTCCGCGATCGCACCCATCGCCACGTAGGAATCCGGATTGATGCGGTCGGAGTCGAAGTCGAAATTGATCTCGACGTTGAACTGCCGAAGGTTCTCCAGCAGGTTCGCCATCGGCACGCCCTTGGGCGCATTTTCACCTGGATTACGCTTGATGTTGTCGAGCGCCATGGCGCGGATCTGGTCGGGATGCAGTGTCGCTTCACGCTCCACGCCGCGTAAAGAATCGACGATCTGCTGAGTCGAGAGAATGTTCTGCGCGCCGGCGGATGCGGCGATCAGCGACAGGCCGAGCACGGCTGCGATTGTTACTCTGCGCATTGTGATACCTTTCGAGAATCGGAACAGTCGCGGCTCAACGGAAACCGGCGTCGGTAATGGCCTGGGAGCACTTGTTGCTGAGACGCCGCTTGTTCAGCAGGCACTGCAGCGTATAGCCCTTGCCGCGGGTGATGTCGGGACACAGGCGGTTGACGTCGCCGGCGCACAGTTTCGGCACCGCCTCCTGGGCGGCAAACCGCGCTGCGAGCATGACATAGACCTGGGCATAGTCCGCCTTGCACTGGTCGGAAACACTGGATGCGTGCTCGGCCAGGCAGGATTCGATGCGACCGTTTCCGAGGTTTACTTTCTTGCAGTGTTTCTCAATATCCGGTCCGCAGCTTTTGACCAGTATTTTCATGGCATCGGCATAGCCGATTGTCTGTGCCGATGCGGTGCCGGCCAGCAGACAGGCACCAATCGCGAACAGGAATGCTCTTGTTTTCATGGCAGATGACGCTCCCTTTTGCGAGCACTATTGCTCAACCATAGGTATCTTGCAACGGCTGCTGCGATGGCCCGATGTCTTTGCTTAACTCTTCGTTTTCCCCGGTCTTGACCGTTTAACAAACAGGTCGAATTCCCATCGGGATCGAATCAATAGTCAGGCATTGACCTGACTATTGATTCGTGCATGATCAGGTATATGCCTGAGTATTCGTCCGACCTTGATGGCGTTTTCCACGCCCTGTCCGATCCGACCCGGCGGGCGGTGATTCAGCGCCTCTGTGCGGGTCCTGCTTCCGTCAGTGAACTGGCCAAACCCCATGCCATGGCGCTCCAGTCCTTTTCGCAGCATCTGAAGGTGCTGGAGGACAGCGGCCTTGTCCGTTCAACCAAAACCGGACGAGTCCGCACCTGCGAACTCGCCAACGAGGCCCTGACACCTGCCGAACAATGGATCGCCGAACAACGCCGTGTCTGGACCGACCATTTTGCGCGTCTCGACGCCTATCTCGAAGAATTGCAGCACAAGGACCAGCAGGAATGACCAATGAGCCGCTTGCCCTCGAACTGACCCACGTCTTCGACGCTCCCGTCGATTTGGTCTATCGTATGTGGTCGGAGGCAGAGCACATGCGCCGCTGGGGCTGCCCGGAAGGGTTTTCGGTCGTCTATTCCGAGATCGATTTTCGTGTCGGCGGCCGGTGGCGTTCCTGCATGCGGTCTCCCGACGGAACCGAATACCGCTTGCACGGCGAGTACCTGGAAATCGTACCCAACGAAAAGATCGTCAACACCAGCGCCTGGCTGGATGAGGAAGACCACCCGGTTCAGCAAACCGTCATTACACTCAATTTCAAGGCTGTGGGAAACAAGACCGAACTGACCCTCCATCAGGCGACGTTCGAAACCGTAAGCTCACGCGACTCGCATCTTGAAGGATGGGTGAGCAGCTTGGCCAACCTGGCGACGCACCTGAACGACGTGAGCAACGAAGCCTGACTCATTTATCCTGTCACCACCATGACGCGTAGAAGTGCGACCATATGCTTGATCGCGCCCTCCGAATGCGGCACGGTGCGCAAAGGTGGCCCGTCTGGGTCGATGTACCGACCGGGAGAATAAGTGATGCGGACGTATCTTTCGGCTTTGTTGGTCGCAACCATGGCCGTGCAACCCGCTTTGGCCGCAACGGCCGTGACCACGGCGAACGTCAATTTTCGGCAAGGCCCCGGCACCGGTTACGGAAGCTTCGGGACACTCCCCAGCGGAACAACCGTCGAAATCAGCGAATGCGACGATGCCGGATCCTGGTGCGCAATTTCGGTCGACGGCAAGAGTGGCTTCGTCAGCGGCTCTTATCTGCAACTGGCGGAACCGGAACAAACCACCGGTTGGCCGCGCAGCTTTGAGACTGACAGCGGCGCAACGCTGATCCTGTATCAGCCGCAATTCACGCAGTGGAACAATTTTTCCGAACTCAAGGCGATGGTCGCCGCCGAATACATCAAGGGAAAGGACGCCAATCCGGTTTTCGGTGTGATCAGCGTTAGCGGCAAGACCGTCCTGGACGGCGACTCCGGGAATGTGATCGTCAGTGACATATCGGTCACCGAACTGAATTTCTCGGCGCTCGACCGGCAAGCCCTGACCGACCTGACCCTGCAGGTCGGCCGCCTCATGCCGACCGGCTCGATCACCGTCAAGGAGCAGCGGATCACCTCCGGTGTTGCAGAATATCAACGCATGGAGGATGTCGACGGTCTGAAGTCTGAGGCACCGCCGATTTTTGTCGAGACCGAGCCGTCCATCCTCGTCCAGACCGAGGGCGAACCGATCTTCGCGCCGGTCAAAGGCGCGCAAGGCCTGCAGTTCGTGGTGAACACCAACTGGGACATCCTGAAGCTCGACGAAACGGCGACCTTCTACCTGCGCGACGAGCAGTCCTGGCTGACGAGCAAGGGCATCGCATCGGGATGGGAACCGGCGCAGGATCTCCCCCAGGCAATTCAATCCCTTCCGGACGATGACAATTGGAAGGAAACCCGGACGGCCATTCCGCCGCAGCCGTTCCCCGACAACAAGGCACCCAAGGTCGTCTATTCCGACGCTCCGGCCGAGATGATTGTGTTCGACGGCGAGCCGAAACTCGAGCCGGTGCCGAATACCGGCCTTGAATGGGCCTCCAACACCGACAGCGACGTGTTCTACATGGCCGCGACCAGCACGTGGTACATCCTCGTCTCAGGACGCTGGTTCAAATCCTCCTCGCTGGATGGGCCGTGGGTGTTCACGACTCCGGACCTGCCAAGCGACTTCCAGAACATACCGGAGGATGCGCCCTACTACTCCGTGCGTTCTTCCGTTCCCGACACATCCGAAGCCGCCCAGGCGCGCCTGAAAGCCAGCATTCCGAGCACCGCGCGAGTGGAGCTCGGGTCCGTCTCAGCCGAGGTCGCCTATGCCGGAGACCCTGAATTCGAACCGATCGAGGGCACCTCGCTGTCCTACGCGGTCAACACCAACGACCAGGTGATCCAGGTCGGCGACAAATACTATGTGCTGCAGGACGGTATCTGGTTTGTCGGCGACAGTCCGGAAGGTCCCTTCCAGGTTGCCACCTCGGTACCGGATGAGATCTACACGATCCCACCATCGTCACCGGTCTACAACACCACCTATGTGCGGATCTACGATACGGAACCGAATGCCGTCTGGTACGGCTATACGCTCGGATACGTCACCGGTTTTCTGGCCTGGGGCGTGTTTGTATACGGCACGGGCTGGTACTACCGGCCCTGGTATCGCCCAGGCCCCTATCCGATCTATTTCGGACGGCCGGTAAGTTATGGCATCGGCGCCTATTACAACCCGATTCGCGGTACCTATGGCCGCTACGGCTATGCCTATGGTCCGTATCGGGGTATCGCCGCCGGCGGCATCTACAATCCGCGTACCGGCGGTTACATCCGCGGTGCTGCGATCAGCGGCCCGCGAGGAAGCGCAGGCTTCATATCCGCCTACAATCCTCGTACCGGAAACCGTGTGGTCGTTGGCGGCGCCCGCGGAATATACGGCAGTTGGACGGGCGGCGGCGTTGTCAGCGGCGGCGAATGGACACGCGCACGGGACTTGCAGGCAGGTGCCGCTCAACGCTGGAAGGCCGGCGACAATGCCGGCCGGATCGCCAATCTCGACCGGCGCGGCAACGTTTTCGCCGGCAATGACGGCGCCGTCTATCGCCGCAACGGCGACAATTGGCAGAAGTTCGAAGGCGGCCGCTGGTCGGGCGTCGAGAAGCCTTCCGAAGGCCAGATCCGCGACCGGATCGGAAACAGCGACGCAGGCACCGCGCTCGCTAACCGACCGGCCGGCGATCGGACCAATCGACCGGCCAACCGTCCCGCGACGGCCACCAATCGACCGGCAACCGGCAATCAGCAAAATGCGTCACGCCCGGCCCAGAAACCGGCACAGAAACCGGCACAGCGCCCGGCGGCCAAGCCCGACAGAGCGCCATCGAATCTCAGCCGAGATAACCGCAGCCGACAGGCCGGCAATCGTCAGGTCAACCGGAAACGCGTCCAGCAAGCCCGACCGCAACGCGGCGGCGGGGGCAGGCATGGCGGCGGTGCTCGGGTTCGCCGGCGTTAGGTGCTGAGCGTAAGGCTCAGGACCGCTTTATGGACCCTAATACGGAGCGCCCTTCGCTTTGGGAGCTGAGTGGTCAATTGCCGATCAGGAGACCCTGCAACGTCCAATCGCCGGACAGGCCGATAATGATGGGAAACTTGCCGCCAGCCAGGACCAGGTAGAGCATCGGGCCAATCAGCGCCAGGTTCTTCAATCCCGACGAGTAATGCCCGACGGATCCGAGTGTTCCCAACTCGTCGATATCGTCCTTCAACGACTGGTCGGCGGCTCCACGATCGAGGACCTTCTTCTTCAGTTCAGCGGCCGCGTCGCGGCTGCGGAAATGGATGAACGATGCCGGGATGAGAAAGGTTGCAAGAGCCAGGGCGCCGAGCCGTGGGAAGATGCCGAGCAAAATCGAGACGGCCCCTGCCCCCATCAATATCATTCCGGCAGTGGCAAAGAAGTCCGTATGCCACTTGAACAGCAGACCGGTTTCCTCCTCGGTGGATTTGAAGCTCCGCACATCGTACCAAAAACCGGTCAGGAACAGCCAGGCGACAGAAATGCGGATCAGGAGCGAGCCGAGTTCTTCCAAGGTCATTGCTTCTTCCTCCTATTCAGTCCTCTGTCGGCGGTATACTTTGTGTGAAATCATCGGTGACAGTACCCGTCATCATTCCATACCCAGACCCTTGTCTCCACCTATCGGTCGTCAAATCAAAAATAACACGCTGGAGTGGTCATGCTGACCGCAATGGAACACGTTCAACTGGCAATGCCGGAAGGCGGTGAAACCGAGGCAAGAAACTTCTACGCCGGAGTGCTCGAACTTTCTGAAGTTTCGAAACCGGAAAACCTGGCGCAGCGCGGCGGCTGCTGGTTTGAAAATCAAACGGTAAAGGTTCATCTTGGCGTGATGCAGAATTTCCGCCCGGCAACCAAGGCGCATCCAGCTTTCCTGGTAAGCGATTTGAGCGCGCTTCGAGCGCGTTGCGCGGCCGCAGGCGTTGACTGCGTTGACGATCAGCCGCTGGAGGGTTTTTCAAGGTTTTACGTGTTCGACCCATTCGGCAATCGGATCGAGTTTTTGCAACAGGAGACCGATGACGGCAGCACCCGTTCTGCGGATCGATAAACACACACCGGACAGCCTTGCAGCGTCGTTCAACAGGCACACAACCAAATCGCTGCTAACGAGGCCAACACCTCTCACGCGGTGCCCGAGGCAAATCTAGAATGCGACGCCTTTGGCAACTTCTATCACCCTGCGGAGCAGTTCCAGTGCTGCCGTCACCGGCCACCCAAATTCAACCCGGAACGCCGCATTCAGGCACAACGTATTGTCGGCGGGGCGCCTGACGACTGCAACTTATCGTTGACGCCGCTCGTGCCCCGCAGTAATCAAGGACTTTCACACATACGAAGTTCTGACAGCATTGGGTAGGGCAATGCAAGATGGGGTGATCCCCCTTTTTTCCGGCAAGAAAGTCCGAAAACACGGATGGTCGGCACAGGAATTGGCCGAACTGTACCGAATCGAGTCCGTCCTTGTTCAGTGTGGGATTTCGGTGGAAATGGTGATGGGTGAGTCCGATGAGGGAGAACCCTGGTTCATCCTTTGCAGTTCAGACACGGGCGATGTTCTGGTGCATGTCGCCACTATCGATGGGACATATCACATCGCCGGAGGTTGGTTTCCGGTCATTCGGGGCTCCTCCCTCAACCAAGTAGTGCATCGCTTCATGGCGCAGCAGCCAGCCTTTCTCCTGGGAAAAGGCGACGACAATGTCCTGTTGCATCCCGGTTCTGTTGTCATTGCGGTACTCGCTGCCATCTGCTTGGTCTCGGAAGAGTACCATCGGGAGGCGCTCGGATTTGCGAAATCCAACAAGGCATTGCGCAGTGACAGCGCACGGGCAGATCAGGAGATTTTCAACGTTGCCGATCAACGACAGTTGACCCTGAGCGATTTCAGTTTTTCTCCGCAGCAGGCTTTCGTGATCCTATCGGCGATCGCGTTATCCGCGACACAATTCGTTTACAAGGACGAGCGCGCACCGGAAACCATCGATCTCGCACTGGACGTCATTGGCGATGTAGATGGCGTTGAATGGGATTTCGAGGTCACTGTCACTGGACCGTGGGATGGCGCTTTTGCGGCCGCTGGCCAGCAAAGTCTATCCGGCCAAAACGTCGTCTCGGAGATCATCGGTCGCGAACCTCAGCAAGTAGCTCCTAAGGCGGTTGAAGCCACGGATATCATCATGCCGGAGGACGTATTTGCGAATGAGTCGGTGTTCTTTCAGGAAAACCAGGCTTTCACGGGAACGAAGCCTCCCCCACGGAGCGAAACGTATAACGCTGCTTCGAATCGCACCGAAGAAGCAGCTTCTCTTTCGAGACCGATTGTTGAAGTTGTCGAAAAACGCGCGGATGCGCGGCAAGATCATGTCATTGGGCTAGTCGATCGGACCCTCAACGAGCTTGGATATGAGGTCCAGACCACCGATGACGGTCTCGCCTTCTCGTCATCCGATAACCTTCCGGTGGCAGTCTCCAACTCCTTCATAAGCTTCGAGTCTCTCGCCCAATTGGCTCCCTACCTCGATCTGTTTGAGGGAGAGTTTGGAGACGCCATAATTGACATGCGATACAACCGATGGGTCGTGTACAACGACACCGCCCTGGACACGGCCTATGGTGATGACCGTGACGCCGGACCTGATATGACCCTTTATGAATTCGATGATGCCACGTCGATCTACTTCTTCGGCATTACCGCCGATATGATTGAATTTTCGCTGATCGCCTAAGCTGCAGTTGTTGGTCCAGTCACGAACGCCAGCAGAAGTCCCAAAGAAAGCCGATCCATGCCAGATCGTTCGTCATCAGCAAGATCCTGAGTCATCTGCACCATCCCACAAAATGGCGTTATCAGGTGGCAGGGCGAAAAGAGTAAATCTGACCACATCTTTGCGTCGAGGCGGCCATGAAACGTGCGGCGCAGATGTGCGCAGGTGGGGTCAACTGAACTCAATCGATCGAACAAAGATCAAACAGTTGGGGATAGCTTCCATTCTCCTGCTGCCCGACCTGGATTAGATTGATCGACGAAACAACAGATAGATCCGCCATGAAACTTCTCGGGCAACACAACTCGATCAACGTCAGAAAAGTGCTTTGGACCTGTTGCGAACTGGGTCTGGCGCCGGAGTGTGAAGACTGGGGCGGAACAACCCGTGCAACAGATGAAGCCGGCTTTCTGGCGATCAACCCCAAAGGACTTGTCCCCGTGTTGATCGATGAAAATCTGGTCCTGACGGAATCGAACACGATTTGCCGATACCTTGCAGCGTGCGAGAAGCGTTTTGACCTGCTGCCGGAAGAACCCGGACAGCGCGCCCTGGTCGAATCCTGGATGGACTGGCAAGCAGCCGAGTTGAATTCAGCCTGGCGTGCGGTTTTCATGGGCCGGGTTCGAAGCCATCCAGACTTCCAGGATGCATCCCTTCAAGAACAAAGCGTTCGCCTCTGGAATTCCGCCATGTCACTGTTGAACTTGCATCTGACAGAATCCGGTCCTTTTGTATGCGGAGACAACTTCACACTGGCTGATATTGTCCTGGCACTTTCCACCAATCGTTGGGAGCTCACGCCCATGGAGCGCCCGAGCCTGCCAGCGGTCGATGTCTGGATGAAGCATCTTGCGTCAAGGGATGGATTCAACAGCTACTGCCGAAACGGAGTTCCGTAAGCGGCGGCACTTGTTGGCAAAGCCCAGACCAATAGGTCTTGGAACACATCCTGCGGGACTGGCTCATGGGCCTCAAAAAATGATGTGGTGCCCCCTGCCGGACTTGAACCGGCAAACCCATTCGGGTGACAGATTTTAAGTCTGTTGCGTATACCAATTTCGCCAAGGGGGCACGCGTCCATACTGGTAATTATCCGCGGCGCAATTGCAAGTCCTGATGCTCATGCGGTGGTGCTGTCCCGCCAGCCTGCTGCTTGCCTCCGAAAAAATGTATCCAAATATCCGCCGTCGTGGCGCCGGTTACAATTTGCGACAGTTTCATCCGCTCGCGCGGGCGCGCGATCGTCGATCCTTCGCTAGTGTTTGATCCGGTCGACCGATCCGGAGCAGGCGATGCTGTCCAACCTCCTCAACACGCGCATCTTCTTTTGGGGCCTGCTGGCCCTTCCCGCCATCCCCATGGTCGTTGCGCTTGCCGGTGGCGAGCCTGCACCAGACGGTCGACCGATCACTGAAGCGCTGCTTCATCCGACGGGCGAATTTGCCGCCCGGTTCATGATCCTGGCGATGGTCATCTCCCCGCTGCGAATGTTGTTTCCGAAAGCCCGCTGGCCGCTTTGGCTGATGCGACGGCGCCGCTATCTGGGTGTTGCCGCCTTTGCCTACGCCCTCGCCCATACGATTCTTTACGTGGTCGACATGGGCACGCTGCGATTGATCCTGGCCGAAATCACAGCGCTCGGGATCTGGACCGGATGGGCAGCGTTTGCCCTGTTCGCACTGCTTGCCGCCACCAGCAACGATGCATCTCAACGCGCCCTGCTTTCGTGGTGGAAACCACTACAGCGGCTTGTCTATCCGGCCGCGGTCCTGACCCTCGTCCACTGGATCTTCATTCACAACAATTTGGGCCCGGCGCTGGTGCATTTCGTGCCGCTTGCCCTGCTTGAAATCTACCGGATCGGCAAAACAGCTCAGGCCAGCCGCAGACCCTTGACCGACAACGCTTGAACCCCACGGAAAGGAACTCCCCCATGACCCGACTTATTGTCCTCGCGACGCTCGCAGCCCTCGCCACGTCTTCAGCCCATGCAACGGGTCTGTACAGCTGCGATTCAGGCGATCGCTCCGGCTGGCAGACCGTTGACGCGCTCGAAAGCAAAATGCTTGAGGGTGGCTGGCAGGTGCGGCGCATCAAGGAAGACGGTGGCTGCTACGAGGCTTATGGCACGACCCCTGAGGGCGACAGGGTGGAAGCCTATTTCCATCCGGTCACCCTCGAGGTCCTGCTCATCGCGCGCCGCGGCCAGATCCTGTTTCAGAAAGAGAACTGACCCAGGCTCGTCAGGCCCTGCCCCAACCGCCACCACCCGGTGTTTTCATGACAAAGACGTCGCCGGGGACCACTTCCGTATGGTCGTTGCCGGCCAGGTGATCGACACCACCTGCCGCGCGTTCAACGCTATTTTCTCCAGAAGCACCGTCTTCGCCGCCATCGACACCGAAGGGTCGGGTGTCGCGATGTGACGTCAGCGTGGTAACGGTCATGGCATCGAGAAAGCGCAGCTTGCGCACGATGCCATCACCGCCGCGATTGCGGCCCTGCCCTCCCGAGCCTTGCCGGATCGAGAACGCCTCGACCCGGACCGGAAAACGCCTCTCCAGCACCTCCGGATCGGTCATCCGGGTGTTGGTCATGTGTGAGTGCACGGCGCTGGTGCCGGCGAAGTTCGGCCCGGCGCCGGTACCTCCGCAGATGGTTTCGTAGTTCTGCAGCCGATCGTTGCCCCAGACGAAATTGTTCATCGTGCCCTGCGAACCGGCGATCACATCAAGCGCCCCGTAGAGGCAATCGGCGATCGACTGGCTGACTTCGGTATTGCCGGCGATGACCGCCGCCGGATAGACCGGATTGATCATCGAGCCTTCCGGCGCGATGATTTTAAGCGGCTTCAGGCAGCCTTCATTCATCGGAATGTCAGCACCCACGAGGGTCCGGAAAACGTAAAGAACCACCGCCGAGCAGACGGAAGCCGGCGCGTTGTAGTTGCCGCTGTCCTGGTCGGACGTGCCGGTAAAGTCGATCGTCGCCTCGCGGGCGTCATTGTCGACCGTGACCGAAACGCAAATCTGGGCGCCGCTGTCGAGCGGATAGTTGAAACTGCCGTTTTCCAGCCGATGGACGACCCGCCGTACCGACTCCTCGGCGTTGTCCTGGACATGGCCCATATAGGCCTGCACGACATCCTGGCCGAAAGTGGCAATCATGCGCTGCACTTCGCGCACGCCGGTTTCGTTGGCGGCAATCTGTGCTTCCAGGTCGGCCATGTTCTCATCGATATTGCGACACGGATATTGGGCCGAAGCCAGCAGATCCCGCGTTTCGCGATCGCGCAACCGGCCGGCATCGACCAGCTTGAAATTGCTGATCAGCACACCCTCTTCGTCGATATGGCGGCTGTCGGGCGGCGCCGAACCCGGCGTGCGTCCGCCGATATCGGCGTGGTGACCGCGCGACCCGACAAAAAACAGGATCGTTTCGCCGGCGCGGTCGAACACCGGGGTTATCACGGTCACATCCGGCAGATGGGTACCGCCTTCGAACGGGTTGTTGAGCATGAAGCTGTCGCCCGGCTGCATGGCATCCCGGTTTTTCTCCAGAATGGTCCGCACGCTCTGGCTCATGGAGCCCAGGTGCACCGGTACATGCGGCGCGTTGGCGACCAGCCCACCGGTGCTGTCGAACAGCGCGCAGGAAAAGTCATAGCGCTCCTTGATATTGACCGAATAGGCCGTGTTGGCAAGCGTTGCCCCCATCTGCTCGGCAATCGACATGAAGAGGTTGTTGAACACCTCCAGCATAATCGGATCGACCGATGTTCCGATCGCCATTTCCTGCTTTTTGGCAACGACACGGTCGAGCACCAGATTGCCGTAGTCGTCCAGCCGGGCGCGCCAGCCGTTTTCGACGATGTTGGTTCCGGTGCTCTCAGTGATGATCGCCGGACCATGGACCGACTGACCCTGGTGAAGCGCATTGCGATCGTAGAGTGGCGCCTCGTTCCAGGCGCCGTCGCAATGGATGCGGACCTGCGCCAGCGGTTCGGCCTCCTCGTCGACATCCAGCCCGCCGGCCTCCGAAACAGACTCGGCCTTGCCGACCGCTTCGACCGACAGCATGTCGATGATCAGCTCGCGGCTGGGTGAGGCAAATCCGTATCGCGCTTTGTGCGCCTCGTCGAAGCGGTCCTGCATCTCTGCTTCCGTACCGAACAGGACATCGAGCGTCTGATGTGAGCCGGCATAGCGGATATGGGCCCGCAGTTCCGCTTCGATCCTGTCGGAGCCGACGCCTTGCGTGGCCACCTCGTTACGGGCCTCCCGTTCCAGCCCGGCCAACGTTTCGCCGGCGTGTCCGACATCGCTCAACGGGCCATCAAATTGCGTCTCGCGCATGGCGCGGATTTCCGCGAGCCCCATGCCGTAGGCCGAGAGCACCCCGGCGAACGGATGGATGAAGACAGATTTCATCCCCAGAGCATCGGCCACCAGACAGGCATGCTGCCCACCTGCCCCGCCAAAGCAATTGAGCGTGTAGGCGGTGACGTCATAGCCCCGCTGGACCGAGATCTTCTTTATGGCATTGGCCATGTTTTCGACGGCAACGCGCAGAAAGCCCTCGGCGGTTTCCTCCGGCGAGAGTGCCGGCGTACCAGTCTCCGTGGCAATCTGTGCAGACAGCTCTTCGAAACGCTGGCGCACGATCGCCCCATCCAGCGGCTCATTGGCATTGGGACCGAACACTTTCGGGAAGTGTTCGGGGTTGAGTTTGCCGAGCATGACGTTGCAGTCGGTCACCGTCAGCGGGCCGCCGCGGCGATAGCAGGCCGGTCCCGGATTGGCGCCGGCGCTCTCCGGGCCGACCTGGTAGCGTCCGTCGCGAAAGCTCAGGATCGAGCCGCCGCCGGCCGCCACGGTGTGGATGTTCATCATCGGCGCGCGCATTCGCACGCCGGCGACTTCGGTCTCGAAACTGCGCTCGTATTCGCCGGCGTAGTGGCAGACATCCGTCGACGTGCCTCCCATGTCGAAACCGATCAGCCGGTCGAAGCCGGCCAGCCCTGCCGTCTTGACCATGCCGACAACGCCGCCGGCAGGGCCGGATAGAATGGCATCCTTGCCCTGGAATAGCCGCGCATCGGTCAGGCCGCCGTTCGACTGCATGAACATCAGCCGCTCGCAAGCGCCGTTGTCGACATCAAGCGCCGTTGCAACGCGGTCGACATAGCGCCGCAGGATCGGCGTCAGATAGGCATCGACCACGGTCGTGTCGCCGCGCGATACAAGCTTGATCAACTGGCTGGTCGCGTGGCTGGTCGAGACCTGCGTAAAGCCGATCTCACGCGCCAGTTCCGCCACCCGGTTTTCGTGATCGGGATTGAGGTAGCCGTGCATGAAGGCAATCGCCACACCGCGAATGCCCGCGCCATAGGCTGCCCGCAGGGCCTCTTCCGCCGTCGCGAGATCGAGCGGTGTAACCACATTGCCATCAGCGTCGAGCCGTTCAACAATCTCCGCTACACGGCTGTAGAGCAGTTCGGGCAGCACAATGTGCAGATCGAACAACCGCGGCCGGTTCTGGTAACCGATGCGCAGAACATCGCCCAGGCCCCGCGTGACCAGCAACAGTGTCGGGTCGCCCTTGCGCTCCAGTAGCGCGTTGGTGGCGACCGTGGTGCCCATCTTGACGGCAGAGATCGTCGCCGGCGGCAGCGCCTCGCCGGACTGAAGCCCTATCAGCTCGCGCACACCCTGAACGGCGGCATCCTCATACTGTTCCGGGTTTTCCGACAGCAGCTTGTGGGTCAAGAGCCCACCGTCCGGCCGCCGCGCGACGATGTCGGTAAAAGTTCCGCCCCGGTCAATCCAGAATTGCCACATGGCACACGTCTCCATTCTGCGGCGAACGCCGTCGTTCACCGTTTCTCAAATCTTGGTTTCGATCAAGCGCCTGGCGCGGCGCCGCGCTCGCTCAGTAGACCAGCGACGGCAGCCACAACGCCAGTTGCGGAAAGGCTAGCAGCAGCGCGATCATCGCAAACATGGTGATCACAAAGGGCGATGCACCCTTCATGACATCGACAATGTCGCCATTCGCACGGATGCCCTGGACCACATAGAGGTTGATCCCGATCGGCGGCGTGATCAATGCCGTCTCCAGCAGCACCATCAGGAGGATGCCGAACCAAACCGGGTCGTAGCCAAGCGCGATGACGATCGGCGTGACGATCGGTGCGGTGGTCAACAGCATCGACAGCGTCTCCATGAAGCAGCCGAGCACCACTAAGACGGCGATGATCATCAACATGGTCTGGAACGGTGTGAGCCCCAGTCCGGCAACGAAATCGGTCAGCGCCGTCGTCAACCCGATCACCGAAAGCACGAAGTTGAGGAACACCGCCGCCAGAATGATCAGCATGATCATCGACGTCGTTCGCATCGTGCCCTCAACGGCGTGCCGCAACATGTCCAGGGTAAGCTTGCGATTGAACGCCGCCAACACCATCGCCGCGACAACACCGAGCGACGCGGCTTCGGTCGGCGTCGCAAGACCGGCATAGATCGAGCCGACAACCACCAGGAAGATACCAATCGGCGGAATCAGCGCCGGCAACGCGCCGATGCGGCTCGCCCAGTCGGCACGGATCGGCTCGCCACCCCAGCCACGCCGCATCAGGCACAGGACCACGATCGTCGCCATGAACAGCGCCGCCAGCAGGAAACCGGGCAGAAAGCCGGCAAGGTAGAGCTCCGGCACCGACGTATCGGTCAAAAGCCCGTAGAGAATGAGATTGATCGACGGCGGAATAAGAATGCCGAGCGTGCCTCCGGCGGCAATCGTGCCGAGGAACAGCGGCTCATTATAACCGCGCTTTTCGATCTGCGGCACAGCCACGGTTCCAATCGTCGCCGCCGTCGCCACGGATGAGCCCGATGTGGCAGCAAACAGCGCACTGGAGCCGATATTCGAGTGCATCAGTCCGCCGGGCAGCCAGCCGACCCAGCGCACGATGCCGTCATACATGCGCTCGGTGATGCCGGCGCGCAGCAGGATCTCGCCAAGCAGCACGAACATCGGTATGGCGACCAGAAGGAAATCGGTTCCCGTCTGCCACACCATGTCACCGAGCGCTCGGTGCAGCGGCATGGGGCTGTCCATGTATTGCAGGGTCAAGCCCAGCCAGCCCAGCGATGCGGCGACCGGCACCGCCAGCGCGATCAGCGCGATCAGGATAAGGAGCGTTTTGACCAGCATCTCAGACCGCCTCGTCTTCAATCATTTCTTCGACCGACTTGACGCCGATCAGCCGATCCGCGCCGACGGCGTCTCCGCCGATCATGCGCGCCAACGCGACCAGTCCGATCAGCACGCCGCAGAACACGAAGAAGATCCAGCCGAACAGCCAGGGGATCTGCGGCAGCGCCAACGGAGTGCGCAGCGGAGTGATAGACCGCGAGCCGTGATTCAGCGTGTCGGCGACCAATCCCCAGGCCATGCTCGTCACAACGAAGGCAAACCCGATGAGCAACGCCAATCCGAGGAAGTTGGCCGCAATCCGCAACCAGCGGGGAAAGAATGGAAACAACGCGTCGACCCGGATGTGGGCACGCTCGAACAGCGCATAGGAAAATCCCAGCGTCGTCGCCACGCCGAAGGCGTATCCCGAAATCTCGTCGGCGCCGCCCAGGCTGACATTGAAGACCTTGCGCAGGATTACCTCCAGCGTGACCATCAAGGCCGATCCGATGATCAACACGCCGCCGATCCAGACCAGCACGCGGCTGAAGCGTTCCGAGAGTGTGAGCGTCTTTTCCAGCATCACCCTGTTCCCCTTAAAATTATGGCCGGCACGTGAGCCATGCCGGCCATTCTTGAAGTCCCGATGTGGGCCTCGTCAGTTGGCCTTGGCCGTCAGTCCGAGCACGGAGCCGACCGTCGCGTTCCATTGCTCGGCGCAGTCTGCACCGCAGCGGTCCGCCCAGCGGGCGAGCACCACGTCGGTCGCAACTTCATCACGCTTCTTGAGATCCGCGTCGCTCGGCTCGACCAGTTTCATGCCGCCCGGCTCGCCGATCTCGCAGGCCTGTCCGGTAATGCAGGAGATGGCGACGGCGTCTTCGGTCGCGGTTTCCTGCCACATGGCGTCGGTCAGCGCGTCCAGTTCCTTCTGCAGCGTCGCCTGCTGCTCCAGCGTCATCGAGTTCCACTTGTCCATGTTCATGGCGCCGAAGGCGAGACCCCAGCCGACGCGCAACGTGTAGGCATGCGTCGCGACCTGGTGCCATTTGGCCTTGTAGGCCGACATGGTTCCGGTGATGCCGCAATCGACCACGCCCTTCTCAAGCGCCGGAATGACTTCGGCGAACGGCACGGTAACGGAGGTCCCGCCGACGCCTTCGACAAAGTCACCCAATGTCGTCGCGTAGACACGGATTTTTTTGCCGTTCAAGTCTTCCAGCCCGTTGACCTCGGCATTGCACCACAAGGTCTGGCTTGGGAACGGGTAGAGCTGCAGCAGCTTGGCGTTGTAGATATCGGCGAAAGCCTTTTCCAGGATCGGGAAATAAGCTTCGGCGACCTTGCGCTGGGTGTCGATGTCCTGGGTCAGCGACGACAGGTCGGCGCCCTCGAAGATCGGGTTCTCTGCGGCCACGTAACCGGGCAGCCCGAAGGCGTAGTCGAAGACACCATTCTTGACCAGACGCATGATCTCGAAGCCCTTAAGGCCGAGTTCGGTCTGCGGGCGGATTTCACCAATGATCTGGCCTCCGGATGCATCCGCAATATGGTCGTTCCAGAACGGACCTTCATGCTTCTGGTAGTTGGTCAGGCTGCCCCAGGTTCCGACGGCTTTGATCGAAACCGGCTTGTCGGCGGCCGGTGCGGCCGTTGCGGCCATGAGGGCAATCCCTGCCCCGGCGGCCAATGTTGTGATGCGATTCATGACGTGTTCTCCTTTGCGTTTGTCTTGGTCAATTGGTCTGGTCTTGGGAGGCCGAGCCGGACGAGACGCCGATGACAGGCACCTGCGCGAGTTCGTCGACATCGGTGATCAGCATGCAGCCGGGTGTGTGGGTGATGCAGAGCTCCGGCCGCGCCCGAAGCACTGCGTTTTGAGGGGTCACGCCGCATCCCCAGAAAACCGGCACCTCATCCTCGGCAAAGCTGCAGGCTTCACCCCAGTCGGGCCGGTCGAGATCGGCTATGCCGATCGCCTCCGGGTCACCGATATGGATCGGCGCGCCATGGGCATGCGGATAACGGGCGGAGATTTCCACTGCGCGGTCGATGTCGGATGTCCGGATGGGCCGCATCGACACCACGAGCCCACCGCCGAACGGGCCGGCCGGAACCGCCGGCACGGTCGTGCGATACATCGGTACCGTGATGTTGCGATCGATATGCTGCAGCGGAATACCCTCATCGATCAGCGCCCGTTCGAAGGTGAACGAACAGCCGAGTGCGAAGGCGACGAGATCGTCGCGCCACAGATCGAGGATGTCGGTCGCGGTTCCGGCGGCCTGGCCATCGCGGTAGATCGTGTAAGCCGGAACGTCCGTGCGGATGTCGATGTCGCCCAGCGTGTGCATCATCGGGCTGGCCGTATCGGAGACACCGACCAGCGGACAGGATTTGGCATTGCGCTGGCAAAACCGCATGAAGTCGACGGCAAACGTTTCCGGCAGGATGACCACATTGGCCTGCAACCGTCCGGCCGCCAGCCCGGCAGTGTGCCCCTGATAGGCACCCGAACGCACGATCCGGCGAACGTCGTGCACGCCCAGGGTGCGCAACGCGGCGTAATCGGCTTGTGTCGAAGAGAAAGTCATCGGGGCGTCCATCAGCGAAATTGTGTTGTCGCTGATCTTTCGCCATGTCGATGATCACGTCAAATCGTATATTTCTTTCAGTTCCGATAAAGAATTGTGATCACTTCATGTACTTCAAAGCCACCTCACGGGCCATGCTGGCAGCGTTTTCAGCCAGCACGCTTTTCGGCTCCCCGACAAAGGAAGCCGTGAACCGAAGGGTGTCGGGCCGCCAACCGGGATCGAACTCCACCAGCTCGCCGCGCTCGATCGCCTCACGCACAAGATGAACCGGAAAGGCCCCGACGCCGAGCCCCGAAGCGACCATCTTGATGCATGCCGAAAGCGAGGACGACGGGAACAGGCGCGCATCGGTGCCGTAGCGCGCAAGCAGCTTGGCGCGCAGATCGCGAAATGGCCGGGTGTTGCGGGCATAGGAGATAACCGGCGTGTTGCGCAGGATATCCTGATCGTCGCCATTGACGGTCAGATCGGGCGAGCGGATCCACACCAGGTCAAACGCGGGAAGATCGACATTGTTGATGCTGTATTCCGATATTGGGCCCATCAGGATCGCCAGGTCCAGCGCTCTGTTCAGCAAGGCATCGCGCAGGTCCAGTGACACGTCGACCGTGATTTCCACGTCGACCAGCGGATATTCGGCATTCAGCGCCGCAACGAAATTCGGAAGCCAGGACTGGACCACGGTTTCCGACACGCCGAGCCGCAGTAGCCCCTCGAGACCAGCCGGATCGACGATGTTGGCCTTGATGTCTTCCTGGATCTTGTGGATCTGCTCAGCGTAGCCCAGCAGTTTTTCACCGCGTTTGGTCAGCCGCATGCCGCTTTGCGCACGTTCGAACAATTCCGCACCGAGAGCTGCCTCCAGGGCCTGGATCCGGGCAGAAATCGCCGGCTGCGACAGATGCATCTGCTCCGCTGCCCGGCGCACGCCGCCGAGCCGCGCCACCCACAGGAAAGTTCTCAACTGCTCGAACGTCATAAAAATCCGCCCCTGCTTTGCTCCGCGATATCAATGGCCCAGACCGGGTCTGATCGCAAATGACGTCTTGCGACAAACGGTCCGGCGCGCTACCTGTCGGCGTCGTCTGAGAAGGAAGCACAATGTCGAAAAATGTCGTCACGGCAGCCATGATCGCCATCGGCGACGAGCTGCTTTCCGGCCGCACCAAAGACAAGAATATCGCTCATCTGGCTGACATGCTGACGGCGACGGGCATCGACCTCATGGAAGTCCGGATCGTCGGCGACGAGCAGGACGCGATCGTGCGCGCGGTCAACGAATTGCGGCCCCGTTACACCTATGTGTTCACATCAGGCGGCATCGGTCCGACTCACGACGATATCACCGCCGATGCGATATCGAAGGCGTTCGATCTGCCGTGCGAGCACGACCAGAAGGCAATGGACATGATGGGCGCGGTCTACAGGGATCGCGGCATGGAATTCACCGAGGCGCGCATGCGCATGGCGCGCATGCCGCGCGGTGCAAGCCACATCCGCAACCCGGTATCGACTGCTCCCGGTTTTACCATCGGAAATGTCCATGTCATGGCCGGCGTGCCGTCGATCTTCCAGGCCATGCTCGACACCCTGCTGCCCACGCTTGAAACCGGAACCGTTCTGCAGTCGACAGCCATCAATTGCCCTTACGGCGAAGGAACGATCGGCGAGGACCTGGCGACCATCCAGGAAGACCACAAGCAAACCGTGATCGGGTCCTACCCGCGTTTCGACGGCGAGACCTATTCGACCCAGATCGTCATTCGCGGCCGCGAGCCGGAAGCCATCGAGGCTGCCGCGGTCGATGTGCGGGCCATGCTCGACCGCATTCGCGCCGCCAAGGCCTGATCCCGCCGATCGAAGAATTGACACATATCAAGGCGTCTGGGACCAATACTGTCGAAAAGACAAGTGGTCGGGCTTGCCCTGGCCCATCGAATTTCGACAAAGCAGAGCGACGGAGCAGACCATGTCCTACAACACAGTTCTTGCAGTGCTGCGCGGTGAAGATGACGCCGCTCGCGTCCTGGACAGGTCGATCGCCTTGGCCAAGCGCTATGAAAGCCACCTGATCGGCCTGCACGCCGAGCCAACGGTGAAAGTGTCGTTTGCGGCCCCTATGGAAATTCCGGATGCAACCGCAATGGATGTCGATCCCGGCGAGGTCAGCGAACGGCTCGGTCAGATGCACAAGTTGTTTGTCGATCGCTGCGAAGCGGAAGGCATATCCTATGAATGGCGACCCATCCGGTCATTGTCGGGCGACAGCGCATTGTCCGCCGTTTCCAGCGCCCGTTGCGCCGATCTCGTGGTCGTTCAACAGGAGAGCCCCGGCAATAAGGATGATTACGACGATCTGGAGGCGCTGGTCTTTGAAAGCGGACGCCCCGTCCTGTTCGTTCCCTACGTTGCGACGGACGTCAAACCGATCCGGCAGGCGGTCATTGCCTGGAACGACACCCGCGTCGCGGCGCGAGCAGTCTTCGACGCACTGCCGCTTCTGAAAACGGCGGACGCCGTTGAGATCCTGACCGTCGATGCCGACGACAATACCGAGCAAAGTCCGCAGACCGCCGGCGCCGAAATCGCCACCGCTCTGACCCGGCATGGTGTCACCGTAACGATCAATTCAGAGGTATCCGCCGGCATACCGGTGGCCTCTGTGATCGAGAACCGGGTCAGTGACACCCAGGCCGACCTGCTCGTCATGGGCGCGTTCAGCCATTCGCGGCTGCGCGAGTTCCTGTTCGGCGGCGTGACCGACACCGTTCTCAAATCCATGCCCTGCCTCACCTTGATGTCCCGTTGACGCTGTTAAGGCCCTTGGTACCGGGCCTGATGAAGGAATATCGGGGGTAAACCGAAGGCCGCCCTTGCACCCGGCGGCCTTTACCCGCTAAGTCCGCACGCACTTCGAACGGAGCGAAACCACCTGACGGTTGGGGTGCAACAAACATGTCTCTTCCCGAAAAAGCCTTTCCCGTTTCATGGGATCAGTTTCATCGCGACGCGCGCGCCTTGGCCTGGCGAATTGCCGGCATCGAGCAGGAGTGGCGAGCCATCGTCTGCATCACGCGCGGCGGCCTGGTGCCGGCAGCAATTGTCGCCCGGGAACTCAACATCCGCCTGATCGAAACGGTCTGTGTCGCGTCCTATCACGACTATCAAAACCAGGGCGACATGGAGGTCCTCAAGAAGATCAGCAGCGATCTGACCGCCTCTGGCGGCGAAGATATTCTGATTGTCGATGACCTGACCGACACCGGCAAGACAGCGGAACTGGTCCGCTCCATGTTGCCCAAGGCGCATTTTGCAACTGTCTACGCAAAGCCGAAAGGCCGACCAATGGTCGACACGTTCGTAACAGGCGTCAGCCAGGACACCTGGATCTATTTCCCCTGGGACATGGGCTTCACCTATCAGGAACCTATTACGACAGGACCTGGCGACTGATCCGACGTCCGCGTTCAGGGGCGCTGCGGGACTGGTTCTCGACGATCACGACTTCACGACGAATGCAATGTGTCGATTGATTGTTCAGCTATTGACAATCTTCGTCGTGCCCTCTGAGATGATGGACTAGTCCAATTCAATCCATGGAATGACCGATGTCTGACGCTGCCGTTTTGAGGACGCCCGAAGACCGTTTCAGCGCCCTGCCCGACTACAATTTCCAGCCACATCATATTGAAGTCCAGAGCGATGCCGGGCCGCTGCGCATGCACTATGTCGACGAAGGCCCGCGGGACGGTCCGGTCGTCATCATGCTGCACGGCGAGCCCACATGGTCCTATCTGTATCGCAAGATGATCCCGCCGCTGGCCAATGCCGGGTTTCGCGCGCTGGCCCCCGATTTCATCGGCTTTGGCAAATCCGACAAGCTGACCGATCGCGCGGCTTATTCCTACCTCGCCCACGTAACCTGGATGAAAGAGTGGCTCGATCAGCTTGCTCTGACCGACATCACTTTCTTCGGCCAGGACTGGGGCGGTTTGATCGGGTTGCGGCTCGTAGCAGAGAATCCGGACCGATTCGCCAGAGTGATGATTGGCAATACGGCACTGCCGACCGGACATCATGACCTTGGCGAGGCCTTCAAGCAGTGGCGCCAGTTCAGCCAGTCCAGCCCGGAGTTCAACATCGGCGGGATTGTCTCACGCGGCACAGTGCGCGGTCTTTCAGACGCCGAAGTCGCCGCTTACGACGCTCCCTTCCCCGATGAGAGTCACAAGGCAGGAGCGCGAGCGTTCCCGATGCTGGTTCCGGCGAGTCCCGACGATCCGGCAGCACATGCCCAGTTGGCCGCTTGGGAATCACTGAGCCGGTTTGAAAAACCGTTTCTCACGTGTTTTTCGGACAAGGACATGATCATGCGCGGCGGCGAAGCGATTTTTCAGAAGAAAGTCCCCGGAGCGTCCGGCCAATCACATTTCATTACCGAAAACGCTGCCCACTTCCTTCAGGAGGACGCCGGCGAATTCCTCGCGGAGAAGCTGATCGACTTCGTTCGGGGACACTGAAATCTTATCGTCCGGCGGCTCCGAAGCGAAGCCGAATCACCCGACCCTGATTCGCAATTCACATTTGCGACAACAGCCGCGATCAACTGAATGCGACAGACTGTAACAAAAAAAATTTTCTGCGGCCTTTTGCAAAATGTGGCTTGACGAGGCGGCAAGTTCAGGGATTTCAAGGCTTCGCGCTTTCCCCGATTTCCACACGTTTGAACACTACATATGGTGTTCACAAATCTGACGCAAACAACCACTTGACGGTGGAAAACGAGTCGCGTTCTACTGTCTCAGCGTTGTTTCCGCGACGTGTTCTGCGAGTTTCTTGCCAGAGTAAAATCAAGCGTAAGGTTTCGGACATGAGGTCCTGAGCGGGCGTTTTTCCCCGTTGGGACACGTACCTTTTTTGCGCCTTTTTCAGGCAGCGCCGCGGGAAAAATGTGATTGGCGTAAAGAAGCTGTTAATACTATCTTTAGTGTTTGCAGCGAGTTTCGACACAAGATATAGCGTTTGGTCGCAAGGGGACATTTGCAACGAACGCTGGTTCGAGAGTGATCCGCTGCTGGGATTATCGGCCGCGGTAAGGGGAAGTTGTGTCCTGTTCGTCAATGGCGGCGGCGGGTTAAATTGAAGACGAGGGAAAGACATGCGCATTGAGCGTCAATTCACAAAACCGGGCCAGTCGCCCTATGCGGAGATCGAATTTCGCAAGGCGACCAGCGAGATCAAGAATCCGGACGGATCGATCGTCTTCCGGCTCGACAATATTGACGTTCCCAGCCAGTTCTCGCAGGTGGCCAGCGATATCCTCGCGCAAAAGTATTTTCGCAAGGCCGGCGTCCCCGCACGCCTGAAAAAAGTTGAGGAAAATGCGGTTCCATCCTGGCTGTGGCGCTCCGTGCCGGACGAAGAAGCCCTGCAGGCCCTCCCCGAAGATGAACGCTACGGATCGGAAACCGATGCCCGCCAGGTCTTCACCCGACTGGCTGGCACCTGGACCTATTGGGGCTGGAAAGGCGGCTATTTCGACAGCGAGGACGACGCCCGGGCCTTCTTCGACGAGCAGGCCTATATGCTCGCTACCCAGCGCGTCGCGCCCAACAGCCCGCAATGGTTCAACACCGGCCTGCATTGGGCCTATGGCATCGACGGCCCCGGCCAGGGGCATTTCTATGTCGACCCCTTCACCGGCAAGCTGGCACGCTCTGAATCCTCCTATGAGCATCCGCAGCCGCACGCCTGCTTCATCCAGTCCGTGGAGGACGATCTGGTAAACGAGAGCGGCATCATGGACCTGTGGGTTCGTGAAGCACGACTGTTCAAATACGGATCCGGCACCGGTTCGAACTTCTCGCATCTGCGTGGCGAAGGCGAACGGCTCTCCGGGGGCGGACGCTCCTCCGGCCTGATGTCATTTCTCAAGATTGGTGATCGCGCTGCCGGCGCCATCAAGTCGGGCGGCACGACCCGCCGCGCCGCCAAGATGGTGGTCGTCGATATCGACCATCCTGACATCGAGGCCTACATCAACTGGAAGGTTAAGGAAGAGCAGAAGGTCGCCGCTCTGGTGACCGGCTCCAAAACGGTAAACACCCATCTCAAGGCCATCATGAAGGCCTGCATCAATTGCGACGGCCCGGACGGCGATTGTTTCGATCCGAAGAAGAACCCGGCGCTGAAGCGCGAAGTTCGCGCCGCGAAGAAGGCGCAGGTCCCGGAAAACTATATCAAGCGGGTCATCCAGTTCGCTCACCAGGGCTATAAGGATCTTGAGTTCACCACCTACGATACCGACTGGGATTCAGAAGCCTATCTGACGGTCTCGGGACAGAACTCCAACAACTCCGTTTCCATCAAGGACAACTTCCTGCAGGCGGTCGAGGAAGACCGCGAATGGGATCTGATCGGTCGTATCGACGGCAAGGTGACGAAATCAATGCCGGCTCGCGAATTGTGGGACAGCATCGGCTATGCCGCCTGGGCGTCCGCCGACCCTGGGCTGCACTTCAACACCACCATGAACGATTGGCACACCTGCCCGGCCGCCGGTCCGATCCGCGCCTCCAATCCGTGTTCGGAATACATGTTCCTCGACGACACGGCCTGCAACCTGGCATCGCTTAATCTGCTTCAGTTTGCCGAGCGCGGCACCAATGCTTTCCGCATCGAGGAATTTGAACACGCGGTGCGCCTGTGGACGATCGTTCTGGAAATCTCGGTGATGATGGCGCAATTCCCGTCACGCCAGATTGCTGCTCTGTCCTACCAGTACCGCACACTTGGTCTCGGCTACGCCAATATCGGCGGCTTGCTGATGACTTCGGGTATTCCCTATGACTCCGATGCAGGCCGTGCAATCTGCGGTGCGATAACGTCGATTATGACCGGTGTGGCTTACGCGACATCGGCTGAGATGGCCGGTGAGCTCGGCACTTTCCCGGGCTACCAGCCGAACGAAGCCAACATGCTGCGCGTCATGCGCAACCACCGCCGCGCGGCCTATGGCGAAACCGCGGGCTATGAGGACCTGTCGACCAACCCGGTCGCGCTTCTGCATGACGATTGCCCGGACGCGCGTCTGGTCGATCATGCCAAGGCGGCCTGGGACAAAGCTGTTGAACTCGGTGAAAAGCATGGCTACCGCAACGCCCAGGCAACGGTAATCGCACCGACCGGCACGATCGGCCTGGTCATGGATTGCGACACCACCGGCATCGAACCGGACTTTGCCCTGGTCAAGTTCAAGAAACTCGCCGGCGGCGGCTACTTCAAGATCATCAACCGGGCCGTGCCGAAAGCATTGCGAACGCTTGGCTATTCTGAAAGCCAGATCGCCGAGATGGAAGCCTACGCGGTCGGCCACGGCAATCTCAACCAGGCGCCGGCCGTCAACCCCGGCTCGCTGATGGCCAAGGGCTTTACCGAAGAGAAGATCGAAGCGCTGAACGACGCCCTCGCCTCCGCCTTTGACATCAAATTCGCCTTCAACCAGTGGACACTGGGCGAGGAGTTCTGCCGCGAGACGCTGGGCATCGAAGACGCACAGCTCAACGATCTCGAGTTCAACATGCTTGAGCACCTGGGCTTCACACGCAAAGAGATCGACGCCGCCAACATCCACATTTGCGGCGCCATGACGCTCGAAGGCGCGCCTGGCCTGAAAGACGAGCACCTGCCGGTCTTCGACTGCGCCAATCCCTGCGGCAAGATCGGCAAACGGTTCCTCTCCACCGCCAGCCATATACGCATGATGGCCGCGGCTCAGCCGTTCATCTCCGGAGCCATCTCAAAGACCATCAACATGCCGAACGAGGCGACGATCGAGGACTGCAAGGACGCCTATATGCTGTCCTGGAAACTCGCGCTCAAGGCCAATGCCCTCTATCGCGATGGCTCGAAACTGTCGCAACCGCTCAATGCTTCACTGATCGAAGACGAGGAGGAAGAGGATGCGGTCGAGGAACTGATCGAGGCACCGGTCGCCGCCAAGGCGGTCACCGTGGCCGAGAAGATCGTCGAGCGTGTGGTCGAGAAAGTCGTGCGCGAACGCGAAAAACTGCCAAACCGGCGCAAGGGTTACACCCAAAAAGCGGTTGTCGGCGGTCACAAGGTCTACCTGCGGACCGGCGAGTTCGACGATGGCCGCATCGGCGAGATCTTCATCGACATGCACAAGGAAGGTGCTGCCTTCCGCGCCATGATGAACAACTTCGCCATCGCCATTTCGCTCGGCCTGCAATACGGCGTGCCACTGGAGGAATATGTCGAAGCCTTCACCTTCACCAAGTTCGAGCCGGCCGGCATGGTGCAGGGCAACGACGCGATCAAGAACGCGACATCGATCCTCGATTACGTGTTCCGCGAGCTCGCCGTGTCCTATCTCGGCCGCCACGACCTTGCTCACATCGATACATCGGACTTCAGCAACACGGCGCTTGGCAAGGGCATCCAGGAAGGTAAAACCGAACCGGTCTCCAAGGGCTGGACCCGCGGACACAAGCTCGAGCTCATCGCACCCGGTGGCAGCGAGCCGATGGGATCCGGACCTTCCGGCGGTCCGGGCGGCGGCGTCGGCAATGTCACGGCCATCGCCGGAGGTGGCGGGGCTGTCATGGCGGCCGTTGCGCAAGAAGCCGAAATCGAAGAGACGAAGGCTTTCAAGCGCGATTACGAGGAACGCGCCCGGCAGCTCAGCGAGGAGATCGAACGGGATTCGGCCGAAGAGGAAGAACAGCTCTTCGATGAACAAGCCAAGGCAGATGCCGAACGGGTCGAAGCCGATCGTCGCGCCAAGGCAATCATGCAGGGCTACACCGGTGACGCCTGCACCGAATGCTCCAACTTCACGATGGTCCGCAACGGCACCTGCCTGAAATGCGATACCTGCGGGGCGACCAGCGGCTGCAGTTGATTCCATACCCGATAGACCGATCAGGGAAGGCCTTTTGCACTTGCAGGAGGCCTTTCCTTTTTGCGCACATTTGATCGGAGTTCGGGTTTACATTGTCATCCGGTGCTTGCAAATCAAGCTGGATATAGCGCATACAGTATTATGATGATCACACCAGATACACCAATCAAACGGCGCAAACTCTCCGACGACGTGCAGGAGCGCCTTCTGGAAATCATTCGCAATCCTGACTATGCGCCCGGCGATCCACTGCCGTCCGAGCGCGAATTGATGCGCGCCTACTCGGTCGGCCGTCCCGCCATACGCGAGGCCATGCAGAACCTGGCCCGCATGGGACTGATCGAGATCCGTCACGGTGAACGGCCCAAGGTCGCAGAACCGTCTTTCAGCAGAACGGTCGACGAACTCGGCGACACCATGCGCCACCTGCTGCGTCATTCGCCGGCGAACCTCGCTCACCTGAAAGAAGCCCGTGTTGTCTTTGAGACGCAAATGGTGCGCATCGCGGCTGCCAAGCGCCAACCGTCCGATATCTCCAAACTGGTTCAAATCGTTGATGAACAGGAAGCGGCGAGTGCCAATTCGCGTGTTTTCCTCGAGTGTGACGGGGCTTTCCACAGGACGATCGCCGAGATCTCCGGCAACCCGATTTTTTCGTCGTTGAGCGAAGCGATGTTCGGATGGCTGGCTCACTTTCATATCGATCTGGTGCGTAAACAGGGCCTTGAGAACCTGACCATCAAGGAGCACCGGGAGATCGTGTCAGCAATTACCGACAAGGACGAGGAGCGCGCTGCCCAGGCCATGATGGATCACCTCAATCGCGCCAACGCCCTGTACCACAGAAATCACGATCGGCCGGCTGACGCGGACGACTAGCCGTCCATCAAGTGACCTGATCCCCATAAGCTCGAAAACGCTGCGGCAAGTCGCAAAGGCTGTCGGTCGGGACATTGACGTCAATTTTCAACTGGTATAATCATTAATCCAATCTCTGGGGAGGGAATAATCGTGGCAGCCAATCCGGCCGGCACAGCGTTGTTCGGAACGACCGACGAGCCGATTGAGGCAACACCCGTTGAAATCGGAGAGCTGTCCTGCCTGATGGACGGCGAAACCATCAGGGCGATCACCTGGAACGGTGTCGAAGTGGTCAGAGCAATCGCTTGGCCGGTGCGGGACCAGAGCTGGATCACACTGCCCCCGAAGACCGAATCTGAATCTCTTGATTTCGGCGACGGTGAGGTTCGTTACAATCTGGTCTTTTCAATCGATGATGGCGCGCTCGATTGCAGCCTTTCGGCCACGCTCACTGCCAACGGATCGCTCCAGGTAGCTCTCTCGATGACCGCAACGCGCGATTTCGACACCAATCGCGCTGGCTTCACCGTTCTTCACCCGGTAGAGGGTGTCGCCGGCGAGAAACTGGACATCCTCCACTCCGATGGCACGCTCGAACATTCTGAGTTTCCCCGCCTCATTTCGCCGGCTCAACCAGCCATGGACATCGCGGGACTGCGCCACGACGTGGACGGCATTGCCGTTGATATTGCCTTCGGCGGTGAAGTCTTCGAGATGGAGGACCAGCGCAATTGGACCGACGCGTCCTACAAAACATACTGCCGGCCGCTCGTGGTTCCCTTCACCTACCGCATCGCCAAGGGAGATACGATCCGTCAAACAATCGCGATCTCATTGAAGGGTGGAGGTCGCACCAGGGGATCTAAAGAAGCCCGATCTCTGGCTCTTTCTCCAAAGGGCGTTCTTCCGGACATCGCGCTTGCGGTGGAGCCGGGTTGGCTGCCGAACACGAACACTGGTGAACTGATTGGGCGCATCGGCATCCGTACGCTGCAGGCCAGGCTGCGCGCCGCCGATGGGTCAGGTTTCCTTGCGGAGGTCAAACACCTTGCTGCTGAACTTGGGGCCTCCGTCGACCTGGAGATCGTAATCCCGCAAGGCGAAGACCCGCAAGCGCATCTGACAAAAGTCGCAGAGAAGCTGGAGAAAGCAGGGCTGGCCCCGTCCGGCATCCTGGCTGTTCCCGAGCCCTACCTGATGAGCCACCAGCCATCCGGGCCATGGCCGGACGGCCCCACCCCGACGGACTGTGTCGAAGCCGCCCGTGCCGTATTCGGCACCGCGTCAGTGGGCGGCGGCATGCTGACGAATTTCACCGAGTTCAATCGCTGCCCGCCCGACCCTGCTGGATGCGATTTCGTCGGTCACGGCAGCACCGCGATCGTGCACGCTGCAGACGACCGTTCGGTGTGCGAAACGCTCGAGGCTCTGCCTTTTGTCTTCGAGAGCACATCGCACCTGAGCGACGGCAAACCTCAGCGGCTTGGCCTCATCTCGATCGGAATGCGATCCAACCCCTATGGCGCCGATGTTGCCGACAATCCAAGGCAGATCCGTCAGACGATGGCCCGGTTCGATCCTCGGCAATGCGGTACATTTGCAGCGGCGTTTGCCGTCGGTGCGTTGTGTGCGACGCAGGGCCATGGCATTCAGGCCCTGGCTCTGGCTGCGCCCGCCGGGCCATTCGGTATCGTCTCCAGTCCGCAGCCGGTATCGCGTCCGCATTTCGACGCAAACCCGGACGCCGTCGTCTATCCGATTTTCCACGTGATCCGCGCCGCCGCGGCGATGACCGGCCACAGCCGCCTCCATATGTCCGGATTGCCGGCCGGACTGTTTGGCATCGCTGCCGGTTCGGTGGACAATTGGGACATGGTCCTGGCCAATCTCAGCGATCAGACGGCGGATGTCACATTGCCCACTCGAGCAGCACTCCGCCCGCTCAATGCGCAAACGTTCCCCGAAGCCGTTCGAGACCCTGACTGGTTGGACAAGGCGGTCCCGACCGAAAGCAAAGAAGTCGAAATCGACCCGTTCTCAGTCGTTTTCGCCTCCCGCCTCGAGAAAACGGCATGACCAGGAAAGCCGGCGCCTCACCAGGAACCCGCATTGAAGCCGATTATTTGATCGAGACTGCTGTTGATCCTCGCGCGGCGGTGGAGGCCATGGCCGGGGAACAGTCTTCCGGTACATTCATTTCGGTGCCAGGCGAAACTCCTGAGTTGAAAGAACGCTCAGCTGCCCGCATCGAAGCGATTCAAGAAACCGACTATGATGGTTCGCCATCGCTCCCTGGCGCTGCAAACGGGACGGGAAAGATCCGGCGGGCTCTCGTGACGCTGTCATGGCCACTGGGCAACACAGGCGCGTCTCTGCCCAATCTGCTCGCAACAGTCGCCGGAAACCTTTTCGAACTCAAGCAGTTCTCGGGTCTGCGGATCCTTGATGTCCGGCTGCCGCAAGAATTTGCCGATCGCTATCCGGGACCCAATTTCGGGGTCGACGGCACGCGTAAACTGAGCGGGGTCTTTGACAGGCCGCTCATCGGAACAATCATCAAACCGAGCATCGGCCTCGATGTTGGTGCGACCGCAGAGCTGACGCGCACATTGCTCGATGCAGATATCGACTTCATCAAGGATGACGAGTTGCAGTCCGATGGCGAGGTTTGTCCCTTTGACGATCGCGCCAAGGCGGTCATGGCCGAGGTCGACCGCGCCGCCGACCGAACAGGGCGAAAGCCGATGTTTGCGCTCAACATCACCGGCGACCTGGACGAAATGCGCCGCCGGCACGACCATGTCCTCGCCCTGGGTGGTACCTGCGTCATGGTCAGTCTGAACTCCGTGGGCCTGGTCGGTTTTCTGGAGCTCGCACGCCACAGCCAACTGCCAATCCATGCCCACCGCAATGGCTGGGGATATCTGTCCCGCCACCCGCTGCTTGGCTGGTCCTACGTCGCCTGGCAGAAGATCTGGCGGCTCGCCGGTGCCGACCACATGCACGTCAACGGTCTGGACAACAAATTCTGCGAAGACAACGACAGCGTCGTCCAATCCGCAAAGACCTGCCTGTCACCCCTGTTTGCCGACAAGCCGTGCATCGCCATGCCGGTGTTCTCGTCCGGCCAGTCGGCCAAGCAGGCAGCAGCGACCTACGCCGCTCTGCGGTCCACTGACCTCATCTATGCGGCCGGCGGCGGCATCATGGCGCATCCGGATGGACCGGCTGCCGGGGTCGCCAGTCTCAAACAGGCCTGGCAGGCGGCCATCGATGGCATTCCCCTCCCGGACTATGCCCGCAACCGCAGTGAACTTGCCCGCGCGCTGGAGGCCTATTCCGCATGAGCGCTTCGGAAAGAGAGAGACTCCCCGACGGCCCTCTGGTGACCTGGTATGGCGACGATTTCACCGGCGCGGCGGCCGTCATGGAAGTGCTGACCTTTGCAGGTTTGCCGGCAGTGCTATTCCTCGACATTCCTGACGGGAAGCGTCTGAGCCGGTTTGCCGGCTATCGGGGCATCGGCATTGCCGGAGCGGCACGTTCGCAGAGCCCAATCTGGATGGAGGAAAACCTGCCACCGGTCTTTGCTGCCATGCAGAGGATCGGCGCGCCGGTAAGCCACTATAAGATCTGTTCGACGCTGGATTCCTCCCCCATCGTCGGATCGGTCGGCAAAGCCATCGAACTGGCCCTGCCCGTTCTTGGCGGAGCCTGGCATCCGCTCATTGTCGCGGCGCCACGGATCGGTCGGTACCAGGCCTTCGGCAACCTCTTTGCCAGCGCCGGCGGCCCGGCGGTCCGGCTGGACCGGCACCCGACCATGAGCCGCCATCCGGTCACACCCATGGATGAAGCCGATGTCCGCTTGCATCTTGGTCGCCAGACCGAGCTGCCCATCGGTCTGATCGAAATCACCCGATTTGTCGACGATACGGCGCAAACCGCCCTCGAAGCCGAGCTAGACAACGGCAAAGCACTGATATCGCTTGACGTTCTCGACGACCGATCACTCGCTCGAGCCGGGCGATTGATCTGGGAAAATCGCGGCGAGCGTCTGTTCGCTGTCGGCTCTCAAGGTATCGAATACGCTCTGACTGCCCATTGGCGCACGGTGGGATTGTTGCCGAAGGACCCGCCGACTGCCGCCGCTGGCAAGACGGACAGGGTGGCGATCGTTTCCGGTTCCTGCTCGCCATTGACCGCCGATCAGATTTCCTGGGCGGCGGAGCATGGCTTCACCCAAATCAGGATCGATGTCGCCCGAGCGGTGGACGAACGTGAGTGGGAAAACGAGGTCAATCGAACAGCGGAAAAGGCCCTGTCGGTTCTGGGTAGCGGCGGTGATCCGATTGTCTACACGGCGTCTGGCCCGGCTGACCCGGCCAACGCAGCCTTTGCAAGCGCGATCGCGGCGGCCGGGCAATCCCCTGAGCCGGTCAACGCGCGGGTCGGCTCGGGGCTGGGAAAGCTGATGCATCGTTTGCTGGAAGAGGCGGACATCGAACGGGCTGTCATCGCCGGCGGCGACACATCAAGCCATGCGACGGCGGAACTCGGTGTTTTCGCCCTAACGGCGCTCGCGCCGATTGCACATGGGGCAGCCCTTTGCATGGCGCATCGCGATGATGCGGAAACCGGCTTCGAACTGGCGCTCAAGGGGGGCCAGATGGGCGACCCGGACTTCTTCGGGCAGGTCAGAAACGGCGGAATACACTAATCGGGAGACTTTCATGAAAAAGATCGCTTTGGTCGGCGCGGGCGGAAAAATGGGTGTCCGGTTGGCAACCAACCTCAAGGAGAGCCCTTACTCGGTGACCCACGTCGAGGTTTCTCAGGCAGGCCGAGATCGGCTGAAGGAGCTTCTTGATGTTGAGTGCATCGATCTCGACACCGCAATTGGTGGCGCCGACGCCGTTATCCTGGCGGTTCCGGATCGACTGATCGGCACCGTAGCCGGGAGCATTATCGACAAGATCGCCCCGGGCACTGCGGTTATCGTTCTGGACGCCGCCGCACCTCATGCCGACCAGATGCCGGTGCGCGACGACGTCACCTATTTCATCTCCCATCCTTGCCATCCAGCGTTGTTCGGCTTCGAAACCGAGCCCGAGGCTCAGCGGGATTTCTTCGGCGGCGCCCATGCCGTCCAGCACATCGTCTGCGCACTCATGCAGGGGCCGGAAGACCACTATGGCGAATGCGAAGCAATCGCCCGCGCATTCTATGCTCCGGTCGATCGCGCCCACCGCTGCACAGTGGAACAGCTGGCGATCCTGGAGCCGGCCCTTTCGGAAACGATCGGCGCGACATTGGCGCTATCGGTACGTGACGCCGTTGACGAAGCTGTGCGGCGTGGTGTCCCCGAACAAGCGGCAATGGATTTCATGCTCGGTCATCTCAACATCGAGCTCGCAATCGCTTTCGGAGCATTCCCGGAAGGCAAGTTTTCCGATGGTGCATTGCTGGCCATCGAAAAGGCCAGGCCTCTGATTTTCAAGGAGGGCTGGCTCGATCGCATATTCGATCCGGACGCAGTCAAGGAGTCCGTCAAGGACATATGCGATCCACAACGGGCGGCCTGAGGGCTGCAAAACCAAGGAGGAGACGATGACGACACTCTCGATGGCGCGAAGGACGTTCATGGCCACGGCGGCCGCGGCCTTCGCGATAATCACCGGCAACGCGCCGGCCCATGCGGAAAGTGCTGCGGACCGTGCAGTGGAAGCCGCCAAACAATATTCGGGTACAACGATCAACGTGCTTTACGAAGCAGGCCTTCAGCCGCTCGACCCGAAAAACTTCACAGGCCCCATGTGGGAAGAGCTGACGGGCATCAAGGTCAATGTCATCGAATCCCCCCTGCCCGAGATCTTCACCAAGATCATGCAGGCACACCGCGCCGGAACCGGTGCCTACGACGTGCTCAACGTGGTGCCGGCTCAAATGCCGGATCTGGCGCTAGCCGGCGCCCTGACGCCGCTCGACGACATGGTCGAGAAATACGGCTATTCCGGCGATCTGCAGACCATCGCGCCGGTGTATCGCGACAACCAGATGAAGGTCGAGGACACGATCTACGGTTTCCCGGATGATGGCGATGTTCTGGTCCTCTACTACCGCAAGGATCTCTTCGAAGACCCGAACAACATGGCCGAGTTCAAGGCCAAGCACGGCTATGATCTGGCTCCGCCCAAAACGTGGAACGAATATCGCGACATCGGTCAGTTCTTCACCGACAAGTTTGCGCCTGATCTCTACGGCGCCGGTGGCATCCACCAGCCGGGCAACGCCCACTACCTGTTCCAGGAACGATTCCGCGTGGAAGGCGGCAAGTTCTTCGATCCGGAGACAATGAAAGCCACGGTCAATTCTGACATCGGCGTGCGTGTCCTCACCGAAATGCGCGACGACACCAAGTTCATGCCGCCGGGTGTCGAGAGTTGGGGCTTCATCGAACCTTTCAATGCCTTCCTTGCAGGCGATCTTGCCATGACGGTATCCTGGCCGCCGGTCGGACGCTGGGCTGCCGGCTACGGAAAGGGAACCGAGGCGTTGAACTGGATTCCCGAAACCAAGGTTGCCGACAAGATTGGCTATGCGCTGCCTCCAGGCGGTCGGCCCCAACTCGCGGCCGGTTTCTCACTGGCGGTGGCGTCAGGCAGCAAGAACAAGGAAGCGGCCTATCTGTTCATTCAGTGGATGAACAGTCCGGAAATCAGCCTACAACGTGTGCAACTGCCATACGCGCTGCGTGATCCGTTCCGTGACAGCCATTTCACCAGCGAAGAATACCTCAATCGTTGGCCGAGCGCGCCGGAATACCTCGCCACCCTGAAACAGGGTTCCGAGACCGGATTGCTCGACCTGTCGCTGATCCAGGTGGACCGCTACGAAGAGGGCATCCGCCAGGCACTCGGCAAGCTGTGGGCCGGGGACGACCCGAAACAGATCGCCGACGATCTGGCAGCGCAGTGGGACGCCCTGACCGAGAGGATCGGTGTCGACAAGCAGCGGCGTGTCTACCAGGACTGGGCCAACAAGCCCAACGCCTATCCCAACTGATCGCTAATCCGGGCCGCTCGACACGGGCGGCCCGGACCAATGGGGAGGAACGAGATCGATGAACCGTCCGGCAACGGGTTCCGGTTTTCTGGACAACGAGCGCACGTTCAAATATGTGCTCATCGCACCGGCGATCCTGCTTCTTCTGCTGATCGGACTTTATCCGTTCGTCAAACTTGTCGTCGTCAGTTTTCAGAACATTTCCATGTTCGACGACATTCGCAGTTTCCAGGGCTTCATCCATTACTCGCGGCTTTTCGAGGACGCACGCCTCTGGGAATCGCTACTGCACACGGTTCTATTTACGGCGGTTGCGCTGCCAATCGAGCTTGTTCTCGGGTATCTCCTGGCACTGCTCTTTCTGCGAAACATTCCTTTCAAACAGGTCCTCGTCGCCATCATCTTGCTGCCGACAGTGATCTCGCCAATCGTTGCCGGATCGACGTGGAGGCTGATGCTGGACCAGCGTTTCGGCCCGGTGAACCAGATCATCGGCTGGATCGCAGGTGGCGACGTCAAGCTTTTGTGGACAGTCGATCCGCTGCTTGTCTGGCCGGCCATCATGATCGCCGAGGTCTGGCAGTGGACACCTTTCATGTTCCTGATCCTGCTGGCGGCGTTGTCCAATGTTGACCAGGAACAGCTCGAAGCGGCCGAAATAGACGGAGCGTCGCGCTGGATGACATTTCGCAAGATTGTGCTGCCCGCCATCGCTCCGGTTATGATAATCGCCGTGTTGATCCGGGCACTGGATCTGTTCCGCCTGTTCGATGTGATCTGGACGATGACCCAGGGCGGGCCCGGAACTCGCACCGAAACGATCTCCATCTACGCCTATCAGATGGCTTTCCGAGAATTCGAGATCAGCTATTCGGCTGCCATCGCCTTTCTGGTCATCGTGCTGCTGACCGTGCTGGTCGGTCTGGCGCTGCGGCGCGTGGAGGTGGCGCGATGAAACGCTGGGACCGCGGCTGGCGCCTCGCGCTGTGCACCGCAATTGCGATTGCTGCGGCGATCCTCTTCATTTTTCCGATCTACTGGCTGGCGGCGATATCGGTCAAGTCGCCGGAGGAGATCTTCGCCTATCCACCGGTCTGGCTCCCGGCCGGACTGGACCTCTCCGCCTATGCGACCCTGTTTCGCGATGGAGATGCCTGGTCGGTTTGGCACAGTCTGGTGACCGCCAGCATATCCACTGTGCTTGCCATGGCGTTTGGCACACTCGCCGCCTATTCCATTGTCCGATATCGCACCGGTGGCGACAATCTGGCGATCTGGATTATCTCGCAGCGAATGATCCCTCCGATCTGCATCGCCTTTCCGGTCTTCCTCCTGTTCGTCGGCCTGGAACTGGTCGACACCTATACCGGACTGATCCTGCTCTACACGGCTTTCAATATTCCCTATGTCACCTGGATGATGCGGGGCTATCTGCAGGAGATCCCGCTGGAACTTGAACAGAGCGCATTGGTCGACGGGCTGTCGCGCTGGGCCGTGCTTTGGAAGGTCGTCATGCCAATGGCACGAGGCGGTCTGTTCGCCACCGCCGTCTTCACCTTCATATTTGCCTGGAACGAGTTTCTCTTCGCTCTGATCCTGACCCGATCCGAGGTGGTCACCTACACGGTCAAGGTCACCGGCTATTTCGGATCGCAATCGACCTTCTGGTCGAAGATCGGCGCCATGAGCATGCTCGGTGTGCTGCCGATGATCCTCGTCGTCGGCACCATGCAGCGCTTCATCGTCCGCGGCATCTCCATGGGCGCAGTCAAGGGTTAGAAAATGTCGGAACTCAGCATCGACCAGGTGAACAAGTATTACGGATCGGTTCACGCCGTGAGGAACATCTCGCTGCAGGTTCCCGAAGGCGAATTCGTGGTGCTCGTCGGACCATCAGGATGCGGCAAGAGCACTCTGTTGAGGAGCATCGCCGGACTCGAAGAAATTTCAAGCGGCGATCTTGTGCTGGGCGGTCGGACGATCGCCAATCTCGCGCCGCGCGAACGCAACATCGCCATGGTTTTCCAGAGCTACGCGCTCTACCCCTATCTCAACGTCTTTGAAAACATCGCTTTCGGCCTTCGGGCACGCAAAACATCACAAGCCGAAATCGACCGGCAGGTCGCGTGGGCCGCTGATCTGCTCGACATCAGCGACTATCTGCAGCGCTTTCCGCGTGAACTTTCGGGCGGCCAGCGCCAGCGCGTCGCCATAGGGCGGGCGATCGTTCGAGACGCGGACCTTTATCTGCTCGACGAGCCGCTCTCCAACCTGGACGCCAAACTGCGCGACGGCATGCGCGAAGAGATCAAACGTTTGCATGCACAGCTTGGCAAGACATTCATTTACGTCACCCATGACCAGATCGAAGCCATGACACTGGCCGACCGGATCGTGCTGCTGCGTGACGGATCCATCGAGCAGCAGGGATCTCCGCTCGAATTGTTCGAACAGCCCGCCAACACATTCGTCGCTGGTTTCCTTGGGTCGCCGACGATGAACTTCCTGCCGATCACCATCAATGGCGGCCAGTTGCAGCTGCCTGACGGACAGGCGATTGCGTTCGACCCGGCCGGCCAGGGACACCACCAGCTGAAGGATGGGCAATACCTCTGGGGCGTCCGGCCCGAGCATTTTGCCCGAGACGACAGTCCGGAGCGGTCATTTCAGGCGAAAATCGAAGTCGTCCAGCCAACAGGTTCGCGCACCTACGGCAGTTTCTCGCAAAGTGGCACACACATGGTGGCGGAACTCGATGCCCACGCGGTTGATGTCGCCAATCGGGAAATCGGCCTAAGCGTCGCCATGGATAGAACCGTGTTTTTCGATTCCAAAACAAATCAGGCCGTCAGCCCGGGACGCTGACCGGATATTACGAAAAGGGAGCGAGACATTGGCCAGCTTTACCGACCTGACGAAGAACCGAAACCTGAAGCTCGGCACCTATATCGGTGAGTTCTCCTCGCCTGGGATCGGCCGGATTCTGGCGGCGGCCGGCACCGAGTTCGCCTTTGTCGACATGGAACATAGCGGCTTCGGCTTCGAGACTGTCGCAACCCTGCTGCGTCATTTGCATGACGCGGGAATTGCCACTGTCCTGCGGCCGCCAAGCCAGGAGCCGCACCATCTTGCGAGGGCATGCGATATCGGCGCCCAAGGCATCATACCGCCGATGTTGAGCACCGTGGCCCAGGCGCAGGCTTGCATCGATGCCGTCAAGTACCCTCCGGTGGGAAAACGCGGCTGTGCCTTCGGTATCGCCCATGATGACTACATCGCCATGCCCATTGCAGACGCAATCGCAGCGGCCAACGCGAAGATCGGCTTTACAGCGTTGATCGAGACCGCGGAAGGAGTCGACAACAGTGACGCCATAGCGGCGCTGGACGGTGTGGAGTGCCTGTGGATCGGTCACCTCGACCTCAGCGCCTCTCTCGGCATTGCCGGCCAATTCGAAGATGCCCGGTTCAAGGATGCCGTAGCCCAAGTCATGGCCGCCGCGAAGCGCCATGGAAAGAGCGTCGGCCGCCTCGCCGGCTCGGCTGAAGAAGCCGCGCGGCTCAATTCGGAGGGCTGTGATTTCATTTGCTATCTCGGCGACCTCTGGCTCCTGGGCCGCGCTCTCAGAGAAGGCTATGCCGCGGTACGTGCGGAAATCGGAGAAACCGCTCAAACTGGGAAGGAGTGAGTTATGGACAGATTCCGAGTTGCCCTCAGCCAGGATTTTGTCAAACCCGACGGGACCCCGGCTTTTCCTTCGTTCGACCTGTCGCCGCTCACCGACGACCCACGGATCGACTGGGCGTTCGTGCCGGTCACCGATGGCCGCATAGACAAGGCGCACATGGTGGATTTCGATGCGCTGATCCTGCTCGGCGCCAAGTTCGATGCGGACAGCTTTCCGGGCGACAACCGCCTGTCGATGGTCGCCCGTTTCGGTGTCGGTTACGACAATGTCGATATCCCCGCGTGTGACGCAAACAATGCAGCGCTGGTCATCACCCCCAGTGGCGTCAGACGCCCCGTTGCGGTCGCCATCATGACATTCATATTGGCACTTTCAGGACGGCTGCTGATCAAGGACAGCCTCACACGAAAGGGCCCGCCCGGCTGGGCCAAACGCATCGACCATATGGGACAGGGTCTGGTCGGGTTGACCCTGGGATCGATCGGCATCGGCAATATCGGTGCGGAGATGTTCCGCCTTGCAGCCCCTTTCGGCATGAACTTGATTGCCCACGACCCCTATGCGGACGAGGAAGTGGCCAAATCCCTGGGTGTCAAACTGACGCCGATTGAGGATGTGTTTCGACACTCCGACTTTGTCTGCGTGAATTGTCCGTGGACTCCGGAGACAACCGGCCTGGTCAATGCAGAAAGACTAGCGCTGATGAAGCCCACAGCGTTTGTCATCAACACGGCACGCGGTCCGATCGTCGACGAGGCAGCTCTCATCGAGGCGTTAAGGAACAGGACCATTGCCGGCGCGGGCCTGGACGTCTTCGAACAAGAACCGTCAGCCACAGACAATCCGCTTTACGCCATGGAAAATGTGATCCTCACCCCCCATTCGCTGTGCTGGACCGATCAGTGCTTTGCGAACATTGGCGCTGCCGACATCCGAGCAGTCGAGTCACTGATGGACGGGGACCATCCCGAGGGCATCGTTAACCGGGGGATCTTGGAAAACGCGGAATGGGCTGCCAAGCTGGCCGGTTATGAAAGAGTGTTTTCCGGTTCGAACTGAGCCAAATACCGGAATTCAAACAAACCGGACAGTCAGTCCTTGAGCTGACCAAAGTCGGTTTTTCCTACGGACTATTTCACCACCACTTTTCAGCTTCAAAGTGGCCGGCGGCCTGTTCGATTGCATGGGCAGCGCGGAACAGGGTCTCTTCTTCGAAGGGCCTGCCGATCAATTGCAGACCAAGAGGCAAGCCTTTGTCGTCCAGACCGGCCGGAACAGCGATGCCCGGCAGGCCAGCCATATTGACCGTGACCGTGAAGATGTCGTTGAGGTACATCTTGACGGGGTCGGCTGCCATGTCCTGATCGGCAATTCCGAAAGCTGCGGACGGTGTGGCCGGTGTCAGGATTGTATCGATCCCGTCGGCGAAGACCTGCTCGAAATCACGCTTGATCAGCGTACGGACCTTCTGTGCCTTGAGATAGTAGGCGTCGTAATAGCCGGCCGATAGCACATAGGTTCCGATCAGCACCCGCCGCTTGACTTCGGCCCCAAACCCGTCTGATCGGGTCTTCTCATACATCTCGACGATATCTTCGCCGGAGTGACGCAAGCCGTAACGCACGCCGTCGTAGCGGGCGAGGTTCGACGAGGCTTCGGCCGGCCCGACAATATAGTAGGCAGGAAGCGCGTATTTCGTGTGTGGGAGCGTGATGTCGATAATCTCTGCACCGGCGTCCTTTAGCCAGGCAATGCCTTTCTGCCACAGGATCTCGATTTCCTGCGGCATGCCGTCCATCCGGTACTCTTTCGGAATTCCGACTTTCATGCCTTTGATCGATTGACCCAGCGCAGCTTCATAGTCCGGCACCGGCAGATCGACCGAGGTCGTGTCCTTCGGATCGCTGGACGCCATGGATTTCAGCATGATCGCCGCGTCCCGGACATCGCGGGTGATCGGCCCCGCCTGGTCGAGAGACGAAGCAAAGGCGACGATACCCCAGCGCGAGCAGCGGCCGTAGGTCGGTTTGATCCCTACAGTGCCCGTGAAGGCGGCCGGCTGGCGGATCGACCCCCCGGTATCGGTTGCGGTCGCCGCGGCGCACAGATGGGCGGCAACCGATGTGGCGGAACCGCCCGATGACCCGCCGGGCACCAGTGCCTTGTTGTCGTTCTTTGCCCGCCACGGGTTGGTGACGGGCCCGTAACAGGAGGTCTCGTTGGACGAACCCATGGCAAACTCATCCATATTGAGCTTGCCCAGCATGACCGCGCCGTCCGCCCAAAGGTTTGCCGTGACGGTCGATTCATAGCGCGGCTTGAACCCTTCAAGGATGTGGCTGCAGGCCTGCGTGTGGACGCCTTCGGTGCCAAACAGATCCTTGATACCAAGCGGAATGCCTTCAAGCGCGCCGCCTTCGCCCCGTGCAAGCCGCTCGTCCGACTGCGACGCCATCTGCAAGGCCTTGTCCGGCGTGACCACCACATAGGCGTTCAACGCGTCATTGGCCGCCTCAATAGCATCCAGGTAATCCTGCGTCAGTTCAGCCGACTTGATCTCGCCGGCGCGCAACTTGTCGCGGGCTTCGGCGATCGTCAGACGGGTCAGTTCACTCATTTCACATCACTTTCGGGAAGCATGCTGTTCGTATCTGCGGCTGCGTCGTATCGCGGAAATTCTCGGAGCTCGTCTACTCGACGACCTTTGGCACCAGAAAAAAGTTGTCTTCACTCTCCGGAGCATTCGCGACGATGTCGGCCGCCTTGCCGCCATCGGTCACCGCATCCTGGCGTTTCTTCATTTCCATCGGCGTCACCGAGGTCATCGCCTCGACACCCTCGACGTCGACCTCATTCAACTGTTCCACGAATCCGAGGATCGCATTGAGTTCACCCTCCATTTTCGCCGCTTCCTCATCGGAAACGGCGATCCTGGCCAGATGGGCAACGCGTTTAACGGTCTTCTGATCGACTGACATGGGAACGGCTCCGCAGCATCGGTTTTCGACGCTGGCTATAGCCCTGCTGTCGAGCAAGGGCAAGCCGCTTAGAAAAGGCCTTTTAGGAAGAGATCTCCAGCCATTCACCCGGCGCCGGCGCTTTCACACGGTCGGCCTGATCCCCGATCGCTTCGATCAGCTTGTCTGCGGTCTGGTCGATGATCGGGAATGACCCGTAGTGGCATGGCACTATGGTCGAAAATTCGAAATAGCGACGACACGCCAACGCGGCCACTGCACCGCCCATGGTGAACCGGTCACCGATGGGCACGATCCCGATCTGCGGCTGATGCAGTTCCTGAATCAGTGCCATGTCGGAAAAGATGTCCGTGTCGCCCATGTGCAGAAGTGTCGGCTCATCCTCGAAATGCAACACCACACCGTTGGCGTTGCCCAAACAATGCGAAACCCCGTCTTCGGTGATGGAGGCCGACGAGTGAAGCGCATTGACCAGGGTGACGGAAAAACCGTCATGGCTCATGGTGCCGCCGGTGTTGCCGGGATCGAGCTTTTCCAGTCCGCCGGTATGGCCGAGCCACATGCACAGGTCAAAATTGGCAATCACCGTCGCACCGGTCTCCTTGGCGATCTCCACGGTGTCGCCGACGTGGTCGCCATGACCGTGGGTCAAAACGATGTGGGACACATCGCGGACGGCTTCCTTGCGGTCCAGATTTTCGAAGCTCGGATTTCCGGTAAAGAACGGGTCGATCAGGATGTTTGCCTTGGCAATCTCCAGCCGAAATGCCGAATGCCCCAACCACTGAATGCGCATCTGTCGTTTCCTCCTGCATTTTCTTCGCCGGCAGCTTATGGCTTGACAGGGGTGGTGAAAAGAACGAACCGGAGAAAACTCGAATGAAGGGGCCATCATGGCTGATGTGACGCTTGAGGATCTGGCGGCCGCCTTGAAGCCTGGACAGGTTCTTGCCGGTCTCGACCTGGGCACCAAGACAATCGGCGTTGCAATCAGCGATCTCGGTTTGTCCCTGGCAACCCCGCGAGAGGTGATCCGCCGGAGAAAGTTCAGCCAGGACGCCGAGACACTGCTTGCTCTTCTGGAACGTGAACGCGTCGGCGGATGCGTGATCGGTCTGCCGGTCAATATGGATGGGTCAGAGGGATCTCGGGCTCAGGCGACGCGAGCCTTTGTTCGCAACATGGCGGAAAAGACATCACTGGGATTTGCTTTCTGGGACGAACGGCTGTCCACCGTTGCTGCCGAACGTGCGCTGATCGAGATGGATGTGTCACGCAAGAAGCGCGCTGAGCGGATCGATGCCGCGGCGGCGGCATTTATCCTTCAGGGCGCCTTGGACAGGCTTTCTTCGCTCTCGGCCGGCACGTCGGCATAGGCGGAGCGCTTTGCCCGTATCCAGGCGATGATCGCCTTGCGATAGCGCAGCGCCACAATGCCCATGACGATCAGCGTATCGATCACAATCGCCTTGAAAAGAAGTGGCGGAATGTCCTGTGGCGGCATGCCAAGGATGTTGCCATAGATCTGGAACACCAGGTCGTGCGCCCGTCGGGACAGCATCACAAAACCGAAGTGAATGTCGTGATAGGACAGACCATACCAACCGCCTATGAGAGCAACTGGAATTAGCCAGGCCAGCAGCAGCCACTTCATGCGGTCCGTCCCCTTGCAGCGGCGATTGTGGGCCAAAAATCGTCCCGACCCTTGCCGCCGGGCCGAAGCGCTCACCCGCAACGAGCTTGATGTCGAGGGCGTTGAATCAACTTGATGGCTTTGCCGGTGGGACGCAACGTAAACCAATTGTTAAGGTTAACAGAACGTTAACATCGATGATCCTGGTGGCTTGGCTGACCTTGTGAGCCGATCAGGAAGCGCCTAAGACATCATCGGCAGCCCTCCTCGGACGTTCCATGATCCCGATATTCGAAAGCATCCTTCCAATTTTTCTGCTCGTCGTGCTTGGCGTCATCTTGAAGCGTGCTCCCATCGTCGACCGCTCGGTTTGGCATGGCTTGGAGGAAGTCGGCTACTACGTGCTCATTCCGGCGATTGTCTTCCTGACGCTTCTACGCGCCGATTTCGGCGGCTTCGAAATCACCGGGGTCGCAGCCGGCTGTCTGCTGACGGTCGCCCTATCGTTCATTGCGCTGATAGCGGCCTGGTCCATTTTCAAATCGCGCGGCGTGACGGAAGCGGAATTCACCACAGTCATTCAGACGACAACGCGCTGGAACGGCTTTATTGCCCTGGCGATCACCGACCGATTGTTCGGAGCAAACGGCCTGGCGCTGACCGCACTGGTCATGGCCATCGTCCTGATCCCGATCAATCTGGGCAATGTCAGCATCATGGCCTGGTTCCTCAATTCGGAACAAAACTTCCTGTCGTTCCTCCGGCGCATTCTGACCAACCCGATGATCGTGGCATGCCTTGCCAGTCTTCTCATGCGGCACTTCGAAGTCACCCTCTATGCGCCGGTGGAAAAGGCCGTCGAACTGGTGGCCAATGCGTCCCTCGGCATGGGGTTGATCCTGGTTGGTGCGGGCTTGCGCATTCGCGATACGCTGCGGCCGCGGTTTCTGGCGTTGCTGTTTACAACCGTCAAGCTGCAGGTCTATCCGCTGGTTCTGACAGCCGCCTGCATGCTGTTCGGATTGCGCGGCGAAAATCTTGTGATCCTCGCTCTCTGCGGTGGTGTTCCGACGGCCATGAACGGCTATCTCCTGGCGCGTCAACTCGGCGGAGACGCACCGCTCTATGCGACGATCACAACGCTGCAAACGGCCGGATCGTTTCTGACGCTACCTTTGATCGTCTACTTCGCGACGCTTGTGTCGACCGGGTAGAGAAGGTCGACGATCTGCGCCGCATTAAACCGCAGATCCAGCATTCCGTAGGTTGTCCGATGCGCGCCAGCGAGCCGCGATTCAGCAAATGCGTCGGCAATGCCACCGGCACCCAGCCGATGAAGCTCCGCGGCAGCAGCGGACAATGCCAACTGTTCCACCAGCAACCGGGCAGCACTCTCGTCGCGTTGGCACAGCGCTGCCGCTGCGGCCAGCACGTCGACCGTTCTCTTGGAGTGCGCTCCAAGATCACCGGCAAGCGTGGCAACGACCGTTTCGAACTGTCCGATATCATTGCGAAGGACACGCACGAGATCGAGCGCCATGACATTGCCCGATCCTTCCCAGATCGCATTGACCGGAGCCTCCCGGTAGTGTCGTGCCAGAGCCCGCTCTTCGACATAACCGTTGCCGCCAAGACACTCCATCGCCTCGTAGATAAGAGGCGGCGCCATCTTGCAGATCCAGTATTTGATCACCGGGGTCATCACACGCACATAGGCCGCCTGCCGTGGATCGACGGCAGCGCGATCGAAGGCGGCAGCCAGTCGCATGACCAGCGCCGTGGCGGCGGCCACATCAAGCGCCATATCCGCCAGCACCCGCGTCATCAGCGGTTGATCCACCAGCATCTGGCTGAACACCTTTCGCCCGCGACAGTGGTGCACCGCCTCAGCCAGCGAAGCGCGCATGATACCGGCTGAAGCCAGAGCGCAATCCAGCCGCGTCAGAGTCACCATTTCGAGAATGGTCCGCACCCCCTTCCCCGGTTCACCCAGAAGGTAACCGTAGGAATTGATGAACTCGACCTCGCTCGACGCATTGGAGCGATTTCCAAGCTTGTCCTTGAGGCGCTGAAACTGCAGGCCATTGCGCTCGCCATCCTGCAGGAATCGGGGAACCAGGAAGCAACCGAGCCCCTCTTCCATCTGTGCCAACATCAGGAAGGCGTCGCTCATCGGTGCTGACATGAACCACTTGTGTCCAGTCAGGCGGTAAATGCCCTCGCTGGCCTTGAGCGCCGTGCTGGTGTTCACGCGAACGTCGGTTCCACCCTGCTTCTCGGTCATGCCCATGCCGATGGTCACGCCGCTTTTCTGACTGGCCGGCCGCTGTGACGAATCATACTTTCGAGACAGGATCTTCGGCGCCCAATTGACCTCTACGGCAGGATTGGTCTTGATCGATGCCATAGATGCGCTGGTCATGGTGATCGGGCAAAGGTGTCCGCATTCGAGGCCGGCGGTCAGGAAAAAGCGAATTCCCCTCGCCCGATGGGCAATGCCCTTCTCGTCCGGAACGTTTTCCCAAATCGAGCTGTGGAGGCCGATCGCACAGGAGCGCCGCATCAAGGCGTGATAGGCCGGATGAAACTCCACTTCATCAATCCGATTGCCACGGGAATCGAAGGTCTTGAGCTGCGGGGTGGACTGATTGGCGATGCGCGCCAATTCCTGAGCCTCGGGGGTGGTCACGAATTTGCCGATGGAAGAGAAACCGTCCCGCAACGCTTGCGGCATCTCGCGCCCGACCTCACTCAGAATCGGATCCGCAAGATAGGCGTTGATGCCGGCGTACGGTGCCGACTGGTTGAATACGTCATGGGTGCTTCGAGTCGGTTTCTGTATCGGCATGAATATCCGTTTCGTTCGGGGTGCGGAGCGCCTGCTTCTCGTGCAATCATTGTGGATCGCGGTCAAGGCCGCAATGATGCTGGGGACCAGCCACGACATTCCTCCCGGGTTTCTTGCCGTACGGCCGTATCGCGCCTATAGAAGCGCCAATCGACCCAAGAAGCGAGTGCCATCAATGGTTTTTTCCCATCGCCATTTGCTCGGCATCAACGGATTGTCGGAAATGGAGATCGCCTTCCTGCTCGACAAGGCCGATGAAGCCGTCAAGCTGAGTCGACAAAGGGAAAAGAAGACCAACACGCTGCGCGGTCTGACGCAGATCAACCTGTTTTTCGAGGCTTCAACCCGCACCCAGGCGTCTTTCGAACTCGCCGGGAAGCGTTTGGGTGCCGATGTCATGAACATGTCGGTCGGCAATTCATCGGTCAAGAAGGGTGAAACGCTGGTCGACACCGCCATGACGCTCAACGCGATGCATCCGGACATCCTGGTGGTCCGCCACGCCTCCGCCGGAGCCTGCGCGTTGCTGGCACAAAAAGTCGATTGCTCGGTGGTCAACGCCGGTGACGGTTCCCACGAACATCCGACTCAGGCACTCCTCGACGCCTTGACGATTCGCCGTGAAAAAGGGCGCATCGCCGGCCTGACGGTCGCAATTTGCGGCGACGTGCTGCACAGCCGTGTCGCCCGGTCCAACATGATCCTGCTTGGCGCTCTGGGAGCGCGGTTGCGGGTCGTGGCGCCGTCCACCCTTCTGCCTGCAGGCATCGAACAGATGGGTGTGGAAGTGTTCCATGACATGCATGAGGGGCTTGAGGATGTCGACGTGGTGATGATGCTGCGGCTGCAGCGTGAGCGCATGACCGGGTCGTTCGTTCCCTCCGTGCGCGAATACTTTCGCTATTTCGGCCTGGACGCCGAGAAGCTGACCCGCGCTCGCGGCGATGCACTCGTCATGCATCCAGGGCCAATGAACCGCGGGGTCGAAATCGCTTCGGAGATCGCCGACGGTCCTCAGAGTGTCATCGAAGCCCAGGTGGAGATGGGGGTCGCTGTCCGCATGGCAGTCATGGAAACACTGCTTCTGGGCAATGGAGGACCTCCTCAGTGACAAAGCTGGTCCTGACCAACGCCCGCATCGTTGATCCGTCCCAGGACTTCGACGGCCCCGGCACATTGACAGTGGCCGAGGGGCGCATCGAGAGCTGCCAACCGGGAACGCAGCCTATTCCTGATAGTGCGCGTGTCGTCGATTGCAGCGGCAAGCTGGTCATTCCGGGTCTCGTCGACGCGCGCGTTTTCGTCGGCGAACCCGGTGCCGAGCATCGCGAAACCATCAAATCCGCCAGTGAAGCCGCTGCCGCTGGCGGCGTAACCTCGCTGATCATGATGCCCGATACCGATCCGGTCATCGACGATGTGGCCCTTGTCGAATTCGTCCTGCGCACCGCGCGCGAACAATCCCCGATCCACATTTATCCCGCTGCCGCCATCACCAAGGGGTTGAACGGCAAGGAACTGACCGAGTTCGGTCTGCTGCGCGACGCCGGTGCGGTGCTCCTGACTGACGGACGCAAATCGATCTCCAACACGCTCGTGTTGCGCCGCGCGCTGACCTACGCCCGTGACTTCGGTCTTGTCGTTGCCTGCGAAACCAACGATGAAGTGCTGGCCGCACAGGGCGTGATGAACGAGGGCCTGTTTGCCAGTTGGCTTGGTCTCGAGGGCATTCCACGAGAGGCGGAAATCATCCCCCTGGAACGCGACCTGCGTCTGGCACACCTCACCGGCGTTCGATACCACGCAGCCAAGATTTCGACGGCGGACTCGCTATCGGCGGTCAAAACAGCCAGAAATCGCGGAGCCGACGTGACGTGTGCAGTCTCGATCAACCACCTGTCACTCAATGAAAACGACATCGGTGAGTACCGGACCTTCTTCCGGCTTTCCCCACCGCTGCGCGCCGAGGAGGACCGTCAGGCCATGATCGAAGGCCTGCGCGAAGGCGACATCGATATTATCGTTTCCTCGCACGACCCCCAGGATGTTGACACAAAGAGGTTGCCATTCGCAGATGCAGCCGACGGCGCCATCGGGCTTGAGACACTTTTGGCGGCCGCGCTGCGCCTGCATCACAATGAAGAGGTGCCGCTGATCCGCCTGATCGATGCCTTGTCGACCAAACCGGCATCGATCTTCGGGCTCGAGGCCGGGTCGCTGAAGCCTGGCAGTCCGGCCGACTTTGCAGTGGTCGATCTTGACGAACCGTGGATCGTCACGAAGGATACCTTGCGATCGCGGTCGAAGAACACGCCATTCGAAGATGCTCGCTTTCAAGGTCGTGTGGCACTGACGATGGTGGCAGGAAAGGCCGTCTACGAAGCGTCATAAAGGCTGTTGAGTTTCCGGAATTCCCGGTCCGGTTGTATAGTGACAGAAACCGCAGCATCGTATCGCGATCGACGACTCGCTCGAAAAGGGAGCGACCGGTTGTGGTGAGACAGACAAGCAAGGGGACGCTGTGCCCGATCCGATCAGCTGGCAGCTAAGCCTGCCCTACTACTCGCTGGCCCTGGTTGCCGGCTACCTTCTGGGGTCCATTCCGTTCGGGCTGCTGTTGACCCGCATGGCCGGGCTCGGTGACGTGCGCAACATTGGATCCGGCAACATCGGAGCCACCAATGTCTTACGCACCGGTAAAAAGGGGCTGGCAGCAGCAACTCTGCTCCTGGACGCACTCAAGGGAACCGCGGCTGTTCTGATCGGCAGCTTCTATGGGCCTGATCTGGCGGTCATCGCCGGCTTCGGTGCCTTTATCGGTCACCTCTTTCCTGTCTGGTTGAAATTCAAGGGCGGCAAAGGCGTGGCCACCTATTTGGGGGTCCTTCTCGGACTTCAGCCCCTCGGCTTTCTGATTTTTGGCGTGGTCTGGCTTCTGACGGCCTTTGTCAGCCGCTACTCTTCCCTCGCAGCGCTGATTGCCGCGATCGTCGTGCCGGTTGCGCTGTTTCTGCTTGGCGACATCCAGGTCGCAGAGCTGCTGACGGTTATGAGCGCGATCATCATTATCAAGCACCGGGAGAATATCGGCAGGTTGCTTGCCGGAGAGGAAAGCCGCATCGGGGAAAAGGGATGACGGTGACCGGCGACGGTCTTCCAATCCAGAAACTGACAGACAACCAGAAGCTTTCCTGGTTGCGGCTGGCGCGCAGCGAAAATGTCGGCGCTGTCACCTTCCACAGGCTGATTGAACGATTCGGATCAGCGGAAACAGCCCTGGAGGCGCTCCCCGATCTCTCACGTCGAGGCGGAGCCGGCCGGCAATTGCGGATCTGCCCAATGGATCGGGCTGAAGCCGAATGGGAGCATGCCGACAAGCTCGGCTGTCGTTTTGTCGCCTCAGCAGATGCTGCCTATCCCAATGCCCTGCGTTGGTCTGAAGGCGCGCCACCACTTCTTGCCGTGCGCGGGCAGATGGAGGTGCTCTCAAGCCCGTCGGTCTCCATCGTCGGCTCCCGCGACGCATCGATAACCGGAATGCAGATGGCACGGGGCATGGCAAACGGCGTTGGCAAGGCAGGATATTCGGTGACTTCCGGACTGGCTCGCGGGATCGATGCGGAAGCCCATCGAGCATCCCTGGCAACTGGCACCATAGCAGTGCTTGCTGGCGGACTCGACCGTCCTTATCCGTCGCAAAACATTCCCCTTTTGGACGAGCTGGTCGAGCGGGGCGCGGCGGTCAGTGAAATGCCATTCGGCTGGGAACCACGAGCCCGAGATTTTCCGCGCCGCAATCGGATTGTAGCGGGAATCGGGCTCGGACTGGTCGTTATCGAAGCGGCACAGAAGTCCGGTTCTCTAATCTCCGCCCGTTTGGCCGGTGAGCTCGGTCGCCTGGTTTTTGCCGTTCCTGGCTCTCCGCTCGACCCGCGCGCCCGTGGGACCAACAACCTGATCAAGGACGGCGCGATTTTGACGACCGGACCGGCTGATGTCCTCGAGGCCCTGGCCCCTTTGATTGATGAGCCACAGGCAAGGCTGAATTTCGACGCGCCGGAAGTGGCGGTCCCCGACCCGGCGCCGCTACCGACCGAAGTTACTGACGCAAGCAGGTCCCGCATTGTTGATGCATTGGGACCGACCCCGGTGGAAATCGACGAGATCATGCGCTATACGAACCTGCCGATGCCGGAGGTGTATTTGGTTTTGCTGGAGCTGGACCTCGCAGGTCGTCTCGAACGACACCCCGGAGGCCTGGTTTCCGTACCGGCGGCATCCTGAAGTTTCCGTAAATGCCTCGAAGAGTATGTGAGGACGTGACGCCATCCGGCGCCTGTTTACAAGATATTTTAAGGCGCGAATGGTACCAAACGAACGTGTTGCAAACTTGTAATGCCCGTAAAAATAACGAATGCAGCCCTTGACCATCCGGCTATGGATGTTCATTTCGGACCCGGACCAGGCCGTATTTCAGGCTCCTGGCTGATTCGGATCGCTGCCCAGAAGGATTGATTCAGAGTAACTATATGAACGTTGTCGTTGTTGAGTCCCCTGCAAAAGCAAAGACCATAAACAAGTATCTGGGATCCGGGTACAAGGTGTTGGCTTCCTTTGGCCACGTCCGCGATCTGCCGGCAAAAGACGGTTCAGTCAGGCCCGATGAAGATTTCGACATGAGCTGGCAGGTTGATACCGCCTCCAACAAGCGGCTGAAAGAAATTTCAGATGCGGTGAAATCCTCCGACGGGCTGATTCTGGCAACCGACCCCGATCGCGAGGGCGAAGCAATTTCGTGGCACGTGCTCGAAGTGCTTCGTGGCAAACGCGGAGTGCTCGGAGACAAACCGGTCAAACGGGTCGTCTTCAACGCCATCACCAAAAAAGCCGTGCTAGAGGCAATGGCCCACCCGCGCGACATCGACGGCCCGTTGGTCGAGGCTTACCTCGCTCGCCGTGCGCTTGACTACCTGGTCGGCTTCAACCTCTCCCCGGTGCTCTGGCGCAAGCTGCCCGGGGCTCGCTCCGCCGGCCGCGTGCAATCGGTGGCTTTGCGCCTCGTCTGCGATCGCGAAGCCGAAATCGAGCGGTTCATTTCAGAAGAATACTGGCAGATCTTGGCCAATCTGAAGACGCCCCGGGGCGACGAGTTCAGTGCGCGCCTTGTCAGCGCCAACGGGCACAAGCTGCAGAAACTGTCGATCTCCAATGCTGAACAGGCAAACGAGATCAAAACCATGCTGGACGGCGCCCTTTATGTCGTCGACAGCGTCGAGGCCAAGCCCACACGGCGCCATCCATCGCCGCCCTTCACCACATCGACCCTGCAGCAAGCGGCCTCTTCGAAACTCGGCTTCAATGCTTCGCGAACCATGCAGGTTGCCCAGCGTCTCTACGAGGGCGTCGATATTGGCGGTGAGACCGCCGGTCTTATCACCTATATGAGAACCGATGGCGTTCAGATGGCTGTCGAGGCCATCGATGGAGCGCGCATCGCCATTGCAGAGCAGTTTGGCGATCGCTATCGGCCGGAAAAGCCACGCCACTATTCAACCAAGGCCAAGAACGCCCAGGAGGCGCACGAAGCCATCCGCCCGACCGATTTTCGGCGCACACCGGAATCGATGAAGAAATTCCTCGATGCCGACCAGTTCAAGCTCTACGACCTCGTCTGGAAGAGAGCGATCGCAAGCCAGATGGCCTCGGCCGAGATCGAGCGCACGACAGCCGAGATTTCGGCCCACAACGGACCGCATTATGCTGGGCTGCGCGCAACGGGATCGGTCGTTCGCTTCGATGGATTTATCGCCGCCTACACCGACCAGAAGGAAGACGGCGAGCAGGCTGACGATGCGGACGACGCAAAACGGCTTCCGCCCATCAACGCCAATGAAGATCTCGAACGTGAGCGGATCGACGCTACCCAGCACTTCACCGAGCCGCCTCCGCGTTATTCTGAAGCGACGCTGATCAAGAAGATGGAAGAACTCGGCATCGGCCGACCATCGACCTATGCGGCGACGCTGGCTACGCTACGTGATCGTGAATATGTCACCATCGAAAAGCGCAAACTGATCCCGGAAGCCAAGGGACGACTGGTTACCGCCTTTCTGGAGAATTTCTTCGAACGCTACGTGGAATATGACTTTACCGCCGGCCTCGAGGAGAAACTCGACCGGATTTCCGCCGGCGAGCTGAGATGGAAGGACGTGCTGCGCGACTTCTGGACCGAGTTCATGCGTCACCTGGAAGGCACGAAGGAACTGCGGGTCAGCAATGTTCTGGATGCCCTCAACGAGGAACTGGCACCGCTGGTTTTCCCGCCGCGCGAAGATGGAAGCGATCCCCGCATCTGTCCGAAATGCGGAACCGGCAAGCTGTCGTTGAAACTCAGCCGGTACGGCGCATTTGTCGGCTGTTCGAACTACCCGGATTGCGGCTTCACCCGCCAGCTTTCGGCCGACGCGGCCTCCGACAGTGGCGCGGCATCCAACGAGCCGCAGGAACTCGGCAAGGATCCGCTGACCGGCGAAGAGATCTCGCTCAGAACCGGCCGCTTCGGTCCCTACGTGCAGCGTGGCGAAGGCAAGGAAGCCAAGCGGTCCAGCCTTCCGAAGACCTGGAAGCCGGAGGACATCGACCACGAAAAGGCATTGGCACTGTTGTCTCTGCCGCGTGACGTTGGAGCCCATCCCGAGAGCGGCAAGATGATATCGGCCGGTCTCGGTCGCTATGGCCCGTTCCTTCTCCACGATGGCAACTATGCCAATCTGGAAACCATCGAAGACGTTTTCTCTGTTGGCCTGAACCGCGCCGTATCTCTGCTGGCCGAGCGCATGGCCAATCCGCGGGGGCGGCGTGCCAAACCAGCAGCTCTGAAGGAACTCGGTGAACATCCCGATGGCGGTGCCATCACCGTTCGGGACGGCCGCTACGGGCCCTATGTGAACTGGGGCCGTGTCAACGCAACCTTGCCGAAAGACGCAGATCCACAATCGATCACCGTGGAGAGAGCGCTGGAGCTGATCGCCGAAAAGGCTGCCAAAGGCGGCAAGAAACGCGCCAAGACACCGCGTAAAAAGACGGCGACCAAGTCAACCAGCAAGGCAAAGTCAAACGGCAAGGCAAAATCTGCCAAGGCCGTGAAGGCCGAAGATTAAGTTGCTCAGAAATCGCGGGGGGAAGCCGGGAAAGGCAGAACTGCCCGACCGCGAAACCCTGCTGCGGTTCATCGCCGAACATCCGACACGCAGCAGCAAGCGTGACATCGCCAAGGCCTTCGCCGTGCGCGGCGACGATCGTGTGGCGCTCAAGCAATTGCTGCGCGAACTCGAAGACGAGGGCCTCCTTGAGCGCCGACGAAAGCGTCTTGTGCGCCCAGGGTCCCTGCCACCGGTTACCGTGCTGGACATCACCTCCCGGGAGGATGGCGGAGCATTGATTGGCCGGCCTGCCGAATGGCCGGATGATGGAAGCGTGTCACCGGCCGTCCTGATCAGCCAGGGCAAGCAAACCAGCGGACGAAAACGCGGACCGGTCGCCGGTATCGGCAACCGCGTATTGGCTCGCATTTTCCCGACGGATACCCCGGCCGGTCCGCCCTATACCGGCCGGATCATGAAAGTGCTCGACCGCAGTCATGCCGCCACACTGGGTGTCTTTCGGGCAACACCTGGTGGCGGTGGCCGCATCGAACCGATCGAACGTCGCGGCAAGGAACTTGTCATCGACCCGGATCACGTCGGCGATGCGGACGATGGCGACCTGGTCGAGGTCGATGTCAGTCGCTCCGGCCGTTACGGGATGCCGCGAGGCAAGATTGCTTCCGTCATCGGTTCGGTTGCCAGCGAGAAGGCAATATCGACGATCGCCATTCATTCCCATGGCATTCCCTTTCGGTTCTCGGAAAAAGCCCTGGCAGAAGCGAAAGCGGCAAAGCCGATCACTCTGGGCAAGCGCGAAGACTGGCGAGACCTGCCCCTGATCACCATCGACCCGGCGGATGCCAAGGACCATGACGATGCGGTCTATGCCGAACCGGACGACAACCCGGAAAACGCCGGCGGTGTCATCGCCTATGTGGCGATTGCCGACGTCGCTCACTATGTGCGATCGGGATCGGCGCTGGACAAGGAGGCGCTGAAACGCGGAAATTCAGTGTATTTCCCCGATCGCGTCGTTCCAATGCTGCCGGAGCGCATCTCGAACGACCTTTGCTCCCTCAAGGAAGCGGTGGATCGCCCTGCTCTCGCCGTCCGAATGCGGTTCTCGGCCGAAGGTCGCAAGATCGGCCACACTTTCCATCGTGTGATGATGAAGAGCGCGGCCCGATTGTCCTACGAGCAGGCTCAGGCTGCCTTCGATGGCAACCCCGACCAACGCACCGAGCCCCTGGCCGAACCGATTCTGAAGCCGCTTTGGCAGGCCTACGGCATCCTGTCGCGCGGACGTGACCGTCGCCAGCCGCTTGATCTGGATCTTCCAGAGCGAAAACTGAAATTGAAGGAAGATGGCAGCGTCGACACGGTCATCATACCGGACCGGCTGGAAGCCCATCGGCTGATTGAAGAGTTCATGATCCAGGCCAATGTGGCCGCGGCGGAGAGCCTGGAAGGAAAGCGGCAGGCCCTGGTTTACCGCGTTCACGATGCGCCATCGCTTGCCAAGCAAGAGGCCCTTCGCGATTTCCTCAAAACGTTGAACATCCCCCTGGCCCGCGGCGGTCAACTGCGCGCCAACAGCTTCAACGGCGTCCTTGCCAAATCAAAGGACAAGCCTCACGAAACGATGGTCAGCGAAATGGTGCTGCGATCGCAAAGCCAGGCGGTCTACAGTCCTGAGAATATTGGTCATTTCGGCCTCAACCTGATGCGCTATGCGCACTTCACTTCACCGATCCGCCGTTATGCCGATCTCCTGGTCCACAGAGCGCTGATCGGGGTGCTTGGGCTTGGCGACGATGGAATGACGCCCCATGAAGAGGAATCGCTGGAGGAAATCGCCGCCGAGATTTCGACATTCGAGCGACGTGCCATGGCCGCGGAACGCGAAACCATCGAACGGTTGATCGCGCATCACCTGGCAGACCGCGTCGGCGATGAATTTGAGGGTCGGATATCCGGCGTCACCAAAGCCGGCTTGTTCGTCAGCCTGCAGCAATTTGGCGCAGATGGCTTTGTTCCGGTTTCCACGCTTGGACATGACTATTATATCTACGACGACGCGCACAGGACGCTGGTTGGTGAAAAGACCGGAAAGGGCTACCGGCTTGGCGATCCCGTGACCGTTCGGCTTGCAGAAGCTCTTCCGCTGGCCGGTGCACTCCGTTTTGAGATGCTGAGCGAGGGACGCAAACTGCCTGCGGCCACCCGTTCCTTCCACAAATCGGGACGCGGCTCACCAAACAGGCGCTCCAGAAAGCGCAGAGGATTTTGACCATGACCGAATCCGAGACCTTCCAGGCCCAAGCTGCCTCCCGGCGCCCAAGCAGAGACGTTTGGACCGCCATAAAACGCGGCTGGTCCGGTCGCTGCCCGCATTGTGGAGAAGGCCGTCTGTTTCGGTCTTTTCTTAAACCGGTCGATACCTGTTCCCACTGCCATGAGGAAATGCATCATCAGCGAGCTGACGATCTGCCGCCCTATCTTGTGATCTTCGTTGTCGGGCATGTCGTGGTTGGCGCGTACCTGCTGCTGGAAGGGATCATGCTCCTCAACAGCTGGCAACATCTGGCCATTTGGGCACCCATCACTCTGCTGTTGACTCTCGTCGCGATGCAGCCGACCAAGGGCGCCGTCATCGGTCTGCAATGGGCCAACTATATGCATGGTTTCGGCGGCCAGGAGGGCGAAGCCGAGATTGTCGCAAGCGATTGACGCAGTGACATTGATATCCCCATACGGCACTTGATGACCGGGTGCCGCTGGGAACAAGGGCAGGCATGAGCAGACGCGACGCGATCAATCCGGACGCAATGGAAGGTGGACCGGACCCCCGCCGGAAACTTCATCCATTGCTGCGACCGCGTGATGCCGCGACACTGATCCTCATCGACCGGTCAGGGCCGGAACCTGCAGTGCTCATGGGCAAGCGCCATCAGGCTCATGCCTTCATGCCGGATACTTACGTGTTTCCCGGCGGCCGACGCGACCGCAACGATGGCCGCGTGCCGGTTGCCGACGAATTGCATCCGGCCGTTGTCGAAAAGCTGATGCTAAAGATGGCCAATCCGGCGACCGAATACCGCGCCCGGGCTTTGGCTATTGCCGCCGTTCGCGAAACGCATGAAGAGGTCGGCATCTTCATCGCATCCGACGGCCGCTCAAATCCGCAGCCTGCCTGGCGCGCTTTCGGGGAACGTGGACTGGCTCCACGACTGTCGCCACTGCGCTTTGTCGCCAGAGCGACAACGCCACCTCGGCAAAACCGGCGTTTCGACACCCGGTTCTTTGCCTGCTTTCGCGACGAAATCGGCGAAACCGATGCGGAAGCCAGCAACGAATTGCTGGATGTCAGATGGGTGCCTTTCTCTGAAATGGGGGCCCAACCGATGCCGCGCATCACCCAAGCGGTAATTGCCGATCTCAGTGCGGAGCTGGAAAACGACGCTTCCCTTCCATTTGGTCGACCGGTACCTTTCTATCACGCCCGATATGGACGTTTTACGCGCGAAATCTTGTAGGGGGCGGGATGGACACGCAGACGCAACCGGCGTCGACCGGCTCACGGCCGGACGAAGCGATTCATTGGCTGTCGATCTCCGCTGCCATTGCCGCCATCAGTGCGGTTGGCATTGCTCTGGGGCTCGGCCTGCCGTTGCTGAGCCTCGTTCTGGAAAAGAACGGCGTCTCGGCAACGATGATCGGCCTCAATTCGGCCATGGCCGGCCTCGCGTCGATTGCCGTAGCACCCTTTTGCACTCCGTTCGCGCAGCGCTTCGGTGTGGCCGATACCATGTTGGTCGCCATTGTCATCGCCGCGGCCTCGGCTATCGGGTTTTACTTTGCGCCGCATTTCTGGGTTTGGTTTCCGCTGAGGGTAACCTTCCACGGCGCCGTCACGGTCCTGTTCATTCTCTCGGAGTTCTGGATCAATGCAACGGCGCCTCCCTCCCGCCGCGGGCTGATTCTCGGCATTTACGCCACGGTTCTGTCGCTCGGTTTCGCAGCCGGTCCGCTATTGTTCTCGGTCCTCGGCAGTGACGGGATCCTGCCATTTGCCGTCGGCGCCTTGATCATCCTCGCGGCCTCCATCCCGACCTTGCTCGCCCGCCGCGAAAGTCCGGTGATCGTCAACCGGCCGAGCGGACCTTTCCTGAAGTTCGTCTTTCTCGTTCCAACCGCAACGGCGGCAGTCTTCGTGTTCGGGGCCGTCGAAGGAGGTGGCTTTGCCCTGTTTCCAGTCTATGCCAATCGCATCGGCTTCAGCGAAACCGATGGCGCCCTCCTTCTGACCATGATCGGACTCGGAAACGTAATCTTTCAGATCCCGCTCGGCATGTTGTCAGATCGCGTACGGGATCGCCGCAGCCTGCTGTTCTTGTGTGCAAGCATCGGGCTGCTCGGCTGCTTGTTGCTGCCCGTTCTGTCCTCGAACTGGTGGCTTCTGGCCAGCGTTCTATTCGTCTGGGGTGCTGTCGTCGCTGGCTTGTACACTGTCGGACTTGCGCATCTCGGGTCGCGATTGGTTGACGGCGATCTGGCTTCGGCCAATGCCGCCTTTGTCTTTTGCTATGCGATTGGGATGCTGATCGGACCGCAGACGATCGGTCTGGCCATGGATGCTTTCGGAGCTGCAGGCTTTGCCTACAGCCTGGTTTTCTTCTTTACTCTTTATGTCGGACTGGCCGTTGGCCGAATTCTGTTTCGACCGGCCTGATTGCCGACCGGCAGGATCAGATTGCGCTTGACATTTGCCGCGCGAATTGTAGGTTCCGCGCAGAAATCGCCGTGGAGGCATATTGCCATCCGCGGCGTCATACATTTTCAGGCAGATGAGACAATGGCCAAGGCAACGACGATCAAAATCCGACTGCAATCGACGGCGGACACCGGCTACTTCTACGTTACCAAGAAGAACAGCCGCACCATGACCGAGAAAATGGTCAAGACCAAGTATGATCCGGTCGTCAAGAAGCACGTGGAATTCCGGGAAGCCAAGATCAAATAGCGGACTGATAACCTTCCGGTAGTGCATAAGAAAAGCCGCTTCCTCAGGAAGCGGCTTTCTTAGTTGGGGGCTGGCCAGCGCAGGCTGCGGTACGAGGAGGCCACATTACCTTGCGCCGACCAGCCAACCCCACGACCCAGGAGATGCGGCGGACCTGAGCACCATGGGGTAGTCGAATCAACTTGGGGCAGACAAAACCTATGGCGTTCTGCGCTTGCCTCTATCCACAACATTTGCTCATCAGCGGAAAAAAATCAACGTTTTCTTAACCGTTTTGCCATGCTGCATGACAAAATGGTAAACGCGCCCCCCAGGGCGCGTGCAATACACGTTAAGAATCAATCAATTGCCTATCCACAATCTAGGGGCTTGGCCGCCCAGCGTGTCAACCCGCATTGTTGAAAAAAAGCGAAAGGCGCGGGTCAGGCAGCCATTTTTGCAACGACTCGGTTGCGACCGGATTTCTTGGCTTCATAGAGCGCAAGGTCCGCTCGCTTAAGCAGAAGGTCCGGCGTCTCCCCTGGTCCAGACAGTGCGGAAAGGCCAACCGAGGCGGTGATCGAGAGCGATTGCACCTGCTCGGTGCTGAACGGTTCGGACGCGATGCTGTCCCGCAAACGCTCGGCAATGGCTTCGGCAGTCTCCACGCTCGTGTCGGGCAGAACAACAACGAACTCTTCGCCCCCGTGCCGGCATGCCAGGTCAATGCCGCGAATGGTCAGGCGGATGCGTTTGGCGAACTCGCGGATCACTTCGTCACCGACGTCATGACCGTAGGAATCATTGACCGTCTTGAATCGATCGATGTCGATCACCAGCACCGACAGCGGCCGTTGCCGGGCGACGGACCGTTCGATCAGAACCTGCATATGGGTATCGAGATAGCGTCGATTATACAGCCCGGTCAGCGGGTCGATAACCGCCAGTTCGATCGTGTGCTGCACGCTCGAGCGCAAGCGATCATTGTAACGCTTGCGCCGGAATTGCGTGTTGCAGCGAGCAATCAGTTCGTTGGGTTCCACCGGTCGAATGATGTAATCATTGACGCCAAGCTCCAACGCCCGGTTGACCGTCTTCTCTTCACCCTGCTCGCTGACGAGCAGCAGTGGAATGAAACGCGTGCGTTCAAGAGAGCGCAATTGCGAGCACAGTCGCAGCGGATCGTAGTCGCGGAAATTGGTGCTGACGACCACCAGTTCATAGGGTCGCTCGGCGGCTTCGAAAAGCGCCGTCTGAGGATCTGAAACCGCCGTCACATCGGCGGTCTTGCGCAGGATGTGAGAGATGCGTTCCTGCGAGTTCGGACGGGCATCCACCAGCAGGGTCAACCCCTTGCTGCTGTCTTCGTTGCCACCGGAACTCAACAGGTTTTCAAGACCGATATCGCGGGCGGTCTGCGCCCTGACACGCAATTCGTCGGTCAGTGTTTTAAGCCGAATCAGGCTTTTGACCCGGGCCATCAACTGAAGATCGTTTACAGGCTTTGTGAGAAAATCGTCGGCTCCGGCTCGCAGACCCCTCACCCGATCAGACGGTTGGTCGAGCGCCGTCACCATGACCACCGGAATATGCATGGTCGCCTGGTTGGCCTTGAGCCGCTCACAGACCTCAAATCCGTCCATGCCCGGCATCATGATATCGAGAAGCACAAGATCGACGTTGCCGCCGTCACAAATACGCAGCGCTTCCTCGCCATTGGAAGCGGTTAGCACATCAAAATATTCGGCCAAAAGCCGAGCCTCGAGCAACTTGACGTTGGCGGGGATATCATCGACGACCAGAATGCGGGCTGTCATTAGAAATTGTCCCTTGAGTTAAAGATCACCCAGATAAGTCTTTATGGTTTCAACAAATTTCGGCACGGAAATCGGCTTGGACATATATGCTTCGCATCCCCCCTGTCGGATACGCTCCTCATCGCCCTTCATCGCGAAAGCCGTTACCGCGATGATTGGAATCGTGTGAAGATCATCGTCTTCTTTCAGCCACTTGGTAACTTCCAGACCGGAGACCTCCGGCAGCTGAATGTCCATGAGGATAAGGTCAGGCCGGTGCTCTCGTGCCAAATCAAGCGCTTCCAGGCCGTTACGGGTCTGTATGGTGTCGTAGCCGGCAGCTTCGATCAGGTCGCGAAACAGCTTCATATTGAGCTCGTTGTCCTCAACAATCATCACTCGTTTCGGCATTTCCACTGCTCCGCCTGCGTCCCGGCTCTTGCCCCTTTATCGACAGCCGCTATGTTTCTAACCGCTGCGTGGGGACGCCCACCTGCCACCTAAACTAACGCAATTTGGTTGAAGAAAAGCAAACTCGTGGATTCAAATCGGAGCAAACCGGACAACCAGCTTGAAACCGCTTCGCTGTGTGCCGACATACTCAGCTGGATCGCTGCGGACGAGACCCAGATGACCCGTTTCCTGTCATTGTCGGGCTTAAGCATAGATACGTTGAGGCAGGCCGCATCAGAGCCCGGATTCGAGGCCGGTGTTCTGGGTTTCCTGATGAGTCACGAGCCGACCCTGATCGCCTATTGCGGCGATCGTGATTTGCCGCCTGAACGCTTGGTTGCCGCTTGGCAGAAATTCGAAGCCGGCGCACCATACGAAGGGTCCACATGACCATCATCGACGGCGTTCGCGGGCTTGCCGATGTCAAACTGAATAACCGACCGCTGATCGTCTGTGACGTCGATGAGGTTGTCCTGGAATTCGTGGATCCTTTCAGGGCCTTCCTCGGTGCCAATGGGCACGAGCTGTTGCCGCGGTCCTTCAAACTGACCGGCAATGTCGTGTCCTTGGACGACGGCACGGAAGCACCCGCCGAACGGGTTCGCGAACTGGTGAACACCTTTTTTGCCGACCAGGTCGAGTGGCAAACGCCGGCAGACGCGGTCTCATCCACCCTGAACGAACTGTCCCGCATCGCCGATATCCTGTTTCTGACAGCCATGCCGCCACGTCACTACGACGCACGCCGCATTCTTCTTGATCGCCATGGGATGCCCTTTCCTCTGGTCGCCACCGAAGCCCCCAAGGGACCGCTCATTCGCGACCTGCATGAAGATCGGCATCATCCGCTCATGTTCGTTGATGACATGGCCCACAACCTCATTTCGGTGAGTGAGCACGAGCCGCGTGCCCGTGTCGTTCACTACATGGCAAATGAAACGTTCCGCGCCATGGCCCCACATCCCGGCGACCATGTGATCCAGGCGCAAACCTGGACGGAAATCGAAGGGATTGCAAAAGACCATTTCGGAGCTTGATCGAACCGATATTCGGTCGTAGGCTCCAATTTGTTCAACATTTGTTCCTATGGCGGAACGATGACCGATCACGATCCGGAACTGGGCTTTTGCCGCGATTGTCTGACCTATCAGACCCGTCGCGAGCGGCGCTGCCATGCCTGCGGAAGCCCGCGCGTTGTGCGCCATGATGAACTTTACCGGCTGACAGTCGCGCATGTCGATTGCGACGCGTTCTATGCAACGATCGAGAAGCGCGACAATCCCGAGCTTGTAGACCAGCCCGTGATTATCGGCGGTGGCAGGCGCGGTGTCGTCTCCACCGCCTGCTATCTTGCGCGAATCAACGGCGTGCGCTCGGCGATGCCCATGTTCAAGGCTCTCAAGGCCTGCCCTGAGGCCGTGGTCATTCGCCCGAACATGGAAAAGTACAGTGCCGTCGGCAAGCAGGTCCGCCGCATGATGGAGGAACTGACGCCCCTCGTACAGCCCATCTCGATCGACGAGGCGTTTCTGGAACTGTCCGGCACGCAGGCCCTGCATCGCAACCCGCCTGCCCGCACGCTTGCGCAATTCGCCAAGCGCGTTGAAGATGAAATCGGCATAACTGTTTCGGTTGGCCTCTCCTATTGCAAGTTCCTGGCAAAGGTCGCGTCCGATCTGGAAAAACCGCGCGGTTTCTCGGTCATCGGTGAGGCCGAGGCACTGGACTTTCTTGAGGGCCAACCGGTCACAAAGATCTGGGGTGTTGGAAAGGCTCTGGCTGCCTCGCTCGCCAAGGACGGCATCACCATGATCGGTCAACTCCAACAGATGGAAGAAAGCGTGCTGATGCGCCGCTATGGCGCCATCGGTCAGCGCCTCTATCGACTGTCGCGCGGCCAGGATGCCCGCCGCGTGCATACCAGCGACAGCGCAAAAAGCGTGTCGTCCGAGACGACTTTCAACGACGACCATGGTGACCTCGAAACGCTCGTGCCTATCCTTCGAGCGCAATCCGAGACGGTGTCCCGGCGTTTGAAGAAATCCGGCATTTCAGGCCGAACCGTCGTGCTCAAACTGAAAAGCGCCGATTTCAAGATCAGAACGCGCAACCGGCGGCTCGACGATCCGACCTGCCTCGCCGATCGGATCTTTCGCACCGGCCTTTCGCTGCTGGAGCGCGAGATTGACGGAACGCAGTATCGTTTGCTCGGAATCGGCGTTTCCGACCTTGCGAAGGCCGATGTGGCCGATCCACCGGACCTCGTGGACATCGATGCCGCCAAGCGGGCTGTCGCCGAACAAGCCGTCGACAAGGTGCGTGAGAAGTTCGGACGCAAAGCCGTTGAAACCGGCTACACCTTCGGAAAGGGCAAACCATCCACACCACAGAGGCCCGGATCGGAAACGGACACGCAATGACCCATTCGGGCCTGGAATCCACACGCACCTTTTTCGCAAGCCTCATGGCAGCCGCCAGTCAATCGACGGACCCGCGTCTTGAGCGGATCTTCGAGCTGGTTCCCAGGGAGGCCTTCATGGGCCCAGGACCGTGGCAGATCCGAGTCGGACGCAACTATGTCCAAACGCCCGATGGCGATCCGCGACACCTCTATCAAAACCTCCTGGTGGCCCTCGACCCGCTCAAGGGGATTCACAACGGCGAACCATTCTTGCATGCACGATGGATCGGTCTGGTGGCACCCAGGTCAGGGGACCATGTCAGCCACATCGGCGCCGGAACCGGGTACTACTCGGCCATCCTGTCAATGCTTGTCCTGCCGGGCGGTCAAGTCGATGCCTATGAGATCGAACCGGCGCTGGCGGCGTCAGCGAAACGAAACCTCGTGCCTTTCGAAAACGTCCTGTTGATTGCCGCCGACGCTGTCACATCACCGCTGAAACCGTCCGATATCATCTACGTCAACGCGGGTATGGCCGCACCGCCCGAGCAATGGCTGCAGGCCTTGCGGCCGGGCGGTCGCATGCTGTTTCCCTGGTGTCCCTCGGAGGACGCCGGAGTTGCATTGCTCGTCACCCGGACTGACGCGGGCCTGAGAGCCAGGCCGACGATGCCGGTTTGGTTCATTCCCTGTGTAGGTGCGTCCGGTCTTCGCGCCGAGGGTGGACCGCCGACAGCCGAACAGATGCGTGAAACAAGGTCAATTCACCTGGTTTCTGACCGTGCCCCGGACGACTCTGCAACCGCCATTTTCGAACGCGTCTGGTTCTCGTCCGAGACACTATGAGAATGCCGGCAAATCAGGCTGACGGCTCTCCCTCAGCCACCGGTGCCTTTTTGCGACCGCCGCGCTCGCGTAACGACTGAATGGCCGTGTAGAGCACGGGAATCATCAGCAGACCGATGGTGCTGTCAATCACCATGCCGGCAAAGACCGGAAGGCCGATCGATATCCGGCTCGCCGATCCGGCGCCCGATGCCAACACAAGCGGGATCACGCCTATGATGAAGCAGAGCCCCGTCATCGTCACGGGCCGGAACCGCGTATGCGCGGCGCTGATCGCCGCCTCGGTGATCGAAAGTCCCTCGTCGCGCCGGTTTTTTGAAAATTCCACCACCATGATTGCCTTCTTGGCGGCAAGTCCGATCAGCAACACGATGCCTATCTGCGCATAAAGGTTGTTGTTGAGAACATCGATGAAATAGAGCGGCAGCAGGGCACCGAAGACGGCGAAGACCGTCGAGCACATGACCGAGATGGGCAGCGTCCAGCTTTCATACTGCGCAACCAGGCAGAGATAGGCAAAGGTCAGCGCCAGAACGAAGATATAGATGACAAACGATCCGGCTTCGATCTCCTGCAGTGACACGCCGGTCCACTCGATGGAGTATCCCTTCGGCAGGGTTTTCGACGCCACGCTCTCGAATGCTGCAATGCCCTCCCCGGTGCTGTATCCCGGTTTGGTCATGCCCTGCACCGCTGCGGAACGCACCAGATTGTAGCGGGTGACGGCCTCCGGCCCCAGAACCGGGTGCGTCTGGACCAACGTGCTCAGCGGGATCATTTCGCCGGCTGAGCCCTTGACGTAGATGTTTCCGATATCGTCCAGGGACGTTCTGTAGGCCGCATCCGCTGCGAGAATCACCCAATAGATTTTGTCGTCCAGCAGGAAGTTGTTGACAAATTTCGATCCCAGATTGGCTTGCAGCGCGGTGAAGATGTCGCTGACGTCAACGCCAAGCGCCTCCGCCTTGTCGCGATCGAGATTGACCGTGTATTGGGGCGCTCCGGCCGAAAGCGCACTGAAGACCTGGCGGAAGATCGGTTCGGCATTGGCGGCGGAAAGCACGGCATTGGTCACCGCGCCCAATTCTTCAACGCTTGCACCGATATTGTCCTGAATCTGCGCCGTGACGCCGCCGGAAATGCCCAGGCCATCAATCGGAGGAAGCGGAAAGACAAAGGAATTTGCTTCCGGAATCGTCGCCATCTTGCGATCGAGTTCGGCCAGAATGTTGTACCACTGGGTGCTCTCGGTGGTCCGCTCGTCCCACGGAGCAAGGATCGGAATGGCCGTCGCGTAATTGGACCCTTCCCCGGAAATGATGCTGAACCCGGTAACCGAAATAACGTCGATGACGCCTTCGACCTCTCTTGCAAGGTCGACCATTTGCCTGGCAACCGCATCCGTTCGCTGCAGCGACGCACCGTCAGGCAATTGGGCATTGATGAACAACACGCCTTTGTCTTCCAGCGGAATGAAGCCCGTCGGAGCCTCCCGCAGCATGAAGATGGTGCCGGCCAGAAACGCCACGAAGATCAGCAGCGATAGAGCGACATGTTTCACCATCCGGCGCACAAGCCAGACATATCCGTCGCGAACCTTGTCGACTCCCATTGGAATCCAACGAAGCAGCCCTCGTTTCGGTCCTGACGACCGACGCAGCAGGACGGCGCAGAGTGCCGGCGCCAATGTCAGCGCATTGATCGCCGACAAGGCAAACGCAACCGAGATCGTCAGCGCAAACTGCAAATAGATTCGCCCGGTAATCCCCGGAAAGAAGCAGACCGGTATAAAGACCGCCGCCAATACGAAGGTCGTCGCAATGATCGGTCGGGTGACCTGATCCATGGCCTTCAACGTCGCTTCGCGCGGAGGCAGATCATCTTCCTCCATGATGCGCTCTGTGTTCTCGATGATGACGATCGAATCGTCGACCACCAGCGTGATGGCAAGGATCAGCCCGAACAGGGTTATCAGGTTGGCGCTGAAGCCGATCAGGAACAGTACCGCCATCGTTCCAAGCAGCGAGACGGGAATGGCGATGGCCGGTACGAGAACCGCGCGCCAGCTGAGCAGGAACAGGAACACGACCGCAACGACCAACCCGGCCGTGATTCCGAGCGTGGTCACAATCTCCTCTATGGACGCCCTCACGGCCTTGGTCACGTCGTAGAGCAGCACGTATTCGACGCCGTCCGGAAAACTCTCCTTCATGGTCTCCAGCTCGGCATAAACCGCGGTTGCCACATCGAGCGCGTTGGCGCCGGGAGACTGATAGATCGCTATTGCTGCAGACGGTTTGTTGTTGAGGGCGGAATACGCTGCATAGGACCGCGAACCGAGCTCGACGCGGGCGATGTCCTTCAGCCGGACGAGCTGCCCCGATGCGTCGCCGGAAACGATGATGTTTCCGAACTCTTCAGCGGAATCAAGCAGACCCTCGGCCTGCAGCGTGAACTGAAAGTCGGACTCTCCGGCAAAGGGAGGAGCACCGACCTGCCCCGCCGTGGCCTGAACGTTCTGCGCCTGGATGGCTTCCGCCACTTCGGACGTGGTCAAGCCCAAAGCCGTCATCTGATCGGGTCGCATCCATATCCGCATGCTGTAGTCGAGCGGACCGAACTGAGAGACCGAACCAACACCTGGTATGCGCGCCAACGTATCCTGCATGTGGATCGACGAGTAATTGCTCAGGTAGAGAGCATCACGGGATTCGTCGCGCGAGATCAGATTGACCACCAACAACATGTTGGAGGACTGCTTGCTGGTCGTCACCCCTTGTTGTGTCACAGCCGATGGTAAAAGGGGCTGCGCAATGGAGACGCGGTTTTGCACGTTGACGGCGGCGATATCGGGGTCGGTGCCAACTTTGAACGTGATCGTCAGCTGGTAGGAGCCGCTGTTGGAACTGACCGATGACATGAACAACATGTCGTCGACGCCATTGACCTGTTCCTCGATAGGAACCGCAACCGCCTTCTCGATCAGCCCGGAATTCGCCCCCGGATAGTTCGCGGTCACCACGATCTGGGGCGGCGTGACTTCCGGATATTCGGCAATCGGAATCAGATAGATCGCAATCGCACCGACCAGCGCCCAGATGATCGAAATGACCATCGCGAACTTCGGACGGTCTATGAAAAAGGCTGAAATCATCGATCAGCCCGCCTGCTGCTTGCGCTCGGTGGCGGTCACTGTGACGCCGGGGCTCACCCTTTGCATGCCCTGCACAACCACCTTTTCGCCTTCCTTGAGGCCTGATGCCACCTCCCAAACGCCTGAGTCTTGTCGACCCAGTTTGACGTCTCGACGCTCTATTTTGTCGTCCGAGCCGACCACGTAGACGAAATGGCCCTTGCTATCGAGCTGGATGGCCGCTTGCGGCACCACCAGCACTTTTGTCGGCTCGGCGTCCTCGAGGGTGACATTGACGAACTGGTTCGGGATCAGGATGCTTTTCGGATTGTCGAAGGTCGCCCGCAGCTCGATGGTGTCGCTTCCTTCCTGGACGGTTGTGTCGACGTAAGTGATCTTTCCATCCGAACCATAGGGAGTGCCGTCGGACAGCGTCAGCTGAACCTTCAGCGATGCATCGTTCTGCCCGATCAGGCCCCGCTCCCGGTCCCTGATCAGATCCTTCTCCCCGACGTAGAAGCTCACATATATCGGATCGACACTTGTGACGGTGGCCAAGGTTCCCGAGTTGCTGTCAACGAGATTGCCAACATCCACGTTGGTTTTGCTGATGCGCCCATCAATGGGGCTGTAAATGTCCGTATAGCCAAGGTTGATGTTGGCCGTGTCCAGATTGGCTTTCGCTTGATCAACGCTGGCCTGGTCGGATCCGACCTGTGCCGTCGCGCTGTCGACGGTTGCCTGCGGTACGTCGCCCTGTTTTTGAAGGACCGTCTGTCTTTCAAGATTGAGCTGGGAGTTCTTCAGAGTCGCTTGCGCACCCTCGAGCGTGGCCTTTGATTGGGCGACATCGGCCTGGTAAAGGCTCTTTTCGATCACGTAGAGCAAATCGCCCTTCTTGACCAATCCACCTTCGGTAAACTCCCGCTTTTCGAGAAATCCCTCAACGCGTGCCTGTAGATTCACGGTGTTGATCGCCTGAACCCGGCCGACATAGCGACCCCGACTGCCCGCGTCCTGGCTGGTGACCGCCGCTACGGTCACGTTCGGCCCCTTGTTAGAAGAATCTTGCGCGTCGGCGCTGCCGATGCCGCTCAGGACCGCAACGGTGGCTATTGCAAAGACTGCAGCTTTCATCTTGTCACCCTGTCCCACGACGTTTCTCGCAATCTGCCGCAGATCTCGCTGAATGTGAACGACCGAAACTGAATGTTTCAGCCTTGTCACGGATTGGACACACGCCGATTGCGCGCCTCTTGATGTTACGGAATCAAGACCGTGCAGCCCGTCGTCCCTCGCCCCTCGAGCGCCTGGTGTGCCGACGCCGCATCTTCGAGGTCAAACCGCTGGTTGACATGAACCGCGATCGAGCCGTCGGCGATATGTCCGAACAGTTCCGATGCGGCCGTCTCAAGCCACCCGGGAAGCGCCGTGAAATGAAAGAGGATCGGGCGGGTCGCATGGAAGGATCCGGCGGCAAGGTCGGCAAGCTTGAAATCGCTGGCCACGCCCGATGATTGCCCGAAACTGACAAACGTTCCGTGGTTCCGCAGACATTTCAGCGAACCGGGATAGGTGTCTTTCCCAACCGAATCATAAACGACATGAGCGCCTTCCGGGTAAATCTCCCGGAACCTTTCAATGAAATCCTCGCTCCGGTAGTCGATCATATGCGCGTAGCCATTCTCCAAGGCTCTCGCGCACTTTTCCGGTCCGCCGGCGGTCCCGACCGGCTTCACACCCATGGCCGCCATCCATTGGCCGGCAATCATGCCCACGCCGCCCGCTGCGGCATGGAAGAGCACCTGGTGGTCGCTGGTAAGGGCGAAGCTGTCATGCAGCAGATAACGCGCGGTCAGACCTTTCAGAAAGGCACCAGCCGCGATTTCATCGGGCACTCCTTCAGGAACCTTGACCAGATGGGACGCGGCAATTGTTCTGTGCGTCGCGTAGCTCCCGTGTGCAACCGTGTAGGCCACCCGGTCGCCAGCAGAAAATCCGTCGACGCCGGGCCCCACGGCCTCAACCACTCCAGCTGCTTCCGACCCCAGGATCAGATCGTGATCGGCGGGCCATGGATAAAGGCCTGAGCGAAAGTACGTGTCGATGAAATTGACGCCGATCGCGGTGTGACGCAGCAGTACCTCGCCGTCCGCCGGCTGTGGAATGTCGATCTCCTGTTTCTGCAACACCTCGACACCGCCGGGCTTGCTCGCAACGATCCTGTAGGCCATCAGCTATCTTTCCTTATTGAATGGTGCGTCGACCGGAACTTGCAATCCGTTCAACAATGCGTTGGTCCGAGCCGCCGTTGAGACGACCCGAAGAAGATCGGCGTGCTCGACATCCGTCATGCCTTTGGCGCGAGCCGCTGCGGTATGAGAATGAACACAGTAGCTGCATGAATTCGCAATCGAAACAGCAATATAGATCATTTCCTTGGTTTTCGGATCGAGCGCCGACGGAGCAGCCATGACCGATTTCACATCGCGCCATACCTGTTCCAGCAGTTCCGGATCAAAGGCGAGGTAGGCCCAGAGTTCATTGACGAAATCGCTGCCGCGGGTTTCGCGAATATCATCGAAAACTGCCTTGACGCGGGGGTCGGCCTCAGGATCGTACGGTCGACTTACGGTGGACATGAACTCAATACCTCCGGCATGGGAAGTCACCTCATGCGGGCAGTTAATCAGACTAGCTCGACGTCCACCACTCCCTTTGCCGTCTTCAGTGCGGAAGCGACCTGAGGCGAGATGCGATAGCGTTCCGGCAATTCGACTTCGATTTCCCGTCGTCCGTCTTCCTTGATCACAACGAAGGAAACGAGACCGTCGCCCTTGGTGTTGAGATGGTGAACAACGTGACTGAGCGGACCACTGTCACGCACGAAGATCCGCAGCGCTTTCTGGGTCTGTACCGCTTTCTCCTCCAGGGATTGCACCGTCTGTATCCGCAGGCTGATTCCCTCCGGCCGTTCTTCGGCGTCGACGGTGACGACGAGGGCGTTGCCGGGCTCAAGCAGATCGCGGTATTGGGCCAGCCCTTCCGAGAACAGCACGGCTTCGTATTGTCCCGACGAATCGGAAAACATCACGATGCCCATCTTGTTTCCGGTCCGTGTCTTGCGTTCCTGCTTAGAGGTGACGGTGCCTGCAAGCCGTCCTGCGGTGGCGCCCTGGCGCACCGCGTTGGAGAAATCCGCAAATGTCTGAACCCGCATCTTGTCCAGCAGTTCCTCGTACATGTCGAGCGGATGAGCAGACAGATAGAACCCAAGCGCCACATATTCCCGATGCAGTTTTTCTGAGGGAACCCAAGGTGTTGTGCTTGAAAGCTGAATCACTTCTGGACCCGTCGCAGCACCCGCTCCAAACATGTCGCTCTGTCCGCTGACGCGGTTTTCATGGGCCATCTGGGAAAAGCCAACGAGACGGTCAATGCCCCCGACCAATTCGGCCCGATCGCGACCGAAACAATCCAGCGCGCCGGCACAAATGAGGTTTTCCAGAACCCGACGGTTGATCAGCTTGGGGTCGATCCGCAGGAAGAAATCCTCCAGGCTGGCAAACGGCGTGTCGCCCCGAACCTCAACGATATGATCGACCGCGGCCTCGCCGACCCCTTTGATGGCCGCCAGAGAATAGTAGATGCGGTTGTCGCCGGGCATAAAGATGCGATGCGACGTCTGAACGGACGGTGCAACGATTTCGATATCGAGACGTTTCGCATCCTGGCGGAAATCGTTCAGCTTGTCCGTATTCGACATGTCCAGCGTCATCGACGCGGCCAGGAACTCGACCGGGTAATGGGCTTTCAGATAACCCGTCTGATAGGAAACGATGCCGTAAGCGGCCGCATGCGACTTGTTGAACCCGTAGTTGGCGAATTTGGCGAGCAGGTCGAAAATCAGATCCGCCTGGGGCTTGGTAACCCCATTGTCAATCGCGCCACCGACGAAGCGACTGCGCTGCTGATCCATTTCCTCCTTGATCTTCTTGCCCATCGCCCGGCGCAGCATGTCGGCCTCACCCAGCGAGTATCCCGACAGAACCTGGGCGATCTGCATGACCTGTTCCTGGTAGACGATCACCCCTTGTGTTTCTTCGAGCAGATAGTCGATCTTGGGATGGATCGAGGCGACCTCCTCTTCGCCGTGCTTGCGGGCGTTGTAAACCGGGATGTTCTCCATCGGGCCCGGTCGGTAGAGTGCCACCAGCGCAATGATGTCCTCGATCCGGTCGGGACGCATGCCGATCAGCGCCTTGCGCATCCCGGCACTTTCCACCTGGAACACGCCCACGGTTTCCCCGCGCGAAAGCATGTCGTAGGTCGGCTTGTCGTCAAGCGGCAACGCTTCGAGGTCCAGATTCACATTGCGCTTTGAAAGAAAATCGACAGCGGTCTTGAGGACCGTCAGGGTCTTGAGGCCGAGGAAATCGAATTTGACCAACCCGGCCTTTTCCACCCATTTCATGTTGAATTGGGTGACCGGCATGTCGGAGCGCGGATCGCGATACATCGGCACAAGTTGAGAGAGCGGCCTGTCACCGATCACAATGCCGGCGGCGTGGGTGGAAGCGTGCCGATAAAGGCCCTCGATCTTCTGGGCGATATCCAGCAACTGACCGACGACCGGCTCCTTCTCCGCCTCCTCCCGCAGCTTCGGCTCTTCCTCGATGGCCTTGTGCAATGGAGTCGGATTGGCCGGATTGTTGGGGACCAGCTTGCAGATCCTGTCAACCTGGCCATAGGGCATCTCCAGCACCCGGCCGACATCGCGAAGCGCGGCCCGGGCCTGCAGCGACCCAAAGGTGATGATCTGAGCCACCTGTTCGCGCCCGTATTTTTCCTGGACGTAACGGATCACCTCATCGCGCCTGTCCTGGCAGAAATCGATATCGAAGTCAGGCATCGACACGCGCTCGGGGTTGAGGAAGCGCTCGAACAGCAAAGAGAAGCGCAACGGATCGACATCCGTGACCGTCAGCGCATAGGCAACCAGCGAACCCGCTCCCGAGCCGCGGCCTGGCCCCACAGGAATATCGTGCGCCTTGGCCCATTTGATGAAATCGGCGACGATCAGGAAGTAGCCTGGAAAGCCCATGCTCTCGATGATGCCGAGTTCGACTTCGAGTCGGTCGTGATAGTCCTTTTCCTCAAACCCGTCGGCCATCCCAAGGGCCTTGAGCCGCTCAGCCAGCCCCCCTTCCGCCTGTCGACGCAACTCCAGCGACTCGGCTTTTTCCGGATCGACATTGCCATCCAGCGCGTCGGCGAACCGCGGCAGAATCGGCGCGCACGTCTCCAAAATGAAGGAGCAACGCCTGGCTATTTCCACCGTGTTTTCTGCAGCTTCCGGAAGATCCTTGAACAGATCTACCATCTCGGATCGGCTCTTGAGGTAGTGATCCTCGGTCAGCCTGAACCGGCTGTCATCCGATACCATCGCATTATGCGCGACCGCCATCAAAGCGTCGTGCGCGTCGAAATCGTCCGGGGACGGAAAAAACGCTTCATTGGTGGCGACGATCGGCAGGCGTTTCCGATAAGCCAAAGCCACCATGCGGTTTTCATGGCTGCGGTCGAAATCACGCGGCCGCTGCAGCTCAACATAGAGACGGTCACCAAAGGCCGCTTTCAGTGCGTCCAGCCGCTGCTCGGCCTGTCCCGCCTGGCCAGCCAGAAGCGATTTGTCTACCGGCCCTTTTGTTGCACCGGTCAGACAGATCAGACCCGCGGCATCCTCTGTCAGCCAAGACAGGTTGAGATGGGTTGATTCCGATCCGGACCCGGCAAGATAGGCACGGCTGATCAGATCGACCAACCTTGTATATCCCTGCTGGTTTGCGGCGATCAGCACGACGGATGGCAGATCGACGATAGCATCCTTGGGACCGCGGCGGTCAGAGGGCTCGGCGTCCTCCATGTCGATTTCAACCTGACAGCCAAGGATCGGTTGCAACCCGGCTTCAAGCGCTTTGACAGAAAACTCAAGGGCACCAAAAAGGTTGTTCGTGTCAGCGATTCCAATTGCCGGCTGGCTATCTGCAGCAGCCATCGAAATGATCGTCTTGAGCGGTAACGCGCCTTCCAGCAGCGAATATGCGGAGTGGGTCCGCAGATGCACAAAGCCCGGTCCAGTCTTACGTTGACCGGAATCAGCGGTCTGCTGCTCAGACATTCTCTCTCCCGTATTGGTTTTCGCGACGCATGGTTGGAATCAACACAGTGTGTCGCGTCAAAACAAGCAAGTCATCAGAGTAATTGTCCAATCACCCAACTGGCTGTGGACGGATAGCACTGGCCGCGCGTCGACAAAGGGAATAGCGTCAGGCCGAGGGGGAATCGATGCGCGCATCCGTCGTCATTTCTGCACTTGTTGCCGTGTTGGTGGGTTTTGGCAGCGCAGTCACCATCGTGCTGGCCGCAGCCCACGCCGTAGGCGCCAATGCGGCCCAGACGTCCTCCTGGATCGCAGCGTTGTGCCTCGCTACCGCTGCATCCACTGCTTACCTCAGCCTGCGCCACCGCATGCCAATCGTGGCCGCCTGGTCTACCCCTGGTGCGGCATTGATCGCAGCGACGAGCGGCGACACTATCGAAAAGGCCGTCGGCGCGTTCTTCCTCGCCGCTGTTCTGATCCTCATAACGGCAGCCTTCCGGCCGTTGGCGACGCTGATATCCCGCATTCCAACAGCGGTGGCCTCGGCCATGCTTGCCGGCGTGCTGCTAAGCTTCGTATTGGCAGTCTTTGATCATCTGCACGAAGCCCCGCACCTCGTTTTGCCTTTGCTTTTGCTGTTCGCGGTCGTCCGGCTGATTTCACCAATTTGGGCTGTGCTCGCGGTGCTCTTCGGCGGGATTGCGTTGGCCTATTTGCTGGGCATGGTGAAGCCGATCGGCGAGCTTCATTTCTCCAGTTTCGTCTGGATCACGCCGCAGTTCGATCTGACGACTCTCCTCGGCATGGGAGTGCCGCTCTACCTCGTTACCATGGCCTCGCAGAACCTGCCCGGATTTGCCGTGCTCAAATCGGCTGGCTACGAACCGCCAACACGGTCGATTCTCGGGGTCACCGGAATTGCATCGCTGCTGACCGCCGGCGCCGGCTCTCATACCACCAACCTTGCAGCCATCACCGCGTCGATCTGCACCGGACCCGACGCCCATCCGGATCGCGAAAAGCGCTGGCTGACAGGGCCATTCTATGCTGCTGGTTACGTCGTGCTGGCGGTGTTCGGCGCTTCGTTGGTGGCACTGTTTGCGAGCTTTCCCATGGCGCTTGTCGCAACGGTCGCGGGTGTTGCCCTGATCGGCCCGCTGGCTTCAGCGCTCAGCGGCGCCATGGCCGAAGACCAAAATCGGTTTGCTGCCATCACCACATTTGCAGTGACGGCATCTACCCTTTCAGCCTTCGGTATCGCATCGGCGTTCTGGGGATTGGCGGCGGGGTTGCTGGTTTATGGCCTGGAAGAATTCATGCGGCGATCGAAAGGATCCGGCGCCGCATAGGTCCTGTAGGCGTCAAAGCGCCATCATGAAAACAGATACACTGGCGACGAACATCACGAGTGAAGCGAAGGCTGCGCAATCTTTGGCTATGTCCGACATTTGTTCCTCCTTTTTCCGTCAATGTTTTTATTTTGTTCTTCTAACGTTCACGAGTCAAGCGGAATACACAGCATCCTTAAGATGGCCTTAAGCCGGTCCGCCCGCCGTTAACGAATGTGCGGCGGATCTTGTTCCTGCATCGATCGACGTGGCCACAAAACGGGCGGAAATCCGAACAAGGGTATTTGGCATCGGAGGGACGCGCCATGAAGCGGCAAGCCATATTTTCAGTGACCACTGTTGCAGCGATTGCTGCCGTCGGTTTCGTCCCGCGTCATCACTGGACCATCGGGTGGCAATTGGCCACCGCATCCCTGGCGTCGCCACCTGCCCCTGCGGCTGAACCGTTTGTCGAGCCAACTCCATGGGCGAAACGACTTGTCGGCGCCGCGAACCAGCAGATCGGTGTGACGGTCACTTACGACCCGGCCTATGCACGACTTGAATTTCCGGGGGGAGATGTTCCGCGCGAGCGCGGTGTCTGCACGGACGTCGTCATCCGCGCTTTACGCGATGCCCACGGCATCGATTTGCAGCAGCTGGTCAATCGCGACATGAATTCGGCCTTCGGGTCCTACCCTGCCCGCTGGGGACTCAAGCGCCCCGATTCCAACATTGACCATCGACGCGTACCCAACCTGCGCCGTTACTTTGAGCGAAAGGGACTGTCATTGCCGGTTTCCGCCAGGGCGACCGACTACCGGCCAGGAGATCTGGTTACGTGGAAACTGCCGGGCAATCTGGACCACATCGGAATTGTGACGGATCATCCGACCATAGATGGGCAACGGCCGCTCATCGTTCACAATATTGGCGCAGGGACACGGCTGCAGGACATTCTCTTTTCATTCGAGATCACCGGCCATTACCGGCTCGATCCGTCGCCCAGCCCCGACCAGCAATAGGCCGCTAGATAGATACGACTTTGCCCTCTTGCAGGGTCACCCGCCTGTCCATCAGCGATGCGATGTCGTGGTTGTGCGTGGCAATCAGAGCCGACAGACCCGACTGACGAACCAACGCCTCAAGCGCTTCGAATACGTAGCCGGCAGTCTCAGGATCGAGATTGCCTGTGGGCTCGTCGGCCAACAGCAACAAGGGGGCGTTGGCGACAGAGCGAGCTATGGCGACGCGCTGCTGTTCACCGCCAGACAATTCCGCCGGGCGATGGTCGGCGCGATGGCCGACGCGCAAATAGTCGAGAAGTTGCATCGCCCGCTGCTTTGCCTCGCTTCCGGACAGTCCCGCAATGAGCTGCGGCATCATCACATTCTCAACCGCCGTAAACTCCGGCAGCAAGTGGTGAAACTGGTAGACGAAGCCGATGTCCTGGCGGCGCATTTCGGTGCGAGCATCGTCCGCCAGGTCGCCACTCGCCCGCCCTCCGACATAGACTTCTCCGCCTTTCGGCTTTTCAAGCAGCCCCGCCACGTGAAGGAGCGTGGATTTGCCAGCTCCCGACGGCGCGACAAGCGCGACGGTTTCACCCTTCTTCAGAGTGAAATCCGCCCCCTTGAGGATCGAAAGAACGTTGTCTCCCTGCTCATAACTCTGCTGCACCTGCTCAAGCTGCAAGACCATGTCGCTCATTTGGGAAAAGACCTACTCGTAACGAAGGGCATCGACCGGATCGAGCCGCGAAGCGCGCCACGCCGGAAAGAGCGTCGCAAGGAAGGACAACCCGATGGCCATGAATATAACGGCGACAGTCTCGCCAGGGTCCATTTTCGCCGGCAATTGGCTGAGGAAATAGAGTTCCGGATTGAACAGTGTCGTCCCGGATAACCACGAGAAAAATTGCCGGATCGATTCGACATTGAGACAGACAATGACGCCAAGCACCACACCGGCAATCGTCCCCGTGACGCCGATTGCAGCACCGGTCATGAAGAAGATCCGCAATACCGATCCGGAGGTGGCACCCATGGTGCGGAGGATTGCGATGTCGCGACCCTTGTCCTTCACCAGCATGATCAGACCCGAAATGATGTTCAGTGCGGCGACGAGCACGATCAGGGTCAGGATCATGAACATCACATTGCGTTCGACTTCCAGCGCCGAGAAAAAGGTGCGGTTTTGCTGCCGCCAATCGGAAATGTAGATCTGCCGGTCCGCCGCCTCCTCGATGAGTGGACGCAGTGCGTCGACGCTGTCCGGGTCATCGACAAAAAGCTCGATCGACTGAACCAGCCCTTCGGCATTGAAGTAGAGCTGTGCCTCCTCCAATGGCATGAAGATCATCGACGCATCATATTCCGACATGCCGATCTCGAAGATTGCCGACACCGGATAGTATTTGGTTCGTGGCGTGACACCCAGCGGCGTCACGTCACCCTCCGGCGAGATCAGCTGCACGCTGTCGCCCACCGTAAGGCCCAGGTGGGCCGCAAGCCGGGATCCCACGGCAAGGCCTTCTCCCGCAGCAAAACCAACCAGGTCACCGGAGAGGATGTTGTCGGAAACGCCGCCCAGCTTTGGCAGGTCTTCGGTACGAATGCCGCGAACCAAGGCCCCGGTACCGACATCGCGGTATCCGGACGCCAAAGTCTGGCCGTCGACGAGCGGTATCGCAGCGCGCACCCCTTCGATGGCCGCCAGCTTCTTGGCCAAAGCATCATAATCGCGAAATGGCTCGTCGATGGGCTGTACGATCATGTGGCCATTGACGCCGAGGATTCGGTCGATCAATTCGGCACGAAATCCGTTCATGACGGCCATGACGATGATCAGCGTCGCAACGCCCAGCATGATGCCGACGAAGGAAAATCCGGCGATGACCGAAATGAAGGCTTCCTTACGGCGAGACCGCAGGTAGCGCCAGGCGACCATGCGTTCGAACGGCCCGAAAGCACCACCGGTTTTTTTGCGGTCCGCCTCCGTCTTTGGCGCCACTTTGCCTGCTTCTGCGATGTCGCTGCCCATCGCCGCTCCTTAGCTACCTTCGGTCAGCTTGTTGATTGCCGCTTCAAGCGGAATGGTCTGTCGGTCGCCGCTGCGGCGATCCTTGATTTCCACCTCGCCGGAAGCGATCGATCGCGGCCCCACCACAACCTGGTAAGGCAGACCGATCAGGTCGGCGGTGGCAAATTTCACACCGGCCCGTTCGTCACGGTCGTCATAGAGAACATCCATGCCCGCAGCTGTCAGCTCGGCATAGAGTTTCTCGCAAGCCGCGTCGCAGGCCGCATCTCCAACTTTCATGTTGATCAGACTGAGGTCGAACGGTGCGACGCTGGCCGGCCAGATGATTCCGTTGTCGTCGTGGGACGCTTCGATGATCGCAGGTACCAGCCGCGTCGGACCGATGCCATAGGACCCCATATGCACGGTATGCTCCTTGCCGTCCGGCCCGGTGACGGAGGCATTCATGGGTTCGGAGTACTTTGTGCCGAAGTAGAAAATGTGCCCCACCTCGATCCCGCGAGCAGATAGCCTGTCAGTCTCGGCCACCTGATCGAAAGCATCCGCATCGTGCATTTCGGAGGTGGCGGCATAAAGTGCCGTCCATTTGTCGACAATGCTCTGCAAGCCTTCCGGATCCCAGAAGTCTGTATCGACACCGGGCACGTCATACTCGAGATACTCCTTGTGACAGAAGACCTCCGACTCGCCCGTATCCGCCAGAATGATGAACTCGTGGCTAAGATCGCCGCCGATCGGTCCGGTATCTGCGCGCATCGGAATCGACTGCAGGCCCATGCGGTGGAACGTCCGCAGATAGGCTACGAACATCCGGTTATAGGATTTGCGCGCCTCTTCCTGGTCGATATCGAAGGAATAGGCATCCTTCATCAGAAATTCCCGGGACCGCATCGTCCCGAAGCGCGGCCGGATCTCATCACGGAACTTCAACTGGATATGATAGAGATTCAGCGGCAGATCGCGATAGGAACGCACATAGCTGCGGAAGATGTCGGTGACCATTTCCTCGTTGGTCGGACCGTAAAGCATCGGCCGGTCCTGCCGGTCGGCAATGCGCAACATCTCCTTGCCGTAATCATCATAGCGACCACTCTCCTGCCAGAGTTCGGCCGACTGAATTGTCGGCATCAAAATCTCGATGGCGCCGGCGCGGTTTTGCTCTTCGCGGATAATCGCGTTGACCTTCTCCAGAACGCGTTTGCCCAACGGCAGCCAGGAATAGATCCCGGCTGACTGCTGGCGGATCATCCCCGCCCTCAGCATCAGCCGATGGGAGACGATTTCCGCTTCCTTGGGGTTTTCCTTCAGAATCGGCAGGAAGTAGCGGGACAGGCGCATTTTTACATCCGGTGATAAAGCTCGCCTAGCGGAGGAATCAGGCGAAAACGCGATAAATTTTCCGTTGTCATAACTGCTTCGCTCCGATAATGAAAGGCACGCAAGCCCCGCACGCCAACGGTTCTCGAACCGCAGCGCGACCCAGGCAAAGGCGAAATACGGCCGGGGCAAGTTTCACAATCAGAAATGCTACGAAAAAAAGCTCGACAGAGACAAAAATGTCACTTTTGCTGGTGACACGGGCAAAACAATCGGCTAGTTTCCCGCCCATCATAACGAGGCAGAGGCAACGATCTCTGTCCGCTTCGCGGTCAAGTCTTGGGAGGATGGATCTAAGGCGCGGCTAGACCTGCAGCCGCCGGGGTAAACCCGGTCAAATGATCGACGCGATACCTGAAAGCAAGGCCTTCAAGCCTTGTTTTTTTTTGCCCATTTGAAAAAGCCTTTCTCAAGACATCCGCTGTCAGAACATTTCAGGAGAGTATCATGCCGGAGCTGCGTCTTGCCCAGCCAAAAGACGCTGATGCAATCCGTCACTGTGCACGGCATGCCTACCAAAAATACGTCGAACGCATCGGCCGGGAACCCGCCCCGATGGTTGCCGACTTCGAAGAACAGATCCGCCAGCGTCGTATCTGGGTCCTGGAGGACCACAACGGGCCTTGCGGCTACGCCGTATTCTACCCGCAGGGCGATCAGATGTTTCTCGAAAACGTTGCCATAGACCCATCAATGCAAGGGCGCGGGTACGGTCGTCAACTGATGGATCTGGTTGAACGGGAAGCAGTCCGCAGCAAGCTGATAGGTGTCAGCCTTTACACGAATGTCCTCATGCAGGAGAACCTCGAGCTTTATCGGGCTTTGGGATACCAGGAGACCGAGCGCCGTCGTGAAGACGGTTTCGATCGGGTGTATTTCCTGAAACGCCTGCCGTGAGTGGTATCAGGTTGAGGACATGTCCGGCACGATGCGCGGAATGGAATCGACAGATAGTCCGAGCACTTCAGTGAGCACAACGTAAATTCCGAATATGACGGCGGACACCAGACTCGTCAGCACTAGCTTTCGCTTCATGTTGAACCTGAGCGGGGCGCTCTCTGTGGTCCCGAGGGTCACGTTCTCTTCTTCGTGCTGCGTGCGCACGCCGATCGGCAGCACAGCGAACAGTGTGATCCACCAGATGATGAAGTAGATGGCAAATCCGGTCAGCGGGCTCATGGCGTTCTCTGATCAGACCTCTTCCAGTTCCACCAGTGTCCCGCAGAAGTCCTTGGGATGCAAAAACAGAACCGGCTTACCGTGTGCGCCCGTCTTCGGCTCTCCGTCGCCGAGAACCCGTGAGCCATCGGCCAACAACCTGTCGCGAGCGGTGGCGATGTCGTCGACTTCGTAGCAGATATGATGCATTCCACCAGCCGGGTTCTTGGTCAGGAAAGCCGCAATCGGTGATTCATCGCCCAAGGGTTCAAGAAGCTCGACCTTTGTGTTCCCAAGCTCGACAAAAACAACGCGCACCCCATGCTCGGGAAGGCTCTGAGGATCCGACACATCGGCGCCCAATGCATCTCTGTAACGGGCCGCAGCGACCTCCAGATCAGGCACGGCAATGGCTACGTGGTTCAATCTGCCTATCATCGTTGATCCTTCGATCCCAAACTCAGACCCGGTTGACGAAAACCGTCATGACCGGCTTCTTGCCCCAAATGTCGCGCGCTGTCGATCGGACAGCGCGACGCACCGATTCATGAACCGTGTCGAGGTCCTTGCGGCGCACCCGAGGAATGCTGATGACCGCTCCGGCCGCGGCCTCGGCCAGTCGCTTCTCCAGCGGTTCGCCGTGCTCATCCTCGACCGGAATGCCATGCGCTGAAATCATCGGATCGCGCACCAGTTCATGACGACCGTCGAGCAGGACATTGACGGCGATATGTCCAACAAAGGACAATTTGCGCCGTTCTCCGATGCCCATGTCATCATACTCGCCAATCAGATCGCCGTCGCGATAGATGCGGCCATGGGGCGCTTCGCCGATCACCTCTGCAGAACCCGGCGCCAGGCGAACGACGTCACCGTTGCGAACATGCGGGACCGACCCGATGCCGCTCTGCCGTGCCAATTCCGCATGGGCCATCAGGTGAGCTGCCTCACCGTGCACCGGCACAAGAATTTCAGGACGCACCCATTCATACATGCGCTTGAGTTCCTTGCGACGCGGGTGTCCAGAAACATGGACCAGCGCTTCCTGGTCGGTGACAATGTGCACGCCCTGTTCGATCAGGCCGTTCTTGATATCGAGAATGGGTTTTTCATTGCCCGGGATGGTTCGGGATGAGAACACCACCGTGTCGCCGGCGCCGAGTGCAATATTGCGCATCTCGTCACGCGACAGTTTGGCCAGCGCAGCACGCGACTCGCCCTGGCTTCCCGTCAGGATGATGACCAGCTCGCGGCGTGGAAAAGAGGAAAACTCGTCCTCGTCGATGAAAGGGGGCAGGCCTTCCATGTAGCCAAGATCGGTCGCCACATCGACGACCCTCTTGATCGAACTTCCGAGCAACATCACCTTGCGGCCGGCGTCACGGGCGGCTTCTGCAACTGACCGTATGCGCCCGACATTGGACGAGAAGGTGGTGACAGCCACCCTTCCCTCGGCAGCCCTGATGATATTGGCAAGGCTTTCGCTGATCTCGGTTTCCGAGGGTGACACACCGTCGCGCATGGCGTTGGTGGAATCGCAAATCAGCGCGAGTACGCCCTCGTCGCCCAGTGCCCTAAATCTGGCTTCATCCGTGAGAGGCCCAAGCGACGGCGCCTCGTCAATCTTCCAGTCTCCGGTGTGGATCACCAGACCGGCCGGTGTCGTCAATGCCAGCGACACTGGCTCGGGGATCGAATGGTTGACCGGGATGGCCTCTATTCGGAACGGTCCGATCTCAAAAGTTTCTCCGGCCTTGAAAACGGTTACCGGAACCTCCTCGGTATCCTTTTCATAGGCTTGCTTGGCCTCCAGCATCCCGGCGGTAAACGGCGTGACATAGACCGGCACCCTCAGATACGGCCAGAGATCCATCAGAGCGCCGTAATGATCTTCGTGGGCATGGGTAATGACGATCGCCTTGAGGTCGATTTTCTCGTCCTCAATGTATTGAATGTCCGGCAGCACGATATCGACGCCTGGGAGCTCAGGTCCCGGAAACGTCACACCGCAGTCGACCATGATCCATTCCCGAGCGCCTTTGCGGCCGTAGCCGTAAAGCGCCAGGTTCATTCCGATCTCTCCAACGCCGCCTAGGGGCAGGAAAACCAGTTCGTCGCTTTTGCTCATGAATCTTAGCCGATCGCTAAAGTGTTGAAGTCAGTCGAAGAATACGTCGCCAGCCGCAATGACCTGAGTATCGCCATCATCGTCGGTCAGCACCAGGCCGCCAAAGGGGTCGATATCGCGGAATTGGCCAGTCACAGTCCGGTTCGGCAGGTTGATTGTAATGTGGTGGCCGATGCCTTCTGCATGGGCCTTCCAGGCATCGCACACTGCTTTTACACCCTGCCCGCCATCCCAAAGGTTCAGCGCATCGGCCATGGATTGGCACAATCTCGCAAACAGCTCTTCGGGCGAAACCGTCGATCCCGCCGCTTGCAGGGTCGATGCCTGATAAAGGGTTTCCTGCGGTGAATGCGCAATGTTGATCCCGCAACCGATCACCACCGCTCGGCGGCCGTCCGCAAGGATTTCACTCTCCAACAGGATACCGCAGACCTTCGCCCCGCCGACCAGTATGTCGTTCGGCCATTTGATCGTGGCCGCAACTGCGCCTTGGGGAAGAGCTCGGCTAATGGCCGCATGGGCTGCCACCGCCACCGCCAGAGGCAGACTGGCCAGCGCCTTGGGCTCCGCCGGATCGATCAGCAGCAGCGATGCATAGAGATTTCCCGGCTCTGAAACCCAGCTCCGGCCACGCCTTGCGCGCCCTTGAAGTTGACGATTGGCTGTTATCCAGAGGTTGCCGGGATCACCGGCTCGCGCCCTGTCGAGACACTCCAGGTTGGTCGATTGCACGTCCGCCAGTGCGATATGCCGGTACTCGTCTGCGGTTACCAAACTGCCACCCGGTTAGAAGAAGGTCATGGCCGCCGCATTCGCCGCCCGGCCGACGGGACCGCCGACAAGAACGTAAGCCAGAACGAAAATGCCGGATATGCCCATGACCAGGCGCAGCTCTCCAGCGACCGGAACGAACTCTCCGGCCGGCTCGTCGAACCACATGATCTTGACGATGCGCAGGTAATAGTAAGCGCCGACGACGGACGCGAGCACACCGATGACCGCCAGCGCGATCAGGCCGGCCTCGATGGCCGCCAGGAAAACGAAATACTTGGCAAAGAAGCCGGCCAGGAATGGAATACCGGCCAGCGAAAACATGAAGATCGTCAGGACGGTGGCCATCATCGGGTTGGTGGACGACAGACCCGCAAGATCATCGATCTGCTCCACATTGCCCTCTTCCTTGCGTCGCATCGCGAGGATGCAGGCAAAGGTGCCGAGCGTAGTGACCATGTAGACCAACATGTAAATCGCAACACCTTGAACGCCGACCTGGGAACCGGCCGCAAGACCGACAAGCGCGTACCCCATATGGCCGATCGACGAGTAGGCCATCAGGCGCTTGATGTTGCGTTGACCAATCGCCGCGAAGGCACCCAGCACCATTGACGCGATGGCGATGAAGACGATGACCTGCTGCCAGTCCGGCGTCACCGGCTCAAACGCCTCGATGACAATACGCACCAGCATCGCCATCGCCGCGATCTTCGGCGCGGCGGCAAAGAAAGCAGTCACCGGCGTCGGCGCCCCCTCGTAGACATCCGGTGTCCACATGTGGAACGGCACCGCGGAGATCTTGAAGGCGATGCCGGCGAGCAGGAACACCAGCCCGAAGATGACACCGAGCGAACGCTCGCCGCCGGCCAACGCGTCGGCAATCGCGGTGAAGCCAATCTGACCGGTGAAGCCGTAAATCAACGAAGCGCCGTAAAGCAGCATGCCCGAGGACAAGGCGCCGAGAACGAAATATTTCAGGCCCGCCTCGGTCGAACGCGTGCTGTCGCGGTTGATGGCTGCAACGACGTAAAGCGACAACGACTGAAGCTCGAGCCCGAGATAGAGCGCAATCAGATCGTTGGCGGATATCATCAGCATCATGCCCAGCGTCGCCAGCACGATCAGCACCGGAAACTCGAACCGGTCGATCTGTTCCTCCTGCGCATGGCCAACCGCCATGACCAGGGCGGTAATCGAGCCGATCAGCGTAAGGACCTTCATGAATTTGGCAAAGGAATCGTCGAGGAACGCCCCGCCAAAGGCTGCCCCCTCACCGTTGAGCAGCACCAACCAGAGCCCGGAAATGATCAGCAGCGCAACGGCCAGCCCGGTTACAAGCGACGATGAGCGGTTGCCCGAAAACACCCCGATCATCAACAGAACCATCGAGCCGACCGCCAGAATGATCTCCGGCGTCGAGAGCTGCAGGCTGGATATGAGCATTTCACCAGTCATAAGGCGCAGTCCTAGTTCGCCAGCGCCAGGCCGCGGGCGGCCTCAAGCGAAGCATTGTAGTTGTTGATCAGGGCATCGACCGACGCGGCCGTGACATCGAACACCGGCATCGGATAGACGCCGAAGAAGATGACCAGGGCGATCAGCGGATAGAGGATGACTTTCTCGCGCGTGGTCAGGTCAAGCATCGATTTGAGGCTTTCCTTCTCCAGCGCACCGAATATCACGCGGCGATAGAGCCAAAGCGCATAGGCAGCCGAAAGGACCACGCCGGTTGTCGCAAACAGCGCAACCCAGGTGTTGACCTGGAATACGCCAAGCAGCGTCAAGAACTCTCCGACGAAACCCGAGGTTCCCGGCAAGCCGACATTGGCCATGGTAAAGACCATGAATGCCACGGCATATTTGGGCATATTGTTGACCAGGCCGCCATAGGCTGCGATCTCACGCGTGTGGAGGCGGTCATAGACGACGCCAACGCACAGGAAGAGCGCTGCAGAGACCAGACCGTGCGAAAGCATCTGAAAGATGGCGCCCTGAATGCCCTGGGCATTGGCCGTGAAAATGCCCATCGTCACATACCCCATGTGGGCCACCGACGAATAGGCGATCAGCTTCTTGATGTCCTCCTGCATCATCGCCACGAGCGATGTGTAGATGATGGCAACGATCGACAGCGTATAGACCAGCGGCGCCAGATCGGCCGAAGCCAGCGGGAACATCGGCAGCGAGAATCGCAGGAAGCCGTAGCCACCGAGCTTCAGCAGGATGCCGGCCAGAATGACGGATCCGGCCGTTGGCGCCTCGACGTGCGCGTCCGGGAGCCAGGTATGCACGGGCCACATCGGCATCTTGACCGCAAAGGAGGCAAAGAAGGCCAACCACAGCCAGGTTTGCATGTTTGCCGGGAAATCATGCGCCAGCAGATCGGGGATCGAAGTCGTGCCGGCATTCCAGTACATCGCCATGATCGCCAGCAGCATCAGCACCGAACCGAGCAGCGTGTAGAGGAAGAACTTGAAGCTCGCATAGACCCGGCGGCCACCACCCCACACTCCGATGATGATGAACATCGGGATGAGACCTGCTTCGAAGAAGACGTAAAACAGCACGATGTCGAGCGCGCAGAAAACGCCGATCATCAGCGTTTCCAGGATCAGAAACGCGATCATGTAATCCTTCACGCGCTTCTGCACCGACTCCCAACTGGCCAGGATACACAGCGGCATCAGGAACGTGGTCAGGATAATGAACAGCATCGAAATGCCGTCGACACCCATATGGTAGGCGATGCCCGACCCCATCCAGGGTGCGTATTCGACCATCTGGAAGCCGTAATTGCTGTTGTCGAAGGCAAACCAGATATAGAGCGAGAAGACGAAATTGAAGACGGTCGTGAGCAGCGCCACATTGCGGATGTTGCGACGTCCGATCTCACTGTCATCGCGGATGAGCATGATGAACAGCACGCCGACGAGCGGCACGAAAGTGACCGTTGATAGGATCGGCCAGTCGGTCATTATGCGGCTCCCCCGAGCATCATCCAGGTGACAAGCGCAGCCACGCCGATCAACATCGCAAAGGCATAGTGATAGAGATATCCGGTCTGGATACGCACCACCCGATTGGTGATGTCCTGCACCCGGGCGGCGACACCGTCAGGTCCGAATCCGTCGATGAGCCAGCCATCGCCGCGCTTCCAGAGAAAGCGTCCCAGCCATTTGGCGCTGCGGACAAACAGCAGGTCATAGAGCTCGTCGAAGTACCATTTGTTCAGCAGGAACAGGTACAGGCCGCGATGACGCTTGGCCAATTCCTTCGGCGTTTCGGGTGAACGGATATAGAAATACCAGGCGATGACAAAACCGATCACCATCGCCACGAACGGGCTCAATTTCACCCAAACCGGAACGTGATGGAATTCCTCTAGGATGTTGTTGTCCGGCAGCGTGAAGAGCGCGCCTTTCCAGAACTCGTCGTAATGGTGTCCAAAGAAGTCACCGACAAAAAGCATGCCTGCGAACAACGCGCCCAGAGCCAGTACAACGAGCGGCCCGAGCATCACCCAGGGTGACTCGTGCACGTGATGCATCACATCGGATGACGCACGCGGTTTGCCATGGAACGTCATGAAGATCAGCCGCCAGGAATAGAAACTTGTGAAGGCGGCCGCGATCACCAGCATCCAGAAGGCAAAGAGCGCCGCTGAATTATGACCGACGAAGGAGGACTCGATGATGGCGTCCTTGGAGATGAACCCGGCGGTGCCGATACCGCTGAATGGAATCCCGAAGCCGGTCAACGCCAGCGTCCCGATGATCATCATCCAGTAGGTTATCGGAATGTGGGTTCTCAGGCCGCCCATGCGGCGCATATCCTGTTCATCCGAGACCGCATGAATAACCGAGCCCGCACCAAGGAACAGCAGTGCCTTGAAAAAAGCGTGCGTGAACAGGTGAAAAATACCGGCACCATAGGCCCCGACGCCCAGCGCCACGAACATGTAACCGAGCTGGGAGCAGGTCGAATAGGCGATCACCCGCTTGATGTCGTTTTGCACCAGTCCGATCGTCGCGGCAAAGAAGGCGGTGATCGCTCCGAATATCGTGACGATGGTCAGTGCATCGACCGACAGTTCGAAGATCGGCGACATGCGCGCGACCAGGAAAACGCCGGCCGTCACCATGGTCGCCGCGTGGATCAAGGCCGAAACCGGGGTCGGGCCTTCCATCGCGTCAGGCAGCCACGTGTGCAGCAGGAACTGAGCCGATTTGCCCATCGCTCCCATGAAAAGCAGCAAACAGGTCGCGGTCAGGGCATGGCCGCGATCGAGCTGCATGCCGAACAGATCGATGACAGGACCGGAGTCGGTCGAGGCCTCACCCGGCAGGAATTCCGCGGCATTGGCAAAGACCGTGTCCAGCGAAATGGAGCCAAACAGCACGAACACGCCGAAAATACCTAGAGCAAAACCGAAGTCACCGACACGGTTGACGATAAAGGCCTTCATGGCGGCCGCATTGGCCGATGGTTTCTTGTACCAGAAGCCGATCAACAGATAGGACGCCAGGCCGACGCCTTCCCAGCCGAAGAACATCTGCAGGAGGTTGTCGGACGTCACCAGCATCAGCATGGCAAAGGTGAACAGCGACAGGTAAGCGAAAAAGCGCGGACGGTGCGGATCGTGGTGCATGTAACCGATCGAGTAGATATGCACCAGGCAGGAGACGGTGTTGACCACCACCAGCATGACCGCAGTCAGCGTGTCGATGCGAAATGCCCAATCGATCGACAGCGTCCCGGATTCCATCCAGCGCAGGACATCGATCTGCAGAGTTTCGCCGTGACCCAGAGCCACCTGGAAGAAGGCGACCCAGGACAGCAACGCCGCCACGACCATCAGGCCACAGGTCAGGTACTCACTGGCTTTGGCTCCGATGGAGCGACCGAACAACCCGGCTACGAGGGCACCGATCAGCGGAAAGAAAACGATGGCGTGATACATTGTCCGCTCAGCCCTTCATCATGTTGACGTCTTCGACAGCGATGGATCCGCGGTTGCGGTAGAAGACCACCAGGATCGCCAATCCGATGGCCGCTTCCGCTGCAGCCACGGTCAGGACGAACAGAGCGAAAATCTGTCCCATCAGATCGCCGAGATGCTCGGAAAACGCCACGAAGTTGAGATTGACGGCCAGCAGTATGAGCTCCACCGACATCAAAATGACGATGACGTTCTTGCGGTTGAGGAAGATCCCGAAGACACCGATGGTGAACAGGATCGCGCCGACTGTCAGATAATGGGAAAGACCGATTTCCATGTCCCCGTTCCTTCCTAGATGCCCTGACCGGGCTTGACGTCGACCACCTCGATCGCCGTTTCAGGCGAGCGGGCAACCTGCTCGGAGATGTTTTGCCGCTTGACGTTTTCCTTGTGCCGCAGCGTCAGGACGATGGCGCCGATCATCGCCACCAGCAAGATCATGCCTGCTATCTGAAAGAAGTGCACATAGTCGGTGTAGAGAATGTCACCCAGGGCATGGATGTTCGACACCTCGTTCATATCCGGTATCGGCTGAGAAGCATTGGCATCGGTTTCAACCCGGAAGGCGTTTCCGGCCAGCACGATGATCAGCTCGGCGGCGAGAACGATACCGACCAATGCTCCTACCGGCGCGTATTCCAGAATGCCAGAACGCAGTTCGGTGAAGTCGATGTCGAGCATCATGACAACGAACAGGAACAGCACCGCGACGGCGCCGACATAGACCACGATGAGGATCATCGCCAAGAACTCAGCCCCGGTCATTAGGAACAGGGCTGCGGCATTGAAGAAGGTCAGGATCAGAAACAGCACCGAATGAACCGGGTTTCGCGACGAAATCACCATCAGCGCGGACGCCACGGCAATCGCCGAGAACAGATAAAAGAACAGAGCCTGTAGACCCATAACAGGTGCCTTTTTGTTTCCCCGGGGGCACTGGCGTGTTCCCCGATTTCAGCCGATCCCCGTCCGGCCGGTTTCCTGCGTTTCAGCCAAAGCGCTCAAGCGCTTCAGGCCGATGAAGATCCGGTCACCGGAAGGCAACCGGGTAATGTGAACGCCTACCGATACGGCGCGTCCATGGCGATGTTCTGCGCGATTTCGCGCTCCCACCGATCGCCGTTGTCGAGCAACTTGTCCTTGTCGAAGTAAAGCTCCTCACGGGTTTCGGCGGCAAATTCGAAATTCGGGCCTTCAACGATCGCATCTACAGGGCAAGCTTCCTGGCAGAAGCCGCAATAGATGCATTTGACCATGTCGATGTCGTAGCGAAGCGTGCGCCGGGTTCCGTCGTTGCGACGGGGGCCTGCTTCGATCGTAATGGCCTGTGCCGGACAAATCGCTTCGCACAGCTTGCAGGCGATGCAGCGTTCCTCGCCGTTAGGGTAACGGCGCAGAGCATGCTCACCGCGAAAGCGCGGGCTGACCGGCCCCTTCTCGAACGGGTAATTCACCGTCGCCTTGGGCGCGAAGAAATAGCGCATCGACAGGAAGAACGCCTCGACGAATTCCTTGAGAAAGAGCGACTTGGCGGCTTGCGTTAGAGACATGTGCAATCCTCCCGGTTCACGCCGACCAGCCGGTCAGCTTGAGGACGAAAGCGACGATCGCCACCATGGCGAGCGACAACGGCAGAAATACTTTCCAACCCAGACGCATCAGTTGGTCGTAGCGATAGCGCGGCACGAAGGCCTTCACCATGGAGAACATGAAGAAGACCAGACAGACCTTCAGAACGAACCAGATGATTCCCGGCACCCAGTTGAACAGCCAGATGTCGAATGGCGGCAGCCATCCCCCGAGAAACAGGATCGTCGTCAGCGCGCACATCAACACGATGGCGGCGTATTCGCCGAGCATGAACATCATGTAGGGGGTGGAGCCGTACTCCACCATGAAGCCGGCGACCAGCTCCGACTCAGCCTCCGGCAGATCGAAGGGTGGTCGGTTTGTTTCCGCAAGCGCCGAGATGAAAAACACGATGAACATAGGGAACAGGGCAAGCCAATGCCAATCGAGCAACGAATTGGGCAAACCGAGCCGGGTTCCCAGACCATCCTGCTGCGACAACACGATATCGGTCAGGTTGAGGGAACCGACGCACAGCAACACGGTGATGATTACGAAGCCGATGGAGACTTCGTAGGATACCATCTGAGCCGCAGAGCGCAGCGCTCCCAGGAACGGATATTTCGAGTTGGAGGCCCAGCCTCCCATGATCACGCCATAGACCTCCAGCGAGGAAATGGCGAACACGTAGAGAATGCCGACATTGATCGATGCGATGGCCCATCCATCGGCCACCGGTATGACAGCCCAGGCAGCCAAGGCCAGCGTCACCGACACCAGCGGCGCCAACAGGAATACGCCCTTGTTTGCGCCGGCGGGAATGACCGGTTCTTTGAATACGAACTTCAGCAGGTCGGCAAAGGATTGAAACAGCCCCCAGGGGCCGACGACGTTCGGGCCCCGCCGCATCTGGACCGCAGCCCAGATTTTCCGGTCTGCATAAAGCACGTAGGCGATGAAGATCAGCAGCGCCACAAGGAGCAGCAGCGACTGGCCGATCATGATCGCCGCAGGCCAGACATAGGTTGAGAAAAAGCTCTCCATCGGTCCCGCCTACTCCTTATTCGGCCGCTACCCGGCCCGTCTCACGGGCCAGAGCCGAACACTCGGCCATGACGGCCGAAGCCCGGGCGATCGGGTTCGTCAGATAAAAATCCGCCACCGGTGATGCGAAGGCATCAGCTCCGGTCTCGCCGCCTTTTGCGGCGAGCGCTTCGACACTGCCGGCCTCTCCAACCGCGATGGCATCGATCTCGGCAAAATGCGGATGTGTCTCATAAAGGACGGCGCGCAGTTGCTGCAGCGAGTCGAATGGCAGGGTCTTGCCCAACACATCCGACAGTGCCCTGAGAATGGCCCAGTCTTCTTTCGCCTGACCGGGTGCAAATGCGGCCCTCAGTCCAAGCTGCACCCTGCCTTCGGTATTGACGTAGGTGCCATGTTTTTCGGTGTAGGTGGCGCCCGGCAGGATCACATCGGCATGGTGGGCACCGACATCACCATGGCTGCCGATGTAGATGGTGAAACCGGACGTGCGCTGCGTCATGTCCAACTCGTCGGCGCCAAGCAGGAACAGGACGTTGGTGTCGGTCAGCATCTCTGCCGCGGATTTGCCATCGGCTCCCGGAACAAACCCGAGATCGAGTCCGCCAACCCGGCTTGCAGCAGTGTGCAGGACGGCAAAACCGTTCCAGTCCGCCGAAACTGCTCCGATGTCCATCGCCAGTTTTGCTGCAGCTGAGGCGACGGCGGCTCCGTCGGCGCGCGCCAATGCCCCCTGCCCCACAACAACGATCGGCCGCTCGGCTTTCTTCAGCTTGGCCAAAAACTTGTGCTTGCCGCCAGCGAGCTCTGCAAGACTGTCAGGCCCGGCACCGATGTGCTCAAACTGGTAACGCAGATCGACGTTTTCGCCGATCACGCCGATCGGGAACTCGCCGGCACGCCAGCGTTTCCGGATGCGAGCATTGAGAACGGAGGCCTCGAAGCGCGGGTTGGCTCCGATGATCAGGAGAGCATCGGCTTCTTCAATTCCCTCGACAGTGGGATTGAACAGGTAGCTTGCCCGGCCATCCTTGGGATCGAGGGCTGAGCCATCCTGTCTGCAATCGATGTTTTCGGATCCGAGGTTGCCCATCAGCGATTGGAGCGCGAACATCTCTTCGACGGTTGCCAGGTCGCCGGCGATTGCACCGATATTTTCTCCGGAAACGCCGTCGACGGCGCTCTTCACCGCCGCGAAAGCCTCAGGCCATGTAGCGGCCTGCAGCTTTCCATCGCGACGCACGAACGGACGGTCCAGTCTTTGGGTTTTCAACCCGTCCCAAACGAAGCGTGTCTTGTCGGAGATCCACTCTTCATTGATCGCCTCGTTCACCCGCGGCATGATGCGCATGACCTCGCGGCCGCGTGTATCCACACGGATTGCCGAACCGCAGGCGTCCATGACATCGATCGTCTCGGTCTTGTTGAGCTCCCACGGGCGGGCCTGGAAGGCATAGGGCTTCGACGTCAGCGCACCCACAGGACACAGGTCAATGACGTTGCCCTGCAGTTCCGATGTCATCGCGTGTTCGAGATAGGTGGTGATCTCCGCATCCTCGCCGCGCCCGATCAGGCCGAGTTCCGAAATTCCCGCCACTTCGGTCGTGAAGCGAACGCAACGGGTGCAGTGGATACAGCGGGTCATGATGGTCTTGACCAGCGGCCCGATATATTTGTCCTCGACGGCGCGCTTGTTTTCCTTGAAGCGGGACGAATCGACACCGAAGGCCATTGCCTGGTCCTGCAGGTCACATTCGCCGCCCTGGTCGCAGATCGGGCAGTCGAGCGGGTGGTTGATCAGCAGGAACTCCATCACGCCTTCGCGGGCCTTCTTGACCATGGGCGTGTTGGTGAACACTTCCGGCAGTTCGCCGTTTGGGCCGGGGCGCAGGTCCCGCACACCCATGGCACAGGAAGCAGCCGGCTTGGGCGGCCCCCCCTTTACCTCGACCAGGCACATGCGGCAGTTGCCGGCGACGGAAAGACGCTCGTGGAAACAGAAACGGGGAATCTGTGAACCGGCTTCCTCGCACGCCTGCAACAGCGTGTAGTGATCCGGCACCTCTATCTCGTTTCCGTCGACCTTGATCTTAGCCATTCTGTATCCAGTTCCGCAGCCCTGTGTCCCCTAAGCGAACGACCTGTTATTCAGCCGCTTCCAGTGCCGGCCCGGTGCCAGCCCTGTGTGTGTATTCGTCGATGCGTTTTTCGATTTCGGGCCGGAAATGCCTGATCAGCCCCTGGATCGGCCATGCCGCCGCGTCGCCAAGCGCACAGATCGTGTGTCCTTCAACCTGCTTGGTGACATCGAACAACATGTCGATTTCTTTCTTTTGGGCATTGCCGGTGACCATGCGTTCCATGACCCGCCACATCCAGCCGGTGCCTTCGCGGCACGGTGTGCACTGCCCGCAGCTTTCGTGTTTGTAGAAGTAAGACAACCGCGCGATGGCCTTGACGATGTCCGTCGAGCGATCCATGACGATGACCGCCGCCGTTCCAAGTCCCGATTTGAGATCGCGCAGGCCATCGAAATCCATCGGACAATCCAGGATTTGATCGGCCGGAACGCAAGGCACCGACGATCCGCCCGGGATAACCGCCAGAAGATTGTCCCATCCACCGCGTATGCCGCCACAATGGCGATCGATCAGCTCACGAAACGGGATCGACATTTCCTCTTCGAAAGTCGCCGGCTGATTGACGTGGCCCGACACGCAAAACAGTTTTGTACCGGTGTTGTTGGCGCGCCCGAAACCGGCGAACCAGGCACCACCGCGCCTCAGAATGGTCGGTGCAACGGCGATGGATTCGACATTGTTCACGGTCGTCGGGCAGCCATAGAGGCCCACATTGGCAGGAAACGGCGGCTTCAGCCGCGGCTGGCCCTTCTTGCCCTCAAGGCTTTCCAGAAGTGCGGTTTCCTCGCCGCAGATATAGGCACCGGCGCCATGGTGCACATAGACGTCGTAGTCCCACCCGCACTTGTTGTTCTTGCCCAGCAACCCGGCGTCATAGCACTCGTCGATCGCCGCCTGCAGCGCTTCACGCTCGCGTTGGTATTCGCCGCGAATGTAGATATAGGCGGCATGCGCGCCCATAGCGAAACCGGCGACCACACAGCCTTCGATCAGCGTGTGCGGATCGTTGCGCATGATGTCGCGGTCCTTGCAGGTGCCTGGCTCGGACTCGTCGGCATTGACCACCAGATAATGAGGCCGGCCATCCGATTCCTTCGGCATGAAGGACCATTTCAATCCCGTCGGGAAGCCGGCGCCGCCGCGACCGCGCAGGCCGGAGGTCTTCATCTCGTCAATGATCCAGTCACGGCCCTTCTCGATCAGCCCCTTGGTGTTGTCCCAATGGCCGCGCGACATGGCGCCCTTCAGACTCTTGTCCTTCAGGCCGTAGATATTGGTGAAAATGCGGTCTTTATCCTGCAGCATGATTGCCCCTTACCGCGGTTTCTTGCCAAAGACGCGGACATATTCATCGACGCCGCCCTTGGCCAGCGCTTCGGCCTGCTTGACCCAGTTTTCCCGATCGATGCGGCCCTTGAATTTCAGGAAGCCATCGACCCAGGCCCGCTCCTCCTCGGTCCACCGGGAGATCTGTTCCCATTTGTAGACCCCGATCGAGTGCAGCAGACCTTCGATTTTCGGACCGACGCCGGAGATCAACCGCAAATCGTCCACGACATCGGGCTTTTCCATCGCCGCAGGCCGTTTCGAATCGTCCGCTTCTGCGGTTGCAGCGGGCGCAGCCGCTTTCTTCGCTGGCGCTTTCTCGGTTGCAGCAGCCTCCTCCACAGGGGCATCGGCCTTCGCTTCAACCGCCGGTGCAGCCGCTGCTGCTTTTGCCGGTGCCGCGTCGGCAGTCAGGGTCGTCAAGCCACCGATCGGCGCGGAAAGATGCCGGCCGTTTTGCGGTCCAGGAGGCACGGACGCACCTTGGCCCGCCTCGAACTTGTCAATAATTTCCGACAGTTGCTCCGGCGTGAGATCTTCGTAGGCGTCCTTGAAAATCATCACCATTGGTGCGTTTACACAAGCACCCTGACACTCGACCTCTTCCCAGGACAAAGTGCCGTCGGCATTCGTTTGCAAAGGCTGAGCGTGGATCTTCTCCTTGCAAACGCGAATCAGGTCTTCCGAACCGCGCAGCATGCAGGGTGTGGTTCCACAAACCTGCACGTGAGCCTTCGAGCCGACCGGCTTCAATTGGAATTGGGTGTAGAAGGTCGCGACTTCCAGCGCCCGGATATAGGGCATGCCAAGCATGTCCGCGACCGATTCAATCGCTGCCTTCGTGACCCAGCCGTCCTGCTCCTGCGCGCGCATCAGCAGCGGAATGACGGCCGACTGCTCACGCCCCTTCGGGTATTTCTTGATGGTCGCCTTCGCCCACGCGGCATTATCGCGCGAGAACTTGAAGCTCTCCGGCTGAACGGCTTCCTCTGCAAGACGGCGGACGGACATGCTTATTGGGCCTCTTTGTTGATTGATCCGCAGCGAGAATTGGTAATGGTCACGAATTCACAGGCATAGGCCGAGTTGCCCTTCTGCAGGAACACGACATATTGCGCCCCATTGGGAGCTGCCGCCTTGATCTCATAACCGCGTTTGAGCAGCGTCTGCATGGACACGCCCTCTCCACCCGATGACTGAGCCAGGGCCGGCGTCAGACCCGCAAAGGCCCATCCGGCCGCCATCGCAACAACCCACAGAATCCGCGTCATCGATCAACCTCCCCGAATACGATATCCAGCGATCCGAGAATGGCTGAGACATCGGCCAGCATGTGGCCCCGGCAGATGTAATCCATGGCCTGCAAATGTGCGTAACCCGGAGCCTTGATCTTGCAGCGGTACGGCTTGTTGCTGCCGTCCGAGACGAGATAGACGCCGAATTCTCCCTTGGGCGCTTCCACCGCGGCGTAAACTTCGCCCTCCGGAACGTGATAGCCCTCGGTATAGAGTTTGAAATGGTGGATCAGCGCTTCCATTGAGCGCTTCATCTCACCGCGCTTCGGCGGAACCACCTTGCCGTCAACGGCTGAAACGGGGCCGGTCTTGGCATCACCCAACAGTCGCTCGACGCATTGTTTCATGATGCGGACCGACTGACGCATCTCCTCCATGCGGATGAGATAGCGGTCGTAGCAATCGCAGTTTTTACCGATCGGGATGTCGAACTCGAGGTCGCTGTAGCATTCATAGGGCTGCGCCCGTCGCAGATCCCAGGCAGCTCCTGATCCGCGCACCATGACGCCAGAGAAACCCCACGCCCAGCAATCATCCAGAGAAACAACACCAATATCGACGTTGCGCTGCTTGAAGATGCGGTTTTCGGTCAGCAGACCTTCAATATCATCGCACACCTTCAGGAATGGATCGCACCATTTGCCAATATCCTCGACCAGCTCGACCGGGAGATCCTGGTGAACGCCGCCGGGCCGAAAATAGGCCGAGTGCATGCGCGCGCCGCAGGCCCGCTCGTAAAAGACCATCAGCTTCTCACGCTCCTCGAAGCCCCAAAGTGGCGGCGTAAGAGCTCCAACGTCCAGAGCCTGGGTCGTGATGTTGAGAAGGTGAGAGAGGATACGACCAATTTCGCAATAGAGAACCCGGATGAGCTGACCGCGGATCGGCACTTCGGTGCCGGTCAACTTCTCCACCGCCAACGCGAAGGCGTGTTCCTGGTTCATCGGCGCGACATAGTCGAGACGATCAAAATACGGCACGGCCTGAAGGTAAGTTTTCGATTCGATCAGCTTTTCCGTACCGCGATGCAGCAGTCCGATATGCGGATCGACCCGCTCGACAATTTCACCATCCAGTTCGAGAACAAGTCGCAGCACGCCGTGCGCAGCCGGGTGCTGGGGACCGAAATTGATGTTGAAATTGCGGACGTTATGCTCTGTCATCTTATCGGTCCCGACCGCTCCTACTCGCTGGCCTTTTCATCGCCGGGCAAGACATACTCGGCGCTTTCCCATGGGGAAAGGAAATCGAAATTGCGGAATTCCTGTTTCAGTTGAACCGGCTCGTAGACCACCCTCTTGACCTCGTCGTCGTAGCGAACCTCGACAAATCCCGTGGTGGGAAAATCCTTTCGCAGCGGATGTCCATCGAAACCGTAGTCGGTCAGGATACGCCGCAAGTCGGGGTGGCCGGTGAACAGGATCCCGTAAAGATCATAGGCTTCCCGCTCGAACCAGTCAGCGCCGGGAAACACCGAAAAGACCGACGGAACCGTCTCCCCTTCTCCGACTTCCACCTTGACCCTTATCCGCAAATTCTGCCGCGGAGACATCAGGTGGTAGACGACGTCAAAACGGCGTGCCCGTGATGGCCAGTCAACGCCACAAATATCGGTGATGTTGATGAACTGGCATTGCGCGTCATCGCGCAGGAAGGACAGGATGGAAACGATATCCGGGGCGTTGCAGACCAGCGTCAGTTCGTCGAACTTGATATCCAGGGAAAGAACGCCACCGATCGCGCGTTCGTTGATGTAGGCGGCCAATTCGCTCAGTGCTTCACTCATACATGCCCCTTCCTAGCGCTCGATGGTTCCGGTACGGCGGATCTTCTTCTGCAGAAGCAGCACGCCGTAGAGCAGCGCTTCGGCCGTCGGCGGACAGCCAGGAACATAGATATCCACCGGTACCACCCGGTCGCATCCACGCACCACTGAGTAGGAGTAGTGGTAATAGCCACCGCCATTGGCACAGGAGCCCATGGAAATGACATAACGCGGTTCGGGCATCTGGTCGTAGACCTTGCGAAGGGCGGGTGCCATCTTGTTGGTCAATGTGCCTGCAACGATCATGACATCCGACTGCCGCGGCGAAGCGCGCGGTGCAAAGCCGAAACGCTCCGCATCGTAGCGCGGCATCGACATCTGCATCATTTCAACCGCACAGCAGGCCAACCCGAAGGTCATCCACATCAGCGAGCCGGTCCGCGACCATTTGATCAGTTCGTCAGCCGACGTGACCAGGAAGCCTTTGTCGGCAAGCTCGTTGTTGATTTCGCCGAAATAGGGATCATTGGATCCAACCGGCTTTCCGGTCGACGGATCAACGATGCCGCGCGGTTGCGGCGCCACCAGCGGCGGAGTGTTGTCGCCTACTCCCATTCCAGCGCTCCCTTTTTCCATTCGTAGATGAACCCGACAGTCAGGATGCCCAGAAACACCATCATGGACCAGAAGCCGAACCAGCCGACATTGCTGAAGGACGCAGCCCACGGGAACAGGAAGGCCACCTCAAGGTCGAATATGATGAACAGGATCGCCACGAGATAAAATCGGATATCGAACTTCATGCGGGCATCGTCGAAGGCATTGAAACCGCACTCGTAGGCGGACAGTTTTTCGGAGTCCGGAGCCTTGAAAGCTATAGCAAACGGAGCAATCAGCAGCGCCAGTCCAATGACCAGCGATATGCCGATGAAAATCACGATCGGCAGGTATGAACTGAGCAGCTCGGTCATGACGGTTTCCTTGCGGTATCGCGCATGTTGCAGTCGCGAATAATTCCAAGGTCGGTTTACACAATAAGCCGGGCCAGTCAACGCAAATGGCCGCCGCTTGCCGCATTATTGCCGGATTTTGTGCACCGCCGATAGGGGTGTCGCAGCGACCCGTGAATCAGGCAAATCAGCTTCAAAGCACGGCGTTTGCTCGGCGCGGACGAACAACAAATACCCAAGCCTTCGGGAGAAGGCAGTCAACTGAGAGCTTGGAGGCTATTGGCCGGTGCGACAATCGGTCGGCGACTTAAGGCCGGACATCAGCCGAAAAGCGGTGTTTCAACAAATCCAGTTTCGGATCGATATAGCGCCTGCAGAAGGGGCGATCGGGATCGCTTTCATAATAGTTGTGATAGCGCTCATCGGAAGCCTTGAAACCCTCGAATGTGAGCACTTGTGTCACCAGGCCGTCGGCAAACTGAGGGTTCAAGAGCTCAATCGCCTGCTCGGCGTCAGCGGCTTGATCGGTGTCGAACACGTATACCGCGCTCCGGTATTTGCCCCGCATGGAATGCTGTGCTGTGGAGGCGTGCGTGCGGACGTGCACCTCGATCAATGTGGCCAGATCGATCTGGCTTTCGTCAAAATGGACAATGACCGCCTCTGACCATCCATCGGCCGGCGGGTCCGAGCGAATGAAGCCCTGCTGCACCCGGGAAACGCCCCTGAGCGACTGAAACACAGCTTCCGTGCACCAGTGGCATCCGCCACCAAGGCCAACCTTCCGCATAAAGGCTCCCGGCAAGTTTGGATCAATCAGGATGAACATAGGATCAGGAATCACGCTGAAAAAGCCCGAACACCAGAATGTGTTGCGGACTTGGCTCAATGTCTGCATCTTTAAGGGAAATGGCGCGAGTGACGGGGCTCGAACCCGCGACCTCCGGCGTGACAGGCCGGCACTCTAACCAGCTGAGCTACACCCGCGCTTCATTTCGCATCGGCGAAACGTGAGCGGTGAATTAAGCCGTTCACTGGTGGCTGTCAAGCGCTGATCGATAGCTTTTGCGACAATAACAAGACAAAAATTCCGCCGTCCTTCTGCCCCGCCCAACAGTGGCAAAACTTTTGCGGATCCAGCGCTTTTTTCTTGCACTTGCCGGTCGAAGCGCATAAACGGTGCCAAGATTTCCCAAGGGCGGTTAGCTCAGCTGGTAGAGCGCCTCGTTTACACCGAGGATGTCGGGAGTTCGAGTCTCTCACCGCCCACCATTATTCCAAGAAAATCAAAGTGCACCAGCGACCGTGAGTCAGCTTTGTAGCGCTGTCAGGCCGAACCGCTCGCGCTGCAGATAACGCCAATTCATCAATACCGCGGCAAAGGCCAGCCCAAGCGCCAGCCCCCACCAGACGCCGACTGCACCCCAGTCGAGCAAAATTCCGAAGGCGTAGGCCGACGTCATACCGATACCCCAATAGCTGAAAACAGCAATAAACATCGGTATCGTCGTGTCCTTCAGGCCTCGCAGCAAACCGGTTCCGATCACCTGCAATCCGTCGACCAGCTGAAACGCAGCCGCTACAAAGAGCAACGGCACGGCGTTGACCAGAACCAATTCCGCATCGGGATTGCTGTCATCAAGGAACAGTCCGACCAGGCTTTCAGGCACCAGGAGAAACAGCAACGCAGTTAGAAGCGTGGCTGCAACCGACAGCGCTAGTGCAACCGTTCCGGACCGACTGAGTCCGACCCAATCCTGTCTGCCAAAGGCGTTACCGACCCGAATGGTTGCGGCACTCGACAGCCCAAGCGGTATCATGAAGGCAATCGCAGCAAGCTGCAGTGCAATGCCGTGAGCGGCCAGTTCGATGGTCCCAATCCAGCCGATGAGAAGCGCTGCGGCAGCAAACAGACCGACCTCGGCCAGAATGCTGGCACCAATCGGCCAGCCAAGCCTCATGACTTCAAAAAACCCCTGCCAGTCAGCGCGCCAGAAACGCACCAACAGCTCGTATCGACGCAGGTCGGGCTTCCTCACCGCGTAAATGACAAGCGCAACGCACGTGATCACATTCGTGCCCAGCGACGCGACAGCTGCGCCCACGACACCCATCTCGGGTGCGCCCAGATTACCGAAGATGAAGGCATAGTTCAGGACGATGTTTGCCAAGGTGCCAAAGAGCGTTGCCCACAGAATGATCTGCGCCCGCTCCAGCGCACTCAGATAGGAGCGCAACACCATGATCAGAAGGGCGGGAAACATCGACCACTGGGCAACCTGCACATAGTCGCCTGCCAGCGCTGCAATATCCGGTTCCTGCCCCAGCGCAACCAGCATGGGCTCGGTGAACCAGAGCGGCAGCATCACGACGACGCAATAGAGCAGGATGACCCAGATCCCCATGCGCACCGAGCGGCGAACGCCGCGCACGTCTTCTCGACCGTGCGCCTGCGCCGCAATCGGCATGACCGCAATCGCAAATCCACCGCCGAAAATGTAGTAGAGAAAAAAGGTCTGGGTACCCAGCACCGCAGAAGCGAGTTCGAAAGCGCCGAGCCATCCGACCATCACCGTATCCGTGACGTTGATGGCAATCTGCGCCAACTGCGCGCCAATCAGCGGCAGGCCAAGCGACAAGGTCGCCTTGGTATGTCCGGCCCAGGACAGGCCCGGTCCGGCGCTCTTCCCCTGCGGGTCGCGCAGCGCACTCATGGTTTCAAGATCCGTTTAAAAAAGCAGACCGAAACCCTTAGAGGAAACCGGAAACTCAGGCAATTGCGAAAACATTGCAGTTGATTTCAATAGTCACGGTGTGTGACGAAGTTGCCACCATACCGCGAAACAAAAAAAGAGCCCGGTGCTGACACCGGGCTCCGCATCTTCAATGCCGCATCTGCTGATACGGGCTTAGCTGTTGACCGCGTCCTTGAGGCCTTTGCCGGCCGAGAACTTGGGAACGTTGCGGGCCGGAATGTCGACTTCCGCGCCTGTCATCGGGTTGCGGCCCTTGGAGGCTGCGCGGTGCGTGACGGAGTAGTTTCCGAAACCCACGAGACGAACATCACCGCCGCTCTTCAGTTCATTGGTGATGGTGTCGAACACAGCTTCGACCGCAGAGCCGGCATCAGCTTTGCTGAGACCTGCTTTGTCAGCAACGGCAGCAACCAGTTCGTTCTTGTTCATTTTCCAACCCTCTCAGTGTGTGGTGAACGACTCAGTACAAAGTCGGCCACGATCTTACGACTCCAAGGCAAAATCACAATCAATTATGCCGAAAAACCCCAGTTTTCCGGCATTTTTCGGGGGATTCGGCCTCTGAAAACGACGAAAGCGGGCTATTGCCCGCTTTCAAATGCCAAATGGCCGCTTTGCAAAGAGAATCAGTGGGCTACCGATGCCCCTGCCTCTTCGCCGCCATTGTCAGCCTGAAGGGGTGCTTCGGCAGCGTCCCATTCGATCGGCGTGGGCTGACTGATGAGCGCATGCTGCAGCACTTCGCTCATCTGCGACACAGGAATGATCTCCAACTCGTTCTTCACATTGTCCGGAATGTCAGCCAGGTCCTTGGCGTTTTCTTCCGGGATCAGAACGGTCTTGATGCCGCCGCGCAGCGCGGCCAGGAGTTTTTCCTTCAACCCGCCGATGGGCAGCACACGACCACGCAGCGTGATTTCTCCGGTCATGGCAACGTCCTTGCGGACCGGAATGGACGTCATGATGGATACGATCGAGGTTGCCATGGCGACACCGGCGGACGGACCGTCCTTCGGTGTGGCACCTTCCGGCACGTGCACGTGAATGTCGCGCTTGTCGAACATTGGCGGCTCGACACCGAAATCGACAGCGCGCGAGCGAACATAGGACGCCGCCGCGGAAATCGATTCTTTCATGACATCGCGCAGGTTGCCGGTGACGGTCATTTTGCCTTTGCCCGGCATCATCACGCCTTCGATGGTCAGCAATTCGCCGCCAACCTCCGTCCACGCCAGTCCGGTGACCACACCAACCTGATCATCGTGCTCGGCTTCACCGTAACGGAAGCGCGGCACGCCGAGGAAGTCGTCAAGATTGTCCTCTGTCACGTCGACGGACTTGACACCGTCCTTGAGGATCTGTGTCACGACCTTTCGGCTCAACGACATGAGTTCGCGCTCGAAGTTACGAACACCGGCCTCGCGTGTATAGCGCCGAATGATCTGTCGCAACGCACCGTCGCTGACGGAGAATTCGCCATCTTGCAGCGCATGGTCGCGCACCGCCTTGGGCAGCAGGTGCCGCCTGGCGATCTCCAGCTTTTCGTCTTCTGTGTAGCCCGCGATGCGAATGATCTCCATGCGGTCCATCAGCGCCGGCGGGATGTTGAGCGTATTCGCCGTGGTGATGAACATCACCTTGGAGAGGTCGTATTCGACCTCAAGGTAATGGTCCATGAAGGTCGAATTCTGTTCCGGATCCAGCACCTCGAGCAGAGCCGAGGACGGATCGCCGCGGAAGTCCATTCCCATCTTGTCGATCTCATCGAAGAGGAACAGCGGGTTGGCTTTCTTGGCCTTCTTCATCGACTGGATGACCTTGCCGGGCATCGAACCGATATAGGTCCTGCGGTGGCCGCGGATTTCAGCCTCGTCACGCACACCGCCTAGCGCCATGCGAACGTACTCGCGGCCGGTTGCCCGGGCGATCGACTTGGCAAGCGAGGTTTTACCGACGCCGGGCGGTCCGACGAGGCAAAGGATCGGCCCCTTGATTTTGTTCGACCGGCTTTGAACAGCAAGATACTCAAGGATGCGTTCCTTGACCTTCTCCAGCCCGTAGTGGTCAGCTTCCAGGATAGCGTCGGCCTTGTTGAGGTCGACCTTGATGCGGGATTTCTTGCCCCACGGAATACCAAGCAGCCAGTCGAGATAGTTGCGCACGACCGTTGCTTCGGCAGACATCGGGCTCATCTGCTTGAGCTTTTTCAGCTCGGCATCAGCCTTTTCACGGGCCTCTTTCGACAGTTTCGTCTTTTCGATGCGCTCTTCCAGCTCGCCCATCTCGTCACGGCCCTCGTCGCCGTCGCCGAGCTCCTTCTGGATCGCCTTCATCTGCTCGTTGAGATAATACTCGCGCTGCGTCTTCTCCATCTGGCGCTTGACGCGCGAGCGGATACGCTTCTCGACCTGCAGAACCGAAATCTCGCCTTCCATGAACCCAAGAGCTCGCTCCAGGCGTTCCTTCACGCTGACAGTCGCAAGCATCTCCTGCTTTTCAGGAATCTTGATCGACAGGTGCGACGCTACGGTATCCGCCAGCTTCGAATAGTCATCGATCTGGCTGGCCGCACCGACCACCTCGGGCGAAATCTTCTTGTTCAGCTTGACGTAGTTTTCAAACTCCGAGACGACCGAACGCGACAGCGCCTCGATCTCCACGGCGTCTTCGTCCGGTTCCGGCAACAGATCCGCCGACGCTTCGTAGTACTCGGCATTCTCCGAAAATCCGGTGATGCGCGCCCGGTCCTTGCCTTCCACCAGAACCTTGACGGTTCCGTCCGGCAGTTTCAGCAGTTGGAGAACGTTTGCCACCGTGCCGACATCGTAAATATCCTCGGTGGCAGGATCATCGTCGCTGGCATTGATCTGCGTGGCGAGGAGGATCTGCTTGTCAGCTCCCATCACCTCTTCAAGGGCGCGAATGGACTTTTCGCGACCAACAAAAAGCGGCACGATCATGTGCGGAAAAACAACGATATCGCGTAGCGGCAGTACCGGATAGGTTTCCGATTCGGTCCACTGCGAGGTCACTTCATTCATCTTGTTTCCTTTCGACCGCCGGCCTCGTTTGCGTAACGCCCGAGAACCAGCCCAGCCATGCTGTCACTTGCTCCCTAAGTGGAGTATTTGAAGCGGCGTTTCAAGGCCGCAAACACGCCGGGAGCGCGACGGATCCGCACGGAAAGTCACAATGTGTCGCGCGAATCGCAGGCTCGGAAATACGGCTGAAAACTACGCCTATGCCGCGCCAAGTCAAACCCTGCTTTGGAACAATCCCAAGGAGTTAGACCAGCGACGGAACGCTTCTTTGATGTTTGTGAATCCGGCAATCCGTTGCCGGGCCACCGCATTTACGCGGTGGCGTTGCCCTTCTCGTCCTCGCGCTCGGAATAGATGTAGAGGGGTCGAGCCGATCCGGAGACAACTTCATCCGAAATCACCACTTCCTGCACACCTTCCAGTGACGGGAGTTCAAACATCGTATCGAGAAGGATTTTTTCCATGATCGACCGAAGGCCACGGGCGCCCGTCTTTCGAGCGATAGCCTTGCGGGCAATTCCACGCAATGCATCCTCATGGAAGGTCAACTCGACATCTTCCATCTCGAACAGACGCTGGTACTGCTTGACCAGAGCGTTTTTGGGCTCCGAAAGGATGGAAATCAGAGCATCTTCGTCCAGGTCTTCCAGGGTTGCGATTACCGGCAGACGGCCGATGAACTCCGGAATAAGGCCGAACTTGACCATATCTTCCGGTTCAAGACCGCGCAGAATTTCGCCGACCCGACGGTCGTCGAGATCCTTGACCGTTGCGGCAAAACCGATCGACGTGCCCTCGCCGCGTGCAGATATGATCTTGTCCAGACCGGCAAATGCGCCGCCACAGATGAACAGGATATTGGTCGTGTCCACCTGCAGGAACTCCTGCTGGGGATGTTTACGGCCGCCCTGGGGTGGGACCGAAGCAACAGTCCCTTCCATGATCTTAAGCAGTGCCTGTTGAACGCCTTCTCCGGATACGTCCCGGGTAATCGAAGGATTGTCCGATTTGCGTGAAATCTTGTCGACTTCGTCGATATAGACGATGCCCCGCTGCGCACGCTCGACATTATAGTCCGCGGCCTGCAGCAGTTTCAGAATGATGTTCTCGACGTCCTCGCCGACATACCCTGCCTCGGTCAGTGTCGTGGCGTCGGCCATGGTGAAGGGCACATCGATGATGCGAGCCAGCGTCTGAGCCAGATAGGTCTTGCCGCACCCGGTCGGACCAACCAGCATGATATTCGACTTGGACAGTTCGATATCGTTGCTCTTGCTGGCGTGGGCGAGCCGTTTGTAGTGGTTGTGGACGGCAACGGACAGAACGCGTTTGGCCTGGTCCTGGCCAATCACATATTCGTCCAGCGTGTTGATGATTTCCTGCGGGGTCGGAACTCCGTCCCGCGACTTCACCATCGAGGATTTGTTTTCCTCGCGGATAATGTCCATGCACAATTCGACGCATTCATCACAGATGAAAACGGTCGGTCCTGCGATCAGCTTGCGAACCTCGTGTTGGCTCTTGCCGCAGAACGAACAGTAGAGCGTATTTTTTGAGTCGCCGCCGCTACCACCGCTGACCTTGCTCATATTCATTTCCTTCCAGCGGCCCGCGCCCCACGCAAGGCCTATTAGTCATACGCCAGACACTTAGACGGATAAATTCCATCGCCATTCGGTACACTGTATGGCGTGGTTGGCGCAACGCAACCCCAAATCACTATACTAAGCATACCCTACAAGGCTATGCGTCAGGCCTTGAATATACCCTTAACACCCAAATTTAATGCACCGGACGGTTCGATCCAGGCATCAATCCGCAAATATGTTGCCGTTTTGCCGCACCCGTGTGCCAGACGAAAAAGGCTATTCCTTGGCCTCGTTCTCCATCGCCTCCCGCGATGAGATCACCTTGTCAACGAGACCGAACTCTCGCGCTTCCTCCGCCGTCATGAAGTGATCGCGGTCCAAAGTCTTTTCGATGGTCTCGTAATCCTGACCGGTATGCGAGACATAAATCTCGTTGAGGCGCCGCTTCATCTTGATGATGTCCTGGGCATGCCGCTCGATATCAGACGCCTGTCCCTGGAACCCGCCCGACGGTTGATGCACCATTACTCGGGAGTTTGGCGTGGCAAAGCGCATATCCTTGTGTCCGGCACACAAAAGCAACGATCCCATCGATGCGGCCTGGCCGATGCACAGGGTCGAAACAGCAGGTTTGATGAATTGCATCGTATCGTAAATCGCCATGCCCGATGTCACCACACCTCCCGGTGAATTGATGTACATGGCAATTTCTTTCTTCGGATTATCAGCTTCCAGGTAGAGGAGCTGAGCGCACACCAGCGTGGCCATCCCGTCTTCGACGGGGCCCGTGATAAAGATGATGCGCTCCTTGAGCAGCCGCGAAAAGATATCGAAGGCACGTTCACCGCGGTTGGTCTGTTCGACCACCATCGGAACAAGCGACATCGCGGTATCGACGGGATTGGACATTGTAGGCCTTCTGATGCTGGCTCCGAATACGGACGAATCGGAGAATCGGATGAAAACTGATGGTGCATACATAGGATGCGTTGGCATTAACGTTCAAGACGTGATGATGTCGACCCCGCGTCACCAGCAGTTGCCTAATCAAACCGACACCCACAGTCACGTCGCCGAACGCAATGGCCGCCAGAACATAGGTCGGAAATGAAAAAAGACAAGCAGAACAGAACCATCGATCTGGATCCGCGGGATCCGGCCTTTTACGACAATCCGTACCCGTACTACGAAGAGATCCGTGCGGACATGGCCGCGTTCTTCTGGCGGCAGTTCGGCATGTGGTGTTTCATCGGATTTGAAGACGTCAACCGCTTGCTACGCGATCGCCGCTTCGGTCGGCATATCCTGCACGTCGCGACCCGCGAGGAATTGGGCTTGCCGGCGCCAAAACCACACCTGTCCGATTTCGATGCGGTCGAAGCGCACTCGCTGCTGGAGCTGGAGCCGCCGCATCACACCCGTTTACGCAAGCTGGTCAACAAGGCCTTCGTATCGCGCCAGGTCGAGCGGTTGCGGCCGGAGATCGCCGAGTTGACGCACAGAACGATCGACCGGTTCGCCGGCGATGGAGAAGTCGAGCTCATCCGTCAGTTCGCCGAGCCCATACCGGTTGCAGTGATCGCCCGCATGATCGGCGTCCCGCTTGAACGTACCAGTGATCTGCTGGACTGGTCGCATCGCATGGTGCGTATGTACATGTATCAGCAGACCGAAGAAGACGAGCACAGTGCCAACCAGGCCGCCAGCGACTTTGCCAATTGCCTTCGCGACCTAATTGCGGAACGCAGGCGCACACCGCAGGACGATCTGCTCAGTCACATGCTGACGACCGAGCGCGATGGCGAGATGCTCAGCGACGACGAAGTCATTTCGACCAGCGTCCTTCTCCTCAATGCCGGGCACGAGGCAACCGTTCACCAGACCGGCAACGCAGTCAAAACGATCCTTGAAAACCATCTCGACCCGAACACCCTCTTTGCCGATCAGAAAGCCACCGAAGCGAGCATCGAAGAAGCACTGCGTTTCGACGCACCGTTGCACATGTTTACGCGTTACGTGCTTGAGGACGTCGAACTCGATGACGGAATTAAAATAGCCAAGGGCGAAGAAATCGGCTTGATGCTCGGAGCCGCGAACCGTGATCCGGCACAGTTCGCCCAAGCCGCTTCGTTCAAGCCTGGACGTTCCGACCAGGCCAACGTGACTTTCGGCGCTGGTATCCATTTCTGCATCGGGGCTCCCCTCGCCCGCCTGGAAATGCAGACATCGCTGCCGGTATTGTTCGAGCGCCTGCCGACAATGCGGCTCAAGAGCCGGCCGCACTATCGCGACGCCTATCACTTCCACGGACTGGAGCGACTGGACCTCACCTGGTAGGCCTTATTGGGTCGATGATGCGGGCGACACAGGCCGCCCGCTCTTTTTGGCGGCGTCAGGCCTTGTCCAGAGCCTGCTCCAGATCGGCGATGATGTCGGCGACATCCTCAATTCCGATGGACAGCCGGACCACATCGGGTCCCGCGCCGGCAGCTTCCTGCTGCTCCGGCGACAACTGACGGTGCGTCGTCGAAGCCGGATGAATGACCAGTGAGCGCGTATCGCCGATATTTGCCAGGTGCGAGAAGATCTCCAGCGCCTCGACGAATTTGATGCCGGCGTCGTAACCACCCTTGAGACCAAAAGTGAAAACGGCGCCTGCGCCCTTGGGCGAGTACTTCTGCATCAAGGCGTGGTTATCGTCATCCGCGAGGCCGGAATAGGAGACCCAATCCACCTTGGCATGGCCCTTCAGCCACGTTGCCACTTCCAGCGCGTTGTCGCAGTGACGCTGCATGCGCAGTGGCAATGTTTCAACGCCGGTCAGGATCAAGAAGGCGTTGAAAGGCGCGATGGCAGGTCCAAAATCGCGAAGTCCGAGCACCCGGCACGCTATCGCAAAGGCAAAGTTGCCGAAGGTTTCGTGCAGCACCAGACCGCCATATTCTGGCCGCGGCTCCGACAACATTGGATAGTTGCCCGAATGCGACCAGTCGAACGTACCGCCATCGACAATGACGCCACCCATCGAGTTCCCGTGACCGCCAATGAATTTCGTCAGCGAATGGACGACGATGTCGGCGCCATGCTCGATTGGCCGGATCAGATAGGGGCTTGCCATCGTGTTGTCGACGATGAGCGGCAACCCATGGCGATGGGCAACCTCGGCAACGGCGGCAATATCGACGAAAGTACCGCCCGGATTGGCCAGGCTTTCGATGAAAACAGCCCGAGTGCGGTCGTCTATCTGGCTTTCGATCTCGTCCAGGTTCGCAGGATCCGCCCAGCGCACTTGCCAGTCGAAATTCTTGAACGCATGGCCGAACTGGTTGATCGAACCACCATAAAGTTTGTTGGCTGCAATGAAATTGTCGCCGGACTGCATGATGGAGTGAAAGATCAGAAGTTGGGCGCCATGACCTGAAGCGGTCGCCAAAGCGGCCGTCCCGCCCTCAAGAGCGGCAATCCTCTCTTCGAGAACCGCCTGCGTCGGGTTCATGATCCGGGTGTAGATGTTGCCAAAGGCCTTGAGACCGAACAGCGATGCCGCGTGATCGGCATCCTCGAAAACAAAGCTGGTCGTCTGGTATATCGGCGTCGCCCGCGCTCCAGTAGTCGGATCCGGCTGCGCGCCGGCATGGACTGCAAGAGTGCTGAAGCCCGGTTCGTTGTTTGCCATCAAAGTTCCCCTCGGTCGGTTGGAAAATGAGAAATCAGGCCGTTATCCCGCAACAGCGACGGCAGGTCAAAGGCGTTTTGCAAGAGTCTGAGGCTACCCGCGCGCAGCCAGCGATTAGAAAGCGCGGGCGCGGATGCCCAGCGCTTGGACGCCTTGGCGCCGAACAGGCTTTCGTGCCGAGATCACACGGCTATTGATCCCGTTCCAGCCGATCTCTCCGGACAGACGTCCGTATTCGATCTTCGGGCATCGGTTCATCACCACTTTGATTCCGGCGTCTTCCGCAATCCGCGCCGCCTCGTCATTGCGTACGGTGAGCTGTGCCCACATCACCTCTGGAGTCGGGTCAAGTGTCAGGATCTCACGTACGATCCCCGGCAACGCGCTGGATCCACGGAATATGTCCACCATGTCGATGGCGCCCGGAACATCCGCAAGCCTGGCATAAATTCTTTGCCCGAGAATTTCCCCACCGGCGTGCCCCGGATTGATGGGAATGACCCGGTATCCCTTCGCCAGCAGATACTTCATGGCGATGAAGCTCGGGCGCGTATCCTTTGGCGACGCACCAACCATTGCGATTGTTTTGACCGAATGCAAAATTCCGGAAATGTAAGCATCCGCGTAGTGGTCGTGATCCATCTGTGGTTCCTGGCAAAAGCGATATTGCGGTCCATCTAACGGCCTTAGCCTCGGAAGTCGACCTTCTCAAATACGTGTTTTCCGATGGCCAGGGTCTCAACTAATCTTGTGTTGCCCGTCGGTGGCATTGCCGTCAGCCTGGTTTTGCCTATCATTCAATGGCAAGGCAAAAGGGATACCGTAACCTATGTATAGAATTGCATTGATTTTGGTTCTGGTAGCGGTGAGCCTTCCGGCCCACGCAATCAGCCGTTATTCGACGCCAGGGCTGAGTTGCGCCAGGATCCAGGGTATTCTCGAAAGCGAGGGCGCGGCCATCCTGCGTTACCCGTCGCCCCGAAATTCACAGCTGACCCTTTACGACATGTATGCCAACAGTTCCCGCTTTTGCCCCGACGGTGAGGTGGCCAGGCCGGCCTCCGTCCCGACCAGCGACAACAGCCGGTGTCGGGTCAGGCGCTGCGAGGTTCGGCAAGGCTCCGGCAACAACTAGCTGCGTGTCTTACCGCCCGGTCCATTCCGGATCGCGCTTCTCGAGAAACGCATTGATGCCCTCTTCAGCGTCCCGAGCCATCATGTTTTCGGTCATCACCCAACCGGCATACTCGTATGCTTCACCCAGGGGCCGCTCGATTTGCTGATAGAATGCTTCCTTGCCGATCTTCAGCGTCTTCGGCGACTTTGACGCAATCACTCCGGCATATTTGTCGACGACGGTGCGCAGATATTCCCGTGGCACGATCCGGTTGACCAATCCGAACTCCTTTGCCGTCGAGGCGTCCACCGGTTCCCCAGTCAACAGCATCTCCATCGCCTGTTTACGGTGGGCGGCACGGGAAATCGCGACCATCGGGGTCGAACAAAACAGCCCGATATTGACCCCGGGCGTACAGAAACTCGAAGTATCCGTACAGATCGCCAGATCGCATGTTGCAACGAGTTGACATCCCGCCGCGGTCGCCAGCCCGTCGACTTCGGCTATGACCGGTTTGGGCAGTCTGGTGATTGACATCATGACGTGCGAGCACAATTGCATGGTCTTTTCGTAGAAGGCTCTTCCGCGATCATCATCGTCCCGATGCGCGGTCATTTCCTTCAGGTCATGGCCTGCGCAAAACACCTTGCCCGCCGCAGCAATAACCACCACACGAATGGCTTCGTCGTCTCTTGCCGCGTCGAGGTCAGCGCTCAATTGCTCCAGCATGGCAATCGACAAGGCATTGGCTGGCGGATTGTTCAGGGTCAGGCGAAGGATGCCGTCGGCCAATTGACTGACGATCAGCGTGCCTTCGGGCTGTTTTTTGATGGCTGCTGCGTCCGACATGCTCGAGCCTCCTGATTGGCATTGTTAAGCGGGCCGGCCGGCCCACGAGGTTTTACTGGTATATCGCCCCTGCCACGCTTGGCAAGCGCAGCACCACCACTTACGCTTACGTCAACGTTAGTATCACATAGAGCCTTTTCGAGCCTCCTGGGAGAAGCAATTTGGCACGGGTCCTTTACGAAAAAGACGGACGCATCGGTCGGGTGACCCTGAACCGGCCGGACGTCATGAACGCAATAGACGACGAGCTGCCCCGTGAGTTGGAGGCGGCAGTCTCCGCGGCGTGCGATGATGATGGCGTCCATGTCATTGTTCTATCCGGTTCGGGCAAGGCTTTTTGCGCCGGTTACGACCTCGCCTACTACGCCCAGGCGACAGAAGGCGCTGGACATGAAATGACCCAGGACATGCCCTGGGATCCGCTCAAGGACTACGGCTTCATGATGCGCAACACGCAGGCCTTCATGTCATTGTGGCGGGCACGCATTCCGGTCGTTGCCAAGGTGCACGGATTTGCTGTTGCCGGCGGGTCCGACATTGCGCTCTGTGCCGATATGATCGTCATGGCCGATAATGCGCGCATAGGCTATATGCCGACCCGTGTGTGGGGGTGTCCAACAACTGCCATGTGGGTCTATCGGCTGGGGCCAGAGAAGGCCAAACGCATGCTGTTCACCGGAGATGCGATCGATGGTCGGGAAGCTGCGGAATTGGGTCTCGTTCTCAAGTCCGTGCCGCCGGAACAGCTCGACGCCGAAGTTGAAGCGCTGGCCGAACGCATCGCCGGCGTGCCAATCAACCAGTTGATGATGCAGAAAATGGTGGTCAACCAGGCAATCGAGGCCATGGGGCTTCCCCAAACGCAAATGTTCGCCACCCTGTTCGATGGCATCACACGCCATTCTCCCGAAGGGCTCAATTTCAAGGCACGCGCCGAGGAAATGGGTTGGAAGCAAGCCGTCACGGAGCGGGACCTCGGCACTTTTGACTGGACCTCCAACCGGCCTATCAATTCAGTTAAAGGCAGCGACTGACACCAAGCCGGGCGAAGTCATCACCACGTACGGATACTCCTTATGCAAAACAGCAGCTTACGACCGGTCATGGATGCCGGTGAGGTCAACGCCTTCCTGGCCTCCGTTTACCCGCAACTCAACGGAGATTTTGCCGGTTACTCGGTGCTCGATGTCACGCCGGGGCGTTGCATTGTCCGGCTTGAAGCCGGCGAGCGTCATCTGCGACCTGGTGGAACTGTTTCGGGACCATCTCTGTTCACGCTCGCCGATATCGGCGGATATGCCTGTGTTCTGTCGCACACTGGCCCGGAAGCGCTCAGTGTGACGACCAACCTCAACATCAACTTTATGCGCAAGGCCGAAGCCGGCCTCATTGACGCCGAATGTCGGATTCTGAAGCTTGGACGTTCACTCATGGTCTTCGATGCCGAGATGATTTCACGCGAGACCGGTTTTGTGGTTGCGCACGCCACGGGCACCTATTCCATTCCTCCGGTCGGAAAACCGGTTCAGCGCTCTAACTAGCGATGTGGTATTATAATACCTATTTTTTAAGTATTTGTTTTTGCTTATTTTTCTAAAAAGAAAATTCGCAAATATGGCTTGCTAGGCCTTAAAGCTTCCTCTATAAGTCCAGCCGCATCGGTCCCCCCGCGGGGCCGATCTGTTTTGGCGGGGTGGAAATCCTGCCGCAAGCAACAAGAAAAGCCTTCTGCGGAAGGTCGAAAGAGCGAGTGATCGTAATGAAAACATTCTCCCAAAAGCCCGCCGAGGTGGAGAAGAAGTGGGTGCTGATCGATGCCGAAGGTCTGGTCGTCGGTCGTCTCGCCTCTCTCGTCGCCAAGCGGCTGCGCGGCAAGCACAAGGCCACGTTTACGCCGCATGTTGATGACGGCGACAATGTCATCATCATCAATGCCGACAAGGCAGTGTTCACCGGCAAGAAATACAGCGACAAGAAATACTACTGGCACACCGGGTATCCCGGCGGCATCAAGGAGCGCACGGCGCGGCAGATCTTCGAAGGCCGCTTTCCCGAGCGTGTTCTCGAAAAGGCCGTTGAGCGCATGATCCCGCGCGGCCCGCTCGGCCGGCGCCAGATGAAGAACCTGCGTGTTTATGCAGGCTCCGAGCACCCGCACGAGGCACAGCAGCCCGAAACCATCGATGTGGGCTCGCTCAATTCCAAGAACAAAAGGACTGCCTGATCATGGCTGAACTCAATTCGCTTGAAGAACTCGGCAACGTTGCCGAGACTGCCGAACCCCAGGCTCCCGTCCACGTGCAGAAGCTCGATGAGCACGGCCGTGCCTACGCCACCGGCAAGCGCAAGGATGCTGTCGCTCGCGTTTGGGTAAAGCCCGGAACCGGCAGGATCACCGTCAACAAGAAAGACTATGCGGAGTATTTTGCCCGCCCGGTCCTGCAGATGATCCTGCAGCAGCCGATCGTCGCAGCAGCCCGTGACGGTCAGTTCGATGTGGTGGCGACCGTCGCTGGCGGCGGACTGTCCGGCCAGGCCGGTGCCGTGCGTCACGGCATTTCTAAAGCCCTCACCCTTTATGAACCCGGTCTTCGCCCGGTCCTCAAGAAGGGCGGCTTCCTGACCCGAGACAGCCGCGTTGTTGAGCGGAAGAAATACGGCAAGGCGAAAGCCCGTCGGTCGTTCCAGTTCTCCAAGCGTTAGAACGCAGACGCGAACGAATTCACAAAAGGCGCTGCCTCCGGGCGGCGCCTTTTTTCATGTCCTGATTCCCACTTCAGTTTTCCAGAAGGTGCTCGTAGCGGGCGTCGGTCAATGTTTTGAGGAAGGCGACGAGCGCGTCGATGCGTTTGTCGTCCAGCGCAGGACCATGGGTGAGTTCCGTGGTCGAGATCGTCTTCAAGAACTCGGTTTCACCCCATTCAAGGTCGGTTTCCGGATTGATCTGCGCAGTCGGATCTTTTGAATTGTAGCGGTTGTAGAACAGCACAGCGGTGCGCAGATCGCTGAAAATGCCATTGTGCATGTAAGGACCCGTGACAGCCACATTGCGCAACGTCGGCACCTTGAATTTTCCCGCTTCTGACGGCTCGTTGACGGCTGAATTGGCAAGCAGCCCCAAATCGGCGGCATTCTCGGAGCTGCCATTGGCGGCACGAACCGCCTTGTTGATGGGCACGCCAATGTTGTGGAAGCGGTAGTTGGTGAAGGTTTCTTCCGCATTCCCGGGCAATGGCTTCAACTGATGGCACTGATTGCAATTGGTGAACTGGTCGGAAAAGAACAGAGTCCTGCCCAGCTCCTCCTGTTTGGTGAACTCGACCTCGCCGCGCAGGTAGCGATCGTAGCGTGAATCGAACGGCGAGAATTCATCAGTCCGCTCGAATGCGGCGATTGCTTTGGTCATTGCCGCATAAGCCGCATCCGGATCATCGAAAATCCTTTCACCAAAAAGCGATTTGAATGCGGAAATGTAGGTGGGATTTTCCTGCAATCGCTCAACGATCGAGGCCGTGCTGGGCATGCCCATTTCCATTGGATTCAGTGGAGGACCGGCAGCCTGGTCCTCGAGCTTGTCTGCCCGGCCATCCCAGAATTGGCCGCCCACATAGTGCCCCTCCGCGTCGCGGTGAAATGTCGGACTGAAGCGAGCGTAGGATGCGGTTGGAGCGTTCCGGTCGCCGATAGATTTGCCGTCGTCGCCAAGTGAGACGGCGCGGGCAACCGGATGGCCGAAACCATTGTCGCGCGGATCGGCAAAGCCGTTCGTGGGCGCATGACAGGTTGCACAGGCCTGACTGCGATTGAGCGAAAGGTTGGTGTCGGAAAACAGTGCGGCGCCAAGCTCCTCCTGCGTCGCGATGGGTTCACCGGCTCTGATCGGCGTGACGCCTGCAACCACCAAAATCAAAGCGGTCAGCTTCGATCGGCCTGAAATCGCCATGCACACAATCCTGTTGAACCACTGAACCAACCAATCTATAGCTTGCGCCCAGGCAATGAAACACGCCGATGCAAGGGAAAGTGCGACACAGAGACACGGATCTTGAAGTCGCGTTCCAACAAACTGCCGGTGGGAACACTGCCTTAACGGAAATTGAGCCAAAATCGGACTGGACACGGTCAAGGGAAGACGACCATGAAACCGAAGATATTCATTGATGGGGAACACGGCACAACCGGTTTGCAGATTCGCACCCGGCTGGCCGACCGTCGTGATATCGAGGTCCTGTCGATCCCGGAAGCTGAACGCCGCAACGACGATTTGCGACGCGAGCGTCTGAACGATGCCGATCTGGCGATCCTTTGTCTGCCGGACGATGCCTCACGCCAGGCCGTTGGCATGCTCGAGGGCAGCAATTCAACCCGTGTCATCGACACGAGCACGGCGCACAGGACGGCTGACGGCTGGGCCTATGGCTTTGCCGAAATGGACAGCAACCAAAGGGCGGCAATCTCCGCTGCGCGCTTTGTCGCCAATCCCGGTTGCTATCCGACCGGCGCGATTGCACTGATCCGCCCATTGCGGATGGAAGGCATCATGCCATCCGACTATCCGGTCACCATCAACGCCGTCTCCGGCTACACGGGCGGCGGCAAGCAGCTCATTGCGCAGATGGAAGACGAAACGCGACCCGATCACATCGATGCGCCCTACTTCGCCTATGCCCTGCCACTGAAACACAAGCACGTGCCGGAGATCCGGGCGCATGGCCTGCTCGATCGGGCACCGCTCTTTACGCCGAGTGTCGGTCGTTTTGCGCAAGGCATGCTGGTACAGGTTCCGCTCTACGTCGACATGCTCAACGGCAACGCAACAATCGAGCGAATCCACGAGATCCTCAGCGATCATTTCGCCGGGCAGTCGATCGTCGAGGTTCAACCGCTTGAAGAAAGCGGGTCGATCCCGCGCATCGACGCCTCTGCGCTCGCAGGCAGCGATATCATGAAGCTCTATGTCTGCGGCAGCGCAGATGGGCCGCACGTCAACCTGATCGCCCAGCTGGACAATCTCGGCAAGGGTGCGTCTGGTGCGGCAGTCCAAAATATGGATCTGATGCTCGCCAGCTGATTCGCAATCAGGCCGCCTGGGGCACTCTTGCTCCGGGCAGCGGGTAGCTGCCCAGGAACGCGCGCCAGTGCGCCACCGCAAACGCGAGCACCAGAATGGCCAGGCCCTGGTGAACCAGCGCCCAGAAGACCGGCACCTGCAGCAACAGCGTAATGATGCCAGTGGCCGCCTGCAGTGTAACAAGCGCGAACAACACGACTGAGCGCCGGGCGTGAGTGGTGGCGGGTGCCTGTGATAGGCTGATCACCATGTGAATCCCTGCAACCAGCCACAGTGCATACCCGAACATCCGGTGGTCGAATTGCACTGTCTTGGCGTTTTCGAAAACGTTGAGCCAGGCCGGAGACATGGCCAGCAAGCCGGTCGGGACAATCGCCCCGTCCATCAGAGGCCAACTGTTATAGGCAAGTCCGGCATCCATGCCCGCGACAAGACCGCCAAGGTAAATCTGCACCAGGATCATCAGCACGAGAATGCCGGCGAACCTGCCCGAAAATGGTCCCGGCGCCGGATCGCTGCTGTGGGACGCCAGCCCGCGGGAGACCCAAACGATTGCCGCTATGATCACAGCGGCCAGGGTCAAGTGCGTCGCCAGCCGATACTGGCTCACATCGACCCTGTCGACCAGACCCGATGCCACCATCCACCACCCGATGAAACCCTGCAGCCCACCGAGGACGAGAATGCCAAGGAGCGGCAGCTTCAGCCTCGGTTCCAGGCGTCCCGTCAGCCAGAAAAAGGCAAGCGGCACGCCAAACAGTACCCCTACTCCACGCGCCAGCAGCCGATGCGCCCACTCCCACCAATAGATCACTTTGAATTCCGCAAGACTCATGCCTTTGTTGATCTGCTGGTATTCGGGAATCTGCCGGTAGAGCTCCAGTTCTTCCTGCCATTCCGCCTCGCTCAGTGGCGGAATGACGCCATGGATCGGTTTCCACTCGGTGATCGAAAGACCGGAATCCGTCAGACGCGTCGCGCCACCAACAATAACCAACGCAAAGATTGCCAGGCTCACCACGGCAAGCCACGCGCGGACCATGCGGCGATTTGCGTCTGTGCTCGAGGAATTGGCGGTTTCGGTCATGGTTGCGCCCGGATGACAAGGGATTTGGCGTCATTTGGAACAGGCAGACCGAGAACGCAAGGCGCATCTTGTCTCAGCACAGACCAATCACTGGCAAGAAAACACTTGATCGCGCCAGCGATACCGTTACTTGCAGCAACAGCTGCAAGTGAGAAAGCCATGCCCGTCCGCCTCAAAAAACTGATCGGCACCTTCCTGATCGTTGTGCTCGTGATCATCTATGCACTCGCGGCCACGACGGTGGCCACGTACCGTCTGGCCGAGTCCCCCTGGTGGGTCCATCTGCTCTACTTCCTGATCAGCGGCCTGGTCTGGGTCATCCCTGCAATGTTCATCATTCGCTGGATGGAGGGGCCCAAACGCAAAAAGACGAACGCTTCCAGTTAGCGATCCGTTAACCCTGCAGGCATCGATCTCGCTTCCAGCGACAGCCTCTCAGGAAAATATTTAGCCACACGCGCCTATTCTGCGACCGGGACGTGACAAAAACTGTCACAACGGGAACGGAGTTCAGCCGGTTTGAGCGACGGTGCGAAGGACACCCGGTTCACCCTGCAGGTTTTCAGGGAATTGGAACCGCTGGAGACCGCCTGGCGCGCGCTGGAGGCGGCACCGGAAATCAGCGTCCACCAGACCTATGACTGGTGTCGCATTTGGCTCGCGCACTCCGAACATCCGCCGTTGATCATCGTCGCTCGCTTCTCCGACAGCGAGGAGCTCGCGTTCATTCTTCCACTCATGATCGAAAAACGCGGGCCGGTCAGGGTTGCGCGCTATATGAGCGCTCTTTTCAACAATCTCAATTTCGGCCTTTTCTCCACCGAATTTCTGACCGCGGCAAGCATCCCCATCATGCGGCAAATCCAGGGCCAGATCGCCGCGTTGCCGCTCGGTGTCGATGCCATCGTCCTCGACCGCCAGCCAGCACATTGGAGGGGCTTCCAGCATCCATTCACCCTCGTGAACCCTCTCGAAAACCAGAACCTGACATTCCAGGTGACCCTGGAGGGCGGAATTGATGCGGTTCTGGCCCGCGGTAACGCCAAGCGCCGGCGAAAGAAGGTGAGGGTCTCAGAACGCCGCCTCGATGCGCTTGGCGGCTTCGACTACATCCGGGCCGAAACCGCCGACGAAGCGCAACAACTGCTGGATGCGTTCTTCCAACAGAAGAAAGAACGCTTCGGCACGAAGGGCATTCCCGATATTTTTGCGCCGGCCGCTACAAAAGCGTTCCTGCGACAGCTGGCAGCCGAAAGCATCGATAGCGAGCGCAAACTGATTGAAATGCACGCGATCCGTCTGGCAGACGGAACCCTGTGTGCCCTTTCGGCCCTTTCCCGCAAAGGTGGCCACGTCATCTGCCAGTTCAGCTCGATCAAACCTGGCAAGGCGGAGCGGGCCAGCCCCGGCGAACTGTTGTTTTTCCTGGCCATCCGCTCGGCCTGCGAATCAGGTGACGTGATGTTCGATTTCGGGGTCGGTGACGAACAATTCAAACGTTCCTGGTGCAACCTGGAAACCAAACACTATGACACGACGATTGCGGTCACGCCGCTCGGCCATGCCACAGCAGCTGCGGCAAGGTCGGCTGTCATTGCCAAACGGCTGGCGAAATCAAACCCGGTGACATTCCGCTTGGCAAAAGCGATGCGTTTTCTTGTCAGGCGTTGAGCCTTAGGCGGCGCTGCGTCCGGGCTTGTTCGGCGAATTACCCGCACCGGGGCTCATCATCAGCAGGTTATCGAAACCTTCAGAATAGAAATCCGTCAGGTATTCGGTGATCAGCTTTTCGTCCGGCTGAACCACTGAGAAGATCATCTCGACGCCATCTTTGTGTCCAAGCAATTGCTTGACGCCATCGCTGTTTGCCGGTCCGCATTCGACAACCACGATGTCATAGACGTCGGCGACCGCTTCGATGACACCCGGCAATTCCGAAGAATGCAGCATTGCCTTGGCTGGATCTGCTGTGCCACGCGGAAGGATATGGGCATTCGACAACCGGTCGGCGTGGACGGCGTTCGGTGTGGAGCACTCTCCGGCCAGCACGTTGGTTATGCCTGGAAGTTCCGACTGCGGTGTCATCATGCGGCTGGGACAGGCCGACCCGGTCATGTCGAGGAGCAGGGTTTGCAAGCCTTCATTGGCCAGCATTCGCGCCAGCATGACGGAGGTCGTCGACCCCTTGTCACCCTCGGGCGACACAACGACTGCGAGCGGGGTTTCCTTGGCAATCAGATGACTGGTAACGGCACTCACACTGTATTCTGCATCCGGTTCAACAATGATCGCGTCAGTCACTTCGGGAACATCGGCTGTCGGCGTGGTTTCTTCCGCAACTGGCGCCGGTTTCTCAGGCGCACTCGAATCATTGGCGCTGACAAGGCGAGCATGACGCCTTTCGATCAAATTGGCGGCCAGATCTTCCGGCTCCTCATCACTCTCCGATGGCGCGTCGAGCTCCGGACGTGCACGGTTTTCAGCACGCGACAGGACGGTGTCCAACCGGGTTTCCAAGGCTTTTCGATCTTCATCGGGTTCTTCTTCCGGTTCGGGAACGACCGGCTCGACGACTGTCACCTCCGGTTCTGTCGCAAACACGGGCTCGACCGGTTTCAGGCCGCTTCCGGCAAACAGTTCGCGCAGCATGATAACGATCGACGAAAGCAGAAGCGTGCTCAACGCTGCGACAATGGCAATCGGAAGCGTCTTCGGGAAGTATGGGCTGGCTGGGACAATGGCCGTGGCGATCACGCGGGCATCTGCCGGCAGATTTCCGCGGTCGGACCTGGAAGCCGCTTCGCGATAGCGGCTGAGATAGGCTTCAAGCAGGTCCCGCTGCGCCGTGGCTTCACGCTCCAGGGCCCGCAGTTGGACCTCTTCATTCCCGGCACGGGCGGAGGCCTCCTTGAGTGCGTTCAACTGCGTCAGCAACTCATCTTCGCGGATCTGTGCCAGTTCTGCTTCAGCCTCAAGACCACGCAGCTGTTTCGCGGTTTCAGCTCGGATCTGAGAATCGATGTCGCGCAACTGCGACCGCAAACCCTTGATGCGGGGATGCCCTTCGAGCAGCGTCACGGAGAGATCGGCAATCGTCGACTGCGTCTCCGCCTGCCGCTCGCGCAGCCTCTGCATCACTTCTGATTCGACGGCATTGACGAATTGACCAGACGTTTCGCCGCGCTCAACAGCACGCTTGACCACAGCCGCGCGCGCCTGAGCGTCCGCTTTCTGGGCCCGGACGCGCGCCAGTTCTGCCGACGCATCCGCCAATTGTTGCGTCACGAGGGTCGCATTTTCATCGACCAGCAACAGACCGGATTCGGCTCGGAAGCCGGCAACCTTCTCTTCCGCCAGGCGAACCCTGTCCCGCAACTCTTCGATTTCCGGCAACAGCCATTCCGTTGCATCGGAATTGGTCACCAGCTTCGCGCCGCTCTGCATCGACAGATAGGTTTCGGCAATCGTGTTGGCGACCGTAGCGGCAAGCTCATTGTCGGTCGACCAGAACTCGACAACAATGACACGAGAATTGGCCACCTGGTAGACCGTCAAATGCTCCCGAAACGTGTCGATGAGCCGCTCCTCGGGAGCCGCGTCCTCCAGGTTCGTCGCCAGGCCGAGGCGAGCCAGGACTTTGGTCACGATGGACGGATGAGCAGCAGCGTTGAAGTCCGCTGTCTCTGCCAGATTGAGGTCGGCTGCAACGGCTTTGATCAAATCGGTCGAGTTGATGATCTCGACCTGACTCGCCACGCCCCTCTCGTCGAGCGTCTGCGCCTGGCCTGCTTCCCGCGATGTGCCTTCGGCAAACACCGGCTCGCGGCTCTCGATCAGGATGCGTGTTTCACCCAGATAACGCGGTGGAATCATGCCCGATATGACGAAGGCAGCGACCCCGACAATGAGCACGAGTGAAATGACGGCCAGACGCCGCTCCCACACGGCCGCAAACAGGCGCGCGATATCGATGTCGGCGTCTTGGCCACTGTCATGCCTGGCGGACATTATCATTCACTCCAACTTCGGTCGCCCGAAAGGTAAATCGACATGGTAACGTAAGGGTTAAGCCAACCTTTACAGATCGTTTACGTCTTAGGCCGGCGCACAGCCTTGCCAGGCAGGGTGTCCAGGCATTGTCGCAGCGAGACGATCATTGGACGGCGCATAAATTGGCGCCACTTTACCGCCCATTAACCTTAACCAGACGATAAAGAGGCACGTTCAATCGATCAAAGCTGGCAGAGTTCCTACGACCATGGCGATGGCAAAAGTAAATACGACGGCAGCGATTGTCCTGGCCGCTTTGGCCGTTTCGATGGCCGGGTGCTCCGGTTATCGGCCTGCACCCGAAGCGTTCCACAAGGCAGTCATAGAGCCCTATCGCCTCGATTCTGGCGACAACGTGCGCATAACAGTTTTCGAGCAGGCCGAATTGACCAACACCTATGCGGTCGACCAGGCCGGCTTCATTGCGTTTCCGCTGATCGGTTCCGTCAGCGCCCGTGGTCGAACGGTCCAACAGCTTGAGAGCCAGATCGCCGGAAAGCTGCGCAAGGGTTTCCTGCGTGATCCTGATGTCTCGATCCAGGTCGACCAGCATCGCTCCTTCTTCATCCTCGGGGAGGTTAATTCCGCAGGCCAATACTCCTATGTGCCCGGGATGAACGTCCAAAATGCAATCGCCATTTCCGGTGGGTACACGGCGCGCGCTAACCAGTCGAACGTCGACGTCACACGTAAGGTCAATGGCGAAGTCATCACAGGACGTGTCACAATTTCCGATCCGATAATGGCAGGCGACACCATATATGTTCGTGAACGCCTGTTCTGATCGGGAGGACCGCGGGCGCGATGTCGGGACAAAGACCGTTACGCATCTTGCACTGCTTCCGTTCGCCGGTCGGCGGCATCTTTCGTCACGTCCGCGATCTGGCCGAACAGCATCACCGAGCGGGGCACAAGGTCGGAATCATCTGCGACAGCACCACCGGCGGGCAGCATGAAGACAAGCTGTTCGCTGGCATCAAGCCGTATCTCGACCTGGGTCTCACTCGAACACCCATACGGCGGGCCATCGGCCCGGCCGATCTGTTTACCATTCTGAGATGTAGCAGTGAAATCAAGAGTTTGCAGCCGGACATTATACACGGGCATGGCGCCAAAGGCGGTGCACTTGCGCGTCTGATCGGCTCACGGTTGCGGGTTTCCGGGTCTCGCGTAGCCCGCCTCTATACGCCCCATGGCGGCAGTCTGCACTACAGCAGGTCCAGCCTCACGGGGCGTTTTTATTTCGCACTGGAACGGCTGTTCGAGCGCCAGACAGATGGCCTGGTCTTCGTGAGTGAATACGAACGCCAGATCTACTCGGAAAAGATCGGTGCTCCTCGTGCGCCGTCTTTTCTCATCTACAATGGACTTGTCGATTCCGAGTTCGAGCCGGTGAGCCGGAGAGAGGATGCCGCCGATTTCCTCTATATCGGCATGATGCGGCGCCTGAAAGGCCCCGACATCTTCATCGACGCTTTCCTGAAAGCCGAAAGACTGGTCGGTCGCCCGTTATCGGCAGCGATGATCGGAGACGGCGATGAACTGTCCGATTATCGCCAGACGGTCCTTCACAGCGGTCTGCATGAACGCATCCGGTTTTATCCGGCAATGCCTATCCGGGCGGCTTTCAGCCACGGATCGGTCATGGTCGTGCCTTCGCGGGCGGAATCCCTGCCTTATATCGTGCTTGAAGCGCTGGCGTCCGGACTTCCGTTGATTGCATCGCGCGTCGGGGGGATCCCCGAAATTCTCGGGAACGAGAGCGTCGCCATGGTGCCTCCAGACAACGCCGATGCGCTGGCAAAAGCAATGGCTTCAGCCGTGTCGGATCCGGCTGAGTTGACCTCGGCCCTGCCCTCGACCCAGGCGCTCAAAACAAGATTTTCCGCGGCCACAATGGCAATGCGGATGATCGAAACCTATGAAAACTGCCTCGGCGGCCATGAACCGCTCCGGACTGCGGCGGTCAAACACTATTAAGAGCTTTGTGTTACGGCTTTGGGGAGACCATGCGGCCTTTGGCCCGCAAGGGTCGTACCGAAACGCATCACACGGGCTCCAAAGGATCGATGCCGACCGAGAACACCATGCGCCAGCCGGAAGGCAAACCGGAAGCCGACGCTGACATTCCTGACCTCTCCGACCGGTCGGAGGAGAAAGTCAACCAGTTGGCGCGTCGGGTCGCCGGCCAGCTTGGCGACGACAGCTATTCGCCCGCCATCATGACCGGCATGATGCGCCTGTTCGAGGTAACGGGCCTGGCATTGATCGGCATTGCCGCCGCCTTGATCTATGTTTTGCCGAGGAGTGGCTTTGCGGCCTACTATCCGATCGCATCGATCGTTGGCGCGTTGCTGGCAGTGTTTCTTCTTCAGGTGAGCGACGCCTATCAGCTACAGGCACTTCGATCTCCTTTCCGCATCTTGCCAAAGGTTTTGATCAACTGGGTGATCGCGTTTGCGATGATGGCCGTTGTCGCTTTTTTCCTGAAAATCGGAGCTGACTATTCCAGGGTCTGGTTCGGCTCGTGGTTTCTCGGCGGCGTGGCCTTCCTGATTGTCGCCCGCAATCTCGTTGCGTTTGCACTGCGCCGCTGGGCACGTGACGGGACCATGGAGCGGCGCGCCGTCATTGTGGGTGGCGGTCCTGCGGCTGAGCAGCTTATCCGCGCACTTGAACAGCAGCCGGACAATGATATCCGCATCTGCGGCATATTCGACGATCGCGGCAATCGCCGTTCACCGCCTATTGTCGCCGGATATCCTAAACTCGGCACGATATCGGAGCTGGTCGAGTTCACCCGGCTCGTTCGCATCGACATGCTGATCATCTCCCTGCCGATCACCGCTGAGAAGCGGGTTATGGAGATGCTCAAGAAGTTGTGGATCCTGCCCGTCGACATTCGGTTGGCGGCTCATTCCAGCGAGCTGCGCTTTCGCCCCCGCGCCTATTCCCATATCGGATCGGTCAAGATGCTCGACATCTTCGATCGTCCGATCAATGACTGGGATTCGGTCGCCAAACGGGTCTTCGACATTGTCTTCAGCCTGCTCGGAATTCTCCTTCTGTGGCCTATCATGCTGGCAACGGCGATTGCCATCAAACTGACGTCGAAAGGACCGGTGCTCTTCATCCAGAAGCGTCACGGTTTCAACAACGAGGTCATCAACGTCTACAAGTTTCGTTCCATGTATGCCGATAAAGGCGACCCCACGGCACGCAATGCGGTCACCAAGAACGACCCGCGCGTAACTCCGGTCGGTCGCTTCATCAGGCGCACGTCGATCGACGAACTGCCCCAGTTTTTTAATTCGCTCAAGGGCGATCTCTCCCTGGTGGGTCCGCGCCCGCATGCTGTCCTGGCGCAAACCCAGAATCGGCTTTATTCCGAGGTGGTCGACGGCTACTTCGCTCGCCACAGAGTGAAGCCGGGAATTACCGGCTGGGCTCAGATCAACGGCTGGCGCGGCGAAGTCGACGACGACGAGAAGATCAAGCAGCGCACCGCCTACGATCTCTTCTACATCGAGAACTGGTCGCTGCTGTTCGACCTCAAGATCCTGTTTTTGACGCCGATCCGCCTGCTGAATACTGAAAACGCCTACTGATGGCCGATACCGCCACAGTCCGAACACCGATCGGGTCGGCAACGCCGGCCATCGGAAAGGTCTGCCTGGCCATCGGTGCCTTCCTGGCAGGCTTCGTCATCAACGAGCCGGCTCCCTATGAACTTTTCATGGTCGGCTTGATTGCCATCTGGTTCCTGTTTGGACTGAAGATATCCGCAAACAGCGCCTTTTTGCTGTCTCTGGTCGTATTGATGAGTATCGGCGGCATGCTGTCGCTGACGACCATGAGCGAATTGGGAACGGATGGCCCGCTCTACATGGCGGTTACCCTGTTTTTGGGCTTGTCCGCGGTGTTTTTCGCCGCAGTAATCGAAGATGATGGTGACCGACTTCCGATCATCTTCAAGGCCTACCTGGCAGGCGCCCTTCTCACCGGGCTGATCGGCATCCTGGCCTATTTCGACGCGATTCCGGGTTCTGAGAACTACACCCGATACGGCCGTGCAAAAGGTGCCTTTCAGGATCCGAACGTCTTTGGGCCTTTCCTGATTTTGCCCTGCTGTTTCCTGTTCCATCAGATGATGATCGGACGGCTGTCCGGCATGGCATGGAGGCTGGCAGCCTTGGCTGTCCTCAGCTTCGCGATCTTCCTGTCGTTTTCACGTGCCGCCTGGGGCCTCTATGCGCTGTGCATGGCATTTTTGGTGTTTCTAATGCTGTTGAAGGAGCGCTCACAGCGACTTCGCCTCCGCATATTCCTTGTCGCGCTGTTCGGCTTTGCCACCCTTGTCGTGGGTTTGGCGGTTGCCGTGCAATTCGATCAGGTGGCGGAGTTGTTCTCGACCCGGGCACAACTGGTTCATGAATACGATACGTCACGATTTGGTCGCTTTGCCCGTTATGGCCTCGGTCTTGATCTTGCGATACAGCGGCCTCTGGGTCTCGGCCCCCTCGGCTTCGGTGCGATCTACGGCGAGGATACGCACAACATCTGGCTGAAGATGCTGCTCGACTACGGCTGGATCGGCTTTTTCGCCTTCCTGTCACTGGTCATTTGGACCCTGGCCATCGGTTTTCGCTGCTTGCTGCGCGACAGGCCCTGGCAGCCCTACTTCGTTTGCACCTACACCGTGTTTGTCGGCCATATTCTCATGGCCACGTTTATCGACATCGACCACTGGCGTCATTTCTACATTCTGTTGGGAATTATCTGGGGCTGCGTCGGCCTCGAACAGCGCTATCAGCGTGATAGATCGACCACGGCTAATTAGGCTGCATCAGTTCGCGGGAGCCAGGTGTTCGAACCGATCAACATCGAACACACCAAAGTCGGTGATCTTCAGATGCGGTATCACCGGCAATGTCAGGAAGGCCACCTGCAGGAATGGCTCTTCCAGCACCGTACCCAGATCCAGAGCGGCCTGACGAAGTGTTACCAGCTTCTCGCGCACTGATTCGTACGGCTCGAGGCTCATCAGCCCGGCAATCGGCAAACTGATTTCCGCCAGGACCTCGCCGTCCGCAACGACGACGAAACCGCCCTCGATCTCGCCAAGCCGATTGGCCGCCATGGCCATGTCCGCTTCGTCCGCACCGACAACGCAAATGTTGTGGCTGTCGTGCCCAACGGTGGAGGCAATGGCACCGCGCTGCATTCCGAAGCCCTTGACGAAACCGACACCGACGTTGCCGTTCCTGCCATGCCGCTCAACCACGGCAACCTTGAGCACGTCTTGCGACAGATCCTGTTGCGGCCGCCCATCGGCAACCGGCAAGTCGATGCGCAGATGTTCCGTGATGATCCGACCCGGAACGACGCCAATCACCGAGCTCGGTCCAGACCGCGCGGGTGCACCCAGATCGCTCGCAGAAATATGCCTCGCCTGCACGCTGTTGCGCCCGGTGGGCGGCACGATCCGCCTTTCGCTAAAGCGATCGGCCGTCACCAGTTGACCACCACAGATGACAGATGCGACCCGGCAATCCTCGACGTTGTCAAGGGCGGCGATATCGGCGCGCCAACCGGGGGCCAGCAGCCCTCGATCTCTCAATCCGAAGGCGCGAGCACCGGAAATACTGGCGGCGCGATAGATCGCCAACGGCTCGACCCCGGCGGCTATCGCCGTGCGGATCATGTAGTCGAGATGGCCATGTTCGGCGATATCGAGTGGATTTCGATCGTCCGTGCAAAGCGCGATGAAGGGCGAGTAGCGTTCCGTAATGACCGGCATGAGGGCTTCAAGATCTTTCGAGACCGATCCCTCGCGGATCAGCAGATGCATGCCCTTGGCAAGCTTCTCACGCGCCTCATCTGCCGTCGTCACCTCGTGATCGGTTCTGATTCCGGCGGACAGGTAGCCGTTGAGGTCCAGCCCACGCAATTGCGGCGCATGTCCGTCAATATGCTCGCCATGAAAAGCATCCAGCTTGGCCATGCAAACCGGATCTTTGGAGAGCACGCCCGGGTAGTTCATGAATTCGGCAAGCCCAAGGACCTTTGGATGATCACGAAACGGCAACAGCTGCTCGATGGTAAGTTCCGCGCCGCCGGTCTCAAAGGCGGTTGCCGGGACGCAGCTGCTCAACTGGACGCGGATATCCATCAGCGTGTTTTCAGCACAATCGAGGAAGTAACGGATGCCATCCGCGCCAATGACGTTACCAATCTCATGCGGATCGCAGATGGCCGTGGTGACGCCGCGCGGCAGCACGCATCGATCGAATTCATAAGGCGTGACGAGCGAAGATTCGATATGCAGATGCGTGTCGATGAAACCGGGGACCAATGTCTTGCCGCTGACATCGATTTCAGTCTTCCCGGCGTATTCGGCACCGGTCCCGACAATGGTATCGCCGCAAATGGCGACATCGGTTTCGATGATCTCACCGCTGACCAGATCGAAGAGCCGTCCGCCCTTGAGCACGAGATCCGCCGGCTCCTCGCCACGCCCCTGATCAATGCGCCGTACCAGGCGTTCGCTCATCAGAATACTCCTGAAACCTCAATATGTCTGCGCCACGGCCATAGGAGCGGCGCTCAAACACCGTCTACTCTCTGAGCGGTAGCCTCTGTCAATACGCCCCGGTCTAATAGTCTCGTTCGAAAAAGATCCCGGCCTTTGTTTCCCCATCGGAACCGGCTTCGCCACGCGCCTTGAGGTTATCTGTCAGATCGATGTCGATCGTGACTTTGCCCGAGTTTCCGGACAATCCCTTTTCGACGTTGATATAGGTCCGGTCGTTGAGATAACTGCCAATGCCCAACGATGTGCCGTTGCCGTCCTCGTCCTGAATCAGGTTGATGTCCGCCACCCCGGTTAGACTGCGCAACCGACCCAACAGGCCGTCGCCGGAACTGGCGCCGCTCAACTGCGAAATGGCGCTTGCCAACTGAGCGATCTGCAGCGGAGAAAGCTTCGACAGGTTCCGCCCAAAGAACAGATTGGCGAGGATTTCGTCCTGAGGCATGGTCGGGCTTGAGGTAAATGAAATATCCGGCGCGGATGCCGTGCCGCCAATCACGATGGAATAGGACGTTCCGCTGACCGTGGTGGTCGTCTGGAAATCGAGCGATGGATCCATCGGACCCGCAAAGGTTATGGTGCCGCGGTCAAAGTCGAAACGTTTGGTCAGCAGATCGAGCCGGCCCCGGATCATGCTGAAGGAACCGCTGGCACGCGGATTGCTCACCGGTCCGAAAACCCTCAGTGAGCCGCCGAATTCGGAATCGATCCCGCGTCCGCGGAAGAAGATGCGCCGTGGAGCATCAACCGTCAGGTCCAGCTGCAGCCCTCCGCCTGATCCAGAGTCTGAACTTTCGGAACTCTGCGGTGCAATTTCCTGAGCCTGTTCGATGATGGCCTTGGACGCATGTTTGTGCTTGACGTCAACAAACGGAATGGACGCGGGGAGCTTTTCCGGAATGGAGAGGTCGGTCCGTCGCAAGGACACGGTCCCACCGATCGCCCCGGTTCGCATCATCGGACCGCTGACGGTCAGGTCGGCGTCATATTGCGCCGTGATGATCTCGCCATTGGTGTAGGTGCCATCGGCTACTGCTATTTTCAGATCGGCCGGCAGGCCGCTCGCGGGATCGAGATCGATTGATCCGGAAATGGTCAACCGTCCCTTGGTTCCGACGCGCCCCTGCAACTGGGTGATTTGGGCGCGCGTACCGACAAAATCGATCTGACCGACGATGTCGCGGATCGTCAGTGCAGAGTTCACCTCCACGAACGTTGCGTTTCGCGTCGTCAATTGACCTCTGATCTGGGGCGATTGGCTCGTCCCGGTCACGGATAAGGCAACCTGCACGCCACCCTCGAGGACAATCCCCGCGCTGGACAACGGTATCGCGGCAAATTCAAATGGCGCACTTCCGTTGACGGTCAAATTGAGCGCCGGTACCCCACTGACATCAACACTGCCTCCGGCAGTCAGGTTCATGCCCCCACCGCTGGCGGTCGCATTTGTTTTCAGCACCATTCCCTGAAATGTGCCTGTCGAGGTAACGGCAATTGGAGGAATCTGCGCCTCTCTAGAAGCCTTCACCGAAACATTCTGAAGCCTCAGGTCATAGGATATGAGCGGATTGCTGGGCGTACCACTGATCTTTGCGGTCGCGTTGGCAGTGCCGACCTGCCCCAATTCACTGGGCGCGACCTGTTCCAGAAGCGCGAGCGGAAAGCCCTGAAGCCGAATGTTAAAATCCAATTGGTCGGTCAGGCTTCCGTCGACAACGATGCGCCCCTGCCCGGCTTGAAGCGTCAGCGTTTCGACTTGCGTCCCCTGCTGCGCGAACGTGATGGTTGCCGGGCTTGCGAGCTGGATTGGAATCGATGCGTAGCGGCCGCTGGCTCTGTCCAGCTCAATCGTCGTCGTGCCGTGCTGAGAGGACACCTCGCCTGCGACCGACAGCGGCTCGCTTGCCAACGACCCATCGACGGCAAATCGCAGGGCCTGCGGCGTACCGTTCACCACGGATTTGACATTGCGCAGACTTGTTCCGGAGATCGAGACTGCGTCATTGGTGACAGTGGCCTGGACATTGAGGTCCTGTTGCGGATCAAGCACCAGTGCAGATACCTGGGTTCCCGACAACTGCACACCGGCGAGTTCGAGGGTCTCGGAAGAGAGGCTGACATCGATCTTCTGAACGGAATCCTGCTGCGCAAACGTGACGGTACCGTTCAACGCACCTGAAAGGCCATCCTGTAAAAGCAAAGGACCAAGTTCAGCCAAAGATGTCACGTCCAGATTGAGTTCGCCGACAAGTATCCCGTCCGTATCTGCTTGAAGCCTGCCGGAGGCCCGCGCACCCGGAGCGGTCAGATCGAGTGTTTCAACCACAGGGCCACCGTCCTGGCCCGCCCGGATCCCGGCCGCCACAGAGATAGGTTGCGCTTCATATCGTCCGGTCAGCTTGATATCGACCGTCGGCCCGGCCGATCCCGCCATTCCGTTCACATCGAGCGCCAGGTCCTCAAGAGGCTTTTCCAGGATCGCGATGTCATTGCCCTTGGCACTGACCGAAAATGTCGGCTCCGCGATTGCTCCGGACAGGGCAATCGTTGCATCGAGTGATCCGGTCAATCCCTCATTCAGGGACTGCAGCGCCGCGAGGCCGGCTGTGCCGTCCAGTTGCAGTGTGTCGGGCGAAACCTCACCGCTCAGCGACGCCTGCAGGTTGCCGCTTTCGACAGATACCGCCGATAACCGCAGGACACCTTCCGTATCCCGGGCGACCTTGCCGGCTATGCGTGTCGCCTGAGGGCCCAGCAATCCATCCCAGGGTGCTTCCTGCTGTTCGGCAACAGAAGCATCCAGAACGAGATCGAAACTGCCAGCTGCCATATCGACATCCCCGGTCGCCTTTGCCTCGATCTGACCGGCGGAAAGTTGTGACGCATCCAGTGTCAGCGCGTTGCCGTCAATAGACCCACTCATGGATGCCGAAACGGCACCACCGGCCAGTTTGTCCAGATCACCGTTTCCAGTCGAAAAGGACGATGTTTGCAGCGAGATCTCCAGCGGCCCGGAGGCATTCAGAAAATTGATCTGCGATGAGCGCCCCGACAATCGTGCATCCGTCAGAGACCGGGCACCGTCCGAAAAGAACGCCACTGTCCCGTCAAGAGTCCATTGGGCCTTCTCCAGGCTACCCTTCATCGTCGTCGTCAGCGTGGTGTAACCAATGTCGAGCTGCGTATCCTCCGCGACATCGAACTGAATTCGGCTGTCGGCCATACCGAATGTCAGATCTGCCGTCAGATCGATCTCGTCACTATCGGGAAGAATATGTCCGCTGGCGTCGAGACTGGTCAGCGCGGATTTGAGAAAGAGTTTGCGGAAGCGGTAAGTATTTTCGCCGTCGCGCTCGGCAGAAAGCTCAATCTGCGTCTTGCCCGCAAAGAACGGGGTAATCCGTTGCGGTACAAGCGGCCCAAGATTGCCTTCCAACATTGCGTCGACCGATTGCCGCGTATCGCTGAGCGCCAGGCCTACGGAACCCACGACGGTTCTTTGCCCATCCAGGCTCACACCCAGCGTGGCCTTCCAGTTTTCGAGCGGCCCTGCCCCGTCAACATCGACCGCGAGGGCTGGAAGTCCCTGGATATCGAGCGCACGGGCGAGTAGCCCGTCTCCGGGTTCACGCACTGACACATTCAAGGCCAGTTCGTTGCTGGACGGCGCCACAGTCCATTTCGAAGAAATCTCGCCTGATTTCCCATCGATGCGCACGAGATCCAGCACCCCGGACAAGTCGACAGGATTTTCGCGCAACAGGACGGAACCCGTCAGTTGCAATTCTGCAGCTTCGCCGAGAACCGGCTCCGACAGTGCAATGGAGCGCACAAAAATGTTGTCGACCCGCGCACGGATCGATGGCAATCCGCCTGAACTGTTCCCGGATTGCCCGCCGGGGTTTGGTCTGCGAGCGACATCAATTCCGCTCACGGACAACCTGGATGCATCGATCCCGCCCGTCAGAAGGGCAGCCCTGGACAGCTCAACCTCGATCTCACTGACTGTAAGCCAGACACCGTCTGCATCCGCCACGGTTACCTGATCGAGTGACAGCGGACCGCTGAGCACGCCGTCGAGTCCACTGATTTCGACGATTGTATCCCCAGAACTTGCCAAACGGTTGACGAGTTGGGTTGTCAGCGAAAGCCCCGGTCCGGTCGCCAGCAGAAAAAGGGCAATCAGCACCGGAACGAGCGCGATGACAAAAATCGATATCAGGACGCGGCGAAGGCGTTTCATCCTCATTCCCTGTCAGGGATTCGCACTTCAATATAGCGTATTTAGAGCAAAGGGCGATAAGTTTGCACCATTTGACCGTAGCGATTTTGGTCTCTGGCTAGGCGGATTGCAGGCCGTGGTGCCATCCCACCACAAGTGCAAGCCAACGACGCCAGGGGCCAAAAGCGCCCGGCCCGAAGGGTGGCTGCATATCGGCCCATCGGCTGCGTTGCGCCGCTTGCCCGATGTATCACATCGCGCTGCGCGACGCGCCTGGCCGAGTGGAGCCGATCTGCAGCCATCAAATGATCCAAACTTATCGCCCTTTGCTCTAGGTGGCGGCGTATCCCGTTAAAGCGGCACGCCCATTTACGGGCTCAAAACGCCTGCCCCAACCCGAGGTAGAAGCCGACTGGCGGCTCACCGGATATCTGGTCCAGCGGTACGGCGACATCGAAGCGAATGGGTCCAACCGGGGTCAGGTAGCGCACGCCGGCACCAACGCCGGTGTACCAACTGCCACCCTTGCCGGGCGTCGCCGATTCAAAGGCGCCGCCCGTATCGATGAAAGTGGCCAGTCCGATATTTTCGGTCACATTGAAACGCGCCTCCAGGGACGCCTCGATGAAGGACAGGCCACCGGTTGGCTGGCCGCCGCTGCGCGGCCCCGCCATCTGGTACTGATAACCGCGGATCGATCCGCCGCCACCCGCGTAGAACCGGCGATCGGCGGGGATGCTGGACAGGCTCGACCCGACAATTGAACCGGCTGCCACCCGCCCGGCCAGAATGAACGTGCGCGCTTCATTGACTGCGCGGTATGCACTGAAGGATCCTTGGGTTTTGAAGAATGTGTTGGCGTTCTGAAAATCGTGGGACGGTTCCCCCGACAGCAACACCCGAAAGCCCCTGGTTGGGTTCAGGCGATTGTCACGCGTGTCCCAGACCAATTGTGTCGGGAGCGACAGGATCGAAGCGCGACTTGGACCAAACGCGTTGGTGTAATCGGCATATTCATATTTCAGATCGATCTCGCCGGACAGATTTTCACTGAAATCATGTTCGAAACCGACACTGCCGCCAACCGATTGCTTGTTGTAGGCATCGGTATCCTGCAACTGCGCTTCGACTTTCGCCCGGAATGTGGTGAACGGGGTTCCGACACCAGGCTTTTTGAACGTCGCCGCAACGTTGTAATCCAGCCCGGTCGAGAAATTCGACCGGCCAATCCCGGTGACCCCACCTTCGATCCGAAAGCTCTCCGCCCGACCGAACAGATTGCGGTGTGTCCAGAAGCCCTCCAGGCCCAGGCCATCGGTTGTTGCAGCGGTTACGCCGACGCCGACGGTCTTGCTCTTGCGTTCACTCACGGTGATGGTTATCGGCACCGCCCCGTCCGCCGTCGGAGTGTCACCTTCTTCGATGATCACGCTGTCGAAGACGCCGAGGCCGCGCAACCGCACGCCGGCGTCCGCCAGCACTTTGGGACTGAAGGTTGCGCCACGGGGGATGACAGCCTGGCGAATGATGAACTGAGGATCGACCTCGACAGCACCAACGACGGTCACTTCACCGAACACCGCCTTCGGCCCGGGGTCGAGCCGCACCGTCACCTCAAGCGTATCGGCATCGTGATCCGCCGTCAGCGAACTCTCGGTGACTTTTGCAAAGGCATATCCTTCGTTACGCCATGCAGCAACGAGTTCTCGCCCGGCTTCGACAACCCGCTCTGATTTTGCCTCGGCTCCGGTAACGACTCCATATTGCGACAGATCGATCGGTTCGCCTGACACTGTCGCCGCATCGGGCTGGGCGAATGTAAACACCGGCCCCGTCATGATGTGGATGACGACATGTGCCTTGCCGGCGCGGTCGAGCACGGTGTCGATGGGTATCTGCTCGAAAGGTCGCCCGTTTATGGCGATTGTCACCGTGCCACCATAGCGCGCCTGCGCGTAGAGTGCGGCAACCAGCCTGCGTTTGTCGTTGCGCGCCCTGCTGAGTAGCCCGACGGATCCGGACGTCGGCTTGCCCTCTTCACCGACGAGAATGGAAACGGACTCCAGCGTCTCCTTCAGCTCGGGATCGTCGACGTTGAACGCGACGTCATAGTAGACCGGGTCAACGACATCCTCTGCCGCCTCCGGTTCGGGCTCGTCCTTCTTGCCCCAGAGATGAATTCCGAATATCTCGAATGCCGCAGCCGGATTGGCTGGCAACGTCATAGAAAGGGCCGCCGCGACCAAGGTCGCTGCCCCCGCTTTGCCAGCCCTTTTTCCGAAGCTGCTCATCCCAAACGACGCAGTACCCGGCTCACAATCGGGCGCAAACCAATACTCCCGACGAGACACTCTCGCGACAAGAAGCTCGAGATGCCGGTCTGCAAAGCCCTTCCCTAGCATCCATAACGTGCGATCCGCCCAAAGAATGGCGGCCCTCACGATCATCCTTAGCCCGGAAACGGCCGTTCGGCCAATACCCCGGAACGCTGTACAAATCCGGTTGCACGCAGCGGTGTGCCTGCAACATCATGCAATCAGATCGACATTAGCAGACTATTCGTCACCAAATCCTAACCAATACCGGTAGCGCCTTGTTAACCAGGCAGATGCGCGGTCGAGGATATTGCGCTAACCGGCTAGTCGAAGACGTGGCCATGTTTGTAGCGTTCGTCCTTGCCAGCAGCCTCCGTCAGCGCCGCAACATTGGACTTGGTAAAGAACCCGTCGAAATGCTTGCAACGCTCAATATATTCAGTGATCAGCAGCGTATGCGGGGAGTGCTTCGAGAAGATCTGTTTGAGATCGGGCGAATCCTTGCACTCGCCTACCACGTGGGCGAGGAAAGGCACGCCCTGCTGGTGCAATATACCGACCACATAGTCGACATTCTTCTGGCCGCTTGCGTGATCGCCATCCAGGACCTCGACCGCCATGTGGTGAAGGCGCCGGCCGAAATTGCGGACAAAGTCCTCGGTCGGCATCGGCAGCCCCTCGAACGAATTGACGAAGGACGGCGTGTTGTTGGCGGTAAACACCTTGGCGGGCGATTTCTTGTCGTCGTCGACGCTCGGACAGCGCGTCACATTGGTCGAAGAGTTCATTTCGCTGATGTTGTAGGCACCCCAGAAATAGTAAGGGACCATCGTCAGGAACTCGAGAATCGCGTCTTCCCGTTCGCCGGCAAGTATGCGAGTCGCAAAATGATCGTAACCCAGCATCAGCTCCATCAAACCGTGCTGCTCCGAAAATCCGACCGCTTTCTCCAGTTCTTGCTTTTCGTCCGCGGTCAGATCAAATGCCTCTCCAAGACCGAGCGACTGCGGATCAGCAAAATCGCCGCCAGAATAGCCAACGCGATTTCCGGTGAAATCAGACACCGTCGAAAACAACATATTGTCGCTGGTGAAAAACGGGTTTTCCGTGTCACCCTTGTATTCGAAACGAATGAACTGGGCTTCAAGGGTATCACGCAGCTTCTTCAAGTCGCTGCAGCTGAAAATTTCACCCACATAACGGGTGTTGGGTTTGTTGCGGGCCAACGGATAAAGGGCGTTGAGACGCCTAATATAGTCTTCGTAGGAATCCGAATTCGGCTCCATCAAGATGACCACGGGATAATCCGGTTTGTTGGTCAGGACGTGATGCTTGTGGGTGTCGCCGCGGTAGCTCGAATGGTGTCTGTAAGGTGTCATGCGGTGAAGTTCCGCCATGGTCGAAACCGCATCGCCCGGCTCAACCTGAATGACGGTCGCCCGCATCGGGCCAACCAGATCTTCAACTCCGGTCTGATGCCGGCGCTCGTAGATCTTGCCGCGGTATTCGTCGAAAAAGGCCGAATTCTTCTTGTCGCCCTTGGGAACGTAGCCGGCATAGTCGAACGTCATCTGCTTCATTCCTCCTGATTCGGATCCTGTGCTTTCAAGTGGTCTCCGTGACGGCTCAGCCGTTCCGGGCACTATCAGTGATCAGCGATACCATGCTTACGTTGCGCAACACTACCCAATCCTTAAAGCCGCAATGAATTGGGTCGGATGGCTCATCTTGACGAGAGTGCGGCAACAGGGCAAATCGACTAGCCGATAGACGGATAACACTGATCAAAGGTACGCCCGATGGCCTCCTCCTCGTATGACAATGACAATATCTTCGCCAAGATTTTGCGCGGTGAGATGCCTTGCCACAAAATATATGAGGATGACGATACGTTTGCCTTCATGGACATCATGCCGCGCGGAGATGGCCATTGCCTGGTGATACCCAAACGTCCAGCGCGCAACATTCTGGATGTTTCGCCCGAAGATCTCGCGAGCGTGATGGCGACCGTCCAGAAAGTATCGGCGGCGGCCATCAATGCTTTCGGCGCCGATGGCCTCACGATCCAGCAATTCAACGAACAGGCCGGCGGGCAAGTCGTGTTCCATCTGCATGTCCACATCATTCCCCGCTTTGAAGGCGTCAAACTACGGCCGCATACGGGCGAAATGGAGAACCAGGAAATCCTCAAGAAAAACGCTGAAAAACTCCGGCAAGCGATTGCACAATAGTCAAAATTTGCCGTTGGGAATTCAGAAGCGGATCTGCAGGCGCGCTTCGCCAGCGATCGCCTGACTGCTGTCAGAAATCGCCCCCTTTGCCTTCAGGCCCAGGGTGACGTCGTCGCTGACCATGACGTTTGCTCCGGCTTCAAACTCGCCGATGAGCCGGTCCTGCGCCAAGACGGTTGAAAACCCGGGGACCGAAACCCCCAGATCCGCAAATCCCGAAGCGATTGCCACATTCGGATCAGTCAGGAAGGCCGTCACGCCGCCCCGGATATAGGCATTGGCGTCCATGAAGTTCACCTGAAATGTCGTGCCGACTTCAAGCGCTGGCCGAACGGCAATATTGGCCTGGGAGAGGCTGGAAATTCTCTGATCCAGCAATCCGACACCCGACTCCGTGTAGGCGTTCTGCCAGGTATTAATGGCAAAAAGGGCAACCCCCGGTTTGGCATAGACCCGGTCGTTGCCATACAGGGCCGTTGCCCTGAGCTCGCCAGCCACATAATGACCTTGGGGGTTGCCTTCGGCTGAATACCAAGTGTTGCCTGCCCTGTAGTGGCGGGTCGTATCATAATCGTAGAACCCGCCTCCCGCCGTCGCCGACAGTGTGAAGCGTCCGATTTCTTTCTTGATCGCGGCACCAGCCCCAAGCTGGTAGCCGTTTTGATCAAAATTATCGCCATTGACCCAAACCCAGGAGCCCTGTGCCGCTATCTCGAGGAACAGGCCCTGACCGATCTCACGCTGCGCGCCGGTCGCAAGACCTGAGCTCGATTGGTCATAGCTGACGGTCGAACCGGTTCGGTCCTGATTGAGATAGGAGCCGATTCCCAGCATCCATGTGCATTCCTGCTGCCGGTAGAAATCGGCGGTTGGTACGCGTCCGATCTGCGGGCAACTCTGAAGCATGTCGTGAAGTCCGAGCGCGCTCCGCGTCGCTCCGACAAAGCCGATGGCCGCTTCGTCCAGCACGTGTTCGTTGTGCCTTGCCTCAAGGCTCTCGGCGCTTCGTTCGTTGAGAAGACCGTTGACGTATTCGTTGAACGCGGCTTGCTCCTCGGAGCCCTCCACCAGATTGTCTTGAGTATAGGCAACCGTTTCCACCAGTTGCGAGCTGTATGTGGAGGCCGTCTCACTCAGTTCCAGATCTGAATCGGTGCCGCTCAGGTCAACGGAGTATTCGAGATAAAGAACATCGCCGCTGGTCGTGAGCGTGTAGTCGACCGTGGTGGTGTCGGACACCGTCAGGCTGGTCGTGTCCAGTGATGCAAGACTGCTGCCGCTGAGGATTTCGATGCTGCCGGAGTCACCAGACGAAGCTGAATTCGTCCCGACAGCGTTCGGTGTTACCGCACCCGCCAGTGTCACCTCGGCACTGTTCTGGACTGATACCAGATCCCCAGTGGAATCATCCGATTCGGAGCTCAGCGTCACATCGACCCAATAGACTCCTGTATCCGTTTGCTCGATCACACCGGCGGTCAACTCGGTGGTGCCGATCGATCCTTCACCGTCCGGCGACATCGTGCCGGCATTGCTGAAAGTGGTCTTGGATGCGTCCTGTATGTTGACGGACGTCCCCATGTTGAACGTGCCGCCATCGTAATTGGTCAGGATCGATTCCGTCCCTTCGGTGAAAACCGTGCCGGTAAGCACCCCGTAATTGTCGATGATCATGGCTTTGCTGGCCCTGATCACGTGGCTTGCATTGTCCGAGGTGTTTTCAATTGTGCCGTTATTGGTGATCGTGTTGCAGTTTGTGGTGCTCTTGCAGTTCACACCAAAGACAACGCCGATCGTATTGTAACCGTCACCGCCACCGCTGGAGACTGTGGCACCCTCATCGACGGTTATGCTGATAACTCCGTTGGTGCTCTCCGCTTCCGTATGGGCGAGAATGGCCCGGCCATTGGTTCCACTTGCAGTAATATCTGCGCCGACCTCGATCGTGACTGAACCTGCCTCGTCGCCTGACGTGCTGCCGCCGACGCTCTGCGCAAAGATGCCGGTTGAGTAATCCCCGGACACCGTGATGGGACCACCTGTTGTGACTTTGACATCGCCGCTGTTTCCATCGTCACCGGCGCTGCCGAGGGCACCAGATCCACCACCCTGCAGCGAGAGCATTCCTTCACCGCCGCCGCCACCGCCGACGGATTGCGCAAAAACACCGTGCGCGTAAGACCCGCTGGTTTCGATCGCACCGCCCGACGTCGTAATGGTGACATCGCCACCATCACCGCCTGTTCCCGATACGGCATCACCGATAACGCCGGTCCCGAACACCAGATCATCAAAGGCCGCACCCAACGAGACTTCCACATCTCCGGCGGCTCCGCCACCTCCGCCCACCGACTGGGCAAAGATGCCCATTGCCCGGTCTCCACCGGTTGTGAGGGTGGCGAACAGCGTAACGTCGACGGACCCGCCGTCGCCGCCGCCGCTTCCGCGTCCACCTGCCGTGTAGCCGGTCCCCAGGCCTTGCGAACCGTCACCGCCGGAACCACCGCCACCGCCAACCGACTGCGCGAAGATTGCGGTCGCATCATTTCCTGTCGTTTCGATCGCACTGTAGCTGAACACACTGACACTCGACCCGGTACCAGCGGCACCGCCCGCGCCACCGATATCGATGGAAAAGTTCTGGTAGAGACTGGAGAGATCGCTCAGGCTGTCATCAATCGATTGAGCCGCTGAAATGAAACTGGCGATGTTGGCAACGTCTGCGGCCCATCCTTTGAGATCGGGAGACCCGTCACCGCCATTGCCGCCGCCTCCACCCACCGATTGGGCGAAAATCCCGTAGGAGGCGATGCCGGATGTGGTGAGTTCGTTCCAGTTCTCCACGATGACCTCTTCCCCGTCACCGGCGGAACCGCCTGAACCACCCAGCGTAAAGGAAAACGACCAGGAATCGGAAGAAGAGTCCTCGGATTCCTGGGCATACCCGACGGTGATCCCGCCGGCGCTGCCGCCATCTCCCCCGCCACCGCCGACGCTTTGCGCATAAATCGCACGGGATGTGTCGTCGCCGGTGGAAATCGGGGCAAAGTTCGAAACGGATACCTGACCGGCGTTCTGGCCGCTGCCGCCGCTGCCACCGATGTCAGAGCTGATGGACCCTGCAAAACTGTCCGATGAGGTCGAGGTAAAGTTGGCGAAGACATTGACCGCCATGCCCCCGGCACCGCCATTGCCGCCAATCGATTGTGCATAGATGCCGTTTGCCGCACCGCCGGTTGTTCCGATGGTGGAAAAATTGTCGACCGTGACGTCGCCCGCCTGCCCGCCGTCCCCGCCATCGCCGCCGACGGTATAGGCCACCTGCATTTCGTCGGATTCACTGGCATTGAGCATTGCGGCATAACTGGCGCCTCCAACACCGCCGGTTCCACCGATACTCTGGGCCAGAATGCCGTTAGCGTAGTCGCCGCTTGTAGACAGTGTGTCTGAATTTGTGACCGAAACACCGCCGCTGGAGCCGCCTCCTCCGCCATCCCCACCGATAGCGACCGTCATACCAAACGATCCATCGGTCGAAGCGGTGGCAACACCCGATATGACGGACCCACCTGCTCCACCGGCGCCACCGATGGACTGCGCCACGATGGCGCTTGATCCGAATCCGCCGGTCACAATCGATTTCTTGTTGTCGACAGAGGTCAAATCCGAACTGCCACCATCACCGCCATTGCCACCGAGGTTGAGGCTGACCGAACCGGCAACCTCTCCGATACTGGCGTCAATGTTCATAACTTGACCGCCAGTGCCACCGGCGCCACCGATACTTTGTGCGGATATCCCGTAGGCGTACACACCGCTGGTTTGCAGGGCGGCGCTGTTGTTGACCTGGACTTCGCCACCAGTACCGCCATCGCCGCCCGCTCCACCCACGGACATCGAGACGTTGCTCATGCTTAGTGTGCCGCTGTAGCTGGATCCTCCAGTGCCACCGCCGCCGCCGATCGACTGAGCCACGATCGCTGTGGCGTTGTTGCCGGTCGTTGTGACACTATGATCGGTGTTGACGATGACCTGTCCTGCCGAAACCCCGTCACCGCCTGTTCCGCCCATCGTCATGGACGCGGAATCCGTGCTGAGGGCCGTCACTGAAATGACGGAGCCGGCATTGCCGCCGGTGCCGGCTATGCTTTGCGCCAATATCCCATAGGCGTTCTCGCCTTTTGAGGACAGCACACCGCTGGAATTGACTCCGACATTGCCGGCGGTCCCGCTGGCACCACCGGACGAGCCGACGGTCAGTGTCGCGCTGTCTGCCGAGCCGCCGCTGCCGGTAATCGTGGTGCCCCCATTGCCGCCGTTGCCGCCAATCGACTGGGCGACGACGACACCGGCATTGGCGCCTTCAGTGCTGACTTCCACACCGCTTTCGATCTTTATGAACGTGTATCCGCCGTTGCCGCCCGCTCCCCCGGTCGCACCGATAGCAACGGCCAAAGACAAATCACTCATCGCGTCGAATGAGCCCGTGGTGCTCGACTTGCCGCCGCCCCCGCCAATCGACTGGGCCAGGACAGCGATCGAGTTCGATCCCTGCGTCGAGACAGTGTTGGAAACACCGATATTGGCCTCGGCACCATTGCCGCCCGCGCCTCCGTCCGAGCCCAGCGCCAGCGCCAGGCCCCCATCGGTTGCGCCACTGGCACTGAACACCGACCCGGCGTTTCCACCGCCGCCACCGATCGACTGGGCGACAATCCCATCCGCCTCGTCGCCGGTTGTCTGGACCGTGCTGTTCGAGGAGACCTTCGCCTCCTGGGCGCTGCCGGCCGCACCACCGGAACCGCCGACCGCAAGTGCCAATCCGACACCATCGAGATCTGCACCCGCAGCGATCGAACTCCCGGTCGCGCCGCCCCCGCCGCCGATGCTTTGTGCCAGGATGCCGGTCGCATGGTCGCCTGAGGTCGTCACCGATCCGATCGACGTCACCGTCGCCGTACCGGCATCCGCACCATTACCTCCGCCGTCGGACATTCCGAGCGAGACGTCAACGCCAATGCCGGCGCTCAGGGACAAGTCACTGCCACCTCGACCGCCACCGCCACCGATCGACTGAGCGGCGATTCCGACGGACCGATCGCCCTGAGTCTTGATCGTTACACTGCCTTGATCCGTATAGGTGACATCACTGGCGCTGCCGCCACTACCGCCCTTGCCGCCATAGGCTTCCGAATATTCGATACCGACCGCCACGGCATTCGAGCCCTTGCCGCCTCCACCGCCGATCGACTGAAGCAGAACGGCATCGGAATCGTCCGCGGTGGTCGAAAAGTTGCCGCTCGTGCCACTGGTCGTGACCGTGACCGTGTTGCCGGTACCGCCACTCCCGCCACTGCCGCCAATGGCTGCAACACCGGAGGTGGATTTTGTGTTGCCTCCGCCACCGCCGATACTGGCGGCGTAAAGTGCATCCGAATACTGACCCGATGTGGTGAGCGTTGCATCGTCGAGCGTGACCTGCACCACCCCACCATTGCCACCGGTACCGCCACTGCCGCCAAGCGAAACAATGGCGGATTGCGAACCACCCGCACCACCACCGCCGCCAATGCTGGTCGCCGAGATTGCCGGTGACACGGTCCCGCCTGTTTGAAGGATCGATTCCGTCACACTGACGGTCACCGTGTCCGCATCACCACCGGCGTTGCCGTTGCCGCCGAGACTGGTGAACCCGTCCGACGAACTGGATCCTTTTCCACCACCGCCGCCAACGCTCTGGGCATCGACGGCCGCTGAGGTATCGTTTGTCGTCGTGATCGAACTTCCGGAGTTGACGGTTACGCCTACCGTACCGGCATCGCCGCCGCTCTCGCCGCTAGCGCCGAACGTATAAAGCCCTGAGGCATCGCCGCCATCGCCAGCAAATCCACCGACGCTCTGAGCCAGAATGCCGTTCGTCTCCGCTCCGCTAGTCGTGATGGTGCCGGTAAACGTAACGCTGGTGTTCCCGCCCGGACCCGGCCCGGCCGCCGCACCACCACTTGCATTGCCGATATCCGATGACCCGGATCCGCCGTTGCCACCCTCTCCGCCATAACTTTGCGCCAGGATACCCTGCGCTTGATCACCCGTGGTCTGTATGTTCGCATCGAGTTCAACGGTCACCGACCCGCCGGTTCCACCCTGGCCCCCATTGCCCCCATGACTGTTGGTGGCGATCTCGCTGGCGCCGTCCCGGCCATCATGACCGTCGCCTCCCAAGCTTTGGGCAAGAACCCCGTGGCCGTTGGTTTCGGTCGTCGTAATGGTGCTGGTGCCGCTGGTCGCTGTTACTGTAACGGTTCCACCGTCCCCACCAGAACCGCCGTCGCCGGAATGGCTGGCGTTGGCATCATCGTCGACCTTGCCTTCACCGCCACCGCCGCCCTCGCCGCCCTGACTAGAGACGAAGATACCGTAGGTGCTGTCGTCATCGACCGAAATCGATGCACTGCCCGAAAAGGTGATCGTCACGTCGCCACCGGCGCCACCCGTACCACCATCGCCCCCATAGGCCGTGGCGTCGGTGCTGCCTTCACCACCGTCTCCACCAACGCCACCCTGGCTCAAAAGCGAAATCCCGATATCAGTGGCCTGCACGTCCGTCGATGAATCGACCTCGACAGTCGAGCCGGCACCACCCGTGGCACCGTCACCGCCGTGCGCATTGAAGACGTCGGAGGAACCCTTTCCGCCGTTTCCGCCGGCACCTCCAACACTCTCTGCTGTAATTCCCACTCCGCTGGATTGCAGCGCCGTCGAACCGCTCATGGTCACAGTGGCGGTGCCACCAGCGCCACCTGTTTTTCCGTTGTCGGCATGGGCTGAATCGACATCGTCGGTTTTGTCTTTCCCCTTCTCGCCGGTGGCGCCAAACGTAGACACTTCAATACCAATGTTGGTGCCGTCGATGCCGTAACCGTCGTCAAACGTCCCTTGAACCTTTAAGTCGCTACCCGCGTCGCCGTCATCGTCCCCGGCGTCGACAATCGAAACCGCTGTATCCCCCTCGATGTCGGCTGTCAGATTCTGAATAACGACTGTGGTGATGCTGGAACCGTCGACGATCGAGATGGTACCCGGGTCACCTTCGCACGTTTCCGTTCCTGACGATGTCGAGCATGAGGCCTGCGCTGACTGACCGTCCGACAAAATGAGGAAGCCGGCCGCTAATATCGTGGAGCTCAAGAGTGTTGCGTGGGTCAGACCCACACTAGCGGAAGGTAGTCGCTTTCGACGCCGCATTGGAGGCTTCACCCATCTGAAAGTCTGGGCGCAAGCTCATATGAGCGGCAATGTCTCAAGTGGGGCAATTCCCGTTCCTCGTCCGGTCTCTGACAGAAGTAAAGTCAAACGCACCTAAAGGTATAGTATCGCCATAACCCGATTCGGAAAGTCGGAAGACTAAAAAATTAACCGGTATTGCGCGCTGGGATCGTTGCTTCGGTTAGGGAAACGTCTTCATAAAAAACCTCGCCCGCGCGAAAGGTCGCGCGGGCGATTGCTGATCGTACCCGCCAGTCAGCTCGCGATGTAAGCCTTGATTTCCTCGGCTTCGCGCTCGACCTGCTCGATGCGAGCCCGTACCACATCACCAATAGAAATCATGCCGCCAATCTTGCCGTCAACTTCCACAGGTAAATGACGAAACCGGCCCTCGGTCATCATTTCCATGAGTTGGTTTACTGAGTGATTTTCGTCGCAGACCTTCACATCCGACGTCATTACGGAGGTCACAGGATCTTCCAGAACATGAGGACCTTTTGCAGCGATTGCCCGAACGATGTCGCGCTCAGAGAGAATCCCGCAAATATGTTCCTGCGCATCCACCACGACCACCGCGCCAATCTTGTGCCTGGAGAGTTCCTTTCCAGCATCTCCCACGGAGATATCACGCGATACGGTGACGACGTCGCGCCCCTTCTCTTCCAAAATTGCCTTGACTGTCATACCGGCCTCCTTTCGCTGGAGCTCCCCCGCCGGTCGCCGACCACCGGCTAGCGATGCTCTCGGCACCATCGTGCGCGCAGTGCATTCGAAATGCAAGCGTCGCGCGTTTTTCGCGCACACACAACACGTTACAGCTTTTGCGAGGTCAGCGAGCGGTCGAACAGGGCAAAACCCAAAAAGCCGAACAGGAAACCGCCGACATGGGCTTCCCAGGCGATCCGCGCGCCATCTGCTGCGCCCGGTGCAATGCCGAAAGCCGCAAGAGCATTGATGCCAAACCAGATGGCGACGTAGATCAGCACGGTGCGATTGTTCAGGGCTTGGGTGACCGTGACGCGTGGCAGCAAATGCGCCCGGGTGCGATTGAACCCGCCTTCGCTGGGAAAGGCGAATCGGGCGGCGGCCCCCATCAGAGCGGAGACGACGCCGGACGCCCCGACCATGGGCACATTGCTCTGCGGATGAAACGGCCAGTAAAACGCCGCTGCCACGATAGCCGACAGAATCCAGAAAAGCACGAAGCGCTGAACACCGATGCGCCGTGCCACCACCGCACCAAAGGCCATAAGCCAGACCGAGTTGACGATCAGATGGGTGAAATCGGCGTGCAGCAGAGAGTAGCTTACGGGTGTCCAGATCCACGCCAGACTTTGGTCAGCGAACGCGACCGAATAGCGCAACGGAATGAAACCGCCTTCGAAGATCAGCCAAACCGTCTGCTGCGGTGTCAGCAGCGTCGCGCGCAGAATCTGCAGCAGCCACATGATTGCCAGAACGCCAGTCACGATGGCCGGCAGGTTGAACATCGGTTGCGGCCGCTGCGGTCCGCGCCCGAACCCGCCGGGTGACGGGTCGTTGTTTTGTCTGAGCGGTTGATTCATGACTCGTCCATTGACCAGACGCCTGTGTAGCATTTTCGCGTCAACAATCGACACACATTCGGGCAAAAAAAGAAGCCGCTTGGCAAACCTGCCAAGCGGCCTGGCCGAGCCCCACCCCGGTTCCAAATCTGTGCTGAAGTCGGGCAAGAAACAGTCCGATCTTCTGTCTCAGGCAAAATGGCACAGTCGAATTGCAGCGGCAACGTAAAGCACTTGTTAACCTTAATCCGCACGGTTCGAGCCAATTGTCAGAGTGAAATTTGACGAACCTTAATCATATCCCCAAATGGGCATCGGTTTCCCGCCGGTTAATCGCCCAATCGATTACCGCTTGTTAACCGACACGACCTATTGTGAACCCGGTCGAAATCGCTGGAACAAAACGAGCCATGAACACCGCCAAGGACTCGGCAACGCATCTTCGGGAAGAATCGTCTGACGACGCCACGTTCCAGAACGTGGTTGTGGATCTGCATGGTCGCCTCATGTGCGCTGACTTCAACGAGTATGAATGTGTGGCAGTCGAGATGTCACCCGGCGAAGTTCATTTCAAGTGCGGGGCTTTGCCTCGCCTGAAGGAACGCATTGTTTCCTACATCGATCACATCGGCCGAATCGAAGGCAAGGTAAAGAAGCTCAACGGCAACGGGTTTGTCATTTCCGTCAATGCGACGGAGCGCAAACGGCAGAAGCTGGCTGCACAGCTGACCTGGTTCGCCAACAAGAACGAATTGGGACTGCCGGAAGATCGCCGCCACGAGCGTATCGTTCCGCGCAACCCCAACGGCGAAATCCGGCTGGCCGACGGCGACACCTATCCATGCCGCATCGTCGACCTCTCCATGTCCGGTGCGGCGCTTGAACTCGATGCCCGTCCGGATCTCGGTTCGCAGGTCGTGCTGGGCAGTATGAGAGCCCGGGTCGTGCGCCACTTCGACGACGGCATCGCGATCGAATTCGCAACGATCCAGCCGCCTGAATCACTTGAGAACTACATCTAGAACAATCGCCAGCTGATTGTTTTCAAACCTGCGATTCATCAATTGAGCGCAGCAACGGCTTGTTCGATAGCGGCGTCGGCCACCTGAAAGTCCGCTTCAGTCAGAGCCAAGCACGGGTAAACCTTTCCGGGTGACTTGAATACCTGGTGTCGGCGCAATGTGGCGTTGAATGCCGTATTGCGGGTTGCGTCGGCCCGCAGGACGTCCCTGTAACTCTCAACGGCATCGCCGGTAAAGACCACGTCGAACATCGCCTGATGGCCAACGATCCGATGCGGGTGACCGGCATCACTCAGGCGTTTCGTCAGTGCATCCATGAGCCTTTGGCCAAAAGCGTGCAGTTTCTCGTACTGGCCGGGCCGTCGAAGAATTTCCATTGTCTTGAGCCCGGCGGCCGCAGCGAGCGGGTTGCCTGAAAGTGTGCCGATCTGCATCAGCGATTTTTCCCGGCCGACTTTGCCCGGGTCGAAATGAGCCATGATATCCGCACCGCCTGCAACCGCAGCCAACGGCAGACCACCGCCGATAACCTTGCCAAGCGAGCACAGATCCGGTGTGACGCCATAAAGCTCCTGAGCGCCGCCATAGGCGAAACGGAAGCCGGTCACCACCTCGTCAAAGATCAGCAGAACGTCGTGCCGGCTGCAGGCCTCGCGCAGCGCTTCGAGAAAGCCGGGTTTCGGTGGCACAATGCGCTGCAGTGGCTCAACGATCACCGCGGCCAGCACATCGGCATTCTCGGCGATTAGCGAAACGGCATAGTCTATATCATTGAATGGTGCGACCAGCATATCAGCGAGAACCGACTGCGGAATCCCCGCGGAATCCGGCACTGCCTTGGGGAAATCGACCAGTTTTGTCGGCGCAAGACTCATCTGCGCTTCCGCAGACATGCCATGATAACCACCTTCGAATTTCATGATCTTGTCACGCCCGGTATACGCCCGCGCCAGACGCATGGCGTACATGTCCGCCTCGCCGCCCGTACTGACAAAACGCACCTGGTCGGCACAAGGCACCGCCCGGCAAATCTCCTCGGCCAATTCGATCCCGGAACTGTTGTTGGCGAAAAACGTCATGCCTTTCGAAAGCTGCCGTTCCACGGCTTCAATCACTTCCGGATGCCCGTGGCCAAGGATCATTGGGCCTGAACCGATCAGGAAATCGACATACTCGCCGCCGTCCTCGTCCCAAACACGAGCGCCCCTTCCCTCGCGAATAACGATGTTCGGATCGAAATTACCGAAGCCGCCCTCCGGCAAAACCGCCCGCGCCCGAGTGAGCCATTCGTCTTGCATCATCATTATCCTTCAATCGAGGACGGCCAGAGGCCGACCGAGTTGTTCCGGGTCAGGAGAGATACCGAGACCCGGCCCCTCCGGAGGAGCGATCCACCCGTCCTCACGGGTCGGGCCGTTTTCGTCAAGCCGCGGGGCAACGTACCCGGATAGATCACAGACATTCAGGACCGCCGATGGATCTGTCGCCGCGGCCAGGTGTAACGACGCCGCGGTCACGATATCCGATCCCCAGGTGTCTTCGATGCACATGCGGACACCAAAGTGCTGACACAGGTCGCGTGCCCGGCGGCAAGCGCTTACGCCCCCAAATTTCGACAGCTTGATAGCGACCGCGTCCATGCATCCGTAATCGCGTGCAGCCAACAGGGAAGCGGTGTCAAAAGCCGCCTCGTCAATTTTCATCGGCAGGCCTGATACCCGACGCACCTCGGCGCACGCTTCCAGAGTGCGGCAAGGCTGCTCCAGCATGATGTCGAGATGGGCCACTGCCCTCGCCGTCCTGATTGCCTCTAGGCGGCTGGCGCCGCAATTCCAGTCGCCATAGACCAGTGGTCCCGGGCCGACGGCTTCTCGAACCTTTACCAGACGCTCGACATCGGCCTGCCAGTCTGAGTCCGCACCAAGTTTCACCTGGAATTGTGTGATCCCGGATTGCTGGGCATCGATCGCAATACGCGCCATTTCGTCTGGAGCAAGGCAGGTGATGGAATGATAGAGCGGCAAGCGGCCGCAACGCTTTCCGCCGAGAAGAGCGTATAGCGGCAGGTTCGCCGCCTGGGCGGTGAGGTCCCACAACGCCACATCGATTATGGACTTGGCGTAAGGATGACCGGGCAGCAATCCGTCCAGGTCGCCCATGAGCGCCTCCGGACCGATCGGATCAGCACCAAGGATCGTCGGCGCCATATGCTCGATGGCCGGCAGCACGCCGTCGGCGTAGGCGGGAAGGTAGCGTGGGATCGGACACACCTCGCCCCAGCCCCACAGGCCGCCATCGGTTTCAACGCGCAGGATTCCGGTCGTAACAGTATCGCAAACCTTGCCGCCCGACATGACGTAGGGCGTGTGGCTGGTCAATGGCACTTGCCAGAACGTAATGCGCTTCACCTTCATGTCGGTTCACCTGAAGACCATGGATGCTTCGCCCAGCGTGGCAGGATCGGGAGCCACACCCAGTCCGGGCAAGTCCGGAGGAAAGGCCAGGCCGTCAACATTGCGAGCGCCCTGCCCCGGCACCGGATCGACCGCCAGATGGGCGTGACAGAGCCAGCTGGCCAGTCGGTTTTCCTGCGGCGTGGAACAAGCCAGGTGAATGGCCGCCGTATCGGCCAGAGCCGATCCGCCAACATCCTCGATATGCATCTGCCAGCCGACCGACAGGCCGAAATCGCGGGCTTGCCGCGCCTTTGTCAGGCCACCGAGCCGGTTCGGTTTGATTTTGACACCCTCGCACGCTCCCGTTTTCCAGGCGTCGAAATGGTCCTGCAGGTCGAGCAGGCACTCATCCAACATGATCGGATTGCTGACCCGTTTGGCAACATGAGCGCACTGGTCAAGTGTCTGGCAGGGTTGCTCGATCCAGGCGCTCGATTTCACCGAGTTCAGAACGCCGACTGCAACGCCGGGTGTCCATGCCCTGTTGACATCAAACGTCACCTGCTCGCCTCTCGGCAACGACGCCAAAACCGCTTCAATCCGTTCGATGTCGGCGTCCGCATCGCTGCCGCCGATTTTCGCAGAGTGGGTCCGGTAGCCGGCAGTGCTGGCGCGTCGGATCAAGGCGACCATTTCATCCGGCGTACCGGTGGAAATGGACGAATTGAGAGCGACCGGTTGATGTTCGGCCCCTCCCAGGAGTTTCCAAAGCGGCAACCCAGCGCACTGCCCGAGAATATCCCAGCAAGCCATGTCGATCGCTGACTTGGCTTCGTTGTGACCGGGCAGCGTCTCATCCATCAACCGCCCAAGAGCCTGCGGTACTCGCGGATCCTGACCAAGCAAGGCAGGCCCAAGCACGGTCAGGGCGGATCGCAACCCCGCCCCGTGCGCCGGCAGGTAGGTGTGCCCCCACGGACATCCTTCTCCCCATCCGAACAGCCCGTCATCCGTCTCGACGCGAACGAACGTCGAATCCAGGCGTTCGAACAGCAGCCGACCGCCGGAGAGCCGATAGGGCACGCTCAACGGCAAATCCATTTGCCAGACAGTGATCCCGACGATCTTCACGCCCGGCCACCGAACTCGGCGACCGGTTCGCCGAGGCTTTCAAAATCGGGCTCCACCCCGAGGCCGGGAGTATTGGGCGCAAACAGCAGGCCATCACGAGTTGCCGGCCCGGGTTTGCCGGTCGAGCGCGTGTTGTAGTTGTGCAGGTCTGTTGCGTTGATCAGGAATTCGGACGGCGTGGATGCGGCAAAGTGCGCCAGCGTCGCCGTCGTGATTTCACCACCCCAGGAGTCTTCAGCGACCACCGGAATGCGGTTTTCGACCAGGTAGTCGCGCATCTTGCGCGCTTTCGACAACCCACCCTGTTTGGAAACCTTCAGGCAAACAATGTCCGCACCGTGATCCTCCACCACACGATGCGCCATGCGCATATCGGTGATGCACTCATCGAGTTTCATCGGCAGGTCTGTGCTGCGACGCACCTGCTGGCATTCCTCATATGTCCGGCAGGGCTGCTCCAGAATGAAATCGAGATCGCGCGTGGCGCGGGCAACCCGAATGGCGTTGTCCACCCGCCATCCCTGATTGGCATCCGCCATCGCCGTTTCTCCTGGCTGCAGAAGCGGAACTGCAGCATGAATGCGTTCAATGTCGGCCGCCCAGTCCGCCCCAACCTTGATCTGGAACTGGCGGTAACCGGCGCGCCTATGTTCTTCCAATTCCACCAGTGTTTCGTCGACCGGCTTCTGGGGGATCACACGGTACATGGGCGCCCCGTCGGTCAGTTTGCCTCCCAGGAGCTTCCAGACCGGTTGGTCTGTCATCTTTCCCAGAATGTCCCAACAGGAGGCATCGACGGGCGCTTTTGCGTAACCATGGCCACGAACTGCACTGTCCATCAGCAGTTCAATGGCGGCGACCTGACTGGGATCAGCGCCCAGGAGATACGGTGCAAGCAAGCTGATGGTACCGACCACCCCTTGCGAATGCGCCTCCATATAGTTTTCGCCGCAGGGGCAAAACTCGCCGCAGCCCGTCAGGCCAGAATCCGTATCGATCACCACTACATTGCTAATGGCGGTCTCGATCCGATTGCCGGCACCCCATGCATAGACCCCGCCGCGATACGGAAGCGGCGTCTGATATACCCGGATACGGGTAATCTTCATGCGGTTTCATCCATTGTCACGACGATGTTGCCTACATGCTTCTTGGCAATGAAAGCGCGCTGCGCGTCATGCAATTGGCGCAGTGGAAAACTCTCCGCCAGCAACGGCCTGATCTCGTTGCGTCCGATATAACCCACCAGGTCCGCAAAAATGCCCGGCGGCAGGATCGTCGCACCGGTAAAAGTCAGATCCCGCAGGTAGAACGTGCGCAAATCGAGCTGAACCATCGGCCCCGCAATCGCACCGGAACAGGTGTAACGACCGCCGCGTTCGAGCACGCCGATCAGGTTCGGCCAACCTTCGCCGCCCACCACGTCCGCCACAACACTCACCGTTTCCGATCCAATCGCATCGCGCAGACTGCGGGCAAGGTTGTCGGGCGACCGCTCGATCACCGCCGTCGCACCAATCGCCTTCACGGCGTCGCGCTTGTCGTCGCCGGCCATGGCAACGGTCCGTGCACCGCGGCGCCCCGCGAGCTGAATCAGCGCTGAGCCGACGCCGCCTGATGCACCGGGGATGAGCACTGTATCTCCGTCCCCGACACCCGCCCGGTTCAGCATGTTTTCGGCCGTCATCGAGGATGTTGCAAACGTGGCGAGTTCCACATCGCTCAGGCTGCTGTCGATCGGATGCACGTTGCGGTGATCGACAACGGTGAAATCGGCAAAGCCGCCATTCTGCTCCGAGCCAAAATATCGGCACTTGTCCATATTGTCCGGATCATCCCAGTCGCGCAGCCACGGATCGATCATGACCCGACGTCCGACGAGCGCTTCATCCACAGCGGCCCCGACGGCAATGACCTGACCCGCCACGTCGGCGCCCTGAATGCGCGGGAAGGTGATGGGTGCCCCGCCCCAGGTTGCGTCCTCGTCCTCGGCCTCAGCCAGGGCACTGCCGGTGGTGTTGCCGCTCACGCCCTTGGAGTACCACCCGGTTCGTGTGTTGACGTCGGTATTGTTGAGCCCGCAGGCCGCCACCTTGATCAACACTTCGGTCGGCGCCGGTTCCGGGACGGGCCAATCGTCGCGATAGACGAGCTTGTCCATATCCCCATGCCCCGTCAGCACGAAGGCACGCATGGTGTCTGGTCTCCCGGTCATCTTCAAATCTCCGCCATGGCAGCGTCGGTCCTCGGCAATTTGTTTTCGGGATCGTAAGCGGCTTCGCCAAGCACCCGTGCGGGGCGCGGTTGTCCAGCAACCACAACCTCCAAAGCCGTGCCCGCCGACGCAGCATGGGGTTTGAGATAAGCAAAGGCCAGGATGCGCCCAACGGTGTGACCGAACACCATTGATGATGTCGAACCCACCACCTCACCATCCAGCAGCACCGCCTCGCCGCCATTGCCGTCATTCACGCCATCCGGATCGATCTCCAGATAGGTGCAGATCCACGGGAGTTTGGCGCTAACACTCTGCTCCGTCGCAGATCGTCCCTCGAATTCGCCCTTGTCCAGCTTTACGAAGCGCATGACATCGGCTTCCGGCAGCGTCACTTCGTTGGTCAATTCTCCAGCACCCTTGAATGCCTTCTCCATGCGCATGGCGTTCATGGCGAAGGACCCGTAGTCAACGATACCGTATCGTTCGCCCGATGCCCAAAGGGCGTCGTAGACAGGGAGCATGGACTCCCGGGGACCGTGAATTTCCCAGCCCAACTCGCCCGCATAGGACATGCGCAGCGCCCACATGGGGTAACCGGCAATATCGATTTCCTGCGCGCTCAGCCAGCGAAACTGGGCGTTGTCCAACCGTGCCCTTGTGTTGTCCGCCAGCACCGACCGGGAGTCTGGCCCCTGAAGCGCAATGGCTGACCATTCCTCGGACCGATTGACAATTTCCAGCTGCTCTCCGTCGAGCCGCTGGGTCAGGTGGTCCAGCAGGCGTTGCTCGAAGAAGGCAGCGCAGACAAGGTAGTACCGATCCTGCGCCAGACGCACCACCGTCAGTTCGATCTCGATACGCCCTCGCCGGTTGAGCAAGTGGGTCAATGCGATGCCGCCGACCCGACTGGGCAGTCGATTGGGCACAAGGCGGTTCAGGAAAGCCTCGGCGTCAGGACCGGCCACTTCGATCTTGGAGAATGCGCTGACGTCCATGATGCCGACGCCGTTGCGAACCGCACGCACTTCAGAGCCGACAACATCATGCACCACGTTTCGGCGGAATGAATAATGGTCCCGCTGTTCGACGCCGTCGCGCGCAAACCAGCGCGGACGTTCGTGACCATATACCTCTTCGAAGACCGCGCCCTTCGCCTTCAGACGCTCATAAAGCGGGCTCGGTTTGATCGGACGGCCCGCCAGACGATTGAAATGCGGAAAGGGAATCTCATGGCGGAGGCAGTAGTCTTCCTTTGCCTTGACAACCTGCCATTCCTTGACGGCATAGGAACCGAAGCGGCGCGGGTCGTAGTCGCGCATGGAGATATCGGCCGCACCATGCACCATCCACCGCGCCAGTTCACGCGTCAGTCCTGGACCCCAACCGATGCCGATTTGGGTGCCGCAGCAACACCAGTAATTGCGAACGCCCGGAGCGGGTCCGATCAGCGGATTGCCATCGGGCGGATGCGATATGGCGCCGTGCACGACCCGCTTGATACCCAGCGATGCCAAAACCGGAACCCGATCAAGCGCGTTTTCCAGCCAGGGCATGACCCGATCATAATCAGCTTCGAACAGCTCGTTCTCCGCCTCCCATGGGCAGTGGTCTTCCCACACCGTGTTTGGGTTCTGCTTTTCATAGATGCCGATCAGGCCGCTCTTCTGCTCCATGCGGATATAGCCTGACACAAGCGCGTCATCGCGAACCACTGGAAGTTCCCGGTCGAGCGCTTCGAATTCTGGAACAGTGTCGGTGACGAAATAGTGGTGCGTCATCGAAGTCATGGGCAGTTGCAGTCCGCTCCACTCCCCCATCTGCCGCGCATAGGTGCCGCCGGCGTTGACCACATGCTCGCAATCGATTGAGCCTTGTTCGGTCGCCACCGTCCAGCCGCCGTCGGCGCGTTGTTGGATATCGGTGGTGCGACACCGCCGAATGATCCGTGCACCGAGGTTGCGGGCGCCGATCGCCAGGGCCTGAGTGACACCCGACGGGTCGGCGTGGCCGTCGTCCGGTGTGTAGAGCGCTCCGAGCACACCATCCAGATTGTAGAAGGGATGATGGCGGGCAATGAACTCCGGATCGACGAGCTCGATGTTGAAACCCAGCGACCGGCCGACACTGAGCGTGTGCCGCAGCCAGTCCAGTTCGTCCTCACCATAGGCAAGCCGGAACGACCCGCAGCCGTGCCAGGTCACCGATTGCCCGGTTTCCTGCTCGAGCTTTCCGGAATAGAGGCCGATATTGTAGTCGACACACTTTCCCAGCCCGTACGATGATGTGGATTGGGTGATCTGCCCCGCCGCATGCCAGGTCGACCCGGAGGTGAGTTCGGCCTTTTCCAGCAGCACGACATCCGTCCACCCCTCATGGGCAAGATGATAGGCCAGGCCGCATCCCATGATGCCGCCGCCGATGATGACTACTTTTGCTGTCGAGGGGAGTTTGCCAGAACTGCCTTCGGTCACGGGATTTTCCATTCTGCCGTTGAAACCGATGGACACGCTAATCAAACATTTGTACCATCGTCAACCATGAATAATATGAATGTACCACAAGCGTCCGTATCGGGACCCCAGGAGCTGCTCCGCGACCTTGCCGGGGAACTCGACGGATTGACGCCGGAGATGCGCAAGGCGGCAGCCTATGTGCTCGAGAATCCGAACGATGTCAGCATTTCGTCGATCCGAGAAATCTCCGATGCGGCCAACGTCAAACCCAACACGTTCGTGCGCCTTGCCCGTTCAGTAGGCTTTGACGGCTACGAAGAATTCCGCGAGCCGTTTCGTGATGAGATCCGCAATGGCGGGGTCAGTTTCCCCGATCGCGCCCGCTGGCTGCAATCCCTTGCGCGCGGCGGTAAACTGGCGGGGCTCTATGCCGACATGGCCTCCAGCGCGATCCGCAACATCGAAGAGACATTTGCCGCAACGTCCGACGCGGCCATGAAGTCCGCTGCCGACGCGATCGTGGCAGCCGGTCGCACCTATGTGCTCGGCGTCGGCGTCAATGCCAGCAACGCCAGGAACTTCACCTACCTCGCCGATATGGCCGTCGACACGATCGAGGCCATTCCACGACACGGAAGCGTCGCAGCCGACGACCTGGCGCGTGCCGGCCCGAACGACGTCTTGATCGCGATGACCTGCAAACCATACCGTACCGAGGTTGTCGATGCGGTGGCGCTTGCCAGGCAACAAGGCGTGACGATCATTGCCATCTCCGACAGCGCCGCCTCGCCCATCGTTATCGGCAGCGATCATGCCTTCGTCATTGCCGCCGACACACCGCAATTCTTCCCCTCTTCGGTGTCGACGATCGCACTGTTGGAAACATTGATGGCCTTTGTCATCGCGGACGCCGATGATGAAGTCGTCGCAAGCATCGATCGATTTCATGCCCGACGGCATGAGCTGGGCATCTACGCCACGGACAAGGAACGCTGAATGGACAAAATCCACGAACCGGTCCGCTCTCTGGACCCGCGCTACTACACCGATCAGAAGATTTTCCGGCAGGAGCAATCCGGTCTGCTGGCAAGAACCTGGCAGTTTGCCGGCCATGTTTCCCAGGTCGAAAAGCCCGGTGACTATTTCACCTTTTCCATCGCTGGCGAAAACCTGTTTTGCATTCGCGACCGGGACGGCGTCATTCGCGCCTTCTACAATGTATGCCAACACCGGGCTCATGAATTGCTCCAGGGTGCCGGCAACGCGCGTCTGATCGTCTGCCCCTATCACGCCTGGTCCTATGAGTTGAACGGTCACCTGCGGGCTGGACCCAATACATCCGCCGTGCCCGGTTTCGATCGGCGCGAAATCTGCCTGACCGAAGTGCTGATCGAGGATTTCAACGGTTTCCTTTTCGCCAATCTCGACAGCCGGGCGGAGCCGATGGACACCTGGTTTCCGGAGGTTCGGGAACAACTTCGGGCCTTCGTTCCTCATATCGACCGGCTAAGGCCAATCGAATGGGTGGAAGTCCCCGAACACTGCAACTGGAAGGTTTCGGTCGAAAATTACAGTGAGTGCTACCACTGCAAGCTCAACCACCACACCTTCGCCAACGGTGTCATCAAGCCGGAGACCTACGACATTCGACCGCAAGGCTATTGCCTTCGGCACACGACGGAATGCCAGAACCTGGACCAGATGACCTACCCCATCGACCTGAGCGCCAACGTCCACGCTGGCGATTACTCGTCCTGGTTCCTGTGGCCGATGTTCTCGTTCCAGGTCTATCCCGGCAACGTCCTGAACACCTACCACTGGCGAGCACTCGACACCGAGCATGTGGTCGTATGGCGCGGATGGTATGCGATTGACGGTGAAGATACCGAAACACCGCGTCGCTTGGCCGTTCAGGACCGGGAGACCACGGTGGAGGAAGACATCCGCCTGGTCGAATCGGTGCAGCGCGGCATGAAGAGCCGCGGCTATCGGCCGGGACCACTGGTCGTCGATCCGCGTTGCGGTGTCAATTCGGAACACTCCATTCAGGTTCTGCAACAATGGATGCGCGAAGCGGTCGACGGCTGAGCGCATTTTTCTCGATATAGCGATCATCACAGGACGGCGGAGGAACACATGGACCGGGAACGCTTCGAAACAGGTTTGGCAAAACGAAAAGCCACACTTGGAGCCGAATACGTAGACAAGAACCTGGCGGCTGCCGATGATTTCACCCGCCCCTTTCAGGAGGCCATGACCGAGTGGTGCTGGGGTTTCGGCTGGGGCGACGAGACCATCGACGCCAAGACCCGCTCAATGATGAACCTCGCCATGATCGGCGCATTGGGCAAAATGCAGGAATGGGAAACCCACTGCAAAGGCGCTCTCAACAACGGTGTTTCAAAGGAAGAAATCCGCGCCATCATCCATGTGGTCGGCATCTATTGCGGCGTCCCCCAGGCGCTCGAGTGCTTTCGAGTGGCCCGTCGAGTTCTTGAGGAGCATCAGCCGGAGTAACCGCGGTCGATAGGCCGAGAATTTTCTGTAAAAATTGAATCAAATTTTATTCTAGTTTTATACTTATTAAATTCAAATATTGAGAGAATTAAGTCTTGTTTTTACAGTGGTTTTTTGCGTGATGTAAAAATATACATGTCATTGTCACCCCATAAGACGGGGAGACATAAACATGAAGATTGCTCTTGGCTTGAAAGGCGCGCTGCTTGCCGCACTGCTCGGCCTGTCGCCGATTGCGTCGGCAGAGTCCGTCAATATGGTCACGTTGGGCAACACCAGCCAGCCCATCGGCCATTACCGGTTCTGTCGGCAGTATCCGAGCGAATGCAGCCAGCGTACGCGCCGCAAGGCACCGATGAAACTGACGCGCAGCGCCTGGAAGAAACTCATCCAGGTGAACTATTCGGTCAACAAGGCCATCAAGCCGCTGACCGATTACGAAATCCACGGCGTGGAAGAGCGTTGGTCCTACCCGCGCAATGTCGGTGACTGCGAAGACTACGTCCTGCTCAAGCGCAACATGCTGATGCGTGCGGGTTTCAGCCCGGCAGACCTGCTGATCACCGTTGTGAGACAGCCGGATGGGTCCGGACATGCCGTTCTGACGGTACGCACGGATCTGGGCGACTACATCCTCGACAACATGCGGGACAAGGTCCTGCTGTGGTCGGAAACTGAATACACGTTCCTGAAGCGTCAATCCTCGCGCCATTCCGGCAAGTGGACGAAGCTCCGGGACAGCCGTCCGACAATCGTCGGCAGCATCGACTAGGAACGACAATGGCCGTGGACGGGCGGCCAACGAAACGGTGTTCAGTGCAAAGAATTTTCGGGGTTACCCTTTAGGCCTTGGTCAGTCCCCACCCTTCCCGTCTCAGACCATGGCCTTGGGAGCCGGTCCCCCGACCGGCTCCCACCTTTTTTTGATCAACCAAATTCCAATTCGATCAGATCCTTTGAAGATCTCGGGCAAAACGTTTGGCATTCTCCACGTAATGCCGAGCTGACCACTCGAGCATTCCGATTGCTTCCTTGTCCAGCTGTCTGACGGGCTTCGCCGGCGCGCCGATGACCAGGCTACCATCCGGAATGTCCTTGCCTTCGGTGACAAGTGCGCCGGCCCCAATCAGGCAATTTCGTCCAATTCTGGCTCCGTTGAGAACAGTTGCACCCATGCCCACCAGGCTGTTGTCGCCGATCGTGCAGCCATGGAGCATGGCCTTGTGGCCGATGGTGCATCCGGCACCGATGGTCAGTGGATAGCCCATATCGGTATGGAACACGCAGTTTTCCTGCACGTTCGACCCCGCTCCGATAGTGATGGGCTCGTTGTCCCCCCTCAAGACACTGCCGAACCAGATCCCGACATCCTCGCCGATATGCACCTGCCCGATGACCGATGCCGTATCGGCTATCCAGTGAAAACCGTCGGGCAACTCGGGACTGTGCACTCCCAATCTGTAAAGCGGCATCGGCATCCTCCTCGTCGCTCTGAGATGCTGGTTTTGTCGGACCCTGTCTTAGTCCCGCACCCAGCCCCATGCAACGGCATAAAGTTTACCGCCCGTTAACCATAATCCGAGAGGATTTGCCCACCATTTCGATCGATTGCCGCTCTCAAAAACAGGGACCGTCTTGCCCCATGGCTCAAACGCTGACTGAGTCGCCTGCACCGGAGTACAAGCCCCTGATCTCGGCCGGGTTTCTTCGGCGCACCGGCTATGTCATTTTGGCCATAGCGGTTTTGACCATGCTGCTGAGCCTGGCAGGACGATGGATGGGTGAACGCATCGCCAGCGGCGGACACAGCACATCCACCGATGCCAAATCACTGTTTATCGGTGAGCAGGCCCTGCAGTTTCCGGCAAACACCATTCGTTTCGAACATCAACGCCAAGGCGGCACATTCCAGCGCATCGATCTCTATGTTCTTTTCCCGGAGATGCAGGGCTACAGCGACGAAACCCGACAGCACTTCAACGATGCCGTGGCGTCCGACAAGCTGCTGTTTCTGACAATCGAGCAAGCGTCGATACCGCTGGACATGTCGGGGCGGCTTGAGCCTGTCTACAAGCGCCTCATCGACCCGACCGGTACGGCAGTGTCGGGTGGCCTCACCCGCTATCAGTTTCAGGAAGACACCCGCTACGGCGATGAACTGCTTTATATCGGGCAGCGTGGTGACAAGCCGCCGTTCGTCGCTCGCTGTCTCAACCCGTCTGATTTGCCCAAGGGATCACGCAGTTGCCTGCGTGACCTGGCGGTTGGCCAGGGCCTGAGTGTCGCCTACCGGTTCTCGGAAGGTTTGCTCGATCAGTGGCGGACACTGGATCCCGCAATCGTCGCCTATGTCGCGAATGCCATGCAGGCCGACAAGCTGCGTCAGTGATCGTCGAGATCGATGTCGAGAATAGCCATCGAAAAGTTGAACGACAGGTCGCCATCCTCGTCGTCCCGGAACAGAACGCCAAGAAACTCGTCGCCGATATAGACCTCCGCCGAATCGTCTTTGCGCGGCCGAGCGCGCACCTGCATATTCGGATTGAAGGTCCGTTTGAAATAGGAATCGAGCTTCCGCAGTTCTTCCGGCTTCAAGATGCTCTCCGTCGTTTCAATGATCTGACCGGCTTCTCGCACGACGCTCCCGCGCCTGTAAAGCCTAAAGCCGCCCGCCCCTGTGCAAAGCATGGGGTCGGGCGCGACAACAGCGAAAATCGGGTCTTATTCGTCGCCCAGGATCTGATCCATTGAGCGCGACGGTTCTTTGCATCCGGCCTGACCGACCACCCGTGCCGGCACGCCTGCGACGGTCGTCGACGGCGGAACTTCCTTGAGAACCACCGATCCGGACGCAATGCGCGAGCAGCAGCCGATCTCCAAATTGCCAAGGATCTTGGCGCCGGCGCCGATAAGCACCCCATGGCGCACTTTCGGGTGACGATTTCCCGGGTCTTTCCCGGTGCCACCCAAGGTCACGCCGTGCAGGATCGATACGTCGTCCTCGATGATAGCCGTTCCGCCGACCACCAGGCCGGTCGCATGGTCGAGGAAGATGCCTTTGCCCATCCGGGCTGCCGGGTGAATGTCCGTCTGGAAAACCTCGGAAGACCGGCTCTGCAGGTAAAGCGCATAATCACGCCTGCCCTGCTCCCACAGCCAATGCGCCAGGCGATGTGCCTGGATCGCATGGAAGCCCTTGAAATAAAGGACCGGCTCGATGAAACGATGGCACGCGGGGTCGCGGTCATAGACCGCCTGTACATCGACCCGGAGCACGGTGCTCCATTCCGGCCAATCCGACAGCATTTCTTCAAAGGTCTGCCGCAGCAGGTTTGTCGGCATGTCCGGATGATCGAGACGCTCACAGACCCGATGGATAACGGCGTCCTCAAGGGTGCGGAAATTCAGGATCGTCGAATAGTGATAGGTGGCGAGAACGGGATCGTTGTCCGCCGCCTGCTGTGCTTCAATGCGAATGGCATCCCAGATGGGATCCATCGACTTGACCTGTTGGGCCTTGAGTGCCTTGTCAGCCACCGTCATATTCCTCCGACAAAAGGTCGGTTGACCTTGTCTCTCCATTGGGCTCAATGCTGTGCGGGAGCATACCATCCCAAAAAACAGCATTGGGTAAAAATAGGCTAGATATGCCAAATTTCAATTGGAATGATTGCAGATGAAATCGCAACGGGTCTTCGCTGACGGTGCCCTGAATGCCACGACCCTTGATCACAAGGGTTTTCTCGAATTCAACCGGCCAGAACGAAAAAATGCGATCGATCACCGAATGTGGCGCGAGATTCCGCTCGCGCTCGATTGGTTGAGCAGCCATGCCGATCTGCGGTGCATCGTCCTTCACGGCGCTGGTGATCAGGACTTTTCGGCTGGAGCCGACATCGGCGAATTCGACACCGTACGCGGCGACCCCGCCACGGCGCGGGATTACGAACATGCCAATGCCGCGGCATTTCGAGCGGTCCGCCTTTGCACGGTTCCGGTCGTTGCCATGGTCCGCGGGGTCTGTTTCGGTGGCGCGTTCGGCCTTGCCGCGGCCTCTGACATTCGCCTCGCAAGCCACGATTCGATGTTCAGCGTACCGGCTGGCCGATTGGGTCTGGCATACCCGGCCGATGCCATGGCCGATATCGTCGAGGCGGTGGGGCCGCAAACCGCGAGGGTTCTCCTTTACACGGGTCGTCGTCTTGCCGCCAAGGAAGCCCTTGCTATCGGATTTCTGGCCGCCGCCTGTCACGCCTCAGACCTGCACACGGAAACCGAAAAGCTTACAGACGACATATGTGCCAATGCCCCCTTGTCCAATCGCGCGTCCAAGGCGGCAATAAGGGCAGCGCTTTCGGGGAGGAACGAGGATCGCGTGGCTGCCTTCGACCATGCAGATGCCACCTTCTCCAGTGCCGATTACAGCGAAGGGCGCAAAGCGTTCGCCGAAAAGAGAAGTCCGCAATTCAGCGGGGGATAGTATGGTTCGGATTACTGATCCGAAGCACGAACAAGGCCAACATCCTCTTTCAGGAAATGCAGGATGGCCGCCTGGAAGGCGTCGTTGCGATCGCCGGCGACCATGTGCCCTGCTCCCGACACATCCGCGAGCCTGGCATGCGGTACCAGATCCTGGAAGGCCTCAGCCTGCTCCTTTGAAACCAATTCGGATTTGCTTCCGTGTACCAGAAGCGTCGGAATGGTCAACGCGCGAGCGGCGTCCATGCGAAACACTTCACTCGATCCCGAATTGACGGGGCGCGGACCATTGAGAAAAGCCGGATCCCAGTGCCAGCGATACCGGCCATCCTCCCCGAGACGCAAATTTTTCGACAAACCATCAAGCGATTTCGGGCGACTTCGGTTGGGCAGATAGGCAGTGATAACATCGGCCGCCTCTTCCAGAGTCGCAAAGCCCTCTTCCATCCGGTCGGACATGAACCCGACGATTTTCTCCACCCCGTCCCGCTTCATCTTTGGGGTGACATCGACCAGGACCAGCGCGGCAAACGCCGTCTGGCCGGACTCGTATTGCGCTATCAGGCTGGAGATGCCGCCGAGCGAGGCACCAATGGCCACCGGCTTGCTGCCGAACTCTCGCTCCGTTTCTGCGGCGATACATCCGACATCCCGGCCGAAATCGTCAAAGGCGTATTGCTTGTTGGCCAGCCATTCGCTTTCGCCGTGACCACGCAGGTCAACGGTGATGCTGGTCCAGCCTGCCTGCTGGACGGCCCGGGCACTGGAATCCCATGCATATCGGGTTTGGCCGCCGCCATGAAAAAACAGCGCCGGCGGGCAGCCGCCTCGAAACACGGTCGCGGCCAGACGATTACCGTCGGCTCCCACAAAACTCCGCTCGTCACCGGTCTTCCGGGCTGATGCCATCTCGTTCATGTCGGCAAGTAATCCGTGAAAAAATCCAGCACAGCCGCCTTGAACTGCCGGTCGCCGACCGCAAGCTGGTGATCTCTGTTCTCGATATGCAGCGCCCGTCCGTTTGGGAGCATATCCGCGAGCATGTCCGGCGAGCCGGCGATGTCATCCTTTGTGCCAACGGCCACCAGAGACGGCATGCCGAGCCGCTTTACTTCGTCCTGCGTGACCAGCGTGCGCGATGAGCGAATGCAGGCCGCAAGGGCCACACGGTCGGATTTTGTCTTGTCCGCAAAAGCCCTGAACATGCGTCCGCGTTCGTCCTGGACGTCATCGAGCGACGGCGCCAGCAAAGCGTCCGCAATGGTGTCCCAGTCACCCACCCCATCGATCATGCCGGATCCCAGGCCGCCGAAAACAACGGCACGCGCGGTTTGAGGATCCGCGAGGCCGAAAAAAGCACACAGACGAGCGCCCATCGAGTATCCGATCAGCCCAGCCTCGTCGACACTCAGATGATCGAGCAGGGCACGGGAATCGCTCGCCATGAGCGGCGGCGTGTAAAGCGTGTGATCGTGTGGTTTGTCGCTCTCGCCATGGCCGCGATTGTCGAGGGCGATGACGCGGTATCCGGCGTCGGTCAATGTGCGAACCCAGCCCGGAAACACCCAATTGACGTGCGCAGTCGATGCAAATCCGTGGATCAGCAGAACGGGATAGCCATCTCGCGGGCCAACGTCGAAGTAGGCGATGCGGACATCGCCATTGTCAAATTTCGACATCGGTATGCGGTCTATGTTCATGCGTGACAACTCAACCTGCGGGGCAACAAACCATCACTGGTTATTGCAAACCGATCGCCTCCACAACCGCCTTGTCCCCGTCATCGCCGAGAGCCGGTGCGCCACCGGCGGCGGAGTTGCGCGCCTCTTTGGGTCCTGTGGTCGACAAACTCGCTGCAACACTGGACGACTGCTATTCGTCAAACACAATCTTTGCGGGAAGCGAGGTTTTTTGTTCCATCGAACACTATTGCCTGTACACATTGTAAAACCGCGCGTATATGGTCCGGCAAACTTGGCACGAGGGAGAAACACGGAAATGGCTGATCACACCATCCCCCATTTTCAAAATGATGCGGGTCACCCGGTTATCACCATCGGCGTCAAGCGGTTCATGTGTGTTGGGGCAAACCCTCCTTTCGATCATCCGCACGAGTTCCTCGATATGGGGGACGAAGATGAGATCATTTGCCCCTATTGCTCAACACTTTACCGATACAGCGCCGACCTGGCTCCGACGGAAACGATCCCTCCCGGCTGCGCTTATATCCTGAAAGCCAGCTGACGATCCGGTTCGGGACAACTGGTGCCCCTGTCTTCGGTTTGCTAAACTCTCCAACGACGGATGTGATGCCAAACAAAATGCGGCACCGTCGGTTTCGGTCGGGGGGCGGAAGCCGGAAATGCAACCATTAATTGCTATTGTCGGAGCCGGCATCGGCGGATTGACGGCCGCACTCGCATTTGCACGTCAGGACTGCCAGGTCGATATTTTCGAACAGTCTCGGGTGTTGGAAGAGGTCGGTGCCGGTCTGCAGCTGTCTCCCAACGCCACCGCGTTGCTGGGCGCTCTCGGCTTGACGGAGAAGCTTTCCGCAAACTGGTATGAGCCGGCTCGGCTGGCGCTTGTTTCCGGAACCCGCCTGAAACCGCTTGCCTCCCTTCCGTTCGGCCAGGAAGGGACCAAACGCTGGGGCTCCCCATACGCCGTTATTCATCGCGCAAACCTCCAACGTATTCTGATTGACGCGGTTGAGGAGACCGGCCAGTGCCGACTGCATCTCGACAAGGCCATGCCCGCCGACACCGAAGACGGTCTTGTTGCCCGGTTCCAGGATTTTCTCGGCCGTGCTCCGGATCTCATTGTCCGTGCCGACGGCGTTTGGTCGCAGCAACGCCATCGGTTGACCGGGGCTGAACCCGCACGCTTCTCCGGCCATGTCGCCTGGCGCGCGATTGCCCAGCCGGATGAATTGCCGTTCTTGCCTGAACCGAGAGACGTCAGCGCCTTTCTCGGACCCAACACACATCTTGTCACCTACCCGCTCGGTCCCAATCGCGGTGTGAACGCGGTTGCAATAACGCCAGGCGTTCTGGACAAGCCCGAATGGGATGCCGTGGGTGACCCTGGCGATCTTCACGGTCAATTTCGTCATTGGCACAAGGACGTTGCCGAGGCGCTCGGAGGCCTGCGGTGGAGATGCTGGCCGTTGTTCGAAGCACGAAATCAAATCTGGCACGCCGGTAGCCACACCGTCCTGCTTGGCGATGCAGCACACGCCATGACGCCCTTTGCGGCTCAAGGCGCCGCGATGGCCATTGAAGACGCGATGGAACTGGTCGCCTGCTTCAGCAAATGCGGCGGCGACGTCCGGGGCGCCATTGCGGCCTACGAAAGGATCCGGCGTCCACGCATTGCGAAAATCCGACGACGAGGTGACTTCAACCGCTTCGCCTATCATGCAACCGGGCCGGTGCGACTGGTGCGGGACCTTGTCTTGCGGCATCGCAGTCCGCAGTCGCTCGCGGGCGACCTGGACTGGATTTACAGCTACAGAGCTGGAACCGAGGGTTAGCCCTGGCCAAACCCGTCAGTGCAGAATCTGGCTGAGGAAGAGCTTTGTCCGCTCGTGCTGCGGGTTATCAAAGAATTCGCCAGGCTCGTTCTGTTCAACGATCTGACCTTGATCCATGAAGATCACGCGGTTGGCGACCTGGCGGGCAAAGCCCATCTCGTGGGTAACGCAGAGCATCGTCATACCCTCCTCCGCCAGCCCGACCATCGTATCCAGAACTTCCTTGATCATTTCCGGGTCGAGTGCCGAGGTCGGCTCGTCGAAGAGCATGATGCGCGGGTTCATGCACAGCGATCGGGCGATGGCCACGCGCTGCTGCTGACCACCGGAAAGCTGGCCGGGATATTTTTGCGCCTGTTCCGGGATCTTGACGCGCTCGAGGAAATGCATTGCCACGTCCTCGGCTTCCTTCTTCGGCATCTTGCGCACCCAGATCGGCGCCAGCGTGCAGTTTTCCATGATCGTCAGATGCGGGAAGAGATTGAAGTGCTGAAACACCATGCCGACTTCCCGGCGCACCTCGTCGATCTTTTTCAGATCGTTGGTGAGTTCAATTCCGTCGACCACAATGGTGCCCTGCTGGTGTTCCTCCAACCGGTTGATGCAACGGATCATCGTGGACTTGCCAGATCCGGAAGGACCCGCAATCACGATGCGCTCCCCGCGCATGACTTTCAGATTGATGTCACGCAGAACGTGGAAATCGCCGAACCACTTGTTCATGCCGGTAATCTCGACGGCAACATCCGTTTCGGACACGGTCAATTTGGACCGATCAACCGAATGGTCCTCGCTGCTGGCCTCAGCCATGCCACTTCCCCTCTTATTTGTCGCCAGCTCAAGTCCGACGATCCTCGTCGCACTCTAGCGCGACATGTCGGACAGGAAAACGGTCGGATCGAGAGATTTATCTTCAGAATTGGTCACCATCGATTGCAAACGCGTTTGAACGACCCACGCCCCCGTTGTAGATGAGATCAAATCGACTCCAACAGGACCCCGCAATGCCCAGCAAAATCGACAAATCAAAATGGGGGATCGACACGACCCTGACGCATGCGGGAAACAACCCGCAGGACTTTCACGGCTTCGTCAATCCACCGGTCGTTCATGCGTCCACCGTCCTTTTTCCCGACTCGGCAACGATGGTTGGCCGCAACCAGAAATACACCTACGCAACTCACGGAACGCCGACGACCGATGCACTGGCCGAAGCGATCGATACCCTCGAAGGATCGGCCGGGACCATCATCGTTCCGTCGGGTCTTGCAGCAGTGACGATCCCGCTGCTGGCTTTCCTGAAAACCGGCGACCACGTTTTGGTGGTCGACTCAGTTTATTTTCCGACCCGCCGTTTCTGTGACGGCATGCTGATGGATCTGGGAATCGAAACGACCTACTACGATCCGCACATCGGGGCTGAGATCGAAAAGCTCATGAAACCGAACACAAGGGTCGTCTTCACCGAAACTCCGGGTTCGAACACGTACGAGATACAGGATATTCCGGCAATCGCGGAAGTTGCCCATCGCCATGGCGCCGTCGTCATGCTCGACAACACATGGGCGACTCCGGTTTACTTCAAACCACTGGACTTTGGCGTCGATATCAGCATTCACGCTGCCACCAAGTACCCATCCGGCCATTCCGATGTGCTGCTTGGCCTGGTCTCGGCAAACCGGGAACATTGGCCCAAACTGCAGCACGCCCAAATGGTCCTCGGCGTCTGTGCCAATCCCGATGACACCTACCTGGTGTTGCGCGGTTTGCGGACGATGGGCGTTCGACTTGAGCATCATCAAAAATCGGCGCTCAAACTCGCGCGCGACCTGCTGGGAAAACCGGGCGTTGCCGGCGTGCTGCATCCTGCCCTGCCCGATTTTCCGGGACACGAACTCTGGAAACGGGATTTCAAGGGATCGAGCGGGCTCTTCTCGATCGTTCTTGACGGTGAAGGCAGCGACAGGGACCTCTGGACGGCCAAGGCCCACGCCTTTCTGGACGCGCTGCAGATATTCGGGTTGGGGTATTCCTGGGGCGGCTATGAAAGCCTCGCCGTTCATGTCTACCTGGACGACCGTAAGATCGCAAAGGGACCGGAGGAAGGTCCCGTCATGCGGCTTCAAATCGGTCTGGAAGACGTTGACGACCTGATGGCGGATCTGGAACGCGGAATCGAAGCCGCAAATGCGGTCCGCAAGGCACCCGCTGGGGAGTGACGCTGATGAGCCGATTGCCGCAGCTGTTCCTTTTCCTGGCATGCTGGACGTTGGCGGCCATCGGCACGGCTGCATCTGAAACGGCGGAGGAGTTCCGGACCGCTTACCTGGCGGGAAAGCTGACGTGGCAAGACGTCCTGGATCGCGCACGAGAGGAAGGATCGGTCCGCTTCTTCTATTGGGGCGGCAACGACGTGCTCAACGTCTGGATGGACAGCCACCCCGGCCAGGCGATGGCAGAGCTGGGTATCACGATGGTTTCAGACCGGCTAACCGAAACCCGCGGCGCCGTTGATCTGGTCATCGAGGATAAATCTGCGGGAAAGACAATCGGTCAGGGCGGAGCTGACCTGATCTGGCTGAACGGCGAGAACTTTCTGGAACTGGCCCGCCGAGACCTGCTGTTCGGAGCCTTTGCCCAATCACTGCCGAATTCGAAGAACTTTGACTGGAATGCGAAGGACGCTCGAGCCCACCCAAATTTTTTCGATTTTGGTACGCCGATAGGCAATCGGGAAATCCCCTGGTCAAGCGAGCAATATGTCTGTGCCGTCAACCGCGCCTCTGTGCCGGTTGACAAGACACCCGCGTCCTTCGCCGATCTCAAAGCCTATTTGCAAGCCAATCCAGGCAGTTTCAGCTATATCTCGCCGCCTGCCGAAGCCGGGACAACGTTTGTTCTGGCAGCGCTTTACGCCTTCAGTCCCGAGGGTCACGCGCCATTTCAGAAGTCGGCCAGGGAGCTTGGCGCGGATGAACTGACGCGCCTGATGACGCCGGGTCTGACCTATCTCAAATCGCTCTCGCCCCTGTTGCTGACCGGTGACCGCGGGAAACCACGCTATCTCGACAACAACGTGACGGCCAGCAGGCTGTTTCGCGAAGGAAGAATCCATTTCGCCTGTGAATTCGGCACCTATCGCACGGCTACCCGGATCACCACAGGGAGATACCCCGCCACGGCCGAGGCGATGATTTTTCCGAAGGCCAACATGATCAAGAACAAGAATTACCTGGCTATTCCAGGTAACGCGACCAATCCGGCAGCGGCTCTGGTTCTGGCCAACTACATGGCATCGGTGGAAACGCAGGCCAGCAAACTCGGATTTGTGGGCTACCCGCCCGGGATTGACCTTTGGATGCTCAACAAGCAGGACGCGCGGAAGATTCGTGCTATCGCCCCACCGCATATTGGCGTCACTCAGGAGGAGTTGGATGCCAATGCCGTGCCAGACGCCAACGCGACGCTGGTGGATATCATCGCGACCGTTTGGCGGGACGCTGTACTGGCCGAGTCAACCGAACCGCTCGATGCAATCGTCACGTCAGCCTTTGCCGCGCATGTGAAGTAAGCTTAGTTTTTCAAAACACCGCCGGCAGCCAAAACCGCTTCCTGGGTATCGACGTCAAGCAAGGCGGCATCACCGATATCGACGTCGACGATCGGCAGGCCGCTTGCCGCAACGACATGGCGCGCGCCGACATCGCCTTCCAGCGCGGCAACCGCGTCGAACGTCTCCCGGGGTAGGATGACCGGATTTCCGCGCACACCTCCGCTCACCGCGCGCACGACGCAACCGCCTCCAGCCTGAGCAAAGGCATCAAGCATTTTTCGCAAGTCATCGGAGCCGATCGCCGGCATGTCCGCGAGCATAATCAGCACACCCGCAGCGCCAGCACTCAAGGCCGCTACGCCCCGTTGCAGAGAAGACGCCATGCCATCATCAAAGTCGTGGTTGTCGATGATGTCGACATCGAGTCCCTTCAACGCGGACCGCATTTCGTCTGCGCGGTATCCGACGATGACATGGGTTTCGCGTCCCCCGGCCCGCAAAGCGGTCGATACCGAACGGCGAATGAGCGGCTCTCCATCGAACTCAGCCAAAAGCTTGTGCGGTGACGCCCCACCGGCATCCGGACTGAGCATGCGGCTTGCCCGCCCGGCTGCGAGTACCAGGATATCGATCGGCAACGTGTCGGGCTTTGATGTCGGCGGCTTGTTTCGTGGTTGCGGCCGGGACGGAATTTCCATGAGCAGTCCACCCACTCCCATCTTCATGATGGCTTCCGACGACGGCACGTCGCCTGAGAGAATGCGCGCCAACACCCAGTCGAAACCATTCTCCTTTGGACTGCGGGCACAGCCGGGCGCGCCAATGACCGGCACATTGTTCACCTGCCCAAGCACCAGCAGATTTCCTGGATCGACCGGCATGCCGACCTGATCGACCATTCCGCCCGCCAGCCTAATGGACTCGGGGATGACATCTTCCGGATCGACAATGGCAGATGCTCCAAAGACGACGATCAGGTCGCTCTCATCTGTCAGATCCGCAATCGCATTGGCGACATCGTCGGCTCGGTGGGGCACCCTTAGTTCAGCACTGATCCGGCTGCCCGACGTATCGAGGCGGCGCTGCAGCAGTCGGGCCGTCTTGTCCATGACCGCCGTTTTGAGCGACGGCAGCGTTGTCGCCACAACACCAACCCGCGCCGGTGTGTAACTGCGTACCTCGAGGATCCCCCGCGTGCGAGCAACGGCCGCGGCCTCATCGAGGCGATCGCGGGCGACAGCCAAAGGAATGATCTTGATTGTAGCGACCATATCGCCGTCGCTCACCGCACTGTAATCCGACAAAGTGGCGATGGTGATGGCCGGATCGATCTGGTTGAAACGGTCGATCGCCGCTGCATCAACCCGCAGAAGTCCGTTCTCCTTGGCAAAGAAATTGACTCGTCCGGTTGCCGCAGGGCCCACACGGATCCTCTCGATCGAGAGTGCCTCGGAAAGAAAACCGGCCGCCTCGTCCTCTCCGACATCGTCGGTCTCCAGCCGAGCGACGACAACCTCCGGCACGCCCGCCTCCTGCAACTGGCGAATGTCATCTGCCGTCAGCAGCCTGCCCTTGCGCAGCCGTACCGATCCTTCGCTCAATGAATGAGCCAGCAGTGTGCCAACCGCCTCTGCGGTTGCAACCGGTCCGAACTTCATACCGACGCCGCCATCGGCCGCTTCCGCAACGCCTCGATCAGTTCCGCAAGGATCGATGCAGCTATTTCAGCTGGACTGGAAGCCCCGATATCAAGACCAATCGGTGCAGCTATCCTCTCGATAGCGGTCTCTTCGATACCGGCGGACTTCAACCGGTCGACACGTTTGGCGTGGGTCTTGCGACTTCCCAAGGCCCCAATGTAGAAGCAGTCGGCTGCCAGCGCAGCCCGCAAGGCATCATCGTCAATTTTCGGGTCATGCGTCACAGCCGCGAGACCGGTATAGGCATCCAGAGGACGTGCCGTCAGAGCCTCGTCGGGCCATTCTGCCTCAAGATCTACACCAGCGAAACGTTCCTCCGTCGCGAAGGCAGTTCGCGGATCGATCACCCGCACATCGAACCCGGCAATCGACGCCATGGGAGCCAGCGCTTGGGAAATATGCACAGCACCGATGATGACCAGGCGTGCCGGTGGCAGGTGAACATTGAGGAAATACGATTTTCCGTCGACGTCGACCGTGGTCGATTTGCCGGTACGGAACGCGGCCGAGACCAAATCGCCGAGTGGTTCGGCAACCGGATCACCCTCCCTGATCAGTCTGCCGCCACCGTCGCCCAGGTCGGTCAAAAGCAAGGCTGCCCTTCGCGCTTCACGCTCCGCATTCAGCTGTTTGAGAAGATGAGGATCCACCTAGCCGAGCCTCTCCACGTAAACCCGAATACGACCTCCGCAGGAAAGACCGACCTGCCATGCCGTCTCGTCAGCCACGCCAAACTCCAGCATCCGCGGCTCGCCGCTCTCTATCGCGTCGGTCGCTTCCGCAACAACGGCTCCTTCCACGCATCCCCCCGAGACCGACCCCTGAAAATTGCCTTCACGGTCGATGACCAGATGGCTGCCAACGGGACGTGGTGCCGAGCCCCAGGTTTCGATAACAGTGGCGATCGCTACATCGCGCCCTTCAGCCTGCCACCGTTCGGCGGTTTTTAGCGGATCAAGATTCTCTGAGCTTTCATCCATGACTTGCCCTCCTTCAGGCCGCAGTCAGTGCAAGATAGCGTTGAGGATCGGTGTTGGCTGACGATCGTTCATCAAGCGCCAGTACCAGATCCTCGATCGCCTCGAGATTATGCACGGATCGAAATTCATCAACATGCGGAAGCATCATGCGCACACCCGCGGCGCGTGCTTCAAAACCATCGAAACGCAGCAGCGGGTTGAGCCAGATCAGCCTGCGGCAAGATTTGTGAAGCCGTTCCATCTGCTGTGACAGCTCATCGCCGGTTTCGCGCTCCAGACCGTCGGTTATCAACAGCACGACCGCGCCCTGCGACAACACACGCCGCGACCACTGGTGATTGAACTCCCGCAAGGTCTCTGCGATACGCGTACCACCCGACCAGTCCTCGACCACAGCTGTGCATTCGTCGATTGCCTCATCCGGATCGCGATTGCGCATCTGCCGCGTCACATTGCTCAGTCGCGTGCCGAACAGAAACGTGTGCACCCTTCGGCGCTTTTCTGTCAGGACATGCAGGAAATGCAGGAAAATCCGGGTGTACTGGCTCATCGAGCCGGAAATGTCAGCCAGAATGACCAATGGCGGCTGGAGGCGGCGCGGCTCGCGAAAACGTGGCAGGATTAGATCGCCGCCGGTTTTGAAGGCGGTGCGCATGGTCGCCCTGGGGTCGATGCGGCGTGGCTGTGTCGAAGGCCGAAACCGTCGCGTCCTGACGCGGTCGAATGGCAGAATGAGACGTGAAAGGGCCTGCTTGGCCTGCGCCAATTCTTCAGCGCTCATCTGGCCAAAGTCGAGTTGGCGCAAAACCTCATTGTCTGATGTCGTGAAGCGCGCGTCGATCTCGATTTCCGGTTCCTGCGGCTTGCTGTCCCGTTCCTGCTGGTTCTCCCGAAAAGCATCGTTCACACGGGTCTGCCCAGCCTTCGGTTTCTCTGGCTCGCGGTGGTCCGGCGCGACAGGAGAAAACATGGCAATCATCTTCTCGACCAGTTCGCGCGATCGCCAAAACAGCCGAAAGGCCTCGTCAAATACAGCATGGTCCTCGCGACGGCTGACCAGGACACTGTGCAGCACCCAGTAGAAATCGTCCCGGGATCCGATGCCCGCAACCCTGACGGCTTCAACAGCGTCCGTAATCGCAGCCGGGCCGACGCGCAATCCGGCCCGCCGCAACACCCGCCCGAAATGCACGATGTTGTCGGCTAGCCTGCCGCCGTCGGCCACCTGTCGTTCCGCCTGGTCCAAGCCTCTTCCTAGTCGGCCTGCGCCGCCTCCGTTTTCAGCTCCTTGAGGATCTGGTGTCCCTCACCCGCCTCGATGCGTGCGATGTCGTCCTGGAACTTCAGCAAAGCTCCGATCGTGTCGGATATGATTTCCGGATCGAGCGCCAGACAGTCGAGTTCCGTCAGTGCCGTTGCCCAGTCCAAGGTCTCGGCAACACCCGGGTTCTTGAACAGATCGATCTGCCGCAAGCGTTGGACATACCCTACGATCTCGCGCGACAAGGCTTCGTTGCACCCGGGCACCTTGCGCCGAACGATCTCCAGTTCGGCGGCTGCATCCGGGTAGTCGACCCAGTGATAAAGGCAGCGCCGCTTTAACGCGTCGTGGATTTCACGAGTCCGGTTGGACGTGATGATCACAGTCGGAGGTGCTGCCGCCCTGATGGTTCCGATCTCCGGAATGGTAACCTGATATTCGGCCAGGACCTCAAGCAGAAACGCTTCGAAAGCCTCATCGGTGCGATCCAGTTCATCGATCAGAAACACCGGTGCGGTATCGCCCTCACCCGACAATGCCTGCAGGACCGGTCGGCGGATCAGATAGCGTTCCGAAAAGATGTTTCTTTCCATGGCCGAACGGTCGGTTTGTCCGCTAGCCTCGGCCATGCGGATCTCCAACATCTGAGCCGGATAGTTCCACTCGTAGACGGCAGATGAGACATCAAGGCCCTCATAACATTGCAGTCGGATGATCGGCCGCTTCAGACCCTGTGAAAGAACCTTGGCGATTTCCGTCTTGCCGACGCCGGCTTCCCCTTCGAGAAAGAGCGGCCGCTTCATTTTCATGCTGAGGTAGAGCACCGTCGCCAGGGAACGGCCCGCCACGTAATCCTGTCCGATCAGCAGATCGAGCATCTCATCGATCGACGATGGAATGGTGGGAGTTGAATTGATCAAGCTGTTTACCCCTGACAATTTCGGTCGGCTCTGCGGCTCGACCCTAAAGGCTGCGCCATTCTCGGTCCATGAACAACAAGGCAGACGCGTCGTCTCCGATCCGAAGTCCGACGACTTCGCCGAAAAGCACCATATGGGTCGCCATGTCCTTGTGTTCCATCAGACGACAGTCGAACACCGCCTTGGCGTCGGTCAGCGTCGGGCTACCGGTGGCGATTGTGTCCCAATCAGCCATGGCAAAACGCTCATCCGCCGACAGGCCATCAAACCCGGCAAAAGCGGCAGCCATGGACTGATGGCGAACGGCAAGCGTATTGAGGGCGAAAAAGCCGCTCTCCAGAAAGGTGAGGTTGTTGGGGTTGGTCCGGTTGAGGCAGACGAGAACCATCGGCGGCTCATCCGAAACGGAACAGGCCGCCGTCACAGTCACGCCGCGCCGCACACCACGATGTTCGGTCGTCACGAGCTGCACATGCCCGGCATAATGGGCCATGGCATCCCTGTATTCCCGGGACTGAACGGTTTTTCGATCCAACAAGCATAATCTCCGGCGTCGAATGGTCGGCTCAAGCGCAATACATAAACCCATCCGGCGTTTTTGAAAGGGCAATTTCAGCTGCTGAAATGCAGTGCTTACCGCCCAGCTCCCGGATTCTGAAGATCGTCACGTTGCGAAGCCGTATCCCAACGAACATCTGATCTATTCTGCCCCCTGTCAGAATCATGATTCCGGAGTGATTTGCCGGCTTGAAAATCCCAAAAGCCTGCCGCATTGCCGACGGGAACAAAACATCCATCACGGCAGTGTGGATTTTCTGCCTTGGATATGCAGATCGCCGCAGTTACAAGTGAGGCTGAAATGTCCGCCAGGCTGTAACCCGATGCAATCAACCACAAAGTCCCTCCTTGCGCTTCTCTTCTGCGCGATGATGCCCTGGTCGATTGCCGCACCAGTCCAGGCACAGAGCGATGAGGGGCTGAGAATCGGCGTGCTGGCGCCAGAGGACGGTACGTTTGAGATATTGGGCGATCAGATCGCCGATGGCGTGACCATTTTTGCCAGCACCACCAGCGGCCTCGTTTCCGACGTGATCCGGGAGCCCGATACCTGCGACGCGACGGGAGGAAGTGACGCCGCCAGTGCCTTTGTCGAGGCTGGGGTCGATGCGGTCATAGGATTTCTGTGCATGGAAAGCCTGATGGCAGCGCTCCCCATCCTCAGCGAATCGGGCATTCCCGCGATTACGCTCGGCGTCCGCTCCTCCATTGTGGCCGAGGACGCTGCCAAGAATGGCTGGCCATTTTTTCGTTTGGCACCGCGGGCCGACGACGAAGCCAAGAAAATAACCGAGACCATCGCCGCGAAATGGGTGGGCAGACCGCTAGCATTGGTCGAAGACGGCACCATCTACGGACGTGAGCTCGCGGAATCCGTTCGTCTTCTGCTTGAAGAAATTGGCATAACTCCGCTTTTCATCGACAATTACCGGCCGTCACAAAGCAAACAATTCAGCCTGGTTCGGCGGCTGGAAAAGTCCGGCGCGACGCACATTTTTGTCGGCGGCGACCGGCAGGATGCCGCGATCATCGGCCGTGACAGCCGGGAAGCCGGCCTCAACCTGACTTTCCTCGGAGGCGATGCGCTGAATGCAGCCGATGGAGACCCGACACTTCCCAACGGCTTTCTTGCCGTCACCGTTCCGGATCCCCTGCTCCTCGACAGTTCGATAGATGCACAGGCCCAGTTCGAAAACACCGGACGGTCCCCGGAGGGCTACGGCCTCCCGGCGTTCGCCGCGGGTCAGATTTTGCTGGATGCAAAGCGCGCTTCGGTCGCACAAGGCGTCCCACTCCAACAGGCATTGAAGGCAACGCCGTTCGCCACGGCCCTCGGTCCTGTGGAGTTCGACGATTTTGGCGAACGCAAGGACAACCCCTTCCGCCTGATGGTCTGGCGCAACGGATCGTTTCTACCGGTCGACCGGTCTGTCGACACGCAACAGGATACCACGACCGAATGAAACGCGCCGGTCCTTTGAACCTGATTACCGATGTCGACGGACTGCTGGTCGGCAATGCGGCCGATGAGCAACTGAAATCCGGCACGACAGCCGTGATCTTTGAAAATGATGCGACGGCAGCCGTCCAGGTATTGGGTGCCTCGCCAGGAACGCGCGAAACCGATCTGCTTGAGCCCCACAACACCGTCGAAAAGGTCAATGCCCTGGTGCTTTCGGGCGGTTCCGCCTTTGGGCTCGACGCGGCCTCAGGCGTCCAGGCAGCCTTGCATGAGAAGGGAATTGGCTTCTTTGCCGGACCTTACTGCATTCCGATTGTCCCCGCGGCTATCCTCTTCGACCTCGCCAATGGCGGCGACAAGGATTGGGGTCGCTTTCCGCCCTATCGCGAGCTCGGGTATGAAGCGGCGAACAACGCTGGCCGCAGCTTTGAAATTGGCACCGCTGGAGCTGGGACAGGTGCTTTGGTCGCCGATTTCAAGGGCGGGTTGGGGTCTGCTTCCCTACAACTCGATAGTGGAATTACAATCGGTGCTTTGGTCGCCGTCAACTCCATAGGCACGCCGGTTTTCGATGGAGGACCACATTTCTGGGCGTCGGCATTTGAGCTGGGCAAGGAATTTGGAGGCCTTGGGTTTCCAAACCCCATCCCACCGACGGCAGCAGACCTTCGAATCAAATTCCGCGACAGACCGCTTCCCGGAGACGGTTCCGATCTGACAAACACCACCATTGCAGTGATTGCCACCGATGCGGTGTTGACCAAGGCGGAGGCAAAACGGCTGGCCATCGCGGCGCATGACGGCTACAGCCGTGCCATCTGGCCCGCTCACCTGCCAGCGGATGGCGATCTCGTTTTTGCCGCTGCGACGGGCCGAACCGGCATTCGTCCCGATTTCGACCAATTCGTCGACCTGAACGCCGGAGCGGCCGCCGTCATGGCGCGGGCAATCGCCCGTGGCATCTACGAAGCGACCTCTCGCGAAGGCGATATCATGCCGGCATGGCAAGATGCCCATGCCGATCTAATGCAATAATCCGGCGCTCGGTTTAAACTGCGGGAGCATCCATGAAACGTCCCATCAAAATCGCACCATCGATCCTCGCCGCCGACTATGCGCGGCTGGGCGATGAGGTTCGGGATGTCGTGTCTGCCGGCGCCGACTGGATCCACCTCGATGTGATGGACGGTCACTTCGTTCCGAATATCTCCTACGGGCCCGATGTTATCAAAGCACTGCGGTCACACACCGATCGCGTCTTCGACTGCCACCTGATGATCTCGCCCTGTGACCCTTTTCTTGGAGCTTTTGCCGACGCCGGCTGCGACATCATCACCGTCCACGCGGAAGCCAGCGATCACCTGCATCGTTCCCTTCAGGCCATCCGTGCCCTTGGCAAGAAAGCCGGGGTTTCACTCAATCCGGCAACCCCCGAAAGCGTCATCGAGTATGTGCTGGACGAACTGGATCTGATCCTGGTGATGAGCGTCAATCCGGGATTCGGCGGCCAGAAATTTATTGACGCGACCGTCGAGAAAGCCCGTCGCATCAACGCGTTGATCGGCGATCGTCCAATCGATCTCGAGATCGACGGTGGGATTGGCCCGGAAACGGCAAAAGCCGCGGCGGCAGCCGGCGTCAATGTCTTCGTGGCCGGCTCGGCTGTTTTCAAGGGTGATGGCGCCGAAGCCTACCGGTCCAACATTTCCGCCATCCGCAATGCGGCAAACGCCGCCCAATGAACCGACCGCCAGCGGCAACCCATCGATGCCCATCGAATTCCGCGTCTTGACGAGGCAGGCAGCTCTCGGCGCGCTATGTTGGGGCCTTGCGATGACAGCCAGCCTCTGGGTCGGGCTACAAATGCAGGTAGGCGGTTTGACGGCACATCGCACCGCATTAGCCGGACTTTATTTCAGCGGCGGCGTGCTGTCGTTTCCAATCGCCCTCATCGCCGCCCGACTGATGTTTTCGAAACGACCACCCGAAACCCGTTTCGCGGCGTCTTTCGTCCTTTTGACTTCCACGACGCTTGCGCTGACGGCAATTCTCTCCGCGCTGATTTACCTGAATTTATACGCCGACTGGAGAGGCGATCGACTGTCCTACGGCTGGCTGGTGCATCTCGCCTACTCCGGAGCCTCCTCGCTCTATCAGTTCGCTGTTGTCGGCACGCGTCTCTATCTTCCGTTGGGCATCGTCGCACTTCTGGTCGCCAGCGTCTGGATGGCTCGCCATTCCCGTTGAGATCAGGTTGGTTCTCTGCTAGCACGACCTCGCATCGTCGGTTCGGCCGAACCGCCCTCCCCGAGACACGTCAACCGAGCATCGCTATGATCCCCCGTTATTCTCGTCCCGACATGGTTGCGATCTGGTCGCCGGAATCGAAACTCCGGATCTGGTTTGAAATCGAGGCTCATGCCTGCGACGCGCTGGCGGATCTGGGTGTTATTCCGAAGTCAGCGGCGGAAACGATTTGGCAGAAAGGCGGTTCCGCCACATTCGACATCGCCCGAATCGACGAAATCGAGGCCACCACCAAACATGATGTCATCGCCTTCCTGACCCATTTGGCGGAAATCGTCGGCCCTGACGCCCGTTTCGTCCATCAGGGAATGACCTCGTCCGATGTGCTCGACACCTGCTTCAATGTTCAATTGACCCGCGCGACCGATCTGCTGCTTCAGGATATCGACGCGTTGCTGGATGCCCTGAAGCGACGCGCGCTGGAACACCGCGACACCGTGACCATCGGCCGCAGCCACGGCATTCATGCCGAACCAACGACGTTCGGCGTGAAACTCGCCCAGGCCTACGCGGAATTTGAACGCTGTCGCGAGCGGCTGGTAGCCGCCCGGGCCGAAATCGCCACCTGCGCGATATCCGGCGCAGTCGGCACGTTTGCCAACATCGATCCGCATGTCGAGGAACACGTGGCCAAAGCCATGGGTCTGACCGCCGAACCGGTATCGACCCAGGTTATTCCGCGTGATCGGCATGCCATGTACTTTGCCACGTTGGCCGTTATTGCCTCTTCAATCGAACGCCTCGCGGTCGAAATCCGCCACTTGCAGCGGACTGAAGTGCTTGAAGCGGAAGAGTATTTCTCGCCTGGCCAGAAGGGTTCCTCGGCGATGCCCCACAAGCGCAATCCGGTGCTGACCGAAAACCTGACGGGTCTGGCCCGCATGGTCCGCTCCTATGCCCAGCCGGCGATGGAGAACGTGGCGCTTTGGCACGAGCGTGATATCTCCCATTCCTCTGTGGAACGGATGATCGGACCAGACGCCACCATTACGCTGGATTTTGCCCTCGCCCGCCTGACCGGAGTGATCGACAAACTGCTCGTTTATCCGGACAACATGACGGCGAACCTCGACCGGTATCGCGGTCTCGTGCATTCACAGCGCGTACTTCTGGCTCTGACGCAGGCCGGTGTCAGTCGCGAGGACGCCTATCGGCTTGTTCAGCGCAATGCCATGAAAGTGTGGGAAGAAGGCCGGGATTTCCTGACCGAGCTTCTCGGTGATGACGAGGTTCGGGCGGCCCTGTCTGAAGACGATATCCGCGAAAAATTTGATCTCGGCTACCATACCAAGCACGTCGACACCATATTCAGCCGAGTCTTTGGGACCTAAGTCCATTATCGAATTCAAACTATTGGCGAAACGACGATGAAGGCATCGGAAGCTGACATTCTGATGGTGCCCGGATACAAGAATTCCGGCCCGGATCACTGGCAAAGCCGCTGGCAGGCGAAGTTATCGACCGCGCGACGCGTTGAGCAGGATTCCTGGGAAAAACCGGTTCGCGAGGACTGGGTGCAACGCATTGCCGATGCCGTCAACGAAGGCGATCGGCCGACGGTGATTGTTGGACACTCACTTGGCGTTGCGGCTTCGATCCAGGCCATTCCCCTGTTCGAGCGGCAGGTAGCCGGTGCTTTCCTTGTCGCGCCTCCGGATGTTGCCAATCCGAAAATACGCCCCAAACACCTGATGACGTTCGGGCCTTATCCAACCGACCCACTGCCGTTTCCCGCGACCGTCATCGCCAGCCGAAACGATCCCTATTGCAAGCAGGACATCGCCGACGACATCGCTGCCTCATGGGGCGCCCTGTTCATGGACGCCGGAGAAGCAGGTCATATCGACTCGGAGGCCGGATTCGGACCTTGGCCCGAAGGACTCATGGTCTTTGCCCGTTTTCTTGGGCGACTTGAAGGCTAGCCCGACGGCCGTTGGCCGTCGGCGCAAAGTTCATGTTCCTACTCGGAAATGATCTGCTGCATCGCCGTCTGCATCAGCTCGTCCATCGTACGGCGCAGCTGATGGTCGGACTGATCGACACCCGCGGCATCGAAATCGGCCCGCACCTTGCGGAACACATCCTCGTCACCAGCTTCTTCGAAATCGGCCAGAACCACCTGTTTGGCGTATTCGTCAGCTTCTTCGCCCTCTTTCCCGAGCAATTCCGCCGCCCACAGACCCAATAGCTTGTTGCGCCGGGCTTCCGCCTTGAACCGCAGTTCTTCATCATGGGCAAATTTGTTTTCGTAGGCTTCGCTACGATCGTCCATGCCGCTCATATTCAGTTCTCCTGAACCTTCGTTCCATCACAAAGCTTTGCGGAGTCAAATACCGCAGGATTATGTCCTGTAAACCAAAAGCGCGAAAAAAGATCAATCGCCGCGGTGGACACCGGCAAATTATCGTTTGGATTTGGGACAATTGGGCGCATAGGCCAATTGTGAAACTGTGCGGTTTCCGATAGAGCAACAGCTACGCAACTCTCCCAATGCAAGGCAGACCCGACCATCGGGCTGTGAAGACAGAGAAAACCATGAATCGTCGCCGCCGCATCTATGAAGGCAAGGCCAAAGTTCTCTACGAAGGCCCCGAGCCCGGTACACTGATCCAGTTCTTCAAGGACGACGCCACGGCGTTCAACAAGAAGAAACACGATGTGGTGGAAGGCAAGGGTGTCCTGAACAACCGGATCTCGGAATATATCTTCGAAAACCTGAACCGGATCGGTATTCCTACACACTTCATCAAGCGCATGAACATGCGCGAGCAGCTGATCAAGGAAGTCGAAATCATTCCGCTGGAAGTCGTCGTTCGCAACGTCGCAGCCGGCCAGCTGTCGAAGCGTTTGGGGATCGAAGAAGGCACCATGCTGCCGCGCTCGATCATCGAATTCTACTATAAAGCCGACCAGCTCGACGATCCGATGGTCTCGGAAGAACACATCACGGCATTCGGCTGGGCCAGCCCTCAGGAGATCGACGACATCATGGCTCTGGCCATCCGAGTCAACGACTTCCTGTCCGGACTGTTTCTCGGCGTCGGCATCCAGCTCGTTGACTTCAAGATCGAATGCGGGCGCCTGTTCGAGGGCGACATGATGCGTATCGTCGTCGCCGACGAGATTTCCCCGGACAGTTGCCGCCTTTGGGACATCGAGACAAACGACAAGCTCGACAAGGATCGGTTCCGGCGCGATCTCGGCGGTTTGGTCGAGGCGTATCAGGAAGTCGCGCGTCGCCTGGGTATCGTCAATCAGAACGAACCGCCTCGCGGAACCGGCCCGGTGCTGGTGCAGTAGGCCGACCGGAGAAAGCGCAAGTGATCAGGGCTCGTGTTACGGTAACCCTCAAGAACGGCGTTCTCGATCCACAGGGCAAAGCGATCGAGGGGGCTCTCGGCACGCTTGGCTTCGATGGGGTGGATTCCGTTCGTCAGGGAAAGGTCTTCGATCTGGAAATGGCCGGCGCCGATCGGGCAAAGGCCGAACGAGAGATCGCCGAAATGTGCGAGAAACTGCTCGCCAACACTGTGATCGAAGACTACGCGGTCGACATTCTCTGACGTTAAAGCTCCGTCCGAACGGCCCACAATTCAGGAAAAAACGTCCGATCAAGGGCCGTTTTCAGAAAGCCGACACCCGATGACCCGCCGGTGCCTTTCTTGTGGCCGATAATCCGCTCGACGGTCTTCATGTGGCGAAAGCGCCATTGCTGGAAATGGTCCTCGACATCCACCAGCTCCTCGGCAAGTTCATAAAGCTCGAAATGTTTCTCTGGCTCCCGGTAAATCTGCAGCCAGACCTCAGCTAAGGCCTCGCTGAATTCGCGGTTCTGCGAGAAGTCGCGCTCCAGAAGCTCTTTCGGCAGATCGAAACCGTGCCGCGCGATCAACGCGATGGCTTCGTCATAGATGCTGGGTGCTTGAAAGGCCGTCAGCAGACGCTCGTAGACCTCCGGACGGTGCTTGTGCGGCATCAGCATGCGAGCATCCTTCGCACCCAGCAGGATTTCAACAAGACGATACTGGTAGGACTGAAAGCCGGATGCCTGCCCCAATGTGTCGCGGAATGTCAGATAATCCGATGGCGTCATGGTCGACAGCACATCCCAGGCCGTCACCAGTTGTTCCTGAACGCGCGAGATCCTTGCCAGGGCCTTGAACGCGATTCCGGCCTTGTCCTCGCGCAGATTGGACATGGCAAACTCAAGCTCGTGGATGATCAGGTTCAGCCAAAGCTCCTGAACGTGGTGAACGATGATGAACAGGGTTTCGTCCTGCTTTTCGCTCAACGGCGCTTGAGCCGACAACAGAGTGTCCAGCTTCAAATAGTCGCCATAGGACATGCGTTTCTCGAAATCGAGTGCCATATCCTTTTCGACGCGGCTGGTTTCGCTGCTCATCGATCTGCTCCTTTCAGCACACCGACCACTTATGGTGGCGGCGTCGCAAGAGATATTTTAAGCCTAAACTAACTGCAGGGTAGATGGCTTTGGATTGCTTGGCAACAGCTATCGCAATTGACCGGAACATGGGATACAAGAGCCGCAAATTCCCGACACAATGGCGGCGAAACGGCGATCATGAAATCTGCAGTTCTTCTCCTTCCCGGCCTTAACCGCGACAGGGACATGATTGCTGCATTGACCAAGGTTTCCGGCACCCCACCTGTCACGGTGTGGCAGACCGAGACGGAGATTCCGGATGTTGACCTGATCGTCATACCGGGTGGCTTCTCCTATGGCGATTATCTTCGCTGCGGCGCCATCGCGGCACGCATGCCGGTGCTCGAGGCCGTGCGAAAAAAAGCCGAACAGGGCGTACGAGTACTTGGCGTCTGCAACGGGTTTCAGATCCTGGTGGAGGCCGGCCTGCTGCCCGGAGCCCTGATGCGCAACGCTTCGCTGAAATTCGTCTGCCGGCAGGTCGAGCTCGAAGTGGGGAATGCGCGGACGGTTTTCACCAACCGTTACGCCGCAGGCGATGTGATCGACTGCCCCGTGGCCCATCACGACGGCAACTACTTCGCCGATGCCGAGACGCTCAAGCGACTGCAAGATGACGATCGCATTGTCTTTCGCTACGCCAATGGTACCAACCCCAACGGTTCGATTGACGACATCGCCGGGATCGTCTCCGAGCGCGGCAATGTGCTTGGCATGATGCCGCACCCCGAAAACCTGATTGAGGATGCCCATGGCGGATCTGACGGGCGCCCACTTTTTGCCGCTGCCCTCGACATTGCGGCCTGACCGGCCAGTGTCAAATTGGCCCCGCCGGCGGATCATCGTCGGCATCGGGCTTGTTGCATTCGCATTGGTCGGTTGCCAATCCTCATCACCCGGCCCAGGCAGCATTCAGGTGCAGGCGTCCGATCGGGCATTGCCGGTGATGGAACGTGTTGCTCTGGCCGCAAGCCGCTGCTGGTTCAAATCGGGTGACGGCTCATTTCGAGCCTATCGTCTTGCACCGGAACTGACATCCTTTACCGGTCGACCCCGGATATTGCTGGTTCCCGCCAACAAACCCGAGGACCGTCCGCTGGCGGTGATCGAGGCCAAGGGCGATCCGGCCACCGTCCAAGCCTATGGCCCCCTGTTGACCGCACCCTTGGGCAATCGCATCGCCACAGATGTGCGCAACTGGAGCGGCGGGTCAACGAGTTGCGCGACCTGAGCAAACAGGACAATACCGATCAGACATGAGCATCCCGAACGAAATCCCCATCACTCCGGAACTGATCGAGGCGCACGGCCTCAAGCCCGACGAATATGAGCGCATCCTCCAGCTCATCGAGCGCGAACCCAGCTTCACCGAGCTGGGCATCTTTTCAGCCATGTGGAACGAACACTGTTCCTACAAATCCTCCAAGAAGTGGCTCCGCACGCTGCCGACGACCGGACCGCAGGTGATCCAGGGACCGGGCGAAAACGCCGGAGTTGTCGACATCGGTGACGGTGACTGCGTGGTGTTCAAGATGGAGAGCCACAATCATCCGTCCTATATCGAGCCTTACCAGGGAGCGGCGACCGGCGTCGGCGGCATCCTGCGCGATGTCTTCACCATGGGTGCTCGGCCGATCGCGGCGATGAATGCGCTTCGCTTTGGCGAGCCGGATCACTCGAAGACGCGGCACCTGGTTTCCGGTGTGGTCGCGGGCGTCGGTGGTTACGGCAACAGCTTCGGCGTACCGACGGTTGGTGGCGAGGTGGAGTTCGATGCGCGCTACAACGGCAATTGCCTGGTCAATGCTTTCGCCGCGGGCCTCGCCAAGACCGACGCGATCTTCTACTCCGAGGCCAAGGGCATCGGATTGCCCGTCGTTTATCTGGGCGCCAAGACCGGTCGCGACGGCGTCGGCGGCGCCACCATGGCCTCGGCCGAATTCGATGAGTCGATTGAAGAAAAGCGGCCAACAGTCCAAGTCGGCGATCCGTTTACCGAGAAATGCCTGCTAGAGGCCTGTCTCGAGCTGATGGCCTCCGGCGCTGTTATCGCCATCCAGGACATGGGTGCCGCCGGCCTGACATGCTCCGCCGTCGAGATGGGCGCCAAAGGAGGCCTCGGGATCGAACTCGACCTCGACCGGGTACCCGTTCGCGAAGACAACATGACCGCCTACGAGATGATGCTGTCGGAAAGCCAGGAACGCATGCTGATGGTGCTGCGTCCGGAAATGGAGGCAACCGCTCAGGCCATCTTTGAAAAATGGGGCCTCGACTTCGCCATTGTCGGCAAGACCACGGACGACCTTCGTTTCCGCGTCCTTCACGGTGGCGATCTGGTCGCCGATCTCCCCATCAGGGAACTGGGCGACGAAGCGCCGGAATACGATCGACCGTGGCGTGAAACAGGCCTGTACTCACCTCTGTCGGCCGCTCAGGTGGATGAGCCCGAAGACTACGGCACAGCGCTCCTGCACCTGGTGGGCTCGCCCAACAACAGTTCACGGCGTTGGGTCTATGAACAATACGACACGCTGATCCAGGGCAACAGCCTGCAGGTTCCCGGTGGCGACGCCGGCGTTGTCCGTGTCGAAGGCCACGCGACCAAGGCACTGGCATTTTCCTCCGATGTCACGCCGCGCTACTGCGAGGCCGACCCGTTCGAAGGCGGCAAACAGGCGGTTGCCGAATGCTGGCGTAACCTGACGGCGACCGGCGCCTTGCCCCTTGCCGCAACCGACAATCTGAATTTCGGCAACCCGGAACGGCCCGAGATCATGGGTCAGTTGGTGCGCGCCACTCAGGGCATTGGTGAAGCCTGTTCCGCGCTTGGATTTCCGATCGTCTCCGGCAACGTGTCGCTGTATAACGAAACCAATGGTGAGGCGATCCTTCCGACGCCCACCATCGCCGGTGTCGGATTGATCGCTGACTGGAGCATGATGGCGCGGATCGGAACCGCCCAGACGGGTGACGCGGTGATCCTGCTGGGTGGTGATGGAACCCATCTCGGCCAGTCCGCCTACATGCGTGACTGCCTCGGCCAGGCGGACGGGCCTCCTCCGCCCGTCGACCTTGTTGTGGAAAAACGCAATGGTGATTTCGTCCGGGCGGCCATCGGAAACGGCCAGTTCAGTGCCTGTCATGATCTATCCGACGGCGGAGTTGCGCTTTGCCTTGCTGAAATGTGCATGGCGTCAGGCAAAGGCATGGATATCACCCTGGATACGGCCGCTGGCCCAATGCACGGGCAACTCTTCGGTGAGGACCAGGCGCGATACGTGGCAACGGTATCTTCGGAGCTGGCCAATTTCGTCTGCATGAACGCGGAAGCCGCAGGCGTGCCGTTCCGCCGGATCGGAACAGTCGGCGGCCGTGGATTGACCATAACGGATGTACTCTCCATATCTGTTGAGGAATTGCGCAACAGCCATGAATCGTGGTTCCCTGACTTTATGGGCGAACCGGCCCAATCCGACGCCGCCTGACGTCGGAGCGGACAAAAGCAAAAAACGGGGAGATCGGCATGCCGATGAGTGCGGGTGATATAGAACAGATGATCAAGACTGCCATTCCAGATGCGCAGGTGACCATCCGCGACCTCGCCGGCGACGGCGATCATTATGCGGCGGAGGTTGTCTCAGAGAGCTTTCGCGGCAAGACCCGTGTGCAGCAGCACCAGATGGTCTATCAGGCTCTAAAGGGCAACATGGGCGATGCGTTGCATGCCCTCGCCCTGCAAACCAGCGCGCCCGACTGAGACGCACCCACCTTCACTGAATGAGCTGCAGGAGCCCGCAATTTGCGGGCTGCTTCTTTTTGCCTTGCGCATTCATAAGAATTTCCTTATCATAAGGAATGTCTTATGAAACGGTATTCGCTGCGCTGTCCAATCCCGTCCGCCGCTCGATCCTTGAGCGGTTGCGCGATCAGCCAAGTTCGGTGCGCGGCCTGGCCGACCATTATCCCTACAGCCAGCCGGCAATCTCACAGCACCTGAAAACGCTCAAGGATGCCGGGCTTGTGGAAGACACGGCCGAAGGCACGCGCCGGATCTATCGCGTACGGCCCGAAGGATTGCGCGAATTGAAAGCCTATCTGGAACAGCAATGGCAGAGTTTCCTTCTGTCGCTGGATGATGACCCTGAGGAGAGTGAAACCGATGATTGACCCCGTTGTTGTAGACGTCACCATTCAGCGCGAACCGGAAAAGGCCTTCGAACTGTTCACCAGTCGGATTGCCGACTGGTGGCCACTTGATACCCACTCTTTGGGTGCTGCCGACCAAAAAAGGCCGGCGACAGTGGTCATGGAGCCACACGAAGGAGGTCGGATCTACGAGGTTTCCGATGATGGAGTAGAACGCATCTGGGGATCCGTCACGGATTGGAGACCGGGCGATCACGTTGCCTTCACCTGGCACGTCGGCCGCGCCCCCGAGGATGCCACCAAGATATCAGTCAAGTTTCGGCCGGCCGACTCCGGCGGAACCCATATTACACTCACCCATGACAACTGGCACGCCCTCGGCGACGAAGCCCGGTCCATGCGCGATCAATATTCAGCCGGTTGGACCGGTCTTCTCAACGACAATTTCCTGCCGTTCGTCAAAGCCGCATAGGTCGGATCGCCCTTTCGTCTAGGGGCGATCCCCTATTGGCTCAAGGTCAATCAGCTGTAATGCGCTGGCCCGTAAAGCGAACCTGAAACGTACGCAAAGGTTGCTCTTTCGTCGTCAGCGGGTTCTGCCCCGCCGCGTGTTGTGCACCGGTGAAGACACCCTCAACTTTCTGATATTGACCTGAGTCTTCGCCTGAAAAAGTCAGTTCGTAGCGAGTGACGGTCGGTCCGATCGGCTTGCCGTCTCCGAGGGTGTAGGTGAAGTCCACCACCTTGGCGTTCGCGCTTCCAGTTCCGGTCTGAGCCCAGGCGCCCTGCCCGCCGGTAAAGCCGACGACCGTCTCCTCGCTGGCCGCATGCATGGCGACACCGCCAGATCCCAAAGACAGGACGCGTTGATACTTGTCTTCCTGGATCAGCAGGTAACTGCCTTCGATCGCAACCTTCGTTTCATCTGCAGCGGCGACACCGGTCGCCGAAATAAGGAGTGCGAAACACAGGCAGGATTTGAGCGCTTTCATGGTCGGATCCTCGTTTCAACCGTTCTCGTCAAGAAGTCTAGAAGCGCCCGCCGCAAATCGCAATTCAATGAATTTAGGGGCCTCAACACCTCTTCACGGATCCGTGAACGGCACGTGAATGCGGCATTCCAACTGCGTTCAGGCCGGGTCTCCTAGGGTCGCATCGTCAACACGACACAACCTTCTTTGGAGAGAGACCATGAAAACCCTCGTAACCGCCACCGCCTCATTTGCAGTGATCGCAATCACGACATTCACCGCCGCCGTTCCTTCGCAGGCCGACACGCTTCGTCGGGTTACCTGTCCCGACGGCCGCGTCGTCACTGCCTCCGGTACACAGACCGACGCCCAGGCCTGCCGCGGCTTCCAACGCATCAGCGCCAAGCCAAAGCGCGCAACGCAACCATCCATGCCAAGCGCCAAGAAACTGACTTCCGGAGGCGCAACCCCGACGGCAATCCCCGACAACACGGCCCACGCGTGGACGTCAGCCTGCTACGCCGAATTTGGCCCTGATGCCAAATATCCGGATGCAGCGCTTCTGGCCAAGTGCCTGAACTACTGATCAACAAACCAAATTCGACCGAAAAGCCGCGACCAACGCGGCTTTTCGCGTTTCTGTCGCAAGCCGGGCCTGGCGCACACAGGCATGGAACGGTCGGCACTGGAAATCGAACCGTATCAAGGCTATTTACGGGCCAAGAGCAACACCGGACCTTTCATCCGGCAGTGACAAGGAATGCTTGAATGACGGCGATTAACGATTTCATCGACAATGAAGTGAAGAACAGCGACGTGGTCCTGTTCATGAAGGGCACCCCGGCCTTCCCGCAATGCGGCTTCTCGGGACAGGTGGTACAGATCCTCGACTACCTTGGCGTCGAATACAAAGGCATCAACGTGCTTGCGGACGACGATTTGCGCAATGGCATCAAGGAATTCTCCAATTGGCCGACCATTCCGCAGCTCTACGTCAAAGGTGAGTTTGTGGGCGGCTGCGATATCGTCCGCGAGATGTTCCAGGCCAGTGAACTGCAGAACCATCTCACCGAAAAAGGTATCGCCACCAAAGGCGCGGCTTGATGAAACGCTGGAACGTTTACCTTTCCGGCGAAATCCACACCGATTGGCGCGAACAGATTGAGGCCGGCATCAAGCAAGCCGGCCTTCCGGTCGACACCAGTGCTCCGGTGACCCATCACGAAGCGTCCGATGATTGCGGTGTGGCAATTCTCGGACCGGAGTCCGACAAGTTCTGGCACGACAACAAGGGCGCGCGAATGAACGCCATTCGCACCCGCACCTTGATTGAAAACTCGGATGTGGTCGTTGTCCGCTTTGGCGAGAAGTACCGCCAATGGAACGCCGCGTTTGACGCAGGATACGCCGCGGCGCTGGGCAAGGCCCTCATCGTTATGCACGGCCCCGACCACCAGCATGCGTTGAAAGAGGTTGACGCAGCGGCACTTGCTGTGGTGGAAACCCCGGAACAGATTGTTCGCATTCTGAACTATGTGATCAACGGCGATCTGGCCGGCTATACCCAATAGGGCTTGCCGGCAGGCGAGCCGTGATCTAACCATAACACCATAGGTTGTATGGATTGAAGCGCCTCAGGGGCGCGAAGAGATCGGCAAGTGGTGCGCAGGTCTGCGCACCAACCGGCCGCGATTGGGGGGATATGGACGCGCGAAACGAGGGGGACTTCGGCTCCGGATCCTTTCAGCAGCCCGAATTTGTCGATCGGGCCGGAATGCGGTTTCCGGAGTTCATTGTCCTGATTGCAGCGCTGAGCTCCATCGTCGCCCTGTCGATCGATATCATGCTCCCCGTGCTGCCGCAGATCGGCAACAGCTACGCGGTTACGGTCGAAAACGACCGGCAGGCCGTGCTCGTGCTCTTCATGCTGGGTTTCGGCCTTGCGCAGATCGTATTTGGCCCCCTATCGGACCGCTTCGGGCGCAAGATCGTGCTGATCAGCGGCGTCGTCTTTTACGGATTGTCGTCTGTGTTAGCCGCTGTTGCGGACAGTTTTACACTGCTGCTTTTGCTTCGTGTCACCCAGGGCATTGGGGCGGCGGCGGTGAGGATCGTCGTCATTGCCATTGTCCGGGATTGTTTCGGCGGCCGTGAGATGGCTCGCGTCATGTCCTACAGCTATATGATCTTCATGATCGTGCCGATCATTGCGCCCGCCCTTGGTCAATCGATTGCCAACCTGCTGTCCTGGCATTGGATCTTCGTGTTGCTGGGTGTCGCGTCCTGTGCTCTGGCCATTTGGGCGGTTGTGCGTCTTGAAGAAACTCTTCAGCCGGAGCAACGACTGCCGTTTTCGATGCGCGCAGTCGGCCACGCGTTTTTTGAAGTCATGTCCAATCGGCAAGCCATGGGATACACGTTGTCCGCAACCCTGTGCGTTGGAAGTCTGCTGTCGTTCATCGTCTCGGCCCAGCAGATCTTTTCGACAATTTACGACCTTGGTGACTGGTTTCCCTACGTTTTCGCCCTTGTTGCGGGTTTCATGGCTGTGCTGAGTTTTGCCAATGGTGGACTTGTACGGCGTCTCGGCATGCGCTTCATCTCCCACAGCGCCCTGATCGTTTTCGTAGTCCTCGGGACGACATTGCTCGTGGTAACGCTGATCCAGCAGCCTCCCTTCTGGTTGGCGTTTCTGCTGCTGGGCACCAACATCGGTGCATTTGCACTGGTACCACCCAATTTCAACTCATTGGCCATGGAACCCATGGGGCATATCGCAGGCACTGCCTCATCAGTGATTGGCGTCATCACCTTTACCGGAGGCGCGCTTCTGGGAGGGCTCGTCGGCAATGCCTTTGACGGAACGCTGATCCCATTGGCAATCGCATTCGCAGGCTTTGCCTGGGCCGGCCTTGCCATCGTGCTCTGGACCGAACGCGGACGTCTGTTTACCCGCCCGGCCTAGCTGCCGGCCGTTCGTGCTCCAACGATTTCAGAACGGATCAGAGCCCAACTCGCCTCATCCGGTGCGGTGATCAGTCCACCGTCAGTTACACCCGGTCGGTAGGGCGAACCGTCCAGCATGGCCGAATAGCCGCCTGCCTCGGCATGAATGAGAACGCCCGGCAGGTGATCCCAGGGCATCAATTTCTGGCCGCCGACAAAATGCACCTTTCCGCACGCCGCCATCCGATACTCCCAGGCCGAGCAGCGCAACGCGAAGGTCATGGCAATCTTCGACATATTGGCTGCCACACGGCTGCGCAGTGGCTCGGGCATGAAGCTCCAGGAGATCGTTCCGACCATCTCGCTCAAGGCAACGGGGTCCGCTACCTTCATCACGGTCTCGCTGCCGTCCGTGGCAACCAGACGACTGCCGCCGCCAACGGCTGCTAGGAGGCTCTCGGCCCCAACGGGATAATGGATCAGGCCGGCAACGCATTCGCCACGCTGCACGACGGCCAGCATGCATCCGAAAAGTGGCATGCCGGATGCAAAATTGAAGGTGCCGTCGACCGGATCGATGACAAAAGCCAGATCAGCGGACGCCAGCCCTTCCAACAGGGCGGGATTCTCCGAAACGGCTTCCTCGCCGACAATCTTGGCGCCAGGAAAGCGTCGCGCCAATTCCGAAGCAATCAGGCTTTCAGCAGCCTTGTCCGCTTCCGTCACCACATCACGCGGTGACGCTTTCTCTTCCAGCTCGGCCGCTTCCAGAAGTCTAAACCGCGGCAGGATCTCAGTCTCGCCGGCATGTCGCAGCAGGGCGTCGAGTTCGGCGACATGCCGGTCTGCGAACAGCATCAGACTTCCTCGGAGCCCGGAACAAGGCCGGCAAAATCAAACAGTTTTCGATCCATCAGATGGGACGGGCGAACATTGGTCAGCGCGCGGATCATCGTATCTTTGCGCCCGGGCATCCTGCGCTCCAGGTCGGCGATCATCACCTTCATGGCATTACGCTGCAGGCCGTCCTGTGACCCGCACAGATCGCAAGGGATAATCGGAAACCGCATAGTGTCGGCGAATTTCGCCAGGTCGTCCTCGGCGCAATAGGAAAGCGGTCGCAGCACCAGCACGTCGCCTTCATCGTTGATGAGCTTTGGCGGCATGGAGGCCAGCCGTCCTCCATGGAAGAGGTTCATGAAAAACGTCTCGAGAATGTCTTCACGGTGATGGCCGAGCACCAGTGCCTGGCAACCCTCCTCACGGGCAATCCGGTAAAGATGGCCGCGGCGCAGGCGGGAACAGAGCGAGCAATAGGTATTGCCTTCCGGCACCTTGTCGGTGACGATCGAATAGGTGTCCTGGTACTCGATGCGATGCTTGACGCCCTGCTCATCGAGAAAATCTGGCAGAATGTGCTTGGGAAAGTTCGGCTGCCCCTGGTCGAGATTGCAGGCCAGCAGGTCGACCGGCAGCAGACCCCGCCATTGCAGATCCAACAGGAGAGCCAGAAGGCCGTAGGAATCCTTGCCACCGGACAAGGCAACCAACCACCGCGGTCGCGTCCCCTCGGTCGGCACCATGTCGAAATCGTCGATGGCCTGCCTCGTATGCCGCAACAGCCGCTTGCGCAGCTTGTTGAATTGAACGCTGGAAGGAGCGGTTCGAAACATCGGATGGCAGCTGTCACCGCCAGCCGGTGTTTCGGTATCCGGGTCCGGCGCGGCCTGGTCCGGCTTTTCGATCAGGGTCATCGATCTTTCTCGCTTGGATGGCGCTGCTTTCACATCGCCTTATAGCAAAAAAGCCGCCGGCAGGGCCGACGGCTTTGAAACTCGGAGCGCTTGAACAAATCAGCGCGAATAGAATTCGACCACCAGGTTCGGCTCCATGTGAACCGGATAAGGCACATCGGCAAGTGCCGGAATGCGCTGGAAGGTGGCGACCATCTTGTTGTGGTCGGCCTCGATGTAATCCGGAACGTCGCGCTCGGCCAGCTGTGTGGCTTCCAGAACCAGGGCCAGTTGCTTCGACTTGTCGCGAATTTCGATCACGTCGCCCGGCTTGCAGCGGAAGGACGGGATGTTGGTGCGCCGACCGTTGACCTTGACGTGACCATGGTTGACGAACTGGCGGGCCGCAAACACCGTCGGCACGAACTTCGCGCGGTAGACGACGGCATCGAGGCGCGATTCCAGCAGGCCGATCAGGTTCTCGGGCGTGTCACCCTTGCGCCGGTTGGCTTCCTCATAGATCTTGCGGAATTGTTTTTCGCGGATGTCGCCGTAGTAGCCTTTCAGCTTCTGCTTGGCGCGCAGCTGGACACCGAAGTCGGACAGCTTGCCCTTGCGGCGCTGACCGTGTTCGCCGGGGCCATATTCACGGCGGTTGACCGGAGACTTCGGACGCCCCCAGATGTTTTCGCCCATACGGCGATCAAGTTTGTACTTGGAAGATTCGCGCTTGCTCATCGCATTCCCTTTCAAAAAACACTTACCGGTCCGTTGCCGAACCGGTCGAAGGAAACGCGCCCTCCTCTGCCGACCGTTTTTGCCGACTGACAGAACCATCGCCTATTGCGCAGCGATCGTTCACGGGACACGTTACGCCGCAGAACCGAAATCCCGCGGACCGCGCGGATTTAGGTCAATCCGCCGGTCATGTCAATCCATCTTCAATGCGAAACCGCAAGCCCGAACCCGTTCATCAGCCGGCGGACGGCAAAATCAGGATCTCCGGAGGTAAAGACTGCAAAATCGGGCTCTTCGCTGACTGATGTCGAAGCCCCCAGGAGGAACAGGGCGCGCCGAGCGATCGCCTCGGCCGGGTCGAGCCAATCGACCGGCCATGGCGCCAGGGCGCGAAATCGGTTAGCCAGGAACGGATAGTGTGTGCAGGCCAGAACGACGATGTCGGTGCGGCGCTCTCCCTGTTCGACGAAACACGGTCCGACCTCGGCCTGGATCTCCTCGCCCTCGACAACGTCGCCGCGAATATAGCGTTCTGACAGGCCGGCCAGGTTCTCCGACCCCACCAGCCTGACATGGCATTGCGAGGCAAAAGACTGGATCAGGTCACGCGTGTAGGCGCGCCGCACGGTACCGGGTGTTGCGAGGACGGTCACCAGCCCGGACCGGGTGCGCTCCGCTGCCGGCTTGATGGCCGGGACCGTTCCGACAAACAGGGTATCCGGAAACGCCATGCGCAGGTCGTTCAACACCAGGGTCGATGCTGTGTTGCAGGCAATGACACACAGTTCCGGTTGGTGGTCCTCGATCAGTCCGGAAAACAACTGCACGATGCGTGCGGTCAGCTCCGTCTCGCCCCAATGTCCATAGGGAAAGCCGGCATCGTCCGCGACGTAGACGAAGCGACGTTCCGGCATGAGTACCCTTGCCTCACGCAAGACGGTGAGCCCCCCAATACCGGAATCGAAGATGAGAACCGGTGCGGTCGTCACGGTTTCGGGTCTTTCTTCTCGGCCGAACCTCGCGGGTCGCGCCGTGTGTAGCGGTCCAGCGAGCGAATGACGCCGCGCAGCAAATGGATTTCCGGCCGGTAGAAACCTTGGCGGCTGAGCACGGCACGCAGATTGTCGACCATTTTGGGCTTTTTGTCGGCCGGGCGAAAATATCCGCGCTCCTCAAGAGCGTCTTCCAACTGATCGAACAGGCCCTGCAGGTCGGATTTCGATGCCGGCTCCATATCCGGCCCGGAAAACGGCACTGCATCGGCGCCGGCCGACTTCATCCATTCATAGGCCATCAGCAACACCGCCTGGGCAATGTTCAGTGATGCGAATGCCGGATTGACGGGATAGGTCACAATTTCATCCGCGAGACCAATTTCCTCGTTGTTGAGCCCCCAGCGCTCGCGCCCGAACAAGACGCCGCAGCCCTGCCCTGCGTCGATGCGTGACCGCAGGGTCAAAGCCGCTTCCTGCGGACCGCGAACCGGCTTGAAACCGTCGCGGGAGCGCGCGGTTGTCGCATAGACGAATGTCAGGTCGGCTATGGCGTCTTCCAGCGTCTCATGAACCGTGGCGCCGTCAATCACATGATCCGCCTTGCTGGCCGCGGCCTTCGCCTTGTCGCTGGGCCAACCGTCGCGCGGCTTTACCAGGCGCAGGTCCGACAGGCCGAAATTGGCCATCGCCCGTGCGACCATGCCGATGTTTTCGCCCAATTGCGGTTCGACGAGAATCACCACTGGCCCGCCCGTCAGAAGGGTCTGCTGTCTGTCCGTTCCGGCCATCCCGATCCTGTGCCTTTATGGGTCGGGCGTGCTCATACCAGAGCTTTGGCGTCGACCCAAGCATCGAACGCTGCAGCCACGTCCTTCGGTCGCTCGTGCAGGATCCAGTGCCCGGCATCGGCGACACGCCGGATCGTCAGGTCCTCGGCAAACCGCTCGAGGCCGTCAAGGCAGATCGGTCGCAACGCTTCGTCCCGCTCGCCCCAGATTACCAGATGCGGCACCTTGACCTGCATCGCCCTCTCCGGCAGCTCGAGCACTGGCACCTTGCCCGCAAGATCCGATGCCGGCTGATCGATCGGCGGCACCACAACCGGCGAAGCCCGATACCAGTTCAGCATCGCTTCCATGGTGCCTTCGCCGCTCCAGGCCTCCCGATAGGCCTCGCGCGCCGCATCGCTCATCCAACCGTCCGCCGAAAAACCGGAGATCATGTTGAGTGTTCGGGCAAAGTTGTCCTCCCGCATCCGGGTCTCAAAACCTGAGGACCGCAGACGCGACATATACTGACTAGCCGCCCGCTGATCCGGATCGTCGATGATTGCGCGCTGGAACGGAACCGGGTGAACGCCATTGGCAATGACCAGACCGGACAGCCGGTCGACATCGCGAAAGGCCATGGCGTAGGCGACGGACGCCCCCCAATCATGGCCGAACAGCAGGTAGGGCCGGTTTGCTGACAGGTCGTCTGCCAAAGCGGCCATGTCCGCAGAAAGATGACGCGTCTGGTAGGCGTCCACGCCTTCAGGCTTGGAGGATCGGCCAAACCCGCGCTGGTCGGGCGCCACCACCCGGAAACGCCTGGCGAGAAGAGGCATGACATCGCGCCACGCTCCCCAGTATTCCGGAAAGCCATGCAGGCACAGGAGCAGAGGCGCCGTCGGATCGCCCATTTCCGCGTAGTGCAGACGGATGTCGCCGTGGTCGAACATGTGATGCGACAATTGCATGACGTGCGTCCCTTTCATCCTCGCCGACAGCCGCTGACGGGCCTTACCGAAACGGCGTATTTGCCTTCGCGACGCACAGTGTTATAGGAGCGCACACTTTCCAACAATCCCGGCCGTCGCGGGATCCGGTTCACACAAACGAGGCATTACCTATGGCAAAGATCAAGGTCGAAAATCCGGTCGTCGAGCTCGACGGCGATGAGATGACCAGAATCATCTGGCAGTTCATCAAGGACAAGCTGGTCCATCCCTATCTCGACATCGACCTGAAATATTTCGACCTGGGCATCGAAGCCCGCGACGCCACGGACGACCAGATCACCGTCGACGCCGCCAATGCCATCAAGGAATATGGCGTCGGCGTGAAATGCGCGACGATCACGCCGGACGAAGCCCGCGTCGAAGAATTTGGCCTCAAGCGCATGTACCGTTCGCCGAATGGCACCATCCGCAACATTCTCGGCGGTGTGATTTTCCGCGAGCCGATCATCTGCAAGAACGTTCCGCGTCTTGTCCCCGGTTGGACGCGCCCTGTCATCGTTGGCCGTCATGCCTTCGGCGACCAATACCGCGCCACCGATTTCAAGTTTCCCGGCAAGGGCAAGCTGTTCATGAAGTTCGTCGGCGAAGACGGCAAGGAACAGGAATACGAGGTGTTCGACGCTCCCGGCTCCGGCATCGCCATGGGCATGTACAACCTCGACAAGTCGATCGAGGACTTCGCCCGTGCTTCCCTGAATTACGGCCTGCAGCGCAAGGTGCCGGTCTACCTGTCGACGAAGAACACGATCCTCAAGGTCTATGACGGCCGCTTCAAGGATATCTTCCAGGAGATTTACGAAGCCGAGTTCAAGGAAGCCTTCGACGAAGCCGGAATCACCTACGAGCACCGACTGATCGACGACATGGTGGCCGCCAACCTGAAATGGTCGGGTGGTTATGTCTGGGCCTGTAAGAACTATGACGGCGACGTACAATCCGACACCGTCGCCCAGGGCTTCGGCTCGCTCGGCCTGATGACCTCCGTCTTGATGACGCCGGACGGCAAGACCGTGGAAGCTGAGGCTGCGCACGGAACCGTCACCAGGCACTATCGCCAGCACCAGAAGGGCGAGGAAACCTCGACCAACTCGATCGCATCGATCTTCGCCTGGACGCGGGGCCTGGCCCATCGCGCCAAGCTCGATGGCAACGAGGATCTCGCCAACTTCGCGCGGACGCTGGAAGAGGTCTGCGTTTCGACGGTTGAAGACGGTCATATGACCAAAGACCTTGCGCTGCTGATCGGTCCCGATCAGCCGTGGCTGTCGACCACCGGTTTCCTCGACAAGGTCGACGAGAACCTCCAGCAGGCGATGGGCGCCTGACGAAGACGCTGGCATGACGGCGTCGTAGGGGCGGTGGCAAAGTCACCGCCGGAGACCCGGCATGAGCGACAATGACGATCGACGTCCTGTCAGCGCGGCGACCGTTCGAAGCCTGATCGAAGCGCAATTCCCGCACTGGGCCGATCTGCCGGTTGAACCAGTCGACAATGACGGTTGGGACAATCACAGCTTCAGGCTTGGCGGCGACATGAAGGTGCGACTGCCTTCCGCCTTGCGCTATGCAGCTCAGGTGGAAAAGGAAAGCCAATGGCTTCCCCGCCTGGCACCACACCTGCCTCTGCCTATTCCGAAACCCCTGGGCGTCGGTAAGCCCGGAGAGGATTACCCCTGGCCCTGGTCCATTCAAAGCTGGCTATCCGGACATCCGGCAGAGCTGGACGGCATCGACAATGTCGAACAGTTTGCTCATGATCTGGCGCGCTTTCTGCTGGCGCTTCAGGCCGCGCCGGCGCAGACCGGGCCACCGCCAGGACCGCACAATTTCTTTCGAGGCGGGCCACTTCGCACTTACGACTCGGAGACCCGCGACTGTCTCGACCAATTGCATGATGACATCGATGCCGCCGGCGCGCTGGACGTCTGGGAATTGGCACTTGCTACCCGGTGGGAGCGTCTCCCGGTCTGGGTCCACGGTGACGTGGCGGCAGGCAACCTCCTGACCGCCAATGGCCGGCTCTCGGCTGTGATCGATTTCGGATGCTGTGGCGTCGGCGATCCCGCTTGTGACCTGACAATCCAGTGGACGTTCCTGCGTGGCCCAAGCCGAGAAGCGTTTCGAGCCACCCTGCAGGCCGACGATGGGACTTGGGCACGCGCTCGCGGCTGGGCTCTCTGGAAAGCCCTGTTGACGGCAAACCAAGGGTCTTCGCCCAGCCGGGACGCCGCGTTTCAGGTGATTTCAGATCTCTGTGCTGAGCACCGCTCAACAGCCTGATTCAGGCAGCCAGTGCACCCGCCACGGCATCGATTGCCGCATCGGCCTTGCCGGCATCCGGGCCGCCGGCCTGGGCCATGTCGGGACGACCGCCGCCGCCTTTTCCGCCGAGCGCTTCCGATCCCTTGCGCACCAGATCGACGGCACTGACGCGATCCGTCAGATCGCTGGTGACACCGACAACGATGCTCGCCTTGCCGTCATCGGAAACCCCGACCAGCGCAACCACACCCGAGCCGAGTGATGCTTTCGCTTCATCGGCCATGCCTTTGAGATCGCGCGGCGCGACACCGCTGACCACCTTGCCGAGGAACTTCAAGTCGCCGACCTGGCGCGTCTCGTCGGACGACTGACCGCCGCCGCCCAGCGCCAGTTTCTTTTTCAGCTCGGTCACTTCGCGTTCGAGCTTGCGGCGCTCGTCGACCAGCGCGTCGACCCGATCAACGAGCTCGGCCGGTTGCACCCGCAGGGTCGAAGCGAGCGCCTTGACCCGATCGTCCTGCTCACTGAGGTATTGGCGGGCAGCATCGCCGGTCAGAGCTTCCAGGCGACGGACCCCGGCACCGACCGCGCTTTCACCGATCACCCGAACCAGCCCGATGTCGCCAGTCGCATTGACATGCGTGCCACCGCAAAGTTCGGTTGAATAGGTCTTGCCTTCCTTGTCTCCGTGCAACGCCGTGCCCATCGAAACGACTCGCACCTCGTCGCCGTATTTTTCACCGAACAGCGCCATTGCTCCCTCGGCAATGGCATCATCGACAGCCATCAGCCGGGTCGTGACCGGGCTGTTCTGGATCACCATTTCATTGGCCAGGTTTTCGACCGCAGCCATCTCGGCGCCCTCGACCGGCTTGGGATGCGAAATGTCAAAGCGCAACCGATCCGGTGCGACCAGGGAGCCCTTCTGAGCCACGTGGCTGCCCAGCACCTCGCGCAGCGCCTCATGCAATAGGTGCGTTGCCGAATGGTTGGACCGCAGGCGGCTGCGGCGCTCGTGGTCCACTGACAGGATCACCTCGGCGCCCGACTTCACGGACCCTTCGTCGACCGTGCCGTAGTGCACGTGCAGACCATCGGCCTTCTTCTGCGTATCCGTGACCGACAACTTGAAACCTTCTCCGGAAATCGTTCCGGTGTCACCCATCTGGCCGCCGGATTCGCCGTAGAACGGTGTCTGATTGACGATCAACTGGACAGTGTCACCTTTCGACGCTTCACTGACTTCAGCGCCATCCGCGACAATAGCCTGGATCACGCCCTCGGCCTGTTCCGTGTCATAGCCAAGGAAATCGGTGGCACCTTCCCGATCGCGCAGTTCGAGCCAAATGGTCTCCGTCGCTGCCTCGCCGGAGCCAGCCCAGTTGGCGCGTGCTTCGGCTTTCTGTCGTTCCATCGCAGCCTTGAAGCCTGCATCATCGACATGGATGCCACGCTGACGCAGGGCGTCCTGGGTCAGATCAAGCGGAAAGCCATAGGTGTCATAGAGCTTGAAGGCTGTTTCGCCGTCCAGCACATCGCCCTCGCCCATGTCGGCGCTGGCATCTGCGAGCAGGTTGAGGCCGCGCTCAAGGGTCTTGCGGAAGCGGGTTTCTTCCAGCTTGAGCGTCTCGGAGATCAGCGCTTCGGCACGCACCAGCTCCGGATAGGCTCGCCCCATCTGCTCGACCAGCGCCGGCAGCAGCTTCCACATGAGCGGCTCTCGTGCGCCGAGCAATTCGGCGTGGCGCATGGCGCGACGCATGATGCGCCGCAGGACATAGCCGCGGCCCTCATTGGAGGGCAGCACGCCATCGGCGATCAGAAACGCGGTCGAGCGCAGGTGGTCCGCGATCACCCGGTGGCTGCCCTGCGCCTTGCCTTCCGCTGCAACGCCTGTCAGTTCGACCGAAGCACCGATCAGCGCCTGGAACAGGTCGATGTCATAGTTGTCGTGCTTGCCCTGCAAAACGGCCGCGATGCGCTCCAACCCCATGCCGGTATCGATGGATGGGCGCGGCAGATCGACACGAGTCTCAAGTGTCTGCTGCTCGTACTGCATGAAGACGAGGTTCCAGATCTCGATGAACCGGTCGCCGTCCTCGTCCGGCGATCCGGGTGGTCCGCCGGCAATCCCCTCGCCGTGGTCGTAGAAGATCTCCGAACAGGGCCCGCAAGGCCCGGTGTCACCCATGGCCCAGAAATTGTCGTGGGTCGGGATGCGGATGATGCGCTCGTCCGGCAGACCGGCGATCTTCTTCCAGAGATCGAAAGCCTCGTCGTCAGTGTGATAGACCGTGACGAGCAGTCTGTTGGCATCCAGTCCGTATTCCTTGGTGATCAGATTCCAGGCGAGCTCGATCGCCAGATCCTTGAAATAGTCGCCGAAGGAAAAGTTGCCGAGCATCTCGAAGAAGGTGTGGTGGCGAGCCGTATAACCGACATTGTCCAGGTCGTTATGCTTGCCCCCGGCACGCACGCATTTTTGCGCTGTCACGGCGCGGCTATAGGGCCGATGCTCAAGACCGGTGAAAACATTCTTGAACTGCACCATGCCCGCGTTGACGAACATCAGCGTCGGATCGTTACGCGGCACCAGCGGGCTGGACGCGACGATCTCATGCCCGTTCTTGCCGAAATAATCGAGAAAGGCGGTGCGGATCTCGTTTACGCCACTCATCATGAACCTTCTGAACTTTTTTGACGCACCGTCCTTCTGACAGCGCTGTTGCAGACCGGCTTTTATCCGCCGCTCGCTGCACTGTCCAGCAGAAGCGGCCGGCGGTGATGGCAACTTGAACCGACTGAGTCTGATATGAAAAACCGGCGGCGGGAAACCCGTCGCCGGTCACAAATCTTCAGGTTGGCTTTATGGAGGCGTCAGCCCTCGGCTGCATCATCCTCACCGGGATGCCCCTCTTCCAGAAGCTGTTCGGCGATCAGTCCGGCATTCTGTCGCAGCGCCAACTCGATCTCGTCAGAAATCTCCGGATTGTCGCGCAAGAACTGTTTGGCGTTCTCGCGACCCTGGCCGAGCCGCTGGCTGTTGTAAGAGAACCAGGCGCCGGACTTCTCGACGATGCCGGACTTCACCCCGAGGTCGATCAACTCGCCCGTCTTGGAAACGCCTTCGCCATACATGATGTCGAACTCGACCTGCTTGAAGGGCGGCGCCATCTTGTTCTTGACGACCTTGATACGGGTCTGGTTGCCGACCACCTCGTCACGGTCCTTGACCGAACCGATGCGCCGAATATCAAGGCGCACGGAGGCGTAGAACTTGAGCGCGTTGCCGCCACTGGTGGTTTCCGGCGAACCGAACATGACACCGATCTTCATGCGGATCTGGTTGATGAAGATCACCATGCAGTTGGAGCGCGAGATCGACGCCGTCAGCTTGCGCAGCGCCTGGCTCATCAGGCGAGCCTGCATGCCGGGCAGCGAATCGCCCATCTCGCCTTCGATTTCAGCCCGCGGCGTCAGCGCCGCGACCGAGTCGACCACCAGCACGTCGATGGCACCGGAGCGCACCAGCGTGTCGGTGATCTCCAGCGCCTGCTCACCGGTATCGGGCTGCGAGATCAGCAGGTTCTCCAAGTCGACGCCGAGCTTGCGGGCATAGACCGGATCGAGCGCGTGCTCAGCATCGATGAAACCGCAGATGCCGCCATTCTTCTGCGCTTCGGCAATGGTATGAAGCGCCATTGTCGTCTTGCCCGAACTCTCCGGGCCGTAGATTTCAATGATACGACCTTTGGGCAGACCGCCGACACCAAGCGCGATATCGAGCCCAAGCGATCCGGTCGACACCGTCTCGATCTCGATGACGTTCTCGTTCGAGCCGAGTTTCATGATCGAGCCCTTGCCGAAAGCCCGCTCGATCTGCGTGAGCGCTGCATCCAGCGCTTTGCTTTTGTCCACCGAATTTTCCTCTACCAGCCGCAATGTGTTCTGAGCCATTACCGTCCACCTTTAGGTTATATACGCATTGCTGGCAACGAATGCCGCATACCACTTAATGTACACGGTTTGTTCCATTCTGGCAACAGGACGCCAATGCATTGATATTTAACGATAAAGCAATGAGTGTTCTTATTTTGTCTATGTGAGCTCACCGACCGGCAAGCGCCACTCAACTAGGCGGCTGATGGATGTCCGGAAGTCCGTGATTCGTTCGCTTCGGAGCCGCACTGGACTCAGACCAGACCGGCCAAATCCGATACCCGTGCCGTGGCTGTCGGTGAGCTGAGCACGACGCGCCCGACCCGGTGCGCCAGTTCAAGACAGCGGCCCGGGTCCCAACCCCGATGCAGTCCGCAGAGAACCCCGGCGCAAAATCCGTCTCCTGCTCCTGTCGCACTGACGATGTCGCCCACCGCCATAGGCTCACTGTTTCGCCAGACGACGCTGCCGTCGGATGACAACCAAAGACCGATCTCCGGCGTATGAACGACCACAGCACGACGCACGCCGCCATCGATCAGCGCCTGGGCAGCACCTGCCATCGCCACCCGATTTTCCGCATCACCACCGGCACCGACCGGGCGTCCGCTGGCGCGGGACAGTTCCAGTTCATTCAACAGCAGAAAGTCGATTTGCGGCAGCGAGGCACCGACAATCACCGCAAAATCCTCGGCGGTGGACGAAACGAGATCGACACAGGTCGTCATGCCGGCCGCGCGGGCTCGCGCCAGCAGATTAGCCGCCCCGGTGCTTCCGTCGCAGTGCCGCGCATCCAGGGCGCCGAGCAACAGGATATAGCCCAGGTAGAACATGGTTGCTCCGGCGTCCGCCAGATCGTCGACCGGCACATGCTCGTTCGAGAAAAGGTCGTTGGCGCCACCGGCATAAAAGAATGTCCGGCTCTGTCCCGGAACATTCATGACATGGGTGCGGCCGGTCACGACACCATCAATGTGGACCAGGTGGCGCGTCGGGACCTCCAGTTCCCGGCAATGCTCGAGGATCCTGTTGGCATAATCGTCCTGTCCGAGACATCCGACGGGAAAAAGCGGCAGACCGGGCAGCAGTCCCGCCAGATTGGACATGACCACAGCCGCACCACCGCCGATGCCGTGCGTTTCGTGGCCGATGCGCGCCAGATTGTTCGGTTCCGGATATTGGTCGATCGTATGAAGAATATCGACGATCCAGTTGCCGGCGCACACGATGCCGCCGCCAGTCTTCAACTGTCCACTCGCTCCGCTCGTCACCGCGAATGCTCCTCATCAATCTCAAAAGCCTTGCCCTGCACGATCGAAATTGCAAGTGATGAAGGCGATTATCGCAACGGCCGGCCGAGTCGCAGCCGGTCGGCACAGGGTAAGAGCGATCATGACCAGTTTCCTCGTTCTGGGCGGCGCCCATCTCGACAGACGTGCCACGCTGGACGATGACGCTCGGCTTGGGGCCAGCAATCCCGGTCGCTGGGAGGTTGAGCCGGGCGGCGCAAGCCTCAATGCAGCTTCCACGCTGGCTCGCCTCGGCAATGTCGTGCGCATGGTCTCGGTTCGGGGCGGAGACAGCGCCGGAGAAGCTGTCGCAGACGCTGCCGAAGCGGCCGGAATCATCGACATGGCACAGGTGTTCCTCGATCGCGTGACACCAAGCTATTCGGCGGTCCTGGACAAGCGCGGCGACCTAGTGATCGGTGTGGCCGACATGGACCTCTACGACCATTTCACCCTGAGGCAGCTATCGCGAAAGTCGATCCGCGAGGCTCTAGCGGCGGCGGATCAGGTTCTGTGCGACGCCAACCTGCCCGAACCGACACTCGCGACACTTGCGAAAAAGGCCGACGACGCCGGAAAACCGCTGTCCGCCATTGCGATATCGCCGGCCAAGGTCGGCAAACTTGCCGGAGCGATGCCCTTCCTTTCCGTGCTGTTTCTGAACGCTGCCGAAGCGACGACCTTGGCGGGTGACGAACATAAGGAGCTGTGGCTCGAGCGACTGCGTGCGACGGGCCTGAACCGAGCCGTTATCACCCGCGGGTCCCAGCCACTGATCGCCTTCGACGGTGACGCGGTTTTTGAAATCACGCCGCCGCAGGTTGACGACGTCAGAGATGTGACAGGAGCCGGGGACGCACTCTGCGCGGCAACCCTCGATGCGATCGGCCGCGGCGCGTCGCTGTCTCAAGCGGTGCGCGCCGGCATGGCGGCCGCGCTGATTGCCGTTCGCGCTACCGCGGCTGCACCACCGGCGATCTCTCCGGACTCCATCGCCACCACCTTGTCCCTTGTATCTGATCCGGTTTTTCTGACATGAGACCGTTTCTCGAAAGCTTCAGGACCGTTTCATGAACCAACCCTTTCCGCCGCTTGTCTACTCCGCGGAGGTACGTGCCGCGCTCGACGCGGGGCAACCGGTCGTCGCTCTGGAATCGACCATCATCACCCATGGCATGCCGTGGCCGGGCAATCTGGAAATGGCGGAATCGGTCGAGGCGATCATTCGAGATACCGGAGCGGTTCCGGCTACCATTGCAGTGCTCGATGGACGGCTACACATCGGACTGGAAAGCCAGGCTCTGTCCGAGCTGGCGCAAACCAGCGACGCCCTCAAGGTCTCGCGCGCCGATCTGGCCTTCGCCATCGCCACCGGACGCACCGGTGCGACGACCGTCGCAGCAACCATGATTGCTGCCGCCCTTGCCGGCATCCAGGTCTTCGCCACGGGCGGCATCGGCGGCGTTCATCGCGGTGCCGAGGACAGTTTCGACATATCCGCCGACCTCGATGAACTTGCTCGAACGCCGGTCATCGTGGTCTGCGCCGGCGCCAAGGCCATTCTCGACATTCCGAAGACATTGGAAGTGCTGGAAACCAAGGGCGTGCCGGTCGTAACCGTTGGCAGCGACACCCTGCCCGCGTTTTGGTCTCGCGATTCCGGACTGCGATCGCCGCTGCGGTTGGACGATGCGCACAGCATCGTGCGGTTTCATCATGCCCGGCACCACGTTGGCACGACCGGTGGAATGCTGATCGCCAATCCGGTGCCCGAGGCCCATGAAATCCCCCGAGTGGAAATGGAAGTCCACATTGCAAAGGCGCTCGCTGAGGCGGAGAGCCGCGCAATCGCAGGAAAGGACGTCACGCCGTTCCTGCTTGGCCACATATTCGACATCACCGAGGGGCGAAGCCTGGCGACCAATATCGAGCTTGTGAAACACAATGCACGCCTGGCGGCCGAGATCGCCTGCGCATTTCAAGGTGCCGGCAAGTAACGTGTCCGGCTATTCCGGAACGCCGTTGGCCCGCAAGCTCACGCTCAAAGAAGGCCATCGCGTCTTCTGGCTTCACATGCCCGACGCTGTCGAGGCGACCATCGCAGAGGCAGGTTTGACCCTGTCGCCCGTTTCCGACGGTGAGGAAATGGATGCTGCCCATATCTTCGTGACAGACAGGGCCGAACTGCAATCCCGCCTCACCCGGCTTCGGGATATCATGGCAAGCAATGGCTTTGTATGGGTCTCCTGGCCGAAGAAGGCCTCGAAACGGCCCACCGACATAACCGAAGACGTCATCCGCGCCGTCGCCCTGCCGATGGGATTTGTCGACATCAAGGTTTGCTCCGTCGACGAGGTCTGGTCCGGCCTCAAGCTCGTCATCCGCAAGGAGCTGCGCGGCTGACGGCACCGTCATGCGGTCGGTGCCGTCGTGTGTTCGGCTAGGTCAGCGGAACAATGGTGATTTCGACGCGGCGGTTTTGCGCCCTGCCCGATTCCGTCGCGTTGCTGGCGACCGGCCTTTCTTCGCCGAAACCCTGCACATACATGCGCCGGCGGTCGATGCCCTGCGAAGACAGATAGCTGGCAACCGACTGCGCCCGCTGCTGTGACAGGTTGAGGTTGTACTGGGCCGAACCCGTCGTATCGGTAAATCCGTAGACGTCGATCAGCGTCTGGTTGTACTTGGAAAGCACGATGGCGACGGAATTCAACGTGCCGAAGAAGCTGGGATCGATCTGCGCCTGGTTGAGGGCAAATGTGACATTCGACGGCATGTTGAGCACTAGGTTGTTGCCGACACGGGTGACCGACACTCCGGTTCCCTGCAACTGAGCTCGCAATTCCGCTTCCTGCCGGTCGACATAGTTGCCGATGGCACCGCCGGCCAAGGCACCAATGCCGGCTCCGATCAGCGCATTGCGCCTGTCATTGCCGCCGGCCAACAGACCAATCCCCGCCCCGAGTCCGGCTCCGAGCGCGGCACCACCGGCCGTTCGCGATACCCTTTGCTGTCCGGTATAGGGGTCGGTCGTGGTGCAGGCGGCCAGGAAGGCGCCCGACATCAACGCGATTGCGATTTTCTTGTACATGCCCGTTAAGTCCCTCTCAAAAGTGCGCGAATTTAAGGCTGATTCTGCATCAATAGCAACAATACGGCGCCATTGTGTTCCGTTTCGGGCTCGCCCCAAGAGGCGGTGGAAATCATTGAAAGAAAAGAGAAATCCGGCCCAATCACCTTCACCTGACAAGTCAGCTTTCAACAACTTCCTTTACGGCTGTCGCCAACTGCTTGAGTGAGAATGGTTTCGGCAGGAAGCCGAACTTGGCATCCTCCGGCAGGTTCTTGGCAAAAGCGTCCTCGGCATAGCCGGACACGAATATGAACTTCAGATCGGGATATTCCTTGCGCAACTCGCGCAGCAGTGTCGGCCCATCCATCTCCGGCATCACGACGTCGGAGACGACAATATCGATCTCGCCATTCAGTTCTTCGACAATGTCCAGTGCTTCCACCCCGGAAGCCGCCTCGTGAACGGTATAGCCGCGCGTTTCCAGCATGCGTTTGCCGCCGCGCCGAACCGCTTCTTCATCTTCCACCAGAAGCACGGTGGCTGAACCGGTCAGGTCCTTGCGGTCGTCCTCGGCCGGCGACTTCTGTTTTGCGTCATCTGTCGGCTCGCCTTTGGTCGCGGTTGCAGCAACTTCGGCGGAATCTTCTGCCTCACTTGCCGCCTCGACATGGCGCGGCAGATAGATGCGGAACTTGGTGCCCTTGCCGACTTCTGATTCCGGATAGATGTAGCCGTCCGACTGTTTGACGATGCCATAGACCATGGAGAGGCCAAGGCCGGTGCCCTTGCCGACTTCCTTTGTGGTGAAGAAGGGTTCAAAAATCTTGTCCATCAGGTCCGGTTCGATGCCGGAACCTTCATCGGCGACCTCGATCATCACGTAGTCGCCAACCTCCATCCCGCGGTTGTTCAGTGCCTCGACCTCACTGCTGTCGACATTGGCGGTCCGGATCGTCACCGTACCGCCTTCAGGCATCGCATCGCGGGCGTTGACCGCCAGGTTGATGATCACCTGTTCGAACTGGCCGAGATCCGTCTTGACCGGCCAGAGGTCCTTGCCGAATTCGACATCGAGTTTGACATGGGTGCCGGTCAACCGGTCGACGAGCATGCGCAGATCGCCGATGACATCGGTCATCGAAAGAACCGTCGGACGCATGGTCTGCTTGCGCGAGAAGGCCAGCAACTGACGCACCAGAACGGCAGCGCGGTTGGCGTTGCGCTTGATCTCCATCAGATCGGCAAAGCTGGAATCAGAAGGCCGCAGCGACAGCAGCAGGTGGTCCGCCGACAGCAGAATAGCTGTCAGCACGTTGTTGAAATCGTGCGCGATACCGCCAGCCAGCGTACCCACCGCATTCATTTTCTGCGTCTGCGCCATCTGCCCCTCAAGCGCCTTCTGCTCGGTGGTTTCCAGCGTATAAATGATGGCCGCTTCTTCGCTGCCGGCACTGTCAGTGACGGCACTGACATAGAATCGCAGGTGTCGCTCACCGTCGTCGGCATGCCGGGCGTCGACCGGATCGATGTCCGCCTGTCCGTCTCGTGCCGCTTCGAGTGCCTGCTCAAACCGGCCCCGATCGGCCGGATGGATCACCGCGTCGAAAGAGGTGCCGCGCTCGAGGTCGTCGCGAGAAACCACATCGGTGAACATCCGCAGGAACGGCGCATTGGTGCGCAGGATCCGTCCATCGCCATTGACCGAAGCAATCGCCATCGGCGTGCTGTTGAAGAACCGCGTAAAGCGCATCTCCGCCGCCGCCGTCGTCGCCTCGCTTCCACCCTCATCGGTGCGGGTCAAAACGATCGTGCGGCTTTCGCCCGGAGCTCCGTCATGGGCGGCGCTGACACGATGCACAAGCCGCACAGGCAGGCTTTTGCCATCACGCCGCAGCATATCGAGATCAAGCGTCGCGGTTCTGTTGAGGCCAGGCGCTGCCTGGACCGACTCGATCAGTGCCATGCCTTCGCCGGCGATCAGGTCCTTCAGAGCGATCGATCCCGGCGTAAAGGCCGTCAGATCCAATCCGATCCAGTCGGCGAGCGTCGCGTTGATATAGGCCACTTCACCGTTTTCGCCGGTCGAGAGGAAGCCGGCCGGGGCATGATCGAGATAATCGATGGCATGCTGCAATTCCTTGAAGAACCGCTCCTGGTCCTCGCGCTCGTCTGAGATGTCCGACAATTGCCAGGCCTGCAGTGTTTCGCCGCCGCTGCCCAGATCGAGGAGTCGCGCTCTCAACCGGTACCAGCGAGCACCGGTTGCAGTCCCGTTCTTGTCCAGCGGACTGAGAAGACGGAACTCCTCCTGCCCCTCCTTGCCTTCGCGGATCTGATTGGTCAGCCGGTAGACCGCCTCAGCGGCCTGATTGTCCTTCGACAACAGGGCTTCGATCGACAATATGTCGTTGGGGCTCGCAGCTCCTGTCAGCGAGGCATAAGTGCGGTTTGCATAGACAACGCGGCCTTTTTTGTCAGTCACGACTGTCCCCTCGGGGTGACCGTCAATGAACAGACGAGACAGCTCGTCGCCCCCGGCCCGCGGCATGATCTGAACAAACCCGATAAAGGTCGAGACCAGGTAGAATATCCCGATCATCGACAGAATGCCCAACAATCCGAGGCCAAAATTGGTATTGACGCGGCCTTCGAGGAAAACGAAGGCAATTGCGGCGACGACCAGCACAATGGCAAGAACGATCAGCCGCATGATTGTGCCGGGACGCGAATGCCGGTCAATCATCGGTGTCGGGTAGCCGCCGTCCGACGGGTTCTTCCGCGCCATCCGTGTCCCCTAAGCGAACCTGATTCCCCTTGGTTGTCCGTTTGAATCATATTCCTGGAGCCAAGAAAAGGGAGGGAGGCCGGGGTGCCGCAGATAGCGGTGAATATTCGGGATTTTGCTGCAATGGGTTGCGCTGCAGGGTCAGGAACCCGTTGGCTGAGCTGCGTCAGTCACCATCGGGCAACCGGTCGAACGAATCAACTTGAGACTCTGAGCGCCTTCTCCGCGTCAGATCGACCGCACTGACGGATTCGCGCTAACCGTCCACAAACCGACGTGTGTGTTACACAGCTTTTGCAGCCACCCGAGGTTGCCAGCCGATCTCCTGCCAACTACCCTTTTTGGCGGGTCGCGGCTTTATGCAGAACGGGGCGGGAATACATGGGTGAGACACTGTTCGGAACGGACGGATTGTCCCTGAACTCGACGGTGCTGATCGCGGCGGCGGTCGTTGTTTGCCTTCTCCTTGTCTACTGGTTTTTCAAACGTCGCGGCCACATGACGTTCATGCGTGGCGGTAGCAATCGACAGCCGCGCCTGGCTGTTCTTGACGCAGCGGCCGTCGACGCCCGACGTCGGCTTGTGCTGGTGCGCCGAGACGATACCGAGCACCTCATATTGATCGGTGGACCGAGCGATCTGGTCGTCGAAAGCGGCATCAACAGAACTGCGCCAGCCGCGCAACCGCAGAACGCCAAATCCGCTGCATCACATACGCAACAGCGCGCCGTACAGCCGGCCAGTCCGCCGCAACCGCAGAAACCATCGCCGGAGACAGACACTTCGGCCGTTCCACCCATACAGGTTGTTGAGGCAAAACCGGATCCCAAGCCGGAGCAACACGCAGAGACGCCTGCCGCGGAGACAAAACAATCACAACCAGCTACCGTTGAGGCAGTTGCTGATAGACGCTCGGTAACTCGTGCGGAGGCGTCGCGTTCCAAAAGGCCAGTCTCCGAGCCGGTTGCTGATACCTCAGTGCCGGTGGCCGCAACTTCAGCGATTGCCGCAAGTTCCGCGACCTCCAAGGCGGTTGCTGGTGATCAAGAGCAGTCTCGAAAGGCAGCCGAACCTGAAGCCTCTCCCGAAAAGGAGAAGCCGGAACCGGTCACCCCGCTGGCTATGTCTGAACCAATTGAGGACAAGGCACAGCTGACCCCGGCGACAAAATCCGGGTCCGACATCGGTGACAATCTGGCAGTCGAGACACCTGTGGAGGAGCACGAAGCGCTCAAGACAGAATTCGAGGATGCGCTGGACGCCGCACGCGAACTCGTCATTCCGGCGACAACGCCAGCGGGTGAAGCTCCGCCCGCACCTGAACCCGATTTAAACTACGCTCACGCCGTTCCGCTTCCGGCCAAGACCATCCCCCAGCCAGCGCCACAGCCAACTGCACCGATGGCGTCGAAGCCGGCATCGGAACCTCAGGTGGCCATTACCAAACCGGAACCGCCACACCAGCAAACCGTCAGCGCAGAAGATCTCATTGCCGATTTCGACCGGGTGTTGGAGGCGGAAATGAAAAAGGCCACGGTCGAGCAACTTCAGCCGAAAGTCACCAAGCCGACTGAGGCCAAACCGGTGGTGCCCAAACCGGCAGAGGCGAAACCATCAGATACCGCGGTCAGCGAAGAGGCCGGGGCAACCCTGGAAGATGAAATGAAGAAGCTTCTGGGCGACCTGACGGCCAAACAATAAAAAGGGCGGCAAAAATGCCGCCCCACGATCTCCAAATCAGAACACTATTCGTCGCGATAGACCTTTTCTCGCCGTTCGTGGCGCTCCTGCGCCTCGATCGAAAGCGTTGCGATCGGACGGGCATCCAGCCTTTTCAGACTGATTGGTTCGCCGGTTTCTTCGCAATAGCCGTAAGTGCCTTCATCAATGCGCCGCAAAGCGGCATCGATTTTCGATATCAGCTTTCGTTGTCGGTCCCGGGCGCGCAATTCAATCGCCCTGTCCGTTTCCGACGATGCTCGGTCCGCGATATCGGGGTGGTTTGCGCTGTCTTCCTGTAGATTTCCCAGTGTTTCGCGTGCTTCGCGTAAAATTTCATTCTTCCATGCGTTGAGTTTGGCTCGAAAATAGGCGCGCTGCTTGTCGCTCATGAACGCCTCGTCCTCCGAGGGGACATAGGAACCAAGATCAATACGTTCGTTCATAGAGATTCCTCGGTAGCCGTGCAATTTGCGCGTCTGTATAGCCAGACCTTGGCGACGATACAAGCCGGAAAAACGCACGCGGAGCGGATTCTTGTGAATCGCCCCTTCAGGTTAAACTCCTCATTTAATTCACAATTTTCTTCTGATCTGTGACAATTTCCACAGACTCACATCTCATCGACAAGATCCGTGAACCGCAATCTGAAATACTCCAGTTGCGTGACGATGCGGCCGACGGGCCCACCGCCCCAGACCAGTCCATAGGGTTTGAACAATTCCAGTCTGTCCGGTTGGCCACCGATGGCCTCTGCCACGGCAAGGGCGCCGGCCGCCGTCATGTTCAACCCATGTCCGCCAAAGCCGGTAAGGACGTACAAACCAGGGCGATGCTGACAGACGACCGGCATCTTGTGCCGGGCATATCCCATCAGGCCAGACCAGGAAAACGCCACCTTTAAGCCGGCAAGGGACGGATAAACCTGAATGATGTCACGCATCAGTTTCGCAGCCAGATTCTTGGGTTCGGTTCGCCGGGTCGTGATCCGCCCGCCCCACAGGAGACGTCGGCCCTCCGCGCCATCGATCACACGGTAATAGTCTCCGGCGCGCCGTGTGTCGGCGATGCAACCAGTCCAGTTGATTGCCTGTTGCAGCGCCCCATCAGCGGGTTCGGAGGCGATGACATAGGTAGCAACTGGCAAAATGCAGTTCTCGACTGCCGCAACCGGACCGCCATAGGCACTGGTCGCCACAACGACCTGATCCGCCTGCACGCTCCCATGATCGGTTTCCAGCATGAAGCGGCTGTTCTGGCGATCAACAGCCGTTACCGGGGATTTCTCGTAGAGACCCACACCGGACCCTATGCATTGCTGTGCAAGCAACTCCGAATAGGCCAGAGGGTCGATGTGAAAAGGGTTCGGATCAACCAACGCTCCGTGATAGCGCTCGGTTCTCAATCGCGATTTCACATCTTGCTCGCTGAGAACCTGCAAATCCACGCCATAATCACGCAGCATCCGGTCGCGTTGTCGCCGGAGGCTGTCTGTCTTGCGGTGGCGAATGACATGCATCCAGCCTGAACCGGCAACGATATCTGGGCGTCCGGCAGCCGTGATCTGGTGTCTGACATAAGCCGCGCCTTGCTGCGACAAGGCGTAAAGCTGCCGTGCGGCCTCAAGACCAACCCGATTTTCCACCGCGAAAAGGCTTTCTGCAAAACCCGGAGCGACAAATCCGCCATTTCGGCCGGAGGCCCCCCACCCCACCCTGCGAGCTTCAAGCAAGACCACCGAATGGCCTTGCTGTTTCAGTTGCAAAGCCGCCGTCAACCCGGCCAGTCCTCCACCGATGACCGCGATGTCCGATCGGATTCGCCCCTCAAGAGCCGGATGAAGCCGTCGATCCGTCAGGCGCTGCGCATACAGGCTGTCGACATGTGCCACATCGCCTTGACCGAAACCGTTTCCGTCCATCGGATCCACTTCGGCAACTCCTCAGCTGTGGCCAACTTGTTGAAATTCGCAAAATTTCGGCTTAGCGCCAATCTGGCGACTTGAAGTCTCCGCTGGCGACTGGAATCTTGTACCGGCCACACACACCTCGCAGCTGGTCAGAACAAGACTCTATGGGCAACACCAAAACCATTTCCAGCAGAATAATGCTGCTTCGTCATGCCCATGCCGCGTGGGCCAGGCCTGGCATGAGCGATTTTGACAGGCCGCTGGACGCGCGCGGTGTTGAAGACGCGTGTCTCATTGGCGAAACCATGCGGGACGAGGATCTCGCGCCGGATGTCATTTTGTGTTCTCCCGCCCGTCGATGCGTGGAAACCTGTGACATCGTTCTCGGCTATTTTCCCAGCGAATTCAAAACCGACTACATCGATGACCTCTACTCCCGAAGCCACGATCGTTACCTGGAACTCCTCGCCGCTCAAACTGCCTCAACCGTATTGCTGGTGGGCCACAATCCGATGATGGAAGACACCGCCAGCGAACTTGCCGGCAGCGCCGAGGCATGGCCACGCGAAAGACTGGACAAGGGCTACCCCACAGCAGGCCTCGCGATCATCGACTTCGACGGATCGAGGACCGATCTGCTTCATGGCGGTCACCTCGGGCAGTTCCTGACACCAAAACGGCTTAAGAAACTGCAGAAAAATGCATCCTGAGAACTGTTCAGCAGCACCGAATCGATTTCTCAACCTGATTTGGCAACACACTGAATAATCGATACTTTTCATATAGGTCATTGCCCTCGCTTGAACGGTGGGGCGAGGCGATCCTATATGCGTTGGCAGGATCAATCCGCACAGGTGCCTTTTGGCGACATCGCTTACCCGCATTTCCGACGAAGCGCTCATCACGCTGGACAATCTTGTCGACCGAGCCGGCGATCTGGTGCGGCCAACAATGCGGTTCGGCGTAACCGGGTTGTCGCGCTCCGGAAAGACCGTATTCATCACCGCTCTCATCCATAATCTGTTGCACAGCGGGCGCCTGCCGCTTTTCAAGGCCCAGCATGACGGCCGCATTTCGTCGGCCTATCTGGAGCCCCAGCCCGACGACGGTGTGCCGCGCTTTCAGTATGAGGACCACGTCGCCGCTCTCGTCAACGACCGGATCTGGCCGCAATCGACCCGCGCTATCTCTGAACTGAGACTGACAATCGAGTACGAGTCGGCAAGTGCATGGGGGCGGCTCTTTTCAAGCGGCAAAATGTCGATCGACATCGTCGACTATCCTGGCGAATGGTTGTTGGACCTGCCATTGATGCAGCAGGACTACCGGACGTTCAGCAGCAAGGCGATCGATCTCGCGAATTCGCCGGCAAGGGCCGATCTTGCGCAAAATTGGCTGTCCGAAGCTGCCCGCCACGATCTCACAGCACCGGCGGAAGAAACCACGGCGCGAGATCTGGCTGCGCTCTTTGCAACCTACCTGCAGGCTTGCCGAAGCGACGAACGGGCATTGTCCACCCTGCCGCCTGGACGCTTCCTGATGCCGGGTGATCTGGAAGGTTCGCCCGCTTTGACCTTCTGCCCGATGCCCAGTGTACCGGATGGCCCCGCGCCGAACGGCTCCCTGTGGGCAATGATGGAACGGCGCTATGAGGCCTATAAGAGTCTCGTGGTCAAACCGTTTTTTCGCGACCATTTTGCCCGTCTCGACCGGCAGATCATTCTGATCGATGCAATGCACGCCTTGAACGCCGGGCCTGACGCTGTGCAAGATCTTGAACAGGCCCTGGTCGACATCCTGTCCTGCTTTCGCGCCGGGCGCGGCAATTCCCTGACCTCCTGGTTTTCCCGCCGCATCGACCGCGTTCTCGTTGCCGCGACCAAGGCCGACCAACTTCACCACCACAGCCATGACCGGCTTGAGGCCATCGTCTCTCGCCTCGTCTCCCAGGCGACGGATCGGGCCGGATACTCAGGCGCGGAGATCGGTGTTCTGGCGCTCGCAGCCGTCCGCGCCACCAAGGAAGGCAAGGCCGGCCCTGGCAAAAACGCCCTGCCCCTGATCATCGGCACGCCGCAACCAGGCGAGACGATCAACGGTGAGACTTTTGACGGAGAAACAAGAACCGGAATTTTTCCGGGCGACCTGCCGGAATCAGCCGATTTGTTCTTCGAACAGGCTTCTGCCCAAGGAGCAAACGAGCGTCCGCAGCTCAATTTTGTGCGGTTTCGCCCTCCGGCCATCGAAAAGACCGCAAACGGCGTCTCCCTGTCCCTGCCTCATATCCGCCTGGACAGGGCTTTTGAATTCTTGTTCGGGGATTGGCTCGCATGACCAAACAGCGCAAACCCAGGGCGGTTCCCGTCGAGGATGAGGTCGTAGCCGAACCGGCACCAACGCTCCCAAGGAAACCCGTATCGGTCAGCGAAGCCGACACAATCGTCGAAGACACAATCGATCCGTTTGTTGGCGACGAAGCCTTGGATGAAGAAGCCGCTTTCGCGGAGCTCACGCCGGAGGTCGCAACGCCGCGTCGGCGACGATTGTCCTTCTTCAAGATCGCCGTTACCGCATTCGGTCTGGTGTTCTCATTGGCATTCGGCGCCTGGCTGGACAGTCTCATTCGAGACTTTTTCCAGCGCTCAGAAATTCTCGGATGGGCGGCATCAGGCCTTGTCGCCATTGGCGTCCTCTCACTCCTGGCCCTCGCCGTTCGCGAATTGCGCGCATTGGCGCGCCTGAACGATGTCCAGGCCATACGCGAACTTGCGCAAACGGCTGCTGAACAACGTGACCCGGCCAAGGCCCGTCAACTGGTCGGACGTTTAAAGTCGCTCTTTGCCGGCCGGCCGGAGACAGCGCGGGACCGGGCTCGACTGGCAGAATTCGATGAGCAGATCATCGATGGACCCCAACTGGTCGATCTGGCCGAAACAGAGCTTCTCCTGCCTTTGGACAAGCAGGCCCGGGGCCTCATTCTGGGTGCGTCCAAACGCGTTTCCATTGTCACGGCGATCAGTCCGCGTGCTCTGGTCGATATCGGATACGTATTGTTCGAGGCCGTTCGATTGGTGCGCAGCCTTTCTTACCTCTATGGAGGACGCCCCGGCACGCTTGGAATGATGCGGTTGACCCGCGACGTGATCGGTCATCTCGCCGTAACCGGTTCGCTGGCCATGGGCGACGGCTTGGTGCAGCAGTTACTTGGCCAGGGCATCGCCAATCGTCTCTCGGCAAAACTCGGTGAAGGGGTCATCAACGGCCTGATGACTGCTCGCATCGGCATCGCCGCCATGGATCTGTGCCGCCCCATGCCATTTCGCGCAACAAAGCGCCCGGGAATTGGGGAATTCGTCGGCGACCTGACACGCCAGGTGACAGGATCGGCAAAGAAGGAAGGCTAGAGCGGTTCCGCAGCTTCCGATTTGACCCCCGCACAGCATTCTGCCGTGAGAAACTCGACCAATCGATCCATGGAATCGTAGTCCGCAAAATTGCGAATTTCCCGCCCGTGACGGGTTTGCCGAACCAGGCCTGCATCAACCAGCGCCGAAAGGTGGTGGGCAAGCGTCGAGGGAGGAATGCTCAAATGTCGGCCAATCTCGCCCACATTCATGCCGTCCGCACCTGCGCGAACCAGCAGTCGAAAGACAGAGAGACGTGCCTCGTGTCCCAAAGCTGACAGTGATTTGGCGGCATCAGGCGTCTGCATAGAGCAATACATATCGACAAAAACCGGGTCGTCAACGCGCTCGACCGCGCTGAAGCAGTCGTGATTTGCCCGGATCGACCTGTCTGCTACACTTGCTCTCAGCGATTTCAACCGGTGATTAACCATTCCGGTTGATGTTGGGGCGTCCTCAAACTGCGCGAGCTGACCAATGTTGCATCGATTGTGCCTGAGCCTGCTTTTCATGCTGACCGTCGGCGTCGTGTCACCGTCCATGGCGGGTTCGAAGGACAAGGCGTTTTTCGAGTCGGTTTCAGGCGAGTGGAGAGGCCCGGGCGAAATCGTCGCCGGTAAATACAAGGGCACCAAATTCGTCTGTAAGCTGAAGGGCGATCAGGCCGCGCAGATTGCGGTTGGCATCGCCCTCGACGGCCACTGCCGTGTGGGCATATTTTCCCAGAAGATGTCGGCGTTCATCAACGGCAAAGGCCGATCCTATAGCGGACGCTTCCTTGATGGCGCAAAAGGCGAAGGCCTCGACATCACCTCGGCCAAGGTTCACGGCAACAAGATCGTGGTCGACATCAATCGCAAAAAGCTCAATGGCGCCATGGTCGCACATCTGAAAGCGCCGGATACGATGGATGTCACCATCTCGGTCAAGGTCAGCGATCGACTGATCCCCGTCATCGGCATGACACTGCAGCGAAGCCGCCGGATCGGATCAAAGTAACACGACGTTCAGCGCGCTTATCGCCACCAATTCCGGTCGGCGCTCGCCGGTTCAATTCCGCTGGTGTCGCAAAGCTGCAACCAGTCTGACACGGTCCGGTTCGAAACCATCAGATCACCGGCAATATCCGCAAGCGGGACCAGCACAAACGCACGTTCAAACATATGCGGATGCGGAATGGTCAGCCCCTCTTCATCGACTTTCCGCGAACCGTAGGTAAGAACGTCGATATCAATGACACGCGGGCCCCAGCGCTCGCGGCGCACCCGTTTCAGCTTCTGTTCGGTCGCCAGACACGCATCCAGCATGGGCTTCGGGTCAAGGGTCGTGTCGACCAGAGCACAACAATTGTAGAACCACGCCTGATCGGTCTTGCCCCAGGGCGGCGTTCGATAGAGCGGCGAAACCTGGCGCACGGTAATGGATGCGTGGCTGTCGAGAATCCGCAAGGCACTCGCCATCGTCGCAGGCGGGTCACCAAGGTTGCCGCCAAGACCGAGCGCAACAGGTTGGGAATGGTGCTGGTCAGTCATCTTGGGTGCAGACGACACGAACCTCGGCGTGGTCGAGAATCCCGGCAATCGGAGCGCTGGGCTTTCGCACGACAACGCACACTTTGCGAATCGGTGCAAAGGTCTCGCACAGCACCGTTCCAATCCGGTGCGCCAGGGCTTCAATGAGATAGAAGCGCTCTTCCTGGACGACATTGCGGGCCACTTCGAAGACGGCACCGTAGTCGACAGTGCTTTCCAGATCGTCCTCGCTCAGCGCCTTTGTCGGCTGCACTTCCATATCGATATCGACATAGAATCTCTGGCCAAGCTGGTGTTCGCTTTCCAGCGCTCCGTGCCGACCAAAGAACGCGCAGTTTTTCAGACGAATCTCGATCGTGTCCCTCATCGCGGGGCCCCATTCCATTCGAACGCCAATCCGGCATCGGTCATCGATAGCGCATCCTTGTTCGTGGCGACATCATGCACTCGAAATATGGCAGCGCCCTGCATGCGCAACAGCACCGTCGTCGCTGCGGTAGCGACATCGCGATTGTCCATGTCGCGGCCGCTGATTGCGCCGACAAAACGTTTGCGGGACGTACCGGCGATCAAAGGGAAGCCAAGTTGATGCATCTCTGAAAATCGCATCATCAACTCCATGTTTTCATTGGTGTCCTTGGCAAATCCGAATCCCGGATCGAGAACGATTCCTTCGTCGGAGATTCCGGCGCCCCTGGCGATTTTCAGTGATTGGCCGAGGAACTGCAATTGATCGACAATGACGTCGTCCGCCTTTGTTCGCTCCCGTCCCGTGTGCATGATGCAAGCGCCGGCACCCAGTTTTGCAACGGTCTCCGCCATGTCGGGATCCTTCTGAAGGCCCCACACATCGTTGACGATGTGGGCACCGGCGTCGACAGCCAGTCGCGCCGTCACCGCGCGATAGGTGTCAATCGAAATCAACACGTCACTGACACGGGCCAGTTCCGTTACCACCGGAAGAACCCGCTGTTGTTCGGTCTCCGCGTCGACAGGGTCTGCTCCTGGTCGTGTCGATTCGCCGCCGATGTCGACGATTGCGGCACCCTCGTCCACCATTGCCAGCGCCGTCTTGACTGCCTGCTCAGCAGTCTCAAGCCGACCGCCATCGGAAAACGAGTCCGGTGTCACATTGAGAATGCCCATGATGTGGCCACGCTCGCCCAAATCGAGTGAGCGGCCATGGGCAAGCTTCCACTGCTTCTTGTCAAATCCCTCAAGCATGGCACCAGTCCGCTTCAAAATTCGAACCGTCAGCGCCTATTTGACGCCAAGCTTCTTCTGCAGGCTTGTGGATGAGGTCGTGTACTGAAAAACGACCCTTTCGTCTGGGCTAACGATCCTCTTTGCAGCCTGGGTCATCAACGCAGCTTCGTGGAATCCCGACAAGATGAGCTTGAGTTTGCCCGGGTACCAATTGATGTCGCCAATGGCGAAAACACCGGGAATGTTGGTTTCGAATTTCTCGGTATCCACCTCGATCAGGTTTTCGTGGAGATTGAGACCCCAGTCGGCAATGGGTCCGAGTTTCATTGTCAGTCCGAAAAACGGCAACAGACGGGTGCAGGCAATCTCTTCTTCCTCACCATCGGCATTTTTCAGCGTTACTGAGCTCAAAACGCCGTCTTCGCCGGTCAACCCGGAAATCTGGCCCTGCCGAAAGGTGAGCGCACCTTCGCTTTCCAGTGCACGCATCTTGTTTACACTGTCGTCGGCGGCACGAAACTGCGGTCGTCGATGAACAAGGGTCGTGGAGGCCGCAACCGGTTGCAGGTTGAGCGTCCAATCGAGAGCGGAATCACCGCCGCCGACGATCAGAACATCATGTCCGCGAAACTCTTCCATTCGGCGAACGGCATAGTGGACGCTCTTTCCCTCATAGGCATCAATGCCGGGAATGGGCGGGCGCTTTGGCTGGAAAGAACCACCGCCCGCGGCAATCACAACGACCTTGGCGAGAAAAACTTCGCCCTCGTCCGTTTCGACCGCGAAGCGCCCGTCCTCCAGGCGCTCGAAACCAGCGACCATGCGATTGAAATGGAATTCCGGTGCAAACGGTTCGATCTGTTCCAGCAGCTTGTCGGTGAGTTCCTGCCCCGAAATGACCGGCCAGCCCGGAATGTCGTAGATCGGCTTTTCCGGATAAAGTTCAGCGCATTGACCACCTGGTCGGTCGAGAATATCGATCAGATGGCACTTCAGGTCGTAGAGGCCAAGTTCGAAAACTGCAAAAAGGCCTACGGGCCCCGCACCGATGATGACGACGTCGGTTTCGGTCTCCATTGCGACCTCCTGGCCCGGAGATTGTTCAAGCCTGACGTTCGGGCACTTGCACCACCAGCCCATCGAGTTCGGGCGTGATCTTGATTTGGCACGAAAGCCGCGATGTCGGACGCACTTCGTATGCGAAGTCTAGCATATCTTCTTCCATGACGTCGGGGTCACCAACGACATTGGACCAGGCTTCGTCGACATAGACGTGGCATGTGGCGCAGGCACAGGCGCCGCCGCATTCCGCTTCAATCCCCGGAACTGCGTTGCGGATGGCGTTTTCCATGACCGTCGAGCCATCCTCGGCATCGATCTCAAAACGCTGCCCGCCATGGGCTACAAAGGTTATTTTCGTCATGGAATACGGCTCCGCTCATCAAATCCCACAGCGGAGTTAAAGAGCCTGACGTGGAAGTCAAGCGTCCCATGACGAATTCACCGGGACAGCACGGCAATCACGGCACAGGGTGGCCGTTTTTGCAGTGTCAGCCCTATCTCGACAGCCCGGAAATAAAGTTTTCGACGTCCACGACCGCTGCGGTCAATGCATCATGCAGAATGCCGTCGTTCACGTCTTTCTCAAGACTTTCAGCAACCCGCGACACGCAAAAGGCGCCGACATTTGATGCGGACCCGCGCAAGGTGCGCACCACAGCCAGGCGGTCGGTCCGACCGACCAGATGATTGGTTCCGCAAAGCTGATTGACACACTGTCGCGCCTGCCGCGCAAACAGACCGAGCACCTGGGCCTCGCGGTCCTTGTCGCCGGCTGTGCGGCGGGCCAGATGAACCAGATCGATCGGCCGTTCACTTGATGGCGTGGATGGACAATAGGAGTCCGGAGACGCAAAAGCCTCACCATAGATAGCCATGGTTTTCCCCTTCCCGAAGGTAGCGAACACCAGTGCAACCCAGATTCGTCGCAATCGACTTAATTTGTACCCGATTGGCCGTGCAAATCTCGGGTTATGGTTAACGCATGGTAAATAACGGAAAAAAGTGAATTTTCGGATCGGAACCTATGGCTTCCATGGAAATTCGTTAAGCAAGCGAACCCATTAATCGCACACAACAATTTGTTTCCGGGTCCGTTCTGTGCCAGAAAGGAAAGCTGGCATGCGACCGTTTAAGACGGGCGGAGAGCGAGCCGGTGCGACAGCGTCGCTTCAAGCGGCAAATCGCGCTGAGTTTGCGGCGGCGGATTGCCTCCTCTCCAGCAGGCCGGAACGGGCGCCCAGGCAAATATGTCGGGTGGTATGTACAGAGTACGAGGCATTGAACAGTTATGGCGAAGAGAAGCGCTCAAAGTAAGCCCGTCGGCGAGGATCCCATCAAAGCGTTGGAAGAAGCGCTGCGACTGGATCTTGAAGAAGACGGCGGCATGGATTTGGCCAACGAGCCCTCCCTGGATGACCTTGAGGCTCAGGTGGCATCTGCGGCGGCGGAGCTTGCGAAAGCGGATAGCGAGCCCGAACCGGAACCCAAGAAACCGGCATCCCGGACAGCGGCGGCAAAATCCGCACCGGCACGAACAGCCAGCAAGGCCGCGCCAGCGAAACCCGCTGCAAAGGAAAGTGCTCCGTCAGGCGGACGTCTGCCTCGACAGCAATCGCGCCAGCAGCAACAGCAGCAGCAACAGCCACAGCAACCACGCACGCAAACACGCGCTGCACCGGCCCCGGCTACGCAGAAACCCTCCCCGACCCACCCGTCTTCGCCGCTTTTCGCGCCCGCCAATGACGACAGCCGGGAGTCTCGTGCCGCGATCATGCGGTCGCTCAACGGCAAAGGCGGCCGTTCCGCCAAGATTGCCACCTACGCTCTGGCTGCATTCTGGGTCATCGGCGGGCTCGGTTTCGTGAACCTCGCCTACGGCCCCGGCATCTGGCAGGTCCGAGCACTGTCTGATTTCGCGGCCTATCCCGAATATCTTGCCGCTATTCTCGTCATCCTGTTCCCAGCCATGCTGATCCTTGCCTTCGGCATCATGATCGCACGGGCTCAAGAAATGCGTTCGGTTGCTCGGTCGATGGCGGAACTCGCCGTTCGGCTGTTTGAACCCGAAACAATGGCCACCGACAATATCATGCGGGTTGGCCAGGCGGTGCGTCGAGAAGTCTCCGCCATTAACGAGGGAATTGAACGCACCATTGCCAGAGCGTCCGAGCTTGAAACCCTTGTCCACTCGGAAATCAACGCGCTCGAGCACAGCTACTCCGACAACGAAGTGCGCTTGCGCAGCCTCGTCGAGGGCTTGAGCAACGAACGCGAAGCTATCGTCAGTCATTCCGAGCGGGTTCGCGCCTCCATCGTCAGTGCCCACGAGCAATTGCGGGAGGAACTGGAAACCGCGGGCGACGAAATCTCCAATCGGATTTCGACCTCCGGCAAGGCGGTTGCCGCCCTGCTCGATACACGCACGACGAAATTGCAGGATCAGGCGGACGAACTGACGCAGTCCGTTTCCGACCTGCTGCAGAAGCGTACCGAAGCTCTGATGCTGTCCTTCGGCAATTCCGGCCGCGCCCTGGCCAAGGAATTCGACAACCGGCTGGATGCCCTTCAGGGCAACCTGAAGGACCACGGCGAACAGCTGCTGGGCGAATTCGAGACCCGTGCGTCGTCCATCGACAACAACACCAAGAAACTCAACACCATTCTCAACGAACGGGCGCGCCAGCTCAACGAAACGCTGATTTCACGCACCAAGGAGATTACCGAAAGCCTGACCGTCGGCGAGCAGGCGCTCAACACCGGTCTCGACGGCGTTATCGAATCGCTCAATGCACGGCTCGACGAAAAGGCGGTCAATTTCCGCCAGAGCCTGCAGCAGCACACCGAAGACACCATGAGCGACCTCGATTCACGCTCCGGTTTCTTCGATGAGCGTCTCCAGGGCACAATCTCGCAACTCAACGCCACCTTTGACGAGCGCGTTTCGGAATTCACCGGCGCTTTCGAAGATCGCAGTGGCTCGCTGGCTGCCAAACTCAGCGACAGCCTGCGCAGCATCAACGATACGCTGTCCGGCAGCACGGGCACGATCGAGGGAATTCTCAATTCGAACGCCACGCGCATTGCCGACGGCATGGTCGAGCGGACCAAATTGCTCGAAGAGATGCTTGCCAGCAGCAGCGAGGAAATCCAGCAGAAGCTGGAGGCCAAGGTCGGCTCTGTCGAATCCGCCCTTTCCGACACCAGCAGCCGCGTGGACGAATTGATGCATGGCGGCACGGAGGCAATTGGACGTGCCGTTGGCGAGCGGACTTCCGCACTCGCCTCGACGCTGGAATCCAGCGCCAAGAGCATCGCCGGCCTGCTCAACAGCGGCGCTCAGCGCATCAACAATGCAGCGATCGAAAACGCCCAGCATTTGGAGACGAACCTCAACAACACCGCCGAACGGATGGAAGGCCTTGTGAGCTTCGGTGCGGCAGCGATCAACAATGCAACCTCTGACAGCGCAGAGAAGTTGGAAGCAACTCTGAGTTCCAACGCCGAGCGGCTGCAAACGATGTTCCGTGAAGGAACGCACGCGCTCAGCACCGCCTCAAATGAGGGCACGCAGGCGCTGGCCAATACGCTCAGCACGAACTCCGAGCGGCTCGATGGCCTGCTCAGCGACGGAGCTGCGGCCGTCGGCAAGGCTGTCACCGAAAACACCCACGCCATGGCCGTGACCCTGGGATCCAATGCGGAACGCATCGACAGGATCATTCGCGAGGGCAAGGACTCGATTGCCAACTCGGTGATCGAGAACACCCAGTCGCTTTCCACCACCATGGAAGAAACCCGTTCCCAGATTGACGGCTTGATGGCCCAGAGCACGAGCTCGATCCGGGAATCGGTCGAAGGAAACGCGCAGGTCCTGGCTTCAACCATGGCCAGCAGCGCCGCTCAGATCGACGGCCTCATGAAGGAGAGCACCGAAGCGATCACCCAGTCGGTCGAGGGCAATGCCCAGGTGCTGGCCAACACGATGACGGCCAGCTCCGATCGGATCGAAGGTCTGATGAAGGACGGAACCGCCGCTATTGCGCAATCCGTGGAGGGCAACGCCCAGAATCTGACGATTGCCCTCAACGACAATGCGTCTCAAATCGACTCGCTCATGAAGGAAAGCAGCGGCGCTATCGCAAAGTCTGTCGAAGGCAATGCGCAGAACCTGGCCAACACCATGGCCGCCAGCGCTTCGCAGATCGACACTCTGATGAAAGAAAGCAGCAGCGCCATTGCTCAATCCGTCGAGGGCAATGCGCAGTCTCTGGCAAACACAATGGCTGCCAGCGCCTCGCAGATCGACACTTTGATGAAGGAAAGCAGCGGCGCCATTGCGCAGTCTGTGGAGGGCAATGCACAGTCCCTCGCCAGTACGATGGCTGCCAGCGCCTCGCAGATCGACGAGTTGATGAAGGAGAACAGCGAAGCGATCGGCCGTTCGGTCGAAGGAAACGTACAGGTTCTTGCTTCGACGATGTCCAACAGCGGCGCCCAGATCGACCGGCTCATGAAGGAGCGGACCTCCGCCATCGCTCAATCGGTTGAAGGCAATGCGGAAGTTCTGGCAAGTTCGCTGTCCGACAGCGAAATCCGCATCGGCACCTTCATGAAAGAAAGTGCCGAATCGATTGCGCGCTCCGTTGAGGGCAATGCCCAAACTCTTGCCACCTCGATGGCAGACAGCGCGGCCAACATTGACGGTATGATGAAAGGCAACGCGGAGGCCATCACCCTTTCCGTGGAAGGCAATGCCCGAACCCTGTCATCCATGATGTCCGATAGTGCCGCCAATATCGACGGCATGATGAAAGGCAACGCAGAGGCCATTACCCTCTCGGTTGAAGGCAATGCCCGCAGCCTGTCATCGATGATGTCCGACAGTGCGGCCAAGATCGACGGCATGATCCGGGAAAATGTCGATGCGATCGGCCAGTCAGTCGAAGCCAGTGCTCAGAATCTGGCGACAACGGTCTCCAACAGCGCCATCCAGATCGGCGAGGTCATGCAGGGCAATTCCGAGGAAATTGCCCGCACGGTCGAGGACAACCGCCAGAAGCTCTCCTCCACGATTGCCAACAGCGCAACCCATATCGACCAGTTGATGAAAAACAACGCCGAGGCATTTGCCCAGTCGATGGCGGAGGGCACCCAGACGCTGGCCACGAACATGTCCGGCAACGCTGCCCAGATCGACGAGATCATGCGTGAAGGCGTTGCCACAATCGGCAAATCGGTCACCGGCAGCCGCCATGCGATCGCCAACACCATGGCCGACGGTGCCAAGCAGATTGATGCCATTGTCGAAGAAGGCACCCAGTCGATCCACAATTCTGTCGAACACAGCACGCGCGCCCTGGCGAGCTCACTCGGCTCGAATTCCGAGCGGATCGACAACCTGGTGCGTGAAGGTGCGACCTCGATCACCAAATCGCTGGTCGACAATACCCAGGCTCTGGAGCTCACACTGGAGACCAATGCCGACCGCATCGAGACCATGATGAACAGCGGCAACAATGCCATTTACGACACGTTGTCGCGCGAATCCTCGAACTTGATCAACAAGCTCGATGAAACCGTCGGATCGATGGATCGTATCCTCACCGAGAATGTCGACAAGATTGGATCGACGATCGATATTCGCACGTCCAACATGGACGAGCGCCTTGCGACAATGAACACGGCGTTGAACACCGGTCTGGACAGCGTCACCACAACTATCGAAACCCAGGCACGTGGCATGGCGACGACCCTGCGCGAGGCGGTTTCCGAGGCTGTCAACCAGATGGATGCGGAGGCACTGCGTTCGACCCAATCGCTGGAAGAAATCGGCGACAAGTTCGCAGAACAGCTGACCACCGCAGCCGGCTCCTATTCGGAAGCGGTCGAATTGCGGATGGCGGAACGCGCCGAGTCGCTCAACCGTCAGCTTTCCGAACTGACGGGTCATCTCAGCGAAAGCGAGTCCGGCATCCTGTCGGCGGCTCAGTCGATCACCACCGCCGCGTCCACGGCAAGCGACCAGATGGAAAAGCAAGCCAAATCCATTGCCTCGCAATTCGCCGACAGCGAAAAGGCACTCGACGTCCGCAACGAAGCCGTTCTTTCGGTCCTCGACGAACGGACCCGCGAGCTCAACTCGCTGCTTGCCAACCGTGCAAGCGAACTTGCTTCGCTCATCGACGAGAAGGCAGCCCCGCTTGTGGAAACCTATGCGGAACGCGGCAAGGAGATCACCAAGGAGCTGGAGGTTATCACCCACGACAGCGCGGAACGTCTGCGGGCGCAAAGCGCAGCTTTGGTCGAGGCTCTGACCTCGCGCACAAGCGAGACACTGTCTGCGATCGAAAGTGCCGGAAGTGGGCTGAAATCCGAAGTGACGGAGCTTGTCGAAGAGCTCAGCCGCAGCAACTCGGCCATGTCCAGCCTGGTCAACGACACCGCATCAACGCTGGTGGATGTCGACACCAAGCTGACTGCAACGACCGAGAAGTTCGCCAGTTCCGCCAACCGCGCTGCGGACGTTTTCACGGAATCGTCGCAGATGCTGCAATCGAACCTCAGCCAGCTGGACAGCATTTCCAAGGACACTCTGGGTCAGGTCAGCAACATTGCTGGAAGTTTCGACGACCATTCGAAGGTCCTGGCGTCAGCCTCGGATCTTCTGGGATCCGCCCAGTCCAACCTGGCCAACACGCTGGAAGAACGGCGCGATGCGCTGGACAGCCTCTCCAGCGGCCTGGTCAAGCGTTCCGAGGATATCGAGAAGACCATGCGGTCGCTCGAGTCGATCATCGACAACGCCTTCGGTCAGGCTCAGGACAAGGCCAGCTCGACGGCAACCGAACTGTCGGGCAGCCTGAACAGTTCACTCGACACCATCGGCTCGCTGCTTTCCGACACGGAAAGCCGCTCTGCCAGCGCCGCAGACAAGATGAAAGAGGCGATCAAGGAGGCGGTCGAAGATGCTGTATCGCGGTTCTCGGGAGCAACCGAGGAAATCCGCAAATCGGCAAACGAAATCCGCGAGGAGCTGAACGAAACCCGGTCGGAAATCAAGAAGGGCGTGTTCGATCTGCCGGAAGAGACCCGCGAAAGCACCGCGGCGATGCGCAAGGCTGTCTCCGACCAGATCAAGGCCCTGCAGGATCTGTCGAGCATTGTCGATCAGTCGTCTCATATGCTCGAACACTCCGGCCCCGGCGCGCCGCAGCCCAAGCCTTTTGCAGCCGCGGCTCCTGCACCGGCGCCCGCCGCCGCACCTGCGCCCGTGGCCGCCGCACCAGTCGCTCCGGCACCTGCACCACAGCCAGCTGCTGTGCAGAGTGCACCGCAGCCCGCCGGCTTGCGCTCGACGCTTGGACAAACCGCAGCGGCCGCTCCTGCCGCACCTCGCCCGGCAGCGCCGGTCAGCCCTGCGCCGAAACCGGCAGCCGAACTGCGGACGGCCGCGCAGCCAGCTCAACCGGCTGCTACACCGGGCAACCCGCAATCGATCGACACACGCAAACCCCAGGGCGAAGGCTGGGTCCGTGACCTTCTGCGCGGCGCCTCGCGAGAAGAAGAGGGAACCGTGGCTCCGCAACGAGCAGCAGCTCCCAGCGCCAATGGGCGCTCGCGCAATCCGCGCCAGATGGTCGAGTCATTGAACTCCCTGTCGGTTGATATCGCCCGGGCCATCGACCACGATGCTTCGGTCGATCTGTGGCGGCGTTACCAGGCCGGCGAGCGTGATATTTTCACCCGCCGTCTGTACACGCTCAACGGCCAGAAGACCTTCGAAGAGATCAAGGCCAAGTACGCGCAGGAACCAGAGTTCCGGAGCGCGGTCGATCACTACATCCAGGACTTCGAAAAACTTCTGACGGATGTCGCCAAGAACGACCGCGACAAGAAGGTCACCCAGACCTACCTCACGTCCGACACTGGCAAGGTCTACACCATGCTTGCCCATGCCAGCGGACGACTGAAGTAGTCGCTGACTGAAATCAACGAATAAAAAAGGGCATGCGCAAAGCGTATGCCCTTTTTGTTTGGATTGAACTGTTGGCCAGAGCCTATCATGGTCAGATTGAACCAGTCTGCCGAGGTGCATTTGCGTCAAGGTCGAGCGCAACACGCAGGCCGGGCTGTCCGAGGCTTTGAGCGAAGGAATTGGCGCAAATGCGCCCGGCCCTTCGGGTCAGCGGACGCCTGCAGTGCCAGGATGCTCGCGAGATGCCTCCGGCATCGCTCTGCGCTCCTTCCTCGCGGATCGCCTCGCCGACCACAAACAGAATTGCTTCAATCTAACCAGGATAGGCTCTAGACGATCCGCAATGTCCACTTGACGATGTCTTCAATGACCTCACCATTGGCACGATTGAGAGCGGAGACAAACGCCTCGTTTTCGGCGCCCCTCACCGGTGCGGTAGCACGAAACACTTTCTGCGCTCGCACAACACCGTTGCGGTCATTGACGATGCGCACCGAGATTTCAACGATCGCCGTGTCCGCGGCACCTGTGGTCACTTCGAAGGCGCGGATCGACGGAGAGACAAGATAGTCAACCGCCAGACCGTCGCCGGGTTTTCCGACCCCGCCAAGCCTGCCGGAATCCTCGAAAGCCTCGATCAGCTTTTCCTGAACAATCGCTGGAAGGTTGTCGTTCCATTGCGATTTCGCCAGGTACTGGATTGAAGAGGGCGACGTCCGGATGACGATATTCGCGCCGTCCAGGGATTTCAGCGCCGATGGGTCGGTCACGACAATCTGCCGACCCCTGGAGTAAGGCCCGCGCACGGGCGCAATGCTCGCAAGCTCGTAGGTGTCGTTTTGCGGCGCCGCGCCGAATACCGAACAGCCGGACATTGCTGTCGTACCCGCGAGCACTATCAAAGCGGCTCGTAACCAGTTTCGCCTGTCAGTCAAGCGGGTCCCCTCACTCTTGTACCAACTGCAGGGTCATCGCCTGCTTACACTTTACCCCCGTCAGCGTCGCCGACGACCGTCATATTGCTTGACGGTACCAGAGGTCCCAAATATCAGACTTTGCGGTTGTTCGCCAATATTGGTGATGGTCCGCTCAATGCGCGTCACCGACCGACGGGCCTCTGAAACCAGCGCATCGAAGTCACGAAGTCCTGAACCGGTAAACCGCTGCAGATTGCTTGCGATCGGCCCGATATGCTGATTGATCTTGTTGGCAACATCCTGAATTGTCTGCAAGGTCTTCTTGGCCTCTGCCACCAGTCCTGACGTATCGCCGCTGCTTCCCAGGAAGCCATCGAGTTTCTTAAGCGTCGTCTGCACCTGCAACGCCGCCTCGTTCAGGCGCGCCGTCAGCTGATTGGCATTGGTGATAATGTTGTTGATATCCTGGTTGCGGTTGCCGATTGTATTGGCAACCTGGACCAGTTGATCGATTCCTTCGCGCGCCTGGGCGCTGGCCTCGGCGATGTTTTCTACGGTTTCCCCAACCTGGGTGGCATCGACCGATCCGACGATTCCATCGACCGACGCGATGACCTTATCGACCTCAGCCAATGACGCTCGCGCGTCTTCGCTGAGCTTTGCGACATTTGCTCCCGCGGTGCGGAATTCCTCAAGCAGCGGCTTGAGTTCCGATGAAGCGTTGGCGGCGTCGACCGACACCTTTTCCGCGTTTTGAACGATGGCACTGACCCGTTGGGGTTCGACCGCCGAGACCAGCGCCTCGACCTTGGTGATGGTGCTCTCAAGAGTTCCCGATACTTTTTCGATGGTAGACGACAGCGATGACACGTTCTTGAGGAAATCGCTGATCCCATCTGAATTGTCGGCCAGTGCCGCCGAGAATTTCTCGGCATTTTCCGCAGTCTGTATCAACGGCCCCTTGGCGGTCTCGACAAACTCCTCGACCCCGGCAACGGCCTTGCTGGCCCGAGCCATGATGTCCTCTGCCGTTGCGAGCAGGTTGGTCACGCTGGACTCATCTGCGGTAAGGACGGCGAAACTCCCCTTCTCCGCAGCCTCTTCGAGAATGTTCTTCTGACCACTTTCGGGCTTACCGGCGCTCAATTCGATGTGCGACTGGCCGGTCAGGCCCTGAATGCCCAACTTGGCCTTTGTGTTTTCATAAACCGGCGCCGTCGCTCGGACTTCAGTCATGGCCAGAACGAAATTCGGATCAACGCCGTCAATCGTCAGCGAGCGCACGGACCCAATTCGAATACCATTGAACAGGACGGGCGCACCGACGGACAAACCGCTCGCGGAGCCGGGAATGCGGATTTCCAATTGCGCCAGTTCACCGGAGCGACCAAAGGTGGCCATCCAGTAGACGAACCCGAATGCTGCCACCATGACGAGCAGGGTGAAGAAGCCCACGAGTGTGTAGTTGGCCTTTGTTTCCATTTACCCCGTCCGGTTCCGCCACTGCGGGCGATTATGATCCCATTTAATTCTTGCGCACAACAGAACGTGCCCGTTTTCCCTGAAAATAGGACTTGATCCACGGATCGTCGCTCGCCAGCATGTCGTTGACCGTCCCGGCCAGTGCGATATGCCGGTTGCCGAGAACCGCGATGCGGTCGCACACGGAAAACAGGCTGTCCAGATCGTGGGTCACCATGTAGACCGTCAGCCCCAGCGTGTCGCGCAGTTTGGCGATGAGTTCATCGAATTCGGCAGCACTGATCGGGTCTAGTCCCGACGTCGGCTCGTCCAGAAAAACCAGATCCGGGTCAAGCGCCAACGCCCGCGCCAGCGCCGCACGCTTGGTCATGCCTCCGGACAGTTCCGATGGATAGAGGTCGGCAGCTTCGGGCCGCAGGCCGACAAGCTCGATTTTCAGCAGTGCCAGCTCGTCCATCAGTTTTTTCGGCAGGTCGAGATACTCGCGCATGGGCACTTGGATATTCTCAAGCACGGTCAGCGCGGAAAACAGCGCGCCATGCTGAAACAGAACGCCAAGGCGCATATCGAGTTCCAGCCGCTGCTGTGCGTCGGCCGCGTCATAGTCGACTCCAAGTATGCGAATCGTACCGCTTTGTCTGCCACTCAACTGCAGGATCGTGCGCAGCAAAACAGACTTACCTGCACCGGAGGCGCCAACGAAGCCGAGAATCTCGCCGCGCATGATATCCAGATCGAGATTTTCCAGAACCCGATGGGATCCAAAGGAAACGCTGATCCCTCGAGCTTCCAGGATGCACTCCCGATGCTCCATGCGACCGTCTGCCGCTTCCTGGTTTGCCGACGCGATCAAAAGTCGATTGCTCCGTAGAAAATGGCAAACATTCCGTCCACCAGAATGACCACGAAAATCGATTTGACCACCGAGGACGTAACGTGCCGACCCAGGGATTCGGCACTGCCGCCAACCTTGAGCCCTTCCACTGATGAAACGATCCCGATGATCAGAGCCATAAACGGTGCCTTGATCATGCCGGAAATGATGGTCGACATGTCGATCGCCTCGCGCAGTCGCGTGATGAACGTCTCCGGCGTAATGTCGGAATAGACCCAGGTCGTCATGCAGGCCCCGAAGAGAGCCGAGAAATTGGCCACGATGGTCAGGCAAGGCAGCATCAGCGTCAGGGCAACGAGACGCGGAAACACCAGCACGCTGACCGGATTCAGCCCCATGACCTTGAGCGCGTCTACCTCCTCACGCATCTTCATCGAGCCGATCTCGGCGGTGATTGCCGATCCGGATCGGCCGGCGATCATGATAGCGGTCAGAAGCACGCCGATTTCACGCAATTGCAGAATGCCGACGAGGTCGACAACGAAAAGCTCTGCGCCGAAATAGCGTAGCTGGAAAGCACCCTGCTGGGCGATGATGCCGCCGATCAGAAAAGACATCAATGCGATGATGGGAACGGCGCGAACCCCGGCATGGTCCATTTGGCTGACAATAGCTGCCGCCGATATACCTGAAGCCCGGTTGCGCTTGAGTTGCGCGCCGCGGACGGCTGAACCGAGGATATAGAGCGATGCGATGAAGTCGTCGCGAAAGCCGTAAGCCATGTGCCCGACCGGATCGAAGATCCGCTGGGCTATGGTTGGACGTGGCGGCTTTTCCTCCTCGCCATGTTCAACCCGAAGGGCATTGGCAACCGCATCGAGCAGCGTGGCGCGATCGCGTGAAACACCGATGTAACGGGTGTCGACGCCCTTGTGCTCCAATTGCATGCGAAGGCGCTCGATGATCAGCGATCCGGACGTATCAAGTTGCCGCACCTGCGTCAGGTCGATGGCTGCCGTCTTTCCGCTGAAACTCTTGGCAAACTGGCGGACCTGCGGATCGACTTCGGCAACACAATGCAGCTGCCAGTCGCCGGCGAGCGCGATACAGGGCTGTCCGTCGACCTCGGTGGCTTCTATGCGCGGCGGGATACGCTCCCGCTGCGGTTGGTAGTTCTGGTCACTGAGGTCCGATGGCACCGACTCATGTGTGGACGACATCGACATGTGGAAAAAATACTCAGATAGCCCGCACCTGTCATCGACAAACCCCAGCCATTCCATCGGAAGGTTGATGCCTGCGGCTTTCCGGCAACGGTTTCCTGATTATCCTTTTCCGCCTTTGCGTTAAGTGTCAGGCCGCCTCTGCCGGCGGTGTCTGAGGATTTTGCCCGGTCAGCGCCGGACGCCGGCTTGCGTTTCCGCGTTTGGCTTCCGGGCGGATCCACTGCAAAAGGTGCATCTCACCATTGAAGTCTTCAGCTATCGCGGTGCAGCTTTCGACCCAGTCTCCTGAGTTGATATAGCGGATCCCTTCCATGTCTTCGATGGTCGCGTGGTGGATATGCCCGCAAATGACCCCATCAACGTTTTGGCGGCGCGCCTCTTCGGCGACCACCCGTTGAAACTCGCCGATGAAATTGACGGCCTGCTTGACCCGCAGCTTCGCCCAGGAGGAGAACGACCAGTACGGAAGCCCGATCCGCCGACGAACCGCATTCAAGAGGCGATTGATCAAAATGGCCGCGTCATAGGCCCAATCACCAAGATGGGCCAAGATCTTTGCATGACGCACGACCACATCGAACTCGTCGCCGTGCATGACAAGATAGCGGCGACCATCCGCCGCCTCGTGAATATGCGACAGCGCCACCTCGATGCCGCCGAAATGGGTACCTGGAAAGTCCCGCAGGAACTCGTCATGATTGCCGGGAATATAGATGATGCGGGTACCCTTACGGGCCTGGCGCAGGAGTTTCTGTACAACATCGTTGGCTGTCTGCGGCCAATACCAGCTTCTGCGCAACCGCCAACCATCGACGATATCACCGATCAGGATAATCGTCTCGGCCTGATGGCATCTCAGAAATGCGATCAGGTCGTCTGCCTTTGCCGCCTTCGAGCCGAGATGGATATCGGAAAGAAACAGCGTTCTGAACTTCAAAGCATTGGCCGTATCGGTCATCGCCAGCACCATATTGAATCTGGTAGATGGCTAACCAGAGTCGTGCAACAATCGGATGACAATGGCCGTGGAGTTCCACGATCCCATCTGTATGCTAGGCACCGAAACCGATTGAAATGAAAGAGGAAAACAACTGATGGATCTGGGCATTTCCGGCAGGAAGGCAATTGTCTGCGCTTCAAGCCGCGGGCTTGGAAAGGGATGCGCGATGGCGTTGGCCGAAGCGGGCTGTGACCTCGTCGTCAACGGCCGGAGCGAGGAGGTCCTGAACGCAACGGCTGAGGAAATACGCGCTGCCACCGGAGTATCGGTGATCGCGGTTGCAGCGGATGTCTCGAAGCCATCGGGCCAGGATGCGCTGTTGGCCGCCTGTCCGGATCCGGACATTCTCGTCAACAACAATGGCGGACCGCCCTTCCGCCATTTCAGCGAGCTCGACCGGGAGGCGATCCTTGAAGGTGTCACCCAGAATATGGTGACTCCGATCGAACTGATTCAACGGGTTGTTGACGGCATGTGCGAACGTCGTTTCGGACGCATTGTCAACATAACCTCTTCTTCGGTCTACATGCCGATACCGGGCCTCGATCTGTCCTCCGGTGCCCGGGCCGGGTTGACGTCTTTCCTGGCCGGAGTTGCAAGGCCGATCGCTGACAGGAACGTCACGATCAACACCCTTCTTCCCGGGAAAATGGATACGGATCGCCTGACAGGCTCCATCGAGAAAACCGCCTCGCGCCTGGATATCAGTTTCGACGCGGCGAAACAGAAAATAGCCGAGGAGGTTCCTGCCGGGCGGTTGGGAACTGCCAGGGAATTCGGTGATGCCTGCGCATTTCTCTGCTCGGCACAGGCCGGCTATATCACCGGTCAGAACCTTCTGGTCGATGGCGGGCTCGTCCCGACCGCATTCTAGTCTGACAACACAACGAACGATCCATGAACGTCGGAAATGGTGAGCGATGAACGCTAAGAGCAAGAAAACCAGCCCTGAAGACCAGGGCGGAGACCTCGACGAGAACGCCCATTTTTACCACAGCCACCCGCGGCCGGGGAAACTGGAAATCCAGGCAACCAAACCGCTTGGCAACCAGCGTGACCTGGCACTGGCCTATTCACCCGGCGTGGCAGCCCCCTGCCTGACCATCAGGGACGACCCGGCGGCCGCCGCTGACTATACCGCGCGGGCAAACCTGGTTGCCGTTGTGACCAACGGCACAGCGGTTCTCGGCCTTGGATCCATCGGCCCGCTGGCGTCCAAACCCGTGATGGAAGGAAAGGCGGTTCTGTTCAAGAAATTTGCCGGAATTGACGTGTTCGACATCGAGGTCGAGGCAGAAACCGTAGACACGATGGTACCGGTCGTGGCAGCGCTCGAACCGACCTTCGGCGGGATAAACCTGGAAGACATCAAAGCCCCGGAGTGCTTTGAAATCGAAGCTGAACTTCGTGAGAAGATGAACATACCGGTCTTCCACGACGATCAGCACGGCACGGCCATCATTGTCGCCGCCGCGGTGCTCAACGGCCTGGAACTTGCCGGCAAAAGTATTTCTGAAGCCAAAATCGTCGCCAGCGGCGCCGGTGCGGCGGCGCTCGCCTGTCTCAACCTGCTGGTCGAACTGGGCGCCAAACGGGAAAATATCTGGGTGCACGATATCGAGGGCCTCGTGTACGAGGGCCGTACCGAGTTGATGGACAGGTGGAAGTCGGTCTACGCTCAGCGTTCCGAGACCCGCACCCTGGCCGAGAACATTCCGGGCGCGGACGTCTTTCTCGGCCTGTCCGCCGCCAATGTCCTGAAACCTGAAATGTTGACGGAAATGGCTGACAAGCCGCTCATCATGGCGCTCGCCAATCCGGTTCCGGAAATCATGCCCGAGGTCGCGCGTGGCGTCCGGCCCGACGCCATGATCTGCACCGGACGGTCGGATTTTCCCAATCAGGTCAACAACGTCCTCTGCTTTCCCTACATCTTCCGCGGCGCCCTCGACTGCGGCGCAACCACGATCAACGAAGAGATGAAAATGGCCGCCGTCCGGGCCATTGCCGGCCTCGCCCGGGAGGAGGCGTCCGATGTCGCCGCCAAGGCCTATTCGGGCGACACGCCGGTCTTCGGCGCGGACTACCTGATCCCCTCGCCGTTCGATCCTCGTTTGATTCTGCGCATTGCTCCGGCGGTTGCGGAGGCCGCCGCCGAATCGGGTGTGGCGGCAAGGCCGATCGTCGACCACGAGGCCTATCTCGATCAGCTCAACCGTTTCGTCTTCCGTTCCGGTCTGATCATGAAACCGCTCTTCGCGGCCGCCAAGACCGCCAGCAGGAAACGGGTGATTTTCGCCGAGGGCGAAGACGAACGGGTGCTGCGGGCTGCGCAGGTCTTGCTGGAGGAGAGTATCGCTGAACCGATCCTCATCGGCCGCCCCAGCATCATCGAGACCCGCCTGAAACGGTTCGGCCTGAAGATCCGACCTGAAAAGGATTTCGCCGTTACCAATCCGCAGGACGACCCGCGCTACCGCGACTATGTCGATCTGTATTTTTCGCTCGTCGGCCGCCGCGGCATCAACCCGGAAGCCGCCCGCACCATTGTGCGAACCAACACCACGGTCATTGCTTCGCTTGCCGTGCGCAGAGGTGACGCCGATGCCATGATCTGCGGTGTCGAAGGGCGGTACGCAAAGCACCTGCAGGTGGTCGAACAGGTCATCGGCAAACGCGAAGGCGTCAAGGATTTCTCCGCTCTCAGCCTGCTGATCGCCCAACGCGGCGCAACGTTCTTTACAGACACCTATGTGTCCTACGACCCCTCGGCAGAAGAGATTGCCGAGACGACGTTGATGGCAGCGAAGGAAATCCGGCGCTTCGGCATCACGCCCAGAGCCGCGTTGCTGTCCCATTCCAACTTCGGAACGCGGGACTCCAGATCGGCAGACAAAATGCGGGAAGCGGTTCACCTTGTCCACCAGATGGAACCGGGACTCGAAGCAGACGGCGAAATGCACGGTGATTCCGCCATATCGGAGGTGTTGCGCAATCGCGTGATGCCGGATTCGAACCTGACCGGCGAGGCCAATCTCCTGGTGTTTCCCAATCTGGATGCGGCCAATATCGCATTGGGCGTGGTGAAAACCATGACCGATGCCCTGCATGTCGGCCCGATCCTGCTGGGAGGCGCCAAGCCCGCACACATCCTCTCCCCGTCAGTGACGTCGCGGGGCGTGGTCAACATGTCGACCCTGGCCGTGGTCGAAGCGTCCTTTCCCGCCTGATATTGGATATTCTCAGGTAAGACCGGCTTTACCCGGATCTGCTACACTTTCGCCGGATTTACGGGTTGCACTGCGCTAAGGACCGGGAAGATGCCTGCATCCTATCGTGAGCGAGAGGCGTAATGGCTTTCAGATCGACAGCCAAACATCCGGCCACCGTGGCGCTCGTTGCATTGGCGGGTCTGCTTGCGACGGGTACAGCAACGCAGGCCCAGGATGCAGCGCTGTGCGCCCGGCTTGCCGCTCAGTTGCACGATTATATCGGCGATCGTCCACCGACACGCCATTACCAACGCTACGCGGCGGCGGTAGAAAACCAGGCACTTCTGATCGATCGCACCCGTCACGATCTGGTGCGCATGGGCTGCGCTACCGGCAGCGTGATTGATTATGGCGGCGGTCGCCGGTCCGATTGCCGACGTCTTGGGATCGACCTCAAGCGCATGCAGGCAGAACTGGGTCGCCTCGTGCGCCAGCGGGACGCGCATGCCGGAAGCAGCGGGCGCACGGCCCGCCAACGCGTGATCGCCGCCCTTCGCGCCAATGGCTGTGATGTCCCAGGCGGAGTACGGATCCGAACAACCCTCGGCGTCGACGGTAGCAGTGACGGCTATCACGATCTCAAAAATCCGATGACGCGTTACCGCACCCTGTGTGTGAGATCCTGCGACGGGTATTACTTCCCCATCTCCTACTCGGCTTCACCGCTGGATTTCGAACGCGACGCTGCCAGATGCAGTGCCATGTGCCCGGGAAGCGAGGCAAAACTCTTCTTCCACCGGATCCCGGACCAGGACAGCGAAGACATGGTGTCGATTGCAGGCCAGATGCCCTATGCATCGCTTCCAAACGCCTTTGCCTATCGTGACAGAAAGGTCGGTGCCGCCCGGCAGTGCAGCTGCGCCCTTCCCTCCGGACCGCCTCAGGAAGAGGTCAAGGCAGCGCCGCAATCGTCTATCCTGCAAATTCCGGGCCCAACGGAGGACTCTCCCGACAAGGACGAGGATAGAATTGCGGACACGGCCCCGAGGGCTGCAGTTCCGCCGGCCCCGGCACGTGAAATCGACCCGAAAAAACCGGTCAGGGTGATAGGCCCGACATTTCTACCGGATCACTCGGACGCAATCGATCTTCTCGCTCCGGTTCCCGACTAGAGCGACAGCGAGATGCTCACGCCGAAGCGGTCGAGAACTGCCGATTGCGATGGGCGACCTTGCGGCTGATGACGCTCATGAACACGCTGGCTGCGGCGCAATAAAGCCCCATGACCAGGATTTGCGTCGAATAGGCCACTCCGACGTCCAACAGGACGCCGGTCACACCGGGACCCAGCGCCGTGGCGAATACCATCAATGCAACCACGATCGCCCTAATCGAACCGAGGTGTCGCGTCCCGTAAATCTCGGGCCAAATGGCGCCGAACAGCGTCGAGGACAGCCCATAGGACACGCCCAGAAACGCCATGAACGCATAAATACCCCATGTGTGCTCGACCCAGGCCAGCACGATACAGGCTATTCCAAGCGGAATCGGGAAAACGGGCAGCAAAGCCAGCGCCGAGAACCGGTCGATGAGCACACCGCCGATCAATGCGAAGCAGATCGTGAATGCCGCACTGAGGGCGTAGGATCCGGCGAAAGCGCCAGCGCTCCACCCGCGCAACTCAACCAGATACATCTGGTGGAAAAAGATCGTCGTTCCGATGAATCCCGGGGCCAGGACACCAGCCAGAATCAGCCAGAAGAACGGATCCCGCATGACTTCCCGTCGCGTCCAACTGCGATCGGCACCGACCTGCACAGGGCCATCGCTTGAGCGTGGTATTCGCTCGACGCGCATCAGCCAATAGATCATCGGCAATGCGATGATCATCAGCATCAATGCAGCCAAAAGCCAGGTGTTGCGCCATCCGACGGATGCGACAACAACCACGAAGATCAACGGGAATGCCGCCTCCCCGGCCTGATGCCCCATGGTTGTTACCGAAACCGCGCGCCCGCGCTGGGCGACATACCAGCGGCCGATGGCGGTGATCGCCGTGTGCGTCATCATCCCCTGACCGAAGAGCCGAAGGCCGAATATCACGATCACCAGCATCGCCAGGTTGCTGGCATAGGCCATGCCGACCGCTGCGGTGGCCAGCAGCGGAACGATGATCATGGTAACCCGCGCAACGCTCAGATGATCGACGATCTTGCCAAATTGCGAAAGTGTGAGTGCGCTGGCCAATGTCGCCAGCATGTAGATCGATCCGAATTCACCATTGCTGAGGCCGAAATCGCTGCGGATACCGCCTGAGGAAAGGCCGATGAAAAACGTCTGCCCGAAACTCGAGAAGAAAGTCAGCAGGAATCCGCCGGCCAGCCATCGGGCGTTGTCGCGCAGGAAAGCGAGGAACGGCATCAGGAAACCCAAGTGTGACGGACAGTCCGGGCAAGAAACGGCGCAGAAGCGATGGGCTGTCGAGAATTGAACCACCCAGCTATGCACCTTCGGACGGGACCAGGTCAAGCAACGGCACAGTCCGATCAAAGGAACTGTGCTCCGCGGTAAAGTCGGAACGACCCGTGATAATATGGCGGTGCGCCAGCATCAGCCACCTGGCCGGCTTGCGATTCAGAAAAAATTCAGGCACCCAGTGAGGGCATACTCCCGCCCCTGCCCGCAGAGAATCCATGTCCGAGCCTTTCGTTCTGCTTGTCGTTTTTGGAGTGTTTTTCCTGGCCGGATGCGTCAAGGGCACAATCGGCATGGGCCTGCCACTGGTGACCGTTGGATTGCTGACCGCCTTCATCGGCCTGAAGCCGGCGCTGGCGCTGCTGCTGGTACCGTCCTTCCTGACCAATGTTTGGCAGAGCTTCGCCGGAGAACACACCCGCGCCATTTTCAGACGGTTTTGGCCCCTTTTCATCGCGACAATGCTGTTCACGTGGCCGGGAACCTTTGCCCTGGCCCGCGTGAATGTTGCCTATCTGACCGCGCTTTTGGGCAGCCTGCTGATAGCCTACGCGGCAATCAGTCTTTCGCGACTGAAATTCGAGGTCCCCAAGACGTTGGAGGGGCGCCTCAATCCCCTCGTTGGGGCGATCAGCGGCATCCTGGCTGGCATGACGGGTGTTTTCACCGTTCCGGGTGTCGCCTACCTGCAGTCCACGGGCCTCAGCCGCGAGGAATTGATTCAGGCGATGGGGATGCTGTTCACCCTGGCAACAATCGGCCTCAGCATCTCGTTGGGCGGCCAGAACCTTTTGACAGCACAACTGGGATTGGTGTCATTGGCCGCCGTCATTCCGACCACCGTCGGCGTGTATCTCGGAACTCGCATTCGCAAGCGGACATCGGAGCGAAGTTTCCGGCTGGTTTTCCTGGTGTCGCTGGGCGTGTTGGGGATCTACATCGTCACCAGGTCGGTCTTGGCGCTTTAACGGGCACGGTGACGCTTGCGCCTTTGATCCTTCAAGATCTCCCGCGCCGCATTGTGGCCTGGCACCGCTGACACAGCGCCTCCCGGATGGGTCGAAGACCCGCATTGGTAAAGCCCGCGGATCGGCGTTCGGTAATCTGAGTAATGCGGCACCGGTCGCTGGAAAAACAGCTGATCGAGGGCGACGTCCCCATGAAGTTCATGCCCTCCGGGCATGCCCAGAACCCGCTCCAGATCAGGCGGCACATAGGCGTCGTACGCAATCAGGCTGTCACTGAAACCCGGACAGAAGTTGTCCATGACAGCAAAGACATTGGCCACGAATTCGTCTTTCTCGTGAGCCCAATCGCCATTCTTCAGTTCATAGGGAGCATGCCCGCCGGAAAGTGTTACAACGTGCTTGCCCTCGGGTGCGAGTTCAGGATCCGCAACCGTCGGCACGATGGGCGACACGAATGGCTGTTTGGAGTACCAGCCATATTTCGCGTCGTCGTAGGCACGTTCCATATAGTCGATCGTCGGACCGATATGGGCATAGGCTGGGTAACCGACACCCGCTCGCGGATTCTTGTAGCCGCGATACTGCGGCAGCTGATCCACCGCGCAGTTGATCTTGAAAACCTCTCCCCGACAGCGCCAGCGGTCAATGGCCGCCATGAAGTCCTCAGGCAGATCCTTGCGCGGCACCATCTGACCAAACGTCACCGGCGCCGCAACGCCGGAGGCAACCAGCGTCGCTTCGAACTCCCGGCCGTCTTCACAAACGACGCCGACCGCCTTGCCGCCTTTCACGCGGATCTCGGACACCGCCGCCTCGGTGGCGATCTCCATGCCGTTGGCCTGTCCTGACGCCGCAATGGCGTCCGAAATCGTCCCCATACCGCCCTTGGCAAAGCCCAGACCGTTTTCTCCGATCAGGTGAAACAGGATCGAGTAGGCTGTCCCTGCCCCGCGTGGCCCCTTGAAGTTGCCGATTCCTGCCCAGTAGCAGAAGAGCGCCTTGGCCTCTTCACTCTCGAACCAGCGTGACACGAAGTCATAGGCACTCTGGGTCATCGCATCCGTGATGCGATAGACCTCTTCGCCGATACCGCGATAGCGCCAACCCATCCGCGCCACGTCAACCAGCGCCCCCCAGGACCGCTCTCCGGGATCGATGGGCGTCTCCAGCAAAAGCCGCCGCAGCACAGAAATGGTCTGGGTGATGTCGTTGAAAAACCGCGGATAGGCCTCGGCATCCTTGGCCGAGAACCTCGCAATCTCTGACTGGGTCGTTGCGATATCGGTGGAAAATATGATCGAATCATCACCCTCGAGCGGATGAAGAACTTCGCCCATTTTCAGGTGCTTGAGCCCGTAGCGAGAGAGTTCCAGGTCAGCGATCACTTTCGGGTGGACGTGCCCCATGATGTAGCTGAAGGTAGAGGCGCGAAAGCCCGGATGCACTTCCTCGGTGACCGCCGCGCCGCCAACGATATGCCGCCGTTCCAGAACGAGCGTTTTGAGGCCGGCCTTTGCCAGATACGCGCCACAGGTCAGTCCGTTGTGACCGCCACCGACGATGATGGCGTCATAACGGCCTTTGCCACCAGAGCCGGTATTCTCGGTTGCTGAGGCAGGCATTCGCTCTCCCCTGGTCAGCAAAGACCATGACGTCCCACTTTCTTCCCACTAGTATGGCATCTGAAGTATGGCGGTCAATACCGAAGTGTTCAGTCGGTCGAGTGTGAGAGCTGGAAGTCCCGTCTCCAGGCATTCGGCGTTTTGCCAAATACGCGTTTGAATGAGGAGAAGAAAGCATTCTCCGTCTCATAACCGACTGTGAACGCGATCTGGTTCAAGGGGCGCTGGGGATGGGTTTCAAGTTGCCGGGCGGCCAATGACATGCGCCAGCGAAGCTGGTATCGGGCTGGCGTATCCCGAACCACATCCGAAAACCGCGCCGCAAAACGGGCCCGCGACATTCCCACCTCCGCTGCGAGTTCCTGAACGGACCATTTACGCGTCGGATCCGTGTGAATCGCCTTGAGCGCCCTGGAGATATTCGGATCGTTGAGCCCGCGAATCCAGCCGGGTTGATCCTCCGCGAATTTCGTCAGCCAGTTCCGCATGAAGGACAGGTAGAGGAAGTTCACCAGACTATCGAGCTCCGCCAGGGCACCCGGTTCGTTCGAATGCGCCGCTTGCGCGGTTCTCAGCAACATTGGCTCAAAGGCAGAGAAGGTCTCCTGCCCCAATCCACGAAGCAGGACCTGATCGGAGAATTCCCGCACCAGTTCCTGCGACAACCGGCTTGAGAAATTGAACCGTGCACAGATGATCGACGTTTCAGGGCCATCACCCCGCTTGTCGACGCTTGATACCTGGCCATCGTCCACCGTGTGCATTCGCACACGCGTGTCTTCTTCGGCGAATGTCACCGAAGGCGCGTCCGGCGCACTGCCCAATGTATGCCCGTGCCCGCGGGTGAACAAAACCATGTCACCCTTTTCGAGCCGTTCGGTCCTGCCGTTGAACGTCACGTGAGCCGACCCGTCGAAGATCAGATGAAAAACGGAAACATCCGCGGCTGGAGATTCAAACGCCCAATCCCCGTTCAGGCGCAGCAATCCTGTAACGTGATTTTTCACCGTTATGTTGCCGAGGATATCGCTCACAACGTCCATAATTTTTCTCGCATTCCCTATCCCGTGCTCCGCGGATTTGCACAGCCACGGCCGTCTCGAATTCGGTGATATCCCTCAATTTCGTGTTCATTTCAGCAAATGCGACGGTCAATCTGTCTCATTCTACAGCTAATTTGTCTCAAACCCACGATATTGGACACTCCCATTAATCAGGAGCCGTTCGGGCGGAACCTATTGGTGGTGTTGCGTCAACCTGGCGGACCGCATTTTGTTGCTTGAAGATTGCAGGCTACGGCAATGTTGAGACGTTAAGCGATAACGTCCTCCGGTCAGTGGCACGCCATGCGGCAAGCAATGGAGCATCGAAGAAAACAATGAAAATGCCCACGGAGGGCCGGCACACGACAGTTCTGTCAATGATAATGGCGAGATTGATCCCGGTCGCCGTCACGCTGGGAGTAGAGGACTGACCTAACCGCGCGGGAAGCCAACCCAGCTCGGCGAAGACTACAGTTTGAACACCACCAGACACAACCTCAGCCAGAGGAAGTGGCAATCGCCCATTGCCACTCTCCGCATCTGGTCAGGCCACTACACCACCCAGATCCCGTCATCCAGATTGTCGGCGTTGCGGTCGACGTTCTCATCGCTTTCCGTGAACGCCACCAGAATGTCCACGGGCGTCAGCCCCTCTTCCATTCCACCGAGCCAGAATTCATAGCCGGGCTGATCCGGCTGGCGTCCCAGAACATTCTGATACATGGCGTTGATATAGTCTTCATTGGACGGGTTCGATCCGTAAAGATCGCTGAACTCATCCGACTCGATGAACTGGCGGGCCAGAAACTGCTCTTTTTGATACTCACTCCACCCCTGCTGATCCAGATCGTCAAGGACACCAACCCAGAACCTGACCCCCTCTTCGTCCGGTACGCGGCCGAACGAAGCCTGATAGATCAGATAGCCGAATTCAGTGTTCGGACCATAAAAGTCATAGACATAATCGCCATCGACGAGATCGATACGCTCGATGCTGGTCAGCGTATCGGTTGAACCATCCGGCTTCAGCACCGTGATGCGTCCGTCCGACAGCAGCGTCAGTTCGAAGTCGGATCTGTTGCCGTCATAGACGACGGTATCCGTTCCACTTCCGCCGTTGATCAAGTCGGACCCCAAACTGCCCAGGATCCGGTCGTCGCTCGCCAGTGCCCAGATGCTGTCATTCTCGGATGTTCCTTCAAGGTTATCCGGAAGGGGCGTGCCGTAGATTGTCTTTCCGGAGACATCGTTGATCTGGATGTTGAATGTCTCCGAAATCTCAGGTCCGGTCCCATCCGTGGCGCCGATGACAACGGTGTGTTGCGTTGCGCTCTCAAAATCCAACTGGGCACCGTCGGCAACACGCAGTGTATTGCCATCGAGGTAGAATAGGCCGCCGGCATCATCGATAAGGCGGAACTGTGCAAGCGGTTCGACCGGGTTCTCGGATGCCTGGAAAGTGGCGACCACCGTATCCGCGGCCGAGTTTTCGTCTACTGATCCGCCACTCTCGATTTCGATGTCCGTGATCGGCTGATTGGTGATTTCCAGAGTGAATGCCGTGTTGGCATCCGGCGTAGGACCGACTGTTGGATCGTCGACTTCGATCGTCACGTCCAACTGCGTCCTGGTTTCGAAATCCAGTGCCGTACCGGCCTTCAGATAGAGTTCGGTGCCGTCGATCTCGAAGAAGTCGGCGTCCGCGCCGCTCACGCTGAGATTGTTTGTGCCAAGATCATCATCCGTCACCACGATGTCGGCAACCTTCACACGCACTGTCGTGTCGGTGTTTTCGGCCAGGGCGGAGGTGACGTTCGTCAGGCTTACCGACTTCGGAGCAGCGTTACCGGCGCCATCCGTGATGAAGAGGCTGAAGTCCGTCGTGACGTCAGGCGTCGTGCCAACTGTCGTGTCGTCGACCTCAACAGTCACATCGAAAAGGGGTTTGGTCGAGACATCCAGTGACGTGCCGGCTTTCAAATAGAGTACTGTGCCGTCGATCTCGAAGAAACCGGCATCCAATCCACTCAGAACAAGTGTGTTGGTTCCGAGACCGTCATCCGTCACGACAATGTCGGCAACCTTCACACGCGATGTCGTGTCGTGGTCTTCCGGCAACACGAATGTGACATTGGCCAGGCTCACCGATGTCGGAGGCGTATTCTCCGCGACATCGGTGATCTGAAGACTGAAGGCCGTATTGGCGTCCGGCGTTGCGCCGACGGTTGTGTCGTCAACCTCGACCGTTACGTCGAACTGCGCCTTGCTTTCATGGTCCAGCGACGTTCCGGCCTTCAGGTAGAGCTCGGTTCCGTCGATCTCGAAGAAACCGGCATCGGCACCGCTCAGGCTAAGATCGTTTGTTCCGAGACCATCATCCGTCACTACAATGTCCGCGACCTTCAAACGCGACGTCGTGTCGGTCTCCTCCGACAACGCGAACGTAATATTCGTAAGGCTCACCGACGTCGGAGCGGCGTTTCCTGCCGCATCCGTAATCTGAAGGCTGAAGGCCGTCGTGACGTCAGGTGTTGTGCCAACTGTCGTATCGTCCACCTCGACCGTCACATTGAACTGCGTCTTGGTCGACACATCAAGTGAGGTGCCGGCTTTCAGGTAAAGCTCAGTGCCGATGATCTCAAAGGAGGCGGCGTCCGATCCGCTGAGGCCTAGGGCGTTCGTACCAAGACCGTCATCGGTCACCACGATGTCGGCGACCTTCACACGCGATGTCGTGTCATGATCTTCCGGCAACACGAACGTAACATTGGCAAGGCTGACCGACGTCGGAGGCGTATTCTCGGCGACATCCGTGATCTGAAGACTGAAGGCCGTATTGGCATCCGGCGTTGCGCCGACGGTTGTGTCGTCAACCTCGATGGTCACGTCGAATTGCGTCTTGCTTTCATAGTCCAGCGATGTACCGGCCTTCAGATAGAGCTCAGTTCCGTCGATCTCGAAGAAGCCGGCGTCCGACCCGCTCAGAACAAGAGTGTTCGTCCCGAGACCGTCATCTGTCACCACGATGTCCGCAACCTTCACTCGCGACGTCGTGTCGGTGTCCTCAGCCAGGGCAGAGGTGATGTTCGCCAAACTCACCGCGCTCGGTGGCGCATTCTCCCCGACATCCGTAATCTGCAGACTATAGGCAGTTGTCGCGTCAGGCGTCGTGCCGACATCCGGATCATCAACGTTGATTGTTACGTCGAATTGCGCCTTGCTTTCATAGTCCAGCGACGTGTTTGCCTTCAGATACAGCTCAGTGCCGTCGATCTCGAAGAAGCCGGCGTCCGATCCACTCAGGCTCAGATTGTTCGTCCCGAGTGCGTCATCCGCAACCACAATATCGGCGACCTTTACCCGGGACGTCGTGTCATGATCTTCGGCCAAGCCGAACAGAATATTCGTAAGGCTCAGATTCGGCGCTTCATTGACATCGTTGATGGTCAGGCTGTGCGTCGTTGTCGCATCCGGAGTCGAACCGACCGTTGTGTCATCGACTTCCACCGTTACGTCGAACTGTGTCTTGGTTTCGAAGTCCAGCGACGTGCCGGCCTTCAGATAGAGCTCCGTGCCGATGATCTCGAAATCGCTGGCGTCCGTTCCACTCAGGCTCAGGGTGTTCGTCCCGAGTGCGTCATCCGTCACGACGATGTCGGCAATCTTCAAGCGCGACGACGTGTCCGTGTCCTCGTCCAGGTCGGACACCACGTTCGTCAGGCCAACCGCGGTCGGTGCTTCATTCACATCATTGACGGCAAGGCTGTGGGCTGTTGTCGCATCCGGCGTCGAACCGACCGTTGTGTCATCGACTTCCACCGTTACGTCGAACTGTGTCTTGGTTTCGAAGTCCAGCGACGTGCCGGCCTTCAGATAGAGCTCCGTGCCGATGATCTCGAAATCGCTGGCGTCCGTTCCACTCAGGCTCAGGGTGTTCGTCCCGAGCGCGTCATCCGTCACCACGATATCGGCGATCTTCCGACGCGACGACGTGTCCGTGTCCTCGTCCAGGTCGGACACCACGTTCGTCAGGCTGACAGCGGTCGGCGCTTCATTCACATCATTGATGGCAAGGCTGTGGGCCGTTGTCGCATCCGGCGTCGAACCGACAGATGTATCGTCCACCACGACCGTCACGTCGAACTGCGACTTGCTTTCATGATCCAGTGACGTATTGGCCTTCAGGTAGAGCTCGGTGCCATCGATCTCGAAAGAGCCGGCGTCCGTCCCAGTCAGGCTCAGAGTATTCGTCCCGAGAGCATCATCCGTCACCACGATATCGGCGATCTTCCGACGCGACGACGTGTCCGTGTCCTCGTCCAGGTCGGACACCACGTTCGTCAGGCTGACAGCGGTCGGCGCTTCATTCACATCATTGACGGCAAGGCTGTGGGCCGTTGTCGCATCCGGCGTCGAACCGACAGATGTATCGTCCACCACGACTGTCACGTCGAACTGCGACTTGCTTTCATGATCCAGTGACGTATTGGCCTTCAGGTAGAGCTCGGTGCCATCGATCTCGAAAGAGCCGGCGTCCGTCCCAGTCAGGCTCAAAGTGTTGGTCCCGAGAGCATCATCCGTCACAACGATATCGGCGATCTTCCGACGCGACGACGTGTCCGTGTCTTCATCAAGGGAGGACACTACGTTCGTCAGGCTGACTGTCGGTGCTTCATTCACATCATTGATGGCAAGGCTGAGGGCGGTTGTCGCATCCGGCGTCGAACCGACAGATGTGTCGTCCACCACGACCGTTACATCGAACTGTGTCTTGGTTTCGAAGTCCAACGACGTCCCGGCTTTCAGATAGAGCTCGGTGCCATCGATCTCGAAGAATCCGGCGTCCGTCCCACCCAGGCTCAGTGTATTCGTCCCGAGTGCGTCATCCGTCACAACGATGTCTGCAATCTTGACGCGCAACGACGTGTCCGTGTCCTCGTCTAGGTCGGACACCACGTTCGTCAAGCTGACCGCGGTCGGCGCTTCATTGACGTCGTTGACCGTAATGTTGAATGTCTCGGTGTACTGACGATTGTCGGAATCGGCCACGGTGATCGAAAGAGAGACACTTCCTCCATCCACCTCAAAGTCTAGCGCTTCGCCAGTCTTGAGCTTCAATTTGCCGTTGACCACCTCAAAGCGGTCATCGGAAAGCGTGAAGGTGAAGTTCGAAATGTCATCGCCATGGTCGGCATCGGTGACCGTAACATCGCCAATCTCGCCACCAGCGGCATTCTCATCGACCGAACTGTTGCTAAGGTCTAGATCCGCCGGATGAAGCGACAGAAGCTCGAAGGCACCGATATCGACGGTGTTGTTGCCATTGTCTGGTGCGTTGGGTGCATCGACGGGTCGGGTACCACCGCGAGCGTCGTGATCAAGCGTGTCGCCCGTATCGCCGTCGCCATTGATGTCCAAGCCGAGTTCGGTTTCGCTCAACGCAGTATCGACACCCTGATCAACAGCAGGATTGGTTGCACTGTCCTTCAACGCCACGGTCAAGACCGGCCCACCATTGTCCGCCAGAGCTCCTCCGGCTACGCCGGAGAGACCATAGGTCTGAAGCACCGCGAAGACGTCCGCCAGCGCAGCATTGTCGACTTCAACAATCCCGCTGGCATCGAAATCCCCGTTGGGTACTCCAATCAGGTTCTTCCCGGAGTATGAGGCTCTATTATTTCCCTCAACCTCGTTATTGGTACCGGCAGCCGCATTGCCCAATATCAACGAGTTGGCGATAGTAAGGTCGATTTCGGTTTCGATACCTCCGCCATCTCCAGCAGAGTAGTTTCCGGTAATGGTCGAATTGAGGATCAATGATTCCCTGACGCTGCCGCCGGCATAGACGAGCGAAATTCCACCGCCATCGCCCTCGGCGTAGTTGTTCGTGATCGTGGAATTGACCACGGTCAGTCCGCCCCAATTGGTGGTGGAATGGGAAATTCCGCCGCCGCCGTCACCTCCCGTGGTCGTGCCGGCGCGATTGCCGCTGATCGTGCTGTCCAGGATGACCAGTTGACCACTGTTGCCCCAAACAGCCCCGCCGCGTGTCGTCGCCTGGTTCCCGATCAGCAAGCTGTCCTGAACAACGACGTCTTGACTGCCGGCGTTGATTGCGCCACCGTTCCCGCCGCCGTCCACGGCAACGCCGCCGGTCAGGGTCAGCCCCTTGAAGACCGCCGCGGTGCTGATGTTTGCCCCTTGACCGGTGTCCGAAAAAATAGCGACGTTGTCCGCCAACAGGGCGCTGTCCGCAGCCATCTGCGACAAGTCGGTGACCTCGATGTCACCGTGCATGGTGGTAATGTCGTTGTCGGCTGTATCGCCTGAGATCGTGATCCGGTTGTCACCGTCGATGATGACATTTCGTGCGTAGATGAGCGACCCATAGTCCGAATTGGAATAATCCCATCCATTGCCCGGATCATCGTTCCCCGGATCCTGATCGGCCTTGAGCCGGATCGTGCCTTCCAGACCTTCAGCAAAGGTGATCGTATCGCGCGTGCCAACATTGGCGTTGGCATGCATAAGCGCTTCGCGCAGGCTGATCTCGCCGTCCGAGGCATCGATAATGTCTTCCAGGGTGGTGACGACGAGCTCGTCCACATTGCCAACCTGGATGTCGAAGGTCTCCGTATAGCTGAAGCCATCGGGATCAGTTACCGTGATGTCCACGGAAACCTGCGTCTCGTGCTCATAGTCCAGCGCTTCGCCGGCCTTGAGTTTCAACTCATCGTTCACCACCTCAAACCGGTTGTCGGAAACGGTGTACGTGAAGCCCGTGGTATGGTCTGGATCGGTCACCGTCAGATTGCCAATGGTCGCGCCAACGTCGTTTTCGTCGACCGAAGCATTGTCCAATGCCAGATCCGTCGGATCATTCACATCGTTGATGGCCAGGCTAAAGTCCGTCGTGGCATCAGGCGCCGAACCGACCGTCGTGTCATCGACTTCCACCGTTACGTCGAACTGTGTCTTGGTTTCGAAGTCCAGCGACGTGCCGGCTTTCACATAGAGCTCGGTGCCATCGATCTCGAAAGAGCCGGCGTCCGATCCACTCAGGCTCAGGGTGTTCGTCCCGAGCGCGTCATCCGTCACCACGATATCGGCGATCTTTCGACGCGACGACGTGTCCGTGTCCTCGTCCAGGTCGGACACCACGTTCGTCAGGCTGACCGTGGTCGGCGCTTCATTCACATCATTGATGGCAAGGCTGTGGGCCGTTGTCGCATCCGGCGTCGAACCGACAGATGTGTCGTCCACCACGACCGTCACGTCGAACTGCGGCTTGCTTTCATAATCCAATGACGTATTGGCCTTCAGGTAGAGCTCGGTGCCATCGATCTCGAAAGAGCCGGCGTCCGTCCCACTCAGGCTCAGGGTGTTCGTCCCGAGAGCGTCATCCGTCACCACGATATCGGCGATCTTCCGACGCGACGACGTGTCCGTGTCCTCATCAAGGGAGGACACCACGTTCGTCAGGCTGACTGTCGGTGCTTCATTCACATCATTGATGGCAAGGCTGAGGGCCGTTGTCGCATCCGGCGTCAAACCGACAGATGTGTCGTCCACCACGACCGTTACGTCGAACTGCGACTTGCTTTCATGATCCAGTGACGTATTGGCCTTCAGGTAGAGCTCGGTGCCATCGATCTCGAAAGAGCCGGCGTCCGTCCCAGTCAGGCTCAAAGTGTTGGTCCCGAGAGCATCATCCGTCACAACGATATCGGCGATCTTCCGACGCGACGACGTGTCCGTGTCTTCATCAAGGGAGGACACTACGTTCGTCAGGCTGACTGTCGGTGCTTCATTCACATCATTGATGGCAAGACTGAGGGCGGTTGTCGCATCCGGCGTCGAACCGACAGATGTGTCGTCCACCACGACCGTTACATCGAACTGTGTCTTGGTTTCGAAGTCCAACGACGTCCCGGCTTTCAGATAGAGCTCGGTGCCATCGATCTCGAAGAATCCGGCGTCCGTCCCACCCAGGCTCAGTGTATTCGTCCCGAGTGCGTCATCCGTCACAACGATGTCTGCAATCTTGACGCGCAACGACGTGTCCGTGTCCTCGTCTAGGTCGGACACCACGTTCGTCAAGCTGACCGCGGTCGGCGCTTCATTGACATCGTTAACCGTTAGGTCGAATGTCTCGCTGTATCTCTGGTCGTCGTCGTCGGTCACGGTGATGGTGAGAGAGAAGTTTGCTCCGTCAACCTCATAGTCCAGTGCTTCGCCGGCCTTCAGCCGCAATTTGCCGTTGACCACCTCAAAGCGGTCATCGGAAAACTCGAAAGTGAAAGTTGTGTCGTCCGCATCAGTGACCGTCACATCGCCGATCTCGGCACCGGCAGCATTCTCATCAACCGAATTGCCAGTCAGTTCCAGGTCTGTCGGGGCAGAAGGCTGCAGCTCAAATGCGCCGATATCTGCTGTATTAGTTGAGCGGGCCACTCCGCGGGCGTCAAACCCGGTTAACAAGTCACTCGTATCACCATCGCCGTTCGCATCGAACTTGATCAACGCCTCGTTTATCACTCTTGAACCGCTGCCGGCACCACTCAGCTGGAGTCCCAGGTCAGTCTCGATAAGTTCAATGATCTGCGCCGCATCGAGTGACGGATTGGCCGCCGCCTGTTTGAGTGCCAAAGTCCAGACATTTCCGCCATTGTCTGCCAGCTCTCCACCGCTCAAACCAGTGAGGTCGTAGGTCTGCAGCGCCGCAAAGACATCCGTCAGAAGAGCGTTATCGACCCCATTGATCGCACTGGCGTCGAAGTCCAGGCTGTCTTCGCCAACCAGGTTGTTACCCAGGAACACCGGCTGTACAGACCCTGCATAGACGTCGAGCTCGCTCTCTCCACTACCAGCCTCATTTCCCACAATGATCGAGTTCGCGACATGGTATGTGATCCGGTCAGTGCTGATACCGCCACCACCTGAACCGGCGTAGTTTCCAACTATGGTCGAGTTCAGAACAAGCGACCTGATATGCGCGTTGGCTTCAGTGTACTCAGATGAACCAAAGGAGATAAAAACGGCACCGCCATCGACAGCAGCCTGGTTGTCCGTGATCGTTGTGTTATAGACAAGCAACCCGCCAAATGGATTGTACATTTTCGTTGCTATTGCGCCGCCGGAACCTTCGGATCGGTTGCCGCTGAGTGTGCTATCCACGACATAGAGCAGACCCTGATCTGACCAAAGGGCTCCCCCCCCGGTTTGATTGTTTGTCGTCGTCGCCTGGTTGCCGATCAGCGAACTGTTGTGAACCATGACATCGTTGTTACCGCCGTAGATTGCCCCACCAGTCCCTTGGGAGCCGCCGGTCAGAGTTAACCCGGAGAAGACAGCTATGGTGCCGACAGAAGAGCCTTGGCCGACATCCCTGAATATCCCGACGTTGTCTGCCAACAGAGCGCTGTCCGCAGCCATCTGCGACAAGTCGGTGACCTCGACGTCACCGTGCATGGTGGTAAGGTCGTTGCCCTCTGTATCGCCGGAGATCGTGATCCGGTTGTCGCCATCAATTATGACATTGCGCGCGAAGGCAAGCGATCCATAGTCCGAATTGTCTTCGTCTCCATCTGACGGATCCTGATCGGCCTTGAGCCGGATCGTGCCTTCCAAATGATCTGCAAAGACAATCGTGTCTCGCGAGCCGGTGTCGGCGTTTGCTTGCATAAGCGCTTCGCGCAGGCTGATCTCGCCGTCGTTGTCATCTATTATGTCAACCAGGGTGGTGACCGTGATATTTGCCATTGTGCTCGTCCTGTTGGGATTAATTCTGATCTCGATCGGCCGTGGGTGAAGAACCCTCCACCCCCGGGGCAGACTGGTGCCCCCGCATCTCCGTTCGGGTCTCAAAGGTGGTGGAGAGCCGTCTCCACTCACCGTCGGTTGGCTGTTGGAAATCGAGCGCGCGACCGTCGAAGCCGGTGCCGCAGCCCATTGTCGTTTCTTTCACGCGAGCCGCTGAGGGGGCAAAATCGCCGCAGACAATCAACAGCGCGTCGGGCGCGCGCGCTGCTCCGGCGTGCTCACTCGATCTGACCCGGATCCGAACTGCTCCCAAAGCGCGGTCCGCAGCAATTGCCATCGAAAGCCCCATCAGTCATCTCGAAGCCGCCACGGTGAGGTGCTCAGCCCCACCGTGAATCATTGGCTTGACCATTGGGCTCATAGGTACGGGAATGATCCCGAATGCGTCCTGTCAGTCTGTCTCAACAACCTGACGTTCCGTCTCAATCAGCAGACACGTCGGCACGAATAACGCGAACCCATGAAATAGACACAACCTTGAGAATTAGGGCCGGCGGCTTCGGTTGATGTGCGTCTTGGCTTAAAAGTCACCACCCGGCCGTAGAAAACAAAGTGCAGTGTGATCTGCAGAACGAGCCAATTCAGACACCGATAAATGCCAACACCTGGATGCTCTCCCCTTCAGCGGCTGCGGGCCACAAAGGGTCTCAAACAGATCGATTTTTCCATGGTGATCAATTGAGGCCGCGATCGGCCAAATGGCTGGACAGATTCGTTCAGCGGGAGCGGCAGGTGTTGCTAAAGACTTTCGGTCCGGTCGCACCGATGCGCCCCAGCTCTTCCAATTCAAAGACCGCACACAGGGCGCGCCTCACATCTGCTTCGATCCGAATCATTTACCCAAACGCAGGACCCTTGTTGCCGAGCGCAGATCTCGAAAGTTGATGTCGATACGCGGATCGTCTCAAAAAGCGGTCAATTCGTCTCAAAAGACCGTCGATTTGTCTCAGTGGGCCCGTTGCGGTTGAAACCAGCTTGGCGAATTCGTAAATTTTTACTGGTTTCCACCAAGGTGTTCGGGGGTGCGCATTTCGAGGGAACCTCCTGAGACGGGCATGCTGTAGCCGGTTTATGAAACTTGTTCGACTGCGGCACGCAGAGAGACAACCGAGCGAGTAAGCCAGATGCAGGACAGTGCGCACTGTTGCAGACAACGCGGTGCCCGAAGAGCACACGTCATACCCGGAACACTCTTTCGTAGCGCCGAGATCGCTGCCTTGGCCTACAGCCGCTACTTTCAATGGATGCATGGATCAGGTTTTTTGTATCCAATCTTCGACCGATGAACATCGCTCCGTCTTTTCCTTCATCGTCAGCACCCCGGTCGCACCTGCTCGATACACGGCTGTTTCCCCGAGAGGCGCGGATAAAGGCATTCGCGGACCACGTCCATAACGGTCCGCAAAGCCTGAAGAGGAAACTGAGTTTTTTCCCGCTTTCAGATCAAAACGAAAACGTGATTGTCGACGATCGGCTCGTCGCGGAGAACTGTTATGTCAGCCGCCTCAACACAAGCGGTTTCAGGGCAAACGTGGAAGACCCGCCCGGGCCTGGAGCCAGTTTCGAAGCGGTGACAGTGGGCCTCATGGAGCACGGCGCCGGCGAAACCCGCGCCAGTAACGGCGATTTCAAGCTCAAGCCCGGCGATGTTTTTCTGCACGCGACAACAAATTTTGAGACATCATTTGCGGAAAGCCGTGTATTGCGCCTGGTGTTTCCTGCAGGACCTCTGATGAAACTGTTCCGTCAAAAAGGCGAGTTTCTTGTTGTATCCGGTTCCGATCAAGTCGCCCCCCTGCTGAAGACCGCCGTTGGAGAACTGGAACGGCTTTTGCGTGGCGAGACCGAAGGTTCGGTTCCACTGATGAGCAGAGTGGCTGTGCAACTGGCCTCGCAGGTTCTGGAAGACCACATCGCGCATACAGAGGTAAGCGGCCACGACATCATCAGGGGACGGGCCGTCGAGTTTATTCTGGATAACCTCACAAGAATGGACCTGAGCGTTGATGAACTGATGGCCTATCTCGGTGTGTCTCGACCAACACTCTACCGGGCTTTTGAAACCCTAGGAGGTGTGTCGGGCTACATTGCGTTCCTCCGGCTCGAGAAAGCCAAAGCCCTGATCGGCAACGGCACAGCAGACTCGGTGGGTCTGAGTGCGATCGCTTATTCATGCGGTTTCGCTGACTCGAACGCGATGAACAGGGCTTTCAAGCGCAACTACGGCATCAGTCCCAAACAGTTTCAAAACGACCAGATCTGACTACTGCAGTAGGGTGAAGTCCGCGATTTTCGCACTCGACTTTCGAGAAGCAAATGATCGATAGAAGCACAAAGGGCGAAGGCATGGTCACCACGCTGACGGACATTGAAACACTGAAAAGAGCAGAAATTCGTTTGGCTCGGAGGCGGTATTTGCCTTCGCCTGGCAGGGTCTCAACCTTCTGTTCAATGGCGCTGCTTGTTGCCGCGGGCAGCTTGCCGGTGACACCAGCTGCGTTTGCGGAACGCGGATCCGACGGCCATGTCAACATTATCTACTGGCAAGCGCCGTCCACCATGAACCCCTATCTATCCGGCGGCACAAAAGACCAGGAGGCGGCTTCGCTGGTGCTCGAGCCGCTGGCCCGTTACAATCAGGACGGAAATCTGGTGCCATGGCTCGCCAAACGCATTCCGACCATCGAGAATGGCGGCGTATCGTCCGACCTCACGAGAATCACGTGGTCGCTGAGGGACGATTTGGTTTGGTCCGACGGCACCCCGGTAACCTCGGCCGATATTGTCTTTACATGGCAATACTGCACCCATGCGGAGGTTGGTTGCGCACAAAGCGAAAAGTACAACGACGTAACCGACGTCGAGCGGGTTGACGTTCAAACCGTTACCGTGATCTTCGGCGGCGCCAAACCGTTCCCCTATGATCCGTTTGTTGGCGCGCAGGCGCCCATTATTCAGGCCGCTCAATTCGCGAACTGCCTTGGAACGAAGGCTCCCGAGTGCGGGGAGGCGAACTTCAATCCAATCGGGACCGGTCCGTTTCGCGTTGCCGAGTTTCGTCCCAACGACGTGATCTCCCTGGAGGCCAATCCGAACTATCGCGACCCGACGAAGCCCGCCTTCAAAACGGCAACATTGAAGGGCGGCGGCGATGCCATCGCCGCCGGTCGCGCTGTGCTGGAAACCGGCGAATTCGACTACGCCTGGAATTTGCAGTTAGCGCCCGATGTGTTGGCACGCATGGAGGCCGCCGGAAAGGGCACGGTCGTTTCAGCTTTCGGCACTCTGGTGGAACGAATAATGATCAACATGACCGATCCGCACCCCGATCACGGCGATGCGCGTTCCACTTCCGAACACTCCCACCCGATCCTTTCCGACATAAACGTGCGCAAGGCCCTTTCCATGGCCATCGATCGCAACAAACTGGTTGAAATCGGCTACGGAAGTGCCGGCCGCCCGACCTGCAACGTGCTGCCGGCTCCGGAAATCTACAACTCGTCAGCCAACAATACCTGTCTGCTTCAGAATATAGCGGGCGCCAACGACCTGCTCGACAAGGCAGGTTGGGTGCCCGGTGCCGACGGTATCCGAACCAAAGGGGACGTCCGACTTTCGCTTCTGTTCCAGACCTCAACCAATGCCGTTCGTCAGGATTTCCAGGCGCTGATCAAGCAGTGGTGGTCGGAGATAGGCGTCGAAACCGAGCTGCGCAATGTCGAGGCCTCGGTCTTTTTTGGCGGCGATCCGGCGAGCCCTGACACTTTCCAGAAGTTTTACGCTGACGTGCAAATGTACGCCAACAATTTCGACGGAACGGACCCTGAGTCCTACATGGCCCGCTGGGCCTGCAACCAGGCACCTCGCCCGGACACACAGTGGCAGGGAACAAATATTCCACGCTACTGCAGCCAGGATTATGACGCGCTAATCGCCCGGATGTCCCAAACCGCTGCGGTGATAGAACGAGCCGATCTCGCCAAGGCAATGAACGACATGCTGATACAAGAACACATCATCCTGCCGCTGGTCGACCGGGGCAGCGTCTCGGCTCATTCAATCACACTGGGTGGGGTAGACCTCAACACCTGGGATTCTCAGCTATGGAATGCAGCTGACTGGCATCGCCTAAGGTAACCGCGGTCGGCTCAATTCGTTTGAGTCATGGATGGCGAACCGCAAATCAAGTTTTGCAACCTCTCGCAGATCGCGACCTTGTCCGCCCTTTCCGCTTGTGGCTCTTGCTACGCTTGCAAAGGGGATCGACCAAACCGCTTCTTGTAGGCTCTGCGGAGTTGACTGGAAGAGGAGAAGCCGCAGGAAAACGCAATCCGAGAAAGGTTCTCCCGGTCTTGTGAATTGCCGATCATCCGATGAGCCAGTTCAACTCTGGTGTTTGTGACATAGCTACTCACTCCCCCAAGAAGCTCGAAGGCACGATACAAATTGGAACGGGATGTGCAGGCATATTGTGCGATCTCTTTCACATTGAGATCCACCTTCGCGATGTTTTCATGGATGTATTGCAGTGCTCGTTCACGGATAATGTCGACGCCATTGGCCGATGAATCCGAGATATGGTCTTCAATGACACGGGAAACCAGCCCGGTGGCCATCCGACTGATAAGCGCCTGGTTTGGCAAATCGTTGCGCAAAGTGACTTCCAGACTGGAAACGGTTGACTTCAGCAGGTTAGACATTAGCGATCCGTCACGCACCACGACAAATTCGCCGGATCTGCCAGAGAGTTCCCGCAGCGATCGTGACGGAAACATGAAGCGGGATATTTCCGACTCGGTTATGATGTTTCTGAAATCCTTGGTCGCCGTGATGTAAATATCGCCCGGACCAAGCGACACGCTGCCAAATCTGTTGTTGGCTTCCACATGCCCCTTTTCGACCAGGGAGAGCATGATCATGTCCGACCTGGCATCATGCCCCGCGTCATCCGCCGGTTGGATGCGGTAACCGCTGGAACGCGTGCGCAGAAAGTTGCAACGGTCACCGGCAAGCAATTCCCAAATGTTGACGTTCTGATTGCCTGCGTCCAGTTGATGAATGCATGCCTTCGTGCGGGTCCGCATGGCGCCGCCATTGACGAGATTTTCCAGCGCTTTCAAGCGTGCATTATAGGGGTATTGTCTCGTATCCAGGCGCTGCAAATCCGGGACACGTGTCTTGGCGTGGTCAACTCTCTGATTCGGCATTATGGTCACCTCCATAATCACCATTCAGCCGCTGCCAATAGGAGCACACAAAACTGTCATGAAGCTGTCAGCCTGCCACTTCACGATATTGGAACTCCGCAGGATCATCTCGGAAGGCCACGACAACAGGCCAACCGAGCGCGGTAAGAATTCCACCATTATGACAGTTCGACAGACGCAGCCTGCTACTTGTCGCGAAATCTGTTGGTAATCGGATAGCGGCGGTCGCGGCCGAAGTTCTTCTGGGTGATCTTGACACCAGGCGCCGACTGGCGTCGCTTGTATTCGGCGATATAGAGCAGATGTTCGATGCGGTTGACGACCTCGCGCGGATGACCGCGGGCGACGATCGCCTCGACGTCCATCTCGTTTTCCACCAGGCATTCCAGAATATCGTCCAGCACGTCGTATTCGGGCAGCGAGTCCTGGTCCGTCTGATCGGGGCGCAATTCGGCCGACGGCGCCTTGTCGATGATGTTGACGGGGATCACTTCGCCGGACGGCCCCAGACCTCCGGGAGGCATCTGGGCGTTGCGCCAACGGGACAATCCGTACACCTGCATCTTGTAGAGATCCTTGATCGGATTGAAGCCGCCGTTCATGTCGCCATAGAGCGTTGCATAGCCCACCGACATTTCCGACTTGTTGCCGGTCGTCACCACCATTGAGCCGAACTTGTTGGAAATCGCCATCAGGATGGTGCCGCGGGTCCGGCTCTGCAGATTCTCCTCGGTCACCCCTTCATTGGTGCCTTCGAACAGGCTGGACAGGGCGTGGGAAAACCCTTCCACCGGTTCATGGATCGGCACCGTGTCGTAGCGGCAACCCAGCGCCCGCGCGCATTCTTCGGCATCGCGGATCGAATCATCCGAGGTGTAGTGGTAGGGCAGCATGACCGCCCTCACCCGTTCCTCGCCCAACGCATCGACCGCCAGGGCCGCGCAGAGCGCGCTGTCGATGCCGCCGGAAAGGCCAAGCACGACATTCTTGAAGCCGTTCTTGTTGACGTAGTCGCGCAATCCCAGCATGCAGGCGCGGTAATCGGCCTCCTCGGTGTCCGGCAGGCGCGACATCGGTCCGTCGCTGCAGGTCCAGCCATCCGGGCCGCGGCGCCACGTCGTCACAACCGTCTGCGCCTCGAACTGGCTCATCTGGAAGGCCAGAGACTTGTCGGCATTGAGCGCAAAGCTGGCCCCGTCGAACACCAGTTCGTCCTGACCACCCAACTGGTTGGCGAAAATCAGCGGCAGGCCGCTTTCGATCACCTGCCGCAGTGCCACCTGCTGGCGCACGTCTGTCTTGTCACGATAGTAGGGTGACCCGTTGGCCACCAGAAGAAGTTCCGCGCCGGTCTCTGCCAGGGTTTCGCAAACCCCGAAATCGCCCCAGATGTCCTCGCAGATCGGCAATCCGATGCGAATTCCGCGATAGTTCACGGGTCCGGGCATCGGCCCGACGTCGAACACGCGCTTCTCGTCAAATTCGCTGTAATTGGGCAGATCGACCTTGTAGCGTTCCGCCGCAATCTTGCCACCGTCAAGCAAGGCCACCGCATTGAAACGCCCCTCGTCCGTCTGACGCGGCACTCCGATGACGACGCCTGGGCCACCATCGGCCGTGTCCTGCGCCAACGCGTTCAGCGCCTGGTCGCAGGCGCGAAGAAAGGCCGGTTTCAACACCAGGTCCTCGGGCGGATAGCCCGACAGGAACAACTCGGTGAACAGCACCAGATCGGCGCCGTGTCGGGCGGCATCCGCCCTGGCGCGGCGCGCAAGCTCAAGGTTCCCGTTCACGTTGCCCACGGTCGGGTTTTCCTGAACGATAGCAATGCGGAGAATGTCGCTCGGATCGGCTGTCTCGGTCATGGTCGCCGTGTAACCTTCAATGACGAGTGGTGCAAGTGGGCACTACATCAACGCATCGCCGCTGTCGGCGCGATCAATCAAAAGCGGCACGATCAGATCCTCCTCGTCCTCAAGATGCCGCATCAACCCGTTCACCAGACGATCCGCCTCCATACCGTAGGCCTCGGCGGCGAACCGCAACGCATCACCACCGCTCATCAGCCCCTGCAGGAAGCGGTTTCCTGCCATCGCATTGCTTTCCAGCAAATCGTGGATCGTGTGGTGGTCCGCATCCAGAATATCGAAACCCCGACGCAGCCGGGGCTCGGCATCCATGAAGATCGGGAAATAATGAACGTCCTCGATATTGTGGTGCCCATCCAGATCCGACAGCAGATAATTCAGCCGCGGCGCAAACCACTCGGCAAAGGCGCGCGGCTCGAAGCTTTCTTCCCGCAATTTCTCGATGCTGCCGCTCAGCGCGCCCGATAGCTCGCGAAAGAAGGCGTGTCGCTTGAGCCAGAAGCGCCCCATGGAGGATAGCGCCCCCGGCCGGCGCCAGTCATCACGTGGATAACGCTGAATCATAAACTGCAGGTCTTCCGGCAAGCCCTTCCGCTCAAACAGCTCGTTGCTCATTCACTCACCAGAAGAACCGATCAAGGATTACGGATATCCATATAGCGCCTGCCAACACGAAAGACAGCAATACGGCGGCCGAGCCGCAATCCTTGGCGATCTTTATCTCTTCCATATAGTCCTGCGAGAGGCCGTCGCAGACCGCTTCGATGCCGGTGTTCAGAAGCTCGACGACCATCAGCAGGACAATGGCACCGGTCAGCGCCAAAAAAACGAATAGTCCGTCGGCAATCATCGCCGCGAGCGGGATGGAAATCAGGAACAGAAGTGCCTCTTCGCGAAATGCCGCCTCATGGCGGGCCACGTGCATCAAACCGTTCCAGGAGTTACGGAATGCGTTGAGGATCCTCTGCATGACGGCCCCGAATCGTTGTCAATCAGGGTGGCACGCTAGCGGACACCGGAAGGCTATCCAAGTTTGAGCGGCTAAGGCGTCTGAGGCACGTCCGGCGGAATGTCGTAGTAATCACCCTTGTCAGCGCAATAAATGTGCTTCGAGAGCTTCCGGCCGGTAGAGCCGTCGAGGCTGCCCGCAAGAAGCGCAGTGCAATCCTCATTCCGGTGTTTCCAGAACAGCGCTGATCCACAGGTTCCGCAAAAGCCGCGCCGCGCGTCCGGGCTGGCGTTATACCAGACAATGCTTTCATCACCTTCGACGGTCAGGCTGGTGTCCGGCACATTCATGGTCGCGTAATGATGACCCGTTTGCTTCCGACATTGACCGCAATGGCAGGCCACCACATCGCTCAGCGGGCCAACCACGGTGTAACGCACCGCGCCGCACAGGCAGGATCCCTCGTGCCTTTCTTCCATGCATTCCTCCATCGTTCCATGACGGGAACCTGGAATGCGAGACGCATCGAAGCAATCGAATTAAACTAAAGGCTCGTTCAAGACGGCTGAAGCAATTCCGCTAAAGGGCACCGAAGCACCCTTTAGCAAATATTCAGCCTGCCGATCAGCCTATCGCAGCGACCCGGGAATCCTGATCCCTGCCACCCTTCATCAGTTCGGCAACGAGAAAGGCGAGCTCCAGTGCCTGATCGGCATTAAGCCGCGGGTCGCAATGGGTGTGGTAGCGGTCCGACAGGTCCTCGGCCGTGACCGTGCGCGCACCACCGGTGCATTCGGTCACGTTCTTGCCGGTCATTTCGACATGAATGCCACCCGGATGTGATCCCTCCGCACGATGAATCTGGAAGAAGCTCTCGACCTCTGACAGGACCCGCTCGAAGGGTCGCGTCTTGTAGCTGTTGAGCGTAATCGTGTTGCCATGCATCGGATCGCAGGACCACACCACCTTCTTGCCTTCCCGTTCCACGGCGCGGATCAGTTTGGGCAGGTGTTCGACTACCTTGTCGTGACCGAAGCGCGTGATCAGCGTCAGCCGGCCCGCTTCGTTTTCAGGATTGAGCAGGTCGATCAGCTCAAGCAGGCCATCGGGCTCCATGGAGGGGCCGCATTTGAGGCCGAGCGGATTTTTGATGCCGCGGCAGTATTCGATATGGGCGTGGTCGGGTTGTCTCGTGCGATCGCCAATCCAGATCAGGTGACCGGACGTCCCGTACCACTCACCGGTGGTCGAGTCCGTGCGCGTCAGCGCCTCCTCGTAGCCGAGCAGCAGCGCCTCGTGACTGGTGAAGAAATCGGTCTCGCGCAGCCTGTGGTGCGTTTCAGCGGTAATCCCGATGGCACGCATGAAATCCATGGTCTCGGAGATCCGGTCGGCCAGCTTGCGATAGCGCTCCGCCTGCGGGCTGTCCTGAACGAAACCAAGCATCCATTGGTGCACATTGTCGAGATTGGCGTAACCGCCCTGGGCAAAGGCGCGAAGCAGGTTCAGGGTGGCCGCCGACTGGCGATAGGCCATCACCTGGCGCTGCGGGTCCGGCACACGGGCCGCTTCGTTGAACTCGATGCCGTTGATGATGTCACCGCGATAGCTCGGCAGTTCAATGTCGTCCTTGCGTTCGACATTGGACGACCGCGGCTTGGCGAACTGTCCGGCAATTCGGCCAACCTTGACGACTGGCTGTTGCGCGCCAAACGTCAGAACCACTGCCATCTGAAGGAAGACGCGGAAAAAGTCGCGAATATTGTCCGCACCGTGTTCGGCAAAGCTCTCGGCACAGTCACCGCCCTGCAGCAGGAAGCCCTGCCCGTTGGCCACCTCTCCGAGGCGCTCGCGAAGCTGGCGGGCCTCTCCGGCAAAAACCAGCGGCGGATAGGACGACAGGCGTTCCTCCGTTGCCGCCAGAGCCTCCTGATCCGGATAGTCCGGCACCTGAAGGATTGGCTTGCTGCGCCAGCTGTCGGGTGTCCAGTTCTGTGCCATAATACTCACCTGAATTCACGGGGTTACGATGCGCTCCATCCCAAGGGCGGGCTTATAACGGCAATCGTTTTGGAATGCCAGCGTTGCGGGCAGTTTATCGCAGCCGATCAGCGAAGAAAATCAACCGGCGCGAGGCCTGGCAGAACGCAGGCGATTGAAGGTGAAGAAGCCGACTTGCCAAAGCAGCGCTACGACCATCGACAAAACGAAGCCGGGCACCACCCCAAAGGCCGGAAACGAATACTGCGCGCACACCGCAAAGATCACGAGACTTGGAATACCAAACGGAAAACTCTTGAGGATCGAATAGGTATCCTCGGCGGAGTAGTTCAGATGAACAATCATCAGCACAGGGAACAGGGTCACGGGAAAACCGGCCAACAGGCCGGACCACTGCGGGCCGATCACCGCTGCAGCTTCCGTGACCGCCAGCACGACGGCAACAGCCAGGCCAGCCCTCGCAGCGACGACGACCCAGGTGGTGGGAATGCGTGCCGCGATTTCGGTCGCCTGCACGCCACGCATGGCGAAGACTGAAACAGCGGCGCAGACTCCGACAAGCGCTACACCACTCAAGGCGGTCAGATCGAGCTTGGCGATCACCCACGCGGCAACGAGGAACCCCGATACAGCGGCGATCACCGCTGTCACAAATCGATATCGGTGAACCAGGCTTGAAAACCACCAATAGGCGAGATTTAGACACAGTGTCGCTGCGAGCCCTCCCAAGGCGTAGGGAGCAGCCTCAGCAACAAATTCAGGGCCCTGCTGGATACCGATGAAGAAAAAGATGATTGCCAGTCCCAGCGGCACACCTGCCAGAATGCCGGCAAGGGTCGGACCGCCGCGCTCTGCGATTGCAGACAGGCCAAGAACGGCAAATATTGTCGAGAGTATCTTCGCCAGCAGCAGCGACGACAAGGCAAACCTCCTTCAGAGAAAGGTCACGCCCCTCTCTTCCAGAAGGGAATCGAACATTGAGCGCTGGTGATGGGGAAGCTCGACGGCTCGGGAATAGACCGGTTCGTGCCGATCGGCCCGAACGGGACGATCGAAGCCGTCGGTGCTGTGCAGGAACCCGTGAACACCCTCTTCGCCGAACTCATGCAGAAAACCCTGCATGACAGCATCCAGGTAGGATTGGAGGATGGGTGCGCCGGGATCATGGGGTGCGCAGTTGGTGTGTGCTTCGTAGATGTAGATCGGACAACCGTCGGGCACGCTGCCCGCCATCTCCAGCCTGTCGAGGTTCACCGTCACCCGGTCGTAGGTCGCTTCGCGCTCATCGATCTGCGGCAGATGATCCAGCCTGTCGTAAACAAGAAGGCCGTCGATGGCATTCCCGTCGCGTTTCCTGGCACTGAGCATCGATGAATTTCGCCGAGGATCGACGGGGTCGCCGTTGGCGCGCGGCCGCCAGCAGCGGCGCCATCCATTCAGGCGCACCGGTTGAGCGGCAACGTAATCCGTCCGCAGCGTCGTGCGATTGACCAGAGATCCGTAGCCGAAATAGGCAATGATCGGGCCCTCATCCATCGCGCGACTGAGGCGATCGAAAATATCTGTCATGGTGGGTGGAATCCTTTGCTGCAGTCCAGCTACAGGGCCAAGCGGAATTCTTCAACAAAAATCACACGCCATATTGACTTTGACGTAAACGTCAATGGTAGCCTCGGATTCACAGAGATCAGACAACCGCTGAAATCGGATTCGATTCATGAGCATGTCATCGCAACTATCTGATTCATTTGGTGAAGCACGACCTTTCCCGGTAACCCAAGAGGTTCTTGAGGAAACGGTACCCATCCTCGCGGAAGACGGATTTCCGCTCTCAGGGACGCTGTTCACGGGCACACCGGCTGGTTCTGGACCCCTCGTTCTCATCTCCTCGGCCACCGGCGCTCCCCGCGGATTTTACCACGCTTTCGCACGCGAACTGGTGCAGTCCGGGTTCCGAGCCGTCCTCACCTATGACTATCGCGGAATGCCGGAATCGCCCGCACCCAGCGGATGGAGCGGTCGTATCAACATGCGTGATTGGGCCCACAAGGACATGTCCGCGGCGATGGCCTATCTCGACCGACAGGCCCCCGGACACCCGATGGTCGGAGTGGGTCAGTCCTTTGGCGGCCAGGCATTGGGCATTTGCGCCGATCCGATGCGCTTCGAAAGGTATTGCATGGTCGCCAGCCTGTCCGGCTACTACCGCGGCACAGACACCCCCTGGCGAAACCTGATCATGATGAACCTGCTTGGTGTGCCAACAACGGCCATCCTAGGCAAAACGGCGCCGTGGATGGGCCTGGGCGAGAGCATACCTGGCACCGTATTCCGTGACTGGACCCGGTGGTGCAATCACCAGGAATATTTCTTCGACGATCCGCAAGTTGGAGCCCGAGCGGGTTATGCCACCGTGCGACTACCCATCCTCTCTGTCGGAATGACGGACGACCCCTGGGGTACCCCGCGTGCGGTGCACGGATTGATGAAACACTACGTCAATGCCGACATCACGGAACGCTGGCTGTCACCGGAAGACACCGGTGGCCAACCGATCGGCCATCTGGGTTTCTTCCGCTCTCGCTTCCGGGAAACGCTGTGGCCTGAGATCATCGACTGGCTGCAGAGAGGCGAAGGCTAGGGTATTCGTGATGGCAACGCCGTCTTCCTGACAAGGCAATATGCGGCGCAGTTGAGGAACCGCGCCGCATCATTCAATTAGAGGGCTTTCCGGAACACGATCTTGTCGTCACCCGCTGCCCAGAAATCCCGAATTCGGGCTTCCTCGGAGTAACCGTTCTTTCGGTAAAACTCCCGGGTTCGAGCAAAATCGCTCTTTCCCGAAGTGTCTACAATCAACAGCCGATTTCCTCTCTCCGTCAGGTGGTTTTCCAGGGCAGCAACGATGGCGCCACCGGCACCGCCGCCTTGTCTTTCAGGAAGCACGGCAATTGCGAGCATGTTCCAAGTGCCCTCTGTGAGGGCTTCAGGTGCAGCAAAGCAAAAGCCAATGGCGCGTCCATCCTCCTCGGCCGTAAACCAGACGCTTTCGCCTTCATCACCTGAAAGGAACCCGCTCAACATGTCGGGCAGCATGGCGCTCGGGAAAAGCTCGGTCTCATCCAGCACCCGTTTGAGAGAGGGAATATCCGCGGAGATCGTTGGTCGTATGTTCATGGGTCGTTGTCTTTCAGTCTGCCGATTCTGAAGGCACGACCAACAGCAACCGGCTTGGAGCCTGCTCCTCACATTCGGTTTTCGATGAGGGTGTATTCAGGCCAGAATGAACCACTGCTGAAGCGACGGACCGCCAGCGTGTTTCATGATCGGCACCCCAGAGCTTGGGGTCAGCGGTTACCCGCAATCGTGAACATTAAATCTCCATCACCTGGCCTGGCGCCAAGCGTGCAACGAATATACCGGCTCCGAGAGTTGACTCAATCGATTGGTGCGGTCGGGCAGAGCACCATCAACACTTTTGAAATCACTGACTTTAGCCATCTACGCGTTCGCCATTCTTCACCCGGTAGGTCGGCTGGTACATGGTGACCAGCTCCTCGGCGGCGGTCGGATGGACGGCCATCGTCCGGTCGAAATCGTCCTTGCTGCATCCAGCCTTGAGTGGAATTGCAAGCACCTGGGCAAGCTCTCCGGCGTCGGGTCCAAGGATATGTGCGCCAATCACGCGCCGGTCCGCGGCGTTGACGATCAGTTTCATGATCGATTTTTCCTGGCGGCCGGACAGGGTGTGCTTCATCGGACGGAATTCGGCGCGATAGACCTCGAGATCTTCGTACTGCCGTCCTGCTTCGTCCTCCGACAACCCAACGGTTCCGATCTCGGGCTGCGAAAAGACCGCAGTCGCGATCATGTCATGATCCGGACTGGTTGGATTGTCGCGGAAGGCGGTCTCAACGACACACATGGCTTCATGGATGGCCACGGGCGTCAGCTGCACGCGGTTGGTCACATCGCCAACGGCAAAGATGTTGTCCACATTGGTGCGCATGAAACCGTCGACGACAACAGCTCCTTGTCCATCGAGCTCCACGCCGGCCCGGTCCAGACCAAGTCCATCGGTGTTGGGGACCCGGCCGATCGCAAGCATCGCCTGATCCACTTTGAGGTTCTTGCCTTCCGATGTTGTCACATCCAACCGATTGTCGGCCGAACGGACGATCTCCCGGATGACTTCGCCACAGAGGATGCGAATTCCCTTTTCTTCCATCGTCCTGTGAAGGCTTCGCCTGATATCCATGTCGAAATTCTTGAGAATTTCGACACCACGGTAGATCAGCGTCGTCTCGACACCGAGACCGTGGAAGATGTTGGCGAACTCCACGGCGATGTAGCCACCACCGGCGATCAGCACGGCTTTCGGCAGTTCCTCCAGGTGAAACGCCTCGTTGGAGCTGATCGCCAACTCATGCCCGACAAGCCCTTCCACGCGGTTCGGATGTCCTCCGACGGCGATCAAGATCTTGTCCGCTGTGACGATCTGATTGGTCGACAAAAGCCGGATGCTATGGCTGTCAACCAGTTCGGCCCGGGTTTCGAATATCTCGGCACCGGCATTGCCCAGACCCATCTTGTAGAGACCCTCCAGGCGATCAATCTCACGATCCTTGTTGCGGATCAGCGTCGGCCAATCGAACGTGCTCTCGCCGATGGTCCACCCGTAGCCCTCGGCGTCGGCGATATCCTCGGAGATGTGCGAAGCGTAGACAAAGAGTTTCTTCGGCACGCATCCGCGGATAACGCAAGTGCCGCCATAACGATACTCTTCAGCAATGCCGACCTTCTTTCCCATGCCCGCCACAAGGCGCGCAGCCCGAACCCCGCCGGATCCACCACCGATCACAAAAAAATCGTAGTCATAATCGGCCATTGAGGCGCCCTCTCGTTGCTGATCGCTGATCTCCGGCCTGCAGTGCTAAGGAGCGTAGGCAGGCGCGACACCCTAGATAAACGGCTTACATAAAAAGAAAAGCCCGGCGTTGACCGGGCTTATTTCAACTCGCCGTGACCGCCCTATTGCGATTGGTCGTTGGTTCCACCATTAGCGCCGGTTGGATTTTCGCCCAATCGCGCTTTCAGCGCTTTTTCCGTGGCGGTCGCGAGGTCGCGAGCAATACCGTTCGACCAGACTTCCGCTGCCTGAAGCAGTTCGCGGGTTGCGATCGGACCGGCTTCGAGCAGCTTTTGGCCTGCGGTGCTTTCGTAAAAGGCGCGCATGGCTTCAAGCTCTTCGATGGAAAAATTGCGGGCATAGATGGCAGCGGCCTCACGTTCCAGGTCTGCCCGGCGCCCAGCCATCTCGATCGCGGTCTCGTCGACCGTAACCGAGATGACATCCTGAAGGTTCGGTGCGGTCTGAATGAGGGTTGTCTTCAGGTTCTGTGCGGCAGTCGGGAGTATGGCATCAAACTGATCGGTCGCTCGAATGGCATTCATGGCGGCGCGCGCACTTTGCAGGTGTTCGGCGGTCGGTTCCTGTGCCCCGGCAGTGTTGGAAAGGCTGATTGCAGCAAAGGCCGCAAACGCCAGCATGGTTTTGCGCAGTCCAATCGCCCCACTTATCTGTTTCATCGCTTCTGATTTCCCTCTAGTTCTTCAATGTCTTGATGCCGGATTCACCGGCAATGATGGCTGCGGATGCCAGGTCGAGAAACAATCCGTGCTCGACAACCCCCGGAATTTGCTGCAAGGCGACGGATAGCGCTTCTGCATCTGGAATGCGGCCAAATGATGCGTCCAGGATCTGGTTTCCGCCATCTGTTTCGAACGGCACGTCTCGATCCATGCGAAGTTCTATGGAACCGGTAAGCGCCAGTGTCTCGGCCGCTTTTTCAACCGCCAGACGCGTTGCCGTCAAGCCGAAAACGTTCACTTCGATAGGCAATGGGTACTTGCCAAGAACATCGACCACCTTGGATTCGTCGGCAATCACGATCAGCCGATCCGATGCCGCGGCGACGATCTTCTCGCGCAACAAGGCGCCTCCCCCGCCCTTGATCAGACGCAGTTCCGGATCCACTTCGTCTGCACCATCCACCGTCAAGTCGAGATGTGGCAGTTCATCCAGCGAGAATATGGGAACTCCGAGCTCCACACACAGTCCTGCCGTCCGTTCTGATGTCGGCACGCCGCGCACCACCAGACCGGCTTCGACCTTCTCAGCCAAAAGCCGGACGAACTCTTCCGCCGTACTTCCAGTCCCGATCCCCAGTTTCATGCCGGATTCGACACTGTCCAGCGCGACCCGGGCGGCCTCGATTTTCAGTTGACGGGCGTCCATCCGCCGTCCGCTCCCAGTAATTGACTGTGGCGCTGTTACCATGGCCGGCGCGCCAAGCAAAGCCGTAAATCCAAGCCCTGCAGCGAGTTGGAGGTCGATTGACCGAATTGCGGGCCAGCAATTTGCCTGATCCTGACGTACACCGCCGCCAGCCCTTGCATTCCGCTGCTCCCTGGCCTAGGCGAAACACAGAAACGCTTTGCTGGACGGGGGATTCCATGCCCAAACCGCTGATCATCTTCGATCTCGACGGAACACTGCTGGACACGGCTCCCGACTTGATGAACAGCCTCAATCACACGATCGAAGCACTTGGGCTCGACCCGGTTGTCTTCGAAGACATGACATACCTCGTGGGCTCAGGCGCCCGCGCAATGATAGAGCGGGCGCTCGACCTGCAAGATCACTTGCCGGCGGACGGTGAGATGGACATGCTCTTCAACCGTTTCCTCGAACACTACAGTGCGACAATGCCCGGATCGTCTGCGCCCTATCCCGGACTTCCGGAGGCAATGCAGCGCCTCGAGAAGGCGGGGATGGACCTGGCCATCTGCACAAACAAAACGGAGGCTCTGGCAACCCGCCTGCTCCGACTGCTCGATCTATCGGACAATTTTGCCGCAATCACCGGCGGAGACAGCTTTTCAGTGCGCAAACCGCATCGCGGCCACATAGAGGGAACGATCGACCGCGCCCGGGGCAGTCGTTCCGCTGCAGTCATGATCGGTGACTCTGTCAATGATATCGAAGCAGCACGAAACGCCGGAATACCGTCTATTGCCGTTTCTTTCGGCTATTCGGAATCCGCGGTCGAGGAGCTGTCTCCCAGCCACATCATCCATCACTATGACGAATTGACCGCGGATCTGATTTACGGCCTGCTCGCCGAAACAGGTCAGCAGGCCGTCTGAACCCGGTCAGCCGTTGCCGCGTGCCTTGTTCGTGCGCGCGATAGCCTCATCCAGCCGCTTGTCGCGTCCATACATGTCCGCGTAGTACTCCACGCCGCCATTGTCCTGCGGCCAGGCGGTGAAGTAGGACACATAGACCGGAATCCGCTCCTGCAGATGTTCGGCCAGATTGCTTCCCTGTTCGATTTGAGCATCGACGTGTTCACGCGAGCTGCCGAGCACGGCTGCCGCCATCCCGCGGGGGTCCTGAAGCCTGACGCAACCGTGGCTGAAGGCCCTGGTGTCCCTTTCGAACAGCTTTTTGGTCGGCGTGTCATGCATATAGATCGCATGCTTGTTGGGAAACAGGATCTTCAATTCACCCAGCGCATTGTTACGACCTGGAGGCTGGCGAACGTCAACCGGAACATTCACCCCAACCTTCCACCAGTTGACGCTGCGCGAGGAAATGCGGCGGCCGCGCCGATCGGTCACTTCGTAGCCGAGGCGGTCGAGATAGGATGGATCCTGACGCAGTTTCGGCAACATCTCGTTGACGATGATCGAACCCGGAACACCCCAATACGGGTTGAATTCCACCCTCTCGATTTCGTCCTGGAAGAAGCTCGTCTGGTTGGAGCGCTTGCCGACAATGGCCCGCATCGACAACGAGTCCTTGCCATTGGCGACATAGGTCGCCCGGTAGGCCGGCTGGTTGATGAAAACGTGACGGGTGCCAAGACTGCGCGGCAACCAACGCAGCCGTTCCATTGCCAGGACAAGCTTCTCGACTTTGTCTTCGTTGGACATGTCCACGAGCTTGCTGATGGTCATCTTGCCGACGATACCGTCGACCGACAGGCCGTTCTCGCGCTGGAAGTCCTTAACGAGCTTGACCAGTTCAGGAGAGTAGCGATCGCTGCCGCCAATCTCGAATTCATAAAGCGTGAGGCCGTGGTCGACCAGCAGCTTGTCCGATCCCCGTTTGCGGATCGCCGCCACGACATTGGCGAGCTCCGGATTTTTTGTGCCAGGCTTCAGGAACGTGCCTTTCGCGATGACGATCCTTTCTTCCTGATCGGCTCCGCGCATTTCAGCCAATGCAGCAACAAGGGCCTTGAACTTGTCGTTGCCCGGATTGCTACCGGATAGATAGACACCCGCATCGGACGTCGCGGCCAAATTGCCAAGAGCCGATGCCAGATCGACTTTCTTACGCTCAAAATCGTGATAGCCCGACAGCCTGTTGGGATCGATGCGGCCGCGCGTGGCATCCAACACGTAAGTCAGCGCTTTTGCACTCATGTTCATTTCGAACAGCATGAGTTCGCGCTGCCGGTCAGCCATCGCGGTCATATCGAAACCGTCCGTTGGCAATTCGATACGGTAATCAGCCGGAGAAAGGCCGACCTCGGCTGCACGCTCCATCACCTCGAGTGCGGCGCGGGCATTGTCATTCGGTGCGGTGCCGTCGATCCACACGAAATCATGGTTTTCGCTGTAATAGGCGATCAACGCTTCGCCGACCTCTTTGGTCGTCGTGATCTTCTGGCCTTCCAGAAAGCGGCGCGATTCGTCGAAAGCGCTGGTTATGAACGGACCTGCGTACGGGTCAGCCGAGGCGATTTCGACGGTTGAAAGCGGCGTCAGGTCCACCGTTTTCATGCTATCAGGCTTGTAAGTGTAGACCTTCGGAGCGCTGATACGAACCTTCGGCGCGGCGGCTCGACGTTTGGCCTTAAGCCGTTGTTGTTCCTGATGCTGCTGCCGCAGGCGGCGCTTCTCCCGCGCCCGCGGGTTGAAGATCAGCTCGAAAAGCGACGTGCGTTGCTGCGCCTGAACTTCTCCGGTGGTTGACAGTACAAAGCCGGTCGACAGCATCCCCGTCACGGCTGCCGCGCTACAGAACAATCCAATCTTTCCGGTTTTCAAACCCGTGCCCTCCGACGATTCCCGGGACACCTGGCGCCCCATCGCCGGAAGTGTCCTCTATTCGCCATAGCTACGCATTGTGGAATGTCAAGCGCAAGCAGTTGGCGGTCGAATTTGGTAAAATACGGTCCATTTCCTAAAAAATTGATCAATGGTGTTGCTTAGCACCCTCACCTTTCGCGGCAAGCAGCCATCGGCAAAACGCGTATGCGAGATACGCGCCAAACAACTGAGCCATGACAAATGGAACAACGTCTTGCGGCCTGATTCCGGCAAAACTGTCGGAAAATCCACGCGCGATGGTCACGGCCGGATTGGCGAAAGACGTCGACGCAGTGAACCAGTAGGCCGCCGTAATATAAAGCCCAACGCTCATCGCCACAGCCTTCTCGTTGGATCGCAGCGTGGCAAGAATTGTAAAAACCAGGCCGAACGTCGCCACCGATTCGGCAAACCATTGAGCCGATCCGGTCCGCACCTTCTGGGAAAACTGCATAACTTCCAGATCAAACATGAGGTGCGCCGCCCAGACACCGATGAGTCCACCAACTATTTGTACGAGGACATATCCGACCGCGTGTGACGGTGAAATCTCTCGCCGGATCGCGAAAACCATTGTCACGGCTGGATTGAAATGCGCGCCGGATATCGGCCCCAGCATCGTGATCAGGACGACCAGGATGGCGCCGGTCGGGATGGTATTCCCCAGCAAGGCAATGGCCACGTTGCCGCCAGCAAGCTCCTCCGCCATGATCCCGGAGCCCACCACGGTGGCCAACAGAAAGGCCGTACCGACAAATTCAGCACCCAGTTGCTTTGAAAGCCGCTCGTCCATCGTAGTCCCCCGATTTCCACCCGACCCTTGCGATTCCGGATCGCCGCCAGTCAACCGGCACTTTTTCAGTGACATGATCTGACAGAATTGTCTTCGCCGATGAAATATCCAGAAATCATGAATTATGGATAAGATCAAGAACGGCGATCGGCGCCGCGCAAAGAAAATTTGACCTCTCCCGGCAATGCCTCCAAATTCGCTCTCTGGGTCTGGGGGACTAAGAAGACCAATGATACGAAATCTGAGAATGCTGACCGGCTCTTACCTGTACCTATTCGTAACGAGCCACCTGCTGAACATGGCCTTCGGGCTCTTCTCCGTGGAGGCTACCGACGCAGCGAGCGCCTATCTGACGGCGCCTTGGACCTTTCCGCCCTTGTCCCTCCTGGTGATGCTGTCCTTCCTGGTGCACACGGTGCTCGGTTTGCATGCCCTCTATCACCGAAGCACGCTTCGCATGTCGGGCTATGACGGCGCGCAACTGGTCTTCGGGCTGCTGATCGTGCCGCTGCTCGCATCCCACGTGATCGGCATCTACGCCATCAAGAACTTTTTTCAATTCGAACCCACCTATCGCGTCATCCTCACCTACTTCTGGCTGGACAATCCGCTTGAAGGCCTGCGTCAGGTGCTTGTCGTCATCGTGATCTGGATCCATGCCAGCATCGGGATCTTCAGTTGGATCCGGCTCAAAAGCTGGTGGGATCGCTTGGCCTGGATGATCTATCCTCTGTTCGTTGCGGTCCCGGTTCTTGCTTTGCTCGGTTTTGTCGATGCCGGCAACGAAGTGATCAACGACGCCGCCATCGTCGCCGAGGAGCCGGCGGCTCCGCCGGTCGAACTCACCGAAGCAGAACAGGAGGCGGCCGCCGAGCAACAGGCAGAGGTTCTTGCGAACCTGGCTTTGGCCAATCAAATCTTCTGGATAACCATGTACATCTACGGCGCAATGGTGATCGCTGCCGTTGTTCTGCGATGGGTGCGCCTGCGGGCTCGAAGACAGGGTCTGGTCGTCATCGATTATCTGCGCGGGCCAACCATCGAAGCCGAAACCGGTGCGAGCCTCCTGGAATTGTCCCGAATCAGCGATTTGCCGCATGCCAATCTGTGTCGCGGTCGCGGACGCTGCGGTACCTGCCGCGTTCGTATCCTCGAAGCCCAAGCCGATCTCAACGAACCAACCCAGGTGGAGCGGCAGACGCTGGCCAGACTGAACGCTCCGGACGATGTGCGCCTTGCCTGCCAGCTCCAGCCACAGGCCGGGCGGCTGACCGTCGAGCGACTTGTCGCACCGGATATCTCTCCAAAGGACATGGTCTTGAGGCAAAAGGCGACTGCCAGAGCCGATGCAGCGGAAGACACCGCCGCGGAGGCCATCGATGCTTAAGATCCGACATCGTTTGTTCCTTCCGCTCCTGGTCGTGTTGATGAGCTTGGCACTGGCCAACCCTGGTCTCGCGCAATTCATGCCGGGCAGCTCGCAACCGACCGAAACCCAGGCCGAACCGGGACCACCTTCACCCAACGATGTCCGTGAGCTGATGCGTCTGCTGTCAGACCCGTCGATGGTTGAGTGGCTGCGAGCCAGGGGCCAGGAGGCGGACAATGATTCCCTCGCCGGTGCGGAGGCGGCCGAGAACTTCCAGCAGGAAATCGCCCGCAGGGTCGAAAGGGTACGCCAGCGCCTGGTCGATCTGACGGTCAGTTGGCGAAACCTGCCGGATGCTCCGAGCTTCCTGGCGCAATCCTGGCAGCAGCAATTGTCGGCTGAACAGTCGCTGCGAACCATCACCTATGTGCTCATCTTCCTGGTCATCGGCAGCGGCCTGGAATGGCTGTTCAGACAATATACACAGCAAATACTGCTTGGCCTGGAATTCAGCCATGCCCAGTCACTCGGCAAGCGGCTGCAAGCTGCAGCCCAACGCGCCTCGCTGATCTTCGCCGGCCTGTTTGTCTTTTCCATCGGCACCATCGGCACGTTCCTCAGTTTCGACTGGCCGCCATTCGTCGAAAACACAGTCCTCAACCTGTTGACCATTGTCATTGCCATTCGGGTGGCCGCCACCGTTTCCCTCTTCGTGCTGGCGCCACGAGTGCCTGAGTTGCGGCTGGTTCCGCTCAGCAACGATATTGCCCGTCCGCTGCATCGTTGGACCGTTGCGGTCGCATCCCTGTTGATCCTCGCACTGACAATGACGGACATTTTCGAGCACCTGGCGGGAGAGACCGACGCGCTTGGAGCAACATTGGGGATCGCCGTTGCGGAGGGTGCGCTCTGCGCTTTGGCCATCATCATGGCCATCTGGCATCTCTCCTGGCTGATCGCCAAAAAAGCCAGCCCGGACAACGTGGCGGCGGGATTACCCAGGTTCTGGCCCGGCTACCTCTCGGTCCTCACGCTGATCAGTTGGTTTCTCTGGCTGCTCAACGCGACCGAGACGATGTGGACGGTGATCATTCTCGGATTGCTGTTTCCGGTGACCCGGCTTTGCAACGGCTGCATCGACTATTTTTTCGATCAGGCGGAGGGCAGGAATTCGGAGCAGGAAAAGGAGCATCCCGATACACCAGCACCACAGGGTACGGTGGCTCTGGAACCCGTCGCAATGGCGGCAAATGATAGCACCGTTCCTGAATCTGAAACCGCCGTCATACCGACACTCGACGAACCCGCCGAGGTTGACGAGGACGAAGAAATCGTGCCTTCGCTCGAGCTTTATCGCCCGATCGCCCGTCGCTTCGTGCGCTTCGTCGCTGTCATGGGCGCGATCGTTGCGTTGCTCGCCACCTGGGGCGGCAACATCTTCAGCCTCTCCGGATCTGAAACCGTCACCGGCCGGATTGTCGGTGTGCTGGCGGATATCATCCTGGTTCTGCTCATCGCCGATCTGATCTGGATTTGGGCAAAATCCGCCATCGATCGCAGACTGGCCAATTATGTTCCGCCGCAGGGCAGCGAGGCGCCTGGCCCCGAGGCCCGCATGGCAACCCTCCTGCCAATTCTGCGCGTGACCCTGATGGTCACCCTGATCGCGGTCGTGCTGATGACCATTCTGTCGTCACTCGGTGTCAATGTCGGACCGCTGCTTGCGGGAGCCGGCGTTGTCGGCATCGCCATCGGCTTCGGCGCTCAAGCGCTGGTCAAGGACATCGTGTCGGGCATCTTCTTCCTGATCGACGACGCTTTCCGCATTGGAGAATATATCGAGATCGGCACGCTGCGCGGCACGGTGGAATCCATGTCGATCCGCTCACTGCGTGTGCGCCATCACCTGGGTGCCATTCACACCATACCCTTCGGAGAACTGACCTCGCTCACCAATTACAGCCGCGACTGGGTCATCATGCGGCTCGAGTTCAGAGTTCCCTTCGACACCGACATCAAACTGGTCAAGAAGATCGTCAAGAAGATTGGCGCGGAGTTGCTGGAAAACGAAGCCTATGGCGAGCACATTATCCAGACGCTGAAATCCCAGGGCGTACGGCGTATGGAAGAATTCAACATGGTTGTCGGCGTCAAGTTCATGGCCAAGCCCGGAGCGCAATGGCTGATCCGCAGGGACGCCTATCAAAAGGTGCGCGACGCGTTCGAGGCCAACGGCATCAGCTTCGCACAGCGCAACGTGACCGTCGAAGTGGTCGGCGATCAGCCCATCGGCGAGGAAGCCAGACAGGCCATCGCCGGTGCCGCGCAGCAGGCGGTCGAACAGGCTGCCGGACCGCCACCGGCGGTGCCGGACGAGCCCTGATCCAAACGATCGCCGCGTTAGGCGGCATCGTGAAAGATGACTCCGAGTACATGACGCTCACCACTGCGCACCTGGCTGACGCCATGGCGCATGCGCACCCTGTACACACCCCGCTTGCCTTCCACCGGTCGCTCATTGACCGCAAAGACAACCGCTTCACCCAACCCCAGTTGAATGACCTCGGCGCGCGACTGCATGCGCGGCCGTTGCTCGGTGAGCACGAACTCGCCACCGGAGAAATCGGCAGACGGATCGGATAGCAGGATCGCCACCTGCAGCGGAAACACGAGGGGGCCGTAAATATCCTGATGCAGGCAATTGAAATCGCCGGTCCGATAACGCAGCAGCAACGGCGTGGGAAGGGTCTGACCGGCGTCGTGGCACCGATGCAGAAAGTGCTCATGCAGGGCCGGAAACCTCTCGTCCCGGCCCGTCTGCTCCTGCCATCGGTTGGCAATCGGCACGAGGCGCGGGTAAAGGATTGTTCGCAGTGCGGCGACGATGTCCGGCAGTGGATGATTGAAATACTTGTACTCACCCTGCCCGAAACCGTGTCGAGCCATCCTCACGTGACTGCGGAAGCGACGATCGTCGTCGTAGCACCCGGCGATGGCGCGGCAGATCTCCGGTTCGAGCAAAGGGCCCATTGTGGCAAAGCCCCGCCGACAAAGATCCGCTTCCAGGCGGGTCCAATCGAGCCGGTCAATGATATCCGGCCCCATGGTTGCGTCCGTGATGGGTTCGCCCACAGCAATCGCGCTCATGACTGCGCCTCTCGGGAAAGAAGCGTCCGTTTTCGTTCGACCCCCCAGCGATATCCTGAAAGATCGCCGTCACGCCGAATGACGCGGTGACAGGGAATCGCCACTGCGATCCGGTTCGCGCTGCATGCCTGTGCCACAGCACGAACCGCTGACGGCTTGCCGATCCGCTTCGCGATATCCGCGTAACTCACGGTGGAGCCGGCTGGAATCTGACGCAGAGCTTCCCAGACCTTTTGTTGAAACGCAGTCCCGCGAATATCCAGTGGCAGATCAAGATCGCCCTGGGGCGTTTCAAGATGGCCAACGACATTCGCGACCAAAGCTTCGAACTCACTGTCGCCGCCCACCAGTTCCGCATGCGGAAAGCGATCCTGCAATTCGTTGAGCAGCGTTTCCGCATCCTCACCAAAATCGATGGCACAGACGCCTTTTTCCGTTGCCGCCACAAGCACTGCGCCCAGCGAGCACTCACCAATGGCAAACTTGATGCGGGTATCGCGACCTCCGTCACGATATTGTTTCGGGCGCATTCCCAATCGGCTGCTCGATTCTTCGTAAAACCGGCTGCTTGCATTGTAACCGGCATCGAAGATCGCGCTTGTCACGCTGGCGCCGGCCTCCAGTTCGCCGCGCAGTTTTCCCACACGCCGCGCCGCGGCATATGCCTTGGGCGTTACGCCGGTGATCTCGCGAAAAACCCGATGGAAGTGGAACCGGCTGACGCCAGCTTGCCTGGCCAGGGCTTCGAGACTGGGTGGTTCCTCCGCATCGTCGATTGTCCGGCAGGCGGCGGCGACCATATCGGCATTCTTCTGCTCTTTGCTCGGCCCATCGGGCTTGCAGCGTTTACAGGCACGAAAACCCGCTTCCATCGCCGCAGCCGCATCATCGAAGAACACAACGTTTTCGCGACGCGCAGCTTTGGACCCGCAGGATGGACGGCAATAGATGCCGGTGGTTTTGACGCCGTAGATGAAACGGTCGTCATGGGCCTTGTCGCGGTTCTGCACTGCTTCCCAGCGCTCGGCATCGCGCATCTGCGCCGCGGCGATGCGAATATCAGCTGACATCTCGGTCATTTTCTTCCTCATAGCGAAACCATACATCAATGGCCGCACTTTAGGCTCGCTATTCCGACCCCACACTCCGCCCCTTGCTCTTGAATTCGACCGGCGGACTTGAAAGCCGTTTCAAGCGGGACAAATAGACAAGATCCGATCAAGACAGTGTGTTCAAAGACTGATGTGATCGTGAATGCAGCTTGGACGAATGTGTGTATGATGCCGATCGACAGCGAACCAACAGAGGAATACCGATGAAAACTGCTCTGGCGACATTTACATTGCTTGTATCCGTGGGCCTGATGGCACCTCTTCCGGCCTATTCGGCTGGCGGCGATTCCGGTTCATCGAACAGAAACTGTCCGCGCGGGGAGGTCTACGACCAGAAGCAGCGCAAATGTGTGCCCCGCAATTCCAGCCTCGATAACGAGAGCCTCTATCAAACCGGGCGCCAGTTAGCCGAAGCCGGCCGCTACGATGAGGCCATCGACGTCTTGTCGATCGGCGCAGACCGCGGCGACAAGCGGATCCTCAACTATCTTGGTTATTCGCACCGCAAAGCAGGTCGCATCGAAGTTGGCTTGACTTATTACCGCCAGGCATTGGCGATCGACCCCACCTACACGCTGGTACGCGAGTACATGGGCGAAGCCCTGCTCCAAAAGGGTGATCTGACGGGTGCACTTCAGCAACTGGCCGAAATCCGCCGGCTGTGCCAGGGACGTGACTGCGGCGAGTACCAGGAACTGTCCGGGCAAATCGCTGACTTCATCAAAAAACAAGACAGCTGACGTCAATCAGATCGACGGCAGGACGAGCGGGCGGCCTTCGGGTCGCCCGTTTTCCATTTGTAACGTGTTTTCGGTCAATGACCGAAGATTGCAATCGCTGGCACTTCGGCCTAGATGATGGCCTGTTTCATGCCTGTCACTGGAGGGTAAGCTGCATGTCCGAAGCCGCTAAAGCAGATCTTTTTCCGCACGGACCCGACCAGACGCCCTACCGGAAATTGACATCCGATTTCGTATCGGTCGACACCTTTCGCGGGCAAGATATTCTAACGGTTGAACCCGAGGGGTTGCGGCTTCTGACCGAGGCCGCCTTTTCCGATATCAATCACCTTCTGCGGCCAGCCCACCTGAAGCAGCTTGCGTCGATTCTCGACGATCCGGAGGCGACCGACAACGATCGGTTCGTGGCCTATGATCTTCTCAAAAATGCCAACATCGCCGCTGGCGGCGTTCTTCCCATGTGCCAGGACACCGGCACGGCCATCGTGATGGGCAAGAAGGGACGCAGAGTCTGGACCGAAGGCGGCGACCGGGATGCGCTTTCGAAGGGCGTTCTCGATGCCTATGAGAAGAAAAACCTGCGTTACTCGCAGTTGGCGCCGCTCGCCATGTTTGAGGAGAAGAACACGCGCAACAACCTTCCGGCGCAGATCGACATCTACGAGGAAGGCGAAGACGCCTACAATTTTCTGTTCGTCGCCAAGGGTGGCGGTTCGGCCAACAAGACGTTCCTTTACCAGGGAACACCGTCGCTTCTCACCCATGACCGCCTGATCGAATTCCTCAAGGAAAAGATCCTCACGCTCGGTACCGCCGCCTGTCCGCCCTATCACCTGGCGATCGTGATCGGTGGCACATCAGCCGAAATGAACCTCAAAACGGTCAAACTGGCTTCCACAAAATATCTCGATGACCTGCCCACTTCAGGTTCGGAGGACGGTCACGCGTTCCGTGACCTGGAAATGGAAGCGGAAGTTCACAAACTGACCCAGCAAATGGGTGTCGGCGCCCAGTTCGGCGGCAAATATTTCTGCCATGACGTACGCGTCATCCGCCTGCCACGCCATGGCGCCTCGCTGCCCATCGGATTGGGCGTTTCCTGTTCCGCCGATCGACAGGCAAAGGGCAAGATCACCCGCGAGGGCATTTTCCTTGAGGCGCTCGAAACCAATCCGGCGCATTATATGCCCGAAATCGACGAACAGGCGCTGACCGACGATGTCGTGCGGATCGATCTCAACCAGCCAATGGAACAGATCCTCGGCGAGTTGACAAAACATCCCATCAAAACCCGTCTTTCACTCTCAGGCACCATCATCGTCGCCCGCGACATTGCGCATTCCAAGATCCGTGCGCGCCTCGAGGGCGGCGACGACATGCCCGACTACTTCATGAACCATCCCATCTACTATGCGGGCCCGGCCAAGACGCCGGAGGGCTATGCGTCGGGTTCGTTCGGGCCAACGACCGCCGGTCGCATGGACAGTTACGTCGACCAGTTTCAATCCTTTGGCGGTTCGAAAGTGATGTTGGCCAAGGGCAATCGATCGCGCACGGTACGAGAGGCCTGCAAACGCCACGGCGGGTTCTATCTCGGATCGATCGGCGGCCCCGCCGCACTGCTGGCGCAGGAATGCATCAAGAGCGTTGAGGTCGTGGAATATCCCGAGCTCGGCATGGAGGCGATCTGGAAAATCGAGGTCGAGGATTTCCCCGCCTTCATCGTCATCGACGACAAGGGCAATGACTTCTTCCAGGAACTCAATCTTGGATGATTTCCAACCGCTGTCGACCAACCTGATCGCCGCCTTCGAGCGACAAGAGCTATCCTGCAGCAGCCTCGGGTCACCATTCACGGCAAATCTGTGTGCGCTGTTTGCCCAACACGGACTGCCGCCCTCCGGTCTCCGCGAGCGGATGATGGCTTGGCAGGAAGACCCGACGTCCAGCGGCGATGCCTTGCCCGTGCGGCTCTGCGGAGCTCTGCACGAGCTTGTTCTGGCCGGAAACGACGCCGACCTTGCCGCGGTCTACCCTCCCAATCACAGAGAAGATGACGGCCGGTTGCTGACTGCACTCAGCAACACAATCGGCACCCATGACCGGTTCCTGACCCAGCGCCTTTCCAGTCCTCCGCAGACCAACGAAGTCCGTCGGTCAACGGCGATCTATGCGGCGCTGATGCACATTGCCGACCGCACTCGAATGCCACTGAAACTCTCCGAGGTCGGCGCCAGTGCCGGTCTCAATCTGCTGCTCGACCGGTTCCATCATGACCTGGACGAAAAGCAGCATGGATCGATCGGTTCGTCTGTTCGCCTGACACCTGAATGGCGAGGACTCGCACCCAAGGCTGCAGACGTCACGATCGAGGACCGTCGCGGCTGCGATCTGTCACCCTTCGATCTGACTTGCGCCGATGACCGGACAAGACTGCTTTCCTATGTCTGGGCCGACCAGGCGGAGCGCCTGGATCGCATGCGGGCCGCCATTGATTTGGCCGCGCAATCGCCGGCGCAAGTCGACAGGGCCGACGCCGTCGACTGGCTCGATCTGCGCTTGCAAACGGCGACACCCGGCCAAGCCCACGTGGTCTATCACACAATCGCCTGGCAATACCTTCCGGATGCAGCCAAACGGGCGGGTCGGGCTCATATCGAAGCTGCCGGCGCTCGGGCCACGGAGGAAGCTCCCGTCTTTCTGGTGACAATGGAGGATGATGGCGGTCGTCCGGGAGCCGCCCCGCACCTGGAAAGCTGGCCCGGAGGCTCTCGCACAGAGCTGGCCCGGGTCGATTTCCACGGCCGGTGGATCGAATGGCGCGTCTGATCTTCTACCACATGGTCTTTTGCGCGCGGCCATGCCATTCGTCGTCATAGGTTTGGCCGCCGACTTCCCCATCACTCATCGAGGCGAGGATTTCACCCGGCGTCGGCAGGGCTGACGGTTCAATCTGCATGCCCGGATCCCAAAGACGTGCCCGGATGATGGCACGCGCGCACTGGAAATAGATTTCGTGGATCGTGATGATCAGCACGCTGCGCGGCGCCCTTCCCTTGACGGTAAAGCTCTTGAGCAACTCCGGGTCGGTGTCGATATGGGCCCTGCCATTGATTCGCAGCGCGTTGCCTGACCCTGGTACCAGGAACATCAGTGCCACTCGCGGGTCGCGCACGACATTGCGCAGGGAATCGATACGGTTGTTGCCGCGGCGGTCGGGCAGCATCAGTGTCTTTTTGTCATGGATTCGCACGAAGCCGCGCTCGTCTCCACGCGGGGTGCAGTCGAGGCCTTCGGGGCCGACTGTCGCCAGGGCGCAGAAGGGCGACGCCTTTAGAATACGCGCATATTGATCGGTCATCGACGTGGCGACTTTAACCAGCGACGTTTGCCCCGGAACACCATACAGACGTTCCAGCTCCTCCACGGTTGCAACGATGCTCATAAGTCATTCTCCTGACAGGGCAAGCGATCCCGGTCGGAATCGCCCGTCCGTATGTCAGGAATGTGTAACGGTATCGGCTTTGGGCGAAAAGGCTTCAATTCCTGGCTCCGCATCCGCGCCAGTCGGTTGGTCGGCGAAGTCGACGATCACCTGGGCGACATCCCGCCCCGCCAGGATGCGGCGGTGGCCATATCCGTCGGCCCAGAAAACCCGGACATGCGGTCCAGCACCAACAAGGCAATAGGCATTATCAACCGGCACCTCCTTGTCGTCATGGGCATGGATGACCAGGGTTGGCACGCCGATTTCGGCAATCTGCCTCGCGCTGACGAAATCCGTAAGCGGGCTGCCCGTCACGCGACCGACCTCTGAGAAAAGCACTTTGCGCCCCCGGCCCGACAAGCCGATCCAATCGGCAAACTGACTGAAGAAATCGGGCAAGGAGTTGGGCGCCGAGATGGTCAGCAGCCGATCGGGCTTGCGCGCTGACACATGGCCGACGGACCCAGCCGCCACATTGACGATCACCGCCCCGCCGAACGAATGTCCGATCATCGTCGCGAAGGGGCCGAACTGTCGCCAGGCCGCGTCCACTGCCTCAACCGCGAGCGCCATGTTCAATCTGCGGCCAGACGAAGCGCCATGTCCCGGAAGGTCGATCGCGACGACCGCCCGCCCGGACGCCCTGAGGGCCTCGATAATGGGGAGCATGTGCTCGGTCCGCGAGCCCCAGCCGTGGACAACAAAAACCGTTTCGGACGCCTGACCGGCAATTGGCGCAAACCGATAGCAGGCAATTGTGCCGGACGATGTTGCAAGTGTCACGGGTTCAGCGCGAGCCATAACGGGAGCGGCGTCGGCCAGTGCCCGGCGGGCCTTTTCGCTCGTGGGCCGAGGTGAAGGCGTACGGCAAAAGAGGCGAAACGCCAATCGCCCCGCCAAGCCGGGTGAGAATCGTTCTGTGAGCCCAAACCCCAGACGGATGACCTTTTGCTGTATTGATGGCATAGTCGGGTTCCGATAAATAAGTTCAACCATGAACATAATTGTACAACTATGAACAAAAATCAAGGCCTCCCTTGGGACAATCCCCGATTCAGAAACTGGATCGCTGTGGCAAAAGCCAGTCAGATCATCCACCAGAAGCTTGCCAAGGCCTTGACATCGCTGGACATTAAGGTCCCGCACCTCGACATTCTTGCCAACCTTTATCGATTTGAGGGAATTTCTCAGCAGGACCTTGCGCGCAAGCTGCTCGTTGGACGATCCAACATCAGCATGCTCTTGCCCCAGATCGAAAAGCGCGGTCTGATCGAACGTCGGCCGGATGACCGGGACAAGCGGATTTTACGGTTGCATCTCACGGACAAGGGCCGCGAACTGACGCGCAAAGCGCTGGCGATCGAGCTGGAATTGATCGAGTATTCCATGTCGACCACCAGCGAAGAAGAATGCAATCATGTCGGCGACGTCATGCAGCGGATGATCGCGAGAATGGAGGAGTTCGAGGCCTCTGGACGCTGACCTGACCAATCAGCGCGGAATCTCGGCCTTGTCGCGGCTCATGCCCTTCGCCTCCAGCTCGGCCAGATAGCCCTGCCAGCGGCTGTCGAATTCGGACCCCAGTTCACGAAAATAGACCCAGGAGAAAATCCCGGTATTGTGCCCGTCGTCAAAGGTGATCTTGACCGCGTAGTTGCCCACGGGATCCATACCGGAAATCTGGACGTCACGCTTTCCAGGCACGGTTACCCGCTGTTCTGCGGAGTGTCCCTGGACCTCGGCAGATGGCGACATCACACGAAGTGCCTCAGCCGGCAATGCGAAGTCTTGCCCATCTTCGAAGCGAACAGTCAGTGTTCTTCGGTCTTTTGATACCCGTAATTCGGTAGGCCGAGCCGTCATTGAGACCATTCACCTCATATCGTTTGCCTGCACACACCGACGGCACTTAGTACGAAGCGATCGGGATTTCCAGATATCTCGACCGTGGACGTTCAGGCCGGCGTCACCATCTGGTGGCTCCAAAGGGTGCTTTCTCATAGGATTTTTCTCGCCTGCCGAGACCTTGACGACTATAACCATGCGCGCAACATAAGTAGGCTCTCGTCAACAACGATGACGTTTCTGGTTGAAGGCAGGCAATAAGCCAGCCTTTGCAAGGGGATAAGATGGATACCAAAAGCACGATTTCCGGAGCGGACGGGGCACCCATGATCGACCCCTTTGGCCGGGCGATCTCCTATTTGCGCGTCTCCGTGACCGATCGTTGCGATTTCCGCTGCACGTACTGCATGTCGGAGAACATGACCTTTCTGCCGAAAAAGGATTTGTTGACGCTTGAGGAACTCGATCGACTTTGCACGGTCTTCATCGAAAAGGGTGTCCGTCGCCTGCGACTGACAGGCGGTGAGCCGCTGGTCCGCAAGAACATCATGCATTTCATATCTGGTATTTCACGGCACATCGGCAACGGGCTTGACGAGTTGTCTCTGACGACCAACGGGTCGCAACTGCCGCGCATGGCAGCAGACCTGGCTGCCAACGGTGTCCGCCGCATAAACGTCTCGCTCGACACGCTGGACGCGGACAAGTTTCGAAAAATCACCCGCTGGGGCAACCTGGATCGCGTGCTGGAGGGCATCGAGGCTGCCCGCACCGCCGGGCTGAAAGTCAAGATCAATACCGTTGCGCTAAAGGGCTTCAACGACAAGGAAATTCCGGACCTCATCCGCTGGGCCCACGGCAGCGGGATGGACTTGACGATCATCGAAACCATGCCGATGGGCGAAATCGATGAGGATCGGACGGACCAGTATATGCCGCTTTCACTGGTGCGTGCCGAGTTGTCGAAACAATTCGATATTCGCGACATCCCGTACAAGACCGGCGGACCAGCCCGCTACACGGAGATCGCGGAAACAGGCGGTCGGTTGGGCTTCATCACACCGATGACCCACAATTTCTGCGAAAGCTGCAACCGCGTTCGTTTGACATGCACCGGCACACTTTACATGTGCCTGGGTCAGGACGATGCAGCGGACCTGCGCGCGCCCCTGCGGGCATCCGAGGGCAACGAACTGCTGGCGCAAGCTATTGATTCCGCCATATTGCGTAAACCCAAGGGACACGATTTCATCATCGACCGTCGCAACAACCGCCCCGCGGTTTCTCGCCACATGAGCGTCACCGGCGGCTAATTCGATGCGTCACGGATTGATGCGTCGCATTCAGCGGCTGCCATAACCGTGTCCTCAGCCAATCTCCGTGCAGCCTTCTTCATGTCTTTGTCGATGGCCGGCTACGTCTTCAATGACGTGTTCATGAAGGCGCTTGCCGAGGACATGAGCATGGGGCAGGCCATCTTTCTTCGCGGCGTTGTCGCGACCGTCCTGATTACATTCATCGCTCACCGAAGCGATAGTATGCGTCCGCTGCGGACGGCGTTGAAGCCCATGCCGGTTCTGAGGACAATTTGCGAGGCACTCGGTACGATATTTTTCCTGACCGCGCTGGTGCATATTCAACTGGCCAGTGCTTCGGCTATTCTGCAGGCGCTGCCGCTGACTGTGACGCTGGGTGCATCTTTGTTTCTGGGCGAAACCGTCGGCTGGCGCCGATGGCTCGCGATCATGGTTGGGTTCGGCGGCGTTTTGATCATCATTCAGCCTGGAGCGACCGGTTACTCGCCCTTTTCGCTGCTGGTCGCCTGCGCGGTGATCTGCGCTGCCGTGCGAGATCTCGCTACAAGGGTCACGGATGAGGATGTGCCATCCCTCTTTCTCTCGGCAATTACGTCGATCGCCGTTACGCTGACTGGCCTTGGCATGTGGATTGTCGCCGGCTCATTTGCACCGATCACATTCCTGCACTGGATCCAGATTTTCGCCGCGTCGGTGTTTATCCTGGTCGGCTACCAATTCCTCGTCTTGTCCATGCGCGAGGGTGATATCGCCTTCGTAGCACCGTTCCGCTACACCGCACTGCTCTGGTCAATTCTACTGGGCGCAATCATTTTCGCCGAAATACCGGATGCGGCGACCATTCTCGGCAGCACTGTAGTTGTTGTAACCGGTCTTTATACGCTATACCGCGAACACAGGGTGGCGAGAGCTCGTTAGGTGCAATTCTGCGTTGCCCGCGCCGGATCGCCCGATCCGACGTTTCCTTCTGCAAATCTCCCGACTTCCAACTGAATCTGGCAGCCGGCCGAGGGGAGCCATTGGCATGGAAAAAGCACGGTTTCTGGATCGAACGACGCCGCCCCATATCGGCACGCTCGTCGTCGTTACCGGCGCCGGTGCGCTCAACATGAACGTGATTCTTCCATCCCTGCCTGGCATCGCAGATCATTTTCAGGTCGATTACAGCTTCGCGGCGCTGCTGGTTTCCGCCTATCTGGGTGCGACCGCGTTCACGCAGTTGATCGTCGGCCCCTTGTCCGACCGGTATGGCAGACGGCCGATCATGCTGGCCGGCATGACCATATTCCTTGTTTCCACGCTGGTTTGCATGTTTGCACCGAACTTCAACACGCTTCTCATCGCGCGGCTGGCTCAAACCTCGGTTGTTGCCGGCTTCGCGCTGGCACGCGCGGCGGTTCGGGACATGGTATCAACGAACGAAGCGGCCAGCATGATCGGCTATATCACCATGGGCATGACCTTGATTCCCATGATTGGGCCAATGGCGGGAGGCTTTCTGGAAGAAATCTACGGCTGGCAGTCTGCCTTTGCGCTGTCACTGGCGTTCGGAATCCTGGTGTTCACGCTCGTTTTCTTCGACTTAGGCGAAACGAACCATCACCCCTCCGACAGCTTCAGGGCGCAACTGGCGACCTATCCAGAACTGTTCAGGTCACGGCGATTCTGGGGCTACGCGCTTTCCGCCGCTTGTACCTCCGGGACCTTCTTCGCCTTTCTTGGCGGTGCACCCTACGTTTCGATCAATATGCTCGGCCTTAGCCCATCGGAACTGGGAATTTATTTCGGCATTACCGCAATCGGTTACCTGCTCGGAAACTTTCTGTCGGGACGCTATGCGGTGCAGGTCGGAATCAACATGATGATGTTGATTGGCAACTTCGTGGTCATTTTCGGCATGGTCGGAGCAATCACCGCCTTCAGCCTCGGCCTGACCCATCCGATCGCGTTTTTCGGCTTTATGATATTCCTTGGCCTCGGCAATGGCCTGACCTTGCCCAGCGCCAACGCCGGTGTTGTCAGCGTGCGCCCGCACCTCGCCGGTTCGGCCTCCGGTCTGGGCGGTGCACTCATGATCGGCGGCGGGGCGGGCCTGTCGATCTTGTCCGGTTGGCTGCTTGGTCCCGAGACGGGCCCCTACCCCTTGCTTTATCTCATGTTGGCTGCGGCAATTGCTGGCGCGTGTATGGCGCTCTACGTTATCCATGTAGCTCGAAAAGTTGCACTGGAAGGGCAATGACGCATGGCCGACGGTGATTTCCTGATCAAGCCGGATCCCGAAGATCATCGGCTGTCACGCGAAGTCGAAGGGGTCGACGAGAACGGCTCTCCGGTCACGACACGGGTGGTGACCGAGAAACCGCTGACGCTCTATCTCAACCGCCAGGAGATCGTCACGATGATGACGATCGGCGATTATCCGGATCTCCTCGCGGTCGGTTATCTGCTCAATCAGAACATGCTATCGCGCGACGACCGGGTGACCGATATCGATTATGACGACGACCTCGACGTGGTCGTGGTGCGGACCGAACGACAGACCGACTATGAGGAAAAGCTGCAGAAACGCGTGCGGACATCCGGCTGCGCCCAGGGCACGGTTTTTGGCGACGTCATGGATGGTTTCGATGACATCACGCTTGATCCCGACGCCCAATTGCGCACCTCGTGGCTCTATGCGCTGACGAAAACAATCAACACTGCGCCCTCCCTTTATCTGACCGCGGGAGCAATCCACGGATGTGTCCTGTGCCGGCAAGACCGGCCGCTGGTCTACATGGAAGATGTCGGCAGGCACAATGCGGTCGACAAGATTGCCGGTTGGATGTTTCTCAACGGCGTCGAACCGCAGGACAAGATCTTCTACACCACCGGCCGCCTGACCTCGGAAATGGTGATCAAAACTGCGATCATGGGGATTCCCATCCTTGTCTCGCGGTCCGGCTTCACCGCATGGGGTGTCGATCTCGCCCGTCAGGTCAACTTGACGTTGGTTGGTCGCGCTCGCGGCAAACGATTCCTGGCGCTTTCGGGACAGAGACGAATTCACTATGACCTTGATCCGAAACAGGTCTCCGAAGAGGATCAGAAACATAACCGCAAAGGCGCGCTCGCTTCTCGTTAGGGCACGGACACAATTGCTATGAACCCCAGGGACAGGATTGTCGGCTGCATTTTGGCCGGGGGACGGTCGAGCCGCATGGGCGGTGGCGACAAGGCACTGCTTCCGATCGGTGGCGAGCCGATGCTGGGCCGGGTCCGTGATCGGCTGGCGCTCCAGGTGCGTCGTATTCTGCTCAATGCCAATGGCGACCCGGGCCGCCTGGCCGAATTCAACCTGCCCGTTGTGGCTGACACCATTACAGGATTTGCAGGACCTCTCGCCGGCGTCGCGGCCGGCATGTCATGGATTGCCGAGCAGGAACCCGAGGCATCGCACATCGTCACGGTCGCTGCCGACACGCCATTCTTCCCGACCAATCTGGTTGATCGGTTGGCCACTGCAACCGCACTTGCTCACGGATCCATCGGCATGGCAACGACCGACGGCAACCGCCATCCGGTCTTTGCGCTTTGGCCGGTCGCACTGCTCAAAGATCTCGAAGACTGGATGAGCACGACGGACACCTTCAAAGTGGTCGCGTGGGCGCGGCGTCATGACCTTCGCATGGTCGAGTTTCCAATGATCGAGCTTGAAGGAGAAACCGTCGATCCGTTTTTCAACGTCAACACGCCACAGGACCTCGTAACGGCCGAAGCGGTTCACGCTCGATTGGCGGCGACACTGGTCGGCCCGGCATGACCGGACGCATTTTCGGCATCACCGGATGGAAGAACTCGGGTAAAACCGGGCTGACAGTGCGCCTGGTGGAGGAATTGACGCAGCGCGGCTGGAAGGTCTCGACGGTCAAACATGCCCACCACAGCTTCGACATTGATACCGAAGGCACCGACAGCTTTCGTCACCGCCAGGCGGGTGCGACCGAAGTCGCCATTGTTTCCGGCAGCCGCTGGGCGCTGATGCACGAGCTACGCGACGAGGCGGAACCGCCGCTTCCCGACATTCTGGCGAGGCTCGGCCCGTGCGATCTCGTCGTGGTCGAGGGTTACAAGCGCGAAGGCCACGACAAGCTTGAAGCGCGGCGTCTGGAGGCAGCAGATCGCACGCCGCTGTCTGAGAGCGACCCATCCATCGTCGCCATCGCCGCCGATCACGATGTCGAATCGACGTCCCTGCCGGTGTTCGACCTTGACGACACCAACGCGATCGCCGATTTCGTCGAGCGGCACACCGGTCTTGAAAGGCGCACGATGAATGGCTGACCAGGCACATCTCATCAACGACTGTTTCTTGCACGACAAGGACCGAATGCGCCACGACGAGGTCATCGACCTGTTATGCTCTCGACTGTCCGCAGTAGCTCCCGAAGAGACCATACCGCTGGACCAGGCCTTCGGAAGGCATCTCGCCACGTCGGTCGCAGCGCCACGACATGTGCCCCTGCACGACAACAGCGCGGTCGACGGATATGCCTTTGCGCACGGCGACTACGCTGTCTCGACCCAAATGCGCCTGGGTCCGCGCATTGCCGCGGGAGATCTGGGACAGGTCACACTGAAACCTGGTCACGCGGCGCGCATATTCACCGGCGCTGTCATGCCGGTTAACGCGGATTCCGTGGCGATGCAGGAAGACTGCCAACTGTCAGACGATGGCCGGGCGGTCGATCTGCCGGCCGGGCTCAAACCGGGCGCCAATCGACGTCGCGCTGGTGAAGACGTCCAGGCGGGCGACACCGTTGTTGAAGCTCGGCGGATGCTTCGCCCACAGGACATCGCAGCACTGGCTTCTCTGGGCCTGGCTGAGATTTCAGTCTATCGTCAACTGCGCGTTGGCCTTGTCTCTTCCGGGAATGAATTGCTGCGGCCCGGTTCAAGCTCAACGATCGACGTTGGTCAGGTTTTCGATTCCAACCACCATATGCTGGATGCGCTGTGCCGTTTACAGCCGGTCACCGTGAGCGATCTCGGTGTCTTGAAGGATGAACGGGCCGGTGTCGAAAACCTTTTGGCTGAAGCATCTGTCGATTGCGACGTCATTTTGACGACCGGTGGAGCCTCACGCGGCGACGAAGACCATATGGTGAGTGCCTTGGACAAACTGGGACAACGGCACCTGTGGCAGATCGCTATCAAACCCGGTCGACCGATGACTTTTGGACAGATCGGCAATTGTGTCTATCTCGGGCTTCCCGGCAATCCGGTAGCGGCGTTCGTCTGTTTCCTGCTCTATGCTATTCCCGTTCTTCGGATCCTCGGCGGCGGTCGTTACCGTCCTCCCCTGCGCATTCCCGTTTCCGCCGGTTTCGAAATTGCCCGGAAGAAGACTGATCGTCGGGAATTTCTGCGCGGCTGGCTAGAACAGACGGAGGCAGGTCTCCTGGCCTGCAAATTCCCCCATGACGGGTCGGGACTCATTTCCGGCTTGCGCCGCGCCGATGGTCTCATCGAACTTCCCGAGGACGTTTCAGTCGTCACACGAGGCGATAGGGTCTCCTATATCCCGTTTTCGGAGTTCGGAATTCCCGCCGGTTGAGCAATACGGTAGTCCGCATAAACCGGGCTCGGCAATGGGAATATCGGCATTTACGCGGGTCTGGGAGGAGCCGCGTTGTGTGCCGCCAAAAATCAATCAACACACGGCACAATGCAGAAAGGATAACAATGCGAAATGTAACGAAAATCACGGTGGCAATAGCCGCGCTGGCGCTGAGCTTGGGAGCCGCTCAGGCTGACAATCACAGCAAAACCATCAAGATCGGAACCGAGGGCGCCTACCCGCCCTTCAACAATCTGACCACAAGCGGTGAACTGGTTGGTTTCGATGTCGACATTGCCAAAGCGCTCTGCGACGAAATGAAGGTCAAATGCGAATTTGTCACGAATGACTGGGACGGCATCATCCCGTCTTTGATTGCCGGCAAATTCGACGCCATCATCGCCTCGATGTCGATTACCGATGAGCGCAAGGAAAAGGTCGACTTCACCGACAAGTATTACAACACACCGCCTGCGATCGCCGTACCCAAGGACTCCGATATCACCGATGCGACTGACGCCGGGCTCGACGGAAAGATCCTGGGTGCGCAAAGCTCCACCACCCACTCGAACTACGCCGAAGAGAAGCTGGGCTCCGCAGATCTGCGTCTCTATCCGACACCGGATGAGTACAAGCTCGACATTGCCAGTGGCCGCATCGACGCCGTTATCGACGATGTGATCGTGCTTTCGGAGTGGCTGGAAACGCCGGACGGCGAATGCTGCAAGATCCTCGGCACGCTGACACCGGATCCGGTCATTAACGGCGAGGGAGCCGGTATCGCGATCCGCAAGGGTGAAGATGACCTGAGGGAAATGTTCAACACGGCAATCGCCGCGATCCGTTCCAACGGAAAATACAAGGAAATCAACGACAAGTACTTCGAAGTCGACGTTTACGGCGACTGATTAGGGCTTGCAAAGAGTCGGGATGGCGGGCAAGGCCCCGCCATCCCAATAGTGAGGGGACAAACGGCGAATTAGCCGTAGCGGATAGCGATGCAAGAGACACTCACCCTGCTGAGTTTCGGACCCGATGGATGGGGAGATCAAATCGCATCCGGCGTTCTCATAACCGTCAGCCTGGCGGTCTGCACATTACCTTTTGGGCTCGTCCTGGGCTTTTTTCTGGCACTGGCGAAACAGAGCAATGAACGCTCTATTCGTATGGCCGCAGAAATCTACACTACGATCTTTCGCGGCCTACCCGAACTCCTGACACTGTTTCTGGTCTATTTCGGCCTGCAGATCGGCATTCGACAGCTGCTGCTGGCACTGGGTTATGAATCCGCAATCGAAATCAACTCGTTCGTTGCAGGCATGATCGCCCTTGGAGTGGTGTTTTCCGCCTTTTCCAGCGAGGTGTTCGTATCGGCCTTCAAGGCAATCCCCGCCGGTCAGTATGAGGGCGGCCACGCGCTGGGTATGAGCAAGTTCCAGACGATGTGGAAGATCATACTGCCGCAGCTTATTCGCATCGCTCTGCCCGGTCTCGGCAATCTTTGGATGATATTGCTCAAGGAAACGGCGCTGGTGTCGGTTATCGGGTTACCTGACATACTGCGCCAGGCCGGCATAGCAGCGCGCGTAAGCAAGGAAGCTTTCCTGTTTTTCGGCATTGCCTGCCTGCTTTTCCTTTTGCTGGCAGTCCTATCCTCAATTGTCATTGGAGCCATTGAGCGCCGCGTCGAACAGTCGGAGGCGAGGATATGACCGTCACCGCCAAGATGATAGATGCCCGGCCTGCGCCTCCCGAGGTCGTCGGCGGTTGGACCGCCAGCCGACTGACCGGAACCTTCATGATGGCGATCTGGCTGCTGATCGGGCTTAGCATCATCCTATTCCTGACGAGCGAATGGGATCCCGAAAAGATCAATCGCTATGCGCCGCGATATTTCTCCGGTTTGCAGGTCACGCTCACCCTCGTCGGCATTTCAATAGTGCTCGGAGCCCTGGTCTCGCTGCCGGTGACCTATGGCCGCATGTCGAAGAGCCGGTGGCTGTCGGCGCCAGCCTATGGCTATGTCTACTTCTTTCGTGGCACCCCGCTGATCGCCCAATTGTTCCTGATCTACTACGGCCTTGGCGAGTTTCGCCCGCAATTGCAGGCCATTGGTCTGTGGGGCTTCTTCCGCGATCCATGGAACTGCGCGATACTGGCCTTTACGCTCAATACCGCCGCCTATCAGGCAGAAATCCTGCGCGGCGCCCTGCAGAGCGTGCCAAGAGGACAGTTCGAAGGTGCGATGGCCCTGGGCCTGTCCCGGTTGCAGGCATATCGCAAAGTCATCCTGCCACAGGCGATGATTGTTGCACTGCGCCCCTATGGCAATGAGATCATCCTGATGATCAAGGGCTCGGCCATTGTCGCCATCATCACCGTATTCGACCTGTTCGGCGAGACCCGCCGCGCCTATTCGCGCACGTTCGATTTCCAGACCTACATTTGGGCGGCAATCTTCTACCTGATCATCGTCGAGCTTCTGCGCAATCTGTGGAACTTGCTTGAAGCTCGTCTCACGCGTCACCTGAAGAGGTAGTCACCGACTTCCTTACTCCGGCAGCAATTGCCAACTGCCGATCACCGAAGGCTCATAGAACTTCGGATCGGTTGGGATGAAGATCGACTCCACTTCAGACCAGGGTTTGGCAAAGTCACGATAGTGCCGTGAAAACGGATTCCCCGACTGACCGGTCGAGATGATGTAGGTGGATTTCTCCAGATCGGTCAGATCATAGATGCCGCGAAAGCTCGGTCCGCTGACACTGGCAAAGGGAGCTTTTGCATCTCTCAGCCGTGTAACGCCCCGATCGAGCGTGAAGGGCCCGCCGCCGGCAGAGACACTGACTTCGAAAAAGGAATCGAGATACGGGATGTTGGAAAACGGAGCGTGGCTGCCGGTCGTGACATGGGCAGCCCCCCAGGTCCATTTGTCGCGATCGGTGCCGTAGCGCTGCTCAAGGTCGACCAGTGCCTTGCCGAGGCTAGCCGCCAGGATGTCCGCGCAGGTTTCCTCGCCGGGGGTCGACCGGTTATCGCACCAATTGCGCGCGGTTTTTCCAAGCAGCAGACGATGCATGACGTTGCCGCGCGCCCGAAACCAGGGTTCGAAAGCCGGCCCCAGATCGTCGCTGTAGATGTCTATCATGCTCTCTCGCAACCAGGCCATGAAAATGAGTGCGGCTGCACTTTCGCGCTCCATGGCGAAATCCCATTCCGACAGCTGGGTCAGAACCGCGTCATCGACGTCCTTCTTGCCCTTCACCAGCCTGATCATTTCCGGTCCGAAAGCGGCAATGCCCGTTGAATAAACATCACCCTGGATATCGCGTGACATTTCCGGTGTCTGTTTTTCGACATTGTCGATGATCAATTCATCGAGACGGTCCTGCCGCCAGGCCTCCTCCCAGTCGAACGTCAGGAAGTACGGATAGTCGGGTCCGACGATCTTGGCATTGGCTGTCGCTATGACGCCAATGGCAGGATTGTTTTGGCGTGGCAGGCCATCGAACGGGATCGTTCCCTTCCAATCATAGACAGCGTCCCAGCCGGGAACCGGCGCACGCCCCATGACAATGTTTTGCGGATCGCGGACCGGAACGCGCCCTGGGGCAATCAATCCGATATTGCCTTGCGTATCAGCGGCCACCATGGACTGCATCGGTGTTACGTAGTCACGCATGGCCTCCTGAAAATCCGTTACCGATTTTCCATTCCATATATTCAGGCCGCTCATGATGGTGGTGTCGTCATGCGCAAGCGCGACCCATTGCAATGAAGCGACTGTCCCTTCAGGCAGATAGGAACCGATATCCCGATATCCGGCTGGCAACACCGGACCGTGACGCGTCCATTGCCGTGTGAACGTTCGCTCACCGCCACCGCTGATCTTGATCGTTTCCTGTTTGGATCCGAACGGTTTCCAGCCGTCGGGTGTCAGATATTCATCCGGATTGTCCGGATTGACGCGTTCGACAAAGATATCCTGGACATCCGAAGCGGTATTGGTGAAGCCCCAGGCAACGCTATCGCTTCGCCCCAGCAGCACCAGCGGCGTACCCGCTAGTGTCGTTCCGACAAGGTTGCGGGTCCCCTCCTCGTCCGTGACACGCAAATGCGCCAGATACCATATCGACGGGGCGGTCAGTTCCAGATGCGGATCGTTGGCGACGATGGGCATGCCCGTCGATGTCCGATCGCCAGACACCGCCCAATTGTTGGACGCGCCCCGCCCGGCGGCTCCGATGGTCGGCACGAAAAGCGATGCCTCGGTCCGCTCATCATCGTCTTCCAGTTTCAAAGGCCCGCTGTCGAGGTTGAGCAACGCGGAAAGATCGGGCAATGGCGGCGGATTATCGCCTGGTCCGGTCGGTAACAGGTCGAGCATCTCATCGGACGTCAGGCCAAGGCGGGCGAATGACAGCCGGAATATTTCGAACCGGGAATTGGCTGCCAGGGAGACGGACATCATCTTCACCGCAGCCATGGTATGCGCGGGTTCCCACTTTTCAGGTTCGTGCCCCAGAATCACGAATTCCGGTGGCAGCCGGGAAGCGAAGGTACGCCCTTCCCGCTCGAGCCAGGCATTGACGCCGGCCGCATAGGCCTGAAGAAACGCCTTGCCGCGATCAGGCAGCGCCTCGTAAGAGGCAGTCGCAGCCTCATGGATGCCCATTGTCCGCAACCAGATGTCGGTCTCGATCGTCGGCTCGCCGAACATCTCCGACAAGCGACCTTGTGCCGCCATCCTCGACACTTCCATCTGCCACAGTCGATCCTGTGCGTGGGCAAACCCCAGACCCGTCGCAACATCATTCAGAGATCCGCCCGCAATGTGCGGCACGCCAAAAGTGTCACGGGAAATTGTCACGGGACCAGCAAGATCCTGCTGCGTCATGCTCCCGGACACTGGCGGCAATGACCGCGCGAGCCAGAAAAACCCTGCTCCGACCGCCAGGAGGATCACCGGAACGGCGACAAAAATAAATCGGATAAGGGCTTTGAGGATCCGCCGCATTGATCTATTCCCTCCAAGGATCGTCAACCGCACTTTGCAGAAGGGCATATCACATGGCAACAGTTGCTTTTATCGGGCTCGGTGTGATGGGCTACCCCATGGCGGGCCATCTGAAGACGCGCGGCAATCATCAGGTCTGCGTCTATAACCGCACACCCGCAAAGGCACAGAAATGGACCGATGAATTCGGCGGTGCCGCAGCAACCACACCGCGCGCGGCAGCCGAAGGAGCCGATTTCGTCTTCTGCTGTGTCGGCAACGACGACGATCTTCGCATGGTCACGACCGGACCCGATGGCGCCTTCCACGGCATGAAAGAGGGTGCGATCTTCATCGACAACACCACGGCGTCGGCGCAGGTCGCCCGCGAACTGGCTGAAGAGGCGCAAAACCGTGGCTGCGGCTTCCTCGACGCCCCAGTGTCTGGCGGTCAGGCCGGTGCCGAAAATGGCGTTTTGACCGTCATGGTCGGCGGCGAGACCGATGTCTTCGACAAGGCCAAGCCCGTGATCGAGGCCTACGCCCGCATGGTCGGCCACATGGGCGGCGTCGGCGCCGGACAATTGACCAAGATGGTCAACCAGATCTGCATTGCGGGCCTTTTACAGGGTCTTTCGGAGGGCATCCATTTCGGCAAGGCAGCAGGTCTCGACATTGGCGCCGTTGTCGATGTCATCTCAAAGGGCGCGGCCGGTTCATGGCAGATGGAAAACCGCCACGAAACGATGAACCGTGGCGAATACGATCACGGCTTTGCCGTTGACTGGATGCGCAAGGACCTCTCCATCGTACTCGAAGAAGCCCGCAACAACGGTGCCAGTCTGCCGGTCACGGCGTTGGTCGACCAGTTCTACCGCGAAGTGCAGAAGATGGGCGGCAATCGCTGGGACACATCATCGCTCCTCGCGCTCCTCGAACGCTGACAATGTCAACGGAAGAGCCCCTACCCGATTGGAATGCGGACCGGGTATTGGCCTGGCTGAAAGACCGTGGCGACACCGACAACCTGGCCGGGATGAGCCGCTTCGGCATCGAAACAGAGACGGCCCTCGGCGTGCCCAACTCCGTGCTGCGCCCACTGGCGCGCCAGATAAAGCGCAATCACGAAAGAGCCGAAGCGCTGTGGCAGAGCGGCATTCGAGAGGCGCGCATCCTTGCCTGTTTCACCGACGAGCCGAAACAGGTGACTGCCGAGCAGGCCATGCGCTGGGCAGAGGAGTTCAATTCCTGGGAAATTGTCGACCACGCGGCGAGCCTGTTCGTGGACGCGCGTCTGCATGACGCGCTGATCGAGGCAATGGTGGCAGACGAGCGGGAGTTCGTCCGCCGCACCGGTTTCGCGATGATGGCCTGGGGCGCCGTGCACCTGAAGAAAGAACCGGACACCGTGATGGAAGCCTGGCTGCCCTTGATTGAACGCCATGCCAGCGATGGACGCAACTTCGTCAAGAAGGCCGTCAGTTGGGCTCTTAGGCAGATCGGCAAACGGTCGCAGACCCTGCATGCACCCGCATTGGACCTCGCCGAACGGCTTAGCGCGAGCGATGACAAGCCCACCCGCTGGGTCGGGCGGGACGCTGTCCGGGAATTGACCGCGCAAAAGACCTTGGATCGCCTGAAGGCCAAGGCTGCTGCCACCTGATGACACGATCGGTATCGGGCCCGGAGCAGTTACGGTTTGTTTCGGTATCCTGCTGACATATCTTACCGGCTTTGACGCTCACACGAAGGTCAGCCGATGAAAACAAGTTCGCCCGAAAGCTGGATGCAGGTTCGCCCGGAAGGGCTCTACTGTGTGCCGGCGGATGCTTTCATCGACCCGCATCAGGGCGTTGACCGCGCCATTGTCACGCATGGACATGCAGATCATGCGCGAGCCGGGCATGGGACGGTTTTCGCAACACCGGAAACCATCGCCATCATGCGCACACGCTATGAAGACGATTCCGTGGCCGGTGGAGCACCAATGTCCTATGGCGAACGCTGCGATCTTGGCAACGGCGTGACACTGTGGCTGGCTCCGGCCGGTCACATTCTTGGAAGTGCCCAGGCTGTAATTGAATATGCCGGCACGCGGGTGGTGGTATCGGGTGATTACAAGCGCCACGGAGATCCGACCTGCCGTCCGTTTGAACTCGTCGAATGCGACGTCTTCGTCACCGAGGCGACGTTTGCTCTGCCGGTCTTCTCACATCCGCCGATCGAGCATGAGATGGGTAAACTGATGCGGTCCATGGCCGCGCTCTCCGATCGCACCCATCTCGTTGGCGTCTACGCGCTGGGCAAGTGCCAGCGCATCATGGCGGCATTGCGCGAAGCCGGATACGTCCATCCGTTTTACGTCCATGGTGCCTTGATCCGGTTGATCGAGCTGTATCAGGAGCTCGGCCAGGATTTCGGACCGTGGCAAGCGGTTTCGGAACTTGCAAATGACGAACGGGACAGTCTGCGGGGAAAGGTCGTGCTGTGTCCGCCCTCAGCACTTGCCGACCGATGGAGCCGAAAGCTCCCCGATCCCCTGCCCGCCATGGCGTCCGGCTGGATGCAGATCCGTGCCCGAGCCCGTCAGCGTCGGGCGGAAATGGCACTGATCGTCTCGGACCATGCCGACTGGAACGATTTGCTGCGTACGGCCGAGGAAACCGGCGCCGACGACGTCTGGATCACGCACGGGCGGGTCGAAGCGCTTGAGCACGCGTTGCGACAGCGCGGTATCCGCGCAAAGGCGCTCAACCTGATCGGCAGGGAGGAAGACTCGGAATAATGGAGCGCTTTTCCCAACTTCTGGACGATCTGTATTTCACCAACTCGAACCGCGCCAAGGAAACCATCCTTGCCGAGTATCTGAGGACGACCCCCGACCCGCACCGCGGCTGGGCGCTGGCAGCGCTCGGTGGCACGCTCAGCTTCGATCTCTTCAAGCGAAACATCATAGCGACACTGATTACCGAGCGCATGGATCCGGACCTGTTTGCCATGTCCTACGACTATATTGGCGAACTGTCGGAAACCGTGGCGCTGGCCTGGCCGGTTTCAGAGAATCCACGGCTCCTGAACAGGCTGCCGCAGCTCGCCGAAGTCATCGCGGAATTCAACAACCTCGGAAAGATCGGCATTCGCGACTATCTGGTGACTCTGCTCGACGCCATGACCCCGCCGCAGCGATGGGCGCTCCTGAAACTCGGAACACGCGGGTTGCGCATCGGCATGTCGGCGCGATCCGTGAAGAAGACGCTCGCCAATATGAAGGGGGTCGAACTCGACGAAATCGAGGAGCTTTGGCACGGCCTGAGCCCGCCCTACGAAGACCTCTTCGCCTGGATCGACGGAAAAGGCCCGAAACCCGACACCGGCGACGTGATCACCTACTCTCCGGTCATGCTCGCTCACCCCATCGAAGTGGAAAAGGATTTCGACCGGATCACATCCGAGACGCACCAGGCCGAATGGAAATGGGACGGTATCCGGGTCCAGGTCGCCGCCAATGCCACCGGCACCAAGGTGTTTTCACGCAAAGGGGATGACATCTCGCACAGCTTTCCCGACCTGGTGGATGCCGTCTCCTTCAATGCCGTAATCGATGGCGAGTTGCTGATCCGCCGTGACGGTGAGATTGGCACCTTCAACGACCTTCAGCAGCGTTTGAACAAGAAGAAACCGTCAAACGCGCTGATTGAGCGTTTGCCCGCCTATCTCATCGCCTATGACATTCTACGCTGCGGGAACGATAACCTGCGCCCCCTGCCCCTCAGGCAACGTCGTGATGCACTTGCGGAACTGATGCAGGCCTGTGATCCCGACCGTTTCGGTTTGTCCGAAACGCTCGCTTTCGAGGCCCGTGAGGACCTCGAACAGTTGCGCGATCAGGCTGCGGATAGCGGCAGCCTGATGGAAGGCCTGATGATCAAGGACGTGTCGTCGCCCTATGTTGCCGGACGCCCGAAGCACGCCTGGTACAAATGGAAGTGCGACCCGCATCTCCTCGACGCCGTGCTGATGTACGCCCAGCGCGGCCATGGAAAGCGGTCCTCCTACTTTTCCGACTATACGTTTGGTCTGTGGGGTGCCGAAGGACAGCTTCTGCCGATTGGCAAGGCCTATTTCGGCTTCACGGACGAAGAGCTGAAACTGCTCGATAATTGGATCCGCAATCACAAAATGCAGCGTTTCGGGCCGGTTCAAGAGGTGAAAAAGGAGCTGGTTTTCGAAGTTGCCTTCGACAGTGCGCAGGTCAGCAAACGCCACAAATCGGGTTACGCGCTCCGCTTTCCGCGGATCAGCAGAATACGCTGGGACAAACCGGCTGCCGAGGCCAATCGCCTTGAAGACCTGGCGATCCTGGTCAACGCTTAGTGCCAGATACCCGTGCCGGTCGCTTATTCACCCGACCGACCTGCATCCAGAACCATATAGTCGAGCGGCAGCTCGGTCGTATACTTGATCTGCTCCATGGCAAAGGATGACGAGACGTCACGGATTTCAATCTTCTGGATCAGCTTTTGATAGAAGGAGTCGTAGGCGGCGATATCGGGAACCACCACGCGCAAGAGATAATCGACTTCCCCGCTCATGCGATAAAACTCAACGACCTCCGGGAACTCCGCGATGACTTCCGAGAAGCGCAACAGCCACTCCTGGGAATGCGAGTTGGTCCGTATGGCAACGAAGACGGTGACCTTCGCATTGATTTTGGTCTGGTCGAGCAATGCAACCCGACGCCTGATGACCCCCTCTTCCTCCAGTTTTTGAATGCGGCGCCAGCAGGGCGTGGTCGATAGCCCGACTTTTTTGGCGATATCTGCAACCGCCAGGGTTGAGTCTTCCTGCAGCAGACGCAGGATCTTGCGGTCGAGCCTGTCCATCGTATGACCTTTTCCTTCGTGGTCGATGGCTACCGACCGTTGATCTGCGCCCAGGAGACATTTCTCCTGGCAGACACTGCATATTTGAGTGCGCTGTAGAAATTCAATCCCTGAGAGGGGAAATTGTGAAATTTTTTTCTGCGATCTAAGTGATGTGCGCTTTCACGTCGGCACGCAATTCAGGCAGCAGGTCGGTTTCGAACCAGGGATTCTTCTTTAGCCACGCATTGTTGCGCCAGGACGGGTGCGGCAATGCGTATATCCGACGTCCGTCCGATTGATCACGAATTCGCCTCCAGTCGGCCACCGTCCCGGTCAGAGTTTTCTGGCGTCGCTTCCCGAGATGATAGGCGTGAGCATATTGACCAATGACGAGCAGCAACTGGATCTGCGGCAATTCCTGCATGATCCGATCATGCCATTGTTCGCGGCATTCGCGCCGTGGCGGCAGGTCGCCGCCCTTGCTGTCCAGTCCGGGAAAGCAGAAACCCATAGGGACAATTGCAATCTTCTCCGGGTCGTAGAAGGTGTCTCGGTCGACATTCATCCATGTCCGCAGCCGGTCGCCGGACGGGTCATTGAACGGAACACCGGAGGCATGCACCCGGGTGCCCGGCGCCTGGCCGCTGATCAGCACACCTGCCGTCCGTGACAGCACGCAAACGGGCCGCGGCTCATGTGGTAAAGGCGTCCCGTATTTCGGTGTGTCCCGGCAAATCCGGCAGGCCGCGATGTCCTCCTGTAAGGAAATGTCGATCATGCGGATGCACTGGGGCGGGACGACACGTCCTCGTACCATCGCATCAGGTTTTGCAGGTGTACCGGGCGTTCGATCCGCGCTGGTTTGAGCATGTCGATCCCCATCATCGCCGTGATATCCGCGATGCTGTATCGGTCGCCTGCTATGAATTGTCGTGAGGCAAGTTCGCCATCAAGAAATTCCATAGTATTCAGGGCCTTGGGCCTGTTTGCTTCACCAAATGCCTGAACCTGCGGAACTTCCCAGTCCTGCATGGCCGGGTGCGTGTGGCGGAAGGCATTGGCAACCGTCGCCAAAAGGTGCAGTTCCATTCGGCGGTTCCACATCTCCACCACCGCCTTGTCGAGCGCATCGTGGCCCATGAGAGGCGGATCCGGATGAAGCGCTTCGAAATAGCGGCAGATGGCCACCGACTCGGTCAATATCGTTCCGTCATCCAGCTCCAGAACCGGCAGGCGTTGGAATGGATTGAGCGAAGTGATTTCGTCGGACCGGTGTTCCAGCTCACCCATGTTGACCGGTTTCAGGGGGACTTCGACGCCCTTCTCGGCCAAAAAAATTCGCACCCGGCGCGGATTGGGCGCTCTCCCACCATCGAAAAGCAACATCATCTACTCCTGAAATCATCGATCCTGGCAAAGTCCACTAATTGCCGGACATCCGACTGAAATACCAGCAAATTCACGCTCTTTGTCAGCTTTGGCGGATCTCAGACAACCTAAATTCCCAGCGGCACCGGAAGGACCTTTTTAATCATTCCCGCCTAATCTGCAGGTCAGTAGCTACAGTTCAGTTCGGTTGTAAGTTTGTCCAAGGCCAGCGCAGACAAGAATATCGTCGACAAGTCGCGCAATTCCCGCAATGCAGCGATCGCGAGAACGCTGCGTGCGACGCGTGATCGTCTGCAGACGGATGGCGAACGCAACGTGCAGTACGACCGCGAGATGATGTCCATGTTCATCAGCTCGGCGATCCAGGGCGCGGCGGCGATGCCGGCCCTCGTGCTGCTGACAGCCGGATTTAGCATCCTTTTCTTCAACAGTCCCAATGTCTTCGCCTGGACAATGGCCGGGCTAGCCGCCTATGCGCTGATGGCATTTATGGCCAAACGCGCAGACCGCCAGAAGATTACTTTCGAAAGCGCAAAACGCTGGGAGCGGAACTTTATTGTCGCCCACGGGATCGCCGGGCTGTCCTGGGCAGTGTTCGCCTACCAGCAATGTCCGACCTGCAACGGTGAGGAATTCGCCTTCTTCAAGGGGGTTGTCCTGTTGATCGCCATCGCAGTGACAGCGATGTCGAGTTTCTCGCTACGCCGGCTTCCGCTGATGATCTTCACCACGCCGATCATCGTCGCGGGCCTTGTCGGGTCACCGCCGAGCAATCCGATCCAGATGGTCATGGTGGCGATGCTGATCGCCACTTTCACCTTTTTTCTGTTCGTCTCCAGCCGGCTCTACAAGGCCAACCTGGTCATGTTGTCCATCCAGGCCGAGAAGGATTGGTTGATCGCGGAGCTGGAAATCGCCAAATCCACTTCTGACGAGGCGCGCCGCCGCGCCGAGGAAGCCAACCTGGCCAAGTCTCGTTTCCTGGCATCCATGAGCCATGAACTGCGAACGCCGCTCAACGCCATCCTGGGCTTTTCGGAAGTCATCAAAAACGAGGTTCTCGGGCCACTGGGCAACGAGACCTACCAGGAATACATCTCCGACATTCACCGCTCAGGCGGCCATCTTCTGCATCTGATCAATGAGATTCTGGACCTGTCGCGCATCGAAGCCGGTCGCTACGAACTCAACGAAGAATCGATCAGCATTCAGGACATCGCCGAAGATTGCATCGGCATGGTCGAGATGAAGGCGAAAAACAAGGATATCACCATCAGGGAACAGTTCGAGCGCGCCCTGCCCCGCGTCTGGGCCGACGAACGATCCATTCGGCAGGTCGTGCTCAATTTGCTGTCCAACGCCGTGAAGTTCACTCCGCAAGGCGGTGAAATCGTGCTTAAGATCGGCTGGACCGCTGGCGGCGGGCAATATGTTTCGGTCAAGGACAATGGCCCAGGCATCCCCGAGGATGAGATTCCGGTGGTGCTCTCCGCCTTCGGCCAGGGTTCGATTGCAATCAAAAGCGCAGAACAGGGCACCGGACTCGGGCTGCCGATTGTTCAGGCCATTCTGGCTGAACATGGTGGCGAATTCACCTTGAAATCAAGACTGCGCGAAGGAACGGAAGCCACCGCCATCCTGCCGCGCAATCGGGTCCTCGTAGATGCGCCAAGCATTGAAATGCCCGACCCGGATCGCAATCGTCGCCGCTCCTTTGCTTGATCCCGCGCTTTGACAAATCGCACCCTGTTCGCTTGACAAGTCGCAGTCCGACTGTGAAACACCGCCGGCGTTCGGGGACAAGCGGGAATTCTATTTTTGTCGGTACCTCTTAACGAGTTGCTGTGGTTCGTGTCGGTGCTCGCCGTTGCCAGTGCCCTGGCCGGCTTGTTGGCCGGCATGTTCGGCATTGGCGGCGGCGCGATTATCGTACCGGTGCTCTATCAGGCGTTCACGCTTCTCGACACATCCGATTCCGTTCGCATGCACCTTTCTGTCGGCACTTCACTGGCGGTGATCGTTCCGACGTCGATCTCGTCCTTTCGAGCGCATTACAGGCGCAAAGCACCGGATGTCGGACTGCTTCGAAGCTGGATCATTGCCGTGCCTCTGGGTGTCGTCCTGGCATCGATTCTGGTCGCTGACACATCAAGCGCTTTCCTGCGCATCATATTCGCCGTCATCGCCGCTGTGGTTGGGCTGAAGATGATCTTCAATCGCGACACGTGGCGACTGGGCACCGACCTGCCGAAGAACCCGTTTCGGCTGGCCGCCGGCTTCCTGATCGGCTTCCTGAGCGCGCTGATCGGCATCGGTGGCGGCATTCTCAACAACACGTTCATGACGCTTTACGGTCGACCGGTGCACCAGGCGGTCGCCACCTCCTCCGGAGTGGGCATCCTCATCTCGGTGCCCGGCCTTCTCGGATTCATCTGGGCCGGTTGGGGCAATCCGGCACTGCCGATCTATTCGACCGGCTACGTCAACTGGATCGCCGTCGCGCTGACGATCCCCTTGACCCTGGTCATGGCGCCGATTGGTGCCAGCCTGGCCCATCGGCTCAAGCGGCGTCAGCTTGAGACGGCCTTCGGCCTCTTTCTGCTCGTGGTGGCAGCACGATTTGCGTGGAGCCTGGTCTAGTCCCGCATTTCTCACACTCTGTGTCGTCTGCGCCGGCTCAAGCGCGCGACGGAGTAGGAGAAGTGCGCAGAGCGTACCAAGCGTACGGTCAAGCGCTTCGACGCACGCTGTCGCGCGCTTCAGCCGGCCCGAAGGGTTGCCTTTCGGCGGACATCTCCGGTCCCATGCGCCTTAACCGTATACGCTATTCGTCGCCTGGAACCGTATCTGCCTCGCCGAAAGGCAACGCAGGCGACAGAGAGTGTGAGAAATGCGGGCTAGTCCCTGAGGATCAGCTGGTCTCCGGTCATCTGAAGCGAGGACAGCGAACCAAGGTAGCTCATGCCGAGCAGGCTTTCCGACAGTTTTCCCCGTTCCAGCACACCGGCCCGCACATTCTGTCTGGTTATGCCGCCGACCGATACATTCGACAGCGTAACCGGCGCCGCCATGGCGACGCCATTGGCCGTTCGCACCGGCTGCACAAAGCGCAGGCTATCGACGTCGACGCCGATACTCTCGGCGTCGCGATAGGACAATGCAATGGTGCTGGCGCCGGTGTCGACCATCATGTTGAGCCGCCGGCCGTCAATTTCCACGCGCGCCTGAAAATGGCCGCCCATTCCCTTCGTCAGAACCGCTTCGCGCACGCCGTCGTCCGACACGCGGCTGACGGCAGTGCCGGGCAAAAGGCCACCGGCCAGACGCATGCCCACATCGCGCAATTCGAACCGATAGACATAGACGGTGCTGAGCACGAGCAGCGCCATCAGCCAGATAACCGCGTTCCGCGCCATTTCACCAAGCCGCTGCCCTGATCCGATCACCGCGGCTGCCACGACCGCGCCCCAGATACCCAGATAGAGCGTGCTGGCAAACGCATCATTCGGCAGCCCCAGCGTTTCGCCGGTCCGGTGGTTGATCAGAAGCAGAAGAAGCCCGACACCAATCGCACCGAAAATCAGCCAAAGCATCCTGTTCACGGCTGTTCCTCCGCGCGTTCGCGAGCCATTCTGCGTCGACGAGTCTCGCGCCTTGGCTTGCGTTCCAGTGTCTCCAGGCGATCGGCAAGCATACCCATGACGGATTGCCGCTCGGCCGGCGAATAGCGCAGCCAATTGGCAATCTCGTTACCGGTGCGTCCGCAACCGAAACAATAGCCGGTCTTGCGGTCAATCGAGCACACCAGGATGCAGGGCGATTCAACTTTGCTCATCGGCGTCCAACGGTTTCACTTCCCAGCATATTGTGGCGTCAGAGCCAAAGAGCAAGACCCAACAACGCTGCGATTTCGCAAATCTGCTGGCAGGCTCCGATCGTATCGCCCGTATGTCCCCCGATCCGGGCATTGGCAAGACGAGTAAAGGCAATGCATGCTGCAGCGGTGAAGAGCAGCGAGAATGCAGCACCGCCAGCACCGCCAGCTGGTGCCACGAGAATAGAGGCCAGAACCGCACCGCTGGCAACTGCGACGATTGCCGTTGTACCGTCCGGTTGTCCGGCGGCCACCGCAACTCCATCGATCCTGGCAGATGGCAGCACACGCCAGTGCCACACCATGGCGGCACGGCTTAGCGCCGCGATGCCGACAACTGCCGTCGCCGCGGCCCAAGGCGGCACACTCGATGCGATTGCGGCAACGCCCGCCGTGCGCAACAGGACTGACATGGCCAGGCTCAGACCGCCATAGGCACCGATAGTGCTGTCCTTCATGATTTCGAGAGCGCGCTCGCGGTTCGATGCTCCGCCGAAGCCATCGGCGCAATCGGCCAGTCCGTCCTCATGCAACCCGCCGGTAACCAGCAGGCTGCAGGCCAGGTACAATCCGGCCGCAAACAGCGGGTTCAACCCGGCTTCCAGCAGCACCAGCAGCAGCACGGCCGCGGGAAGCGCAATGACGACCCCTGCAAGCGCATAGGCACGCGCCGATTGCGACACGGGAATTGGATCTTCGGGAAAGAAACTGTCAGGGACCGGCAACCTGCTGAGGAAGGCCACGGCGCGGCCGGTTTCGGCTATGAAGCCTCGCATGCTGTTCTCCGGGCGGCGCGGCAGGACGGTTCGATGACAGCGACGAAATTCGTTTGCATTTATATCCATATAGCCTAGACCGGCAACAACCGCTATCGACGTAACCGAGGAACAATCCATGGCTGTTTCGGGCCTTCCCTTCGACGACTTTCGCGACTTGTTGGCCAACATGCCCGGCCCGGACGAGGCGGCTGTTCAGGCCGTGCGCGAACGCGATCCGCAGCTTACCAAACCGCCAGGAGCGTTGGGTCGTCTCGAAGAAATCGCCGAGTGGCTGGCCGCCTGGTCTGGGCGCGCACCTGCCGTCACTCGTCCCTTGGTCGCCGTGTTTGCCGGCAACCATGGCGTGACTCGGCAAGGCGTATCGCCCTTTCCCTCGGAAGTGACAGCGCAGATGGTTGCCAATTTTGCTGCCGGCGGCGCCGCCATCAATCAGATTTGCATTGCCAATGATCTCGGTCTCAAGGTTTTCGACCTGGCGCTCGAGATGCCGACGGGAGACATCACCTGCGAAGCCGCGCTGGACGAACGTGCCTGTGCTGCAACGATGGCCTTCGGCATGGAGTCGATCGCAGGCGGAACCGACCTGCTGTGCGTCGGTGAGATGGGTATCGGAAACACGACCATCGCCGCTGCCATATGCCACGGCCTGTTTGGCGGCAGGGCGGAGGATTGGGTCGGACCGGGAACCGGTGCTCAAGGTGAAGGGTTGAGGCGCAAGACCGAGGCCGTCGAAACGGCCGTCGCCTTTCATCGCTCCCATCTCGACGATCCGCTGGAGGTGCTGCGCCGCCTCGGCGGCCGCGAATTGGCGGCGATGGCGGGTGCCATATTGGCGGCGCGCATGGAACGCATTCCGGTCATTCTCGACGGCTATGTCGTCACTGCCGCTGCATCAGTTCTGCACGCTGCCAACCCGACCGCTCTCGATCATTGCATGATCGGCCATGTTTCGGCGGAGCCCGGCCACATCAGGGTCATTGAGAAACTCGGCAAGAAGCCGCTTCTCTCGCTCGGGATGCGGCTGGGTGAAGCAACCGGTGCTGCTCTCGCCGCAGGCATCGTCAAGGCCGCAGCGCAGTGCCACACCGGAATGGCAACCTTCGATCAGGCCGGCGTCAGCGACAAGGACTAGAGCCTATCATGGTTAGATTGAAGCAATTCTGTTTGTGGTCGGCGCGGCGATCCGCGAGGAAGGAGCGCAGAGCGATGCCGGAGGCATCTCTCGAGCATCCTGACACTGCGGGCGTCCGCCGACCGCAAACCCGAAGGGCCGGGCGCATTTGCGCCAATTCCTTCGCTCAAAGCCTCGGCCGGGCCACCAGCCCGGCCTGCATTTTGAGCTCGACCTTGACGCAAATGCACCTCGGCAGAATGGTTCAATCTAACCATGATAGGCTCTAGGGCCTGTCCAGGGTCGTTCAGGGATCAGCGGCAGTATCGATAGCCACGCTTGCGCTGGGCCACATCGAAGTGGAAATGATTGTCGTGGAATGCATCGCTTCCGGGCCCCAGAACGGTTGTGAAGTAGGTGCATCCGGAATCGCGCAGCGCTTTCAGGAATTTCCGGCGTCGGTTTTCGTTCTTCGCCGGATAACCGACCTCGATCGTCGTGCCATCGGCCAGCCTGAAGCGCCCAAGGTCGATGGCGTTGCCGATTGAATGTTCGGAGAGTTTGGCGCCCTTTTGCGAATTTCGCGTGCGGCACACATAAGAGGCAAACTGATCTATGCCAACCAGCCTTGATCCATAAATGCGTTTGGCAGCCGGCGCCGCCGTTTCACTGGTCCACAAAGCCAGCTGCTCTGCCGTCCGGCAATTGATCATCGCTTTTCCGGACAATTTAATTCCGCCCGGAAGTCCGCGGACTTCAATTGGATAGCGAACCCCGCAGGCTCCCTTGCCGACGATCCTCTTGGCGGGTTTGAAACTGACCCCCAGTTGCTCAAGCCGCTGTCGACAGAGGCGCTCCTCTTTGGGCAAACCTGCCACCTTCGGCTGTTCGGTCCGAAACCGAACCACGTCGAACGCAGAGGGTCGCGGCATCGGGACCGGCACGAAAGATGAAACGGCTGATTGCGCAATTTGAGGACGTGGAGTGGGTACAGGAATCCTGTCGGCACCTGAGGCCGTGCCCGGAGCCGCACCGAGCAACAGGAGTAAAACGAGATACGGCGCGCCCCATCGCATACCCAGCGATAGCACAGTCTGCCGCCAATTGGGAGGCAGGCGCGACAGGACTAACCGACGACGCGCGAAATCCATCGATTGAGCGGCGCAAGCGCCTGCAAGATCTCGCCAAGATACGCGTGTGCGTCCGGCCCGAACAACCGTTTGTCATGGCCGGTGCCGTTGTCCGCCATGGCGACAATGCCTTTGCGGCGCAACAGATCAGCAGCCGGACTGTCGGCATCGAAGCCGCGCGGCACCTTTTTCAAGGCCGGCTCGCCCAAGCCACACCCGACCGTCGACGCGGACTCCAGAGCCTTTTCGAGTTCCGCCCTGTCTTTCCTGGTCTGCACAGCCTCGCGGTACCGTTCCAGGCCTGCTCCCTCGAAAGCCCAATGCCCGGCGCCGAAGCCGAAATGATCGTGAGCAAGGACCAGATGCGTGCCGGCCGATCTGTTGGGATGATCACCCGTCCAGAAAACAATGTGAATGCTGGCATTGTAGGGAGACTTGTCTTTGGAGAATCGTGTGTCGCGATTGATCCGGCGCAGAGATTTGTTGACCTTCGCAACCGCGTGGTGCGGTGGATCGAGCGCTTCGGCCACGGGAGCCATGCTGTCGATGAGATCGAGCGCCGGCTTCAGGAAATAGGCCTCATAGTCAGCACGGTTCTCCTCGAACCATTCCTTGTTGTTGTTGGCCTTAAGCGCCTTCAGGTAGGAAACGGATTTTTTCGGAAATCCCTGAAACATCAAACGGCTCCTATTTTGGCGGCAATCCGCCGACGAAGGTTGCGGTGAAATCGAGCCACTTGTCGAGACCCGTTTCAACGGCTTCATCGGCGCCAACCCAGATCAACCCGCCCATTTTCCGACCGGTGAAGTCCATCGGGCGTGCGCCGGGTTTCTTGAGTGCTTCTTCTTCCAGGTCCTTGCCGACACGGAACATGAAACTGTCATGATTGGCCACACCGGCAAACATGTTGCCGTTGAGCAGAAAACAGACCCCGCCAAACATTTTCTTTTCGGTGATCCCGGGCCGGTCAGCCATAGCTTCCCGCATGAGTTCGGCAAGATGTGGATCGTGGGCCATGACGCCCTCCCTTTCGCAATCGGTTCAGGCGAGCACCCCGGACGCCCGGCCCAGAAGGTAAATGGCAAACGCGCTCATCAGCAACGTCGTCAGTCCGGCACCAAAAAGGCGTGTGAATTGTCCACTATATCCCAGCATGTTGGCGGCGTGCGACAATCGCGAAACGACCATGACGCAACCGGCGATCACGAGCAGCCAGCTTGGTGCGCCGGCGCTCTCGCTGACACCCATGGCAATCAGCAATATCGGGACGTACTCGATGAAATTGCCGTGGGCGCGAATGGCCTTGAGCATGGCGGGATTGCCATCGTCGCCCAGGGCAATGTCGAGCTTGGCGCGATAGGTACTCGTGGTGATCGAGAGCCCGACCTGTATCAGCAGCAGGATCCCAGTAAATGTCATTGTAATAGGCAGCATGATGGTTTCCTCAACCGGCCACGGGCGGGTGCCGACGCGGTAGCTCCGCGTCGGCATCCATTCAGCCCTGTTGGCTTTCGTAGGTGATGATGGCGATCGATGCGCCATGCGGATCCTTGATCGTTGCCATGCGGCCAACGCCAGGGAAATCGGCAGGCTCGCTTACACCCTCTGCGCCGTTGTCCAGCGCCGATTTGAAGCGCGCATCCACGTCATCCACGGTGATGTAGATCAACCATTGGCCGTCCGGAACCGGCTGCGGCATGAAACCGCCAATCGGATTTTCGCCGACAACGATCCCGGCATAGGCAGAGCCGTTCTGCATCGGCATGTCATTCACCGTCCAGCCAAGAACATTTTCATAGAATTTGCGTGCGGCGGCCGGATCACTGCCGCTGTGCTGGATCCAGCTCGCTGCGCCGTGTGTCTGCATTGGATTGGTCATTTCGTCCTCCTTGGTGTGTGTCTATGCACCAAGGACGAACAACCGATCCGGATTCCGACACCACGTCGAAAAAAAAATTAAGAAAAATCGCAGCGAGCAATCCTTTTTCGGATGTGGCTCGCTTCCTGACCGGTTGGATTCATCGACAGCGCCTGCCGATAGGCCTCTGCAGCCTCTTGCGGTTTCCCGGCTTCAAGCAGCAGGGAACCCCGTGTTGTGTGGAAATAGAGATAGCCTGCAAGGCTGTCGGCGAGACCGTCCAGATGATCCAGCGCCAGATCCGCATCATGGACCTTCGACACGGCGACGGCGCGGTTCAGCGACACGACCGGCGATGGCTGCACATGTTCAAGAGCACCATAAAGCTTTTCGATCTCTGTCCAGTTTGTATCGGCTGCGTGCATCGCGCGGCAATGGGTTGCCGCAATGGCCGCCTGAATCTGATATGGACCCGCGCGACCATGGCGCAACGCTTTCTGCAGCAGCACCTCGCCTTCGGCAATCTCGTTTTGCCGCCACAGCTTACGGTTCTGTTCATCCAGCGGCACAAGACCTCCGTCTTCCGCCAGCCGGGCCCGCCGACGCGAATGCTGAAACAGGCAAAGTGCCAGAAGTCCCATGACCTCCGCCTGAGCCGGAAAAAGGGTGAGTACGAGACGCAGCAGGCGGATCGCTTCCTCGCACAGCTCCTCCCGAATGTGGACGTCGCCACCACTTGCGGCATATCCCTCGTTGAAAAGCAGGTAGATCATGACGCAGACGGCGTCGAGGCGGGCGGCCCGCTCCTGCAGGCTCGGCGTTTCCAGGTGCTCGGCCGTCGCCGCCGCCTTTTTCTTGGCCCGCGTGATGCGTTGCTCCATCGCCTTTGGCCGCACCACAAAGGCACGGGCGATCTTTTCGACAGAGAAGCCGGCGATGGTTTTTAGCGCCAATGCCAATTGGTCCTGCAGCGAGAGGTCCGGGTGGCAACACATGAACATCAGGCGCAGAACATCGTCACGCAACTCCGACATATCGAGTAGCTCGACCAGATCGAGCTCGACATCATCGGATGTTTCCTCATGCTGTTCCATGCGGTCATCGAATACCAACCGCCGGTCCTTGCGCATCCGGTCGATCCAGGCATTGCGTCCGGTCATCAACAACCAACCGGTAGGATCGCGCGGCAGGCCCTGGTCGGGCCACTTTACCAGGGCTCGGACACACGCTTCCTGGAAGGCCTCCTCGGCACTTTCCAGGCTGCGGGACTGCCGCGTCAAAGCAGCCACCACCTTGGGGCGGGCCATCGACAAATGCGCTGCAATGTTAGCTTGCATTTCAGCCCCTTCCTCTGGATCGCGCTGCAGCCGGACTCAATTTGGCGAACGCGCCTCGCAGCGGTTGACAGACGCGTCGCCCAACGCCCTCGCCGCTCAACATACCGCTCCTATTCGGTCGAACCGGAATCGGCCAATGAACCGCCGCCCCAGTCGATCGGGCGGACCTCATAGGAAGCCATGCCCTGGGGCAGCTTTTTGGCCTGCTCGATGGCATCGTCGATGCTGTCACAATCGAGGATGTAGAGACCCAACAACTGCTCCTTCGTCTCGGCAAACGGTCCGTCAAGCACCAGAACACTGTCACCCGGTTTGCGGATCGTCATGGCAGCAGACGTATCCATGAGCTTGGCAACGGCTCCCAAGGTCCCCTTTTCACCGTGCTCCTGCTGCAATGCCCGATGTCGGTCCATTGCCGCTTCCTGCTGCTCCTCCGGCAAGCGCTCGAAAAACCCTTCGGATGCATAAATCAAGATTGCGTATTGCACTTCCTGCTCCTTTCGGTCAGCGGACTTGGTTTTGTCCCCTCTGTAAGGACGTCCGAAAAGCTCAAGATCCGACACAATTGGCAAGTTTTCACAAAATCTATGCCCTTTACCATCATTAAAGTCGCTTTCTGCAGCCAGAAACCGGTTCATGCGGGTTGAAATCACGACTCGGGGAAACTTTATCAGTCAGGGATAGAGATTCTGTGAAAGCCATTCCAAATACCGCCACCGGCGATAATTGGAAGCGGACAAGACGCATAACCAACGGCCGTCTGCACGGCCGATCCCGAAACCTCATCTGGGAGGCAGAAACATGAAACAGATTATCCTGGCCTTGTGCATCTCAGCCATAGCCCTGCCGGCCGCGGCAATCCAGCGTTACAACATCCAGACAATGAGCTGTTCCGCAGTGCAGCAGGCGGTTCAGAACGAAGGCGCCGCCATACTGCGATGGAGATCTGCCAGAAATCCGACCCTGCCGCTCTATGACCGTTTTGTGCGCAACCGGCAGTTCTGCGACCCGGGCGAATATGCCAAGCGGGTCTATGTACCGACGCGCGATCGCAAATCATGTGTCGTGCGCAAATGCGCCGATGTCGAGTTTGGGATCTTTAACGACAACTGATGCTGTCCGCCTGCGGAAGACGGAGCAACGTCGGGCCTCTGAACAAAGAGCCTCGCATGACATCTGCGGCCACGCTATAGGTGTGGCCGCAGACTGAGAGCAGAGGCTGGACAAATGACTGAGAGTGACCTGGGCGAACCGTGTGGCAGCCTCACTTTACGCACCCTGGCGATGCCCGGTGACGCCAACGCCGCTGGCGATATTTTTGGTGGCTGGGTCATGGCCCAAATGGATCTGGCCTGTGGCATCCGCGCCGCCGAACACGCCGGCGGTCGGGTGGTGACCGCCGCCGTTCACGAAATGGTATTCGAGAAGCCGGTAAAGGTTGGCGACACCCTGTGCGTTTACACCGACATCCATGAAACCGGCCGCAGCTCGATGATTCTCAATGTTGAAGCCTGGGCACAACGCTACCTCAAACCGAACCGGGAGAAAGTCATCGTCGGCCGGTTCGTCATGGTGGCGCTTGACGAAAACGGGCAACCAAAACCGGTCGCCAAGGCATAGCTGTCATTTAGGCAGGTTTGAGGGCCGGTTTCGGCTTTCCGAAGAAAATCGCCAGAAAGGCCATCAGGAAGGTGGCAAGTGCCACCTTTTCCGCGATCTGGGTGATCGTCAGGATCTGCATTTGGGCCTCGAACAAATCAACGACATAGGCCATCTGGGTGTCGTAGCTCACACCGGAGCCGAGATCGTCCAGATATTGGTTCATCGCCGGATTTGACGCCGACAGGTCGCCGACATAGCGACTCCAGTTGGACAATTGCCCCTGATAGAGCAGCGTACCGACCGCCGTTGTTCCGAACGAAAACCCCAGGGTCTTGACCAGATTGAACAATCCGGCGCCCTCATCTCGTTGGTTTGGTTCCAGATAAGTGAAAGCCCGGGCTGCAAGTTGCGGGAAAACGATCATCATGCCGAATTCGATGAACACGCCTGCCGGAACCGCCTGCCACATGCTGATGTTTTCATCGAGTCGGCTGAACAAGTACCAGCCGATCGAATAGAGTAAGCAACCGAGAAAGAACATGGACCGCATGGACATGAAAGCCTGTAGGCGACTTGAAACGAAGCTGCCGATAACCCCACCGATTCCGTAAATACCGATCACGATGCCGGCGGTTGACGCTTCCCAACCCAGTCCGTCGACGAAAAGGCGCGGTCCCAGGATCATCAAGGCCAGAAAGCCACTGCCAAACACGCCGATGACAACACAACAAAGGCTGAAGTTGAGATCGCCGAACAAGCGAACATCGATAATGTGGCGTTCGCCCAGGTAAAGGCCGCGGAACACAACGACAAGCCCGGTCACAAACGTCGTCAGAAACAGCAGCACGATCGTCCTGGAACCCAGCCAATCCAGTGTGTCGCCCTGATTCAGGGCGATCTGCAGGCTCGCCAGGCAGACAGACAGGAAACCGAGACCAAGCCAGTCCGTCCTCACGTTGAGGTGCGGGGTCTTGCGGACAAATGAGATCAGCAGGACGACCGCCACGGCACCGACCGGAATATTCACCCAGAAGTTCCAACGCCAGTCGAGATCCTGCGCCAGATAGCCGCCGAGCAACGGACCGATCGCCGGCCCACCCATCACTCCGACAACCCAGAAGGACAGGATTTTCGCTCGTTCGTCCTCCTCCACGGCATCGATCAGCATGGCCTGAGAAAGCGGGATCAGCGGGCCGGAAAACAGGCCCTGGACAAACCGGAAGAACACGATCATGTCGAGATCCTGCGACAGGCCACAGGCAACCGATGACACAACAAAGCCTACAACCGCCGTCAGCGCCAGGGTCTTGCGCCCGAGCAATCTCGACAGATGGCCCGTAATCCCGATAATAATGGCCTGCCCGACCGCAAACATGGTGACAACCCAGGTGATCTCGTCGGGCGTCGCATTCAAATTGCCCGCCATGTAAGGCAGAGCGACAGTCACGATCGTGAGATCGATTGAAGCAAGCAGCGCAACGAACAAAGTCGTCACGATGATCATGTTGCGCTGAAACCCGGGTGGCAGCGGCTTGATGTGGACAGGTTGTTCCGGCGCTTCGTCAGCCATTGCTGGGCTCGGCCCTAGTTGGATTTCGCCGCGTTGCTGGGTGTGGCGTCCGTGTTGACTTCGACGGAAGCACTGGCGCCCAGCCTGTATGGAAAGTCCTCATCGAAAGCCTCCAGCGCGATCCGTACAGGCATGCGCTGGGTCACCTTGACCCAGTTGCCGGTCGTGTTTTGTGCCGGAAGCAGAGAGAATGACGCGGCTGAAGCGCTGCCCAGGCTTTGCACGGTGCCGGTAAACTGCTTGTCGGAATACATGTCGACCGTCACGGTGACCGCCTGGCCGGGTTTGATGCGATCGATGCTCGTTTCCTTGAAATTCGCCTGGATCCACCATTCATCGGTTTCAACGAACGGAAACAGGTCATCAGCGGATTCGACCACGTCGCCGACCCGCATGGCGAAATTCGTCACATATCCCGCCGCGGGCGCGCGAACCACCGTCCACTCCTGATTGAGCTTCGCCAGTTCAACCGCGGATTTCGCCTTGTCCAACTGCGCCTTGATGGTTTCCGGCGTTCCATACTCCTCCTGCGCCACAACGAGATCCGCTTTTTGAGCGGCCAGTTTTGCTTTCTCTTCGGCCAGGGTCTGATCCAGTTCGATACCTTGCAGTTCCGAAACGACATTGTCGGTCACCAGCGGTCGGGACCGATCCGCTTTCTGTTGCGCCAATGCGACCACGGCTTCCTGAGCCGTTACAAGCGATTTCGCTGCATCAACCCTGGCCTTGCCGGCCTTGATATCCTGCTGCACCAGAACGAGATTGGCCTGAGCAGCCTGCAATTCCGCATCGTAGTATCGCTGGTCGAGGGTAAACAACGGATCGTCCTTGGCGACCAGTTGATTGTCGACCACGTGAATTTCAGCGATCTGACCGTCGATCTGCGGCGATACCCAAATATAATTTGCCTGCAGGTATGCGTTATCGGTGGCCGGGTGATCTCGCTCAAAATTCCAATAGGCATATATTCCGAACAACAGAACTCCGCCGACCGCAAACGCGGCAACGACGATCAGAGCTTCGCGCAATCGGCTCGGCCGTTTTTCCTGAGGTCCGGACTGCTCCTTCGCTGCCGACGCATCGCTCATCGTGACCACTCCGTTCCCATCCCACGGCCGCGAGAATCCCGCTCTACGGGCTGATTCCCGGCAAGGCTATTGTTACTGACCGGCCGGACAAAAGACAAACGTCGCTTTGCCACACCATTGATACTCGTCTTCGGCTTCCGACCCGGGAGTTCACCCTCCTGACAACCTTGTGTCAGGAAGCCCTTGATTGAGCGTTAACCGCCCTTTCCATTTGGCGCCTCAACAGCCATATTCGCCCCATGAGCTCCAAGACCAGAAACGATGAACCCAGCAGCTTTGGCGAGGCACCGCAAAAGCCGCTGGAAGGTGAACCGCTGACCGGCCCCGTCGGCGAATGGGCCGAGGAAATCAGCCGCGAGGCCAAGAAGCCGGAGAAGCCGCGGGGCACAAAGGACCGCAAAGCAACGACGGGCCGAACTGCGCGCGGCACGTCGATCGGTGGCAGCACCGATCCGAAAACCCGTGCTGCGGCGGGTCTCAATCCTGTTGCAGGTCTGGATATCAGCCTCGAAGACGCCGAAGCGCTGGGGGTCAAGGGCACAGGTGACGCCCAGGCAGCAAAGGGCGGTTCAGCTGGTGTAACTGCCACCGTGGAGGCTCTTTCGAGGCTGATCGAGGGCGGCAATCCGAATTTCAAGGACGGCAATGCCTGGGTGCCGCACCGCCCTGCCCGACCGGAAAAGTCCGAAGGCGGCATCGAAATCCACATGAAGACGGAGTTCGAGCCCAACGGAGATCAGCCCACTGCGATCTCGGATCTCGTCTCGGGACTGGGCGACGGAGACCGGACCCAGGTCCTGCTTGGTGTGACCGGCTCGGGTAAGACGTTCACCATGGCCAAAGTCATTGAGGCGACACAACGCCCTGCCTTGATCCTGGCGCCGAACAAGACACTTGCCGCTCAGCTCTACGGCGAATTCAAGAATTTCTTTCCGGAAAACGCGGTCGAGTATTTCGTTTCCTACTACGACTACTACCAGCCCGAGGCCTATGTCCCCCGGTCGGACACCTATATCGAAAAGGAATCCTCGATCAACGAGCAGATCGACCGCATGCGTCACTCGGCAACCCGCGCATTGATGGAACGGGACGATGCGATCATCGTCGCTTCTGTGTCGTGCATCTACGGCATAGGGTCGGTGGAAACTTACACTGCGATGACCTTCCAGATGCAGGTCGGTGACGGGATCGACCAACGACAGCTGCTGGCTGACCTTGTGGCGCAGCAATACCGTCGCTCGGACATCAATTTCGTCCGTGGCACATTCCGGGTGCGTGGCGACACCATCGAGATTTTCCCCGCCCACCTGGAAGACCGGGCCTGGCGGATTTCGCTGTTCGGCGATGAGATCGACGCGATTACGGAATTCGATCCCCTGACGGGGCAGAAGACCGACCAGTTGAAGTCGGTGAAGATTTACGCCAACTCGCACTATGTCACACCGCGACCGACCCTCAACCAGGCGATCAAATCGATCCGCGAGGAACTGGTCCATCGCCTCGCCGAGTTGGAACGCGCCGGCCGGCTACTGGAAGCGCAACGTCTGGAGCAACGTACACGCTACGATCTCGAGATGCTGGAAGCGACCGGTTCCTGCCAGGGCATCGAAAACTATTCTCGCTACCTCACCGGCCGCGCCCCCGGTGAGCCGCCGCCAACGTTGTTCGAATATATTCCCGACAACGCATTGATCTTCATTGACGAGAGCCACGTGACGGTGCCGCAGATCGGTGGGATGTATCGCGGCGACTTCCGACGCAAGGCAACGCTTGCAGAATACGGCTTCCGCCTGCCCTCCTGCATGGACAACCGACCTCTTCGTTTCGAGGAATGGGATGCCATGCGGCCTCAGACTGTCGCTGTTTCAGCGACCCCAGGCGGCTGGGAGCTGGAACAGTCCGGTGGCGTGTTCGCTGAACAGGTGATCCGCCCAACCGGACTGATCGATCCGCCCGTCGAGGTCCGTCCGGCCAAGAGCCAGGTTGACGACGTTCTGGGTGAAATCAGGCTCACGGCCGAACAAGGCTATCGCACCCTGGTTACGGTCCTGACGAAACGCATGGCTGAAGACCTGACGGAATATTTGCACGAACAGGGCGTCCGGGTGCGCTACATGCACTCCGACATCGACACGCTGGAGCGCATTGAGATCATTCGTGACCTGCGACTCGGCGCCTTTGATGTGCTGGTCGGCATCAACCTTCTGCGTGAAGGTCTCGATATTCCCGAATGCGGGTTCGTAGCCATCCTCGATGCGGACAAGGAGGGTTTCCTGCGATCTGAAACCTCGTTGGTGCAAACGATCGGACGCGCCGCGCGCAACGTTGACGGCCGGGTCATTCTGTATGCTGACAATGTGACTGGTTCCATGGAACGGGCGATGGGCGAAACCAGCCGACGCCGCGAAAAACAGATGGCGTGGAATGCCGAGAAAGGCATCACACCAGAAAGCGTCAAGGCGCAGATCGCCGACATTCTCGACAGCGTGTACGAACAGGACCACGTCCGGGCCGATATTTCCGGGTTCAAGGAAAGCGGCGCGATGGTGGGCGACAATCTGGCGACCCATCTGGAAGCACTGGAGAAACAGATGCGCGACGCGGCCGCCGATCTGGACTTCGAAGAGGCCGCACGGCTGCGTGACGAGATCAAGCGACTGCGCGATACCGAACTTGCCGTCATGAACGATCCCCTCGCCCGGCTCGAAAAAGATATGGAGGCGAGTCCGCGGGCCCGACGTGAACTCAAGGGAAAGCGAAAGGGCCCTCTTCCGCGTAGCGAGCGGGACACCGGCTACTTCAAGAAGCCCAGTCTCGATGAAATGGGACCCGGCAGTGATGTCGCGAGGCCCGTCGGAACGGGTCGAAAACCGCAAAAACCAACCGAGGAAGACACCGGCCCCGTGCGCCGAGGCAAGGTTGGCGCCGGTTCCTACGAGGACCCCGGCGAACAACGCCGCCGATCCGACAAGCGCCGTAAGAGCGGCCGCCCCGGGCGTTGAGGATTCGTCCGCGACGATCCACAAAACTCGTGAGAGGTGTTTCGGCCACATCGACAACATCGGTGTGAGTTCCGCATATCATCCTTCACACGATATGTTTGCTGGTCTTTGTTTTTGATGACTTATCCAACATGTTCAATTTATTAAACTAACATATATTGTTTGTAATATTTACATTAGTTTATCGCGTAATCACAGATTTCAAATAATAAACGCATAATAGCCTGATTCACGCCGCCTTCTACATAAAATATTCGAGGCACGGGTGTTGGTTCCAACGTGACCGATACCTGAGAGCAAATGCGGCGATCCAACAGGAGGTGGTTCCATGAAAAGACTGCTCATCTGTTTATCGACATTAATGCTGCTGGGCTTGGCTGCTTGCACCGACAACGCGACCGAGGGCGATGCGGGCCAGGCTGCCCAGCAGGAAAAGGTGCCGGGTGCCACAACCCAGTCCGGCACCGATGAGAGCGGAGCGACGGCACAGGCCAGCGACTGATCCGTTCTGATCCGGCGGGCCGGCGCCTATAACGCCGACCCGCCGGCGGCCAAAATCGAGCCATTTTTTGCCGTTCGTCGCGACTCTGATAACTGGACCGGGATGACACGGTCGAAACTTCGCGAAACGGACCTCTATTCACCGGTCAAGTCTCTGCTCGAGGGGCAAGGCTACACCGTGAAGAGTGAAATCGGCGCTGCGGACATCGTGGCGGTGCGCGACGATGAGGATCCGGTCATCGTCGAACTGAAAACCGGGTTCTCCCTGACGCTTTTTCACCAATGCGTGGCCCGGCAGGCGCTGACCGATGCTGTTTACCTCGCGGTACCGCGAGGCACCAGCCGACCATTTCTCAAGTCGCTGAAAGAAAACCGGAAGCTGTGCCGACGGCTCGGCCTGGGCCTGATGACCGTTCGGCTGAAGGACGGTCTGGTCGAAGTCCATCTAGACCCGGCACCCTACAAGCCGCGCCAGTCAAAGCCGAGAAAGACCCGGCTGCTGCGTGAGTTTGCAAGACGTGTCGGCGACCCGAACAGTGGTGGATCCACCCGTCGTGGCCTGATGACGGCCTATCGCCAGGATGCGCTGCGTTGCGTTGCCGTGCTGGTCAACCAGGGCCCAACCAAGGCTTCGACAGTTGCCAAAGCGGCTGGAACCGACAAGGCGAGGCGCATCATGGCCGATGATCACTACGGATGGTTTGAGCGGGTAAAAACGGGAATTTATGGGCTGACGCCGAAGGGCAACGAAGCGGTAGCTACCTATTCCGAAGAACTCGCCAGGATTCGCGGAATTCCGGCTGATGGTCGACCGGACTGAGCTCCGGCCGATGGCCCCGGTCTAAAGCGCTTCAATCACCGGCGCGTAACGCTCCTTGGCGTCGCCGAGAACCGGAGTTCCGTGCGCCGGAAGGACGTGTCTGAAATCCAGGTCCAGCAGCCGCTTGACCTCAGCCCGGTCCGGTTTTGCGTACCTGAGCCAGCCTGGCCCGACATTGTTTGGCTTGATGAAGCCAAACAGACGCATCATGAGCTTTGCCGGAAGGTTGAAGAACCGGTCTGTCGTCGCCCAGTTCTGGAGAGAATCGCCGGCAACGACAATTCCACCCTCTCGCTCGAGAAGCAGAACCCCCTCACCTGTCTGGGCCGTTTCGAACAGGAACAGCCGGGCATTTTCAATCGGCAGGCTGGAGTCTGATCCGACAATCACGTCAGGCGTAAAATAGGGCTCCGGTCCAGTGCCAAACCCGGTCAAATAGGGAGCATCGACTGACCACACCTTCGCGCCGTAACGATCCTTGTAGAAGGGATCATCCATGCCATGGAAGCCGGCCAGCCTGACAATATTCTCAACTGTTCCGAGTCGCTCCAGTGCGGCTAGCCCCTCATCGTTGAGCCGAACCGTATTGACCAGGGTCAAGCTTCCATTCTGGCGGACGACAGTCATATTGCGGCTGAAACGCATCGGCAGACGGCCACCCATAGCAACCGTGCCAGTCACGAAATGGATGCCCGGAAAAAGTTCCTTGAGATTGCCGTGCTCAAGGGCCTTGGGAAACGGCCGGTTATCGGACATTTGCGCCTCATTCGATCGATCTTCGGTTGAATTATTACCACACAACCAACACGTGAACGAACTCTGGACTAGATCCAGCGCGCGGTATCGGGCGTGACGACCGGAACCCACCCTGTCTGTCTCCGAGCCTTTGAGCCGTCGATCTGAAACGAGCCGAGCAACCGCTCTGCGATACCGCTTCGACCAGTCATTTTCAGGAAAGCTTGCATAGGGGCGATCGGAAATGGGAACAGACGGACTCGTCGGCCGCCGGCAACATGTCGCAGGATCTCGCCCGTCGAAAGATCTTGCCCATCGGAAACCAAGTAGGTCTCGTTGCTTGCCGCCGTGTGATGCGCGCTGTGGCAGAGAAAATCGACCAGATTGTCGAGGGCAACCAGGCTCCTTCGATTTGCAACAGAAGCGAAAGGGAGCGGCACACCCAGGGTGGCAAGCTTCGCCAGTTGGGCCAGGTTGCCTTTGACACCCGGTCCGTACACCAATGGAGGTCGAACGATCGTTACCGCCAGACCGGTCTCCTTGGCAATCTCCAACAACCCCGATTCCGCCTCCCATTTAGAGACTGCGTAGGGCGATTGCGGGTTTGGCGGCGACATCTCATCATAGGGTTTTCCGTGTGTCGACACTCCGTGCACTTGAGCCGAGCTCAAAAAAACGAAACGGGTCACACCGACGGTCGCGGCCCGGCGCGCCAGAGCGAACGTTCCATCCCGGTTGGCTGCCATTAAGTTTTCCGGATCCGACCGTTTGCCGGGCGTTTCCGCAGCGCAATGGAAGACCACATCCACGTCCTTCAGGGCATCCGTCCAATCGGTGCTCGCTGAGAGGGCACCAACTCGCTTGTTATCAAGCCGGGGTCTTTGCCCATTCGGACCGGCGCGCGAGGTGGCCACGACCTGCGCAGCATCGTCCTCAAGCAACTTTTCCACCAGCGCCCGACCGATGAAACCGGAGCCGCCCGTGACCAGGTATGTGACCATGTTCATTGCCGATCTGTTCAGGTAGGAGCCCTGTCTCAGCTTCGTTGTCTATCTGTGGACCACCACAGCGTCAAACACGCTTGTGGTCACCGGATGCCCCTGACAAGCTGGGCTCTGCCGGTCGGAACCGGAAAGCGCCAAGTAAGAACGTTATCAGGTAGATGGCTGCGACCGCTCCATAGAAGCCGGAGGCTCCAATCGTATCGACGGCGCCGCCGGCCAACACGGGTGAAACAGCGGACGCCACCGCATAGACGGTAGCGAAAGCGGCCGTCGCCGCCGTGAGCGCAGAGCCGACGAAACGATCGCCAATGAGCGCCAGACCCGCCGTGTAGAGCCCAAAATTGGCGCCGCCCCAGATCAGCAGCAAACCGGCCGTTGGCCAACTGCCCCAATGCCCTCCGAAGATCAGAAGGACGGCGCAGGCGAGTGAGCAAAGGCAGCACCCGAGCACTGTGCGCCTGCGACCGAAATGATCGAGAGCGAATCCGATGGGCGGTTGACCGACCAGCAAACCAATATGGAAAACCGCCACAAACAACGCGGCGGTCTCCGTGCTGAATGACTGGTCCAAAGCGATCACAGGAAGGAGGCTGATAGCGACGGCGTCGATCGCAGAGGCGACCAGGAGGAACCCGAAAGCAAAGGGATATGCCGCCAACGCAGGCCCGACTTCCCCCATGCGCGTAGGCTCCACTCGCCGATCGACACGTGCCTTGATCGCACCGATGGGAAGCAACGCCAACGCCGTCACAACGGCGCACCCCGCCAAAATGAGGCCCGGCCAATCGGAAAAGCCGGCCACGACCGCCGGCCCGGCAACGAAACCGAAGGCCACGGAAGCGCTATAGACACCCATGACCCGGCCGCGCCGTTCGTCCGAGGTGAAAACATTGAGGGCCGTCTCGGATACCACGAACAGGAGGTTGGCTCCGCAACCGAGGAAGAGTCGCGCTACGAACACCGTCCAGTAGTCCTGGACAACTGCCAGGGCAACCAGCGAGAGGGCCATGATGGCGACGCCAAACAGGGCCAGAATCCCGGGGCCAAACCGCCGGCCAAACTGCGAAACCAGCACCACACCAACAACGAGCCCTATACCGGTGGCGGCGGCGCTGATGCCATTCCAGAAACCCGAAACCTGCTCGGACAGAACGATTCCGATCAGCGGATAGGTTGTGCCCATCGCCAACCCATAGATCGCCACGCCGGCGATCAGTGCCAGTATGATGCCGGTTGTTGTCTCGCTCCGTCGTTCCATGAACGCCTGCTTTCCGGTATTCCGATTCAGACCAGGTGCGCCCGTACGTTGACGCCTAACATATACCGGTCGTTGAATCGCCCATCGAACGTGCTTATGTTTGGGCTATGCGAAACGTCGCTCGTTTTCACGACTAACTCTCATTTTTTCTTCCGTCTCGCCCCGGTTGACGGGACAGGTGCGTCTACTTGCGCCCACCGTCCGCCGGGTCCGCTGCCGCTTCGGCGCGGATACCTCATGGTGCAAAGGACGCAAGAACGATGTCGCACAAGAACCGTAACGGAAACCATTCCGCACAGCAGCAGCGATCGCCGGAAGAAAAACGACGCGATCGATTCGCCAGGGAAATGACCCGCTCGGCTTTCGGCCGCTTCTACTGGGATCACAAACGGCAAGCCGAATTGAAATCGGCTTTGGGACGCAGGCCAAAACAGAAGCGTACATGAAAAAAGAAGCGCCCGGTCATGGTCCGGGCGCTCCTTTCGCACATTTGACTCGCGACCGCCTCCGCGGCTACGTTTTGTACGGCCCTCCTGGAGGCCTTCGGTCCGCGAAAAGGGTTGAACCCGCCAATTCACAATCTGTTCGATCACCTTTTTCTGCCCGTGGACGCGGACACCGGGCACGAACGGAAGAAGGTGTTCCATGAGCAAGACACTCCCTGCAAACGCGAATCTCGAATGGCTGAAGAAGACCGCCAAGCAGCAGCTGCGTGCTTGTCACAGCGACGGCCGTCAAGTCAAACTGGCCGATATCCAATTGCACATGGCGCGGGACTACGGGTTTCCGAGTTGGCGGGCCCTCAAGGCTGAGATCGACAAAAACACCGATGATGGCACCCAAGCCGTTAACGACGAAACCGTTGCCGGCTTCCTGCGCCATGTTGGTAGCGGCCACTTGTCGGAAGTCCGCCAAAGACTTGAGACCGATCCTGACCTCGTGAACATCGTCGGTCCGCACCCCTATTGGGGAGGCCGGCTGCAGGCACTGCATCTGTCAATCGACACCAAACGCAGAGACATGTTTGATCTCCTGCTGGCATCAGGCGCCTATATCGACGGCGACAACAGGTATTACGAGTTCTGGTCGCCGCTGATGCTGACCGTGGTTCGCCAGCAGCCTGACATGGGCGCGACCCTGATCGATCGCGGCGCTCGTATTGGCCTTCTCGAAGCACTGCTGCTTGCCGACGACAGCCGGGTCGAGTCCCTGCTTGCCGGCGGCGTGTCAGCTGTCCCGGAGGAGCGCCCGAGCGGCTCGATCCTGGGATTGGCGAGAACCACGAAGGCCATCGATCTGCTGCTTGATGTCGGCATGTCTCCAGAAGGCACGGATCAATGGGGCTCCACGGCGATCGAGACCCTCAGCCGGCTCGGCCCAAAGGGTCGTCCGCTGGTATTGCAGATGATGAAGCGCGGCGTTTCTGCCGAGCCGGCTGAATATGCCCGCCTCGGCGAGCGCGACGCGCTTGAGGCGTTGGCAGCTCATCAACCGGAAACACTCCGCTCCGATCCCGTTCTGATGGGGGCCGTCGACTTCGGCCACCACGCACTGGTTGAATGGTTGTTATCGAAGGGTGCCAGTGCAAATGCGCGCGCGAAACAGCTCTCGCGGCAGACGGCCTTGCATTCGGCCGCCTGGAACGGCGACCTGAAGATGGTGAAACTGCTTCTGGCGAACGGCGCTGATGCAGCGGCTGTCGATGAGGAGCACGGAACAACACCGTTGGTCTGGGCAGAAGTATCGGTCGAAGTCTCCAACAACACCGATTGCCGCGGGGTCGCAGCCTTTCTTGAGAAAATCGAGCGCGGTGACGCGGGAGACGCATAACGCGTTTCCCCGCAAATTTCCAAGACAGGCGACCAACCCGGTAGTTGTCGCCTGTCAAGAATCGTTCAAAAAAGCGCCACACTGGCGTAGTGAATGACTGGAAATGTCCGGCGGTATTTCCGTTGAACAAGGAGACCCTCATGCCCTCATTGCTTCGCTCCACCCGCCGCTCGTTTCTGGCTGGCGGCGCCGCTTTCGGCACCAGCCTTGCCCTTCCGGCGATATCCTACGCATCCGGCCGCCCCGCCTTTACCCATGGTGTCCAGTCAGGCGACGTGGATACATCCAGCGGTGTCATCTGGACACGCACAGATCGTCCTGCCCGCGTCATGATGGAGATCTCCACGACGGAAAGCTTTACTGATCCGCGCAGACTGCCACCGCTCAACACGCTGCCGGAGAGTGATTTGGCCGTGAAGCGCCTGTTGACAGATCTGCCGGCGGATCAGGAAATCTTCTATCGCTTCACCGCTGCCGATCTGGACAACATCAACACGGAATCGGAACCGATCATCGGCCGTTTCCGCACGGCGCCCTCGTCGCGCCGCACCATTCGCTTGGCCTGGTCCGGTGATACCGCCGGCCAGGGTTGGGGCATCGACGGCGACGGCATGAAAACCTATGCGACCATGGCCGGTCACAATCCCGACTTCTTCATTCACTCCGGCGACACGATCTATGCCGACGGGCCAATGAAGGACGAGGTCGAACTCAAGGACGGCACGGTCTGGAAAAACGTCACCCTGATCGACGAAAAGCGCAAGGTTGCTGAAACGCTGGATGAATTCCGCGCCCAGTGGAAATACAACCTCATGGACGATCACGTGCGAGCCATGAATGCCACGGTTCCGACCTTCTTCCAGTGGGATGATCACGAGGTGGTCAACAACTGGTCGGACGCAAAGGACCTCATGGCCGACGATCGCTACCGCGAAAAATCAGTCCACACACTGGCCGCACGCGCCGGGCGCGCTTTCCATGAGATGACACCTATTCGCTTTACTCCCGCCGAACCTGGTCGCGTCTATCGCAAGATATCCTACGGCCCGATGCTCGACATCTTTTTCATCGACTTGCGGTCCTATCGCGGTCCCAACGGACCGTCTATGGAAGCCGAGATGACCGACGCATCACGCATCTTCGGCGCAGAACAGCTCGGTTGGCTGAAACGTGAATTGGCAGCCTCGAAGGCCACCTGGAAGGTCATCGCTTCGGACATGCCTATTGGCCTGATCGTCTGGGACAACTGGCGTGAACAGGCCGGCGCCGAGGCAATCGCCAACGGTGACCCGGGAACACCGAAGGGGCGCGAGCTTGAGGTGGCGGATTTGCTGCGGTTCATCAAAAACGCCGGCGTCAGCAACACCGTTTGGCTGACGGCCGATGTTCACTACACCGCCGCTCACCACTATGACCCCTCCAAGGCCCAATTCCAGGATTTCAACCCGTTCTGGGAGTTTGTCTCGGGTCCGCTCCACGCCGGAACATTCGGCCCAAACGGGCTGGATGCCACCTTTGGTCCTGAGGTCAAATTCGTCAAGGCGCCCGCGCCTGATCAGGGCGTCAACCTGCCCCCATCGGCCGGTCTTCAATTCTTTGGCCTGGTCGACATTGATGGCGATACGCAGCAGATGACAGTTCGATTGATGGATCGAGCCGATACCGAGCTGTGGTCAGTGACTCTCGATCCGCAACGGCACTCGCTCTAGTCACGCGGTCTCTCCCGGCAAAGTCCGGGAACGATCACGATCGGCCCTCTTGCAAACAGGGCCGATCGAACTTCGGTATGCTATAGGCCTTTGCCCATGTAGCACTATCGAAAGCGTCCTTGATGTCCATGACCATGCAAATCCTGAGCGGCAGCGTGCTGTTGCTCGCCTGTGTTGCCATTCACGTATTTATCCTGGCAACGACGATCGCCTGCTTCTTATCAATGAGACAATGGTTGATGGCTCAGCCGCATTTGCGTCGCTGGTTGATCATTCTGGGTGTTGCGCTGATGGCCATTATCGTCGCCAATACCGTTGAGGTCTGGTTGTTCGCAATTGCCGTCCACGGCTTTGGCGCCCTGCCAACCATGGCGGACGCGGTTTATTTCGTGCTGGTGACCTACACGACGCTGGGATATGGCGATGTTGTGCTTGAAGCCGAATACCGCATTTTCGGGGCTTTCGCCGCCATCACCGGCCTTCTGGTTTTTGGGCTGAGCACAGCCTTCCTGATCAAACTGTTCGGTCGCCTCATTCCCCACGAGATCGACGTGAACACCAGTGAAGCACGGCTCACGCGAAAGTAATCCAACGTGACGCGACCCCGCCCCCGCGCTGAGGCAGAATGGAGTGCGTGAATCCGTCAGCCGGAGGGGACCCAGACAAATGAAGCAGACACTCATGGTGGCCGCCACTCTCATCGCCGCGTTGGCGGGATCCACCCTCCCGTCTTTTTCGCAGGATGTTACCGCTGGCGAGAAGGTCTTCAAGAAGTGCAAAGCATGTCACAAGATAGGTGACGGCTCGAAAAACGGCGTTGGACCACACCTCACGGGAGTTGTTGGCCGTCCGGCCGGTTCCGTTGAGGGCTACAAATACGGAACCGGGATGAAACAAGCCGGCACTGCAGGACTGGTCTGGACCGAAGAACTGATCCTCGAATACATCACCGACCCCAAAACCTTCCTGCGCGAGTACCTGGACGATCCAAAGGCCAAGGCCAAGATGACGTTCAAGCTGAAGAAAGAGCAACAGCGCATAGACGTTCTGGCCTATCTCAAATCCTTCTCCACAGCAGACGAGTAGCGACCCCAGCCGCCGCTCCCCGACCGACCTGCCCGGTTTGCTTTCGGCGCAGTGACAAAGCCAATATCTGACGCTGGATCTACAACCGGGCATTGCTTTCAGACTATATTGCATTTACTGTACAACCACTCTAAGTGGTAGTTAACGGATTTCGTCTGAAGGAAATTTTTCAATGCTCAAAAAAGTGCTCACCAGCCTCGTTGTCATTGCAGTGGCCACCGTTGCTGCGCCACTGACATCTCTACCTGACCTTGATAGCGCCCATGCCCAAAAGGCTTCTTTGGCCGGCAAGAAAGGCAAGGTCAGGCGTCGCCTCCCCAACGGACGGGGTGCATGTCCCGATGCCGTAAGAGAATACATCGCGGCTTCGGGCCACTCCGCTTATGCATCAACTCCGTCCAATGACTGGGGTGCGGAAGGGTATATCTGCAGCGTGGCCGTCAACCGCAAATCCATCAAACAGGCTGAAGCGCTGGCCCTGAGAGGATGCGAGAACGGCACGAAGAAGTGGAAATATGCTTATGGCGGCAAATGCGAGATCCACGCCTCCAAATGATGGGGTTAGGCAGCCGCCACTGAATTGCATCGATGCAAGACGCTCCAGTATTCGGTTGTAATCTGCAAATCCACTCGCCTTATCAACAAAGTGTTGCCTGATTTCACATTTAGTGAGCGCCGCAAACGTGGTCCCAAGCAAAGGAAAAATACAATGAAGACCAAACTCTTTACCGGCATGATCGCAGCAACCATCGCGGCAACCGCGGTGGTGGTTCCGCCGGCACTGAACCTCGAACCCGCTCAGGCCCAAGCGTCCTCGCTTTCCGGAAAGAAAGGGAAAGTGCGGATGCGATTGCCGAATGGGCATGGCGATTGTGCAAAGGCCGTCCAAAGATACATCAAAGCGGACGGACACTCGGCTTATGCCCAGACAGCCTGGGACTATAGCTCCGAGCGAGGCGGAATTTGCTCAAGCGCGCTCAATCGCAAAACCAAAGAAGAGGCAGAGAAGCTGGCTCTGAGAGGATGCGAGAACGGCACCAAAAAGTGGAAGTACGGTTACTCCGGAAAATGCCGGATAGCGGCTTCGAAGTAACAGACGAACGTTGTTGAGGATCAACGGAAAGGCCTGAGGAACAAAACGTTCCTCAGGCCTTTCGTTCAACCACAGCTCTTAACTGAAGTTTCTAACGCGCCCTGACTTCCTCCGGCAGGAAGAGCAGAAAGTCGTCGTCTTCGGCCCCCACATGGCAATCATGACAGAAGGTCATGGCCGCGCTGTTGGCGCCGCCCGTCAACCCGACGGTCTGACCACCCGGCATGACCAGGGCGTATCGCCAGTCACCGGTTTCGCTGTTGAAGCCACGGACCATCTTTTCCATGATGAACAGCGGCCCAATGGACGCCTGCCCGGACGCGCTGACCGTAAAGCTCGCCTTGGCCGCCGTGGTTCCGATTGGCATCGGATTCACGCCGCCATATTTGGCATAGGCCTTGGAGCCGAGCTTGTTGACATAGTTCAACACGAAGCGATTGCCGTGGGTCGCACTCGGATAAGCGTGTGTAGTGAAGTTGTCGAAACCCTGCCACTTGTTGACGGCCCAATGCCCCCCACCCTTATAGGACGAGCCAATGGTCTTCTGCAGGCAGTCATAAAGCGCCACCAATTCATCCGGACCGAGATTAAGGTCGTCCGGATCGGCAGCGGCGCTGGCTGCGCAGGGATTGCACGGGTTACATGGATTGCACGCCGCTGCAGCACAGGGGTTGCAGGGATTGCACGCGGATACCTTCTTGGCTGCGCACGGGTTGCAAGGGTTGCAGGCCGAAGCAGTCTTGGCCGCGCATGGATTGCACGCGCCGCAGGCTGTTTTCGCTGCACACGGGTTGCAGGGATTACAGGCAGACGCCTTTTTTGCGGCGCACGGGTTGCATGGGTTGCAAGCCGAAGCGGTCTTGGCTGCACAAGGATTGCAAGCACCGCAGGCAGTCTTCGCCGCGCAGGGATTGCACGGGTTGCAAGCGGACGCCTTCTTGGCTGCACACGGGTTGCAGGGATTGCAGGCCGAGGCTTTCTTGGCCGCGCACGGGTTACAGGCTCCACAGGCCGAAGCCTTCTTCGCGGCGCAGGGGTTGCAAGCACCGCAGGCTGACGCTGTCTTGGCAGCACACGGGTTGCATGCACCGCAAGCCGAGGCCTGTTTGGCCGCGCAGGGATTGCACGGGTTGCAGGCCGATGCATTCCACAGACGCGGCACATAGCATTCGGTTGCGCCAACATTGGTCGCCGCACAGGGATTACAGGGATTACACGGGTTGCAGGCCGCAGCAGCACAAGGATTGCACGGGTTGCAAGCTGACGCTTTCTTGGCGGCGCATGGGTTGCACGGATTGCAGGCCGATGCGGTCTTCGCGGCACACGGATTGCACGCACCGCAAGCAGACTTTGCCGCACAGGGATTGCAAGCGCCGCAGGCTGGTTTCTTGGCCGCGCACGGATTGGCCGCACAGCTGGCCGCACTTGGAGTGGCGACACCAGCCGACAGCACCAGAGAGACGGCCCCCAGCCCTCCCAGCGCCAACGGCACGACCGCGACCGTTGTTAGCAGTTTCGATTTGAGTGTCGCCATGAATTCCTCCTCACCTAAGCGGACTCGGAACCAATCCGAGCGCATGGCAACACCCTAGAATGATCCCAAGGAGGTCAGCCTCACGATTTGGTGACGGTTCGGTCACCTTTTAGAGAGCTAAAGTTGATCTGGCGTGCGCGGGTCGCAGCAGCCTCGATCCCGATCTGCCTCGCGCTTACCCTTTGCGGCGAGCTTTGGCGACAGCCTTGATCTGCCGATCGATATTGATGTCGACGATCGATGTAATTTCCAGTTCCCGGTCCTCATAGATATCGCGATCGGGATGCAGGTCCGCCCATGCACGAAGTGTTCTATCCCGTTGCGTAAGCAGCGCCGCAATCTGAGGTCTGAACAGATGCACGATGGATGAAACCGTCCGGTTAGTCGCAAGACAGGGGTAACTTTGCTCAATGCTGAACCGGTCGATCATCGCAATGACGTCTTCGGCCGCATAGAAAGTCTCACCGGTCACCCAGCGATTGGTGGTGAAGAGCGCTATGGGCATGCCGGGCCGATCCATGGAAATGGCGACGATGTGGGAGAGCGCATCCTTGCCCTTGGGTCGCTTGACGTCACCAGAATAGGGTACCGGCTTGACCGAGCGCCGCATGCCCTTCGCCCTCAGGAAGGTGTGAAAGTGACCATGCTCACCGCTTTCGGGCCGATGGGCGTGGTAATAGTACTGTGCGTGCGACTCAGAATCGTACACGTCCCCCTGCGGATAGTGCTCTTCCTCATAGAATGTGCCCTGGTTTGCAAGGCATTGCCCCACAGGGTTCTGCCCCGACTTCTTCAGCAGGCGGATGTGCTCCTTGACAGCCTGTCCCGCCGTGGCCAGCCGGTCGAGCTCTTCAATCGAGAGTTCGGCGAGAGCCTGTTCGAGATCAAATGTCAGGGGTGTGCTGTCCATCGGAATTCCAAGTCGCTATCAGGCGCAGATCAACGCCCTTTTCAACCAAACAGATTACAGGATTCAAGTCGAGATCAGGTCACATAATGGTGACACCTCAGGCGACCAGGGGTTCTTCCAGCCTGACTGCGTCGAACGCCTCGGCGATCAGATCTGCGCTGGCATCCGGTCGCGTCGCGCCGTTTGACAGGATCTGACGATAGCGCCGGGCGCCCGGATATCCATGGAAGAGCCCGACCATATGTCGGGTCACGTGGATCAACCGCCCACCGTTTTCCATGTGACGCTGGGCATAGCTCATCATGGCATCGCGCAACGCGATCCAATCGAACGCGAGCGCCGGCTCCGAATAGAACATCCGATCGACATCGCTAAGCAGGCCGGCATTCTGATAAGCCGCCCGTCCGAGCATGACACCGTCTGTACCTTCACTCAATTCAAGCGCATGATTCAAACTCTCAATACCGCCGTTTATCCCTATGAATTGATTCGGAAATCTCTTCTTCAATCGGAATACACGTTGATAGTCGAGCGGCGGAATATCCCGGTTCTCCTTTGGGCTCAGCCCCTGCAGCCAGGCCTTGCGCGCATGCACCCACAACCCATCGCATCCAGCGTCGAAAACCGCGTCCGCCATCCTATCGAGCGCCACCTCGATGTCCTGGTCATCAACGCCCAGCCGGCACTTGACCGTCACCGGGATGTCGACCACGGCCGCCATCGCCCGAACGCAAGAGCCGACAAGATCCGGCTCGCGCATCAAACAGGCTCCGAAACGACCGGATTTCACGCGATCCGATGGACACCCGACATTGAGATTGATCTCGTCGTAGCCAAACCCAGCCGCGATGCGCGCCGCCTCGGCCAGCTTGTCCGGATCGCACCCGCCCAACTGCAGCGCCACCGGATGCTCCGCCGGATCGAAACCGATCAGCCGCTCGCGATCACCATGAATGACTGCATCGGCAACCACCATCTCGGTATAGAGCAATGCCCGCCGCGTCAGCTGCCGATGCAGAAAGTGGCAATGCCGGTCCGTCCAATCCATCATGGGTGCGACCGCGAATATTTTCTCTTTGTTTTTCAAAGATTTATGATACATTTCAACAAAATCAGATCAGGAACAATTGTACGGAATTGGATCTATTTGTACGGATTTGTACCTCTTTTGATCTCTCAGTGTACGGAAATTGTACGGATTGAGAAGGCTGTACGGAAAATGGCAACCATAGTCAAAACCAAAGAAGGTAGCTGGCGCGCACTTGTCCGAAGGAAGGGCCAATACGCATCACGAACCTTTCGACTAAAGGGGCTGGCCAACGAATGGGCAATCGAAACCGAACACCTGATAGATGCAGGTGGCGAACCCACCAGCAAAAACTATCGTAAGCCAAGGACGTTTGCGGATCTTATAAACCTCCACATGTCCGATCTTCGTGATGTTGGTAAATCGATCCGGCGATCAAAACAAGCCGTGCTTGATGCTTTGAAACGAGATCTTGGGGCGACCCGTATCTCCAAGCTCAATCGAACAGCACTCATCAACTATGGCAAGAAGCGTGCCGCGCAGGGTGCGGGCCCGGTGACTTTGTCTATAGACCTATCTTATATTCATACCGTGTTGACCCATGCGGCAGCGGTGCACGGAATAACTACCAACACACAGGACCTTCGCCTTGCAAGAGCGGCGCTCTCTAGGCTTGGCCTTGTCGGCAGATCACATGAAAGAGATCGTCGACCAAGTGAAGATGAACTTGCGGCGTTGCTCGATTACTTTGACAGCAAAACCAACATGATTATTCCTATGGGTCGTGTAATCCGCTTTGCAGTCGCGACGGCTATGAGATTGGAGGAAATATTCAAGATCGAATGGTCTGATGTTGATCTAAAAAAGCGCATCGTCATAGTCCAAAATCGCAAAGACCCTCGCCATAAAGATGGCAACAATCAAAAAGTGCCATTGCTTAATTTATCGGGTTTTGACGCCTGGCAACTGCTCTTAGAGCAGAAAATACTGACCGGCGGCAAAGGACGGGTGTTTCCATATCACCACAAGTCAGCGGGTACAGCATTCCGTCGCGCAAGGCAAACGCTTGAGATCGAAGATCTGCGCTTTCATGATTTGAGGCACGAGGCAACCAGCCGGCTATTTGAAGCCGGGCTGTCCATAGAAAAGGTCGCGTTGGTGACGGGACATAAAGATTGGAAGATGTTGCGCCGCTATACTCATCTGAAACCGGAGGATCTGCACCAACTTCAAAACGAGCCTCAGCCAACAGAATACGAGCATATCAGCTTGATCGCAGATGAGTAGCAGATCGCGTTGGATGCGGGCCTGCCAACGGTGGACAGCGGGGCTTTTTCCAAGCATCAGCAAAGCGATCAGACACCATCAAACTGTTTTTCTCCGGGTGTCAAACTCACAGCCTGTGGTAATTTCACTGGCATCTCTGGAAAACACTAGGATTCGAGCCAACAAGAGCGTCTAGCAAAGACTCCTGATCTCAGGATTATGATTCCGTTATCGATTAATCGGAATCAACGACTTAAGTGACGAATGTCAAATACATGTCAAAATCAGCGAATTGGCGCAATTTGGCAGCAGTAGGATCAAATTGGGTCGTGAAGCATCAATGGAAGCCGAAAGGTTCAAATTGTCGGCGAGATTTGAACCTACGACCTTCAGTTTGGCGAGCGCTTCTTGAACGAATGCGTCCCGACCCACTGTCGCAAGATGCGGAAAGCTTTCGCCTCAGTCCACAAGGTACCGCATGTCGAGACGGTAGTTTCAATGCCTTGTTCGAGCAGCGAATAAGATTAGACCCACCTGCCGGTCATTCCCCAGACAAGTCCGCCGGCCCCGGATAGGTGATGTCGATCTGCCTGACGTCCTCACCTACGTTCGCGCGTAAGAGGCCGACTCATCCAGGGCCAAGCGCGGCTTGTGGATTGCCGAGTAAGACGCCGTCTAAGTAGAGAACCCGGGGTTGACCGTTCCGGTTGTGAACTTTGACGGGTGATCGCATGTAAGTCCAGCTGTCGGAAGGAACACGCTCTTTTCACGACCATGGTCTTTTTCGTTCGCAAAACGCGCCAACTTTGCGACTTATTGAATTGCATCGTATTCGACACGATGAGCAACAATTATGTATATTTCTGCAACAAATTTGGATTGACATGCAATGCAAATGATCATATCCTCAACATCGTCGCAAACTGCAAAATCGTACGGTGGCATGGAACATTTCCCAATCATTCAGGCACTATGTCGTTCCGCCTTGGCGCAACCAACAGCAGCAACGCGCAAACAGGTCGAACGCCTGCGCGATGCACTTGCCAAGACCGGAGACAAAAAATCCGCGGCGGTACTGGCTTCACTGCTGGCGAACGCGGAGAAGACGGTGGAAGTTGCACCGAGCCGTATTTCTCGCTCCCGTGCAGAGATGCCTGGCGAGGTGCTAACGTCGAAAACACAGCTGCCAGTTGACCGGGAGACGGCCGCTCCGCTCGTAGATGTGATTTTCCCGAATGATTTGAATGATGATCCACCGCTCTTCAATCCGACAGTCGCCGGTGCGATACAGTCGATTATCGAGGAGTGGAAAAACTTCGCTGCGCTGCAAAAGATGGACGTCGAGCCTTCTAGGACATGCCTTATCTACGGGGCACCCGGAACGGGCAAAACACGTCTTGCTCTCTGGATCGCCAATCAACTTGAAATGCCAGTGGTACTTGCAAGGATCGATGGCCTCGTATCCTCGTTCTTGGGAACAACGTCACGCAACATTGGGAGCATGTTTGCTTTCGCAAACCGGTACCGCTGCATTCTTCTGCTCGACGAGTTCGATGCCGTTGCCAAGCTCAGGGATGACCCCCAGGAAGTCGGTGAGATAAAGCGTGTCGTCAACTCATTGTTGCAGAACCTCGATGCCCGTCGCGAACTCGGCATTAGCATCGGTATTACAAACCATCAGAACCTTCTGGATCCGGCCGTGTGGCGAAGATTTGAAATCCAGCTCGAAATACCGAAGCCGGATTTCCAGGTGCGTGTGAATATCGCCCACAGCTTCATGCCGCCTGTGCGACCGCCGGAAGGGCATCTTCGACTGATTGCGTGGTTCACCGAAGGTGCGACCGGCGCGGAGATCGAAGCCCTTGTACGCACCTACAAGAAGTCGCTGGCAATGCGCGGCAGCGAGCCAAAGCATCTTCTGGATACGCTTAGGCAGTTTGCGACCTTGAATAGCGCTCGTTTGGATCCCAAACGCCGCGAACTGTTATTTGCCGAGAACCGTATCCTATTCAAGGAATGGAGCAGGGACGAACAGCTGCAACTCAGTTATGAAGACATCGGCGATGTCGCAGGAAAGGATAAGTCGACAATAAGCCGGCAGATCGGCAAGGCGGCCCCCGTTCAAAGCGAGAAAGGGGCATGACGCATGGCTGCACCTGTCCAAATCGTTCTAAATCAGGAAAGCTTCGAAGAAGTCCGTGAAAAGAACGGTGGCGGTCCGAAGAAGGATTTCTTTGCTCACAACGATCGCGACTTCGAACGTCACAGAGACAAGATTTCCAAGCAACTTTCGAGTGTCGCGGAAGCCCTGGAACGCCGCTCCACTGGCAACATTGGCATCCTGAAACTCGTCCTGAGACGTTCAGCTTGGGCCAAGAGCCATCGACCTATCCGGGCTTTGTTCAAGCCGGAACTCACGCCCGTTGTGGGTGGAGGAGACCTCGGGGAGGTCTTTGTCGAGGTGCGACCACAAAAGCTCACGCAAATTCGATCAGTCGTCGACGGTGCCGAGACAACAACCCGAGTGAAGACCGATCCAAACACCGGCAAGCAGGTGCCGCATCCCAGTGCCGCACGGAGCGAAACCGGTGCCATTGAGCGTATCGAATTGTATGGCCCCTCGGACCGCCGCCGGTTTTCGGTTGAGGAAGGCGTTAGTTGGTTGGCGAATCCGATGACGGGGAGCGCCTATCACGTCGAGCTGTTTGATATCCCACCACCACGCGCGCAATGGGATGCCGTCGATAGTGATCGGCAGTTGCTTTATCGCTCTTTCGTGGAAGGTCTTCAGACCTTTGGACAAGGCCTCGTTGCGGAGCGCCAATCGACTCCCCGCCAGGATCGCGCTCAGTTGTCGCTTCGTATTGAAAGATCACCACGGCCAGTGGCACTATTTCTCCAACGTTCAACTATCGATAGGCGCCCTAGCCGCGAGCTAGCTCCATTTGATCCGGACATCGAGAAGCACACAAGGCTTCTAACCTTTCTGGACAATCATCCCCTCGTGCGTCGAGTCGAGTTGCCTCCGGTGATAACCCGCACGATCATCGGAGAGCGGTTATCTGCTCGCTCGGCTTCAAACACTACTCAGGTGGACGCCTCGACCGCGAAAATTCCCGAACCGAACTCGTCACAGGCTTATCCTCGAATGGGCATCATCGATGGAGGCATTTCGGGAGGACTCGACAGCTGGGTAACAGATCGCTGGGACACACTCGCCGACGACGACAAGAGCCTCGCGCATGGGACTTTCATCGCTGGACTGGCTGTTGGCGGGAATAGCATGAACGGACCGGAAATCTGCCCGGAACCAGATGGTGTGGCACTGGTCGACATCGCTATCTTTCCCGATGAAAACAAACCGGTATTTCAGAATTACTATCCAAGCGGCGTTGGGGATTTCTTCGACGAAATCGACGCGGCGGTGACGGATGCGAGCGCTCGACACTCCACGCGAATCTATAATCTAAGCCTGAATGTTCAGCACCAGGCTGAGCCTGATCAATACGGCTATCTCGCTGCTCGTCTGGACACAATCGCCGAAGCAAACGACGCTATCTTCTTCATTTCCGCAGGCAACACTGCCTCACAGGACACACGTCCTGAGTGGCCTGCGGACGATACTCAGGCTTTGATCGCACTCGCATCGGCCCGGAATGATGGTCTTCTTATGCCAGCGGAGAGCATTCGAAGCGTTTCCGTTGCCGCACTCAATCCCCCCGGCCTCTCTACGTGTCTCCCCTACACCCCGGCCAGGTATTCGAGAAGAGGCCCCGGATTGCGAGCGGGCGTGAAACCCGACCTCGCGCATTTTGGTGGGAGCGGGTCGCCACAGTCGTTGTTCGGTCATGGGCTCTGTTCGGTGTCGCCAGATGGCACTGTCTCAGACGGATGCGGAACCAGCTATGCGACGCCGCTCGTTGCGAAGACCGCAGCAACACTTGACCATAGTATCGAGGGCGATGTGTCTCGTGAGACCATCATGGCCCTGCTCATGCATCACGCCCAGATCCCCAAACCACTCACTTCAAAGGCGCTTTCGAGCACGGCACGCGATCTGGTGGGCTACGGGATGCCACCGAGCTGTCACGAGATACTGGAAGGCAACGATCACGAGATTACACTCGTATTTGCCCATCGACTGAGGAGAGACCAGCAAATCTCCTTCGCATTCAGTTGGCCCCCTTCGCTGGTCACAGCCGACGGAAAGTGCAGAGGAGGAGCTCGTCTCACCCTTGTTTCGTCTCCCCCACTCGATACAGGTTTTGGCGCCGAATTTGTCCGGGCAAACATCGAGGCAGCGCTTCAACAGGAGCACTTTGACAAGTCTGGCAAGCCTGCGTGGAAGGGCCGACTTGAGGCCGCCTATCTGCCTGGAAAGTCGGAAAGCCCGGCCATTGAAGCAGAACGGATCGAACATGGCTACAAATGGAGCCCGACCAAGGTATTCACCAAAAAAATGCGCGGCTTGGGCAAATCGTCGAACTGGCGCATGTTCGTCAACTACCTGACCCGAGCCGGGGAAACGATTCCCAACGAAGGCGTGCCTTTCACAGCAATCCTTACGATCTCCGATCCCGGCGGAACCGAACCAGTATTCAACGAAATGCGTGCGCAACTCGCTCGCTCAGGGGTGAGAATCGAAGATATCCGGACAGCGGCCAGGATCGCAACACGCGTGTAAGCCAACTCTCCTCCATGACGAGTATCAACGCATGAGCCACCATAGTCATACCAAGCGATTAGGGCGATGCGTCTCATCTAGGAGCGCGACTTGCACCCTACCGAGGCGGGATCCCTCCGACAGTTCGAATGTCGTCTAGATGCACTTGGGTAAACCGAATTCGCGCAGGTTCGCCCGCGAGTTCCACCGTGAATTCAGGCGATGTGGCATCAGTAATCGTTGCCCGCAGGTCAGCATCGGTTACCGGGTTCGCATAGCGCCATTTCGCGGCACATATCGGACATAGGGCGAGATGGTTCTCTGCCTGTTCTTTCTCGAGCGAATCCAGGCATTCCACAGCCTCGAAATAGGGCGACCCATCAGGTAGATTGAATGGCATCTTTTCGTGGCATCCTTGGCAAACCATCTCTCCCAGAGGATTGGTGTAGTGGTCCTCAAGATAGGTTCGCGCGAGCAAACGGTTTTCCGCATTGCTCGTGCGCACACTACGCTTTCGGACTTCATAGGTCTTTTCCGACTCCGCCTGAGCCCGCGTTGCAAGCCGCTCAGCGCGCCGTTCTGGATTGTTTGTTTCTCGCTCGGGAAACTCAACTGGCTCGAATGATCGGCTATTGATGGACCGCACGATATCCACGTTCAGTGCAGCGAGCGCATCGGGAGAAAGGTTTCCAAGCTGATCGACAACCTCGGCCGAGAGCCCGATCAGTTCGCCGGCCTGACGCCGCACCTTGTGCTGCTCGCTGCGCTGTCGATCCTGTTCTCCAAAACCAATTTCCCGCAGCCAATCCTCATTACCGCCAACCACGTAGCCCTTGGCGAGGTCGGCTGCCGTAATTTCATCCGGCTTCCACAAAGTGCCATTCTTTGTGGGTATCCATGCAGTGTTTCGAAGCATGGTGGCCAGCGAAGACGGCCGCTTCTTGCTGGCGTGGGTCTGGTTCGGTGAATAGCTCGCTACCATCGCAGAGGCTCCGGCCTGGCTCACTGCCTCCCAGACTATTTTCGAGATCGATGAGTCGCGACGCTCAAGCAGTTCCTCTAGCTGATCGATGCGGTAGTCGACATTTACACCCGTTCCAGTACGTCGAGCGGATCCCCAACCATAGTATAGTTCCCTGAAATAGGGATGCCCGTAAGAAATGGTCGATGACAGGATAGCGAGGCGGTCTTCCATGCCGCACTCTTTGAGAAAAGCGACAAGGTTCTTTCGCGGAAGCGACTTGTATCCTTCCCAAAGGGGTAAACGGGTGCGACCTTCGGTCATGCCATCATAAATTCGCGAAAGACCCGATTCTTGGAAAAGCTCGCCGAGGTAAACGTCGTCCGCACTGTGGTACGCCCCTTCTGCCCCCGCTCTTATGAATTCTGCGCCCCGGAACATGCTGACATTTTCGGTCTCTTTCCACCACTTTAGGAAGCGACGCATGTGCTTGAGGTGCTGTTCGCGATTTGGCCGGGATCCGTCGCCTCTATATTTCGTTCGGATAATAGCACTGAGAAAAGCGCGTTCATCGATATCGCGGACGCCCATGTTGCGCAGAAACTGCTCCACGTCTTTGCCCCGGCCACGGCCAAGCCGGATCAAGCTCTTCTTGACGAGAAAGAGCTCGCCTTGGTCTGTTTCTGTATCGAGATCATTGTCAGCGGGAGCAAACACGGCGTGTCGTGGCGAATGACGCCGACCGTCCTCAAGCATGACGAACTGGATGTCGGAGATTGACACAGGCGGTTTGTGGAGTTTGTGGGCTGCCTCCAATGCAAGATAGAAATGCTGGAGCTGCTCGTCGCTGAGCGCACCGAACCATTTCAACCCGCGCTTGCGCCACAGTTTTTCACTCTCGAGGAAAAGAGATTGGTTGCCGAGGACGTGTCGGAACGAGGAGAATAAATCTTCGAAGCCGAACTCCTCGATCTTCAAAGTGTTGATGAACGCATCGGCCCGACTGTTCCTCAACGCCGAGATAATCCATTGACGATCCGAACGATCACAAAACTCCGCCAAGCCAGGCGCGCCGAGCAAATCACGGAGATCGACCGGACCTCGGATTCCGGTTTCCGTTGAAGCAAACCCTCCACCTTGGATCGGGATCAGGTCCTCTTGGTCGAACTTCTCGACAATCGTATTCAGAATTGGCGCGAAGGCCGGAGGAAGCTCATCCATTGCGTTTGGCAAGAGCTCTAAGACGTTGCGCTTGAGCATTCCCCGGTCGCGGAGTTCTGGCAATTCGTCGGCGATCATGACGCCGATGGCCTTGACGAGTTCAGCATTCCAGGGGTCGTCGCGCTTGATGTTGCCTCGGTTGTCCGTCAACTGGAATGGGCCATGTATGATGAAATGCAGTCCCGTCGGTTCTTCTGTCTCGAAGTAGACCATCAAACGTGTTGGCGCTTCCTCAGCAACAAGTTCGCCGCTGCCGTTCAGCCTCATCGCCGCCTTTACCTCAAACTGTTCATGATCTTCGAGCCGCTCGACCGGCCTTTTTAGAATCAGAAAGCGGTCAAGCTCGGAAGTGCCGTTGGGCAAGTGCGAGTCGATCGAACGAATAGACCCACTGGAATCGCTTACGAGCACCTCTCCTCGGCTATCACCATCAATCCAATCGAGCTGCTTGATATGCTGCAGAAAAAGGAGCGACCTCGCTCCCGAGGATATTAACCCTTCACGCGCGCGGGACAGTGCCAGCTCTGCGCGATCTGCTCTAAGCGGCAGAACAATCTGAGTCGTCGCTTCGTGATGCGCGGTCTCAATCAGCTGCGGGACGACGAGATCCTCGATTGCGAAGGCGAGCGACTGTCCTTCGATCTGAGAATGAACTTCGGGACGCTCCGTAACCACGTACACGGATTTGAAGCCAATTCCAAAACAACCGATTTTGTGTCCGTCGTCGAGCTTCGTGGTGTTGCCGATACCGGTGATACCCTCAATGTCATCTCGATTGAACGGACTTCCGTCATGTTCGAACACGATCTGGGTTGGTTCTAACCTGAAGCAAACCCAATTCGCCGCTTGGTCCTCTGCATTCTGGAGCAGTTCAAAGATGAAGTGGCTCGGGTCAGCATATTTGTCGACAGTGGCGTTCCAGATGCCGCGATCGAAGTTGTTCTCGCGACTGGCGCTAACCCATCGTTCGCGCTTAGCACACAGCTCGTCGAGCCAATCGTGAAATTGAGCGGTCATATCAATGCTCCACCCGCAACATTCCCGACGCAACACGTCGGGGAAGGATGTCTGCACGCCGTTCGGCGGCAGCGAGACCTTCGAGGGCTTCCTGACGATCAGCGTTGGCTCGGGCGAGCTGACCGATCCGCATGCGGCGAATGCGGTCTTCGGAGGCCGAAGCCAACTGCTCTTCAAGAATGGCCACACGCGCGCGGTGGCTCGCTTCCAAGCTGTCTCGCCGGAAGCGGGCTACTTCCGCTGCTTCTGCAACATGGGCGGCGCGCCGTCTGGTCCAAAGTTCGTGATGCCAGCTTTCAAGACCTTCTATAGTCATGCTGTCGGGCGGCGCGACGTCCGAGGCGTCAGCCGCGGTTGCGAATATGTCCATGAATGCGGCACCAACGGTTCCCTCCTCGACGACCGGCACGAGCATCGCGTCCTCGCGTAGTCCGCGCATTTGCCACTGATAAATAGCGAACGGATGGTCACCGACTGGCAACGAAGGATCGTTCACACGGAGCGTCACCATGACTTCCTCATCACGAGCGAAAGCCCGGGCGGCCGCCTGTGTAAGCGGATGAACGGGGGTGATGAAGGCAAGCGAGCGATCGTCATTGGCGGCTTCTCGATCGAATGTGAGGGCAAGTGTCTGCTGATCTCCGCGCAACCATGCCTCCCATTCGCGATCAGCTAGGCTTAGCCGAGTTCCTCGCGTGCGGGGCGGAACAAGCCGACGGCGGGCATCGGCGCCAAGGCGCAGGCTTTTGACAGGACCTTGGCCGCTGATTGGATTGCGTCCAACCTCAAGCTCACGCTCGAGGTGAAGCCCAACCAGGCGTTCGATCCCCGCTGGCTCCAGCCAGCGGCTTGATGCCTCGGCGATCTCATCGTTCATTCGAGTGCGCTCGATTCGAACACCAAACAGTTCGGCCTCGCGCTCTTCAAGTGCATCCGTTTCGATGATCTGCCGGATTTCGTTGTCTGCAAGCTGTTGAAGTCTAGCTTGGCGCTCCTCTTCAGTCAGAAGGAAATCGTCTGCGACGGCCTGCAGACGTCCAGCAATCTCTCCCAGAATCGCCTCGCTACCACCAATTGCCCGTTCGAATACGCCAATGCGCAGCAAGCAGCGCTGAAAGATGTCAAAGTCAACGGTGCCCGGCGTAACGAAGTTGTAGATCGCAACGGTTTGGCTGGCTTGGCCGTACCGATCGATGCGCCCGATGCGTTGTTCGATGCGCATCGGATTCCAGGGAATATCGAAATTGACCAGTGCATCGCAGAACTGAAAATCGAGCCCTTCAGACCCAACCTCCGAAGACAGTAGGACATCGATGGCGTCGGAGTGTTCGGGCGGCAGGGCGAAGGCCTTACGCAGCGCCCGACGGTCATCGTCAGCAACACCGCCATGGATGATGCCAACCCGCACGCCGCACGCACGAAGGGATTGATCCAGATAGAACAGCGTATGACGGAACGAACTGAAAACCAGTAGCCGGCGGTTCGGCATACCTGCCTTTTGTGTGACGATTTCCGTCAGCGCGGCCAGTTTCGGATCATCGCTGGGTAACGCACGAGCACGTTCGATGATCGCGGTGATTTCCTCGCGGATCGCATCGACCTCCGCAACCTCCGTGTCGATGTGATCGAGAGCCTCGTCATCGATCTCAACGAGTTCCAGGTCGCTGAGACGTCTGGTCAATATGTGCTCCAGAAAGGGGACTAGCCCATGCAACGAGCTCGCGGCCTGTCGACGGATCGTCGTCATCAGAAAACCAAGTGGACCCGCTCCATGCATGCGTAAATAGATCCCGCGCTGGAGCGCTAGCAGATCGTCGTGGACGGCCTGCTGCTCTGGCGTGAACGGCACCTCAACCGTGCGCGCCTTCCGGCTGGTGAAGTTGCCGATGTCGCGCCGACGGGTTCGACTGATCATCGAAGAGAAGCTGTGGAGCGTCTCAGTCGGCCGAATAAGCCGGACTCGGTCATCGTCACTCGCCGCAGCCCGCGTTGCCGCCAAAAGGTTTCGATACTCCGGAGAGGGAGCGAGCATGACGCGCCCCCAGTCGGTGTTCGCGGCCTCGCGAAGGTGTGCGATTGCCGCGTCTTGCCAACCAGGTGCGGCACCCCGAATGGCGGCGATGGCCGCGTTGATGGCCTCGTTTGGTTCAGCCATTCGTTCGAACGTCGGCCGATCGATCACAAGATCGGGCCGGAGGAGATTGAGCAGCGAGAAGAGATCGCCTGTACCGAGCTGCACTGGAGTCGCGGTTATCAGAACAACCGCCTCGGCATTGTCAGCGAGGATGCGAAGACCCTGATGAAGGTTCGTATCGGCGTTCCGGGCGTTGTGTGCCTCGTCGACGATGAGGAGGTCGAAGCGCGGCGGAGTGTCGAGGGTGTTCAGGCCAGGACTATGCCCTCCTCCCCTCGTCGGGTAACCGAGCAACAATCTCTCATTAACCAGTGAGAAGGGAAGGATCGCGCGGGAAAACCGATCCGGCCACTCACCTTCAAGATCGCTCTGGTCGAGACAATAGCGCAACTCGTCGCTTCCCAGCGAGACGAACTCCTCATCGAAGCGACGCATCTCGCGATGCCATTTTTCTTCAACCACAAGCGCCTTGGAGCAAACGATCAACACAGAGCGCAGCGGCCGTCGTGCTTGCAGTTCACGCAACAAGAGACCAGCTTCGATCGTCTTGCCAACGCCGACCTCGTCGGCAACGAGCATCCGCGGGCGATCTGCACGAATGAACTTGAGCACTGGTCGAAACTGATAGGGTATGAAATCGATACGACCGGCCTGAAGCGAATAGAGATTTGCAATGCTGGGCTCAGCGAGCTGAAGGGCTGTTAGACCAGCCTTGAACTCTGCGAGCGTAGCGCGAACTGTCCCGGGTGCAAGATCGGCAAGGACGACCTGGCTCACATATAAAGTCTCAACACGCCCATCGATGAACACGTTGAGCCGGGTTTCACGGTTACTTGGCGTGATGCCGGTGATCACGCCAATCCGCGCCGGGTCAGACCGCAACGTGACGGTATCTCCGATCCGAAGCGGCTTTTCGGGCTGCATGGCCGCTACCCTGGTCGCGATGATCTCGCGCACTTTGCGCTCCAGTGCGTCAACATCGACACCATGCTCCCGAGCGGTCTCAACGATTTCTTCGTCGCTGGCATCGAGTATACCCTCGGCGATGAGCGCGAGGACCTGATCGGAGTCGGTAGGTTTAGTCATTGCATCCATCCGGGATTGAATTGCCGCCTTAAGGTGCGGATCATTCTGCGCCGGGCTGTGTCGTAGCCGGTCGCATCGATTCCGAGTTGATCACAGACCTGCCGACGACTTGTCTGGCTCAGGATGTGATCGAGAATTCCTAGTGCCACCTGGTCGTCCAACAGGGCGGCACGCATGCGTTTGGTGAGATCAACAAATTCAAGATCGTCCTCAGCCGAGGGGCTATGATCAACTTCGTTGTATCCATCTGCAGCAAGTGGCTCTCGCAGATCTTCGTGACGCCACTGGCTGGCAATGCTCCGCATGACCTGGGAGAGGAAGACGGGGAGAGGCACGTCGGCTGGCCAAAGCCTGCTCCCGGAAAGAATACGAACAAGAGCCTCATTGAGGAGATCGCTCGCATCCCGGCGGGGAACACCGCGAATCCATATTTTGGCGAGTGCCGCGAGACGCAATAGATCAGGCTGCCGTTGACGGCGGAGCAACCGTCCGACTTCCTCGACAGACAAATATTCGACATCGTCCCCCATATGGCTCTCCGTACCCTCCTTTCATTCACTTTGCGCGGGGGAACAGTAAAACAGGAAGGTCGATCAAAAAAAATATGTGAACCAGGGAACCTTGTGGTTCGGCGATTAAGCAGTTCGAGACACTCACACCCATCCCGCAGGACGACAGCGTCACGGATACTGCGGATCGAACCTCACCGGGTTTTAGGAGTTGTCATTAAGAATGGCTAGTGCTGCCTGTTGGCTTGGGTGACTGCGTTCTTAAGAAGAGACTTTCGGCACTCCTCAAAAAAAGTTTTCGGTCCCACGCGAAAGGCGTAACGCCCTTGCGACAGGCTTGGATTTCGTGCGCGACGTTATATGAATGGAAACCAGTCATGCAAGCGAAACAACAACGTCCACTCTTGATGATTACAGAATCGCACTTGGTCTATATCGCTCGTGAACGTTACGTTAGTTGGAAGGGCCAGTTAGCTCTCCCTTCTATTCCACACTAGGAACGCTGCGCCGTCTTCCTCGAACAGAGCCGCACGGATCGATTCGGCAAAACTAGGATCGTCCAGCTGCACGCTGAGATAGTCTTTGGGCTCTTCACTGTTAGTCTGGGCTTTCCAAGCTGCCCCGAGTTCGGCTCGGCCAGCGAATATCCGGAAGTCCGGCGCCCCCTCGCTCTTCTTCTGATCGTTGGCGACAATCCTGGCTTTGACGTTCATCGTCAACGTGCGGATCGTTCCGACATAACCATCCTTATCGGGTGTAAAAGTACCAACAATGGCCATAGCTATTTCTCCTTCGTTTGAATGCTCGAAGATTGACCAGGAGGCGACATCGCCCGGGCTTCCTGAAGTTGCTTGCGGGATCGTTTGAATCCCTGATCCGCATTCATGAACGCATCCAGCATGAACGGGATCAGATCAGCGACGGTTTCCTTCTGCCCATAAGCACAGCGGTACAACTCCGCATAGTCGTTGAGCGCTGATTTGAGTTCCGGACTCGCCGTGAAGGTAATCTTGACCGGATCACGATCGGGCAGTTTTTCAAGTTTGAGGCTCATTGGTCTCTCCACGGGCTGCTGTACGGCCGCAGCACCATGTCCTTGTTGACGATGATGCGCAGCGGCCAGCCGGGGCGGATTGTGATGGTGGGCTGGATGCTGAGATTACGTTGGGTCAGCAATTGTCCGGCCTGATTGGCGTTGTCCTGCGCGGATTCCCGGATTGCCGTTTCGAGATCGCTTTCGTTCTCTCCGAAGGTCAGCTCTGTGCCGACACCAAGGAGCGTCGACAGGACAATCCCCTTGAGCAAACGCCAAGTGTGGAAGTTCACCTTGTCTTCGAGGCCGGCGTAGCCAGCGGTATCGGTCGCCGGCAGGTTTTTGATGACGATTGACGAGCCGTCCGGTAGGACAAGCCGCCGCCAGACGACGAGCGCCCGGCTCTGCCCGAAGGCAATCACGCTGTCATAGGTGCCAATGATCCGCGAGCCCTGCGGAATCAGCAGGTGTTGTCCGGAGACTGTGTCAAATACGTTTTCCGTCACCTGGGCGATGATCTGCCCGGGCAGATCGGAATTGATGCCGGTGACAAGGCTGGCCGCGATGATGGTTCCGGCCATGACCTGATAGGGCGATGCCGGATCCTGCAGGGTGTGCGGATTGTAGATTGCCTCGTCCACCTCACTGTTCAGAAAGCCTAGTTTTCGGCCCTGCAGGTTCTGATCGTTCGCAAGATCGAACTGCAGCGGACTGGAACTGGCCTCGCCAGCAGAAGCAAATGGACTTTGCCCGGACTGCCCCGCTACTGTGATCTGTGCTTCGCCAGCTGATTGCTGTTGACTGCTTCCAACGCCAGACACGCCCAGCCCGTGCCCGGCCGAACCGGAGGTCAGTTTGAAGAACACGTTCGATTCCCGGGCCTGCTGTGCGAGGCGCGCCTGGCGGATGCGCTCGGCCCTGAGCGCATCTTCTTCCGGATCCGGCCGGAACGGCAGGCTGGGTGCCTGTCTCAAACCCAGTTCACGTTCTTTGCCGATGACCGCAGGTCCCACATCACCCGCGAGCGGCGGTCCGAGTTCAATCGCCGGTTCCTTCATGTCGCTGTAACCACGTGGCAAGATATCGAGCCCATCGGGCGTCGGACGGTTCTGCGTCGCATAGAGTTCACGTCCGGTCTCGTCGCGATCGAACAGACGCGGCGGATCGAGCGCGAAGATCGTCGCGACGCAAATCAGAACAAGACCGGTTCCGGCAAGCAGCATCAGCACCCGCCGATTGATGCGCGTGACCGCACGCGGTCTGGCGCGCAGGGCCAGGTCTTCCGGGCTCACCTTAGGCGGTGGAGCGGCGTTGCCAGACGGTTTGTCGGTGGCAGAAGAGGTCATCGTGTCCCCTCTTCCTCGAACCTGTTATTCGCCCGAATCTTACCCCTGCGCCTGGCGCTGGCATGACGGCCATCGGTGCGGGTGATCCGGACGACCTGTTGGGGATCTTCGCCGAGCCTCAACTCAGCCGCTGCGAACATGCGATCGACGATGTAGTAACGTCCACTCACCCGGTAATTAACCAGTTGGTTATGCCCGTCCGGTCCGACAACAAAGAGCGGCGGCGCCTCACCCTGATCGAGGCGGGCGGGAAACTGAACATAGACCTTTTTCGTATCGTCGAAGACACGCACCGGACGCCAGGGCGGATCGTCACCGGTGATCCGGTATCGGAAGCGCAACCGGTCGATGTTCAAGCCCGTGTCGGCTACAAGCTGGGCGGCGGCTTCAGCTCGCGCGTTCCGGTGCTGCAAGGCGATCAGCTCATCGCGGGGATAGCGCCAGGAGACCGACGCCATATATGTCTCATCCGTGCTTTGCAGCTCCAGGTGATAGGTCCGCCGGTCGGTGATGATGACAAGGTTGGTTTTGAGGTCTTCCTTGGTGGGTTTGACAAGCACATGGGCGCGGGCCTCACTGCCGGAGCCGCTAACCGTATCGCCAATCACCCAGCGCAATGTGTCGCCGGCAGAGACAGAAACGATCTTCTCTCCCTTCTGAAGGGCAATGTCGCTCACCTGCTCCGGCGCGGCATAGAGCTGATAGAGCGCGCCTTGCGAATAGGGATAAACGTGGATCGCGTTGACATAACCGTCTTTCGACGGTTCGACCTTCGCCGCCGCATTGGCCGCTGTAATCCGTTCCTGTGGCGGACGCTTGTCCACCGTCTTCTTGGTCGCTTTGCCCGGAACCGGTTTCAACTGGCCGGGCAGCGGCAGGGGTTTCGGGAGCTCGACGATTTCCACCGGTTTGGACGGCTCCGCTGAGAGTACGGCTGTGTCGAAATCTTCGGCATCGAAATCGATAACCGGCGGACGCTCTTTACTTGCACAGCCGGCCAGCAGCACCAGCGCGCTCACCGCGGAGAGTCTGGATAAATGCAACAGTTTCATTTTGGTTCTCCTGCGATGAGGTCTTTCGACCAGTTGAGACTGTGGACGTAGATGCCGAGAGGATTCTTGCGCAGCGCCTCTTCGGTGCGGGGACGCTGGATGACGATGGAAAGGACGGCGGTGTAGCGGGCGGTATCTGCGAGCGCGCCGTTCTCGAAGGTCTGCTCGCGCCAGCGCACGTCGAAACTGTCGCCTGAGGAACGCACGACGCTGGTGACATCGATTGCGACCGTGCGTTTGCCAACCCTGGAGAAGGGATCGCTGACACGGGCATAGTCGTTGAGGCTGTTGGCGCCGCGTGTGGTCGTATAATCGTAGGCGCGCAGCCAGTTCTTGCGCACGATCACAGGGTCGATCGGCAGGGAGCGGAAATTCTCGATGAAGCGGGCCAGATGATAAGCGATCTGGGCGTCGGTCGGCTCATAGGCTTCGGTGGCTGGCCCGACGGTGCGTACGTCGCCAAGCCGGTCGACCTCGACGACATAGGGGGTGATGATGCTGCGGCCAGCCTGCCAGATCACGCCGCCTGACAACAATAATGACAGGGTCAGGCAGCCGAAGGCCATCAACCGCCAGTTCTTTGCCCGCACCAGCGCATCGCCCATGCGCATGTCCCACACTTGCGCGGCTTTCTGGTATGGGTTTTCCGGCTGGGGCGTTTGCCCATAGGTGGTCGTCGACCGTTTGAACATCAATCATCGTCCTTCAGTTTGGGGTTTTCACCGGAAGCCGGCCGATCGCCATCGCGCAGCGTATGGGCGGCCACCGTCGCGCCCTCGCGAAGCCGCTGACGGCTGTGGAGCTTTCGCGCCCATTCCGGCGCTTGGGAGGAGTTGGCACCACCAGCAGGCATTGCACCAGCCAAACCCGCTGTTCCAGGTGCCGGGGTCATTGCCGCGGAGGCAACACCCGTTGCCCCGGGCGATCGGACTGTTGCGGCAGCACCGCCCATCGATGCCGCAGCCCGGATGGCCCCGCCCGCTCCACTGCCAAGGGCACGCATGCCGCCAACGGTGGCGCCCGCAACCGCTGCGCCTCCCAGGGTGAGACCCGCGGCCGATCCTGCGGCGGCGCCTGCTCCCAGTTGCGGTGCGCCGGAGACCAGACCCGCTGCGATGCCGGGACCGAATATGCCGAGCATGAAGATGGAGAGAGCGCCGAGCACCGTGGAAGCCGCCTGCTCCAGTGTAATGTCGCCACCGGAGAAGGATGCGGCAAAGGCGCCGAACAGGGTCGAGCCGATGCCGACGATCACTGCCAGCACCATCAGCTTGATGCCGGCGGCAACCACATTCCCGAGCACCCGTTCAGCCAGGAAGGCTGTCTTGTTCCAGAGCGCGAACGGCACCAGCACAAAGCCGGCCAGCGTCGTCAGCTTGAACTCGAGAATAGTAATGAAGAGCTGGATCGCCAGGATGAAGAAGGCGAGCAGCACCACCACCCAGGCGAACATGAGGATCGCGATGGTGACGAAGTTCTCAAAAAACGCGATCGGCCCGATGAGGTCGGAGACGTCTTCCAACAGCGGCTCGGCGGCATCATAGCCGGTGGCGGCGACAAACCCCGGCCGCATGAGATCGTCGGCGGAGATCGGCGATCCGGTCGCCCGCAATCCCAGACCGGCAAAGGATTCGAAGATGATCGTCGCGAGATCGGAGAAGTTGTTGAGGATGAAGGCAAAGGCGCCGACATAGAGCACCTTCTTGATCAGGGACGGAAGAACAGACTTATCGTCCGACAGAGCCCAGAACAGGCCGGCAAGGGTGATGTCGATGCCGATGAGGATCGTCGTCAGGAAGGCGACGTCTGGGCCGAGCAGTCCGAATCCCGACTCGATATAGGTCACGAATGTCTGCGTGAACTGATCAATGACGTTGAGATCGTCCATGGCCGCCTATCCTGTCCCTTCGATTGACCAGCAACTCAGCGCGAATAGGCGTTGCCATCGCCGAGAAACCGTTCGAACCGGGCTTGGCCGCGTTCACGGGCGGCTAGTGCATCGGCTTCACGCAATGCGTCAGCCCGTGCCGCTGCCGCCAGAAGGCTCTGGAGCTGCATGCTTTGCTTGGCCGCAAGCGCTGTCAGTTGGTTGCCTGCCTGCAGCGCCTGGAGATTGCCGGTGGCTCCCTGGCTGTCGGCGATCAGTCCGTCCAGCGTTGCGGCATCGCTTTGAAGCTGCTCAACCACCCCGGCCTGAACGTCGAGGCTGTGCTTGAAGCCCTCCCGGGCTAGCTCCCAGGTTGCTTGTGCATCCTGGACGATCCGGGAGGTCGTCACCGAGGCGGCATAATCTTCCGGAAACAGTTCCCGGTAAGCCTCGTCGATCCGGGCAACATCGTAGGCAAGGCCTTCGGCGTTCTCGATCAACGCGCTGACTTCTTCCAAGGAGGACTGAAGTTCCGAAGCAATGGAGGACGGCAGGCTGGCAAGGTTCTGCGCCTGGTTGATCAGCATCTGCGCCTCATTGGCGAGTTGCCGGACCTGGTTGTTGATCTGCTCAAGCGAACGCGCCGCGGTCAGCAGGTTTTCCGCATGGTTAGTGGGGTCGTAAACGATATCGCCGAACCCGAAGAGAGCATGGGCATTGTCGACCGGGGTTATCGAAAGACAAACGGCAGTGACAGCCGCAAGGATTCTAATGCGCATCTGGTGTCTCCAGTTCTGATAAGGAATCTTGTCCGCCGGCGGCGATCAGATCGGCCGCCCAGTCCAGGTCCTTCGCCCGCAGCCAGGAGTCGGCGAACTCCTCTTCGCCATGGGCGGCGATCAGCTCGTCGATGAGGGCGTGATCCTGTTTGGTGGATGCTGCGGTGAAGGCGAGCGCGACCGGCCCGAGCCCGAGTTCGAACAGACGGTTGCCCTGACGGGACTGGTAGTAGTAGTCGCGCTTGGGCACGGCGCGAGCGATCATCTCGATCTGCCGGTGATTGAGACCGAAGGCCTCATACACTGCCCTTGCCTGCGGTTCGACGGCACGGTCTTTGGGCAGGAAAATGCGGGTCGGGCAGCTTTCGATGATGGCGGGTGCAATGGAACTGCCGGAGATATCCGAAAGCCCTTGCGTCGCGAAGATCACCGAGACGTTCCTTTTGCGCAGCGTCTTTAGCCATTCGCGGATTCGCGCGGCAAAGGCTGGATTGTCGAGGAACAGCCAGGCCTCGTCGAGGACAAGCAGCGCGGGACGACCGTCGAAGCCGGCTTCAAGGCGATGGAAGAGGTAGGTGAGCACCGGCAGCACGGCGCCCTTTTCATGCATCAGCTCTTCCATCTCGAAGCACTGGACGGCGCTGAGTGTCAGCCGGTCGTCATCGGCGTCAAGCAGACGGCCATAGGGTCCTTCCAGCGTAAAGGGCTGCAACGCCTGGCGCAGATCGTTGCGCTGCATGAGCGCGCAAAGCCCAGTGAGTGTTCGCTCGGCTCGCGGTGCGGCGGCAAGGTTGGAGAGCGCCGACCAGACAGCATCCTTGATTTCCGGTGTGACGGACACATTCTCGATGGTCAGGAGATCGAGGATCCAGGCTTGTGCAAAGGACCGCTCGGAAAGTACATTGATCGTTGCGAGCGGCTGGAAGGAAAGAGCGCGTTCCGATCCCAGATCGAAATACTGGCCGCCCATGCCGAGAACAGCGGCACGCGCCGAACCGCCCTTGTCGAATATCGTGACCTGGGCGTTGGCATATCGGCGGAACTGCAAGGCAAGGACCGAAAGCAGCACCGACTTGCCCGCCCCGGTCGGACCGACCACGATGGTGTGGCCCACATCCCCGATATGAGTGACCAGCCGAAAGGGGGTCGTGCCATTGGTGCGAACGGTAATCAGTGGTGGGCCGCTCAGGTGATCGTTTCGTTCCGGTCCCGCCCATGTCGCCGACAGCGGCATCATGTGGGCAAGGTTCAGCGTATTGACCGGCGCCTGCCGGACATTGGCGTAAACATGACCGGGTAGCGATGAAAGCCAAGCCTCAACCGCATTGGCCGTCTCCTGGATGGTGACGAAGCCGCGCCCGTCGATGATCCGTTGAACGGATCGCACCTTATCCCGCACGGCATCGGCGTCTTCATCCCAAACGGTGATCGTAGTCGTTACGTATCCATATGAGACCAGATCCTGCCCGAGTTCCTGGAGCGCCGCATCGGCATCTTCCGTCTTGTTGTCCGCGTCCGTGTCGACCAGGACCGACTGTTCATTAGTGAGCACCTCCTTGATGATTGCGGAGATTGATTTGCGCTTGGCGAACCACTGCCGGCGGCAGCGACGGATGATCTTTTCCGCGTGCGCCTTGTCGAGCGCGATGAACCGCGTCGCCCAGCGATATTCGAAGCCCAGATGGTTGAGATCATCGAGAAGCCCCGGCGTGGTGGAACCGGGATAGCCGAGCACGGTAAGGGTGCGTAGATGTGATTCGCCCAGCATGGGCTCAAGTCCGCCCGACAAAGGCGTATCGATGAGCACGGCATCGAGGTGAGCGGAGATTTCCGGAACAGCGACGGACAGACGCCGCTCGGAGATGCAGCCATGCAGATAGGTGAGTGTTTCGCCGTCGGAAAGCGCGACGGCCTCCGGCATCAGTTGTGCAAGCAGATCGATTGCCCGGTCCGTCTGTTGGATGAAGCGCTCAAGGTCTTCGCGATAATCGTGACCGCGCTTATCCTCTGTCGTCTCGATCAGCAGGTGCTCGGCGCGGCCGACGGACTCAGTTGGAGGCAGAAAGACGAAGGTGAGAAAATAGCTGCTTTCGAACAGGGTGCCGCTTTGCTCGAACGCACCCCGGCGTTCCTCGTCGACGAGACCGGAAACGGGATCGGGAAACTCGGATGACGGATAGTCGCCGGCAGGATGGCGTTCCGCCTCGAAGAACAATGCCCAGCCAGAGCCGAAACGGCGCAGCACATTGTTGATCCGCGCGCAGGTGGCGACCAGTTCCGCCTCCGTGGCGCTTTCAAGGTCCGGACCGCGGAACCGGATCGAGCGCTGGAAAGACCCCTCCTTGTTGAGGATGATGCCCTGTGCGACCAGGCATGCCCAGGGCAGATAGTCGGCGAGCAGCGCCGGACGCCGGTTGTATTCGGCCAAATTCAGCATGAGAGATACCCCTTGTGGCGCACATGCCGGATCAAAACATCCATGAAGGCGGGATCCTTGCGCGCGGCATAGACGGCGGCACCATGGCCGGCGACCCAGACGAGAAGCCCGATCAGCCAGAGCTGTAGTCCGAGCCCGAGAGCCGCGGCCAGCGTGCCATTGACGATGGCAACGGTCCGCGGCGCTCCACCCATCAGGATCGGTTCGGTCAGCGACCGGTGCAGCGGGATCTCGAAGCCCGTTGTATTTGTGACGCCGCCGCTCATGAGATGAGCGCTCCGCCGCCGAACGAGAAGAAAGACAGAAAGAAGCTTGTGGCCGCGAATGCGATCGACAGACCAAAGACGATCTGGATCAGCCGCCGAAAGCCGCCCGATGTCTCCCCGAAGGCGAGCGACAGGCCTGTGATGACAATGATGATGACGGCCACGATCCGAGCCACCGGTCCCTCGATGGATTCCAGAATCGACGTCAGCGGTGCTTCCCAGGGCATGCCGGAGCCGGCCGCGTGGACCGGTACGGCCAACAGCGCACTGAAGGTGACGAACTCCGCGGCGCCCGTTATTAGGGCTCGAAGCGTCTTGAAGCGGTTCCTGGATATTCTCGGCATACGGCTCTCCTCAATTCATGTGGATGGAACAAGTCGGGCTGGATGAAGCTCGGTGAGGCGGTAGTCGCCGCCCGCATCAAGACCGTCGAGTGCCGCCACAGTCTGAACGCACCGCCCTTCCCCGCGCCCGTTCAGAAAGACGACGATGTCGACCGACTCGGCGATCAGCCGGCGCGGCACGGTGACAACGGCTTCCTGGACAAGCTGTTCGAGGCGATATAGTCCCGCTCGGGCGGAGTTGGCATGCAGTGTGGTAATCCCACCCGGGTGGCCCGTGTTCCAGGCTTTGAGCATGTCGAGCGCTTCCGGACCGCGCACTTCACCGACGATGATCCTGTCGGGCCGCAGGCGCAGCGTGGACCGCACCAGATCGCAGAGCGTCGCGACATCCGGTTTGGTCCTGAGGTTGACGCAGTCCTCCGCCGCGCATTGGAGTTCGCGCGTATCCTCGATCAGGATGATCCGGTCGCCGGTTCCGGCGACTTCCGCCAGCAATGCATTGACCAGTGTGGTCTTGCCGGAGCTGGTACCACCGGCAACGACGATGTTCTTTCGTTCCGCGACTGCCTGCCTTATTGACTCTGCCTGCTGTGGTGTCATCACCTGCCGGTCGACATAATCCGACAGCCGATAGAGCACACCGGCAGGTTTGCGGATGGCAAAGCATGGCGCCGGCACGACCGGCGGCAGGAGGCCCTCGAACCGTTCGCCGGTTTCAGGCAGTTCAGCGGAAACAACGGGCTGCCCGGCATGACACTCCTGACCGATGTGGCTGGCCACCAGCCGGATGATGCGTTCCGCCTCGGAAGCAGCAATCGTCTGGCCGGTATCGATCCGGCCCTCGCCATGCCGGTCCAGCCACAACCTTCCGTCCGGATTGACCACCACCTCGATCACGGCCGGATCGCTGAGGGCAGTTGCGATCGCCGGACCCATGGCCGTTCTGAGCATCACGCGCTGGCGCTCAACGGTAGACTTGTGGAAACGGTCACTCATCAACCGCCTCCCCCTGGGACGACTCCTCATCAGGCATCGTCCCAACTGGCGGGCCGTCATGGACTGATAGGCCTTCGCGGACGGCACGCAGGGCATCGATCTCCCCCGACGTGAAGAAGTCCCTTTCCTCTGCGCTGATTTCCTCCAGCACGTCCTTGATCATGTTCTTGCCGCCCGCGAGCCGGCGCGCGAGCCGCGTGGTAAAATATTCGAAGCGCTCTTTGCCGAGCGCGCGGGCGGCGTCCTGATCCGCGTTCGGCAAAGGCGGCGTGACGGTCAGGAAAAAACGAACGAACAGCGCCAGGGTTTCCGTTGTGATAGTGAGATTGCGTTCCAGCCGGTCGTATTGCCGCGTGAGCCGGTCTAGCCGGCGGATCAAGGCGCCATCACGCTGATCATCGAACTCCTTGGAGAAGAATCCCATGAGCGCAGCCTCCACCACAGAAGCCTTGGTCACGCCGGGGCGTTTGGAGATCAGCTCGACCTTTTCTGAGAGCTTGCGGGAGATGTGGACATTGAGACGGGGTTTCATGGATACTCCTCAAAAGCTCGGCAGCAGGTCGTCGTCAGCCTGATCGCCGGTGCCCGTGTTCATTCCGTGGGCGCGCCGGACCGCTGAAGAACTGCTTGCAAGCCGATCGATCTGTTTGGCAGCGGCCGCGTCGAAGTCGTCGTCGAGAAGCCCGCCATCGGGGGCGTGATCAGGTTCCTGACGAATCGGCGTCTCTTCCGGCATGGCCGGATGGCGCTTGAGGCCGCCCTCGTCATCCTCGTCGCCGGCGATCAGTTCCGACCAGGGTCTGACGAGTTCGGAGTGGATCGCGCGAACCTGCCCGGACCAATCGTCCGGCCGGGGCGACGGACGGTCCGCGCAGGAACCGCCCGCCGCCAGGTCGGGCGGGGAGGACACCCGACGGGTAAAGTTGCCGTCTTCGAAATAGCGCAGCTTCTTCGCCCGGATCGGCGGTTGGCCGGAGACCATGACGATCTCCTCGTCCGCCGGCAATTGCATGACCTCGCCGGGTGTTAGCAGCGGGCGGGCCGTCTCTTGCCGCGACACCATGACATGGGCAAGCCAGGGGGCGAGCCGGTGACCGGCATAGTTGCGCTGGGCCCTCAGTTCCGTCGCTGTCCCCAGCGAATCCGAGATGCGTTTGGCCGTGCGCTCGTCGTTCGTGGCGAAGCAGACCCGGACATGGCAATTGTCGAGGATCGAGTTGTGTTCGCCATAGGCCTTGGAGATCTGATTGAGCGACTGGGCGATCAGGAAGCTGCGCACCCCGTAGCCGGCCATGAAGGCGAGCGCGCTTTCGAAGAAGTCGAGCCGTCCCAGTGCCGGAAACTCGTCCAGCATCATCAGCAACTGATGGCGGTGTGTCTTGCCGGCCTGGCCCTCAAGCCGTTCCGTCAGCCGGCGACCGATCTGGTTGAGTACAAGGCGGACAAGCGGCTTCGTCCTTGATATGTCGGACGGCGGAATGACAAGGTAGAGCGAGACTGGGCGTTCAGCATCCATCAGGTCGGCAATGCGCCACTCGCATCGCGAGGTGGTCTCGGCGACGGTCGGATCGCGATAGAGCCCCAGGAACGACATGGCCGTCGACAGAACGCCAGACCGTTCGTTCTCGGACTTGTTCAGGAGCTCGCGCGCAGCCTGCGCAACCACGGGATGGACTGCCGGCGCCTCCTCGGTTCCGAGATGATTGGTGCTCATCATCGCCCGCAGTGTCCGTTCGAACGACCGGGAGGGGTCGGACAGGAACGCGGCGACGCAGGAAAGGGTTTTTTCCTCTTCCGCATAGAGTACATGCAGGATCACTCCGACCAGCAATGCGTGGCTGGTTTTTTCCCAGTGATTACGACGCTCCAGCGCCCCTTCCGGGTCCACCAGGATGTCGGCAATGTTCTGGACGTCGCGGACCTCGTTGCGTCCCTTGCGAACCTCTAGCAGCGGATTGTATTTGGCGCTGTTCGGATCGGTCGGATTAAACAGTAGGCAGTGCGAGAAATTGGACCTCCACCCTGCAGTCAGCTGCCAGTTCTCGCCCTTGATGTCGTGGATGACCGCGGAATGCGGCCAGGTCAGCAGCGTGGGGATCACAAGGCCGACGCCTTTGCCGGAGCGGGTCGGTGCGAAGCACAGGATGTGCTCCGGACCATCATGACGGAGATAGCTACGTTTGAAGGTTCCGAGGAACGCCCCGGCTGTCTCGAACAAGCCGGAGCGATTGACATCCGCATGATCCGCCCAGCGCGATGAGCCATAGGTTGTGACCAGCCGCGATTGCCGAGCGCGCCACAACGAACCTGCGATGGCGACAATGACACCCAGGACACCACCGGAAGCGGCAACAGCCCCTGCCCGGTTGAACACCGACGGTGCATAGGCCTCATAGGCATACCACCATTGGAACAACCGCCACGGCAGATGGAACTGATAATCCGCGATTTCGAACCAGGCCGGGCCGAGTCCAGCCTGAAAGTCCAACTGCCCCGCCGCCCACTGTGTTGCGCCCCAAACCGCACCGATTACGATCGTAAAGACGATCAGGACTTGTCCGATTAGGAGCTTAGTTGGGGTCATGGATCTTCCGCCGCCTGAAAACCCGAAGGTCTGTTGAAGTCGGCACAAGATCGCGGGATTTTTAGCTATTAATCAATGGGATAAGTTCCAATATAGTCCAAGTGATGCAGCCAATCGAAAATAGATCAAGCCACAGCCAGCACAACCCAACAACATTAACGAACCGATTACCGAATATTATTGATGTAATGCTGTACGTCACTGCAAATTAGAGTATGGAGCTTTAGCACCTGGTTCAAAATCATCCTCGGATTTGCCGACATCTTCGGACACAGGAGATACGAAAACGTCAGCACCAGTTGAGAGCTGGCCATCAGCTTTCCCTTGATGCACAGAGATTTCTTTCTCTAAGCTGTTTCCGATGTCGCCCGTATATTTATGTGGTGTGAGAAAAAGCACCGCTACAAAAGTCAATATGACAGCGACAGCGCCAACACCTGAAGACCACCACAGCGCCAACTCAGCAGTACGAGCAGGTTTTCCGACGAGCGCAGCATAGTCCTGCTCGGACAAAAACCGGTACAAACGCGGCTGCCATTCCTTTCGAAGTCTCCGCTGTAAAAGTGCGAAAGAAATACCAGAGAGAATTGTAGTTGCCACGTATGCGCCTACGATAACGAGCACAACTATCACCAATGTCGGATTAGTTGATGTTGTAAGTCGGGCGGCTACCAACCCCACACCAACTGCTAATGCGCTAGCAACAGAAGTGATAATTTGGCGGGTCGCGTCAGTTACCTTCGCCGTATCATCAGTGACGGTTTTTCGAAGCTCCGCAAGCGTTTTAAGCGAGTCATTGCTCATCCCGGCAAGCTGCATTTGATAAGCTATTTTCGCGCCCTCTTGCGCCGATATAAGGTTCTCGCGAAGGAACTGTGGCGCCTTTTCGCCTGTTCCGCCACATCGCGCAATTTCTGTTGCGAGTAGGATATGACGCATCTCCGCTTCGCGTTCTAGCTCAAATACCCAGCGAAGTGCGCTCTGTAACGCTAGTATTCCCTCCTCGCTCAATAGATCAGCGACATCCTCAGTTTGGCCCGGATATTGAAGGTCGAGTCGAGGTGGCCCTTTAAAGCGTAACTTACCGGCTTCTTCATCATACTCATCTGGTAATGAAAGCATGAGCATTCGGGAGGACTTTTCTGCCCACACCTTTATTGCAGGGTTATCCAGCGCGAAATCGTCCATATTCTCCAACAGCAACCATCTGCCGAGATCGGCAGGCACAACACGTTGACCAGAGAACTCTCGAACCAGAGTCCGTGGACTTCGCGTAGCCACAGGCTCTACGAGTTGCTGTAGGTGAGGCCGCCAGGGAGTGAATCGAACTCCCAGAGTGACTACCTCACGAGAAAGGCCGGCAATCTGCCAGGTTGTCCGCGAATCGTTCCTATCCAGCCACAGTCTGAAACCGACATTAGTCAGCAACCGCAAAGCACCTACAGGTGCAGTGGGCTTTTCGATCTCAATTCGAAATGGCTCGAACGCATCATCGAGCGTATCAGCCCGCCATTCGGTTTGTGCGCTATCAAAAGCCCTCGCTCGCCAATTCACACTACTGATAAGCCCAAACAACTCCTGAGCATGTTCAGACCCGAGATTGGATACCGTAACCGCGTCCTCACTTTCCGAGACGAAAACACCAGCGACGGCCAGCGCATCAAGCCTTGCGGCGAGGTTCTCGACGGACAATTCCATCCTCCTCAACACGCCGTGTTGTAATCGTTATGGTTTCTCCACCGTCTTCGAGAGGCCGCCGGTCGACATTAGCGTTATCAACAGCGTCGGGGTAGTAAATAGTCACGCCCTCCGTCGTGCGTACGCGCCTAATCGCGGGATTACGCAACTGCTGCCGATCAGGCGCGAATTCAAGCCCCTCAAGTTTCGCTGATCGAATCTTCCGCCGCACACAGTTTTCGAGTTTAGCGATTACATTTTCGTCATCTGGGTGCCCCACAGCGGCGATCATCGCTTCTTTAACTGCCTCATTGTTGATGCGCTGACGATTCGCAAGAGCTGTTTTTGCTTCCCGAAACGCACGAGGTATGTTGCGGTCGGGCAGGTGCTCACGTAGTTCTTTTAGTGAGCCTCGCAGAACATCAATGACCGCAGCGTTGAGCTGTTCATCGTTCCTGGCACGCACGACATGCAGAAAGTTCGCAAAGTAGTCCCCAATCTCAGGAGCAGCTTTCATCCGGTCCTTAGCGGAGATAGCCATCTCTGCTTCCCCATCAACAACTCTGATCAATGCCGACTTCTGAATTGCGCGCTTGTCTGCAACAAAAGCCTGAACGATCAACCGCAACAAATCCCCGTCTTCTGAGTGCTGCTGTTCAATAACTTCTTGGTAATCATATTTGATCAGACTGTAAATTCGAACGTCGGGATCGCTAGTGCCCAATTCAAATACAAAGAACGCTCCATCCCTACTCCCCCCGTGGTGGAACCGTGAAAACTCTCGCGAAAGAGACTGGCCGCCGGTTTCAAAATCAGTTTGCCCAGACGCCATTTGTTCAATTTGAGTTTTGGTTTGAGATTCAGGATGAAGTTCAAACACGGGGGCTACATCGGTGTCACAAATACGCCCTATGAAAAAGTCCTCATGCTCAACCTCACGGGCACGCTCTGGCCTAAACTCATTATCGCCAACAACATGAAGTATCATGCTTTCAATCCGAAGCGAACCAATCTCATCTTCCGAAAAAAAAGCCATTACCCTCTCCGCTTGTTCTCAATTCCTTCTAATTTGGACAAGTCAGAAGAGCAACCACGGATAGATTTAACGGCGTCAATACGCGCACATCAATATATAGAACAAATAGAGAACATTGTCAATGAGGCGGTGTCATTGCGACACCGTTGTCCGTGAACAGTTGGGAATCAAACTTGGTCCCGAAAAATGCAATTGCCTTGAAAAGGATCCGTCAAAACTCAGGTCAATCCTATAGTTCTCTTCGGTGAAATCTCGAACAAGGTTGATGAACCTCCAACTAGACCTACAACCTTCTTCCCGCGCTGCCGTTCAAGTACTGAACGCCACGGAACGAGAGTGAACTCCTTCGTATTTTCCAGTATGGCAAACTTTCCGCTGGCAAGCCGAACCGATCGCCGGTATACGCCCTCGGCACGCGAACCGTCCGCCGTTTCGACAAAGATCTTTCCCGTCACCTTCGCCAGCCGATCTCCAACCGCAACCATTTCGCGCCGACGCAACAGCCGCAGTAGATTGCGCCGATATCTGACTTCGCCCCCCAGTCGGTTCGCCAGACCTTGCTCAACGAGATGCTCTTGACGTCGGCCCAGGGCCGCGCTCGCTGCGGAGCCAAATCGGTCGCCCCGGAATTCAATGCTGTCGCTCCCAACCAACTCATGGTCCAGCCACGTCGCGCCGCCGGCCGTAACTTGGTCGTTGAGGGACAGATAGGACAGTGTCAAAACGCGCTGAGGATAGCGAGAATTCTTGCCAGCGAGTGCAGCCACACGATTCTCAAAATCATCCGGGATTTCCCACGAACCGTCGGCAAATCGCCGGACGATGTTCTGCCGACGCAGCGCCTCCAGCCGCCGGACATGAGCTTTGATGAAATCCTCAGACATTTCGCCGCCATGTTCATAATGGAGTTCCGGCGAATAGATCCCGCCGTTTCGTTTTGCCACCTCTGCAATGGTTCGGTCGGATGGCTTCAGCCTGCCCGCTGCCGGCTGAACCTCAACGATGGCTCCGAGCGGAAGGTCATCCAAATCCTGGTGTGGATCGAGCACCACAAAGTGGATGCGGCCATCAGCTGCGTCGACGGTGATATAGTGGCCATCATTCAATTCGTCGTGCAGTCCCCGATCAATGATTCGGCCAGTGATTGTCTGGGTTCGCGGATCACCGGAATCGTAAATGCAGTAATCGGCAGCGACGGCATCTACTCCCGCCGCCTTGAGACCACGATGCATTGTCTTGATGATATCGCCGCGTTCGCCGGCGCGATGTAGCGTCTCCTCCAGGCCATCGGATAACCTCCACTGGCCCGGCGCGATTTCCTTGGCAAGGCCCCGCCGTTCAAGCGCACGTAGCCGTGCGATCTGTGTCGCATGTCGAAATCGGGCATCGGTGCGATCCTGCACGGCTTGCAACGTATTGCGTAAACGGGTGTCGGTTTCCTGTCCGCGCCGTATCTCCAGGACACCATCCTGAACCTGACGGACAAGCTGCCGGTCAAGATCGGTGAAGCGGTTCTGCTCGATCTGATGTTCAAGCTTGCGGCGGATTTCCTGTTCGGACTGCGGGCCGAGTTCCAATGTCAAAAGCTCGCTCGCGCGCCGTCGCATGCCATGGGCGATATAATCGCGGGCGATGATCAGATCCTTGCCCTGGTCGTCTTTGCCACGCAGCACAATGTGCGTATGGGGATGACCGGTGTCGAAATGATCGGCAGCGACCCAGTCCAGTTTGGTGCCAAGATCGCCCTCTATCGTTTCCATCAAATCGCGGACGAATGGTCTGAGATCGGACATTTCGGGCGCATCCTCGGGCGAGACGATGAAGCGGAACTGATGCCGATCGCCTTCACTGCGTTCCAGAAAGGCGCCGCCATCGGCTTCATCACCATTCGCATCATAAAGCCGGCCTGGCTCGTGCTCCTTCGTTACCCCGTCCCGTTGAATATAGCGGAGATGAGCACGAGCGGCGCCGATGCCTTTGCCACTTCGTGTACCTGTCAGTTTGACGATCCGCGACTTGATGACAACGCGGCGGGAGGCTGGCCCGAACCGATAGCCCGCGCGATACCGGCGCAGGACATCGTTACCGCGACCAATTCGCGCTCCCGTGAAGCGGCGCGACCTTGCTGCTCCGAATCCAGTTTCACCTGCCGCCGAGATCTGTTGCAGCACACGATTGATATAGTTCTTGGCCTTTGCATTTCCCCGGCTGCGCATGCGGCCAAGTTTCGGCTTGAAGATATCGTCATCGTTCCTGGTCATAGCAGATCAAGACATGGGTGCGATTCCGGCGGAGTAAAGCGCCCTTTCCGCTTGCACCATGTTTTCGCGATTGAAATCAGAGGTATATGCCCTTTCACCTGCACGCGGGCTAAACGCGCGTGTGCAGGTAAAACCCGATGTGCAGACTGGCTTCCGGGATGGCTTGCACCATCCCCTTTTATCTTGCCCTCCGCCGAATTCAGCCCCTTCCCGCAATTAATTCTTGACCTTCCAAGATCATCCTTCGTCATCCTTCCAATATGGAAATCGCATCCGGACAGCCCTGCCGATTATTATGTCTGGACCGACCGGCCCGAAATACCGACTGTCGAAAGATCGGGGGTGATCCTGGAGCAGGAAAATGTGCCCTTCGGTCAGAACGTAGCAGCCATACCACTGCGGCATTTTGCGGCCTTGTCCGTCGTATCTGAGAGCGACTGCTGCTCGAACGCCATTGATCAAAACGTCTTGTCCGATACGACAAATCCGATCGCCGTAACCGCCGCCGACGCGTTTGATGAGGGGAACATCCCGCGGCAAATACCTGCGCGATTCGACAAGCGTTCGTACACGAACAGGGACGTGTGCGAACACATAATCGCCCGTTCGTACGCGCCGCTTATCGAGCCAATAGAAGCCGACGGGCGCGCTGTTTGTGGCGTTAAAAACGAGTTTTTTTGGCAGATCGAATGTCGATGCGGCAGCCAGCGCAAGCACCGATATCGCCCCCGTGACGGGCACACACCAACTCATTCAGTCGTCCTCTTTGAGGCCAGATGCGCGGCATGCTGATCGGCAGAATAGGTGCGAACCGGCCGTCCGACCATTATGCGGTTGTGGACATGGCGGTAGTATGCGGGTGAGATGCAGGCCGGATCGAAACCGGATCTTTCGAGCGTGTCGATCAGAAGGAGCGTCCGCTGTACCCTGGACTTCCCCGAAACCAGCAACAGAATTTCGCCGCCCGGACTTACCCCTTCGATGCGGCTTAGAAGATCAGACGGCTTATGCGTTTGGACAATCGTGAAACGCCATTTTCGCGTGCCGTACTCGTTTGCCTGCCAGCGCACATAGCCAAATAGCCGGTCGGGCTTGAACAGGAGAAGCGAACGCCGCCGGTCAAGAATTTGATGTCCGTCCGGCACGCCGAAGCGCAACCAATTATTGAGATAATCTGGAAGAAAAGTAATTTCGACGGATGTCAAAGACTCAGACATCGCAGGTCGAATCCTTCTTACGCATGTCCGACCAATCGGTCAGGTCGTCAATGTGATAACGCACGTAACGGCCATGTTTGCGGTAGATCGGCCCGCCGCCATAAACGCGCATTTTCTCAAGCGTGTTGGGTTTTAGCCTGAGAAACCGCGCCGCTTCTTTCGTGGTCAGGAAAGGCCTGTCGTCGTTGGTGTTTTCTATCTCGGTCATGTTTCCTCCGGCGTAAGCGACTTGAGTCCATGCGCCGGAAACATGAGGCGGGAGATGGATGTGCGGGAGTATCGTTCGCAGGCCAGTGCCTATTCGATACGGCTTTATCCTTGTCATTTAAGGAGCATTCGGTAATCGCCATCGATCATTCGGGCCGCCCGTTTGCAGCTTCGGATTGTGCGGTTTTTCAGTGTCCTGTTGGGGTTGGACCAGTCCTCGTCGACGAGCCGGTCCCCGAACAAAAAACGTGCAATGTCCTGATAGTTTTTTCCCCGCAATTGCAGATCATGTGCCGCGATGGCATCGCGATGACGCATCGCTTCGACAGTCCAACCACGGTCTTTTTCGCTCGATTTCGTGTAACTGTAGACGTCGGCGGTGCGCTTTATCGTAGTCTGGACATTTTTAATATCCGGAAACGAGCCTATGACGATTTCAATCGAAAACGGCTGCGCGCGTATATCGTCACCGACACATTGTATCTGCATGCTGTCATGCGGTGCGCGCAAGAGTATGAACTGCTTGCCGCTGGACGTTTTCAATAGCGCCTTCGAGCAACTGGTTTCGCCGAGACTAATAACGCTGCCAAGACCCGGATCCGAGGCCTCCCGCACATAGGCTGAAACCGAATCGCGACAGTCGTCAGCAAGCCAGAATATTTCAGTTGATTGTGCCGATTTGGCGGGATCGGCGAAACATACACAATCCCCACGTCTCGGCACGCGAGAAGCGCCGCCTTGCCCGCAGCAATACGGTCCCGTCCACCAGTTTGAGCGGCAGGGGCCGGCCGGGAAAGGACAACCGCCAGTCCGCCCTGTATCGGCAATTGCGCCTCAGGTACTCCCACGCAATGTCCGATCTGTTCAGGCAACGAACAAAATCGTAATCCTTGAGATGTAAATTATCCGCTTGAGGAAAGTTTAGCAGGCCTGTCAACGTCTTGTCCTTTCAGGGTCAAACGGCGCTTATTGCGGCGCCACCACAAACCCCGATCACGCCGCCACATGCCATAAAAATTGCACGGTATTTTTGCGTGGCCTCACGCAAACGCGCTTTATACGGCAATTTCAACTTTGCAACTTTTGATTGATAATTTGGCGACACTTCCGATAATAAGTGTTACATTTTTGTGATCTTATGTGTCACGCGCGATCGAAACCGATGGGAAACCCCCGCGACGAGATCGCGGGGGTGACTGTTTTAACGGTCTGCGGGGTTCCAGAGGATAGCCATCACGGATTCATCATCCTGGCCCGCGGCACGTCCGAGATTGGCGTAGATTTTCAAAGGGCCGAATTCCGGTGCGGCGAATGTCAGTGAGACGTATTCGTTGCCGCTGGTCTTTCCGACCCTGTTCCAACCCCCTCCGATCTCGATGCGGTCTTCGGTAAAGACCCTGTAATCGGGCTGTGCGCCGGTTTCCTTGGCGTTGTTGGGCACGATACTGATGCGCTTTTTGAGGCTCATTGTTGCAAGGGTGCCGGCAAATCCGCCGTTGTCCGTTTTCGTTACATATCCAAGTGCTTGTGCCATTTTTCTGTCTCCTTCGTGGCTGTCGCGGGCGCCAATCGCCCTGCTGACGCGGGACCGTTGATGGCGAGCGCAAGCCGCATGAACCACAAATGAAATGAAAAGTGGCCGCAGCAAAGCGAAGGACCGGTGGGCCAAGCTTTTTTGGATGCGCGGCATCGTGCGCGAGGAAGATCGCAGATCGGGGAAAAAAGCTTGACCCGCCGGTTTCATGCGGCTTGCGTTTGCCATAGGTCATAAAAGCAAAGCCAGGGCGAATTGGTGTTCCGCAAGCCCCGGGCCGGGAGACAGCTTGGCAGGAGCACCTGGATGGGTGCGGCATCGCGCAATGGCGCAATGCAAGAAACCGAGAGGTCGAGCCGGCGGGATAAATGCCGCCCGCAACATCCTTTCGCCAGGAAATGAGACGCATTCAGGCCTGTATGCAAGCGTTTTAGCCGGATAACCGAACGGGACTGGTGGTTGTGGAAGTGAGGATCATAGGCATGGCAGCACGCCAAAATGCGGCGCGCCCGCAACCGGCTTGAGAATCATCAAATCCGCACACCCCGCAAAGTCGTTGCTGACCGGGGTAGCTGGGCCGCCAATATGATCCGCTGAAACCCGTCCAACCGCGCGGAAGTTCGCCCCGCGCCTTTCGGCGCGGGGCGTTTTTTTGACCGTTTCGCGGAAAGTACATGTGCGCTCACGGCCCTCACTTTTGGTGAGAGGGCCGCTCCCGCCCTAACGGATTTCAGGAAAGCAGCGATTTGATGCGGGCAGCATTATCGCTCAACCGACCGCCGCCGCCTTTCGTATAGGCCTTGAACGGAAACTCCATGTAAGTCGGAAGCCAGCCCTCGACCTGTCCGCGGCCGTCGCCCGCAAGGAAGTCGCGGATGATCTTTTTCTGGGCCTTCGTCATCGCCGTCACATTGGCATCGGCTACATCTTTGCCGCCGATGTGCCGGACCATGGCGTTGACCGCCGACCTGTCGCGCAGAAGTTCAAAAAATGCGTCATCCGGTTCCCAATAGGACCGCATATCGACGCTCAGATGCGTTCCCAAGGCTTCAATGACGGCGGATCCTGCCTGCAGGGTTTCTGCCATGACAATGGCAAGTACGCGCATGACGTCTTCATCGGAGAGCTTCAACAGCGACGCAAACACCGCGACCACTCGGGCGTCATCGCCATTTGAGCGAACGATTGAATGACCATTTTCTGCCAAGCCGAGAAGTTTTAGAACCGCTTTTCTTTCTTCAGCGAGCGCCGCTTCGGCTTTGCATTCGGAAATGCTCTTTGCCGTTTTTTTCTTACGCGTTGTCTGCGGATCGGCACTTGTGCGCCACAGGGCCGAGCCGCCAATGGCATGCGCCACCATCATCCGCAGCGCTGCTCCGGTATGGGCAAGCATTGCATGGCGAACGGCGGCATGACGATGGAGTTCGATATAGTTTTGGGCGGGGTTGGTAAGTTCGGGCCGCGAGGATTTCGTATCCGACTTCGCGCCTTCCTTCGCATGGTCAGCCCGCCGCCTGGCATCGGCCTGTTTGCGGGTCAGCCATCCCTCGTGAACCTCCACCTCACCGCAATGGGAAACGGTGATGAAGGCCTGACCGCCCTCACCTTTCGGAATTTGCTCGTAATCCCACGAATAAAAACGCTTGCCCGGTTGCAGGACTTCAACGCCGGACCAGCCGTCTTCCATGAGCGCATCGCGTTTTGCGGCAATTGCCGCATTCTGCATGTTCCAGAATTGATCCGGATCGCAAAAATAGGCTTTTTGGCCGAAGAGGTCCGATACGATTTGGCCTTTGTAGTCCACGAGCGGAAACAGGGCTGCATCGGTTGCGATTTGCTGACCGCCAAACAGCCATTGCTTCAGCCGATGTCCGCAGGGAGCATGTTGTTCGGGGTCGGTGAACAGTTTCAGCCAATCGCGCTGCTGACGCTTTGTTGCCATCGTCAGGTGGCGCGCCGTTTCCGCATCCAGTTTTCCGTCGCGGTAAGCGCTGCGGATTTTGGGCAGGAGGTCGCCGAGCGCAAGACGGCGTTTGACCATAAGAGCGGTAATGCCGAATGTCCGGGCTATGTCATCAACCGATTTACCCTGCTTGGTCAGACGTACGAAGGTTTCATATTGGGTCATTTCGTCGGGATCGAGCCGGGCAAAGTTCTCCAGCATCGAGGCTTCAAGCGCTGCGGCGTCATCGCCTGCTTCCATGATGGCGCAGGGCAGCGGATCGGCGGTTCCAGCCTCGTCGGCCACTGCTTTGGCGGCGAAGTAACGTCTCCGCCCGGCGACGATTTCGAACGTATCCTCGGCTCCGTTTTTCCGAACCAGAAGCGGCACAAGCACACCGCGCGATTTGATGCTCGGCAGGATATCGGAGACGTCCGGCGCTTTTTTGCCGTGGCGCATATTGACGGCAGTGTCTTTCAACTTGCCAAGGTCGATATGTTGCAGTTGCATGGGATTGTTCCTTTGTTCTGGGGATTAAGGCCCCTTCCGGCGTATCTGTGGCGGCTTGGAAGGGACCGGTTTTGCCGTCCGTGCGAGCGGCGAAATCAAAATGAGACCGGTGCCTTACCGCGACCAGAAGACGTGGACATCCTCGAACCCGAGTTCGACGGAGAACACATCGCCATTCAGTTCCATGTCCCGCGCGATGGCTGAATAATCGATGTAGCTGACGAGGTTTTCGGGGATATCAGTGGTTTCCCCGACGAGGTCCTGCGCGAAATCGGCGAGGCTTGCATAAGCACCGGCGTAATTGTCAAAGGCGGCATGGGCTTCGTCGAGATCGCCGTCGCAATGCTCTAGAACCTTGGCCCCGAGCCTGCCCCGCTCGGCAACATATTCGCCGATCAGAGCAACCTTTTCGATCCCCGCATATTCGTGGATCGTTACCCCTTCGAAACCTTCATGATCGTGAATTGCCCATTCCTCGGCATCGTCGATGGGAGAGGCATCAAGCATCTTGGAAATCTCGGATAAAATGGCGTCGGCATCCCGCGCCGCATCGACCCAGCATCCGTGCAAATAACCATTATTGTAGGCGGCTAGGCACGCAATATAGATACGAGGGCAGCCCTCACTGTGGCTCCCGGTGCCTCCACCGTCGTGGTAGTTTGCGGTTTTGTCCTGCGTCATCGCGGCGCCCTCCGTCCAAGTCGCGCGCCCTTCCCCGGAAGGGGATCGGGCGGCAAACGACCGGCAGCCGCGCCGGATCAGGCTGAATGCAATTGCCTTGGTAGGAAAAAATTGACGACTGGATTGAACACAAACCCAAGGCGGTTGCGGGCTGCCCCGGCGGGGCTAAAAGGAAGTGTCCGCCCGGCCACCGCACCGGGAAAGGCCGCAAAAAATGCCGCCGGCCGCCAGGGCGGCGTCCTTGCGCCGGGCCGCAGGACCGGCCCTGCGCCAGGGATAAAAGCCGGATGGCCAAGACCAGCCAGTTCGAAGAACTGGCGGGCTTGGTTCACATTAGCCCGGTCCGCGAGGCGGAGGCGTGCTGCATATCGAATGACTTTTGCCGTTGCCACAACCGTTCCAACTGCTTTCGGCGGCGTGCATCATCCGATTTCGCCATCCATTCATACAGAAGGTTTCGCAGGTGAATCGGCACAATCCCGTAGCTGCTCATCCGTTCAAGACTGGATTGATGTTTACGGCGGTCGTGGGCCAGGCACAAATCCACGACAACATGCGTATCAAATCCGTAAATCTGTGCTTCGAGAGCAGCCGCGGAGACAACGTCGTCCAGCCAGAAACCACAAACGTAGAGCTGCGATCGGTTTTCCCGCTGAACCGCTGAAAGCAATTCGACATTGGACCAGACCGACCTGTCGCGTTCGAAACAAAAACTGCGAGGTTTGCCTTTTTTGCACGGCCTGGAGAGCCATTGGCCTTGCTCCTCCAAATCACGCGAGATCGCAAAATAGCGCGGGACCAATGCCTTATCGGCGGCTGCAGTCAGCCATTCGAACTGCTGCGTTACATGATCATCAAGCCCGTTGTGCAGTATTTCGAGATTTCGCTGAACCGGATTGATCAGGAGAAGCAGAGAACTTTCAGGCGTTGCCAAAACGGACATAGATCGCTCCAGTGGATTGCCTTTTCATGTTCATGTAATGCAACCGGCAACCGCAACGCCAAATAGTCTGTGCTTACAGCGTCTTGATGCTATCCCGGCTACCCATCTAAGCGGTTTTTTCTTCAAAGGCCAAGGGGCTATCCCAGCCGAAAATGAACGTTTTCAGGCAGATTTTAGGGGCTTTTTGGGTCTTGGAACTGGCAAACATCGCCTGTCGTCGCATGAGACAAAATCTATGCCATATCAATTTGGTTATTGTGGTTTTGACGCTTTTCCCGACCGCTTCCGTATCATTGCGGCTTCCAGTCACGTTCATTGATACTGTTAAGCGACGTTTATGCCGGAGACTCTGCCGATCATCGCGAGGGTTGTTCCGGCACGGGTCCCCCCAGCGCATAGCCAGCCGATCTTACCGTGCGGATGACGTCGGTGCCTTCAACGGTTGCCAAGGCTCTTCGTAGCCGTCCGATATGAACGTCCACCGTGCGCAGTTCGACATAGATGTTTTCCGGCCATGCCGCACTGATCAGCTCATCGCGGCTGAAGACCTGCCCGGGATTTTGGAGAAGATGGTGAAGCAGCCGGAACTCAATCGGTCCGAGGTGAATGTCCTGACCGCCGCGACTGACGCGATAGTGGACAAGGCTCATTTCGATATCGCCGTAATTTAAAAACTTGCCGCCTTCGCTCGCGTCATCCGAAAGCGGGTGCTCTGCAAGGTTTGTCTGCAGGAATCCGAGGAGCTTAGCTGGTGCGACCGGCCTGATGAAACTCTCATCGACGCCAGCTTTCAGCAGATCGACGTGCTGCGTTTCAGCTCCCGCTCCAATCAAAGCGACAACAGGAATGTCCTGAGTTTGGGGATCCTGTTTAAGCCTTTCGCAGACCTCGGCCCCGGAAAACGAATCCGGCTGACAATCCAAGATAGCGGCTTCGGGTTGTTTTTCAGCGGCCAGAAGAAACGTTTCCTCGATCGTGTCGGCCAGAACCGAAGCAAACCCATCAACCTCAAGAATGTGACTGAGGAGTAGATAGAAATCGGCATCCGCGGTGCAGATCAATATCAATGGTTTCATCAATCGATACCTTTTCCAAACTACGGGCACCGGTCTGCGAAAGCCGTCATTCACGTCCAGCAAGTGACAGTGGCAAACCCATTGGTTTGGGGCACGTTTGCGATGTCGCATGCTTGACGAAGCGTAGCTAGGTTTGAGCCATTATTCAACTCCTGATCGCAACAACACGGATTGCTCGCAAATGAGTTCTCACCAGCAATCAATCATGTCCTGAAAATCGAGTTAAAATGCAGTTTATCAGGAATGCCCGTGTTACAACTATGCCGTCTTGCGCGATAGCCGGTAACAGAATGTGACGATCTCTCGGCCTGAAATTGACGATCTGCCTAGCAGACTGATCCGGCCACGTTTTCTCCCAACACCTAGCGGCACAGGGACTATCAGTGATCATCGGTTGCGGCGAACGAACGCGCAAGGGTCGTAAAACACTTCGCCTATCGCCGCTGATTTGTCGGAAACACACGCCGATGAAGATTCGCCGATCAGAGGGTAATTGGTCCCGGTGGCTGATCGCTGCGGTCGACCCGCATGGTCGCCTTTTATTAACTCCCTAAGAGGTCTCATTGAGAATCCAAATCCCGATTTGAGAGAACGTGACGGAATCAGCCATTTGCGACTATAAGTTGCAGTCGCGCCTACTTATTTGGTTGCACGACGAAACGGCTTTTGCGACACTGCTGGTCTGCACGCAAATTCGTGTAGCAAAGCTTTTGTGGCTTTACCGAACCAACTGTCTACCGGCCAGGGACGACACGATAGGTCTGATGGCGCAAGCCTGACGACTGTGGCTCATCTTCATGTGGGTTTAAACGTCCGGCCTTCTGGTATTTTATCTCCGTGCCGGACACGTCCACGGAAGGTTCCGGTATGCAAAAATCTGGCTTTAAAAACATCGGCGCACTGGAAAGCGATAACGTTGCTTTCGGATATGACATCGAAGGCAGTGTGAAATCGGCGGTATGGGATATGGCAAATCCGGATGTTGCCGCCAATGCAACGATCAGGCTCTATGGCTCTGCCGCCTCAGTTGCGGCGGCCCATTGCGCCTTGTCCGCCAGGTGCGATGGGCGGGACTACGATTACCGGTTCTGGTTTGAGGTATTCAAACTGTTGCGCTCTCGTAATTATGTAACAATCTAATAAGTCAGTGCGACAGTATTTTGCTGAGAAACAATCTCGTGCGCTCGTCGCGCGGCGCTTCGAAAAACGCTTGCGGCCGGTTTTCCTCCACCATGCGGCCCCTATCCATGAAGGCTATACGGTCAGCTGCCCGGCGGGCAAAATCCATTTCATGGGTCACCACAATCATCGTCCTGCCATCCGCCGCCAGCTCGCCCAGGACGTCAATAACTTCCTTGATCATTTCGGGATCGAGCGCCGACGTCGGCTCATCGAACAACATGATCTTTGGATCCATGGCCAGCGCCCGGGCGATCGCCAATCGCTGGCGCTGGCCGCCGGAAAGCTGGCCCGGACGTTGCGCCGCCTTATCCGCGATACCGACGCGGGCAAGCAAAGCATGGGCGCGTTCTTCCGCGTCCTTTTTTGTCATACCGCGGACCTTGATGGGAGCCAGCGTAATATTACCGATTGCCGTCAGGTGCGGGTAAAGATTGAAATTCTGAAATACCATACCAATTTTCGACCGCAGGCGCTGAAGGTCCGGATTTGCGCCACTCAGAGACACACCGAGAACGTTTAATTGCCCCGAACCAATCGGTTCCAGTCCATTGATACAGCGCACCAGCGTACTCTTGCCGGAACCACTGGGCCCGCATACAACCAGTATTTCGCCGTGCCGGACCGACAGGCTAACATCCCGCAAAACATGCAAATCGCCGAAATGTTTGTTGACGCCGACGAATTCGATGGCCGGTGGCGCAAGTTCGTCGGCTGAGCTTTCCCCAAGCGGCTGGTCCATGACAATCATTCCAATACGGCCGACACGATCGGCGCCAACGGTTGCCACTGCTGTCCGCTGGGCGACACCATCATTCTACGAGCCGGTAGTTCGGATCGAACCATTTTACAACACGTGCAAGGAGCCAGCAGCAGACAAAGTAACCGGCGGCCATTGTCGCATAAAGGGCAAAGGGCGCGTAGGCGGAATTGTTAACCAGCGTGACCGCGCGGAAGAACTCGATCACGCCAATGACATAGACAAGCGCTGTCGTCTTAAACAGAATGATGATCTGCGTGATGAACGCCGGCACCATGTTGCGGGCGGCCTGGGGCAGAATCACATATAAAAAGGCCTGAAGCCGGCTCAGTCCGGTCGACAGGGCACCGTCCCATTGTTCTTGAGAAACCGAATAGATCCCGCCTCGGATGACTTCAGCCAGATATATGGCTGCGAGCAAGCTGAGTGCCATAATCGCTGCTGTCCAGTTGGACAGTGCAAAGCCGGCAATTGCCGGAAACGCGAAATATATCCAAAACACGATCATCAGTTCCGGCGTCGAACGGACAATCTCGATGATGGAAATTGCGAGGTGGCGAAGACCTGGCGGACCATAAACCCGGGCCCAGGCAAGAGGGATCGCGGCAAGTCCGCCAATCGCGATGGATATGAGCGCAAGCAGCCAGGAAGTGGCCAGACCTTTTAGAAGGAACGGCCCGCTCTCCCACACGACATGCCAGCGAAGATCGCGCGCCGACCATGCAGACCAGATAAAAAGGCTAATGAGGAAAAGCCGCCAGTACCATTGCCTGGAGATTTGTGTACCGGCAGATCTTTCCCGCACGTCAATCCTCATGCAAATCTCCGGTCAAGGCTTCGCTGCAAGGCAGACATGGCCGCAGCAACAATAAGGACAATTATCAGGTAAAGGACCGTCACCGCCGTTGCCGCCTCGACCCCGCGGTAGGTGTCGATCGATATTCTCTGGGTCATGAAAGTCAGATCCTGCAATGCGATCAGCATGACAACCGCGGAATTCTTGACGGTCTGGGTGTACTGCGTTGTCATCGGCGGAACGATCGCCCGGATAGCCTGGGGCAGCAGTATGTAAAGAAACACGTGACGACCGCGGAGCCCGCTTGCCCTGGCCGCCTCTGTCTGACCAAGCGGCACGGAACGCAGCCCGGCAGCGGTGACATCGGCGATATAGGCGCTTTGGTGCAGGATCAGCACGATGATGCCGGCCGGCAAAGCGTCAAGACCGAGCACGAAATGGGCAAAGAAGAGTTTCACGACGATTGGAATATTGCGCAACAGCTCAACGTAGAGACCGGACAGGCGACTGAGAATGAACGACGGCATTGATTGAACAAAACCAATCAGGACGCCGACAATCGTTGCGCCTGCGATTGACGCGGCGGAAATTAGGATTGTCAGGAATAGCCCACTCAGCAGGTCATGGCGGTATTCCCACACGACATGCCAGTCAAAATCCATAGGACATGCTCCCCGGTGGCGGTTTTGAGCAAAGGCTTTCGGGTGCTTATCCTTGCCCGACAGACATCAAGCCGGTTGTCCGGCCTTAGGGACGGATTAATTACCAAGGGTCGTTTTCCACACCGACTTTTTTCACGCCTGGCTGCAGCCTGCCGGCATCGCCCAGTTTGAATGCAGGCTCGGTTTTGTAGTGCGTCTCGTAAATTTCCTGGAACGTCCCGTCGATCCACATGCGCTGCAGCGCCCAGTTGACCCAGTCGCGCCAGTCGGAATCGTTTTCGCGCAGACCGATTGCCCAGGGATCGTCGAAGTAAACGCCGCCGACAGTAAGGTTCTCCGTTCGTTTGCCGAGTTTTTCAATGACGTCCGGCCCCGTGAAAGTCGATGCGGTTACGACATCGACCTTGCCCTGCGCCAAAGCAAGAACAACATCGGTGAATGCCTGATATTCCTTGATGTTGGCGTCTGGCGAGAAGTGTTTCCACAATGAAACAACGTATGATCCTTGTAGGGCGCCAACGATTTTGTCGGTATTGAAGTAATCCTCCGGATCGGTGCTGTCACCCTTGCGCACGATGACAAGCAATTGGTCGAGGACGTATGTGTAGGAGAAATCGATCACCTCATCGCGGGCCTTCGTCGGTGTGGTGCCTCCGATCTCCGCATCGATCAGGCCTTTCAAAAGCAGCGGAATGCGGTTTTGAGACGTAACCTGCACAAACTCCACTTCTACACCGAGATGTTTGGCAAATTCGCGCGCAATGTCGGGGCCGAAACCGACATTGTTGCCTTGTGCATCAACATAGCCGATCGGGGGAACGTCAAAGCGCACGCCGGCCAGCAGTTTTCCGCGCTTTTGTACGGTTTCCAATGTCGATTCAGCGTGGCTGAGATCTGTAGCCGCAAAGGTCAGTAAGGCAAAAAGCAAAGTTGTCAGGAACGACAAGGTCCGAAAACCGGATAGGTGCGTCATTGATATCCCCTGAAGAACAAAATGGATTTCGACCAGGACGCGCATTTCACAATCATAAGATGCACCGAATTACTACCAATGGCAAACAATCTTTTTAAATTGTCCCCCCAAGCGAACGGTGGGTGGTTATCCGACAAATAGATCATCGGTTTGTTGTCGCCCGGAAGGGCGAAAATCTGTATCATGACAACCATGGCGATAACCGCTACCCGATACGAGCAATATTCGAGAGCGCACTGGACCGCTGGAAACCGGTGCCTCTTCGCATGCCATAATGATGCTCGGATGCGAATTTCGAACGCAAACAACCACCACATTCAATTCGGTCGTTGTTTGGAGCTCATAACGAAGCCGAACAATACAAGCAGGATCTGCCGCGCATTGTAGCCGATGCAACAAGCAACCATGCCTGCAGGGCTCATGGGGTGAAAATTGATGGTTACATGGACACCTGATTTGGACGAGGCACGCGGTCCCTTGTATTGGCGCATTTCGGCGGCACTCGCCCGCGATATCCAGACAGGCAGGTTGAGCGCGGGCGAACAATTGCCAACGCATCGGTTGCTGGCTCGCGAGCTCGGGGTAACTGTCAATACCGTCACCAAAGCCTATGCAGAGGCGGAGCGGAACAATCTTGTTGTCAGCCGAACTGGACGAGGAACATTCGTTAAGAGCTTTCCGGAAGAAATGGAAAACGATGCTGCACTGCCGAGAGTCACGATTGATTTCGGACGCAACATAACATCCAGCACCCAATTCAATCCGATATTCAATCGATTGTTTGGAGCTTTATCCCGGCGCGGCTCCCTGCACGGACTGCTGGAATATCAACCCAATCCGGGAGCAAATCGGCATCGGGCGGCGGGCGCGCGCTGGCTCAAACGGCGCGGTATAGATGCAAATCCGGACCAGATCATCGTTTGCAACGGCGCCCAGGAGGGGCTGTTTGCGACATTGTCTGCGATCACACGGCCTCGCGATACCGTATTGACCGAAAAATTGAATTATACCGGGATTCGCTTCATTGCCGATATTCTGCATATCAATCTTCGCGGTGTCGAGACAGATGACCAGGGCCTGATCCCGGAGGCACTGGAGCATGCCTACCGGCATGAGGATAATGTCGCCGCGGTTCTTGCAAACCCCACAAACCACAATCCAACCAATGCTCACGCGCCATTGGAACGGCGAATGGCCATCGCCAAATTTGCCGGTCAAGCAGGCCTGTTTTTGATAGAAGACGATACGTTCGGCCATCTGTCGGCAAACGATACGCCAACCTATGCAACGATCGCGCCGGATCGTTGCATCTATATCTGTGGCATGTCGAAAAGCATAGCTGCCGGCTTTCGGCTCGGCTATGTTCTGGCGTGCCCATCGTTGCGGGACAGGCTGATAAACAGCCTGAACAAAATACATGGAAGTTCACCGGCTCTAACCGGTGAAATAGCAGCCTTGCTGATCGAACAGGGCAGTGCGGAAGAAATCGTTGCCTGGCATCGCGATCAGGCGCGGATCCGCCAATTGCTGGCATGTGATGTCCTTGGTCTCGACAGCACCATACTGCCACCGAGTTATCATCGCTGGATCGATCTTCCCGAACCATGGAGGGCCGATGATTTTGCCGCCGAGTTGAGAACGCATGGCGTGTTGATTTCACCGGCGGACAAGTTTTCCGTCGATCGCAGTCCAGCGCCCCATGCCTTTCGTCTTGCCATGGGCGCCGAGCCGGATATGACACGCCTGAAGGAAGGATTGAAGGTCATTGCCCATGGACTTAGCCTCGACTCCAATCACCTGTTACCCCGAAACCCTGGCGAATTTGCGGGACAATAATTACATTGCAGGGCCCAATTGTCTGAATTGTAATGGCAACCGACTGCAGGGTTGCTTGATGGAAGCGTAATTACGCCGCGCCATAAACAGTTCGTTTCGCCGGTATTTGGTCGAAACTGCCCATTTGCCAGTCACTGATTTATTGGGGCAGGATCAATTGCGGCAATGCAGATTTCGAAAGACAACACCAACACCGAGCGCGCTCCTCACAAAGCAGAAACAACGCCCACAAACGTCGGGTGGGAGAGCTTCTGGGATCTTGCCGATCCGGAGACCGCATCAATTGCCCTGATGGAATTCTACGGCGCCGCGGCAGCAAGAGCTGCTTCCGCGTGCGCATCCGCGGCAATTGCCGATGGCCGCAATGAGGATTTCCGTTTTTGGACAATGGCACGATCCTACATTCAGGAAGCGCAACTGCGAAACCGTCAGTTGGCAATTGCACGCTGGGAGGCCAACGGCTTATGTCTGATCTGAGACAGGATTCCGGCTACCGTTCCGGCCGATTATCGGCAACGGTCCGGTGCCTGCTTGTCGTGTTATAATTATCAAAGACGCGCGCCCGTCGCGGCGTCAAAGACGTGGATGTGATTTGGCTTTACCATGAGGCGGATTTTGTCGCCGGGGCTTGCAAGGTAGCGTTCCTTGAGGGCGACAACAACGTCGTCATTAGCAGCCCCCGCCACAATATGGGTCTCCGAACCTGTCGGCTCGACAACGCGGACTTCTGCCTCCGCTCCGCGATCTGAAATCTCTATATGCTCAGGCCGGATGCCCAGGAATACGGAACCGCTTTGCCGGTGGCGCCTGAGTTCCGGCAACGGCAACTCCAGCCCGCCCGCACTGGTGAATTTTGGAGTGCCGTTAAGTGATATGTTCCCTTTGAGCATATTCATTGACGGTGAGCCGATAAAGCCAGCGACAAAGGTATTTCTGGGTTCATCATAAAGCTCAAGTGGCGTTCCGGTCTGTTCGACGCAGCCATTGTTCATGACAACAATCTTATCCGCCATTGTCATCGCCTCGACCTGGTCATGCGTAACATAGATCGTAGTCGTGCCGAGGCGCTGATGCAGCGCCCGTATTTCTGAACGCATTTGGACACGTGTCTTGGCGTCAAGGTTGGACAACGGTTCGTCGAACAGAAATACCTGCGGGTCGCGCACGATTGCCCGTCCCATCGCCACACGCTGTTTTTGCCCGCCGGAGAGCTGGCGCGGATAGCGCGAAAGCAATTCCTCAAGCCCCAGGATGCGTGCGGCCCTTTCAACGCGACGGTCGATCGATGTTCGATCGTCACCGCGCAGTTTCAATGAAAACGCCATATTGTCGAAAACACGCATATGCGGATAAAGCGCATAGTTCTGGAAAACCATTGCGATATCGCGGTCCTTGGACGACACACGGTTGACCTTGCGCTCGTCTATAAAAATCTCGCCGCCGCTGATTTTCTCAAGGCCGGCGAGCATCCGCAGCAGCGTCGACTTTCCGCAACCGGACGGTCCTACAAGCGCGACGAACGCGCCATCGTCAATATTAATGTCTACACCGTGAATGACCCTTTCCGCACCATATTCCTTCACTATATTATGTAACTGGACCTGAGCCACTGGTATCTCCCAAAACGCTTTAAAGATCGGTTCGTATATCTTGTTGCGGCGCGCAGATCGCTTCGATCAGCCGGACCGCGGCCAGCATTCCCGGATCGTCCAGCCCCATGCTTTTGTCTGCAAACATCCGTGCCCTCCCCACTTTGCTGGGGCGGGATTTAAATGCATCGATTGTTTTTTCGGCTTCCAACAGAGCTCTGGCAGAAGGGGCCTGCCCCTCATCAAGGCCGCAAAGGGCGATTGCGACCCGATCGACAATATCGACAACCGTCTTGTCGCCGAGCTTTGCACCGCTCCTATCAAGCATCGCATCGCGCATTTTTTCCAATAGGACGCCGAGATCGCGGTGCTCGAGTTCTGTCCGGCCCTCGAGTTCCCGGGCCATTGTCAAAAGCCCTATGGTGCCGAGCGATCCAAGGCTGGAACCTGTCGCTTTTCCGCTTTCACTGGCAAGAGCCGCAAACAGCAATCCGAGATCATCCTGATCGTCGGGAGCTGAGTTTGAAATTCGAGTAAGCCAGCGGTGAAGCATCAATCCGGTATCGCCATCGCCGAGCTTGCTGTCCGCGGCATTCAACTCATCTTCTGATTTCCGGGCGGCGATAGCCGCCCGCCCTATGGCGGCCACGACATCCGCGCTTTTGATGGTCATCGCACTACACCACCCAGAACGGACAGGCGCAGGGAGCGCCAAGCAGTTCCTCCAGTTCCCCGTCGAGGTAAAGCAGGCTTAAGGATGCGCCGGCCATTTCCATTGACGTGACCCATCGTCCGATCAAGGGCGAGACAATTTCGAGGCCGGCCCTGTCGATTTCACCGGCAATGCGCCGATAAAAAATGAAGAGTTCCTCATGGGAAGTCGCTCCAAGACTGTTCACCATGACTGAAACACGATTGGAAGGTTCGGCAACGGCCTCATCGAGCAGGCGTTCGACCATTTCATCGGCGATATCATCGGCCTTGCCCAAATCCTTGCGCCAGATACCCGGCTCGCCGTGTATGCCCATCCCCATCTCGATTTGACCGTCTATTGAAAATGTCGGCTCCGAGGCACCCGGTATCTGGCAGGGCGCCAGGGCGCAGCCAATCGTCCGGGTGTTTGCGACCGCTTTTTCAGCCACGCGTGTAACGTCTTGAAGATCGCCGCCACGGTCGGCCCCGGCACCGGCGATCTTGTAAGCGTAGACAAGCCCGGCGACACCCCGCCGCCTGTCAATCTCCTCCTGCGGAGCGCTCGCAATATCGTCCGTTCCGCGCACCGACGTTGTTGTAATTCCGTCAATCCCGACAAGGTCCCGTGCCATGTCGAAGCTCATCCTGTCTCCGCCGTAATTGCCGTAAAGACCGCCCCGGCCACCATCGGCGCTTCTGATCGCCTGCGAGCAGGATTCGACCGACGGTCCGGCGAAAACATCACCGACAGCGCAGGCGTCAATCAGGCCGCGCCCCACATAACCGGCAAACAACGGCAGGTGTCCCGAACCCCCACCGGACACGATGCCCACCTTTCCCTCATTCGTTGCGTGTGCGGCACGAACGACCCGGCTGCCGGGTTGCGCCTGAACAAGGGACGGGTTCGCCGCGCACAGGCCCTCCAGCATTTCATCGACAAACCGGTCCGGCTTATTCATCAACTTGTTCATTGGTTTCCCTCAAATTTTCCTTCACCTCCTGCAGAGTCATGACCGGCGGATCTGGTTAACAGATCTGAATGCCGCGCAGATCCAATAGGCATGGCAAATCCGGTCAGACCACACGTGCGAAGGGTTCACCCTTTGATTGCGCCGGACATGACCCCGCTCAGGAAGTATCGCTGAACGAACAGAAACAGGATAACGACCGGAACCGTCGCCAGCGTTCCGATGGCCATGATTTCCCCCCAGCGAATGTCAAACGACGTGATGTATTCCGCAATGCCGACGGGAATCGTCTTCATGTTGCCGCTGGTGATAAGAACGCTTGCAAACAAAAATTCGTTCCAGGACAGGACGAAGACGAAAACGGCGACCGAAAACAGCCCCGGCAGAGCCAGCGGCAATATGATTTTCAGGAAAGCCTGAAGGTATGTGGCGCCGTCCACCCATGCTGCTTCGTCGAGCTCGCGCGGGATCTTGTCAAAAAAGGACTTCAGCATCCAAAGAGCAAAAGGAAATGTCAGGATGCTGTGGGCCAGGATCACACCGAACAGCGTATTCGTCAGTCCGACTGCATTCACGATCATGAATACCGAAATGAACAGAACAACGGCAGGGAACACATAACTCAACAACGCGCCGAGCATAAAGACACGCTTGCCCGGAAAATCGAAGCGCGTAATGCTGTAGGCCGCCAATGTCCCGATGACCAGGCATATCACCGTTGTTCCTATCCCGATAATCAGACTGTTCTTGAACAATGTGAGCGCATCTGAGTCTGCCAACAGATTGACATACCACTCAAAGGATATCTGCCTCGGCAGGATTGAAGGCGGAAAGACAAAAAGCTCGGAACTCGGCTTCAACGAGGAAATCACCATCCAGAACAATGGAAATCCGATGAAACCAACTAGAAGGGCAGCAACGCTGTAGGTCGCTATCCGGGAAGAAATCGGGGAATCCATCATCGGTACTCCCGTTGCTTGAATGCCATGAGCATGAGAGCGCTGAAGCCAATCAGCAGCGCGGCAAGCACGACCCCCAGGGCCGCCGCCATGCCGAAACGGAAATAGCCCATCGCTTCCTGGTAGATCCAGATCGGCCAGTGCTCGGTGGCGCTGCCAGGCCCGCCGCGCGTGATCAGCCAGATGATGTCGAAAAACGTAATCGTCCAGATAAAGCGAAGTATGATCATGACCTTCGTGATGGCCAGAAGATTCGGCATCGTCACATACCGGAACTCCTGCCAGACGTTCGCACCGTCCACACGCGCCGCTTCATATTGCTCCCGCGGGATTGCCTGCAGGGCGGCCCAATAGGAGATCATAACAAAGGGAAATCCGCGCCATATATTGGCGAGGATCACGCTGACCATTGCACCGTCGGGCAGTGCCAGGAGGGATTGATTGGGCTCCAGCAAAGCGGCCGATTGCAGCATTGCGCTGACGATGCCGAACGAACCGTCGAGCAACCAACGCCAAAAAAGGGCCAGAACGATGACGGGCACGACATAAGGCAACAGCAGAATTGTCCGTATGACCTTCATGCCCGGCAAATTTTGGTTGATGCACAGGGCTGCTGCAAGCCCCAGGGCAAACTGCCCGATGAGTGAAAACAGGGTCCAGACCGCGGTGTTCCAGGCGATCACCGGTAGGCGTGAATCCTGAAAGATTTGGGTAAAGTTGCCAAGTCCGACAAATTTTTCCCTGTCTGTCGCAAAATCCACTGCATAAAGGCTCAGTCTGAAGACGTCAAAGACCGGATAGGCAACAAACATCAAAAGAAAGAGAACCGCCGGCAGTAGAAATGACAGGCCTATTCTTGCCTCGAGATTTTCGTGCCACCAGCTGACTGCCTTACGACGGATGCTCCGTGACGATGGGGCAAGCCCCATCGTCACCTGTTGATCGGGCTGAACCGTCATTGTGAAAGCAACTCAACCTGGAAGTTCAACTGGGTCTCAATCCGATCTATGGCCTCCTCGGACGTCATATTGCCAAGAACCGCATTTTGAATCGCATCGCCTATGAATGTCGTTGCCTCAATCTGACCAGCCAGTGGATTGAGACCGGCTTCCATTCCGTACCGGTACCAATGCGGCATGACCTCATTGAAAATCGTATTCAACTGCGGCTGGAATTGCTGCACGGTTCCATTCGATTGATATACGGTGCTTTCAAAGGCGCTCTTAGTGGCCGGTATCGCAAACACAGGGCGAGAATTTGCCCTTTCCGCGACGCGTTCGGGCTCGTAAAAACACCGAAGGAGATCCTTGGAAGCCTTGACCTTGTCAGGCGATGATTTGCCGACGAGATAATAGTACCCGCCTCCCAGTGACGCGGCCGGAGCTTTTTCGGCTGACGGTCCTGGGAACGGAAAGACGTCAAAGCTTGCCAGTACGGATGGGTTCTGCTCAGAAGCCATCTGTACGACAGCCCCCCATTCATTGGTCATGGCAACCAACCCCTTGACAAAGGCAGTCCGGTATTCCGACCAGGACCACTCGATGCTGGCCGGCGGCGATGTCTCCTTGTAAAGTTCGATCATGTAATCCAGCGACTCGACCGCGACCGGCTTGTAGTCGTCGAAGACATATTCGCCGGTTTGCGGATCGAATATTGAACCTCCGGCTGAATAGAAGATTTGAAAATAGGTCTGCGGCGCCACCAGCGAACGGCTCATGGGCACGGCAAATCCGTATTGCGCGGGAGAGCCATCGGTTGCCGGTTTTGTCAGGGTTTTGGCGGCGACGAGCAACTCCTCCCAGGATTTCGGCACCTCTATCCCCGCGGCATCGAACAGATCCTTTCGATACCAAACTGATTGATGCAAGGCCCAGTCAGGAATTCCCCAGATCTCGCCATTCTTGCTGACTGCTTTGAGATAGGAAGCGGTAAAATCGTCCCGGCCCAGGGCATCAACCACGTCGGTCACAGGCTCCAGTCCACCCTTTGCCTGCATGAATGCGACAGCACCCTCGATCGTGTTCATAATATTGGGCGCATCGTCATTGCGCAGCGCTGTGATCAGGCGTGTGTACATGGCGCCGAATGGTACGGTCTCGAAATTGACCGTGAGATCCGGTTGATTGGCAGTGCATTCGTCGATCTGTTTTTTGATGACATTTGCTTGCGACGCGGTTGTCAGATTCGTCCAGAAACTGATTTCCGCTGCGCTTGCGCTGCCTGCGGCGACAAGCAGTCCGGCAAGGACCGAGCCAATAAAATGCGGTGAAAGCTTTGATTTCGGTCGAAGCGTGTTCGAATTGGATTTAAGTTCATCTCTTTTCATATTTTCCTCCCATAATGCTTTGTTTTAATGCGAATTTATCCAATAATATTGCTTCAAGAACACCGCATCCGTGCAGCAATATCCCGGATGCCCAGTCGACCGCGCGACGATGATCCCTATTGAATTTGACTACCCGGCCACCGCGCCTTGAGGCGCCCTCGCCCCCTTGACAAACTCACTGTCCATCAGCGTCTCGAGCTTCTTGTCGATGGCCGCTTTTTGCCGGTCCGAGCAATGTTGCATCGGCGCTCGCGGCAGATGATATCCAAGGCCATTTTTGTGTTGGATATATTTTACGCAGGCCGGGAGATTGTCATGGCTCAGGACGTTCCAAAGAGCATTGAGCCCTTTGTGTATATCCAGGGCTGTTGTGTGATCGCCGACTTCAACTGCTTTCCACAACTGTACGCAAATATCCGGAACAGCTGCCGTCAGGGCTGTAATTGCGCCATGCGCACCAAGTGCAAAACTCGGATAGAGAAGCGCGTCGATGCCGGTGAGGACCACATTTTCAGGTGGCGCCCCGGCAAGCAAATCCGAGACGGATTTCAGGTCGCCGGAGCTCTGCTTCATGCCGACGACGCCGGGCACCTCCCGCATGATCGTGAGCATGACCTCAACACTGAGATAGTTCCAAGGCACCACGTTGTATATGATGATTGGAATACCCGTTTCTTCGAAAATGGTTCGGAAGTGCTGAACCGTTTGTTCCAGATCCGGCTGAAACAGGTAATGTACAGGCGTGATTTGCAAAGCGGTGACGTCAAGTCCATCCAGCAGTTTCGCGCGCGCAACAGCCTCGCGCGTGCTATTGACGATCAAGCCGCCCACAAAAGCACCCCTGCCCGCCAACGCACCTGCGCTTTCCAGCATCAGCCGTGCAAATTCGTCCCGATCCAAAGTGTGACCTTCGCCGGTGCTCCCGCCGACAACGATCCCGTTGGCGCCGCTCAAGATCGCGTGGTCAATTTGCTCGCCCAGCGCGGAATAGGCAATTTCCCCTTGCGCATCAAATGGAACGGTGAGTGGCGGCAGGACGCCCCTCAGGATATTTTTGGCGTTTCGAATCTTAGTTTCGAACATTTGTTTCTCCGAAAAAATCTGCGGTCAACTGCTTTGGGAACACATCGGGAGGTGCGCGTTTTGCAAAATTTTCATAAATCTTTCACATTGTTTTTATCCTGTCAAATGGTTTTTCATCCCATTATACGGGATTAAAACAGATTGCTGAACGGCTTGCATCCAGCAGCCTGAATCCGCATGGTGGCCGCGGCAAATCAACAGCTGCCATTACGGCTTGTCGAGCGGCGATGTTGGTTATTGAGAGGTGGAATTGCTGTCGCAGTCGAAACGCGGCCGATCCGTCCGCGATAAAATCATTGCTGAAGCAGTTCGACCCAGCACTTCTACGTTGGCCCTTGGTGCCGCGTAGGGCACTGGGGCATAAACAGGAAAACCATAATCCGGAGTTTCAAAGATTGGCGGATATCGCATCCGCGGTGTGCATGACGATTTCCGCGATTGATTGCGTTTCACTTGCGGGGATCTTCCACGCAGGCCCACTGACGCTGATTGCCGCAAAAACGCGGCCCTCGTGATCACGTATGGGGGCAGCGCAGCATCTAAGTCCCGGCTGGTGCTCACCTTCATCGAGCGCATAACCGCGCTCGCGCACCAGATCAAGTTCCTGAGCCAACCTTTCCCCATCGGTTATGGTAGCCTCAGTGAATTTCTGCAGGCCTGCTTTCACAATCGCGTCAACCGTATCCTGCGATTGGAAGGCCAATATGGCCTTGCCAACACCGGTGCAATGCACAGGTGCGGATTCGGTGAGCGCCAAGGGCGAAGAACTTTCTGATGGATCGTTGCGATGAACGACAATTGCGCGCCTGCCATCGAAAATCGCCAGGTGCACCGCCTCACCGGTCAGTTGCCCCAGTCTTTTGACATAAGGTCCCGCTTCCCTGTGGAGATCCATATTGGCAAGCACGGTGTTGCCCAATTCGAAGAGTTTCAATCCCAGCCTGTAGCGATCGCGCTGCCTGTCCTGATCGAGGAGGCCCACTTCCCTCAGCGAGGCAAGCAGGCGGTGCGTCGTACTTCTTGGAAAACCAGTGATGCGGCAGACTTCCGCCACCGACAGCTTCCGGTCAATAGTGGAAAAGCTATCCAGTATGCGCATGATCTTTGCCAGGGACTTCAGCGATTCATCAGGATTGCGAACGGTTTTCGTCCGCCCCTTTGAAGCCACAGTATCCTTCAAGCTTGCGCTCCTTTCATTTCTTTTCCGCGCTTTGCCGGATGGGCGCTGTGGTCAAGACAAATCACTTCGACCAGGTTCGGCTAAAACTATCCGATCTTACAACGCGGAACAATGTCCCGTTGTTCAGGATCGTTGCTGTGCCTTCCGAATGGGGTACAGGTAAATGTCGAACGCTTGGGACCACAGCAGATGTTCCTGTTCGCACCGAAGAATCTCCGCCCGGATTTTCACAGTTACAGGATCTGATTGAAGAAGCCGGATGGATTTGGACAATCTCACGGAAGTTCATCTCCCTAGTGTTTTCTTTCTGCGCGCAAATCTCACCGGCTACGATTGACCGATTTTGTATCTCTTTATGAAAGCTGCAAGACAGCCCCCTGTTTGACAAGTATTTTTTGAAGTTCGGTAACATCGATTTGATGGGTACCGCAGCCTGATGTTGTTGCAAGGGCTGCCGCCGTTCCGGCGGCTTGGCCCATCGCCATGCATGTTCCTGTGATGCGGGCGCTTGCGAGTGCCTTGCGTTCAGCGGAAATGCACCGTCCGGCAACCAGCAACCCATCCATATCGCTCGGGATCAAAGCACGGTAGGGAATGCCGTAGCCGCGTTTGACATGTTCGGTGCCATCCATGCTCGGTCCCTTGGAATCGTGACTGTCTATGGGAAATCCACCCAACACCACCGTATCGGCGAAGTGCTGTCCGGACCGAACATCCTCATCTGTGAGCATATAAACTCCGTTGATCCTCCTGCTTTCACGAACGCCAACGCACGAAGCGGTCGCGGAAAGGTGCGCCTGTTCGCATCCCGGAACGTAGCGGCGGAAGAATTCGAGACTTTCCACAATCTGATTTCTCAATATATGCTCCGCTCTCGCAAGCGAGTGTGGCTGCGTGGCATCGGCCACGCAGCGCGTCAGGTTGACAACTGCTTCACATTCCTGAACCGCTCCAGCCAGATGCAACTCATTTCGCCTGAACGACAGAACGCCTTCGGTATAGGCCGTTTCGAGCAACTGACCGAACCCCCACAAATTCACAAAAGGCTCTTCGCGAAGATCTTTCGGCTCCAGCCCGAGTTTGAATTCTCCTGGATTGGCTTCCACGTAATTCAAGAGCGCAGTGTAATTGAGACCGCCGATCTTGAATAAAAGGCTGACCGGCTGGGTTTCATCGCCTTGCTGGCTGAGCATTTGGCAATCCGATAGCGCCGCAACATCCGCATCGCCGGTACAATCGACCACGACACATGCCGAATATGCCAGGCGTCCAGATTTGCTCTCAACGACAACGCCTTCGATCTTGCCGTTAGCAACGAGTGCGCGGCAAACGGGGGCGAACAGCAAAAAGTCCACACCTGCATCCGAAACCCATTTGGTAACAACTGACTTGAAGGCCTCGTGGTTTACAGGAACGCGGTATCTTGTATAGCCGGTATCGTCCCGTACGTGACCAGGAGACGCGCCGGCGTCGATCAGGCGTTTCACCAGCTCATCGGGCAATCCGCCCACTATCTGCCGTCCCATGGCATCAAACCAGCCCGCACTGTGTTCCAACAGTTGACTGGCGATATGCCCTCCAAGAAAGCCGGACCGCTCCAAAAGGAGCACCTTCATACCGTTTCTTGCCGCGGCGACTGCCGCGATAATGCCGGCCGTTCCTGCGCCGGCAACCAGCACATCGTACTGTTCGACAAGTGGAATATTCCTTGATGGCTCCACAATTGTTTTCAATTTCGGTCTCCTGGAAAACGATATGAGCAAAAATTTTTGGGATTATATTCCGCATTATGGGATATAAACTATCTTCGGATTTTCGCCAAGAGAATTCCAACGGAGCCGTTTGCACAACCGCGTTGGGTTATGATAATTGGCAACTAGCGGACCCTGCTCACTCCTGGACCGGCGGTCTGTGTCTCGAACAGACGCAATGGATCCATCAGCTGTGATTTAGGATCCTGACATTTGCCTGCGTTCCAGGAAAATCAGATACAGTCCGGCAATGATGACAACCAGGCACCCTGATAGCGTGTAGATGTCGGGTGTCTCGCCAAACACAAATTTCCCAAGCCCGATCATCCAGACAATCTGCGTAAAAATGAAAGGCGCCAGAACCGCGGCCGGCGCATGGCGGTGCGCCAGAATAAGAAGCCAATGACCGCCCGCGCCGAATGCACCGATCAAAGCGATAACCAACCAAACCGTCGGCTTGACCGGCATCGACCAGATTATCGGCATGAGCGGTACGACGAGAAAGGTTCCGACAAGACCGGAATAAAGAACAGTTGTTTCGGATGTATCATGAGCCGCAAGAAACCGTGTGGCCAGATTGTAAAATGCATAAAAGAGCGCGCCCAGTACCGACAGCATTGCGTAAGGATGCAACGCGCCGGTGCCGGGACGCGTTACGATGAGGACGCCGACAAATCCGACACAAATCGCGAAGAGGCGGCGCCCTCCGACCCACTCCCCCAGTAGTGGCCCCGCAAGAAGGGCCACAAAAAATGGTGTTGTGAACATGATCGACATCGTTTGGGAAAGCTGAAGGTACTGAAGCGCAACGATATTGAGTGCTGTTGCAAACAACAGCATCGTGGACCGTACAATTTGCACAAGGGGCCGGGATGTCCGGATGTGGTTCTTTAGAGAAAAGGGATTGAGAAGCAGGGACACGAGGACCAAGCTCACCGCGTAGCGCAAAAAAACGGTCTGCATCGGCTCCATATACTGGTTGAGCCACTTTGCACTGGCGTCGAGACAGGCAAAACAAAACAGTGCGCCGCACATCAACGCGATACCGGCAAATCGTCCTTTGCAACGGCTGAATGTTTTGTTGCATGCAATCATGATGATTTTTGAGCCGGGTTCCCGCTAAAACCGGACCGTGACGCCGTCCGGCAAGCAAGCCTACAATGAATTTCTGAAATAATATTTCAAATTTTTAATTATATATCGTAAAATGAAAAATAAAATTAAATACTATCTCATCCCAACTCGTCAAAAATTCTACACAAACAATCATAATTAACAGTAATATAAAACATATGTATTATTATTACATAGAATGAAAAGTATATAAAATAACTTGGCAAATTTTTACGTGGTTTTATTTTACAACATTCGCACGATTTGTGAGCCAATCGGTGTTACACAACGCAAGATCCATGCGTAACAATTTGCGCCGCATTCATTTCAGTTGACTACCCATGAGGGGCGAATGCCGCCCTCCCTGTCCCTTTGGTTCCCACCGGAGTTCACAAGATGCAGCACGGTTTTACCGCTCCATACACGCCGGCAGGCCGCTCTTCCCTGGTGCCCTCGCCACCGTGGCATTATGCGGCCTGGATATTCACCATTGAATATGAGCTGGACTCAAACACGGCTCAAAAGTTTCTTCCAGCCGGAATGGGCGGCGCTACCGGACTTGCCACCGCGAACTTTGTCGATTGGCAAGTAACAACCGACGGGTCGGAACTCCGTGATCCCGTATATGCGCAATACAAGGAATTCTTCGTCCATATCCAGACTGAGCGGGCTGACGACGCACTCGCCAATTTTTGTCCCTTCATTTACGTGGATCAGGATCTTTCAATGATGCGCGGTTGGCTCCAGGGACTACCCAAGAAACTGGGATCGGTATGGATGACCCGCAGTTTCGGTATTGACCATATAGCCTCAGCGCCATTGAAGAGCGGAACAATGCTCGGTGGGTCTCTATCGGTCAAGGACCGCCGCCTTGCTGAGGTCGAATTGGAACTTACTGGCGCTGAAGGCGATCAGCTGGGTTTTTTTTCCACACCGACATACGGGCTTGTCGGATTTGCAAATCTGGTCGAAGCGCCTTCACCAGCGGACCTGAAACTGGTCCGCCACACAGCTGACGATGTCGTACACGGCCCATTTCACGCCGCCACCGCCGAGTTGAATTTTTTCCAGAGCCCCAGGGACGAATTATACGAGCTGCACCCCATCCGCACCCGTCGCGCCGCAACTCACACATTCGCCTGGAGCGTTTCCAAGGTCGAAAACATCGATACGCAATAGTTGCAACGGAAAACCTGTCCGGTTCGCGCGGCGGCATGCTCAAATAATCAAAACGCATGCCTAAACCACAGCTTTCATTTGAATGATCAGTGCAAATATCCGGAGCACCAGCATGACGCCGAAACACATAAGACTGTGTAATTTTCTTATCGGCAACGATCTGCCGCTGACGCTAATTGCCGGTCCATGCGCGCTCGAAAGCCGCAACCATGCCATGGAAATGTGCCACGCCCTTGTCGAGCTAGCCGCTGGGTTCAACATGAATTTGATCTACAAGACGTCCTTTGACAAAGCCAACCGGACAAGCATCGCAAGCGAACGCGGCATCGGGCTGAATGCAGGGCTTCCAATCCTCGCAGAACTGAGAGAAACCTTCGGCTGCCCTGTGCTGACCGATGTACACACACCACAGCAATGCACTGCGGTGAGCGAAGTGGTTGACGTATTGCAAATCCCGGCGTTCTTGTGCCGCCAGACGGATCTGCTCGCCGCCGCTGCGAAGACCGGCCGCGCCGTGAACGTCAAAAAGGGTCAATTCCTGGCGCCCTGGGACATGGAAAATGTCGTAAGAAAGCTGGAGCAATCCGGTACGGAACGCATCTTGTTATGCGAGCGCGGCACCAGTTTCGGCTATAACACGCTTGTAACGGACATGCGTTCGTTGCCGGTCCTTTCAAAAACGGGATATCCGGTCGTGTTTGACGCAACCCATTCGGTGCAACAGCCGGGCGGCAAAGGCACAGTGTCGGGGGGCCAACGGGAAATGGTCCCGGTCCTCGCCCGCGCCGCTGCGGCGATCGGCATTGCCGCCCTCTTTATCGAAACGCATCAGGACCCCGATAGCGCGCCAAGCGACGGACCCAATATGCTTCATCTCAGCCGGATGAAAGAACTGATGCGGACTCTGCTCGCATTTGATAAGCTGGCTAAACAAAATCCGATTGCTGCCAATCGCATATAGTCACCAAAGTCCGAAGTCTGTTTGATGAACCACATCAGACCTGAGCAGCCTGACTGCTATTATCTGGAATGCTCACCTTTGGGCAAAGCACCGTAACCGAATTGAGCGGCCTTAAGGTCGGGTTCTAACTTTTGTTGTGATTGCGAGGAGTTGTAAAGAGTTACTCCAAACTGTCGAAGTTGGAAAACAATGAGACTCTCGCGCATCAACGAAATATCCGAACAGATGTCCTTGAGTCCATATTGATACTATCCGGAACTGTGCGAACAGCTGTTTTGAGTATTTAGCGGTACTGTCGAAGAGTTCTCCGTGAAGAACTTACTAAACAGCAATAATCAATATAGTCCGTCCGTCATTAAATCACGATGATTGTCGGCAGGCCCTAGTGCGATGCCTTCAGCAAGGGTCCGATCAATTCGTCGAACCTAGCCCGCTTCTCCGTCGTTTCACCGCTCTGGATCGCGGCCTTGACACGATGATCGGCATGGATTTCGAAGATCAGTCTCGCTGCGCTTCAGATGGCTGAGCGTATTGCCGCTGTCTGTGCAATGATATCCATGCAACGATTGAATTTTTCGAACATCCTTGCAACGCCGCGCACCCAGCCTTCTAATCTCGGAATGTAGTCCAGCGTCTTATCCTTGTCGGCCATCATCTCCCACGCCTCTTCCGATTTTGGAACCTTTGCGTCTTTGGCGGGTTCATACCCTACACAAGTATACTATGGAGGCGAACAATGGCATTGCATGAAGACGCTACTGTGACACCGCACAGAACTGACGAAAAATCCGACACCTCAAACGGCCCGTCAGGCTATGTTCGATTCTTTGCAATGATCATCACGTCCACTGTAATTATGTACGGGCTGATGTATCTTAACAGCTACGCACTTGATCACGTCTTCTTTTCTCAAACGCGGATGTGGATGGCGCTTTACATGGGCGGAATGATGGCGGTTATCATGCTGGTCTTCATGCTCGGCATGTATTCGAACCGTAAAGCCAACATCGCGATTATCTCTGGCTCGGCCATTGCAGTCGCGGTCGGCCTTTATCTCGTGCGGTCTCAAGATACTGTGGGTGACGTCGCATGGATGAAGGCGATGATTCCGCACCACTCAATCGCAATCATGACGAGTGAGAGAGCAAATATCTCTGACCCGCGCGTGCGCGAGTTAGCGGACGCGATCATCGAGGCACAGCGCGCCGAAATCGAGGAAATGAAACAGTACATAGAGGACATTGAAGCCGAAGGCGATGCGCCAGCGGGCACCCGTCGCAATACGGCGTCGGAATGAAATCGTAATCAGGGCTCGGGCCATGACAGCAACTGACAGGATCAACAGACCGGACACGTCCCGCGTAAATAGCGAAAGAGAAAAAGGGAAGGCGTCGCTGTATCGCATGGCAATGCCGGGACATCTCTGCCCATACGGTCTGAAATCTCTCTCTTTATTGAAGCAACAGGGATACGAGGTCGAAGACAACCTTCTGGAAAGTCGGAATGAAGTGGAAGTGTTCAAAAATGCGCATGGGGTTGAAACGACGCCGATCACCTTCATTGGTGGTGATCGTATCGGTGGCTATACCGACCTGAAAAAGCACTTCGGCTATCGCGTTTCAGAAAGGGGCGATACGACCTATCAGCCGGTCATTGCGATCTTCGCCAGCACCTCTCTAATGGCCTTTGCGATCGTGCTAAATCTCTATGAGGGGGTCCCGATATTGACGTGGTTTAAGTGGTTCGTCGCTACGTCAATGGTCGCGCTCGCGATCCAAAAACTCCAGGACTTAGAAGGATTTGTGAACAGTTTCCTCGGGTACGATCTGCTGGCCCGCCGTTACGTACCCTACGGCTACGCCTATCCATTCGTGGAACTCTATGCCGGTGTCGGCATGATGGCTCTGATTGGCACAAACAGCTGGCTGATCTGGCTTGTTGCGCCTGCAGGAATCTTGATCGGCGCGATTGGGGCAATCAGTGTAGTAAAGGCGGTGTATATCGACAAACAAGAGTTGACCTGCGCCTGTGTGGGCGGAGACTCAAATGTGCCGCTTGGCTTCATATCCCTGACGGAGAATCTTGCGATGCTCGGCATGGGTACCTGGATGCTGGTCGTCCAAGTGTGGAGTTGAGTTTTGCATAAACGATGGCGAGGTTCTAAAGTCGAAGAAACCCAAACACGGATCTGACAGCGGCGCCTGCACAGGTTAGCGGGCGTTGGTGCCTTGGGTTTGAACGGCAGTTTTATCCGGATAGGTTTGAAAAAGCTGCAGATATAAAGGCTTTGGAATTTAGTTGCGACGACCGGTGCCTCTTTTTAGTCTTGGATTACAACCTTTTTAGCTAGATTTCTGAGATTCGGCTACTGCAGTCGTTTTGAACTGTTCCATTGCCCTTTAGTTTCTCAAAGGTACATCATTCCCATGCCGACCAATCGCTTGAGGTGAGCAAACAGCATTTGAACCCTTGTCGTTAAATCAATAAGGTCACGAAGGCGCCTATTTCGAGGATCTGGCGGGCAATACCGGTGTTGCCTCGTGAACAGAACAAGTGACCCTCGTGCTGCCGGGTTGGGCAGCATCTCCATTTTTTTAAGGCAAATGCTTCGCAATCATGCTTCCTGGCGCGACTACGGATCGTACCGTCCTGGTCTGCATTTAGACTATGGGGTTTACTGAACCTGCGGTGGACTCATTGGAGAGTGTTGCCAGCGGGTCAGCCGTGGCAGTCGTATGCTGGATCGTGGGTGAAGTCCCCTCGCGAAAAGGCACTGTGATGAGGTCTTGTTTTATCCCAGACAGAGATGTGACGTCCTTTTCGCGTTCCGCAACCAGCCAGACAAGCATCTCTGCTAAACCTACCCGGTGTCGTCAAGAGTTTTGATATATTTATCAATTGCCCGGCTAGCGGTTCAGACGACAAGACTTCCTTCCCGTAAACGCCGCGCGTCTGATTGGCATTGGCCGGGATGAGGCTAACATCGACGCCGAACCTTCGCCGCCAACAATACCGTCATCATTACAACGCTACAGTACCTTTTCCAACAAATGTCGGAAGATGCCGCTATCGCGAAATTGTCTTTACCGGTTTTTCGAAAAGGTCGAATGGTCCGGAACCGGATCCGTGAGATCAAGCCTGCAGAACCAATGATAGGCGAGACGTTCCGAGCGAATGCCCTGGCAATAACCCAGCAGGAGCATTCGGATCATAAGTTCGGGGTCAATCGATGGCCTTCCGAGAGAGCTGTCGATCAGCGCCAGCAATGGCAGCACATCCGACAGATCCACAAACCGTTTATCGCCCGCAGCGGAAGACGACTGGGCACATAGACCTCGATCGAGAACCGATAAAACAGCGTGTCATATGCGTCTTGCCTCGGACCCATCATCGCATGTAGCCTCCCCAATCACTTGGAAAACTGAAACAATCTACAAAGGCCAACCAGGGGCATTTTTGAACGCTATCTCCGCATAGCGGCTTTTCATATGCAGATTTGAACTGGATACATCTGGAAATGTGCAATGATGGAAAGTACAGCGCAATTTCTCTGACCTTTGCGTGCGCTCGATACGGGTCGTGAACGCGAATTCGCGATCTTAATGTTAGTGTCTACGTCGGGTTCATTTCGGCCGACAGTCACAGAGATCAAATGGCTTTGCGCGCCGGCCTGATAATGAAACTTTCGGCCATTTCACACATCAAGTTCCGAAAGTATCTTTCTTATGGAGCATAGAAACTCGCCTGGAGTGAACGGGCTTTTATTTCGATACACTCTACCCTTTAAGCGTAGATTTTGTAACGATGACAGTCTCACGTATTATATTAACAACAACAATTGTAGAGTATATTCAGTAATTTGTTTTGATTGACATAAACATACAATATCTTTCCCAATTTATTCATCAGTTTATCACATATTTTCACTTGAAACCGGCCAACATAGAGGCAATGTATTCAATGAAAAATAACACGAACTATTGTTCTGATGAGATGCCTTTCCACCTAGACTCGGCGAATGTCGGCTAATTGTTAGGTAGAGAATCTTATGCGCGACCTACAATCATCAATAGCCGCAACTCAAACCAGCTCTACTCTGATACTGGAGCGTGCTAAAGATTTTATCCGCGTTGAAGCGAGCGCGCTTTCAATCCTGGCTGAAAACTTGACAGGCGAACTCTGCACGGCGGCACGGACAATATTGTCAATCGACGGTAAAGTCGTGGTATCCGGCGTCGGCAAGTCTCAACTTGTAGGTGAGAAAATCTCGGCAACACTGGCGTCTACCGGCACGCCATCATTTACGCTCGATCCAACAAACGCCCTGCACGGCGATCTGGGCCGTGTCTGTCGTGGCGACGCAATGCTTGCCCTAAGCAATTCCGGCGAGACAGCAGAGCTTTCCCGAGTGGTGGATATCGCAAAGGCGCTCCCGATCATAATAATCGCGATTACCGGCGACGCTGAATCCTACCTGGCTCGGCAATCAGACATCGTGCTCGACATCGGCCAAACCAAGGAGGCCTGTCCCCTTGGATTGGCACCGACCACAAGTACGACAACGATGATGGCACTTGGCGATGCACTCGCGCTCATCATTCTTGAACAACGCGGGTTCACGCGTGATGATTTCGCGCGTCTGCATCCGGCCGGTTCGCTTGGAAAGACAGCCGCCAGTGTACGTTACAGCGGTTGTTGAAACACAATGTCAGCAGCCGATGGTATACAGTGCTTGGATACAGATCTGCAACGAGAACGCGTGACACTATCCGGCATGCTCATCAAGGGCATAACCGGCAGCCCTGACAGTTCGGATGATGTTGGAATTCGATGCCGCCATGAGGTTTCTGCGAAGTCGCCCGATATGCACATCAACTGTTCGTAAATCAACGTGAACATTTTCAGGCCAGGCCGCCTTTATGAGCTCGTCACGGCTGAAAACCTGCTCGGGATTTTGAAGGAGATAATGCAAGATGCTGAACTCAATGGGCCCCAGATGGATATCCTCACCGTTTCGGCGCACGCGACGCGTACAAATATCCATCTCTATGTCCGAGTAGTTCAAGGATAGCCGGTCAGGATTTGCGCCACGGGATTCTTTTTGGTCGCAGTTCAAACTTGTCTTGAGGAACTCCAACAGCTTGATCGGTGCGATCGGCCTGACAAAGCACTCGTCGATACCCAACTTGATCAAATCGACAACTTGATTTTCGGCGCCCGGACTTATGAGCGCGACTGTCGTTGTGCCGGAGGTTTGCGGATCATTCTTCAGGCGACTGCAGACTTCCAAGTGTGCACAGCAGCCTGGTCTGCAATCAAGGACAATGCCTGCGGGATCGTATTCTGTTGCACCATGAAATGTTTCGTCTGAGCTGCCGACCAATTTGGCTCTGAAGCCCTCAACCTCTAGTATATGGCACAAAATGAGAAAAAAATCCGCGTCCTTGGAGTAGATTAATATCAAGGGTTTCATCAATCTGAGCCCTGTTGGAAATGTAAATCAGCCCGCGCGGATGCATCTTCAAAGGCCCATTAAAAAAAGACGTGATCGATCAGTGGTTCACCTTGTTCGTTCTTCACCATTCGCCTTATCCCGTCCGCTTAAACTGAATGCGAAATCTGGTTCTTTTATGATACATGATAAACAAAATACAACTTTAGATAGCCATAAAACGCCGGTGCATTTCGGTCATCTAGGATTTGTCATCATTCGAAATCGATGCCAGTTTAAACCCACATTACGGATTATTTTGTCAAATCCGACAATTCCAAATTATGCGCGGAACGGGTTGCGGCTTGCTTGAACTCAATGAAAAACCGTCCTTGAATGCAGCTTGTCCCGATATGCACTATCGCGCACCGGCCAAAACTCGAATTACCGTCATCGCCATTTCAGCAAAGAGCCCTGCCCGATTATGAAATCCAGCATCGATCATCTGCCTCTGAGCAAACAGCGTGAGCTCGACCGTATCATCGATATCCTGCACGAGGAATTCGAGGATGCGCTGAACGGTGGAACGGCCGACTTCAAAAAGAAAGGCAGGATTTTGAAGATCATCCTGTTCGGCTCTCATGCGCGTGGCGATTGGGTGGATGAACCGCACACTATGAAGGGCTACCGCTCGGATTACGATCTGCTGGTCATCGTCAACAACAAGAAGCTGACGGACTTTGCCGACTACTGGGCGAAAGCGGAAGACCGCTTTATCCGCGACAAGGCGATCAAGCCGCAGGTCGGGTTCATCGTTCATTCCAGAAGACAGGTGAACACTGCCCTGATAGAAGGCCAGTATTTCTTCTCTGACATCCGCAAGGACGGCATCGTGCTCTATGAGCTAGACGACGATCCCCTGCCCCAGCCCAAGCCGCTCGATCCGCAGTCTCTGTACCGAGTTTCGCAGCACTATTTCGATAATAGATTTCCTACTGCCACAATGATGTTAGAAACGTCAAAATTACAGTTTGCGAAATCGCATCCGAGAGATGAGGTGTGGCGAAATGGTGCGGCGTTCAGCCTTCATCAGGCCATTGAGCAGGCTTACTCAACTCTCCTCCTGACCTTGACAAATTACGACCCGCATTCGCACAACATTACTTTCCTGCGCTCCCTAGCGGAGGAACAGGACCTGCGTCTGGTGGATGCCTGGCCGCGCGATCAACGACGGTACCAGGCTTGGTTCAACACCCTCAACGAAGCTTACGTCAAGGCACGCTATTCAGAGCACTATCAAATCAGTGAGGAAGCACTCGTCTGGCTTGGGGAACACACCGCCGCGTTACACAAACTGGTGGAACAGCTTTGCAAGGATCATCTGGCACAGCTGGCGAAAGAAGCAGGTGAATGATTATCAACGACGTCCACGGGCCGAAGCTCAAAGGACACCCGCAGGAGCCCAAGCCAGCGACCGTATTTCATGCCAATGCCGTCGGCGCCGTGGCGGGACCGAGTGTCTGGCCAGATTGGCGTGAACAGCGCACCCGCAGGAGGTTTCGTGAAAGCGGAACCGGGACCGAGTGCGCCGCCGATTTGGTCGCCTTCAAACCAGCCCTTGCGAACTCGTTTTGTATATGGCCGCCTGACGGCCGAAACCATCCCCTGGACTGGGCTCGGATTACAACAGCCTGTTAGGCCCAGCTGGTGCACTGCGACCCCTCAACCAATGGAAAAATGCGAAATACGGTACTTAAAGCCAATCTGTTGAGTACTAAAATGGGCCTTTGTCATCTTCGTTATACCAATGTTCAGATTGGAGTGTTAAATTAGATAGATGAGCAAGAACCGCACAGCAAAACGCTCCGCCGTTTCCGGTCGATATGTCACCAAGGCCATTGGCGAATCGAAGGCAGAGAAATTTTCTGCAGTGGAGGGCATGGTTCTAACCCGGAAGAACGCCGCGCATTACAGGACGTTCAAATCGAGCGGGCTGAAGGGCGATGCGTTGCGGTCTGCCATCTCGGGTTCATTCAAGGCCAGCAAGCGCAAATGAACCGCTACGATGCGGTCGACGATCCTCTCTGCTATCCCGGAACAAATGTCCTCATAAACAAGGCTGACATCCGCGACCAGGACGAACTTGATCAGTTCGAACAGCTCATGTTCACAACCCGGGCGGAAGAGGACTTGCCAGCGGGTGAACTGGACTATGCACATTACCGGCTTATCCACCGGCATTTCTTCCAGGACGTTTATGACTGGGCAGGACAGATTCGGCAGATCCGCACGGCCAAGGGCGGCAACCGGTTCTGCCATCCTGAATACATTGATGCGGAGATGGAAAAGCTGTTTGCGCAGCTCGCGCGGGAGGATCACCTCACCAGAATTGAAGAGGTCGGCCCGTTTGCCGATCGGGCGGCCTATTATATAGCCGAGATCAACGCGATCCATCCGTTTCGGGAAGGCAATGGTAGGTGTCAGCTGACTCTGCTCAGCCTTCTCCTAAGACTAACGGGACGCGAGCTTGATGAAGACCGGTTGAACCCGGAACGGTTCATGGACGCAATGATCGCCAGCTTTCACGGTGACAATCGCCCGCTCGTCTTTGAGATCAACGCAATGACCATACCTGCTCCATAAGACATATCGTCTTGACTGCGGTTCCCAGCGATGTAGGAGCGAACAAGTCGCCGCTGCCAATCCGAGCCGTTTCAGGTTCCTGCGATCCACTCAGTCCGCCCCGCTTATATTGATATTGAGCAAGCCGTTTTCCAGAGCACGCCCCAATCCGCGTGGGTCATGCCATAACATGGCGAGATAACATACAGTGCCATTTTTAGCTCTTGAAGATATCGGCAGGCAGCCTGGATCGGCCCCTGGCCGATCGCGGCAAAATCAGCAACTTCTGACAGAGTCCGCAGCTATAATGTTTGGATCGAACTTCGCGGTTGGGCTACCTTGCCCTCCCCTCATTGCCTGTTCAGCAGGTTTTGAAACCGATCCAGCAGATCTAAGACGTAACACAGCAGCGTTCAGGGCCTTCGAGTGCTTTCGCACCAGAGGTGGATTGAGAGGGATTTGGTGACGGTTGCAGTTGTGCATCTGTACGGGCCGTCCAATCCGCGAAGTTGTTATCGATTTAGATTCCGGCTAGGTGGAGAATGATGCCCCAAACGCCCATAAATGTGATGCTATGTACGGGCGGTCATAGATGTCGCTGAAATTCAAGCTGAATTTTTGACACTTAGTACAAGTGAAGTCGTCCCGGTGGGACAGGAATGAAATGTAAGACAATTGAAACCGATGTATGACGTTGAGAACCAAATTCGCGGTGCCGAGCTGGCAGCAGAGAAGACGTCATCCATATTCCGATTGCTGGTCTTCATCCTTTTAGGCACAGCGATTGCGTTGGCCTCGGCTGAACGGGGCACCAATCTCATTGCCTATTCTTTTGTTGCCGTCTACGGCATCGGAGCCTTGGTGGGTTTGTTGTTCGCCTGGCGCAAAATTCATCATCCGGTGATCTCTTACGGGTTTGTGACTTTTGACGTTATCCTTGTTGCAATCCAGGTACTAATTCTAGCGAGATTAATGGGAATGCCGGCAGCGAACGTCTTCGCGATGCCAGTCTCCGCTCTGATTTTCATTGTGCTCATCCACGCATCGATGCGCTATCAGCCAGCGCTGATCGCTTACGCGGCCGTCCTGTTTATCGTTTCGGTTGAACTGGGATTGGTCCTAATGGCTAATAATTCTTCCGCAGACAATGCAAACCATACGTCCCAGATGTCCATGACACCGCACGCCGGCATGTCAGGCATGATCATCTTTCAGATACTTCCGCCAGCCATGGTCCTACTGGCCGCTGCGATTCTCTTTGCCATCGGACGACGCACCAGAAATCTGTTGATGAGTTCCATTCTTGAAGCCGCCCGCACCGCGCGGTTGTCACGCTATTTTTCACCCAACCTCGCTGCTGAACTAGCCGCCACGGATCAACCACCTGCTTTGTCTGGCTGCCGACAATCCGCGGCTGTGCTATTCGTCGATATCCGCGGTTTCACGGGACTCGGTGAAACCATGTCCCCGAGTGATCTGGGAGCTTTCCTGACCGAATACAGAAACCGGCTATCAAAACCGATATTCGCGCATGACGGCACGATTGATAAATTTATTGGAGACGCCATCATGGCTGTGTTCGGTGCACCGAAGACCGCGCCCGATGACGCCGCACGCGCTGTCGAGTGCGCACTCGACATTCTCGAGGAGTCGATACGCTGGTCTAACGAGCGCTCAAAGGCAGGTCTGCCACCGGTCAGCATTGGGATCGGAGGTCACTACGGCAGAGTGTTCGCGGGTGCGCTTGGAAACGACCAACTGTTGGAATACACGGTTATCGGCGACACAGTTAATGTCGCCGAAAGGTTGGAAAAACTGAGTCGGGAGGTCGACAGTGCGCTAGTACTTTCAAAAGATTTGCTTTTGGCCGCTGGCAAATCCGCCGACGATCCGAATTGGACAATGCTGCCGCCGCAACAGCTTAAGGGACATGTGCGTCCCATTGATGTGGTCTACTTCAAGCCGGTGCCTTCTCTGCCATAGTCAGGCTTCCATGGTGATACGCGCCAGACGGCTCGAATACTGGACGCTGCCGAAGGTTCAAGACCGGGCACAGTACCAAATATCTTGTTCATTGCAGAACTGGCGACTGTTAACAACCGAGCAGCGGACAACACCTGCAACTGTTGCTTCATATCGGACCACAACTTTATATGCTTGAATTTCTACAATAGTATATCGCTGTTGACGGCACGGCGGAGGAATTCGACTGGCCCAATCGTTCCAATCATTCTGAGAATCTTATTGATGGATCAAGTCAATCGCCTGGTAGAATTCGAGACAAGGCTGATAGCCCAAGAGCATCGATTGTTTTCGGTGCTCCAGAACTTTTTTGTTGAAAGACCAAAGTGGCCGCCAGGAGATCCTAGGCGAGACGCCGCAGCAAAGGCCTTGCTGTGGTGCATGTTTTTTTCTCCGACAACTATTGCCGTTACCGGCGGTCTGATCGGGTTAGCGACGCTAGCGGTTCTAGTTTGGCAAAATACGCTTATCGTGGAGCAGAACGCTTATTTTCAAACGCAGCTTCAACAGCAACAGGTTCAGATCCAGGCGCAGGACCGTGTGGCGACACAGTCTGAGAGGACCAATGCCATACATGCAATCTATGGCCCACAGTTTTCTTCAAATCCCCGCATCAAAGCCGAAGCCGTGCGATCGTTGGTGGTGATCGAACGCAGTAGGATCAATGAGGGCGAAAATGTCTTTGCAAGCGACTATGTCAATTTGCACGACGCGGATTTAAGAAACATACATATTGAGAACTTCGATTTGAAGAAGGTCAGCTTTAGAAATTCCAATCTTCAGTCGGCAGTTCTTGCCGGCATCGATTTGACCGGCTCGGCATTCCGTTTCTCGAACCTGACGAGAGCATCATTTTACAGTTCAAATCTATCCGGTACATTTTGGGATTCGGCGATTCTGCAAGATACGGACTTCTCATCGACCAATTTGGAAGGCGCCAATATGGTTCGGGCGGACCTGCGCGGAGCCGACCTAGATGGGATCGAAAACTGGCAGTCTGTCACAATCACTGGCGCCAAGGTTCACTCGGTCAAGAATGCCCCGGCCGGCTTCATGAAGTGGGCGAAGGAAAATGGGGCTGATATTGGTACCGAACTCGGTTCTGGGTCGAACAATCAATAGTCGACATCACAATTTGACCTCAAGTACGTTCGATCAGTTTTTGAACCCCCGCACATATCAACGTATGCAATTCTTCGCACGTAAATATGTAGCAGCACGGTTCATTCGGAACACAGAAACCCAGCGGCAATCAGCGCTTTGTTTGTCCAAATCATCACGATGCGGTTAATCTCAGAAATAGTTGCCGTGGCGCATCCCCCTGGCAATTTGCAGATGATGAGATTTATGATAACTGCCTGTCGCCATCACACCAAAATACCGATGTCTCACACCGACTGCAATTGGATTTCGTCATCAACGGCGATGCGCATCATTGCACCGAATTAAATAATGTCCACCGAGACTGACCAGCGTGTCGATTTGTTCAGTGCTAAAGCATGGGCTGGCACTATCTGTAAATGCTGCCTCCGCGGTGTTCGAGGCGACATGAGCCAAATCAAATTTTGGTGAAGCTGAGTATCTAGAAGACGAAGCCAAACTGCTGTAATGGTCTGGTATGCAGCGCTTACTGAGTATGACCGTGATTCTGGCGTTGGTTACGTTTATGACCGTCCCCAGCACGATGCATGACAGCACATCCGGCTCCGAGGCGAATACCACCGGTCATGCCCAATTGGCTGAATTCAGCTGGCTGGACATGCTTGCCAATTGTTGTGGGTTCGAGGAAAGCAAGATGCACCATGCCATCGGCGGTTGTGCTATGGATTGCAACAATGCTGTTCCATCGATCATCGCCTTTTACGCCGAAACGGAGGCCGATCTGAGGATTGTCAATGCCAGAGGCGTGCAAGACGACATCGCCCTGCTCCCATTCCGACCTCCGATTGCTATCTGACTTCTCGTAGCTGGCACCCGTGCGGGTGCCTTCGCGAAATCAGCCAATCGAGTTTTCTCATGATCATAAAGCGCATGTTTGTGTCGGCCACTGTTGGCAGCGCCGAAATACTAACCTTGAAAACAATTGCACTGGGCAGCCTACCGGCTTTTGGCGCGTACCGGCATATTTCTGGTAGTGCAGAATCGGCGTTGCATGAGTTGCCATTCCGACAAAAAGAAGAAGGACACTGAACTATGAAAAGAGCCATGATCGGTATCGCCGTTGCGGCCACCGTCGCAACGCTTACTTCAGCCTCCGCGCAAGAGGCCGATCCGAAAAACTCCATCCTCGTCTTCAAAACGCCATGGTGTGGCTGCTGCCAGATCTGGGCGGACAAGATGATTGAGGCCGGTTACACCGTCGAAACGCGTGATATGAATGACCTGTCGCTGATCAAGAAGCAGGGCGGGGTGACCGACCAATTAGCGAGCTGTCACACTTCGGTCATCGGCGGCGAACGCAAATACGTGCTCGAAGGGCACGTTCCAATCGATGCGGTGGAAAAGCTTATGTCGGAGAAACCAGATATTCGCGGTTTGGCCGTGCCCGGCATGCCGCAGGGGTCGCTAGGCATGGGATTCGATAGGAACGCCCAATACAACGTATATGCCTATTCTGACCGTAGCGATGAACAGCCCACAGTCTTCCTGCGGATGGGTCAATGACCGGAGAGATGGAAAGTTAAACCTCGCCGGTCGGATTTTCGGCATGAAACGTTTTGTCCGCCTGACAGATGGCGGGTCAGATCCGGGTGGAATCGAGGTTTTCCGCCCGGATCGTGCGCCCATATAGGCACTGGGCAATCCGCGTTGTTAGGCGAATTGTGGCTCTCGCCATGATGTCCACCCCAAGGCGAGGTTTGCCGATTGCTGCTCCCCCTAACCGGATGGATTGATACCGCTGCGGTCACGTGATGAAACCGGCCACACCCAGCATCACACAAATTAGGTGCTGTTTGACATCACTAAGCTGGGCGTTGCAGGTGCTGGGAAGCTCGAGAACCACAATTCAGCCATGCCCGCCTAAAACGGCATCCCGACCGACGACAATGTCATCTTGATATCGAGTCTCATCAAGGGAACCTGGCCCGATAGGATCAGGCAACGCCATGATAAATTGAACCGCAGCTATTCGATGGAGCCTCACTCATTAGACAGGGAGTCTTTCTGACGGACAGCACAGCCACCCCGTTCGACAGAGTCCGCCCGTACCAACTGTGTTTGCCCAGACTGAGGAAGACGGACGGCCAAAGCAGAATATCCCGCCGAAGTTCGACGTCGCCGAAATCGCCCGGGTAGATCTGTGAGCACGGTTTGGCTCGACGACTGTCTTTGAGAGCGCGGCGACGCTTACGATCGGCAACCATCGGGGCCATCTGGGCCCGGTCATGCGCATGAAGCCTGGAAGGCTCGGCTTCAACCATGCGGCGCCCACCGGCTTCCCGTTTACGCTCCATCGCTACATCCTCGATGATGAAGATGTGGCATGACGGGCCTAATGACAGTGATGCGAGTGGGTCGTTGAGAACCAAAGGTAATCGCGCCGCGCAATGGAGCGGCGTCAACATGGCCATTCAATGATAGTAGCTGCGACGTGGTGCTTCTTTCATCGGTGACGGCTGCCGGCAATGCCTTAAGATAAACTGATGTCAGGCTTGGATGAACTTAAACAGATTGATCTCGGCGGACCACTGTTGACCTTACCCCAGCTGGAACCGCTAGTTTGATTTAGCAAATGGCAGCAACACCCAGTTTGTGACGGCTATAGCGTTGGGAGTGGTCTTGAAACTCAGATACGGGAACGCGGTTTGTATTGTAGTGGCTTGTTCACGTCATGAGACAGTGGATAGGACGTGACCGACGACTTTGGGACAGGACAAAAACAATGAATATTGGTCAAGCAGCAGAACACACAAACCTTCCTCCGAAAACGATCCGCTACTACGAGGACATCGAACTTGTGGTTCCTGAACGAAGCGCCAATGGCTACAGACGTTTTTCAAGAGAGGACATACATTTTTTACGCTTTGTTCAATGCGCACGAAGTCTAGGATTCTCTATCGAAGAATGCCGACTGTTAATGTCACTTTACCAAGACCAAAGCCTTAGTGGTGCTGAAATCAAATCGATTGCTTTCGAAATGATAGGGAAAATCGACCGGAAACAATCCGCTTTGGTATCATTGCGAATGACCCTTTCCGCCTTGGCAACAAAATGCGGCGGGCATAACAAACCCCACTACCCCGTCATCAATGATATCGGCGAACCTGTTCGCACCCAGTAACACCAAACAAGTTGTCGGAGGCTTTCTCTTTACACAAAATCACCGGAATTCGATGAACTCGGCGAACGAAAATGCGCTGAAAAGAGACGAACATGACGGAAGTGGATAACGCTGCAACGGCGAGGCAAAATCCCGATCGCCGTGATTTTCTGTACCTGACAACCGGAGCAATGGCGGTTATCGGAACGGCGGCAGCGCTTTGGCCATTTATCGATCAACTTAATCCATCGGCGGATGTTTTGAGCCAGGGAAGCACCGAGGTAGATCTGTCCTCGATGGAATTCGGGCAACGCATTACGGTCAAATGGCGAGGAAAACCCGTATTCATCGATCGGAGAACGCAAAAGACTGTTGATTTGGTTCGCTCAGAACCCCTGACTGACTTAAAAGATCCGGAACTGGATGCGGATCGGGTAATTGAGGCGGAGTGGCTCGTTGTCGTGGGCGTGTGCACTCATCTTGGTTGCATTCCACTCGGTCAGGCAAAAGGTTCCGATCGGGGTGGTTGGGATGGCTGGTTTTGTCCTTGCCATGGATCACATTACGATCAGTCAGGTAGGATACGGAAAGGTCCAGCTCCAAAAAATCTCGCCGTGCCACAATATCAATTTATTTCAGATACAAAAATCCGCATTGGTTAGGTAGTTAAATATAAATATGTCCGATCTAATCTGTGCTGCCTTACCATGGAAAACTTGGACTTAGAAAGAGCAATCTGGATTGACGTCAAAACATGCTGCAACACACGCTGACAACTCCAATCGGTGACTAGAAATTATGATGGCATTGCCCTCGTCAAAGAAACCTATAGCGACCGGATCGGTTTTGCTCGTTTTTTGGCTTGCGGTCGCGGGGTTGCTTCTGGCTGGAGGTGTGCAGTCCCATGAAGATGGGCTCTCTGCACCACACGAGCATGCGTCAGATACAGCGACAACTGGTTCCCAGACAGAAGACCATGCTCACATCGGACCCGGACAGCTTGCGAAATACCCCGGTGCCGACCTAATCGTCCATTGTGGCGCCGATATTTCGGCCATTGGCGGAGCAGGCAATATTCTGCCACTCGACAAAATGCTGGCCAACCATCTGGGAAATGATGAGGTATGGCTTTCACTATGCCCCGAATGGGATCCGCCGCCTCCCCGATTGAACTCTTGAGATTTGGCCAACTGAGCTGCCAGCCGGCAGCTGATTTGCATTAATTTCAAGAGGAACGAGCTTAATGAAACGATTGGTGTTTTTTCTCACAGCGGCGACTGTGACCGCAATTTCCATTGCAGCACTCGCTCACGGCGGTGCAACAGGAATAGTCAAGGAACGCATGGATGCGATGTCGGCCATGGGTAAGGCCGTCAAGACAATCTCTTCCATGATGATGGGAGAAACGGAATACAACGCCGATGTGGTAGTTCAGGGCGCAGCCTTGATCAAAACTCATGCCGGCGAAGCAATGACAAAACTGTTTCCCGAAGATAGCCTGCAGGAAGCGTCTGAGGCAAAACCGGAAATCTGGTCCAGGTGGGATGAATTCAAGCAACTCGCCGACCAACTTTCTGTTCAGGCCGACGGTCTTGAATTGGCAGCTGCGAATGGATTGATGATGAAATCAGACCAAGCAGGCACCGGTAACATGATGGGAACGGAAAGCACCACCATGATGGGGGGCGGCAATTCAAACATGATGGGCGGCGGCTCTATGATGGGAGGCGGATCGGCTAATCTGGACGTCGCACAACTGGCGAAAATGCCAGCTGACGGAGTGTTCAATACGCTCACCCAAACCTGTTCGACCTGCCACACCAAGTTTCGGCTTGAAAAAAAATAAGCCATGAGAAAACTCAAGGTAATGATCGTTCTGGCCCTGGCGTTTGCAGGGGCCGGGATGGCAACCGTGGCTGTGTGGCCGCTAAATTATGAAAATGCAGGCCCATTTCCTGAAGGTGATGTCTCACGGGGTGCCTATCTCGCCCGCATGTCCGGCTGTATAGCCTGTCATACCAACTTTGAAAAAGGTGGCGCGCCTTTAGCGGGTGGTCTCGCTCTCAAGACGGATTTTGGCACTTTCTATTCTCCAAATCTGACTACCCACAAAGAGTTTGGTATTGGTGACTGGACAATTCAGGAATTTGCGGTCGCCGTTAGAAAGGGCATACGACCTTCAGGAGATGCTTACTATCCGGCCTTTCCATATCCATTTTATGCAAAACTCTCGGATCAGGATATCGCCGACCTTTGGGCGGCATTCCAAACGGTACCTGCCGTAGATGAACCATCAAAGCCTCAAGACATGGTCTTTCCGTTCAACTTTCGCTCTGGTCTGAAACTTTGGCGGCTGGTGTTTTTAGATACAGAACCTTATGCACAGGTCGAAGGCAAAAGTGACAGCTGGAACAGGGGCAAATTTATTGTCGAGGGGCCGGCCCATTGTGGCGCGTGCCATACCCCCAGGAACTTTGCCGGCGCGAGGCAAGCAGAACTTGAACTCCATGGTTCCGAGGGTCTACCGGACGGTGGCAAGGCGCCACCGATAGTTAGCAGCGAGTTAATTGCAAAGGGCTGGACTGTGAAAAACCTGAAATATGCCCTAAGAACAGGTGTGCTGCCGGACGGAGATGCCTTTGGCGGATCGATGGGAGAAGTTGTCAGGGATGGAACATCATTTCTGAGCGATGATGATTTAACGGCAATTGCGACGTTTTTATTGGATCAGGATCACGCACAATGAAGCTGAAACGTAGAGATTTTCTCCGTTCATCAATCGCGACTGCGGCCGTGGCTGCCTTTCCCGTAACCTATGACCTGTCATATGCGTTCGGCAATATCCTTGAGATCACGGCAAGACCCTCAAAACAAAAGCTTTATCGAAGTGACGCCCCGGCTTCCGATCTGTGGACCTACAACGGCAGCTCGCCTGGTCCCCTGATAAAGGTTAAACGAGGTGAACGCACAAGAGTTCGGTTAAAAAACGAGCTAACAGAACCAACATCGATACACTGGCACGGTATTCGCATCGCAAATGCGATGGACGGTGTATCCGGACTAACGCAGACGGCCGTGGAGCCAGGCTCGACATTCGAATATGACTTCATCCCACCGGATGCTGGCACCTATTGGTATCACGCCCACAATAGAAGCTGGAACCAGGTCGCCAGGGGGCTTTATGGGCCGCTGATTGTCCTTGAAGACGAACCCGTATTTGAGGAGGACAATGATCTGACGCTGGTTGTGGACGACTGGCGGCTAGGTCAAGATGGAACGTTGGATGTCGCCAGCATTGGATCTCTCATGGATTGGAGCCACGGCGGTCGTTTGGGAAACTGGATTACCGTCAACGGTCAAAATCAACCCATGTTTAAACTCAATGCAGGCGAATCCTATCGGCTTCGACTGATCAACGCATCCAACGCCCGGATCCTGGAATTGGATCCGAAACGATTCGGCGCCAGCATAATAGCCTACGATGGCCAAGCCCTTGCAGACCCTTTTGAACTGAACTATTCGCCTCTCCTGCTCGGACCGGCACAACGTGTCGATTTTTTGGTAACTCCGACTGAAGAGGGTGTCCTAATGCTTGAAGAGATTTCCGGAGATAGACCGTACCCTTTTGCTGGGCTGCAGGTTTTCGAGACCAACAAGTCAGAGAAAAGACCGATAACGCTGAAGCCCAATCACTTGCCGGAACCGAATCTGGCCGATGCGATGAACTTCCAGTTGCTCATGACAGGTGGAGCAATGGGAATCATGGGCAACACCGTCTACAAGGGAAAGAAGCTTCAGGGAGCTGATTTCAGCAAAACCGGTCAAGTATGGGCATTCAACGGAATTGCCAATCTCGCGGATGAACCCTTCTTCAACGTTGCCCAAGGCGAAACAATCGTTTTGGAAACGGTAAACAAAACCGCTTTCGCACACGCCATGCATGTGCATGGACATCATTTTAGGATCCTTGAAAGAGGCGGGAGTTCAGTTGATGAGGGAAATCCCTGGCGCGATACTTTTTTGATCGGTCCGGATCAAACCACGACTATAGCTTTTGTGGCGGACAATCCCGGAAAATGGCTTCTTCACTGTCACATGCTTGAACATGCAGCGGCCGGTATGAATACATGGTTTGAAGTTGCATGACACGTGGATTTGATTCCGTATTTGAACGTGCAGTCTCATCAATCAAGCGGCAGTTGAGGACAACAGTATTCCATAGCTACCGATGAAAATCGAAGATCGGAGACTGTATATCGGCACTGCACCTGGAAGATCCTTATGAACCCCACCGCGTCGTGTCGGCACTTCGCATTTGAGGACAGTTTATATGGTATACAATTGGCTTATTGCAGTGTTTGTTGTTGTAACCGCAGTTGTTGCCTACCTGTTGGTCGACCGCATCGGGGATAAAAACACAGTTACGCTGCTAATGCCAAACAGCCGCGAGGTTGTGGCCTTGGGTCAGCAAATCTACGCGGAAAACTGCGCCTCATGCCATGGCGCCAATTTGGAAGGCCAGCCGAATTGGAGATCGCCAGGTCCAGAGGGACGTCTTCCGGCTCCGCCCCATGACGAGTCTGGTCACACTTGGCATCACACTGATGATGTGCTGTTCGGCCTTACAAAATACGGAGTGGCGGAATATTCCGGACTTGAAAATTTTGAATCTGATATGCCGATCTACAAAGACACCCTTTCAGATGAGGAGATTATCGCTGTACTGTCGTTTATCAAGGCGCGGTGGCCTCAGGATATACGGGACCGTCACGATCAAATGAATCGTCAAGATGCGGAATGAGCCGGGATATGGAAACCAAAGGTAATCGGTATTGCAACGCTGTTGTAACGACCGACCTGTCGCCAAATCTGCACTACCGCAACATGGTAATGCTCTTTTTATACTCGAGCCGGTTATCGCAGAAAATGTTTGACCAACACGACAAATAAAACAATCAAAAGCGCTACGATCAAAATTGATCCAGCCCAACTTATCCATATGGCTCCCATCATATCGCCCGAGCCGTTCATTGTTTTTGTTGCCCTTCCTTTCCAATTCCCAGATGGCGTTTTGTGAACCAAAGAACCAACGGTGGAATGACCAGCCACTGCAGAAGTGGGCTCAGGCCCGTGCCCAAGGGTGGAACGCGAGGCATTAACTCTGAGTAAGTCCAGCGTAGGCTGATGGTCGTGTAGTAGAATTCAAACCCAATCGTAAGGCCAATGCCGACGGCGATATACAACAACATCTGCCAAGCGGTGGGATTTACAAACCACCATCGCGATCTGGATGAAAGACTTGTGATCCAATAGGCCGTGAGTGCAAAACCAACATCCCCGAATGTTGCGGATGTGCAAAGTTTTATGCCATCCCAATGGTTCATTTCGACCATACCTGTATAGGTCGGCGCTTGAATAAATTCCCAAATAAAATGGAGCAGAAATGAGAATATTGCGATCCCAAACTCGGGCAAATTTGATATTTTTTGCATGGTGCCTGCCTACACCCTCCCCCTGGTAGAAGGTCAAGCTTCGGCACAAACAGTTCCGAGTAAGTTCGCCCAGGCGACAACGCGCTCTTTACCCAACCTTGTTTTCGGCTTTCTTCCTCCTCTGGCCAGTGCAAGGCGTTATCCGGTCTTTATTCGTGTGCCTCTAGGAAGGTTGTATTCATCGATTGAAATCTTGACACCGGCCACGTCGGACCCAACTAATCATGCAAGATGAAAAGATACAACACATTCATTTTAGGTTTTGCATCCATGCATTTAATATGCCGCCTGGTTGGGCCGCTAAGGACCAAGGTGATTGGATGGTCCACTTGTATTTTCGCATTTCTATCACTTGGCGTGATACTTCAAGGCGCAGCTTTGGCCAGTACCCATTCAGAATTTGAGTTTCAGGTCGGCCATTGGGTTGGCAACCCACAACTTTCTTCGTCGGGTGAAATCAAAAGTTGCCTGTTATCAAAGCACAACGACTTCGAAGAGCTATTGATCATCCGGCTGGACAATGAAAACCAGCTTACGCTCGGTGTATTTGAAAAAGAGTGGTCAGATGAACCGCCGGATTCGACTAACTCGATAGTTATGGTCGATCATCAGGTATTATATTTTGGCAACGGGATATTTCATTCAAATACCGCGCTTGTCGTTGAACTTGACAATCCGACGAGCGATCTAAATGCCATTGCGGGTGGAAAATTTCTGAGTGTGAGTGCATTGGGCCTGACAACTGCATTTGATTTAAAAAACGCCGACGAAGCTATAGCCTATTTGCGAAATTGTACCTCAATTCGCGGTTTGCCACTTGGATACACGCCGGATCCCAAAAATGGCCACTGGAACACGTTATAGTTACTCACCGATGATGAAGCTGCTCGTGCCGCTGAGATTCACCAACGTCCTTCACGTCCTGACCCAAAATCGAGGTTGAGTTAGGATTAACAACAAAAAGAAACCACAATTACGTACGTTCCCATAGCAACTAATTTATTGATTAAGTAGTACAATTTCTCAAAATCGCATAAATATGGACCAACTCGCGGAGTGGCGTAGCAACCGCCTGATCAAGTCCCAATTTCCACCTGTTGTGTTTAGCCGTTGGTTTGTACTCGCGGGAGCCTGCTCGAACCGACCTGCCAAACGTGGCAATAAATCAACACGATAACACAAAATTGAAGCCGTGAAGTATATTGGCTTAGATTTGTTAAAGGAGCTGGTATACCGTAAATTTATGCGCAGATTGCTGGTCACATTATTGATCTTGTTGTTCGCCGTGGTGCACTCCGCTACGGCCACGCGTGCCGGCATGAATGCAACCAGCTTGATGGCAATCACGCAGGGAGACGTCCAGAAAACCTTTGACGTGGATCTTGCATCTGCATATTCCGATCAAAAGACTGTCAGCAAGCCGGATAGAACAAATCAAGGGTCGACCGGTGGAACACACTGCCAAGCGGACTGTGTGCTGGCATTTTCCACATATTTCGTGACATTGGCGCGCGATGTTAGTAGCCACGGACATCCTGCCAATCAGTCACTTTTCGACCGCGAATCAAGCTCTCGTCGCCCCCCTCCCAAACAAGTTTAAGACACGCTGAGTGCGCCACTGGAGGCGCTAACGTTCTTTTGCTTGTTGAGGAAATCCATGATTACAAAACGTAATTTCTTACTGGGCCTTTCGGCCCTTACAGTGCTGCCGCTGACGCCGGTCGCCGCTCACCAGACAAAAAAGAGTACCGGTTTCAAACTTGATCCGAGGTTCGAACCGCAATTTGTCAGATACAGTGGCTATGCTCCGGGAACGATTGTTGTCGACCCGCGGAACCACTTCCTTTATCTGCAAATTCGGTGGGGAAAGGCACGCCGTTACGGAGTTGGCGTCGGAAAGGCCGGCCTTGCGTTCAAGGGCACTGCAACCGTTGGCCGCAAGGCGAAATGGCCACGTTGGACACCTACAAAGAACATGATCCGACGTGAACCGAAGAAATATGCTCGATTTGCAGGCGGAGTGCCCGGTGGGCCCAGCAATCCCTTGGGCGCACGCGCGTTGTATCTCTATCGTGGCAACCGGGACACCATGTACCGGATTCACGGCACCAATCAGCCATCATCCATTGGCCGGTCAGTCTCCAACGGCTGCATTCGAATGATCAATGCTCATGTAAAGGACTTGTACAATCGGGTGCCGGTCGGGGCAAAGGTGATTGTCCTGTGAGTTTTCGCATAACACGCCGTGAGTTTGGGGTCGGCTCAACCTGCCTGTTGGGTTTTGTTGCGGCTGGTTGCACAACAACGACCCCTCCGGAAGAACCGCAGCGGCCTGAGGAACCGCAAATCAGCTCTAAATACCGGGCAATGTACAGAGCCCTGCCCAAGGAGCGGTTTCCTGTCCCTGCGGTTCCAATTGAAAAAGTCCCACGCCGTTTTTGGCGCAAGCAGGTAAATTTTCGAACAAAGCATCCAGTCGGAACTTTGATCGTCAATACATCAACCTTTTATTTGCACCTGGTTCAGGAAAACGGCAAAGCAATGCGATATGGCGTCGGGCTTGGCCGGGCCGGTTTTTCGTGGTCCGGGACGGGTCGCATTGCCTGGAAGCAGGCATGGCCTAAATGGACACCACCCGAGGAGATGATAGAGCGGCAGCCGGAACTCGCGAAGTGGAGCGCCGAAAACGGAGGAATGCCTCCGGGTCTCGACAATCCGCTCGGTGCCAGAGCGCTCTATATATTCCAGGGCAATGTTGACACTCTTTACCGAATCCATGGCTCACCGGAGTACCTATCGATCGGAAAGGCGGTTTCAAGTGGCTGCGTTCGCCTGATGAATCAGGACATTATTGATCTCTACGGCCGGGTTCCGAAGGGTTCAACATTGGTGGTCGTATGAACTGGACGCTGCCTGCACCATAGTTTTTGCTTATAGCGGCTTGCTCGCGACCATGCTGGGAGATGCAGTCCTGAAAAGGTCTGGTGCAATTTTTTGGCTAAGCCGAGCGGTATGGGCGGATTTTGGCTCGGTTTCGAGAGGAACCAATGGCGTCAAACTGTGTGCTGAGCGCGTGACGGCAAACAGCTATCCCGGTTAGAAGGAAGGTTATCGCTAAAATGAAAAGGCGCACATTTATCGCCGGAGCAACTGCTTTCGCTGCGGCGGGAGTCGGCGCGGCTGTTCTTTCCCGGCGCGGTCAAACCAGACCAGTCGATCTCTCAACAATGCCAAGACTTCAGATGCCGGAACTCCTTGACACAACAACGAGCGGCCGTCTTGAACTCACCGCCCTAAACGGGACAACTCGCTTCTTCCGGCAGGCCGACACCAAAACACTCGGTTTTAATCAACCCTATCTTGGCCCGGTCGTGCGCCTGCGCAACGGTGCGCTCGACGTAAGCGTTCAAAACAATCTGGGTTTTCCTATCACTTCCCACTGGCACGGGCTCATGGTGCCTGGCGAGCATGATGGCGGACCACATTCTGCCATTCCAGCGGGAGGGCGGTGGCGACCGGACATGGAGGTGTCCCAACGCCCCACGACGGCGTTCTATCATACGCATGTACACGGTCGAACCGCACCTGATGTGTATGCAGGGTTGGCAGGTGTTATGCACCTTACCGATGGCCGTGATGAGGACCGTGGGCTGCCGACGACATACGGCGTCGATGACCTGACACTTATCCTTCAGGATCGCCGTTTCGATCGTGCCGGTAGAATGATCTATAACTTTTCGATGATGGACCGCATGCACGGCTTTTTGGGCGACACAATGCTCATAAATGGCCAAATCGGTGCAGTGGCTGCCGTTCCAAAGGGCATTGTGCGATTGCGTCTTGTCAATGCTTCCAATGCCCGGACCTATTCGCTTTTTGCGGATGATAACCGTCCGTTACACCTGATCGCCACCGACGGTGGTTTCATTCCGGCGCCTACTGCAGTTAGCGCTTTAAGACTATCTCCAGGTGAACGTGCTGAAGTGCTGGTCGATTTCTCGAACGGGCAAGATATGTATTTAATGAGCGCCGGAGATCCGAATGTCGGACCTGTCGGGATGATGGGCCGCCTTCGCGGCCTGGCGGATACATTTGTTGACCGGTCCTATTCGGTCATTCCGCTTGCTGTCGACGACACACTTCCTACACGTTTCATCCAACTGCCTGGCGATCTGGGTGGGGACGAACCAAACCTGTCTGGCCGGGAGACACGAACCCGATACATTACGCTGGATATGGGTATGGGGGGAATGATGGGTGGTGGCATGATGGGAGAAAGGGGCATGGGGGGCGGCCGAGGCATGATGGGCGGATTTGCAATCAACGGTAAGCCTTTCGATATGAACCGGATCGATATTGAGATTGAACGTGGGGCTATCGAGCGCTGGATCATGTCATCGGACATGCTGACCCATCCCTTCCATATTCACGGCGCCTCATTTCAGGTCGCCAGTGAAAATGGGCGTGCACCCAGACCAGAAAGCCGCGGTTGGAAAGACACTGTTCTGATTGATGGCGAATCGGAGCTTCTGGTCCGATTCGATCATCCGGCGGACAGACAAACGCCCTATATGTATCACTGCCACATACTCGAGCATGAAGACGCTGGCATGATGGGACAGCTCACAGTTTCATGATCATGCAGCAATACTGATCTTGCGCAGAAGTTGAACCAACCGAAGAGCAACCAGAGCAATAATAATGACAAAGTAGATGATTGGCTCAAGGGGCCAGGCTTTTACCAGCATCAAATAGTGAACAGCTCCAAGAATTGCTGCCAGATAAACAAGCTTGTGCAGCTTTTGCCAGCTTTTTGACCCCATACGGCGTATTGACCAGTTATTGGATGTCGCAGCCAGGGGGATAAGCAAAATGAAGGCCGTCATCCCAATGGTGATGTAGGGCCGCTTGATTATGTCCGCCAAGATCGATGGCATATCCAGTTGCTTGTCGAGCGCCATATACACGCTCAGATGCATTAACACATAGGCAAATGCGACCAGACCAATTGAGCGCCGGTAACGGATGAGACTGATGCGTGCAAACCGCATGACTGGTGTGATGCATAATCCAACGATTAGAAAACGCAACGCCCATTCCCCTAAACCGTTTTCCAGAACTTTCAGCGGATCAGGTCCGAGCCTGTCAGCAAACGCCGCTGCGAAGAGATGCATAGCCGGCGAAAGGCCAATGATATAAACGACCCATGTGGGCAATATTGTCCAATATTTCGATTGGGCCATTGGACTAGTAGTATTTTGTCAGATCCATGCCATCGTACAATGACGAAACGTGTTCACCATAGCCGTTGAACATTTGCGTCTCGACGCGCTTGGCAAAGAGGCCCCCGCCGATAACACGATGTGTTTTCTGGCTCCAGCGCGGATGGTCGACCTCAGGATTAACATTGGAATAGAAGCCATATTCCCGCGGATTCTGGATGTTCCACGTACAAGGCGGTTGGTCCTCGGTCAGTTGGATACTCACGATCGACTTAATGCTCTTGAAACCGTATTTCCAAGGAACCACCAGACGAACGGGCGCTCCGTTCTGGTTGGGCAGAAACTCACCGTAGAGACCAACCGCCAGGATAGTTAGCGGATGCATGGCTTCATCGAGGCGAAGACCCTCCACATAGGGCCAGGAAAGATTAAAAAGGTTTCGTTGACCGCGCATCTCCTTGGGTCGTACCAACGTTTCGAACGCCACATATTTGGCACTCCCCAGAGGCTCAATTGATTTCAGGAGACTGGCGAGTGGAACTCCGACCCAAGGCACGACCATCGACCATGCTTCCACACAGCGCAGTCGATAGATCCTTTCCTCAAGCGAGTAGAGTTTGAGCAGATCCTCAATATCGATCTGACCGGGGTTATTGACCAGTCCGCCGCAGTTTATTGACCAGGGGCGCGTAGTCAAAGCGCCGGCATATTTTGCCGGATCCCCCTTTGCTGTGCCGAACTCATAAAAATTGTTGTAGGAAGTGATGTCTTCGTAAGAATTGGGTTCTTCTTGCGTTGAAAAAGAACTCGGAACTGTCTGCAGTTTTGTCTCACCAAATCCTCCACTTTGTGCAAAGACGCTGGCTGCCGGTGACGAAAACGCCGCCCCCAACGCTCCTGCCACAAACGTGCGTCGGCTTAGAAAGACGGACTTTGGTGTTATCTCTGAGGGCGGTGGTACAGGATAGCGAAAGGACTTCAAGACTGCCTCCACGAAAAATGCTTCGCGAGTCAGACTACACCAGTCAATCTCTTATTTTCATTACACAAAACCTGGCTTTCGGTCACGCTTTGGTGAAACCTGATTCAACTCAACTGCTTTGCCTGGCAATGGCAAAGTCAGACATATAAAGAGCAGTCAGTCAAAGCTCTTACAGGCAGCCAAATTGGCCATCTAAGGCAGCCGTCTGGTTTTATTACGAAATCTCACCATTTGGATTTGCATTGATCGATATCAATGTACTGTTGATCCCGATCAATAGGTTTAACTCACCGCCATCGACCATGATCGATCAATGGCAATACCAAAAAACGAAGCCTGAATTCCTCAACGAAGGAGAAGGACATGAGAAGTCTGATCTCATCAATGGCAACAATCGCGGTATCTGCCCTGTTTCTTGCGAAAACCGGAGGGGTGGGCCTGGCCCAAGTGACTACCCCAATAAGAGACAGCGGATACTATCACGGTCCCGGTATGATGTGGGGAGGTGGTTCAATGGGCGGAATTGGCATGTTTTTCGGATTTTTGTTTATGCTGCTCCTGATAGCGGGAATAGTTCTGCTCGTCGTGCTTTTGTTGCGATCAATGAACATTCTCGGTTCGACAAGTACGGACAGCAATCAAACCCAAGCTAAAAATGCTGTACTGGATATATTGAATGAACGTTTCGCCAAGGGTGAAATCGATGCTAAGGAGTTCAATGAGCGTAAGCGCCTCCTATCCGAATGAACACGTTTTAGCTTGAGTGAAATTACGACCGTTTCAGCCGATAGTAGATTCAATACGATCGGCAGCAGAATCATTCGGAATGGATGCGGCGCCTGTTTCTGAACAATGTGGACGGCTTGGTCATCTCAATGATAATGGCCGCTGCTCCTGCCACTTGTAGGAGGTCCCCCAAGGTAGAATTTCTCGAAAGCAAAGACACAAGCCATAGCCGCGATTGCGAGTACGACAATCAGCGGATCGGACTGCAGCTTCATGGCCGCAAAAACGCCGAGAACAATGACATCCAGGACAATTGCAGCGATCAGGATGGTACCATTGGCTCCAATTTCAGTACGCAAATTGCGCCAGACGCCCCAATGGATCAAAATATCCATCACCAAATAAAAAAATGCGCCTAGCGACGCAATTCGGCTGAGATCAAAAAAAACCGTGAGTATCGACGCAAAAACGACGGTATACACCAGAGTATGTTCTTGAATCCTCCCGGACATACCAAAATGGCTGTGGGGGATTAGCTTCATGTCCGTCAGCATTGCCAGCATTCGCGATACGGCAAAAACACTCGCCAGCAGCCCAGACGCAGTCGCGACGATTGCAAGCAATATTGTGAAGTAAAAGCCATACGTGCCAAGCGCCGGTTTGGCGGCTTCTGCCAGCGAAGAGTCCTTTGCAGCAATGATTTCGTCCAGTGACAGACTTGACCCGACAGCGAAAGCCACAACTAGATAAACGACAACACACACGGCTATGGAAATTATGATGGCCCGTCCAACATTGCGATGGGGGTCCACGATCTCGCCACCGCTATTGGTTATCGTCGTAAAGCCTTTGTAGGCAAGAATTGAAAGCGCAATAGAGGCGACAAATCCGCCAAATGTCGAACCCTGCCCGCCCGGCGATACAGCCTCAATGGAAAATCCGCCCGCCCATAGTGCAGCCGCACCAAAAACCGCGATACCGGCAACCTTGAGGATCGCCATGACGAGTGAGAACAGGCCGACAGAGCGATTGCCGGATATGTTCACGACATAGGCAAATATAATCAATCCAACACCAAGCGCAGGCACCAGGTAACTGTTTGGATCAAGATTAAATGGGCGCAGGGCATAAGTGCCGAAAGTACGAGCCACCAGGCTCTCGTTGATCACCATAGAAAGGGCCATCAGCAAAGCCGCCGAGGCGGCAACCGTGCCCGGGCCATAGGCTTTTTGAAGGATCATGGCGATGCCGCCTGCCGAGGGATAGGCATTCGACATCTTTATGTAGGTGTACGCACTAAACGCGGTGACAATCGCACCCGCAACGAAAGAAAGCGGAAACAACGGTCCCGCCAATTGTGCGATTTGACCCGTCAGCGCGAAAATTCCGGCACCGATCATAACGCCAGTTCCCATCGAGACACCGCCGGCAAGCGTAATACTGTTTTCTTGATATTCGGATTTCATCGGTTCCTCAGCGTCGCTCGGTTCGATGAGAGAATCACACTTTTATTGACTACTAATAGGATTCTGAGTGGCAAGTTTGCCGGAGAAAGCCCTGCTCACTGGTAATTCGATCGGAAGCGCTAAGCAGTGTTAGCCTGCCAAAGGTTCTCGCCTGAATCCGAATATTCCAACGCCGGCTCTGAAGTTATTACATATTGTGTGGCCGGTACACGATTCCATTGGCGGCCTGCAGGGTACGAATATACTCAATGACCGTTGCGGTCTGCTCTACCGACATCTGTGGCTGTGGGGGCATGTTGCCAAATGGCCAATGATGCTGCCGCACACCCTGTAAAACCGCCATCTGGAACGACTCATCTGGATGATGCCCTGGATTATAGATATCGTGTATCAAAGTCGGACCTTGGTCTGTACCGGCAGCATTGTTGCCGTGACACGCGGCGCAATTCTCATCGAATACCTGTTTGCCAGCAGCAGCAAGTCCCGATAGTTCAACGGTCTTGACCTGGATTGGAATCGCGTTTTCATCAGGTCCAAAGGCACGAGCTATAGCCACAATTAGGCCCAAACCAAATACGCCTAAGACAGCATATTTTGGCAGTTCAGACATGAAGGTTTTTTTTGGCTGGATCAAAGGCAAGGCCCCCTGCGCCACTTATCGTCTACCTTGGGGCCAAACGTCCGCATGTTCTCATCTGCGAGTGAATGATAATGCCGTGCCAACGTCATCTTTGCGCATTTTCCGTCCGTAGCGGGCTTTCCGCGGGCACTGGTTCGTCTGTGTGGTCTGCTTTTTCCTCCTTGCCGTGACACGACTTGCCCATCATCTTGTGCATCACCAAGTGCATTCCAACGCAGGCCAAGAGCGGAGCAAAAAGGCCAATGCTGTTGAGGGCTCCAGACACGGTTCCACCGGCAGCAAAATATGCAGCGACCGGCAACAGCATCACGGCACAACAAACCATCATTCCGTAGTGCATCAACCGGTTTGGCTTTGCTGCCTTTTCCTCGGAAATGGTTGCTGATTCGGGTCTTATAGTTGGTGTCGTCTTCACCGTGTTCTCCATTTGCATCTGTCGATTATCCAGGTCGTCCTAATCCGTTCGCGCGTTACGAAATTCCGTTATTTCGATCCAACGTTTCCCAACGCGTAGGCTGATTTCCAGATACGGTTACCGGTTCCACCTGATGTAAGGTCAAGGGTTTTTTGAACCGCACTTTGAAAACTCCAATGCGGCATTATGTCTGGTATTGAATTGAATCAGATCGACACCTTGACCTTCCACCTGCGGGAAGTGGCAGTTTCCTCATAATAAATAGATTTCAACGTTCGGTACCGCCATGATTCCTGAACTTGGCCAACTTGCACTGACGCTTGCACTTGGGGTGGCGATTTTGCAGTCCATCATCCCAATTGTTGGGGCTGCACGTGGTAACGTAATGTGGATGCGTTGCGGTGAATCGACCTCAGTCTGCCAGTTTCTGCTGTTGTTGATCGCATTTGGAGCATTGATGCGCTCATTTGTCGTCAGCGATTTCAGCGTTCTGAACGTCGTGGAGAACTCAAGCGTCCTGAAACCAATGATATTCAAGGTTTCAGCCACGTGGGGCAGTCACGAAGGCTCTTTGCTTTTATGGGTTCTCATCCTTTCCATATTCGGAGCCCTGGTTGCCTATAAGGGCTCCAATATTCCGCTGGCGCTCAAAGCACGCACCCTTTCCGTACAGGGCTGGATCAGTGTCGGCTTCCTGTCTTTCATGCTGTTCACATCGAACCCGTTCGACAGACTTGTCCCCGCACCGCTGGAGGGAAGAGATCTTAATCCCTTACTGCAGGACATCGGTCTCGCAATGCATCCACCGTTACTTTATTTGGGCTATGTCGGGTTTTCGATAGTATTTTCCTTCGCTGTCGCCGCATTGATCGAGGGGCGTGTCGACCCGGCATGGGCGCGCTGGGTCAGGCCCTGGACGCTTTTAGCCTGGGTTTTTCTAACAGCTGGAATTGCCCTTGGATCGTGGTGGGCTTACTACGAACTCGGCTGGGGCGGTTGGTGGTTCTGGGATCCGGTTGAGAATGTCTCGTTCATGCCCTGGCTATTGGGCACTGCACTTTTGCACTCCGCGATCGTCACAGAAAAGCGCAATACATTCAAAAGCTGGACGATTCTGCTCGCCATCTTGACGTTTTCGCTGAGCCTGCTCGGCACATTTATCGTACGCTCGGGTCTTCTTACATCCGTTCACGCGTTTGCGGTGGATCCCGAACGCGGACTTTACATTCTTGCGCTACTCGGCGTTTCCATCGTCGGATCCCTGACACTTTATGCGGCGCGCGCGCCAGCCATGGAAAAAGGCGGGATTTTCGCTCCCATTAGCAGGGAATCCGGATTGCTCATCAACAACGTCCTGTTGGCAACCGCCATGGCGACGGTTCTGTTCGGTACACTCTACCCACTCTTTTTGGAGGCCGTGACCGGTGACAAAATCTCGGTCGGCCCACCGTTTTTCAACGCTACATTCGTTCCGATGATGATGCCGCTTGTGTTTGCAATGGCCATTGGACCGTTTCTCTCTTGGAAGCGGGCCGATCTCGTCAGCGTTCTGGCACGCCTGAAATGGGTCGGTCTCTTGTCGCTACTTGCAGCGCTCGTTACGTGGTATCTCAAAACCGGCGGACCGCTGCTAGCCGTGATCGCGATTGGACTTGCAACTTGGCTCCTGCTTTCGACCACCATGGAGTGGGCGGAAAAAGTAAGATTCCTGCGCGTGCCGTTTTCTGAAACCATGCGCCGGGTGCGCAACCTGCCCAGGGCAGCACACGGAATGACGCTTGCCCATGCCGGATTGGCAATTTGCATTTTCGGGTTTGTCGGTTCAAGCGCATTCAAGTCGGAAGTTGTTACCTTCGTCGAGGCAGGCACCAAGGTTGAAATCGCCGGATTCGAAGTCGAATTTACCGGAGTGGAACGTGTACGCGGCGCAAACTACTTCGCTGACCGCGGTGAATTGATTGTCAGGCGAAACGAGACTGCGATAGGAACTCTTTATCCGGAGCGGCGAACCTATCCGGTCGCAGGCTCTTCGACGACCGAGTCTGGAATTAGGTCAACTTTGGCCGGTGATCTTTATGCGTCCATTGGAGAACCCGCGGCCGAAAGCGAACGGAACAAATGGACCTTGCGCATTCTTTACGAACCCCTGGTCAACTTCATCTGGTTGGGTGCGGGTTTTCTTGTTTTGGGCGGTCTTACATCGCTGAGTGATCGCCGTCTTCGTGTTGGGGCACCGAAGCGATCGATGCAACCCAGGTCCGGTGGGCAAACGCCGGCTCCGGCAGAGTAGGGATTTCGATGAAACGAATCGTCCTTGCTTTACCTCTATTGGTGGTGTTGGTCATTGGTGGCTTCGCGGTGTGGGGTCTCAATCCGGACCGCGATCCCAATGAAGTGCCATCTGCGCTCGTTTCCAATCCGGCACCTGATTTTGACCTGCCGCCGATCAGTGGCATAGGCGTTGATGGCTTCGGCCGAACGGACCTTGTCGGAACAAAACAGCCGACGCTGGTTAATGTGTTCGCATCATGGTGTGTGCCATGCCGGGCCGAGCACGCAGTGCTAACACGAATGGTCAACGACCGCGGCGTAAGGCTCGCCGGCATCAACTACAAGGACAAACCACAGGACGCACGCGCCTGGTTGGCGGACATGGGCAATCCTTACCAGATCATCGGATCGGATATTGACGGATTGGTGGGAATTGAATGGGGAATATCGGGTGTGCCCGAGACTTTTGTTGTCGACGTCAATGGGATTGTGACGTTCCGCTATGTTGGTCCGATCATCGGAGTAAAAGCTCAGCGGCGGGTCCTTCAGGCGCTTGAGAAGGCCGCCGAACAAGGAGCCGACTCATGAGGTTCAAACTAAAACTGCTATTTGCTGTAGTGGCGCTGCTGGCTGCGGGTATTGTCACTGCCCATGCAGTGGAGCCGGATGAGGTCCTCTCTGATCCCGCTCTTGAAGCAAGGGCACGCGCAATATCAGCAAACCTGCGCTGCGTCGTTTGCCTCAACCAATCCATTGACAGCTCCAACGCCGGCGTCGCTCGAGATTTGCGCCTTCTCGTTCGCCGGCGACTAAAATCTGGCGAAACGGATGAAGAGGTCTATGCGTTCGTTGTCGCGCGCTACGGCGACTATGTCTTACTCAATCCCCCCTTTAAACCAAAAACCTATGTCCTGTGGCTGTTGCCTGCTGCATTCGCCGCAATCGGCATTGGAACCGCAGCAATTGTGCTTCTCAGGGCTCGAAAAAACTTCCTTGCAGACCCGCCTGCCCTCAGCGACAACGAACAGATCGCGCTTGAGACCATGACGGGTGACAAAGCGTCCGACGAGGCTTGATGCTTATCTTCCTATCAACATTCATGGTACTGGCTACGATCGCGGTCCTCTTGATTCCGATGTTGTGGCAGCCAAAAGCTATTGTCGGTCGAAAGAGCGGCACAATGGCCATATTTCGCGATCAGCTGAACGAGATCGAGGCGGACATAAAACGCGGCGTCCTTTCTGAAACTGAAGCAGGAAGCGCAAGCATTGAAATCAAACGCCGGATGCTGGCATTGGAAAGACCGGACAACGGCGCTGATGAGCAGACCGAAGGAGTAACCACTCATTCCAGATCCGGGCGTTGGTTACCGATCGCCGGCGCTGTTCTTGTGCCGGTCGTCGCGGTTGGCCTCTACGTTGTGCTTGGTAGTCCGGATACCCCAAGCCAAGCCTACGCTTCCAGGATTGCGGAGACCCAGGAAGCCGCACGCATAGCCGAATTGACCGAACGATTGCAAAAGCGATTGGAAGCGGATCCACAAAGCCCAACCGAAGCTTGGATCCTTCTCGGGCAGACCTACATGAAAATGGGCCGTTATGACGATGCCGTCTACGCGTTCGCGAAGCTTATCAACCGACCGGATGCGACTTCGGGTACCTTTTCACAATTCGCCGAAGCCCTCTTCGCCGCCGAGAACGGGATAGTGACACCGAAAGCTGAAGCCGCCGCAGACCAGGCATTGGTACTCGACCCAGACAATGTGGCTGGTACCTATTACAAGGCCTTGGCACTTGATCAGTCCGGAGCACAAAGGCGAGCGTTCGACATGTTGAAGGAAAGGCTGGAACGCGAGAATTCCTTTGCGCAATGGATGCCCACACTGCTGGCGCAGGCGAACCGGATCGCGGCTGCAATCGGAGAGCCACCGATCCAGCTCGGACCTGTCGCGCGTTTGAATACGCCGGGACCGACAGCGTCGGATGTCGAAGCCGCCAGCGAAATGAGCCCAGAGGACCGTCAGGCTTTCGTTCAGTCGATGGTCGAAAGACTAGCTAGGCGGCTTGAACATGAACCGGGGGATCTCGACGGCTGGCTGCGGTTGGCTCGCGCTTACACGGTTCTTGGCGACAAATCGAAAGCATTGGACGCCTACAGGTCTGCAGAAAAGCTTCTTGCTCCTCTACCGGCCAATGATGAGCGGCGTCGCATTGTCAGCGACGGCATAAGCAAACTTAAAAGCTGACGACCCGGCCAGCCTGCACGCCTGCTGGTCTTCCACCTTGATCGAACTTTCAATGCGTGAGGGCTGTATCATTGAAAGTGGCCCCCGCGGCCTAGGGTTTCTCTACCGTTCGCGAGGGCGCAGCACGCGCCCGGTCCAGAGCATTCAAGACATCTGAAACCGTCAAAATTTCACCGAGTACGATTCCCTCGGGCGCATTCGGGCCATAAACGATGTTGAACGGAATGCCAAATCGGTCATGGGATTGTAAATAACGCGCAATCTTTTCATCAGGCCGGGTCCAATCTGCAACCATTGCGATGACATCTGGTTCGTTGAGCACCTCCGCAACGGATTCACGCTCGAGCACAAGCGCCTTGTTGGCTTTACAGGTAATGCACCAATCAGCGGTTACGTCGACAAATACGGTTTTTCCCTCAGACACCAGGCGTCCGACAGAAGCACGCTCGAACGGACGCCAGGAAACCAGTTGGTCCGCATTCACCTCTCGGGTTTCGCCGCCATTTGATGCTTTACCTACCGGGGAGAACGACAAGGGCACGGCGATAATTGCCGCGGCGACCGCTACCAGGCCAGTTGAACGCACTGCATGAGGTAAAACCCGTTGACCCATACTCAGCATCGCCACGGCGAGCGACACAACGCCCACGACAATGGCTGCAATAGGCGTTGACGCAACGCCGACCAACACCCAGATCAGCCAAACCACCGTGCCCGCCAATGCCAAACCCAATACGGCTTTGATGGCCATCATCCATGGTCCGGGCTTCGGGATCGCGCGAACAAGCGATGGCATTGCGGCGATCAAAATGTAAGGCAGGGCCAATCCCACGCCGAGCGCGGAAAAGATCAACAAAACTGTTGCAGGACTTCCCGTGAGTGCAAATGCTACTGCAGTTCCCAAAAACGGCGCAGAACACGGCGTTGCCAAGACCGCTGCAAATGCGCCTGTCGCGAAATCCCCGGCATATCCGTCACTATCGCCGCCACGCGCAAGCATTTTTTGTATCCCCGCCGGAATCGTGATCTCGAACAATCCCACCAGATTGGCCGCGAAAACCGTGAGGATTGCAATCATCACTGCGAGAAAAACTGGATTTTGAAATTGCAGGCCCCAGCCGACGCTTACTCCCGCCGCCTTGGCTCCGATTAGGACACCTGCGAGAAGCCACATGAATACCAAGACTCCGGCAGCCGACATCAAAAACCCGCCCCGAACGCGCTGTCGTGACTGGGAACCCGCCTTGATCACGGAGTTCAGTTTTATTGACAGAACCGGAAGTACGCACGGCATCGCGTTCAAGATTAGCCCACCTAAAAAAGCAGCAAACACAATGCCGACAGTTACGGCGAAGCCGCGCGATGAGCCAGCTCGAAGATAGGGCGGTGGCGTTTCTTCTTGAGACAATTGTGCAGGCATGGTCGCAGCGCGCTCACCGTCAACGAGCGTTATTGTCAGATCAGCATCTTCATTTGGGGGAGCAAGAACCACAAGTCTGGCCCAAAGCAACCGACCATCGTCTCCGAGCCGAATATCAGGAGCTCCGAAGGAAGCTCCTTTTCCCATTTCAGGGAAGATATCAGGACTTCGAAACGCCTCGCCGGCACGAGCCGTGATTGTTAATAAGCTCTTGTCCTGTGAAAATGCCGCTGACTCGAAGGTGAATTTCGACTTTACGCCGTCGTCAGGAATCCGGCTTGTGTAAATTCCGAGCAATTCGGCAACTTCAGTATCAATGCCATCGTCAGGACCGAGCGTCAAAGCCAGTTCAAAGGTCTTCGGGACACATATGGTCGAGCACACCAACAGGTTGACCTTGGCACGCATCGCCACGGGAGCACCAGGATCGGCGAGCACGATTTGAAGCGGAAAGGCCACTTCCTTTTCATAGCCAAAGTTCTCAATCCCGAACGCGCGAAACCGTGTTGGCGCTGGCCAAAAAAAGTTGACGTCCGATACATTCAACGATCCCGACCAATCGATCGAAGGAGCTATCCCCACCTCACCTGGGGAGCGCCAATAGGTCTTCCAGCCGGGTTCAAGCTTCAGATGTAAGGCCGCTGAAAGAGTTTCTGCATCTTCCGGTATGCCGTTTTGCACCGTTACCAGACGGGCCTCCACGGCATCGGATTTGAAGGCAGGTGACATCGAGGCGACTGCCGACCCATCGGCGACTATGAGGCCGAAGGTGATCAACAGCAATGCAATAGCATGTTGATGGATTTGCATCAGTTCCAAACGGTTCGATTGCGTTGGGCGCACCATCGCGTATCCAGCTGCTGGAAGGTCAAGTCCATACTCTGGACACTTGGTCAATTCTCGGTGAGCTATGGTGTCGCACACTGGACGCCGGTGGATTTACAGTGGCAATAGTGGTGGACGTTTCGGGCAAAAAACAGCATTGAATCAAAGCTGAGACAATGATCTGATTTGCGGTCCACCCAAACACAAATGGCGCGCGACGCGCCTTTGCACAGGAGTCTCTTATGCGCTTTTTAATTGGCATACTTTTTAGTCTTCTCATAGTGTTTGCTCCGTTGGCTCATGCGGAAGATCTCACCGAAGACAAGGTCCGGGAACTGGTCCTCGACACTATCCGAGAGAATCCTGAAATCATCCGCGAAGCGATAACGCTGCTACAGCAGCAAGAACAGCAGGCCGAAGCCGATCGAATTGTTTCGTTCCTTCGGGAAAACAGAGACCTTGTCGAGCGCGATCCCGGCGCACCCGTGCTCGGCAACCCGCAGGGTGACGTGACGCTTGTGGAGTTTTTTGACTACAACTGCCCGTATTGCAAGCGCGTTGCCGGCGATGTGAAGAAACTGATTGAGGACGATGGCAATGTTCGTCTGGTTTACCGCGAATGGCCGATACTCGGGGAAGGGTCGGTCTTTGCCGCCCGCGCCGCGTTGGCATCGCGGCAACAGGGCAAATATGAGGAAATGCATTGGGCATTGATGTCGTTGAAACGGGCCGATGAGCAGAGTGTTCTCAAGGTGGCAGCGGAGCTTGGACTCGATATCGAAAAACTTCGCGCAGATATGGAAGCACCGGAAATTGACAAACACATCGATATTTCAAATCAGATAACTCAAGCACTTGGCATTACCGGTACTCCATCCTTCACGATCGGAGATTCCTTGATTGCGGGCGCGGTCCCGCTGTTTCAACTTGAGAAGGCTGTCGCCGATCAGCGTGGCACCAACTGAATCCCGTTTGTCCAAGCTTGTATGAGCTACAACTGGATTACAGCTATTGTGTTGACCAATGGTGAGCCGAGGCGCTGTTAGACGGCGCATTCCACTATCACCATTGGCCGATCTCTGACCTCGGGTTACCTCTACTCGTTTATTTGCCGAACAAGTCCGGGATAGCGGTTAAAAGCCAGTTTTTGAACAACCGAGCCGTCGACGGTTATGATTTCTGCTGTAATGCTTCCATCGGCCGCCTCTCCGATTTCGCCAATTTGCAGTCGCGGATTGCCGTGCCACTCCAACCGTGTTTCGAGCCATGTTCGAACACGCTCCGGCGTCATCTCTATCTGGTTCTGGCCAGCCATCCCGTAGATCGCGCCCAGTGCGCCCATCATATTGGGCACACCCGATTGAAATTCTGGCGTCATGGCACCTGCGCCTGCCATGGGCATCATGCCCTGACCAGACATCCCCCGCCCCATCATACCCTGGCCGGTTGTGTGCATGCCTTTCATCCCGCCTTGACGCATCACTTGATGCATCGCCTTCATCATTTCCGGCGTCATCATGGCTTCCATCATCTGCATCATGTCGGGTGACATCATGCTTTGCATCGTGGGCATGCCGCCATTCATGTCGTTCGAAGACGTCTCATCGGTCATCGTGATCTCGGCAGTTGTTTCGGCATCTCCATCATGATGTTCATCATCTGCTCCCGCTGCATTTGGCACAACTATTGCTGCTGAGGCAAAGCCTGCCAGTAGGGCGATCCGAATTGAAGATACGTTCATGTTCTTTCTCCTTGGTTGAAATGGATTTTGCCAATTGTCTAAAAATCAATGGGCGCGATCTTTGCGCATGAAACTCATGCGAGGTATGAAGGCTGGAACCTGGTTTGAGTAAGCATCGTATTCGGCACCGAACCGGGTACGCGTCTCACGTTCCTCCTGGCGGGCGAGATGCGCATACATCCAAACCAAAACCGGAAACATGGCCAAGGTCAGCACGGTGGGCCACTGCAGCAGGAACCCGAGCATAATCAGGACAAACCCTGCATATTGGGGATGGCGAACGTGGGCATACGGCCCATCAACCGCAAGTCTCCCCGTGCGCTGCGCTGTATAGAGAAAGCGCCATGACACCGAAATCAGAATGAAACCGAAACCAATCAAAATCATACTGACGATATGGAATGGTCCGAAATGCGGGTTTGCCTGCCAGCCAAAGATCATTTCAGGAAGATGGCCTGCATCATGCGAGTACCAGTCAACACCCGGATAACTGCTTTGTAGCCAGCCTGAAAGAAAATAGATCGTTAGCGGAAAACCATACATCTCGGTGAAGAGGGCGACTAGAAACGCGCTGAATGCGCCGAAACTGCGCCAGTCTCGGCTTGTCTTCGGTTTGAAGAAACTGAGTGCAAACAGGATGAAGACCGCGGAGTTGATGACAACAAGGACCCACAGACCATAATCGGTGTCGCCGGTCATTTGTCGGCACCTCCGCCATGGCCGCCATGACTGCCATGCATGAACAAATGCACAACGATGCAGGCGGCAAGAAGACCAATCAGCAGACCATTGCCACTGAAGACATGTATCCGTTGTTCGTATGCCAGGAGCACACCGCCAATTGCCAAGAAGGCCAACAAAATTATGCCGGCCCGTGTTTTCCAAAAGCCGACCGGTTTTGGCAATTCAGTGTTCAATTGATTTTCATCTTCCACAGGAGTTCTCCTCATTCGTCGGCTGAAACGTCCATGGGGCCTGGCTTCCAAGCAAACATCTCGGTCGTACTTCCATAAAACCTCTCATCGGCTCCACCGCGACGCGAATACATTGAACAAAGGGACGAAAATCAGCGCCACATACCAGCCGTAGGCGAAGCTCTCGGCCAAGCCGAGGAAAAAGCTGGGCCAGGTCAACCATGTGAATCCGGGAAGAAATTTCAGCCATGTCTGAAACATCGCCTGTCCTGGAAATAGTAAATCGAAACCAACACAAAGGACGTATGTCAGCGAAAGAAATACACCGAGTGACATACCAAATGGGATAACTGGAATTCGCAGAGCACCTGAAGATGCGTTTGGTTCGACCGGAATCCTGGTTCCCGCCACGTGAGGAATATCAACCATGAACGGTCTCCTTTTCCATTGAGGCGCTCGTTGTCGGCGCGACCAGGTAGCTTTCCGGTGCAGCCTCAAAGCGCTCGCGGCAATCACGAGAGCAGAAGTAATAGACCATGCCCGCATATACGGACGGCTTTGCATTTGCTGTGTTCACAGTCTTGCCACATACCGGATCGATATCGGTTTTCGGCGCAACCCAGATCGGTTGTGCTTGGTTTTGGGCGCCTGAACGACCCTCTTGTTGTCCGGTGAGTTTTTGCTGGCTGGAAATCTCCGCACGAAGCCTAAGCAGTATCACTAGGAAAAATGCTAAGGCCCAGACTGCAAAATAAGTTACAAATTCCATTGCTGAACATCCGTCAATCCGTCAGGTTGATACGCCTGCACTCGAGAAAACTGTTCCAATCACAATTTGATCGTACCTGCATGACAAACTGATATGATCTGAGTTGATCGGTTAGCCGTTGGCTTGAAGACGGTCTGGAATTCGATTCGCTACAGTAATGAGGCGAATTGTCACAATCTTTTGATCTTTACACCGCTGAATGGGGGCAAATTGGAGGAGAACTGTAAGGGCCATTTTGAGGCAGCGCTTCTGCGTGCTGTTTGGGATCAGCAAGATCGGCGGCCCAATATGAAAACACAATCGATAGTGCACTTATCTGGAGTTAGCCAAGTCGGGCAAGCCGCGAAATAGCCAGTGCAAGATAAAGTGTCCGGTTAAAGCCAAGTGTGCAATCTTAGACCCACGGGCTCTTGCACTAAAAAAATTATTCATTTATTTCAGCAGGTTAACGATTACAATTGCTGCGTTACATTGAATGCAAAAACTCATTGTCTTAAAACTGAGCTGACGCTCGTCTCCGGCAGTTCCCAGGGTTCAAGTAAACAGAACGCTGGCGATATTTCCCAAGTACCGGCCAACCTTTCTGCGAAAATGTCATCAGGATCCGAGGCAAATGGTTTCCAAGCCCACGCCAACACTTGCTTGAAGCCAGCACACCACCAAAATTGAGGATGACCGCGAACACTATGTACTCACTTAGGATCTTCCAGGGTCGCGGGCTGGTAGATTGAACGGAAAACCCCTATATTGACGGCGTGTCAAAACCGATCAAATCCTACCGCTTTTTCATAGCGGTGTTCCTGTCAGTCGTGGTCGCAGTCAGTGTGCTGGCGGCGTCGATGACCCATAGTAACGGAGATGTTCAACTCGCCGTGACAGAACGCCTTCTGGTGGAACCGGACCCGGACTCCAAAGATTGTTGTGACATCAAAAAGCACGAGGTGGTTTGCGCCACCGCGTGTATCATAATTCTCGACTCCGCCGGACCTCAAGTTGCTCAAATATACTCGCAGCATCGCCTTCAGATTTTTGACGAATCTGCTGCCGGCCAATTGCTTGACGCACTGTTAAGGCCACCTCGACCGCTTCCCTTTCAGGCGGTTGTCTGAAAGCGGTATCGCCAATCCATATTGCGATAAATAAGCGTGTCGCGATGAGCGGCATAAGAATGCGATAAACCGCTGAATCAATCGCCTCAATTCGTTGGAGCGCCATCGTAGATGAATGGTGTTGCCTAGACTGTTACGCTGAATTGAGGAAACGAAATGAACATCGGAGATGTCGCGGAATATAGCGGTCTTTCTGCTAAGACAATCCGCTACTACGAGGCGCGCGGTTTGGTTCGTCCCTTGAGGGACCACAATGGCTACCGGGCTTATCGGGCTGGAGACGCACAGAAGTTGCGTTTTTTGGCCCGGGCAAGAAAACTGGGTTTCAGCTTACGTGATTGCGAGGGGCTACTTGAGCTTTTCGAAGCCGAGGGCCCAACCAATGGAGCAGTTTCGAATTTGTTCAGGTCCCATAAGGATGGCCTTTCGAAACAGCTTCGCGAACTAAAGAAAATGCACGACACAATCGAGGGCCTGCTTGTTGACCAAAAATCCAATCATCTTTTGGACGAAGATCTTTTCAAGTATTTGACCGACATACAATAATTAAGCAGCACCTTTTACGGTGCTGCTCTTTGCACCCGTGCTCAGATCTCCTCTAAGCCGGGCGGATTGAACAAAAAAACTTGTCGGGTGAAAACCTCGATCCCGAGTTTAATACCCGACATAGCCGGTGTTGAACAGAAATGACTTGTCACCGCTTGAGTCTTGAAGACGCCACATGGTTGGCCATCGGAGTAAAAGTCGGCACTATTGTGCGCCTCGTTGAGATGTTGCCCTGGAGAGGTTCGCCTTCACTCAGCGTTTCAATTATGGGACAATCCGGACGATCATTTCCATGACAGTTTTCAGCCAGATGTTCCAGAGTTTTTACCATGGCCCGCAATTCGCCAATTTTTTCATTGAGTGCGCCAATATGGTGTATTGCAAGGGCTTTTACGTCCGCGCTGGAGCGATCCTTGTCCTGCCAAAGGGCCAATAGATTGCGTATTTGTTCTACCGAAAACCCTAGATCACGAGCTCTGCGGACAAACCTAAGCCGATTGACATCGTTATGACTGTAAGATCTGTAACCCGCATCCGAACGGCTCGGTGCCGGGATCAATTCGATCGACTCATAGTAGCGAATCATTTTTGCATTGATCCCGGTCGCTGATGCGGCATCTCCGATATTCATGAGTTTCTCCGTTTTTAGCAGTTACCCTGCTTTCCACGCTGCCATTCTGCTGATTTCCGGCCCCACGAAATCAGATAGTGGGTTTGCGCCAGCAACAGTCCCTTTGTTGGATAGTCAATACGTGGTCATTGTGTCTGACCGAAGCGTGAAATGAACCCAACAAGCGTTTTATTCTGCCGGCTCCAAAAGAACTGGCTGAGAATGTGATTTATTGCCTATTTCGTTCAACCTTTGAGTTTTGAACTTTCTCAATCTTAGTGCATTGCCCAGTACACATACGCTCGAAGCGGCCATTGCACCTGCCGCCAAGATGGGGGAGAGGAGGATCCCAAAAGCAGGATACAGCACACCCGCGGCCACTGGAATGAGGCTTGTGTTGTAAGAAAATGCCCAAAACAGGTTCTGTTTGATGTTGCGTATGGTTGCTCTGCTCAAGGCAATTGCATCTGTTATTCCGCGCAGATCTCCGGAGATGAGGACAACATCAGCGGCTTCAATCGCTATATCGGTGCCTGTGCCAATCGCTAGCCCCACATCTGCAATCGCCAGAGCGGGGGCGTCGTTAATGCCGTCGCCGACAAATGCGACCGGACCATGTTTCCTACGCAATGCCGAAATCTCGGTGACCTTGCCTTCTGGCAGGACCTCAGATGCTACCACGTCGATCCCGAGAGATTCGGCAATGGCGTTCGCTGTCCCGGCATTGTCGCCGGTTATCATAGCGACGATGAGACCAAGGTCATGAAGCGCTGTGATCGCCTGTTTTGTTGATGCCTTGATCGGATCCGCGACCGCTGCAATCGCAACATGCTCACCATCAATGGCAACATGGATCGGGCTCTTGCCATCCTTGGCAAGCCGACTTGCGTCAAGTGTGAACTCTGAAACATCCAGCCCCAGCGTTTCCATGAAACGGTCGGCCCCGACATCGACTTTACGTCCGCCAACGGTCGCTGAGGCCCCGTACCCTGGCACAGCTTTGAAATCGGACACGCTACCAACATACAATCCCTTGTTTTTTGCTGCACGCACAATGGCTTCAGCAATTGGATGTTCGGAGTTGTTTTCAACCGCTGCGACAAGACTTAGTATCGAGTCTGGTTCGACATCACCGGTCACTTCGAAATCGGTTAGTTCGGGCTTGCCCTTGGTCAGTGTGCCGGTTTTGTCAAAAGCAACGACACGTGCATCACGAAGCGACTGCAGCGCTTCACCCTTTCGAAACAAAACGCCCCTCTCGGCAGCACGCCCGGTTCCCACCATAATGGACGTTGGTGTTGCAAGGCCCATTGCACAAGGACATGCAATTATGAGAACCGCAACTGCGTTGATCAATGCGAAAGTCAATGCGGGTTCAGGGCCGAAGGTAAACCAGACGAGTGCCGTCAAAACTGCCAGTCCAATGACCACTGGAACGAACACGGCAGTCACTTTGTCCACGAGTTGCTGAATGGGCAGTTTGGAACTTTGCGCGTCTTCAACCAACCTGATGATTTGTGCCAGAACAGTGTCGGCCCCGACCCGCGTTGTCTTGAATACAAAGCTTCCGGTCTTGTTGATTGTGTTACCCACCACTTCATCACCGGGCCCTTTCGAAACCGGAATCGGTTCGCCAGATATCATTGACTCATCCACATAGGATGAACCTTCCAATACCTCCCCATCAACCGGAATGCGCTCGCCTGGACGAACTTGCAAGATATCGCCTCTGACAACCTCACTCAGATCGACGTCCTTTGCTTCGCCATCAACTAAGATGCGAGCAGTTTTGACCTGCAGACCCACCAATCGCCTGATTGCCTCGCTGGTGCGCCCCTTCGCTTTGGCTTCAAGATAACGACCGAGCAATATCAAGGTGGCTATCACCGCCGACGCCTCGAAGTACACGTGGCGTGTCCCTTCTGGAAGAAGTGCGGGCAGGAATGTAGCGATCACTGAAAAACTCCAGGCAGCTCCTGTACCGATTGCTACAAGCGAGTTCATATCAGGCCCGCCCCGCAAGAGAGCCGGAACACCTTTTCTAAAGAACCGCCATCCCGGTCCCAGCAAGACCATTGTCGTCAAGACGAACTGAATTACACGATTGTTTTGGGCACCGATGTACTCCAGGATCCAATCATTCACTCCGGGCACAAAGTGTGAGCCCATTTCGATGACAAAAATTGGCAGAGTCAGCAGCGATGCCAGGATCAGATCCCTGCGCAGCAACGAGAACGCCTTCTCGTGCGTTTCTTCATCGCCATGGTGATTTAGTTCATGTTCAATCGGTATTGTCGCAAAGCCGGCTTCCGTTACCCGGTCGGATATATCTTCGGGGCTTGCCAATCCATCAACATATCTGATCCGTGCCATTTGAGTTGCAAGATTGACCGACGCGTCAACAACACCCGGGATATTCTGAATCACACGCTCAACTTTACCTACGCATGAAGCACACGACATATCCTGAATCCGTAAATCGGATTGCCTGAGAACCACTTCAAATCCGGCTTGATGGACAGCCGCAATAATAGAATCGATCTCTGTGCGCTCCCGAAGAGTGACATGTGCCTTTTCCGTCGCCAAATTGACTGTGACGCCATCCACTCCGGAAACCGCCCCGATGGCAAGTTCGAGGCGGCCAACACATGAAGCGCAACTCATACCTGAAATCGCGAAGCTGACAGGCTCGGCCAGTTTTGAGACGGCGGCATTTGGCATCTTGGCTCTCCTTGTGGATTGGCTAGGTGCCGCTGTAGATAGGGCTTCCAACAATGGGAAGGTCAAGACCTGGTTTTTCAGATTCTCTGAACGCGACAATTTGAGGAGATCCTTGCCTGAAACTGGCGCTCTTTTTTTTGTGATAGCGCTACCAAATCTTCGTGGTGTACGGATTGACTTATCTGCGATCGATGCGGCAGAGGCATCTGGAGTCATTCACAGAGGATTTCGCTGCCCGTTCTGTGTCCGATGTGTAAAGCAGCTCAACACTATGCAAAGGGTGTTTACGGAAGGCAGACTGGAAATATCGTCCGTTTCGACAGATTCCGCTGTTAATGTGTGGCGAAGGGCTAATTCATGTTATCGATATTTCAAACCCTCCCTTTGCTCGCCCGGATATCACAGTGGTAATGGGTGCTCTGGACTACATCCGCCTCCCCGCCGATCAGCGGCAGCAGATACCCCATACGTGGACGCCACGGTTTTTGACGAATTTCCAATCACCTGAATGATGTCAATGCGGGCGCTGACCTGGCGCGATTTCGTGTTGTCGAAACCTATAGATTCACAATATGCATATGCCAATTTCTGGCGGTAGTGCATATACTGATACTAGTTCACCAATCCGGAGAACGGTCCAATGAGTTTTTTGTCAGCCGAGGGGCGCATCACCAAAGACGATGTGGATCGCTGGAAATCTTGCAGTCGAATAATAATAATCGATGTAGTCCGAGGCGCTGCAATTATTGGCGTTGTGATATTTCATCTTGTCTGGGATTTGGATCTTACAGGACTAATCAAACCGGGTTTGTCAACATCCACCGGATGGCTTCTTTATGGTCGACTGCTAGCCGGCACTTTCATGTTTGTGGTTGGCATAAGTCTGGCTTTGGCACACGCAAAAACTTTTCGCTGGCGAGCGTTCACAAGGCGGCTAGTAATTGTTGCTGGCGCAGCGATTGTAATCACAGTATCGACCAAGATCGCCTTCCCCCAGAACTTTATATATTTCGGTATTCTGCATGCCATTGTCGCTGGAAGCCTTGTCGGCATTCTGTTTCTTCGGGCACCGGTTGCCGTGACTCTCATCTGTGGGGTCGCGATTTGGACGCTGCCGCTTTTTTTTCGATCTCCCCTGTTCGATACACGTTGGATGGCCTGGATCGGTTTTTCAGAACAAACCCCATCCAGTGTTGACTTCGTGCCTGTTTTTCCCTGGCTTGGTTTGGTACTTTTGGGTTTGGCGCTGTCCAAAATGGCAATCTCCGCTTCTGCATTCGATCGTTTGAATTCTGAAGAACCTCGTGGCAAAGCGCTAGCGGGTTTGGTCTGGTGCGGTCGGCATAGTCTGGTCATTTATCTGATCCATCAGCCGCTGCTCCTCGCCGTTATTCTGCCCGTCGGGAAGTTGGTCAATTAGAGGTGGCTGGTAGACGGCGATGCTGTTTACGAAATTCGAATACCGTTTCGAACGAACGGATTGATTGATCGGCCTGGCACGACACAATTTGCTGCGGATACCGACCGCTGCAGACGCAATTGCATCAACGAAAAGCCCGTTTCTGCCAACGTGAAGCAACTGCAGTCTTGGCTCCCGTGATGCCCTCGCGCGTCAGCTTTCTGTAAATAGCCACTAACGCACTTTCATCTATTGACGTTCTATCTGCAGGAAGGCCCATACTGAACAAGGTAGGCCTGCAAAACGAATGTCGTTGCCGTTCCCAACAAGCTCCAAATGGGAGTGTCACCAAGGGTTAGAACAATGGCAAAACACTCTGCACACAGTATGGCGCAGACGGGAGCAAACTCCCGAGCACTAAAGATCTCAGCCTGGCTGACAGGAGTCTATTTCCTGATCGAAATGACCATTGGTATCTATACCGGATCCATTTCTGTCATATCCGACGCATTTCACACATTTTCAGCGGTTGGGGGTGTTGTTCTGGCGTTGGTCGCAGCGCGAATCGCACGCCGGCCAGCTGACGAACTGCGTACCTATGGCTCTCTGAGGGCGGAGATCATTGGCGCACTGTTGAACGGCGCATTCCTATGCGCGATGGCTTTAGTTGTGCTGGTGATGGGCTTCATGCGTCTGCGAAATCCGATAGAATTACCTACCGCGCCCATGCTCCTCGCAGCATTCGGTGGTCTGATCACAGAAATAATATCTCTGCGACTGCTGTATTCCGGGCAAAAGGGCGATCTCAATGTGAAAGGCGCTTTCTGGCATGTGGTGCAGACATTTGTGGGAAGTCTTTTGATTATTGTGGCTGCGCTCGTCATCCGCTTCACGGGCTTTTATGCGATTGACCCTATCCTTGGAATGGCTTTCGGATTTGTGCTGCTCTATGCATCCTGGGGAATAATGGCGGAAGCGATAAGTATACTGATGGAGGGTACGCCCGAAGGAATAGATATCAAGCGGGCTATAGCGCAGCTTGAGGCACTACCGGAAGTAGAAGATGTGCATCACGTGCATGCATGGACCTTGACATCCAACGTTCACGTGTTTTCAGCGCACATAGTGACTGGCGACGCCGCTTCTGCGCCCGGCATACTTAGAGAGGCAAATGAGCTTCTCCGACGCGATTTCGGATTTCATCTTTCCACACTTCAACTAGAAACGGAGTGTCTGGATGAACAACAAGCCAATGCATTGGACTTTTTGATGTCACCGATTCTCAGAAAAAACGTAAAGCCGGTTAGGCATTCCAATCACTAAAACACGGTTATTGGTATTCATTTTTTCCGATCGACAGCGGTTTGCATTGAAATATTGGAAACTGTTATCCGAGCACAAGATAGTTTGCCAGCGACTAGCTAGCAGTGGCTGGAAACATTGGTGGGTGCTTCACCATTTTGCGGAGTCGGCACGTTTACTTGACCGGTGTTACGGATTAAGGCCGGCTCGGTTGATTTATCGCCGAAACGGTAGACAGAAGCGACAATTTTTCCAACGTGCTCAAGGTCCTCTTCAACCTGATGTTGAACGAAATCACCAGGGAGATTGACGTTGTCGTCTGCCGCGGCTGTAACCATTACATACCTGTCACCCCGTATGTTGTTTTTCATTAATTTGTGAAGAATTGTCACGTCAGCTCCAAAATGATCTATGGAGCCCCTAAAATTAAATCGTTTGGATTGGCCGCGATGGATGAAAATCTTCAGATCGAGATTTGATATGTGCCGGCAAGAACCACAAGAGCAAAAATCCGATTCAATCAGGCGCCGACGCTCCTCGAAGAAGGCATCAAAAATCGCCAAGACCGTTTTTCCAATTTCCAGATCTGTCTTCTGGTTTGCATTGGCGTAGAATAGCACTGCGTCACCTTCAAGTTTCGACAGCTCAACGGTCTTGGTTCCGGCAATTATCATTGCATTCATCAGCGAGAAAATAATCTCCTGCGCCCGAGATTCTGTGAAGTGTCCACCGGCAATGAAGCGTGTGTAGTTGCTGATATCAGGGAGTATGAAGATGGTATCGTGCACCGATATATCTGGCTTTTCCATCGGTGCACCCACGTTTGAGTCAGTTGTTCGAGTGGTCTCTGCCAGCGGCGTCAAGATGCTATGTGACTGATGGATCGCAGACGCCAACCAATTCGAATATCGCCTGTAGAGTGGCAGCCCAAGTAGGAACAGAACGACCGAGAGAACCAACACCGTGACCATGAGGTGTTGGAGGTCATGAATCATATGGTCTGTCACAAATGTCATGACTTAGTGCACATCCGCAAACGCAGTCTTTACAAAATTCTGAAAGACCAGTTTGAATTCTATCTCAGTGCCTGGGTACAGTTCATGTGCAGCGCCGATCAGTTCGACTTTGATATGTGTAGTGTCCAGATCCAGCGTCTCTTCGCGTAAAATCGGAATACTTGAAACGAGTGTGTATCCTTGCCCAGGCAGGTTCATTTTCAACTCAGCGGCTTTCGCTGCATTTGTACGAACCTTGTGGAGTATGATGTTATCTGCACTGAGGTTAATAATGTCGAAATGCAGTTGGTGTCTTTCGCCCGTCTCCGCGATCTGAACGGCTGCATTTTCTACAACGATGTTATCCGCGAACACCGTTGACTCATGAGCTTGGCTCCGGGTTATCAAATAAGCCATCGCGATAGCGACAATCAGATAGAAAAAGAGGCTTTCGAGTGGGTTGAGAAGTGACTTGTGCGCGGTGGTTAAGGAACGACGCAATTTCATTGCTGAATTCTCCATGTTTAACGCAGGGAACAACAAAGTTTCGGCTGGCGGGCGAGCGTTTGACGGACACACTGTAATGATTTGCCTTTCCGGTCGGAGATCCGGATTAATGGCCGATCATGCAAGATGGTCCTTCAAACACCTCCTTCCTGCTAAGTGTGGTCTACACACTCAGCCGGCCGGGTGTCTTATTGACTTTGGTTAAGGTCCGTTTACTCTCGATGTACTCAGCGACGAATCCTGAGGTCTGCCCTACTTGAATTGGGCCTGGAATCTCACCATTCAAAGGAAGCAGGAGCCTCGTCAGCGCAGGAGTGTTTCGGCAAACGATTCCTCCTGCTTGTCGGTAACATTTCCGGATTTCCCCCTTGGCGTCTGCTGGCGGGGGATTTATGTGACTTTCTGGCGGGGGATGTATGTAACTTTCCGACGGTAGCGTATACACACAACCGCTTAGAAAAACCGGCACAAGCCCGGCAATCGCAGATATTTTCATTTGTTTTGAAACCTGAATCGAATTGGTTTTTTGCCTGCGGTATGTATCCGGCCGCAAGCGCTCGCCTCTATTGTTGAAGAGGACCCAATGTCAGGTTCTGGCTGGTGGTCGATAAGGGGCCGCGTGCTCGTTTGCGAAAACATCAACGGTCGCCGGAAACTCGTTGCCCGTACTGCAAAGGACGGTCTGGTCAGGCGTATCATCGATTACCGCACTGACGCAGTATTCCGCACACCACGGTCCGGATTTGACGGGATTGTTTGTGGACGTGAAATCGGAAATGGCGTTATCGAACGCTGCGGCGCCCTGTAAATCAAAAAATGTTGCGCAACGCAGTTGATGGGAAGCACAATCCGATGAACCACTGGTTGAGACCGATGCATGTTCCTGCAACGATGGCATTTTGGCGGCCTCGCCCTGGGCAACCACAAGCGGCGACACTACAAATATGAACGCCATCAACAAGGTGACGGCAGTACGAATCAATCGCATATATGTCACGCTTCGGGTCATGTTTCGAAGATGAACCCTGCTGCTGTCAAGTCAAGTGACCATTTTGTGGCGCGGTAAACATTTTCGTTACTTCACCGTTGGTTGCCTTCCAGGAATGCTGTTCGTCCTCACCGGACGAGCAACATTGGAATGTCGCTATCTCAGCTGCGTGCCAGCAAATGCCTGACAAACATTTTTTGCCTCAATGTCGCCATCTGCATCAAAGGAGATCCAAGAGTTTGGACTGCCATAGTCTGAAAACGGTTCAAGAACATTTCAGTTTATCCGTGGCGCTTTCAAACCAGCTGCGCGTTGTCGGAGAGTATTGGTGAAGTGCGTACAATATTCTTCGGGCGTCAATTATTTCTTCTGAATGGACCACTCCACTTTTGCGACTGTTGAGTGCCGCCTTAAGGGTCTCTCCCGTGATGATGGCCGTCAGATCAGACTGGTCACCAGCGATGACAATCCACCTGGATGGAGGATCTCTGTCGGAGTTCCGACCCTCAAGCAACAAACGGGTCCTTACCTTACCGGCCAAAGGAGCCATCTCCATCAGCTTTCGTATATTCATCGCGTTTCGTGAAATGAGCCCCGCAAAACCAGAAGATATCAATCCGGATACCATACGTGTTGCCCAGGGTGGATCCAGTGCTACAAAACTATGGACAGAACCAATTCCCAGTTTCGTTGCGATACTGACCTGATCCGAAAACCCAAATCCGATGCCGAGAACGGGCGGACTGTTTTTCTCGAACTTGAATCGTCTGTGAACCCGGCCCGGTTTCGCTTCCCGCATGATCCCATCCTCAAAATATGGATAGAATTCTGACAAATTTCGTAAAAACCATTCGGTGGCGGAACGACCGTGATGCCGCCCTAGCCCCATTTCGACACAAATATCGATCTGTTCGATTTTTGGATCGCTGTCCACCAATGCAGCCGCGAGAATGTTTGTTAGTCCAGGTGCAACACCGACGCTCAGTACTGCCAAGCCGGTCGGCCCTGTCGCGATCAGCTCATCTTCAAGCAAATTGAGATATCGCGGCGATGCTGAGATATCTAAATAGATTCCCCCGTTTAAAGTTATGGACTTGGAAAAACTTGCCGGTGCATGGTCGACAAAATTGACAACCACAGATCCTGCCGGAAAATATGACTTCGCGTCCGGCTTCACGATATCAATCACAACAGCCCTGGCCCTTGATCCTAAATCATCTGCGACCCGTTCAGCTTTTTGACGATCCCTGCCGGCGATAACAACGGAAAAATCACTTGCTGCAATCAAATGGGCGGCTGTTTTTTGACCCACATCTCCATAGCCGCCGACAAGCCAGATTTCTTCGTGTGACATCATAACCTAATTGCCAAGTCAGACCGCACGGCGTTTCACTCGTTGACGCCTTGCGGATCAGGGGCCGTGTGAAGCAGGTATAAGAATGTGAATACCTTGTCTTCGGGAGCATCTTTGCTCGGACGTATTGGTGATGGTAAATACTTCTTAGTCTGTCGCGCCACGCAGGAACTGCATCCGAAACCTTTCATCAAGCATGGTTGTCATCATTGCAATTGTACCTGGATCCGCGTTCGACCATCCCGTTGTTATTTCTCCGTTTCGCCATCGAACACACACTGCCACCGATTCAATTTCATTTATGTTCTCCAGTCCGCTCTGAAATATCTCAGCCGGTGTTGTTCCATGAAGACTCGTTATGGTGCTCATAATATCATCCTGTTTTTGCTACGTTATTTTTTCATGCATATCCTCCGCTCGATCGAGGACCACATGAGGATTACCAACAACCATCATGCCCATTGGAAGATAGCCGGTAGCGGCCACCTGCGTCTTGGATCCTAAATCTTCACTGAGCGCAATCGCAGTGCATTGCCAATGACGGAAACCGATGAAAGACTCATAGCGGCTGCGGCGAAGATTGGTGAAATCAGGATGCCAAGAACCGGGTACAGCACTCCGGCGGCTACCGGCACTCCTGCGGCGTTGTAAACCAGTGCAAAAAAGAGGTTTTGCTTTATGTTGCGCATTGTCGCGCGCGCGAGCCGTCGCGCTCGGACAATACCGTTGAGATCACCCTTGACCAGGGTAAAGCCAGCACTTTCGATCGCAACATCAGCGCCTGTGCCCATGGCCACACCAACATCCGCCTGCGCCAGAGCCGGCGCATCATTGACACCGTCACCCGCCATGGCAACCTTTCGACCCTGGTCCTGCAGTTGCTTGATAAGTTCAGCCTTATCTTCGGGCAGAACATCTGCACGTATTTCATCGATACCGAGTTTGCCTGCCACAGCCCTTGCCGTGCGTTCATTGTCACCGGTCGCCATGACGATATGGAAGCCTTGCTGATGCAGTGCATTCACGGCATCAGGCGTGGTTTCCTTTACCGGGTCGGCTACCGAGACGAGCCCGGCTACACTTTTATCAACGATCACAAACATCACCGTTTCGCCCTCATCCCGGCGAGCATTACCTGCCTCCACAAGGTGCCCCCCATCGATACCCAGATCAGCGATCAGTCTTGCATTGCCAAGTGCAACCTCCTTGCCTTCCACACGACCTATCACACCTTTTCCCGTCACAGCTTCAAACTCGTCGGCGCCGACAAGCACTACACCGCGTTCTTGAGCTCCAGAGACAATCGCCTCGGCGAGGGGATGCTCGGAGCCGCGTTCCAGACTGGCAGCCAATCGCAGGACCTCTAATTCTTCGTGCCCCTTGTCCGGCAAGACCGCTACAAGCTTTGGCTTTCCGAGTGTAAGGGTTCCGGTCTTGTCGACTATAAGCGTGTCGACCTGCGCGAAACGCTCCAGGGCTTCCGCATTTTTAATCAGCACTCCGGCCTGGGCACCCCTGCCGGTCGCAGTCATGATGGACATTGGCGTCGCCAATCCCAAGGCACAAGGACAAGCGATGATTAAGACTGCGACGGCCGACACCAGCCCGTAGGCCAATGCCGGTGACGGGCCCCAGAAAGCCCAAGAAACAAAGGAGATGATTGCGACCAGAATGACGGCCGGGACGAAGTTACCGGCTACTGCGTCTGCAAGTTTTTGAATCGGGGCACGGCTTCGTTGTGCGTTCGCCACCATCTCGACGATCTGGCTCAACATGGTATCTGTTCCAACCCGCTGCGCCACAACAACCAGGCTGCCTGTGCCATTTATCGTAGCTCCAGTGACATCGTCGCCCGAAACTTTTTCCACCGGAACCGGTTCGCCGGATATCATCGATTCATCAATAGAAGAACGGCCTTCCAGAACTTTGCCGTCCACAGGAACTTTGTCTCCTGGACGCACGCGCAGTTTGTCGCCGACCTTTACGTCTTCAAGCGGGATTTCCAACTCCTGACCGTCCGGTCGGATCACACGCGCCGTCTTTGGTGCGAGGTCCAACAGGGCCCGGATCGCCGAGCCTGTTCGCTCCCGAGCACCCAACTCCATTACCTGACCGAGAAGCACGAGGACAACAATTACAGCTCCTGCCTCAAAATAGACCCCTACATGCCCTTCGGAGTCGCGAAATCCATCCGGAAATATTTCCGGTACAATTACAGCCACCACGCTGAAAATGTATGCCGCGCCAACGCCCATGCCAATCAACGTGAACATGTTCAAGCTTCGATTGACTACCGATTTCACAGCACGCACAAAAAACGGCCAGCCGGCCCACAAGATTACGGGGGTGCCCAGAATTAGTTCAATCCACAACGTCACCTCTTCCCCGAAAATGGTCCGGACGAAACCGAGGCCGACGAATGGACCCATTGTTAGAACCAGCAAGGGAATTGTCAGTATTGCACCTACCGTAAAGCGACGCTTGAAATCCACGAGCTCGGGATTAGGCTCTCCATCCGGAGCCGGAACGCCCATTGGCTCCAGCGCCATCCCGCAAATCGGGCAGTCACCTGGCCCGTCGCGGACTATCTCCGGATGCATCGGGCATGTGTATTTGGTGCCTGCCGGCAGCGCTTCTCCTTTTCGGTGGCCGGACAGAAAATACGATGGATCTGCCACAAATTTGTCGTGGCAGTGTTGGCTGCAAAAGTGATAGACCTCGCCATCATGGACAGTGCTTGGATTGCCGGCGTCCAATCCCACACTCATTCCACAGACAGGGTCTTTGGCTGTTTCAGGTGCAGCCGCTTCATCAGCTTCCACTGAATGCCGATCTTGTTGAGGATGGTGGATAGTCTTGTTCATGATTGATTCCGCGTGGCTGCAAAAAACATCGAGTGGGGCGACTTTACTACGACCATCGGAAGCCATCGATACGATCACAAGACAGCATGAAAGTGCCGACCAGTCGGAGTGCTTTGTGTAAAGACGGAGTGACATTAATGCCGTTACACAGTGCATGTTGTGAAAGCCACCGCGCCGAACAAAAATGTTCCGACAAGCAGGATTCGCTCTTAGAAACCTCCACTGCGGCGCCCCGAGGGAATCATCGCCCAGAAACTGCCATCTCATTGCAACCGCTCCCGCAGGCTACGAACAGTTTTCTGAAATCATGCGCGGGGATCAGTACGGCAGTCACAAAACTGTAACACCTGGCCAACATTCCCGTCTGTCTGGTTAAAAGAGAGCTTCCGGTGGTTGGAGCACCACGATCTTCAACCCCTATCGAAACTTTGAATCAGGTCTGCGCACACCAACAGTTTTGAGAGCATTCCTATGCGAATTGACAGGGACGATCGCTCTGATGGCCAGTTTATAACACTCTACCTGCCAATATTCAGGGATAAGCTTCACAGGCTTGAAAAACGTGGCCTGGGGAGCAGTTTCGAGGCAAAAAAACTACGAAAAACACTTGCCCGCATAGATCGTAGCTTGACCGGATCCGAAGAGAACGGTGATGCATCCCTGTCAGAAAAACCGGCAGAAGAGAAGATAGGTGGTCGCGGTCGCAATATGGCTTCCAGATGAGTAAAAGCGGAACAAGCATGCGGCAAGAAAAGCGGACATACAAGGAGACCTTGCGTCACCTTCAAATCGAACTGGTTAAGTTACAGAGGCACCTTATCAGGAATAATCTCAGAATTCTTATCGTTTTCGAAGGGCGCGATGCGGCAGGCAAAGATGGCGTCATAAAACGGATCACCCAACATCTAAGTCCGCGTGATGTCAGGATTGTGGCTTTGGGCAAACCATCCAGCCGCGACCGCAACTCCTGGTATTTCCAACGCTATGTCCCACACCTTCCTTCATCGCAGGAAATGGTGTTGATGAATCGCAGTTGGTACAACCGAGCAGGTGTTGAGCGGGTCATGGACTATTGCGACGACACTGAATATGAGACCTTTATGTCGTCGGTTCCACTTTTTGAGGACATGCTCATTCAATCGGGCACCCAACTGTTCAAATACTATCTGGATATTTCAAAAGCCGAGCAGGAGCAGCGCCTTGCTGATCGGCGCATTAATCCGCTTAAGCAATGGAAAGTCAGTCATGTCGACCAAGTTGCTGTCGAACACTGGGATGACTACAGCATTGCACGAAACACCATGTTTGCTCATACACACACTTTGAACTCGCCATGGTATGTTGTCCAAGCCGACAACAAGAAAAGAGCCCGGCTCAATGTAATCCGCCACATACTGTCCAATGTGGATTGCCCTGACAAAGACCAGCATGTGCCAGCGGCAGACCCGCAGATGATATTTTCCTATGACAAAAAACACCTCAAAAGCGGTGCAATCTCTCCCTAGTGGCCGGGGACTGGCGCCTGATCCAAACTTCAAGCCAATTGAACTTTTCGTACCGCTATAAACAGGCCTTCGCCGGACGTTCGCGAAAAGTATTTTCACGTGTCTGCACATGAGCGCCAAGGCCACAGGCGGGCCATCGCGATGTAAACAAACGACCCTGACCAAGCAATCAACAAAAGCCCATTCAGTGCCTCTATTCCGGTCAACAACCTGAGGTGTTCTCGTGGAAAAACATCGCCGATTCCCAGAGAGGTGTAGCTGACAATCGAAAAGTAGAAATAGTCCAATGGTTCCGAAATCTCTATTCCCCCAAAGCTACCGATAGCGGCCACGCGGTCCCCGAACGCAAAGGCTGCAGCATAAACCACCACTTCGGCGACATGAGCGGTTAAAGCGACGAGAACGATCACCAAGACCCGCACTTTTGCGGGCATTGGAAATCGCGCCATACCAACCGAGAGCCAATGTAAAACCGAGTAGTGCAGCATGAACGTAGCGCCGACCAACAATATTGCCATCAAGACTGCGGTAATCATCCGTTTCTCCCGAATTGACTGGTAATGATCTGGGACAGCATAGTTCGAACGGACAATTTTGCCTTTCTCCAATCATTGCCCGAACCATCAGCGCTAACAAAACAGCAGTCCCATAGCGAATTGACGGGCAACGACGTACTTCGTTACACAGGGCGGGTATGTGTGTTGCGCCTGATAATCAGAACAATATGACAATCTTCCCCTAAATCCTGGAAGAGGTTGGTGCAGTCACTGAGAAGGAATGTCTTACAGGTCCGCTGTTTCTGGGAAATTATGCCGGACACATTCACAGACACTGCGAGAGGAATTCACCCATTGAATATTGGAACCATCCTGCAAATCGTATTGACCATGATACTTTGGGCAGCGTGCTTTCCATTGATAACACTGGGAATTGAATATGCACCGCACCTCACGTTTGCTGCGATGCGTGCTTTTTTGGCCGGCGTGGTTTTGACGTCGATTGCAGTTGCATTGCGCAGGCCGCTGCCTAAGAACCCGAGATTGTGGGTATTGTTATCCATCGTGGGTGTTGGAGCAACGAGCCTTGGATTTTTGGGTATGTTTCATGCCGCAGAGTTTGTCTCGCCAGGGATAGCGACGGTCGTTGCGAACACTCAACCGTTATTGGCTGCCGGTTTGGCGGTCATCGTTCTTAACGAGCGGCTCTCGAGGCAGGGAAAAATCGGTCTATCTCTGGGATTTGTTGGTATCCTGGTCATTACAGCGCCCCAGTTGCTGGCTAATGAAAAAGCCAACTACGTTCTGGGAGTGGCTTACATCATATTGGCTGCAGTAGGCGTTACGGTAAGCAATGTCGTTATAAAGCGAGTTGCCGGGAATATTGATGCGATGATGGCGATGGGCATTCAAATGCTCATCGGCAGTGTACCATTGGCTATGGCGGCTTGGATCATCGAAGATCCGGGATCGATCCGCTGGTCGCCGACTTTTGTTGCATCACTTTTGGGACTGAGCCTATTCGGATCGGCACTGGTGTACTGGCTGTGGTTTTTGGTGCTCGAGAAGGCACCTCTCAACCAGGCAAACGCGTTCAGTTTCCTGATCCCGGTATTTGGATTGACCATTGGTACAATGTTTTATGGTGAGGTCCTGCAATGGACCCAACTGGTCGGCATAGCGCTTGCGATATTGGGAGTCGCCATGGTGACGCGAGGAAGACAGCAGGTCGAACTAAGCGAAGTTTCAGCAGTTCGTGGCCAACCGAAAGACCCTACAAAAGAAACAGTTCCACGCGCCGTCAGGGGACACAAATAACGCTTTCGTGAATGAGCTGCCAATGGGTGATTTGATACAAATCAACAACTTTCACAACGAATTCCGCATGATGACATGCAGAACCCATGGGCTTCCGGTGCTGGAGAACTGACCTCAAAGACTAAGTCAATTGAAGATTAGACAGGTTAGCGGTCTTCAAAGGTACGAATTGCCTGTCTCCAAATCGGATCCTCACAATCAAAGGTTTCGCAATCATGGCCATTGACGCATCTGACGGAACGGGAATTAACCAATCAAACGCACCACCGTCTGCGACGTCCGATCGCGTGGTGAGAATGGCGCTGATCGCAAACCAAAACGCTTTTATGAATTTTCTCAACCGACGCATTGCCAACAGGTCTGAAGCTGAGGACGTTTTTCAAACCTTTTGCCTTAGGGCCATCACCAAGAGCTCAAGTCTTAAAGACAACAGCAGCGTCATGGCGTGGCTTTTCAGGATACTACGGTCGGTTCTGACGGACCACTATCGAAGCGAGGCGGCCCGACAGAGGCGGGATGATAACTACGCCCAGGAACAAACCGTGCTTGGTGAAAATCACATCGATTTTGAGCCCGAGGGGGATCTTTGTATGTGCTTTCTTGATCTCTTGCCAAAGTTGCGACCCGAATATGCAGACGTGTTGTGGCGCGTGGAACTTGCGGGCGACTCCCGCGAGAAAGTGGCGGCAGACCTGCGTACAACCTCAACCAATGTAAGGGTCCGATTGCATCGCGCGCGTAGCGCATTGCGCAAAGCTCTAGGAGAATGTTGCGGAAGCTGCTGCGAAAATGACTATCGCGATTGCACTTGCAGTAATTCTGATGGCGAGAATTCACGAAAACTGCATTGCCAGTCACTCGCCAGTTGATGGTGCAAACTACACTTGTATCCAGGCAGGGATGTTATCTGTTATCCGTTCTAAAATATACAAAGTATGCTCCCTGTTTCGCGGGAAACACTGATGTTGGCACGTGCAGGTGTCCTAGACACTTGTGGTGATTGTCACCCGAGTTTTTTGTTTGCTTCGGCTAACAATTTTTGTGCGTTGTCAAACGGCGGACAGACTACCTGTGCACTCAGTTTCCCAAACTGCGGTAAGCGGGTGCTGAATCAGCAGATTGGATGGGCGCTTCGTTGGCACTCTTCGCCGCTTAACTATTGTTCGGAAAGTGGATATCTTCCACCAAAGCGAACCCACATCCAAGTGTTGGTGGAACAGTTGCTCAACTTGTGCAAGACTTCTGCTTATCCGTTGCTACGGTTACCCAAGGCGGTCACTTTTTATGCGGTTTCGATTTCTGACCAATATCATTAGTGGTGGTATGGCGTTCATGATCGCGCTCGCCATAACATCTGCGCCTTCCGCAAGGTCAGGACTTGCCACAAGCACCGAGCTTTCCATGATTGGCAACGATCGTATCACGGTCGTGAACACCCGGCAGCGGCACGCGACATGTGTGCATATATACGGCTATCACAAAAAGCTGGCGGCCGGTCACATTCAAGATCACGACACCGCCGATCATTGCCACGACACACACAAGTGCATCGTATTTTCAAGTGTGTTCAGCTCCTTCCTCAAACAGACATTTTCCTTAATTCCAGGGGCCGAATTCTCGGAGCATTTCAGCTCCAGACTGGAACGCCCGCCACAAAGCTGAACTGTTCGCGGGCGATAGCGGGTTCTTCACTCGTGTACTCCAGTTCAACAACACCATTTCATCTGATCTGCAGATCAGCATGCCTGAGACAAAGCTATTGTTCAGGCATAAAAAAAATCACCTCCAATGGAAGGTCGTAAAATGTCCATGATGCAAAAGACTATCAGCATTCCTCGACAAATGGACGATTGGGTCCAACAGCAAATTCAGGGTGGCCGCTTTGCCGATGTCAGCGATTACTTCTGCAAGCTGATCGCGCTCGATATGAGCAGGAGTCAGGTGGAGGAGCAACTCAGATCCTTCGTTGATGATGGCATCAAGAGTGGGACAAGTTCCCTTTCAATTCCTGAAATTATGTCGCGAATTGAGAAGAAGGCTCGGTCAGCAGAATGAAAAATTACAAGCTCTCAAAAACAGCCGAATCTGAAATCAATGATATTTACGAATACGCACTCGCGAATTTTGGACTGCAAATCGCTCAGCAATACGTGCTCGGTTTGCAGGAGCGGATCGAAGCGTTGCACGATGGTAAGATAAAAGGCGAAGACTACAGCTTCATCATACCTGGCCTTCTCCGATTTGAATATATGTCTCACTCAATTTACTATCAGTTGAGCGAAAAAGGCATTCTGATCGCAAGGGTTGTTTTATCCAACCAGGACCCGGCGATGATGCGCAAAGGGGCTTAGCAACATATCCAAATTCCGGGCAGACTAGCACTTCAGTGGCTTGGGCTACGCAAAATTTTCGTTTGCGAGTTTGGGTCCGAGAGGCAGTTTATCTAACAGTCGTCGTGGGCCTGAACATCTTGCTCAACGACCGAGTCATTTCGTTGGTTCATGAGTAATCCGCACCTCGTTACAGCTGTGCGGAGCTCGCGCTGAGGCGACGCCGTGACCAAACTGAGCACGTCGTATAAACACTCCATTCGAATAAGCGCCGTTGGGTCTTTCAGCCAGAGTGTTCTGTTTTCTTGGAACTGACGTACCAGACCTTCATACTTGTTTTCGGCCTGGGGCTTTTGGGCTTTCTTGCCCGCTCTCCAAATAAAAGACCGGAAGCAATGGGAAGCTTCATTGTCGGCCGAATTTTGGTCATGGGCGGAATCGGCGGCGCAATCGTCTTTGTCGGTTCGGGATTCATTTCAGTGCAAACCGGGTTCTGGGCGGCATTCGGTGGGTTATATCTTGGTCTTGGGATCATGATGCTGACCGGGCTTGACAGATACTTACGCAGACATATCGGGATTGGACCGGACCTGTGGAAATTGTCCAACAGGCCAGTTATGCAAGGCTTGGTATTTGGCCTTAATATTCCAGCCTGCGCTGCGCCCACAACGTTTGCACTTATGTTTGCCGCAGCACTCACTGGCACCGCGGCTTCAGGTGCGATGCTCATGGCGACGTTTGCCGTGGCGCTGTCGCTTCCGCTCCTGCCGCTGTCGCTATTTCCTCGCCTCATTGTACATCTCGAACACCTGTCCGGTTGGCTACGTTAACGGCGCTGGGTTCTTGGTGCGGTGCTCGTTCTTCTGGGACTGTGGTCGATCTGGTTCGGGCTCTATGTCAATCCTGAAGATTGGATTGGTCAATTACAACTCGCCGCAGATTCTGGCACGCAGCGAGGTCGGGCGCAGCGTTTCAGGCAGGATCCTCCGCAGTCGACGGCGCAACCGTTATGTCGGCCCTCATTTTACAACTGACAGGGAGTCCGCTTGCGGTGGGCGCGGTGCCAACCATCCTGAGACTGGGGTGGCTCTTGCCACAGATTTTTGTGGGATACCTCATTGGCAAGGCTGGCTCGTCAATGCCATTCTACGTATTCGGTGCATTTGGCAGAACTGCCGCGATATCTGCGCTGGCAGCACTATTGTGGTTTGGAGGAGTTGCAGGCTGGTCAATTGGTCTACTCGGGGCAGTGTCCCTGGCACTGTGGGCGCTATATGCGTCACTTAACGGAATTGTTGGCGTTCCTTACAACGATATCGTCGCAAGATCAGTGCCTTCAGAAAGCGAAGCCGGTTGCTTGCGCTGCGGTTTTTCGGCGGAGGCCTGTCAGCACTCGGGGTCGCCGCAGCAGCCGACCGCCTGCTTCGTACACTTGATGCGCCGCTTTCTTATGCTGCAATATTGGGATTGGCTGCGGTACTCATGTTTGTCTCGTCCGTGGTTTTTACTGTAATGGGAGAGCCTCAGAGAACGGCCGAATCCAAGTCTCCCTCAGAATTTATCGGATATTTACGAAAGGGAATCGGGACATTTTCTACCGACCGCGTATTTCGTCACTTTGTGTTCGCCCAGTGGTGCGGCGGCGGGGTTCTTGTGGCAGCACCCTTTTTTATTGTCGCCGCAGCGGATCTTGGTGTGGGACTTGAGAACGTCGCGCTTCTGCTCTGGGCCCAGACAGCCGGCGCTCTGATTTGCAATCCGGCCTGGGGTTGGTGGGGCGACCGGATGGGCAAATTCAGTCTCATGATTGTAGTCGCAATTCTGCGTGCCGCACCACCCCTGATATTGATTGTCCTTGTCGTCATCGACCCACCAGTTGAAACAACGCTTGTTGGCCTCACCGCCGTTTTCTTTGTTCTCGGCGCGTTCGCAAACGGCCTGACCATCGCAGTCATTGGCTTGTTGATGGAAATATCACTCAACGACCGGCGGCCCGCATACAGCGGCTATTTCAACACCTAGACCGCACCGGCATGCGTATTGCCGCTGTTGGGGGGAGTTGTCGTTGCACAATACGGAACGGTTCCTGTCTTCCTCCTCGCCAGCGTGGCAGCGATTGGGCAGGTTTCGTTTCTACGCGGGATCGAAAGCCGAAAACGTGACGACGTTCATTCATGACTTCGAAAAGGAAATCGATCCGCGAGCGTTTCGATCGATCCAATAAGGATTGGCTGGATATCGGGCAGCCGGTCAACCCACCTTACGAAGCAGGCTGAACTGAAATGATTGCGGCGAACCTGACGGGGTGCGATGTATGCGGATACGATGCGTCAGTAGCTCAAAATCCGGGCCGAGCGCGTCAGCCAGACTTCGAGGGCTATATCTAACGATGGGCAATCCGCTACAGGTCCGTGGCCCATCAAGCGCAAATGTTGCGATAACGGCGTGTCCGCCGGGCCGGACACATTGGGCAAGCCGATCAATGTAGGCACCGCGATCTTGCGGGTTGACGAGAAAGTGAAATACGGCTCTGTCATGCCAGAAATCGTAGTCTCTGGTGGGCGACCAGACAGTGATGTCGGCTACGATCCAGTTTACCATCTCGCCTCGTTCTCCGAGCCGTTGGCGTGCAGCATTGAGGGCAATCTGAGACAGATCGAGCACTGACAAGTCGCTTAATCCCTGCTCGACAAGGCAATCGATGACCCGCGATGTTCCACCCCCGATGTCGATGAGCGATGAGGTTGAATTCAGACCAGCCTCTCTCAAAAGTTCGAGCGAAATCGATGGATTTTCCTGATGCCAGCTTAGCTGCGATTCGGACTTGTGACTGTAAATGTCATCCCAGTGTTTTTTTCTGTCCTGGCTCATATGGCGCGACCCTCGCTTGTTGTTCTTCTCAACAGAGAGTTCAGACTGCCGGCGGGAAATTCACATATCTGATTACTATCGGCTGCAAGTCCGGTGCACTGCATGCAGCTATTCAGAAAGAGGAATTTTGCCCTTAAGTTGGTCCGACTGAGGGAAATCTCGCTGCAGGCCGATTGCCTTATATGACCGCCTTGGGAGGCCATTTGCATCGCAGCATGCCTAAACTTGGGGATTGATAATGAGCGCGGCCTATGACACCCGCTACCTTTTTGCAAAGCATACATATTGAGCCTAGCACCCCCTTGAAGGGATCTTATCCGATTGCAGCGCTGAAAGGGCTATTTCAGCCAGTCCGGCCCAATTTCCCGGCCGTGTTCAGTGAACGTGAGCCAGCCAACAAGGGCGCCACCAATTGCCGACAAAACCATTCCGTTGACTAGAAACAATCCACTGGAACTTATGGCACCGAAATAGTTGAAGGTTATGTCGAGACGCAGGCAAAGTGTGTTGCAGAAAAGGCCCAATATGACAGTGGCCAGCAGTACCGACAACACAACCGCCAGCCAGCCATCGACCCGGCCAAAGAACCCCAAAACAAGAACCGCGCCAAACGCTCCGCCCATGCCCAAGCCGCAATAGACGATTGTCCACATGAACTTATTGAACCAACTGCCATCTGGGAAAAGGTAAAGTCCCCAAACAAAGAAATATGACCGCTTCGCCGAGAATCGAAAACAGAAGCGCCAGTTTCAACGCACGGGCATAGCCGTGTTTTGGGGTAAGAGTCAGCGCTGGCATGTCATATCTTACCTCATTTTGGTCAGTTCGCTCCTATCTGGCTTAAGGGCGCAGTGCTACCATCTGGTGCCCCTCCCCTTTTGTTGCAAACTGACTGATGACGCTGAGATCGTTTGCATCGACAATCCAGACCTTTGGCTCAGCCCGCGACGAAACGAGGATCTTGCCTGCATCCGGAACAGTGGTCAGGTGATAGGGCTGCGGGGCAAGCGGCACGGTTTTTACGGTGCCATCTGCCAGATCGATCAATGCCAACTTGTTTTCGCCCAACCCGGCGACGATTAGGCGCGACCCATTGTCGGTTACATCGATGCCGTGGATCTCTCCTCCTATATCGAAGCTGCGGCGCACCTCACCGCTGCCGAGCGCCAGTTCGAGAACTTGTCCGGCCTCCGCATCGGCAACGTAGAGCACACCGGAACCGGAATCGATCGTCATATGTTCAGGCGTATTTCCGGCGATCAAGTTGCGTCGGACGATGCCCCGCTCGAGATCGACCTCGCTCACGGTGCCATTTCCGGCGTTGGAGACATAGACGACACCTGGATCCGAACCAAACACGGCATAGTTCGGCATTGAACCGGTTGGCACGGAGGCGACCACTTCATAGCGCGTTAAATCTACTACAGAAATTGAATCGGCGGAAGGATGGGTAGCAACGGCGAAACGCCCATCAGTGGAAACAGCTGTGTGATGCACTGCACCAGGTACTTCGACTTTTCGCAGAACGGTGCCGGATTGGACATCGAGGATACTCAACAAACTCAATCCGCTGTCTGTACGTTCGGCTGACTTGTCAGCGGAGCTGGCGTGATGGGCGGCATGCTCATCCGCACTGACCCCATCGGGCCGACCGGTCGACATGGCATCATCTCGGTCAATTTCGGCGTAGCTGCCCGCGACCAGAACAGGTACTCCGGGTGCGCCAGAGAGGCCATGAACCGCCTCAAGTCCTTCAATACGATTGATCGCACTGCCGGTGGCTACATCCACCATCAGAACCGAGTTAGCGCTACCTTCAGGCACAAAGATCGTTTGCGCGAGAGCCTGCCCACCGGCAAGTGTCAGGGTGGAAATAGTTGCCAATAACCTAAGCATATGACCGTGATTCATTTGGTTTCCCTTATGTTTACGTCCACGAGAGTCAGGATCACAAAATCTAATTCCCTGTGCCGGTCGCTCAAAAAAAGTACGGTAGCGACGATGACAATCGGGTTATGTTCTGCCCCTCGGCACCCTAGTTCTGCCTGCAGCAGCAGGCATGTGTTTCTGAATTTTTGGTTGACGCCGAGACTTCGGATCGGGTGACGGCGGGAGCTTCACTGTCTTTTCTTCCGACGCCACCGCAACAACTGGAGGATTTTCCGTCACGCCCGGGGTCCGATTTGGTTTGTGTCTTCATATCCGTAAAAGCCTCCTTTCTTGAGTTTTCGATCTTAAGACGTTAACCGAAGCAGGGCGTTACAGAACATGTACTCCAAATGGAAATTCGTATTCCGCGGCTCGATCCAATCAGGTTGATTTCGACACGGGTGGTACGGCCAGCAGAATGGTTAGACCGGGAGGGCTCTGAAAATCTGTCAAAGCCGACACTGTGCGAACTATTCTTGTTGGTAGGCGAATGTCATCCCTATTGGTTTTTGTGGTTGAAGCATCAGGCAGCTGGATTGGGGCCGGATCCCCAGCTGTCCCTGTTTCGCTGTCTTTCGATTGACCACATAAGCAGGACCAATCCAGCCACTATCATTGGGACTGACAGCACCTGCCCCATTGTCAGCCCCCAGTCCGCAAAGTGAATCGCGTGACCAATCGGATTTGTGACGCTCGCAAACTGCGCATCAGGCTGTCGGAAGAACTCTACAAAGCTCCTGGCGAGCCCATAGCCTGCCAGGAACAGCCCCGTCAGTGCACCTGGCATCTTCAACCAACCTCGCCGCCATGCAAGATACAGAACCAGTGCTCCGAGCAAGACTCCTTCAAGGAGTGCCTCGTAGAGTTGTGAGGGGTGGCGTGCACAAAGGCCCTCTATTCCGGAACAGGCCTGTGCTGCTTCCCCCGGAAATATTGCTGCCCAGGGAACATCCGTCGGACGCCCCCAGAGCTCGTTGTTCGTGAAATTGGCCAGCCGACCCAATATAAGCCCGGGCGGCGTCGCAATGGCGAGAAGGTCCGCTGTGCTCAATACAGATGCGTTCTGGCGCATACAGAACACCAGACCCGCGATCACAACACCAAGGATACCGCCATGGAACGACATGCCGCCATTCCAAACCATAAAAATTTCCAGCGGATTTCTCAGGTAGTATTCCGGTTGATAAAACATGACGAAGCCCAAACGACCACCGACAATCACGCCGATGATCATCCATGTCACAAGGCTGTCGATCTGCTGGCGTTGGAGAGGAGGTCCGGCCTCCGACCATAGAGCGGGTCGTGCGATTGTCGCCAGACAGATCCGCCATCCGATGAGAATGCCAAAGATATAGGCAAGCGCATACCAACGCAGCGCAAAGGTAAAATTGCCGATCTCGATTGAGAAGAGTTCAGCGCCGATATCCGGAAAAGGGATGGCTGAGTTCATAATAGATGGTTTTCCGAAAATTCTGACTTGAAGTGAGTGTCGGTGGTATTCGTTCAACCTTCCATCGACGGTCAGCGTGTTGATTAGGTCCCGAAATTAACAAATCTCTGAGGGTTGATTCGGTTCAACCCTACGGCTTCAAGTTACGGTAAGGTCAAGAGGTTGAATTTCATTTGGTACAGACGGCCTCTCGACTCAAGTCTCACATACCGCAATCATATGCAGTCTCAGCAACTTGGGTCCATCATGATGAATTGAAACCGCGCTACACATTGGTAAATTGTCGTATCGCAGTGCTATCAGAAAGGCGAGCAAGGGACATCAGGCTGAACCCCACTGATTATGCATCTTGATTTCAAGCAGGTGGTGATCAGTCAAATCGAAAGAAGCATAATGTTCAATATTACGCTTAGCGATCCTCTCCCCCTGGATTGGTCCGCTGCCGCGTCAGTAGAACCCATGTTTGGAGTTCGCCCCGTTTCTGATCCTGGCTTCGTGCGACCTTTCGGTCATCTCATTTTGTTGAACACCAAATCGGAAACGAAACTCCAACATTTGGCGTACAGCAGACATAAAACGGGAAATTGCGCTTTCTTCCAATTGTGCTGCAATCATCCCGTAAGCGAGAGCTTTTTTTTCGCCTGATATAGGCTCCCCCGCAATTCAGAAATCAGATGCAAGCGCCAACCTCAATTGTGCAAAAGGAAGGCCGTCAGCGTGTGAACTCTGAAGGAGATATGAAGGTACATACTCTGTTTATTGCAACTGCCCTGGCTGCCGCAATCTCAGTTCTCGCAGCTGAACTGACCATGGCATGGTATTGGGAACTTCGATCACGCAAGTTCAAGCAAACCTGACTGATTTGGACGATTGGCCAGCCGCTGTGCGATGGGGTATTGGCTTGCCGCCCGCTGTGGCCTGAAATCGGGTCGTCCAGCGCAGTGTCCACCTCATTGGATTGGCGGCGACAAGGGGCGAAGCTATCGGATTCAAAACAGATGGCCTTTGCAGAATCACGCGATACGTCGCTAATGTTTTGATCTTGGCAGGATCGGGCATTCTGTCAGCGTCTCTTTGGACACTCCCCATCCTTGGACTATGAACGCTAGTGCTGTTGGTCGCTCGTTTCGCAGAGGAACCGTGGCTTGAGCAGTCGTATGGCGTTCAATATCTACGGTGCAAGTCAAAAGTTAACCTTTGTCTGTGATCTGCGATGATGTTCGAGGTCAATGTAGTCATGCCATTTGCAACAGATTCTAATTATGGTGAAAAGGGTGATCTTGGCATTGTTGGACTGGCTTTTTGTGTGTGGTCGGTGCGGGATCAACTTGGCAAAGATTGCGCAGGTTTCATGCTGTGGAAGCGAAGTGGCACACGTCTCTGACTTCGTTTGATCCTCAATGACGCAGCAGATGAGATTTAGAACTCTCAAATGGAACCCCAGCTTCCATCGTAAGTACGTAGAAAAAGGTGAGAACCGATTTGAGCCATCGTTTCCATTGCTCTGGCCCATTTCGGATTCACGTAATTCGCGTAGTAGTGCGTCGATGATGCAACTTCAGGAAGAAATATCTTACCTCCCGACACAGCCATCGCGATATCGCTCGCCAAACGGTACGATCCGCGATCAGTGATCAAATCTGGGATGCCATCACAAGCAAATGAAAATTGACATCGATTGGACCAATCAGCGTTTTGATACACAACCCCGCAAATGGAGCTCGGGTATGCCGGATTTCGGACCCTATTCAGGATGACTTGTGCCACGCCGGCTTGACCCTTGATGCTTTCACCGCGCGCCTCAAAATATATCGCTGTTGCCAGGCATTCTTGTTCCTGCCTGGAGAACACTTTGGGAGGAAGCGGGTTGTTCATCCAGCCGTGGTCGCCTTTTGACATCGGTGGTACGAAGCGACCCGTGTCAATTTGAAGCAAACGGTCCCATGGCGTGGTTGGCGGATGATAGGGATCTGTGGGCGCATATGCAGTAGCAAGGACGTCTGCTCCGTCATTGGTCACAAATGGGGCCAATACAGGTGGCACACCGGCAAGGCGATCATCTTCCGGGCTATGGAATACGCTAGCCGGTTCGAAATTGACGATCGAGCGGTCGCCTGCTGTCGAGGCAAGCGTCGGGCGTAGCAAAAAATTTTGTGTCGCCAGACTTGGTTCGGAATCAGGTTGTTTTGTATTTGTTTTGAATGCAGTCTGGTTAATTCGGGAGCCCTTCTTCAAGCGAATGGTTTGCTCATCAAAAGTTCCTTGAAGAGTGTTGGGCTGAACACCCGAAAAGTTAGCATAGCCAAAATACTGCAACGGGAAAATCGCGCTGGCTTGCCGCGTGTCGAGTTCAACGGCAAACTGCCTATCGGTCGGCGACGCAGCGACAAGAATTCCCCATAGGGTCATGCATATTGGAACTACCAGAATGCGCCGAGTCCAAGCTGACGGCCGCGTTCCTTTTCGGCTATCCCATTTCATGGTTGTCTCCGGCATCAATTTGTCACTTTTACAAAAAATGACTTGTTAACCTTGATGAACTGTTAAACCGAAAGGATCGACTTTCTCTTAGTGTCTCATGGTGCGGCTGTCGGAGGACCTTAGTTGGATGTCGAAATGCTGAAAGCAGGCATGAAAGCGTAAGAGAATGATCAGCATCGACATTTCAACATCAGTATACAAAGGTTCTTGTGGTAAACGGAACTGCATCCTTCACTATCGGCGAAACGTTGATTGCCACTGACGTCCCACTTGACCAACTCAATAAGCCATCGCTGATCAGCCAGAGGCAAACCGCCAACCGAGTATGGTGACCAATAGCACGAATAAAAAGACTTGAACCTAAAGGTGCTAGAGGACTTAAGGTGATACGACATGATCGACCCAGTTGCGGTTTCATGGAGGTTTGCCCTCGAACGGCGTTGGAAAAAGAAGGATCATTCGCACCTGCAGATGCCGTTTGCTTTCTGAACAATGCGAACAAGAGGCCGAAGGTTTTCTTGGACAGTCCATTCAATCTCAGCGAAAATTCCCCGGAGCGTGATGCAAGCTGTCAAATAGCAGTTTCGGTTTATCGATGAAGAGAAGCTGACAACCGACGGAAAAGGAGTATTGGATGGGAGATGCTTCCGCCAGTCTATCCCCTACAATCACACAACCGATGCCATCCGACACAATTGGTCGGATAGTAGCTATCGATGTTGTTCGAGGCATCGCAATTCTTGGCGTGGTTTTATTTCATTTAGTTTGGGATTTGGATCTTGCCGGGGCAATTCCAGAGGGTTTTGCAAGTTCGCCAGCTTGGCTTTTATTTGGGCGTCTGCTCGCTGGAACTTTCATGCTCTTGGTGGGTGTCAGTCTGGCTCTCGCGCACAACAAAGAGATTCGTTGGTATGCCTTTTTGAAACGAATTTGTGTTGTAGCGGTGGCAGCATTGATAATAACCATAACAACTATCTGGACATTTCCGCAGGCCTATATTTATTTTGGAATTCTTCACGCTATCGTTGTCGGATCTCTTGTCGGGATCATATTCATCAGGCTCCCGATCATGGCACTATTGATTTGTGGTCTGGCTATATGGACTCTCCCTTTTTACTTCTCCGCTGAACTTTTCAACAGTCGATGGCTGGCATGGATCGGTTTTGCTGAACAACCACCGCGCAGCAATGATTTTGTTCCAGTGTTCCCGTGGATCGGATTGGTATTGATTGGCCTGGCGGCGGCGAGAGCTGCGATATCGTTTTCCATAATCGAACGCCTGCGTACACCCATGCCACATGGCAGGGTATTGCGAAGTCTGGTTTGGTGTGGCCGCCACAGCCTGATCATATACCTGGTTCACCAGCCGGTGCTTCTCGCCCTGGTATTATATTTGGGCCCAATTCTCTTTTAGCATGGGATGGTACTGAATAGTTCCGCACCATGAAGCCACACGACCATGTCCAGGCATTGCGGTTGGGCGCATTGGAATTTTAATCAAAACTGGCCGACTAATGTCCTATGTCACCTTCTGTTGAAGGTGCGTGAGAGACCGATGTGCTAGACTGTGCTCTTATGACGCCCAACTATTGGAAGCAGCATGCATTTTGTTAAAAGCACATTGGTGTTCTTGAGCTCAAGTGCGATAGTATATGTCGTCCTATCGCTGGGTTTTTGGGCATTTTGTGTCAGCTTTGGGCACAATTTCACCGAATACCTCTACGGCTATACCTCAAGTTTTGTTTTGGCGGTTTGTGCTGGAGTGATCATCACTTTCGTTCCCGCGTCGCTGCGTATCAGATCTTAGTTTTCGGTCATATTTGATATGTATTGAGAACTCGGCCGCTGTGCAGACGTATCACAACAGTTTTTTGAGATCGCTATCGCGGGACGGATTTGCAGTATTGTCGACAACACTCACTGCAAGATTTCATTTTGATTGCGTCCATGATGATGGTCGGAGACCGGAGTCCCTGGTGGCAAAACACTGGCTTTGACATTTAGTCGGGTGCCATCAGAAAACTTCAGAACAAGGACAACATTATCGTGGCCTACAAGCATCGGATCTGGCCCGGAAAGCTTGAGAAATACGCCGTCCGGCTTCATAGCAAGTTCTGAGCGTCTGGGAATGAAGAGGCCGTCTTTTACAGCCCTTAGCTCGGCCTTTCCGCCAACAAAAACAGTCCGGTACAGCGAAATCGTCTCGAATGCGTCACTGCTTACTTCAATCATGAACTGTGTCTTTTTGGTTCCGTTCCAAATCGTTAAGTAACCGGACATTTCAGCAGAACCAATAGATCGAGGTACAATTTCCGCGTGCTCTACGACCAATTGACGTTCAAGATCCGTTGGACTGATATTGCCTTCCGCAAAGGCGACTCCGACAAGCAGAGTATGGGACAAGAATCCAACTGCTAATGTTTCTATTATTGTCCTAAAATTCATGAAGGCTCCATGTTTGTCGATTCTCCCGATACGCAAAAAGCGCAACATGTCCCAACAAATGGGCACAACTACCAGTTGGATCCGATAGGCGTGTAGCCATAACCAACTGTTACCGCCCCACAATGCAACATCAGGCAAAGGGTTTTTGGAACAGATGCCGTTCAGCACGACAATCCTTCCCCCGAGCCCGAAGAATGCTGCTTTTGATTTGATCATCCGACTTTATTGGACGAGTTTCACACTGTGTTTGACCCGTTGAGTTGTCCAGAATGTATACTTGCGCCATCTGAAACAACGACTAGCTAGATGCATTTCTTTTGAGAGATCAATGAAGCGGCTCCATAGATTTTCTGCATCAGGAACAACGTCCGCTCGCGTCCGGTGTCACAGTTTGAAAAAATCATTTCTCCACCCAGGGTAAAAAGGCTTTGCACCGCTACACTGTGAAGCAGATCAAACCGCCAACTCAGAATATCAAATCACCACCAAAGTTGATCCCTTTGGAACCCGATTATACAAATCGATGATATCCTGGTTCATCAACCGAACGCAGCCGCTTGATACCGCCTTGCCGATCGATCGGTATTCAGGGGAACCATGAATCCGATACAGCGTGTCGACGTTGCCCTGAAAGATATAAAGTGCCCGAGCACCTAGTGGATTTGAAATACCCGGAGGCATGCCACCATTGTCGGCACTCCATTTTGCCAACTCTGGCTGGCGTTCGATCATTTCCTTGGGCGGTGTCCATTTCGGCCAAACCTGTTTCCAGGCTATACGGCCCTTGCCTGACCACTCAAATCCAGCCCGACCAAGTCCAACACCATAACGCATTGCTCGTCCATTGCCCTGAACTAAATGGAGATAGAAAGTCCTTGTGTTGACAATCAGAGTTCCGGCCGGGTGATCTGTTCTGAAGTTGACTTGTTTTCGCCAATACCGGCGTGGAACTTCATTGATGGGAACTGCTGGCAGTGGAAATCGTTCCGCAGGCATCGGACCATACATCAGTCGATAGTTTGGACTAATTTCCGGTCGTCCAGGTTCGTCTGTTACCGGGGGAGTGGCAACGGTCGTACAGCCAGCGCCGACCAAACCCAAGAGGCTGGCCGAACCAATTCCGAATTGGCGGCGAGTAATGTCAGAGCTCATAGAACAACCACCTTCGCGCCGACAGGAACTCGCTCAAACAAATCTATCACGTGATCATTGATCATGCGAATACACCCACTGGAAACAGACCGACCGATGGATGATGGCTCTGTAGTACCGTGGATACGATACATTGTATCCCTCTTTCCCCGGTATAAATACAACGCACGCGCGCCAAGGGGATTTTGCGGCCCACCTGGCACTCCTCCCGCATATCTTGCATATTTTTTAGGCTCTCGACGGATCATGTTTTTCGTCGGTGTCCACCGCGGCCACTTTGCTTTTCGGCCTATAGTTGCAGTTCCGCTGAAGGCCAACCCTGCCCTGCCGACACCTACTCCATAGCGCCGTGCCTTTCCACCGCGGAGCTGCAGGTAAAGAAAATGGTTGCGAGGATCGACCACGATTGTTCCTGGCGGATATCCTGAAAAGCGGACGATTTGCGGACGGTATCGCCGGTCAAGCTTAAAGGTTGGTGTTTTCTTGCGCTTGTGGGCAGCGGCCGGAGTAACGGCAAGCGCGATGCTGGCCGAAAGGCCCAAAAGCAATCCACGTTTGGAGATCATCGACTTAATCCTCAACTATAATTTGAACACTAGCGCTGAATAGCGCCTGCAAATCTGTTCAAACGAGTTTGGGAGGAGGTCGATGTGAGTCTAAAAATTGGTCTGACAACTGAATACTAGCCACATAACCATGCACTGGCAGGCCATGTACAAGAGATGTGTTTATTGCCGGCAGCGCATGGACGCAGTCGAGAAAACAATCGGACCCAGCCGATGAACTTCCCATCGAACTGTCGGACTTGCCATCCGTTGCTGCGGTTGAAAAATCGAAACAATGTGGGCAGGTATCATCCACCTGCACCTCAAGATTCTTATGGGCCTCTGCATTAGAATCAAGTTCCAGCGGCATTGCGACAGCGTAGTGAACCAACGCAAATATACATATCAACACTGTGGCAATCAGTTTTCGCATGGCCTCAGCTTATCGTGCATCAATTAACAAACCTAAGTCAAAATACTGCGCAAATTCAATTTTGTGTTATTATTTCATCGAAATGCGGAACCGACACCCTCAGCCCTGTTTTTGCGCGATGCGGCGTTAAAATAGGGAACAATAGCGGGAAGTTGCGGCCTGTTTCGCAACCATGTTTTATGCATTATGTAAGAACAAGGAGTGCGTGTACATCGCCGACCGCCAGGTAGGACTTGCATCGATGCGTGCGCTGGAATGCGTCCATGTGTGACCTTAACCACTGCAACTGATCGACATGTGTGAAGGGCTTTGAAATTTGGCGTTTAGGCCAGGACTACCGTTCCGAAGTCTCACAACACCAGGATTATTGCTTCCAACCAAATGATAAAAGCCCGCCGCATGATGCCATATGTCGAGCGACCGGCAACCGGTATCATTTCGAAATTATTCTTACAAAATTCGCGCCATTCCCAAAAAGCACAGTGGAGCCCGCATCCAGAGGATCTGCCCACTAGACAGTCGTTAGACAGTAATAAACGCCTTCATCGAACATTATCCGGCCTTGGATCTCCGACTATTGAATACTCGAGTTCAGGTCGTCCGCGGGCAGCCATCACAAAGATCCCAATTTTCTCACCCCATGACATCAAATTCATGCGCAAGGCTACCAGATTTGCAGCGGTCGGCGCGTATTTTCCCTTGAACCTCTAGTGGCTGTAGCTCCTATATTGGAATCAATTTGAAGATCTGCAAAGGAAACCAAAATGCAGCACGATGTGCAGAACCATCATCACGAGCATGAACGTGGCAGCTGTTGCGATCAGATGGCTGAGGTTTCTGAAAGTGTCGCAGCGGCGCCCAGTACCGGCCGCAGCTTCAGGGTGAATGGTCTCGATTGTGCTGATGAAGTATCAATTTTGCGGAAGGTTGTGGGACCTGCGGTTGGGGGGGAGGACTATCTGTCCTTTGACGTCATGAACGCTAGGATGACCGTTCTGGAAGGCGCACGCGAGCTAACAGATGATCGTATCATCAAAGTGATCAACGGAACCGGGATGTCGGCCAAGGTTTGGGATTACGAAAATGCCGAAGCCGATCAGGCAGCACATCTAAAACGCCTGAAGCTGTTTACCGGCCTCAGTGGCAGTTTCTGGGCCGCCGGTTTCCTTTACCACGTTGCCGAGACCGGAGCGGCTGGGGCAGTGCGTCTGTTTTCTGGCCATGGTCAAAGTCCGATGCCGCCCGCCGAAATCGGTCTTTTTCTAGCAGCGATCCTATTGGGCGTTTGGCTGGTAGCTCCAAAAGCCTGGTCTGCGGCGCACAGACTTGCACCCGACATGAACCTTCTGCTTGTGGTGGCGGTCGCCGGTGCAATTGGCCTTGGAGAGTATTTCGAGGCAGCAACTGTGGCGTTTTTCTTTGCGTTGTCGCTGACATTGGAAAGCTGGAGCGTGGGACGCGCGCGCAACGCTGTTTCAGCATTGTTAGATCTGGCACCACCGACAGCCCGGATAATGCGAGAGGACGGGTCCGAAGCGGAAGTTCCTGCTGCGAGCGTAGCGATCGGCGATCGTTTCATTGTCCGTGGCGGCGACCGTATAGCACTGGACGGCAAGGTCGTTTCTGGCGCGGGCGCAGTCGATCAAGCGCGATAACGGGGGAAAGTGCGCCGATTCCAAAGGAGGCGGGCGATGATGTCTACGCTGGCACGATCAATGGAGAGGGCACGCTGATCGTAAGCGCAACGAAAGAGGCCAGCGATACTGTACTGTCGCGCATCATCAGGATGGTGGACGACGCTCATTCCCGTCGCGCGCCAGTTGAGCAATGGGTCACAAAATTCGCTCGGATATACACACCTGCCGTTATGGCGCTCGCGTTCCTGATTTTCATCATACCACCCCTTCTCTTCGGAGGAGACTGGTCGAACTGGTTGTATAACGCCCTTGTCCTACTTGTGATCGCTTGCCCCTGCGCTCTGGTGATTTCAACGCCTGTTTCCATCGTTGCTTCGCTAGCATCGTCAGCCCGCAATGGCGTGCTGATCAAGGGTGGTGCGTATGTGGAGGCGCCATCCAACTTAAAGGCATTGGCTTTGGATAAAACCGGCACCATCACAATGGGAAAGCCAGAGGTCGCCAATCTATTTCCGCTGAAAGGAACGAGCCAACGAGAGTTGCTCGCCGCAGCCACGGCACTAGAGGTCCGTAGCTCGCACCCGCTTGCGCAAGCCATTGTTAATCGGGCCGAACGTGATGGTTTGCCTTTGACCCCGGCGGTTGACACGCGCACTGTCCCGGGCCGTGGCGTTGAGGGAACTTATGAGGCGGGCGCTATTTGGCTGGGTTCTGACCGCTTTGCGACCGAGAAGCAGCTTGGAGACGCTATACCGAACGACCTGCGGAAACAGATAGAAGGGATGGGCAACACTCTAGTCGTCGTTGGCAATGAAACAGATATTCTTGGCCTGATCGAATTGCGCGACGGCATTAGGCGCGATGCCATTGGCATCGTCGCCGATCTGCACGCCAAGGGTGTCAAAAAGATAGTCATGCTCACCGGCGACAATGAGCGCACCGCAAACACCGTCGCCAACGAGGTAGGAATAGATGAAGTACGTGCTGAACTACTTCCAGAAGACAAAGTAAGAGCCATTGAAGAACTGACTGCAAAATACAACGTTGTTGCGATGGTCGGCGATGGTGTGAATGACGCGCCGGCCATGGCCAGGGCTCACTTCGCAATTGCCATGGGGGCAGTAGGATCTGATGCGGCGATTGAAACCGCCGATATCGCTCTGATGAGTGACGATATCAGTAAGCTGCCGTGGCTAGTGGACCACTCACGGCGCACTATGTCCATTATTCACCAGAATATAGTCGTTGCATTGGCGACAAAAGCGCTGTTTGTCGTACTGACCGCGTTCGGCCTGGCGACTATGTGGGGTGCGATCGCGGCCGATGTCGGTGTATCGCTTTTGGTGGTAGCCAACGCCCTGCGGTTGTTACATGCGAGTGGTGGCAATTCAACTCCCACCGATAGCCACAGGATCGACGATGTTGGGGCTGCCGGTACGCTGACGCAGGGCCACGAAAAGGCTGTCGGCTGACTCAAGCGCGAAATCTGGCGTGAACGAGTTGGTGTCGTCCGAACCAGCCGTACTTTATATTCACGACGTTTGGAGTGCTGCGGTATTTCTACGCCGAGATTGACCAACAAGCTGGATCATTCGATCAAGGGGAACGCTTTTGTCCTCAGACACCGAAGATCTGAGGACACCAGGAGATCATATCCCCCTGCGTCAGCCATCAGGACCACGCGCGCCAATACCGAGAACCGGAACAAGGATTGTTATCTCTTCACCATTTTCAAACACGAGTGTCAGTGGAATCTCAGTACCCGCAGTAAGCGGTGCCCGCAGGTTCATAATCATCGCATGCATGCCTCCAGGTTCGAGAGTAATGCGTTCACCAGCAGGAATGTTTACGGATTTCTGAGCAGACATCCTGATCACTCCATCGCTGTCCACCTCAGTGTTATGGATCGAGATGTTCGCAGAAACATCTGCTCTCATGGTGGTAAGAGTGATCTCTTTAGTGCCCGCATTGCCAATTGTCATATAGGCGGCAACAGGGCGCGAAGTCCCGATGCTGGCGCGAGCCCATGGAGCCTCAATGAATATGGAATCGTCCCCTGACATCTGTTGTGACAATGCAGGTATCGAAAACAGGATGAGTGAAAAAAAGATGCAACTGCGAGTGATATAGCCAGGCATGTGAACACACTTTCTGCTGTATTTTTACAATGGCACTAAAAGCCACGCGCGGCCTTGACCTCAGAATCGACCAGCAATGATAGTTGTTCAGGCCCGAAAGACGGCAAGGACTTGCCGTTGACAAAAAATGTGGGCGTTCTTTGGATGCCAATTGCCTGCACGTCGGCGCGATCCAGGTTCACGATCGCTACGATATCAGGCATTTTCACCTGCTGTTCGGCCAGATCGATGTCCAATCCTGCTTCGCCGGCAATTTGCATAATACGCTCCTCCGCGGGTGCGTCATGCGCAGCCCAGACAGGCTGGTTTTTGAGCAACGCTTCCAACACAGGAACATAGACATCCTGCAAACGAGCGACTTCAAGGACCTTGATTGCGGTCTCGGACCCGCTGCCGTGAAATGGAGTATAGCGTAATACCAGGCGCACATCCTTTGGGTATCTATTCATGATCTCCTTAACCATCGGGTAAAATGCTCGGCAGGCTTCGCAGGCCGGATCAAAAAATTCAACGATCGTCACCTGGGCGTCCCGTGGACCCAGAACGGGCGAATAAGCCCTCACAAGACGGTCGTTTTGCTCGACGGCCAATTTCGCCGATGTTTGCTCCACGGGCTTGGTAGCGAACCAAGTCGCGCCGGCAAACGCTATGAGAGCCAGCGCGAGTGTCACTATTGCTACCGACACAAGTTGCTTACGGTTCATGTTGGATTCCTCGCTTAAATTGCAGGAGAAGGGCAAATATCGTTCCGAACGCAAGAAGCGCAAGAAGCGGAATTGGCAAACCCAAGACAACCATGCCCGCATCGGTGCAGGACGATCCATCGGCTGTACAAGGTTGAATCGCTTCTGGAAACACACCGAAATAAAGAAGCGTGTGATAAGCAGCAATCAAACCGCCTATTGCTGCAAGCGGCATGCTGTAGCGCCAAACACCTGTGTCAGACAAACAGAACGCAATGCCCAGAATTATGGCAAGCGGAAACATAAATGCTCTCTGAAACCAGCACAAAACACAGGGTGTTTGCCCAAGCACCTCACCGATAAAAAGAACAGCAAGTGATGCGACAAGAGCCACGACCCAAGCCAAAAAAAGTGAAATTGTGATCCCACGCTCGCGTGTCATCTAGTTCCCAATCTTCAATTCAGATCAGCCACAGTGTTCAGCCCCACTGCCGCCGGTCTCCAGACATCGGACAAATGACCATCGGTGTCCGAAAACATACTAGATGCAGGATGGGTCACCCCGTATCTATCGCGTGCGGAGACAAAATAATGATACAAGCTACAGTAGGTAGAGGTTCAACAGAAAAATCTAGCAGGCAAACCTATTTATCAGGACTTGGGGGGCGGCTCATTGATTGCCGCCGAGTAGATCTTTTCGAGGCTTTAGTGTTAGGAAAAATCCATGTTGACTATTGGAAATCTCTCAAAGAAGACCGGAACCAAAGTCCAGACGATCCGCTACTACGAGCAGATCGGATTGATGCGTGAGCCCGGTCGCACCGAAGGTGGACAGCGGCGCTATCACTCACACGACCTTGATCGATTAGCGTTCATTCGCCACGCCCGACAGCTTGGATTTTCTCTGGTTGCCATACGTGAACTTCTGGATTTGTCAGATAGTCCCGAGCGCTCTTGCGCCGACGCAGATTCCATTGCGCGACGGCAGCTGGTTCAGGTCGAAAAGCGCATTTTGAGGCTGCAAGCACTACAGAAGGAGTTAAAGCGAATGATTGCGGACTGCACCAGTGACAGTGTTGCCGAATGTCGCGTGCTGGAGGTGCTGCGTGATCATTCCGAGTGTCTGACCGATCACGAAGATATCGGTTCTTGAGAATTCGTCACCGTTCAACGTGCCAACATTCGCTCTGAATTTAATTGCCGCGCGCCAGGAAATATTGCGGGTGCGATCAGGTCACAGCGCCAGTCCCACTTCTGCTATTTACATCAAATGGAATTGCCTAGGTTAATAGTACGAAAATGAATAGAAACGCATTTTCGACAACCTTTACTAAAAACTAAGTCTCTGTTTTTGCATAATTTTCGCAGACCTCATCTATAGTGTTCTCACCACTTCTGGGGAGAATACGGGATGAGACTTTTATTTTTCATTGCATTGTCGCTGACTGTTATTGCACAACCTGCAAGTGCCGATGCACTGCATTTGAATCCGCAACAAAGCGCTGATTCCCCAAATATGAAAACATTCGGTAAAACCTCTATACCGATCGGCTATTATGAATACTGCAACCGCTATACGGCACGGTGTCGGCAGAAGAGCAAACCAGCTGTGGTCAATCTCACGCGTGCACGATGGAAAGAAATCGTCGCGGTGAACAGCAGTGTTAACCAACGGATCCGCCCCGCAACAGATCGAGAGATCTTTGGTGTTGAAGAGCGCTGGGAGCTTCCAGAAAATGTTGGTGATTGTGAAGATTATGTTCTTCTAAAACGCCAGCTCCTTGCCGAACGTGGATACCCGCTCAGCTCTCTTCTTATCACCGTTGCGCGCGATGCCGATGGCGGGGGACATGCTGTACTGACCGTTGTAACGAATGTGGGCGATTTTATTCTCGATAACGTCAACTCGCAGGTTCTCGAATGGCGCGATGCCGAGCTGTACTATCTCAAACGCCAATCCCAGAAAAATCCTAACACCTGGCTTGATCTAACCAGGAGCTAAGTGTCCAACGAGGCGCAAACGATATTCAAGACCTGGCCGGGCCGCATCGGTCATGACAACGCGCGACATGTCACGGGCAACGAGCACCTGAATGGGCTTTGCCAACTGTCTTTCAAAAAAAGCTGTCGGCTTACCTGCAAAATAGGATGCGCCGGCGAGACTGCGAGACCTCTGGCCCATGTTTGTCGAGTGCCGAATGCATCGCGAAGGTAAGTGGCATGCGCCTTACGAATTCAAGGTGAACTGTCGGAGGCGAATTCAACAAGACCTTCAAAGGGTGCGGAGTTAACCGTATACGCCATACCCCCGCGTGGCACACCCAATTACGGATTTTCGGCAACTGTGATCCGCGGCATGGAAGTGGCCATCTAGGGAATCGAGTACAATCTCGCCGATACCCAGTCTGCGGCTATGCCGGATAAGCCAGGACTTACTGGCTTACCCCCAAAAGGCAACGCCACTAAAGCCATCCTGGCAGCCGTCGGAAACAAGTGCCCATTTCTACAAAATTGAGTTCCCAGAGCGATCGGCGTGTCAGTTCGCATTGCCCAACAGCATGCGTAAAGCCGATCCTCGATTCCATCTCGTATAGTTCTCGATCAGCCAAAGCCACAAACGGCAAGAGGCGCTGGAAATGACGCAGTAGGCAATTGTGGCGAGTCCAAATCTTGACGTCCACCAGAATCACGCCCAATTACGATTTGAAGCTTTTCGCCGAATACAATTTCTAGTCACTGATGAATAACAAAAATTTGATCAATTTCTGGTTAAGGTCGCTGATCCATAATCTTACAACTAGTACAAAATGCAAATGCGTTGCCTGCTGGCCATCTTTTGCGATCAAACCGGAACCGGATTGGATACATCGAACGATGCGTGGATTGTTGGTCCATTTGGTGCTAGCGGTATCGGCTATAATCATGTCGGGTTGTACCACCAGCGTGCTCGACGTAGCAGACCGAGGCGACATCCCGGTTCCACCCAAAGCAAAAGCCGAAATGAAAAAGCGGGGCCTATCGCCAACCAGTCCGGTTTTGGTACGAATATTCAAAAGGGAAAGTGAGCTGGAACTCTGGAAGATGAACTCCGTGGGTCAATACGTCCTATTCAAGACCTATCCAATGTGCAGATGGTCCGGGAAGTTGGGTCCTAAAAAGGCGGATGGCGACCGGCAGGCACCTGAGGGATATTACATGGTCTCTGCTTCCATGCTTAACCCATCTTCGAAATATTTCCTGTCATTCAATCTGGGCTACCCAAATAGCCTGGAAAAAGCACTAGGATACACGGGTAATGCCTTGATGGTACATGGCGCGTGCTCTTCTTCCGGCTGCTTTGCAATTACGGATAAGCATGTTGCGGAAGTTTACGCGATCGCGCGCGATGCTCTTCGTGGTGGCCAGTCAGAGTTCCAGGTACAATCATATCCATTTCGCATGACGCCTGAAAACATGGCATTACATAGCTCCGATCCGAATCTTGCCTTTTGGCAGAACCTGAAGACGGGCAATGACTATTTTGAGGTCACACGGCAAGCACCCGATGTTTCGTATTGTGGCGGGCGCTACGTTTTCAACGCTGACTTTGGAGATGTGAGCCCGAGCGGGCCTTTGGCAGCATGCCCTGCAAGGCGTGACGACCAAAACGAGGCTGTTTTGGCAAAGAGCCACTCCGACAGGGAAATGTTTGAGTCAATTCTGACGCTTCCGTCTAATGTGTCGGCATCCTCTTATTCCGACGGAGGCATGCACCCGACGTTTCGAAGCGTGCTGGGCAAGCATGGCTCAAAAAAACTGTCTGAGTTAACATCAAAGGACCGAGTGCCCGTCAGCAAACCGGATGCGGCACTTGCAGATCCGTACAGTCCGGATTGAATGTCAGATCTCAGGCATGATTGATAGCGGAAACTTCGCCTAAGCGACTGTTCCGGACTGCCACAGGTTGGTTTGGCCAGTGAAAAAAGCCACCGTGCGATGGCTGAAATCGTCAGAGCCACATACTGCAGTGCTTAATTTTCGATATCCCTTTTTACCTCGGGTACTGACAACCAATTCGCTGCCATACCCTTGCTTCATCGATTTCCTCATAATCGCGCGGAACCAATTGAGCAGAAGCAGTGGCGTTGCAAATGCAATTGAAAAGTAAACCGACGCAGCAATGAGCGCTAACTGAAATCAGTTGGATGAATCCGGCCAAGCCGAATGGCATGTTTGGATGCGATTGACCATCCCCATTACACGCGTACCGTTGTTCTCGCCAATGCCATTTGACCTGCCCTCTTCCAGCGGGTCCGATGAATGGCTAAATCGGTCTAGTCACCGCAAGCTCGTTCTCATCCTTACAAGCAGTATGCTGACAGAGGCCCATCTGAAATCAACGTGCAGCGCGAGCCCTGGCTGGCCGGTAAAGACCCGGATAAGGAAACGCCGCTTGGGTGCCTAAATGAACAGATCGTCGAAGGCTGGTGCAAATTTCAAGATCTGCGAGCCGAGCTTGGTCGTTCCGACCCGGAATTGTGCTTTTACCAGATTTAAGACGGTAACCATGATCTGATCTTTATAGACACAACAATTGACTCAAGCCCCATCGCGCTTCTTAATTGTTTGTTAAGGATAACAGAGGGTGAACAGGGGCTGGCTTTGATGAAGATCTTTTTTGTCAGAACGGCACTCGCCGCTGTCATGGTAGCGGCGTTTCCGACTCCCATTGTCATTGCGGCACAGCAAGGTGCAAAAGCAATGCAGGTCGGCAAAATCACCTCACAACCGATCGGCCACTACGAATTTTGCAAGCGTCGCCCAGGGGAATGTACGGGTACGGGAAAAGTAACTGATGCCCCAAAAGTCACCAGCTATGGTTGGTCAGTGGTCAAAGAAATAAATGAGACAGCCAATTATTCAGTCCTCCCCATGACCGACTTCCAAATCCACGGACGAGAGGAGGTGTGGTCTTACCCGGATGCTGTAGGTGACTGCGAAGACTATGTACTTCTGAAACGCGCTAGGCTGATCGGAAAAGGCTTTTCAGCATCTGATCTCTTGATAACGGTGGTCCGCAAACAAAATGGCGAGGGGCACGCAGTGTTGACATTGCGTACATCGGATGGCGATTTTGTGCTGGACAATCTGACTGACGAAGTAAAAATCTGGTCTGAAACGCCATACACATATCTTAAACGCCAAGCTTCGTTTCACGCTGGACGCTGGGTTGATATCGACAGGGGTGACGCGCCGATGGTGGGTTCTATTCCTGAATAATTGACACGCTATGCTTTACGCTACTGCCTCAATGAAGAGACTGTTGAAGCCCATATTCATAGCCGTGAAGAAACACATTACTTCAGTTATCTCCCGCCATGATCGATGCGATCCAGCAAGATGACGACAAGCGAGTGGCCGTGTGTCGGACTGCACATCTTTGGGAGATGAAACAGTTGATAAAGCCGAAGAGCTGCAAAAAGATGGAGTTACGTGTTTCCAACCCTCTGACTATTAAGAACGGACCGCAGCACAAATATTACTAGGGACCCTACAAACTCTGGATCAATCCTGGTCCATGGTCCTGAATTGCAGGCCTTCTCGAAGGCACCTCCATCAAATTGACCGTCGCATCGACGCGAAGCTCAATTCCTCAAAATTCCCTTGAACCTACAGTTGCTAGAGGTGCTAGGCTGCCATTAGTCAAACTAGAACGGTTCGTTGAGCCTGAATATTGCGATGATCCAAATGCGAATACTCATTAGAAGTCGATTTTTCACCGTGAGCGCAAATAGTCGGATTTCGCATCGCTCCCGACAGGATTTCAATCGTACACGGAGGCTATGATGACAGCACTACGAGCACTGGTATTCGTTCTTTTGATTGTGCTGGCTGGAATATTCTCTTGGTTCTCGCTGCAATGGGCGCAGACCGAATCCAACGGTTCTTCTAAGCCCTATGGTGTCGCATTTGAACTTATTGATCAGTATGGGAACACCATCACCGAGACGGCATTTCAGGAAAAACCAACGGCACTCTTTTTTGGGTTCACCCACTGCCCAGACGTCTGCCCTACTACGCTATTCGAACTTGATTCCTGGATGAGAAAGGCCGATCCGTCGGGGGAGAAACTGCGTGCTTTCATGGTGACAGTCGATCCCGAGCGCGATACCTACCAGTTGTTGAGCGAGTACATATCAAACGTATCCGACCGCATCATCGGCATATCCGGTGATCCGGAAAAGGTTCGGGAAATGGCCCGGGGATTTAATGTTTTCTTGGAAAAAGTGCCGACTGATCCGAATGATCCTAATAGCGATTACGTTATGAATCACACAGCCTCTGTGTTTCTCCTCGACAGAAACGGTCAATTCCGCGGTACAATTGCTTATGGCGAAGATGGAGATGTCGCGGTCAAAAAACTTGAAAACCTGCGTTAGGAATGATTGGGAAATATTGAGCCTGGGAATTTCTGGTGTAGTTCTTGCTCGACCTTTCTATCTCAGAATGCGTCGAAGACCGTAAGTAATAATCTCAATAAAGATCACCATGATGAGAACGACGATCGTCAGAGTCGCAACCTTCTGATACTGGAAGGACCGAATATAGGTCTGGATGTAAAATCCAATGCCGCCGGCGCCGACGAGACCGAGCACAAGGCTTTCACGCAGGTTCAGTTCGAACCGGAACATCACGTCGCGCAGCAAGTCAGGCGCAATCTGGGGCAGTGTGCCGAACCAGTGGATCTGGATTGCCGAAGCGCCGGCACTGCTCAGTGCAGCGAGTGGCCGGTTGTCGACCGACTCAAAAGCCTCGGCAAAGAACTTTGCAAGCATGCCCGTCGAATGAAAGGCGATTGCCAGGACACCTGGCAGGGGCCCCAGTCCGACTGCTCCGACCATGATCATCGCCACAAGAATAAGTGGAATGCCGCGGATAGCGGCGAGCAACCATTTAACCGGAACATGCACCCAAGCCGGTGTCACCGTCCCGGCAGCAAGCAGTCCAAGCGGTACCGAAAGGATGAAACTGAATGCGGTGCCGATCAACGCAATTTCCATTGTTTCGACAGCCGCCTGTGTGACGATGCCAAGCACACTCAGATCTGGCGGCACAAGGCGCTGCAGGAACTCCAGCAATCTTCCACCGCTGGCACCGAGCCGGGACGTATCGATGCCGAGATCATGCCAGGCGACGACAACCACGATCCCGATCGCGGCAGTCATCATAAATCCGTAACGTCCGCTTTCGCCTGAATGTTGCGTGGACATAACCATCCTCAAGCTGTTGCAGGTTCGGTTTGATCCCCTAATGGATCGGACAGCTTCTCATATACCGACATGACCTGTGCGGCGCTGGCCGGTGAACTCTCTTCATCCAGAATCACAGACCCCTCGGACAGGGCGATAATCCGGTCCACATAAGTGCGTACCAGCATCGGTTGGTGGGTCGTGATGATCAGCGTTGCCTTGCGGCGATCGCAGACCCTGACAAGAAGTTCGAGGATTTCGCGCGCACGCACGGGGTCGAGATTGCTGATCGGCTCGTCCGCAAGGATCATACTCGGCTGCTGCGCGAGACATCTGGCAATGGCAACACGCTGACGCTGCCCGCCACTGAGCTCGTCGGCGCGCCGATGCATGACGTCGTTCAGACCGGTCTCTTCGATCGCCGTCAGGATCTGCCTGTAGTCTTCCGGCGTTATCCGCCTGAAAATGGAACGCATTGTAGACAGGTGGCCAAGACGCCCGTTGCGAACATTTTCAAACACGGTCTGCCGTTCGACCAGAGCGAATTCCTGGAAGACAAAACCGATTTTTCGTGAAAAAGTTCGGCTTGGCATCCTGTTGCTGTTTATGGCCTGGCCCAGGACCTTGGCGTCGCCCGACCAGCTACGCAGCCGACCGTCGATCAGCCGTAAAAGTGTCGATTTGCCAGCACCGGAAGGCCCGATCAGAGCCACGCGTTCACCGGTATCGATTTTCAGCGTACTGATATCCAGTGCCGGATCGTCGCCGGTCTTGTAACCGAAGTGGATATTGTCGAGCGACAGCGCCTGCACTGCTTTACCCCAGCTTTGAGCACAATGTGCTCAGTCGATAAAACCATAGTCCTTCGCCAGCGCCTCCAGATTGGCAAAGGCTGAATTGTCTGCAATGACATAGCCGTCCGGCCCGTAGACGAATTTCAGATAAGCGCTGTAATCCGGCTCGTTCAATTTCATCATTGCAGCGATGAAACGAGTTTTCAGGTCTTCGTCAAAATCCTTGCGGGCAATAACCGTGTGAGACGGTATCAGGTCGCTTTCGGCGATCCAGCGGATTTCAGCCTGTTGACTGGGGGTCAAGAGCAGATCGGCATACTGGCTGACGCCGGCAGCATCAACCAGACCGTTGGCCATCGCCTGGATAGCCTGCTGGTATCCGCCGGCGAAATAGACTTCACCGAAATAACCCTTGGGATCCGCGCCCACGTCGATGAGACCCGCATCGACAAAGGTCTTGAGCGGAAACAGATAGCCGGATTCAGAGATCGGATCGGCAAAGGCGATGGTCTTTCCTTCAAGATCAGCCAGCGACTCGATGCCGCTGTCGCGGCGCACGAAGACGCGGCCACGATAGGTCGGTTGACCGCGATAGACTTCAAGTAAAATGGGTTCGGCGCCGATGCGGTGTCTGGCGATGATCGACGGCAGCGCACCCATAAAGGAAATGTCGGCATCACCATTGCGCAACGCCTCGACTGCCGCGGCATGGTCCGAGGTGACAAATCCTTTCACCGGAACGCCTGTCTGTTCTGTGAGGTAGACTGTGATCTGTTCTATGTCGCCGAGCAGCTTGTCCGGGTTTTCCTGAGGCACAAAGGCCATGGTGATTGAAGACTCCTGGGCAGCAGCAGGCACCATAGCAAAAGACAGGGCCGTGATGATGACCAAAATAGCTGATCCAAACATGTTTGTGCTTTTCATGATCCCGGCCACTGTTCAGTACATCGCATCTTCGTAGGCGGTTTTCTTGATTTTGAATGCCTGCCATTCGGCATCGGCGAGGTCCCAGTCATCCGCTTTGATGGCGCTCTGTATGGCGCTCAGTCCGTCAGCGAGCTCAATGACCTGATCAATCCGGTCGCGATTGGCCATGGCGCTGATATCCTGGCGCAGATCGGTAATTACGGTTTCCAGCATCAGGTTTGCATGAAACTTGTCCTGTGCCGGGATAAGTGCTTCCAGGGTCGTAGCGAAAGTGGTCAGTTCGGCAAAGGCAAGCGCAAAGGGCGTCGCCTTGTCATCGAACCGCTCATAGGGTTCGTCCGCATCGCCGACGGTTTCCAGATAGGCCGTTAGATCGGCACGCTGGCCGGCTTCAAGGCCAAGTGCAAAGGTGTTGTCGAACCAGTCGACGACGGCGCCGAGTGTCGGCAGCGAGCCGTCGTGGAAATAGGGTGCCGTGTACTTCACATTGATCAGCGTGGGCGTGTCGAACTGACCGCCGCGGCTGCCGTCATAATTGCCCTTGGCCGAACCGATATCGTAGCGGCGGTTGTCTGTGAAATTGGTCGCCGGAACATGGCAGGATGCACAGGATTTGCCCGCCATTCCGTCGAACGGGGTGTTGAACAACGCCTCGCCGCGTACAGCTGACGCATTGCTACGATCGGTGAGTTGCCCGAAACCGTTGATCTCGGAATTCGGCAGGAAATCGAACTCATTCAAATAGGCAACCAGCGCGTCGAGCATGAACGGCGTGGGCTCTGCACCGCCGAATTCGCTGACGATGACGTTGCGTGTGAAATCACGCAGGCTCGCTTCACGACCGTCACGGCCGTAGGGAGCTGTATACCGGATTCCACGCAACGACGGTGTGTCGAGCGCATCGTCCTGGAAATCGTTGAAGATGGCATTGAAGAAACCGCCGTCAACATCGGCGCCGCCGGGGCGATGGCTCACGCCGGGAATGAAGAAACGGTTGTTAATATCACTGCGGTTGTGGCAGGTGGCACAGGTGATTCCTAGAACCTTGGCCTTCTCGCCGAAGATCTGCGGGCTGTCGAAGAGCATATCACCGTAAGCGACCAGCGGCAGATCGGCTTCGTCGATGCCCTTTTCCTCGAAATTCAGTACCAGCAACGGAAGGGGATCCTGATCGGCGATATCGGTTCCGGGCGGGAACCAAGGCTGCACCGGGTTTTGCGCAAGCTGCGGCAATGCGCCTTCCGGTGCGGGCGCAAGCGATCGCCTTGGAGCAAAACGCGCGGGCATATAATTCTGACTGACGTAGCTGGAAATCGCCTCGCTTGCGTCCAGATAGCGCTGCGTCTCTGCTTCCTGGCTGCCGATACCGAAGACCCCGGACGAGCCCATCGCCGTTGTCAGCGTCAGCCATGCGCGGCCTATGGCGCGTGCGTTTTCGGGATCCGTCTGTCGCACGAATGTGTCAACAGCGCGGTAGAGTTGCTGTGCGTTCAGCAATTCGAGACGCGCCGCTGCGGGATCGGCAAGGGAGTCGGCAGCACGTGCGAGCGACGCAGTGATCGCTTCACCAAGAGCATTTGACGCGGTTTCGTAGAGTTGCTGCCGGTCCTTGTTTGAAATGGCGTCGGAAATTGCCGCTGACAAAGCTGCACCGCTGCCGGGAAGGAGCTGCTGCATTCTCTGTTTTCCGGATATCGGAATCTCCGAAGCGGAAAGCGGTTCTTCGAAAGCGGCTTTGATCTTTGCCCACGGAACCGGCTTCAGATCGGCCATGAAAAGCATGGTCTGAAACGATCCGGCAAACGGATCCCATTTCTTTTCAACGACAACGGTTGCCCTGCTTATTCCGGTCGAAAGACACACCGCAATCAACACGGCAAGCACAGGTTTCAAAGATCGAATGAAAGCCATTTTCGGGTTCCAACAGCACATTGTCTATTAATAATGAGAATGATTTGCAATAGCAAGATGTAATTGAACTACGAAATTTTGCTGCCACTGAGGAATCCCGGATTGGAATCGTGAAAAACACTCTTGAACCTACAGCCACCAGCGAGAATTTATCTACGGGCAAGAACCATGATGGGGCGCCAAAAAGAGATGCGAATTCCTTCGGTAATTGAATTGGCCGGCAATGCGGCATTGGCTTGTGCTGGCCATCAGATTGCTGATTGAATAATTCAAGGTGCCCGCCTCGGTTACCACGATACTGGCCAGTATTGGTTTGGTTTTGACAGCGCCTGCAATTGTCCCAGACATCGTTCTTTTACCGGCCTTGGCAATCAGGTATCCATCTTGGAGCGGACTTTCGCAGCAGTGCAATGGTCACAGCTGCGAAAATTGGAGGGGCGAAGGTCAGCTCTATAGACTTTTGAGACGTTTACACCGTGTCGCTAGTAAACTTGAGTTGCGTCAAATTTCATTGCAGATCTCAAATCGTAATTCAGATATCAAACCGCAAATAGCGTATCAACTATCGGACATTCGGGTTTATCGCCTCTGCTACACTCTGCGGCCATGGCTTTGAGGGATTTTTCCAACCGCTGTAGGTCGCTTATCTTCTTCTTTACGTTTATCAGATGTTCAACCGTCATCGCGTGAACCTCTCCGCAGGTGAAATCCGCACGATCGACCATCTGTAACAGCGCTCTGATCTCCTCGATGCTGAAGCCCAGTTCACGGCACCGTTTGATGAAAAACAGCCGCTTGAGCTGATCATGATTGTATTGTCGGTTGCCCCCTTCGGTGCGGTCGGGTTTGGGCATGATTTCAATTCGCTCATAGTACCTGATTGTCTCAATATTGACGCCGGTTTCGCGCGACATTGCTCCGATAGGATAACCTCTCCTTTTTGTGATCTTTTTGGTCAAGACTAACCCTTGTATCTGTAGTTGCTACAGATTGTACACTAATCCTATGATCGGAATTTTGCGAGCATATTTATGAGTGAAATGACAAATGCGGCGATAAACGATTCCCAACAAAGCGACGATTCGGCTAAGGCGCGGCTGATTGCGGCGGGAGGCATCCTGGGTGCCATAGCAGCATCCACATGCTGCATTGTACCGTTGGTTTTGTTCAGTCTCGGTATCAGTGGTGCCTGGATTGGAAGTCTCACGGCCTTGTCGGCATATCAGCCCATATTCATCGCAATCACGCTCGGATTCCTCGGATATGGATTTTGGATGGTCTATAGGAAGCCAAAAATCGCCTGTGCTGACGGCGAAGCCTGCGCGCGGCCATTGCCAAATCGAGTTGTCAAATCGGCGCTTTGGTTGGCGACAGCTTTGGTCTTGCTGGCTTTTGCATGGCCCTACTTAGTCCCCCTCATTCTTGGATAAACGGAAGGAACGTCAATGAAAAAGATAATGAATTTCGCGATGCTGGCAATGATTGTATCCACGCCTTCGATCGCGTTTGCAGGGGAGCAAACCGTCAAACTGTCAGTTCCGGACATGAGCTGCGCAAGCTGCCCCTATATGGTCAAACAGGCGATCTCGAAAGTCGACGGAATCAAGATCGTCGAGGCAACCATGGAAGATCGCTCGGCCACGGTGACATTTGATGATGCCCTGACCAACGTCGACGAAATCCGCGAGGCAACCGCAGGCATTGGATACCCATCGACCGTCGTAACCACCAATTGAGGACGATGGCGTGTCAGACAAGCCCGTTGCAGTCATCGTTACGACACTGATAGCCACGCCGCTCGCGGTAGTTTGTTGTGCTTTTGGCCCGGCGGCGTTTTTGGCGCTGACCAGCGGAATTTTCGCTGGCACAATAACTTCCCTCTTCGGTGACATTGGTCTGGCAAGCACAATTGCACTGGCGGCGACTGTCGCGTTCACTTCATTCATTTTTTGGAACTGGTGGCGTAAAAGTCAAAAACTTACCAGGGCAGAATTGGAAGACACCTATGAACGATAAAAAGATCCTGGCAACGGGGCTCATTGGAACGGTAATCGCGGCGTTGTGCTGCTTTACTCCGGTCCTCGTGATTCTGTTCGGTGCTGTCGGGCTTTCGGCAATTGTCGGATACCTCGATTTTGTCTTGTTGCCAGCACTCGCGTTTTTCGTGCTCCTAACAATCTACGCACTTTGGCGTAGGCAGAATAGGAAACCGGCCCAAGGATGACGAGACACGCCAATTTTCTCGGCGTTGTGATGGTGCGCTCCATTGCGGCATGATCCACGAGAGCTGGTTAGGCCATTCTTTTGACTTAGAGGTAATTTCATGTCGGATTGTTGCGACACAAAAAAAAATGGTTCTTACGATGTCGCCGTCATCGGTGCCGGGTCTGCAGGATTTTCAGCAGCTATCACTGCGGCAGATGAAGGGGCACAAGTGGCATTGATTGGACACGGGACGATTGGCGGAACATGTGTCAATGTCGGCTGTGTCCCTTCCAAGGCACTCATACGAGCCGCCGAAACGCTGCACATTGCAGGTGCTGCCGATCGTTTCGATGGCATCGAAGCATCCGCCAAGGTGACCGATTGGCGAGCCACAGTGAAGCAGAAGCAGGACCTGGTCGACGACCTTCGCAAGGCCAAATACACCGACATTCTGCCAGCGTACAATTCAGTTGCTTATCTCGAAGGAGAGGCCGCCTTTTCGAAAGAGGGTGCATTGATGGTCGGCGGACAGGCAATTGATGCACGCAAAATCATTATTGCCACGGGCACGCGGCCGGCAATGCCATCAATCGACGGCATTGAAAGTGTCCCGCACCTGGATAGCACCTCCGCCCTTGAACTCGAGACTCTGCCAGAATCTTTGTTGGTGATCGGCGCGGGCTACATTGGCGCTGAAATTGCTCAGCTGTTTGCTCGAGCGGGCGTCAAGGTCACGATCATCAGCCGGCGCGGATTGTTACCGGAAGCAGAACCAGAAATCAGCGATGCGCTTACCGGCTACTTCAAGGATGAGGGTATCAATGTCTTTAGCGGCATTGCCTATGACCGCATCGAGGAAAAAGGTGGTTTGATCTGTCTCACCGTTCAAGACGGAAACGATAAACTTGAGATCGCTGCCGAGAAGGTGCTCATTGCCACGGGGCGCACGCCAAATACAGGCAGTCTAAATCTGCCCAATGCAGGCATTGAACTGACCTCCAATCATGGAGTTAAGATTGATGCTCAGATGCGCACAACACGCGATGGCGTCTATGCAGCCGGTGATGTCACCGGACGGGACCAATTCGTCTACATGGCTGCCTACGGCGCAAAAATAGCCGCCAAAAACGCCTTGAACGGCAATTCTCTTTCATACGATAACTCCGTGATGCCGGCCGTGGTTTTCACTGATCCTCAAGTTGCTAGTGTTGGCCTGACGGAAGCGCAAGCACGCGAACAAGATATCGACGTTCGTACATCTGTTCTGACGCTCGACAACGTCCCACGCGCCCTTGCTGCGCGCGATACCCGCGGACTGATCAAACTGGTTGCCGACGGTAAAACCGGAAAGCTCGTAGGTGGTCATATCCTGGCCCCTGAAGGCGCTGACAGCATCCAGACGGTTGCCTTGGCTATCAAAGCCGGCATGACCTATGAAGAACTAGGGTCCATGATCTTTCCATATCTCACGACCGTTGAGGGTTTAAAACTAGCAGCCCAGACGTTCGACATGGATGTGAAGAAGCTGTCCTGTTGTGCCGGGTAGCTGACCGTGTCTGAAGCGTCCGGACAATCGGGGAAAGACTGGGCCGGCAATCTGCAGGCCTATATTCTGGCATGGGGCTGGCCACCACTTGCCATCGTTGCAGGCACGTTTGTGGATACACCGGGACGCACGGTGATATGGAGCATTGCCCTGATCTGGATGGGATGTGCCTGCCTGCTGAATGCCCGCCGCTGTGGGCGTACCCATTGCCGATTTACGGGACCGTTTTATCTCGCGTTGGTCATACCCGTTGTGCTCCACGGGCTCGGCCTACTTCCGCTCGGGCCTTATGCCTGGTGGATTCTCGGGGGCGCAATATTGTTCGGCGGCAAAATCATCTGGTGGGCGACTGAAGCCAAATGGGGGAGATTCTGGCACTCTCAGTAAACGTGGCCGTGCCTAGCGCTTCTGATGAATTGACCTTCCCGTAGCTGGATGAATTTACCATTCGAATGGTTCGGGAGACCATATGGAATTTTCTACACTGGAATTTGTTCTGTTACCCATAGGATTGGGCCTTTTGGGTTTCATCGAACCTTGCACAATAGGCGGACATCTCCTTTTTCTTGAAACACAGAATAGCCGATCCAACCGAGAGAAGTTAAATGCCGTACTAGCTTTTGTTGTCACTCGTTCCTTTGTAGCAGGGCTTTCAGGGGCTGTGATTGCGTTCCTCGGTCACAAGGTAATTAGCGCACAAACTGGTATTTGGCTGATATTCGGGTTGGTCTATCTGATCATGGGAGTAGCTTTTCTGATTGGAAAAGCCGGTTTCATAAAGCGCAGAGTTAACCTGGCACCTGCCGCGTGGAAACAAGCACAAAACCCATTTGTCCTAGGGCTCGCATTTGGTCTTAACATTCCTGCTTGCGCTGCGCCAATTCTATTCGGATTACTCGGACTGGCCGCAACCACCGGGACAGTCGTAACCGGGTTCGCAATGATGTTTCTCTTCGGATTGTTCCTGTCCTCACCGCTCGCGGTATTTGCAGCCGTGCCAGGGCTCGCGGCGTGGCTCGAATCTCTAGGGGAGAGAATGAAGCGGATGCGATGGCTGATCGGTGTCGTCTTCGCCCTGCTGGGGCTGTGGTCAATCTGGTTCGGACTGTATGTTGATCCGGCAAATTGGGCCAGAAAATGAACGAAAAGAGCCGATTTGCAAGCGTTGCAACCGCCGGAATTACCTTCCAGGCCGGTTCTGCTGCGATTGATTCAGCGACCATCATGTCCGCCTTGGTATTCCAGTTGACTGGCAATCCGATTGTCGTGGGTGCTGTTACAGCAATTTTGCGATTTGGTTGGTTATTCCCGCAGTTGATTGTCGGGTTCCTCGCGCAACGCAGCGGTTCCAGTATGCACTATTACGTCATCGGTGCATTCGGCCGCGCATTATGTATGGCGATGTTGGCGCTTGTCCTTTTCTTAGGATCAGACTGGTCAGTCTTGACCCTGTCGATCCTCGTAATGGCCATCTGGACAGCCTATGCTTTCATAAGCGGCATAGTCGCCGTTCCTTACAATGACATCGTTGCGCGTTCCGTTCCGTCTAAACTTAGAAGTCGGTTATTAGCCACTCGCTTTTTCGGAGGCGGCATTCTTGCTTTGGGAGTAGTGGCCATCGCGGACCGGCTGTTCGGCATGCTTGAGTTTCCAGTGTCCTATGCGGCGATCATCGCTATGGCCGCCCTATTGATGTTTGTGTCGTCCGGTGTGTTCACCGCTATGGGAGAACCGGAAGCGGGCTCTGAAAAAGCAAACAAACCGACATTCTTTCAATATTTGAGGGATGGTGTGGTGGTGTTCCGGACCGACCTAAAATTTAGGAATTTCGTTTATGCGCAATGGTGTGGTGGTGCGGTGCTTATGGCGATGCCGTTTTACATTGTTCAGGCAGGCACACATGGAATCGATCTTAAGGACGTTGCATTGCTTCTGGGCGCTCAAACTGCCGGGGCATTGATCTCAAACCCACTGTGGGGATGGTGGGGAGACAAGCATGGCAAAGCCAGTCTCCTCAAGGGTATCGCAATTGCGAGAATATTGCCGCCAGCATTGACTATACTCCTTGCCTTCGCTCAGCCGTCGAATACCTCTCTGTTGTTGTATTTGTTCGCCGGGATGTTCTTCATTCTCGGCGCGCTTGCCAATGGCTTGACGATAGCAGTCATCGGCTTTTTGATGGAAATATCACCCGACCACATGCGCCCCGCCTACAGTGGCTATTTCAATGCGATAACCGCGCCGGCGTTCCTACTTCCGCTGATTGCGGGCTTTATCGCTGCCCTATTTGGGTTGGAGGCAGTTTTCACGATCTCAATGATTGCGGCAGTGTTTCAAGCATACTTTTTGAAAGATGGTGTGTAACTCATGACTTTTGCACCAAATCCAGTTCCGTTGAATTTACGGCGGTCCTTTTGGCGGGTACGTGCGGTGCGAAACTTACGTCGCAACTTGAACAGGTCAGCCCAAAGGCTTGGTTGAAATGGGCTCAGAGCCGAAAATAATCGTGCTGCTAGAATCGAATTGTACGGCACAAACTAATCGACTTAAATTTGCAATGTTCCACTATACGACGCTGCCAGCTACGTCGAACGCGCTGATATTGAATTATGAGATCGCCGCTCCATCTGAGAGCTAGAAATAAAATGCGACATTTCAGCCATTTGTTCCCTTGGTGGAACCAACTTGTTTGTTGATGCAACGCTTTGGAAACCGATTTTGAACACAATCCTCGCGCTCATCAGCGAATACGGGACGATGATCTACCTATTGCTCTTCGGCTACTGTGCGCTGAAGAGCGGAACGCTCCCGTTGTTCGGCGGATATGCTGCCCAAGCAGGTGCATTGGACTTGGGTTACGTTGCCTTGGCCGTCTTCGCAGGCGGGTACTTGGGAGATGAAGTACGGTTCCGAATAGCCCGATATTATGGTGTGGGTGTTGTCGAAACCAAACCATGGTTGAAAGAGCTGTTCCTGAAAGCCAAAATCATGATGGAACGCTACGGCGTGGCTTACATATTTCTGTACCGCTATCCAAAGGGAATGCGCACAATCGGAGCGCTTCCGGTTGGCCTCACCGACATTCGTTGGCAGAAATTTACGCTTCTCAACGGCGCATCTGCACTTTTATGGACGGGGCTTCTTGTGGGTGCCGGCTATCTGTTCGGATCGGTGATCGAGGAGGCCGTGAAAGACGGTTGGGGATTTGCCAGCGTTGCGCTGCTCCTGTTGTTTTTGCTGGCAGCTTTTTTCGCTTGGCAGCGCGCTGGTCGAATTCACACGATTAGATGAAACGCCTGACGGAAGCTTTGTAGTTTCGATACTCTTGGCCATAAACCTCTTCCAGCCAAGGCTCCTCCGCCAACGGTGCTATAGCCAAAACCGCAATCCCAATTACCAGAACTGGAAGCACCCACATTGAGGCTGAAAGAACACCCCAGCCCATCAGGATTGCGATGTCCGCCGCGTATTGAGGGTTCCTGGACCAACGATAAAGACCGGTCGTAACAAGCCCTGTGGCCTCGCCACTGGTCGCTGCCATTCCAATCTTGAGAACACCACGCCAGACAACCAGGTTTCCGATCAGGATTAGCGGCAGACCAACGGTCCACCTGGCAGAAGGGGGCCAATCAAATCGGTTCCAATCCAGAACACCCAAAACAAATGCAGACGCAAATATCAGGGTGGTCATGAACCAGACACGGAATTTGATGGCTGTCGTCGCTTGATCGGGTGGCCACGTTCTGTTTTCCGGTTGCTTGATCGACCAAAGCAACATGCCGAGCATGTAAACCCCGGCTGTCGCGCCAATCAGGAGGCCGAAAAAAAGCAATTCAATGGGCGTGGTCATGTCCATGACTTGCCAGTGCACTCAAATCCTCACCGCTGCGGAACTCCTGCCATGCCTGCACGAGAATGAGTTGCGATGAGCGCAAAAACAGCCCCGCCATGACAATCGCAACAATAAGGTCGGGCCATGCCGTTGCTGTCATCCAAACCGCAGCACTGGCGATCATAACGGCCACGTTTCCGATGGCGTCATTGCGTGAGCATAGCCAGACTGAGCGAACATTCGCGTCACCGTCCTTGTAGCGCATCAAAAGCAAAACGCTCGCGACGTTCGCTGTAAGAGCAAGAACTCCGATCAATCCCATGATCTCCGCCTTTGGCACGCCGAGAACGAAGAACTGATAGGCGGTGGATCCGAAAACCCAAAGCCCCATGACCAGCAGGCTGAGGCCCTTAAGAAGGGCGGCAATGGAACGAACTTTCAGGCTCATACCAATGACAGCAAGACTAAGGCCGTAGGTGAGCGCATCACCAAGAAAGTCGAGCGCGTCAGCTTGCAGGGCTTGGGACCCCGCCAGCTTACCCGCAGACATTTCGACAAGAAACATCGCGGCATTGATGATAATGACCACCCACAAGATGCGCTTGTAGGTTGGATCAATGCCGTCGAATTGCGGATTGCCAGAGCAGCCACAGGCTTCATTGTCCTTGCTCATTTTGCCACCTCCTGACGGACGAAAAGCCAACGCGGCACGCGCTTGCAATAGGTGCGGTAGTTGTCTCCGAATATATCCAGAAGGGATCGCTCTTCGGTGGGGATCTGATTTCGATCCAACAGGGCGAAAAACGCGATGACCATGGCAAGGCTGCTTATGGCACCCAACCAGAGCACAAAGCCCAGCAGCAGCAGGAGCATTCCGACATACATCGGGTTCCTCGTGACGCCGAATACACCATCAGTCACCAAGGTTGTTGCGCTACTCGGTGACAGCGGACTGACGGTCGTCTCGTGCTTCACAAAGCTGGTTACGGCTGGCAGCAGAAATGCAGCTCCAGTGAGCAACGCAAACGCCACCAGCCAAAGCGGCGCGGTGAACGTGACAATGGGAATAAGGTTCGCAAGCACGAAAGCGCACACGGCACAAATGAACAGCAAAGCAAGCGGTGGGACTGTCATGTTCAGTCTTTCAACTATCAACTGACAGCAATATAATCCCTCTAGTAGCTATAGCTTCAAGAGGAAATTTTCATGTTCTCAATTGGCGAGCTTTCCAAGCGCACAGGCGTTAAAGTGCCAACCATCCGCTACTACGAGCAAATGGGCCTGATTGACGCCCTTGAAAGGACTGAAGGCAATCAGCGGCGTTATTCAAATGACGGATTGAAACGGCTTTCATTCATCCGGCATTCGCGAGAATTGGGATTTTCCATTGAAGATGTCCGCGAACTTTTGGCACTCAGTCAGCATCCTGAACAACCCTGCGGGAATGCCCATGATATAGCGACGCGGCATCTGGCGGATACAAGGGCAAAGATCACCAAACTCAAAAAGCTTGAACGGGAACTCAAAAGGATATCAGCCTGCGATGCCAAATCTGTTGGGGAGTGCGCTGTGATTGAGACACTAGCGGATCACCGACTTTGCAGCGGTGATCATTGAGTTTCATTTCGATTTGCTTTGGGTGGCGATTCAATGGCCCCTCGTCAAATTGCACACTTCAGCCAATCGAGCTGGCTCCGCCCTACCCTCATTTTTATGCACTCAATCAGATAGTGTTCACATGCGTATGCGGACATTCAAAACCACAGCCAAATGCCCGACAAAATACAAAATTCCCGGATTTTCTTTGATCTCTAGATGTACAGGAATTGTACACGTGACCGTTTAAGTGATTGAAACCATTGTATAGTCTTTCCAATCCATCATGGGTGCAACGGCGAATGTTTTTTCTCGATTTTTCATTGATTTCTGGTGCTTTCAACGCGCCTTAAATAAGAGCAGGATGGTCGATTTGGCAAGCCTCTAAAGCCCACCTTGCAAACCGCGCCCAAACGAACGCGCTATTGTTTCCCAACGGATTTGGCCAAGCCCTTCCGCATGGCGTTTGGTGTGGTTGCAAACCATTTTCGAAATGCGCGGTGAAACGCACTTGGCTCCGCATATCCGAGACGTAGCGCGATTTCGGCTACCGGCATCTCCGTTGACTTGAGCAGATACGTCACCTGAGACTTGTGTTTTTCGTCCTTTATCAGCCGCAGCGTCTGCCCCTCGGCTTTCAGCCGGCGATGCAGTGTCGATCTGGACATGTTCAGGGCCGCGCAAATGTCCTCGGTCGACGGCCAGTCTGATTGATCATATCCATCCAACAGGTCCTGAACCCGTCGCTTCAGGCTCAAAACAGGACGGTATCCGCGCAAAAGCGTTTCGGGAGTCGTGCGCAAAAACACCTTCAGGTCTCCCTCGGTTCGTTGGACAGAGCGCTGAAGATAACGCGCATCAAATTGGATCGCGGCCTCAATCGCGTTGAATACGACAGGTCGCCCGAAAAAATCCCCGTAATCGTCCTGCCTGCTGGGCGGTTCACAGGGGAACTGAATGTGCAAAAGCGAGATCCGTTCCCGTACAAGCCAACAGTTCAAGCCGTGGAGGATCAGAAAAAATGTCCGATAAGCAAAGGCCGAGCGAGCGGCGCCGCTTTCGACAAGCCGCACGGTGCATCGGTCACGCTCGACCTCCACGACGCCGTAGGGCTCTTCAATAACAACGCGAAGAAAACGCAGCGCCCGTCTGAGGGCAACTTCAAATGTCGGCGCGCCACGCACCGCATGGCCCATCAGGGTGAAACTGCCCGGCGCCATGGGTCGCTTGCCCAGTCGAAAGAACTCATCCCCGATCTGAAAGGCCATCTCCAGCCATAACTTCGCAAAGTCTGCCGGGGTCATTTCATCAAGGTCTGCGAAGCTGAACCCAAGCTCTGAGAGCAGGCATCGAATGTCGACTCCTGCCCGCTGTCCGCATTCCAACACTTCGTCAACGAAGACGCGGGCGATCCTGGCAGTGGCATTTTGTGTCATCACGTTGACCAATACTGGCACTGTGTCGCAAGAACACAAGCTTTATGTGAGGGGATGGAGGAGGCTTCATGGCACATGACACATCCGACCACCGTCACAGGAGGCCCATCCGGTCCGGGTCAGAATGCATGCCAAACATCAGCGCGATACGCGCATGGCACGTCAATGAATGCATGGGATGTAACGGAAACCGCGGCCACCCCCAAAGCCGGGAGCATCCACAAGGTTGACGTAACCGACGCCGCCGATGAATCGGTTGCCAAGATCGTTTGCACGTCCCTGCACGCGGAAATCATCTGCCTGGACGCCACGCTCACAGGCACATCAGAGTAAAGGAAGTTTCATGAACGACCCGGTTGTGATTGTCGGCGCGAAACGCACAGCAATTGGCGGGCTTGGTGGTGAGCTGCAAGGCCTGACGGCCGCCGAGCTCGGCGCGGTGGCCACGCGCGCCGCGCTTGACCAGTCTGGAGCCGCAGCCAGCGACGTGGACGAGGTGATCTTCGGCAATGTTCTGAGCGCAGGTCAGGGCCAGGCCCCTGCCCGGCAAATCGCCTTGGGTGCAGGTCTGCCTGAGACAGCCGTCGCGACCACGGTGAACAAGATGTGTGGCTCTGGCATGAAGGCCACGATGTTGGCCCATGATGGCCTGACAGCACAAAGCTGCGACCTCGCACTCGTTGGCGGCACAGAGAGCATGTCGAACGCGCCCTACCTGTTACCAAAGGTGCGGAGCGGGTTGCGCATGGGTCATTCTGAGCTCCAGGACCACATGTTCCTCGACGGGCTTGAAGATGCCTATGAGAAAGGAACGCTGATGGGTGTCTTTGCTGAACGTTGTGCAGCCGACTACCAATTCACCCGGGACGCACAGGACGAATATGCCATCGCCTCGCTCGACCGTGCCCTTGCCGCGCAAACCGATGGAGCCTTCGCCGATGAAATCGCTTTGACCGAGGTGCGGGGCCGCAGGGAAACCGTGGTCATTGACAGTGACGAGCAACCGCGCAATGCACGACGCGACAAGATACCATTGCTGCGTCCGGCCTTCGCCAGCAATGGAACCGTGACCGCCGCGAATGCATCCAGCATCTCCGATGGGGCGGCAGCACTCATCCTGACGCGCGCATCGGTAGCCGAGGCGAAAGGGCTGACCCCGCTGGCGAGCATCACCGGCCACGCGAGCCATGGCATGACACCAGATAAATTTCCTGTCGCACCCATCGGCGCGGTCGAGAAGCTCCTGGCCAAAACCGGTACCGATTTGAGTGACTACGGACTGTTCGAGGTGAACGAGGCTTTTGCCGTTGTTGCCATGGCCGCAATGAAGTCGCTTGGGTTGCCGCATGATCTGACAAACGTCAATGGCGGCGCATGTGCGCTCGGACATCCGATCGGAGCTTCGGGTGCACGGATCATCGTTACGCTTTTGAATGCGATGCGGCATCGGCAGGTCAAATCAGGCCTTGCCGCCATCTGCATCGGCGGCGGCGAAGCAACGGCCGTTTCTCTTGAATTGATGGAGTGATACCTTTGATTTTGGACGACGTACAACTGGCAATTCGGGAAACCGCGCGTCAATTCGCGCAAGAGCAGCTTTGGCCCGGTGCCGAAGGGCGCGACAAGGATCACCGGTTTCCTCGGGCAGAACTGGACGAAATGGGCGCGCTTGGCTTTCTGGGCATGCTGGTGCCCGAAGAATATGGCGGCATCGACAGCGACATGGTCAGTTACGCCAGCGTGATTGAGGAAATCGCGGCAGGCGACGGGGCTTGTTCAACCATTCTTTCGGTGCATTCCTCGGTGGGTTGTGTGCCTATCGTTCGCTACGGGACCGCAGAGCAAAAGCAGAACTTCTTGCCCAAACTGGCCAGCGGAGAATGGATCGGCGGGTTTGCCCTGACAGAACCACAGGCGGGATCCGATGCCTCCAACCTGCGCACGACGGCAGTGCGGGACGGCGACGATTACGTCATCAACGGCAGCAAACAGTTCATCACGTCCGGCAAGAACGGCACGATGATCATTGTCTTCGCCGTTACGGACAAATCCGCGGGCAAAAAAGGGATTTCCGCTTTCATCGTACCGACGGACACGCCCGGCTATGAAGTTGTGCGGGTTGAAGAAAAGCTCGGGATCAACTCCTCGGACACCTGTCAGTTGAGCTTCAATGACATGCGGGTCCCGATCAAGAACCGGTTGGGTGAGGAAGGCGACGGCTACAAGATCGCGCTGGCAAACCTGGAAGGTGGACGCATCGGCATTGCAGCGCAAGCCATTGGCATGGCCCGCAAGGCCTTCGAAGTGGCTCGCGACTATGCCGCGGAACGTCAGGCCTTCGGCGCACCGATCGCATCCAATCAGGGCATTTCCTTCAAACTCGCGGAAATGGTGACTGATATCGAAGCTGCGCGCGGTCTTGTCATGCTGGCCGCCAGCAAGAAGGATAGTGGCGCACCGTGCCTGCGCGAGGCGTCCATGGCAAAACTCTTTGCCTCGGAAATGGCCGAGCGTGTCTGTTCTGCCGCCATTCAGATCCATGGCGGCTACGGCTACCTGCGCGATTTTCCGGTGGAGCGCATCTATCGCGATGTGCGTATCTGCCAGATCTACGAGGGCACCAGCGAAGTGCAGAAGCTGGTCATTGCGCGCGACGTGCTGCGCAATACCCGCTGAGGGAGGACACCATGATCACATTCGACCACATTGACCGCAGCTATGAGGCGGCAAGCAGTAACTTCAAAGTCGATATTCCAGAGTCATTCAACTTCGCGTTTGACGTCCTGGACGCCCGTGCCAGGGAAGCGGACAAGGATGCTCTCCTGGCGATCGATGTCGTGGCAGGAACCAAAACCACGCTGACCTATTCCGATCTTTCTCTGGCCTCCGCACAGTTTGCGCAAGCGCTACTGGCTCTTGGACTGGAACGCGGGGATGCCGCCTGTGTGGTGATCGGACGCAGACCGGAATGGCACAAAGTGTTGTTTGGTTGCATGAAAGCCGGCGTGATCTCCATGCCGGGCACCAATCTGCTGACCGCCAAGGACATCGCCTATCGTATCAATCAGGCCGGCGCCAAGGCCGCGATCGTCTCCCCCGAACATGTCGAAAAGGTCGATGCAATCCGCAGTGAGTGCCCGACACTCGACCACCTTATTGTCGTGGGGGACGCATCGGGCGATTGGCTGTCTTTCGTGGACCTTTGCGAGGCGCAGAACGGCGGTTTGGTTGATCAGGATGTCGCTCCTTTCTCATCCGAAGACACCATGATGATCTATTTCACATCCGGCACCACCGCCCTGCCCAAAATGGTGCCGCGCAATTTCGGTTACGCCCTGGCCCATGCGGCGACAGCGCTGTTTTGGATGGATTTGCGCGAAAGCGATGTGCACTGGACCCTGACGGACACCGGGTGGGCAAAGGCCGCCTGGGGTATGTTGTTCCCGCAGATGCTGATGGGTGTGACCACCGTGCTCTACGATGCTCCTGGCATGAACGTCGAAGCGCACCTGAAAGCCATTGCCGAACTGGGCGTGACGACATTTTGCGCACCACCCACGGTGTACCGGCTTTTCGCTCAGCAGGACCTGACGCAATACGACCTGACGTCGTTGCGCCGTTGCCTCGGCGCTGGCGAGCCGCTGAATCCCGAGGTCATTCGCTATTGGCAAGAGCACACCGGCTCCGTGATCGCCGACGGTTATGGCCAGACGGAAACCATCAACATCGTCGGGAACTTTCCGGATGTAGAGACGCGTTTGGGTTCGATGGGCAAACCGGTCCCGGGGTTTGATGTCGATGTCGTCGACGATGATGGCAATGTCGTTCCGGATGGCACCATCGGACATATCGCCATTCGCACCTCTGACGCTTGGCCACCGGGCCTGTTTCACGGCTATCTGCAAGACGGCTCGCTTGTGACCGAGCCGTTCCGAAATGGATGGTACTATACGGGAGACACCGCTTCACGCGATGCCGACGGTTATCTGTGGTTCGAGGGCCGGTCTGATGACCTGATCTCATCCGCGGGGTACCGGATCAGTCCGTTCGAGGTGGAAAGTGCACTGCTGGAGCATCCCAAAATCGCTGAAAGCGCAGTCGTGGGTATCCCGGACGAGACGCGCGGCCAATTGGTCAAAGCCTTCATCGTTCTTTCAGAAGGAACGGCGGGTGACGACACGCTGGCTGAGGAAATCCAGGATTTCTGCAAGAAGCTGACGGCCCCCTACAAATACCCGCGCAAAATAGAATTCGTAACGACCTTGCCCAAGACGATTTCCGGCAAAATCCGCCGAGTTCAATTGCGACAGACCTGATCCCACCACACACGACGACCCGTTGACCCATGGCGTCTCGCAACGCCATGGGTTTTTTCATCCCTGCCTGGACCGCCTATCTGAGCAACATCAGGCAAGAACGTCGCAAACAGAGGAAATCAATATCTGACATCCCCTGGCACTCTCTTCCAATCAAGTGGTTTGGTGCTCTCTGATGCTTTCTCCCCTTAGCCGGTTGGCACGCATCTGGGCACGGAGGGCACCAGGCCATGTTGTTCCAAAGGGAGGACACCATGGACAAAACATCGTTGAAACTCTTGGCCGCGACATGTGCGATCGCACTGTCTGGCTCCGCCGCAACCGCCGGCCAGGGCAACTGGAAACTCATGGACATCGGGGGCAATATCAACACCGAGTACCACGAAGCGTTTTCGGTTATGACAGCGGATGGGATGACGCTCTATTTCTCATCGAACCGGCCCAACAAGAACCAGGATGCGGATATCGAGGATGGCTGGATCTTCCGCAAGGATGGGTCCGAGACCCGGTATGACATCTATGTCTCGCACAGGCGCTCTCCGTCCGAGCCTTGGGGCGTCCCTGCCCTGCTCCCGGACACAATCAACAGCAGCGCAACCGATCACAGTCCGGTCCTGTCTGAAGACGGTCATTATCTGATTTTCGCCAGCGACCGGCCCGGTGGATGTGGATCGCTGGACCTTTATGCCAGCTACCGCGCGGACATCACGGATGATCAGGCGTGGGAGCCCGCAAAGCACCTCGGTTGCCAGGAAAACGGCGGGGTCAACGGTGCTGGGTTCGACAGCTGCCCGATTCTCATGGGTGACAAGATCTACTTTACCTCTGCGGCTTCAACCGACCTTGGCACCCTGGAATTCAAGCGCACCAGCTTCTCGCGCGAAAACATGACCGCATCCATGGCCGAAATACTGCCCAACAGCACACCGCACGTGGACGCGCATTTCGACCCGTTCCACGGTCTGATCTGGGCCATCTACCCCGAAGGCGGTGTGGGCGGCAGTGATCTGTGGCAGTTCGAGAATGCCCACACAGAAGCGGACCCGGCCAAATTCGTGAACCCGGTCGCCTTCGCTGCTCCCATCAACACACCCGCCGAAGAGCACATGCCATCAGCCACCGCAGACGGCAGATATCTCGCATTCGCGTCCGACCGTGAAGGCGGTCGAGGCGGCATGGACATCTTCCAAGCCAAACGAGACTGAATTCTCAAAGGGCCGCGCAAGAGCAGCGCGGCCCTTTTCTGTTGCGAGGAAGGTCCCCGGCCGGCCGACTGCCCACCAGACCTCTTCTCACCCAACGAAATACCTGGAGATCAACATGCTAACCTCCGACACTTTTTACTCCGACGACGAGCGAGAGTTGCAAAGGACACACGGCACCGAAAAACTCGCCAACACTGTGTTTGACGCCGTCATCCGAGACGAAATCGAGGAACCCCATGTTCCATTCATCGAAAGCCGCGATTTCTTCTTCCTGTCGACGGTCAACGCCGCCGGCGAACCCACTGTAAGCTACAAGGGCGGGTCACCCGGTGTTTTGAGCGTACTGGATCCGAAGACGGTGATTTTCCCGGCTTATGACGGCAACGGCATGTTCAAATCGATGGGCAACATCCAGTCGTCAGGCAAAGTGGGAATACTTCTGATCGATTTCGAAACACCGCACCGCGTGCGCATTCAGGGCAACGCCAAACTGTCCTTCGATGACCCTGAGATCGCCCGCTATCCGGGGGCCAGCATGATCGCGCGGGTCGAAGTGACATCATGCTGGATCAACTGCGCCCGGTATATTCACAAGCACAAGCGGGTCGAGCCCAGCCCCTACGTGCCCGCCAAGGACGGATCGCAACCTTTCCCAAGCTGGAAGCGCCTGGACATCATGCAGGATGTTCTGCCGGAGAAGGACCAGGGCAAGACCGAAAGCGAAGGCGGCGTGATCACCATGGATGATTATTTTGAAAAGCTGATAGCAGGAGAATCCTGAGCCAAGCGACCAGGACAAAAAAAGGCTCCTATCCAGCCGGTAGGAGCCTTTTCCTTGTCCGTCGGGCCTCAGCTGCCTTGTCCGGACTTCAAGGCCTTTACCAGTGTTCCAAGATTATGTTCGAACATCGAAAGATAACTCGTGGCCGGGCCGCCACGTTCTGAAAGAGCATCGGAGAACAGGCGTCCACCTATGTTCAGACCGGTTTCATCCGCCACTTGTCGCACCAGCGCCGGGCTCGAGATGTTTTCCACGAACAGTGCTGCCACACCTTCGGCCTTGATCTGATCAATCAGGGCAGCCAACTCCCGCGCTGACGGTTCGGCTTCCGTGTCTATGCCAACCGGCGCGAGAAAATTCAGCCCATAAGCATCGGCGAGATAACCGAAGGCATCATGCGCCGTCACGACTGTACGCCTGGCCGCCGGCAAGCCTGCGAGCTGCGTCCTGGTTCTCGCATCCAGGGCTTCCAATTCGGCGATATAGCTTGCCGCGTTCGCTGCGATGTCATCGGCATGCGCCGGCATTGCATCCGACAGGACCGCAGCAATGTTACGAACGTAAATGACGCCGTTGGTCAGCGCATTCCAGGCGTGAGGATCGACCTCTCCGTCAACCAGAAACGGCGTAACGCCTTCGGTTGCCACGTGAACGCTGCCTTTGGATCCGGATTCCCTGATCAGCGCATCCGACCAGGTCTCGAATCCCAGCCCGTTGACAAAGATCACATCTGCATCCGCCACCGCGCGCACGTCCGCAACGGAGGGTTGGTAAACATGCGCATCCGCGTCCGGACCGACAATTGTGGTCACGGTCGCATGGTCTCCGACAACCTGCTCAACCATGTCACCCAGGATCGAAAAACTGGCGACGACCTTCAGCTCCTCTGCGCCAACCGCCGACGGCATGGCTGCAACAGCCAGCGAAATGGCGATCGCATAGGTAGACTTCAAAATACTCATGGGGATCTCCCTGTCTTGGTTATGAAGTATGGTGCGCGACTTGTCGGTGCCGCTTTGCGCGTCAGTCGTGCCGCCAGTCCTAAGGGCCCCAGAATGAACGACAGCGTGAAAATAGCGCCGGCCACCAACACGATGCTTGGCCCGGACGGGGTGGTTGGGAAAAGATAGGAGAGCGTCAGCCCCAGCCAGCAGCTGATCAGTGAGAGAAGAAATCCCAGGACCATCTGCAGGGTGATCGTGTTGGACCAGTACCGCGCCGAGGTCGCAGGCAGGATCATCAACCCCACTGCCATCAGCGTGCCCAAGGTCTTGAAGGCGGCCAGAAGATTAAGCACCAACAGCAGCATAAAGCCTTGCTCAACTAGCCAGGGCCGCCGCACCTGCGTTTCGAAAAAGACGGGATCGATCGTGCTCATGATCAGGGGTCTGAGCAGCACCGCGAAGGACACAAGAGTGACCGTGGCCACGCATCCCAGCAGGATCATGGAGGCATCGTCAATTCCCAGGATTGAGCCAAACAGAAAACTCTTCAGCGGGATCGCGGACCCGGCAGTCGACAGAACAAAAATGCCCACGGCCAGCGCAATCAGGTAAAGCGAGGCAAGACTGGCGTCACTTCGCAAAATGGTTCGACGCGCCAGAAATGCCGTGAGAGCAGCGACCCCGACCCCCGCGATCAATCCACCGACCAAAAGCGATATGACGGAAAGGCCGGCGGACACAAAGCCGATGACGATGCCGGGTGTGATTGCATGGGCCATGGCTTCGCCCGCAAGGGACAGCCGTCGCAGGACGAGGAATGCCCCTACTGGCGCAATCGAGGCCGAGAGGATGCTTGTCGCGACAAACGCGCGCCGCATGAAAGCGTAGCTCCACATTTCCGCGAAAACGTCAAACACCACCGACCTCCACAGATCGCGGCTGAGGTGCGCGAAGCATCCAGGCGGCCTGACTTTCAGAAAGGTAGCCGTGTTCGATCAAACGGTCCGGCGTCACCACCTCCTCAACCGAACCAAAACAGGCTTCGCCGTGGCCCAGCAAAAGCGCGGCGTTGCAATGATCCAGAACCGATGACAGGTCATGCACAACGAGAACCACCGCACGGCCTTCGTCGCGCCAGCGCCGCGTAATCGAGAGCAGATGCGCCTCAGTGCTTTGATCCACCCCGCTGAAGGGCTCATCCAGCAAGATCAGCGGCGCGTCCTGGACGATCACACGGGCAAAGAGCGCACGTTGCAACTGGCCACCTGACAATGTGTGAATGGGCTGATCCGCGATATCGGCGACGTCAGCCTCATCCAGAGCGGCCTCAACACGCGCACGCCGTGTGCCGTTCAGCTGACCCCAAAAACCCATCTCCCGCCAGGCCCCCATCGCTGCCAGATCCTTCACGCGAAGCGGGAAACGGCGGTCAAACTCGGTCATCTGTGCAAGATAGCCAATGACCGGCGGATGCCCGCAGGGCCACGAGACCTGCCCAGCCAGAGGCGCCATCAGGTTGAGCAGCAGTTTGACAAAGCTGCTCTTGCCAGACCCGTTGGCGCCCAAAACAGCCAGGCTCGTGCCAGCTTCGAGATCCATGGAGAGATTCCGAAACAGTGTTCGCCCCGGATATCCCAACGCAATACGCCGCAAGCTGACCAGGGAGCCCATCAGAGAACCTGAAAAATCATGCGCCACAACAAAGCGGCAAAGAGAACCGCAACGGCAATCAGCCACGCGACGCTGATCTCAGTGAGGCAAAATCGCGATCCTTCAGTTTCCGACGCTTTGTGCAGGTTGCTTTTCATTGCACCGACCCCTGTTGCGCAACGCATATCGTCACCGGTGCGCTCCCGCCCTTGCGAAACGCAGTGTCCAAGGTTGCAAATGCGGCCAGCCGCAACGGTTCGGCCAGCCGCTTTTCTCAATGGTGTGTGTCTGAGCTCCGGCTCGCGCCTTTGACGTAAACCGGGGCTTCGCCATGAACGCGCGCACGATCGGCGGCGCGCCAGTCTTCGAAGGCCATGGTCAACCCGTCCTGGTCGGAGACCCGTTTTTGCACCACCAGCCTTTCCAGTGCGCCAAGCCAGTGAAGATAATAGGTATCGCCCAGGTCCGGATCACCCTGTGCCTGAGCCAGCCTGATTTGTCCTGAGAGGGCTTCACACCACTCTTTCCAGGAAAAGGTGCCGGCTTCGGCAAGTTGCAGGGTGATGGCAAAGGCGCGTGCCTGCCATGGTTCCTTGAAGGTTGGCCCTTCATCATCCTTTGGAATGAGCGGTGTCTCATTCAACTCGTTTTGAGAGACCTGAACCGCCATCATGCTTCGTCCAGATACTCATCGAACATGTCGATATAGACGTAGTCGGTCTCCGAATAATCATCGCCCCAGAGCTCTCTGAAGGTGAACTTCACCGAATAGCAATTTTGATGATCTTCCAATCCATGGGCGACGGCATCGTTGAAATGAAAAGTGCCGTGGAAGAGATGCACCACGCCAGCCTTGCCTTTGGTGTAACCTGGAATCCGCGTATGGGTGATGGGGTTGCGATTTTTGATGCGAACCTTGTCTCCGATCTCAAAGCGAGACGGGAGGTCATGCTCGACGCGCGTGGACAGCTGCCTGGAGGCGACCAGATCCGGGATGATATCAGCGGTAAGTGCGGCCATCAGCTTGCCTCCTTCGCGAGTTCAGCCATTCGGGCTTCGAGCTTCTCCTTCGGAACTGTGCCGTTTTCATCAAGGAGTATCTGGTAACAGCCGAGCCAATGTTCGTAGTAACTTCCTTCCAGGTAATGCAGGTTCCCCAGCCGCTCGATCGCATGGCGGAACTGATCGATGTTGAACTTCCCTGCAGCGAGAAGCAGAAAGAAATAGGAAAAGACCTTCTTCTCCCATTCAAAGCGAAATTTGGGAGCGTCGTCAGGCTCGGGATTTATCGGCCCGAAACCATCCATGCCCCCCAGGTCGTGAATACCGTTCATGTTTCCCTCCCGATCTAGTTTGGTGTTTCACAGAGTTTGACGCCAATCATCGAATCGCGACTGACGAGCTGTTCGAGCTGCTCAGCGCTCCATCCTTCGGTTCCGGATGGCCGCATGGGAAGAACCATGTAACGAAGTTCGGCGTTTGTATCCCAAACGGCAATTTCCACGTCTTTCGGAAGCTTTGTCCCGAATTCTTCGAGGACACCGCGAGGATCCTTGACGGCACGTGAACGATAGGGTGCGGCTTTGTACCAGACAGGCGGCAATCCCAGTGTTGGCCACGGATAGCAGGAACACAGCGTGCAAACGATGAGGTTATGAACCTTTTCGGTGTTCTCCACGACGACCATGTCCTCGCCCTGGACACCGGAAAACCCGAGTTCTGCAATTGCGGCGGTTGCGTCTTCCAGCAATCGCTTCTTGTAATCTGGATCGGTCCAAGCCTTGGCGACGACCTTGGCGCCGTTTCGCGGACCGATTTTCGTTTCGTATGTATCAACCAGGACATCGGTGACGTCCTGGTCAAGCAGGCCCTGTTCCTGCAAAATTGACTCCAGCGCCCGGACCCTCAATTCGGTGTCGGGCAACGGTTGATAATGGTGATCGTGAGGCACAGCGTGTTCTCCCTTTGCGCTTATTGCGTTGCGGACGCGTAGGCGTCCGCAACCTGATAAATTGTCTTTTCGTCCCAGTGCTTTCCGACCAGCATGGCCCCGACCGGCAATCCGTCACTCATGCCGCACGGCAACGACAAGGCCGGGTGACCGGTCGCATTGAAGGGCGCGGTATTCGGAATCATTTCGAAAGCGCGTTGCAGATAGAGAGCCAACGGTGCGTCCGTATCCGGCAACGGGGTGGCCTTCATTGGCGTCGTGGGCATCAACAGCACGTCACACTGCGCCAGCGCCGCGTCATAGGCGGCTCTCAGACGCCGCAGGATATTCATGGATTTGGCATAGTAGCGGCCACGGTACTGCCTGACGAAGTACTCTCCGACAAACATTGAAACCTTGAGCGAGTCCGAAAGCTCATCCGCGCGTTCTCGCCAGGCGGCATGGGCATCCATGAGGCTGGTGGTGTAGAGCCCCTCCCAGTTCATGCCCATTCCGTTGCCGTGCATCATCTGCCATTGCAGACCCTCCAGCGTTATAGGCGTCCATATGACGGGCCCCATCAGGTGCATCGGCACGGAGACTTCCTGAACGTCAGCGCCCAGGTCCTTGAGCTTCTTGCCCATGTCCATGACGGATGTGTCGACATCGGCTTCGCTGGATTCAAAGCCAAATCCCTCCTTCAGGAGGCCGACCTTGAGACCTTTCACACCCAACCCCAGCGCGTCGGAATATTTGGCTGTTTTCACGTCGTATTGACGCGGATCCAACCCATCCGACCCGGCCAGAACCTCCAGAAAGAGCGCGTTGTCTTCAACTGAATTGGTGATCGGACCCAAGTGGTCGATTGTCGCCTCGATCGGCATTGCACCGGTGTAGGGAACAAGCCCGTGCGTGCCTTTCATGCCGTAGGTGCCGCTGAAGGAAGAAGGCAGACGAATTGATCCGCCCTGATCGCCGCCAATAGCAAGATCTGCCTCTCCCAAAGCAACGACAACTGCGCTGCCCGAAGACGAGCCGCCTGAGGCATATCCCATCTTGTGCGGGTTATGAACCGGCCCTGTCGCGTTCGTATGCGACCCGCCCGAAAGGCAGTAGTACTCGCAATGAGTCTTGCCAATGACAGTTGCGCCCGCATCCAGCGATCTGGTCACGACCGTGGCATCCAGGTCCGGCATGTAGCCTTCCAGTACGGACGCCCCATTCATCAAGGGCACGCCCGCGACACACACGTTGTCCTTGACCGCGACGGTCTTGCCCTTGAGCGGCCCGTCGGACGCACCCTTGATGTCGGTTTTCACGTACCATGCGTTGTGCGCGTTTTCTTCACCCGATGGCCGGTATCCGGGGGTGCGCGGGTACTGAACCACCGGTTTTTCATCCGGCATCGATTCGATCAGGTCATAGGCCTGAAAGTTCGGTTCCATGCATTCCAGGAACTCAGCCACGCGTTCGCTGGTCATCGACATGCCCAAGTCCGAGACAATCTCGTGAAGCTGCTCAACCGTGGGGCGTTTGATGGTCATATACGGGTCTCCCTGTCTTCGCATTGAACGGGAGCTGCCCCGCCTGTCGCCTGTTTCCGCAGCCGTCCATCCGCAACGCGTGCCTCCCCGAACGGGCCTCCAGCGGACTTACTTTCCTCTTCAAATAAAATTACTTTCCAATTCAAGTTTCTTTGTGGCATGCTGTGTTCTGCGATATGTGCGACGGTAGTGGGCGCAATCGCGATGGTCTTGTCCAAGAGTGCTCGCGCATTGTCCGATGTTGCTCAGTTCGTCACCGAGAACCGAGGTCAACTGGTTTGAAGCCGGGATTGGACAAAATCGGACCATGTTTTTGAAAACAGGGTGTCGCGGCAAAACCTGAAACGCGTGGGGAACACATCATGACGATAGATGGCCACAGCGAGGAGAAATACACGACGGGCAGACAGCTCTCGTCGAGCGCAGGCCGCGATTGGAGATCGCTATTGGCGGAGACATGGCACCACAAAGCGGGCCGACTGCCAGACACCCTGCCCCGGGATACCGAAGTTGCCATTCTGCTTTCCGGCAACTCAAAGGTTAGCCGCAAGGGCGATGGCCAGACTCAGATCAGCAACGCGAAACCGGGCACGATCTGGCTCTGCCCAGCCGGGATCGAAGAGCGAAACATTTGCATCCATGACGACATGCACAAGGTGTTGCACATATTTTTGCCCGCGCTGCCGTTTGATCAGCTCATGGTATCCGAGCTGGACATGGATCTAACCGGTGAATGCCTGCGCTATGAAGGCGGCTTTCAGGACGAATTCATCCGCCAACTGGGAGTGGCCATTCTCGACGAGATCGAGCAGCAAAGTCCGGTCGGTGCATTGCGCGTTGAAACAATAGGAGCATGCCTGACAACACATTTGATGAGCCGTTACGGCAGTGTGCGCAAACGCCGCCTACCCTCGACAAGCGGAGCTCTTGATGCTCGACGCCTGAAGCGGGTTGTCGAATACATAAATGCGCATCTTGCGGAGCGCATCACCCTGGAGGATCTGGCCGACGTCTCTTGCCTCAGCCGCCATCACTTTGCGCGCGCGTTCAAGAAGGCCACCGGAAAGACACCCCATCTCTACGTGCTCGACCAGAAGCTCAAGCATTCGCAAAAGCTGCTAAGCGCAGGCAAGATGAGCCTCTCGGAGGCGGCACTTGATGCGGGCTTCGCCAATCAGGCCCATTTCTCCCGCGTCTTCAAACAGCGCACCGGAATGACGCCAGGTCAATACCGACGCAAGATGACCTGAACCGACTGCCAGCCAACGGCGTCACGAAACCGTCTACACTGCAAATATGGATCGGATTGTCCCGTCCGCGCCGTTCCAGGCAGCGTTCCGATCTTTCCCGTGAGCAGGTACGGCACTTGGCAATGCGTCTCTCAGGTCTCACCACGATTGTGATCGCCGACTTTCGCGTAGACGGTCAGCGCACGGTCAACCGCGATGTTGTCGCCAGTCAAAATGGCAGCGACGGCATCGCCTGCAACGCTGTCGCCCTGAGTCAGCAGATGCGCCACCCCTGCAGCCGCTCCGCCTTCCACAATGCACTTTTCATGTCTCAGAATGAATGCCATCGCCGCCTCGACAGCGGCGTCGTCCACCTGGACGTAATCGTCGACCAGGCGACTACACAGGTCGAAGGTGTAAACATTGTCCGGCGGTATCGGACCGGGAAGAGCATCGGCAATGGAAGGCTTTTCGTCGACCTGAACAATGCGACCGGCCTTGACGCTTTCGTGCATGGCTGCCCCATGCAGCGATGAGACTCCAACGAGACGGACGCTCGGTCTGAGAGCCTTCATCGCGATGGCAATTCCGCTCATCAGGCCGCCACCGGATAATTGCACCAACAGCGTTTCCAAAGACGGGCACTGCTCGGCAATTTCCAACCCCAGTGTGCCCTGCCCTGCGATGACAAAGGGATCGTCGAAGGGTGAAATGAACACCAAGCCGTCCCGCTCGGCCAGTTCCCGCGCTTTCGCGTCCGCTTCGTCCTGGTTGTCGCCATGGGTCACGACCTCTGCACCATAGGAGCGCAACCCGGCTACCTTCTCCGGCGGCACCAGATGGGTAAGACAAACCACAGCGCGAAGACCCAGCCTCTCGGCCATATAGGCGACGGACTTACCGTGATTGCCGCTTGAAACCGTAATCACGCCACGCCGGCGTTCGGCCTCGCTGAGTGACAGCAGCCTATTGGCCGCACCGCGGATCTTGAAGGCGCCGGTGTCATGCATGGTCTCCATCTTCAGCCAAACGGATCGACCGAGACGATCGCTTAGGGCTTTCGAACGCCGCAAGGGCGTTTGTTGAACGTATGGTGCGATGCGGGCCTGAGCCCGGTAGAGATCGTCAAGTTGAATCGTCATATGGCTATCTGCCTCGAGACCTGCGCGACGGGTGGGTGTGCGATTCCCGGCATTGTCGGTATGCCGCTCTCACGGTTGGGCCACGGACGCCAAGTCGCTGTCAAGAGAAAGGGTTGAAGGCCTCATCTATTCCGTCACTTCAAGCGTAGACCGCACCGCGGGGCATTACCTCTGCCTCGGTAATCTCTCGGGCCAGATGCAAAAGACCAGATCAGTAGATGGCCGCGATCACGTCAGCGGTCTTGGTGACCAATGCAACGTTCTGCATCGCGTAGTCGATGCTTGCACGGTGCCAGTCGGCATTCATCGTTGAACACCCGTCCTCCGGGATCACCATGACATAGCCCTTGTCGGCTCCCGTTCGAGCCGTGTGCTCGATCGACATGTTCGTCCACGCTCCAGTCTCGATAATGATGTCACGGCCCTCGGCCTTGAGGATCGTTTCGAGTGAGGTGCCCTCCCAAGCGCTCATTCGCATCTTCTCGACAACGTGGTCGTTGGGCTGTGGTGTCAGGTCATCGACCGCAGCTCCACCCCAGGTCCCGCGCACAAGTGCCGTTTCATCCACCACTCCCTCGAACAATGGCGCATTCAGCGTCAGTCCGGGTGCGCCAGGAGGGACGAGGAAATGGACGTGGATCACCGGAACACCCATCTCCCGGCATCGGGCGGCGAGTTTCGCCACGTTGGCGATGGCATCCTGCTCCTTGCAGTGTTGAGGGCTTCCGGATTCGGCAAAGGCGCCACCTTCCATAACCACGTCGTTCTGCATGTCCTGGATGATCAGCGCACAACGGGAGGCGTCCAGGCGGAGTGTCTCTCCACCCTCTGACGTGGTTGCGGCTGCGGTCGTGCTTGCAGCTGCGGAGGAAGATCTTTGCGCCCGCATGAAGGGTTCGTTCCGGGGCCCAATCTTCACCGGCACCGAGTAAACGCTGGTGGATGCGGCAACATAAAGCGTGCGCCAGTCATCGCCACCCCAGTGCAGATTGGCGGGAAGTTCAGGGATCGAGACCTTGCCGATGAGCTTGCCGGAGCTGTCGTAAATCCAGAGACCGCCGGGAGCGGTCACCCAGATGTTGCCTTCGGCGTCGCATTTCATTCCATCCGGCACGCCGGGTTTGAGGCTGTCGCGGATTCCGGCCGCGAAGACTCTTCCATTGACCAGCTTGCCACCCTCCACATCGAAGACCCGAATGTTCGCCTGTTCGGTGTCATTGATGTAGAGCTTTGATTCATCGGGGCAGAAGCAAAGACCGTTCGGCATTGTGAAAAGATACCGGTCCACCACAAGTTCCGGCTCGTCTCCGGGCTTGTGCCCCGGAGGAAGGCGGAACACGCCCTGCCAGCCCAATTCCCGCGGGCGTTCGACGCCGTAACCGGGCATTCGCCCGTACCACGGGTCGGTGAACCAGACCGAACCGTCGGATTTCACAACGATATCGTTGGGCGAGTTCAACTCGCGCCCCTCAAAATGCGACGCCAGCACTTCGCGCCGCCCATCCGGGCTGAACCGCGCGACGCTGGAGGTGGCGTGTTCGCAAACCAGCAGGTTCAGGTTGGTATCATAGGTCATCCCGTTGCCCTTGTGGGACGGGTTCATAATCTCCCGAACACCTGCCCGGTCCAGCCGCCGCCGGACGTCGCCGGGCATGTCCGAAAACAGCAAGTAGTGGTCAACCGGATGCCAGATCGGACCTTCGGTGAAGGTAAAGCCCGACCCCTCCTGCCGGACGGGGGCGTGCTCGTCGATCAGATTGCGAAAATCGGGATCGAGGGCTTCATGTGCCATGGTGTCCGCCTCACGCCGGGAACCAGTCACGGCGCGGCACCGACTGGCTGACTGCCCCCGGTATCGCCATGTCGAGCCGCCCGACGACCTGTCCGTGCTCAATCTTGGCGGGCTTGTCGTGGATGGGCAGCAGGAACTTTGCACCCGAATACATCAGCTTGCGGATCGCCCCCTTCTCGCCACGCTTGGAGCCGCCGTGGTTGCCGGTCACCTGATATTCTTCCGGTCCGAAGGACCGCATCGGATTGATGATCTGATCGTTGAAGTCGTAGATCACATCGCCGCAGATGGTCGCCCGACCCTCGACCGTATCGACGTGGACATTCATGGAACCTTCCGTGTGGGCCCCCGCCGCCTCAAGGAAGACACCGGGGATCAGTTCCACCGGCCCCGAGATTTCAAGGTCCTCCAGCCTTAGCGCACCCGGATGGTGCAGCCGCTCGACCAGATGGATGATGTCGGGCTTCGGGTATTGGGGATGCATCAAGCCAGAGACCGAGTACTCGAGTTCACGCCGATTGATGACCACGGTCGTGTTCATCGAGAAGTGATCATCCTTGCCAGCATGGTCGATATGAAGGTGCGTGTGCAGGACATAGCGCACGTCGCCCGGCTTGACCCCGTGATTGGCCAGCTGCCGCTCGATCATGTTCTCATGGAACTGAAGACCCCGCATACCAAGCGTCTCCATGATCGCATTGTCGCGATAACCGGTGTCGACGACGATCGGGTATTGGCCACCGAGGATCAGAAAGCCGTAGACCGGCACGCGGCGCACCCGTCCGCAATCGCGGCCCAGCACCAGAAAGCTCGATTCGAGTTCGATGTCGCCATAATCGAGTATCTTGATTTCCAGTCCCATTTGCGTCTCCTCCCTGTCACGTCAGCCGGTAGACCCGGGCTGCTGTCCTGTTGAAAATGGCATCCTGTTCGGCCGCACTCAGACTTCCTGCAGCGGCGCGATGCGCCCCGATCAGCGCGTTGTAGTTGGTCCAGAGCTTTTCGATTGGAAAGTTCGATCCCCAGAGGCAGCGATCCGCGCCGAACATGGCGATCGTTTCGGACGTGAGCCACCCGATCAGCTCGGGGTCGAGCCGGTGCTGAAACGTGCCGAAGCCAGAGAGCTTGGCGACGACGTGCGGACGCTCAGCAAGCTTCCATAGAGCACTCCGCCACTTCTCACGACCCTCGTCAGAGGTATCCTCAAGCATTCCGGCGTGTTGCAGTACAAAGGTCACGTTCGGGCAGGCATCGGCCAACTCGCAAGCCCCGGCCATCTGGTCATCGAACACCTGCAGGTCGAAGACAAGATCGTAGTCGGCCAACCGCGCGACGTTTTTCTGGACAATCGGATCACGGCATAGGTCGGGATGGGGCGCAAAGCGGTATGCGGGGTTCTCGTGCCAGTGGAACTGTTGGCGGATGCCTCTGAGATGCGGAAAGCGCATCAGGCGATCGAGCGCGGGGCGAACATCCGCAACCGTCATATCGGCATAGGCGACCAGCCCATGGGGCCAGCCGGTCTCGGCGATCAGGCTCTCTATCCAGGCGGCCTCGTCCTCCGCTTTTTCGACGGGCCAGTTCGCTTGCACGTAAACCGATTTCGTCACCCCGGTCCCGGCGATGTCGTCCAGATACTCCGACATCGGATAGTCCCGCCGAATCGGCTCGTAAGGGCCGAAGATACGAGGCTGCATTGGCCCGGTCAGCCAGGGAAGGTCCGACTGCTGCCAGACATGAAAATGAGCGTCGATTATATCCATCACCGCGCTCCCTTCCGGAATTCCAGGATCTCGGACGCGACGGCGGGCGGAGTGCTCCCGTCGCCCAGCCGGTCAAGCAGCGGCAAAATCGCCCGCATCGCCCCGGTCTCAGGCCGATAGGAAGGATCGGCGGCGAGCGGTGAAAGCCAGAGCACGGACCAGGCCAGCGCCGAGAGCCGCTCCATCGAGGCAACGAGCGCTTCAGGCCCTCCTCGTTCCAGCCCGTCAGAAATGACGATGGCCAGCGCGCCTCTTGCATGGGCGGCAAAGCGCGGGATCGAAAGGAACACTGCCAGCGCCTCTCCCAACCGTGTGCCGCCGTCCCAGTCGGCAACAAGCCCGCTCGCAAGGGTCAGCGCCTGATCCCGGTTCTGGTGACGGAGCGCGCGCGTGACCCTTGTCAGCCGGGTCCCAAGCGTGAAGCACTCGACCCGCTCGCCTCCCTGTTGGAGTGCGTGAGCGAGACGAAGCGCGCCGTCGGTGTTTTCCTTCATGCTGCCGGATACATCGATCAGCATGAGCACGCGCCGTTCGCGGGTCATGCGCCGACGCGTCGGCAGCCGCGTTATCTCTCCGTCGCGGCGTAGCATCTGACGGAAGGCGCGGCGTGCATCCGCCAGCCGCCCTTTGCCCGACTCCATCCGTCGGGCCCGCCTGCGCGGCAGACGTTCGGGCAGAGCACGGGTAAAGGCACGCAGCGCCGCGTCCTCATCCCCCGCCAAAAGTGCGCGAGCGAAAAGCCGCTCCGCAGCCGTCGCTTCGCCGCCTGATGGCGCCTCCTCGTCCGGCACAGGCAACTCCTCAAAGGCGCCCGCGTCATAACTCTGCGGCAGTTCTTCAGGTTCACCCGGCGCAGGAGCAGCCAGGTGGCGTCCGAGAAACACCATGTCGAACACCGTATCGAACATCACTTGCCGATCAGGTCCGGGACCGTAGACAGCATGCGCCGCGCGACGGATGTCACCGATCCGGCGCGGCCCGAGAAGGCCAACGGCCGTGATGAAGGTCTCCGTCCGGTCTGGAGAGGCAGGAAAGCCCGCCATCCTGAGCGCCTGCGGGAAGTCGAGGAACGGGTCCAGCGCACGCGGTGTCATGCTGCGCTCTCCGCAAGGATCGCATCAAGGCGCGGCGCGATGTAGTCGAGGTCATCCTGATCCTTCAGCACCACGCCCACCGCCCGCGCGAACGCACGTGGCCAGGCATCGCCCTGCCGGTGGAGAAGGGTTGCCGCTTCGGCCCATTCCACGGTTTCCGCCACACCAGGCGGTTTCGCCAACGGTTCCTCCCGAAGCGCGGCAACCGCCGCCACCACACGGCGCGCGGTCTCCTCGGCGACAGTCGAAGCACGCATCATGACGATCCGCGCTTCCAGTTCACGGTCGGGATATCCGATCCAGTGATAGATGCAACGCCGCCGCAGCGCCTCGTGCAGCTCCCGCGTACGGTTCGAGGTCAGGACCACGACCGGAGGTTCCGCGGCTCGGACGGTGTCCCTTTCCGGGATCGACACTGCGAAGTCGGAGAGAAATTCCAGCAGGAATGCCTCGAATTCATGATCCGCCCGGTCGATCTCGTCGATCAGCAGCACCCGGTCACGCGGGGCTTCCAGCGCCTGGAGGATGGGACGGGCGATCAAAAACTGATCGTCATACAGATTGACGTAGTCTTCACCCGCCTGCCGGATCGCCAGCATCTGTCGCGGAAAATTCCACTCATACATGGCCGCCGCGGCGTCGATCCCCTCGTAACATTGAAGCCGCACCAGCTCGCGCCCAAGGATGGAGGCCAACGCCTTCGCCGCTTCCGTCTTGCCAACACCGGGGGCGCCTTCGAGCAGCAAGGGCTTTCCGAGGGCGAGCGCGAGGTATGCGGCGGTCGAGATCCCGTCATCGGCAATATACTGGGCATCAGCCAGAAGCCGAGCCAGCGGCTCCGGCCCGTCGATGCCCTGTATGCTTTGCCTGACCGTCATCAAAGAGCCTGACGCGGCTTTGCGCCGCCGAGTGATCGGATACCGCGCAGGACCTTTTCGGGTGTCACCGGCAACTCGTCGATCCGCACGCCGACCGCATCGTAGACGGCATTCACGACCGCCGGCAGCACCGGGTTGGCGCACATCTCACCCGGCCCCTTGCCGCCGTAGGGCCCGTCCTCGGCGGGCCGTTCGAGCACACTGATATGGTGGGGAGCCAAGTCGCCCGGGCCCGGCATCAGGTACGTGTTGAAATCTTCGGGCAGATGATCCCGCGCCGGATAGTAGGGCTCGGTCGTCTCCCAGGCCGCGTGGCTCATCCCCATCCAGGCGCCGCCGCGTAGCTGTTGTTCCACCAGCTTGGGGTTCAGGGCACGCCCGACCTCATAGGCGGACTGCATGTCGGTGACCGTCACCTCGCCGGTTTCGTCGTCGACCTCCACAGTGACCAGCATCGCTGCATGGGCGAAAGTGGTGACGGGCGACATCTCCCCGGTCTCGGGATCGACGTCCGACAGCGGGACGAGGAAGATTCCCCGACCCGCAATTGTCCGCCCTTGCTTGAATTGCGCCGCCTGCGCCGCAGCCATGGTTGTGATGGAGCGCGAAGGAGCGCCTTTTACGTGGATGTTTCCTTTGCCGTCGGTGGCCAGGTCGCCCGCATCAACCTCCAACTCCTCCGCCGCCGCCTCCAGCATCACCTGGCGTGCCTCCTCGGAGGCGCGGATCACCGCGTTCCCCATCCGGTGGGTTCCACGGCTGGCGAAACTGCCCATGTCGTGCGGGCCGGTATCGCTGTCGGCAGTGTCCACGTAGACGTCCTCGATCGGAACGCCAAGCGTCTCTGCCGCGATCTGCCTGGTAACGGATTTCATCCCCTGTCCGAGGTCGATTGCGGAAAGCGCCACGGTGAACTTGCCGTCCGGATTTGAGTGCACCAGCGCCTGACTTGGGTCGCCTCCAAGATTCATGCCGATGGGATAGTTGATCGCCGCGAAACCGCGTCCCTTGTGGATGGCCATCAGCGCCTCCTGAACCCTGAAAGCGAAGAGAACCGCATTGCACCCGACCGCGCCGGTTTCTTCGGCTCTTGCGGTCTTTCGATCGTCACATCGCTTGCCGCAGGTCGATCGGATGTTGCTTGCGGAGTATGCGTGCGTGCAGGCAACGGACGTGCTGTTTCTGGCGCCGCAGGACGCGGTGGAGGAGTCGCAACTTCGCTCGCGCCTCCCTTCCGCGCATAGCTCGTTGCCTGGAACCCGCTGACGCGTCCGTCCTCGTCTGTGGCGGTGTGACGGGGTAAGTCAGCACGCGCGCCGCCGCCGTCTTTCAATGAGGATGCTCCCCTCATCTCCGGAGACACCGTGATCCCCGCTTTCTCTGCCACCACCTGGGCGCATTCGATCAACGCACAGTTTTTGGCAACGCGACGGTGAGCCTTCATATCACCATCGCGATAGGCATTGAGGATACGAAGTTCGACCGGGTTCATGCCCACTGCTTCGGCCACCTTGTCCATATGCGCTTCGATGGCGAAATCCACACCGGTGATCCCGAAGCCGCGCATGGCCGTCGCGGGCGTTCGATTGGTGTAGACGCAGTAGACGTCCGCATAGACATTCGGGATCGTGTAGGGACCCGGCAGGTGGCCGACGCCCTTGATGATCGCGTAGGAAGAGAGCCGGGTATAGGCCCCGGCGTCGAAATAGCCGGTGAATTTCCGCGCCACGATCCGCCCGTCATTCATGACACCATCGGTGATGTACCAGCGTTCCGCACCTCGGGGCGCACCGACCTGCATCTCCTCAGCCCGGTCCCATGCATATTTCACCGGCCGCCCGGTCAGCATCGCGCCGAGGATCGCGAGCGGTTCATGAATGCTGTCGACTTTGCCACCGAAGCCGCCGCCCACGGTTCCACCGATGAAGTGCAGCCGCGAGGACGGGAGCGACAGCACTTTCGCCGCAGTCCCGAGCGAGAAGAACAGCGCCTGCGTGGAGGTGTAGCAGACATAGCGGTCGTTTTGTTCCGGCGCCGCTATTGCGCCACAGGTCTCGATCGGGGCCTGCTCGATGGGCGACATCTGGTAGCGGCCCTCGACGACATGGTCCGCCTCTGACAGCGCCCAGTCCACGTCGCCGTAACGCAGCTTCTGGTGGTCGTATTTGCCGTGATAAACGAACTTATTGTCCGGGTAGATCTCGAGCACTGCGGGCGCGCCGGGCTTGATCGCTTCTTCCACGTCCATGACGTGTGGCAGCACCTCCCAGTCGACCTTGACGGCGGCAACCGCAGCGCGCGCCTCGGCCTCGGTCTCTGCAATCACCGCAGCGACCGGTTCGCCCCGGTAGGCTACCTTCGTCTCCGAGAGGATCGGCTCATCGTCCAACCCGAAATCGAGAAGCGACAGAAGCGTGTTCAGGTTCACCGGCACATCACGACCGGTCAATACCCGCACCACGCCCGGCATCCGCTCCGCGTCGGAGATGTCAATCCGACGGATACGCGCGTGATGGTGTGGCGAGCGAGCGCACCGCATGTGCAAGAGGCCATCGAACAAATGGTCGTCAAAAAATGGCGAGCGGCCTGTAACGTGGCCCGGAATGTCCTGCCGTCGCGTCGGTTGACCGATCTCGTTCAGATTGTCGTCACGCTCGTCAGCGAAAAGGTCTTTGCGGAACTCGACCATGGGTCCGTTCGCGGTCATGTCGGTCATGCGCGAGTCCTCCCTTCTGCGGCAGCGAGGATGGCAGTGATGATCGGCTCGTATCCGGTACAGCGGCAGAGATTGCCGGAGATCGCCTCGATGACTTCGTCTCGGCTCGGACGCGGGTTTCGATCGAGCAGCGCTCGTGCGGAGACCAGCATCCCCGGCGTGCAATATCCGCATTGGGCAGCGAAATGGTCCATGAACGCCGTCTGAAGCGGGTCGGGCACCGTGCCGTCGGCCAGCCCTGCCGCCGTACCGACTTCGCGTCCGTCAACGGCCTCAGCCAGGACGAGGCAGGCAAGCTGTGTCTCCCCATCAATGGTGACGGTACAGGCACCACAGGTGCCTTGGCCGCAGCCAAACTTGGGCGTCAGGTCGCCGATACCGCGGCGCAGGAAGTCGAGCAGGTTCTCACCCGCTTCCGAGAACGCCGATTTCGATTGACCGTTCAGCGTGAAGGTGATCGGTGTTTTCGCCATCAACGCCGCTCCATGTCAGCCAGCAACCGCTTGAGATGCACGCCCGCAACCTCTTTTCGATACCAGGCGCTTGCAATCTCATCCGTCGGTGGGTCCAGCCCCTCAACCGCCGCTGCGGCCGCGCTGTCGATTGCCGTCGTGTTCAAGGATTGGCCTTCCAGCGCGCGCTCGGATCCCGTGGCCCGAAGCGGCGTCGGCCCCATCGCACCGAAAACGACCCTTGCGCCCCTGATCCGCCCACCCTCGACTGGCAGGTATGCCGCGATCGACAGCACTGACACACCCTTGGGCTTCACCCGGCTCACTTTCAGGAACCCGAATGCCCTTGGATTTTGCGGCCGCGGCACCTCAATGGCCGTGATCAACCCGGCGCGTTCGCGGTCACGCAGCACTTCGGCCACAGGCCGCACGCCGCCTTGTCCCGCTCCTATCACCCGGGCATCGAGCGCCAGAAGCGCCGCGGCGAAATCGCCGTATGGGTGCGCAGCGAAGAGGTTCCCGGCAACGGTCGCCATGTTACGCACCTGCGGCCCACCAATCAGCCGCGCCACCGGATGCAGGAACTCAAGGTCACGGTTCGCCAGCACGCCCGCCATGGTAACGCTCGCGCCGATCCGAACGCTTCCGCCGGTCACCTGCACCTCGCTCAAGGTCCGGTCGGTCACGCGAATCAGTCGCGCGGGCGCAACGCCCTCGTTGACCGCCCGCATGACAATCGTACCGCCGCCGAGGAACGCTGCATCGCCGCCCATGGCGCGCGCCGCCGCATCAAGCGTCGGGTAGGTCTCGACCACCGTCATGATCCCTCCAATCCCATATGGACGCGCACTGCGTCGAACCCGCTTTGATAGATGTCCTCGGACACCATCGCCTTCAGTTCGTCCTCGCGCCCCTTCGGTGTGTCGAACCGGGACTCCCAGTGCCAGAAGGTCCGGTCGCCATCCGTGACGGGCGCAAGTCTGACATGCGCCACATAGTTCAGAAGCGGCACCGGCGTTTCCAGAAGACAGTAGCTGAAGGCCATATCGGCATCCGAAAGTGTCAGAAGCTGTTCGCGAAGTTCAGACCCGTCAGCAAGATGGAAGCGGCGCACGCAACCCACCTTGTCGGATGGGTCGCCGCGATCGACCTTGCTGTCGGCCACGGCGGGGTGCCATTGGTCGTGCCCGTTGAAATCGCGGAGCACGTCCCACACCGCCTCGACGGGCGCATCCAGAACCGTGCTTTTCACGACCTTTACCATCAGCCTGCGAGGCTCCGTTGCAGTGCCGCAAACCCCGCCTGAAAGACATCCGAACCGATGCCGTTCACGAGCCCCTCGGCCTCGCTCTCATCGCATTCGAACTCCGCTGTCCACTCAGCGAAAGTGCGGTCGCCATCCGTGATCGGCGTAAGCCTGATCGTCGCGATGTAATCGGTCAGCGGCATCGGGCTTTCGAGGATCGAATACGTGCAGAACATGTCGTAATCGCTCAGACCCAGAAGCTTTTCCCGGATCCGGTCCCCGTTCTGCAGGTGAAAGTCACGGATGCAACCAACCCGGTCGGAGGGCTCGCCCTGCTCGATCCGACTGTCTCGAATGCGCGGATGCCAGCGCGGCAAGGCGTTGAAGTCGCGCACCCGCTCCCAGACTCGTGCCGCAGGCGCGTCGATCACCGATGAGATGTAAACACGCGGCATTTACTTCTTACCCCGACCGCGGGAGGAACTGCTATCGTCCTTGGGCGGTTCCTCATCACTGCCACTTTCGCCCACAGCCTTCCGGACCGCATCCGTGATCCGCTGCATGTCGGACGCTTCGCGGATCAAGCCGCCTTGTTTGGCGAGCCCGCCGCCCTCGATCCCGATATCGTTGAGAAGCGTGTCGATCAGCGGCGCCTGCACTCGGTATCGCAATGCGGAGTTGATGACCTCGTCGGTCGGGCTGCCATCGCGCTTGCCGCCGTCTCCGGTGATGCCGTCGAGCTGCATGATCCGGATATCCTGGATTTTCTCCAGCGGCTTGACGGATGCGGAGACGATGCCTTCCACATGCTCCAGCAGTTTCCGGCGGAAGAGTGAAGCCCGCGCGGGATCGGTGAGCACGTTCTCGGCCTCATTGATGAGCTTCTGCGCCTCCGCCTCGACGGCCGTCCGCACCTTGTCGGCTTCGGCGATTAGCTTGGCTTCCTCTGCCGCCTTCTCGGCTATTGTCACATCGATGGACTTGCGGCGGTTTGCGGCTTCGGTCTCGCGTACCGTCTTGACCTTCTCCTCGGCCACGGCCGCCTTCGCGCGCGCTGCATCAGCCTCGGCACGGGCGGCACTTTCCTCAAGAGACTTCTGATAGAGCACGATCGCTTTATCCATCTGAGCCGTCTCGACACTCTGCTCGCGCTCGACCTCCAGCTTCCGGCGTATCGTCTCCTGGTCGATCCGGATCTCATCGAGACCTCGTTCGGAGGCAACGCGCGCCCGTTCGATCTCTTCCTGGCTGGCGATCTCGGCCTCGCGGAGCGTTTGCACGCGAGCGACTTCGAGCTGTTCCAACGCGCGACGACGTTCAAGCCTGGCGCTCTCAATCGCCTTTTCGCGCTCGACCTCGGCGACCTGGATCGCGCGCTCCGCCGAAATCTCGGCCTCCTTCACGCTGGCCTCTGCGGCAGCGCGTTCGGCCTTGGTTTCGGCGAGTTCGACGACGCGTTTCTCCTCGGCCTGTTCGACGCTGCGGCGCCGCTCGATGTCGATCACCTCACGCACCTTCTGGCTGGCGATGCGTTCCTGCTCCAGAGCGAGTTCGGAGGAAACACGCGCCTTTTCGACCGCCTCGCGCCGGGCGATTTCAGCCGCCTCCAGCTTGCGATCGCGTTCGATCTCGTTCGCACGCACCTCCTGGTCGGCGGCTATGCGTTCGGCTTCGAGCGCCCGTCTCTGTGCGATCCGCGCCTGCTCGACCGCCTCGTCGGCGGCAACACGCGCCTCATCGATGGCCTGGTTCCGCGCGATCTCCTTCGAACTGGTTTCACCATCAGCCTCGATACGTGACGCGGCGATCTGTTTCTCCCGAGCGATCCGCGCCGCTTCAACTGCTTCGTCCGCAGCGATCTCCGCGCCTTCCACGGCCTGTCTGCGTTCGATCTCCAACTCGCGAATGCGGCGATCTTCGGCAATCCGGGATTCGCTGACCTGTGCATCCTGAAGAATGCGCATCCGTTCGACCGCCTCCTGCGCCGCGATCTCCGCTTCGTCCAGCGACTGTTGACGGGCGATCTCGCGCTGCCGGATATCTTCCTCACCCTTGATGCGGGTCTGGGCAAGAAGAAGATCCTGCGCCATCCGTCGCTTCTCGTTGGCCTCGTTGGCGGCAATCTCGGCATCCCGGATCGACTTCTGCCGGTCGATCTCCAGAGCCTGCGTTTCGCGCTCCTTGGCGATCCTGGCCTCTGACAACGCCTTTTCCTGCGCAATACGCGCCCGTTCCGTACCCTCGCGCGCGGCAATCTCCGCCTCGTCAATGGTCCGCCGGCGCTCGATGTCTTTGGCCTCGGTCTCCTGCTCGTTCACGATGCGTGCCTCGCGCACCGTGCGCTCCTGAAGGATGCGCGCTGTTTCGGTCGCTTCGGTCGCAGCGATTTCCTCCGCGTCGATCTCCTTTTGCCGCTCGATCTCGCGCGCTCGCACGGCCCGTTCCGAGGCAATCCGCGCTTCCGCGACGGAACGCTCGTTCGAAATTCGTGCTTTCTCGATGGCCTCCTGGGCGGAGATCTGCGCTGATTCCGCCTCGGTCTCGCGTTCTGCCCTTTCTCTGGCCAGTTCCGCACGTTGCTGAGCCCGCCGCGTTTCCACATCGCGCTCCTGGCTGAGCCGTGCCTCTTCACTTTCGCGTTCGATCTCCAGGACCTGCTTCTCGGCTTCGAGGTTTCGCGAGCGGATCTTGATCATCGAGTCTTGCTCAATGTCGTTCCTGAGCTTCCGCCGCTCCTCGATATCCTTGATGAGGGAGGTCAGGCCCTCTGCATCGAACCGATTTGACGGATTAAAGTGCTCAAGAGCCGTCTGGTCGATGTCGATGATCGCAACGCTTTCCAGTTCCAGCCCGTTCTTGTCGAGATCCTCCTGAGCCTGCTCCTTCACCCGCGCAACATAGGCGCCGCGATTCTCGTGCATTTCGCTCATCGCCATCTCAGCCGCGACGGCGCGCAGGGCGCTCTCGAACTTGCCTGCAAGCAAGCCGTTCAGGCGATCGCTCTCAAGCGTCCGACGACCCAGGGTCGAGGCAGCCTTGGAAACAGACGTCTTGTCCGACCGCACCCGCACATAGAACTCCGCTTCGACATCGACCCGCATCCGGTCCTTTGTTATCAGCGCTTCATCGCGAGTTCGTTCCACTGCCAACGGCAAGGTGTTCATGTTCACCGGCGTAATGTCGTGGATGATCGGCCAGACGAACGCGCCGCCATCGATAACCACCTTCTCCCCAAGGAAACCGGTTCGTACGAACGCAACCTCCTTGGTCGAACGACGGTAGAGCCATTGCATCACCCAGTAGATGATGGCGATCACCACCACGGCCACGATGAGCCACAGGATTAGCTGTCCGATCAATTGGCCACTCATATCTTCACCTCCCCGCGTTGCGCCTCAACGACCCTTGATGGCCTTGAAAGCGCGCGTCTGTTCCGTCAACGCGACCTCGGTCGGCAGGCGCTCCATCGAGGAAGCGCCATAGAAACCGTGGCAATTTGACGTGTTCTTCAAAATGAATTCTGCGTCCTCGGGCATGGCCACAGGCCCGCCATGGACAAGGACGATGGCGTCCGGATTGACCTTCAATGCCGCCTCGGACCAGGCGTCGACAATACCCGGACAGTCCTGCAGCGTCAGTGCCGTCTCCGCACCAATGGATCCACCGGTTGTCAGGCCCAGGTGACAGACGATGATATCCCCGCCCGCCTTCGCCATGGCAGCCGCGCTGTCTTCGTCGAAGACATAAGGTGTCGTCAGCATGTCCTTCTCGCGGGCCATCCGGATCATGTCGACCTCCAACCCGAATCCCATCCCGGTCTCTTCGAGGTTGGCGCGAAACGTTCCGTCGATCAGACCGACAGTCGGGAAATTCTGCACGCCCGCGAAACCGATCCGTTTCAGCTCGTCCAAAAACTTGTCCATCAAACGGAACGGGTCCGTCGCGCAGACACCCGCCAGAACCGGCGTTTTCCGCGCGACCGGCAGAACCTCGGCGGCCATCTCGACCACGATGGCATTGGCGTCGCCGTAAGGCATAAGCCCCGCAAGGCTCCCACGTCCCGCCATCCGGTAGCGGCCCGAATTGTAGATAACGATCAGATCGATCCCACCAGCTTCTTCGCACTTGGCAGAAAGGCCCGTACCCGCGCCGCCGCCTACGATGGGTTGGCCCTGAGCCACCATCTCGCGGAACCTTGCAAGAATGCTATTGCGGTCCATCATCTCTGGGCCTCTTTTCGTTTGTTGGGTCGACCGCCGTGAAACTCTCTGAAGGCAGAAACAACAGCCGCGGCGAATTGGGGGTCGTTGATGTTATGTGGCAACCGGATCAGCCGCCGATTTGACGTCTGTCGCACCGTGTCCTCGAGTGCGGTGAACAGCGCATGCCGTGCGTTGGGATCGTCGAACGGTTGGCCATTGGCGTCGAGAGCAGAGACCCCGCCCTCGGGGAGGAAGAACCTGACGGGAGCCTCCATTTCATTCAACCGACCGCCGATCCAGCGACCCATGCGAGTGCATTCTTCCGCGGTCGTTCGCATGAGGGTCACTTGCGGGTTGTGCTCGTAGAAGGTTCGATCCCGATACTTTTCCGGTACCGTCTGCGGTGCGCCGAAATTCACCATGTCCAGCGCACCCACCGAGCCGAGATAGGGCATCCTGCGCCGGATCACCGCGCCGAACCGATCTTCAGTGGCCGGGAATACGCCGCCCATCATCATGTCGCATATCTCGGTGGTCGTCAGATCGATGACGCCCCGAATTTTGCCGGAATCAATCAGCTTCTCCATGGCCTGTCCGCCGATGCCGGTGGCGTGAAAGACCAGACAATCGAAATCCTCGTCCAGGTCTTTCGTGATCTGTTGGATGGCCGTTGTCGTGACGCCGAACATGGTCAACCCGATGGCCGGTTTTGTCGCTTGCCGTGCCGGGGCCCCCTGCCGCGCCTTCACCATGCCGACCATCGCGTTCGCCGCGTTGCCCAGCACCTCTTCGGTGATTGCATTCAATCCCTGCACGTCAGCGACCGAATACATCATCGTGATGTCAGCCGGGCCGACATATTTCGACACCTCACCGGAGGCGACCGTCGACACAATCATCTTGGGCACACCCACGGGCAGCGTCCGCATCGCCGGGGAAACAATGGCCGTTCCACCCGACCCGCCCGCCGAGAGAATGCCCATCACGCCATCCTGCCGCGCCATCCAGCGTGTAAAGGCCTCGGTCATGCCCGCCACCGACTGGCCGCGGTCGCCGGTAAAGACGCCCGCCGCCCCTCTCGGGTGAAATGCCGCAATCTGATGCGCGGGGATTTCAGCACCCGAATGCCCGCCGCTGGTCGAGAGATCGACCATCCGGACCGGCAACCCGGCGGCGCGGACGATATCCCGCATGAAGCGCAACTCGTCCCCTTTGGTGTCGAGCGTGCCTGCCACCAGCACAACTTTCTCGCCCGGGGCAGCCAAAGGACGCAGCTCCGCCTCCACGCCGCTCGTAACCGGTGCGTTGGTTGTGATAACGCGCGCCGCGCGCTCGATCTGCGGCACGGGCACCGGCGCGGACCAGCGGGTCGGGAGCTTTGGGTTCGACATGTAGACTTTGGCGGTTTGCGGACCGACTGGCTGACGCGCCTCCCCTCCTTCGGTCGGCGCCGATACAGGCTCCGGCGTATCATCGTGAGCGTGACGCCCGACTCCCAGAAGCCGTTGCTGCAGATCGCGGTCGGCGGCCAGTTCTGCCGCCGGAACCAACCGGTTGATTCGACCATTGACCATGATCGCAACCCGGTCGGCCACCGCACAGGCGACGCCAATGTTCTGCTCGATGACGAGAACGTCCATCTCGCCCTCAGCGGCCAGCGTCAGCAGCATCTCTTCGACCTGCGCGACAATAACCGGGGCAAGGCCCTCGGTCGGCTCGTCCATGATGAGCAGGCGCGGATTAGACAGAAGCGCCCGTGCGATGGCCAGCATCTGCTGCTCGCCGCCAGACAACTGGGCACCGCCGTTGCGCTTCCGCTCGGCAAGGCGCGGGAAGGTCGAATAGATGCGTTCGGAACTCCAAGCTCCGCCCTTCTTCTCCACCATCTTGAGATGCTCATCAACGGTCAGCGACCGCCAGAGCCGCCGTCCCTGGGGCACATAACCGATGCCCATGCGCGCAATCTCGGCGGCCGACCGACCGGCGAGCGGTTGTCCGGCATAGCTCACCGAACCGGATGCGGCCGGCACCAGTCCCATGATCGTCTTGCAGAGCGTTGTCTTGCCCATGCCGTTTCGACCGACAACCGAAAGCACGCCCGTTTCCAGCTGCAGGTCCACGCCCTGTAGGGCGTGGGATGCGCCGTAATAGACATTGAGTCCGCGAACCTCGAGCGCTGCCGGTGCGGCCCGGCGGCTTTCACGCCGATCATTCATGGCCGTCACCCAGGTACAGCTCCTGCACCTCCTCGTCGTTCTCGATTTCCTCGGGCGTGCCTTCCTTGAAGATGCGCCCGTTGTGCATCATCGTCACGCTTTCGGCGACGCGAAGAGCGACGTCCATGTCATGCTCGATGATGATGTAACCGATGTGACCCGGCAGGCCGTTCAGGATTGCGACCAGTTCGGCGCGTTCGGTCGGCGACAACCCCGCCGCCGGTTCGTCGAACAGGATGAGGCGCGGCGCTCCTGCCAGCGCCAGTGCGATCTCCAACTGCCGTTGTTGACCATAGCTCAGATTGGCGACGGACGTGTCGCGCCACTCGGTCAGGTGAACCGCCTCGATCAACTCGTCGGCACGGGTCAGTAGCTCATCATTTTCGCGCGGCCTCAGGAACGAAAATCGCCCCCGCGACACACCCCGGCAAGCGAGATAGACATTGTCCGCCGCCGTCAGCCCATTGAACAGAAGACTGATCTGGTAGGTCCGTCGCAACCCGCGCCGGACACGCTCATAGGCCGGAAACCGGGTGACATCCTCTCCGAACAGCCGGATGGTCCCGCTCGTTGGCAGGAAATCGCCGGTTACGCAGTTGAACAGCGTCGTCTTGCCCGCACCGTTCGAGCCGAGCACCGCACGACGCTCGCCGGAACCCACCGTCAGGGTGACGTCGGCGATGGCCGCAAGCGCGCCGAACATCTTTGTTACGCCCCGCAATTCGAGTGCATTTCCGGAACTGACCGACCCCAACCGATCGGCCGCGCGGGTATCCCCAACGAGCGTCATTCGGAGTCTCCAGTCAACGGATCAAGGCTTCTCGCGCGGCGCTCTCGCCAACGATCCCACAGACCCAGCACGCCATCAGGCGAGAAGAAAACGACCGCAAGGAATCCGATCCCGATCAGGAGCTTGAACCGTTCTCCTGACATGCCGAATGCCAGCAGCACGTCCGGTGAGAAGGTTCGCAAAAGCACATAGATCAGGGCCCCGATGAACGGACCGATAGGCCGCGAAATGCCACCCACGACCGCGATCACCAGAATGTCGATCACCGCCGGAATTCCGGCCGTCCCAGGTGCGATCTGCGCGTTCTGCCAGACAAGGAGGATACCCCCAATCGCCGCGATCACGCTGGCGAATGTATACGCCGCAACCCGGTGCGCGGTCACATTGAAGCCAAGCGCCGCCATTCGCCGTGGATTGTCGCGAACCCCCTGAAGCGCCAACCCGAACGGTGAACGGGAAACGTAGACCACCACAAGGTAGCAGATCACCGCGCATCCCAGCGTCAGATAAAAGAACGGCATCGGCTCTCGCCAGTCGACACCGAAGAGCATCGGCGGCACGACCAGGTTGAAGCCGGAATAGCCGTTGAAGATCGTGTAGTTCTGCCGTGTAAAATAAAAGAACGCCGCCGCAATCGCCAGCGTGATCATGATCGTGTAGATGCCCTCGGTTCTGACCGCCAGCGCCCCCACGACGGTGCCGAATATCGCAGCGACCACGATGGCAATGGGGATATACAGCCACCAGGGCAGCCCCATGCTGATCTCGCCCATGCCGGACGTCCCAAAGATCGCCACCATGTAGCCCGCCATCGCAGCGACCGACATCTGGATCAGGCTGACCATGCCGCCATAGCCGGCGAGGAACATCAGCGAAAGCGCGATCATGCCCAGGATGAAGGTCCAGCCCATGACCTGGAACAGAATGAAGTCGTTGGCCCAGGCGGGCATCGTCAACAACACCACCGCCAGCAACCACCAGGGTGCCGGGATACGCTCGAACCACGAGGGTTGTACGACCGTCTTTCTCTGTTCGATCACAGCCATGCCCTACCCCCGTCCCAGCAGGCCCTGTGGGCGGAAGGCCAGCACCGCGGCCATGATGAGGAAAGTGAACACAACCGAGTAGGTCGGCGCGTAGACAAGGCCCAGTTGCTCGGACAACCCGATGATCAATGCGCCGATGGCGGCACCCGGGATCGACCCCATACCGCCCACAATGACAACCACGAGACTGGCCAGGAGGAACCGCGTGTCCTCCCCCGGCGACAGTGACTGAAACGTTCCGCCAACGATCCCCGCGATGCCCGCCAGGCCGGCACCAAACGCGAAGACGGCGAGGAAGACATACTGAATACGCACACCGGAGGCCGCCAGCATCTCACGGTCATCGACGCCCGCACGCACGAGCATCCCGAGCCGTGTCTTGTTGAGGACCAACCACATGCCGATCCCGATCACGATCGCGGCAATCAAAATCGCCACCCGCACGGCGGGGTATTTCAGGTACCGGACAACCCCTTCGTCATTGATGCTCGAAATCACGGGCAGCGTCATCGGCCCCGAAAGCCAGTCCGGCGAATAGATTGTGTAGGATTGGCCACCCCAAATCCAAAGCAGTAGATCGGCAATGACCACCGACAGCCCGATGGTCACCATCGTCTGCCGAAGTTCCTCACCCTCCATGCGTCGGAAGACCTGATTCTGTAGCACGATGCCAACAATCGCAACGATGACAAACACGATGGGAAACGCCAGGAGCCACGATCCCGTCCACTCGGAGATCTCGAAGCCCACATACCCGCCGAGCAGGTAGAGCGAGCCATGCGCGAGGTTGACGTTGCGCATCAACCCGAAAATCAGAGTGAATCCAGAGGCGACCAGAAAATAGAGCGCACCCAGAGTTATCCCGCCAAAGACAGCGTTGAGGAAGACGCGCTTGCGGCCCAGCACCTCCACCATCTCGTCCGTCCACGGGACAAAGATCAGCCACAGCAAGATAGCCACGACTAGCGCGATCAAAAACGACCAATACGGATTGCGCTGTACGAAGCCCTGCATGCGTCCCCTACTGTCTCATAACCACTCAACGGCACGTCAGGACCCTAGCGTCCAAAGGCCGAAGAACAGATACCCGAGGGTCTGATCCTTGATCTCACAAGCCAAGAAACCAACAGCAAACAGGGGCTTTAGCAGCCGATCCGCGTTCAGGCGACGTGCACACTCCTGCGATAGGCCGACGGCGGCACAACGCCATTGCTGATGAAGAAGCGCGAGAAACTCGCCTGGCTTGAGAAGCCGAGATCGAAGCCGATATTTGCAACGGGTTCATCCGAAGTTGCCAGCATGTCGATTGCGCGTTCCATCCTGAGCGCATTCAGGTAAAGGTTCGGCGTCAGGCCAATCTGCGCTCGAAATAGCTTGTAGAAATGGGGACGCGACAGGCCCACTTCGCGCGCCACATGATCAAGCGCGACGGCCTCACCAACACTGTCTTGAAGGTACTTCAGCGATTTGCGAATGCGGAAATCGCGACGTGGCAGATCCGGACCGGTGAATTCGGCACCCCGCGGTGTCCATTGCCAGGACTGATCGAAGGCGAACTGCGTCAGCTCGCAAAGCCGATCCTCCAGCATCACGTCCTCGCGGTCCTCGTCCAGCATGGTTTGTGCGGTCCCGAATACCAGCCTTTCCAGGTGATCGGTGACCTCGATCCCGTTGCGCCCGAAGCAGATCGATGCGGACGCTCGACGAGATGCTTCCAGAAACCAGGCCGGACGGATGTAGAGGACCAGGGCCAGCGTCGGTTCGGAGGCGTGGATCGGCTCATAGAAATGTGCCTGCCAGGGGCTGACGGCGACAGCCTGTCCGGCGGCCATCGGCCAACGCTTTCCATCCACCATGACGGTCCCGGGCGGTCCTTGAACGTGGAAAATCAGATGGCCTTCGCGGTGGCCATGCGGCACCATGCCCCGATCCATGTTGTAGAGGCAGACACGACCGAAATGCCCGTGGAACACGGCCAGCGAGTCACTCATTTTTTCCTCCCTAGGACTTTCCGTCTTGTCCATTTTTGGCGCCGGGCAACGTGATTGGTCGCGTCGGGCCCTTGGATGCTACCCTGAATCCTCGCCTCGGCAAACAAATTCGCAAAACCTACAGCACGGCGCGCAAGATCATTTCGTAGTCATGGGCGGTCGCATGTCTTGGATTCGTGCGGTTTGCGGGGTCTTCGGCCGCCCGACGGGCGGCGCCGGGCAGAACATCGGCCCCGATGCCGATTTCAGACAAACTGAGCGGAAGACCGACCCGTTCGGCAAGATCGGACAACTGCTCCCCGATATCGGCCCCTGTCGGCAGCATCAGGGCCGTCCGGACCTGATCGAAACGGTCGGACACAGCCGGCGCATTGAAAGTCAGGACCTCGGACAGCAGCGCACCATGATGGACACCGTGCCGTGACCCGGTCACAGCCTCAAGACCATGGGACGCTGCTTCAATCCCACCAAAACCCTTCTCCGAGGCAAGGCCCGCATTCAACGCGGCCACCAGCAACTCCCGCCTCGCCGACAGGTTGGCGCCATCCTGGACAGCAACCTCCAAGTTTGACATCGAGCGGCGCAGACCGTCGAGCGCCACACCATCTGCCGGCGGATTGAATGCCGGACTCAGAAAAGACTCAAGACAATGGACCAGTGCATCCATCCCGCCAATCGCGGTAGCGGCGGGGCTCGCACCCAGGGTCAGTGTCGCGTCGCACAGAATGGCGGATGGCAGTCGCGTTTGATGCCCTGCCGGAACATCCGCCTGACCCAAGGGACCCATACCAATTGTTTCGGTTCGCGTCGGTATGGTCAGCAAAGGCAGCGGTTCATTGCCCACGAGACGCGCCAGGTCCAGCGCGGCCATGCCTCCAAACCCGACAATTCCATCGCAGTTGTGTTCGGACAGAAACGCCTTCGCCCGAAGTCGATGCTCCCTGACGGAGGCAGTCTTGTCGGTTGCATAGAAAACGCAGTCGACTTCCGGAGGTAACGCGCAATCAAATCGGTCCAGCCCGTCACCATCCGACGCTTCCTCATCCGTAACGACAAGGGCGCGCGTTATCCCTTGTCGAGAAAGCTCCTCACCCAACGCGTCCTCAAGCACACGATCGGCGAAATGAACCCTTGTCAGATAGCAGATGAGAGACACGTGTCACCCGGTCCCAAACCTCGTGTACTCAAGGCGGCGTTTTCGGCCGCCGGAACCAGCACGGGGCCCGATTCCGGGCCCCGCCTTTTCACTGCGCAGCGTCAGCCGCCTTTGGCGAGCGCGGCGCAATCCGGCGTATCACGCGACGGTAGGCCCATCGCCCGGAACTCTTCGGCGGTCATGCCTAGCGTCTGATTAACGTTCTCGGCCTTGCCGACCATCACGTTTTTCAGACCACCCTGGCCATCTTCCTGGACCTCATTGATGAAGACCGTGCCGCTTGCCTGCCGGTTCTCATTGAGAGTGACTGGACCAAGCGGCGTGTCGAGCGGATCATCCGCAAGGGCGGCGCGGAATTTCACCTGCCCATCCGACAGGTCACCGTCGATCTCGTTCAGAGCGTCGATTGCTGCCAATGCGGCCACATAATAACCGACACCAAAGAGCGATGGCGACGGGAAGCGTTCACCTTCGGGGAAGGCCGCCTGATAGGCTGCCACGTAGTCCGTCCAGGCCGGATCAGGATTGTCCTCCGCCAGCGCACCGGATGTTGGTGTCCCGATCAGTGCTTCCTTGGCCCTTCCGCGCGACGTCAAGACCGTCTGGTCGGCCATGATCGTGCCACCGATGAGGTTCGTCTCTGCACCGGCCTGATTGTACTGGTTCAGGAAGTTGATGGCATCGGTACCGCCAACACCCAGATAGATCGCGTCCACATCCTCAGGCAGCGCTGCGATGACACCGCCGAAATCGGAGGATCCGAGCGGAACCCAGAAACGTTCCACAATCTCGCCGCCTGAGCGGCAGAAATCGACCGCGAAGCCGAGGAAGTTGGTGTAGCCGAACGAGTAGTCCGCCGCGACGGTCGCGACCTTTTTCCAACCCTTCTCGTTCACGACATAACTTCCAAGACCGGCACCCCACTGGGCCCCGTCAAGGTTGAAACGGAAGAAGTTCTCGGCCGGATCGACCCAGGTCGTTTCGAGCGCACCCGAAATGCCGTTGATGACCGTATTGTTGGGAATCGTCTTCGCATAGTCGCGCATAGCGATGCCCTCGGACCCGGACAACGGGCCCAAAATGATGTCGACCCCATCCTGTTCGATCAACTTTCGTGCCTGTCGCACGGTTGTATCCGGGGTGGTGTCCGTCGGCGCGACGACGACTTCGATCTTCTTGCCGCCGGCCATGCCACCGGCTTGCTGAATTGCCAGCTCAACATTGCGCACACCGTCAGCGCCACCCTCCGCAAACGCGCCTTCCAACGCAACGAGAATACCGAATTTTACGGTGTCTTCCTGCGCCATGACCCCTGTCGAAAGCAAAAGAGCTCCCACAGAAACCGAGGCAATCAACGCCTTTTTCATGAGTTTCCTCCCAAATTCATCCGCAGGCACTCTAGCTCGCTACGCCGCCCCAACACCTGCAAACTGGAGGCGCCGTCGATGCGACCAGAGTAGTTCGTTCTGACGTGAAGCGGGACGCCTTGACGTTGGGTGTCATACCCTATCGTCTCATTTTTTTTGCGTGACTTGTGAGTGCGTTCAAACGCGCAAAAGGCCATTCCCTGCCCTCGATCCGGAACGGAATCGGGAGTTTTTTGTGTTTCTGCCGGAACTCACATCAATCCCGTCGGTAGGGTTCATCCTCAGCAATAAGGATTTGCCGCGCGCCGACCAGATCATAGATGACGGTGCGCACATCGCTGGGCGTCACCCCCATCTTCGATCGAAAAAATCTTGTGAAATGAGACTGAGCGCTGAACCCGAGGGATTCCGAGATTTCAGCCAGACTGCGATTTCGAGAGGAAAGCTCCACCATGGCGGCTTCGATGCAAAGTGCGTCCAGATATACCCTCGGCGACACACCAATACAGGACCTGAATTGTTCATAGAAACGCGACCTGGAGAGGCCCACATGCGAGGCGACTTCATTGAGTTCAAGCATCTTGCTTGCATGATCTCGCATATACCTGGCGGCCTTTCTGATACGATAATCGATCTGCCGATTGGGTTGCGGAAGCCTGTACCCAAGGGACTGATCACAAAATCGGCTGACGATTTCGCGCATCAATGACAGCAGCAGGTCTTCGAGAAACTCCTCCTGCCCGATGGAATCCCGCATCAGATCGGCCATCTCGCGCGACAGCCTTCGAATGTCCTCAGAAACTTCTCCGTTCACGCCCGCGAACAGGGAGTTCGTCCGGCCCAGGGTAATGTTCTTGTCCACCATCCCGAGCCAGACCGGCTCCAGATAGAGCGCCAGGAGCTCTGTCGCCGGCGCCTTGGAGACGCGCGGATTGTGATGAGGAACCCAAGGATTCACCATCACCATGAGGTCGTCAGTGATGGAAGCGATCTCACCGTCGACTTCATAGAACCCATCGGCACCATCGATCTTGATCAACACGTGAAGTTGGGAATGCGCATGCTCGCTTACCGGCTCATCCGCGCTCAACAGCGCGACTCTGCCAAAGCGGCCCACAAATACTCCTAGAGCCTTGGACATAACGCAACCGTAGCATTATCGGACAAATTGGTAAATTCAGGAACTGGCCGGCAAAGACGTTTCTGATCGAACCTGCAACATTTTCTCCATGTTCGGCGAGCCCGACATTTCGGGACGCCATCGTGGTGTGGAGGAAAAGACATGCGGCATTCGCTGCCGGAGTTTCTGAAATCCGGTTGTCTCGTGGGAGGCAAGTGGGTCGACGCGGTGTCCGGTCTGACGGTTGAGGTCCGGGATCCCGCAACCGGAGAGATTCTGGCTCTCGTTCCGCGAATGGCACGCAGCGATGTCGAAGCGGCCATTGATGCAGCCAACGCCGCATATCCCGAATGGAAGTCGCTGACCGCTGCCGCCCGTGCCAATGTCCTTGACCGGTGGGCTGAAAAGATGCGGGACAACGCAGAGCACCTGGCGCGCCTGCTGACATTGGAGCAGGGCAAGCCCGTCACCGAGTCACGTGCCGAGGTGGAGTATGCGGCAAGCTTCCTATCCTGGTTCGCCGGAGAAGGTCGGCGCGTCTATGGCGACACGATCCCTTCCCACCGCACCGATTCCCGCATTCTTGTGACACGTCAGCCGCTCGGTGTCTGCGGCGGCATTACACCCTGGAACTTTCCATCCGCCATGGTGACCCGCAAGGCAGCTCCGGCGCTTGCTGCCGGCAATACCATGGTTCTGAAACCGGCTGAAACGACGCCGCTATCAGCCCTGGCGATTGCGGCGCTCTCCGTTGAAGCCGGTGTTCCACCAGGTGTGTTCAATATCGTGACAGGTGCACGCGAGGACGCTCCGGAAATCGGAGACACGTTGGTAACCAGCCCGCTCGTCAGGAAGATTGGCTTCACTGGCTCGACGGCTGTGGGCAAGCATCTCATGCGATCCTGCGCCGAAGATCTGACCAAGGTCAGCCTCGAACTCGGCGGCAATGCGGCGTTCATCGTCTTCGATGATGCAGACTTCGACGCAGCCCTCGCCGGCGCGCAAATCTGCAAGTATCGAAACTCGGGGCAGACATGCATTTCGGCAAACAGGATCCTTGTCCAGTCGGGTCTTTACGACCGGTTCATCGGAGCACTCGCAGAAAGCGCCACCGCCTTGAAAATGGGGCACGGACTGGAGGACGGCGTTACTCAGGGCCCGCTTATTGAAGAAAGGGCCCTGGAAAAGGTCGAACGTCTCGTTGCCGATGCGCTCGACAAGGGCGCGGACCTTCTGACCGGTGGAAGGCGCGCCTCCCTTGGCGGTACGTTTTATGAACCGACGGTCCTGAGCAACGTCACAACGCAAATGGCGATCGCCCACGAAGAAGTCTTCGGCCCCGTCGCCGCTGTCATGCGGTTCGAGCGAGAAGCTGACGCCGTCACACTGACGAACGAGACACCTTACGGATTGGCTGGGTATTTCTATAGCCGCGATGTGGGGCGGATCTTCCGCGTCGCCGAGGCCCTCGACGTCGGAATCGTTGGCGTCAACACAGGTTTGATCTCCACAGAGATCGCCCCTTTCGGCGGCACCAAGCAGTCCGGTATCGGGCGTGAAGGATCCAAATACGGCATCGATGACTGGACGGAACTCAAATACATCTGCGTTTCCGGGATCGGAGAAGCCGCATGATCGTCGAAGAGCGTATCTACACTTTGCAGGTCGGAAAAGTCCCGGAATACCTGAGGCTTTACGAAGCCGAGGGGCTTGAGGTCCAGAAGAGCATCCTCGGCAGGATGATCGGCTATTTTCAGGTCGAATGCGGACCCCAAAACCAGATTGTCCACCTGTGGGCCTATGAGGATTTTCAAGAACGGGCAGAGCGACGCAAAGAACTCGCTGCCAGCCCAGCCTGGCAGGAATATGTCAAGAAAATCAGGCCGTTGGTCCTCCTACAGGAAAACAAGATACTCAAACCGACCTCTTTTGCTCCGGTGCCTTCAGAGGCGCTGTAGGCCAACGAGTGCGAAACATCAGGACATGAGCGCAAGGCAGGAAAATGTCGTTTGAATTGAGACTCTATGAAGACACCCCGTTTGCCGGCGATGAGGTTCGCTTGAACGGCTCGATACCAAGGGCCCTATACGTCTCTGCCGGCAGCATTCAGGTGAACGGCAAGCCGCTTCCGGTCGATGAAGGCATGGTCCTGACCGACTCTCCCACGATTCATGCCGGCGATGAAGGCGCCACGATCTGGCGTTGGGAACTGGCCTCGTCTTCAGAGCCCAGGGTCACAAACGGCCCGCGCAGCACACTGCGCCTTTTTGGCGTGATCGATCCGCCCGCAATCGCCGAAGAACTGCTGATCCGTCTCGACAGTGTCGCATTCCCGCCGAAGGGCACGGCTTTGTTACACACGCACCAGGGACCTGGGATCCGTTGCCTTCGCGAAGGCTCGATCAGGATCGACACCGAAGGCCGCTCCTCTTCCTATTGCCCGGGAGGCGCCTGGTTCGAAGGCGGCCCTGAACCCGTCTTCGCGCAAGCCGCAGCCGACAAACCCAGCAGGTTCATTCGCGCCATGGTGCTCCCGCGGTCGCTGCTCGGCGCCTCATCCATTCGCTACGTGAATGACGACGACCGCAACAAGCCGAAATCCCAATCCTATCGGGTGTTTTCGGAAATGCCGATAAGCCTTGATTGAGTGGAAATGTCGATGACCAAATTCCGCTCCGGCGCCCAGATTCTGGTGGACTGTCTGCGTCAGCAGGACGTGCAACACGCCTTTCTTGTACCAGGTGAGAGCTATCTTGCAGTTCTGGACGCCCTTGTTGACGAACCCCAAATCGCACTGACGGTATGCCGCCAGGAAGGCGGCGCGGCCATGATGGCCGAAGCCCACGGCAAGCTGACGGGCAAGCCTGGAATTTGCATGGCCACACGCGGCCCCGGCGCAACCAACGCGTCGGCGGGTCTGCACGTCGCCTTTCAGGATTCTACACCGATGATCCTGTTCGTCGGTCAAGTCGCGCGCGGCATGCGCGAACGGGAGGCCTTTCAGGAAATCGATTATCGGCGCATGTTCGGTGAGGTTTCCAAATGGGTGGCGGAAATCGATACGCCCGACAGGATCGGGGAGTTCGTGTCGCGCGCTTTTCATGTGGCCTGCTCCGGACGACCCGGGCCTGTGGTGTTGGCCCTGCCGGAAGACATGCTTGTCGAACAAAGTGCGCCTGCTCCCCTGTTGCCGCCGATAAAGGTGCCACAGGCCGATATTCTGCCGGAGGACTGGCAAACCCTTCAGGAACTGCTGACGCACGCTGATCGGCCTTTGGTCGTCGTTGGTGGCGGCCCCTGGAATAGCGATGCCAAAGAGGCACTGGAAGCGTTTTCCGCCAGCTGGAACATACCGGTTGCGGCATCGTTCCGATGTCAGGATTTCTTCGACAACGAGCACCCTAACTACGCGGGCGATGTCGGCATCGGCATCAATCCGAAGCTGGCGGAGCGGTTGAGAACAAGCGACCTCCTGGTGTTTTTGGGTACGCGTTTCGGGGAGATGGAATCAAGCGGATACTCGCTTGTCGATATTCCAAGACCGCAACAAAAACTGGTTCATGTCTTTCCGGATGCCGGTGAACTGGGCCGCGTCTATTTTCCAACACTCGCGATCCCTGCGAGCCCGATGCACTTGGCCATCCGGCTTGGCAAACTTGCACCGCCGGTGAAACGTCTTTCAAGGCCCGTGGAAGCAACCTCTGCTCGTGCCGACTACGACCGTTGGAGCTCACTGCCAGACGGCATTGGAACCGTCCGCATGTCCGATGTCATGCGCGTCGTGGGAAATACGATGCCCGACGAAACGATCGTGACCAACGGCGCGGGCAACTACACGGTCTGGGTTCACCGATTCCACCGTTACCGGAGATTTCGCACGCAACTCGCCCCCATCTCAGGGTCCATGGGCTATGGACTTCCAGCGGCGGTCGCCGCGGCTCGCGTGTATCCCGACCGCCCCGTCGTCTGCTTCGCCGGAGATGGTTGTTTCTTGATGCACGGTCAGGAGCTGGCCACGGCGCGCAAATACAATCTGAAGATCATTGTGCTGATCGTGAACAACGGCATGTACGGAACCATCCGCATGCATCAGGAACGACACTATCCGGGAAGGGAAAGTGCGACCAGCCTGACCAATCCCGATTTCGCCTCCCTCGCAGAGGCCTATGGATGTCACGGCGAAACAGTGGAGCATTCAGATGAGTTCGAGACTGCCCTCGACCGCGCGATCGCCGCGGACGGGCCGTCCGTCATCGAACTTCGCGTCGACGCCGAGGCGCTGACACCGACGAAAACCTTGAGCGAGATCAGAAACGAAGCCCAAGCACGACTTGAGGCCGACACCGTCATGGCGGGTTAGGCAACGGCAAACAGTCCAGCAGGAGCACGAAAATCATGCGTTGCAGTGGAAAGGTAGCAATTGTGACCGGTGGAGCGATGGGGATCGGCCGCTCGATCGTCGAGGGTTTCCTGGATGAAGGCGCAAAGGTCGTCGTCGCCGACCGCGCCGGCGCTGAGGAAGCCGCCAAACAGCTGGACGACGGAAGCGATCGCGTTACCGGCGTCACCTGTGATGTATCAAGCCAGGACGATACCGAGAAGATGGCGCAGGTCGCACTTGAGGCATTCGGCAGAATTGACGTGCTCGTCAACAATGCCGGGATCTACTCTTCGCTGGAACCGAAACCATTCGAAGACCTCGACATCGCGGAATGGAAGCAAGTCCTCGAGGTCAACGTTCTTGGCCAGGCGCTGGCGAGCCGCGCCGTTGTCCCCACCATGCGTGCGCAGGGCGACGGACGCATCATAAACATTTCATCCGGCACGCCATTCAAAGGCGTTCCCTACATGCTGCACTACGTCGCCAGCAAAGGGGCCATCAACGCCATGACCAAGGCGCTGGCCAAGGAACTCGGCGCCGCGGGCATTCTGGTCAACGCCGTGGCTCCTGGCTTCACGATGTCGAACGGAGTGCTTTCCAATCCGGTTCAATTGGAAAAACTCCAGGAAATCTCGCTGAAATCGCGCGTCATCCAGCGCGATCAGCTCCCCGAGGATGTCGTGGGAGCCGTGATCTACTTCGCCTCGCAGGGATCTGCCTTCGTCACGGGTCAAACGCTCGTTGTCGATGGCGGCGCCTACTTCAACTAGGCGAGCACGAAACTGAAAACCGAAGGGAGGAATACACCCATGAAACGCAGAACATTCATCAAGGCAGCCACGACAGCGCCATTTGTCCTGGCCGCGCCAACCGTACTCAGAGCCGCCGGTAAGCGTACCTTGAGGATCGGGGTCATCACACCAGCCAGTCATTTCTGGAGCGAGTGCATGGTTCGCGTCGGCGAGTCCCTCAGCAACAAGACATCGGGAGCGATCGAGGCAACCGTCTTTCCGTCCGGCCAGTTGGGCAACGAACCCACGATGATCCAACAAATTCAGGCCGGATCGCTGGATATGGGCTTCCTCACCGTCGCCGAGTTTTCGAATCGCATCGACGACCAGGCCGCATTGTTTGCACCCTATCTGGTAAGCAACGTCGACGATGCGGCAACGTTGCTCAAGGGTCCGACCGCCACCGCCATGCTGGATCAGTATACCAAGCTCGGCATGAAGGGTCTTGGTTTCGGGCTCGGCGGAATGAGGCATCTCATCGCGCTATCGCAATCCGATACTGCCGACGATCTCGCGGGCAAGAAATTCAGAATCACGCCCTTTGCCCCGTTGCGAGATTTCTACGACCTCATGAACGTGGCGCCGACACCCATACCTCTTCCGGGATTGTTTGATGCCCTTGCCAACGGACAGGTCGATGGCGCCGATATCGACCTCGAACTGGCTTGGAAGCTGAAGCTCTTCGACAAAGCTCGCAACCTGACGACGACAAACCACATGATGTTCCCCAACGTCGCCGTCATGTCCGGTCGCACCTGGGCATCGCTTGACGACAGCGAGAAAAAGCTTGTCGCAGATACGGTGAACGAAGAACTGGGTTGGCTGTTTGCCCAGTACAGCACCCACGATCCGAAATGGCTTGAGGAGCTGAAAGGCACCGGCATCACCGTTCAAGCCGCGGATCAGCAGTTTTTCGGCCCGGTTCTAGATGAATGGTCCAGCATCTGGGAGCCGAAAGCTCCCTCTATTGCCGGCCTCAAAACAGAAGCCGCCAGCCTCTAGGTCTCGCGTCACCAATACACGCCTCGGCCGGCGTCACCTGTGTGAAGCCGGCCAGGCCATGGTCCACATCGCCGATAAGCTGCATGGGAGGGACGTCATGCGGGTTCTGATCCGAATCTCCGATACGATCACCCGGATCGAGCGTATCGGGCTCATGGCTCTGATTGCCTCGATTTTGGGGCTGATGGTCCTGAACGTCAGCACTCGCGCACTCAACGTCTCACTTTATTGGGTGGACGAATTGGCGATCAACCTCATGATCGTTTCGGCCTTCATTGGGACCAGCGTGATCTTCCGCAGGCGGAACAATTTTGCGGTGACCATAGTGTCCGATTTGTTGCACGGCGCGGCGAAGCGGTGGTTGGCCATTAGCGTGCAAGTGATCAATCTTGCGTTCGCCCTCTTTCTGGTCGCTGTCACCTGGATTTGGTTCGACCCGGTCGCCCTGGCAGCAAATGGATTCGATCTGGAGCGTTTTTTCGGCAGCACGTTCAACAGTGTTTACACGGAAATGACATCGACGATTGGCCTGCGCAGGTTCTGGTTCTTCCTGGTCATGCCCTGGTTTTCGCTGTCGCTTTCTCTTCACTGCCTCGCCTGCCTGGCGGAGGATCTGTTCGAAGGTGACGTACGGATTGCTGCGGCCATGCAGTCCAAGCCCGGGTCAGAGTCCTGATTACCGGAATTGCCTTTGCTCTGCTGCTGTTTGTCGGAGCGCCCATTGGCATCGTTCTGGCGCTGTCCGCGACTGTCTATATAGTTTCCACAGGCAACGTCAGCCTTCTTGCCTCTTACAGCCTTCAGCTGTTTTCCGGCATAAACAAATACGGTCTGCTCGCCATTCCACTGTTTATGATTGTCGGCGAAATCATGAACAATGGCGGCATTACCCGCCGACTTGTCGGGATGGCTCGCGCCTTCGTTGGAACCCTGAGCGGCGGTCTCGTCTATATCAACGTCCTGGCCAACATGCTGATGGCCTCGATATTGGGATCTGCCACCGCGCAAATCGCGATCATGTCCAAGGTCATGGTTCCGGAAATGACCCGGGAAGGATACTCAAAGCAATTCGCGGTGGCGACAACGGCAGCTTCGGGACTGCTTTCGCCGGTCATTCCGCCCTCGATGATGTTTGTCGTCTACGGCGTTCTGGCTCAAATCTCGATTGGTGAACTGTTCATTGCCGGCATCATCCCGGGCCTGATGATGGGACTTGGCTTCATCGCCATCATCTTCGTCATCGGCCTGTTACGCCCCTACCCCGAGGCAACGAAGCTAACGGCGCGAGAACGACTCAGGCTGCTCAAGGAAGGTGTCATTACTCTTGCCATTCCGGTGTCCATCATCGGAAGCATTGTTGGTGGACTTGCGACGCCAACCGAATCTGCAGCAATCGCCAGCGTGATGGCCTATTTGATCGGACGGTTTGTTACCGGGGAATTTGACCACCGCAAGATTCCGCAAATGCTTGAAACGGCGGGGACAAACGCAGCCATGGTGCTGTTCATGGTCGCCACGGCGGCAGTGTTCAGTTGGGTGCTGATCTACGGCCAGATTCCCCAGAACCTCTCCGTCTGGGTACAAACCATCACCGATGACCCGCTGACGTTCCTGTTGATTGTCAACGTCCTTATGCTGCTGATCGGTATGGTCATCGACGGCATTCCGGCCCTCATCATGGTTGTGCCGATCCTGCTACCGGTGGCGATGCGGGTTTATGGGATCGATCCGTACCATTTCGGCGTGGTGATGTGCATCAATTTGACATTGGGATTGGTGACACCCCCGGTTGGTGTGGCACTCTATGTCGCCGCCGCCGTCACCAAAACGAAACCCGGCGAAATCTTCCGCACCGCGTTGCCATTTGTCCTGGTGACGGCCGTTATAGTTGTTCTGCTCAGTGCGTTTCCAGCGCTGACGGTTCACTGACGGCCGATCATTTCCGGGTTTCATTCCAGTGCACCATTGGAAGACCGGCCACGGGCGAGCGGAACCAGGGGATCGTCGTACCGCGCAGGCTGCCGATGTAGACATTGCGCAGATCCTCACCACCGAAGGTCAGGCTTGCCATCCAGGGCGCAATGGTTCCGCCGCATTTCATCATCAGGTCAGGTGTTGCTTCGCCTTTGAGAAACGCTGCATGGAGGTCCCTGCCCTCCTGCGAACCCCGATCGTCATCAAGCAGGATTCTTAGATCGCCATCCGGGGTGATGGCGAATATCCGGTCCGTCATGATGTGGGTTCCCCAGAGATTACCGAAATCATCGAAGGCAATTCCGTCGATGAAGGCGTCATGGCTTTCCGGTCCAAACGTTTCACGATGAGAAAGGCTGCCGTCTTCGCCAACCCGAAGACGGGTGATCTTCATGCCGGTCGTCTCGACGACATAAAGCCACTCCTCACGCGCATCGAGGCGGATTTCGTTCGTAAAGGCAAACCCGTCCGCGACGATCCGCAGACCGCGTTCATCGGCAACCGCGACGTAACCATCATGAACCGGACGGGCGGCTGCCTGCATCCAGTCTTGAATGAGTGTGGATATCGTCAGCCAGACCCGGTCCCGGCTGTCCCGCAGGACGAAATTCACCTTGCCGATCGGCTTCCCGTCAATGCTGTCGTAGAGAACCTTCGTTTCACCGTCGCGCGTCATCAGCTCAAGCCGGTCGGTGCCGAAATTTGAAATCAAAATGTCGCCATCGCGGGCAAACGCCAGTCCGTTGGGCAACGTCCCCTTGACGAAACGCTCGGCCCCTTCGGCCGACTCGGCAAAGCCGGTATCCAGAGACTGAGTGACAATTTGCTGCGTGCCATCGGGACGAATGTGAACCACGCCGCCACGAGCATCGGCCGACCAGAGAGAACCATCCGGCTCAGCCAGAATGCACTCCGGACGTTGCAAATCCTCACCGACCTGTCGAAGGGTCTCCGGATCGATCTCAAATCCGTCAATCGGGTTCGCTGCCATTGTCACTCCAAATCTGAACGCATATCCGAAATGAGGTTAACCCGATCGCACCGACGGTGCCACTGGGGCCAACCTCCGACAGGGCTGGATCGGTTTTCGCGTCAATGGCAGAGTGACGCGAATGGAGCCAAACAAGGAAAGGCAGACATGAAGCGCGGATACAAACAGTTGCTGGCTGAAGCGGAAGACAAGATCGAAACGTTGACGCTGGAGGAAGCAGCAGCGCTGCACGGAAGCGAGGACGTGATCTTTGTCGACCTTCGCGACCGGCGCGAACTGGAACGCGAAGGCCGCATCCCGGGCGCCTTCCATTGCCCGCGCGGGATGCTCGAATTCTGGATCGACCCGGAAAGCCCCTACCACAAATCCGTATTCGCGGAGCCGAAACGGTTCGTCTTCTATTGTGCCAGCGGTTGGCGCTCAGCGCTTGCGACGCAAGCCGCACAGGAAATGGGGCTCGAACCTGTTTGCCATGTGTCCGGAGGGTTCACGACATGGAAGAAAGCCGACAAACCGGTTGAGGCCGTGGAGAAGAAGTAACCGGCCCTCAAGGCCGGTTGAGCCCAATCAGCCCTGCGCCTTCTGGATCTTCTTCCAGCTGTCGCGCAAAGGCACGATTTCGTTGAAAACGGTTTTGTCCGCCGTTGTATCCGGATCGGTGCAGAAATAGCCAAGGCGTTCAAACTGGACCTGAGCACCGACCGGTGTATCGGCCAGAGCCGGCTCGATTTTGACATCATCGATCACGGTCTTGGATTCGGGATCGACAGCAGCGATCACGTCAGCTTCGGCACCTGGGTTTTCGCTGCTGAACAGGTGCTTGTACCGACGCACCTCCGCTGTCAGGCAACTGCCCGCATCGACCCAGTGAAGCGTACCGCGAACCTTGCGACCGTCGGGTGAATCGCCACCCTTGGTCGCCGGATCATAGGTGCACCGCAGCTCCGTGATCTCGCCGTTTTCATCGCGGACAACGTCGGTGCAGGTAACGAAATAAGCATACCGCAGCCTGACTTCCTTGCCCGGCGCCAGCCGAAAGAACTTTTTCGGCGGATCCTCCATGAAGTCGGCGCGTTCGATAAAGATTTCCCGGGAGAAAGGAACTTCTCGGGTGCCGTCGGCCTCATTCTCCGGATTGTTGATAGCTTCCAGCATCTCGGTCTGACCTTCGGGGTAATTCTCGATCACCACCTTGATCGGATCGATCACGGCCATCCGACGCAAGGCGATCTTGTTCAGCACCTCGCGTGTGCAGAATTCCAGATAGCCGTAGTCGACGACGCTGTCGGCGCGGGCCACACCGATGCCTCTGGCAAAATCAAGAAGCGCCTGCGCCGGGAAACCGCGGCGGCGAAGGCCGCGCAAGGTCGGCATGCGTGGGTCGTCCCAACCGCTGACCGTACCGGTCTGCACCAGCTGCATCAGCTTGCGCTTCGACAAGACGGTGTGGGTGAGATTGAGCCGCGCGAATTCGTACTGGTGCGGCCGGCTGTTCGTCGGAAGATGCTCGATCAGCCAGTCGTAAAGCGGCCTGTGATCCGCAAACTCCAGGGTACAGAGCGAGTGGGTGATGCCTTCGATCGCATCCGACTGACCATGGGCGAAGTCATAGGTCGGATAGATGCACCAGGCGTCGCCGGTTCTCGGATGATGCGCATGCAGAACGCGGTAGAGCACCGGGTCGCGCATGTTGATGTTGCCAGACGCCATGTCGATCTTGGCGCGCAGGGTCTTCGCTCCGTTGGGGAATTCGCCTGACCTCATGCGTCGGAAAAGGTCGAGATTCTCCTCAACCGGACGGTCCCGGAACGGACTGTTGCGGCCGGGTTCCGTCAGCGTGCCGCGATATTCGCGAATCTGCTCCGCATCCAGATCGTCGACATAGGCGTTGCCCGCTTCGATCAGATGTTCGGCCCACTGGTAGAGCTGTTCGAAATAGTCCGAGGCAAACAGCGTCTCCTCGCCCCAATTGAATCCCAGCCAGCGCAGGTCCTCCTGAATGGCGTCGATATATTCCTCTTCCTCCTTGACCGGATTGGTGTCATCCAATCGAAGATTGCAGCGACCGCCAAATTCACCGGCCATACCGAAGTTCAACGCGATCGACTTGGCGTGCCCGATGTGGAGATAGCCGTTGGGTTCGGGTGGAAATCGCGTGACCACCGCATTTTCGCGCCCGGACGCAAGGTCGTCGCGAATGATATCGCGGATAAAGTGATCCGGGCCTTCGCGCTCGGCAGCCTCGGATTCAGGATTGCGCTCAGTCATCTTGTTCGTTTTTCTTTCTGGCCAGGTCACCGCACCGGTCATCCGATGTTCCGGTTGTCCCCTTGGCGTTACATTCAGGCTTGAAGCCGTATTCTTGGGATTCGGACGCATGAATTACGGACGTCAAGCCGCAAGTCAATGCTGTAATCGATCATTCTGACAGGTGGTGTCCTGCCCAGCTTGCCTGCAGGGGTCGATCGCGTCCTCAATCGGCGGATGGGCGCTGCCGCCCGGCAACGTTTTTCATCTTCTCGATGGGCTCAAGCACCTGACTGTAGCCTTCGATTTCAGGGATGCGAAGGCATGGCACACCGCTCGCATCCTTTGTCATCTCTGGAAGCACGGTTGGAACCGGCATGGATGCAAAGCGTTGCAGTGCATCGTTGGTCGATTGCACCAGCGACAGCCGGTCCAGATTCATCCGCGTGGGAAAGAAGATCGTGGCCGTTCCGACACGCTCGGCCTCCAGGGCTGCCTGCGGTGTCGTCCACACGGCCTCCGTGGTTTCTCGTCCATCCTGCTCCGCGACCTGTCCGGGCGGCGTAGCAGCAATGAAAAAATGCGTATCGAACCGCTTCGGCACGAATGCGGGTGTGATCCAGTGTCCGAAATGAACAAGCCGGTCGAGGGCCAGGACCAGGTCGTGCTCTTCGATCACTGACAGAAAGTCCACCTCTCCCCGGTCGACCGCTCCTCGCATCGGCGCCAGCTGAGTGGCGGTATCGGGCCCAACCAGCGGCGCATCTTTGCCACGGTCGGAGGCATGCCGGGCCAGCAGAAGCCCGGACTCCTCGAATGCCTCGCGGATGGCGCCGACGCGCGCCTCCAAGGAGTCGCCAAAGAACTCGCCGTCAGTCCGGACGCCCCATCCGTCGGCCCGGTCATTGGACATCGTCTTTCCGCCGGGAAAGACCATGGCGCCAGCGGCGAATTCCACCTCCTGGTGCCTTTTGACCATCAACACCTGCAGATCCGGATCGTCCCGAAGCATCAGGATCGTCGCCGACGGGCGCAAGCTGTTGTCGTTCATTATCCTCTCCGGTTGCGGGACTGACGGCAAACGTGGCGACTTGCTCACCCGGTTTGCTCATCAGCGCCCTTTGATAGGCTCAGATTACCGAGGTATCAATCACCGGAGCTCGTGTCACGCAATCAGACCGGTCGTTCCGTGGTGCAACTCAGGATGAGACATATTCGATTTCGCTTCCTGGCGCCGGCGTCGCCCCGAAGCCTCCGCGCTGCAGGATTGCATCTGCGCCACCATGCGCAGCAACGATCGCTGCCTGATCCGCCCTGGCCTGCCGGTCGACGGCCTCCGGATCGCAGATTTTCAAAAGCTCACCGTGCAGCTCAGTACGGATGTCGGTATGCGCAGGAGAACTGCCGAGATCATTGAGTTCGCCCGGATCGGACGCCAGGTCGAACAGCTGGGGCTCCATGCCGACATAATGGATGTATTTCCAATTGCCCTTTCGGATCATGAAGGCTGCGGCAATGGCACCGGCGGCATGGTATTCCGAAAACGCCACACGGCTCTTGTCTTCTGGCTGATTGGCCAATTGCAACAAAGAGCGACCTGGAAGTTCGCGATCTGCAACCTCCAAACCCGCACAATCGAGCACCGTCGGGAACATATCGACAAGAGATGCGGGCGTCTCACAGACCTGCCCCTCCGGAATGCCCGGGCCGGCGATGATGAGCGGTACCGCGACCGCCTCCTCCAGGAGGTTGGATTTTCCCCACAATCCACGCTCTCCCATGTTGTCGCCATGATCGCTTACATAGACGATGCGGGTGTCTTCGGCCAGTCCGGCGGCGTCCACCACATCCAGGATACGCCCGACATTGGCATCCATGAAGCTGACAAGGCCATAATAGGCGGTCAGCGCGGCACGGGTCTTCTCGTCCGTGAAATTGTCGTAGACGAAGCAATGCCGCTGCGCAATGAGCCAGGGATGATCATCCTCGCGAGCGGGTTTGTTCGGCATCAGGTTCATTGACGCGTAAAGGTCGTAAAACTCCTGGGGCGCAGTCAGTGGAAAGTGCGGCGCAACCATGGAAACGAACAGCGTCCAGGGTTTGCTTTGCGTAGTGTCCGATCGCCCGCGGTCTTCGATCCACTCTATCGCGCCTTCGGTCACCCGACGGTCATAGGCGGTGTAGGATGTCTCTCCGGGCCCTGCCCCGTCCGCGAGGTCACGCGACTTCCAGCGGCGCGGCAATGGCTCTCGAAGGCAGCCCAGCAGATCGCCGACACCTTCGACGACATGCATCGGAATTTGCTGGAAATCCAGCCCGACGGGGTCGTCGGCGTTGCGGTAGTGCAGCTTGCCAATGGAACCCACGGGATTGCCGTTTCGCTGCAGGTGGTGTCCCCAGGATTCCGGAACCCCGCAATAGGGCGTGGCATTATCCCAGTGGCGGGTCTGGTGCCCGAATTTGCCCGTTGCGAAACTCGCCCGCGCCGGCACGCAGATGGGCGTGTTGGTGTATGCCTTGTCAAAGCGCGTTCCGCGCGCAGCGAGACGGTCCAGATGCGGCGTGTGGACGAAGGGATGGCCGGCGCAGCCCATGATTTTTGCCGTATGTTCGTCGGACATCAAAACGATCAGATTCGAGGGCATGCTCGTCATGTGTGGGTCATTCCTTCAGATGATTTTTTTGGAGAAAGGCGGCGATGAACGTCACTTCAGGTTTCCCTGGCCATTTCGGCTTTGGCGCCTCGTAGCCGTCCAATGATGCGAATGCCGATGACCACCACCGGGATGGCGAAAAAGACCAGCGCAACCGGCCGGGTCAGGAAAATGCCGAAGCCGTCATCCGTCAGCAGCACCGACTGGCGCAGCGCCTGTTCCGCCCCCGGGGCCAGGACAAAAGCGATGATCGCCGCGGCCGGACTGAAATTCAGCGTGCGCATGAAATAGCCGACCAGCCCGAAGAGGCATGCAACACCGACATCGAACATTGACGAACGCGCCGTGTAAGCGGAGATCAATGCGACCGCCAGAATGGTGGGGTAGATGAGCCGCTGCGGAACCTTGTCGATGACCCTGCCGATCATCGGCCCCGCAAACCAACCGATCAGACCGTAAAGCGCGATCCCGGTCAGGCCGGCGGCAAACAGACCGTAGATCGTATCACCCGATGTTTCGAAAATCTTCGGGCCGACCTGAATGCCGTGGATGAGGAAAACACCCATCAACATGGCAGCGATGGTCGATCCAGGTACACCCAAGGCCAGCAGAGGGATCATTGACGGGCCGGAAACCGCGTTGTTTGCGGATTCCGGCGCGGCCACGCCTTCGATGGCGCCCTTGCCCCATTCGTCCTTGTTTTTGGCGTTCGCCTTCGATGATCCGTAGGCTACGAAACAGGCAACCGCCGAGCCGACACCCGGAATGAGCCCGACCAGCGCACCGATGGCGGACCCGCGACCGATGAAGGGAAGGCAACGGCGGAATTCGCCCCAGCTCAGCCGGTCGCCATCCGGCGATCTGGCAACACTTTCGTCGCCGTGCTGATGTGAATTGCGTGCCGGGGTTACCTGTGTGAAGACCTCGGATATCACGAACATGCCGATCAGAAGCGGTACCAGCGAGAAGCCGTTGTACAATTCGACCATGCCAAAATCGAAGCGCGGTTCAGAGGTGATCGGATCCAGTCCGATCATCGCCAACATTGCACCGAAGAGCGTTGATGCGATGCCCTTGAGCACGGAATCCGAGATCACCGACCCGATGATCAAAAAGGCGCAGACGTAGATTGCAAAATAGTCCGGAGGCCCAAGATCCCGAGTCAGTTGCGCAATGGTGAGAGCACCAAATATGAGGAGGAATTCACCCGCATAATCGCCCATCACGGAGGCGATCGTGGCGGTTTTCAGCGCCTTTCCCGCCTGTCCCTTTTTGGTCAGGGCGTGGCCGTCGATGACCGTTGCTGCCGCTGCTGTTGTCCCCGGCGTGTTGAACAAAATCGCCGAGATTGATCCACCGAAACGTCCGGCCTTGCCGATGACATAGAGAAAAGCCAGCGCCGAAAGCGGGTCGATGTAATAGGTAATCGGCACCAGCATGGCGATTGCGGCTGACGCCGTGAGGCCCGGAACGGCACCAACGATCACACCTAGGATGGCGCCCAGCACGACGAACATCAGCGTCTCGGGCGTGGTGAAGATGGTATAGAACCCGTTGAGAAGCTCCATGTCGGCCTCTTAGTTCAGCCCTATCAGGGACAAGGGATTGAAAATCGTGGCTGCCGGATGGAACACCGTCATCAGGTGGAAGAAGACCAGGTAAAGAACCACCGTCGCCCCCACCGGCATCAGGATCAGCGCCGGACCACGAACGGCAAAGACGACCATGCTCGCCAGCAGCAGGACAAAGCAGGCGGTGACGTAACCGAATGCGCCGAACATCCAGACGAAAAGCAGGCCCAAAACAAAGAGCGGCACGGCGTCGGTCAGAAATCGGCGGCCATCGAAAGTCGATCTGTCGGCCGGAGCGGCATTCCCTCGCAACCCCAATACCGTCATAAACAGCCCTACGGTCGCCAAAGCAACACAGACAGCCTGCGGAAAAAACCGCGGTCCAATTCCTTCCTCATCAACGAAATCCAGTGAAATACCGAAGGACTTCCAGAAGAAAAAGCCGGCAAAGGCCAACAGCGCGAGGCCGGCGACCGTGTTGTGGCGCGCGAGTTTGCGCGCCACGGCCGGTTCGCCTGTGTTGGTCATTTCAAGCCCGCCAGAAGCTCGCCCCAGTCACCTTTGGCGGATTCCACGGCTGACGCCGTGTCGGGCCCGGCGAGGCTCATGATCGGAAGTCCGGCCTTGGTCATCGTTTCCTGGTAGGAACCATCCTGCGTCATGGCCAGCACAGCATCGGAAAGCCGGGCGACGACGTCATCTGGCGTTCGCGACGGAGCCATCACGATCATCTGGCTGGAGACCGGGATGAACTCGATGCCCAATTCCCCGACCGTCGGGGCGTCCGGTGCGGCCGGATGGCGTTCGTTGGAAAGCACCGCCAACAGACGAACCTCATCTTCGAAACCGCGACCGAGATGAGCGCCCATCACGCCGAAATCCACTTCCGAACTGGTGAGCGCGGCACGTACACCGGATCCACCCTTGAAGGGAATGTCCTTGGTTTTTGCGCCGTTGGGATTGAGGAATCCGACGCCCGCGACGTGCCAGACATTGCCCCGACCGGTGTGTCCCCAGCGCAGTTTGGTATCGGACGTTTTGGCAGCTTCGATCAGTTCCTCGATCGAGGTGATCGGCGAACTGGCGGGAACGAAGACGCCGGCGGTCAGTTCGCCAATGGTGCCAACCATCTTGAAGTCATCAGCGCTGACCACCTGCGGTTTGATCAGGTTCTTCAGCAACAGCGAACCGGCAGACGCCAGATACAGGGTGTACCCTGTCGGAGGCTGGTCTGCCACGAAACGGCCGCCGACCAGTCCGCCGCCGCCGGGCTTGTTGACCACGACGATCGGCTGTCCTCCCAGGTGCCCCTCCGCAACGCTTGCCAAGGCCCGGGCGTAGGTATCCGTTCCACCACCGGCCTTGAAGCCGACAACGAGGTCGATCGGACGCTCGGGAAAGTCATCGGCCTGGGCGATGGTTCCCGCCAGTGCAAAGGCAGCGCCAACCAGCGCTGATGTGATTCTGGTGAAGTTCATATCAATCCTCCTCTTTCCAGAAATCGATTTGGCTTACCGCGAAGGGTCGCCGGAAGCCGGCAAAAGTGTTCCGAATCTACGCATCACAAAGAACCGCTCCAGGGTTCATGATCCCTACCGGATCCAACGCCGCCTTGATGGCAGCCATGGCAGCCAGCTTGGCGGGATCCGCGTATCGTCTGAGTTCGGCGGTTTTCGCTCGGCCAATACCGTGCTCGGCAGAAAACGAGCCTTCATGGTCCTGGACGAGGTCGTGTACGAGCTGTTCGATCTGGGGTTTCAGATGCAGGCCGCCCTCGCGTGTTTCGCCTTTCGGCGGAAAAACATTGAAGTGAAGGTTGCCGTCGCCGAGGTGACCAAAGCAGTTGATACGAAACGCGCCCAGCTTCAGGATCGCTGCCTCCGCCTCGGCGATGAAACCCGGGAGACTTCCAAGCGGCAGCGAGACATCGTGATTGGCTATTGCCCCCATCAGCCGGTTCGCTTCGGGAATGTGCTCACGCATGGTCCAGAAATCGGCACGCTGACTGTCCGATTGGGCAATCAGGCCATCGGAAACCAGATCAGCCGCGAGGCCCTTCTCGAACAGATCCGTCAAAGCCTCTTCACCATCCATGTCGACCGGCAATCCCAATTCGACAAGCACCGCCCAGTCCGGATGCTGCTCGAAGGGCAGACGCATATGCGGCATGGTTTCGGCGAGAAATTCAAACCCGGTCTTCCGGATCAGCTCGAAAGCAGAGACCGAGTCGCTAAGCCTTTCGCGGGTCAGCGCCAACAGTTCGGCGGCAGCGGCCGGATCGCGTACGACGAACAAGGCGGTGCTTCTGCTGGCCGGAATCGGGAACAACCGCAGCGCCGCTGCTGTGATGATGCCCAACGAGCCCTCCGAGCCGATCAGAAGGTTGCGCAAGTCGAACCCCGTATTGTCCTTGCGCAAGCGGGTCAGTCCATTGAATATCTGGCCATCAGGCAGGACCGCCTCGATACCGAGGCAGAGATCGCGGGCATTGCCGTAGCGCAGGACGTTGACCCCGCCGGCATTGGTCGCCAGATTGCCACCGATCCGGCACGTACCTTCAGCCGCCAGCGAAAGCGGAAACAGCAACCCGTTGTCTTCAGCGGCTTCCTGAACGCGTTGCAGGGTCGCACCGGCCTCGACAATCATGACAGCTTCGGTCCTATGGACAGCGCGCACGTGAGTCATTCGCTCCAGCGACAGGATCACAGGTGCCGGTCCATCGGCCATGAGCTGCCCGGCGACCAGTCCGGTCCCGCCACCGAAAGGAACGATCGGGACTCTTGCCTCGGAGCAGGCTCGAATGATGGCGGAGACTTCCTGCGATGTTCTTGGCGCCACCACCAAACCACCAATGCCTGTCACGACATTGCGCGGGTCTTCCAGATAGTGGGGTGCAAGCGGTCGAAAACACTCAGCCGGAACACGATGTTCCAGCGCAGCCTTGAAAGTCGAGTCCGCCGGGTTCAACGCCATCATCCGACCTGCTCTCCAGCGCGTATTCTGGCATCCGGCGCGAAAGATGAACGTAGCTGTGCCGCCCATCGTCCGTTCACGCACGCTATAACCCAAAGCGAGTCGAACTGGATCAGCAGGTTGCCTTGCTTGTCGAAACGTTCAACGAGCACATCCAGATGCACCTTGTCCGCACTGGCCTGAACGACATCCAACCGACCCCACCGGGAACTGTGCCACTGCGTCCCGGCGCGATCCTGAAAGTCGGCAAAGTAGGAATCGGCATTTTGCCAGGTTTTCAGCTGCCCATCGGTCAGCCGATGATGCGGGAAATGCAGGGTCGCGGCGATGGCCTGTTCATTGCCGGCGTTGAGAGCCTCGATGTGAGCCGCCATCACGGCCAAAGCCGCGGCAACGCTCTCTGCGAAATCTGAACGGTGGTGCGTTGTCATCTGCGATCCTTCACCCGGTCGCTTCGAAATCATAAAGCCGTGCCGGATTGTCGACGAGAATGCGGTCGCGTGTCTGCACGTTCGGCACCCAGGCATCCAGCAGATCCATCAGGTCCCCGTCATTCGGCATTGGAACCGGGATGCGGGGGTGAGGCCAGTCGCTGCCCCAAACCAACTGCTCTGGGTTTGTCTGCAACAGCGCTTCTGCAAATGGCGTGACATCGTCATAGGGCGGGTGCTGGTGTGCGGTGACCCGATAGGCTCCGGACAGTTTGACCCAGCAGCGTCCCTCACCCAGAAGCCGCAACAGGGACTGAAAGCCGGCATCGTGGATGCCCTTTCCGGTCGGGACGTGGCCCAAATGGTCAAAAACCAGCGCAACCGGCAGGGCTTTCGCAAGTGTCTCCACTCCCTCAAGTCGAGAAACGTCGACCAGAACCTGCAGGTGCCAGTCCATGTCCGCCAACGAGTGAGCCAGCCTTTTCAGATCGGAAAGGTCCGCATTCCTGCTGAACATGGGATTGATGCGAACCCCTCGGGCGCCCGCATCGTGCATGGTGTGGAGAACCGATTTCGGTGTATCGGCATCGATCACCACAACCGCGCGAAAATCCTCTCCCCCAGCTGCCGCAGCTTCCAGCGTGGCTCGATTGTCGGTCCCGTAGACGCTCGGCTGAACGATGACCGCCCGCTGAAGACCGAGAACACCGCGCATCCGATGATAATCTGACAGCGGAGCCGGTGGCGGCGTATACATGCGCTCAGCCACCAAAGGGAAGTCGTGATGCGGACCAAAGATATGCACATGGCAGTCACAGGCCCGGCTCGGAGTAGAAAATCCAGGCGCCCGCGGTTCGGGATGGGGCGCCGCGCACAATTCGGCAGCGCTCATATCAGCCTCCCGGCACCGATTGGCGACCGCAGATGCCGGATTCCTCCGTCAACAACCGCTCGCATGTTTGCTGCCTCCCGTCAGTCACTCCGCCAACAGCGAAGTCACTGACAATTTAGCGTGCGTGGATCATTCAGAAAATTATAATTATCTGACTACTCATTCGAAAAATTCTAATGATGAACACACCACCACGAAGCCCGACATTCAGCGGTTGTCAGTTGACAGCAGAATTTTGCAATTTCTAATCTAAGGCTGACTCATTCGAGAAAACGAAACAATGAACATCAAAGGCCTGCGGGTTTTCGTCAACATCATTGACCTCGGCACCCTTGCAAAGGCTTCCGAAAAGCTGAACCTCAGCACACCGGCTGCCAGCCGACTGCTCGGCCTTCTGGAAGCCGACCTTGGGGGCCAACTCTTTCTGCGAAAGAGCAGTCGCCTGGTTCCAACGCAGGAAGCGGAGATCTTTTATGGCGAGGCGCTGCGTATCCTGGCTGCGATCGACGGGGGCCCGGCCGCCTACCGCGAGATCGCACGTGGGTCGGAGCGCCGGCTGCGCGTTGCCTGTGGTCCACGTTTGAACACGAGCCTCGTGCTGCCTGCCTTGTCCCGATTGGTCACCGTTCGGCCTGCGGTAAGCGTGCACCTGGAAACGTCAACCCGCGGCAATCTGACATCGTTGGTGGCCAACAATCTCGTTGACGTCGGGGTCGGCCCCCTGCCCGCAACCTCCGATCTGGTTTTGACCGAATATATCTGCCACTCCTCACTCCTGGCCATCCTTCCTCCCCGCCATGCGTTTGCCGGCCGCACAAGCCTGCGGATGGAGGACCTGACCGACATGAATTATATCGGTCTGCGGCAGACATCATTCATTCGGAACATTCTCGACAGCACCAGCGGAGTGACCCATCACGAACCGCGTCACATCGTTTCGACCATCGCTGCTGCCTGCCATCTCGTCCACGACGGAATAGGCTTCACTATTGCCGACAGCCTGGCGCTTTCGGAGCTTCATGCCGACAAGCTCGAAACCGTTCCCTTGGAGCCGGTCCGCACGCTCGAGTTCGGTCTCTACGTCAACCGCGATTCCGAACGCCATGAGGCCGTTGACGATCTGCTGTCGTCATTACGCGAGGTGGCGGCGGATTCACCGGTGATTACAACCGATCAGCAACTGCTTCGTCGGTAAAGACTAACCCGTCAGGCAGCTCAAGCCCATCGTGCCCATCACGTGGGTCGTGAAGCCTGATGCCGGATCCTGTACGTGGGCAACGTAGTTTTCGACGCCCTCGTGATCCAGGTTGTCGGCGGCGATTACCGCCCCTTCGGACAATTTCGGCCGGAGCAATTCGAGCACCGGCAGATACATGCTTTTCCAGCCGTCGAGCAGCACGAAATCCACCGGCCCCACGACGTCCTTCAACGTCTCCCTGGCGTCTCCCTCGACGACGGAGGCGTGCTGAGAAAGCCCGGCTCTGTCCAGGTGATCTCGAACTGCCGCACACTTTTCAGGCTGAATTTCAGTCGTCGTAAGGTGACCGCCATTATCGGCAGCAGCCGCCGCCAGATACATGGTGCTGATTCCGAACGAAGCGCCGAACTCGACCAGCTTGCGGGCCTTCGATGCCCGCGCCAGCATGTAAAGCATCTGCCCCTCTTCGGGCGAAACAGCCAGATAGAATTCGGACAACCGCATGAGACCATCTTCGGATCCGGCATTGCGAGCCCTGCGCTCGGCCCATCGGAGCGTATCGCCGGACGCCTTGTCGTGCAGCTCGGTCAGGAGCGACTGTACCTTTTCGTTCGCAAGAGCGCCCACGGTCTTCCTCCGCGCTTCGGTTTCATTCAGACGGAGTCGAAACATCCGTATTGCGTTCGATGCCACAGAATCTGACCGCACGATAGAGCTTGGAGTGGAAAACACATCAAGCCGTGATCCCACTCGAGTTACGGTTTGACCAAGGCATCGGCTTCTGCGATGGATCGCCCGGAATGTTGGCTAAGGAGCACAAGGGTTTGGCATACGACGTCGAGGCAATACGCGAGCAATTTCCGGGTCTCAAACGGATGGAAGGCGATATTCCGGCGGTGTTCTTCGACAACCCGGCAGGCACCCAGATCGCCCAATCGGCGATCGACAGCATGGTCGATACCATGGTGCATACCAACGCCAATCTCGGAGGTTTTTTCACGACATCACAAGTCGCGGAACAAGGCGTGCTCAACGCGCACCGGATCGCCGCCGATTTCGTTGGCACAGACGATCCATCCGAGATTTTCTTCGGCCAGAACATGACGACCCTGACGTTTGCTGTCTCACGCGCCATGGGTCGAAAACTGCAAGCAGGCGACGAGATTATCCTGACGCGCATGGACCATGACGGCAATGTCACGCCGTGGACGATGCTGGCTGAAGATCTTGGCCTGGTGGTGAGATGGCTTGATTTCGACACCGACACCTACGAGTTTGATCTGAGCCGGCTGGAGACGCTCTTGAGCGAACGCACGCAGGTTGTCGCCATCAACCATGCAAGCAACATCACCGGCACCATCAATGACATCAAAAGCGCTTCAGCGATGGCCAAAGCGCATGGAGCGCTGGTCTTTGTCGATTCCGTTCAATATGCACCCCATTGCGCCATCGACGTTCGAGATCTGGGGTGCGATTTCCTGATCTGCTCGGCCTACAAGTTCTACGGCCCGCACTACGGTCTCGCCTGGGGGCGGCGCGCGGTCTTGGAGCTGCTCGATGCCTACCGGGTCCGTGCTTCGACCGACGACCTCCCCTTCAAATTCGTGACCGGAACAACCAATCGCGAAGCGCTTGCAGGCATCGCCGGCGCCATCGACTACTTCGCATGGGTCGGATCCCAGTTCGGTCAACCGGCCAATGACAGTCGTCGAGCTCGGATCGTCGCCGGTTACAACGCGATGATGGCTCATGATCGGGCCCTGGTCGAACGACTGATCGCAGGCCTTGTTGAGCTCCCTGATATCCGGGTTCTCGGGCTGACTGATCCCGCATCCTTCGACCGTCGTGTCCCGACAGTATCATTCGTGACCGACCGTGCCTCACCCGACGATATCGCCCGGTTCATGGCGGAAAACGGGGTCTACGTCTGGAACGGCCACAATTATGGGGTCGAGCCGTGCCAGGCCATGGGTGTTCTGCAGAGCGGCGTGCTTCGTGTGGGGCCCACACACTACAACACGCTGAGCGAAGTTGACCGTTTTCTGGAGTTGCTCGGATCCTACCTCCGATAGCTGAAAACCACCTCAAAAGAACAACCGGTTACGGCTCCGGCACTTCGAACATTAAATTTCTGCAAGCAAGGCTTGTATTGCCACATTTGAATCACGACCTCCAAAGAGTGCGAAGGAGGATTGCGGATGTTCAGCAGGGTTTCACTGATCGAGCGCAAATCGGGATTGAGCAAAGAAGCCTTTCTTGCCCACTGGCGCAAAGTCCACGGTCGGCTGACAGTCCGGTTGCCCGGACTGAAGGCATGCTACCACCATCGGATCGACGACATTCGGCGCAATGAGCTGCAAGAGGAAGAAGCCTGGACCCCGGACGGGGTCGAGGAGCAACACTTCCAGAACCTCGATTCGATGAGGGCCGCCCTCTCCTCTTCGGAATATGCCCGAGTGGTCGAGGACTCTCGCTGGTTCCTGAGTGGCATTCGATCGCTCATCTGCGCCAGCCACGCTCTCGTTCCGGCCGTCAAATGTGACGGGCCAAAGACGAGAATCCTCTCGCTCCTCAGACGTAACACGGACCTCTCTCCCAAGGATTTCAGGCGTGAGTGGCAGGTCTGCAATACCAAAATCATTGCACAACGGCCTGACATTCTCGGATTCAGACAACACCTGGTGGTCGAGCGGCACTCGACGTTTTGCGGAACCGACTCGTACGACGGGGCGCCTATCGACGGTGTCGCGGACGTCCTTCTGAATTCAAACGATGCAGCAGAAGACTATCTGGGCGAATTGAATGAAGTTCACGGGACGGGATTCCTTGCAGGCTCTTCAACCTGCTTCGTTGAAACCGCAAGGGTTGGCGGCAAGGCAGCTGTTGCGGCCTGACTTTCCTCACAACGGTCGGGCCTCAATCTCCGTCCAGGCGCATTTGATGTGAAGCCGCAAGCCGAACGGCATCGGCGGACTTGAAACTCGCCCGCGTTCCGACCAAACTCGGTCGCCCGTCAACCTCCTTCGGACGCCGATTGAATGAAAAAGCTGCTCATCATCCAGCCCGTGCACGACAAGGCGATGGAGGTTTTGAAAGACCGTCCGGATGTCACGGCAGAACTGGTCATGGACGACAGCGAGGAAAATCTCCTGCGTCACATCACCGATGCGGATGCGGTGACGGTACGGATGACGGAACTCAGCGAGCGACTGCTCTCCGCCGCCCCTCGTCTGAAAGTAATCTCCCGCCATGGGGTCGGTTACGACAACATCCCAGTGGATTTCTGCACCAGTCGCGGCATCCCGGTGACGTTGGTCGGGCCGGTCAATTCTGTCTCGGTTGCCGAACACACATTGTTCCTGATGCTTTCGGTGGCTCGGCTGGGCGTTGAAATGGACAGTGCAGTTCGCGAAGGACGGTTCTCCGCCCGCGGCAAAGTCCGCTACGTTGAACTTCACGGCAAAACGCTTCTGGTCATCGGGTACGGCAACATCGGTCGCCGTGTTGCCGAAAGAGCGAAAGCGATTGGACTGAATATCTGTGTCTACGATCCGCACCTGACGGGCTCACTCGATGACGGGATGACATTCATCGAGGACCTCGATGACGGTTTGCGTCAGGCTGATGTCGTAACCCTTCACGTACCACTGACGGCAGAAACAAAGGGCATGATCGGCGCCCGTGAGTTGTCGTTGCTGCCACCCAAGGCCATCGTGCTCAATGCCAGCCGAGGTGGTTTGCTGGACGAAGCCGCATTGCTCGAGGCGGTGCGTTCAGGGGCGCTTCATGGAGCCGGGCTGGACACTTTCGAGCAGGAACCGCTGCCGGGGCATTCTCCCCTCATCGGCGAAAAACGCATCGTTTTAAGCCCCCATTCGGCATCGCTGACAGAGGAAACGTTGATCGCCATGGGCCTGAAGACGATCGAAAATGCCCTTGCCGGCATCGACGGGACACTGGATCCCGACCTTGTTGTCAATCGACAGGTCCTGGAAACGCCACCTCAATCGCCGTCCTGAGCAGCAATACTCCGCAAGCCTTCAATCGCGGTATCAAGCACATCCTGGTCGACCGGATCGGTGCGATACACCATGTAGGCGGGGCGCCTCAATTCGGGTGCGTCCTTCAGCTGAAACAGGCGACCCTCATCGATCAGTGGCCGCACGACGCGCGCCGGAAAATAGCCCGACCCACCATTCTTCAATATATACTGCAGACCCAGAGCCCCAAGCCCGACGGATACAGCTGCCGTTCGCATTTCCGGAAAGGCTTCGGCATGGGCACCAAGAAACACATCGCCCCAATCGACAAACACGTAGTCCTCAACCCAGGCCGGGTTGAGGTCGCGATCGTCGGTCGCAACCAGGATAAGCTCCTCCTCCAACAGCTTCTCGATCTCCAGACCGGGAACCCTTCGCGGCTGGTACATGATGCCGATGTCGAGCAGTCCATCGGATAGCTGCCGCATCTGGCTCGGCGAATAATCGGCCTCGATGCGCAACGCGACATCCGGCATCTCACTGCGCATCCAGACCATCCAGTCGAGAACCAATTGTTCCCAAAGGCTGACCTGCGCGCCGATGGACAGGACACTGCGGAAGCCGGGCTCCAGCGCCACCGCCTGTTGCGATTTCTGCCAGAGGCGCTGCATCCCGCTTGCGTATTCGTAGAACTGGGCGCCGGCCGCGGTGACTTCACAACCGGAATGACTCCGATTGAGAAGCGGATGCCCGACCCGGTCCTCCAGCGCCTTGATGCGAGCACTGGCCGTGGACTGGGTAATATTGAGATTCTCCGCCGCGCGATTGAAATTGCCGGTTTGGGCGACCTCGAGAAAGGTCCAGATGTGATCCAGGTTCATCGCACCACCTATCGCGTTTCTCGATTAAGACCACTAAAAATATTCGCTTCTCAAATCAACTTTTTGGCGGCAACCTGTGGTCAAGCATTCCCAAGAACGGTGAGAGCCAATGTCAGTTGCACATCCGAGACTTTCGGCTGCGCCTTCAGGCGTGTCGCCAGCGCTCGCGGATTCGCCCATCCAGGGCATTCTTCTCGTTGCCCTGGGAATGACCCTGTTCAGTCTTCAGGATGTCATCATCCGCTGGATTGGAAGCAGCTATCCGGCGTTTGAAATCGTCTTTATCCGCGGCTGCGTTGCGCTCATTCCGATTGGGGTGATGGTCTGGTTCAGCGGCGGCTTCGGAACGCTTCGAACAGATTATCCGGTTTTGAACGTTCTGCGCGGCGCTCTCGCGATGCTGTCCTACACCGCCTACTACATGGCGATAATGGCCATGCCGATTGCCAACGCGACGGCCATATTCTTCATGTCACCGCTGCTGGTCACCTTGTTTTCAGCCTTGTTCTTGAAGGAACCGGTCGGTCTTCGGCGATGGGCTGCGGTCATTGTCGGGTTCGTCGGCGTGCTGGTGATCGTCCGGCCGGGGGCCAGGTTGTTCGATCCGGTGGTGGTTCTGCCGCTGGTGGCAGCCTTTACCTACGCGGCGAGCTCCATCTTGACGCGCCGGATCGGCCGCGAACAGACCGGAGCCAGCATGGCCTTCTACGCCATGGCCGTGTTTGTCGTGCTCAGCGGTACGCTTGGAGCGCTGATCGGCGATGGCAGATACGCTTCATTCGAGCATCCAAGCATCGCGTTCCTGTTCCGTGCCTGGTCACTTCCCGAAACGCTCGACTTTCTGCTGATATGCGTCTGTGGCTTGATCGCAGCGGTCGGTTTCTTCTGCCTGGCCCAGGCTTACCGAATTGCTCCGGCGAGTTCCGTTGCGCCCTTTGAATTCGTAGCCATGCCGCTCGCCATGCTTTGGGGCCTTCTGGTCTGGGCGGAGATTCCCTCGCCGACAACGGTTCTGGGTGTCATGCTGATCATTGGCAGCGGCCTCTATGTCCTCAATCGCGAGGCCGTTCGAAATCGGCCATTGGTTACCGGCCGTAGTATCAGACCACGACTGTAGGCGTCCTATCAGCTAATCCTGCTCGTAGGGTCTCAGAACGATCTTCGGTGCCGCAGCTTTGCCAGCCAGAATGTCTTCGAAAGCCGATTGACCAGCATTCAGCGGTCGGATCTCCATCCAGTCGAGTAATCCCATGCGGCCATCGATGATAGCTTCCGCGGTCGCCTGAAAGTCTTCCCGGGCGTAGGTGTAGGTCCCAATCAGAGTGATCTCCTGCAACGTCATCCGGCGAATGTCGAACCGGCCGTTTGATCCGCCGAGACCGATATGCATCACGACCCCTCCGGGCAGCACGCTTGAAATGGCTTGTGCATGGGTCGCATCAATGCCAACCGCATCTATGATGAGGTCGAAACCGGGTTGAGCAGGAATTGCATCAGGCGCCGCAGACGGCAGCCCGCAGTTGCGCTCCAGATAGACGCGCTTTGCGGCGTTCGGCTCGGAGATCTGCACATCACCGGCACCGACTGCTGCCAGGCTCAGCGCTGCCCCGACACCAATGGCGCCACCGCCAAGCACCAGCACCCGGGCATCTTCCAGGGGTACGGACAATGCGCGGCGTGCGAGCCCGATTGCATGCCAGCCACAGGCAAAGGGCTCAACCAGAGCCGCGGCATCAAACGAGAGGTCCTCGGGAATTTCGACCAGGTTCGACGTCGGCACCGCAACAACTTGGGCGAAAGCACCCGGTCGCGGATGCATCGAGATGATCTGGCGATCGGGACAGATATTTTCCCTTCCCGACCTGCAAGCTGGACAGGCACCGCAGGTCACCAGCGGATTGACAGTAACCCGTCGTCCCTCCATGGGGCCCGACAAAACGGTCCCCGCTGCTTCATGCCCGAGAATGAGCGGCGGAGGCCGACGCTCATCGTGTCCAAGAAACGCATGCATATCGGATCCGCAAATACCGACACTTTCGACCCTGACGAGAACGTCATCGCCCATCGGCACGGGCTCGTCCGCATCCTGCATCTTAAGTGTCTTTTCTCCGATGTAGACAAGCGCTCTCATTTGGCGGTGAATCCTCCGTCAACCATAAGCACCTGTCCTGTCACATATGCAGACGCGTCGGAACAGAAAAACAGGATGGGCCCGTCGATATCTTCCGGTTCGCCATTGCGGCCGATGCAGGTCTGCTCTGCATTGCGCTTGGCTCGTTCCGGGTCGTTGAAAACCGCGGCCGTCAACTCGGTCCGAAAGAAACCCGGTCCAATGGCATTGACGTTGATACCGAAGCGGGACCACGCCTCCGCCATCGCCCGGGTCAATTGGCCGATACCGGCCTTTGAGGCCCCGTAAGCAACTCCACCCGGAAAGGCGCGGGTCGTCTGCAGGGATGCGAAGTTGACGATTCGGCCCCAACCCTTGCTTTTCATCGCCGGCACAAACGCCTGACTGAGAAAGAACGGAATGCCGAGATTAAGATCAACCGTCATGTCCCAACCATCAAGCGTCACCTCATCGGCGGGTTGCCGCAGATTAACGCCGGCCGCGTGAACCACGATGTCCGGCGGTCCGAAAGCACTTGTCACGGAATCAGCCAACTCGCCCAGACGATCGCGCTTCAGTAGATCGAATGGCACGGTCGCGGCCTGACCTGCCGCAGCCGCTCGCCATGCCTCAAGATCGTCGGCGCGACGGGCGACACCGACAACCTGCGCACCCGCCCGCACCAGAACATCCGCAGCGCGCCGGCCGAGGCCGGAACTGGCTCCGGTCACGCAAGCAACCTTCCCGGACAGATCAAACGGTTCCATCACCTGACGTCATTCATGCGCTGACAGGTCGAAAACGGTGTCGGGGAAATATTTCTTCAGCCGGATATCCGCAGTTCGCGCATGTCCCTCCATACCCTCGAGGCGGGAGATTCTTGCCGTCGCCTCGGCGACCGGTCTGGCCCCTTCCCGCGTCGCACGCTGCCAGGTAACGATTTTCATATACTTGTGCACCGACAATCCGCCGGTGTAGCTGGCCGCACCTGAGGTGGGCAGCACATGGTTCGTGCCGGACGCCTTGTCTCCAAACGCGACCGTTGTTTCCTCACCGAGGAAGAGTGAGCCATAGCACTGCAGCCGTTCCAGCCACCAGGATAGATCGTCGGCCTGCACGGTCAGGTGTTCCGGCGCATATTCATCGGCGGTCGCGGCCATCTCCTCCCGATCCGAACACAGGATGACCTCGGCGTAGTCGCGCCACGCGGCTTCCGCGTTGACCCGATTGGTTTCCGGCAGATCGGCAATGAGAGCAGGCACCCGGGCCATGACCTGTTCAGCAAGCGCCTTCGTATCGGTCACCAGCCAGACTGGTGAATTGTACCCGTGCTCGGCCTGACCGACGAGGTCGGAGGCGACTATCTCCGCATCTGCTCCGCCATCGGCGATAATGAGGCTGTCGGTCGGACCAGCAAACATGTCGATGCCGACACGCCCGAACAGGATGCGCTTCGCCTCAGCGACGAACTGGTTTCCCGGCCCCACGAGAATATCGGCACGCGGCTGACCGAACAGCCCGAAGGCCATGGCGGCAACACCTTGAACGCCGCCGAGCGCCATAATGGTGTCGGCACCACACAGGTTGGCCGTGTAAATGATCGCCGGCGCGATACCGACGCCCGGCCGCGGCGGCGAACAGGCAGCGATGTGCCCGCAACCGGCCACTTTGGCGGTGGTGACAGTCATGATCGCCGACGCGATGTGGCTGTAACGTCCACCGGGCACGTAACAGCCGGCCGCATTGCATGGAATGCTCTTCTGGCCGGCTATCAGCCCCGGCACGATTTCGACTTCGATATCGCGCAGCGTCTCTTTCTGGGCTTCGGCGAAGCGACGCACGTTGTCGTGGGCAAACCGAATGTCGCTCTTCAGCTTCTCCGGCACCATTTTGGATGCCGCATCGATTTCATCCCGGGTAAGAACAACATTGCCGTCATACTTGTCGAAGCGGGCGGCATATTCGAGCGCCTTTTCGTCACCCCCAGCTTCGATGTCGTTCAAGATACCCTGAACGGTGGCCCGCACGTCCTGGGCGTCGCTTGATGAGGTCAGGGGTGCTTTTTTCAGATACTCACGCGGCATATCCGGTCCTATTTGTAGATATCTGGAAGCAATGTCGTGGAGATTTCCGGAATGTAGGCAATCAGGAGCACGACGATGAGCATGAAGAAGACGAAGGGCACGGCCCTGGCCGCGATCTTGAGGATCGACTCGCCGGTAATGCCCGACACGACGAAGAGGTTCAACCCCAGTGGCGGTGTGATGAAGCCGACACCCAGCGCTGTGATCATCATCACGCAGAACTGAATCTCGTTCATGCCGATCTCATCGGCCAACGGCTTCAGGATCGGTGCCAGGATCACGATGTTCGGGGTGGTTTCCATCACACACCCCGCGGCGATCAGGATCCCGATCATCAGCAGAATGAGAAACGCCGGTTGATCGGTGATCGACGTGACGGCTGCAACGAAACCCTGCGGCACACCAAGAATGGCAAGAGCCTGTGCGAGAGGCAGCGAGAACGCGATGATGGGCAGGATCACGCCGTTGACCTTCGCCGAACTGACCAGCATGGCCGGAAAGTCCGAGAGCTTCAGCGTGCCCAAAATGAAACCGATAATGATGGTCACAATGACAGCCGTTGCGCCCGCTTCCGTCGGGGTCAGGTGTCCGGAGAAAATCCCGTAGAAGATGATGCCGGGGACCAGAAATGCGTACCAACCGGAGCGGATGGAGCGGCCGACATTTCCAAGCCAGTCGTTGAACGGAATGTTGCCGCCGGATTCATAGGCATGGATCCTGTTCATCACGATATTGGTAACCAGGATCGAACCCAGGATGGCGATGCCTGGGATCAGCGCCGCCTGGAACAGGGTCGAAGCGGAAATGCCCAGAACGAGCCCGATGATGATGTAGGCGATTGACGGTGGTATCAGGATGCCGGTGCAGGCCCCGGCTGCCACCAAGGCACAGGCATAGGGGCGCGGATAGCCAGATTCGACAAGCCGGTCGATGGTCATACGTCCAACGGCGGCAGCGCCGGCAGCATCAGAGCCAGAGATCGCCGAGAACATGCCGCAGACGAGAACGGTCGCGGAACCGAAGCCGCCCTTGCTCCAGCAGGTCAGAGCATCGGCGACATCCAGGAATTTTCGACTGAGGCCGCTCCGCACGAGGACGTCACCTGTCAGGATAAAGAGCGGCACCGCAGTCAGAGCAAAGGCGTCGATGCCGTCGAACAGGGACTCCCCTATCAGCGACAGCGGCAAGGCGCCCGACATCAAAAGCATGAGGATGGCGGCAGAACCGATCGCCGCCCACACGGGAACGGCCAAGGCACACAGAAGGACGAAGGCGATGACAGGAACGTAGAAATCCCATCCAAGTTCGACGGTCTGTTGTTGTAGCTGTTGGAACAACATCACATCACCTCAATCGAACAGACGGTCGCCTTCGAAAACGGGATTGCCCGTCCTCAAATCGCGAATGTCGCGCAGCAACGACTGCGTCAGTCGGAAAATCATCAGCGCAAACCCGATCGGTACCGCCATCAGGAACCACACCATGGAGACGCGCAGTCCGTGGCTGACGGAACCGAACTCGAAGGACACGGTGACGGTGTGAAAGGACCAGTAGAGGGCAACCAGGGCGACCGCGAACATCACCAGATCACCGAAGATGTAAAGCAGCGCTTTCAGACGTGGCCCGAGGTAGTGCATCATCACGTCGATGCGAATATGGGCGCGCTCGCGGACGGCCGCAGCGGCGCCAATCCAGGCGAGATAGATGAAGGAATAGCGAACGATTTCCTCGCCCCAGATGGACGAATAGGCCAGGACTTCACGTCGTATGACCTCGACGGCCATGGTGCCCACGAGCATGACGTAGAAAACCAACAAGGCCCATCGTTCAGCGTTGCGATTGATTATGGCAAGTGTTTCGGACATGGCTCTCCCACCCCGCGACGCAAGGCGTCGCGACCGGCCTTCCCTCATCTGTTGCAGCAAGTGGCCCGACCGCCTCTTTCGAGGCGGTCAGGCTAAACGCTTACGCGTCGTGGACGTAGTAGCGGCTCTGCGTTCCGGCAGCTTCTTCGAGCTTGCTGAAAGCATCCATCGAACCGGCAAGCTCCGACTTGAAGCTGTCCCATTCGGACCGCTGGTAGCCCCCGGCAGACTGCCATTCGGCCAGCTGATCCTGCGACAACGAATGGAAGTCGACACCGGATTTCGACAATTCGGCCATCGCGTAGGCCCGTGCCGAAGGCACTTTTGCGAGGTTCTGGTGGGCGGTGAGTTCGGAAGCGAATTCGATGCCTTCCTGAACGTCGGCCGGCAGCGAATTGAACCATTCCAGGTTACAGGAATAGACCTGACTATCCGGCACAGCCTGAGTGAACGTTACGTTGCTCAGGATATCCTTGAAACCGAACACGAAAAGGGCTCCGACAGCCGGATCGAGTGCGTCCGCCACGCCCTGCTTGATCGCCGACGGAGTTTCACCCCAGGCGACCGGTGTCGGATTGGCACCAACAAGCCGATAGTATTGTTGCAGCATTTTCGAGCCGGGTACGCGGAACTTGACACCCGACATCTGCGATGGAGTCAGGATCGGTCCCAGATCCCCTTTGCGCACGGCGACGACGCGCGGATCGATAACCACATAAAACAGCGCCTTGAAGCCCGATGCCTCGACCTTCGGGTGCACCTCAGCCTTCCAGGCGTCGGAATTGACCAGATTGACGAAGCGCTGGTTCGCGCCACAGAAATACGGCAGGTTGATCAGATCCACTGCTGGCGCGAAGGGTGCGAAGTTGGACAGCGAGTGCTGCGCTGCCTGGATGGTACCGCCCTGGACTTTCTGGGCGAGCGCGCCACCGGCCCCGAGCTGACCGCCCGGCGCCAACTTAACGTAAACCTTGCCGTTCGTAGCGTTCTGGATGTTTTCCTTGAAATCCAACTGCATGATTGGATAGCTGCGCGACGCACCGAGTACGTAAGCCGTCGCAATCGTCATCGTGTGCTCAGCCGCAGCTTCGCGCTCACGTTCCTCCTTCGCCGTCTGGGCCACGGCCTCCGACGATGAGAGCACGCCTGCAGCTCCGGCGACGACGGCGGTGGTAAAGGCACCGGCGCCCGCCAATTTCATGAAGTTGCGGCGCTCTACCGACTTCAGATCATCTTTCATGAATGAATTCCTCCCTGTCATTCGCTGTGATGGGTCTTTTCACGCTGCTCCCGGATGAGGATGGCAGCGACGAAACTGATTGATGACGCCAGCAGAAGAAGCATTTCGCTGATGTCATTCAGGAACGGTGTTCCGGTTGCCGCACCAACTGCAACGTTGGCGAAAAACACGGCGAACAATGCTGCTGCGAGAATGAGCATCGGTGTCCTCCCTGACCCCGCTCCGCTTTCGGAGACAGCCAAATGTAAGCGCTTACATTACAAAATGCAAGCGCTTACATCAGCCATGCACAAGGCCTTGCCCGAACAAGGCCCCACCCACTAGACTGAAGCGCGTCACTGCGCTGGGAAAGGATATCGATTGGACAGGCAGCAACTTCCGACACTTGAGGACGTGGCGCGGGAGGCAGATGTATCCACGGCCACAGTATCGCGCTGTCTCAGCAAGCCCGAAACCGTAAAGGGCTCAACGCGGGAACGGGTCCTGAACGTCGTTCGGGAACTGGGCTACACACCGAATTTCGGCGCACGCGTCATGGCGTCCCGACGTACCGGAACAATCGGCGCGGTCATTCCCACCATGGACAACGCCATATTTGCAAAAGGTATACAGGCATTTCAGGAAGAAATAAGCCGGCGAGGAGCCAATCTGCTTGTTGCCAGCTCATCCTACGAGAAAGCCCGGGAAGCGGAGCAGATAAGATCGTTGATCTCGCGAGGTGTAGACGGTTTGCTGCTGATCGGAGATGCGCGAAGCCCCGACGTCTATGACTATCTCGACAAGCGGCTTGTTCCTTATGTGCTCGCATGGAACTTTCGAGCGCGCGCGGCCCACACCTATGTGGGATTCGACAACGCCCAGGCCGCCTACGATATGACTTGCCTGGTCATAGCCCACGGCCACCGCCGAATTGGCATGATCGCAGGCATCACGGACGGCAACGACCGCGCGCTGGACCGGCTGCGGGGCGTGAGGCGAGCTATCGCCGATCACGGAATTGATGAATCGGATTTCTTCGTAACAGAGGCCCCGTATGGTCTCGATGCGGCCGGTGACGCGCTGGACCAGATTGCCGACCGGCATCCCGGCGCAACGGCGGTGATCTGCGGCAACGATGTTCTTGCCGTCGGAGCCATTCTGCGAGCCAAGGCAAAAGGCCTTTGCGTACCGAAGGATCTGTCGGTAACCGGGTTTGACAACATCGAGTTATCAACCGTCGTCGACCCCGGCGTGACCACAGTGCATGTTCCTCATCGGCGCATGGGAACCTCAGCGGCGGCTGTCCTTTTCGCCGCAATGGGCGAGCAGAAAACCCGCAGCAAGAAGTTCAAGACACACATTGTCGAACGAGCATCGCTGACAGCGCCCGGCAGCGCCAAGTGACAGGGTTGTGTGGTTTTTCTCTAGTAGGTCTTGTTGTCCGCTTCCGGAACGTCAGACGCAGATTGCCCTATCAATTCACGGGTTTGCCGGACACCGGCCGATGCCGCGCCGGCAAGGATGCGAACATCATTCGATAGCGTGACCATGTCAAAGCCCCAGCCAATTGCCTGTGCAGCATAGGCAGGGGTTCCACAATGTATTCCGGCACCGATACCAGCGCCCTTTGCAGCAGCAAGAACGCGGCGAATGACGTCGATCATTTCTTGTTCGTCACGATCCAATCCAGGTGCGAGTTGCCCTTGCTTCACGCCCAACGTCAGGTCGGCTGGACCGACATAGATGCCGTCAAGTCCGGGCGTCGAACAGATCGCTTCAACATTATCCACCGCCTCGGCGGTTTCGATCATCGCCAGGGCGAGGAGATTGTCATTGGCCTCGGCAGCATAACCGGCTCCAGCAGCGAATATGGCCCTCGTCGGTCCGAAACTGCGATTGCCCAGTGGCGGATAGCGCATCGTATCGACCAGAGTGGCGGCCTGGTCGGCGGTGTTCACCATCGGACAAATAATCCCATAGGCTCCCGCGTCCAGTGCTTTCATGATGATGCCCGGTTCCAGCCACGGTACGCGGGCCATCGGCGTCACACCGCTGGCCCGGAGGGCTTGGAGCATTCCCTTCGCATCATTGTAGTCGAGAAATCCGTGCTGGATGTCGACTGTCATGCTGTCATAGCCCTGCGCCGCCATGATCTCGGCCGTGAATCCGTTGCCGATGGACAACCAGCCATTGATCGTCGCCTGACCGTCCTGCCACTTTTTCTTCAGTTGGTTGGGATTCATCTCGCACCTTTTTAACAATGAGCCTATTGAAGGTCTGAATAGGTCATCGCGCAAAACAATACCAGCCGGCTGCAACCCGGGCGGTTTGTTGTTAGAGCAAAGGGCGATAAGTTTGGATCATTTGATGGCTGCAGATCGGCTCCACTCGGCAAGGCGCGTCGCGCAGCGCGATGTCGGGCAAGCGACGCAACGCAGCCGATGGGCCGATACCCTTCGGGCCGGGCGCTTTTGGCCCCTGGCGTCGTTGGCTTGCACTTGTGGTGGGATGGCACCACGGCGAGCAATCCGCCTAGCCAGAGACCAAAATCGCCTCGGTCAAATGGTGCAAACTTATCGCCCTTTGCTCTAAACTGCGAGCCACCCCACCGTTTTCCGATTCTCCGCCGCCAGCACCGGCTTGCAGGGACTTCACCATTGAACCAACTGCCGACACCTTCAAAAGACACTCCCTTGCGCGGACTTGGCTTCGCCGTGCTCGGCTTTGCCCTGTTTGCAAGCCATGACGCGATCATCAAATCGCTGGGTGAAACCTATTCCGTCTTTCAGATCATCTTTTTCGGGGTGCTTTTTGCTTTCGTGCCGATGGCACTGATGATGCTCACTGACCGGGCCGTCGACAATTTCAGACCCCATCATCCGTGGCTGATCCTTTTGCGCTCCGCGCTGATGATCGTGTCGATGACCAGCGCATTTTACGCATTTGTGACGCTGCCGCTGACCGAGGTTTATTCCTTGCTTTTTGCGGTCCCGCTGCTGGTCACGGCGCTTTCGGTTCCGCTGCTGGGCGAGGTTGTTCGAGCCAGACGCTGGGCTGCTGTTGGAGTTGGTCTTGTTGGCGTGATAATCGTGCTGCGTCCGGGCGTCTCGGAGTTCACATTAGGCCACCTGGCAGCGCTCACGGCCGCCTGCACAAGCGCCGTCGCAGCGATCGTCATTCGCAAAATCGGCAGCGAGGAACGCTCGGCTGTTCTGATACTTTATCCAATGCTTTTGTCCCTGTTGGCCATGGCCGTGATGCTTCCGTTCGTTTACGTGCCGGTCGACCTGCCGCATCTCGGCCTGATGGCGATGGTCGGTTTGATTTCCATTCTTGCCCAGTTGTGCATCATCGCGGCCTATCGGTCCGCGCCTGCTGCCGTTGTTGCTCCGACCCAGTACAGTCAGATCATTTGGGCAACCGCATTCGGTGCCCTTCTCTTTTCCGAGCGGCCCGACATTTTCGTCGCCATAGGCTCCGGCGTGATCATCATATCCGGTGTCTTTGTCGTCTGGCGCGAAAGCCGTGAAAACGTTTCCAAACGCAGCCCCGTCCTGCGTACCGCCAATCCTCGCTTCGACACTGGTCCGTCGCCAAAGCCGAAGCCGGATCAAAGCAAGCCGATCTGAGCAACGTTGGCATGAATATCGTCGGCCTGAACCAGAGCGCGAGGCAAACATGAAGCAAACGGATATAACCCGCCGGCTTGCCGGGCTCGGCAGCGACAAATGGGATGTCCACCGACGCGCTCGCAAGCTCTCCGCCAGCGGAAGGCAAATCATCGAACTCACCATCGGCGAACCCGACATTACGGCGCCGACGGAACTTGTCGACGCGGCCTGTGACGCCATGAGACGCGGCAGGACGACCTACTCAAGCGGACAGGGGGAATTCAGCCTTCGCTCCGCGCTGGCCGAGCATTATTCGCAAAGGTCCGGTCGCCCGATCGGAGCCGAGCAGATCCTGTGCTTCCCCGGAACGCAGACGGCACTGTTTGCCGTTTTGATGGGGGTTGCAGAGGCCGGCGATGAAGTCCTCGTGAGCGATCCTTTCTATGCGACCTATGAGGGGTTGATCCGTGCCACCGGGGCGGATCTCTCGACCGTGCCTTTACGGCCCGAATATGGGTTTCGGATGCGAGCCGCCGATGTGAAAGAGCAGCTGACGCCTAGGACCCGGGCGATACTCCTGACAACGCCTCACAATCCGACCGGCGCAATCATGACAGCTGAAGATCTGCGTTCGATCGGCGAACTGGCACTCCAGCATGAGTTCTGGATTGTCAGCGACGAGGTCTATGCAGCACTGACCTTTGATGGCTCCGATCCGCCGTCCCCGCTGGCGTTGCCGGAGGTTGCCGACCGGACCATCGTCGCATCGTCCATCTCGAAATCCCATGCCGCGCCTGGTTTCCGCAGCGGCTGGTGTGTTGGCCCAGCGGAATTCACCCAGTCACTTCTACCGCTCTCTGAGACGATGCTGTTCGGCAATCCGCCCTTTACGGCCGACATGACAGAGCAGGCTATCCGGCAGGGCTCGACCGTGGCTGCCGGAATGAGCCAGCGATATTCAGCGCGGGCCGCAATGTTGAAGCAGCGACTCGACGCCGGATCCGACCTGAAGGTGCATCCGCCGGAAGCAGGAATGTTCGCAATGGTCGATATCTCAGCAACCGGCCTCGACGGGCAGGCATACGCGCTGGACCTGCTGGAAAGGCAGGGCGTGGCGGTCATGCCCGGGAGTTCTTTCGGTGAAGGCGCACGAAACTGGGTAAGGATAGCCTTGACCGTCGATGACAATAGCTTTGGAACAGCCTGTGACCGCATTGTGACCCACGCCCAAAATCTGAAAAAAGAAACACCATGAGCACGATCGGAGAAGCGCTGATCGAGCATCTGGTTGCCCGCAATGTGACCGTTGTGTTTGGCATCCCCGGCGTCCACACCGTCGAACTCTACCGTGGCCTTGCCGCATCTGGTATTCGCCACATCACGCCGCGGCACGAACAGGGCGCCGGATTCATGGCCGACGGATATGCCCGCGTTTCAGGAAAACCGGGCGTCGCCCTGGTGATAACCGGCCCCGGACTGACCAACACGCTCACTGCGATGGCACAGGCACGTGCCGACAGCGTTCCGATGCTTGTGCTGTCCGGCGTCAATGCACTGGCGAACCTGGGAAAGGGCCTCGGCTTGCTACACGAGTTGCCCGACCAGCAAGCGTTGGCTCGCAGCGTGGCCCTGACGTCCGACCGAATAGAGAAACCGGGAGACCTGGCACCAATGCTGGACCGGGTCTTTTCGGCATTTACAACCGGACGTCCCGGCCCGGCGCACATTGAGATCCCGCTGGACGTGGCAGGGCACAAGAGCACCGCACCCGTCACTGTCGCAGCCGCTCCGATTCCGCCGGAGGCAGATCCCGAGATGCTTGCGAGAGCTGCCGATCTGCTGGGCGCTGCGAAGCGACCGGTCATTTTGGCGGGCGGCGGCACCCGCGGCGCGGTACCGGAGTTGCAACGGCTGGCCGAGCGTCTTGACGCACCGGTGGTTCTGACCGTCAATGCACGCGGTGCCATGCATGGTCACCCGTTGGCTGTACCGGCCAGTCCAAGCCTCAATGCGGTCCGGCAGTTGATTGAGAAGGCTGACCTGGTTGTGGCACTGGGAACCGAAATCGGTGAAACCGACTACGGCTTCAACCAGGCCGACATCCACCCCAAATTCGATACGCTCATTCGCGTCGACATCTGTCCCCGACAGCTGATGCAGCCAAAGGCGCACCTTGCGATCGACGCCGATCTTCGCCCAACCATCGGCACTCTTTTGGGCCTTCTTGCCATTGGCGGAAACCGCGGTGGCGCTGACCGCGCGGCGGCGACGCGCAAGCAGGCGCTGGCAGAGTTGAGCGTGGAGACGCGCCATTTGATCGGATTGCTCGATGCACTGCGAGAGGCCGCACCGGGGGCGATCATGGTGGGTGATTCCACCCAACTCATCTATGCCGGCAACACCTACTACGACCATGACCGCGTCGGCGGCTGGTTCAACGCGGCAACCGGATTTGGAGCTCTCGGCTACGCCATCCCCGCCGCGATCGGTGCGGCTCTTGCCGCGCCGGATGCAACGGTTCTTTGTCTGGTTGGCGATGGAGGCGCTCAGTTTACTCTATCGGAACTAATGGTGGCGACCGACGAGAAACTGCCTATCGTTTTCATCGTGTGGAACAATCAGGGTTATCAGGAAATCGCCAACTGGATGCGCGCAGCGGACGTTGCGGTAATTGGTTGCGATCCCACACCGCCGGATTTTTCAGCCATCGCTGCCGCTTGCGGAATGCCGTTTGAGCGCTGTGGTAAAACAGCAGAAGACCTGTCGGCAGCGGTTGCCAGGGCTACAGCCCATCAAGGCCCCGTATTGGTCGAAGTCGACGTGGAAGCGTCTTGAAGAGATACGGTTGTCCCGGAGAGCAACTCGACTTTGCCACTTCCAAATCGGTCGGTGCTGCCGATAGCGTGCGCACAGCACAAATTGCGATCTCTCCACTGGTCTAAGGCGAAGAGGTACGCAATCCTCAGACTTGCATGCCGGGCGCGCCAGACAACGGAGCCGGCCTGGCATCGATCTTTCCGCCTCGCTTGGCTCCGCCGGGACAACACCGCAAAACCTCGGCCCCTAACACACAGTTTCGCAGATATCGGCGATCGCAGATTTCAGTAGGGACGCGCGTGGTGGCACATGTGGCCCACACCATCGGCGACACTGACCCGAACATTGGCCAATCGCGCTGCGAAGCCATCCACGTGGCGCGGCACTGTCAGCAACCAGTCCCGCTCACCGTGCACGATCTGCACAGGAAGCTTCAACTCCGAATACCGTCTTGACATCGCCGAAAGCGCGGCATGGGTCTGGCCGAGATCCTCGCTGTTTGCTCGGATGACCGATGCGCGCAGTGAAAGCGGAACGCCGACATACTCGAGATAGCCTTCAGGCGCCGTTTGAGGCCAGAACGCCCGCGCGACAAAAGCTTCGACCGCTCCCCGATCGGCGCGTCGGGAAAGATGCGACATGTAGTAACTGGCCGTCACGCGGGTCAGGCCGAACCCTTCGAGGACATCGGCTACCCTCCCCCAAGGCATGGTCGCTCCAGACACAGTGACCACACCAGCCACTTCGCCCGGCCACTCCAGAGCCCAACTGAGCGCAACAACAGCACCCCAACTATGTCCAACCAATATCGGTCGCTTGGCTCCCAACTCCTTAGAAGCGCCGCGTAACTGTTCGGCTTGGCGCAAAGGAGACCACCGGCCGCGATCACGTTGTGAATGACCGAACCCCGGGCGATCCATGGCAATGACCCGGTTTGTCGACTTCAGCGCATCGACATGGGCAAAGGTCCAATCGCGCAGATTGACGTTGGCGCCGTGCAAAAGAATGACCGGAGGACCGCTCGTTCCGCTGTCGGTCACGTGAACGTTCAATCCGTTGATGACAATCAGCTGGCCTAGTGGCGGGTAAGCACTGGTCGCGACCTCATCCGGGATAATCGTCATGGAGAACCCTGCGGCGTCGAGCTCTGCTGGTTTGCTTTATGCGGCGTGACCTTGCGTCACCTCCCGCATGACGGCGACGTAGTTGTCGACACCCTGCGCGCCGGTGACCAGGTAGCGACGATTGAAGATCATGGCCGGTACGCCCTGAATGCCGCGTGACGTCCACAATTGTTCATCCGCCCTGACTTCATCGGCAAAGCGACCATCCTCCAGGACTGCCAGCGCCTCCTCGCGATCGAGCCCGATCTCCGCTGCCTCGGCGGCCAATGTCTGCGGATCGTTGACGTCCCGACGATGGGTGAAGAACGCGCTGAAGAGTTGCATCTTCAGGTCGTGCTGTTGTCCCTGTCCCGCTGCCCAATGCAAGAGCTGGTGAGCCCTGAACGTGTTGACCATGCGCATCTCGTCGCCGTAGTCGAATGCAAACCCCAGCGAAGCACCAAGTGCCGTCAGCCGCTCGCGTGCAGCTGCGCTTTGCTCCGGCGTCGTGCCATATTTGGCTGCAAGATGCTCCCGAAGGTTTTCACCGTCTTCGGACATGTGCGGATTGAGCTCGAACGGGTGCCAACGGATAGACGCCACGAGCCCCGTCTGGGCCATGGCCTGTTCAAGCTGCTTGTAACCGACGATGCACCAGGGGCAGACAACATCGGAAACGATGTCCACGGTGAGGTCGGTTTTTTGTTGGTCGCTCATGCCTAATCCTCTGCGCTTTTATCAACTGAAAATAGTGCGGAAGGCATTGAATTCTATCCCACATGGTCGTCGATCAACAGAATGAATTGGTAATTCCAGCTCAACCATGCTCAAAGGAATAGTCCCACCATGGCCTTCGTCGGCCGGCCCTCCCAATTTCCCGCCGGCGCTGCCCTGAAACACACATTGTCGTCAGGAGACCAAACGCCGTATGAGCGTTACAGCCGAATCCGCCAAATCCGCGCCTCAGGGTCTCAGTCGCACGACATCCCTGATCGTGGCGGCGGCCTTGTTCATGGAAATGATGGATTCGACGGTCATCGCCACGGCACTTCCGACCATCGCGATGGACATCGGCACCAATCCGGTCTCGCTGAAACTGGCCCTGACCGCGTATCTCGTCGCCCTTGCCGTCTTCATTCCAATCAGCGGCTGGCTCTCCGACCGCATCGGTGCCCGCAATCTCCTCAGTCTGGCGATCATCGTCTTCATGCTGGGTTCGATCGCCTGCGCCTTTTCCTACTCGCTTGAGAGTTTCGTCTTTTCCCGGTTCATCCAGGGCATGGGCGGCTCCATGATGACGCCGGTTGCCCGGATCCTGCTGGTCCGCAATACCCCGCGCGACCAGTTGGTTTCCGCCATGGCCTGGCTGGCCGTTCCAGCGCTGATGGGTCCGATGATGGGACCGCCCATCGGCGGATTTCTGACGACCTATCTCAGTTGGGAGTGGATCTTTTTCGTCAATATTCCGATCGGAATTCTCGGTCTTTTCATGACGAGAAGTTTCATTCCACGACTTGGAATTCGTCGCAAAACTCCGTTGGACTTCACAGGCTTCGTGCTCGCGGCTACCGCCTTTGCGGGTATCGTCTTCGGTCTTTCCGTGATCAGCCTGCCGGCGCTCCATCCGGGCTACGGAATTCTGGCAGTCATTGCGGGCGTCATCGCCGGCGTCATTTACTGGCGGCGCGCGAAGGCTCATCCGACACCGGTTCTCAACCCCGCCATCTTCAACAACCGGTTGTTCTTTCGCAGCATCGTCGGCGGCTTCGTTTTCCGACTGGGCATCGGCGCATCGCCCTTCCTGCTGCCGCTGATGCTGCAGGTCGGCTATGGCCTGTCTCCGGTACAGTCCGGCCTGGTCACCTTCGTTGGCGCACTCGGCGCGATCGCGTTCAAATTCATAGCCCAGCGCTACTATCGCGGCCTGGGCTTGCGTTGGGCCCTGACCGCGGCGGTCGCTTGTGCGGCGACTTCACTGGCTTTCGCTGGCTTCATATCGCCGCTTACAGCGCCCATCCTGCTGATGGTGGTGCTCTTCATTGCGGGACTGTCGCGATCGGCTTTCTTCACAGTCGCTACGGCCCTCGCCCTGTCTGACGTCGATGAGGAAGAGACCGGACAAGCTTCCGCGATCGTCTCCGTCGCCCAGAACATCAGTATCGCATTGGCCGTCGCGCTGGCCGGTTCCGTTTTGCAAGTCAGCAGTGCGCTGCGCGGCGGCGAGCTTGCCCTGGTCGATTTCCGCATTGCCCTGATTTTCGCGACACTGGTTTCGGTCAGCGCCATCGTGTGGCTGATAGGCATGCCCGCCAGCGCCAACAGCATTCTCCCGGCCGGCAAAGGCCCGCGGACCGAAGATACTGAATGATCCCGCCGATCAAAGGCCGAGGATCGACGTTGTGATCAGGAAATAAAGCAGCAGACCCGTCGTATCGACAATGGTTGTCAGCGCGGGCCCGGCCATGATCGCAGGATCCTGTCTGATGGCGATCGCCAACAAGGGCAATACTGCGCCAATGACCGCCGAAACCACCACCTGAACCGCGATGGCGATCCCGATGGCGAAGGCAATCATCTCGATGGTCAGCCCCTGGGGCACATCGGCGCTGTTGGAGATGAACATCACCTTCGCCCAGGCAAACAGGAAGAGCATCGCGGCCAGCATCAACGATACCCGAAGCTCCCGCCATAGCACGCGCAAGCCAACACCTGCAGCAATGTGACCGGTCGCAATGGAGCGAATGAGCAGCCCTGACGTCTGAGTGCCGACATTTCCACCGGTATCGGCCACCATCGGCATGTAAAGCGCGAGGATGACGAGCGTATCCAGTGCGCTTTCGTAAACGTGCACAATGTAACCCGCCATCAGGCCTGCAATGGCCAACCCGAGGATCCACGGGGCACGGCGAAGGAAGTCACGCCGGATCGGCACATCGAGATAATCCTGATCCGTGTCTCCGCTGACTGCGGAGAAACGCTCCATGTCTTCGGAAGCCTCTTCCTCCAGCTGTCGGAAGGCATCGTCATGGGTGATGATCCCGACCAGTCGATCGCTTGCATCCACAACGGGCAGGACCGACTGACCGCTGGCGGACAGTTCGCGCGCGGCCTCTTCCGCGGGAATATCATCCTTCAGAGCCTGAATGTCGCGCCGCATGACCGCACCGACCGCGGTCTGTTTCGGTGCGCGCATCAGGTCACGCAGGCCGACAGCACCCACAAGCCGGTGGTTACCGTCGACGACGAAGGCCTCGTAAATCGTTTCCGCATCATCTTCAGCGGCGAGTTGGCGCACCGCCTCCCCGCATGTGGTTGTCGCGTCCAGGTCCGCGTAGCGCGAGTTCATCAAACCACCGGCGACATCCTCGGAATATTCAGCCAGTCGAAGAATTTCCGCACGCCGATCGGTTGCTATTCGCGCCTTGACGGTACCTCGACGCCGCGCCGGCAACTTGCGTAACAGACGGGCTGCGTCATCGGGCTGAAGGCCATTGATCTCAGCCACGATGTCGGCGTCACTCATGTGCCGGAGCATGTCTTTTTCGAGAATATCAGTCATGATTTCATCTCTCGACCCATTCGGACTGGTATCACGGTGGACGGGCTCAACGCAGTCTGGGGCCCTTCCTAGCGCGGTGCGACTGCAGTCTCGTGACGGTGACGGACGCCCGCCACGACCGGCGGCTATGCGCGTCCGATCATTTTCCTGTACTCGGCATAGGTCTTTGGGCCGGGATGAGCCTTGAGCCGTTCCCACTCCCTCAGGATGTCCTTCCGCGGCACATTGCGATTGATCGGATCCTGCAGGAAATCAGTTATGAAATTGTTCATCCGCGCCGAAGGTATCTGCGGCAATCGCCCGTTGGATTGCATCAATTCCAGGAGCCTGCAAGCCAGGTCTCCATAGGTAATGCGGGTTCCTGATGCCAGTTGCGAGCGGCGCCAGTCATTCAGCCAGTACCATTGCCCCGATTTCGGCCGGACATCGGGATCCTCTGCCGCGACCAGGTCGAGCAGAAAAGCCTTGGTGGATTTGTCGTCGATATAATTCTGTACCGGCTGGTCGGCGGCGAGTTCGTCCCGTGGCGCGCCGGTTCTGCGGTTCGGAACGGAACGCCGTTCTGGAACACGCCCGGTTTGCAGGTACTCACGGATCTGATCTTCAAGTTCCAGCTTGCGGAAATTGCCAACGACAATACCGATCTCACGGGCAAACTGTTTGAGTTCGTCAGCGTAGAAATAGGCCTTATCGAATTCCTGAACGCTGATTCCCTTTGTCAGGGGAATTCGCGATCCGCTTGTTTTTTGGTTGCTTTTTGCCAACGGCCTGGTGACACGCTTCAGGATTGTACAAATCGAGTTCCGGGCGGTGGCGGTGTCTCCGGAGGGCCCGCAAAACACTGTGCCTGAGCCATCCAGGCCTGGGCAACGGGGCCCTGAGCAACCAGCGTCGTATCGGCCACATTGCGGGTCTGCGTCACCACTTGGGCGAAATCGACCGCCGGACCGGTGATGCGGTCCGACTGGTCGGCCTCGCCGAACTCCCAGACGGCACTCGACGGCGCGGTCAGCTGCAGGAACGGCATTTTTTCCGGAACGTCATGGCCATGAACCTTGAAAGACCAGCCGAAGGCATTGACCCCGAGAACGACGATGTTCTTGATCCGGTCATGCTCTTCTCGGCTTTGGCCGAGGAGATCGAATACTTCCATGCCATGGGCCCAGGTTTCCATCTGCCGGGCCGACATTGACGAACGCACGGACATTTCAGGCCCCGCCCACTTGACGCGCAGTTTGGGATCAAGCTTCGCCCAACGTTCGCCCATGTCGGAATAAAGCTCCCGCCAGGCGTCAAACAACTCTGGCCCGCGCTCGCTCACAACACCGTTTTCGTATTCCCTGAGCCCGCTACCGGCCAGAACCGCCCTCAGCTTTCCCAGCTCTGCGGAAAATGCATCCGGGTCCGTCAAGGCGAGATCCGCGCTGCGGTTCCAATAGTGCAGGTGAACGATCACATCGTTGACGGTCCAGCCTTTGAATTGCGTCGCGCGATCCCAGTCGGCCGCATCAAGACCAACCAGGACGGCAGCCAATGCCTCACTTTCATCGAAAAAGTCCCGCGCCTGTTCCATGGTTTGCTCCAATCGATCGGACCGCCTATTCGGCGATCTCTGCAATTTCCATCATCAAATCGCCGGAGCCGAGCTGGTCGCCGCTTGCGGCACCAATCCGCTCGACCACCCCGGCAACCGGCGCGGCAATCCGGTGCTGCATTTTCATCGCCTCCAGCACCGCCAGGGCTTCGCCCTTTTCGACCGACTGTCCTTCTGTCACCAGGATATCGATCACGACACCAGGCATCGGCGCAGAGACCCGACCGCCAGCAGCACCCGCCTCTTCTTCTGCTCCTGAGCGAACCCGATGGAACGACAGACGCCTCGCACCCACGGCCAGGCCGAGATCACCCTTTGGGGAAAAGCCGGCAACGCAAGCAACGCGTCGGCCGTTGACGGCCGCGCTGAAGGATTGATCGTCGCGCTTGTCCAGCTCGATCTCCCACCGGTCATCATCGATCTGAAACGTCCATAGATCGCCCGTATTTCTGGCCAGCAAGTCGATCGACACACCGGCACATGCCAGCCGTACCGGCGTTGCCGGAAGCTCGGCGCTCGACCAGCCAAGCTGGCCAGACGAGACATAACCGGCAACGCCAAAGGCTGATGTGCGGTCGGCATCAAGCATGATTGCCGCCGCCAGCACGAAGTCTTCTGGCCCTGGCTCCTCCGCGGCAACGCCGTTGGGAAATGCCTCATCGAGGAACGCAGTGGTTGCCTCGCCCCTGGCAAAACCCTTGTCGCGAACGATATCGGCCAGGAACCCGCTGTTGGACACCGGTCCGAGCAGAACCGTTCCTTCCAGGGCACGGACCAGGCGTGAGCGAGCCGTTTCGCGCGTCTCGCCCCAGGCAACAATCTTGGCCAGCATCGGATCATAGAAGGGCGAAACTTCCTGGCCGGTTCCGATACCTGCGTCGACGCGCACCCCGTCGCCGGTGGCAGGCCGCCAAAGATCAATCCGGCCGGTGGCGGGCAGAAACTCGTTCGCCGGATCTTCCGCATAAAGGCGCGCTTCGATGGCATGGCCGTCAAGCCGCACGTCCGATTGGGACAACGGTAGCGGAGCACCCTGTGCAACGGCGATCTGCATGGCGACCAGATCGAGGCCCGTGACCATCTCCGTTACCGGGTGTTCCACCTGGAGCCGGGTGTTCATTTCCAGGAAGTAGAAGCTTCCCGTTTCGTCGAGCAGAAACTCGACGGTGCCCGCACCGCAATAGTCGACCGCTTTTGCCGCAGCCACGGCGGCCGACCCCATCTGCTCGCGCAGGTCCGGTGTCATGACTGGGCACGGCGCCTCTTCAATGACCTTCTGATGCCGCCTCTGAACCGAACAGTCGCGTTCGCCCAGGTGAAGGCAGTTGCCGTGGCGATCGGCGAAGACTTGGATCTCCACATGGCGGGGCCGCACAATGGCTTTTTCGATGATCAGCTCGCCGGATCCGAAAGCATTGGCGGCTTCCGATCGCGCCTCGGCCAGGGCCACCGGCATATCCGCGGCCTCGCCGACCAGCCGCATGCCGCGACCTCCACCACCGGCAGCTGCCTTGACCATCACCGGATAGCCAATCTCTTCTGCCGCCCTTGTCAGGGTCGCGTCGTCCTGGTCGGTTCCCTGGTAGCCGGGCACGCAGGGCACATGCGCGGCGATCATGAGGCGTTTCGCTTCTGCCTTGTTGCCCATCAGATAGATCGCCTTGGCAGGCGGACCGATGAACACCAATCCGGCATCTTCAACGGCTTCGGCAAAGGCCTCATTCTCCGACAGGAAACCATAGCCCGGGTGGACAGCTCCGACGCCGGTCTTGCGAGCAGCCTTCAATATCGCCTCGATGTTCAGATAACTCTCTGCAACTGGAGGAGGGCCGATCAGCACGGCATCATCGGCCAATGCCACATGCGGAGCATCCCGATCAGCTTCGGAGTAAACTGCAACCGTGCGCAGACCCAGGTCACGGGCCGTACGAATGATGCGGCAAGCGATTTCACCGCGATTGGCAACAAGCAGCGAGTCGAAATCCACGTGTCTCAGCCCTCCGCCCACTTCGGTTTGCGTTTTTCCAGGAAACTGGCGATCCCTTCCCGACCCTCATCCGACATCATGCGGTCTGCGAAACTCTCCGCAGCAATCCGCTTTTGCTCATCGCGCGACAGGTCCGGTATCGCCTGGATCAGCCGTTTCGTCTCGGCCACCGCACCAGGAGCACAACGCTCGACCTGTTTGCGAATGGCCGCTATGTCCGCTTCAAGTTCTTCTGCGCCGGAAACCACGCGGTCGACCAGGCCGATCGCCTGAGCTTGTTCGGCATCAAGTCGGTCTGCAAGCAGCATCAAGCGCCGTCCTTCCCGGGTACCGAGCCGCTTGAGCACGAAGGGTGCGATCTGTGCCGGGGTCAGGCCGATCATGGTTTCGGTCAGCGCAAAGCGCGCTTCGGCCTCGGCAAGAACGACATCTCCGGCGCAGGTCAGACCAAAACCGCCGGCCATGGCGGCGCCTTCGACGGCCATTAGAACCACCTGTGGCAAGGCATTGACGGCGTCGTAGAGATTCGCAGCCTCCAGGCTCAGGCGCATGACATCGTCCCGACTACCTCCGCCATGGAAGGCCGATTTGAACGACTTCAGATCGCCGCCGGCACAGAAAATCCCCCCGCGGCCGCGAAACGTAACGCCCCGTATGTCTCGCCGATCTTCAAGCGCAGCGCAAAGCGCCAGCAGATCCCGAACCCGTTCGGTCGTGAGTGGATTGCGGATCTCCGGCTGGTTGAACCAGACGGTCAGCCAACCGCCGTCCTGCTCGAGATCAATCGCTTCCGCTTTAGGCAGTTCGCTCATGGTTCGCCTCACATCCGAGCCACGCCGAAGGCGTTAGGCTGCAGGGTCCGGTTCTTCGCTTCCAGGCACGTTTCGAGGCAAAAACCGAGGATCTTTCGCGTGTCGCGTGGGTCGATCACCCCATGGTCCAGACACTGACCTGAGGTGTAAAACGCGTCGGACTGGCTGTCGAAATGCGCGGCGATTGCTTTGTGCTGGGCCGCAAGGGCTTCTTCGTCGACCGACTGACCCTTCCGCTGCGCCGCGACCCGAGCCACCATTGTCATGGTTCCGGCCGCCTGTTCACCGCCCATGACGCCAGTGGTGGCGTTCGGCCAGGCAAACAGGAAATCCGGCTCATAGGCGAAGCCGCTCATGCCATAATTGCCGGCGCCGAAGCTGGCGCCGATATACAGTGCAATCCGTGGCACCCGAACATTCGAAACCGCCTGGATCATTTTCGAGCCGTGCTTGATCATGCCGGCCTGCTCATACTCGGTCCCCACCATGTATCCGGTGGTGTTGTTCAGAAAGATCAGCGGCACTCCGGCCTGATCGCAGAGCTGAATGAATTGCGCGACCTTGGTCGCACCGTTGGGATCGATGGGTCCATTGTTGCCGATAATCCCGCAGGCGATCCCGTTGATCGACGCCTGCAGGCAGACGGTCGATACGCCGTAGCGCGGCTTGAAGTCTTCGAAATCCGAACCGTCCACGATGCGCGCTGCCACCTCACGCATGTCGTAGGGGATCTTGTAGTCCGTTGGCACCACGCCGGCGAGTTCGTCCGGATCGTAAAGCGGTTCGTCAAAGACGCGGCGTCGCATGGGTTGCAAGCGGCTGTTCCAGTCGAGACGCCGTACAACGTTGCGGGCTATCGCCACACCATGGGCGTCGTCATCTGCCAGATATTCGACCAATCCCGAGGTCGAGGCGTGCATCTCCGAGCCACCCAGTTCACGGTCGTCTGCCTTTTCGCCCGTGGCCGCATGGACCAGGGCAGCACCGGCCAGCGCCGCCATGCCGTTGTTCCTGACGCCAATAACGTAATCCGAGAGCCCGGGCATGTAGGCGCCGCCCGCTGTCGATGGCCCGTGCAACACGACGATTGACGGAATACCGGCGGCACTTGCCAGTGCCAGGTTGCGGAACAATGCGCCACCCTTTGCCCAGAACTCCACCTTGTATTCCATCAGGTTGGCGCCGGCGCTCTCGACCAGATGGATGAGCGGCAGTTTCTGGCGCCGCGCCATCTCCTGTATGCTGAGCACTGCCGGCAGGCTCATTTTGCCCATGGCGCCGGCCTTGATGCCGCTGTCGTCCACCCAGATCATGCAGCGCACGCCCTCGACGAAGCCGATACCGACAATCAGGGATGACCCTGGAACGGTCTTTTCAGGGTCATCCCTGTCCACGAGATAGCCGGCGAGCGAGTGCAACTGCACAAAGGGCATGCCTGGATCAAGCAGACGCGCCAGCCGTTCCCGCGGCGTAATCTGGCCACGTTCCTCGAAACGGGACCGTCGCTTTTCCGACAGGGAAACCGCCCGGGCTTCAAGGGCTCGCAGGCGCTCGATAAGCGCCAGCATATCCGCTCGGTTCTGTGCGAAGGCCTCCGACCCGGTATCGATCTGGCTGACAAAGCCCATCACGGTTCCTCTCTGGCCGCCTCAGGCAGCAAGGACTGCGGAAGGTCGATCGGCAAGGCCAGCAGAATCTGCGCATAGCTTTTGCCTTGTGCGTCGTTCAGCAGGCTTGCCACACCGCCACCGCCCAGCACATCGTGCAGCAGGATGTTTATGGCATGGATCCCAGGCAGGTAGAACCGCTCGATGTCGCCCTTCAGCCAGGGCTCGAAGGCTTGGGTGATCGCCGCATCATCCAAAGCGTGCCAGACCCATGGAAGGTACTCCGGGCGACGGACAATCACACCGATATTGGCGGCATTGCCTTTGTCGCCGGATCGCGCCCACGCCAATGATTCCAGCGTACAGGTCGCCATGGGTTCATCCAAATGCGGTTCCGAAACGGCTGGTCGTTCGGGCAACTTGGTGTCGTGCCGGGCTGGCGGTGCGACGCCATAGGCAATATCCGCTCCGTCCATGACGATTGAGACCGGCACTTCCTTCGCATCAATCAGAAACGAAAACAGACGCACCACTGGCGATGGGCGCGGGCGCCCACCGCCTGTGAAGAAATGCAGTCCTGGCGGTGTTGCCAGTGCGCCGCCGATTAATTCCTTTAAGAACAATCCGACCGCCCGCGCGTCCGAATGGCGCACGGCGACCTTGACGCTGATTTCCTCGTGGGCGGCGCCCGGTGGCGTGCCGCCGAACAGCTCGATCGAAACGTCGTCGTAGTCTGGCGCGCCCAGCGCCCTCAATCGCCGGCGCGCACGCTCCAGTCCCATCTCGACGAAGGCATGTGCCTTACGTCTCGCGTCACGCCCATTGAACTGCAGAACCTGCCCCGCCCGAAACCCGTCCATGAAGGTCGCAGAGACCTTCAGTCGGCCCGTCGGCGCGCGGCCCTGGGCGCCCGCAACGTGCACCCGATCCGGCGAGTCCTGGCGCAATGTCACATTGGAAAAATCACAGATGACATCAGGCAAAATGTAGGCCTGAGGGTCGCCTATTTCGTAAAGCATCTGCTCCCCGACCGATGCCGGACTGACAATCCCACTCGTCTCTGGTGGTTTGGTGACGGTGAACGTGCCGTCGGCAGCGACTTCGGCCACCGGATAGCCGATGTCCGCGAGGTTCCCGGCTGCTTCCCAATCAGTGAAATTGCCACCGGTCGATTGTGGACCGCACTCCAGCAAATGGCCAACCAGGGAGCCGGCGGCCAGCAAGTCATGATCCTGTTGCGTCCAGCCGAAGCGGTGGACGCAAGCGGCAAGCGCCAAGGCGCTGTCAGCGCAGCGTCCGGTCACAACAATATCGGCCCCGGCATCCAGCGCTGCAGCAACCGGAAAGGCTCCCAGATAAGCATTGATCGAGGCCAGTTTTTCAGGATCGGGAAATGACGAGCCGTCGAACATTTCGGTTGTGTCGGCAAAATCGTCTTTGCGCTCCATCAAGTCGTCACCGCTGACGACGGCGACCTTGAGATTGAGGCCCGCCTTGTCGATGGCCTCGCGCAATGCACCGGCACAAGCCTGCGGATTGACGCCTCCGGCGTTGGAAAGCACTTTGACGCCCTTTTGGGCGATGTCTGGAAGGTTCCGGGCCATGACCTCGCTGACGAAGTCGACCGCATAGCCTTGCGCCGGATCCTTCATCCGAGCACGCGCCATAATCGACATGGTGATTTCAGCCAGATAGTCGTAGACGAGAACGTTCAGGCCCGGTGTGGTCAGCAGCTGCGGCGTGGCATGGGCCGCCTCGCCCCAGAAGCCTGCAGCGCCGCCGATTGTCAACGGTTTATCAGTCAAGCTCGCCTCCCCGCGCCCCAATTACAGACCGAACATTCTGTTTTTAATGGCTTGCCTCTTCGCCTGTCAAGGCGCTATAGGACGTCAGCCTAACCGATTTTGGGGACTCGTAAAATGAGCGCGCCAGCCGTCTCGGACAGCCCGGCGAAACCGTCCAAAAAGGACCTCAAGGCTGAGGCCATGAAGCAGCGCATCTGTGCAGCCGCTGTTGCCTGCATTGATGAACTTGGTTACGCCGAAGCATCGATCAATCGCATCCAGGCACGGGCCGGTGTTTCACGCGGCGCCCTCACCCACCACTTCCCGACCAAGCAGGCACTGGTGGCAGAGACGGCAATGCGGCTGCTTCAGGCAGCCTTGCGGCCGATCAAGATGCGGAAAAAGGGCGGTGAAACGCCGCCAACCGAGACGCTGATCCGCGACAGCTGGAACCGCATCGTCGACACCACCGAAGGCCGCGCCTTCCAGGAGATCATTGTTGCCTGTCGCACAGATCGCGCGCTGCATGACGTTCTTGCCAAGGATCTGCACACCTGGGACATGGAAACCGGTGCCTCGGTCAGTCAGCTCTACAGCGGCTCGGACACAGCGGAGGAAGATGATGCTGCCCTTTTATGGAGCATCTGCCGCACCTTCCTGCGAGGGCTGATCATTCACGAGCGCTTTGTCTCAGATCCCGCCTATCTCCAAAGGATGATGGACCGCTTTGCCGGCATCATGTCGGACCATCTGACAGTGCGTTAGGGCGTCGACGGGCTCCCCATTATTCACCCGCTCCCTCCGGCGACAACCTCATGCAGGAACCTGTCATAGAACAGTTGCAGCGGCACGGGATCGATCTTGCCGATCCCGTCAAACGGGTTGTCGAAGGCGTAGATGAAGAAAAGCACCAGACCGGTATAGGCAGCATAGATCGCGAGCAACCAGAGATTGGCCGCGGTGGGTGCGTAAGGGAAATATGGGGCCGCCACCAACGCGATCCCGATAAACGCAATGACCCAAAAGAGCTTGCTGACATCGGTCGCAGCGACAATCTCTCGTCGATTGCGTTCGGTTTCGATGGTCACCATCTGGTCCAGCATGCGCTGTCGTAACCAGGTTTGACGGGAAGAGTCCTCCTCCAGATCCAGCAGAATCTGGATCGTTGATTCGAAGTGACTCCAGGCGACATTGCTGAGTTCTCCCTGCCGGGAAAGCAGGTCCCATTCGTTGTCGAGCACTTCCTGCGCATAAAGGGCGATCGCCTTGCGGATTGCATCCGTTTGCTCTCCGTCATGACGCGCCGCGTCGAAATAGACGCTTTCGAGCAACGTGGCCTCGTTGTTGACCGCCCTTGCGAGCTCATCCGAATTCCCGAGCTCTTTCGCAAACACGAGTGCCAGGATGAGGCCATGCAGCGCCGCTACGCGAAAGATGACGGACGAAGCGAGGTCTCTAGCCTGATCGTCGCTGCGCGCCATCAGGAAAAATCGAGCGAGAAAATAGGATCCGAACGTCAGAAACGCCGTGATTAACAGGAAGAACACGCCGGTCCAGATCAGAGCAAAGCTCATTCCGCACACACCCGTTGTCACCAAAACGCCCGGCGACAAGCATGCAATGTTCGACTTTCGAACGTAAATACCACCAAAGTCGCAGGTGTCAGGGCCGGTCAGGCAGCAAAACTGGGCCGCTCACGCATTCGATCAGCCCATCGATTGATGCTCCGGCACTCCGGCGGAATGGGAAGCTTCAACCCGTCGGCGATCATCAGCACGCACATGCCGTGGATGTCGGCCATGGAAAAGGCGTCGCCAGCGATAAAAGCGCGGCCATCCGATATCTCGGCGTCGAGCCACGTCCACTTTTCCGGAATGGCCCGGCGCTGCGCGTCGGCAAAGGCTGGCACCTGTTCCATCACGTCAGCGAACAGGCTGATCGAGTGGCGAACGAAATTGCCGTAGGTCATGAAGAGCTGCGAATGGATGCGCTGGCTCCACATGTCGATCTGCGCCTGTTCTACCGGATCGCTCCCCATCAGCGGCGGATCCGGGAAGACAGCCTCGAAATAGCGGCAGATGGCGAAGCTCTCGGTGATGACCCGGCCGCCATCGAGTTGCAGGACCGGTAATTCGCCGAGCGAATTGAGTTTGCGGAACTCCGGCGTCCGGGTATCGACGCCGAGCTCCAATTCGACGCGGGCCACCTCCGCCCCCTTCTCCGCCAGGAAGATGCGCACGCGCTTGGTGTTGCCGGAATTGGCGTTGTAGAGCTTCACGGCATCAACCCTCCATCTCGAGGAAATCGGCGAGCGCTTCAAGACCCCCGCCCCAGCCGGCGGTCAGGCCGCGGCGCGCCTGGTCGGACTGCAGCCGCTCATGGGTGACGTTGACTTCGACACCGTCATCCGCGGGCGCAAAATCCACCGTGACCAGGGTCGGCTTGCCGTCCTCGTCGCGCCATCCTTCAACCTGCTCTTCGGACGCCCAGGTGAAGACAAGGCGGCGCGGCGGGCTGATCTCGACGAAAGTGCCGAAATGATGAAACGCCTCGCCGCCGTCGCCGATCATCCGGAACCGCCATTGGCCGCCGACTTGGAGGTCGTGGTCGAGAACCTCCGCCCGATACCCCTTCGGGCCGAACCATTTCGCCAGCTTTTGCGGATTGATCCAGGCATCGAATGCGGCATCGACAGTGGCGCGATAGATCCGGCTGACCCGGACGGTCTCGTGGGCCACGGCCATCATGGCCCATCCTCCAGGAACTCACCAAGGGATCCGAGTTTGTCTTCCCACAGCCGGCGATGATGCTCGATCCATCCAACGGCCTCGTCGAACGGTGCCGCATTGAAACGGCAGCGGATCTTGCGCCCCTCGCGGGTCCGGCGCATCAGGCCGGCCTGTTCCAGCACCTGGACATGCCGGGAGATCGCCGCGAACGACATGTCGTGGGGTTCGGCGAGCTCACTGACATAGGCGTCGCCCGTGGCAAGCCGCGCCAGGATCGCCCTTCGCGTCGGATCCGCCAGCGCCGTGAAAACCTCGTCCAGACCGCCTCTCGATTGCCTTACCACCGCTCTGCTCCGTTATATTCAACAATTTTGTTAAATATCAGAGCAGCGAGCGTTATTCAACAAATTTGTTAAATGATGTCAGGCGGCGGTTCGGTCGGCCTGTGTCGCCGCGACCGCAGCGTCGGCCCAATCGAGCACCGCTTCGGTGTCCGGCGGCAGCAGATGCGCACTGCTTTCGGTGAAGGTCGCCCAGGCCTCGGCATAGGCTTCGCGCACGGCCGTCAGAACGGGAATGCGCAGTTCGAACGCCTTCTCGATCACGGCGCGGAACCCCTGCCCCTCGGATTCACCCTTTCCGAAGCGGTTGAGCAGCAGGAAGTCCGGGCGGGTTTCAAGCTCCGCCAGCAGCGGTCCGCTAACCTCCGCCAGCGCCTGCGGGTCGAGCCGGCAACCGCGCGAGCCGGATCCCAGCGGCTGGGAGATCCGGTGCCATGTGCCGGTCGCCACATCTTCCAGGTGGGTGATGTTGCAGCAGCTGGCCGGATCCTCCGTCTCGCGCTGCACAAACCCGCAGACCCGCAAACCGCGGGCCTGCATCGCGCGAACGGTCGATTCCAGCACCGCGTCGATATCGTCTGTGTGCTCGAAGCGGACGGCTGCTAGCCTGGAAACCGAGGCGTTCTTCATGCTTTTCTTTCCTCTGCGCTTCGATGCGGTGTCGTGCACCCGCAGTCGAGATCTCTCAATAGGCCATCTTTAAGCCCGTAAATCCAGCCGTGAATGGCAAGCTCGCGGCCGCGCTTCCAGGCCGAACGGATGATCGGTGTGCGCGCCAGGCCGTTGACCTGTGCCTTGATCGACAGCTCGCACAGCTGGTTGAGCCGGGTGTCCGGATCGCGGATCTTGTCGAGCGACGCCTCATTTTCGTCGGCCACGTCGCGGATCGGCTGCAGCCAATGGTCGATGATGCCGTGCCTTTCGCCGTCCATCGCCGCCTTCACGCCGCCGCATCCATAGTGCCCGCAGACGATGATGTGCTTGATCTCCAGGCTCTCCACCGCAAACTCCAATACCGACAGCAGGTTGAGGTCGGCCCGGTGCACCAGGTTGGCGACATTGCGGTGGACGAACACCTCGCCCGGCTGCAGCCCGGTGATCACATTGGCCGGCACACGGCTGTCCGAACAGCCGATCCAAAGATAGTCCGGCCGCTGCAGCGCTGACAGCCGGTTGAAATAGTCTGGGTCCTCGCGGCGGCGTTCCGTCGCCCAGCGGACATTGTGGTCGAGAAGGTCAGTTAGCATTTGCATCATCCGGATAGTCGAGACCGCGCCGCGCCGCCATGCGGCGTCCGAGATTGCGCAGATCGTCCTTGGTCAGCCGGGCGCGGGCAAGCGGCATGACGATGGCATTTTCGACGATCAGGTGGCGCCGTTCGCTGGCTGCGAACCGGCGCAGCAAGGTGCGAAGATCGTCGCCAGCCGTGTTGTCGTCGGAATCGAGAATGGCCTGCAGCCTATCGACGATAGCGTCGACGTCGATCTTGTCGGAGGCATGCTCCTGACTGAGATCGCCCAGCGCATCTTCGATGCGATCCTCAGGCTGGGATCGCCGCCGCAGCAATGGAAACAGATCCTCTTCCTCGTCGATCACATGCGGCGCGAAGTCGGTTTTCAGAAACCGAAGCGCGGCAGCCGCGATGTCGCGATCCACCACCCCGGTTTCGGCAATGTCGTCGAGCACGGAACACAGCACCCGCTGCCGGAAATGATCCGCGACGATGTAGTCGAGAGGCGTGGTCAGGTGGACAGTGGGCGGCATCGTATCCAGCGCCTGCAAGGCCATGGCTTTAGCTTCCTGCTGCTTGTTCATGGCGCCACACCGTTATTGCAAGAGAGGCCCGTCCGCTGCCTGCAGGTCGATCCCTTCAATCCGGGCCTGACCGGCGAGAACGGCGACATATTGCGAGACGGCCTTCGACCACGCGGAGGCGTCGAGCCATGCGGCAATGCGATCTCGAACGAGATCGAATGGCAGCGGGGTTCCCGCGACCGAACGATCCAGCCGGACCACGTGCAGGCCGAACCGGCTCTCCACCGGGTTGGGAGACAAGGCCCCTTCCTCGAGCCGATCGACTGCGCGCTCGAATTCGGGGACGGTGCTGCCATGGGTCAACTGGCCCAAGCTGCCGCCGACCTCCCATGAGGGACAATCGGAGTATTTGCGCGCCAGCGCTTCGAAAGCGTCGGGCTTGTCGGTCAGCCTGGCAATCAGCTCTTCGGCCAGCAGCCTGGCTTTCTTGCGGGCATCCGGGTCGTTCGCGGGAGCGGCCAGCAGGATGTGCCGCGCCTCGTGGATCGCATCGGATCGAAACCGTTCCGGATGAAGGTTGAAATAGCGTCGGCATTCGTCTTCCGTTGCCGTCGGCACGGCGACCTCGCGCTCGATCAGAGCCTGGATCGCGGCATCCTCCGGCGTCAGGAACCGACCGTCATCTTCTTCCGCAAGCGATCCGTCCAGCCCGAGGCGGTGCGCCTCCTGCAGCAGCAGGGAGCGCACGACCAGCGCCCGCGCCGCCTCCAGCAGCGCTTCGCCCGGCGTCTCCGCCGGGTGGTTCTGGATCTCGGCCAGAATATCGGCCTCGGCGATTGCAACACCGTTGACGGAGATCCGGTCGAGAACCGGCCGAGCCTTCGGTGGAACCGAAAGATCGACGTCGATTTGATGCGTCGAGGCCGGGTCGGATGTCTTGTCCAGGATCGTGACCATGACTCACTCCCCGGCGATGCGTGCGGCGGCGCGGTGGTTTCTCTCGCGCACCACCTGGTAGCCCGGCCGCCACAGATATTGCACCGGCGCACTCAGCATGTGGACCAGCCGGGTGAACGGGAAGATCAGCAAAATGGTCAGGCCGAGGAACAGATGCGCCTTGAAGATCGGCGACGCGTGGGCGACGTAGGATGCGGCATCGAAATTGAAGGTGAAGATGCCCTGCGCCCAGTTCATGAAGCGCACCATTTCCTCGCCGTCGAGATGCTGCAGCGACACGGGGATGGTGGCGAGCCCCAGCGCCAGCTGGATCCACAACAGGATGATGATCAGCGTATCGGAGGTGCTGGATGCGGCGCGCACCCGGGCATCGAACAGACGACGGTGCACCAGAAGGGTTGCGCCGACGATTGCCATGACCCCGGCTATACCGCCGGCGACAATCGCCAGGATCTGCTTCGCGCTGTGGCTGATGCCGATGGCGTCGAAGATGGCGATCGGCGTCAGCAGGCCGATCAGGTGGCCAAAGAAAATGACCAGGACGCCGACATGGAACAGCACCGAGCCCCACATCAGTTGCTTGCGGCGCAGGAGCTGGCTTGATCCGGACCGCCATGAATAGGGTTCGCGGTCGTAGCGCAGGATGGTGCCGAGGATCAGCACGGCCAGCGCGATGTAGGGATAGATCCCGAAGAAAAGCGTGTTGATAGTGCCTGACATCGTGCCTTCTCCTAAGCGTGGGTATTGGGTGCCGTGTCGGACGGCGTGCGGGCATGCGCCCGCATCTGGCGTTGCAGCCGGTCCGGACCGCAGTTGTTCTCGCCGGCATTGCCGCCGAAGGTGACCGCCTCCTCTTCCCAGATCCGGTCCAGCGCCTCGAGATCGCTCGGATCGTCTTCCGGCGTCTCGAGCAGTTCACGCACCAGCTTTTCGTCCGGCTTTCCCAACGCCAGCGCCTCGAGCACGCCGAAGGCGTTGACATAGACCGATTTGCGCTTCTTCAGCCGTTCCTTCAGCGCGGTGACGATATGGGCGGTCTGACCCAGCAGTTCCCGCGCCTCGTCGGCCGGCTTCATCGACAGATATTCGAGGAACAGTGGCAGGTAATCGGGCAGCTCCTTGACGTCGACCGCGAAGCCGTCGGCTTCGTACATCGCCATCAGATCGACCATCGCCTGGCCGCGGTCACGGCTTTCGCCGTGCACGTGCTCGAACAGGTGCAGCGACAGCGACCGTGTGCGGTCGAAAAGTAACACGTAGCGTTCCTGGGCGTCGTAGAGATCGAGTGTCGCGATATCGTCGATGAGGCGGGCGAGCAGCGTCCGCTCACGCTCGTCGAGCGTCGATTCCGCCGCGAGCACCGCTTTCAGATCGGGCGCCGCTTCCTGCAGCTCGGCGGTCGGATAGGTGAGCAGCAGCGAGACCGTCTTCAGCGTCCTGTTCATCACACTCTCTCCTTGAATATATCGGTCGGTGTCTGCACGGTCCGCGTCCGTTTGGCGCCGAAAAGATCGGTTTCAGACGTGCCGCCGGAACAGCCATTGCCGAACGAGAATCCGCAGGAACCGCGCACGTCATAGGCATCCTCGGTGATCTCGCGGTGCGATGTCGGAATGACGAAGCGGTCCTCGTAATTGGCGATCGCCATCACGTGGTACATTTCCTCGATCATCTCGCTGCTCAGGCCGACCTTTTCGGCGACGACCTCGTCGATGACGCCGTCGATGGTCTTGGCCCGCATATAGGCGCGCATGGCGAGCATGCGTTCCAGTGCGGAGACGATCGGCTCTTCCTTGCCGGCGGTCAGCAGGTTGGCGAGATAGCGCACAGGGATGCGCAGCGAGCGCACGTCGGGCATGGCGCCGTCGACGCCGATCTTGCCGGCCTCGGCGGCCGATTGCAGCGGCGACAGCGGCGGGATGTACCAGACCATCGGCAGCGTCCGGTACTCCGGATGCAGCGGAAACGCCACTTTCCAGTCCATCGCCATCTTGTAAACCGGCGACTTGCGGGCTGCTTCCAGCCAGGCTTCCGGCACGCCGTCCTTCAGCGCCTGGGCGATCACCTCTGGATCGTTCGGATCGAGGAAGACACCTAGTTGCCGCTCGTAGAGGTCCTTTTCGTCAGTCGTGGATGCGGCATCCGCGATGCGGTCCGCATCGTAGAGCACCACGCCGAGATAGCGGATACGCCCGACACAGGTCTCGGAACAGACGGTCGGCTCGCCGGCCTCGATGCGCGGATAGCAGAACACGCACTTTTCCGATTTGCCGGACGACCAGTTGTAGTAGATCTTCTTGTACGGGCAGCCCGATACGCACATGCGCCAGCCGCGGCACTTTTCCTGGTCGATCAGTACGATGCCGTCGTCCTCGCGCTTGTAGATGGCAGCGGACGGACAGGCGGCCACGCAGGTCGGGTTGAGGCAGTGCTCGCACAGCCGCGGCAGATACATCATGAAGGTGTTTTCAAACTCGCCGTAGATCTCCTTTTCGACGCCTTCGAAATTGGTGTCGGCCGAGCGCTTGGAGAACTCGCCGCCGAGGATCTCCTCCCAATTCGGTCCCCACTGCACCTTGTCGATACGCTCGCCGCTGATCAGCGAGCGCGGCCGCGCCGTCGGCGTCGCCTGGCTTTCGCCGGCGGTCTGGAGATGGCCGTAGTCGAAATCGAACGGCTCATAGTAGTCGTCGATTTCCGGCAGGTCCGGATTGGCGAAGATCTTCGCCAGGATCCGCCATTTGGCGCCCATCTTTGGTTCGATCCGGCCGTTCGCCTTGCGCACCCAGCCGCCGTTCCACTTCTTCTGGTTTTCCCACTCCTTTGGATAGCCGATGCCCGGCTTGGTCTCGACATTGTTGAACCAGGCGTATTCGACGCCTTCGCGGTTGGTCCACACATTCTTGCAAGTAACCGAGCAGGTGTGGCAGCCGATGCACTTGTCGAGGTTGAGCACCATGCCGATTTGAGCGCGGATTTTCATTCTGCCGCCTCCTTGCTGATGGTTTCCCGGTACGGCCCTTCCATCCAGTCGACGTCGTCGAGCTTGTGCACCACGACGAACTCATCGCGGTTGGAGCCGACGGTGCCGTAATAGTTGAAGCCATAGGACTGTTGGGCGTAACCGCCGATCATGTGGGTCGGCTTGGTAACGGCCCTCGTGACCGAGTTGTGGATGCCGCCGCGCTGGCCGGTGATCTGCGATCCCGGCGTGTTCACGATCTTCTCCTGCGCGTGATACATGAAGATCGTGCCTTCCTTCATGCGCTGCGAGACCACCGCACGGGCAACGATCGCGCCGTTGATGTTGAACACCTCGACCCAGTCATTGTCGACGATGCCGGCCTTGGCCGCATCGGTCTCGGAGAGCCAGACCACCGGACCGCCCCTGTTGAGGGTGAGCATCAACAGATTGTCGGAATAGGTTGAATGGATTCCCCATTTCTGGTGCGGGGTGATGAAGTTCAGCACCACCTGCGGCCGGCCGTTCGATTTCGCCTCGATGGCCGGATTGATCGTCTTTGTGTCGATCGGCGGCCGGTAGACGCAGAACGCCTCGCCGAAGGCCCGCATCCACAGATGGTCCTGATAGAGCTGCTGGCGCCCGGTGATCGTCCGCCAGGGGATCAGTTCGTGGACGTTGGTGTAGCCGGCGTTGTAGCAGACCTTCTCCGATTCCAGCCCCGACCAGGTCGGCGACGAGATGATCTTGCGCGGCTGCGCCACCACGTCCCGGAAGCGGATCTTCTCGTCCTCCTTGGGCAGTGCCAGATGGCCGTGATCGCGGCCGGTGTTCTGCGACAGTGCCTCCCAGGCCTTGACCGCCACCTCGCCATTGGTTTCCGGCGCCAGCGACAGGATCACCTCGGTGGCGTCGATGTCGGTGTCGATCCGCGGCCGGCCCTGAGTGGGGCCCTCTTCGGTCACGACACCGTTCAGCCGGCCGAGCAGTTCGACCTCGTGCTCGGTGTTCCAGGTGATACCCTTGCCGCCATTGCCGAGCTTGTCCATCAACGGCCCGAGAGCGGTGAAGCGCTTGTAGAGGTTGGGGTAATCCCGTTCGACCACCGCCACCGTCGGCATGGTCTTGCCGGGCAGCGGCTCAACCTCGCCCTTCTTCCAGTCCTTGACGTCGAGCGGCTGCGCCATCTCCGCCGGCGTGTCGTGCAGGATCGGCACCAGCACGACATCCTTTTCGACCCCGAGGATCTCGGGGGCGACCTGGGAGAACTTCTCGGCAATGCCCTTGAAGATGTCCCAGTCGCTGCGTGCATCCCAGGCAGGATCGGCGGCGCTGGTCAGCGGGTGGATGAAGGGGTGCATGTCCGATGTGTTGAGATCGTTCTTCTCGTACCAGGTGGCCGTCGGCAGAACGATGTCGGAATAGACGCAGGTGGTCGACATGCGGAAGTCGAGCGTGACCAGCAAGTCGAGCTTGCCCTTCGGCGCCTCGTCGTGCCAGACGACGTCGGTACCGCGCTGCCGGCCCTCTTCGCCGAGATCCTTGCCCAGCACCCCGTGGCTGGTGCCCAGCAGGTGCTTGAGGAAATATTCATGCCCCTTGCCGGACGAACCGAGCAGGTTGGAGCGCCAGACGAACAGATTGCGCGGCCAGTTGGCTTCCGAGTCCGGATCCTCGCAGGACATCTGAAGATCGCCCGATTTCAAACCGGCCGCGACATAGTCCTTGGCTTCCTCTCCGGCGTCCTCCGCCGCCTTGGCGACATCCAGCGGATTGGTGCGCAATTGCGGTGCCGACGGCAGCCAGCCCATACGCTCGGCGCGGATGTTGTAGTCGATCAGCGACCCGTCCCACGGGCCTTCCGGCGCCGTCGGCGACAGGATCTCGTCGATCTCCAGCGTCTCGTAGCGCCACTGGTCGGTATGGGCATAGAAGAACGAGGTAGAGTTCATGTGCCGTGGCGGACGTCCCCAGTCGAGGCTGAAGGCCAGCGGCAGCCAACCTGTCTGCGGCCGCAGCTTTTCCTGCCCGACATAGTGGCTCCAGCCACCGCCGGACTGGCCGACGCAGCCGCACATGACCAGGAGATTGATGATCCCCCGGTAGTTCATGTCCATGTGGTACCAGTGGTTGAGGCCGGCGCCGAGAATGACCATGGAGCGACCTTTGGTCTTCTCCGCATTGGTGGCGAACTCACGGGCGACCGTGATGATCTGATCGCGCGGCACCCCGGTGATTTGTTCGGCCCAGGCCGGCGTGTAAGGCAGGTCGTCGTCGAAGGACTTGGCGCACGATCCGTCGCCCAATCCGCGATCGAGACCGTAGTTGGCGACGAAGAGGTCGAAGACCGTTGCCACCAGTGCCTCGCCGTTGGCCAGCTTCACCTTTTTCGCCGGCACGGACCGCACCAACACGCTTTCGTGGTCGGTGCCCTCGAAATGGTCATGCTCACGATTGCCGAAATAGGGGAACGCCACGGGTGCGACTTCATCATGATCGCTGTCGAGGATGAGGCTCATGTCGAGCTCGGTATCCCTGCCCTTGCCGTCCTTGGCTTCCAGGTTCCACTTGCCCTTTTCGCCCCAGCGGAAGCCGATCGAGCCGTTTGGGGCGACGATTTCGCCTGACTTGCCGTCGAATGCGACGGTCTTCCAATCCGGGTTGTTTTCTTCGCCCAGCCCGTCCTTGAAGTCGGAGGCGCGCAGCAGCCGGTCCGGCACATAGTGGCCGTTCTTCTTCACCAGGCGCACCAGCATCGGCATATCGGTATAGCGGCGGCAGTAATCCTCGAAATAGTCGGCCTGCCGGTCGAGGTGATACTCGCGCAGGATGACGTGGCCGAGCGCCATTGCGAGCGCCGCGTCGGTACCCTGTTTCGGGTGCAGCCACATGTCGGAGAATTTCGCGGCTTCCGAATAGTCCGGCGAGACGACGACCGATTTCGCGCCCTTGTAGCGGACCTCCGTGTAGAAATGGGCGTCCGGTGTCCGCGTTTGCGGAACGTTGGAACCCCACAGCATGAGGAAGCCGGAATTGTACCAGTCGGCAGATTCGGGGACGTCGGTCTGCTCACCCCAGGTCATGGGCGAGGACGGCGGCAGATCGCAATACCAGTCGTAGAACGACATGCAGACGCCGCCGAGCAGCGAAAGGTAGCGTGAGCCCGCGGCATAGGACACCATCGACATCGCCGGGATCGGAGAGAAGCCGATCACCCGGTCCGGCCCCCATTTGCGGGCCGTGTAGGCGTTGGCCGCGGCGATGATCTCGTTGACCTCGTCCCACTGGGCCCGCACGAAACCGCCGAGACCGCGCACCTTGACATACTCGGCCCGCTTAGCCGGATCCTCCTGGATTGCCGTCCAGGCGCCGATCGGGGTCTTCAGCACCCGCTCCTTGCGCCACAGCTTCAGCAGGCGCGAGCGGATCAGCGGATACTTCACCCGGTTGGCCGAATACATGTACCAGCTGTAGCTGGCGCCGCGCGAGCAGCCGCGCGGCTCGTGGTTAGGCAGATCCGGCCGCGTGCGCGGGTAGTCGGTCTGCTGGGTTTCCCAGGTGACGATCCCGCCTTTGACGTAGATCTTCCAGGAGCACGATCCCGTGCAGTTGGCGCCGTGGGTGGAACGCACGATCTTGTCGTGCTGCCAACGCTTGCGATAGGCGTCTTCCCAGTCGCGGTTTTCGCTGGTGGTGACCCCGTGGCCTTCCGAAAAGGTCCCGGTATTGGTCCGCGCAAGGAAGTTCAGGCGGTCGAGGAGATGTGACATTGGTGTCCTCCGGTTTGTCTCGCGGCGGGCACCGAGGCGCCCGCCTCTGGTCTGTTCACTAACTCAGGGGTTCTTCACGTAGGCGTTCTTGCGCAGGTAGAACCACCAGTTGATGATGATGCAGATCATGTAGAAGGCGGCGAAGCCGTAGAGCGCCAGCTCCGGAGTCGCCAGCTTGATCTGCTCGCCCAGCACCTGGGGAATGATGAAGGCGCCGTAGGCAGCAACGGCGGAAGTCCAGCCAAGCACCGGTCCGGCCTGTTCTTTGTCAAACACCACTGCGATGGTGCGGAAAGTCGAGCCATTACCGATGCCGGTCGCGGTGAACAGGATCAGGAATAGGATGAGGAACGGTAGGAAATATTCGTGCGGCGTAGCCGACGCGTAGGCCTTTTGCATGAAGTAGGCTACGCCGAGGGCGCTCGCCACCATGACGACCGAGATGATCTGGGTCACCTTGGCACCGCCGATCTTGTCGGAAATGATGCCTCCGACCGGTCGGATCAGGGCGCCGATGAATGGTCCCATCCATGCGTACATCAGTGCACTGGGCCCATCGGGGTGCACGGTATGGTGGGTCATAACGCCATCGATCTCGATGTGCTGGAAGCCGAAGATAACTTTGATGGCCAGTGCAAAGGCCGCCGAATAGCCGATGAAGGATCCGAAGGTCATGGTGTAGATGACCGTCATCGCCCAGGTGTGCTTGTTGCCGAAAATCCGGTACTGGTGTTCGAGGTTCTTGCCGACCTGGCCGGGGATCATCCGCAGCAGCAGAACAGTGGCTGCAATAACGACAGGCAGGACGATCCATTTGCTGACGTCGAAACCCGATCCGCCGACATTCTGCGGCAGCATAAGCCACAGGCCACAAGCTGCCGTAAAGAGACTGATCAGCAGCATGAAAGTGATGATGGCAAAGGCGCTGAGCGGGTTTCCGATGTCCGGCGAAACGTGTTCGTCACGAATGTTGTTCATTCCGAACCAGCCGGCAAAGGCCAACGGGATCAGGAATACCAGCCAAACGAAACCGGCGTTCTGTATATAGGTTTCGGTGCCCGCGGGGATTTTGCCGATCAGAGTACCGGAGGTGTTCTCAAGGATCAGTGCCTCGCCGCCGAAGACACCCATCGTCATGACCAGTGGCACCAGGATCTGCATGGTGGTCACACCAAAATTACCCAAACCGGCGTTCATGCCCAACGAATAACCCTGCATGCGCTTAGGGAAGAAGAAGCTGATATTGGACATGGACGATGCAAAATTGCCGCCGCCGATTCCGGACAAGAACGCAAGAATCTGGAACTGCCACAGCGGCGTCTGGGGATCGTTCAATGCCAGCCCCGTGCCCGCTGCGGGGATCATCAACAAGGCCGTTGTGAAGAAGATGGTATTGCGGCCGCCGGCGATGCGGATGAAGAATGTGCTCGGAATACGCAACGTTGCGCCGGTCAGACCGGCGATGGCCGCCAGAGTGAACAATTCCGACTTCTCAAACGGGAAGCCCAGATTGAGCATCTGCACCGTAATGATGCCCCAGTAGAGCCAAACAGCGAACCCGCACAAAAGGCTGGGAATGGAAATCCAGAGGTTTCTGTTGGCAATGGCCTTGCCCTTGCTCTCCCAGAACGCCTGATCCTCAGGGTTCCAGCCACGTAGGTCTTGTCCCACATCTCTCTCCTGTAAAGGTTGGCGCATCGGCGGCGCCAATTTGGATGTCCGCCCAGCAGACGGGTGGCGGGAAGGCGCAGATCAGCGCCTTCCCATGCTTTCGGTTACGGCATTGAGGCTGCACCCTGGGTCGGCTGTTGGGTCTCCTCGCCCTCTGGTTTGGCCAGGGGCTGATCCGGAACATCCGAGAGGTATTTCTCTTCGCCCAGAGCCGGGTGGCGCCGCATTTCCATCCGCCGGATGGCGACATGCATCCAGACGGTCGAGACCGCGACGATCACGAACATCAGCATGTATGGAGCGGTCCAGACGCCGGTGTAATCAAGCAGGACGCCGAAGGCGATCGGCAGGACGAAGCCGCCGAGGCCACCGATCATACCGACGAGACCGCCGACGGAACCGACATGGTGCGGGTAGTAAACCGGGATGTGCTTGTAGACAGCCGCCTTGCCGAGGCTCATGACGAAGCCGAGGATCACGGTCAGGATCACGAAGAAGGTCACGCCAACGCCGAAGTCGAAAGTGATCGCACCCTCGATGCCCTGCACCGTGTAGCTGGTGTCCGGATAACTCATCACGAACAAGCAGGCGAGCGACACGATGAAGGTGAGATACATCACAAATCTAGCACCCCACTTGTCGGACATCCAGCCACCGAGCGCCCGGAAGACCGAGCCCGGCAGCGAGTAAAGTCCGGCGAATATCCCCGCGGTCGTCAATTCGAGGCCGTAGGCGCCGACATAGTAACGCGGCAGGAAAGAGGCCAACGCGACGAAGGCGCCGAAGACAAAGAAGTAGTAGGTCGAGAAACGCCAGACCTGAATGTTCTTCAGCGGCGCCAACTGCTCTGCCGCCGAGACCGCCTTGGCGCCGGTGCGCTTTCGACTCGCCTGTGCAGGGTCGTCCTTCGACAACAGAAAAAACAGCACCGCGGTGATTGCTAGTACGATGGCGTAGACCCGTGCCGTACCTTCCCAGCCGACTGCAACGACCAGGAACGGTGCGGCAAAATTGGTTACCGCCGCGCCGACGTTACCGGCGCCAAAGATGCCCAACGCCGTGCCCTGATGGTCCTTGTCGAACCACTGTGAGACGTAGGCGATACCGACGATGAACGAACCGCCGGCCAGGCCGAGGCCCAGGGCCGCCACGAGGAAGATCTCGTATGTTCGCACTGATGTGAGCAACCACACGCAAACGGCTGTGATGATCATCTGCAACGGGAACATGATCCGGCCGCCATACTGTTCGGTCCAGACGCCGAGAAAGATGCGACTGACGGAACCGGTCAGGATAGGCGTGGCGACGAGCAGGCCGAATTGCGTGTCCGACAGGCCGAGTTCGCCTTTGATCTTGACCCCGATGATGGAAAAGATCGTCCAGACGGCAAAACAGACGGTGAAAGCGAAGGTGCTCAGTCCGAGCGCCCGGTATTGGTCAGACCGGGTAACGCCTTCCAGGGAATGCATGGCTTTGACCCCCATTTCATGAGCGGCACAATCCGCTCCTTGCTATTGACAAGGGGAAACTCCGTGCGCTCGGTCGAAATCGGCTTGATCCAGATCAAGCTTTTTTCAACGGCTTAAGAAACAAGAGGTCCGGTGAAACTCAGCAAGGGTATGTTGCGACGCCATCAACACGGACAATTGAAAGCTACTAAATCCAATGCTAATTACGTCAAACAACCTCTTGACAAATATCAAGGCTAGCTGACGTGCGTTCTTCTGATCTGCCCCAGGTTCGATCTCTGGCATTGTTTGAGAGCATGGCCGACTCGAACTTCGAGGCTCTGATGCAGGCAGCCTATCTGCAGGTCTTTCCAGCTCAGTTGGAACTCATCACCGAAGGAGACCCTGCGGATTTTCTCTATGTGGTGATCGAGGGTTGCGTCGAACTCTTCGCCCGATCCAACGGGCGCGAATCGACCATGGGCATGGTGCGCCCGGTCGGATCCTTCATTTTAGCCGCAGTCCTCAAGGACGCTGTCTATCTGATGTCGGCCCGCACCCTGAAACGCTCAAAGGTCCTGATGGTGCCGTCCAGTAACATTCGCGGTATATTTCAGAAGGACGAGGCTTTTGCGCGCGCAATCGTGGTTGAACTGGCGAGTTGCTACCGCTCCGTCGTCAAGGAACACAAGGACATCAAGCTGCGCACCGCCGTCGAACGCCTCGCAAACCGTCTTCTTCGCTACCACAATGATCAGGGTTCCGATGGCAGTCTGGATCTGCCCTACGACAAGCGCACGCTTGCCTCGCTGCTCGGCATGACGCCGGAGAACCTGTCGCGCGCTTTCAATACGCTGAAGCCCTACGGGGTCGCTGTCGACGGGCTAACCATTCGCCTGGACGATGTTGGATCGCTGGAAACGCTCGCCAAGCCGAACAGCCTTATCGACGATCGGTCGACATAGAGCTTGTCCTGGTTAGATTGAACCATTCTGCCGCGGTGCATTTGCGTCAAGGTCGAGCTCAAAACGCAGGCCGGGCTGGTGGCCCGGCCGAGGCTTTGAGCGAAGGAATTGGCGCAAATGCGCCCGGCCCTTCGGGTTTGCGGTCGGCGGACGCCCGCAGTGTCAGGATGCTCGCGAGATGCCTCCGGCATCGCTCTGCGCTCCTTCCTCGCGGATCGCCTCGCCGACCACAAACAGAATTGCTTCAATCTAACCAGGACAAGCTCTAAGACGGATTACGCACCCCAGGTCTTTTCCAGCACGCGCAGCCAGTTGCCGTGACACAACTTGGTCATCAGCGCTTCATTGTAGCCGTGCGCCCGCATGGCCTCGCGCAGAGCCGTCAGACCGGACGCATCAGAGATTTCCTCTGGCACCGTCGCACCATCGAAGTCGGAGCCGAAACCAACCCGCTCCTCGCCCAGCACCTCGATCAGGTGGTCGATATGGCGCAGCATGGTGTCCAGCGGGACATCGGAAATCATTTGCCCATCTTCACGCAGGAACGCTGCGGCGAAATTGAGCCCGACCATGCCATCTGACTCTGCAATGGCAGCAAGCTGTTCATCGGTCAGGTTGCGCGAATGCGGGCACAGGGCATGGCAGTTGGAATGGGTGGCGACCAGGGGTGAAGTACTGATCCGCGCAACGTCCCAAAACCCCGCCTCGTTGAGATGCGAGAGGTCAACCATGATGCCGAGATCGTTGCAACGTCTGACCAGCTCGACGCCCTTTTCGGTCAATCCGGACCCGATGTTTCCGTTGCTCGGAAACCGAAACGGAACCCCGTCCCCATAGATTGTCGGGCGGCTCCAGACGGGACCGAGAGAGCGCAGTCCGGCACGATAAAGCACATCGAGCGCGTGAAAATCCGGATCGATCGCCTCGGCGCCTTCCATATGCATGATCGCGGCAATCTGCCCTTCGCTCAGACACTGATTGATGTGCGCGGCGGTGACACAGATGCTCAGCCCGCCGATGGACTCGAGCCGGTTGAGAATGGCAGCCTGTGAAAGGGCAATGGGCAGCGCTTCCGACCCATCGATCTGAGCAGGCAGCGGCAGGTCGTAAGCCGGTTTTGCCATGGCATCGAGATCAATGTCCAGCGCATGATCCGATGGTATGTAGATGGCAAAGAAGCCACCTCCGAAACCGCCGGCACGACATTTCGGCAGATCGATATGACCCTCGCGCCCATTGACGAAGGTCTCGGCAGCGTCAACACCCCCGGCTTCGTATAGTTTGAGCAACAGGTCGTTGTGACCGTCAAATATCATCGGCTCGGACGAATCCATCGACAGCTCACCCTCCGGGTTGTTTCGGTTCATCGATTGTGCGGATGCCTTCGTCGGGTTTTATCCAAGCGGTACGCGGCCGACAACCACTTCGAGTAGTCGATGCTGAACATCGGGTTACGCGACGACCAAACCATGTGTCTTGCATCTGTTTGAACACTCGGCGTAAGTCTTGGACAAAAGGGAATTGCTGAATGGCACATGTTTCGATCGGCGACTACGACCTGTCCTACGACCACAATGGAGTCGAGCCCAACGACGACGGCTTGTCACTTGTGCTCATCCATGGTGCCGGATGTTCCAGGCTCGATTGGCCGACCGCCTTGTGCGGAGGTCAGAGTGAACCGTCACCAGACAACCAGCTTAACGCATACCCGATCTATGTTCCCGACCTGCCCGGCCATGGCAAATCGGCCGGTTCAGGCTTCGACACAGTCGATGCTTACGCCGAAAGCATCAGCGGCTTGATGGGTGCGCTCGAGTTGAAACGCGCACTGCTCGTCGGACACTCCATGGGCGCCGCCATCGCTCTGACATTGGCGGTTGACCACCACCCGCGTATTGCGGGAATAGCCATGATCGGAGGGGCAAGCCGACTGGTCGTTTCGGACACCATTCTGGACGGCTTACAATCCAATTTCGAACCAACGATCGACGGCATCGTCAAGTATTCCTGGTTCAAGACCACCGACGCGTCTTTGAAGGAAATGAACCGCCAACGGTTGATCGATGCAGGAAAGGAGGTCGTTTACAATGACTTCCTCGCGTGCAGCCGCTTCGACCTCAGCAAGCGGTTGAACGAAGTCGACGTCCCTGCCCTGGTTATCGCTTCAAATGATGATCGCATGGTGCCCATTGACGCCAGCCGAAAGATGGCGGACGCGATCAAAGACGCCAGATTTGTTGGTCTGGAGAACTGCGGACACTCCCAGCATTGGGAACAGACGAGTCGGGTGGCCGACGAATTGTCAGTGTTTTTGGCCTCAAAACTCGCGGAATAAATTTCCGCTGTTTTGTCCAGAGGTCTATTCACCCTCAGCCCGCTCTGCAAGAACTGCGGCGGCCGCGCCGACTCCGCTTTGTTCCGGGCGCCTGTCCAGAGCCGTCAGCGCCATGTCAATACTACCAAGACATCCCAGGATCGTTGGCACATTCACATGACCCATATGGCCGATGCGGATGGTTTCCTGCGTCAGGTAGCCAAGACCACCGCCAAGAGTGACACCGCATTGCTGCTTGCAGTAGCCGATGACCCGGGGCGCCAGGTCACCGTCGAAACGGAACACCGACACCGAGTTGGAGCGCGCTTGCGGATCGTCGATATTGAAGCGGGCTCCGGAGCTCTCCCAGGCGGAGATCGCTGCCCGTGTTGCCTGCGCAATGATGGCGTGGCGGCGAAAGGCGCTCTCCAATCCCTCTTCGAAGAGCATCGCCAGTGCTTCCTGCAAACCAAACAACAACTGCTCCGGTGGTGTGCCACAATATTTCTGGTAGTGAACCTTGCCGTCTCGCGCTGTCCAGTCCCAGTAGGGCGTGCGCAGTTGTGCTGACTGGTGGATCTCCTTCGCGCGGGCACTGACCGCGATAAATGCGAGGCCCGCCGGTGCCATTACACCTTTCTGCGAAGCGGCGAGCGCCACATCGACGCCCCAGCCGTCGAAGTCGAAAGGCATGGTGGCGAGCGACGCCACCGCGTCGATCATCAGCAACGCGCCGTGTCCGGCGGCGTCGATCCGGCGGCGCAAGGCACCGATATCGTTGACGACGCCGCTGGCAGTATCGACCTGCACAGCCAGGATCGCCTTGATTTCCTGTCCACCATCACGGCGCAGTCGTTCCTCGACAGCATCGAGATCGATGGCGGAATGCCAGTCGCATGGCAGCACTTCGACATCGAGACCGAGTGAGGTGCCAAATTCGCCCCAACCGGTGGCGAAGCGTCCCGATTCAAGCACCAGGAGCTTGTCGCCCCCGGAAAACAGGTTGGTCAATGACGCTTCCCAGGCGCCATGTCCGTTGGCGGCGTAGATGTAGGTATCGCAACCCGTGTTGAAGATCCGCTTGAGGCCGCGCTGGCAATCATCGGTGACGTCGAGCATCGGTCCGGCATAGATGTCCATCGCCGCCCGATGCATGGCGTTGAGCACCCGGTCCGGCAAGATCGAGGGTCCCGGTATCAGGACGAACTCGCGACCATTGGCAAGCGTCATTGTTGGTACTTTCCTGATTGCTTCTAACCCGCCCTGGCGGCCGGGGTACGCTGGTGTCCGATTGCACCAGGCAACAATATTTCGATCTCCGCCAATGGCAAGCCACCTGACATCAACGCACCGTGAGCGACTGGTTTCATGGTCGGAACTGGCATCGCCTATTCAGATATCGAATACCCGGGAGAGAGCTTGGTCTGCCGGTTTTGACTTGCTTCGCGCAGCAGAGTCAAAAGCAAAGACTGGCTGGCTGTCGGTTGCCAATCGCTCCTCTGGGTCAGACCGATTGGCCGCGATCCGCCGATGAGGGGAACATCAAGGTAACGCAGCAACCCCTGGTTCACTTCTTGCCGGATCTGATGGGCTGATATGACAGTCAAGCGGTCGCTGCCGATCAGCAGTCCGCGCGTCAGAGCGAGCGAACTCGATTCCACCAACCGGGTCGGCGGTGCAAGACTGGCGCTTTGAAAGAGGGTCTCGAAATAGTGTCTCGTCGGGATGCCCGGTCGGGGCACCACCCACGGGTAGCCGGTCAGGTCCGAAACGGAGATGTTTCGTTTATCCGCAAGAGGATGGCCGATGCGCGCGACGATTGCGAGCTGATCCTCAAACAGCTCGGACTGCACGACATCATCGACCGGAACAGATTCCCTGAGCGCACCGACAAGGATGTCGATCTGGCCGTGCCGCAGATCATGAAGCAAACTGTCATAAGCGCCGTCCAGGACACGGATTTGCACGTTGGGATACACATCGGCGAACGCGTTGATGGCATTCGGCAGAATCTGGCTGCGGATCAGGGGCAAGGAACCGACCAAGATGCGAGCGGTATTGTTGCCCAACCACGAATTGACCTCGGCCAGACCTTGATCGAGTTCCGAGTATGCCAGTCGAGCCTGGCGCGCCAGAACACGGGCCGACGATGTGAGTTCGAGTCCCTGTGCGGTTTTGTCGAACAGTGTCGATCCGGATAACCGCTCAAGGTCACGGCAAGCCCGATGGATTGTCGGTTGCGACACGCCGATCTTGCGGGCGGCCCAGCTGAAATTGCCAGTTTCGGATACCGCCATGAGGGCTCGCAGTTGAGCGCTGGTCAGCAGCAAATCGAACTGCCGAAACCCCCGGGGTCTTGCTAGGACTGGGAACCTCGCACCTTTCAACACTGCGTCCCTGATCCGAGACAGCGCTCTTTCCGCCCGGTATCGGAACAATCCGCCTGGTTCGGTCAGAAACATGCCTCGGGGTTTTCGTTCGAACAACCGCGTTCCCAGTGCCTGCTCCAACTTCGCCATGGCCTGAGTAATCGCCGGCTGCGACAGGAAAACGACCTCCGACGCCGCCGAAATACTGCCGCGATCGGCGATCGCGCAAAAGGCCCGCAGGTGACGAAGATTGAAATCTGTGGGCTGAATGTTTGTCATTCGGCGATCCCTTTGGGAGCCATCACTATAGCTAATTCTTATGGGTTTGGTACAGGTTCGAAATGGCCATGGTGTGCTATCGAGATTTAGATAGCGATGACCACATTCCTCACACGGGAGAGCTTTGGCATGGCCGACAACAAAACCGCTCTTGTGATCAGCGCCCACGCCGCCGACTTCGTTTGGCGCTGTGGCGGCGCGATCGCTCTGCATCAACAGCTTGGATATGACGTCACAGTAGCCTGTCTGTCCTTTGGCGAGCGCGGCGAAAGCGCCAAACTCTGGAAACAGGATGGCATGACGATGGATGCCGTCAAAGTGGCTCGCCAAAAGGAAGCGGAGGCAGCAGCCACAGCGCTTGGCGTACACGATATTCGGTTCTTCGACCTCGGCGACTATCCGCTGGTTCTCGACCGCGATGCCAAGTACCAACTGGTCGATCTGATCCGTGCAGTGCAGCCCCGCTGGATGATGAGCCATTCCAAATGGGATCCCTACAATACCGATCACATGTACACGACGGACGTCGCGCTCGAGTGCCGCATGATCGCCCAGGCCTGGGGCCACAATCCGGGTGAAAAGGTTCTTGGCGCGCCGCAACTCTATCTGTTCGAGCCTCACCAGACGGAACAGATGGGCTGGAAACCGGACGTTTTCCTCGACATCACCGACGTCTGGGACAAGAAACGCGCCGCCATCGAGTGCATGGAAGGCCAGGAGCACCTGTGGAACTACTATACCAATGTCGCCGAAAATCGCGGCAACCATTTTCGGCGCAACTCCGGCGGCATGGCTGGCGGACGCCCTGCCCGTTACGCGGAAGGCTTCCAGTCGATCTTTCCGCGAACCGTGGATGAACTGACATGAGCGGGGTCGTCGTCCAGAACATCGAACGCGCAGATCCGGCTGTCATCGGCGGACTGGCGGACTGCGGTGTCGCAACGGTTCATGAGGCGCAGGGCCGCAAAGGTCTGCTGGCGGCCTATATGCGACCCGTCTACCCGGGCGCGCGGATCGCCGCCTCGGCGGTGACAATTTCCGCCCCGCCTTGCGATAACTGGATGCTACACGTGGCGATCGAACAGCTGCATGAAGGCGATATCCTGGTGCTGGCGCCGACGTCGCCCTCCGATGCCGGCTATTTTGGTGATCTTCTGGCAACATCCGCCAAGACTCGTGGATGCCGCGGACTGATTATCGATGCCGGTGTGCGCGATGTTCGTGACCTCACCGAAATGCAATTTCCGGTGTGGTCGAAGGCGGTATGCGCCCAGGGCACCGTCAAGGAAACCCTGGGCTCGGTGAACGTGCCTGTGGTTTGCGCCGGGGCGCTGGTCAATCCCGGCGATGTGATCGTCGCTGACGATGATGGTGTCTGTGTCGTGAACCGCCTGGATGCAGAGGAGATTCTGGAAAAAGCCAGGGCGCGCGAGGCCAACGAAGCCGACAAGAGGGCCCGGTTTGAAGCCGGTGAACTGGGGCTCGACATTTACGGCATGCGGGAAAGGCTGGCCGCCAAGGGACTGAAATATGTCTGACGGCACGCGGGTCATGTGGATGCGCGGCGGAACGTCCAAGGGCGGCTATTTCCTCGCCTCCGACGTCCCCGACGATCCTGCCGAGCGCGACACGCTCCTGCTGCGCATCATGGGATCGCCCGACAGCCGACAGATCGACGGCATGGGCGGCGCCGATCCGCTGACGTCGAAGGTGGCGGTCGTACAAGCTTCCGATCGTCCCGGGGTCGACGTGGACTACCTGTTTCTTCAGGTCTTCGTCGACCGGCCTGTCGTGACGGACGCGCAAAACTGCGGCAACATTCTGGCCGGGGTCGGTCCCTTCGCGATCGAGCGCGGGCTGGTCAACGCGCAATCGCCCGAGACACCGGTGACCATCTTCATGGAAAATACCGGGCAAACCGCAGTCGCCCGAATGCAGACGCCGGAAGGACGGATTGCCTATGACGGAACGGCGCGCATTGATGGCGTCCCCGGCACCGCGGCACCCGTGCCCATCGAATTCCGGGATACGGCCGGATCATCCTGCGGCGCTCTGTTGCCGACCGGCCGCGCATTCGATCGCGTGGAGGGCGTGGACGTCACCATGATCGACAATGGCATGCCCTGTGTCGTCCTGCGTGCTGCCGACATGGGGATCAGCGGAACCGAAACTCCGGAGGAACTGGAGGCGGACACCGCCTTTCGCGAACGGCTCGAAACCGTTCGACTGGCAGCCGGCCCGATGATGAATCTGGGCGACGTTTCTGACAAATCGGTTCCCAAAATGACGATGGTGTCACCGGCCCGAAACGGTGGAGCAATCTCCACCCGAACCTTCATTCCACACCGGTGCCACAAGACCATCGGCGTGCTCGGCGCAGTCAGCGTGGCCACAGCCTGCCTGATTGAAGGCTCGCCTGCGTACGAGCTTGCCGAACGTGGCAGCGGGTCCGAACGTCGACTTTCGATCGAGCACCCAACCGGTGAAATGACGGTGATTGCCAATCTGGACGATAGCGGTGCCGTCACCGGCGCCGCCATTTTGCGCACGGCGCGCAAACTGATGGACGGCCTGGTATATTGAGATCACCAAAATCTTCCGACCGGAGAAGCACACGATGACCGAAGCGTGCCATGACGTCGCCCATCTCGGACATGTCGAAATCTACACCGATCGCTTCGAGGAGAGCCTGGATTTTTTCACCCGCGTATACGGTCTGACGGAAAGCGGACGCGAAGGAGACAGTGTCTATCTGAGGGCCTGGGACGACTACGAGTTTCACACGTTGAAGCTGACCCGCCACCACACGACGGGTGTTGGTCATATCGGTTACCGGACGTCGTCACCCAAGGCCCTGGAGCGACGGGTGCGCGCCATCGATGAGGCCGGCTATGGCATCGGTTGGGCCGACGGCGACATGGGACACGGCAGGGCCTACCGTTTCGAGGATCCCTACGGTCATGTGTTCGAACTTTATTGGGAGACCACGAAATACAGCGCACCTGAAGCCGAGCGGCCGGCTCTGAAAAACCTGGCGCAGCGTTATCATGGCCGCGGGTGCTGTCCGCGCCGCCTCGACCACGTCAATCTGCTGGCGGAAGATGTCACCCGGTTCCGCGCTTTCATGGTCACCTGCCTCGGGTCCCGCGTCACAGAAATGATCCAGCTCGACAACGGGCGGCTCGGCGGCTGCTGGTTCACCGTCAACAACAAATCCTACGATCTGGCCTGCACGGAAGAGCACGGCGGCGGCAAAGGCCGATTTCACCACGTCACCTACGCAACGGACCAGCGGGAAGACATCCTGCGTGCCGCCGACATCTTTCTGGAAAACGGCGTCCATATTGAAACCGGGCCTCACAAGCACGCCATCCAGGGCACCTTCTTTCTCTATGTCTACGAGCCGGCCGGCAATCGGGTCGAGCTTGCAAATGCTGGCGCCCGACTTATTCTTCAGCCGGACTGGGAACCCATCGTCTGGACCGAAACCGAGAGAAAAAAGGGACAGGCCTGGGGACTCAAGACCATCGAGAGTTTCCACACACACGGCACGCCACCCGTTTCCGGGAAATAGCTGTCCAAGCAATCAATCAATGGAACGATCCGGGCGTCGATATATGGTCATGACCGCACCATTCGCGCACGGCTCGGCCTTGACGAGTGCCAATCTACGAGACCTGGACCCACGTTCAAACAAGCGCCTGCCGCCTCCGGCGACAACCGGAAAGGTCCAGATGCGGAACTCATCGATAAGGTCCTCGTCCATCAGGGTCTGGATAAGCGCCCCGCTTCCATGAACCTGAATCAGCGGGCCATCCTGTTGCTTGAGAGTTGCAACACCGGTGGCGATATCGCCAGCAATTGCGATTGTGTTTTGCCAACTAAAGGATGTGAGCGTGTTCGTGGCGACGTATTTTGTTGCCTCATCCATCATGCGGCTCTCGGGATCATCGCTGCCAGCAGTGGGAAAGTGCGCGGCAAAGATCTCGAAGGTTCTGCGACCAAACAGCATATCGTAAGGGACGGACATGGCCTCACGACGCACTTGCTCCATGACCTCACCCCAGTAGTCAGCGGCCCAGCCGCCTCCCGCAAAACCATCGGACGGATCCTCGTCTGGTGAACTCGGGCTCTGCATCACGCCATCAAGCGTGACGAAGGTGATGACGGCGAGCTCCCTCATGATGAAATACCCCTGCTCGTCTGAACCGGCTCGATCAGAAAGCGACAAAGGCTGTCGAGTGCCCCCTCCCAACCGTCTTCATGGATGCTGCATGCGGTGTCGGACGGCAGTTTCTCGTGCCGAATGACAACCTCCGTTGCGTCGCCGCGGTCGCGGAAACGAAAAAGCACACGCATATCCAGACCCTGAAGCGGATCGGGAGCTTCCCACAGCCACGATACGACGATTTCGTCAGGTGCTGATATGCGCTCATAGGCACCACCGACCACGGGGCGACGACCGTCGGGCATGATGTAGCGAAATCGGAAGATACCGTTTTCCCGGAAGTTGAAGTCGAGGATGTCGAGGTCAATGTCGGGGCTCGGTGTGAACCACTGCGCCAGGAGCTCGGACCGGCTGAAAGCTTCGAAAATACGGTGTCTCGGCGCCGGGATCAGCCGACGGACAATAAGTGGAACTCCACCCTCGGTCATTTCCCTTCCTCCGGCAATGTCTGGACGAATTCATGCAGACGCTGCAATGTGCCTTCCCAGAACTTCTCATGTCGGACGATCCAGTCTTCTGCCTCCTTCATTGGGCCCATATCCAACTGGAACCAGTGGGTCCGCCCTTCTATTTCTCGACGGATCAGTCCGGCCCGCTCCAACACCTTCAGGTGCTTTGAGATGGTCGGTTGGGCTACATCGAAAGGGGCGCGCAACTCGTTTGCCGACAGTGTGCCGCGAGTGGCCAGCATGGACAGAATTTCGCGTCTTGTACCGTCACCCAAAGCGTGAAAGGTCCGGTCCAGGGGTTGATGATAATGTATAGCCATATGGCTATACTAATAGTTGCCGAGATCGAGTCAACGGCGCGCGATCACTTTTGGTTCGCGCTAATAGTGTTGGGCTTGTGAGTCTCTTGCGATTTTCTTCGTGACGAACTTCATTCCGGTTTAAAAGATGGGTGCAACAGCCGATCCGCTGTCGCGACTAAGTGAAGGAGCGAGCATGTCTGAGGCACTGGTAGATCGGGACGCGCTGGAATTGCGCGAGGCACTTGATGAGCAACGCATTTCAGCGGTCGACCTCGCCAACGCGTATCTCGATCGCATCGATGCCTGCAATGACGCGATCAATGCGATCGTCTCTCTGCGCCCGCGAGACGAAATCATTGCCGAAGCGGCACGGATGGACGAGGAACCTGCGACGGGCCCGCTGCACGGGCTGCCGATCGCCATCAAGGACCTCGTCAACACCAAAGGCCTTCGCAGCACCCAGGGATCGCCGATTTATGCTGAGCATGTTCCCGACGAAGATGCCCTCCTGGCGGCCCGGATCCGAGCTGCCGGTGCCCTGATCATCGGCAAGACCAACACGCCAGAGTTCGGCCTGGGATCGCACAGCTACAACCCGGTCCATGGCGTGACCCGCAATCCCTACGACTTGAGGCGCTCAGCCGGCGGTTCGAGCGGTGGCGCCGCGGCGGCACTGGCCGCCCGCATGGTACCGATCGCCGACGGTTCGGACATGATGGGATCGCTGCGCAACCCGGCCGGCTGGAACAATGTCTACGGTCTGCGGCCCAGTTTCGGCCTGGTGCCGGACGAACCGATCGGCGACAATTTCTTGCACCAGTTGGCCGTTCTCGGCCCGATGGCCAGGTCACCGGCTGACCTTGGGTTTCTGCTTGAGGTGATCGGTCGTCCCGACCGACGCCATCCCCATGCCCGGCCGGCCTTCGACGGCGTCCGGGACGTTTCTTCGATGCGGATTGGATGGATCGGCGATTGGGGCGGATACTATCCGATGGAACCGGGCATTCTCCCGCTTTGCGAGGCTGCTCTTGGCGTGTTCAGTGACCTTGGACATGCCGTCGGACCCCTGAAGCCAAACTTTCCGCCCGAGCGCATTTGGGACAGCTGGATCAAACTGCGCAGTTGGCAAACCGCCATGCGCCTGAAGCCACACTATGACGATCCGCAAACGCGCGAATTGCTCAAACCGGAAGCGATCTGGGAAATCGAAAACGGATTGGCGCTGACGGCAACCGAGATCCACGAGGCCAGCATTGCCCGCTCGGACTGGTTCACCGCTGTGGCCGATATGGCGGATGTGGATATCCTCGCCTTGCCCTCGGCCCAGATATTTCCCTTTGAGCCGGAGTTGGACTGGCCCAAGCACATCGCCGGCCAGTCGATGGACACCTACCACCGTTGGATGGAGATCGTCTTGCCTGCGTCTCTGATCGGACTGCCGGCGCTGTGCGTTCCGGCCGGTTTCGGCGACCACGGTCTGCCAATGGGGCTTCAGTTGATTGCGCGGCGCGGCGAGGACGGCCTGCTGCTGGGGCTCGGCCAGAGCTATCACGACCGCACGATGTGGCCGCAGAATCGGCCACCGGAAATTCCACCCCGAAGCAGCTGACCGGAACCCGCCGGCCGTCACTCGGTTCTGGAGCGCACCGCGTCAGTCCAAATCACGATGACCAGTGCAATGAACGAGAACAGGGCAAAGCCGGCGACCAACGGAATTACGCTTGCGTCGTAAAGACCTCCGATAACCGCTCCGAAAACCAGGGAAATACCGGTGGTGACGGATCCAATTACGGCCGCCGCCGTCCCAGCGATATGCCCCATCGGCTCCATGGCCAGCGCATTCAGGTTGCCGAACAGGATACCCATGGCAAAGAAGCTGAGAATGAAACAGGCCATGAAACTCCACAGAGGCGGCACACCGGACAGAGTCCAGGCATAAACCGTGTATGCGGTGCACAGGATCGTAACACCGATCAGCGCCCATTTGCACAAAGCCCGCATCCCGTAATGCATGACCAGGCGGGAATTCGCCAGCGATGCAATCCCGATGGCCAGCGCGAGGATGGCGAAGTAGAGCGAAAACAGGTCGCCGGCCCCGTACAATTCCTGAAAAATCTGTTGGGACGAGATCAGGTAGCCGATGAACGGGGCGAAAACGGCTCCCGTCGCAAGCATGTAACCGAGTGCTCTGCTGTTCTGAAAAACTTCCTTTGCACTCGCATAGATGTTGGAGGGCGAGAACGCTTTCCTGTCGTTCGGTGCCAGTGTCTCGGGCTGCCGCAGGTAAAGCCAGGCAAACCCGAGGACAGCAATCGCGAAAAACACCACGAAAATCGAGCGCCAACCCGAGACAACCATAAGCCCCTGCCCGACTGCAGGTGCGACTGCGGGCACGATAATGAACACCGCCATGACCGCGGACATGATGCGGGCCATCGCCCGGCCCTCGTGCCTGTCGCGCACCATGGCCAGAACGACGATCCGAGGACCGGCTGACCCAAGTCCCTGAAGGAACCGACCGATCAACATGAGGTCGAAATCATGAGCGATCACCGACAGCAGGCTTCCGGCAAGGAAGACACCCAGGCCAGCATAAATCGCCGGCTTTCTGCCGGTACTGTCAGAAAGCGGTCCATAAAAAATCTGGCCGATGGCCAGCCCGAGGAAAAACACCGTAATAACCAGCTGACGGTCGTTTTCCTCGATCACCCCGAGATCGGAGCCGATGTTCGGCAGTGCCGGCAACATGGCATCCGTTGCGAGCGCGACAAGCGAAATCAGGAGAGCGATCAACAAAACGAATTCGCCGTCGCCCGGTGCGCGCGTTTGCATGTGGTGTTTCGTCCCTGAAGCCGGTGTTCGGCCATCCCGGCCGCAACCGTCATAGCAACGCTTATAGTCCTGGCATAGGCTTTTTGAGCTGGCGTTCGCTACAGCCGCATCAATGTGGCGTTTTCGCCTTCGGTCAGGCGATCAACGGATTGCATGAAATGCTCGTAATCCTGCGGCCCGAGCTTGTCCGAAAAATGCGAGTTCAAATCCCGCACCAGCAAATGGCAGGCTTCCATGATGCGGCTGCCCTCCCTGGTCAGGCGCACCTCGGTCATCCGGCCATCCGAGCCGGTGCCCTTGCGTTCAAGCAGGCCGCGCGTCTCCATGGTCTTCAGAAGGCGGGAAATCGCAGGCCGGGCGATGCCTATGTAGCTTGCGAGCCCGGATGGCGTTGTAACGCCTTCCATGCCAACGCCTCGAAGGACACACCACATCAGCCGCGTGATCCCGTGCTCATCGATCTGCTTTTCGAGTCGTGCTTCCATCAGCCGGGCCAGTCGCGTGACCTTGTAGCCGATGCGGTTGTGCAGCGTGAAATCTTGCAATGCTTCTCCTCACGAACGCCGTCAAATGCCCAGTTGACAGTTTTGCCGCCAATGCCGATTATCTTATTAACATAGATAATTACCATTGTTAACTATCTGCCATCTGGTCTGGGAGGAACCATTATGAATTCCATTCAATTTCTGAAGGGTGCGCTGATCGCTGTTGCCGCCATCACCGCAACTGCCGTGCTGCCCGTCACCAATGCGTCGGCGGACGAACTCAAGGCGGCGCATTTCATGCCACCGATGCATCCCATGGACCGCGGGGTCATGACGCCGCTGTCCGAAGAGCTGGCCAAGGCGACCGACGGTGAATTGACCATCCGCATCTATCCGGCGGGCGAGCTCGGAAAGGGCCCGGTGCAGCAGTACAAACGCGTCGTTACCGGTGTCGCTGATATTGCATTTGGTATTCCGGCCTACACGCCAACCCAGTTTGGCAAGACCGTCATGGTACACATGCCCGGCCTGTTCAAAAGTGGTGAGGAAGCGACAAACGCATTGTGGGACAACCTCGGTGCGATCGAAGACGAGTATGCCGAGACCAAGCTCCTCGGCCTGTGGGCCAACAATCCGTCCGTTCTGATTACCCGCGAAAAACCTGTCCGTACCCTTGCCGATATCGAAGGCATGAAAGTCCGCACCCCCAATCCGGTGATGGCGGAAGTGGTCAAGGCCTGGGGCGGTATTCCGGTCTCCATGCCGACACCTGACATCTACAACGCCATGAACACCGGCGTCATCGACGCAGTCATGATCGGACCATCCGGCATTCGCTCCTACAAGCTCAACGAAATCGGCAAGCACGCCACCATCAACATTCCGTCGGCGGTCGACAGCTTCTACCTGCTGATGAATAAGCAGAGCTGGGACGGTCTTAGCGACGAGCACAAAGCCAAGCTGAACGAACTGACCGGGCGGGACCTGAGCCTTCGCGGCGCAAAAGCCTTTTACAAGGCCGGTCAGGCAGGCATTCAACTCGCCCGCGACAGTGACGTTGAGATCATCGAAATCGACGCCGCCGCAGATGCCGAGTTCCGCGCCGCAATGGCCGATGCGCTTGAAGCGCTGATGGACAAGACATCTGAGGAAACCGGCGCCGACGCCCGTAAGATTATTGCCGGGTTCTCCGGGCAATAAAGGGTGTCAAACGAGGACCAGGAGATAGACAGCCGTCCGGCAATCCCGGACGGCTGGCGGCGGTGGGTCCAGGCGCCTTTGATCGCCTGCGGTGCAATTACCATCTTCGCAATGATGTTCCTGTCGGTTGGCGACGCTCTGCTGCGATCGCTGTTCGACGCGCCGATTTTCGGCGCCAATGACTACACCCAGATCATACTGTCGATTGCCGTATCCATCAGCCTGCCGCTGTGCGTGCTCGCCGGACGGGTGATCGCCATCGACACGCTTGTGGCGATGTTTCCGGACCGGTTGCGCCGGCCCATCGACCTTCTCGTCTCGATCGCCGGCGCGGTGATGATGGGCTATCTGGCCTGGCGGGCCTTCCTGAATGCCCGCGAAGCGGCGCGGTTTGCGGAAACCACTCTTCTGCTGCAACTGCCCCTCGACACATCCTATTACGCCATAGCCGCCGGCGGTGCGCTTTCGGCGATTTTGCTCCTGACTGAAAGCGGACGCCATGAGCACTGAACTGCTGGGGCTTGTCGGCTTCGGCGTGCTGTTCGGCCTGATGGCGCTTGGAACGCCGGTCGCCATTGCACTGCTGATCGTTGGATTCGGCGGCACCATTCTTTTGAACGGCTTCCAGGCGGCGGCTTACACACTGAGCGGGCAAGCCTTTGCAACGGTCACGATCTACGAGTTGTCAATCATTCCGTTGTTCATCCTCATGGGCAATCTGGCCTCGGCGGCGGGATTGAGCCGCGATCTGTTCGACGCCGCCTACAGGCTGATCGGCCACCTGCGTGGCGGGTTGGCTGCCGCGACCATCCTGGGCTGCGCCGGCTTCGCTGCGCTCTCCGGATCTTCGATCGCCTCAGCCGTCACCATGGGCAAGGTCGCCTACCCCGAAATGCGCCGCTATCGGTACGGCGCAAGATTGGCAACCGGCTCGATCGCCGCCGGTGGAACGCTGGGCATTCTCATTCCGCCTTCGACCGGCTTCGTCATATACGCGGTGCTGACAGAGGAATCCATCGGCCGTCTGTTCATGGCCGGCGTGCTGCCCGGATTGCTCCTGACCACACTCTTTCTGATCGCCATAGCGCTGGTCACACTGCTCACGCCGGAAGAAGGGCCAAAAGGCCCCGTTTTCAACCTGCGCGAAAAGCTCTCCGGCATGGTGCGGGCAACCGGGATCGTGACGATTATCGTGATCACCATCGGCGGCATCTATACGGGGTTCTTCACCCCGGTCGAGGCGGCCGGCGTCGGCGCCTGCTTTGCCCTGCTGATGTTGATCATCCGCGGAAAATGCACCTTGCAGACCCTGTGGGATGCCAGCGCCGAAACGTTGCGCACCACCGGCATGGCCTTTTTCATCCTGATCGGGGCCAATGTCTTCGCGCCCTTTGTCGCCCTGTCGCACCTGCCCGAGACGATCGCGGCGACCATGACTGGATTGGCACTCGGTGCCTACGGGACACTGGCCGTGATCCTGCTTGGCTACGTGGTGCTCGGCATGTTCATCGAAGGCCTGTCGCTTCTTGTCATCACTTTGCCAATCGTCTTTCCGCTAATCGTCTCACTCGGTTTCGACCCGATCTGGCTCGGCGTGATCATGGTGATAGTGCTTGAAATGGGTCTCATATCGCCGCCCATCGGTGTCAACGTCTTCGTCGTCAAGAGCATCGTGCCGGACGTCAAGATGGAGACGATATTTGCGGGAATCATGCCGTTCTGGCTCGCGATGGCCATCGCGCTGGTCATTCTGGTGATCTTCCCCGAGATCGCCTTGCTGCTCCCGAATGCGATGTTCAACTAAACGAGAGTAAAGCTATTTGCGGCGATGGTAGGTCAGCGCGAGGGCAAGGCAGTGCTCGAGTTCAGCAACCGGAAGGGACGGACCGTCCTTCAGGATCACCGCCCGATTGCCCTCGAAGTCGAAATCGGCATCGTAAAGGTCGCGATATTCTCGAACGAGGGTCGTCTGGCAGTGGCAGAACAGCGCAGGACGACCATCCTTGCTGACGCCCAAGCGGACGGTGCTGCCTGATTTCGGCCGAACGGTGAGATAGCTCGGCTGTCCCCATTTGAGAGTTTCGACGATCTCGCCAACGCCATCGGTATCGGCCGCAACCTTGAAAATCAGGTCTCGTATCGAAAGCAGCCTCGGTAGCGCATCATCGGACAGCGCCTCGAACGCCCCAGCGACATCCGCGGGCATGTCAGCATTGGTTTGCAAAATCCCGCTCCTCACGGTGAACGACAACCGCAATCCTAGAGTGACGGCCGACCTGATCAAAGGGCTCCATCAGATCCATCCTGTCAGGATCTGTCAGCAGTTCGGCTACATGGTGGCACCGATCTGCCAGGGTACGAATTCCAGATCGCCCAGCCCTTGGGCTTCCGACAGGGTCTGTTGACCCGATGCAACGGCGAGAATGCGTTGGAATATCTCTTCGCCGACTTCCTCGATCCCCGCCCCCGAGGACGCGATACGCCCGGCATCGATATCCATGTCCTCGGACATGCGCTCAAACACTGCATCATTGGTGGCGATTTTGATGGATGGCGATGGTTTGGCGCCAAACGCCGACCCGCGCCCCGTGGTGAAGCAGACGATGGTGCTGCCGCTGGCAATCTGCCCCGTAACCGAGCATGGATCGTAACCGGGGCTATCCATGAAGACGAATCCCCGGGCATCAACCGGCTCACCGTAAAGATAGACGCCGTTGAGCGGGCTGGTGCCGCCCTTGGCAACGGCGCCGAGAGACTTTTCCAATATAGTCGTCAGGCCGCCGCGCTTGTTGCCTGGCGACGGGTTGTTGTCCATCGTGCCGAAATTACGCGCCGTATAGTCCTCCCACCAGCGGATGCGATCAACCAGTTTGCGACCGACCTCTGGTGTTGCCGCACGCCGCGTCAACAGATGCTCAGCGCCATAGATCTCAGGCGTCTCGGCCAGAACTGCGGTGCCGCCATGGCGCACCAACAAATCGGCAGCATAGCCGAGTGCTGGATTGGCGGTAATCCCCGACCAGCCATCGGAGCCGCCGCATTGCAGCGCCAGCATCAACTCGGAGGCCGGGCAAGTCTCGCGTTTCACCCGGTTGGCGATGGGCAGCATGGACTTGACGATGTCGACACCCGCATCGATGGTTTTGCGCAGTCCGCCGGTCGTCTGAATGTTCATCGTCTGGAACAGCGGCCCGCGTTCGATGTTGTAGGCCTCCAGAAGAAAATCGATCTGGTTGACCTCGCAGCCCAGGCCAACAAGCAGCACACCAGCCAGATTCGGATTGCGCGCATAGCCCCACAGAACCCGCTGCAGGTTTTCGTAGCCCTCGCCATTGTCGGCCATGCCGCATCCGGTACCGTGCACGAAGGCGACGACGCCGTCGACATTGGGATATTGAGCAAGCAGTTCCGGCGTGAAGGCCGAAGCGATGAAGCGGGCCGCCGTTGCCGAACAATTCACACTGGTGAGCACGCCGATATAGTTGCGCGTTCCGACCTTGCCATTCGGCCGGCGAAAACCCTGAAAGGTTGCCTGATGGCCGCTGTCGATTGGCTCCAGGGGATTGGCAGCGACGCAAAATTCATAATCCTGGTCAGTCGGCCGATAGTCGAGATTGTGGGTGTGGACGTGGCTGCCCGGTTGGATGTCGGTCGACGCGTAGCCGATGATCTGACCGTATTTACGCACCGAACTGCCGGCCGCAACGGATCGCACGGCGATCTTGTGTCCGGAGTGGACCGGTTCGCGCAATGTTGTTTCGCCAACCCTTTCTCCCCCTTCGAGATTGCGCAGAGCGACAACCACGTCGTCCTCGGGATTGAGACGAATGGTCGGATTGATAGTGTCGAGCATGTGAAATCGCGTAGATAGAGTGAACCGAATTTAGCGGAATTCGCGGTGTCCTGTCACAGCAGCCAAGCCTAGGAATTAGGCATTCAACCCGCTATTGGACAAGCGAATTCTGATTAAATTGCATATCTATACAATTCTCTTCTGAAAGTCAGCACACCGACCGAAACCGCTCGACGCACATGTCCAGCGTCTCTTCAGGGTCACGCTTCCACCAGTTGTTGGCGGAAAAAATTTCGACTTCGCAAAATCCATCGAAACCGGCCCCCTCAACGGCTGACCGGATAGGCTTGAGGTCCGCAACACCATCGCCCATCATGCCGCGATCGAGGAGCACGTCGCGAGTATCAGCGAGCCAGTCGCAAAGGTGATACCCGGCGATGCGATCTCCACCCAATCGCTGCAATTCCGGTGCGAGCGACAGGTCCCACCAGACGTGGTAGACGTCGACGGCGACGGCGATCGCCGGATGATCGATCCGCTCGCACAGATCGACCGCATCACGTACGGTTACCAGGCATGAACGGTTGCCGCCATAAACCGGATTGAGCGGTTCAAGCGCCAGTCGAACATGGCCGGCCGCAGCCCGCGGAGCGCCCTCGGCCACGATCTCGGCAACGCGATCCAGACTATCCCGCATGCTGTGCGTGCCTTCGACGACGCCCCCCACACAAATGGTGATGCACGGAGCACCCAAATCCGCAGCCATGTCTATCGAAGCGTTGAAATCGTCCATCATTGCCCGTCTGGTCGGCGGGGCCAGCGGGCCGACAAGAAATGGCGTGCGACAAAGGCCTGCCACCTGGAGGCCGGCGGCACGGGTCCGCTCACCAATCTCGACTGCGCGGTCGGCCAGCTCCCGCCGCCACCAGGTGATGGCGCCGAAACCGCGCTCTGCACAGGCATCGATGACCCGTTCGGGGCTCCAGCCCGCGCCGTGCCCTTCGACATTGTGGCCAAGAGTTGCCGTGTTCAGCGCGAGCGCCGAATGGTCGGTCGAAAAATCGCGCAGCTTTGTCTCGGCCATGTCAGACGCCGTAAACCTTGAGCAGGCTGCGCATGCGATCTGCAGCCCGTTCCGGATCTGCAAACAGGCCGCATTGGTCGGCCATCTTGAAAGCATCGACAAAATAGGGAAGCGGCCGCAGGGCCTGGGCCCCACCCAGCATCACGAAATGGTCCTGGAAGCCATTCAGCCAGGCCAGAAACACGACGCCGGTCTTGTAGTATTGGGTTGGCGCCCGGAACAGGTGGCGGGCCAATGGCACGGTCGGATCAAGAAGCGCCCGGAAACCGTCACTGTCGCCCTGCGCCATGCGCGCAGCGGCGGTTGAGGCCAACGGCGCCAAGGGGTCGAAGATCCCGAGAAGCGCATCTGAGTAACCCTCTTCATCGCCTTCGATCAGTTCCGGATAATTGAAATCGTCACCGGTATACATTCGGACTCCGTCAGGCAGACGACGCCGCATGACGATTTCCTTCTCCTTATCGAGCAGGGAGATCTTGATACCATCCACCTTGTCCACGTTGTCGGAGATGATCCGCAGGCAGGTCTCGAGGTTCTCTTCAAAGGACGCACCGCCCCAATAGCCCTCCAGTTGTGGATCGAACATCGAGCCGAGCCAATGGAGAATGACCGGTTTGTCGCACTCTTGCAGGACGGCACCATAGAGGCTGACATAATCCTCGGGGCTTCTACCAACCGCCGCCAAGGCCCGGCTTGCCATCAGAATGATCTGGCTGTCGCATTTCTGCACAGCTTCGACCTGTTCCAGATAAGCTCGTTTGACATCGTCCAGGGAGGACGCGTCACGTGGCAACAGATGATCCGTTCCAGCACCGCTGGCGACCAATGCATCCGGCAGTTCCGATTTGGTCCGTCGAATGAGGTCCAGTGCCCCCGCCCAGTCGAGCCCCATGCCGCGTTGGGCGGTATCCATCGCTTCGGCAATTCCAAGCCCGAGACCCGCCAGGTGCCGGCGGAAGGCCATTGTCGCCTCCCAGTCGATCGCGGGAACGGTGGACGGATCGGTATCCGAATAGGGATCGGCAACGACATGAGCGGCGGAATAGAAGACTCGGTTGGCGTCCTGCGACATGGGCATCACGGCAGGGCTTTCGCCAATCATCTGGTAGCTTTGCAAGCGCCCTTCGGCATCAGGAAGATCGATATTCATGGTCGCATCTCAAAATCGTGTCACAAGCATGCCGGCATCGGCGGAAATGGTCTGGCCGGTGGTGTAAGGCAGATCGCCACAGGCAAGCGTGGCCACGATACGGCCCATGTCCTGCGGTTGGCCCAGGCGCGGAAGCAGCGTCAGCCCTTCCTCATCAATTCGTTTCTGATAGGTATGCTTGACGGTCTTCGTCATGTCAGTCTCGATCAGGCCCGGCTGAACGTCGTAAACGGCGATCCCCTCTTCGCCGAGCCGGACCGCAAATGCCTTGGAAACCATCGCAGCTGCGGCCTTCGAAACGCAATACTCGGCGCGCGGAGCAGCGACGGCGTTTGCATTCGACGAGGTGATGTTGACGAGACTGTAGAACCGTCCATCGGAACGATCTCGATCAACCAGCCGCCGGGCAAAAGCCTGGCTCAGGAAAAACATGGCCTTGGCGTTGACCGCCATGCATCGATCGTAACTTTCCTCGCTTGCCTCCAGAAGATCACCGCGCTGCAACACCGAGACCCCGGCGTTGTTGACCAGCGTCGACAACGGTCCGATTGCCGCCTCCGCGCGGTCGAGCATACCAGCGTGTCCCTGCAGGTCGGAGACGTCTCCCACCACTTTGACGACATCTCCACCGAGTTCGGCTACCGCCTCGGCCGCGGAGTCGAGTTCCTCACCCTCCTCAGGCGCATTCAGGGCAACGTTGAATCCGCGGCGCGCCAGTTCTGTCGCGATACCGAGACCGATTCCCCTGCTCGATCCTGTGATCAGCGCCGCCTGACGGCCTGCACTCATGTTCGGGCTCCGTGCTTGATCAGTTCGCGCGCAATGATCATGCGCTGAATCTGGTTGGTTCCCTCGTATATCTGCGTGATCTTGGCATCGCGGTAAAGCCGTTCCACTTCAAATCCGCGAATGTAGCCCGAACCACCGAAGATCTGAATCGCATCGGCGGTGCGGGTAACCGCCATGTCACCGGCGAAACACTTTGCCATCGAACAGGCCTTTGTTGCATCCCGACCTTGATCAATCGCAACCGCTGCACTTTGCACGAGAAGTCTTGCAGCCTCGACATCCTTCGCCATATCGGCAAGCATCCACTGAACGCCCTGAAACTCGGCGATCTGCGATCCGAACTGCTTGCGCTGCTGCGCGTAATCCAGAGCGGCTTCAAGGCCCGCCTGCCCGATCCCGACCGCCAGCGAGGCAATGCCGACCCGTCCCTTGTCGAGAACGCTCATCATCATGTGGAAGCCGCGCCCTTCTTCGCCAAGCAGCGCATCCGACGACAAAGCGACATCGGTAAAGGTCAGCGCGCCGACCTGGCTCGCCCTCTGCCCCATCTTGTGTTCCTTGGGACCGCGTTCGACGCCAGGCAGGTCGAGATCGACGATGAAGATGCTCATGCCGCGGCGACCGGCCTCAGGGTCGGTCCGCGCCAAAACAAACGCCACATCGGCAACCGGCGCATTGTGGATCCATATCTTGCCGCCATTCAGCACCCATCCGCCGTCTTTGCGAACCGCGGTGCTGCGGATGCCTGACACGTCTGTGCCTGCTTCAGGCTCGGTGATGCAGTAGGCAGCGCGCTTACGCGCCGACATCACCTCCGGCAGCCATTTTTGCTGCTGTTCGGAGCTGCCGTGGCGAACCAAAAGCGTTGAAATCAACTCGACCAGTCCACACTGGTCAGCAACCGACGAATAGCCGCGCGACAATTCTTCCATGACAAGCGCATAGCAGAGCGTGTCGAAGCCCGGACCGCCAAGTTCCTCGGGAACGCCGATACCGAAGAGCCCCAGCTCTCCCATCTGTTCATAGATTTCCGCCGGAAACCGCTCCTCACGGTCAAGCTCCTCCGCCATCGGGCGGACGACGTCTTCTGAAAACTGCCGCGCCATGTCGCGGACTTGCTCATGGGTGTCTGTGAGAAACATCGCACTTTACAAGGTTGTAACTATCTGGTTACTTAAATAGCAAGCCTGCATCGCAGCGTCAAGTTACCCGAAGTCGCCTACTGATCATTCAGATGTGCATCCGTCGGGAGCGCGCGGATTCGCTGCCCGGGCAAGCGAAACGGACTTGCCATAGTCCGCGGAATCTGTATCGTTAATAACTAAACAGTTACTTGGAGGAACGACCGTGAAGATATCCGACAAGCAGAAATTCGGCAGGGTCGACCTGCATGTCACGCCTTTCGCCTTCGGTGCTGCGCCGATCGGCAACATTTTCCGGCCTATCGACGAGCACACGTCGGATGGAATGATCAACTGTGCATGGGACGCCGGCGTTCGATTCTTCGATACCGCACCGATGTACGGCCATGGCTTGTCCGAATTGCGTTGCGGCCACTCCCTGCGTTGGAGGCATCGGGACGATTTCGTTCTGTCCTCGAAGGTCGGCCGCATCCTCAAGCCCAAGCGGCGTTCCGAGATCGATTTCACGCCATGGACCGACGCGGCGCCCAATGAGATGATCTTCGACTACAGCTATGATGGCACCATGCGTGCCTTCGAGGACTCGCTTCAGCGCCTGGCCCTGGAACGCATGGACATCTGCTTCATTCACGACATCGACGTTTTCACCCGTGGCGACGAACAGCCGGAGGTCTTTAAACAGGCCATGGACGGCGCGTGGAAAGCCCTGGCGCAACTCCGCGAGGAAGGCCTGGTGAAGGCGATCGGCGTCGGCGTCAACGAATGGGAAGTGTGCGAGGAGGCCTTGAGGCAACGGGATTTCGACTGCTTCCTGCTGGCCGGCCGCTACACATTGCTGGAGCAGGATTCGCTCAACAGCTTCCTTCCATTGTGCGAAGAGCGCAATGCCGCCGTTGTCGTCGGTGGCGGTTTCAACTCCGGCATTCTGGCGACGGGAGCCGTCGAAGGGGCAAAATACAACTATGCCCCTGCCCCTCAGGATATCATGGAACGCGTGGCGGGCATCGAAGCCGTCTGCGCCGAATACAACGTGCCGCTTCCTGCCGCCGCACTGCAGTTCGTAGTCGCCCACCCGGCTGTGCCGTCCTTTGCGGCGGGCACGCGGACCGTTGAGCAGCTGGAGAAAAACCTCGCCTGGTTCACCCATCCCATCCCTGCAGATTTCTGGACCACGCTGAAACAAAAGGGTCTGCTGCGCGAGGACGCCCCGGTCCCGCAGGAGGGTTGAACCACGTGACCGACGGCCGCGAACTCACAGAGGGCTCGTTCAACTTCGACACGGTGGAGGTCGGCGATTGGTTCCGCACCTCCACACTGACAATCACCGCCGACCAGATCGACCGGTTTGCCGACCTGACCGGCGACCGCTTTGAAATACATATGTCGGACGAACGGGCTCGGGCACACGGGTTTCGCGGTCGTGTGGCCCACGGACTTCTGGTGCTTTCGCTCGTTGACGGGCTGAAAAACCAGGTCGAAGCGCGGTTCGACGCGATCGCCTCGCTCGGCTGGGACTGGTCCTTCCAACGACCGGTTCTGATCGGCGATACCATTACGGCTAGGTTGACCATCGCTGAAAAACGCGAAACCCGGCATGCAAACAGAGGCATCGTTCGGCTTGCGGGTGACGTCGTCAACCAGAAAGGTGAGACGGTGCAGTCGGGTAGCAATCAACTGATGCTGTATCGAGGACGTCAGCCGGTCAGCCGATAACAGTCTGACTTCCCGCCGGTGGGCCAATGCCCTACCCTGCCGGCGATGACTCAAACTCTTTCCGAAAAGCTCAAAAACTTTCCCCGCCTGGGTATCTCCCGGCCCGACACACCCTTGGAGCCGTTGAAGCGACTCAGCACTTATCTTGGCGGACCACGGTTGTGGGTAAAGCGCGAAGACATGACCGGCCTCGGCTTCGGCGGAAACAAGTTGCGAAAACTGGATTTCGTCCTTCACGAGGCGATGAAATCAGGCGCCGATACTCTGGTCTCCGGCGGCGTCGTCCAATCGAACAGTCAGCGACAAGTCGCAGCCGTGGCAGCCAGACTGGGGCTTGAATGCCATTTGGCCGTGTACCATGGTCGCGTCGCCGCTCCTTCTGCTGAATACGAAACCTCGGGCAATGCGTTGCTGAACCGCCTGTTCGGCGCGCAGCTTCACCATGTGACCTGGGACGGCGATCGCAATGCGGCAATCACCTCCCTGTGCGATCGCTTGCGCGAACAGGGCAAACGACCGTTCATGGTGCCGTATGGTGTTTCCAGCGCGCTGGGCGCGGTCGGATACGCCTGCGTTGTAACCGAACTGGCAGCACAGTCGAGATCCTTGGGATTCACACCGGCGGCAATCGTTCACTGTTCCGGCAGCGGCGCGACCCAGGCAGGCCTTGCCATAGGTGCGGCACTGGAATTACCGGCGACAGATGTTATTGGGATCGACATCGACGCGGAACCGGCCCGCGTTCGAGACGATGTCACTCGATTTGCAGCGGGCGCGGCTGAATTGCTGGACACGGATTTTCGCAAATCTGCTGTTGAGGTTGTGGCTGGACACGCCGGACCCGCTTATGGCGTCCCCCACACCGCAACCATCGAAGCCCTCAAGATTGCCGGTTCACTCGAAGCTCTGGTACTCGATCCGGTCTATTCGGCCAAGGGATTGGCCGGTCTGATGGCCCTGGCGAGCGAGGGACGCTGGAGCCAAGAAGACAACGTCATCTTCATTCATACCGGCGGTTCCCCGGCTTTGTTTGCCTACGCCAGCAGCTTGGATATCTGACGCCGTTGGTGCGTTGCGAAGTGCCAATACTCGGGTCCCAACGATCCTGATCCTGCATTGTATGAGCCCAACCAATTGAATACCTTGCCATCTGATTGAAAAGGCATCCCATGTTCAACCGGCGTTACATTCTGTTCGGCCTTGTGGCACTTTGTGTGCCACTGACATCGAACGCCGAGGAGATCGATGCTGCCCCTGCCGCACTCGCTGATGCGTGGGAGGTTGCCAAGCCCACAGACGCGGGATTTGACACGAAGGCCCTTTCCGGACTCGTCGAGAAGATTGACAGCGGCTGGATCCCCAATGTTCACGCGCTGCTGATTGAACACGAGGGACGGCTGGTTTTTGAGCGTTACTGGCCGGGCGAAGACATCAGTTTGACCGGAGAGCTTGGCCTGATCGAGCACAGCCCAACAACCCGACACGATATTCGCTCCGTTACCAAAAGCGTGACGTCGCTGCTGCTCGGCATCGCCCTTGGTGACGCCGCCGAAGATGCCCTTGCAAGCCCTGTTGCGAGCTTCTTCCCAGACAGGGATGATCTCGACAGCGAGCTGAGCGCAATAACTCTGCATCATGTCCTGACCATGACAGCCGGGCTCGCGTGGAACGAGACGATCGCGTCCTATTCCGATGAACGCAACGATTTCAAACGGTACAACTCGACCGGCGACCCCATCGGTTACGTGTTGTCCAAAAAGCTTCAGGATCCGCCCGGAAGCCGTTGGAATTACAACAGCGGGCTGACCGACGTCACCGCTGGTGTAATCGAACACCTGACCGGAAAGCCCCTGGCGGATTTCGCCGACGAGGTGCTTTTCGGCCCGCTCGGCATCACCGACTATGAATGGCTCCGTCCACGCGCCTGGCCACCGGAGAGCTTTCCAAGTGCTGGCGCCGGACTGCGATTGAGAGCGCGTGATCTCGCCAAAATCGCTTCCCTCGTGCTGCATGACGGCGCGTGGCAAGGCCGACAATTGGTGCCGGTTGACTGGCTGCGAATCTCGACCGCCCGCCATGTAGAGGACATTCCCTGGGCCTCCAGCAGCACCTATGGCTACGGCTACTACTGGTATCCGGGCACACTGAGAGACGGCCGATCGCCCATATCAGGCAGCAGCCTGATCCGCGCCGCCGGCTACGGCAACCAAGGGATATTCATATTGCCGGAAGCGGGACTGGCAATCACGGTGTTTGCTGGCAACTACGCCGACCACGGCCAGTCCGTAGACACGCGGATCATGGGGCTTCTTGCCCGTGCGCTACGCTGAATCGCACAACAGCCGTCAGGCAGCCGGACGCAATCCCACGCCACCGGGTTCGGGCCGAAACAGGCAAGCATCCATGAGTTTGAGATCGGAAGCCACTTTCAGGGGCGTTTCGGCCTTGGTCAGAACGTCCCGTTCAAGATCAACGCCGGGGGCGATTTCCGTTACAACCAGTCCCTCCGCGGTTAACTTCAGCACGCACCGTTCGGTGACATAGGTCACATCCTGTCCCTGGGCGACGGCTCGTTTTCCTGAAAACGAAACCTGCTCGACCTCGTCGACGATTTTGGCAATCCGACCTTCCTTTTCGATCTGCAGCTCACCGTTGGAGACGCCGAGTCTGGCACCGGCATTGAAGTATCCGGAAAAAACGATCCGGGACGCTCGAGAGGTAATGTCGACAAAGCCACCGGCACCGGCCGTCACATGCGGTCTCGCCGACAGTTTCGAGACGTTGACCGAACCGTTACGATCGATCTGCAGGAACGACAACAGCGAAGCATCGAAACCCGCCGCCTGGAAGTACGTGAACTGATGCGGCGAGGCGACAAACGCCTCGGCGTTGGACGAGCAACCGAACTTGAAATCGAGCAGCGGCACGCCGCCAACGGCGCCCTGCTCGATCACCCAGGTAATCTCGCCATGCCGGCCTTCTTCCAACAGGATGCGCGGTACATTGGCGGATATTCCAAAGCCGATATTGACGGCCCAGCCGGATTGAAGTTCCTGAAGCACACGACGGGCAATCACCTTGCCGACGTCAAATTCACCGGTTCTGAAACTGTCCAGCGGCCGGAACAGTTCTCCGGAAATCGCGGGATCATAAACGGTCGCGGTGGTCTGCAGCTGATCGGGCGCCTCAACGATGGCATCGACCAGAATGCCCGGCACCCGGACATCATGCGGCTTGAGCGTTCCCGACTGCGCCACCCTCTTGACCTGGGCAATCACGGTACCGCCCGTATTGTGGGCAGCGAGTGCAAGTTCCATGGCGCCGAGCGTCGCGCCCTCATGCTCGAAGGTCAGATTGCCGCGTTCATCGGCCGTGCTGGCGCGTATAACGGCAACATTCGGCGCAATGGCTGGGAAATAGAGCCATTCCTCGCCTTCGAACTCGATCTTGCGCACAATGGGTCGTGCCTTGGCCGTATCGTTCATGGCACAGCCTTCAAAATCGGGATCGACGAACGTATCGAGGCCGACCTTGGTCATCACACCCGGCCGTTTGCCGGCGGCCTCACGCAGAATGTCGAACAGTAGGCCACTCGGCACATTGTAGGCAGCCACTTCCTCGTTACCGAGCATTTGCCAGATCAGCGGCGGCTCGGCCGATGACGGCCCGGAAGGATAAGAACCACCCAAAATGGTCGAGATCAATCCACGCTTTGCAATGTGATCGATGCCCTTTGTGCCAAACATATCGCCGGCAGCGATGGGGTGAATCATCGTTAGGTCGCGCGGCGCGCCCGTCGCGTCAAATCTCTCTCCAATGGCCTGAAGAACCGCATCCGGGCAACACAGTCCACTGGAGGAGTTGACGGCGACGACGGCTCCGCTTTCAATCAAGGCTGCCGCTTCGCTGGCTGTTTTGATCTTGCTCATGACCACCTCGTGCCGACACTTATTAAGTAACTAGTTCGTTATTTATAATGCGAAACGAAGGCGCGAATCAAGGCGTTTTCCGAGCCTGAAGCATACAGGATACTCGGCATAAGGCCGCGGTCAGCAGTCCCTTTCAAAAGTCGTGCTTTCGGATATTCCGCAAAATGGTCTGCAGTGTCCCGACAAACGCATGCATCTCCGCTTCGTCGATCCCGCGGAACATGTGGCGATAGCTCACCTCCATGTGCGGCCAGATTCGATCGAAGGTCGAGCGTCCATGCTCGGTCAGGTATATCCGCGTAGCCCGGCTGTCGGCGCTGTCGGATTGGCGCCTGACAAGCCCGTCCGCCTCAAGCCCGTCAAGGGCGCGGCTCAGCGTGGAATTTTCCACCACTGCATAAACAGCCAGTTCTCCGATCAACAAGCCGTCGACCACCGACAGCACGGCAAGTGAACGCATTTTGGGCGTTGTCAGTCCAAGCCGGGCCATCTCGTCACGCAGGCTGGCGTTGTAGCGACCCATGATGCGGTTCATCAGGTAAGGAGCGAAATTCTCCAGCCCGATTTCACCGAGGTTTCGCGACGCAGTTTTTCCGGGTTCTTCCGTCATGCGCCGAGCTTCTTCGCCAGGTTATAGCCCGACCCGCCGCCAAGCCCAGGTCCGGGATGAACCGAGGCACCTATCTGGTAGAGATGTTTAACGTGGGTGTCCGAGTTGCGCGAGCTGGCAAACGGCCGAAAGACGAAAAACTGATCGATCGTACAGGAGCCTCCATAAGGGTCGCCACCGACAAGGTTGATGTTCATGCTTTCCAGGTCAGCCGGCGAAAAGGCGCGGCGTGAAAGCTTGATAGCATCCAGATTTCGTATGCTGCGTGCCAGGATCTCCTCGATCCGGTCGGCAAAGGCTTCACGCACCGTCTCCGACCATTCCGGCTGCGTCTCGATACTGCCTGCCGCATCGCCTTTGATCACGCGTGGTGCGTCGGGAATCTGCAGCCACAGGATCCCCTTACCTTCCGGACAGCGCGTTGGGTCCAGCCTGTGAGGCTGGCCAACACAGATTGTCGGGCACTCCGGCAACAGGCCGCGCTCAGCCTCGTTTGATGATTTTGAGACACTATCGATCGAATCCGAAAGATGAATGAGGGCAACGTCGTCGAGGCCGTCCGCCACCCATTCGGGTTGCCCATCCAGGGCGTAGTGCAGCTGAAAATTACCACGGCCGTGCCTGTAGGCCGTGTGGTCGGGTTTTTCGGCAGGGTCGTGGTCGCGCAACAGGCGCTCGAAGAGCTGCCCGGGAGCAACGGATGCGACGACGGTGGATGCAGCAATCTCTTCGCCACCGGCCAGGGCGACGCCGGAAGCGCGGTCGCCCGTAACCAGAATGCGATCGACATCGGAGCCCGTGCGAACTTCCCCGCCATTCTCCTCGATCAGCGACACTAGTGCGTCCGCGGCTCGGGCAGCGCCACCCTTGACGACCGGAGCCCCGGCCGCTTCCAGCGCGAAAGCAATCACCTTGCCCATCTGGCCGGAAAACGTGCTTTCCGGAGTCAGGCCTGCATGCAGGACCCAGGGAGCCCAAAGCGCCTGGACGTCCTCTGAGCGGTAGCCTGTTTCAAGCCAGCTGCGGGCCGGCTGAAGCCCTTCCCCAAGCCACGTCTTCAGACCGTTAAGGCCGTGCTTCCAAGCCCGCTTGGCAAACAGCGTGGCGGTCGCCCGGGTCCATAAATGCCCCCCCAAAAGCGCGAACAGGAACTCTGCATCCTGCTCCACCCGCCCGACATCGGCGGCATGACTGTCGCCGTCGCCCTGACCAAGGGCATTGAAGGCATTCACATTGGCCGCACGATCCATGTTGAGCACGACCGCTTTGCCATTGGGTCGCAGTACGGCGGTGGGGTGCGGGCTCTGACAGAATTCCAGCCCGTGGCGGGCCAGGTCCTCGGCCAGCTCGGCATAGCCCGGAGACGTCAGGAACAGCACGAACGTCGCAGCCATGACGTCGTGATGAAAGTCCGGAAGCGTCACCTCTTCGGTGCGCATGCAACCGCCCGGGTGAGCTTCCCGCTCCAACACCAGGACACGCTTGTTGCTGCGGCTCAGCAATGCTCCGGCAACAAGCGCGTTGATGCCGGAGCCGATGATCGCGACATCGACCGAAGCCATGGCGAAGCGATCAGCCTTTGGGAACCAGGGCCAGTGCCCGGATCGGGCTGCCGGTGCCGCGGCTGATCTTCAACGGCGCGGCCACGAGGATCGCTCCCTTGGCCGGCAGCTTGTCGAGATTGGCAAGCGACGCCAGTCCAAAACAATTGTCACGGTGCAGCAGGTTGTGGGCCGGGAATGGCGGTTCCATACCGCCGGCCTGTCCAGCGTCCGTTCCGATGCACTGGCTTCCCCAGCCGACAATCTTCTTCGACAGCAGATACTCGATGCAATCCGGTGTCGGCCCCGGCGAGTGCGGGCCGGTCTCGTCGGCATTGAGAAATGCAGCTTCGTCCCCGGCGCGCTTGTCCCAATCGGTGCGCATGACGACCCACTCGCCCTCGCCGATCTCTCCATGTTGGGCTTCCCACGCCTTGACGAGGTCAGCGGTGAGCAGGAAATCTTCATTTTCCGCCGTTTCGCTGGAGCAGTCGATCACATTTACGGGAGCAACCAGTCGCTGCACGTCGAGCGTGTCGGTATAGCCGTCCTCATAATCCTTGCCGGTGATCCAGTGATGCGGGGCATCGAAATGCGTGCCTGAGTGCTCGCCCAGAACCATCCAGTTCCAGGCAAAAAACGGACCATCTTCGTCGTATTCACTGATCTTGTGGATCTCGACTTTCGGGGTGTTTTTGGCAAAATCCTCCGGCAATTGCAGGATCGGCGTTTCAGGCCCGAGCACCCCCGAACAGTCGACAATTTCAACACCGCCGGAAGCGAGTGCGGTTGCAAGGTTTGACAGCAGGGCTTCTGAACTCATCGATTCCTCCAAAAGTTGGTTGGCGCGCTTCAGGCGTCTTCGGAAATGGATGCTAGACAAGATTATTTGCTTTTGCAAATATCAGGGCATGGAGTTTTGCGGATGAGTCAGAACGCGCCGGACGCGGTGATCATCGGTGCCGGGCACAACAGCCTGGCATGCGCCGTTTGCCTGTCTGAAGCCGGGTGGCGCGTGCATGTCGTGGAACAGAATGCGGAGCCTGGCGGCGCGGTGAAAACAGGAGAATATACTGCTCCTGGTTTTCGTCACGATTGGGCAGCCATGAACCTGTCTCTGTTCGCTGGCTCGGCCTTCTTCCGACAACACGGCGAAAAACTGACCGGCGATGGTGCTGCGTTCGTTGCAGCCAAACACTGTTTTTCCAGCGTTTTTCCAGATGGATCCTGGTTTGGCGTGAGCAATGATCCCGAGGAAAATCTGCGGCGCATCGCGACCTTCTCGGAAAAGGATGCCGCCGCCTGGAAAACCATGAGCGAGGCGTTCCCGGCCGAAGCAGAGGTGTTGTTCGCAATTCTCGGAAGCAGTTTTGGCAAGCGAGCCAGCTCCAAGACCTTGTGGTCGGTGTGGCGCAAGAAGGGAGTGTCCGGAAGCTTGGATCTCGCCCGCTTCCTGCTCTCGTCACCACGGGAATGGCTGGACGAGACATTTGAAACTGAACAGATCAAAGCGACATTGGCCGCCTGGGGTATGCATCTGGATTTTGCCCCTGACATCGCCGGCGGCGCCCTGTTTCCCTATCTTGAAGCAAATGCCAACCAGGCCTTCGGAATGGCGCTTGGACAGGGTGGCGCCGATACCATCATCAAGGCCATGGTGAAGCAGATCGAAACATCGGGCGGTACGATCGAATGCAGCGCAACCGCTACCCGGATACTGGTTGAAGGCGGCAAGGCGGTCGGCATCGAACTGGCCGATGGTCGGGATATTCGCGCAAACAAGGCGGTCATCGCCAATGTTGCTCCCGCCGCTCTGATGCAACTGACCGGCGGCACCGGAAACAGCCGATATGACCAGCGGATGGCCGGCTTCCAGCACGCACCGGGCACCATGATGATCCATCTGGCCATGGAGGCGTTACCCGATTGGGTCGTCCCAGATTTGCGCGAATTCGCATACGTCCACCTTGCGCCGTCGCTCGATCAGATGGCTCGGACCTATCAGCAGGCGAAAGCGGGACTTCTGCCCGACACACCGATCATCGTCACTGGACAGCCGACCGTCATCGACCCTTCGCGTGCACCGGAAGGCAAGCATGTTCTGTGGCTCCAAGTCCGCATGGTTCCGGGCGTCATCAAGGGTGACGCGGCCGGCAAAATCGACGCCACGGACTGGGCGGATGCCGCCGAACCCTATGCCGAGCGCGCACTCGACATTGTCGAGCAATACGCGCCCGGAACGCGTGACAAAATCATCGCGCGCCGAGTGGTGACGCCCGTCGAGCTGGAAGCCGACAACCCCAATCTCGTCGGCGGCGACCAGGTGTGCGGCAGCCATCACCTGTTTCAGAATTTTCTGTTTCGCCCAATGCGCGGGTACACTGACGGCCGCACGCCGATCGACCGCCTTTTTCACACCGGTGCAAGCGTCTGGCCAGGCGCCGGCACCGGCGCCGGATCGGGCACCATGCTCGGCCAGAAACTCACACGATAACCAAGGAAATCCAAGGGAGGAGCAATACTGCCATGACCTATTTTTCAAGACGCGGGCTTATGCGGCTCGCCGTAGCCGCTTTCAGTATCGGCGCGGTGGTCACAACCGCACCGGCTCAGGAAATCGACGAGCTGGTGATCGCCTACAACGTCAATTTGCCCAGTTGGGACCCGACCGTCGGCCCGTCAGCCGTCAACCCGACGATTCAAGGCATTTACCAGTCGGTCTTCGACCAGTTCATCGCCCAGGCGCCCGATCTTCAGCAGAAGCCCGGCATCCTGACCGAATGGGGCTGGAACGAAGACAAGAGCAAAATCCACATGACGGTGCGCGACGGCGTCACCTGGCATGACGGCAGTCCGTTGACCGCGGAAGACGTGGTCTGGTCGCTGGAACGCGCGGGCAATCCGGACACCGGAAACCCGATCCAGTTCATCTGGTCGACCATCGGCAATTACTCGATCGACGGCAACAAGATCACCGCAGACGTGCTGCGTTTCGACCCGACGATTTTCAAATGGATGAGCTTCCTGACCGGCTACGTCATGCCGAAGGCTTACATCGAGAAGGTCGGCATGGAAGGCTTCCAGGCTGCACCGATCGGCTCCGGCCCGTACATGGTCGACAAGTATGAGCGTAACGCCTTCGTTCGCCTGAAAGCCAATCCCAATTACTGGGGAGGCAAGCCGGAATTCGAAAACGTCACCATCAAGTTCGTTACCGACGCCGCGGCCCGCGTTGCCGAAGTCGAATCCGGCAACTCGCATGTCACGCTCGAAATGCCCTATGAGGAATACGACCGCCTCAAAGACGGCGGCAAGCTCATGGGAACGGTCGCACCGGTCTCCGATATCGGCATGATCTTCTTCAACGATGTCGATGCGATGACCGATCCGAATGTCCGTAAAGCGGCCGTCATGGCAGTGGATAAGAACGCCATCGTGGATCGGCTGCTCTCCGGCTACGCGGTACCGATCGACACACTGCAAACGCCGTCCTATTCGGCTTACGACGAGAGCATCAAGACGCCCTACGATCCGGATATGGCCAAAGAATTGCTGGCGGCATCCGGCTACTCGACCGATAACCCGGTCAAGTTCACCATCCAGACGACGCGCGGCTTCAAGCCGAAGGACTACGAGATCATTCAGGCAATCGTCGGCCTGTGGCGCCGCGTTGGCATCGAGGCCGAAATCGAGGTCTACGAAGTCGCCAAGCACTTTGAACTGCGCGCTGCCGATCAGTTGGCTCCGGCCGCCTTCTACAACTGGGGCAACTCCATTGGTGATCCAACCACTTCGACCGGCTTCGCCATGTTCGGCCCTTCACCGCACTCGGTCTGGGACGGCGAGGATCTCGTCGGCATGATCGGACCGCTCTGGGGCGAGACTGACGAGGACAAGCGCATTGCGGGCTGGAAGGCCGTCGACAAGTACATCGCGGACAACGCGCTGGTACTGCCGCTTTTCCAGTATACCCAGCCCATCCTGCACGCATCCGGCGTCAAAGTGACGCCTCACGCATCGGGTGCGCTTCTTCCGCACCTGATGACGCGCAACTAGACACGAGACAACAGACGGGGCGGCTGGGCCGCCCCGTCCTACTTTTCGCCCATGCTTTTCCGTCAGATCCTCGTTCGACTGGCTACCATGCTGGTGACGCTTGTCGGCGTCGCCATCATCGTCTTTTTTGTCATCCGAATTGTACCCGGCAATCCCATCGCCATGATGCTGCCACCTGGCGCGAGCGAAGCGGACATCGCCCGCCTGAAAGCACTCTACGGACTCGACAAGTCGATCCCGCAACAATTCCTGATCTGGGTCTGGGGCGTATTGCAAGGCGATTTCGGAACCTCGATCACCACTGAACAACCCGTCGCCGGGCTGGTGCTCGGCCGTCTCCCGGCAACCCTTGAGCTATCGATATTCGCGCTTCTCATCGCCATTGCATTCGGCGGCATGCTGGCGCTGGTCGGCACTCGCATGCGCGGCACACGAACCGAGGCGGCCATCGATGTGACCAACGGGGTCGCACTCTCCGTGCCTGACTTTCTGTGGGGCCTGATTCTCATCCTTCTGTTCGGCGTGCTGGTCCCGATCTTTCACATATCAGGGCGCGTCTCACCCTCCCTCGACTTGCCCTTTGCCACCAATTTCTACCTGTTTGAGAGCCTGGTGCGGTTTCGCTTCGACATCACCGCCGACCTGATTTCACACATGTTCATGCCGGCGGTCGCTCTCGCCATTCCGCTGGCCGCAATCATCGCCCAGTTGCTCAAACAGTCGCTGAAAGAGACCATGCATCTCGACTACGTGACATTGGCACGCACCAAAGGCTATCCCGAATCCAGCGTCATCGTCCGCGAGGCACTGCCCAATGCGGTCCTGCCGACGATGACACTGATCGGGGTGCAATTCACCTTCCTCATTGGTGGCACTGTGATCATCGAGCGCCTGTTTTCCTACGAGGGCCTCGGCAACATGGCAATCGACGCCGTCATCAACCGCGACCTGCCATTGATTCAGGGAATCGTGATCCTGTTTGCCGTCATCTTCACCGTCGTCAATCTTCTGGTCGACCTGTCCTATGCCGCGCTGAATCCAAGGCTTCGCCATGCTTGATGGCCGCCAGCAAACGAGACGGAAGGCCGGCGCGCGGCTCTGGTTGTCCGGCGGATGGCTGCTTCTGCTGGTGGTTGCTTCGCTGCTCGCGCCGCTGATCAGTCCCCAGGATCCCCTTGCCCAGGACCTGTTTGCCGCCCGTCTGCCACCTTTCTGGGAGCGTGGATCGGAACCCGGATTTTGGCTCGGCACGGATTCACTCGGCCGTGACGTGCTTTCGCGCACCCTCTATGGCGGCCAGGTGGCGTTGATCGTTGCCGTTGTCGCCGGTGGGCTGACCTGCCTGATCGGCACGTGCCTCGGTCTGTTGGCGGGTTTCTACCGAGGTTGGGTCGACATGACGATTTCGCGCCTGATCGATATCTGGATGGCTTTTCCGCCGGTCCTGTTCGCCATCCTGCTCATCGCCGTGCTCGGCACCGGCCTGACCTCCATCATCGTCGCCATCGTGGTGATCGACTGGACCCGGTTTGCCCGGGTCATCAGGGCCGAGGCCATGTCCCAATCGGCGATGGACTATGTCGCATCGGCGCAGGTCGCCGGTTTCAGCCGGTTTGGCACCATGATCCGCGAAATCCTGCCCAACGTGCTGCCGACCGTCGGGGTCTTGCTGACCCTGGAGATGGGTATAGCCGTGATCGTCGAGGCGATCCTGAGCTTCGTCAACCTGTCGATCTCCACCGATGCCCCCACCTGGGGCGGGATGATTGCCGAAGGGCGGCTTTCGATACACCAGGCCTGGTGGGTGCTGGTGTTTCCTCTGGTGACCCTCTTCCTTACGGTCCTCAGCTTCGCCCAACTGGGTGAAGGTCTGAAAGACCGCTTTGATCCGGTGCTGAGATGAAACCGTTCCTGTCAATCACCGGCCTCAACGCCGTCCTCGGTTCCGACTCGCCGATTTTGCGGTCCGTATCTCTCGATGTGGCGCCCGGCGAAGTTCACGGCCTCGTCGGCGAAAGCGGCGCGGGCAAGAGCATGATCGGCAAGGCGATCCTCGGAATATTGCCGCACGCGATCACCATCACCACGGGAACCATCGAGCTTGACGGGCAGAACCTTCAGACGCTGCACCCGAAGGAACGCCGCAGAGTGATCGGCGCAAAGGCAGCATTGATCCCGCAGGATCCACTGACGGCTTTGAACCCATCGAAGCGCATCGGCCCGCAGATCACTCGCCGCCTGGTGGACATTCTCGGCTGGTCACGCGATCAGGCACAGGCCAGAGCGCTGGAACTGCTCGAAGAAGTGCGCGTGCCGGACCCGCCTCGGGTGATGCGCAGCTACCCGCATGAACTGTCGGGTGGGATGCGGCAACGGGTGTTGATAGCTTCAGCCTTTGCGGCGGAGCCCAAACTGATCGTTGCGGATGAACCGACGACCGCCCTCGACGTCACGGTCCAAAAGCAGATCCTGCGGTTGATCCGGGACATGCAGTCACGCCACGGCACCGCGTTGCTTTTCGTAACGCACGATCTTGGTGTCGCGTCGAAAATCTGTCAGCGGCTTTCTGTGCTTTACGGCGGCAAAATCGTCGAGACCGCAACGATCGAAGACTTCTTCCGCTCGCCCGCCCATCCCTATTCGGCCGCTCTTCTCGCCGCGACCCCGAAATATACGGACCCGGACAGCAGCCTGACGCCGATTCCGGAAGAGACCATCCGGGAGGTGAATGCCGAAGTGCAGGCGTTCGGAATGGGGAGCGATCATGGCTGATGCTCTCTACACCATAAGCGATCTCCATCTATCGCTGCCCGACCTTGCTCACAAGCCGCTTCTCGGCAAGGCTCCGCGCATCGACATCCTGAAAGGCATCGACCTGACCATCCCGCGCGGTGATGTCCTGGGCATCGTCGGTGGATCGGGCTCGGGAAAAACCACGCTCGGCCGGGCGATCATCCGATTGCTGCAACCCACCGGAGGCAGCATCCTCTTCGAAGGTCAGGACATCAGCCACATGCAGGAGGCGCAGCTGCGCCCGCTCCGGCGCAAGTTCCAGATGATCTTCCAGGACCCGATGTCCTCGCTCAACCCGCGTCACACCGTGGCCACCATCATTCAAGGACCATTGCGACTGCACGGTTTCGACCGTGCGCCGGAGCGTGCGTCCGAGGCGCTGGACCATGTCGGTCTTCCCAAAGCCATCGGCAACCGCTATCCGCAGGAACTGTCCGGCGGCCAGCGCCAGAGGGTCGGCATCGCACGAGCCATTGCCATGGAGCCGACCTTCATTCTGGCCGACGAGATCCTCTCCGGCCTCGATGTGTCATCCCAGGCCCAGGTGCTTGTGTTGCTGGAGCGCCTGGTGTCGGACCTCGGTTTGACCCTGGCTTTCATCAGCCACGACCTCTCCGTGGTTCGCCGGCTCTGCAAGACTGTTGCCGTATTGCACGCCGGCAAGATCGTGGAATACTCCGATACAGCTTCGATTTTCGACAAGCCTTCCTCCGACTACACCAGGGAACTTCTGGCGGCGATCCCTCTCCCCGACCCGGCCCAGGAGTGGTTCTGAGCAGGCTTTGAGCCCGTCCGCCCACCATACCGGTCGGCGGATCGAGATTGACCAAGCCCGGTAGCCAAGCTATAAGTAAGTAACCAGTTAGTGACAAAGAGCGAGCCATGAACATCTATTTCCAGAAGACTCACCAGCGCGCTTTCGGAACCTATCCTCTCCAGGGCGAAGAGCTGAAAAAGGCGCTGACAACCGCGTTGGACGTTGGGTACCGGGCAATCGACACCGCACAGATGTATGGCAACGAGGTTGAGGTCGGCGAAGCACTGGCCGCATCCGGCATTCCACGCGAGGAACTTTGCCTGACGACCAAAGTCCATCCGGACAATTTTTCCGAAGACCGCTTTATTGAGTCGGTGGAAAAAAGCCTAAGAGACCTGCAGACCGACTATGTCGATGTTCTTCTGCTGCATTGGCCGCCGATCGGCGGCGACATCGCGCCGTCGCTGAAACTGCTCGAAGAAGCCCACAAGCGCGGATATGCTCGCCATATCGGCGTATCCAACTACACCGCGCAAATGATGCGCGACGCCAAATCGATCGTCAGCGTGCCGTTGGTAACCAACCAGGTCGAGTTCCATCCACTGCTCAATCAGGACACTTTGCTGGCGGCAGCGGCCGAGACAGGCATACCGCTTTCGTCCTACAGTTCGGTCGCCCGTGGCGAAGTGTTCAAATATTCGGATTTCGAGGATATCGGAAAACCCTATGGCAAGAGCGCCGGCCAGGTGGTCTTGCGTTGGATTCTCCAGAAAGGCGTTTCCGTCAACACGATGTCGACCAATCCGGTCAACATCAACGCCAATCTCGACATCATGGATTTCAGCCTCTCGAGCGTCGACATGGCACGCATCGATGCGTTGACCGCCACCGACTACCGGATCGTTGGAGAGGATTTGGTTCCCTGGGCTCCCAAGTGGGACTGAACAAAATCTAGAGGCGATTGGTGAAGAACACTCTGGTTCAATCCAATCGCCGCACTCTCCAGTCAGAGCCTATTGATTTCCGCGAATGAGGTCGCTGGCCTTCTCACCGATCATGATGGTCGGTGCGTTGGTATTCGACCCGATCAGGCTTGGCATGATCGACGAGTCGCAGATCCGAATGCCCTCCAGGCCGTGGACCCGAAGTTGAGGATCAACCACAGCCATGTCGTCGGATCCCATCTTGCAGGTTCCACTCGGGTGGTATGAGGTGCGTCCGAACTCCCGCGCATAGTTTTCCAGGTCTGCCGTTGAGGTGACTTTGTCTCCTGGAAAGTGTTCGCGCTTGACGTATTTCTCAAACGCCTTCTGGCGCATGATTTCGCGGCTGATCCGTACGCCCTCTACTGAAGTCTTCAAGTCGTCCGGGTCGGCAATGAAGTTGGGATCGACAACCGGATTGTCTTCCGGCTTGTTCGACCGCAAGGTCACGCTGCCGCGGCTCTTTGGCCGCAACGTGTAGGAATTCAGAGTACAGCCCGACCCCGACGGGATGGCCGGCACACCCGCTTCGACACCCGCTCCGGCCAGGAAATGGAACTGCAGGTCCGGCACTTTCTGATCGTGGTCGGCATACCAGAAGGCTCCGCCCTCGACGACGTTCGAAGCCACCGGGCCGGATCGGAAAAGCGCATATTGCAGCCCCGCCCACGCCATCCAATGCAGCTTGTTGTACTTGTCGAGGCTCGTCGGTCCTTTCAGTTCGCAGACGATATCAATACCAAAATGGTCATTGAGGTTCTGACCAACACCGGCCAGGTCCTGGATGACATCGATGCCCTGAGACTTCAGGTGATCGGCAGGCCCGATCCCGGAAAGCATCATGATCTTCGGCGACCCGATGGCACCGGATGTGACGAGGACCTCTGTGTCGGCCATCGCCTTGTGGATCGTATTGCCCTGTCGGTATTCCACGCCGACGGCACGGTTGCCGGAAAACAGGATCCGCGTTGTCAGGCATCCGGTCTCAACCGTCAGGTTGGAGCGTTTCTCGGCTGGCCACAGATAGGCGACCGACGCCGAGCTGCGCCGCGCGTTGCGCGTCGTCGTCTGGTATGGACCGGCGCCCTCCTGAACCGCGCCGTTGAAATCCGGATTGAAGGGCATGCCGAGTTGCTGGCACGACTGGCTGAATGCCAGCGTCAGCGGCTGCGGCGAGGCAATATCGGAAACACCGAGCGGCCCCTCGATACCATGATAGTCTCCGGCCAGGCGGTTGTTGCCTTCAGAACGAATGAAATAGGGTTGAACCTCCTTGAAGGACCAACCGGGGCATCCCTCCTCATTGGCCCAGCGGTCATAGTCAACCGGATTGCCACGGGTGAACACTTCGGCATTGATCGAACTGCCACCACCCAGAACGCGCCCCTGTGCGTAAGGAATCTCGCGATTGTTGGCATGCTTTTGCGGCGCCGTCGTCAGACCCCAGGTGAACGGCCCGGTGGTCATCTTGGCGAAACCGACCGGCATGTGGATATAGGGATGTCGATCACGACCGCCGGCTTCGAGCAGAAGGATCCGCGCGTTTTCCATCTCCGATAGCCGGTTGGCCAGAACGCAGCCGGCCGATCCGCCGCCGACGATGATGTAGTCGTATCCCTTGTCCGCCATCATGAAATCCAGTGTTGTCTTTTTCCCAGCTCGATATGGGTCGATTTGACCTGGGTGTATTCCTCCACCCCATAAACGCCGGTTTCACGGCCCCACCCGGACTGCTTGAAACCGCCGATCGGCAGCTCCGGTCCACCGGTGATCGTCGTGTTCACCCAGACGCGCCCGGCCTGCACCCGGCGAACCATTTCAATCGCCCGATCGAGGTTCTTTGTCCAGATGCTTGCAGCCAGCCCGTATTGCGTGTCGTTTGCTATGCGAACGGCCTCATCAACCGTCTCGAAGGTCTGAACCGTCAGCACCGGACCAAAAATCTCCTCGCGGGCAATCGACATGTCACGGCTGACATCGGCAAAGATGGTCGGTAGCACGAACTGGCCCCTTTCCGAATCCATCGCCGCACCGCCGCAGACCAGCCGCGCCCCCTCCTCCTGGCCGCCCGCGAGATGGCGCAGGATCGTGGCGTTCTGTGCATCCGTGGTTATCGCTCCGACTTGCGTCTCCGGGTCGAGCGGATCGCCGATCCGTACCTTTGACAGACGCTCGGCCACCATTGCCTCGAACTTCGATGCAATGGACTGTTCCACGACCAGGCGGCTGCCGCTGACGCAGCACTGGCCGCCATTGAAACAGAGACCAAAGGCAACACCGTCGGCAGCGTCCTCCAGATCTGCATCCGCGAACACGATCTGAGGGTTCTTTCCGCCCAGTTCCAGACCGAGTTTCTTGAAGTTGCCGGTGGCCGCCTCCAACAGGCGCTGCCCGACGGCGGTCGAGCCGGTGAAGGACACCATGTCGATATCATTATGCTCGATCAGGGCCTGGCCGATCTCGCTTCCGGTGCCCGTCACGACATTGTAAACGCCATCGGGCAACCCTGCATCCGTCAGGATTTCCGCCATGATAAGCGTGGTCGCCGAGGTCACCTCGCTTGGCTTCGCGACGATGGTACAACCGGAGGCGAGAATGAACGGTATCCGCTCCGACAGGATGAAGAAAGGAAAGTTCCAGGGCGTGATCAGCCCGACCACGCCGATGGGTTCGCGTGTCACCAGCCCGAGCATCTTGTCGCCGAGATTGTTGAAGGTTTCCCCGTGGAGTGATCTGGCGACGCCGGCGGCATACTCGTAGATGCCCGCAGCCCCTTCGACCTCGCCGCGCGACTGACTGATCGGCTTGCCATTCTCCAGCGTTTCGAAATAGGCCAGTTCCTCGGCCCGTTCGCGGATCCCTGCCGCTGCCTTCAGCAAGACGGCTGCGCGATCCGCACCGGTCAGAGATGACCAGCGCCCGTCGGCAAAGGCTGTGCGGGCAGCCGCCACCGTTTCGTTCAAATCGTCGATCGTGCACCGGGTGATCCGGGTCACCGGCACGTCATGGGCCGGACTGTTGCGGTCAATCACTTGGCGTCCGTCCGCCGGTTGATATCGGCCATTTGCGAAGAAGCCGAAGACCCGCGGACTGTCAGGCGGCGTAAGCACAGTTGTACTGTTGGTCATGCTGTTTCCCAGTTCGGTTGTCCGCCATTATGCGGCGGTGTCGAAAATGATGGACGTCTTGAGATGTTCAGACGCTCCGGTATCGGTATCAAAGGCGCTCTGGATCTTGTCGAGCGCGACCGTGTTTTGCGTGAATGCACCGGTCTGGATCCGCCCATGGCGCAACAGCGCCAGTGCATCATGCATGTCCTGCCCCATGCCCGCGACAGATCCCTTCAGCGAGTTTTCTTTCAGAACGGTCTCGAGCAGCGGCAGCGGCAAACGCGCGTCGTCCCCGGTCAGGCCGAAAGCCGACACATGCCCGCCAGGGCGGATCACCTCGAAGGCCAATCTGTAAAGATCGACCACCCCGACGCATTCGACCACGACATCGGCGCCACGACCGTCCGTCAGGTCGGATACGATTTTCTTCAGATCTTCGGCGCTGGATGCAACCGCATCGGCACCGGCCGCCAAGGCCATTTCGGCACGCGTTTCCTGGGTTTCCAGAACAACGATCGGCGCCGCACCGACAAGGCGCAGGACCTGGATGTGCAAGTTACCAATCGGTCCGGCTCCGAGGACAACGGCAGACTGCCCCAGTTCGACGCGAGCCTTCTTGGTCGCCCGCACCACGCAGGCCAGAGGTTCGGTCAGTGCCAGGAGCTCGAACGGCATATCGTCGGGTGCCAAAATCACATGACTGGCCGGAGCAACGACGTAGTCCGCGAAGGCACCATTTTGACCGATGCCCAGTTGCGAAACATGCGGACAGTTCAGCACTTCGTTGCGTCGGCAGTAGAAACAGGTGCCGCAGCCGAGATTGATGTCCACCACCGCCCGATTGCCGACCGTCACGCCTTCAACGGCTGAGCCAACCTCGACAACAGTTCCGGCCAGTTCATGACCTGGAATCAAGGGCAGCTTGTCGGCCGAGTAGTGCCCGTTGAAGATGTGCACATCGGTCCCGCAGATGCCGCAGCGATGAACCCGGATGCGCACGTCGTTTGGGCCGACTGTCGGAATCGGCACATCGGATATTTCGAAGCGTCCCGGCTCGACGAGGACGGCTGCTTTCATACCGGACATGGTTCTCGTGACCCTATTTGACGATCCGCATTTTCCGGCGATCGATGGTCAATGCGATGGCCGCAATCAGGACCACACCGAAGAAGATCTGCTGGCTCGTTGCAGGGACCTCCAGGTAGAGCATGCTGGTCCGCACGACGGCCACGATCATGGCGCCGATCAAGGTGTTGACGACACCGCCCACGCCACCAGTCAGAGGTGTTCCGCCGACAAGCACCGCGACGATGGCCGGCAGCAGGAAACCCTCAGCAAGCGTCGGCGAACCGCCGGCAAGCTTGACCGAAAACAGAAGTCCTGCGATCGCAGCGAACATGCCCGAAATGGCGAAAGCGAGGATCTTGTACTGATCGACCTTGAGGCCCGATGCCACGGCCGCCAGCTCACCGGCGCCGATCGCCTTGAGTGCCCGCCCGACCGTGGTGCGGCTTTGAACGAACCAGGCAAGCAGCAGCAGTACAAGCGCAATAATCAGCTCATTCGGAATGCCGCCGGTCTGCCCGATCATCCATCCAAAAGCCCTGTCGCGAAGCTCGGCGTCCATATAAAGCGCCCGCTGGCCGGAAGCGTATTGTCCGACAGACAGCGCTATGCCACCAACCGCCAGCGTAGCAATGAAGGACGGCACCTTGAGACGGGTCGTCACAAATCCGGATACGGCTCCGAATCCGAGGCCGACAAGAATGCACAACAGACCGGCCCATACACCGAAGAGCGGCAGCGAGATGGTTGCCAGCACCGTCGTCATATTGGCCACTGACTGGGCCGAAAGGTCGATGCCGCCGATGTAGATGACGAAGGTGATGCCCAACGCCATGATGAACAGCGTCGAGATGTCCCCGGCCAGTTGAATCAGGTTCTGCGGCCGCAGGAAATTAGGATCCATGAAGCCGACAATCAGGATCAGGACGACCAGGGTGATCCAGGGGAAGTGTATCTTGAGTTTTTCGAGATCCATGGGGCCGTCCTCAGATCATGTAGTGGATGAGGTCGAAGAGCGACGGCTTGGCGCCGGGCTTGCAGTCGTACCATTTCTGGATTTCGCCATCCTTGATGACAGCGATGGTGTGGCTGAGACCGATCGCCTCCTCCAGGGTGTCGGCGACTAGGATGATGCCGATTCCATCCGCCGACATTTCACGGATCATCTCGTAGACGTCCTCTTTGGCGCCGATGTCGAGGCCACGGGTCGGATGGTCGAGCAGGATGATGTTGGAACCGCCGCTACGCCACTTGGCCAGCACGACTTTCTGCTGGTTGCCGCCGGACAGGTTGCCGCAATCGGCATTTTCAGAGGACGCCTTGATCGACAGCCTGCCGATCCAGTCGCGCGCCAACTGCTTCTCCCTGCCGATGTCAAGCACCCCGCCACGAGAGTAGTTCTGCATCTGCGACAGCGTCATGTTTTCAAAGACCGTCATGCCGCCGACGATACCCTCGACCTTGCGTTCTCTCGGGATGTAGGCGACGCCTCGTTCAACACCGCCATGGGCGCTGAAGCCTTTCACGCCTTGCCCGTTGATCTGGACGGAGCCGCTGCTCGGGTTTTGCAGTCCGAAGATCGTGCGCAGGATGGCCTCCCGACCGGAACCCTCGGTCCCCACCAGGCACAGCACCTCGCCGGCATGCAGTTTCAGAGAGACATCGTTGTAGCGTCCTTCAACGCCGGCCTTGCTCAGTTCGAGCAGAACCTTGGAGGTATCGTATGGTTGCTGCTTTTCTTCCCGGTAATATTCCTTGTTGACGTCGCGACCGACCATTTCGCGCTGGATCGAGTCGACATTGGCGTCCTTTGAGTCGACAACATCGACCACCTCACCGTCCTTGAGAACGTAGATCCGATCCGACAGTTCGATGACCTCATCGAGCCGGTGCGAGACAAAAATGAAAGACGCACGCTTGCGCAGATCGCGGACCAGCTCGAAGAGCAACTCGATCTCTTCCTTGGCGAGCACCGAAGTCGGCTCATCCAGCAGGATCACCAGATCGCCCTGCACTCGCTCCTCAAGCGTGAGAACCTTGGCGAGTTCGACCAATTGTCGCTGCGCGAAGGAAAGCTGTGACGTCGTCATGCCTGGATTGATGTCCAGCTTGACCTTCTTCAACTGATGCCGTGCGGCGTCGGCCATCTTGCCCCAGTCGATCACCCCGAACGTGACGAACTGCTTCTCGAAGCCGAGAAAGATGTTCTCCATCACGGTCAGGTTTGGAATCAGCGACTGTTCCTGAAACACCATGCCGACGCCCATATCCATGGCCTGGCGCGGGTTGTGGAAGCGAACCGCCTTGCCATCCACCAGAACCTGTCCGCCATCGTGCTGATAGGCGCCGTAGATCACTTTCATCAGGGTCGATTTGCCGGCACCGTTTTCACCAACAAGACCCACAATCTCGCCACGGTTGATCTTGAAATCCACAGCCTTCAGAGCGTGGACGCCGGGAAAGGTTTTTTCGACTTTTTGAAGTTCAAACATGGCTGATCACTTCACGAAGGCCAGCGATTTTCGATCGGTGGAAAGGTAAACCGCGATGATAACCAGCAGTCCCAGAACACCATCCTGGACGTAGCGCGGCAGACCGATGACGATCATGCCATTGCCGATCACATTGACGATCAACACCCCGACCAACGTGTTCCAGACGCCACCGATGCCGCCCCAAAGGGCCGTTCCGCCGACCACCACGGAAGTGATCGAAAGGAACATGAGATTGTAACCCGTCGCGGTTTCGGCAATACCGATGCGGGCCACCGCGAAAAGAGCGCCCAAAGCATAGAATGCACCAGCAATCATGAAGCCCAGGATGCGCACGCGGTTGACGTTCAGTCCCGACGCATGGGCCAATTCCTCGCCACCGCCGACGGCATAGAAGTTGCGGCCGATCGTGGTGCGACTCTGGATGAACCAGGCCACGAGCAGTGCCAGGCCGGCAAAATAGACCATCAGCGGAAAGTTCAATACGCGTGTGGTCAGCAGCGACCGGAAAATCGGATCCTCGACCCGGATGCGGTCGCCACCGGTCATCAGCAGCGACAGACCGATGCCGACAAACCCCATCGACAGACTGGCCATGAAGGACGGGATCTTTAATCGTACGTGCACCAGCCCGTTGACCAGCCCGAACAACGCGCCGACCAAAAGCGTTGCCGGGAAGGCGATCCACGCCCAGCTGTTCACGACGCCGCCAAGGCTCAGAAAGATGAATGCGAACACGACCGCGCATACCGCCACGGCGCCCTCCATCGAGAGGTCAATGGACCCCATGATGATGATGAAGGTGATCCCGAGCGCGATCATCAGCGCCGGTGTCGCCGCCATCGCAATGCGGGCGAAATTGCGCACCGACAGGAAGTTCGGATTGGCAATGGAGAAAAACAGGATCAGCGCTATCAGTACGAAGACCGGCGCCCATTTCTGCAGGTTCTCGCGTGTCAAAACACCCGACACGGTCCCCTCCTGTCGCGGTTCAATGGTTCAAAGGTTAAAGTTTTGGATGCCCGCGCGCCTCATTGCGGCGCACGGGCGACCGTCTTGGGAGGTCAGTACTTGATCTGACCGTTGGTCGGACCCCAGAAGTCCTTCCAGTCATAGGTCGGAACGCTGTCCAGATACTCGGCTTTGAAGGCCTTGGCATCATCAGGTGTGATCAGGATCGTCGGGCCATAGAATTCGCGATTGGCATGCGGCTCGTCCGACGGCTTGAAATGGCCGGTGGCAGCATAATAGGCAAGCGCTGCGGTGATACCGCCGCCCCAATGCGGGTTGGTGAAGACCGTGGCCTCGATATCGCCCTTCATGACCAGTTCGACCGCCTGCGGGTTGCCGTCATAGGTGACGATCGGAATGACACCCTGCAGACCCTCGGCGCGGAGCGCCTCCAGAACCCCGTACCCGATGGTATCGTTGGCGCAGTGCACACCCTTGATGTCGTCGCCGAAGCGGGTCAGGAAGCTGGACATGATCTGGTTGGCCTTCTGGGTATCCCAGTCGGCCGCCTGGTAATCGAGCAGCTCGATGTCCGGATAATCCTTCATGGCGTTGAGGAGACCCTGCTTACGCTCGATCGCCGGGTTGTTCGATGCGATGCCGCCAAGACCGACGATACCGCCCTTGCCGCCCATCTTGTCGAACAGGATCCGAGCCGTCTGCTCAGCCGGTCCAAGATCGGACCAGGTCATGTGAGATACGTAGTGATCACCGAAGTCCCACGGGTGCAGATCGTCGGTCTTGTTCCAGATCGTCGACACATATCCCTTCGAGGAAGCAACCGCTTCCACAACGGGCCGGCAGTTCGGCGCGTCATTGGTGTCGATGGCAAGCGCCACATTACCGTTTTCCTTGGCCAGGAGCGCCTTGACGTCGGCGAGCGATTTTTCGCTGGAGCCGTCATTGATCAGGTGCACCATGTCGCCCTTGGGCTTGCCGAGGCTTTCGACAAATGCCTCACCGCCGGAAACGATTTCGTTCCAGTAGGGATTGGTGCGGTTGCGATAGCTCCAGGCGATGACCGGATCGGTCAGCGCCGCACGTGCGGTGCCCGTACCGAATACGCCAGCGGCTGCGGCACCACCGAGCCCCATTGCCGAAGCAAGCAGAAAGTTGCGACGATTGATCGTCTCCTGCTCGATGAACTTTTTAATGAATGACATCTCTCTCTCCCTTGGATCGACATTCGTGAAATCCCGGCGGTGTGCCTTGGCTGAATTCTGAAGAAGCACCTCGGAATTTTGCGGCTAATGCACTAACTAGTTACTTCTTTAATCAACCTCTGTCAAGCTTGACCAGCGAGCAAACACATGCTGCAACTGGATCAAACGCTGCTTTGCATCTCAAGGGTTCGAATAGTTCGAAATAACGGACTGGTTATTTCATATTTCGGACTTTTGCAGCGCTTCGGATCGCCCCGAGCGGAGCGGTTTTGGGGTCGATATGCGCTGCAAAAGGGAATCAGGTAGTTTGTCGACGAGTTGAACAGGATTGTGCGGGAACACATGGCCTTAGCAACCAAGCCAAAACGCGTTCGCGACGCGGATGCCACCCAGAAGAGAATCCTCGCTGCGGCGCAGAAAGAGTTCGCTTCCAACGGGCTCGCCGGCGCGCGGGTCGACGTCATCGCCGAGCGCGCCAAAGCCAACAAGCGCATGATCTACCACTATTTCGAAAGCAAGGAGAAGCTCTTCCAGAGGGTTCTGGAGGACGCCTATCTCGACATCCGCAACGCCGAACAAGGTCTGGAACTCGACCATCTTGAACCGGAAGAAGCGCTGGAAACGTTGGTCACTTTCACCTGGCGCTATTACATCAAGAACCCGCAGTTTCTGACGTTGGTCAACAGCGAAAACCTTCACAGGGCAAAGCACCTGAAGAAGTCCACCGTGCTGCCGGAAGTGAGCCGTCGAATGGTCGACATGGTGTCCGACATTCTCGATCGCGGCATCCGCAAGGGCGTGTTTCGCAGCGGCATCGACCCGGTCCAGCTCAACATCACGATTGCCGCAATCGGCTATTACTATCTGACCAACCGCTTTACTGGCTCGTTCCTGTTCGAACGGGATTTCATGAGCCCGGAAAACCTCGATGAACGCATTCGCTTCAATATCGACACGGTCATGAGGCTGGTGCGCAAATAGCAAAGGGGAAGGCCATGGCCCGGCACCGCACCGAAACCGACAGTCTCGGCAAGGTCAAGGTCCCGGCCGATCGGTTGTGGGGCGCCCAGACACAGCGCTCGCTCGAACACTTCAGCATTGGTGCCGAACGCATCCCGCCGGAGATGATTGCAGCCTATGCGATCCTCAAGAAGGCCGCGGCGATTGCCAATTATGCCGGCGGGCACCTCAAGAAAAAGCAACGCGATCTGATCGTCCGCGCCTGCAATGAGATCCTCGCGGGCAAGCATGATGACGAGTTTCCGCTCTTTGTCTGGATGACCGGCAGCGGTACCCAGTTCAACATGAACGTCAACGAGGTGATTTCGAACCGCATCAGCCAGATGGCCGGCAATGACCTCGGCTCCAAGGCCCCGGTGCACCCGAACGATCACGTCAACATGTCGCAGTCGTCGAACGACACCTTTCCGACGGCCATGAATATTGCCGCAGCCATGGGAACAGCGGAGGAACTGCTGCCTGAGGTCGGACGACTGCGTGACGCGCTGTCGAAAAAGGCGGAAGCCTGGGACGACATTGTCAAGATCGGCCGCACCCACATGCAGGATGCAACTCCCCTCACCCTTGGTCAGGAGTTCTCCGGCTACATCGGCATGCTCGACGACGACATCGCGCGCATCGAATATGCGCTGCTCGGTGTCTACCGCCTGGCCCTGGGCGGGACGGCCATAGGCACCGGCATCAACGCGCCCCCTGGTTTCGCCGAAGCCTCAGCGGCCGAAATCGCTCACCTCACGGGCCTGCCGTTCGTCACCGCAGAGAACAAGTTCGCCGTCCAGGGAGCCCATGACGATCAGGTCTTTTTGAGCTCAGCGCTCAAGACGCTGGCAACCTCACTGTTCAAGATCGCCAACGACATCAGATTGCTGTCCAGCGGCCCGCGCTGCGGCATCGGCGAGCTTCACCTGCCCGAAAACGAGCCCGGTTCGTCGATCATGCCCGGCAAGGTCAATCCGACCCAGTGCGAAGCCCTCTCGATGCTCTCGATTCAGGTCATGGCCAACGATACCGCCGTCTCGCTCGGCAGCGGCTCGGGCATTCTGGAAATGAACGTCTACAAGACGCTGATCATTCATAATGTCATGCAATCGATCCGACTGCTCACCCACGGCTGCCGCAGTTTCAGAACCTATCTGGTCGAGGGCATGGAGCCCAACCGCAAGCAGATCGAAGTTCATCTCGAAAACTCGCTCATGCTGGTTACGGCCCTCAGCCCGGTGATTGGCTACGACAAGGCATCGGAAGTGGCGCACTATGCGCTGCATCACGACCTTTCCTTGCGCGAAGCAACCCTCCAACTCGGGTATGTTTCGGCCGAGGACTACGACCGGATCGTCGATCCGGGAAAAATGGTCCGCCCCTACCTCGCATCTGACTGAAGCCCGTCGCTCACGCAACTGTGTGTCGGTGTTTGTTGATTTGAGGTGCCACACCGCTCAAGCATTCAGTGGTTCAAAAGGCTGACCTCATGACCCGACTGACAATCGCGATTGCTCTGCTTCTGCTGCCCATGACTGCCGTGGCCCAGGACCGGGCTGGCCGCGACACGGCTTCCGACTGGGTGGTCAAGCATTACAAGCCGTTCGGACTGTGGGACAGCATCTGCGATGAGCGCGTGGAACGCAGTGAACTCAAGCAGCGCTGCTATCTTCGCTACGTCGACGTCTATTCACCGCGACCGGATTTTCTCGCCACCTTCGCGTTCATCCATCCACCAAACGGCGTGACCGTCGTGGAATTCGGTTTCGAACGCGGAACCCGCTACAAACCTGAAGGCTTTCGCATCGAGCGCGATGGTGCAACGATCTGGACACTGCAGAAGCGGTGTTTGCGGGCTGCGAAATGCGAGCTTGCCGGTGATACGGCCGCCGACTTGCTCAAGGCATTTTCAGACGGCGGCACACTCGTTCAGGAATTCCGCGATCGCAGCGGCAAGGACTGGCGGTTGGAGTGGAACCTTGAGCCGTTTGGTGAAGCGCTCATCGACTACCAGCAGGCGGCGAGCGCACGGTCTTTGTTCGAATAAGGCGCTCCCACCTGGTCGTTTACTCCTAACGAGACGGCCAGCTTCTGGCCGGTCACCGGGCGCCTTGGATGATATACAGCGAGCGGACACCGACGAAACGGATCAAACGGTTCTGGTGTTTACGCATCCCCGGTTTCCCTTTCGAATTGAATATGCGCGGTATCAATTGGCTGGAGCCAATCTTTTGCCCTGTGAGTTTCGGTCCCTGGTCAGGATACGCACCAGGCAAAACACATTCAGCACAGCCAGGATTGCCTGGTGGTGATACGCTCGCAGAATGTTTGCATCTGGCATGCCATCAACGACCAAGCTCACTGACCTTCCGAGGACAGCACTCACAAAAATGACGGCGAGCACGACAAATGCCGTAAACCGGAAGCGCGGCAGGAAGATGCCTAGAAAGGCGACAATGCCTCCCAGCACGTTTTCTGCACCCATGGCCCTAATTTCATTCGCCATCTCAATGGTCAAAACATTGCTTGGATCAGCAATGCTCTGCAGGAATACGACCGCTGAGGGGTCAAAAAGCCTCATGGTGGACATGTAAAGGAGAGCCAGGCCGGATAGCGCCAGGACGATATTGTGAAATTTTTTCATAGCATTAGCCCTTTGAATGAATTGAGCTTAGGGCACAATTATCCATCAAGCGCAAAGAGGAGAAGTCCCACCAGCAAGGCGTAATCTGATACGTGAGCGTCACTTCGAGCCCTTATCTGATCAACGATCAAATACTAATCTAAACAATGATCAGATTGTGTCAATATCGGTTTTGTGCTTGTGTGAATGACATGAGAAACGAAACCATCCCGCGTGAAACGTACCATCACGGCAATCTTCCTGAGGCCCTGATCGATGAGGGTTCGAAGCTCCTGGCCGAAAGGGGAATCGACGGGTTCAGCATGCGTGAGGTTGCGCGACGCGCCGGCGTGGCTGTGGCGGCGCCTTCGCACCATTTCAGCAATGCCAAAGGCCTTCTCACTGCCATCGCGGCTCAAGGCTTCGGCAAACTCGCGAACCACATGGAGTCGGCGGCAACGGCCTCCAGTGATTCCGAAGAACGGGTGGTTGCAATGTGTCAGGCCTATCGCGCGATGGGCATGAATGATCCCGGGTATGCCGCGATCATGTTCCGTGTGGAGCTGTTGGATGAAAGCGATCAGCGCTTTCGCAAACAGTCGCTCCGTGCATTTGATCTTTTCGCGGAGGCGCTGAAGCAGGCGGCCTCACCAGGTGTCGACGCTGCCCAGATCAGCTACGCTGCGAGGACACTCTGGGCAACAATGCACGGACTTGTCGCTCTGGAGATGATAAAGGATCGCGAGGCCGAGGAGCTTATCCGCTTCGCCGTGCACACCCTGTTGGCCGGGATACGGTGAGACGTTTTGCACACTACGGTCAGAGCCGCTGTATGGCTTGCTCTAAGCTCATCCGGTCTTCAGGATGATCTGCTTCCAGATTGCGGTCTCGTCGAACAGCACATATTCGCGGCGCAGCCCCCAGGGACCGAATTCGGCGTGGCAGGCTCCCATGATGTAGACCTCGGCTCCGGTTGGCGTGCCGAAGCTGCCCCATCCGTCGTGCTTGCCATGCAATGACCACCGCAGCGCCGCCCGCGGCGGCATCAGCGGATCGTCGCGACCGATCTGATGGTCGATCCGGAACTCGGCGCTCGGGAAACTGGCGCGAAGACCCATCCAGAAATGATCGGCATCGGAATATGAATGTCCCGTCCTGCCGCCGGGATGTTCGAGCTGGCAGGCCCGGTCGTATTCGCGTGTTATCGCTGCCATATCGGCGTTCATGATGCTGGTGAGGATGTCGGCGTAACGGGCGCCCCATTCATTGTCATTGCCCTTGCCGCGATACGCGCCCTGCTGATCGACCTCCGGGGTGAACGGTTTAACGCAGTTCTCCGGTCCACCTTCCCGCGTGATCAGGTCGCGCGCGTAGTCCTGCGGCTCGAAGCCCATCTGCCGCACCACGGCACCCTGGTCGCGGATCAGCCATTCGTCGTTGATCTGGTTGTTGATGGCGTGGCAATCGGCGATGATGCGGTAGACCAGCTTGGTTCCACTCGCCTTGCCGTAGACACCGTCGCCGAGATGCGTCGCTGTCGACAGCAGCCGGTGTGAGGACAGCATCCCCTCTTCCGGCGTACCGGACCAGATGACATCTTCACCATACAGAGTTCTGTCGGGGAATTCGGCGATCGTCGCCATGGTGGCGGCAATGACATCCTTGTTCCCGAAAACGATGGATGCCGGGGACCGGACGACGATGTCCGAAGCATAGTATTTGTGGAGGGTCGCGATGCCGCGATCCTCCCAGATTTCCTTGGTGATACCCAATATGTAGTCGGGAAAGTCCTTGAACTTGGTATCAAAGCCCCTCATTTGTTCCATCCTTCGGGTTTGCGGGCTGAACTTCGGACGATCAGCGGGCCGTCGACCGCAATGTGCCGCGGCGCCGCGCCGACATCCTCCATTTGCGTCAAGAGCAGATCGATCGTCTCGTCGACCATGATGTTGGAACGCTGTCGAATAGTGGTCAGGTCGTAGCTCGGCCATGCGGCAATCGGCACATCGTCGTAACCGACGACCGACACGTCTTCCGGGACGCGCAGTCCGAATTCTGATCGGATCACATCCATCACGGCAAACGCCATGTGATCATTGGCCACAAAAACCGCGTCCGGAGACTGGTCCTTGCCAAACATGTCGCGTGCCGCCTGCATGGTGCTATCAAAATGGAAGTCTCCAATGGTTCGGTCGAACAGATCCTGCCCGGCGGCCCGCAAGCCCTCGACAAAGCCCCGTTCGCGGTCGCGTTGTGTCGACGCCCCTTCCCACCCGGCGATATGCGCGATCCGTTTGTGGCCGCCCGCCAGCAGAAATTCCGCCACTTTGCGGCCACCGGCAACATTGTCCGAGGTAACAGCCGATACCCGGTCTCCATCCTGGCTACGGTTGAACAAGACCACCGGTATTCCGGCTGCCTCGCACCGTTCCGCCAGCTCCGATGACATGGCGACGGACGCCATGATCAGCCCATCGACCTGATAGTCGATGATCTCGTCCAGGACCCCGTCTATGTTCCCGGCTGTCTGCGAGGCCATGAAGATGAGCACGTGATAACCCTCGCGCTGCAGGGCATTGGACAGTTTCTCGACGGCATCCGGATAGAACTGGTTCTCGAAATAGGCGACCACGACACCAATGATGCGGCTGCGACCGGTAATCAGGGACCGCGCCAACACATTCGGCCGGTAGCCCATCTCTTCGGCAACTTTGCGAACCTTTTCAGCGGTCTTGCGGGAAACGCTGGCGCCTGGTGTGAAAACGCGCGAAACGGCCGACTGGCTGACGCCAGCCCGTTCCGCCACCTGGGTTGCCGTGACTTTTTCACCCGCCATCAGCCCGCCGTCCATCCGCCATCGATCAGCAACGCGGTCCCGGTCACCAGCGCCGAGGCGTCAGATGCAAGATAGACCACCGCTCCCATGACATCTTCGACTTCACCAACCCGCCGCAATTTGATCTTTTCCTCAATCCAACGCACCCGTTCGGGATTGTCGAATGTTGCTGCAGTCAGTGGCGTGCGAATGAACGTCGGGCAGATCGTGTTGACCCTGATGCCGTGCGGTCCGAACTCGATGGCCATCGACTTGGTGAAGCCTTCAACTGCGTGCTTGGACGCGCTGTAGACCGCCCGGTCGATGCCGCCGACATGTCCCATCTGCGATGAAATGTTGATCAGCGATCCGGGGCGACCCGCAGCGACGAGACCCTTGGCCACCGCCTGGGCCAGGAAATAGGCACCTTTCAGATTGACATCCATGACCGATTCAAAGTCCGGAACAGTGGTGTCCAGAGCCGGAGCGTGACGCGCCAATCCTGCGCTGTTGACCAGAATGTCGAACGGACCATGTGCCACAACCGCAGCTGTCACCGCTTCCACATCGCCGACATCCAATGGCAACGCACTCGCCTTCCAGCCCTGCTGCCCAAAGCTAAGAACCGTCTCGTTGACCCGCTCCACATTTCTGGCCGCGACAAACACCTCGGCTCCGGCCTCGGCAAGCGCAACAGCGCAGCCCTCCCCGATTCCCGAGGTGGCGCCGGTCACCAGCGCCCGTTTGCCGTCAAGCCGGAATGACGGCGTTTTGGGGAGCCTTGTCATCAGGCTTGAATCCTCCCTGGCGATCGCATCCTGTTGAACTCGTGGAGACGCGCGAACACCTCAACCTCGATCCGGTTGTCCTGTTGGTCCGGATGAAAAGCATGAAGAAGAGCAGCTCTCGCACACTCTTCTTCAAAGTCATACAGCGCTTTGCGGACAGGTTCGATCAGCGCCTTGTTGGCTGCGTCTACACCGTCCGTCATTCAGCGGCTTCTCCGTAAGGCACGTTTCGGCCTCCATAACGGCGGACCCGCAAATTGGCCTGCTCGGCATGGCCGACGAAGCCTTCGAGCATGCAGAGCCGCGAGCAATACTCGCCGATCTTTGCCGCTGCCTCGTCGGTTGTGACCTTCTGATAGCTGTGGGTCTTCAGGTATTTGCCGACCCAGAGACCACCGGTATACCGACCTGCCTTCTTGGTTGGCAGCGTGTGGTTGGTACCGATGACCTTGTCACCATTGGCGACGTTGGTCCGGGCGCCAAGGAACAAGGCGCCGTAGCAGGTCATGTTGTCGAGGAACCAGTCGTCGCGATCGGTCATCACCTGGACGTGTTCCGAGGCGATATCGTTGGCGACCTCGAGCATTTCGTCATAGGTGTCGCAGACGATCACTTCGCCATAATCGCGCCAGCTGGCGGAAGCCGTCTCAGCTGTCGGGAGAATCTCCAGCAACCGATCAATCTCGGCGAGCGTCTCCTCTGCCAGCCGACGCGAATTGGTGACGAGTACAGCCGGTGAATTGTAGCCATGCTCGGCCTGGCCCAGCAGGTCGGTTGCACACATTTCTGCATCGACCGTGTTGTCGGCAATCACCATCGTTTCCGTGGGACCGGCAAAAAGATCGATGCCGACACGGCCGAACAGCTGGCGCTTGGCTTCGGCCACGAATGCATTGCCGGGGCCAACCAACATGTGGACGGGATCGATGCTCTCGGTGCCGATTGCCATGGCACCAACCGCCTGGATACCGCCAAGGACGTAAATTTCATGCGCACCGCCGAGTTTCATGGCAGCAATGACAGCCGGGTTTGGCTCTCCCTTGAAGGGAGGCGTCGCTGCAACGATGCGCGGTACACCGGCGACGGACGCTGTCGCCACCGACATGTGCGCCGAGGCTACCATCGGAAACTTGCCGCCGGGCACGTAGCAGCCGACGGATTGAACCGGTATGTTCTTGTGGCCAAGAATGACACCCGGCATCGTCTCGACCTCGATATCGAGCATGGAATCGCGCTGGGCTTGCGCAAAACTGCGCACCTGCTCCTGGGCGAACTTGATGTCTTCCATGTCACGCGCCGACACCTTGTTCATCAGCGCTTCGATCTCGCCTTCGCTCAGCCGGAATGAGGCCGGCCGGTAATTGTCGAACTTTTCCGACAGATCGCCCACTGCGGCGTCACCGCGCGCTTCGATGTCTGCCAGAGTCGATTCGACGATGCCACGAACCTTGGCATCGTCTTCCGAGCGCTCCGCGTCGGGTTTTCCCCGCTTGAGATAGTCAATCGCCATGATTCATCCTCTAGTTCGGCTGCGGAGGTTGTCTGTCGCCGCGATCAAAGGCCTCCCACCCCTCTCCGTTGAACACATCGACGCCGAGCTGCGACAGAACGTGCGGGAAATCCACCATCACCCAATTGTCGACGATCTGGCCGTCGACCACTTTCCAGAAGTCCATGTACCGAATCTCGATCCGCTTGCCGGTTGGCTCCACACCCATGAACGTTCCCGAATGGGTTGCCTCCTGGCGGCCGAAGGCGGCTGCCCATTCGCCCATGTAGAGCCGCGCCTCATCGACGCAGCTCTTGTCGGAGAAAGCCGCCTGGAACGGCTTCTGCCAGTTTTCCTGAAACGCCCTCAGACCGTCCTTTGTGCCGCAGCCGAAATTGCCCATCCAGCGAAAGTCTTTGGAGAAGAACTCGCCGATATCGTCGATGCGGTGGTCGTTCAGGCCATCCACCATGGTTTCGATGACCGTCCTGGTATCATCGGTTTTGGACATGTCGGTGTCCCGCGACAGAATAGCCTGCTCTGGACGCGATCCTTTCATTGGACTTCCTTTTGTTTTCTTTCGGATCGGTTTGACATTGCTCGACCGCCCTACCCCTTGACGGCGCCGGCGGTCAGGCCGCTGACGATCTGACGCTGGAAGATCATGACCAGCAGGAACAGTGGTGCAGTGATTGACACCGCGGCGGCCACGGCCTCGACCTGGTCGGTGGTCGTGGTCTCGCGGTTGAAGTACCCGGCAATCGCCGGAACCATGGTCTGGTTCTGGGCATCGAGCAACAGTGACGTGACCAGGTAATCGTTATAGCCCAGCAGGAAGCTGAACAGACCGGTGGTGATCACACCCGGCCACATGACCGGCATGATGACCCAGCGGAACGCCTGGAAATGGGTGCAACCGTCGACGCGTGCTGCCTCGTCCAGTTCTGTCGGGATATTCTGGAAGAACGAGCGCAGCATCCAGATGGTGAAGGGCTGGTTGATCGCCACCAGAACTGCAATCACCGCGAACGGCTTGCCGTAGAGTGTGGGTGCCGCATCGCCAAGGATCGGCCGCAGGAATTCCGCCGAATTGATGAACCAGGGCAGATAACCCGCCACCAACACCGAGTGTGGCAGCGCCCGGAAGACCAGAGCAATGATCAGGATCCAGAAGGCCAGGCTCGACCCGGACCGGGCCAGACCATAGCCGGCCAGAGTTCCCACCGTCAGTGACACGGTGACAACGCCGGTGGTGACGATCAGCGAATTGATGAAGTTGCGGTAGAACTCGTTTTCCCACCAGACTGCGGAATAGTGCTCGGTGGTCAGACCGATAATCGGATTGCCGATCGGTCCCAGCACCGAGTTGATGCCCCCCATGATAGGCGGCAAAGCACCGAATAGGATCAGACAGAACGCAATGCCCAAAGCCAGCGAACCGATAATCCAGCCGAACCACACCTGACCGTAGGGCGAGTACTGCCGCACCATGTTGGGCAGCCACTTGATGGCAAGTTGGGCGGTCAGCACCACAAGCGCGATACCGGCAAGGATGTCGGGGATCGACAGCCCCTTGTCAGCGGCCCGGGTTGTCGGGCCGAAGATCACGTTCAGCGGGTTCGAGGAAAAGGCGTCGATGGGCTCCTTGAAACTCATGACCGCGACCCAGAAGATCGGAAACGCGGCCAGGATGCACCAGAAGGTCAGGAAGCCGGCGGTGGTCATCTGCAAGGCCGTCGACTGACGGAAGGCGCGTGGCGTGCTCATCGGGCTGCTCCCTTGTGATCCCGCCAGGTGCGCAGCAACAGCGGATAGAGGATGATGACGATACCGATCATGGTCAGCATGGCGCTGGCGGAGGCCCGCGAGATGGAGCGGTTGCCGCTGTCGTCAGGCGTCAGGAAGTCGTAGGTCAGCCATTGCAGTGAAATCACGTGCGCTTCACTGCGGAAACCGATCACCTCTTCAAATACTCGGTAGGCGTCCATCAGATGGATCAGCGCCAGGAAGACGATCAACGGCATTAGATGCGGAATGACCACGTAACGCAGCCTCTCCCAGCGACTGGCGCCATCGATAATCGCGCTTTCCAGCGTGTCCTGGTTGACTGTCTGCAAACCGGCATAGAGCACCACGAAAGCGAAGGGTGCAACATGCCAGACGCGGTAGAAGATCATCAGCAACTCGATGGTCCAACCCTGCGCGAACATGGCAATGTCCTGCTGCAACCACCATTCGAGAAACGCCGTGAGGATGCCGTCGCCAACAAAAAGCCAGCGGATCGACAGAGCTCCGATAACCGGCGTGATGATGAACGGCAGAAGCGAAACGAAAATGATCGGGCCCCGGATTGCCCGGGTCGCATTGTTGACCGCGACCGCCAGCACAAGGCCGACGCCGATCACCAGAGGCAGGGTGATCAGGGTAAAGGTCAGCGTAAAGCGCAGGGCCTTCCAGAAATCGATGGACAACAGGCCGGAAAAGTTGCCGCTTGAAATGGCGTTCCACGCCCGTTGCGGCTCGAGCACGTTGAGATAACTTTCCCAGCCGACATATTTCGTCTGGGTGACGATCTTGCCGTCTTCACCGAGGATCGGACGGGTCTTTATCTCGGTCGTGCAAGTTTGTTGAAGGAAGCCGGCCGTGCAGTTTTCGACCTCGACAGTCTCGAACTGAGGCTGCGTCAGATAGAACGACTGCGAGAAGACGCTTACCAGCGGCGCCGCGATGAACAGGAACATCATGAAGATCGATGGTCCCACAAAGGCGGCGAATGTCTTGAAATTCATCGGCCCGTCCTCCCGATTGACGATCATGCGGGAGGGCCGAAACCCTCCCGCCTTTTTTGCCTATTTGATCAGGCCGGCTTCTTTTGCCGATGTGAGGTACTCAGCTTCGATGGCTGCCAGAGCCTCTTCCGCGGTCGCTTCACCGGTGAAGAAGGCCGCCAGGCCATTGCCAAGCGCCGTGTGCATCATGCCCATTTGCGAAGTTGACGGATAAGGCTGCGGTGCCGGATTGGCGGTGGCCGTCGCAATCGCGCCACTGGCCATGCGGCTCGGCTCGTAGCCATTCACCAGCCAGATCGCCTGATCGCCAGCGCCTGAGACCATGTCCTTGTCGAGACCTTCCATGGCAACGCGGAAAGCCGCTTCGGCCTGTTCATCGGTCTGGTTTTTTGCCAGGACGATGCCATCCCACCAGAGTGTCGTAGCGGGCGAACCGCCTTCCATGGCCAGCGGCGCTGCCGCGGTTTCAACCAGGCCGACGACCTGTGATTCCTTGTCGTCATCCATGGCACCGGCGCGGGACGCCCACAGATTGGCCATGGCGATCTTGCCCTGCTGGAACTGCTGCTGGACATAGGTAGAATCGGAAACAAGGTATTCCGGATCCATGTAGGCCGTCAGCTTCTTCATCATCTCGAGCGCCTTGACACCGGCCTCGGAATTGATCGCCGGAGTGCTGTCGTCATTGACGAACGTGCCGCCGAAGCCCAGGAACATGTTGTTGAAATCCTGAGCCAGGTTCCAGCCGGTCTTCATGGTGGCGCCGAGCGGATAGTCGACCACGCCGGCTTCCTTGATCTTCTCGGCTGCCGCCAGAACTTCGTCCCAGGTGGTGGGAACCTCGATCCCCAGCTGCTCAAAGATGTCCTTCCGGTACATCATGTGCTGCGTGTTCACCATCATGGCGATCGCCATGACATTGCCATCAATGGCAATGAGCTGGTTGGGCGTGAGGTTCTGGCCGTACTTCTCGATCAGGTCGTCGAGCGGCCGTATGGTTCCCTCGTTCAGCAACGGCGTGATCGTGCCGTTGGAAACGCCGCCGATCTGGTAAAGCGACGGATCTGCCGAAAATGCAGCCGGCTGCTTGGAGCGGAATTCCTGGTCGAGCTCGGCGTCGAAATTGCCGCATTCGGCCATCGCCGAAGTCACCGATTTCCAAGCCTCGAAGCCCGCTGAAAGCGACTTGACGGGCACCGTGTTTTCAAACGCACAGTCGGCCCAGGCTGCCGTGGACAGGAGCGATATCGCGCCCGCTAATGCCAGTTTCTTGAGTATCATTGTGTTCTCCCGGTTGAGTTTGGGCTGCGCCTTCGAATCGCGCAGCATCCTGACGGTCCAGCGCAGTGCGCCTGGACCGATTCGCGGGCTTAACCCGCGATTCGATTGCCGGTCTGACTGTCAAACAGATGGCAAATTGCAGTCGGCACTGAGATCGAGACGGCATCGTCGATCTCGGCGCGAAATTCCTTGCTGGCCTTGACCGAGACAAGGGCGCCACCGACGCGTTGGGTAATCATTGTCGCATCACCCAGAAGCTCCATGGTATAGACCGGAGCGTTGATTTCGGCCGGGCTGTCGGAGACCGATGCGTCCTCGGCTCTAAATCCCAATGTGACTGGTCCGTTGGGTCCCTGCAGACCGGAGATCTTCATTCCGTCAGCTTCGAAAACACCGTCCTGCAGAGTGCCTTCAACGAGGTTCATGGCCGGCGAACCGATGAAGCCGGCAACAAAAGTATTGGCCGGCCTGTCGTAGATTTCCGTTGGCGAACCGACCTGTTGTACGACGCCCTTGTTCATCACCACCACCCGGTCTGCGAGTGTCATGGCCTCGATCTGATCGTGGGTGACATAGATCGTTGTGACCTTCAGTTCGTGGCTGAGGTTCTTGATCTGGGCGCGGGTTGAGACACGCAGTTTGGCATCCAGGTTGGAGAGCGGCTCGTCCATCAGGAAGACGTTCGGTTCGCGCACGATGGCGCGCGCCAGGGCCACGCGCTGACGCTGACCGCCGGACAATTCGGCCGGTTTGCGATGGAGAAACTCCGTCAGCTCGACCATCTTGGCAGCGCGCATGACCCGTTCGTCATGGGTCGACGGATCGATCTTGCGAACCTTTAGCGGGAAACGAATGTTCTCGTAGACATTCATGTTTGGATAGAGGCCGTAGGACTGGAACACCATGGCGACGTCCCGGTCCTTGGGGTCGAGATCATTGACCACCTTGCCATCGACGATGATCTCCCCTTCGGTCGCATCCTCAAGCCCGGCGACCATGCGCATGGTTGTCGTCTTGCCGCAGCCCGAGGGTCCCAGAAGCACCAGGAATTCCTGGTCGGCAATCGTCAGGTCGAAATTGTCGACCCCGACGAAACTGCCCCAGCGCTTGGAGATATTTCGCAGTTGAATTTCGGCCATCCCGTCCTCCCGCAAACCCCATCTTGCATAGGTATGCAATTAGGCTAGACTCACAACGCCGACTTTGGCAAGGTTTTTTTGCATTCGTATGCAAAACTATAGGAACATTCATGTCAGACGATTTTCGCGCGGTTGCGCGCGGCCACCTCAACCATTTGATTTCTTGCCCTGAATCCGAACTTGATGCACGCGCCACCGATTGCATCGCAGACGGATCGACGTGGGATATTTCCTCGCCCGTCGGACAACTGATTGGTCCCGATGCGGTGCTGGAGGGACTGATCCGTCCGATACGTCGGGCGCTGACATCGGCCCGGCGCCGTGACGAAATCTTCATCGGCGGCGGCAATCGACGAGAGGCTGGCGGACACTGGGTTGCCGCGGTGACACACTATGTCGGCAATTTCGAAAACACCCTGTTCGGGATCAGCCCGAGCGATCACCTGGCATTTCTGCGTTCCGGCGAATTTTATCGCATCGAAGGCGGCAAGATCACGGAAGCGAAACTGATCGTCGACTTCATCGACCTGATGCGCCAGGCCGGGCGCTATCCCCTGCCCCAATTGCTCGGTACCGAAATGCTGTTTCCCGGACCTGCCACCCATGACGGTGTCCTGCCCGACGGCAAGGAGCGTGGCGAGGCAACGCTGGATGTCGTGGAGGGTATGCTGCGCGACCTGCACGATTTCGATCCCGTCACCTTCACCTCCCGCGACCAGACCGGCGCCAATGGCTACTGGCATGAGGACATGCTCTGGTACGGCCCAGCGGGCATCGGCTCCAACTATCGCTGGGATGGTTTCGTCAAGGATCACCGTGAATCGTTTCTGAGCGCCTTCCCCGACCGCAAGGGCGGCAACCACTACTGCCGCATCGGCGATGGCGACTACGCCGCGGTGTCCGGCTGGCCATCCATGACCATGACCCATCGCGGGGACTATCTGGGCGTTCCGGCATCCGAGACATCACTGACGCTTCGGGTAATGGACTTTTATCGCTGCGCCGGTGGCAAGATCATGGAGAACTGGGTGCTGCTCGATTACCTCGATCTGTTTGATCAGCTCGGTGTCGACCTCATCGCCAAATCGCAAAGCATGGCCCGCCCATGAGGATCGATGCGCATCACCATTTGTGGGATCTCGAAGCCGTTCACTATCCGTGGCTGATGGCGAAGGGTGAGGTCCGGTTTTTCGGCGACCCGGCTCCGATTCAGCGCAACTATCTCCTCGATGAGTTCCGCCAGGACGCCAGCCAACACGGCATCTCCGGATCGGTCCACATACAGGTGGGCGCCGCGGACGGCCTCGCCGAGGCACGATGGATTCAGTCGGTGGCCGACGCTCATCCTGACTGGCCGCTGGTACAGGTGGTGCATTGCGACCTCACGGCGGTCAATCCCGATGCGCAACTGGATGCGTTTGCCGCGCTTTCCACCGTACGCGGCGTCCGCCAGATCGTCGGCCGGGCGCCTGGGGAGGACGCAAGGACCGGGACCAACGCTTTGCTTGATAACCCGTCCTTCGCAGCGGGCCTGAAAAAGGCGGGCGCCCTCGGCTTCTCATTCGATCTCCAGTTGCTGCCAGAATTGATGGCCGGCGCCGCCCGCGTTTTTGCGTCCGTGCCGCAAATTTCGGTCGCGCTTTGCCACGCCGGTTCACCCTATGATCGCTCTGCCGAAGGTTTGAGAGCCTGGGCTCGGGCCCTCAGACAATTATCGGCATTGCCCCAGGTTTCATGCAAGCTGTCCGGCCTCGGCATGTTTGAGCATGACTGGACCGTCAATTCCATTCGGCCGATCGTAGAGACCTGTCTTGAACAGTTTGGCCCGGAACGCTGCATGTTCGGCTCCAATTTTCCCGTCGACAGCCTGAGTTCCAGCTATGCGGCAATTTTTGATGCATACGAAGATCTTGTTCCGGATCGTGACCAAGGCAAAATCTTTGGAGAGACAGCCAAGCGGTTCTACCGGCTTTGACAACGACACGGCTTGAGGTTGGAGTCGTTACAAACTTTAGCTGCGATCTAGGGGTCATTGTCCACTAATATCGAACAATCCATCTCCTCTATGCAACCTTAAAGAGCGCTGATCGGACTCCATATAAGGCCCGTCGCGCAGCCTTTCGGCTGTGTGGACGGTATCAAACCACCAGAGGAGTTCTCCATGAAGCGCGCACTCACGGCGTTGACAGCACTGATCATCGCTGTCCCGGCATTTGCTTCCGAAATCACCGTTCCGTCAGGAACCTACGCAATTGATCCAACCCACACCCGCGTTTTCTGGAAGGTCAATCATTTCGGCCTTTCAAACTTTACGGCCCAGTTCAATAAGGTCTCCGGCACGTTGAACCTCGATGCCGATAACCCGGCTGCAAGCACCCTGGTCGCTAATGTCGATTCCAGCTCCGTCGTAACCGCGCACCCGCTCCCCGAGCAGGCCGACTTCGACGCGGAACTTCGCGGCGAGCCCTGGCTCAATTCCGCAGCCTTCCCCCAGGCAACCTTCAAATCCACCAGCATCGAACTGACTGGAGACAAAACCGGTCGAATCGACGGTGAGCTGACGTTCTTGGGGGTAACCAAGCCGGTTTCTCTTGATGTGACTCTGGTCGGCCAACTCGAGAAGCATCCCTTTGCCCCTGGTGCCGCCATCGGGTTTTCTGCTCGAGGTTCGATCAAACGCTCCGACTTCGGTCTCAACACGTTCATTCCCAATGTGGGCGATGAGGTCCAGTTGGTCATCGAATCCGAATTGATCGAGCAGAAGTAGGTCGAACAATGGCGGATACGACACAAAACACCGCAGTCGCCCTCCGCTATTCGTCGGTTGCGATCGTCCTGCATTGGGCGATCGCCGCCGCGATCCTGTTCCAGCTTGCGGGCGGAATCTGGATGGTGGACTTCGCCGGAGAAAACAGCGCCCTGCGTTTCTCCATGTATCAGATCCATAAAACCGTCGGCCTTCTGATCCTAGCACTAACGCTGGCCCGCCTGTGCTGGCGGCTCGGGCATCACGCCCCTGCCCCGCAATCGAACTGGACATCGCTCGAACGCGCAGCCTCCCATGCCGTTCACGTTGCCTTCTACGTTGTGATGATCGCGGCACCGCTGAGCGGTTGGGCCATGGCGTCGGCCTCGCCGACCAACATCCCGACCTTCTTTTTCCTGCAACAATGGCTGCCCTATGCCCATTTGCCCGGATTTGCCGCGCTCGACCCTGCCGATCGCGGATCCGTCGAAGATCTGCTCAAACAACTGCATGCCTTGCTGGGCTACGTTATGACCGGGCTTTTGCTACTGCATGTTGGCGCGGCTCTGAAACATCAGTTCATCGATCGCGACCGAATTCTCGATCGGATGCGTTTTGGTCGTCGCTCAGCAGCGCCCACGGCTGGTGCGGCAGGGTTCGGAATTGCTGCCGTGGTGTTGCCCGTGGCGCTCATGGGCGCTGGCTTGTATTCGGCCTCAACTGGCGACAGTCCCTCAGTCCAAGCGGCGACAGCACCGTTACAAACGACATCAGGTGATTGGACGATCCTGCCAGAAGAAAGCTCTCTTGGCTTTGTAGCCACCTATAACGGCGCTGAGGTTACCGGCAGATTTGCCAATTGGACCAGTTCCATCACGTTCGATCCGCAGAAGTTGGACATAGCGAGCGCGAAAGTCGAGATCGACATGGCCAGCTACACAATCAGCGACGCTTACCTGCAAGCTCAGGCCGAGGGCAGCGATGGGTTCTCGCTGGCCAGCTTTCCGACCGCCAATTTCGAAAGCACCGCGTTTCGCGAAGATGCCTCAGGCTTCATCATGGACGGTGTGCTGACGTTGCGTGGCATAGCCGTTCCACTCAGCATTCCGTTCTCCTTCGAACGGGACGAGAACACAGCTCGGGTTTCCGGTTCAGCCTCGCTCGACCGGACAGCATTTGGCATCGGCGCGAGCGGGGCCCCGGATGAAAGCTGGCTCAAAAAAGCCGTTTTGGTGCGGCTCGATCTGCGCGCGAAAAAGATTGATTAGCTTGCGCGGCCATTTGTGCCAAAAAAGGGACTTCGAGGTAAGCCACCGGGCTGCGATCCGTGATAGGGCTCTTCCCGAGTGAACGTGAGGAGCACACATGAACACCTACGACCTGTCCGGTAAAGTGGCCGTGGTCACCGGCGCAGCCCAGGGAATAGGCTATGCGGTCGCCTCCCTGATGGTGCAATCAGGCGCGAAGATTGCCAGCTGGGACATGAACCCGGAAGTCAATACCGCGGCGGTTGCTGAATTGGATTCAGCGAACAACGCCATTGCCCTGGCCTGCGATGTTGCGGACTGGTCGAGTGTCACTGCCGCCTTGGACGAGACCGAGTCGCGCCTTGGCCCTGTCGACATTGTCGTCAACAGTGCCGGTATAGCGGGACCCAATGCGCCGGTAGAGGACTATGACAATGACGCCTGGCGCCGCATTGTCGACATCAATCTGACCGGCACTTACTTCGTCAACAAGGCGGTTCTTGCCGGCATGAAGGCGCGCAACTACGGCCGCATCGTCAACATTGCCTCGATAGCCGGTAAGGAAGGCAACCCGAATGCCTGCGCCTACAGTGCCTCGAAAGCGGGCGTGATCGGCTTCACAAAGTCGCTGGGCAAGGAGCTGGCCGGTCACGATATCGCGGTCAACTGTGTGACACCCGCAGCAGCCCGTACGCCGATTTTCGACCAGATGTCACAGGAACACATCGACTACATGCTGTCGAAGATCCCCCGCGCCCGATTCCTCGAGGTTGAGGAGGCCGCAGCCATGATCGTCTGGCTGGCTTCGGCGGAAAACTCCTTTACCACCGCTGCGACCTTCGACCTGTCCGGTGGCCGAGCCACCTACTGACGACACGCAGCTCGTTAGGGATGAACCCCCTAACGGTTGCGGCGCAATCCGGCGACTTCTGCCAGGACCGAATTGGCGGCTTCGATGACGTTGGATCCCGGGCCGAATATTCCGGCGACACCCGCATCGCGAAGGAAACCGTAATCCTGCTCCGGAATGACCCCGCCGCAGATGACGATGATGTCCTGGCGGTCGAGCTTCTTCAGCTTTTCGATCAGTTCCGGCACCAGGGTCCGATGCCCCGCCGCCAGTGATGAGACGCCGATGACGTCGACACAGAGATCGATTGCCTTTTTTGCCACCTCTTCCGGGGTTTCGAACATGTCGGAAAGGTCGACGGCAAAACCCATGTCAGCGAAGGCGGTCGCAATGACTTTTGCACCACGGTCATGGCCGTCCTGGCCCATCTTGGCGACAAGTATCCGAGGCTCGCGTTGCCGTTCCTCGCAGAACGCGGCGATCTTGTTCTGGACGGCCTCGTATTCCGCATCGCCGCGATAGGCATCGCCATAGACTCCGCTGATCATCCGCGTCGTCGCCTTGTGGCGATTGAATGCCGTCTCCATGGCATCGGAGATCTCACCGAGCGAGGCCCGCGCCCGAGCCGCCTCGACCGCCGCTTCAAGCAGATTGCCAGATCCGCTCGCCGCGACGTCCTGCAGGGCCTCGAGTGCCGCATCGCACTTCGCCTGATCGCGCGTGCTGCGGATCTTTTCCAGCCTGGCGATCTGGGCATTGCGGACCTTGGCATTGTCGATTTCCAGAATATCGATCATCGGCTCGTCATCCAGCCGGTAGCGATTGACGCCGACGATCACGTCCTCGCCCTTGTCAATGCGCGCCTGGCGACGGGCCGCCGCTTCTTCGATGCGCAACTTCGGCAACCCCTGCTCCACTGCCTTGGTCATACCACCCAGGCTCTCCACCTCTTCGATCATGCTCCAGGCCTCATCGGCGAGCGCATCCGTCAAGGCTTCGACATAGTAGGAGCCGCCCAGCGGATCGACGACATTCGCAACACCCGTTTCGTGCTGCAGGATCAGCTGGGTGTTGCGGGCGATACGGGCAGAAAACTCCGTCGGCAGGGCCAGGGCCTCGTCAAAGGAATTGGTGTGCAGGGACTGTGTGCCGCCAAGCACCGCTGCCATGGCCTCGAAGGCCGTGCGCACGACGTTGTTGTAAGGATCCTGTTCCGTCAACGAAACGCCCGATGTCTGGCAATGGGTCCGCAGCATCTTAGAGCGTTCGGACTTGGCCCCGAAATCGGTCATGATGCGCGCCCAGAGGCGCCGGGCCGCTCTCAGCTTGGCGGCTTCCATGAAGAAATTCATGCCGATACAGAAGAAGAAGGACAGCCGACCGGCAAACGCGTCGACATCAAGACCCTTGCGCTTGGCAGCCCGAACATATTCCATGCCGTCCGCCAGCGTGTAGGCCAATTCCTGCGCCAGTGTCGCTCCGGCCTCCTGCATGTGATAGCCGGAGATGGAAATGGAATTGAATTTCGGCATCTCCCGCGCCGTGTAGTCGATGATATCTGCAACGATGCGCATCGACGGCTCTGGCGGGTAGATATAGGTGTTGCGGACCATGAACTCCTTGAGGATGTCGTTCTGAATGGTGCCGGCCAGCGCCGAGCGGGCCACACCCTGCTCTTCGCCCGCAACGATGAACATCGCCAGAACCGGGATAACGGCACCGTTCATGGTCATCGACACGGTCATCTCGTCGAGCGGAATCCCGTCGAACAGGATTTTCATGTCCTCGACGGAATCGATAGCGACCCCCGCCTTGCCAACATCGCCGACAACTCGCGGGTGGTCGCTGTCGTAGCCGCGGTGGGTGGCCAGGTCGAAGGCAACCGACAGTCCTTTCTGCCCGCCTGCCAGGTTTTTTCTGTAGAATGCGTTCGAATCCTCGGCCGTCGAAAATCCCGCATATTGACGGATTGTCCAGGGTCGCCCGGCATACATCGTCGCCTTCACCCCGCGGGTAAACGGCGCAAACCCCGGGAACTCAGCCGCTGCGTCCGCAGAAACGTCGTCACTGCTGTAAACGGGTTTGACCGTGATACCCTCGGGCGTCTGCCAGTTGAGGGTGGCCGGGTCGGCCCCTTTCAGCTCTTTGCTCGCCAGATCGATCCAGTCGCGATTTGTCTTGCTCATGTCCAACTCCTGCGGCCTCAGTCCTCGAATTCCATGATCACTTCATCGACAGCCAGGCTATCGCCTTCCTTGACGGGAATTTTGGCGACAACACCGGCCTTCTGCGCCCGCAAGACGTTTTCCATCTTCATGGCTTCGACAATGGCGAGTGCCTGCCCTTCGACGATTGTTTCGCCCTCGTTCACATGCAGCTTCACCACCAGGCCCGGCATCGGGCACAACAGCATGTTCGACGTATCCGGCGGCAACTTCTCCGGCATCAGCGCCGCAAGCTCGGCTACTCGGGGGCTCAGCACCTGCACCACCAGATCGACACCGCGAGCGCGCAACCGGTAACCGCCGGCAGCCGGGTCGACCTTGAACGCGGCATTGGTGCCATCGATACGCACCTGCGCCAGGCGATCACCCGGGGTCCATTGCGAGGTGATTTCAATCTCTCGTCCGTTGATCGTAACAAGAGAACCTTCGTCCGATTGTCGGAGGGCGACCGGATGGTTCTCGCGTTCGATTCGCACGACCCGGTCCGCCGGAGCAGGAGAGCCGAAACGCGGATCGGCGATCGACGTCAGACGCTCCTTTTCTCGAGCATCCAGGACAACCGCCACGGCCGCGAACCGGGCGTTCAACGCGTCATTCGGCTCGACACCCTGGAAACCCTCCGGGTATTCCTCATCGATAAAGGCCGTCGTCAAACGACCGGCTTTGAACCGCTCATGACCCATGACTGCCGAAAGGAATGGAAGGTTGTGACCGATGCCTTCGACCTCGAATGCATCGAGCGCGTCTGCCATGGCCGCCACGGCCTGATCCCGGTCAGGGCCCCAGGTGCACAGTTTGGCGATCATCGGGTCGTAGAACATCGATATCTCGCCGCCTTCGAAGACGCCGGTGTCGTTTCGGATGATCGTGCCGTCCACACCGGAGCCTTCAGCCGGTGGGCGATAGCGGGTCAGACGGCCGATCGAGGGCAGGAAATTCCGATAAGGATCTTCCGCGTAGAGCCGGCTTTCAACTGCCCAGCCATTCAGTTGGATATCATCCTGTGCCAGAGCCAGCGGCTCATCTGCGGCGACCCGGATCATCTGCTCCACCAGGTCGACACCGGTGATCAATTCAGTCACTGGATGCTCGACCTGCAGGCGTGTGTTCATTTCAAGGAAATAGAAATTTCGATCCTTGTCGACGATGAACTCCACCGTACCCGCACTGGCATAGTCGACGGCGCGGGCAAGCGCTACGGCCTGTTCCCCCATCGCCTTGCGCGTCGCCTCGTCGAGGAACGGAGACGGCGCCTCCTCGATGACCTTCTGGTTGCGTCGCTGGATCGAGCATTCGCGCTCGCCGAGATAAAGGCAATTGCCGTGTTTGTCGGCCAACACCTGGATCTCGATATGCCTTGGTTCGGTGACGAATTTTTCGATGAAGATGCGATCGTCGCCAAAACTCGAAGCGGCCTCCGATTTCGACCGTTCGAACCCCTCCCTCGCCTCGTCGTCATTCCATGCGATGCGCATGCCCTTGCCGCCACCGCCGGCACTGGCCTTGATCATCACCGGATAACCGATGTCGGAAGCAATGCGCACGGCATGTTCGGGGTCGTCGATCAGGCCCATGTGACCGGGGACCGTCGATACGTTGGCTTCGGCGGCGATCTTCTTGGAGGTGATCTTGTCGCCCATCGCTTCGATGGCGCCGGGCGGCGGCCCGATGAAAGCAATGCCCTCGGCGGCCAGCCGCTCGGCGAACTCGGCCCGCTCAGACAAGAAGCCGTAGCCGGGATGGACAGCTTCGGCGCCTGTGTCGCGGCACGCTTCGATGATCTTGTCGATGACCAGGTAGCTTTCTGCCGCCGGGGAGGCGCCAATGAACACGGCTTCGTCGGCCATTTCCACATGCAGCGCATTCTTGTCGGCCTCGGAATAGACCGCAACGGTGGCGATGCCCATGCGTTTGGCCGTCTTGAACACCCGGCAGGCAATTTCACCGCGATTGGCAACGAGAATTTTTGTAAACATCTGCGCGAGCCTTACAACGGAATGTTGTCGTGTTTTTTGGCCGGAGCCTCGGCCTCTTTGGTCTTCAGCATCTCGAAGGCGCGTGCCACCCGGCGGCGCGTCGAGTGCGGCATGATCACCTCGTCGATGAAGCCGCGCTGGGCGGCGATGAACGGGTTGGCAAAGCGATCTTCGTAGTCCTTGGTGCGCTGCGCAATCTTGTCCGGATCGCCCAGTTCCGACCTGTAAAGGATCTCTGTCGCGCCCTTGGCCCCCATCACCGCAATTTCAGCGGTCGGCCAGGCATAATTGACATCGGCGCGGATGTGCTTTGAGGACATGACGTCATAGGCGCCGCCATAGGCCTTGCGGGTGATCACTGTCACTTTCGGCACCGTTGCCTCGGCATAGGCAAACAGCAGCTTGGCGCCATTCTTGATGATGCCGCCATATTCCTGCGCCGTCCCGGGCAGGAAGCCCGGAACATCGACCAGTGTCAGGATCGGAATGTTGAAGGCATCGCAGAAACGCACGAAACGTCCGGCCTTCTTTGAACTGTCGATGTCGAGACAGCCGGCGAGCACCATCGGCTGGTTGGCGACGACGCCGACGGTGGAACCGTTCACCCGAATGAAACCGCAAAGGATGTTGCCGGCAAAATCGCGCTGGATTTCGTAGAAATTGCCCTCATCAGCGATCTTCACGATCACCTCGTGCATGTCGTAGGGCTTATTCGGGTTATCCGGCACCAATGTATCCAGGCTTGGCTCCTGTCGATCGATTGGATCGCTGGTGGCGAGCACCGGCGCCGTCTCGCGATTGGAGAGCGGCAGGTAGTCGAACATGCGCCGCACTTCCAGAAGCGCTTCGACGTCATTTTCAAAGGCGCCGTCGGCGACCGATGACTTCTTGGTATGAGTGCTGGCGCCGCCCAGTTCCTCGGCGGTCACGACCTCATTGGTGACGGTTTTGACCACGTCGGGGCCCGTCACGAACATGTAGCTTGTGTCCTTCACCATGAAAATGAAGTCCGTCATGGCCGGCGAATAGACCGCGCCCCCCGCACAAGGGCCCATGATGACGGAGATCTGCGGGACCACGCCGGAAGCCTGAACGTTGCGCCAGAACACTTCGGCGTAACCGCCCAGCGACGCCACCCCTTCCTGGATCCGCGCGCCGCCGGAATCGTTAAGCCCGATGAGCGGCACTCCGTTCTGCATGGCAAGATCCATCACCTTGCAGATCTTTTCCGCATGGGTTTCCGAAAGCGAACCGCCGAAAACCGTGAAATCCTGGCTGAACACGTAGGTCGGACGGCCGTTGATCGTGCCCCAGCCGGTCACCACGCCGTCGCCGGCGATCTGCTGCGATTCCATCCCGAAATCCGTGCAGCGATGGGCCTTGTACATGTCGTATTCTTCGAAGGAACCCTCATCGAGCAGGATGTCGATACGCTCCCGCGCTGTTAGTTTGCCCTTGGCGTGCTGGGCATCGATGCGTCTTTGGCCGCCCCCGAGCTGTGCTTCGGTGCGTTTGGCCTCCAGTTGGTCGAGGATGTCGCGCATTAGGCTACTCCTCCTGCGGATTGAGTGGTGTCGTCCGAGGAAATGAAACGCATCATGAAGCCTCCCGATTTGGATCCTTCCTGGCTCTACGCCGAATTCAGGCATCGAAAAAGGCTTGAAAAAGCAACAAAGCTACATTAGCAAATATTGCAAATGTGAAACTGCAAAGTTGCAAACATGCGCGCTCGCAAGCTTTTCATTGGCCAGAACATCCGCAAGATCCGCGAAAATCAAGCGCTGACGCAGGCGAATTTTGCAAAGAAGCTGGGCATTTCAACCAGTTACTTGAATCAGATTGAGAACAACCAGCGCCACGTCACGGCGCCGGTTTTGCTGGCGCTGGCAGAAGCCTTTTCCGTCGACATCGCCACGTTGAGTGTCAATGACAGCGACCGATTGCTGGCTGACATGGCAGAGGCCCTGGTCGATCCCATGTTCAAGGGAGAGCAGCCCTCAGCGCAGGACCTGAAGCAGGTTACCCAGAACACGCCCTCCGTCGCTCGCGCCTTCCTGGCCATGCACCAGGCGTTGCGGCGCGCCGGCGAACAGCTGGCAGAGCTGGACGATACGCTGGAACGAACCGGCGGCCTTAACGAGCCGACACCCTATGAAGAGGTCCGCGACTTCTTTCACTACATCGACAACTATGTGCATGACCTGGATGTGGCGGCAGAAACGCTGGCGGGACGACTGGCCGGCGCCACCCGCAACCGCGTGCGCACACTCGCCGATCACCTCGAGCGACTTCACCGCGTCAGGGTAGCGATTGGCGGCGCGGCCAACCAGCCGACGATCGTTCGGCGCTTCGATCCCGTATCCCGGGTTCTCTCACTCAATCCGAGGGCCGCACCCACGACACATGCATTCCAGATCGCCCATCAGATCGCGCTGATGGATCATGCCACAGAGATTGAGACGATCATCGAAGGGGCGGGATTCCGGACGGAGGACGCAGCGTCCGTCTGCCGCATCGGACTTGCCAACTATTTCGCCGGAAGCACCCTCCTGCCCTACGGTGAATTCCTGACTGCCGCCGGCGAACTGCGCCATGATCTCGAGCTGCTGGCGGACCGATTCGGCGCCAGCACCGAACAGGTGGCCCATCGGCTGAGCACCCTGCAGCGCCAGGGAAACAAGGGCATTCCGTTTTTCTTTGCCCGCGTCGACCAGGCCGGCAACATCACCAAGCGGCACAGCGCCACCAAACTCCAATTTGCCCGCTTCGGATCGGCCTGCCCGTTGTGGAATGTGCATGATGCCTTCGGCAATTCCCAGCGGATCCTGCGCCAGCTTGCCGAAACGCCGGATGGCGTGCGCTACCTGTGCCTTGCCACCGAAGTAACCAAATCCTCAGGCGGATATCGCGATCCGGTGCAACGCTATGCATTGGCGCTCGGCTGTGAGATCAAACATGCTGGGGCTCTCGTCTATGCGGACGATCTGGATCTGGAAAGCGAGACCGCTTTCCAGCCGATCGGCATATCCTGCCGCATCTGCGAACGCTCCAATTGCCACCAGCGCGCCGTGCCGCCGCTCAAACGCCGCCTGTCGGTCGATCACAATGCGCGCGACACGGTGCCCTATTCTTTCGAATAGAGCGCCTCAGAAGTTGAGCGAGATGTCACGGTGGTCGGAAGAACAAGCCGCCACATAAAGTGCCTGTTCGCGGGTCAGCTTGTTCTGGGAACGAATGCCGACGGTGGGTGCCATGGCCTGGACGTATTCACCAATGCCGTCCTTTAACGACCCGTCAGCTGCTTCGCGCCACTCGCTTTGCTCGGCATAAGCTTCCAGTGCCTTGTCGATTTCACCAAGCGCCTTGTCCTTGTCGGGTGTTTTCGACCGCAATGCACGGCGTGCCTTCGTCAACGCTGACTTGATGTCATCGGCACCTTCAATCGCACCGAACTTTTTCGACAGCGCGTTCAAGGGCTCGGTCATCTCTGCCGGCTCATTGGCAACGACGGCATCGCTAATTGCGGCAAGCTCGTCTCCAAGGGCCTGGAACGCCTCATAGGAATTGAGGCTGGCCAGCAATGTTGCTACTGGCTCATAAGCTTTGTTGGCCGCCTGATTGTATTGGCGGCGCAAATTGGCTTCCGCATCATTCAGCTTGTCGAAGCTCGCATAGCTGTCGGCCCATTCCGCAGGAATTGTAGCCGCCAGAACCTCCTTGTCGGCATTCAGACGCGAAACGCGTTCCTCAAGTCTCTTCTTGAGAGCTTCCTCCGATGGATCGCGTAGCCGACCGATCAACACGTCAAGATCCTCAACCCGTTCATCGATGACCCTTATGTCGCGCTCGATATCCCGAACACGCCGGTGCAACGGCCGATAGGCATCGGAAGCCGATTCGATATCGTCAGCCGCCTGGTTGGCTTGATCCAGCAGGGCGATGGCGTTGGCAACCTCGTCGAAACTGCTCTCGGTCGACTTCGCAATCTTGCTTGGCAGGACGCTGAAGTCGAGCTGCCTGGCCTTGTCGACCGCTCCAAGGAGCGTGCTGCGTCCATCAGCCAGTTGCTCCGTCACATAGCGGTCTACGCAATAGGTCAGCCGCGGGTTGCGCGGCGGCGGCGCTGTTTCTGACAGCAGCGCGACGCGGTTCGGAAGATAGTTCACCAATTGCGGCACCATGCCGACGATCACCAGGGCAACCAGTTGCAGGCAGATAAACGGAATCACGCCGCGATAGATCTGAATTGTCTTGACCGCCGCTGGCGCAACCCCTCGCAAGTAGAACAACGCGAAGCCAAAGGGCGGCGTCAGGAACGACGTCTGAATATTCAGGCCGATCATGACTCCCAGCCACACGGCGGTAATATTGGCCGAAGGGTCGGCCAGCAGGATCGGGGCGACGATCGGCACGACCACAACCGCGATTTCGATGAAATCGAGGAAGAAGCCGAGGACGAAGATCACCGCCATGACGATCACGAATTTAGTCCAGAAGCCGCCCGGAAGCCCCTCCAGAAAATCCTTGACCAGATGTTCGCCGCCGAAGGCGCGGAATGCTGCGGTCAGGATGGCCGCGCCAAGAAGGATGATGAAGACAAGCGACGTGGTCTTTGCCGTTTCGATCATCACGCCCTTGAGCGTGTCTTCAATACGGAAAGCTCGAATTCCGCTCCAAACCAGCGATATGGTCAACCCGGCCACGGCAATCAGGGCGAGCACGATGCCGGTTACATCGGAGCTCGTCCGAATGTTCTTGATGTTGGTGTTGAAGTTGGCAAGCACGAAACCGACGAGCACCAAAGAGGCAACCGCCAGGATCGCCGGATAAAATGCGTCCCTGTGCCCATCCTTCAGCCGGTAGCCCGCCATGATAAGCGCGCCTGCCGCACCGATAGCGCCTGCCTGGTTGACCGTCGCGACACCGGCGATGATGGAACCCAACACCAGAATGATCAGCGCCAGCGGAGGGAACAGGGTCACCATGACCTTGAGCCAGAATTTCCGGTTGAACTCGCCCTCATGGTGAACTGGCGGCGCCAGCTTCGGGCGGAGCCAGGCAAAAATCAGGATGAAGACCATGTAGAGCCCGACCAGCACAAGGCCCGGCAGGAACGCTCCGAGGAACATCTCGCCGGCGCTGGTTGAACCGACGTCGAAAATCGACGGCATGGTCAGCTCGCCGGTCGATTCCTTGAACAGATTCTTACGCGCTGTCCCGGCCTGGTCGGACGCACTCGACAACTGGTCAGCAAGAATGATCAGGACGATCGATGGCGGAATGATCTGGCCCAGTGTGCCGGAGGCCGCGATCGTGCCTGTCGCCAGGGATTGCGAATAGTTGTTGCGCAGCATGGCCGGCAGGGAAATCAGGCCCATGGCCACGACGGTTGCGCCGACGATACCGGTTGTCGCCGCCAGCAACGCCCCCACGAACACAACCGAAATCCCCAGTCCACCGGGAATCGGACCGAACAGCTGCGCCATGGTGATCAGCAGGTCTTCAGCAATTTTCGACCGCTGAAGCATGATGCCCATGAAGATGAATAACGGAATGGCGATGAGCGTATCCCGTTCGGGTTCCCAATAGACCCCGCGTAGGTTGGTCACGCCCGCGCTAAGCCATTGCGATGGCCCGCCCTGGGCAAAGAACGCGTCGGTATCGCCGATAAAGAGGTAACCGCAGCCGGCCGCGATCAGGATTGTTATGATCGAAGAGCCGGGAAGAGCGAAAGCAACAGGATAGCCGGACCCCAAGGCCACGGCCATCAGGAGAATGAGGAGTGCGAGAAAATAGAGTTCCATCGATCAGTGCCCCACCGGCTCTTGCGACGGAACCCTTGATCCCGGTTCGCCGCGATAGTCGGCGACCGCGTCCATCAGGTACGCGACGAATTGGATCATCATGGATATCGCGAAGACGCCGAGGAAACCGGCCATCATGTACTTCACGTACATGCCGAAGCCAGACTGCGTGACTTCAAAGCTGAGCAAGGGACTGTTGATGATCGAGGATTTCTGGCCCATGCCAACAATGAGGATGGTCCAGCAGAAGGTCAAACCCATGACAATGGTGCTGACGGCGTTGACCACGGCTTTCGTCTTGTTGGCAAAGCCGGCATAGAACACGTCGACCCGCACATGCCCTTCCTCCAGCAACGTGTAGGCGCTGGCGAACAGGAACAGCGCGCCGTACCAGAACCTTACCAGGTCGGCCATGAAAGCCTGTTCGTAGGAAAAGATGAAGCGCATGAACACGATCGCGAGTTCGGCAATCACGATCAACAGCGCCAGCCAGTGGAAACCCAGCGTTCGGGTGAATGCCGCCAGGACCAGACTGACCACCATCAGCGGCACATGAACGTAAAGACCGCGGAACTGGGAGCGTCCAAGGTCTTTGGTCAATTCCTCGCCCACAACGGCAGGCAGCAGCCCCTCAACCCGAAGGAAAGAGATCGCCACGTCCGCCACACCGACAATCAGCACGGCCCAAAAGGCGGCTCTGATGAAGTACGTGTTGATTCCTGTGACTGTCGACGCGTTATCGCGCAATGAGGTCGCCCGGTGGGTCGCCACATAGCCTATCGCCAACACCATCCCGAGCGGATAAAGAGCGGCCTGGATCATGGCGGCGAAGCCGCCGTCGCCGAACGCCGCGTTGGCGCCGGGAAACCCACCCCAGAACGTCATGAAATTGTTGATCAGGAAGGCGACCATCAAGGCCAGCACACACCACCCGAACATCCGAACGAGATTAGGAAACGACAGGGTATGGTCATACCCGGCGTGCGTCGATTCCGACATGGCTGTTCCCCGCTAGCCGTCTGTGTTGTTCCCCGAATCCAGCGATTCAATTATCGGCATTCGGTTTGCGACTCGCGGCTTATGGGTGCCGGTTGAATGTCGTCTTGTTGTTGTTCCGATTGATCTGAGAAGTTTGCCGCCAGATCACATGCCGGTCAAATCGACTGGATGGGACGGAGATGATCCCCGCCCCATTCTTGGCTTCTATACGTCAGCGCGTCCTACTGGTTGAGGACGTTGTTGCGCTTCTGCACATAGGCGGTGTCGGACAGTGCGGTCCAGGCACCAAGCTCGGCACGCTTCGCCAGCACTGCGTCGTAGATCTTCTTCGACAGATCGCTGTGGTCACGCGCCTCTTCGATCACTTCCTGCGAAGCTTCACCGAACGCGTCATAAACGTCGTCGTTGAATTCGCGAAGCTGCACGCCATGGTCGTTGATCAAACGGTTGAGATACTCACCGTTGAATGCGTTGGTTTCGGCCATTGTGCGGGCATTTTCTTCGGCACACGCTGCCTCAAGAATTGCCTGCTCGGTTTTGGTCAGGCCATCCCAGAATGCGCGGTTCATGCCGAAGGCGATCTGCGCACCGGGCTCATGCATGCCAGGCCAGTAGTAGTATTTGGCGGCTTCGTAAAACTTCATGAAATAGTCGTTGTACGGGCCAACCCATTCCGTGGCGTCGATGGCGCCGGAGACGAGGTTTTCATAAATCTGGCCGCCCGGCAGCGAGACCGGAGATGCGCCCAGTTTGGCCATGACGTCGCCGCCGAGACCCGGAATACGCATTTTCAGACCCTTGAGGTCGTCGGCGCTTTCGATTTCCTTGTTGAACCAGCCACCCATCTGGACACCGGTGTTGCCGCAAGCCAGGTTTTTCAGGCCGAATTCACCAGCCAGTTCGTCCCAAAGCTCCTGACCGCCACCGTATTTGATCCATGCGTCGATCTCGGTGTAGGTCATGCCGAACGGGATGGCCGTAAATGGAGCCCAACCCGGGTGCTTGCCCTTCCAATAGTAGTCGGCTGCGATATAGGCCTGTGCGTTGCCCGATGCGACTTCGTCAAACGAATCGAACGCACCCACGCGCTCGCCCGCAGCAAAGTACTGTACATCGATCGCGCCGTCGGTCAGCTCGGTAATCCGCGCAGCAAGACGCTGGGCTGGCAGGCCAAGACCCGGAAAGTCGCGCGGCCAAGTTGAAACGATAACCATTTCCTTCTTGGCCTGTGCGACTGCGGGCGCAGCCAGCGTGGTAGCGGCACCAGCGACAGCGGCGCCTTTCAGAAACTTACGACGTTGCATTGTGTTCCTCCCAATAAATGCCAGACACGGTTCGGGCCTCCCGCCCGATGTCGTGCCTCAATAGGCATATGACATCAGATTCACAATTCGTGCAAATACTACCCGTATCCGTAGTACTACTGAGACGCGCGATGGGCGGGTGCAAACAACCGCCGCATATGCAATTTATGGCGTCCGCCTGGCATTTTCGGACCCATTGGCATGAACTTTAAAACCAAACTGCTGCTCATTACGCTGCTGCCGGTGATCCTGATCTCCGCAGCGACGTTGTTCGTCATCAATTTTCAGTCGTCGAGACTGGCCCAGTCGCAGGCGCAGACGGTCGAGAACCTGTTCCTCGACCTCAAGCATGCCGAGCTGAAGAACTATGTGATGCTGGCGCGCAACGCCCTTACTCCCATCTACGGCTCGAATCTGAAGACAAAACGAAGAGCACAGAGAGAAGTTACTGAAATCGTTCGGAAAATGACATTTGGCGAAGACAGCTATTTCTTTATTTATGAGGAAGACGGAACCAACATCGTCAATCCCCGCCTCACTTACCTCGTTGGCAGCAACTGGATCGGTCTTGAAGACGAAGACGGTCGTCAGGTGGTGAAGGATCTCATCGATCGGGCCAAGAAAGGTGGAGAGTTCTACTCCTATATATGGAAGAAGCCCTCAAGCGGTGAATATGTCGAGAAGCTTGGCTATTCGGTCTACCTCGACAAATGGGACTGGATGCTCGGGACCGGCATCTACCTGGACGACGTGTCGCAACAGGTGGCGAAGGTTCAAGCCGAACTACAAAATAACATTCGCGAGACCAGGCTCGTGCTCTTCGCCATTGCATTTGGTGCTCTCGTGCTCACCGGCGCGATCATCGGCGCCGCGCGGCTGTCTGAACAGCGTTTCGCCGACGCACGCCTGAAGGAGCTGTCGGCGCGCCAAGTGGATTTTCAGGAGCAGGAGCGCAAACGCGTATCGCGCGAGCTCCACGACAGTATCAGTCAGTTGCTGGTTTCATCCCGTTACGGTCTCGAATCGGCCTTGGGCAAGCTGGGTGAAAACCGACGGGCAGCCGAACCGCTCGAAAAGTCTATGAACATACTGAGCGAAGCCATTTCAGAGGTCCGGCGCATATCGATGGCGCTGCGTCCATCGGTATTGGACGACATGGGCCTGGCCGCAGCGGTCAAAAGTCTCGGGAACGATTTTTCGAAACAGACCGGAATCGAGGTCGACGTTGACACGGAACAAGTCCGTGAGCTGTTGTCGGATGAAGCCAAGACCGCCCTCTTCCGCGTCATCCAGGAAGCGTTGACGAATGTCGCGAAACACTCAGGAGCCAAGCACGTCAGCATCCGGCTCAGTCGTCGCGGCAAGCGGGTAGAACTGGATCTTGTCGACGACGGAATCGGAATGGCGCAGGGCTCTGAACGCCAGGCGCCGGGCGGCGGCCTCGGCATCCGCAACATGCAGGAACGGATCGATTCCTTCGACGGAACCATTCGGTTCTCCCGCGCCCGTTCCGGCGGACTTGCAATCAAAGTCAGTTTGCCGATAGTAAAGCGCAAAGGGCAAAGCAAAAAGAACGCCACATAGGGGAACCCATGCAGTCCGCTGGATCAAACCGCGGCCGGCTTCGACTCGTCATCGCGGATGATCACGATCTGGTACGCGAGGGCATACGCTCTCGGCTGTCGGATGAAGACTTTGTCGACATCGTCGGCGAGGCCAGAAACGGCCTCGAAGCCGTCGAACTGGCAACGGCCCTTAAGCCGGACATGGCGCTTCTCGATATCTCAATGCCGCAACTCAATGGACTGGAGGCCGCCCAGCAGATCAAACTGGCCTCTCCCTCCACCAAGATCCTCTTCCTGTCCATTTACGACAATGAGGAATATGTGCGCGAGGCACTCAGGATCGGCGCCAACGGCTTTGTGCTCAAGGACGTCTCCAAGGCGGAGATGATCAACGCCATCAAGTCGGTCGCCCAAGGTGCGACCTATCTCGGACCGCAAGCTGCCGCTTCGCTGGCCAGCAAGGCCGCGGCCGACCGCCCCGTCGCAAACGACTTCGGCCTGACCGAGCGCGAAAAGGAAGTGCTTGCGGCTTTGTCGAAAGGCCACAGCAACCGGGAAATCGCCATGCAGTTGGGCATAAGTGTGCGCACGGTCGAAAGCCATCGCTTGTCGATCCGTGAAAAGACCGGCGGTGGCAATGCGGTCGCACTGTCCAAGATCGCCGGCAAACTTGGCCTCTGATCACCATCCCTACGGACGCCAATCCTGCGACGAAAACAGACAGAACGTTCGTCTTGTTTGGTTTTTTGGACCATGATACGCCGATGGATATCAAGACGCGTCGGCGCAACACCAAGCGGAAGCCACAATGGAAAACCCGTTCGATACCGATGAGCGCAAAGCCTATCGCGAAAGCCTTCAGCGATTCGTAGAAAACGAGGTAAGGCCCCACGTCGACGCTTGGGATGAACAGGGCTCCATCCCCTGGGAACTGCATTCAAAGGCTGGCGATCTCGGCATGTTCGGCTTCGGTATCGACGAGGCCTATGGCGGTGTCGGGTTCGACGACTGCTTCATGCGCGCGACAACCGGCGAAGAGCTCGGCCGCTGCGGTGCATCCGGTGTCGGCGCGGCGCTGGGTGCCCGCAACATATCGACAGGTCCGATCGCCCAGCTTGGCTCTGAGGAGTTGAAACGGGCGGTGCTGCCACAAATTCTGTCCGGCGAGGTCGGATCAAGCCTGGCGATCACGGAGCCGTCTGGCGGGTCGGATGTCGCCCGGATGAAGACGTCGGCAAAGCGTGACGGCAATGAGTGGGTGCTCAACGGCTCCAAGACGTTCATCACTGGGGGCATGACCAGTCGCTACTTCGTCGTCGGAGCGCGCACCGGCGGCCACGGATTGTCGGGCATCTCACTTTTCTTCGTCGAGGCGGAAACCGAGGGGTTCACCCGCACCGCGCTGGACAGGAAGATGGGTTGGTGGTGCTCGGACCAGGCCACCCTTTTCTTCGACGACTGCCGCCTGCCAGCTGACAGTCTGCTCGGACCTGAAAACAAGGGTTTCCTGGCCATCGTCGAGAACTTCAACTACGAGCGCATCGCATTGATCGCCCAGTCCCTCGGAATGGCAAAGCTTTGCCTCGACGAGTCGATTGCCTATGCCAATGAACGCGAAACCTTCGGCAACAAGCTGATCCGCCATCAGGTCATCGCCCACAAGATCGCCGACATGTCAGCCCGTATCGACGCCATCGAAGCCTATCTCAACCAGATCTGCTGGCTGGCAGAAAACGGCACCATGCCGGTTGCTGAAATTTCCAAGGCCAAGTTCCTGTCGACCAAGACATTGGAATATGTCGCCTCGGAGGCGATGCAGATTTTTGGCGGGGCCGGCTATCTGCGCGGCAATCCGGTTGAACGCGTCTATCGCGAGGTGAAAGTCATGGCCATCGGCGGCGGTTCCGAAGAGATCATGAAGGATCTGGCCATTCGCCAGATGGGCGTTTTACCGTCAGATTCTTAAGCACTTTGCAATGATTTGAGCGCACCGTTTTCTCGGTCCGGATGTCCACTGCTTCGAAAGTTGCGGGCCGGGTGCGCATTGCCCTTGAATCTGTGTGCGATGTAACGCATATCGATTTGGACGAAAATGACGCGGCGACAGGTCTTTCAAGGTGCACGGCATGCATGGGCATGACGGCGATGAGAACAAGATGATAACTGGCGGAGCCCCGTTGCTTTCGTGATCCGATGGAAACCTCAGAACTTCTGAAACGCATTAGCGAGACGGCCCGTACCGCCGGGCGCGTCGTCATGCAGGTTTACGGCGAAGATCCGAAGGCGTGCCTCAAAAATGACGGATCGCCCGTTACCCGAGCCGACCAGAATGCCGAGGCGATCATCTTGCCGGATCTGCATCGCTTTGAGCCGGACATTCATGTGGTTTCAGAGGAAAATGCCGCAAGCCATCGGTCATCAGCCCCGGAGCGGTTTTTCCTGGTCGATCCGCTGGATGGAACCAAGGAGTTCCTGAAGAACAACGGCGAAGGTTGCTTCACGGTCAACATCGCGCTGATCGAACGCGGAGAACCGGTGCTTGGCGTGGTTTATGCGCCTGCTCTCGACCGGTTGTTTGCCGGAGGCAAGGGCCTTGGCGCCACCGAAACCAACGGCTACAAGGATCGCGACATCCGTATTCGCAAATGTCCGAAAAAAGGGCCGGTAGCGGTTGCCAGTTGCTCCCACAGGGAGGAGAGAACCGATCGCTGGCTGACCGATCAGCATGTCTCGGAGACAATCTTTATCGGTTCGTCGCTGAAATTCTGTCTGCTCGCCTGCGGCGAAGTCGACGTCTATCCGCGCTTCAGCGCCACCATGGAATGGGATACCGCCGCCGGTGATGCCGTGCTGCGGGCAGCCGGCGGTTCGGTTCGAACACCGGACCACACCCCCCTGGTCTACGGCAAATCGGGATATCGAAACGGACCGTTCATTGCCTGCGGCGGCTGGTCCGACACACCTGCGGCGTCCTGACCGGTCAGCTCGGTTTCTGCCGGCATTTCCGGCACTGTCCACGCAATTCGATTGTGCACGTATCGACGACAAAACCATCCCGTTCTGCCAATTGATGGAGCTGGGTGTCGACCGTATCGTCAGCCATCTCCGCCACCGTTCCACAAAGCTCACAGATCGCAAACACGATCGACTCGCGATGCACGCAATCGGGATGGCGGCAGGCGACGAACGAATTCAGGCTTTCCAACCGATGTATCAATCCGAGATCAATCAGCTTGTCGAGCGCTCTGTACACCTGCAGGGGCGCGCGGAAACCGTGCTCACGCAGCTGATCGAGAATGGTGTAGGCGCTGAGCGGCCCGGTGGCATGTGACAAGGCGCCGTAAACCAGACTCTGGTTCTTTGTCAGACCGGATGGAGGTCTGTGCCGATGTGTTGTCATGATCCTGCATCCTGACCGGAAAGGCGTTTGCCGCCGACGAGACGGGCGAACGGGCTGATGCTTAACAGGAATAACAGCAAAGCTGCAACGACGATCGACGGACCGGAAGGCGAGTCCCATGCCAGCGAGCCGTAGAGGCCCGCAACCACGGCAGCCACTCCGATGACAACGGCGAGTACCGCCATCTGCTCCGGGCCGCCCGCAAACCGCCGCGCCGCGGCCGCCGGAATGATTAGCAACGCAGTGATCAGAAGCACTCCGACGATTTTCATCGAAATCGCAATCACAGTCGCCATCAGCAATACAAATATGAAGTTGCTGCGCCGGGGATGCAGCCCCTCGGCCTCCGCAAGCTCCGGATTGACCGTTGCTGCGAACAAGGCATCCCAGGTGAAGAAGAGAACCGCCAGCACCACGGCACCACCGGCATAGATGATCGCAATATCGGTCCTTGATACGGCGAGAATATCACCAAAAAGGTAACCCAGCAGATCCACCCGTACCCAGCTCATGAATGCGAGTGCGACAAGTCCCAAAGCAAGCGAAGAGTGGGCAAGAAGGCCCAATAGCGAGTCGGAAGAAAGTGTCAAACGGCGCTGCAACATGACCAGCATGACAGCGACCGCTGCACAAACAAGGAACACGGCAAAGGTTATGTTGAGCTCCAGCAGAAATGCCAGCGCCACTCCCAGGAGGGCAGCATGGGACAGTGTATCGCCGAAATAGGCCAAACGTCGCCAGACGACGAAGCAACCGAGCGGTGCGGCGATGATCGCCACCCCGATACCGGCAATCAGCGCCCGCGAAAAGAAATCATCCAGCATGGCGCTCGCCTTCGGTGCGCTCATGATCATGATGACCATCACCGGGATGACAATGATCCGTGATGCTGCCATCGGCATGCTGAACGCGGCCATCCGGCAAATGGGTGTGATCGTGCTTGTGCTTGTAAATCGCAATCGCCGCAGCGGCCTTATCACCAAACAACCGACGATATTCTTCGCTTTCGGCGACCGAATCGGGCGACCCATGACAGCAGATATGTCCGTTCAGACAGATGACCCTGTCGGTGGCGGCCATGACCACATGAAGGTCATGCGAAATCATCAGAACACCGCAGTTTAGGGCAGTTCGCACATCGGAAATCAGTTCGTAGAGGGCAATTTCGCCAGAAAAATCGACCCCTTGAACCGGCTCGTCGAGGACAAGAAGATCCGGCTTGCGGGCAATGGCTCGGGCCAAAAGCACGCGCTGGAACTCCCCGCCTGACAGCGTCCTGACTTCAGATTTTGCCAAATGTGCAACACCTGTCGTCTCCAGTGCTTCGTGCGCTTCTCGCGTCGGAATTCGCTCTGTCAGATTGATAAATCGGAGGACGTTGAGAGGAAGCGTCCAGTCGATCGCCACCTTTTGGGGGGCGTAACCGACCTTCAAAGTCGACAGGCGCTGCGCCGTTCCTTCGCTCGGCGGCAAAATGCCAAGCGCCATTTTCGCTGTTGTCGACTTGCCCGATCCGTTCGGTCCGATCAGGGTCACAATCTCTCCGCGGCGCACGACGAGGTCCACGCCACGCACCAGCCAGCGACCTGACCGTAGCAATCCGGCATTTTCCAGCGTGACCAATGCGGGCGGAGTCTCAAGCAAATCCAAACCTTCCAGCTCAAAATCTCTATTGCATGCGTTACAATATAACGCAATGATCCGGCTTGTTCCATTGCTCCACAGGACCGGGACATTAGCCGAGGAGACGCATTGCGCCCTGCGGCGTACGGGCTAAAATAGCGCCCAGATTCGAGCCGGGCGGTTTGTGAAGCATGTGTGGGGGTAGCCCGTGACCAACCCAAGACGCGATCTCCTTAAGGGCGGAGCCCTTGTTGCCGCGGCCTCGCTGCTCCCAAAGGGGGCACTATCCAGCGAAAACGTTGTCGGCACGGATTTCGACAAAGCCCATGGCGCATTGCAGGACGCTCTGGCCGACCACTTTGCCCAGATGGGTTATACACCAGTCGATGCCTCGCCGATCATCACAGGCGACGAATCGTTCAATGGTGGTCTGCGATACGATGAAACCGGACTGATTGATCAGCCGGGGCAAATGGCCATTCAGCAATGCACGCGCCTGGAAGACATCGGCAAACGCCATCATCGGGACGTCTTGCCGCTGTTTCACATTTTCCGCTGCAACAAGCCGCTTGGCTTCAAATCACAGCAAACATTGGCACAGGCCCTTACCTATCTGACCGAGACACTGGCTATCGACACAGGCAGGCTCTGCCTCATCAGCACGCCAAGGCTCGAAAAATATGCACCGGTCCTCAAGCGCGCGCAGATAGACGTGGCGCGCCAGGTTTTGCTACGCGACGACGCCGAGGCACTCGCCGCCTCTGACGGATCCGGGTATTTCCGCTTCCCCGGCGATGAAAACGCCGACACATTCGCAACGGTCGGCATCTATTGCTGGATCGGCGAAGGCATTCCGATGCGCCCGGAAAGCTATCCGCCCTCGCAGGATTGGACGGAAATCGGAGAGGCCTCACTCGACGAAGGTGAGTCGATGGGCTTTGCCCTGGGCACCGAGCGCGTCACCCTGGCAACAACAGGTCTCATGCCGAGCTGGCAGGAACGGCTAGCGCAGTTGTTCGAAATCATAGAGAGCGATAGCGGTGGCGGCGCGCTGCCCAGCGGACGGGAACAGTTCGCAAAACAATAGCGCCCGATCGGAATCCAACTTTTAAGTTCGCCTCACAAAGCACTGCTATCGAAAGACTTTCGAACCCATCAGACGCGCTCAAGTGCGATCGCGATTCCCTGCCCGACGCCGATACACATCGTCGCCAAGGCATATTTTCCGCCACGCTGCGACAATTCCAGCGCTGCGGAGCCCGTAATGCGCGCACCCGACATGCCCAGCGGATGTCCGAGCGCAATCGCACCGCCATTCGGGTTGACGAACTCGGCATCTTCTTCGATACCCAAGTCGCGCAGCACGGCGATACCCTGACTGGCAAAGGCTTCGTTCAGCTCGACCACCTCGAAATCGGTCGGCGACAAACCCAATCGCGCACATAGCTTTTTCGTCGCCGGTGCCGGCCCGAAACCCATGATGCGCGGAGCGACGCCTGCCGTTGCGCCACCCATGATGCGGGCAATCGGCTTGAGACCGTGTGCCTCGACGGCGGCTTCCGACGCGACAATCAGTGCGGCCGCGCCGTCGTTGACCCCGGAGGCATTGCCCGCAGTGACGGATCCACCTTCGCGAAATGGTGCCGGCAACCCAGCCAGTTTTTCCAACGACGTTTCGCGCGGATGCTCGTCACGATCGACAACCACCGGGTCGCCGCGCCGCTTGGGGATGGTCACCGATGCGATTTCCTGCGCCAGACGGCCATTGGCCTGGGCGGCGGCCGCCTTTTGCTGGGAGCGCAGGGCGAAGGCATCCTGGTCTTCGCGCGAAACGTTGAAGTCCTCAGCCACGTTTTCGGCGGTCTCCGGCATCGAATCAACGCCATATTGCGACTTCATCAAACGGTTGACGAAGCGCCAGCCGATGGTCGTGTCGTGGATCTCCGCCTTGCGCGAAAACGCTGCATCGGCCTTGGGCATGACAAACGGCGCCCGCGACATCGATTCCACACCTCCTGCGATGATCATCTCAGCCTCGCCGGCACGAATGGCCCGCGCGGCGGTGATCGTCGCATCCATGCCCGATCCGCAGAGCCTGTTGACGGTCCCGCCGGGAATGCTTTGAGGCAAACCAGCCAGCAACAGCGCCATACGGGCGACGTTCCGGTTGTCCTCGCCCGCCTGGTTGGCGCAGCCGTAAAGCACTTCATCAACCGCCTCGAAGTCGAGGTCAGGATTGCGCTCACGCAATGCACTCAGCGGCACAGCCGCCAGGTCATCGGCACGCACGGTGGACAGGCTGCCCCCGAACCGGCCGATGGGCGAACGGATGTAATCGCAGATGAAAGCTTCCGGCATATACTTTTCCGTCCCTTTATGACGCTTTGCTGCCCTGATGGGCAGCCTGGGTGCGCGCCTTGAGATCGCGCAACGTATTCAGCTCAATTTCAGTTGGCGCGGGCGTTTCTTCAACCCCTTCCGCGAACTTGACGGTCCAGCCGCATGTTGACTGAACCTGGTCGCGGGTCACGCCGGGGTGGAGTGACACCACTGTGAATTCCCTGGTTTCCGGATCCGGACGCCAAATCGCCAGGTCGGTAATAAGCAGGCTTGGGCCTTTGGTATCAATACCAAGGCGCTGGCGATGATCGCCACCGTCGCCATGGCCGAACGAGGTGAAGAAATCGATCTTTTCGACCATGCCACGCAGCGACTGTTTCATGGTGATGTAGATCTCTCCCGACGATGAGGCAATTTCAGGAGCGCCTCCCCCACCCGGCAGACGCGTTTTCGGATGCTCGTAATCGCCGATTACCGTTGTGTTGATGTTTCCGAAACGATCGAGCTGCGCAGCTCCGAGAAATCCGATGGTGACGCGGCCGCCCTGCAGCCAGTAACGAAACATCTCCGGAACCGAAACCGTGGTCAGCGCCGTGTCGCACAATTCGCCATCACCAATGGACAGAGGCAGGACATCCGGCGCGGTACCGATCGTCCCGCTTTCGTAGATCAGGGTGATATCGGGAGCGTGGGTCAGACGCGCCACGTTGCAGGCCGCCGAGGGTGCGCCGATTCCGACGAAACACACATCGTCGTTCTTGAGGGCACGTGCCGCGGCAATGGTCATCATTTCGTCGGGTGTGAATCCAAGGTCGCTCATGACGCACTCTCCAGTTTGGCCACCCGCTCCGCAAACACTTCAGGTGTTGCGTCCAACACATGCTCCTGCATCCAACTGCGAAACAGATCGCGGTCGGCCGCAATCTTGTCCCAGGCAAGATAATAGGCGTTATCCCGTGGATAATGACCCTGGGTATAGGAGGGATGAGCGCCGCCGGGCACGACACAAACCGCCGAAACCGTCCAGTGAGGCAGCACACACATGTTCGGATGAGCCTCCAGGTCGTCGACCACTTCTTCGACAGTGACCACTGACCGTTTTGCCGCAAGAACAGCTTCCTTCTGGACCCCGACAATGCCCTCGATGAGCACATTGCCCTTACGATCCGCCTTCGACGCGTGGATAAAGCTCACATCGGGTCGCAGCGCTGGTACAGCAGCGAGACTTTCACCCGTGAATGGGCAGGTTATCGATTTGATGTTGGAGTTGACCCGAGCCAGTTCGGCACCGCGGTAACCTCTGAAGATGGCACACGGCAGTCCGGCTGCTCCAGCCTCATAGGCATTGGCCATGGCCGCGTGGCTGTGCTCTTCCAATTCCAGACGGTGGGGCCAGCCGTTCTCGACGGCATCGCGAACCCGTCGCAGCAGCCCCACACCCGGATTGCCGGCGTAGGAAAAGATCATCTTGCGCGCCATTCCCATGCCAACCATCTGGTCGTAGACCATATCGGGCGTCATGCGCACCAGTGTCAGATCGCGGCGCTCCTGGCGGATTGCTTCATGTGCGGCCGCATGCGGGATCAGATGGGTGAAGCCTTCGAATGCGGCCATATCACCATCGTGCAGATTGTCGGCGACCGCCTCTTGAAGCGAACAGAACTCAGCCATGACGGCTTCCCTCAGATATCAAAGAAAATGGTTTCGTCGTCGCCCTGCAGACGGATGTCGAAACGGTATCCGTCCCCGTCCCGCGCGGCCAGCAAGGTCGGAACCCGGACTTTGTGTTCGACCCTTTGCAGGATGGGATCCTCGGCGTTGGCGGCCTCCTCGTCGGCAAAATACATGCGCGTATTGAGGCCGAGGTTGATGCCGCGCGCGACGATCCAGAAATTGACGTGCGGCGCCTGCAGGCGACCGTCTGCAAGCGGGACGCGCCCCGGTTTGACGGTTTCGAACCGGAAAGTGCCTGTCTCCATATCGGTCGGCTGGCGTCCCCAGCCTGCGAAGTTCGGGTCAGCTGTACCGCGAAGCTCCGAAGGGCTGTTGTAGAGGCCGTCGCTGTCCGCCTGCCAGATCTCCAGCATGGCATCGCGAAGCGGTGTCCCGGTGCCGTCGAAAACCTGTCCGATGATGGTGATCCGTTCACCTCGGGTCTGGTCATTGACCATGGCATTGCCGAGGTCCTCCGGAAAGATGCCTTCGATGCCGCTGAAATTCGGCACGCAGCCGATGTGAACATAAGGGCCTGCGGTCTGCGACGGCGTTTCCTTGAGGTGATCGAGTTTCTGTACCATCTAGTTGCCCTCCGGCCGGTTCTCGAACATCGTCGAGCGGCGACCGCGCAAGACCATGTCGAACTTGTAGGCGCGCGCATCCATGGGAATCGTGTTCATCATGTCGAGGGGCGCGACCAACTGGTCGATCGCCGCCTGGTCGGTGATGGTGCGCACGATGGGGCACAATGGAATGAGCGGGTCACCTTCGAAATACATCTGAGTGATCAGCCGCTGCGCAAAACCGGAACCGAACAGCGAGAAATGGATGTGGGCCGGCCGCCAGTCGTTGATACCGTTGGGCCAGGGATAAGGCCCCGGCTTGACAGTGCGGAAGGCGTAGGACCCTTCCTCGTCGGTAATTGTCCGACCGCAACCGCCGAAATTCGGATCGAGCGGCGCCGTATAGCCTTCTTTCACGTGACGGTATCGTCCACCGGCATTGGCCTGCCAGAACTCAACCAGAACGCCAGGCACGCCCTTGCCGCGCTCATCGAGGATCTTTCCATGAACGATGATGCGTGGACCGATGGCACTTTCGCCAGGCTTGGCAAAGTTGTGGATCAGGTCGTCATCCAGCTCGCCGAGGATGTCGTGACCGAACACCGGGCCGGTAATCTCGCTGATGCCGTTGGGCATGGAAATCAGCGCCTTCTGGGGCGAGCGGGTGACGCTCGTCTTGTAGTCGGGCGTGTAGGCCTTCGGGTGCCACTGGCGGTCGCGGACAAAAAACGCGCCGTTCTCCGGTGTCTGGTTACGCATGATCGCCCTCCTCTTCTGTCGCCTTGTCCATTTCCTCGAACGTTGCTTTGGCAATCTTGATGGCGTGGTTCGCCGCCGGAACACCGGCGTAGATGCCGACATGCAACAAGGCCTCGCAAATGTCATCACGGGTTGCGCCTGTGTTGGCAGTCGCCCGGATATGCATCGCGACCTCGTCGTCATGGCCAAGAGCCGCGAGGAGCGCAATCGTGACGATCGAACGCTCTCGAAGGGTCCAGGCCGGCCGAGACCAGACATGCCCCCAGGCAGCATCGACAATCATGTCCTGAAAGGGCGCATCGAACCCGGTCTTGTTGGCCTCCGCCCGGTCGACATGGGCATTGCCCAGCACGGTTCGTCGGGTCGCCATTCCCGTTTGGTGCCAATTGGTCCCGGATGCGTGATCGTTCATGGCCTTCTCCAAAACGCCGAACCGGACTTCGTTCCAGTGCCACGCACCGGAGATGCCTCTGTCCCAAAAATGCTCGACAACGCCACAATTACATATTTAAATCGGGATGAAAAATGAATAAAGACACCCTTCAAATATCGAAACTGGTATGAATATCCTACGCCGCCTCAAACTCAGACATCTTGAAACCTTCGTTGAAGTAGCGCGGCAAAAAAGCGTGAGCCGCGCTGCCGAAATCCTGCACCTGACTCAGCCGGCTGTCACGCGGACAATTCGGGAGCTAGAGGAGATCTGCGGCAAGCCGCTGGTCGAGAAAGACGGACGCGGCATTCGCATCTCCGAATATGGCGAAGTCTTCCTTCGCTTCGCCGGCAGCAGCCTTGCCTCCGCCCGTGGCGGCATCAATGCGCTGGCTCAATTGAGTTTGGCAGACGGTCCGATGGTTCGGCTTGGCGCGCTGCCCACAGTTTCGGCAACGATCGTACCCGCAGCCGTCGCCCGCTTTATCGAGGCCGGTGTTCAAAATCGCCTCAAGGTGGTCACTGGAGAAAACCGGGTGCTTCTCGATCAATTGCGGGTCGGCGAGCTCGACCTTGTCATGGGACGCCTTCCCGCTCCTGAAAACATGCAAGGCCTGGTCTTCGAACCCCTGTTCCGCGACAAGGTTATCTTCGCCACCCACGCAGACCATCCGTTGGCTGGCCGTCGCAGGTTCGTGATCGAGGCATTGAACGACTACCCGGTGCTGGTCCCGCCACGCCAGTCGATCATCCGCCCCTTCGTCGATCGATTGTTCATTGAACAGGGTATCTCGCAACCATTGAAAGCCATCGAAACAGTATCTGATCCGTTCGGCCACGCCTTCGTCAGGCGCTATCAGGCCATCTGGATCATATCCCGCGGCGTAGTCGCGAACGAAGTCGATAGCGGCGAATACGTCACCCTTCCCATCGACACGGAATCGACCATCGGTTCGGTTGGCCTGAACACCAGGGCCCAGGCTGCACTCGAGCCTGCAGCCCAGACCTTTGCCGACATTTTGCGCCGGGTCACAGCGGAAATGCCGCAGAGCGTCTGATCGGCGCCGGTCAGATCCGTTCGACCTGAACACCCCGATGCTTCATCGCCGCTTCCAGATCGCGCATGTCGGAAACCGTGGTAACGACGGCAACGGCCCTGCCCTGGTCGACTGATTTTCCGATCTCAACGGCCGTCAACTCCTGTGGAGATATCGTGTGTCGCACGGCCTCCCGTCGAGCAAGCTCCAAAACAGCATTCGGAACCTCGGGGGTGTGAAGGATGATATCCGCACTTTGCAAACGGCGCATCGCACCGATCGTCAACAGTTCAGGATCGCGCGCGGCTTCAATCAGCATAGCTCGACCCGATGCGCGAGGCGTCTCGCGCACCACGTTCCGGCAATCGCCAACCACGCGATCAACGGCGTCCTCGGGCGGCGGACCGGCAAAGGCGTGATCGACAAAGCGCTCCCAGAATTCCCTGCGCTGACGCCCGACGGACAGCATCCCGGTGACTTGGCGTCGCACCAACCGGGCGATATTCGCCCATTCAGCGATGAAGGGTGGCAAAGCAGCCTCAATGCGGCGGCGAATTGCCTGACCGAGAATGGGCGCGGCTCCGTCGGTTGAAACGCCGATGACCACCGGCCCGCGATTGACGATCGAGCCGAACTGAAAATCGCAATAATCCGGTCGGTCTATGATATTGACCGGAACGCCGACGTCGCGGCAGGTGGTATGGAAGCGCTCGGCTTCCTCGTCATCCTCGAAATCGCCAATGACGACGACCGACCCGCGCAGTGATTCTCGGGTCCATTCCGAGTCATCAACGGTGATGCGCCCTGCGTCGGACTCCGCCTCGATCAGCTTTGCCAAAACGGGTCCAACGGCCTTGGTCACGACTTGAACATTGGCCCCGGAAGCAACCAGCAATTCGATCTTCCAGGCAGCGGCATCCGAACCGCCCACGACGACCACCCGTTTGCCCGAAAGCCGCAAGAAAATCGGCAGTGACGCCAACGCTCCGATCCGTTCGCGGCGGTGCGCGCGTCGGGCAGCGGCTTGCCCGCTAAGCCTGAACGGAACGGTATTCATCGATCAACGCACTGATTTCTGCACGACAGGATCCACAATCGGTCCCGGCGCCCGTTGCACTCCCAACATCGTCGACTGAAGCACTTCCTTCCCTGACGCTCTTGGCTATGACATTCGCGCCGACGCCATTGCAGGCGCAGACAATCGGCCCCGGATCCGGCTGATCCACGCCCGGCCTGCCAGCAATCATATGGTGCCGTGATTTCAGGTGCTCCGGCCTGTTGACCATCTGCTCAACCGCCCATGCGCGCGACACCGCAACAGGTTGCGGGGAGAGATAGAGCGCTCCTGCAAAACGCCCGCGATCGTAGACTGCCACCCTGTGATCGCCCTTTTGTGCATCCTGATAGGCGGGGCAATCCAGTTCGGCCCCACCGTGAACGGCGAAAAGCCGTTGTGCAAATTCGGCCACATCCTTCAACGGCCGATGCCAGGCCAGTTCGATGCGCCATCCGCCATAGCATTGCGCGACGGCCCAATAGTCGCTGTCGCCTGGTTCCGGACGATTGACGGATACGGCAAACCCGAATTGCCGCGCCGGAAATGGACGGGCAGCCACGGCAACGTTCTTGGAGGCAGGTTGCCCGGAAAAACGATCGGTGACGGCTGGCACGAGCCGGTCCACGCGCACTTGAGCCGCGTATTGGTCCGTCCAGTGGATCGGAACGAAAAGACTCCCCTTGCGCTGCCGGTCCGTCAGCAGAGCCCGAACAAGAATGCGGCCAAGCCCGTTCTCGACTTCGACGATATCCGCGTCACCTACCCCGATGGCCGCCGCATCATCCGGGTGGATTTCGACATAGGGTTCGGCAACATGCGCGGACAGGCGCTCGCTCTTGGCCGTTCGGGTCATGGTGTGCCAGTGATCGCGAACACGGCCCGTGTTCAGGATGAATTCGCCGGTCGCCAGCTCCGGTGTCGCCCGCACATCATCCGGAACGACGAAACGTGCTTTGCCGTCCGGGGTAAAATATCCCCCATTCGCAAAGAACCGCTTCGGTGTCTCGTCAGAGCGATCCCGCACGGGCCATTGGCAAGGGTTCAGGTCCTCGTAGTCACTCTTAGATATGGTCTGCAAAGCGCCAATATCGAAATCGCGGGCCCCATCATTTCCGGCAGCCGAAAGGGCTGCATGCTCCCGAAAAATAGCCGATACATCCGGGTAGTCGAATGCATCCGCGAATCCCATGCGACGCGCTACCTGGGTGAGTTGCCACCAATCAGGACGGGTTTCGCCCGGAGCGGAAAGAAAGCTGCGCTGCCTGGAAATACGGCGTTCCGAATTCGTCACCGTCCCGTCTTTCTCGCCCCAAGCTGTCGATGGCAGCTTGACGTCGGCAAGAACGGTGGTGTCCGTTTTTGCCACGACGTCGGAAACGACAACAAACGGGCACTCTGAAATCGCCTCCCTGACGCGGTCCGCCTCCGGCATGCTGTCGACCGGATTGGTCGCCATGATCCACAGCACTTTGATGCGCCCGTCCGCCACTGCCTGAAACATGTCCACGGCTTTTAACCCGGCGCGATCCGCGATCCTTGGCGACTTCCAGAAGTCCTGGACAATGCTGCGGTGTTGCGCGTTTTCCAGATCCATGTGCGCCGCGAGCATGTTGGCCAGGCCACCCACCTCTCGTCCGCCCATGGCGTTGGGCTGACCCGTCACCGAAAACGGCCCCGCGCCAGGTTTGCCAATGCGCCCCGTTGCCAGGTGGCAGTTCAGGATCGCGTTGACCTTGTCGGTCCCGCAGACCGACTGGTTGACCCCCTGGCTATAGACGGTGACGGTCTTGTCGGTCGCGGCGAACCAGTCGAAGAACCTTCGAATGTCCGCGATGTCGACGCCGGTCTCGTAACAAACACGATCGAGGGAGTATTCCGAAGCCGCCGCCAAGGTCTCATCGAAGCCGTTGGTATAGGACCGGACATAGTCTTCATCAACCACCTGCTTTGCAGCCAGAAACTGCAACAGCCCGGCAAACAGGGCGACGTCACTGTCGGGGTTTATGGCAAGATGCAAGTCAGCGATTTCAGCAGTCATCGTGCGCCGGGGATCGATCAGAACGACCTTCAGATCGGGCCGTTCCGACCTGGCATGACGTAGCCTCTGGTACAAAACCGGGTGACACCAGGCCAGATTCGACCCGGTCAGCACCACAAGATCGGCGGCCTCGAGGTCGCAATAGGTCCCTGGCACCGTATCGGCGCCAAAGGCGCGACGGTGGCCGGCCACGCTGGACGCCATGCACAGCCGTGAGTTCGTATCGATGTTGGCGCTGCCAACAAACCCCTTCATCAGCTTGTTGGCAACGTAGTAGTCTTCTGTCAGCAACTGACCGGACACGTAGAATGCAACGGAATCGGGACCGTGCTGCTCAATCGCTTCGTTGAGCTTATCAGCGACCAGATCCAGCGCAGTGTCCCAGTCGGCTCGTTCACCATGGATTTCCGGATGGATCAGCCGCCCCTCGAGACCCAGCGTTTCGCCCAGCGCCGATCCCTTGGAACACAACTTCCCGTAATTGGCCGGATGATCATGATCGCCCTTGATGATGACCGGACCGTGCGACCCGGTTTCCACCACGACCCCGCATCCCACACCACAATAGGGGCAGGTCGTTCTTGTCTGACGGAGGGACTGTTTGTCTGTTCTCAACAGCATTCATCCATCGACCGAGCGGTGCGGCGTCAGACGCAGCATCACCCGGTCCCCCTCCAATCGACATGGATAGGTTGCGGCGACCCCTTCATCAGCGCCTTGGGCCGCGCCGGATTCTAGAGAGATAACCCAGTTGTGCAAGGGACAGGTTACGCAGCCGTCATGAACAATGCCCTGGCTCAACGGTCCCTGCTTGTGTGGACAGCGATCCTCCAGGGCAAAGACCTTGTCGTCATCAGTGCGAAAGACGGCAATCGTCATGGGGCCATTGCGAACGCAACGCGCCCCTCGTCTGGGGATATCGTCGAGCGTGCCGATCTCGATCCAGTGCGGCGTCATGACATTCATTCCGCAGCCTCCAAAGGCAAGGTGGTTATGGGATTGAATTCGTGGCTGTCCTTGCCGGAGGCCCGTTCCGCCCACGGATCGACTTGCGCAAATCGCTGTGAGAACACGAAGCGATCGAAGTAAGCCTTGCGCCGGCCCGGGTCTTCCAGGATCTGTCGGCGAACTTCGTCATATCCGATGCGCCGCGCCCATTTGTAGATGCGCTCGAGATAACGCCCCTGCTCCCGGTACATCTGGACCAGAGCCACGACATGCTCCAAAGCCTCGTCTTCGGTGTGGACCAGCCCGAGCACTTCGGTACCCTTGATGTCGAGCCCGGCGGCGCCGGCGAAATGGATTTCAAAACCGGAATCAACACAGATGATGCCGACATCCTTGCAGGTGGCTTCGGCGCAGTTTCTCGGACAACCGGAGACCGCCATTTTGACTTTGGCGGGTGTCCACGACCCCCACATGAACCTTTCGATGCGAATGCCAAGCCCGGTCGAGTCCTGCGTACCGAACCGACACCAATCGTTTCCGACGCAGGTTTTGACGGTCCGCAACCCCTTTGCGTAGGCATGACCGGAAACGAAGCCGGCTTTTCCCAGATCTGCCCATACGCCGGGAAGGTCGTCCTTGCGGATCCCGAGCATGTCGATGCGTTGACCGCCGGTCACCTTGACCGTTGGAATATCGTATTTGTCGACGACATCGGCGATGGCCCTCAATTCGGCCGCGGACGTATTGCCGCCCCACATGCGCGGGACCACCGAATAGGTGCCATCCTTCTGGATATTGGCGTGCACGCGCTCATTGACGAACCGCGACTGGTAGTCATCGGCATATTCATCCGGCCAATCGCAGACCAGGTAATAGTTGAGGGCCGGTCGGCATTTGGCGCAGCCGCAGGAAGTCTTCCACTCCAATGCCTGCATGACAGCCGGAATGGTCTTGAGTTCCTTTGCCTTGATGAGACGGCGCACGTCGTCATGCCCGAGGTCGGTACAGCCGCACATTGGTTGGACGGCGGCCGGATTGTAGGCATCCCCCAACGTCAGAGCCATCAGCTGTTCGACAAGGCCAGTGCAGGTACCACAGGATGCCGACGCCTTGGTGTGCGCCCTGACGTCCTCCAGCCCCGTCAGCTTTTTCTGATTAATGGTATCGACGATCGTCGATTTGCAAATGCCGTTGCAGCCGCAGATTTCCGCATCATCCGGCAAGGCTGCAACGGCCGCCATAGGGTCCAGTTGGGCACCCCCCTGATAGGCCTGACCGAAGATCAGCGATTCGCGCATCTCCGAAATGTCCGCCTGCTTCTTCAGCAGGTCGAAGAACCATGGCCCGTCGCTCGTCTCGCCATAGAGAACCGCGCCGACAATGCGATCGTCCTTCAGCACCAGACGCTTGTAGATGCCCGCTGTGGCATCGCGCAGGACAATCTCCTGCCGGTCATCGCTATCGGCAAAATCACCGGCGGAGTAGAGATCGATCCCGGTTACTTTGAGTTTCGTCGCAGTCACCGACCCGGTATAGGTCGCGTCGCCGCCGCAAAGCTGATCGGCGAGCACCTTTGCCATCTCGTAGAGCGGCGCCACCAAACCGTAGCAATGGCCACGGTGTTCGACACACTCACCAAGCGCAAAGATGTCCGGGTCGGAGGTGCGCATATCGTCGCCGACGATGATGCCGCGATTGACGTCCAACCCGACCTCCTTCGCCAACCCGGTCGAGGGTCGAATACCGACGGCCATGACAACGATAGCGGCTTCGATCTCGGTTCCGTCGTCGAGGCGCACGCTCTTTACCCGGCCACCTTCGCCTAGGATCTCCTGGGTATTGGCCTTGGTAATCACATCGACGCCGCGATCGGCAAAGGCCGTCTCCAGCAAATGGCCGGCCGCAGGATCGAGCTGCCGCTCCATCAGTGTCGGCATCAGATGCAGAACGGTCACATCCATGCCGCGCTCCCTGAGGCCGGCAGCCGCCTCCAGTCCGAGCAAGCCGCCGCCGATCACGACGGCGCGTCCCCCGCAACTCGCCGCACTCAGCATTCTTTCGACATCATCCAGGTCGCGATAAGTCAGAACGCCTTCGAGTTCGTGCCCCGGAAGTGGCACGATGAACGGGCTGGATCCAGTGGCGACAACAAGGGTGTCGTAGCTGGCACTGATGCCGTTTGCGGACGATACGGTCTTTGCGTCACGGTCGATTTCAGCAACGGGTGATGCCTTGTGCAGCGTGATGCCACGCTCGGCGTACCAGCCATCCGAATGGGTAATGATATCTTCATATTGCTTCTCTCCCGAAAGGACCGGGGAAAGCATCAGGCGATTGTAGTTGACCCGCGGTTCGGCATTGAAAATGGTGACGTCATAGGCATCCGGTCTGGCATCGCACAGATGCTCCAGCATGCGCCCGGGCGCCATGCCGTTGCCGATGATCACCAGTTTTGGCTTCTCATTCATGATTTCACTCCGCAGCCTCGATTTGCGGTTTGGCGCTGCCCATTCGAGCAGCGCGTTTTTGCTTGATGGACTCGAGCATTTCCGGTGACGGATTGGCGCCGCCCTCATAAGCTTCCAGAAACTCGAGAAGTTCTTCGCGGTAAGCGTAGTAGTCGGGGTGGGCGAGCAGGTCCTTGCGCGAACGCGGACGCGGCAGGTCGACATCCATGATGTTGCCGATGCGGGCATTCGGGCCGTTCGACATCATCACGACACGGTCGGCCAGCAGGATCGCTTCATCGACATCATGGGTAACGCAAATCGCAGTGACCTGGGTGCGCGACCAGATCTCCATGAGAACGTCCTGCAGTTCCCACCGGGTCAGCGAGTCGAGCATGCCGAACGGCTCATCGAGCAAAAGCAGCTTCGGCGACAACGCAAACGCCCTGGCGATGCCCACCCGTTGCTTCATTCCGTTGGAGAGATCAGACGCGGGCTTTTGCATGGCATCGGCCAGGCCGACCCGCGAAAGGTAATATTCGACAATATCCCTACGCTCAGCCGCCGAGGCCTTCGGATAGACGCGATCGGCCCCAAGTGCCACATTGTCGTAGGCCGTCAGCCATGGCATCAGCGAGGGGGCCTGGAACACAACGGCCCGGTCCGGCCCTGCATCGGTGACATGCTTGCCGTCCAGAACGATTGCTCCGTCGCTGATCTTGTTGAGCCCGGCCACCATCGACAGAACCGTCGATTTGCCGCAGCCCGAATGACCGATCAGCGTTATGAATTCGCCCTTCTTCATCTTGAGATCGAAGCCTTCGACAACCGTCAGTGGGCCTTTCGGTGTCGGATAGACCTTCGATACCCGGCTGAATTCGACAAACCTGTCCTCCCGCGGGCTGGTGGCCGCATCCACATAGGCCTCGGGCAACGAATCCTGCTGGGTGATCGGCACGACATTGGGCAACCGGATATCCGTTTCCAGGTCCGCTCCGCGCTCGGCCCCGATGGTCATCAGGTAATCGGTGATGGCCGCGCGCAGCTGGATGAAGGTCTCATTCTGATTGAGACCGGCGCGATCCCGCGGCCGCGGCAGATCGACCTTGAACTCCGGCCCGAGCGTGGCGTCCGGTCCCGGCGTGAGCGGAATGATCCGATCCGCCAGCAGCAGCGCCTCATCGACGTCGTTGGTGACCAGCACAATGGTCTTCTTCTCTGACTGCGATATCCGAGCGAACTCGTCCTGCAGCTTCGATCGGGTCAGCGCGTCAAGCGCCGACAGCGGCTCGTCCATGAGCAGAACGTCCGGCTGCATTGCCAGCGCGCGCGCAACGGCCACACGCTGACGCATGCCGCCGGACAACTCCGCCGGCTTGCGGTCGCGCGCGTGGGCCAGGCCCACCATCTCGATCGTCTTGTCGATCAATGCGGCCCGTTCCGCCTTGGGTTTCGCCTTGAAGACGCTGTCGACCGCGAGGGCAACGTTGCCGGTGACCGACAGCCACGGCATCAGCGAATAGGACTGAAACACAACGCCACGTTCAGGTCCCGGTCCGTCGATTTCCTTGCCGCGGAAGATGACGCCACCGCGGTCGGCTTCGATGAGGCCGGCTAGCGCTGAAATCAGGGTGGTCTTGCCCGACCCCGAAAATCCGACGATGGCGATAAACTCGCCATCCTCGACCTTGAGGTTGATGTCCGACAGCACTTGGGTGCGATTGCGCCCCTCTCCGTAGTGCTTCGACAAATCGGTGATCTCGAGAATGCTCATGGGTTTGCCCTCACCGGTTGGCCGAGAAGGTAAAGGCGCGCTGCAGTGCATACATCAGTCGATCCAGCATGAAGCCGATCAAGCCGATGGTCAGCACCGCCACCATGATCTTGGCAAGCGACTGTGAGGAACCGTTCTGGAACTCATCCCAGACGAACTTCCCGAGTCCCGGGTTCTGAGCCAGCATTTCGGCAGCGATCAGCACCATCCAGCCAACGCCGAGAGACAGCCTGAGGCCTGTGAAGATCAACGGCAGTGCGGACGGCAGGACCAACTTGGTCACGGTTTTTGCCGTTGGCAGTTGCAGCACCCGCCCGACATTCATCAGGTCCTTGTCCACAGAGGCCACGCCGAGCGCCGTGTTGATCAAGGTCGGCCAGAGCGAGCAAAGCGTCACGGTCACCGCCGAGATGACCAATGATTTCGGCAACAGATCACCTGGATCGACGTAAAGCGCTGACACCACCATGGTCACGATCGGCAGCCAGGCCAGCGGTGATACCGGTTTGAAGATCTGGATCAACGGATTGATGGCGCCATTAACCGCCTTCGAAAGGCCCGACGCAATGCCCAATGGAACCGCAAGAACCGTTGCGATGACAAATCCCAGTCCCACCGTGAACAGTGAGGTGACGATCTGGTCGAGATAAGTCGGCTTGCCGGTGTACTTGCGATGCTTGACCTTGTCGGCCTTGCCCTCGGCGATCAGCTTGGCGTTGCGTTTTTCCTGCCGTTCGTAAAACGCAACAGCCTTTTCGCGTTCCGCGCGGTGATCGTCCAACAGATTGAGGGCCTGGTCGAACACCTGGGCCGGCCCGGGTATGGCGCCGAGCGACGTGTGCACCTGAGGAGCCAGAATGGCCCAGGCCGCCAAAAAGAGGCCGATGCCCAGAAGCGGAAACAAAAGGAGTCTCTTGAGTTCCGACAGTTGCTCGCGCGGGTCGTCTCCGGCAGCGATCTTGAGTAACGGCACCAGGAATGTCAGGCCGAGCGCATCAAGCCAGCCACTTGCCCGGTTGATGGCCGAAAAGAGCTTTTCGCGCCGCTGGTTTTCACCTGATGCGCCCAGCGCATCGCTCGCATTTGCCATGGGTTCAAATCCCCGAATGTTGAACTGTGATGAGAACGGCCGGCGTTGAGCCGGCCGTATTTGTGCCGTCAGCCACCAACGACTTCGTTGCTTTCGATCTGCTGACCGGTTTTCAGGCCGATGGAAAACCCGTCGATATAGGCGTTTGGCTGACGACCGTCATAGGTCATGCCATCGAGGAATTCCGACGTCGGTTCGCGATAACCATCCGTGTCCCATGGGAAATCGGCTTCGTCGACCAAGCCCTCGTCGACGAGGTGGCGCGCGGCCACGAGATAGATGTCCGGACGATAGACGGTTTTCGCAACCTCGTGATACCAGCCATCATCCTTGTGATCGGCGATCTGGCCCCAGCGACGCATTTGGGTGAGGTACCAGATGGCGTCAGAGTAGAAGGGATAGGTCGCGTAGTAGCGGTAGAAAACGTTGAAGTCCGGAACCGACCGCTTGTCGCCCTTTTCGTATTCGAACGTTCCTGTCATCGAGTTCGCGATCACCTCTGCGTCGGCACCGACATATTCGGACCGGGCCAGGATCTCGACGGCTTCCTGACGATTGGCGTTGTCGTTTTCGTCAAGCCATTTGGCCGCGCGGATCAGCGCTTTGGTGATGGCAAGCGTGGTGTTCGGGTATTCCTCCGTAAACTCCTTGGTCAGTCCGAACACCTTTTCTGGATTGTTCTTCCAGATTTCGTAGTCGGTGATGACCGGTACTCCGATCCCCTTGAACACGGCCTGCTGGTTCCATGGCTCACCGACGCAGTAGCCGTAAATCGTGCCCGCTTCGAGCGTTGCCGGCATCTGCGGAGGCGGCGTCACCGACAGCAGAGCTTCAGCCTGAATCTGGCCGGACACGTCGGTGGGCGAATAGAAGCCTGGGTGGATGCCACCGGATGCAAGCCAATAGCGCAGCTCGTAATTGTGGGTGGAAACGGGGAAGACCATGCCCATGTTGAACGGCCGGCCCTCATCGATGAAGGAATCGACAACCGGCTTGAGCGCATCGGCCTTGATCGGATGCACCGGCTTTCCGTCGTCGCCAACCGGGATGTTCGGCTTCATCAGGGCCCAGATCTCGTTGGAGACCGTGATGCCGTTGCCATTGAGATCCATCGAAAAGGGCGTGACGATATGCGCTTTGGTACCGAAGCCGATTGTTGCGGCCAGCGGCTGGCCGGCAAGCATATGAGCCCCATCGAGTTCGCCGGTGATGACCCGGTCGAGCAGCACCTTCCAGTTGGCCTGCGGTTCCAGCGTGACGAAGAGCCCCTCGTCCTCGAAATAACCGAGTTCCTTGGCGACCGCGAGCGGCGCCATATCGGTCAGCTTGATAAACCCGAATTTCAGCTCGTCCTTCTCGACATCGAGCATTTCGGCCTGAGCCGCCTGAAATCCAAGTGTCGACCATATCAGCAGTCCGCTTCCGACCAGCTTCTGCACTGCCTGCCATTTGGTGGATGTTTTCATTCTTCTTTCTCCGCAGGTGCGGCGGGAGATCCGCACCGATAGACCAAAAAAACTGCCAGCCGGACACGCGATCGGTTGCTCCGATTCTGGTGCGTGTACGGCTGGCAGCGTTGCCATGGCGCCCGCCTTTGGACGCCGGTATATGGTCCCCTCTGGACCTGCCCCTTAAAATGCAAGTCGCGTGCCAGATTCTCTCTGACAGAAATTATCCATTAAATTCAGATAATTATCAGAATTGCCCTCAATCTTGCGCCGCTTGGAACAGCAAATTGCTGATCACGTTTCAACCGATTCGGCCAAAATTTGTGCAACGCAACAGAATGATGCCGCGCAATTAGCGATGGGAATCCCGCTGACTTGCAAGATAGGATTCGACCTGTTGGGGGTCGAACACGCGTCGGTCGAAGAAACCGCCTTGAGGCTGGCCCTCGATCTTGGTGTCTGCTTCCGGAAGATCGACAGACATTGGTTCCAATGCGTGGCGATAGAGATCCGGACGGTAACTCGACCACACCTTTGAAAGGTGTTCGGGATCATGCTTGACCTGACCCCATCGCACCATCTGACTGTAGAACCAGAGTGCGTGGCTCTTCCACGGGAAGGTAGCATGTTCATCAAAGGGTACGAAAAAGTCGGCCATGCGCTCGGTGAGTTGCGGGCCGACATCGACTGCACCTTCGAGTGCCTTGGCAATCAGGAACTTTCTCTGTCCGAGGTATTCAGGTTGCGCCAGCAACCCCGCCAGGTCGGGCGCGTTGCCGGGCATGCCGCACCACTGCGCGGCCCGGTATAGCGCTCTCACCAACCGGGAGAGGCTTTCGGGATTGGCATCCGCCCAATCGGCGCGAACGCCCAGAACTTTCTCAGGACTGTTTTTCCAGATTGCCGCCTTCACGGTGGCAATCCGACCGTCGCCTGCCGCCACGGCAACCGAATTCCATGGCTCCCCGACACAGAAGCCATCGATCCCCTGCGTTGAAAGGGCATCTGCCATCAGTGGCGGCGGCACGATGACGATTTCGACATCACGTTCCGGATCGATTCCGCACGCTGCAAGCCAGTAGCGCAGTTCAAAGTTATGCCCGGAATGCGGATGTACCACCCCGAATTGCAGCGGATTCAAGCCCGCCTGCCGCCGTTCGGCAATGACACTGCACAGCGCATGTCCCGCGGATTTTGGATCGCGCACATCACCGGCGCCGGCATCGGTCATCGCACCCCACAGCTCGGCGCTGACCGTGATGGCATTGCCACCAAGGCCGAGCGCCATCGGCGCGATCAAAGGCAGGTTCAAGGGCGTCAGGCCAAGATTGCTGGCAATGGGCATTGGTGCCAGCATATGGGCCGCCTGAAAGTGGCCGACAGCAATGCGATCACGAATATTGGCCCAGGAGGTCTCGCGAATGAGATCGAGCGCGATGCCCTCCTCCTCGGCGAACCCGCACTCCTTTGCCGCAATGAGAAGCGAACTGTCTGTCAGAGGCAGGAAGCCGGCGGTCACGATCTCGGGCATTCTGTCCTCTCAATCCTCGAGCAGGCCAGCCGCCGTTACCAGGCTCTGGCAAATATCGCTGATCCTTCGATTCTGGTTCATCGCGGTCGATCGCAGCAACCGGTAAGCCTCGTCCTCTGAGAGACCCTTCGTGCGCATCAGGATCCCCTTGGCGCGATCGACGAGTTTCCGATCCTGCAGTTCGGTTCGAGCTTCTTCCAGCTCCCTGGCCAGCCGCGAATAGGCATTGAAGCGACTGATCGCCATGTCGAGGATCGGCTTGACCCGTTCCTGACGAAGGCCGTCGACCACATAGGCCGACACGCCCGCGTCAATAGCCGCTTCCATTGACGCTCGGTCGGAATGCCCGACAAACAGGGCAATCGGCCTTTGCACCGCACGCGACAACTGAAAAATGTTCTCCAGCCTGTCTCGATTTGGGTTTTCCAGATCGATGACGATCACGTCCGGTTCGACTTCAGCGATGCAGCGAGCAACGCCGTTGACATCGTTAAACACCGTGACCTGCTCATGGCCGGCCTCTCGCAAGCCCGCCTCGATAATCGCGGCTCGCACATTGTCTTCGTCAATGACCAGTACGGAGAGCGGTTTCGGACCCATGAGCGGGTTGTCGCACAGAGGCATTTATTGTGCAATGCACAAATGCACAAGATATGTGCGATCGCGCCGGGTGCTCAAAATTCAAGCAATGGTTATTCTATCCGGCCAGCGCCTCGTTGAACCATCCGTCACCGCCAAGCCGTTGCCAGTTCACCCGATCTTCCTGCAGAAAGTCGATCGAATGCACCACGACGCCGCTTTCCGACAGGAAACAGACGCTGTAATTGGGATCGATGCCGCCATAGCCCATCACTTCTGCATCGCCGGAAAACTCGGGCCAGCTCGGGTGGTTTGTCGACCGTGGTGCTGAATAGGGAATTCCGTCCACTGAACCGCTGAGTGTGAAGTGACAATGCCCAAAGAAGATGTGGCGTATGATGTCGGAATTATCCGACAAAATTGACCGCAGCTCTGCTTCTTGAACGATGCCGATGATGTCGGCACAGGCAACGTGAACCTTGATCGGGCTGTGGTGCATGAAGATCCAGACCGGCAGCGACTTTTCACGGGCATCGTCGAGGGTCTGCTTCAGCCAGGCGCGGCGTTTCTCGCAGTAGTGGCCTTCATGGGTCCCCGGTTCGTTCGTGTCCATATAGACGAAAAGGCCAACAGGCGTCTGCTCGGTCCATTGTACGAAACCGTTGTCGTCGCACGATGTGTCATCGAACACGTCGCAGAAGTTTCCGCGGTCATCGTGGTTGCCGATCAGCAGGCGTGGCACCAGCAGGCCGCTCAGCCGGCTCTCTTCGAGCATTTGCTTCAAGGTCCGATAATGTTCGAGCTCTCCGTGATGGGTGAGGTCTCCGGTGATCACCACCCGGTCGGCATCCAAGTGGTAGGACTCCACATGGGCCAGGCATTTGGCGAAATTCTCGACAGGGTCGGCCTCGAGAATCAGGCTTGAATTGATGTGAATATCCGAAATATGAACCAGCTTCATGGGGCCCTCATCTCTTGTCCGGCACTGACAAGACTGTCGTTATGCTGTTGCATGACGATGACAAAAGCGTGTGATTCCCAAAAATTTTGCAATTCAAAAATCAAATCGGATCGATATGAAATCGCGACCCAACTTTCTGCTCATCTCAGCCGATCAATGGCGCGGAGATTGCGTCGGTGCCGCCGGCCACCCGGTGGTTCAAACCCCACACACCGATGCGCTGGCCGCCGACGGAGCCTTGTTTCTCAATCACTTTGCAGGAGCAGCCCCCTGCGGCCCATCACGCGCCGGCCTCTACACCGGCCTCTACCAGATGAACCATCGGGTCGTGCGCAACGGCGCGCCGCTCGACGACCGTTTCGACAATATCGCCCGTGGCGCCAGACGCGCCGGCTACGATCCGACACTGTTCGGCTATAACGATGTAACCGTCGATCCGCGAACCACAACCAAAAACGATCCCCGCCTGTCGACTTACGAAGGCGTATTGCCGGGCTTCACGGTGCGTGAACTCCTGCCCGAACACGGCCGTCCCTGGCTTTCCTGGCTCAAGTCGCGCGGCCACACCGATGTCAAAGAAGAAACGGTCCATCTGCCCATCGGCGCGGATGCGGGCGAAGTCACGACGGCGCCACCGTGCTTCGGACCCGATGAGACCGAGACCGCTTTCCTGACCGACAGCTTCCTGCGTTGGCTGGATGAACAGCACGATCGGGCATCATGGTTTGCCCATGTTTCGTTTTTGCGCCCGCACCCGCCCTTCGTGGTCCCGGAGCCGTTCAACACCATGTACGATCCGGGCCAAGGTCCGGATTTTGTCAGGGCGCAATCGCATAAACATGAGGCCGCGGTACACCCCTATGTCGCCCATCGCCTGAAACGGCTGAAGAAGGCAGATTTCGTGCCGGGCGCCAGGGGTCGCATCCGCGATTGGGACACGAACGATTTCAACACACTGCGCGCCATCTATTATGGCATGATCACCGAGGTTGATGCTCAACTCGGCCGGATCTTTGCAGCACTCAGGCAAGCCGGACAGTGGGACAACACCGTCATTGTTCTCACTTCGGACCACGGCGAAATGATGGGAGACCACTGGAGTCTCGGCAAGGGTGGCTATTTCGACGCAAGTTACAGGATACCACTGATCATCCGCGACCCATCTCGCAAGAAACGCGGTATCCGCCTGGACCGGTTTACCGAAGCATCAGACATCTTTCCCACCCTGCTCGATATGATGGCGCAGGAGCCAACGAACGGGCTCGATGGTCGCTCGCTGGTGCCGCTGCTGGACGCAAAGGAGCCCGACGGATGGCGGCACGAGGCCCATTGGGAGTTCGACTTCCGCGGGGTCCCCAAAGGTCGCGCCGAAAAGGAACTCGGACTGAGTTCCACCGACTGCAACATGGCGGTGATCCGCAGCCGTGAGTTCAAGTATGTGCACTTTGGCGGGCTGCCGCCGGTGCTGTTCGACCTCGAAAAGGATCCGGGTGAACTCGACAATGTCGTCGATCACCCGGACTATCTGCGGACACGCATCGACATGGCTGAAAAGCTCTTGTCGTGGCGATCCGGCCACCTCGACCAGACACTCGCGCTGTCGGAAGTGACAGAGGGAGGCCTGATCAAGGCGCCCTACCCGCTCTGAGGTCAGACGGTTCCGCCAAGCGATCCTTCGAGCGTTGCAAGCTCTTTGCCGCCGGCCATCAGGTCCTGCAATTCGTCGGCCTCGATTTCACCGCGCACGGCCGTACCCAGCGTCTGGCCACGATTCAGCACCGTAAACCGGTCGCCGACAGCCATGGCGTGGCGCACGTTGTGCGAGATGAAAACCACGCCGATACCTGCCTTGCGCACCTTGTCGATGGTCGCCAACACGTTTGACGTCTGACGAACGCCCAACGCCGAGGTCGGCTCGTCGAGGATCAGCACCTTGGCGCCGAAATAGACGGCGCGTGAGATGGCCACCGTTTGCCGCTCCCCGCCCGACAGTGTTCCCACGGCCTGGTTCGGTTCGCGCAGATGGATGCCCATCTTGCCCATCTCTTCCATCGTCACGGCGTTCGCCTTGTCGAAGTCGATGAATTTCAGCGGTCCGACCCGCCGAAGCGGCTCGCGACCCATCCAGAAATTACGGGTCACCGACATCAACGGGATCATCGCCAGATCCTGGTAAACGGTCGCTATGCCGGCGTCGATCGCATCGCGGGCGGTGTTGAACACCGTTTCCTTGCCATCGATGAAGATCTGGCCCTTTGTCGGTTTGTGGACCCCCGCCATGGTCTTGATGAAGGTCGACTTGCCGGCGCCGTTGTCACCAAGCAGGCAGTGGCATTCTCCAGGGTTCACCGAAACGGACACACCGTTCAGTGCAATCACGGACCCGAAGTGCTTCTCGATGTTTTTCAGTTCGATCAGTGGTGTGCTCATGTCACCGCTCCCCCGTGATCATGCGACGGATATAGGTGTTAAGGATCACCGCCAGCAGCAAGATGACACCCAGGAACACCCGGAAGAGCGAGCTTTCCACTCCGGCGAAAAACAGACCTTGCTGCACCACCCCGAAGATCAGCGCACCCAGCGCCGCTCCGATCACCGAGCCATAGCCACCGGTCAGAAGCGCTCCTCCAATCACCACCGAGATGATGGCCTCGAATTCCTTCAACTGCCCGCGGTCGGCCGCGGCGGAGCCGAATTCGATCACCTGGCAGGTTGCGAACACGGTTGCGCAGAACGCTGTGAACATGAACATGAGGATCTTCACACGGTTGACCGGCACACCCGTGTAACGGGCCGCCTGTGCATCGCCTCCGGCCGCGAAGATCCAGTTGCCGAACCGAGTGCGCGTCAACAAAACGTGGCCGAAAATGATCAAAGCAATCGCCCAGACGATCAACATCGGTATCCCGTCCACGACGGGCTCCCCCGCACGGTTACCGGCGACGAAGGTGTCGATCAGGCCGAGATCGGCCAGCCACACGAACACGCCCTTGAGGATCTTGCCGCCGAACACTGCCGCAAGCCAATCACCCTCCGCCGCGTCCTTGAGGCCGCCGATGATCGTCTTGTTGGTTGTGCTGATTGGGATGAAAATGGTGAAACCGCGCAGGATGTACAAAAACGCCAGCGTCACGATGAACGATGGCAGACCGGTTCGGATGACCAGAAAACCATTCAGCCATCCGATGCACATCGCAATCAGGAAAGCGGCGATGATGGCGATCCACATCGGAAAACCAAGCGTCACCGAGAACACCGCGATCACGATGCCGGAGAAGCCGATCATCGAGCCCACAGACAGGTCAAACTCGCCGGCAATCATCAACAGGCACGCGCCGACAGCAATAATCGCGAACTGCGCTGATACCACTGTCCAGTTCATGATGCCTTCGGCCGAGAACATTCCCGAGTCGCCGGCAATTGCCAAAAAGAAGATGAAGACGAGGATAACCCCGCATATTGATCCGAGTTCCGGTCGCACCAGCGCCTTGCGCAGCGGCGACATTTCCCGGACGCGTTCGTCGGCACCTGCCGACCCGTCGTCCTTGGTCTCGGCCTGGGACATGATAGCCTCCATTTGTGCGCCGCGACCACAAGCCGACGACGCCTCTTTATCCCGATCTGTTCGATTGCGGCCCTACACAATTGGCCGCTGATACTACGCGGTAAGGCCGCATCCCCTGCAGCTCACCCGGTCATCCCGCGGCTCAAGCCTGCGGGATGGGGGTCGCGGTTCCTGGAAACCGCGACCTTTTTGCCATCGCCTAGCGATATTCGCCGGCGTGCTTTTCAACCATTCCCAGAGCGTCCTTGGTCACAAAACCAGGTCCGGAATTGATGTTGTTGCCCGGCAGAACGCCGTAGCGCTTGTAGTTGGCCAGAACGATCACCGGCAGGTAGGCCTGCAGGAAGGGCTGCTGGTCGATGCCCCACTGGATCGTGCCGTCCTTGATGCCTTTGACGATTTCGGTGCCCAGGTCGAACGTGCCGAAATAGATGTCACCGGCCATGCCGTTTTCTTTCAGGGCTTCGATCGTCGGGTCCGCCGAGGTCGGGCCGAGCGTCAGGACGGCGTCCGTGTCCGGGTTGGCCGACAGGTAAGCCTTGACCTTGTTCTTGATTTCAGCCGGGTCCTGGCCCGAGTCAATCATCGAGCTGCCCAGGTCGACGCCGAGACCATCGGCGAAGCCACGACAACGCTCACCAACGACCGGGTTTGAAACGACGTGGTTGACGCACAGGAAAGAGCCGACGCCATCACGTTTGGCGCGCATACCCGCTGCAAGTCCGGCATCGTATTCTGGCTGTCCGATATACATCAGCGCGCCGACTTCAGCGGCCTGCTCGGGCGTGCCCGAGTTGATGATGATCACCGGAATACCTTTGGCAACGGCGTTCTGAATCGGGCCGTTCAACACGTCCGGGTCGGCCAGCGTCGTGATAATGCCGTCCGGGTTCGATGCTGCCGACTGCTCGATAATGCGTGCCATGTCCGCAATGTCGCCGGTCGGCGGATTGCGATACTCGACATTGGCTCCGACCTGCTGGCCAGCCAAAGCGAGGCCGTTCTTGATCGTATTCCACCACGAATCCGAATCCGGTGCGTGGCTGACAAGAATAATCCGCTCGCCTTCAGCGCTCGCGCTTGTCGATACGCCCAGCACTGTGCCAGCCGTGATTGCGCACGCCAGCAATACCTTCTTCAACGATTTCATCTGTTGAGTTCCTCCGCTAGTCATTCATGCGGCACGACCCGGTCCGGGTCATCCCCAAGACACTAAACCAAATTCAAGAATATTTTGCAACCGGTTGCAAAATATTTCGATCGGATTACTCTGTTTTGAGCTCGAGCAGTGTTCAGTGTATGGAACCGTCTGGACTGCTCGCACGGAGGCCCCATTGGCGGTAACGCTGAAAGAAGTAGCAGAACGTGCCGGCGTTTCCCGGTCCGCTGTCTCGCGAACCTTCACGGAGGGCGCCAGCGTTTCCGACAAAACGCGTAAGAAGGTGGAGCGAGCAGCCCGCGATCTCGGCTATCAGCCCAGCCTCATCGCCCGCAGCCTGGCGACCAACCGGACAAAACTCATTGGCCTCGTAGCCAACAATTTTCAGAACCCGCTCTTTCTCGAAGTCTTCGATCTCTACACGACGGCACTGCAGGAACGGGGGTTTCGTCCGCTTCTCGTCAATTTGACGACCGAAACGGATCCGCTCAAGTCCCTGCATATGCTCCGGCAGTACCGTGTCGACGGTGTTATCGTCGCAACATCAACGCTGCCGCCGTCCTTCACCAGTGCGTTTCGGAAGGCCGGGATACCTGTGATCCACACATTCGGGAAGTTCGATGTGCAATCGGAGGCCCATGTGGTCGGCATCGACAATCAGCGCTGCGGCGAAATGGCGGCGCAGACCCTGATCGACAGAGGTTACCAGTCGGTTGCCCTTCTCGGCGGCCCAAAGTCGGCGACCTCCACGCAAGACCGGCTTCAGGGATTTGTCCGCGGCCTCGCGCAGCGCGGCGTCGAGGCGGCCGACATATCCTTTGCCGACAATTACTCCTACCTCGCCGGGAAGCGGGCCATGAGCTCGTTGCTCGAACGCACCACGGTCGACGCCGTATTCTGCGGCGATGATCTGATCTGCATGGGCGCCATGGATGCAGCCCGATCGAAAGGCCTCCGCATTCCGCAGGATATTGGCTTTCTCGGCTTCAACGACATGACCATGTCCGGATGGGCGGCCTACGACCTGACGACCATTCGCCAGCCCACCAGAGACATTATCTTGAGCTCGATCGACCTGGTGATCGCCATGGTCGATGAACCGATGCGCAGCCCCGAATCGAGACTGTTTCCCTGTTCGATCGTCGAGCGCAGTTCGCTTCGACCGTTACCTTAGCGACCGCGGCCGAGCATCAACCCACGAGCCGTTGCTTTCAGCAGAAGCAACGGCAGCTTCGATGGCCGCCATCGAGCGCATGCCGTCGATGGCCGTCGGGTAGGACATCGCTGCCGCATCCGGTGCGCGACCTTGCTTCTCGGCGGCGATTGCCTCCGCCAGATCCGCATAGATATTCGCAAAGGCAAGCGGCATGCCTTCGGCATGACCAATGGTCACCCGTGTCGCCCGGTCGGCCTCCGCCGACAGATTCGGCTCCCCGCGCTCGATGATCTGTGTTCGGCCGCCAACGCCGGTCCAATGGAGCTGATCCGGCCATTGCTGCTCCCAGCTCAATCCGCCCTTCTCACCGAACACCTGGAGTGTCAATCCGTGCATTCGGCCGACGGCGATCGAGCTCGTCCAAAGCCGCAGATGAGCGCCCCCATCCATGCGAACGTTAAGCATCGCATCGTCTTCCAATTGCCGGGATTTTATCGTTGAAACGAAGTCGGCGGAGAGTTCAACCGCCTCCTGCCCGGCAACAAAACTTGCCATGTGAAGGGCGTGAATCCCGCAGTCGGCGAATTGCGCTGATGGTCCGATCTGGGACGGGTCATAGCGCCAGCGAATGCGCGGGTTGTCGGCGTCGGCGGCATCGGCGTGGAAGCCGTGAGAAAATTCCGCCTTGATGAGGCGGATAGACCCGAGATCGCCGCGGCCCACCATCGCACGCATATGGCGCACCATCGGATATCCGCTGTAGCCGTAATTCACCGCACAGGTCCGACCCGCCTTTTCCGCGGTTGCCACGATGTCTTCGGCTTCCCGCGCGTTCATGGTCATCGGCTTTTCGCACAGCACGTGAAAGCCGTTTTCGAGAAATGCCTTGGTAATCTCGTAGTGGGTGGCGTTCGGCGTCGCGACGGTCACCAGGTCAATGCGGTCATCTCGGCCGCTCTCTCCAGCCAGCATCTCGCGCCAATCGCCATAGGCGCGATCCTTCGGAACGCCCAATTCAACGGCATAGGCCCTGCCCCTTTCAGGATCCGCATCGAGCGCCCCGGCCGCAAAGGTGTACAGCCCATCCAGCCCCGCACTGATGCGGTGTGCCGGTCCGATCTGGCTGCCTTTGCCGCCACCAATCATGCCCCAATTCAATCTGGCCATGGACCAATCCTCAATGAAATCCGATTGTTCTCAGGTAATCGCGGTTCGCCCGCGCGTCATCCACCGGCGACGTGTCGCCCGTTGGATCGCAGTCCTGCTCGACGGTACACCAGCCGCTGAATTCCGCTTTCGAGAGCAACTCGCGAACGCCGTTGAAATCTGTCTCACCGTCTCCCAGGTTGCAGAAGATACCCTTTCCGCAAGCTTCGTAGAAATCGATGCGATTGGCGATCACATGCTCCTTTACGCGTGGTTCGATATCCTTGAAGTGCACGTAGGCAACGCGATCCATGTATTTGCGCATGAAGGCGACCGGATCAAAACCGGCATAATGAGAGTGGCCGGTATCGAGCGTAAGCCACAGCAGCTTTGGATCGATCTCGTCCAGAATACGTTCTACCTCCGGCAGAAAATCGCAGAAGCCGCCGGCGTGCGGATGGATCGAGGCTGTCAGGCCATATTCCTCGAAGCCAATGCGGGCCACCTGTTCGATCCGATCGACATAGGCCGACCACTGGCTGGCATCGAACTGCACCGCCTCCTCCGGCCGTCCGGCGGTGGGGGCCCGGTCCGCTGAAATCGAGTCGATCAACACGAAATGCCGAGCACCGTGCGCCTTGAGGGCGCGGCAGGTGCGCACCGCTCCGTCCAGCACATCATCCCATTGCGCCGGATCGTGAAAAGGTCTGAAGACCACACCGCCGATGAGTTCCAGATCGCGGGCGGCCAGAGCGTCGCCCAGGAGCGCAGGGTCCTCCGGCATGAAACCGACCGGTCCCAGTTCGATTCCGTGATAGCCAGCAGCCTTGCACTCATCGAGGACCGTTTCCCACGGCGGGTTGCGCGGATCGTCCGCAAATTCGACGCCCCAGCTGCAGGGCGCATTGCCGATCTTGATACTCATGTGTTCGCACTTTCAGTGACGCCCCAAAAACCTGGAGCTTTTCAAACCTCGTCGACCGACACCCAGCGCCGCTCACGATGCGACAGCCAGGCGGCCTCGACGACTTCAGCCGCCATCAACCCGTCCCGGAACGTCGGCCAAACGGCCGTTCCGCTCTCGATGGCCGCCAGGAAATCCTTGGCTTCGATAATAATCTGATCCTGATAGCCGGTGCCGTGTCCCGGTCCGAGGCAAAATGCTTCGTAGTCCGGGTGCTGCGGGCCGGTCAGCAGCTTGGTGTAGCCCTCTCGCCCCTTTGGCGCGGCGCCGTCGTAGAACCAGAGTGCATTCTGGTCCTCCTGGTCGAAACGCAGACCACCTTTTGTCCCATAAATGTCGTAGGCGTATCCCATCTTGCGGCCCGTTGCGACACGGCTGAAGTAAAGCGCACCCATGGCACCGCTATCAAAACGGCACAGGAATTGTCCGTGATCGTCATTGGTGACCTCGACATCGCCTTCCTCTCCCGGCCGCTTGGAGTGGACCGTTTCGATATCGGCCACCAGGGAGCGAATAGGACCGGCGAGCGCCAGCGCGCCATTGATCATATGGGGCGCCAGATCGCCCATTGTGCCATTCGCCTGACCGAATACACGCCAGGTTGCCGGCTCCGCCGGATCGGCGAAAAAATCCTCGGTGTGCTCGCCGCGAAAATAGGTGATGTCACCAATTTCACCCGCCTCGATCATCTGCCGGGCGAGTTGCGAAGCGGGCGTGCGGATATAGTTGAAACCGCACATGTTGATCGCGCCACTCGATTCAGCCGCAGCAACCATCTCCCGGGTTTCGTGCAGACCCAGACCCATCGGCTTCTCGCAGAACACCGCCTTGCCCCGTTCAAAGGCTGCCAGCGCGATCTCAAGATGGGTGTGTTGGGGCGTGGCGATGATAATGGCCTCAACGGCAGGGTCATCGACAAGGACGCGCCAGTCCGACGTCGACCTGTCAAAACCGAGTTCCGCTGCCTTGCGGGCAGCTCCCTCCTGCGTTGTCGTGCAGATCATTTCGCAATGCGGACGGAGCTTTGTGCCGAAAACCGCGCCCACCGCGTTCATCGCAACGGAGTGCGCTTTGCCCATGTAGCCGCCGCCGATAACACCGATGCCAATGCGCCGCATCGCTCACTCCCTGGCCTGATTTTGCAACCGGTTGCAAAATTCATAAACTCGATTTACGCTCTGGCGTCAAGAACCGCCCCTCAGAAAACAATCAACGACCACCGGTGGAGATCCAATGACCGGCACCGACACCACGATCCGCCTCACGATGGCACAAGCGCTGATCCGCCATCTGGCCGCTCAGTATATCGAAATCGACGGTACACGCATCCGGCTGTGCGCGGGCGGATTCGGCATCTTCGGCCACGGCAACGTGACCTGCCTCGGCGAAGCACTCTATGCCTTCCGCGACGAACTGCCCCTTTGGCGCGGACAAAACGAACAGTCTATGGCAATGGCGGCGATTGCCTATGCCAAACAGCAATTGCGTCGGCGGTTCATGTTCGCCACCTCCTCCGCCGGTCCCGGAACAACCAACATGCTGACTTCGGCCGGCATTGCGCACACCAATCGCCTGCCGGTGCTGCTTCTGTGCGGCGACGCCTTTACCACCCGCCTGCCCGATCCTGTGTTGCAGCAAGTCGAGCATTTCAGCGACCCGACCCTTTCCGTCAATGACGCCTTCAAGTCGGTCACCCGTTACTGGGACCGGATCACCCATCCGGCGCAGCTCATTCAGTCCCTGCCGCGCGCCATCGAGACCATGCTCGATCCGGCCGATTGCGGTCCGGCCTTTCTCGGCCTTCCGCAGGACGTCCAGGGTTGGGCCTTTGACTATCCGTTGGAATTCTTCGAGGAGCGCACGCACCGGATCCGCCGGCAAACACCCGACGAAGCCGAAATCGCCGAAGCCGTTGCACTGCTGCAATCTTCCGAACGACCGTTGATCATTGCCGGCGGCGGTGTGCAATACTCCGGCGCGGTGGATGAGTTGACTGAATTCGCCCACCGCCACGCAATCCCGGTCGTCGAGACGATTGCCGGACGAGCCAATCTCCTGCATTCCGATGCGCTCAACTGCGGCCCTGTGGGTGTGACCGGATCCAACTCCGCGAACGCCCTGGCGGGTCAGGCGGACACCATTCTGGCCGTTGGAACACGGCTGCAGGATTTTACGACCGGCTCCTGGTCGGCCTTCGCCCGCGACGCCCGCATCATCGGCGTCAACGCGGCCCGATTCGATGCCACCAAACACCGGTCCCTACCGGTGGTCGGCGACGCCAAACGCGCCCTGGGCCTGCTGGCCAATGCGATGGGTGACTACAGAACACCGGAAACCTGGCAACACACAGCCGCGGAAGAACGGCGCCTGTGGGATGCCTGTGTCGACGACAACATCAGCCCGGTCACCGCTGAAGGCAGCAACCGACCCATGTCCTACGCCCAGGTGATCGGTGCCGTAAACCGGCTGTGCGACCCGGAAGACCGGGTCGTTGCGGCGGCTGGCGGGCTGCCGGCCGAAGTGACCGCCAATTGGCGCACCAAGTCGATCAGCTCCGTTGACGTCGAATTCGGCTTTTCCTGCATGGGCTATGAGATTTCCGGCGGCTGGGGAGCCAGCATGGGTCAAATGGAAACAGCCCCCGGCAAGGACACCATCGTCTTTACCGGTGACGGCTCCTATATGCTGCTCAACTCCGACATCTATTCGTCGGTCCTCAGCGGCCGCAAGATGATCGTGATCGTCTGCGATAATGGCGGCTTCGCGGTCATCAACAAGCTGCAGAACAACACCGGCAACGCCTCCTACAACAACCTGATCCGCGACTGCAATCTGGCCGTCGAACCGTTTGCAGTCGACTTCGAGGCCCATGGCCGGGCGATGGGTGCGAACGCAGAAACGGTGCACTCCATTGCCGAACTCGAGGAGGCGTTCGCCCGCGCCAAAGCCTCGGACCGCACCTATCTGATTTCGCTGCAGGTCGACGCGTTCGACGGCTGGACCGGTGAAGGCCATGCCTGGTGGGAGGTCGGTCTTCCGGAGGTTTCCGACCGGAAGGAAGTCCGGGAAGCGCGTCAGGAACTCGACGAGCAGCGCAAATCGCAAAGAACAGGCATCTGACATGCTGGAAGCGTTGCGCAAGAACAATTTTCTGGTGATCGGCCGTGCCGGAATGGATCTCTACGCCGATCCGCCCGGGGCTGAGACCGAACACGCGGATGCTTTCACCTCCGCCCTCGGCGGCTCGTCGGCCAACATTGCCGTGGCGATCACCAGGCAAGGCGGAACCGCGACGCTGCTTACATCCGTTTCAGACGACGCCATCGGCCGCTTCATCATCAATCAGCTGCAACGGTATCGCATTGATACGAGTTTGGTGCGCCAGGTCGGCGGCCAGGCGCGTGCATCCCTTGCGGTCGTCGAAACACGCCTGGAGAACTGCCAGTCGGTCATCTATCGCAACGGCGCAGCCGATTTCGAGATGGAACCGGAGACGATCGAAAATACTGATTTCGCACCCTACGGAGCCTTGATCGCCACCGGCACCTGCTTTGCCTCCGAGCCTTCCAGAGCGGCAACCTTCCTGGCCTTCGAGAAGGCGCGGGCCGCTGGCATGCCTGTGATCCTTGACCTCGACTACCGGCCCTACACCTGGCCCAGCCCGGCTGATGCCGGTCAGGTGTGCCTGAAAGCCGCTCGCCTTTGCGACATGATCGTCGGCAACGATGAGGAGTTCGCGACACTGGGCGGAGACGTCGCGGCAGGCCGAAAGCTGGCCAGAGAATTGGCCGACAACAGGCTGGTGATCTACAAGATGGGCGAAAAGGGATCGGTGACTTTCTCCGGATCGAAGGAGATCGAGACCGGCATCTACCGGGTCAAGGCGTTGAAACCCACCGGATCGGGCGACGCCTTCCTCGGAAACCTCATCGCCGCCTTGGCCAACGGGCGCGACTTGAGAGACAGCCTCCGGCGCGGCTCCGCGGCTGCGGCCATCGTCGTTTCAAAGGTCGGCTGTGCACCAGCCATGCCGGGCCCCGAAGAGCTCGACGAATTCATCCAAACCTATTCATCGACCAGCGAAGCAAAGAAGGCTGATCATGCACATACCTCCGTTTGACAACGGCAACAAAGCGATCATCGATGTCGACGATACGCGCGTACCGCTCAATTACTTCAACATCATCAAACTTCGGAAGGACCAGGCCTTCGAATATGCAGTGCCCGGTTACGAGACCTGCATCGTCCCGGCCACGGGGACCGTCGACATAGAGGTCGAAGGCGAGGCGTTCCAGGCCATCGGGAACCGGACGATCGATGTCTGGGACGGAGAACCCGAAGGGGTCTATGTGCCGACCGGCGCCAAAGCGCGGCTTGTCGCGACCAGTGACGAAGCGGAAATCTTCGTCGCCGGTGCCCGCTACGACCGTACACTGGAGCCGTTCGCGGTGCGCGCCGACGAACTCGACCTGGTGCAATACGGCTCGGACGACACCAAGACCCACCGCAAGATCAAGCACATTCTCGGCACCAAGTATCACGACCGGGTCGGCCGGTTGCTGGTTTCCGAACTGTTCACCGTTGGTCAGGGCGGCTGGTCCGGTTTCCCACCGCATAAACACGACACCGACCGGCTACCGGAAGAATCGCGCCACGACGAGACCTACAATTTCCGCTTCAAACCAGCCAATGGATTCGGAATGCAGTTGGTCCAGCGCGAGGACGGGGCTGTCGGAGATGCCTATCACATCGTCGATGGATCAACGATTGTACTCGACAAGGGGTATCACCCTTGCGTCGTCGCCCCCGGCTACGAGATGTACTACTTCACTATTCTGGGCGGCCTGTCGCAGCGCTCGCTGGTGCAGTATTTCCAGCCCGATCATGCCTGGCAGATCGAAACGATCCCCGGTATCAAAGACATGATCGCGAAATTCAAATGACCGCCGCAACACTGCGTGACGTCCTGGATCCGGCGGTTCGGGACGGATACGCGGTCGCTGGCCTTGTGGTGCTCGGTTGGGAAGATGCGATCGCCTATGTCGAGGCTGCCGAAGCCACCGGCATACCGATCATTCTCCAGGCAGGTCCCGGTTGTCGGAAGCACACGCCGGTCCCTGTTCTCGGAAAGATGCTGCGCATGCTGGCAGACCAGGCGTCGATCCCGGTCGTGTGTCACATCGACCACGCCAAAACCGCCGACGAGTGCCGGGAAGGCATTGAAGAAGGATTCACCTCGGTCATGTTCGATGGTTCCGATCTGCCGATAGATCAAAACATCGCCATGACCGCTCAAATATGCGAGACAGCCCATGCGGCCGGCGTTTCGGTTGAGGGAGAAGTCGGCTTTGTCGGCTACTCTGCAGGCGCGCCCTCCCAACTGACATCCGTTGAAGAAGCTGCGCAATTCGATCGTGAGAGTGGCGCCGACGCCATGGCTATCTCCGTCGGCAACGTCCATCTGCAAACCAGCGCACAGGCTGAGATCGACCATGAGCGCCTGCGCGCCATAGAAGCCGCAACCTCCTTACCGCTGGTGCTCCATGGCGGCAGCGGCATTCCATCGGGGGTCCGCCGCAATCTGGCCAGCGAAAGCCGCGTCGCCAAATTCAACATCGGGACGGAGTTGCGACAGGCGTTCGGTCGCGCCCTGCGCCAGACCATGTCCGAGAACCCCGACATATTCGACCGGATCTCGCTGCTGGGGGCCACCATCCCGGAAGTTCGTGACGAAGCGGTTCGGGTGATTAGCGGTTTACGACCGCATACCTGATTCAAAATCTCAGGATTCCCGCACAACATCCTCGTTTTGCGGCACGATATCCGAAAGCCATTGCCGGAAATGCGTCAACGGAGGATGGTCCCGGCGCGTCTCCGGCCAGATCAGCGAATAACTGCCAATACTGCGGTTCGCCTGATCCCACGCCGGCGCGAGCCGGCCCGTTTTCAGCTCTTCCTCAATCAGAAATTCCGGCAGCAGCGCCAATCCTAGCCCGTGGGCTGCCGCCTGAGCCGTCGTCGCGAACTGATCGAACGTGGTACCCGGCGTCAGGTCGACCTCCAGCCCGTTGAGCGCGAACCATGTTTTCCACGCGTCAGGCCGTGTTGCGATGTGCAGAAGCGGCGCATCGGCGATGTCCTCGACGGAACCAATGCTCAATCCGGCAAGAAAGTCGGGCGAACTGGCCGGTACGACGGTCTCGTCAAACAGGTGCAGCCTTTCAGTCCCGGGCCAGTCTTCGGAACCGAAATGGATGGCCGCATCCAGCAGCTCGCCGGCGAAATCGAACGGCCGCAGCTTCGTGGTGAGATTGACGGTGATGCCCGGGTGCTCTCGCAGGAATTCGGTCAATCGCGGCGCCAGCCAACGGGTTCCGAATGTCGGCAGAATACCAAGATTGAGGACACCGCCCTCCGGGTTGACCTGAAGCGAGGTGGAGGCCAGGCGGATGATCGACAATGCCTTGCTGATTTCCGCCAGGTAGGCCGTTCCAGCCGGTGACAATACTACCCGCTGCCGCCGCCGGATGAAGAGCTCCACGCCGAGCATTTCCTCAAGGGTCCGGATCTGTCGGCTGACGGCTCCTTGCGTCATGTGCAGATCGGCCGCGGCCAATGTGAAGCTGTTGCGCTTGGCGGCGGCTTCGAACGTCTCGAGCAGACTGGTCTGGGGAAGTTGGCGTGCCAGTTTAGTGTCCCTGATCGAAAAACGCGCCGGTCCGCGTTTTCAGGAAGGCGTCCAGTGGAACATCCTCCTGTTTGAGAAACCCGCGATCCGGCAAAGATCCATCCCGCACCATCTCGATGACGGCGACAACCGAAGCTGAAGTGGTCCACGCAATCGCCGTGCGCTCCTGGCCGGCGATCTCCATCGGCCGGTAGGCCCTGACAAACTCCTTGCGCGCCAGCCGTCCCTCGCTGTCGCCCTCGGCCGCGACATGCACGTAGACGACATCATCGTCGACCGGCGGCTTGGCGTTGACCAGGATTTCGCCGGCCAGGTCCCGCCGGTCCCGCATCAGCAACTCGTGAAAGAAGAAATTCATCAGTTCGACATGGCCGGGATAGCGCATCGACTTGTAATCGATGTTGTCGACGACACCGTGATAGGTATCGCACATCGTTCCAAGCCCGCCTGAAGTGGTAAAGGCCTCCAGCTTGACCCCATCGATATAAATGGTTTCCAGCCATTCCATCGGCGACACCCACTTGCGCTCGCCACCCTCGATCACCTCGCAATCGTTGAGATACTCATTGACCACGCCCGCCGGCGACCAGTTGAAGGAATAGCCCATCAGGCCCGTCGGATGCTGCGGCAACGCTCCGACGCGCATGCGCAGCGAGCGGCAACTGTCGAACCGCGCGATCTGATCTGCGCCGACAATGCCGACGAATCCCGGAGCCAGTCCGCATTGCGGCGCCATCAACCGTTCAGATGTTTCGGCCAGTTGGATGATGTGCTGGGTCGTTGGCACGTCCTCGGTCAGGTCGAAATAGTGGATCGACGCCTGGTGGGCCGCATCCGAAATACCAATATTCAGATGATACGGCAGGCAGGACAGCACCGCATCGACATCACCAAAGCGGGCAGCAAGACCTTCCACATCGGTCACATCGGCAACAGCTGTTCCGAGGGGCAACGCTTCGCGCGGCGTCCTGACGTCAAGCCCGATGACTTCAAAACCAGCTTCATGCAACAGCAAAGCCGCCAGCTTGCCGACCTTGCCCAAACCGAGAACCGCCACCTTCTGCATTTTCCAATCCCCGCAGTTTCGTCAGCCAGCAATAAGTGTGCGCTGGTCGTCCATGCCCATCGATATGACGAAGGGTGACGCGGCCTGGCGTGCGGCAAACTCAGCCTTGCCGGCAAGGCCTTGCCAGTCGATTTCGATCAGCGACTGGGCAACGGCGCCCCCAAGTGTTGTCCCCGGCCCCGTGATGATCAGGTGGTCGGGCGCGAACTCCCGCGTCGCAACCTGCACTGCCAGCGCAAAGTCATAGGTCTGCGTCACCTGGTGGCCGAGCGTGTAGCCGTAGAGCTCCGCCGTGTCCACGCCATGCGGATACCAGATAGCCCCTCGCCCATCGACCAGCGGCACATCCGGTTGCCGGAACAAATCGGGCGACAGTTCAGCCCTGCCCTTTTCCGCCACGCCCTCGAGCAACGGCGTGTGAAACGCCGCATGATTTTTCAACCGCATGGGAAAACGATCATCGACTGGTGGCAGCTCAGCCTCCAGCGCAGAAAGACCGGCCTCGTCTCCGGCAAAGACCAGCATTCCACCGAGATCGATCGAAACGAACAACGCATGATCCGGCATCGCACCGATGTGCTCGACCAGTGCCAGCAGTTCATCCCGTTTTCCGGGAATTGCATGCCAGTCGGAATCGACAAATGGGTAGATCATCTGGCCGCCGACCAGGTTTTCCTGCATCAGCGTGCCCATGGTATTGACCACCGCCATGCCGCCTTCTGCATCGAGAGCGCCGGCGCAGGCCAGAGCGCTGTACCAGCCCATGGAATTGCCGGTGACGGCGACGATTTCGATTTCGCCACGATCGATCGACAGGAAATCCGCGTAGGAGCACGCGTAGATCAAAGGCGAAGCATTGTCGCCGCGTGTGTGGACGGACGGGGAATAGCGCTCGGCACTGTCGAGCTCCCTGACCGGTGTCTGACCTCGCTCTGCGCGATAACCATCCAGCATCGACAGCAAGTCGGCCTTTTCCGCATGATGACGGGAAAGGTAACCCAGCTCCGGGCTGTTATAGGTTCCGCGGCCCGGGCAGATCACGACTGCAGTTCTGGTCATGCTGGCCGTCCCGTCAGCTCGAGCGCGGCTTCGACGATACCGTCACGGCTCGGCAACGTCGCCGTTGCGGCCCTTCCGAGCGGAATGAAGCTGTCATGGGCGGAGATACGCTTGGTTTTCTTATCCGATGAGGCACTCTCCGCCAGGAGAGTCATCAGGGCTTCCGACTGCGAACCGGTTACCCGGCATTCGTCCACGACCAGTACGTGATCACAAGGTTCGACGGCGGAGAGGATTGCCTCTTCGTTGAGCGGTGCCAGCCAGCGCAGGTCAATGACCCGCACATTCAGGCCGTGTTTCTCAGCGAGGATGCGCTCGGCCTGACGGGACAAATAATAGCCGTTGCCATAGGTGACGATGGCCAGGTCTTCGCCATCTCCATACTGGCCAATGTCGCCGATCCCGATCGCCTGGCCCTCGCCAGGCGGATCGTAGCGAAATGTCCAAAGTCCGTCCTTTTGCTCGTGCAGGTCGCGCGTCATGTAGAGCGCGATCGGTTCCACGAACGCAATCACGCGCTGTTCTTCACGCGCCAGCCGCACGCACTCGCGCATCATGTGAACGGCGTCTGCACCGTTTGAGGGACAGGCAATCACGATGCCCGGGATGTCGCGCAGCACCGCCAGGCTGTTGTCGTTGTGAAAGTGGCCACCGAAACCCTTCTGATAGCCAAGCCCGGCAATCCGGATGATCATCGGGTTGGTGTATTGGCCGTTGGAGAAGAAACTCAGTGTCGCCGCCTCGCCGCGCAACTGGTCTTCTGCATTGTGCAGATAGGCCAGAAACTGGATCTCCGGGATCGGCAGGAAGCCATTATGCGCAAGCCCGATTCCGAGTCCGAGAATCGACTGCTCATCAAGCAGTGTATTGATCACGCGATGCGCCCCGAAACGCGCGTGCAGCTTTGCCGTGACGTTGTAGACACCACCCTTCGGACCGATATCCTCACCCGCCATGACGATCTCGTCGTGTTCGAGCATCAGGTCGGTGAGCGCCCAGTTGATCATTCGTGCCATGTGTTGCGGGCTGTCGAGCGTCTTGGCATCACTGCCGAAGATACCCGTACGTTGTTCAGCAGACGGCCCGTTTTTGGGACGGCATTCGCGGCGTGGCGGTACAAGGCTCGCCATCACCTGCTTCGGCGTCTCCAGCTTCGGCCGGGTAATGACCTGCTCGGCTATGCGGGTGCAGCGGGCTTCCGTTTGGTCATAGATCTGCAAAACAGCTTCTATGTCGAGGATGCCGTTGTCGAGCAGCATGCGGGCGGTGTGCAGCAGTGGATCGTTGGCCTCGTCGGCCTCCATGGCCTGTTTGCTCATGTAGGCAGTCTGCATATCGGACCCGGCGTGGCCGTAGAGCCGTACCGTGTCGACATGCAGGAAAGCCGGCTTTCGCCGTTTGCGAACATAGGCCGCTGCTTCACGCGCTGCTTTGTAGGCGCTCGCGGCATTCAGACCGGAACAGCGCTGGTATTTCAAGCCCGGCCGGTTGGAAAAAGTCGCTTCGATCCAGCCGCCCGGTGTGCGCGTGGATATGCCGATACCGTTGTCTTCGCACACGAAGAGCAATGGCATCGGAATGCCCTGATAGGCAGTCCAGCACGCGGTATTGAACGCGCCTTGAGCTGTCGAGTGGTTCGCGGAAGCATCGCCGAAACTGCACATGACAATGGCATCGTCCGCGAGTTGCTGATGTTCCGGTTTGAGGCGCTTGGCCAGGCCAATTGAATAGGCGGTGCCGACGGCTTTCGGCAAATGGCTGGCAATGGTCGACGTCTGTGGCGGGATGTGGAGTGCTGCCGATCCAAGCACCTTGTGCCGGCCGCCGGAAATCGGGTCGTCGCTGGACGCAACGAAACTCAACAGCATGTCCCAGGCCGGAGTTTCGCCCGGTCGCTGCGAGGCTCGCTGTATTTGAAAGGCTGCATCCCGGTAATGCAGGAACGCCATATCGTCCGACCGCAGCGCTGCGGCAACCGCTGCGTTGCCCTCATGGCCGGACGAACCGATGGTGTAGAACCCCTCACCTCGCGCCTGCAATTTCCGTGACGTCCGATCGAGCTGACGCGACAGGACCTGGCTGCGAAACAACGTCACCAGATCGGATGGCGACAGCCCCGCCTCCGCCAATGAAACGGCGTCGGAAGGCGGAGGAAGATCTCCCGCCCTCACCCGAGCCAGAAAATTGTCGTGGACAATGTCCGCGCGGTCCATTGCCTGATCCGATCAGAAAAACGCCTGAAGGCCGGTTTGTGCCCGACCGAGGATCAGGGCATGAACGTCGTGGGCACCTTCGTAAGTGTTGACGGTTTCCAGGTTGCACATATGGCGCATGACCTGGAATTCTTCGGAAATGCCGTTGCCGCCGTGCATGTCCCTTGCCATGCGCGCGATATCCAGCGCCTTGCCGCAATTGTTGCGCTTGACGATGGAAATCATCTCCGGCGCCGCGTTGGCCTCATCCATCAGCCGTCCGACCCGCAGAGACCCCTGAAGACCGAGCGAAATCTCAGTCTGCATGTCTGCCAGTTTCTTCTGATAGAGCTGTGTCTGTGCCAGCGGGCGACCGAACTGCTTGCGGTCGAGCCCATACTGGAGCGCTGCATGCCAGCAGAACTCCGCCGCACCCATGGCGCCCCAGGAGATTCCATAGCGCGCCCGGTTCAGGCAGCCGAACGGACCTTTCAGACCGGACACGTTCGGCAATAAGGCAGATTCGTCAACCTCGACACCGTCCATGACGATTTCGCCGGTGATGGAGGCCCGCAGCGACAGTTTGCCACCGACCTTTGGCGCCGACAGTCCGGCCATGCCCTTTTCCAGGATGAACCCGCGGATCTTGCCGTCATGCGCCTCTGACTTCGCCCAGACAACGAAGACATCGGCGATGGGTGCATTGGAGATCCACATCTTCGTGCCGCTCAGCCGATAGCCGCCGTCGGTTTTGACGGCTCGGGTCTTCATACCACCGGGATCACTGCCGGCGTCGGGTTCAGTCAATCCAAAGCAGCCGATCAACTCGCCCCGGGCCAGGCCCGGCAGATAGCGGTTGCGCTGTTCTTCGGAGCCATAGGCGTAGATCGGATACATGACCAGGGAGGATTGCACCGACATCATCGATCGATAGCCAGAATCAACACGCTCGACTTCGCGGGCAACCAGGCCATAAGAGACGTAACCGGCCCCGGACCCGCCATAGGCTTCCGGCACGGTGATGCCGAGCAAACCCATCTCGCCCATCTCCCGGAAAATCCCCGGATCGGTGATCTCGTCACGATAGGCTTCGATCACCCTTGGCTGCAGTTTTTCCTGCGCATAGGAACGGGTGGCGTCGCGGATCATGCGTTCGTCATCGGTCAGTTGATCGTCCAGGCGGAACGGATCTTCCCAGTCGAACGTGGACAGAGATGGCGATTCCTTCGGTTTCAGTTCAGCCAGCATGGTGCAATTCCTCCATTTGGGTGCGGGAGCGGCGCGGAAGCTCCATTACGTCTAGTCTTTCGTTTCCAACCAAAGAAATCAATCGGTCGCAACCGTTGCCGGTTTGCCAGAAGATGCGGTCGAGATCACCGCCGCTTCGCTGAACGATATTATTACCAATTGGAATTTCGAACGCTTATTGATGGAAGACAAACGTGTTGTAAAGCCAATTTCCGGCATCAGTTCATTCCAAATTCGCATCAACTTAGCCGGTCCGAGCCGCAGAAGCTCAGTTCAGCCGGTACACCAAATCTAAAGTGTTTGTGCCTATAGAATCGTGGGCAACGGAGGCACGATAAGTCCATTGTCTGAGTTTGCTGCAGGTCCCGAAATCGAACGTGCCGGGCTTCGACGCGCGGCAGACCGTTTCTCGCGCGGGTTCGCGACCCATCGGAACCTCTACATCATCGCCCTGTTCACGTTTTCGCTGGCGCTTGTGGTGGCCCCCGTCAGCGGCAACTGGCCTGATTTCGACATTGTCGGGCAGTTTGGCTTCTATATCGCGGTCGCTGCTGGTGTCGGCATATTTGCCGGACTGATCGTCAAGTTCTTCCACCTGGCGCTGGTTGAAAAACCCAAATCGCCCTCGCTGGCGATGCTGCGGTGGCTAAAGGAGACGCTCTTTCACGGTGACCGGGCCGTCAACACCGCCCATTCCTTCATCGTGCTGCTCTTCTTCGTTTCCGGTTTCAGCATCCTCAAGGGCGCCATTGGCCTCCTGCACCCCTTCGACTGGGACGTGTTCTTCCGCGACCTGGACATAGCCGTCAGCTTTGGCCGCCTGCCCCACGATTGGCTGGGCTGGTTGATCACCCAGCCACTCGCGGTATGGCTCATCAACTTCAACTACAATCTGTGGTTCTTCATCATTCTCGGCAGCTACTTTCTGGTCGGCATGTCAGCGCGCAACAGCGAGAATCGCATGCGCTACCTCACATCCTTCATGCTGTTGTGGTTGATCGCCGGTGTCTTTGTGGCGTTTACCTTTTCGTCGGCTGGCCCGGTCTATTTCGAACGCCTCGGCTTCGGTTCCGACTATGCTCCGTTGATGGCCGACCTTCATACTGCCAACGAGCATTTCCGGATCTGGGCGCTATCGACGCAGGAGATGCTTTGGGACGGCTTTACAGGTGCCCGAAAGGGATCGGCGGGCATCTCCGCATTCCCCTCGCTTCACGTCGCGTCATCGGTCTTGCTGGCGATCTATGCCACGCATTGTCGCTCGCGGTTTGCGCCCTTGGCCTGGCTCTTCGCGGCCGCCATTCTTCTGGGATCTGTCGTTCTCGCCTGGCATTATGTGGTCGACGGTTATGCCGGTGCGCTGCTGGCCTGGCTCGTGTGGCGACTGTCCGGTTGGAACCTTCTGAAAACGGAACTCCGCTGACCATCCACTGCGCGGCCAAGCTCATCCTTGACGTGGATTGTTCTCGTATTCAACGCCAATAGCGTGTAATCCTGATAGCGCCATTGGAGAACAGTTCCTTGTCGCTGAAACCCGCCCTCGCACCGCTTTTCACCCTGCTTTTGGCTTTCGCCCTTTCCGGCATCGCTGCTATCGCGCAGGAACAAACCGAGAGTGAAAACCCGCCGGCACAGACCCAGCAGGTACGCCAGATCGAAAAGGCGTTGCTGGTGCGGTTGGTCCGGTCGACACTCAGTGCTGTCGACCATGCCAATGCAACCGGCAATTACACCGTTTTGCGAGACCTCGCCGCACCTTCTTTCGCGGCACGGAACTCGGCTGCTACCCTTGCTATCGAATTCAAGCCGCTGCGAGATGCCCGGGTTGATCTGTCCCCGGTGCTCGTTCTGCCGATCGCTCTGTCGCGGGCGCCAACCCTGGATGAGGCCGGCCGGCTCGACATAGCCGGCTCGGTTGCGGGTCAACCGCTGACCGTCGCTTTCTGGATGCGGTTTGAGCCGGTCAATGGGTTCCTTCGCCTTCTGGACCTCAACATCAATCTGGTGGAGACGGATGCCGTTGCATCCGGCAATGCGACGCAAAATACGCAGCAAGCGGCGTCGGAGGAAAACTCCGTGGAAATCCCGGACGCCGGTGACGACGGTGTGCGCGCTTCGACATCTGGACGAGTGCCGGTTCCGAGCCCGAAACCAGGCACCGCCGACGAGTAAACAACGCTGCTTAGGCGGTCTCAGACCGCAGAGCGCCGCATTTCCTCGATATAGGTTTCCCGCAATTGGCGCGCGACGGGACCAGCAGAGCCGTCACCAATCGGTTGGTCATTGATGGCAACAGTCGGCACAACGAAGCCGGAGGCCGAGGTCACGAATGCTTCCCGCGCGGTCAAAGCCTCGTCCAAGGCAAACGGTCGTTCCTCGACTTTCATTTGCAGTTTACGGGCGCATTCGAGGACAGCCCTGCGGGTGATTCCATGCAGGATGAGGTTGGAGAGATCGCGCGTGACGATCGTCCCTTTGTCAGTGACGATATAGGCATTGTTCGACGACCCCTCGGTAATCAGGCCATCGCGCACCATCCACGCGTCATCGGCACCCTTGGACCGCGCTTCCATCTTGGCCAATGACGGGAATAGCAGTTGCACCGTCTTGATATCGCAGCGCATCCAGCGCTGGTCCTCAACCGTGATGACTTTCTGGCCGCGCTCTGCGAGCGGATTGTCGACCAGGGATTTTTTCTGGGTGAAGAGCACCAGCGTCGCCGGTGTGTCGGCCGGCGGAAAAACAAAATCGCGGTCTGCGGCGCCACGCGTCACCTGTAGATAGATCAGTCCCTCATCGATCCCGTTGACGTCGACCAGTTTGCGGTGAATAGCCAGAAGCTCATCGTCACTGATACCCAGGTTCATTTGCAGTTCGCCAAGCGACCGCCGCAGCCGACCGCAGTGACCGCCGAAATCCACCAGCTTGCGGTCGAGGACCGAGGTCACTTCGTAGACGCCATCGGCGAACAGGAACCCCCGATCGAAGACAGAGACCTTGGCCTCGTTTTCGGCGACATAATCGCCGTTCACATAGACTGTTCGCATGATCAACCCCAGAGTTGCGACGTTGCCGGATGCACGCCGGCATCGTCATAAATCAAAGCGTGGTCGCGATCGCTGGCAAGCAGAAGTGGACCGTCCAGGTCAACAACCTGTGCACCCTGTGCAACCAGCACCGCAGGAGCCATGGCCAGCGACGAGGACACCATGCAACCGACCATGATCTGATAGCCCTGCGCCTGCGCCTCGACTTTCAGCTTAAGTGCTTCGGTCAATCCGCCCGTCTTGTCGAGTTTGATATTGACCATGTCATATTTGCCTTTGAGCGCGGCAAGCGAGGCACGGTCGTGGCAGCTCTCATCGGCACAGACCGGGAGGATTCTGTTGACATTGGCAAGCGCGTCGTCATCGCCGGCGGGCAACGGCTGTTCGACCATCTGCACGCCGAGCCGCAACAATTCCGGAGCCAGCGCCTCGTAGGTTTCCGGCGTCCAGCCTTCATTGGCGTCGACGATGATCGCCGCTTCGGGCGCACCTTCGCGCACTGCCTCCAGGCGTTCGAGGTCACCTTCGCCGCCAAGCTTGATCTTCAAGAGCGGCCGCCCGGCGTTTTTCGCCGCTTTCTGTCGCATGAGGTCAGGCACCTCCAACGACAGCGTAAAAGCCGTTTGCATCGGATGCGGCGTTGGCAAGCCGACGATCTCCGCAACTCTGCGTCCGCTTCGCCGCGCTTCCAGGTCCCACAGCGCACAGTCGACGGCATTGCGTGCGGCTCCGGCGGGCAGCCGGTGCTGCAGACCTTCGCGGTCCAGTCCGGCCTGCAGATCACCGGCAATGGTGCTTATTTCGGCAATGACCCCCTCAACGGTCTCGCCATAGCGCGCATAGGGCACGCTTTCACCGCGACCGATATGTTCGCCGTCGCTAAGGGTCACTGTCACGACCCGCGCTTCCGTGCGCGAGCCACGGGAGATGGTGAACGCCTCGGCCAGTGGAAAAACGGTTTCTGCCGCGTCGACGCTTGTCAGGCCTCTCGAATTCATGCCAGCGCAGCGACCAGGCGTTGGGCGCCGTGACGATAGGGATCGACGGTCGGCAGACCCATCCGATCCTCGACACGCTTGGCATAGTCGTGGGCTTCTGCTTCACCCATCGCGGACGTGTTCAGCGATACGCCCGTGACCCGACAGTTCGGATTGACGATACGCGCCAGTACAAGCGCTGTATCGCGCAGCTTTTCGAGGCTCTGGGCCTTGTAATCCGGCAGGCCGCGCATATGCGGCCGGTTTGGTTCATCGCAGATGATCATCGCATCCGGCTGGCCACCGTGGATCAACGCCATGGAAACGCCCGAATAGGACGGATGGAAAATACTGCCCTGCCCCTCGATCAGATCCCAATGGTCGGGATCATTATCGGGTGTCAGATGCTCAACGGCGCCAGCCATGAAATCGGCAACCACTGCGTCGAGCGGCACACCGCCACCGGTGATCAAAATGCCGGTCTGCCCGGTGGCCCGGAACGTCGCATTCATGCCCTGCTTGCGCATTTCGCGTTCAAGGCAAAGTGCCGTGTACATCTTGCCGCAGGAACAATCGCTGCCGATCAACAGGCATCTCTTGCCGCTGCGCTTGACGCCGTTGGCAATCGGATAGGCAACCGGAGGGATGCGCACGTCATGAAGTTTCCGACCGCGTTCGGCCGCCAGCGCCACCAGTTCCTGCTCGTCGTTCAGGTGGTTGTGAAGCCCCGATGCCAGGTCCAGGCCGGCATTCAGTGCCGCCTTTAGAGCAGTCATCCAGCTGTCGGAGATCAGTCCACCTCGATTGGCGACACCGATCACCATGGTCTTGGCGCCACGGTCAGCCGCTTCGGCAACCGTCAGCTCTTCAAGCCCCATGTCGGCGTTACAGCCCGGCAGTCGCAATTGACCGACGGCCAGTTCCGGCCGCCAGTCCTTGATTCCCTGAGCGACCTTAGCCGCCAGGGCGTCGGGCGCATCGCCCAGGAACAGAAGATATGGTGTTTCGATCAATGCCGGCTCCGCCGCTATACACTCGCATCCGGTGATTTATGGAGCGTTGCCGCCCGGAAAGCCAGTACCAATTTGCGACGGATAACCGATCCTGATTGCCGATCAGACGTAGCGGTTGACGATGTTCTCCAGCATTTCCTGGCGTCCAGACCGGGCTTTGGGATTGACGTCGGCCGATTCGACATAGGCTTCGATTTCGCCAAGCGAAGTGTCGCCGAGCAGCATTTTCTGAGCCTCATCGCCCTGCCATCCGGCATAGCGTTCCTGGACAAAGGATGACAGCGCCTTGTCCTCGATCATGGCTGCCGCAGCCTTGATACCGCGAGCGCAGCAATCCATGCCGCCAATATGGGCCATCAACAGGTCGTCCGGCTCGATCGACTGACGACGCAGTTTGGCATCGAAATTCGTGCCGCCTGTGGAGAAGCCCCCGCCTTGCAGCACGTGGTAATAGGCCAGCGCCATCTCCGGCACGTTGTTGGGGAATTGATCGGTATCCCAGCCGGACTGATAGTCGTTGCGGTTCATGTCGATCGACCCGAAAACGCCGAGCGCATTGGCCAATGCCAGCTCGTGCTCGAAGGAGTGGCCGGCAAGGATGGCATGACCCTGTTCAATATTGAGTTTCACCTCGTTTTCCAGGCCATAGCGCTTCAGGAACCCATACACCGTGGCGACATCGAAATCGTACTGGTGTTTCGTCGGCTCCTGCGGCTTGGGCTCGATCAGGATTGTTCCGGTAAAGCCGATCTTGTGTTTGTATTCGACCACCAGGTTGAGAAACCGGCCCAACTGATCCAGTTCCTGCCCGACATTGGTGTTGAGCAGGGTTTCATAACCCTCGCGGCCGCCCCACAGCACGTAATTGGCGCCACCAAGCCGATGGGTCGCATCGATACAGGTCTTCACAGTCGCTGCGGCAAAGGCGAAGACATCAGGATCCGGATTGGTCGCGGCACCCGCCATATAGCGGCTATGGGAGAACAGGTTGGCCGTGCCCCAGAGCAATTTCAGGCCGGTGTCGGCCTGCTTTTGGGCAAAATAATCAACAATTTCGTTGAGGTTCCTGGTGTTCTCCGCGAAATTGGCACCTTCCGGCCGAACGTCGGCATCGTGGAAGCAATAGAAGGGCGCACCCAGCAGCGTGAACATTTCGAACGCGACATCCGCCTTGTGCCTGGCGTGGTCCATGGTGTCACCGAACCACGGCCGGTCGAAGGTCTGGCCACCGAAGGGATCCAGACCCGGCCAGACGAAATTGTGCCAATAGCACACGGCAAAGCGCAGATGGTCCTCAAGCCGTTTTCCGAGCACCACTTCGTCCGGATTGTAATACCTGAAAGCAAGCGGATTGGTGCTGTCCGGCCCTTCGTAGCCAATCCGCGTTATGTCTCCGAAAAATCCAGTGCTCATCGCTTGTGACTCCGTCTTGTCGAGTGTGTTTGTCGATTGCTTGAATACGGTCTTCTAACCGAACGTCTAACGGCGCCAAGACGACAGCCGTGATGGACCTTCACCCATCGGGATCGTCTTGACGCCGGACGCCCCCTCCAATCACGTTCCAGATTCATCCTGCCTCCAACAGCGCGCTCAGCTTCTCGGTCCCGTAGGACCTTCATACACACCCTCCGCGGCGCTCGACATTTGGGTGCGCCCCGAAGAGTGATCTGAATGTTATTGCTTCGCGACGAAAACCGGTCGCAAGAGCGTCTCGCGCAGTCAGTGGTTAGGACGAAAGAGCCCCCGGTCCCGGCGTTGCACCGGGCGGGCACTTGCCCAGAATGATCATGCCCAGAACCTCGTCCTCATCGACATCCTCGACCTTTGCATGGCCCACAATCTGGCCATTCTTCATGACGCTCACGCGATCGGCGAGATCGAACACGTCATGGATATCGTGGCTGATCAGGAAAATCCCGATTCCTTCCGCCTTCAATTGCCGGATCAGTTCCGCCACCTGAGCGGTTTCTTCCGGTCCAAGCGCCGCAGTCGGCTCGTCCATGATCAGAATGCGAGCGTTGAACAGGATCGCCCGGGCAATCGCAACGGATTGCCGCTGCCCACCGGACAGTGCCTTCACCGGTTCCTTGAAGCGTTGGAATCTCGGGTTCAGCCGTCCCATCACTTCACGCGCCTTGGCTTCCATGGCCACATCATCCAGCGTCCCCCACGCGGTCCGCAGTTCGCGACCGAGATAGAGGTTGGCTGCCGTGTCGACATTATCGGCCAACGCCAGGGTCTGATAGATCGTCTCGATCCCGTAGGCCTTGGCATCGCGCGGATTGGCGATCGACGCTGCTTGCCCGTCGACATGGATCTCGCCGCTGTCGCGCGGATAGGCGCCCGATAAGATCTTGATCAACGTCGATTTGCCAGCGCCATTGTGACCGAGCAGCGCCACCACCTCACCCGGATAGAGATCCACCGAGGCGTCATCGACGGCGCGAATGCCGCCGAACGAAATCGAGATGTTGCGCATGTCCACGAGGGGCTTGGTGTCGGATTCAGTCGTCATCGATCTTCTCCCCTTCTAGGCCTGTGCTCTGCGGTACATGGTGTCGAGCCAGACCGCGATAACCAGAACAATGCCGACCACGATATTCTGCAGCGGCGTGTCGAGCCCCATTAGCACCATGCCCGATTGCAGCGACTGCATCACCAGCGCTCCAATCATCGCACCGGCGATGGTTCCGACGCCACCGGCGAGCGAGGTGCCCCCGATCACCGCCGCAGCGATTGTGAGCAGTTCGTCGAGCGTTCCCAGTGCGTTTGTCGCGGCGTTCAGGCGAGCCGTCGAAATGGCCGCGGCGATCGCGCACAGGATACCCATGATCATGAAGATCTTTACGGTCACCCAGCGCGTATTGATGCCCGCGAGGTCCGCGGCCTCCGGGTTGCCTCCAAGAGCAAAGACATAGCGGCCAAAAGAGGTGCGCGTGGCCAGGAACGTCATGACCACGCCGACCATGATGGCCACCAGAACCGGAATGGCGATGCCGTGGGCGATGACCAGATCGGTTTCAGCAATCGTCAGATTGTTCTCGCGAATGTATTTGCGAATGATGCCAACCGGCCAATAGTAGGAATTTGCGATCCAGACGGCGCCCAGCACCAGGGCACATCCAACCGTTGCCAGAAACGTCTCGGCCCACATGGGGCGAAGCGGGAATTTGAACCGTTTGCGCTGCCGCCGTCCATTGGCAATCAGAAGGACGATTGCGACACAGACGATGATGGCAAAGACCCAACTTGCGATTTCGCCGATCGAACCGGCGGGTCCTCCTCCGAGCAACCGGAAGGTCGAATCCATCGGCGCGACTGTGCGCCCCGACGTTACCCACCAGGCCGCACCGCGCCAGACGAGCAATCCACCAAGGGTCACGATGAAGGCCGGTACTGCCATGAAAGCGATAATGTAGCCGTGCAGCGCTCCGATCGCAGCCCCGAGTACGACGCCGACCGCCAGCGTGAGAATCCAGGTGAACGGATTGTCGAAGCCGATCATATTCGGAATGATCTCGGCTTGAGTGACCCCCATGATCATGCCGACGAAGCCCAGGACGGACCCGACCGACAGGTCGATGTTGCGGGTCACGATGATGAGCACCATGCCGGTTGCCATGACGGCAATCGAAGCAGTCTGGACCGACAGGTTCCACAGGTTTCTTGGCGTCAGAAAAAGACCGCCGGAGAAAATGTCGAACAGGATCCAGATCAGCAGCAATGCTCCAACCATGCCGAGCATGCGCGTATCGAGTTCAGTGGCCTTGAAGAATTTCGCCACCATCGAAAGTTCGGCTTGGCGAGCGGTATCGGCCGCAGGCCGTGAGTCCGTGGCGTCGGACATGACGGCTCCTCCCCTGGAAAAATAGGAATTCTAAGGAAAGCGCCGCGACCAGGCTAGTGGATCGGTTCAGACATTTGATACCCTTTTGCGGGGGGTCCAAAATCAAATGTCTGAAACAAAAGGTCCACTAGGAGAACTGTATCGAGTGGTTCCTTATGACCGCAACGTTTGCTCACGAGGCTTGCACCACGGGATGCAAACGTTGCGGTCGGACCACTAGGTCGCGGCGCTCATCACAACGCCTCTGGCGTTAGTTGCAGGCTGCGACCGAGCCCGCGGGAACGCCCTGACAGACAACGTCCTTTGCAACCCAACCGGCGTCAATGACGACGTTCAGGTTTTCGCGGGTAACCGGCACTGGGGCCAGGAAAACGGCATTCATTTCAATGCCGGCAGGTCCGTCACTCCATTTGACAGCACCCGGAATGTCGCTCATCGACTGACCGTCGGCGAGCAGCGATGCTGCGATTGCCGCATTTTTGCCGAGCTCGCGAGCATCCTTCCAGACAGACACGGTCTGCGTGCCGAGAGCCACTCGGTTGAGAGCGGCGTGGTCACCGTCCTGACCGGAGACCGGAACCGAGCCGTCCATGCCCTGAGCGGAAAGCGCAGCAACAACGCCGCCAGCGGTGCCGTCATTGGAAGCGACCACCGCGTCAACCGCATTGTTGTTGGCGGTCAGGATCTGCTCCATGTTCTTTTGTGCGTTTTCGGGCTTCCAGCCGTCCGTATAGGCTTCGCCGACATTCTTGATTTTGCCGGAGTCCATGGCTTCCTTCAGCACTTCCATCTGACCGGAGAACAGGAAATCGGCGTTCGGATCGGCAGACGAACCCTTGATGAAGGCGTAGTTGCCCTCAGGCTGAGCGGCAAAGACAGCCCTCGCCTGCATCCGGCCAACTTCCTTGTTGTCGAAGGTGATGTAGAAGGCTTCCGGATTTTCAATCAACCGGTCATAACCGACCACCGGGATGCCTTCGGCAGAAGCCTTTTCGACAGCCGGACCGATGGCGCCGGAATCCTGAGCCAGGATGATGAGCGCGTTAGCTCCCTGGGAGATCAGCGACTCGACATCGGTGAGCTGTTTCGATGCCGACGATTGAGCATCAGCGGAGATGTATTTGTTGCCCGCAGCCTCGATGGCGGCCTTCATTGCGGCCTCATCCGTCTTCCAGCGCTCTTCCTGGAAGTTCGACCAGGACACGCCAATGGTCTTGCCTTCGGCCAGCGCGGCGCCGGCGGACGAGACAGCGAATACCGCACCCATGAGTGCGACCTTAAAGAGTTTCATAAGTGTAACCTCCCGGTGGGTGGGCCGCCCGTCGGAACCTCCCGACCAACACCCCACAATTGCCAATGAGCCATTTAATTCGAGGCTCGAAAAAAATAGTGACTTATTCCTCAAGCTGTGTCAACTTGAATTTCACATGACGCTAAGTTGTTGCAATGAAGCAATAAATTTTGCATTGCAGCATAAAGCGCGCATTTGGGAGGAAACGCGAGCGTGGTTGAACTCGGTCGATCAGACGACGTGCGAAAGCGCAATCGCAGCCGCGTTCTGGCAGTGCTGCGCCGCAACGGATCGGCGTCGCGAAAGGGTATATCGACACGCACGGGATTAAGCGCCTCGACGGTCTCGGCCATAACCTCCGAGCTTCTGGAAGAGGGTGTCATCCTGAGGCCGAATGATGATGCGCCAGCCCATATCGGCCGCGGCCGGCCGCAGGTGCGCCTGGCTCTCAATCCAGCCGCCGGCTCTGTCGCCTCGGTCGTGTTGCAGCTCGATGCCATTTCGGTGGCGATTACCGATTATGCCGGCAACCGAATCGCCGAACGGGACATGCCCTACTCGGCCCGCCGGGCCGAACCCGGCGACTTTATCGGGGCTATGAGCTCCACCCTGAAGTCCGTGCAGGCCGGCATCACGACGCCGACAGGACCGCTCAAACGGATCCGTCTCGGCGTTCAGGGCGTGACCGACGTGGTCGGCAGCGTCATGCTGTGGTCGCCGATAACACGCCACCGCGACCTGCCCTTCAAACAGGCGCTGGAAGACACGTTCTCCGCGCCGGTCAAAGTGTCCAACGACTGCAGTATGATCGCGCGGGCTCTCAACTGGCGCGAACCGGAGCACTACGACCGCAACTACGGAGCAGTGCTTCTGTCGCACGGCATCGGCATGGGGCTCATGCTCAATGGCGAGCTGGTCAGCGGCATTCGAAGTTCGGGCACAGAATTCGGACATCTTTCGCACATTCCTGAGGGCGCGCTTTGCCGCTGCGGCCGCCACGGTTGCATCGAGGCCTATGCCGGCGATTACGCAATCTACCGCCGATCACTTGCGACAAGTGCCGATACTCCGCCCCGAAATGACATCAGTGATACGGAAATGGATGCAGTCTATGCCGCGGCGCAAAACGGTGATTCCGAAGCCCTGTCAGCCTATCGTGAAGCAGGGCGAGCACTTGGGACCGGTCTTGCCGATATGTTCGCCCTCGTCGATCCCTTCCCCATCGCATTCGTCGGCAAAGGCACGAAGGCCTATGAATTCATCGATGCTTCCCTTCGTGAGGCCCTTGCGAATACGAAACTCGCCATCGGCGCCCAGGACATCGATATCCGCTGCTATCCGGACGAACGCCCGCTGATCGAAGAGGGCTGCACCATCACCGCCCTGCTTGAGGTCGACGAATGGATGGCGCACGCGGCGCCGACCGCAGACGAGGTTCTGAACCATGCGCTCTAACCAGCCGCTAACCGCCCTGATTGTCCTTTTCGCCATCGCCCAGCCGACCAATGCCCAAGACCCCTGGTCCGAGAAGGCGGTACCCGGTCATCTTTCTCAGACCACACTGTCCGGATCGCTGAGCGACGATCAACTCAAGGCATTGATCGATCACGGCGAGACGCTGTTCACGGCAAAGTTCACGGATCCAGACGGCGTGGGCCGGCCGATGGCAACCCAGGCCATCATCCCCACCAGGCGAAAGCGACCGGCGCCGCAATTGTTTCAGCGGCTGCCAGGTTCGGATGCCAATGCCTGCTCATCCTGCCACACCGACCCGGTGACCGGCGGTGCCGGCGACCTGGTGGCCAACGTTTTCGTGTCGGAAGGGTTTACCAACGCCGATTTCGACACCACCGATCCGCAGTTTTCCAACGAACGCAACACCAATCACCTGATGGGTGCCGGCCTGGTCGAACTGCTGGCCCGCGAAATGAGCGCCGACTTGCAAAGGCAGCGGGCCGAAGCATTGGCCAAAGCACGGTCGACCGGCGAAATGCAAACGGCCGTGCTCGAAACCAAAGGCGTCTCCTTCGGCACAATTACCGCACACTCTGACGGAATGGTCGACCTCTCGAACCTCGACGGCGTGGACACGGACCTGGTGATCAGGCCATTCAGCCAGAAGGGTGTGATTGCTTCACTGCGGCAGTTTACCGTCAACGCCCTCAATCATCACCACGGCATGCAGGCAAGCGAGCGCTTCGGCTCACGCTGGACAGGGACCGAAGACTTCGACGAGGACGGCGTTAGCAACGAAATATCCGAGGGCGATGTTTCAGCCCTCGTCGCCTGGCAGGCAACCCGCCCTGCCCCCGTTCGGCTCGATCCACAGAATGCCCAATGGCGCGATTTGGCGGCACGCGGCAGCAACGTTTTCGACGCCATAGGCTGCGCCCAATGCCACAAACGGGTTTTGCCGCTCAACAATCTGGTCTTTGCCGATCCCGGGTCATTCGATGCGGCGGGAACACTGCGCCCCGGAGACCTGGAGCAACCCGTCACCTACGATCTGTCACTGCTTCCCTGGGTCGCAGCCCTGCAACGCGACGAAAACGGTGCCGTCCTGGTTCCGCTTTTTGGCGATCTTAAACGCCACAAGATCGCCGACCGCGCCGTCAACACTCTCGGAAACGAATTGCTTGGCCAGCGCTTTGTCGACCGGGATGTGTTTATGACCTCGGAACTCTGGGGCATCGCCTCGACGGCGCCTTACGGGCATCGCGGCGATCTGACGACACTGGACGCCGTCGTTCAGGCCCATGGCGGCGCCGGGCGGGCGAGCCGTGATGCCTATATCGAATCCTCGGATGACGACCGCACCGCCTTGATTGCGTTTCTCAAAACCCTGGTGATCGCAGATGATTGATTTTCGTAAATCCAGGACTGTCCTTGCCGCCATCGTGCTCGGAACGGGGTCAGCGTCGGCGCAGACAACACAACCGACAGCAGATGCGCTTCAAATGGATATTCCACTGATGTCGGAAGAGGCCCGCAAAGCCGGGATCGATCACGTCTATTCGGGTCCTTGGGAGTATTTCGTCGGCGGCGGCGCGGCTTCCTTCGACTGCAATGGCGATCGCTTTCCCGACCTGGCACTCGCTGGTGGCGAAGGGCTCTCAGCGCTCTACGTCAATCGCAGCGCGCCCGGCGGCCATCTGAGCTTCGAGAAGATCGCTTTCGGCGTGCCGGAAAGCGACCTGAAAAAGGTCACCGGCCTCTACGCCCTCGATATCGACAATGACGGCCATCGCGACCTGGTTCTGCTGAAGGTCGGCCGCAATATCCTTCTCAAAGGTGGTCCGGATTGCCGTTTCGAAAACGCCAACCGGGTTTTTGGCTTCGATGGTGGGCGCGCCTGGAGCACTGCTTTCGCAGCAACGTTCGAGGCAGGCCATGCCTTTCCGACCCTCGCCTTTGGTAATTATGTGGACCGCACGGCACCGGGTTCGCCGTGGGGAACCTGCCACGACAACAAGCTGATGCGCCCGGGTGAAGGCGAGATACCGGACTATTCGGAACCCAACGTGTTGTCGCCGGGCTTTTGCGCACTTTCGATGCTGTTCACCGACTGGAACCGTTCCGGTACACCAGCATTGCGCATCACCAATGACCGCCACTACTACCGTGACGGCGAAGAGCAACTCTGGCGCGTCGAACCCGGCCGCGCACCGCGTGCCTATCGGCGCGCCGACGGCTGGAAACGGCTGAACATCTGGGGCATGGGCATCGCCGAGGGCGATATCGATGCCGACGGATTTCCGGAATACGCCCTGACCTCCATGGGCGACACCAAGCTTCAAACGCTCGATGATGAGGCCGAAGAAGGCCGGCCCGTTTACCGCGACATCGCCTTTGAACGCAATGCCACGGCGCACCGGCCCTATACCGGCAGCGACATCAAGCCATCAACCGGTTGGCACTCGGAATTCGCTGACATCAACAATGACGGCTTGCTCGACCTGTTTATCGCCAAGGGCAATGTGGAAAGGATGCCTGATTTCGCCGCCTTCGACCCGGACAATCTGTTGCTTGGCCAGCACGACGGCACCTTCGTCGAGGTGGGCAGTGAGGCGGGCATCGATCTCGATCGACGCGGCCGCGGCGCTGTGCTGGCTGATTTCAACATGGACGGCGCACTCGATCTGATCGTCGTCAACCGGGAAGCACCGACCAGCCTGTTCCGCAATCGCGGCGGCCGCACGCAGTGGGGCAGCCGCCCCATGGGCAACTGGCTGCAGATCGAATTGCAACAGGACGGCGCCAACCGCAATGCCGTCGGCGCGACCATTCTGGTCAAGTCCGGAAACAACACCCGACTGCGCAAGGTCCAGGTCGGCGGCGGACATGCCTCCGGCCATTCCGGTTTCATCCATGTTGGAACCGGTGTCGCCGAACGCGCTCAGATCCGCGTGCAATGGCCGGATGGTGAATGGAGCGCCGCCTACCGTGTTTTCGCCAACAATTTCGTCGTGATCAGACGCGGCGAAGACGCGGCGCGATATTGGTATCCTCAGTAACGCCGACGGCAATGGGTATCGATGTCCCTTCAGAATGCTATCGTCTGAACTTCAACTCACTCATCACCTCGCCGTCACCGAGCTGTGTGGTAATGGAAAACGCTCTTTCGCCAATTGTCCATTCCATCTGTTGCGGCACATCTTCCTTGGTGTCGGGATGCGGTGCGCGGTAGTCGAGGGTCACCCGGTTTCCGGATTGACTCCCCGACACCGATGCGCTGCCGGCTCCAAAGGGATTAGCCCAACTGCCACGGATAGCGCCGCCGTCGACCTCACTGCTGACCACTCCCCTCAGATTGAATTTGCGACCGGGAACGGCGCACTTCCCTGTGACCAGCAACCGCCTTGCCGGAGGACTGTATTTGCTGGAAACACGGCAACGAACTGTTTCGCGCGGACCGTCCGTCGTCCGCTTGGCCCATCCGGTCCCCGACCATTCACCCCGAAGCATCGCCAGTTGGTCGGCTGCCGGGGATAGCGATGTCTGCATCGCAAGCAGCAGCACGACAAAGACGGCGCGCAGACAATTCATGAAGCGCGCCCCGGTTTCAGCAAGGCCGGCAAGAGAAAAAGATCGGCAATCAGCGCCGTGACAAAACTGATGATCATGATCTGGCCAAACAGGCGAACCGGCTCGAACGTGCTGAACTGGGTGACCAGCAGGCCGACCGACAACAACAATGTTGTCAACATGATAACACGGCCCGTCCCGCAAATCGCCGCGTGAAGGGCGGCCCGGCGATCAAGCCCGCGATTGAGTTCCACCCGGTATCGGGTCACGCAGTGGATGGAATCGTTGACGGCAATGCCAAATGCAATCGTTAGCGCCAGAACCGCCGTGGGCGTGAGATGCCCCTGAGAAAGCACATGAAGTGCTGCGGCGGCGACCGCGAGGGGTATGATGTTCGGGCCGATGAGAAAAACAGCCAGCGACGGCCAACGAAAGGCGGCGGCGATGACGATGGTCGATGCCAAAGATGCGATCAGCAGCCCCACGCCCAGTTGGCGGATGATGGCAATGGATTCGTGGCGCATGATCATGGGAAGCCCCACCAATCTCTCTGCCCCAGCCGATTGTGCTGCCTGTTCGATACGGTCGTGCACCGCCAGTGATGTGGTGTTCCGCATTGGTTCGGGGACAAGTGTCAGCACGCGCGCCGTTCTGCCGTTGTCAGCATGGAGCAGCGAGCGCAAATCGCTCGGCAGGTCGGCCAATTCGTCCTGATCCGGTATTCGGTCGGGCCGCCCGAGCCATTGCGCAAATGAAGACAGGGAAACCGTGATGTAGCCGGGAGCAGCCTCCCGAATTCCCTGTGTCACTTTTATTAGTCTGGACCACTGTTCCGGATTATCCAGTGATTGACCCGTTTCGAGATCCAGTTCAGACCAGAGCCGGTAGGTCCCACCAAATTGATCGGCCAGTTTTGCATTGGCCGCCATGATGGGGCTGCCCCCAGGAAGATTGTCTTCGTATGGAAACCAGGCCTTTGTCTGGCTGTAGCCCCAAAGCCCCAGCGCCAGGACAATTATGCCCAGCGATATGATCACTCTGTTGCGCTTCCACGCCATGTCAGCAATGACGGCCAGGATGGTCAGCTCGGATGCCCGATGCCGAACCGGGAACTTGCGTATCGCAAACCGCCCCAACAGTGCAAAAGCGGTGATCGTCACAAAAAAGGCCGCCAGAACCGAAAGCCCGCCGGCAACCGCAAACTCGAACAGTTGATCGTTGTCGGAAATCGAAATAGCCAAAAAGCCAATGCTGGTCGTGATCGCAGACAGCGCGCAGGCCGGTCCGACATCGCGAATGGTGGCTGACAATCTTTCGGCTGGTTCAATCGAACCGCCCCGATCGCGCAGGTCCATCAGCAGATGCATGCTGTCAGCAATGCCGAAAACCAGGATCAGAATGGGCAAAACATTGCTGATCACCGTCACCGGGTAGTCGAGCAGGACAAACAGACCGAGAGTCACCGTAACGCTGCATATGGCGGGAACAACGGCGAGAACCGCTATGACAATGGATCGGAAAACTGCGATCGCCAGCAGCAGGACAAGCGTCACTCCGAGCGCATTCAACAACAGCAGATCGCCGATAAGCGCGTCCACGATGGTGAGCGATATGGCACTCTCGCCAGTGATCGTTACCTTCAGGTCGGCGGGAAGAAAGCGGGTGGAAAGGTCCCGAAGGCCGTTCATCAGGGCGCGAATGTCGTCATTCTGCATGCCCTGTCGACCGGAGACGATAAACAACGCCGAATCGCGGCCCTGAGAAATCAACGGACCAACGACCGAGTTTTGGTCCTCAAAGCGGTCCAGACGCGTGGTGATGGCCTCAATCGAGCCGTCGGACGGTATCACCGGTTGCCCGGCAAACTTCTCGTCGATTTCCGAAAATCGTGCGGAGAACGGAGAAATGACGCTGGCGGCATCATCCAGGAACTCAAGTTCAAGCGCCAGGGTGCGCATCGCCTCGAAATCCGTTGCCGAGAACGGTTCGGGTTTCTCGATAAACAAAGCGAGGTCGGCAGTCTCACCACCGGTGCTTTCGATGAAGCTGCGATAATCCTGCGACGCCTGGTTTTGCGACAGAAAGACCCGGTTGATGTCCTCATCGAAACGCAGCTTCGGGACCGACCACAAGGAGGCTGCCAGGACAACCAGGAGAACGAACGCCGCAACACCCGGGTAGCGCACGGCTAACAGCCCGGGCCGTTCCAGACCAAGGCCGGACGTCACGCTCGCCTCAAACAGGAAAGCGATCGGCCGTTAGTGGCAATCTGAGAGACCAGCATCTTCGATTGAAGTGTCCATTATCAACCAGCTTACATCCGGAGCGGATTCCCTGTCCTTTGTCGCCTAAATAGGGCGGCCAGCAGCAAATGTCCGGTTCCGCGGCGTTTAGAACTCGGCCCTGGATCCGCCTAAAGCATCACCTGAAAGTCCACCATGCTGCGCCGGCTGACATAATCGACAAAGCGACGGTGAACTTCGTTGGCATGATCGTGGGCCAGTTGCTCCGCGCGGTCCGCATCCTGCAGTTCGATGGCCTTGATGATCTCGTCATGCACCTGGCCCAGTTCAGGCGGCAACGAAGCGTCATCGGCACGGAAGCAGAGCTGCAGCATGCGCCGCCCCTCATCAAGAATACGCCGATAGGTGTCGGCGAAAATGCGGTTGCCGCCGGCGTCGCCGATCGCGGCGTGAAACTCCCGATTGCTCATGATCATCGCAAGGGCGTCGTTTCGGGCATGGCAGTCACGGAACGTCTGCTGCAATGCCTTGATCTTGATCAGGTCCGCTTCTGTCCGGTTGGCAGCCGCAAGGCGCGTCACCACCCGTTGGATCAAATCCAGCGCGTCGACATATTCAGGGAATTCCTCGAAGTTCAGCGGCGCGACGATTGTGCCCTTGTTGGGCAGGGTTTTGACGAGTTGCTCCGTCGCCAATCGCACCAGCGCTTCGCGGATTGGCGAACGAGAGACATCGAACCGCTTGGCCAGGCTGGCCTCATCGATCAACTGTCCGGGCTTCAGTTCAAGGGTGAGGATATCGTGTCGCAGTCTTTCGAACACGCCAAGCGCGCCAAAGCCGCGGCGAGGTTGCACGCCCGTGCTGTTTTTTTCGCTTACTGCGGTGTCCATGCCAAAGGCCCCATCCCGGCCCCTGTTTAAGGATTCGCCCTCGTTGGATCAAGGTAGCAGGATTCGCCCGCCGACGCAGGTCAGCACGAGGCTAGTCCACCGATCCAGGTACCCATCACCTCAAGATCCTGGCTTAGGTGCACCATGTCGGCCCGGCTGCCGCCTTTAAGGCAGCCGTATCGATCTTGCATGCCCATGGCTTCGGCCGGATAGAGAGAAGCCATGCGAAGCGCTTCTTCCACAGGCAATCCCACCGCCTGATGCACGACTCTGACGGAAGCGATCATGTCAATATCGGCACCGGCAAGTGTTCCGTCGGCAAGTGTCAGTCGTCCGTCAGCACGCTGGATTTCCCGCCCATTAAGCGTGAACCTGGTCAGATCGCTGCCAATGGTCGACATGGCGTCAGTGACCAGAAAGACCTTGCCGGGTCCTTTTTTCGCCCGGATGGCGATGGCCATGGCTGCCGGATCGACATGAATGCCGTCGGCGATTAGGCCGGCATAGACGGAACCGTTTTCCAGGGCAGCCCCGACGACGCCCGGCTCGCGATGCGTCAGCGGGCTCATTGCGTTGAACAGATGCGTCACCATGTGTGCGCCGGCGTTCAGCATCGCCGTCGCCTGCGCAAACCCGGCAGCACTGTGCCCAAGGCTGACCCGAACACCGCCCGCTGCCAATGAAGCCACCTGGTCCAACGTGACCGATTCGGGCGCCATCGTGACCATCAGATGACCAATCGCCGCCCGCGCTTCGATAAGTTCCTCGATGTCCGCGTCGGACGCTGTACGCACCAATGCCGCGTCATGGGCGCCGCGCCGCGCCTCCGAAAGATGAGGACCCTCAAGATGAAGTCCGGCACAACCTGGCACTCTCTTTCGTAGGGCTTCGGTGGCAGCGGCGACGGCCGCACCAGTGATCTCGGGAGTATCGGTGATCAGTGTGGGCAGTAATGCCGTGGTGCCGAATGGCGCGTGCGCTCGACAGATTCGCTCGAACGCCTCGACGGATGGCTCATCGTTGAGCAAGACACCGCCGCCACCGTTGACCTGCAGGTCAACGAATCCGGGCGCCAGGTATCCGGAGGCAAGCGTCGTGACCTCGCAATCGGCCGGCACCGCAGATCTGGCGGCGATCCCGACAACGTTGTCGCCATCGATAATGACGGCGCTGTCGTCATGCCAATTTGATCCGTCGAAAATTTGCGGTGCCGCGATGGCCGACATGCGGGTCATAGCGTTTCCGTCACCTTGTTCAGTTTTTCCGGCTTGTCGGGATCAAGGCCGCGCGCCCGCGCCAGGGATTCGACAAAGCCGTAAAACGGCACGATCAGCGCGAGCGCATCGGTCAAAGGGTGCCCCGTTTTCACAAACGGCAACCCGGTCCCACCCGCGGACTCTTCCGAAGTGACATGAACGGCAGCGCCATCGGCTGTCAGCTTTTGAGCGGTTTCGATGACCGACGCTTCCGCCGAATCGCGCGCCGCCAAAGCAAGCACCGGGAATCCTTTTCCAACCATCGAAACGGGGCCATGCAGCACCTCGGCAGCGCTGTAGGCCTCCGCGTGCTGATTGCACGTCTCCTTGAACTTCAGTGCCGCCTCGTGGGCGATCGCCAGCGCCGGACCGCGTCCGAGAATAAACAGGGACGGCTCGTTTTCGACACTGCGGGCAAGCGGCGACCAGTCCAGCGTAACAGCCTCTGCCAGCTGACGCGGCAACCGCTCAAGTGCAGACTGGAGTTCCGAGTCTTCAGTCCAGGCGGCGAGAAGCATCAGTCCGGCGATGATTGAGTTCACATAGGTCTTTGTCGCGGCCACGCCGAGTTCCGCCCCGGCCCTTATATCGACGGCATGATCACTTCCGGCTGCCAACGGAGACCCATCGACATTTGTCAGAGAGACCGTAAGCGCGCCGCCCTTGGCTGCCGCGGCCTGCATGGCGACAATGTCCGGGCTGCGGCCTGACTGCGATACTGAAAGACATATGGCGTCACCGAGCCGCATCGGTGCTTCGTAGATCGAAGCGACCGATGGTCCGATGGACGCCACCGGCAGCCCCGCCTTGAGCTCGATCGCATATTTGAGGAACGAAGCGGCATGGTCGGACGACCCGCGCGCAACGGTCACGACCAACGACGCGTTTTTGCGGCGCAGGGCCGTACCGATTTCCCGGGCATCGGAACCGAAACCGTCAAGCAATCTGCCTGCGGCCTGCGGGATTTCGTCGATTTCGCGCCTCATATGAGTCACTTCATTGTCCTCGCTGTCATTTGTTCTTGCCGATGGTCAGCTCGGCCACGAAGTCGTAGGCGTCGCCGCGATAGAGGGACCGGGTGAATTCGACCACCCGCCCCGATTCCAGATAGGAAATACGCTCGATCTTCAGGCCGGCATCGCCGGGTTGAACCTGCAAAAGCTGCGCGTCGTCATCGCCCAGATTGGTTGCCGAAATACGCTGGATCGCCCGCACCGGCCGAAATCCATGCGTTTCCAGTGCTGCATAGAGCGACGTGTCGACCGTTTCGGGATCCGGCAGCATACGGGCCGAGATGGATGCACGCTCGATCGCCAACGGACGATCATCGGCCACTCTCAAGCGTCCAATGCGCGCCACCTCGTCGCCGGGCGCCAGCGCCAGTGCGACGATCTCTTCCGGTGACGGCGAGAACAGGCCCCGTTCCAGCCACTGCGAGTGCGCGTTCCAACCCCGTCTCGCCATGTCCTCCGTGAAGGACGTCAGACGCGACAGTGGTTGTTCGACCCTGGTATCCGACTTCGATACAAAGGTGCCGGACCCGTGCCGTTGGACCAGAATGCCGTCACGCACCAGATCCTGGACCGCCTTGCGCACGGTCACGCGTGACACATCGGCAAACTCGGCAATGTCGCGTTCCGACGGCAACGCATCGCCGCTGGCGAGCACGCCCTCGCTGATCGCCTTTTCCACCCGTCCCCGCAGTTTGAGGTAGAGCGGACCGCTCTCCTCGGGAGCACCCTCCTTCAACGCAAAAACGGATTGCAGGCGCTTATCCATGGGCCTGCCCCGAGAAGCGATCGATGGCAAGGCGGGTGGCACCCGCAAGCGCATCGGCGTCCGGCTCCTTGACCCGGTTGCCGTGCCTGGTCGCGAGCCACGGTTCATAAAGCCGACCAATGCCTCCCAGCAGGCACAGGCGGTCGCCCTCGCCTACCAGAACAACATCCAGCGCTTCATCCACTTCCGCAGCCGCCGTTTTGAGTACGAGGGTGGCAACGGGATCGCCCGCTGTCGCCAGTTCGAAGACCAGCGGCGCATAGCGCGCAAAATCGCCAGGCACTGAAGACTGAGCAAAGGCTGACAGGCGGCGCGGATCATTGTCGAAATCAGCAAGCACGCGCCGCGTAGCCTCTGATCCGACACGCACGGCGTCATGAGCAAGCAGCGCTTCACGCAGCAAAGAACGACCGAGCGCCGCTCCGGCCCCCTGGTCGCCGACAACAAATCCCCAACCGCCGATCGTACGCACCTGATCGCCACGCTTTTGCGCAAACACAGACCCCGTCCCGAGAATGGCGACTGCGCCATCGTCGTCGGCCAGCGCTCCGTGAGCGGCGATCAGCGCATCGGTTTCAATCGTGCATTGCGCGAAGGGCAATTTCTGCTGTGCAGTCGCAACCGTCGTTTCGACATTGGCGCCTGCCAACCCGCAAAGTGCGGCAGCTTCAGAAAGCAGGGTCGGATCAAGATCGGCCGCCCGGAAGGCATCGCTGGTTGCCTCGACAATGTGCCGAACAGCACCGTCTACATCAGTGAGAACATTGGCGGCACCACTGCGACCCTGACCAAGAACGCGGCCGTCCGCGTCTGCCAACGCCGCCCGGCAACTGGTGCCGCCTCCGTCGATACCGATGAAAAACCTGGCCATTCGGACCTCCTTTTTCTATAATACCAATAAAATACCATTAACCAAGCCCATTTCCGAAAATTTTTCTCCCCAAACTATACATCTGATTTTATTACGCAAAAAACACAAGCGATGGAGCGCCCATCAGGAAATCGTAAACCACTTCTGGACAATTGGTATTTTTTTGGCATTATTGCCCAAGGAGGAACCCGATGGGCGATATCAAGACGGAACGACTGCATGACCGATCCCACGGTCTGGATCTGCTGGCAGCGGATGAGATTTTCACCACCCTGTTTGATGGGCAGGTCGAAGCCGTCAAATCTGTGCAGGAAGCGGCCTCGGAAATCGTCGCCGCAGCATCCTTGGCAGCGTCCGCGTTGCGCGACGGACATCGGTTGATTTACGCAGCAGCCGGCAGTTCCGGCCTGATGGCCCTTTCCGACGCGCTCGAACTCCCCGGCACTTTCGGCATAGCCCGTGACCGCATCGCAATTGTGTTCGCAGGAGGCATGCCCAGCCTCGACACCTTCTTCGGCGGCCCCGAAGACAGCGAGACACTGGGCGTCGTTGACATCGACGCAAGTGGCCTGTCCGCAGGAGACTGTCTGATCGCTGTTTCCGCCAGCGGCTCAACCCCGTATGCCGTTGCGGCGCTCCGCCGGGCGGCAGAAAAGGGCGCACGCACGATCGCAATAGCCAACAACGAAGGCGCGCCCTTGCTCACGGATGCAGACGTCGCGATTTATCTGCCGACGCCTCCCGAACTCATCGCAGGCTCGACACGCATGGGAGCAGGAACAGCCCAGAAGGTTGCGCTCAATTTCATGTCGACCCTGATGGCCTTTGAACTGGGCCATGTCGTCGACGGACACATGGTCAATGTCGTTGCCGACAACGCCAAGCTGGAAGCACGCGCTGCGCGCATCGTTGCGTCACTCGGCCAATGCGACGAAGCGACGGCACTCAGCTGTCTCAGCCGCACAAACGGTTCGGTAAAGCTCGCCATTCTCATCGCGGCGGGAGCCGCTGATATCAGCGCTGCCGAGCAATTGCTCGACAGCAGCAACCAGAACGTACGGTCTGCATTGGCCGCACTTGATCAGGGCCACGGTCCTGAGCAGCAACGCGCCTGACGGCGCATCAACAGGGAGAACCCATCATGAAAAAAACACTTACCGGACTCCTCCTGGCGTCGACAGTGCTGGCCAGCGCCGGCCTTGCCAACGCGCAGGACGTCACGCTGACCATCGAAAGCTGGCGCAATGACGACCTGGAAATCTGGCAACAGAAGATCATACCGGCCTTCGAAGCCAAGCATCCCGGCATCAAGGTGAAATTCACCCCGTCGGCTCCGGCCGAATACAACGGCGTGCTCAACTCGAAGCTCGATGCGGGCTCCGCCGGTGACCTGATCACCTGCCGTCCGTTCGACGCCTCACTGGCGCTTTACGACGCCGGCCACCTTGCCCCCGTCACCGATCTGGACGGCATGAAGAATTTTTCCAGTGTTGCCAAGTCGGGCTGGTCGACGGATGACGGATCCGTGCAGTTCTGTGTTCCGATGGCGTCAGTGATCCACGGTTTCATTTACAACAAGGACGCCTTTGAAGAACTTGGGCTTGCCGTTCCCACCACCGAAGCCGAGCTTTTCGCCGCACTCGACAAGATCAAGGAAGACGGCGGCTACATTCCGATGGCCATGGGCACCAACGACCAGTGGGAAGCTGCCACCATGGGCTACCAGAACATCGGCCCCAACTACTGGAAGGGCGAAGAAGGCCGGCTGGCACTGATCGCTGGCGACCAGAAACTGACCGATGATGTCTGGATCCAGCCCTATGAAACGCTGGCCCGCTGGAAGGACTATCTGGGTGACGGTTTCGAAGCCCAGACCTATCCGGATAGCCAGAACATGTTCACCCTGGGCCGTGCCGCTATCTATCCGGCGGGCTCCTGGGAAATATCCGGCTTCAACAATCTGGCCGATTTCGAAATGGGCGCCTTTCCGCCACCGGTCCCCAATGCCGGTGACGACTGCTACATTTCCGACCATACGGATATTGCCATTGGCATGAACACGAAGACCGAAAACCCGGAAGCGGCAAAGACCTTCCTCAACTGGGTCGGCTCGGATGAATTCGCTTCGCTCTATGCCAATGCCCTGCCCGGCTTCTTCTCCCTGTCGGATCACAATGTGAACATGGAGGATCCGCTGGCCCAGGAATTCGTCTCCTGGCGCGGCAAGTGCAACTCGACCATCCGTTCGACCTACCAGATCCTGTCGCGTGGTACGCCGAACCTGGAGAACGAGACCTGGAACGCGTCCGCCAACGTCATCCGAGGCAGCGAAAGCGCGGCCGATGCCGGCAAGCGTCTGCAGGATGGACTGGCCAGCTGGTACGCACCGCACCAGTAGGACCGAAAACCCGCGGACCGGCCAAACGGCCGGTCCACATCCCGTTGCACAGGCTGACTGATCGTGAGTAACACCGAAATCCAGAAAAAGCCGTTCCGATGGCACATTGCCGTGTTTTTAGCACCGGCGGTGCTTGTCTATACGGCAATCATGATCATCCCGTTGTTCGGGACCCTGCAACTGTCGCTGTTTCGCGAGGTTGACCAGCAGCAGGTTTTTGTCGGCCTCGACAATTTCTACATTCTGCTCGGTGATCCGCGCTGGTCGGACTCCTTCTGGAACGCACTTGGCAACAACACCTGGTTCTTCGTCATCCACATGCTGGTGCAAAATCCGCTGGGAATCCTGTTCGCCGCGCTGCTTTCCAGCCCGAAGCTTCGTTTCGCCGCCTTCTATCGCACCGCCATTTTTGTGCCGACCATTCTCTCCTTCGTCATTGTCGGCTTCGTCTGGAAACTGATCCTCAGTCCGCTCTGGGGCATCGCGCCCGATCTGATGAGCGCTGTGGGTCTGAAGAGCCTTTTCGCACCATGGCTCGGCAGGCCGGAATATGCACTGACAACGCTCGGACTCATCTCCGTTTGGCAGTTCATCGGCATTCCGATGATGCTGATCTATGCAGCGTTGCTGTCCATCCCCGATGAGATTCTCGAGGCCGCCGAGTGCGACGGAATTACCGGAATGAAGCAGTTCTGGAAAATCAAACTACCGTTGGTGCTTCCGTCCATCGGCATCATTTCGATCCTGACATTCGTCGGCAATTTCAACGCCTTCGACCTGATCTACGCATCCCAGGGCGCGCTGGCCGGTCCCGACTATGCGACCGACATTCTCGGCACGTTCCTCTATCGCACCTTCTTCGGATTTCAGTTGCAGATCGGTGACCCGAACATGGGTTCTGCCATTGCGTCGCTGATGTTCCTGATCATCCTGGCCGGCGTCTCGATTTATCTCTTCGGCATACAGACGCGGCTGCGCCGCTACCAGTTTTAGAGCGCTTTATGACGAGAGAGGGTCATTTGATGGAAGAAAATCGGTTCACTCGGCAAGGCGCGTCGCGCAGCGCGATGCGGTGCATCGGGCAAGCGTCGCAACGCAGCCGATGGGCCGATTTTCCCCACCCCTTCGGGGCCGGGCGCTTTTGGCCCCTGGCATCGTTGGCTTGCACGTGTGGTGGGGAGGCACCACGGCCTGCAACCCGCCTAGCCAGAGACCAAAATCGCCCCGGTCAAATGGCCCTCTCTCGTCATAAAGCGCTCTCGGGAGGGTGACCATGAACCGCGCCACATCATCCTTCGGCCGAAGCTTCGCCGCCCACGCCATTCTGGCGACCTATACGATCATCGCCCTCTTTCCGGTTGTCGTAATCGTCATCAACTCCTTCAAGTCCCGCAAGGCGATCTTCCGTTCGCCGTTGTCCTTGCCGGACCAGGAAACCTTCAGCCTGATCGGCTACGAGACCGTGCTCGCCCAGGGTGATTTCTTTCTCTACTTCCAGAACAGCCTGATCGTTACCGTGGCATCGCTGTTCTTCGTCCTGCTGTTCGGCGCCATGGCCGCCTTCGCCCTTTCCGAATACCGCTTTCGCGGCAACCTGCTGATGGGGCTTTATCTGGCGCTGGGCATCATGATCCCGATCAGGCTTGGCACCGTGGCGATCCTCAAGCTCATGGTTGCGAGCGGGCTGGTCAACACGCTGACCGCGCTGATCCTTGTCTATACGGCGCAAGGGTTACCGCTCGCCATCTTCATTCTGTCGGAATTCATGCGTCAGGTTTCGGTCGACCTCAAGGATGCCGGCCGCATCGACGGCCTGTCAGAGTACCGCATCTTCTTCCGGCTCGTTCTGCCGCTGGTGCGGCCTGCCATGGCAACGGTCGCCGTCTTCACCATGATCCCGATCTGGAACGACCTCTGGTTCCCGCTGATTCTGGCGCCGGCGGAGGAAACAAAAACACTGACCCTGGGTGCACAGGTCTTCATCGGCCAATTTGTAACCAACTGGAACGCCGTGCTCTCGGCGCTGTCGCTGGCGATCCTGCCGGTCCTCGTCCTCTACGTCATCTTCTCGCGTCAGCTCATTCGCGGCATCACAGCAGGAGCAGTCAAATGACCCAGGAGCCCATCCGTATCGTCGTTGCCGGTCTCGGCAATATGGGTCGCAGCCATGCGCTTGCCTACGAACACAATCCTGGTTTCGAGATCGCCGCATTGGTCAATCGCTCGGCAGTCCCTCTGCCCGACGATCTCGCGCACCATTCAATCCGTGCGTCGTTGCCCGAAGCCATCTCAGAGCTGAAACCGGACGCCGTCTGCGTTGCCACCTACTCGGACAGTCACGCTGAATTCGCCACTGCCGCCATGGAAGCTGGAGCGCATGTTTTCGTCGAGAAGCCGTTGGCGACCACAGTCGCTGATGCCAGGCGCGTCGTTGATTGTGCCAAGGCGAACGGCCGCAAGCTTGTCGTCGGTTATATCCTGCGCCATCACCCGTCATGGATGCGCCTGATCGAGGAGGCCCGTGCGCTCGGCGGCCCGTTCGTCTTTCGCATGAACCTGAACCAGCAATCGAGCGGTCCGACCTGGGAAACGCACAAGCAGCTCATGCAATCCACCTCGCCGATTGTCGATTGCGGTGTGCACTACGTTGACGTGATGTGTCAGGTCACAGATGCCCGACCGGTTGAAGTAAGGGGCATGGGAGTTCGCCTGTCGGACGAGATCAACCCGCAGATGTATAATTACGGGCATCTTCAGGTGCTGTTCGAGGACGGATCCGTCGGCTGGTATGAGGCCGGTTGGGGACCGATGATCTCGGAGACGGCCTTCTTCGTCAAAGACATCATGTCACCGAATGGCTGCGTCTCCATCGTCATGGACGAAAGCGCCAAGTCGGATGACATCGATACCCACACACAGACCCAGCGGATCCGCGTCCACCGGGCTGATATGGATGCCGAAGGCAATTTTACCGCGCGGGACGAATTGCTCTCGATGCAAGGCGAACCGGACCACCAGGGCCTGTGCGACCGCGAGCAGGCTTATTTTCTCAAGGCTATCCGGGAAGACATCGATCTGTCCCGCCACATGGAAGATGCGGTTCGATCACTGGAGGTGTGCCTGGCCGCCGACGAGAGTGTGCGGACGGGACAGCCGATAAAACTCTGAAGTGTTGCAGAATGAAAGGGCGTGACCGATGGGTTCGCTGAAACTGGAAAACATCCGCAAGTCATTCGGGGACGTCGAGGTTCTCAAAGGCATCGACCTGGACGTCGAGGATGGCGAGTTCGTCATCTTTGTCGGACCGTCAGGCTGCGGGAAGTCCACCCTCCTGCGGGTGATTGCGGGCCTGGAGGACGCAACTTCCGGAACGGTTCGCATCGACGGAGATCCGGTGGGTCATCTGCCGCCGTCCAAGCGCGGCATTGCCATGGTGTTCCAGACCTACGCGCTCTACCCGCATCTGTCGGTGAAAAACAACATGTCTCTCGGCATCAAGCAGGCCGGTTTGCAGGCGGCCGAAGTGGCCAAGCGGGTGGACCGGGCCTCCAGCATGCTGTCGCTGGAGGAATATCTCGAGCGCTTTCCCTCGGAGCTGTCCGGAGGCCAGCGTCAGCGAGTGGCCATCGGCCGCGCTGTCGTGCGCGATCCCGAGCTGTTCCTGTTCGATGAACCGCTTTCCAATCTGGACGCCGCGTTGCGCGTCAACACCCGCCTCGAAATCGCTCGCCTGCACCGCGAGCTCGGCGCCACCATGATCTATGTCACCCACGACCAGGTCGAAGCGATGACCCTGGCGGACAAGATCGTGGTCCTCAATGCCGGCAATGTGGAACAGGTCGGCTCGCCCATGGAGTTGTACAACAAGCCGGCCAACCAGTTTGTCGCTGGTTTCATCGGTTCGCCGCAGATGAATTTCATTGATGCCTCGCGTCTCGACGATGGCAGCGCCAAGACGATCGGCATTCGTCCCGAGCACATCAGCGTCGACCGCAACAAGGGTGAATGGGCTGCGAACATCACCCATGCAGAGCATCTCGGCGCCGACACCATCCTGTTCGCCGAATCCGAAAAGGTCGGACAATTCGCTATCCGTCTGTTCGGTCAGCACAATTACGAGGATGACGATCGGATCTATGCAACACCACAGGCGGATTGCATCTACCGGTTCGACGCAAACGGCAGAACGCTGGACTACACCGCCACCCGATAATTCACGACGCCCTGGAAGATCGGCATAAACCACATTTTCAGTGCGTGCCAGCTTGGCCTATGGTTCGGGTTTACCCATCCTGGACCGAAGGACAGCAGCAATGTTCGGGCTCGATATACTGGCCAGCGTCGCCAATGTCGTCTATCTCGCTTCTTATTCCGTGCGTGACATATTGTGGCTGCGCATTTTCAGCATCGTCGGCGGTGCCCTGCTCCTGCCCTATTACTATCTGCAGGTGAATAGTCTTTGGACGGCGATCGGCTGGAATCTCGTTTTCATCTCCATCAACGCCTTTTGGGTTGCAAAGCTCTTCATGGAACGCAGGCCGGTCCACTTCAACGAAGAGGAACGCCGCCTTCGCGATAGCGCCCTGCGCCACGTCGGCGATCGTGACGCACGCCGCTTGTTCGATCTGGGAACATGGACGACCGTGCCGAAGGGAACGGTCCTGCTCAATCAGGGACAAGGCGTGAAAGCTTTGACGCTTTTATCAACCGGAAAGGTCAAGGTGCTCCAAAACAATGCCGAGGTTGACACTCTTGAAGGCGGACGCTTTCTCGGATCAGCTGCTTATCTTGCCCAGGATGAACGGTTTGCGACGCCGGTTACGGTTGAAACATTGGAGCCCACGCGAGTTATCGTCTGGCAGTTCAGGGACCTGCAAAAATTGGGAACTGACAATCTCGAACTGAAGGCGGATATCGAGGCCAGCCTCGGACAGGAACTCACCCGCTTTCTTCAAACCGCGCGCGACCAGCTGCCGCAAATCCGCATCCATTGAGGAGTCGCAAAGCGTTGCCGTTCCGGCATCACACTTTGCGAAATTCAGTTCTTTATGAGAACGCTTTGGAATGCGAATGTCCCCATACGTAACGCTGGGAACCGACGCTGAATGGCCTATATCATCACCGAACCCTGCGTCGACATCAAGGATGGCGACTGCACCTTGGCCTGCCCGGTCGATTGCATTTATGAGGGCGGGCGGATGTTTTATATCCACCCGGACGAGTGCATCAATTGCGGTCTTTGCCTGTCGATTTGTCCCGTCGATGCAATTACTTGGGACGGAGAACTGCAGGAAAAGTACAAGCACTATGAGGCCATCAACCGCGACTTCTTCAATGATGACGTCTCAGGCCTTGGTGCGGCCGGCGGATGGGATGAATCGGTCAGCACCGATGCCGATCACCCGTTCGTCGCTGAGCTGCCGCAGGACATCAACAGCGAACTGGCCGCACAAACGGCGAATGGACCTTCTGAATGAGTGAACCCAAGCTGCGTGGCGTCATCGCCGCCGTCCCGACACCGATCGATGAGCGGGGCGATCCCGATTGCGATCTCTTCCTGAAGCACGCCCGATGGTCACTGAACAATGGCTGCGACGGCCTCAACGTTCTGGGTACCACCGGCGAGGCCAATTCCCTGTCGGCGCCTCAGCGAAAGAGGGTGATGGAGGCCGCATCCAAAGCGCTTCCCGAGGATCGGCTGATGGTCGGCACCGGCACGCCGGACCTGCCGACAACCGTTGACCTGACCCGCTTCGCCCATGATGCCGGCTTTCAGGCAGCTCTTGTGCTGCCACCCTACTATTACAAACCTGTCTCCGATGACGGGCTTTTTGCCTGGTTCGAAACCCTGGTGACGCTGACCGCGGACGCCGCGATTCCAATCTACCTGTACAATTTTCCGCAACTGACGGGCATTACCTTTTCCGCAGAGCTGGCAGCTCGCCTGTCGTCGGCCTTCCCCGGCCGCATTGTCGGCATGAAAGACAGCTCAGGCGATCTCGACTATGCTGCCAGCATCGCTGAAATCGACGACTTTGATGTTTTCCCGAGCAGCGAAACCGCCCTCGCCCGCGTGCCGGCTGACGGCTATGTCGGATGCATTTCGGCCACCGTCAACATCAACGCTCCTGTCGCAGCGGACCTTTGGGCTAACCCGAATAATGCGGATGCCCTCGCCTCCGTTACGGAAAGCCGCGGCTCGATCGCCTCCCATCCGTTGGTGCCGGCCGTGAAACATCTCGTGGCTGCGCGGCTGAATGAAATGGCTTTTGCACGGGTTTTGCCGCCGCTGTTGCCGCTGACGGATGACCAACGGGCGTCGCTGGCAGAAATCACTCTATAGCGCTGTAGTGCCGCTTGATGGCGCTAGCCAGCCGTTGCGCTGTCTTGCGTTCCGTTTGCAGACGCGGCAGGTCGGCGCGAGCCTGAGCCATCAATTCCCGTTCGGCCGCATCGAAATCGACACCGACAAGCTGGCCGTCGCGCATGACCCAGTTCCCGCCAACGATCAGGCCGCTCGCACATCCTGCATTCATGCGGGTCATCATCACCTCGGCGAGGTCAATGTCGTCGAAAAGGCAATCGCCGGCAAGCGCCTCTTCGGAGATGATGGTCAGATCGGCCGGGGCTTCAAAGCCGGTTACCTTGCGGCCCGTTTCCATTGCCGAGGCGAATATTTGCGCGGCTGACGTCTCGCCTTCCATGCCTCGGCCATTGTGCAGAAGCCGCAGAAGGCGCATTTCGCGCCAAAGATCCTGATCGTCGTCGATTCCGGTCCCGTCGAGCCCGACCGCTATGTCGAGGCCACGATGGCGTGCTTGCACGAGCGGCGCAATGCCCGACCGTAGCCGCAGATTGGCTGAGGCGTTGGTCGCCAGTTGCACCCCACGCTCTGCCAGCAATTCGATCTCGGCGGGCCGCAGTTGCACGCCGTGAGCCACCGCCAATCGGGGCGACAGGAAACCGATATCGTCGAGAAAGGTCACGATTCCCTGCGGAAACCGCTGGTCCAGCCAGCGTCGTTGGCGCGGACTTTCAAGCAGGTGCATGTGAATGCGCCGGCCGCTGGTTCGTGAAGCCTCGGCAATTGCTTCCAAAAGGCGATCCGAACACCATTGCGGCCCGATCGGACCGTATTGGACATTGACCTGGCCGCCGTGGTGATTGGCGGCAATTTCCTCCACCGCCTGCAGTTGATCCACAATCGAGGCATATTTCGGAATCAGGTTTCGAAGCTCCTGCCATTCGACATCGGGCAACACGGTCGCCAGTTGCTCCGGGCCGCCATAGACCCACGGATCGCGGTCAAGCAGCGGACAGGAGAGCGCAAGCCGCATGCCGACATCCTTTGCTGCCCGCACCACCTCACCAGCCTCGTCAACCAGCCGGTCGGCATTCAACGAGTTGTGGCAATGCATGGTGATGCCGACACCTGTCATCGCCAACCGACCGAACGCCACCAGCGTTTCCAGGTAGGGATCCGTTCTCGGCCTCAGTCGCAGGCCGGCGATCCAGGTTTCAAGTGCATCATCGAGCAAACCGAAGCCTAGCGTACGTACGCCATAGCCATGGTCATGCGCGTTGGCAGGGCTTCCCACGACCAGCCCGACGCGTTCGGCATTGCCGGTTTCAGCAGGGACCAGTTGGTCCTCCGATACTGCCAGACAGACGTTGCGCGCGTCAGCGTCCTTGCCCGGCTGGAAGCAAAACCGATCTGCCTGTAACGATACGGTCAACAATTCATCCTTTAACCGGTTACCTTGTGCAGCGATTTCTCCAAGTCCGCCAAGGCGGCGCTGAGCTGTTCGACCATGGCGCTAGCCGCATGGGTGAGCTGGCGCCGGCGCGGCACGAGAATGCCCAGCCGCAACTGCCCCAGAGCCGTGCCATCCAGCGGAACACTCACAATGTCGCCCGCCTCGATCTCCTCCATCAAGCCAATCGGCGTGTAGAACGCGACCCCGAGCCCGTTCTTCACCAGCGACCGCAGCATCATCAGATGGTTGCTGGTGACGAGAATCCGGCCACTGCGTTGCAGCACCGACAGCTCGACATCGATCAGTGAGCGGATCGGTTCCGTATCCATCTGCAGCAGCAGATTGTATTGCGCACACTCCTGCAGGGTCACGGAACTCTGCCTGGCCAGCGGGTGCGTCTTCGAGACCATGGCCATCAGCGGCATGGGCACATCGGAGATCAGTTGGGTGTCGTCGGGGTGCGAAATGTTGAATGTCAGGCCGAGATCCACTTCGCCTTCGGCAACGAGGGCGGCGATCCGCCCATGCGGGCCGGTCTGAACGCGAAAATCGACACCGGGGTGGGCCGCGTGAAACTTCATGATCTGTTCCGGCAGGAATTTCACCAGAAGACTGTCGAGCGCGATCATCCGCACCTGGCCCGATTTGACGCCTTTGAGCGACGCGATCTGGCCCTTGAGGATTTCGAATTCATGCAGCGTTGCATCCGCATGGCGCAGCACTTCCTCACCCGCCCGTGTCAGCCGCAATCCCTTGGGAAACCGCTCGAACAGCGGCGTCCCAAGCTCATCCTCCAGTTTCTGGATCTGCCGGCTGAGCGCCGACGTCGCCACATGCAGCTCCTCCGACGCCTTGCGGATCGAGCCGGCCCGCGCGACGGCGCAGAAATACTTCAGAATCGCAGCGTGCATGCCTGTGGTCCCGGAACGGTATCGGGTGTGGACGATAGGGGAACTCTACCGGCCGCGCCAGACCGGCGCGCGCTTCTCCTGAAAGGCCCGGACACCCTCCAGCCCGTCTTCACTCTGGAGTGCGCGGATCAAAGCCGGGAGCTTCATGGAGTGCGCCTCATGCGGCGGGAGATGGGCCGTCTGGTTGACTGTGTGCTTGATGGCCCGGAGCGACAGTGGTGCGCAGGCGAGCACGTCCGCCGCCCATCGATCAACGACATCGTCCAATTCACCGGCCGCAGCAATCTCATTGACCAGTCCGAAACGGTACAGTTCTTCAGCATCCACATGCCGGCCGGTCAGCAGCATGCCCATGGCCAGATTGTGCGGGATCTTTCGCTGCAGGACGATCATGCCGCCATCGAGCGGCATGCGTCCGACGCGCCCCTCAGGCACACCGAACCGGGCATGGTCCGCAGCGATCACGATGTCGCAGCCGAGCACCATCTCGAAACCACCGCCAAGCGCAAAGCCATTGACCCGAGCAATCACCGGAACGTCCAAGGTGCGGCGGAAACACAACCCGCCAAAGCCGTTCGGCCGCGGCTCGGCCCAGTATTCCAGGCCTTCCTTGCTGACATCCTTCATGTCGGCGCCGGCACAAAATGCCTTGTCGCCGGCCCCGGTCAGCACGATGCAGGAAACATCGTCGCGCGTTTCCAGGTCCAGCCAGATCCGGTCGAGCTCACGTTCGGTCGCGGAATCGATCGCGTTGCGCCTTTCCGGCCGATCGATGGTGACTCGCGCAATGCGGTCGGCGACGGTGTAGTCGACACTCATTTGACCGCTTCCAATTGGGCGCCCGCGCCAAGGATTTCATCATTGTGCTGGCCGAGCTGTGGCGGCTTGATGCGCACGCTGACCGGTGCCGCCGACATGTCGATGGGCGAACCGACCACCCTTACCGGTCCGGCGTCGGTGTGGCCTGCCTCGAGAATGAGGTTGTTGATCAGCGTCTGTTCGTCCTGCAGCGCCTCTTCCAGGGTCTTCACCGGTGAGCACAGGATATCGACGCCTTCCAGCCGCTCGATCCAGTGGGCACTGCTGTTTTGAGCGTAGCGTTCGCGGAAGATCTTCTGCAGTTCGGGGCGGTGCGTCATCTGGGAATCGAAATCCTTGTAGCGCTCCTGTTGCGACAGATCCTCGATCTCCAAAGCGTTGCAGATATCCTGCAGCGGATTGGGCTTGAAGGCGCCGACCATGACGATCGGTCGATCGGTTGTCTCGAATACGCCGGACAGAGGGAAAGCGGCCCAGTTAAGCTCCTTGTCGCGCATCATGCGCACCGTCGCCTCCTGCATCTGCATGGCAATCATCGAGGAGTAGAGGCTGACGGCCACGTGCTGCCCCTCGCCCGTCTTGTCTCGCTGCAGCAGCGCCAGGAGGATGCCCTGCACCAGATGCATCCCGGCCGAATAGTCGCACAGCGTGGTGGCGTAGATGGCCGTCGGATGGGTGTCGTCGGACTTACGCGCCATGACGCCCGACATGGCCTGAGCCAGAACGTCTTGTCCGCCCTTGTGCTGGTATGGCCCCTCCAAGCCGAAACCGGTCCCGACAGCAAAGATCAGCCGCGGGTTTCGCGCCTTCAGTGCCTGGTAGCCAAAGCCCATACGGTCCATGACACCTGGCCGAAAGTTGTTGACTACCACATCAGCGCCGTCCAGCAGATGAAGGACCTCCTCCCGCGCCTCGTCGCTCTTCAGGTTGAGCGCCAGGCTCTTCTTGTTGCGGTTAAGCGAGCAGAAGACCGGGTTGTTCAGACCGTCCGGATCCGAACCAAGTGACCAGCGTGAGAGATCACCGATCTTCTCCTTTTCGATCTTGATCACCTCGGCGCCGTAGTCGGCCAACATTTGCGTGCAGCACGGTCCGAGCATCACCTGAGTGAAATCGATCACCCGAACTCCATCGAGCGGTAGCGGCGTCATTCCGCGGCCTCCTGTACCAGCGCATTGGTGGAGGGCACGTCGCCCGGATCGGCCCCCTGGTTGCGCATCTTCTTCTGAATCAATCCGACATCGGCATTGCGAACGGTGGTCCCGGCATCGAGTGCCACGACGGCGGCGATGCCGACGGCCTCACCCATGGCCATGCAGGGCGGAATCTCGCGGCTGGATTTCTGAGCCTGCGGGGTCGCCGAATAGTGGCGGCCTGCAACGAGCAGTTGGTCGATGCCCTGGGGTACGAGAGCCCGGTACGGCGTGTAGTAATCGCGGCCGCGGCAAACGGTGTCGGCGAAGTGGCGTCGCGACATCACGTCTTGCTTCGTCACCACATATTCACCCACCAGCTGTCGGGTCTGGCGCACACCGGTTTGCGGCGCGAAGTCGACCACATAGGCGTTTTCAAAACCGGGCAGATTCTCTCGGGCAAAGGACATGAGCCGGTCCATCCTCGCCCGGCCTTCGAATTCGACCGCCGTGAGATCATCGACCTTGAGGCCGTTGAGCTTTGGGATGTGCGGACAGTTGAGCCAGACGACGCCTGGCAGCGGCGTCTTCAGCCACCAGTAGTTCCAGCAACCGCCGATCAGCCGCTTGGCTTCGTGGTCGAGCCGCGCGAACTCTTCCGGACTTTCGAACTGGTAGCGCTCGGCCTTGTCGGTATCGATCCCGCCCCAGCGCGACACGGTGGTCAGGATGAACGAGCCTTCCACGAAGCTGGCGCCGGCGTTTGCCGCAACATCCAGGTCCCCGCTGGCATCGATGACGACGTCGCCCATGATCGCCTGACGGCCTTCCTTGGTTTCGCAAATGACACCCTTGATGGCCCCATCCTCAACGATCGCCGAGGAAAACCAGCTGTGCAGCCGCAGCTTGACGCCGCTTTCGCGGATCAGGTCGTTGGAAACACGCTTGTAGCCATCCGGGTCGAAAGCTGCGGCGTAGCACACCGGATGTGGCATGGACTGGGTGTGGAAGTCGAACACCCCCCAGCGCGACCACTTCTCCCACATGGCCTGGGTCGCCGCGACATCGGGTTGGCGGTCGCTGTCAGGCGGCGTCACGCAGAGACCCAGTTTCTGCATGCGCTCGATCATCTCCATGCAGATGCCCTGCACGGTGATCTCGAGACCGTTGTGCATGTCATCGAGAATCAGCACCATGCCGCCGGAGGCGAGGCCGCCGAGATAGGGGTAGCGTTCCAGCAGCGTCACGGAAGCGCCGTTTCGAGCAGCCGAGACCGCAGCGGCGATACCAGCCGGTCCACCGCCGACAACGACGACGTCAGAGCGATCGACAATGATGGCCTCCCGGGCCGCTTCCTGAATGGTCGTTATGGTCATCAAAGTGACTCCGTCCTTTATCCGGTCCGTTTCAAAGGCCGAATGGGTTGGTTTCTATGCCTCGGCTTCGCCTAGTGAACGGCCGGTGCCTTCCAGCGAATGAGGCGTTTTTCAGCAAACGAGACGAGGGCAAACAGGCACACCGCAAGCAGCGCCGCCGTAAAGACGGTGGCGTAGAGCAGCGGCGAGCGGAAATTGTATGTCGCCTCGATGATCAGGGCGCCAAGCCCGAAATTCGATCCGATCCACTCGGCAACGATTGCGCCGATGACACAGGTCGTGCTGGCGATTTTCAGCGCCGCGAACAGGAACGGCAGCGAGCTCTGAAGCCGAACTTTCCAGAAGATCTCCGAATTGCTCGCCGAAAGAACCCGCATGAGATCCAGGGTCGCCGGATTGACCGCTTTCAGACCCCGCACCATGTTGACCAGCGTCGGGAAGAAGCAGATCAGCGCGGCGATAATGATCTTCGGGGCCAGTCCATTGCCGAAGATAAGCACCAGGATCGGCGCGACGGCGATGATCGGGATCGTATTGATGAAAACGGCGATCGGGTAAAAGGCCCGCTCCGCGGTCTGGCTGTGCACGAACAGTACGGCAAGCAGGATCGCCACCAGGTTGCCGCAGATGAAGCCCAGCAGAGCCTCGAAGAAAGTCGGCCAGAAATTGGAGATCAGAACGGAGGCGTTTTCGCCGAATGCAGCGAGCACCTCGACCGGACTGGGCGCCATGTAGGTCGGCACCGAGAACACCCAGACGATGCCCTGCCAAAGGGCCAGAAGCCCGATGACAGCGACGATCGCCGGGAGTTTTTCGCGGCTTTTGTCAAGCCATGGGAACATTGCGGGGGCCACGTCGTCCGACCCTTTTTGGGCAATATCGGTCACGCTCAGCACTCCTCGAGCAATTGCCGCAGATGCGCGGTGATCTGAACGAATTCCATCGTATCGCGAACTGGCAGGCGGCGCGGCAGCGGCAGGTCGACCGGCATGAATTCCTTGACCCGCCCCGGATGGGAAGCAAGCACGAGCACCTTCTGTCCAAGGAAGGCCGCTTCCGGAATGGAGTGGGTGACGAACAGGATCGTCGTTCCGGTCTCCTGCCAGATGCGCAGAAGCTCCTCGTTCAACTTGTCGCGGGTGATTTCGTCAAGGGCGCCAAACGGCTCGTCCATCAACAGGATGCGCGGCCGCGTCACCAGCGCCCGCGCTATAGCGACGCGCTGGCGCATACCGCCGGACAGTTCCGCTGGAAGTGCCTGTTCACGGCCCTTCAGGCCAACAAGTTCGAGCAGTTCCACGGGATCGGCATGGGCCGGCCCCGGATCACCTACCTCCAGCGGCAGCTTCACATTGTCGATGGCGCTGCGCCAGGGCAGCAGCGTCGCGTCCTGGAAAACGAAGGCAAAATCCCGCGACTTTCGGGCTTCCTCCGGTGTTCGACCGTGAACACGGATTTCCCCGGCCGAGGTCGGCACCAGATCGGCGATCGCGCGCAGCAGCGTGGACTTGCCGCAGCCTGATGGCCCGAGCATGGTGACGAAAGCCCCGTCGGGAATTTCGACGCTGACGCCCTTCAGCGCCGTGACGGCCGTGTCGCCGCTGCCGAAGCGCACGTCGACATTCGCGGCCGAGACGGCCAGAGCTGTTTCCGCATCCGCGGAAACAGCCTCCTGAGCGACATCCACAACAGACATGTCGGATTATCCAACCTTCTTGCGTGTATCCGCGGTGGCTTCGAGAACCGACAGGGTCATGACATCGTCCACCGTCGGCACGTCGCCCTTGAACTGGCCGAGCGAAGCGTAGACGTCGATCTGTGTTTTCCAGTTCTCCTTGTTCATCGCTGCCCAGCCTTCCTTGGCCGTGGTGTCGTTGAAGCTGAAGCCGAGAACGCCCTTGACCGCCTCAAGTTCGCTTTCCTTGTTGAGGTTCGGATAGGCGGCAACGAGCATGTCGACGGCCTCTTCCGGATTGTCCTTGGCATAACCCCAACCCATGGCCGAGCCGCGCAGGAAGTTTGCGAGCACGTCGGAATGGTCGGAAAGCTCCTCGTCGGTGGTGTAGTAGACGTTGGCATAAAGCTGAATGCCGGCGTCCCACAGCATCATGTCGACGCGATCTTCACCGAGAATCTTCAAAGCGTTGGTGTTGGTCAGCCAGCCGGTGACGGCCTGCGCCTGCCCGGTCAGAAGCTGGTTCATATCCGAGCCCATGTTGACGATCGTCACCTGGTCCTCGGCAATGTTGTTCTTCGCCAGAAGCGCCCGCAGCAGGATATATGCAGTCGGCTGTGTGGCAATGGTCTTGCCGATCATGTCCTTCGGCTCGCGGATCGCGGCGCTTTCCAGCGAGAAATAGGTGAACGGATGTTTCTGGTAGCCGGCCGCAAAAGCCTTGATCGGGATGCCGGCAGACCGCGCCAGCATGATCGACGGGCTGGACGAAATCTGGCCGAGCGTCGATTGACCTGCAGCAACACCACCGACGCCATCCACATTCGGACCACCGGGCGTGATTTCCAGTTCAATACCTTTGTCGGCGTAGAAACCCTTGGCCTTCGCCACGACCTCGCCGAGGATGCCGTTAGACGCAAGCCAGCCGAGCTGCATGCGAACGGTCGTCTTGTCCGCCGCCGAGGAAGGCCCCACTCCGATCAGGCTGTGCGTCGCCGTCAGGCCGCCGAGGGCAGCCGCATATCCGAAGAGTTCGCGGCGGTTCATTGTCAGTTTGTTCATGGACTGTGCTCCCAAAATCCGCATCGTTCTTGTCACGCCGGCGCAGGCCGGGCGAGCAAATGATGAAGAAGCCGGGCGTTCGAATAAAGAACAAATATTCGCATGTTTCATTGCCAAAACGGCAACGCATCACAGCCGGATGATGGATCGCTCGGTGCCTCAGTTGTCGAGGACGACGCGGCGCTTCTCGGCTGCCGACAAAACGGCTGCCTCCGCCAGAACCAGCGCCTTCAAACCGTCTTCGCCGGTCGGCGATAGCTCGCTCCCGCTATTGAGCGCTCCGATGAAGGTGGCAATCTCGTTGGCATAGGCTTCCGTGTAGCGAGTCATGAAGAAATCATGCAGGGGCGGTCTGACAAACCCGTTGCCCGTGGCGATCTCCATCATGACGGGGCGCTGATTCTCCGCAGCGACCATGCCATCGGACCCATGCACTTCGATGCGTTGATCATAGCCGTAGGTCGCCCGTCGCGAATTGGTGATGGTACACTGCTTTCCGGACGCCGTTTCCATCAGAACGCTGGCGGTGTCGAAATCGCCAAGCGCGCCGATTTCCGCATCAACCAGCACCGACCCTGTCGCGGTCACCGCAGAAATCTCTTCGCCGAGCAGGAAGCGCGCCATGTCGAAATCATGGATGGTCATATCACGGAAGATGCCGCCGGAACTCTTGATGTATTGTGCCGGGGGTGGGCCAGGATCGCGAGACGTGATCTGTACCAGTTCGACCGTGCCGATTGTGCCATCATCGATCGCCTGTCGCACCGCGCTGAACGACGGATCGAACCGCCGATTGAAGCCGACCATCAGCTTTCCGTTCGTATCCGCAACGGTCTTGAGACAGGCCTTGACCCGCTCGACGTCGAGGTCGATCGGTTTTTCGCAGAACACCGCCTTGCCGGCCCGAACGAAGCGCTCGATGAGGTCGGAATGCGTGTCCGTCGGCGTGCAGATCACCACTGCGTCAATGTCGTTTGCGGCTTCGATCTCGTCGAGGTTCCTGACCGAGCAATCGTGCATCGCAGCCACGTTCTCCGCTGCCGGCGCATGGGCATCGGCGACAGCAACCAATCGGCCATCGGTATTGCCCGAGATTGCCTTCGCATGCACCTGTCCGATGCGCCCTGCCCCAAGCAGCCCGAAACCCACAGCCATCGCTTTTCCTCGCTTCAAGAAACTGTCGGCCAAGGCATGGCCGCCTGCAGTGTCACCAATTTCGGCTCGTTCCACGAGGAATGACGCGGAACAGAAGATCGACAATTGGTCAGTTCGGAATGTCTATTCCACAATTTTGAAACTGGTCAAGCCTGCAATGATCGGTTTCAGCTTTTCATATCAATGGCGAAAACGCGCTGCCACCATGCCAGACACGAAACAAACATTCTCCGGTAGAATATTTGTTTCACTTCGTTCATAGAGGGATCCCTATAGCCATGGAAAGGACGGGCCTTGGATCAGGAACCAATCATCCAAACGCCACCGCGAGACTTCGAATCCCTGCGCAGTTTGATCATGGAACGCCGCTCGGAACTGCCAAAAAGGCTAGCTCAAGTCGCCAAATACGCGTTGGACTATCCGGACGAGATCGCCTTTGGCACGGCGGCCAGCATCGCGGAAGCCGCGAATGTGCAGCCCTCGACACTGGTCCGATTTGCCCATCAGCTCGACTACAACGGTTTCTCCGACCTGCAACGGGTATTTCAGGCTCGCCTCCGTGACCGACCGTCAAGCTACGAAGACAGGCTTCGGCAGATTGAATCCAACGGCCAGAATCCGCAGGAAATCGCTTTCCTGCAGGGGTTTCTATCGACCGCCCGGCAGTCTGTTGACGAGTTTATGTCCACTGTCGATCTGACGAAGATCAGCGCGGCGGTCGATAGTCTCGCGTCTGCCGACACCATCTACTTGATCGCAAAGCGCCGCTCCTATCCGCTGATTGCCCACATGGCCTATGCTTTCGGAAAGCTGCAAATTCGAAATTGCGTTGTCGGTTCGCCGAACGGCATCGATGCCGAAATCGCCGCGATGGCAACTGATCGGGATGCCGCACTGGCGATCAGCTTCTCCCCCTACGCGGCCGACAGCATCTCGCAGGCCCAGGCAATGTCCGAAGCGGGCGTTTCCGTCATTGCTGTGACCGATTCGGCATTCTCGCCACTGGCGGCATGTGCAACCGAGTGGATCGAGATTGCCGAGGCAGACTACGCCGGATTTCGCTCCCTGTCCGCGAGCATGGCATTGTGCATGGCCTTTCCGGTCGCGATCGCAGAAGCGCGTCGCCGAAAAGCAGGTCACAAAAACTGATTTGGAATGTTTGTTCTGAATTGACAGAAACCTAGAATTATTGTTTCGTAATCCGCAAGCGAACCAGATCGCAATCCCTCCCTTTTTCCTGCAGAGAGGCCGCAATGGCTGAACACAATTCGACCGATCTTGGATCTCGTCCGCTGGATGTCATCACAATCGGACGCTCCTCCGTTGATCTTTATGGACAGCAGATCGGCGCCCGCCTCGAGGATGTCGATTCCTTCGCGAAGTCGGTCGGCGGCTGTCCATCCAACATCGCAATCGGCACCGCCCGCCTTGGTCTGAAATCCGCGGTGATCACCCGCGTCGGCGCCGAACAGATGGGCGGCTACATTCGCGAGCAGATGATCCGCGAGGGTGTTGATGATCGCGGCATCATCACCGATGCGGAACGTTTGACAGCCCTGGTGCTTCTATCGGTGCAGAACGACGAAACGTTTCCCTTGATCTTCTATCGCGAGAACTGCGCCGACATGGCGCTCAGCGAAGAGGACATCGACCCGGAGTTCATTTGCAGCTCGCGCTCGGTGCTTGTCACTGGAACCCACTTCTCCAAACCGGGCCCGGAAGCAGCACAGCGGAAGGCCATGGCTGTCGCCCGGCAAAACGGCGGCAAAGTCATCCTCGACATCGATTACAGGCCGAACCTGTGGGGCCTGGCCGGCCATGCGGCCGGTGAAGAGCGCTACATCGCGTCAGACACGGTGTCCGAGAAGATGAAGACGGTGCTGGCGGAATGCGACCTCATTGTCGGGACCGAGGAAGAGGTCCTGATCGCCTCCGGCGAAGGCGACCTGCACGCGGCCCTGAAAACCATCAGGTCCGTCTCGCAGGCGACCATAGTCCTGAAACGCGGTCCAATGGGCTGCATTGTCTATGACGGCGATATTCCGCAGTCGCTGGAAGACGGTATTGTCGGCCAGGGCTTTCCGATCGAGGTCTACAACGTGCTCGGCGCCGGTGACAGTTTCATGTCCGGCTTCCTGCGCGGCTGGTTGCGCGGTGAAGACCACGCGACCAGCGCCACCTGGGCCAACGCATGCGGTGCCTTTGCCGTCTCCCGTTTGCTTTGTTCACCGGAAATTCCAACCTGGCAGGAACTGACGCATTTCCTGCAAAACGGCTCACCGCATCACGCGCTGCGCAAAGATGAAACCATCAATCACATCCACCGCGCGACAACCCGGTCGAAGGATATTCCCGAACTGATGGCGTTTGCCATCGATCACCGGTCGCAATTTGTCGACATGGCCGACGGCCTGGGTGTGGACCATGACCGCATCTCTGAGTTCAAACGGCTTGCCGTTGCGGCGGCCGCAAAAGTCGCTGACGGCCGCCCGGGCTATGGAATGCTGATCGACGAGCGCTATGGCCGGGACGCGTTCTTTGACGCCGCCAAGCAGAACTTCACCTGGCTGGGCCGCCCCGTGGAGCTGCCTGGTTCACGCCCACTTCGCCTCGAATACAGCCAGGACATCGGATCGCAACTGGTCGAATGGCCGACGGATCACTGCATCAAGGTGCTATGCTTCTATCACCCCGACGACGAGCAATCCCTCAAGCTGGAACAGCAGCAAAGGCTGCTCTCGCTTTACGAGGCGGCGCGCAAGGTCGGGCGGGAACTGCTGATCGAGATCATCGCCGGCAAGAACGGTCCACTCGACGACCGGACGATTGCGACCGCCCTTGGTGATCTCTATGCACTCGACATCAAGCCGGATTGGTGGAAGCTCGAGCCACAGGCATCTGCGACTGCCTGGAACATCATCGAAACCACGATCCGGGAGCATGACCCGTTGTGCCGAGGCATCGTTCTTCTCGGTCTCGACGCGCCCGCTGAGGAGCTTCAGGCCGCGTTCGAAGCCAGCGCCGGTGCCGACATGGTGCGCGGCTTTGCCGTCGGCCGCACCCTGTTTGCAGACGCCGCGCGAAAATGGCTTGCAGGCGAAATCACCGACGATGAAGCGGTCGATGATATGGCCACCCGTTTCGGCACACTTTGCCGCCTCTGGAAGGACAGCCGAAAAGCCTGATCAATTGACGCCGACAAGCGGAGCACTCCGATGGCACAAACCGTTAGACTTACCATGGCCCAGGCCGTCGCCCGGTTCCTGGCCAATCAGAAAACCCGGATTGACGACGAGACAATACCCATCTTCGGGGGCATGTGGGCGATTTTCGGACACGGCAATGTCGCCGGTCTGGGCGAAGCCCTCTATCAGCACCGTGAAGACCTGCCGACCTATCGCGCCCACAATGAACAAGCCATGGCGCATGCGGCCATCGCCTATGCGAAAGCAAACTTCCGCCGCCGCATGATGGCTTGCACGACATCGATCGGCCCGGGCGCTCTCAATCTGGTAACCGCCGCCGGCGTTGCCCATGTCAACCGCCTGCCGGTCCTGTTGTTGCCGGGCGACGTGTTCGCCAACCGTATTCCGGACCCGGTTCTGCAGCAGGTCGAGGATTTCGGTGACGGAACCGTTTCCGCCAACGACTGCCTGCGACCCGTATCGCGCTATTTCGACCGCATCACGCGCCCGGAACAGATCATTCCGGCGCTCAGACGCACGATGCAGGTCCTGACGGATCCGGCCGATTGCGGACCGGTGACGCTGAGCCTCTGCCAGGATGTTCAGGCGGAGGCCTATGACTATCCCATCGGTCTTTTCGAAGAACGCATCTGGATGCCGCGCCGTATCGAACCGGATCGGCTGGAGTTGCAGGCGGCCAAGGCTGCTCTGGCCGGCGCCAGCCGCCCGCTCATCGTCGCCGGCGGCGGCGTTCTCTATTCCGAAGCCTGCGACACCCTGCAAGAGTTTGCCGAGACTCACGACATTCCGGTCGCCATGACCCAGGCCGGCAAGTCAGCACTCCCGGATGATCATCCACTGTCGGCCGGAGCCATCGGTGTCACCGGCACGTCGGCTGCCAACACCCTGGCCGCGGACGCCGACGTGGTTCTGGCGGTGGGCACCCGGCTCCAGGACTTCACGACGGGTTCCTGGGCGCTGTTCAAGGACCCGGAATTCCGCATCCTGGGCCTCAACGTTCAGCCCTTCGATGCCGGCAAACAGGACGCGCTTCCGCTGGTATGTGATGCCCGCGCCGGCCTGGCGGCCCTCTCGAATTCACTTGGCGAGTGGCGGGCTCCCGGATCCAACATCTCGGACCTCAAGGCTGCCTGGAACGCGGATGTCGCGACGGTGACTGTCGCTGACAATGCGCCGCTGCCCTCTGATGCCCAAGTGATTGGCGCTGTGCAGCGCAGTCTGGATGACAAATCCGTGCTTATCTGTGCCGCCGGAGGGCTTCCGGGCGAACTGCACAAGCTCTGGAACGCAGGCGCGCCTGGCTCCTATCACCTCGAGTACGGTTTCTCTTGCATGGGCTATGAGATCGCCGGCGGTCTTGGCGTCAAAATGGCGCGGCCCGACGACGAAGTGGTCGTCATGGTGGGAGACGGATCCTACCTGATGCTCAACTCCGAAATCGCCACTTCGCTGATGCTCGGGATGAAACTAATCCTCGTCGTTCTCGACAATCGCGGGTTCGGCTGCATCAACCGGCTGCAGATGGGCACAGGCGGCGCCAACTTCAACAATCTGTTGAAGGACGCGCAGCATCTGACTCTTCCCGATATCGATTTTCGCGCTCACGCTGAGAGCCTCGGGGCGATCGCGGAAAAGGTTGAATCCATCGCTGACCTCGAAAGCGCGGTCAAGCGAGCGCGTGAGAACGACCGCACCACGGTGATCGTCATCGATACCGACCCGCTGATCTCCACTGAACAGGGCGGCCATTGGTGGGATGTTGCCGTCCCGGAAGTGAGCGTGCGCGCCCAGGTGCGCGACGCCCGCGCGGCCTATGAAACGGCCCGCAAGGATCAGATTTAGACTGAACACTCAGGACGCACCCGATGATACGTTACGGCACCAACCCCATAGCCTGGACCAATGACGACGACCGCAGCATTGGCGCCCATATCAGCCTGGAGCAATGCCTGCGCGAAGCCTCGGAGATCGGCTTCGATGGCATCGAGAAGGGTCACCGGATGCCCGACGATCCCGAAGCCCTGCGCCAAACCCTTGACCCTTTCGGCCTGACATTCGTATCGGGCTGGTATTCGCTCAACCTGCTCGACCGGGACGTCGAGGCGGAAAAGGCAGCGATTCAGCCGCAGCTCGACCTTCTCAAGGCGCATGGCAGCACCGTCTGCATTGCCTGTGAAACATCCAACGCCATCCACGGCCGCGATGATATTGCACTGTCGCAAAAACCGGTTCTGTCGCCCGACCAGTGGCAACACTTCACCGCAGCCGTCGAAGAGATCGCCCAGGTTTGCAGCGACCAGGGCATTGATCTCGTCTACCACCACCACATGGGCACGGTGGTGCAGAGCGAAGAGGAAATCGACCGCTTCATGGCGATGACCGGACCGGCCACCAAGCTGCTGCTCGACACGGGTCACGCGCATTTCGGCGGAGGCGATCCCGAGGCGCTGGCCAAACGCCACGCCGACCGCATTTTGCATTTCCATGCCAAGAACGTGCGCGGCGACGTCATGCAACAGGTGTGGGACGAAGACCTGAGCTTCCTCGAAGGGGTCCGACGCGGCGTGTTCACGGTACCCGGAGACGATGAGGGCGCCGTCGATTTTGCTCCGGTCCTCTCCGCCCTCGCCGCTAACGGTTATCAGGGATGGCTTGTCATCGAGGCCGAACAGGATTCAGCCGTGCGCGATCCATTGCACTATCAGCGCATGGGCCTTAAGGCTCTTCGCACCATGGCCGGTGCCGCCGGTTTGGGACAATAACGCATCTTTCTGAGGAACCGATCATGTCGAAACTGCTGGTGAAGCCCGAGGGCACGCACGGCCGCATCACCCACATCACGCCGGAGAGTGCCGGGTGGGACTATGTCGGCTTTGACATGCATCGACTACAGGCCGGCGAAACCGTCAGCGACAACACAGGCGACCGCGAGGTTTGCCTGGTTTATGTCACTGGCAAGGGCACCGCCCGGGCCGGGGATGAGGACTTCGGCAGCCTCGGCAAGCGCATGTCACCCTTCGAGGGTGTACCGGCAGCTATCTACGTTCCAGCCCACACCGACTGGACGGTGACGGCGGAAACCGAAATGGAACTGGCGGTTTGCTCGGCGCCGGATTCCGAGGGGTCGCTGCCAACACGGCTGATCCGGTCTGAAGACCTCAGCAAGGAAACCCGCGGCCACGGCACGAACACGCGCTACGTGACCAACATCCTTCCGGAGGATCAGCCGGCCCAGTCTCTCCTGGTTGTTGAAGTGATCACCCCGGGCGGACACACATCGTCCTATCCGCCGCACAAGCACGATCAGGACAACCTGCCGCATGAATCTCTGCTTGAGGAAACGTACTATCATCGCCTGAACCCGCCACAGGGATTCGGCTTCCAGCGTGTCTATACGGATGACCGGTCGCTCGACGAGTCGATGGCGGTCGAGGACGGCGACGTCACCCTGGTACCGCGCGGCTACCATCCCTGCGCGGCATGTCATGGCTACGATCTCTACTACCTGAACGTCATGGCCGGTCCGAAGCGAACCTGGAAGTTCCACAACGCCGTTGAACACGAATGGCTGTTCGAGGCGACTTAGTTCCCGCTAGGTGTTGGGCGGGACCACGGCGGTCGCCTCGATCTCGACCTTGGCTCGCGCCTCCATCAGGGATGTGACCTGAACCACCGCCATCGCCGGAAAATGCCGGCCCATGACGCGACGGTAGGCCGCTCCCAGATCCTTCTGGCAGGCCAGGTATTCGAGCCGGTCCGTGATGTACCAGGTCAGGCGAACAATATGTTCCGGTCCGGCTTCCGCCTCCTTCAGAATGTCGACGATGTTGCGCAAAGTCTGCTCGCACTGCACGACGAAGTCGTCACTCTCGAATTCCTGGTTGGCATTCCAGCCGATCTGACCTCCGGTGACGACAAGCGTGCCTTCCGCGCGGATGCCGTTCGCGTAGCCCTTTGCCGGCTTCCAGCCGGGTGGTTGCAGAATATCCAAAATCACGCCTTTCCTGAGAGGTTCAGTTTTCAGCCTTCAGGCGAAAACGCTGGATCTTGCCCGTCTGCGTCTTCGGCAGGGCATCGATGAATTTGATCGACCGCGGGTATTTGTAGGGTGCGATAGTCGCCTTGACATGGTCCTGCAGCCGCTTGACGGTTTCCGCGTCTGCCGCCACCCCCTCGACGAGCACGACATGTGCCTGGACGATCTGGCCGCGCTCGCTGTCAGCTGCTCCGATGACACCACATTCCGCAACATCCGTGTGCGCCAAAAGCGCCGCCTCGACCTCGGGGCCGGCAATGTTGTAGCCGGACGAAATGATCATGTCGTCGGACCGGGCCAGGAAGTGGAAAACGCCACCATCGTCCTCCATGAAGGTGTCGCCGGTGAGGTTCCAGCCGTCGCGCACATACCCCTTTTGACGGTCATCGTTCAGATAGCGGCAGCCGGTCGGTCCGCGAACAGCCAGCTTTCCGGGATCGCCATGCGGCACTTCATTCATGTCCTCGTCGACGATCCGGGCCTCGTAGCCGGTGACCGGAGTGCCGGTCGCGCCGGCTGCCGAATGGCCGAGACGGTTGGAGATGAAGATGTGCAGCATCTCGGTCGCACCGATGCCATCGAGAAGCGGCTTGCCGGTTTTGTCCATCCAGGCGTCATAGACCGGCGGCGGCAACGTTTCGCCCGCCGACACGGCCATGCGCAGCGATGACAGGTCGGCGCCCTCCTCCATCGCTGCCAGCATGGCGCGATAGGCGGTGGGCGCGGTGAAGCAGATCGTTGCCTTGTAGGTCTGAATGATCTCGATCATATTCGGCGGTGTGGCGCTCTCAAGAAGCGTCGCAGCAGCACCGAAGCGAAGCGGAAAGATGGCCAGGCCACCGAGCCCGAACGTGAAGGCCAGCGGTGGTGAACCGATGAAGATGTCCTCCGGCGTGACGCCCAGCACCTCCTTTGCATATCCGTCGGCGATGATCAGCAGATCGCGGTGGAAATGCATGGTTGCTTTCGGTTCCCCGGTGGTACCGGAGGTGAATCCGAGCAGGGCCACGTCGTCACGACCGGTCTGAACGGCCTCGAACAGAACCGGCTTGTTGAGTGCGATGCGGTCCAGTTCGGCGTCGTGATTGGCGGTGCCATCGAAACCGACGACCTTCTGCAGAAAGCCGCTATCCTTGGCGCAACTGACCAGTTCGTCCATCAACCGTGTGTCGCAAAGTGCCAGCGTAATCTCGGCCTTGTCGACGATCTTGCCAAGTTCGGCCGCCCTCAGCATGGGCATCGTGTTGACCACGACCGCGCCCGCCTTAGATGCAGCCAGCCAGCATGCGACCATGGCCGGGTTGTTGGCTGATCGGATCAGCACCCGGTTGCCGGGTTTGACGCCGTAGTCCTCGATCAGCGCATGGGCAATGCGATTGGTCCAGTCGGCGAGTTCCTTGTAGGTTCGCCGACGGCCGTTGCCGATCAATGCCGTGTGATCGCCAAAACCCTTTGCGACCATGGCATCGGTCAATTCCACACCGACGTTGAGATGGTCTGGATAGTCAAAACCCTCCAGATTGATATCCGGCCACTGCTCGAAAGGCGGCAGGTTGTCCCGGGCGAACGTATCCGTGTGGGCGGTCGGACCCAGCGTGATCTGCGTCATGATGCACCTCCTGCCGAAGCGAGCGCCTGACGCGCAATGATGACCTTCTGCACGTCTGAAGCGCCTTCATAAATCCTGAGAGCGCGGATCTCCCGATAAAGGCTTTCGACGATGTGGCCCTTGCGCACACCGTCGCCACCATGGATCTGCACCGCCTTGTCGATCACCGACTGCGCCCGATCCGTGGCGTAGAGTTTCGCCATCGCCGCCTCGCGGGTGATGCGAGCGGCCCCGCTGTCCTTCGCCCAGGCGGCGCGGTAGATCAGCAGTGCCGCGGCATCGATATCGAGCGCCATGTCGGCAATATGCCCCTGAACCATTTGCAATTCGGCCAGCGGCGCACCGAAGAGTTCGCGCGATGCGGCCCGTTGCATAGTTTCATCCAGCGCCCGGCGGGCAAAACCCAGCGCAGCCGCACCGACGGTCGGCCGGAACGTGTCGAGCACAGTCATGGCCATTCGAAAGCCCGCACCCGGCTGACCGATCATGGCGTCGGCCGGTACGCGGCAGTCTTCAAAGGCCAGCCTCGCCAGCGGATGCGGCGCGACAGCCTCAAGGCGCTCGGCGATGGTCAGCCCCGGCGTATCGGCAGGAACGATGAAGGCACTGATGCCCTTGGCGCCCGGCGCCTCGCCGGTGCGTGCGAACACCGTGTAAACATCGGCAATGCCGCCATTGGAGATCCAGGTCTTTTCGCCATTGAGCACGTAGTCGCCGCCGTCGGCGACAGCAGTCATGTCCATATTGGCAACATCGGATCCGGAGCGTGGCTCAGACAGCGCAAACGCCGACAGCGCCTTGCCACGGCGTGTCTCGGGCAACCAGCGCGCCTGTTGTTCCGGCGAGCCGAAGAAGGAGAGTGTCCCGGTTCCGAGACCCTGCATGGCGAAGACGAAGTCAGCCAGACCGTCATGACGCGCCAGCGTTTCCCGTGTCAGACAAAGGGAGCGGACATCGAGCGGCCTGTCGCGATCCCGGGGATCGACGGCCGTGTGCAGCAGCCAGTCCGCTGACCCCAGTCTTTCGGCAATGTCGCGGCAGCAGCCGTCGAGATCCGAGTGGTCGAGACCCGTCAGGTTCTGGCCGGCCCAACTGTCCAACGCATCCCGGAAGACCGCGTGCCGCTCTTCAAAGAACGGCCAGTCGAGAAAGCTTCGATCAGCCATGGTCAATTGCCCTCGAAAGCGGGTTTCTGCTTGGCAACGAAGGCATTGTAGGCGCGACGGAAGTCCTCCGTCTGCATGCAAATGGCCTGAGCCTGTGCCTCCGCCTCGATGGCTTCATCGATCGACATGGCCCATTCCTGCTTGAGCATGGTTTTGGTCATCATATGGCCGAAGTTCGGCCCGGCGGCGAGCTTTGTTGCCAGCGCGATTGCTTCGTCTTCCAATTCCGAGGCGTCAACGAGGCGATTGTGAAAGCCCCACCGCTCACCCTCTTCGGCGGACATGGAGCGACCGGTGTAGAGCAGTTCCGATGCCCTGCCCTGGCCTATGATCCTTGGCAGGATGGCGCAGGCGCCCATGTCACAGCCGGCCAGCCCGACACGGGTGAAGAGGAATGCCGTCTTCGCCTCCGGCGTCGCATAGCGGATGTCAGAGGCCATCGCGATGATGGCGCCGGCGCCTACGCAGACGCCGTCAATCGCCGCGATGATCGGTCTGCCGCACCCCACCATCGCCTTGACTAGATCGCCGGTCATGCGGGTGAATTCCAGCAATCCCTTCATGTCCCGGTCGAGCAGCGGACCGATAATGTCATGCACATCGCCACCGGAACAGAAGTTGCCGCCGTTGGAGGCAAAGACGACGGCATCGACATCATCCGCATACGTCATGGCGCGAAAACAATCGCGCAGCTCGGCATAGCTGTCGAAGGTCAGCGGGTTCTTGCGCTCCGGCCTCGTCAGCCGAATGACGGCCACGCGCCCTTCCATGCGCCACTCGAAATGTTCCGGTGAAAGTCCGGCCATGGAACTCATTGGGTTGCGCCTCCTGAAATCGTTACGCTGTCCAGCAATTGGAACAACTCGTCTGTTTCGTCGTCGCTGAGGGAGCTCAGCATCGAACTGACCCAGCCTTCATGCGTGCTCGCCATCTCGGCAAAAAACGCGCGCCCCCGCTCAGTCAGCCGCACAAGCATGGCGCGGCGATCACCGCTGACGGGAACACGGATGACAAGCCCGTCCGATACCAACCGCTCGACGATGCCGGTGACGTTTCCGTTCGAGACCATCAGCGCCGTTGATAGCTCGCTCATCTTCAGGCCCTTCTCCTCTCGGTAAAGGGCGGCGAGCACATCGAAACGCGGCAGCGTGGTGGCGAATTCAACCCTGAGCCGCTCGCGAATTTCGGTCTCCATCAAACGCTGGATCTTCAGTAGTCTGAGCCAGACCCTCAGCCGTTGCTTGTCACGATCGATGACATCGGCTGCATCCGGGGTTGCATCGCTCATACTTCGCCTCCCGTGATCGACAGCGCCTGCCCGGTGATCGACCCGGAATGCGGTCCGCACAGCCAGAGGATGGTTTGAGCCACCTCTTCCGGCTCGATAAAGCGACCCATGGGGTTTTGCCGCAACAGCGGCTTCATCGCCTCCTCGCGACTGCGCCCCGTCTTTTCCATGATGTTGTCGATCGACCGGTCAAGCATCGGTGTCTGGGTATATCCCGGGCACACCGCATTCACTGTTATGCCCGTCCTGGCGACCTCAAGGGCAGCGGCCTTGGTGAGGCCCACAACGCCATGCTTTGCGGCGCAATAGGCCGTGACATAGGGATATCCCCTCAACCCGGCCACCGAGGCCACCGAGACAATGCGGCCCCAACCCTTGTCCATCATTCCGGACAACCCGGCCTGCATCGTCAGAAACACACCCGTCAGATTGACGCCAATCATGGCGTTCCAATCGTCCAGCGTCATTTTGGAGATTGGCTGGCTTTCGGCGGCACCGGCATTGGGGACAACGATGTCTGCGCCGCCATGGTCCGCCTGCAAATCCGCAAACAGGCTGTTGACCGCCTCCGGATCGGTGACATCACAGACGGCTGCGCTCAGGCGATCCGACAGGCCAGCAACCTCCTGCAGCGCCTCCAACCGCCGCCCCGTGATGGTGACAGAAGCCCCTGCCTCGGCCAGCGCCAACGCGATCGTCGCGCCGACACCGCTTCCACCGCCGGTAACCAATGCGTGTTTGCCTGCAAGTTGCTCCATGGCCAACCCCGTTCGTCTGCCACAGGCTGCCATCAACGGGCACTTATTTCAAGCTTAAAATGTTTAGGTTGCAAGTGTCCACAGCCTCGCTGGACACCGTCAGTGTCCAGCGAGTGACCGGCTTAAAGGCGAATCCGTTCCGAAGTCGGATCGTAGAGCGGCTTGAGGCTGGCTGTCGCAGCGAAACGTTCGCCTGCCACTTCGATCTCGTAACTCGACGCCAGCATGTCAGCCGCTTTTTCTCCATCGCGCACCGGTACGTATCCAAGACCAACCGCAGCACCAAGGGAATGACCGTAGTTGCCGGAGCTCAAATACCCGCAGACTTCGCCATCGCGCAGGATCGGCTCACCGTGGTAGAGCAACGGATCAGGGTCCTTCAGCAGGAATTGCATCAGCCGCTGGTTCAGGCCCTTTTCCTTGCGCCCGATAACGGCCTCGCGACCGATAAAGGGGCCGAAGCGACCTTCCGGCTTGCCGACCTTGACGGCAAAGCCAAGCCCGGCCTCCAGCACATGATCCTCATCGGTGATGTCGTGCCCGAAGTGACGAAACGCCTTTTCCATCCGGCAGCTGTCGAGAACCTGCATGCCGCAAAGCCGAAGTTCCTCGCCTTCACCTGCCTCCATGACGCAGTCGAAGACGTGGCGTGCCATGTCGGAAGGAATGTAGAGCTCCCAGCCCAGCTCGCCGACATAGGTGATGCGATGGGCCCGCACCCTTGCCATGCCAAGATCGATTGTCTGGGCCGTTCCGAACGGGAACGCCTCATTTGAGAGATCGGCCGGCGTGATTTTTTGCAGGATGGATCGGGCATTCGGCCCCATCAATCCCAGAACGCCCTCGCCGCTGGTCACATCCAGTGCGATACAGTGCGCATCCGCTGGAATATGCTTCTTCAACCAGGTGAAATCACGGGTGACGGTCGCCGCACCGGTGATGACAAGAAAGCTGCTTACCGCCAGTCTCGTTACCGTAACATCGGCTTCGACGCCGCCGCGCTCGTTGAGCCATTGGGTGTAGACAATACGGCCCGGTTCAACGTCGACATCATTGGCGCAAATGCGCTGCAGAACATCCACAGCATCGGCGCCTTCCACGCGAAACTTCCCGAATGCCGACAGATCAAACAAACCGGCCTGATTTCGAACGGCCAGATGCTCTTCAGCCGCATATGCGAACCAGTTCTGCCGCTTCCAGGAATACTCCCATTGGGGCGTTACGCCCTCGGCAAGCGCCATTGCGGGTACAAACCAGTGCGGCCGCTCCCAGCCGGCTGTTTCGCCGAAACAGGCGCCCCGTTCAGCCATCTTCTCATGAAACGGCGTATGCCTGACATGGCGCGAGGTCTCGTACTGCCGATACGGGAAATGATCGGCGTAGAGCAGGCCGAGCGTTTCGCTGACCCGCTGTCTCAGATAGGTGCGGTTTCCCTGGAACGGCTCCATGCGCCGGATATCGACATCCCAGAGATCGAACGGCGGCTCGCCGCCGACGATCCATTCGGCCAGGGCCTTTCCGGCGCCACCGGCCGACTGAATTCCGACCGAGTTGAAACCGGCTGCCACGAAGAAGTTCTCCACCTCCGGTGCCGGTCCCAGAAGATAACGATCGTCGGGCGTGAAGCTCTCTGGTCCGTTGAAGAAAGTGTGGATCCCTGCACTCTCCAACAGCGGCAACCGTTCAACCGCCTTCTCCAGCACCGGTTGGAAATGATCGAAATCCTCCGGAAGCTCGTCGAAACAGAAGTCCTCCGGAATGCCGTCCATGCCCCATGGTTTGGATACCGGTTCAAATGCGCCAAGCAGGATCTTGCCGGCATCTTCCTTGTAGTAGGCGCACTCGTCAGGCACACGAAGCACCGGCAAATTGCCGGGCAGTTCCGGAACGGCTTCCGTCAGGATGTAGAAATGTTCGCACGCGTGAAGCGGCACACTGACACCGGCCATTCGGCCAACCTCATGCGCCCACATGCCGGCACAGTTGACAACGATTTCGGCGGTGATGTCACCTTTGTCGGTACGCGCACCGGTCACCCTCCCATGGCTGACATGGATCTCTTCGACCTTGGTATGCTCGAAGATCTTCACGCCCTTTTGCCGTGCACCTCGGGCAAGCGCCATGGCGATGTTCGCAGGATCGGCTTGACCGTCCAGCGGGATATGCAAACCTCCCACGACTCCGTCGGCATTCAAATAGGGGTACATGTCCAGACATTCCGAGGCGGACACGACATTGACGTCCACCCCGTGGGTTTTGGCCATGGATGCGTTGCGCAGAAACTCCTCCATACGGGCATCACTCAGTGCAACGGAAAGTGAACCGTTGCGTTTGAACCCGGTCGCGATCCCCGTTTCGGCTTCCAGCCCGCCATAAAGCTCCTGGCTGTATTTCGCCAACCGCGTCATGTTCATGGTGGCACGCAACTGTGCGATCAGCCCGGCGGCGTGCCAGGTCGTGCCGCAAGTCAATTGCTTGCGCTCCGCCAGGACAACATCCGTCCAGCCAAGTTGAGCCAAGTGGTAGGCCACCGAGCAGCCAACCACGCCCCCGCCGATCACCAATACCCGCGCATGGGATGGAAATTCAGCCATCACCTTCTCCCTCGTGAAATTTTGATCGATTTTTTCACGAAACGAAGCGATCGTCCAGAGCGAAAGCGCGAAAACCGCACCGAAGCTCGCAATCACATCAATCAGGCCGGAAATCCGGTGTCAGGAAGCGGGTGTGGTCGATGCCACCAGTTTGGCGAGCGCCATGGACGCAAGGCGCGCTTCGGGAGGGTCTGCGCGGCTGGTCAGCACAATCGGGATGCGCCCGCCGAGTACAACGCCGGCTGCGCAGGCCGACAGGAAATACACCATCATCTTGAACAGCGCATTGCCGGTCTCAATGTTGGGAACAAGCAGAATATTCGCCTGCCCGGCAACGGGATGGTCAATCCCCTTGAGCTGCGCGGCAGCATCTGACACAGCATTGTCGAAAGCCAGGGGACCGAACACATCGGCGTCAGCCACCGCATCCCGTGCCCATTCGGTCAGCTCGGCCGCATCCAGGCTGGACGGCATCTGTGGCAGCGCCGACTCTGTGGCGGAGAGAATCGCCACTTTTGGAACTTCAACGCCGATGGCGTGCGCCAGAGCAACAGCATTGAGAATGGCCGCCCTCTTGGTCGCCTGGTCCGGCGCAATGTTCACCGCACCGTCGGTGATAATCAGAGCCTGATCGTTGTCGGGAACTGTCATGTGAAAACAATGGGTCATACGTTGGCCGGAAACCCGAAGACCGGCGCCGGAACTCAGCAATGCCGCCATGAAGACATCGGTGTGAACGTGACCCTTGACGACCATCCCGATAGTATCGGCCTTGACCCGCTCGGCGGCGGCAGCTGCGATATCCTCGTCGCCGCTTGCGTCGATGATATCAATCCGCTGTGGCGACAGCCCCTGTTGCTCAGCCAATTCACGAACCTGCGTTTTCGGACCGATAAGCACCGGGTCAATTAGGCAGTCTTCGATGGCGGATTTGACGCTCTCCATGACAACCGGCTGGTGGGCACCGACCACGACGGCAGGAACTGGTTCACCACCGCCGGCACGATGCATCAGTCCCATCGGTAATTGCACGTCCCTGTCGCTGATCATGCCGAGTGATTCCGCCTTTGAATCCCGGCTGGGAACGACCCGCGCCAGAGGATGAACTGGCTGCCTGAGGGGTACCAGCTTTGACAATTCTTGGTTCCAGGACTTGATCTTGGAGCGGGGTTTGGCCTCATAGTAGGGCCAGTTGAATCGGATTATCGAGCCAAACCAACACGGAAACGGACGACCGGACCCATGCGCAACTCGCTTTTCCATGTCGAACGAATGGAAATGACAACGCTGCAGACGCAGATACGGGAGATGCTCGTTTCCGCCATGTTGTCGGGTCAATTGCCCGTCGGTGCGCCGATTCCCTCGACCCGCGCCATGGCCAAGCGGCTGAAAGTCTCACGCAACACCGTCATGCTGGCCTATCAGGCCCTGGCTTCAGATGGTTATCTGGTTGCCCGCGAGCGATCAGGCTTCTACGTCTCGCCCGAGATCCACGATGGGACCATCTCCGGCGTCAATTCGACTCCGGCCCCCGAACCCGATCGTCCGGAAATGGACTGGGACAGCCGGTTTCGCGTCCAGCCAAGCGGCCAATCGAATATCGTCAAGCCGTCGAACTGGACGGATTACCCCTACCCCTTCGTTTACGGTCAAGCCGATGCAGCGCTGTTCCCGATTGCTGCCTGGCGGGACTGCATGCGCCAGTCCATGGGTCGTAAGTGGCTGGACGCATGGACCAGCGATCATTTTGCCGAAGACGATCGCATGCTGATCGAGCAGATCCGCCAGCGCATTCTCACGCGCCGCGGCATCATGGCCAACCCGGATGAAATTCTGGTGACGCTGGGTGCGCAGAACGCGCTGTACCTGCTATCGAGCCTTCTGGTGAAAAGGCAGACATCGGTTGCACTGGAGGATCCGGGCTATCCGGACATTCGAAACATCTTTCTGCTGAGAACGGAGCACATCCGACATGTTCCCGTGGATTCGGAGGGCATTGTCGTCGAAAGCCTGCCAGGTGGCACTGAGCTGGTCTTCGTGACACCCAGCCACCAGTACCCCACTAATGTGACGATGAGTCTTGAACGCCGGAAGGCTCTTCTCGAATGGGCGGCAAACCACAACGGCCTCATTATTGAGGACGACTACGAGTTCGAGACCAACTACGAGGGCGAACCGACTCCGGCGCTCAAGTCGCTCGACCATGGACAGCGGGTTCTCTACGTAGGCAGCCTGTCGAAATCTCTGATGCCCGGACTGCGAATGGGGTATCTCGTTGCACCGGCACCCTTGATTCGGGAAGCGCGTGCTTTGCGACGCTTGATGCTCCGACACCCTCCCGGGAACAATCAGGGCGTGGTGGCGTTGTTTCTGGCGCTTGGCCATCACGACACGCTCATTGGCCGCTTGCACCGCAGCTACCGCAGCCGTTGTACAGCCATGGGCAAAGCGCTTGAACAGCACTTTCCGGGCTGGGCCGAGTCCCCGGGCTTCGGCGGAACGTCCTATTGGGTCAAGGGACCACCATGGCTCGACTGCAACCTTCTTGCCAACAAGGCTCTGGAGGAGGGTGTCATCATCGAACCGGGTGATATCCATTTCTCCGACCCGCAGAACCATCGAAACTATTTCCGCCTTGGCTTTTCATCGATTGCCGAGGAGCGGATTGAACCCGGCATCGAGCGGCTGGCGCAAATCGTAGAGACCATGCAATCAGCCTGACCGGTCCAGAAACCGGTCGGATGCTCTCCTGGTTCAGCCGTTTGGCGTGATCTGGCTCTACGTAATGGTGCCAGTTTCACCCTATCAAAAATCCGAAACCCGCCTGGCCGCAACAGTGACGGCCCCTTTGCGAGAAAAGGAACTGCTCCCATGAAAATGACGACGGAAGAAGCGTTTGTGAAGGTCCTGCAAATGCACGGGATCGAGCACTCTTTCGGAATTATCGGCTCGGCAATGATGCCGATTTCCGACCTGTTTCCGAAGGCCGGCATCACCTTCTGGGATTGTGCCCATGAAACCAATGCGGGCATCATTTGCGATGGCTACACACGCGCCAGCGGCAAGATGGCCATGGCGATCGCCCAGAATGGTCCGGGCATCACCAACTTCGTCACGCCGATCAAGACGGCCTATTGGAATCACACGCCGATGCTCCTGGTAACGCCGCAGGCTGCCAACAAGACCATTGGTCAGGGTGGTTTTCAGGAAGTCGAACAGATGGCGCTCTTCCGGGACATGGTCTGCTACCAGGAAGAAGTTCGCGATCCGTCGCGCATGGCGGAAGTTCTCAACCGGGTGATCGAGAAAGCCATCCGGGGATCCGCTCCGGCGCAGATCAACGTGCCAAGGGATTTCTGGACCCAGGTCATCGACATTGATCTGCCGCAGATCGTCCGGCTGGAACGCCCAGCAGGTGGAACGGATGCCATTGCACGCGCGGCAGAGCTGCTTTCAAGTGCTCGCTTTCCGGTGATCCTGTCCGGCGCCGGCGTTGTTATCGGCGATGCCATCCCGGAGTGCCAGGCCCTGGCCGAACGGCTGGATGCACCCGTTGCCAGCGGATATCAACACAATGACAGTTTTCCCGGCTCCCATCCGCTGGCCTGTGGACCGCTTGGCTACAACGGCTCAAAAGCGGCCATGGAACTGATCGCCAAGGCGGACGTCGTGCTGGCACTGGGAACCCGCCTCAACCCGTTCTCCACGCTGCCGGGATACGGGATCGATTATTGGCCGAAGGACGCTTCCATCATCCAGGTAGACATCAATTCCGACCGCATCGGACTGACCAAGAAGGTCACGGTCGGGATTTGCGGCGACGCCAAACTCGTAGCCAGCCAGATCCTGGAAAAACTGTCACCCTCCGCTGGGGATACCGGCCGGGAAGATCGCAAGGCGACGATCCACCAGACAAAGTCGGCATGGTTGCAGACCCTCAGTTCGATGGATCACGAAGACGACGATCCGGGAACGCAGTGGAACGAGGATGCACGCTCACGGCAGCCCGACCGCATGTCGCCGCGTCAGGCCTGGCGGGCTATCCAGGCGGCTCTGCCGAAAGAAGCCATCATCTCAAGCGATATCGGCAACAACTGCGCCATCGGCAACGCTTATCCGACGTTCGAAAACGGACGCAAGTATCTGGCCCCGGGTCTGTTCGGCCCCTGTGGCTACGGCTTCCCGGCCATTCTCGGTGCCAAAATCGGCTGCCCTGATACACCGGTGGTCGGCTTCGCGGGCGACGGTGCTTTCGGTATCTCGATGAATGAAATGACCTCCTGCGGCCGCGAGGAATGGCCGGCAATCACCATGGTGGTCTTCCGCAATTATCAGTGGGGCGCTGAGAAGCGAAACACGACCCTGTGGTTCGACAACAATTTCGTCGGCACAGAACTCGACCCGCAGTTGAGCTACGCCAAGGTTGCCGAAGGGTGCGGCCTGAAGGGCGTCACCGTCACCAATCAGCAGGACCTGACATCGGCGCTGGAAACTGCATGCCAGGAGCAGAAAAACGGCGTTACGACTTTCATCGAAGTGATCCTGAACCAGGAACTGGGCGAACCGTTCCGGCGTGACGCGATGAAGAAGCCTGTCGCTGTCGCCGGCATCGACCCGGCCGACATGCGGCCGCAGGCGGGCGCCTGAGGAAGAGAACGCCGGCAGGCTTTCGCCTGCCGGTGGCCCTCAAAACCGGATGGGCGCGTAGAGACTGGTCACAAAAAGGGCTGCCAGGAGCACCGCGAAAGACAACCCAATCCAGAAGGCAGCCATCGCAGGCGGCAACTCACCCATCTGCATGCCGCCACCTTCCATGTCATGATGCGTGTCACCGTGACCATGTGCTTCATCCATTCCGTTCTTCATCACCATGGACGGTTCGGTTGACCGGTGGCCGAGCGCCTCAGCCGGGCCGTCGGCGCCAGGCAAGGTCATGCAGCCATGCTTGAGATGGTGTGCAACCAGCCAGTAATTGATCGGATAGGCGACGAACCCGCCAACCAGGCTGGCAAGGCTCATCCGGAACCAGAATGATGCATGCGTCGGGTCATCCGACCCCTGCCAGGCATGGGCCAGCAGAACCATGGTCGGAATCATTCCCGCCATGACGAAATTCATCGACACGGTCTCAGCGAAGAATGTCTTGCGGACAGCGAGAAGATAGTTGCCCTGATACATGCCCAGCATCATCAGTGCCTGGAAGATGAACAGGCCGCACACGAAACCAGCGAGGTATTCGACGGTTATGTCCCAGCCATTGGCGAGACCCAGCGACGAAACGGCGATCGCGGCCAGAAGTATGCCCGTGGCGTCTCCGGCCAGACAGTGCATCTCGCTGTTGACCGCCTGCTTCCAGGTGGCCTGAGTGAAGCGGTCGTGACCGCCTGGAAACGGCCGACGGCAGGTGACCAGGTAGAAAAACAGCCCGAATACACCCGTATAGGCGGTGACCAGGATCCAGGCGATCCGCTGTACCCAGCTTGTCACGCCATTGGTCAGCGAATCCCAAAGGACGAACAGAAGGCTCAGTCCGGTCAGCGCGAACCAGACAAGCATGGCACCGTTCAGCATAACATGCCCCCTTGAAGCCGTCGCAACGGCCAAAGCATGCGCGCATCACCGGGGAATGGCAACCGGAGGTGCTGCCGCGCCGGTCAGGCTTCGAGACAGATCTTGTGGCGGGAGCGGATCACCGCGTCGATTTCCGACGACAGGTGGGTCGGAAAAACCGACGATAGTATCCGGTTCTTTTCGGCAATCGCCGTTTCGACGATGTCGGGCCGCCCCTTTTCAACCCATTCCTTGGGGCTCGTGCGGTCGCCGATTCGCGGATAAATGTATTCTGTCTGCATCAGAGCCAGCGTCTGCTCGTGGCCGAGAAAATGACCGGGACCGTTCATGCAGACATCGGCAATCGACGCCAGGGAGAGCGTGTCATCTGTGACTTCCACACCACGGACGCAACGAAGGCACTGGCCAAGCATGTCATTGTCGATAATCAGGCTCTCAAAAGAGAACCCCAGCAGCGAAGCATGCATTCCGGCCGATTCGTACACCATGTTCAGCCCGGACAGCCCGGCCATGACATTGGTGATTCCCTTCTCGTATCCGGATTGAACGTCCGGCATTTTGGAATCGGCGATGCCGGCAGCAGCACCGCCTGGAAGATCGTAGAAATGGGACATCTGGGCACAAGCCGCGGAAAGCAACGCCTGTTCACCCGATCCGCCTGACATCGCTCCCGTTCGCAGGTCCGAGACAAACGGCCAAGTGCCGAAGATGGCGGGATGCCCTTTTGAAATGGCATTGACATAGACAAGACCCGCCAGCACTTCGGCCACCGCCTGAACCACGGCTCCAGCGATCGCCGCAGGCGCTGTTGCTCCCGCCTGCCCGGCCGAAAGCAGCAGGACCGGCATGCCGCCTCGCACGCATTTTTCGAGCACGTGACAGGCATCTTCCGCAAACTTCAGCGGCGGCACCACGAAGCAGTTGGAATTCGAAACAAAGGGCCGCTGCCGAAAAGCGGCCTCGCCTCCGGCGGCCGTATAGAGAAGATCAAGACAGGCATCGACATTCTCACCGACCGTGAAGCTCGTGCCGACATGTTTGGTTGTGCCCTTGATGGCCGCATACAGCGTGTTGATATCAAGATCGAGCGGATCCTCCATGTCGCGGGCAACAAGCGGACGCTGGAAAAAGTGAACATTGTCAAGCGTCTGCACGATGCGCGCAGCGTCATAAAGGTCGGTCAGAACTGAATCGCGGTATTCACGCTTTTCCACATCAACAATGTGAACAGCGGCACCGGCGGTTCCGAAATGCACCTTGTTGCCGGAGAGCTGCATATCGTGGTCGGGGTCCTGCCCGCAGAGGGTCAGGTTGCGCGCCGCGTGTTTCACCGTGTCCATCACAAGGCCTCGCGGAAACCGCAGTCGGCCATCCTCGCCGTAGTCGGCACCCGCCGCAACGCAGACTTCGATACAGCTGTCGATAGGCTGCCCCATGCCCACCTCTTCGAGCACCGTCAGGGCTGCCTCATGGATTCGCTCCATGTCGTTTTGGGACAGCGGCCGGTAATTGTCCGATGACATTCCCGGCTTGACCGGGCTTTGCGCTCCGCTCGGTGGCGCCGCGCGCATCGCACGTCTGGCTTCACGCCCCCCGGACCGACGCCTGCCGGGTTCGGTACCCGGTACATTCACTTCGTCCACTAGCCTCGGCATCCGTGTGCTCCTCCACCCGAACTCCCTGAAAACCGACGGTATCCGTTGGAATTTCAGATCGATAGAACCAGATTTCCGACGATCTGTGCCGCTACAATGGGGCCAGTTTCGTGAAATATGCTAAATGATTTTCACGAAACGCATGAAAGCGCAAGGAAAATCCACTTCGTCGTAAACTGGCCCCACCGAGGCTGCAGGCTTGGCACTACCGATGGACAGCACAAAAATTGCCTAATGGCAAAAGGAGCAGGCGCAGTTCTGGCGGGTCGGCATAAGAATTGGATGGCCCTATGGCTCAGCCACCGCAAGTTGCGCTCCAAGCTCCGAATGAAGAACCAGCTGGCCAACCCGGCGAAATTCCAGAACGACGTACCAACCAAGGGGAATACTCCATGTCCTTCAAATCAAAACTGACCGTGCTTGCCGCGGCCGCGGCAATGTCCGTGGCAGGCGGGATCCAGGCCGCAAACGCACTCGACGAGATAACCGTTGCCTACTTCCTTGAATGGCCGACAGCCAACCAGGTCGCCCAGATGGAGCAGACCTACGACAAGGAACTGGGCGTCAAGGTCAACTGGCGTGCCTTCGGCAACGGCAACGAAATGACCCAGGCCATGGTCTCCGGCGACGTTCAGATCGCCTACAGCCAGGGTTTCGTTCCCTTCGTGGTCGGTGTCAGCACCGGCGCACCGCTTCGCCTCGTCGGCATCGCCGTCACCTATGCGGAAAATGACCTCTGCATCGTCCACAAGGACGCTGGCATCACCAAGGAAAATGCCAAGGATCTCGAAGGCAAGAAAGTCGCCTCGCCGATCGGCAATGTCACCCACTACAAGCTGCTTCGCACGCTTGACCACCTCGGCGTCGATCCCAACAAGATCAACCTCGTGCAGATGAACCCGCCAGACGGTGCAGTCGCAATGGCCCGTGGCGATGTGGCCATGGCCTGCGGCTTCGGCGGCGCACTCAATCGTATGCGCCAGTTCGGCGAGCCGCTGATGACCGGTGCAGAGCAGGAAGCAATCGGCATCAATACCTTCGACATCGTCTCGGTCACCGACGACTTCGCCAAGGAGCATCCGGACCTGGTGAAGAAATTCATGGAAGTAACCGAAAAGGCCAACGCGGCCTACAAGGCAAATCCGGACGCTGCCTATGGGATCATCGGTCAAGCGGCTGGCATGGACACGCAGGCGACCAAAGATTACATGGCCAACTTTGGCTTCCCCTCAGCTGAGGACCAGCTTGGTGCAAACTGGCTGGGCGGCGGCGTGCAGGAAATGACAAAGGGTGTCGCCGACGTCATGGTCGGAGCTGGCGGCATGGACAAGGCGCTGGACGATTACTCCGCCTTCGTCGATTCGAACTATCTGAAATAAAGCCGGTATGGGACGGCGGTCGGTCAACACCGGCCGCCGTCCTTGCCTCATCTGCCTGAAAACAGGAGTGAGCCATGACCGGCATCGCCATCGATCGCATATCCATGGTCTTCACGCTGCCTGGTGGCGGCGAAGTCCACGCCCTCAACAATGTCAGCCTCGACATCAAGGAGGGCGAACTTGTTTCCGTGCTCGGGCCCTCCGGCTGCGGCAAGACCACCCTTTTGAACATCATTGCCGGTTTCCTGGCACCCACATCCGGGGAAGTTCGGCTGAACAACCACACCGTCACGGGCCCCGGCTCTGAACGCGGCATGGTTTTCCAACAGGGCGCCCTGTTCGAATGGCTGACGGTCGCCCAGAATGTCGCCTTCGGACCCAACATGGCCGGCAAACCGCAGGCCGAGACGCAGGAAACCGTCCAGCACCTTCTCAACACCGTCGGCCTCAAGGATTTCGGCGAAAAGCCCGTCTATCAACTCTCCGGTGGCATGCAGCAACGTGTTGCACTCGCCCGTTGCCTGGCCAACGACCCGGACGTCATCCTGATGGATGAACCGCTGGGAGCGCTTGACGCCCTTACCCGCGAAAAGATGCAAGGCCTCGTTCTCAAGCTTTGGAAAGAGACCGGCAAGACCATCATCCTGATCACTCACTCGGTCGAAGAGGCGCTTTTCCTGGGCGAGAAGCTGATCGTCATGGCGCCGAGGCCGGGCCGAATCGAGAAAGTCTACGACCTTCCCTTCGCTGACGAAGGCATGACCCGCAGCCCGCGCGATATCAAGGCCGGTGCCGATTTTGTCGAAAAGCGCGAGGAAATCCTCTCCATGATCTGGGAAATGGAAGAAGAAATCATGGGCCAAGCGGACGCGGCCGAGTAGGAGAGGACCATGACAGACACAACACAAACACCAAAGAAACAGCCATCTGAAGCCGCTATCTGGCTGGGCCTCGCCGACAACACCTTCACCCGACAAAAAACCGTCAAGTTTGGTGACGCAAGTGCGGTCAATTCCGGCCGGTTTTACAGCATCCTGATCGTTTGCGGGCTGATAGCGCTGTGGGTTCTTTCCTCAAGGCTTGGCCTCGTTGAGCCGTTCTACTGGCCGACGGTGGGCGGCACCATCGAACGCATCGGATTGCTGGTAAGCGAAGGCTTCCGAAACGTCTCCCTGTGGGAACATATCGGCATCAGCGTCTTTCGCGTGATCTCCGGCGTGTTGCTCGGCGCCGCCGTCGGCATTCCGCTGGGCTTCGCGATGGGTCTCTCATCAACGGCACGCGGCCTGTTCGACCCGATTGTCGAGTTCATGCGGCCTATTCCGCCGCTGGCACTGATCCCACTGATCATCCTGTGGTTCGGCATCGACGAAACCGCAAAGATCTTCCTGTTGTTCCTGGCGTCGCTTTTCATCATGACGATCGCCGCCCGCTCCGGTGTCTCCAGCGTGCGCATCTCCAAGGTGCACGCCGCCTATTCACTCGGCGCATCAAAGGCACAGATCCTGCGGCACGTAATCCTGCCCAACGCGCTGCCGGAAATCTTTACCGGCCTGCGCACATCGATGGGCGTTTGCTGGGGCACGGTTGTCGCCGCGGAACTGGTCGCTGCCGACAAGGGCATCGGCTCGATGATCATGATCGCCAAGAACTTCCTGCAGACGGACACGGTGGTGATCGGCATCATCATCATCGGCATCATTGGCTACGCGATCGAAATATTCATGCGCTACCTCGAGCGCTGGCTGATCCCGTGGAAGGGCAAAGGCTGATCGCTCCAAACCGATAGGTGACATCCGAAACCCCGCCAGGACTCTGGCGGGGTTTCTTCTGTGGTAGGGTCTACACTGATCGCGACTCTTATAGGCCCGTCATGACCGAGCCCGCTATCGACAATCGGCGCCGCCGCAATGCCTTTTTGGCCATGCTTGTCATGGTGCCGCTCGGCGGCGCTGCGACGGATAATTACATTCCCTCGCTACCGGCCATGGAGAGCTATTTTCATGCCGACCGGTTCGCCGTACAGGCAACACTTCTGGTTTTCATGGCCGGCTATGGGGTGGGTCAGATCGCCGCCGGACCGCTGACGGATTCGCTCGGTCGCCGGATGCCGATCCTGTTGAGCACGATCTTGTTCGTGTTCGCGTCGGTGGCGATAGCGCTGGCGCCACCGCTATGGATGGTGATCGCCCTGCGAGCAGCGCAAGGAATCTTCGTCGCCTGTTCGGCCGTCGGCGCCCGCGCCATCGTCGCCGATTGCTATCAGGGCGCGGACCGCATCAAGGCCGCCAACTGGATGACGATCGCCTGGGCCACCGGCCCGATCCTGTCCCCTGCCCTTGGCGGCTATCTGCAGGTGTGGTTCGGCTGGACGGCCTCGTTCTGGTTCCTCGCCGGATGGGGAAGCATCGTCGTAATTGTCGCCCTGCTTCTATTGCCGGAAACCCGGGCGCAGGAGCTGCGGGAGCCGTTTGGCAAGGCCTTCGGGGTTTATCGCACCATGGCGGTCGACCCGGTCTATCTGCCCACTGCCCTCGGCATGGCTTGCCTGATTTCCGTCATGTATGGATTTGAGGTTCTGGCGCCGTTCTATATCCAGACCGATCTCAAACACAGCCCGATTTTCTACGGGCACCTGCAGCTGCTGCTCGGTTGCCTTTGGCTCGCCGGCAACTTCTTCAACAGGCTTGTCAGCCCGCATATCAAGGTCATCAGGATCATCACTGCCGCGGCGGGAATCTCCCTGCTGGTCAGCATGCTCATGCTGGTTCTTGACCTGTCGGGCGTTTTCAGCGTTGTTGCGCTGGTCGTTCCGGCCGGCATCGTCTACTTCCTGATGGCGATGATCTGGCCCAATGGCTATTCCAAATGCCTGGCTCGCTTCGAGCATGCCGGCGGCAGCGCCAATGCGCTGGTCAGCGGCCTGTTCATCATCGTCAGCGCCGGCTTCACCGCCGTCGCCTCGCTGCTTCAGGCACCAAGCGCCTGGCCCCTGTGGGTGCTGTACATCGTCGTATCCCTCGCCACGCTGGTTTTCTTCTACGGTTTCCTGCGTGGCGAGTTCGACTACAAGGTCAAATAGCTCCGGTCACGCCCTCAGACGTTCATTTTCCGGATCGTAGAGGATTTCCGGCACAACGGTCGCCTTGCGCTTCTCACCGAAGATGTCGATCAGAAGTTCGCGCCCTTCCTCCGAAAGTTCGGTATCGACATAGCCGAGTGCAATCGACTTGCCTGTCCGATGACCAAAGCCACCTGACGTCACCAGTCCGACCGCCTTATCGCCAACGAAGATCGGACTGCCGTAGTGCGCTTCCGTACCGTCGCCAGGCTCGAGCACCATCGCCGTAAAGCGCTGTTTGACCCCATCCTGGGTCTGCTTCAGTAGCGCGTCCCGACCAATGAAGGACGGCTTGTTCAACCGCACGAAGCGGTCCATGCCCGAGGTCAGCGGCGTATATTCGGACGAAAGGTCCTGTTTCCAGCCCCTATACCCCTTTTCGAGGCGCATCGAATCCATCGCGTACATGCCGAAATGACCGAGACCATGCTCCTCGCCGGCTTCCATCAGCCGGTCATAAACAACCGCCATCGTTTCCATCGGCATATGCAGCTCGTAACCGAGTTCGCCAACAAAATTGACTCGCAGCACCTTGCCGCTTGCCATGCCGATGGTGATGTCGCCGGCGGTCAGCCATGGCCGGCTCTGGTTCGACAAATCCTCGTCGGCTACGGCTGCCAGAACATCGCGCGATTTGGGTCCGGCAAGCACCAGGGTTCCGTAACGCGCTGTCACGTCCTCAAGCGACAACGAGCCGTCTTCCGGCAGATGATGCTTCAACCAATCGCGATCGTGCCAGTAACCTGCAGCCGGTCCGATCAGCCAAAACCTGTTTTCATCGAAACGGGTGACGGTCAGCTCGGTCACCACGCGACCGCTGTCGGCGCAGAAATAGGCAAGTGCCACCCGTCCGACACGCGGTAATGCGCCGGAAATCATGCCGTCCAGCCACTCGGCAGCACCCTCACCGGACAATTCGAAGCGGGTAAAGCCGGTCAGATCGAGCAGGCCTGCATTGTTGGTGACGGTCTCGACTTCGGCGGCAATGGCATCGTCGAAATGCGGGCGCCCAAAGGTTTTGTCGTCTTCAGCACGGTCACCTTCGCGCGCAAACCAGACCGGACGCTCCCAGCCACCAAACGAGCCGAACTGTGCGCCCTTCGCTGCCAGCCTGTCATAGAGCGGCGACATTTTCGCCGGGCGTCCCGCCGGCCAGAGCCGATGCGGGGGGTGCATTGCATATTCGTTTTGATAGGTCTCTATTGCCTTGACGGTAGCGAAGGTTTTGGTCGCGTGGTCGGTGAACCGGCGCGGGTCCATGAACCAAAGATCGAGCTCGGTTTCCCCTTCGGTGATGTATTCGGCAATCACCTTGCCGGCGCCACCCGCCTGGCAGATTCCGAAGGTGAATACGCAGGCTTCAAAGAAGTTCGTCAGCCCCGGTCCGGGTCCAACGAGCGGCAGGCCGTCCGGTGCGTAAGGGATCGGACCGTTGATCACCTTCTGGACGCCACCCTTGGCCAGAATAGGCACACGCTCACAGGCGGCATTGATGTACCACTCGAGCCGCTCAAGATCATCCGGATAAAGCTGGAAGGCAAAGTCTTCCGGCGTTCCTTCCTTCAGCCAATGCGGCGTTGCCTGCCATTCGTAAGGCCCAAGGATCAGCCCGTTGCCTTCCTGGCGCAGATAGTAGCTGTCGTCCGGATCGCGCAGCAGCGGGATCTTCTCGTCCATCTCCACCAGTTCGTCGATGGCCTCGGTCACCAGATACTGGTGCGACATGGTGACCATGGGCACGTCGCGCCCAACCATTCGGCCGATCTCATCGGCGTAATAACCGGCGGCGTTGATCACCGTGCCAGCATTGATCGTGCCCTTGTCCGTTGTCACATCCCAGGACCCATCCTTGCGCTGCGCAAGGCCGGTCACCTTGGTGAAACGCACCACTTTCGCGCCCTTGTCACGAGCTCCTTTGGCGAACGCCTGGCTCAGCTGCGAGGGGTCGATATCACCGTCCTGGCTGTCCCACAGCCCACCCACGAGGTCGTGCAACTCAAGCATCGGATAGTGCTTGCCGCGCAGTTCCTGCGGCGACATGACCGCCATGTCCATGCCGGCGACATTGGCCATCGACGCAACATGCTCGAATTCCTGCATGCGCTCTTTCGAATGAGCGATCCGCACGGACCCCGTCATGTGGCGATTGATCGGGTACCCGACCTCGTCACCGAGGCGGTTATAAAGCATGGACCCATAGTGCTGCAGCTTCATCAGATTGAGGCTGCCGGTAAAGTTGGGCGTATTGCCGGCGGCGTGCCACGTGGAGCCTGACGTCAGCTCGTTCTTCTCGATCAGCACCACATCGGTGATTCCGGCCATGGCCAGATGATAAAGGCAGCTGGTACCGACGGCACCACCACCGATGATGACCACCTGCGCATGGGATGCAAGCTCTGCCATGAGGGTTCCTCTCCTTGTCCGGAGTCAGTAGATGGGCGGTGACACGACCCAGATCGCAACCGCCGGTTCGTCATAGTTGTTGGCCCAGGAAAACGGCTCTTCCTTGAACCGGAAACTGTCGCCGGCCCGGACCGTGAAGGTCCGTCCGCTGATCGTCACATCAAGCGCACCGGAGACCATGTAGGCTGTTTCTTCCGTTGGCCGCAGGTGCGGCTCCGGCAATCGTGCGCCCGGTGCGAAAACACTGCGGATCACCTCGTAGGAGCCGCTCAGATCCGGTGACAACAGTTCTTCGATCAGTCCATCGCCCGGTTCGCCACTGCGCCGCCGCAGGCCGGCACGGGTGACCATGCCGCGCTCGTCCTCCGAGACGTCGGACAGCATCAGGAACCAGCTGACCGGCACATCGAACAGTTCCGCGACCTTGCGCAATTCCTGTGTCGACAGGACCGAGATGCCGCGCTCGACCTGGCTGAGGAAACCAATGGAGCGGCCGAGCTTTTCGGCGACTTCCGCCAGCGTCAATCCTTTCGACTGTCGGATTGCTCGCAGGTCGCGGCCAATATCGGCCGACAGGTCGGCATCGTCATTGGCAGCCGCGGATTGCGCCCGTTCCGATGTCATGACGTCAAAGCTCCTCGAACAGCCCGCACAGCGGTGGCCCGCTGCCGGCAAATATCGACAACAGACCTTCCAACACCGCTCGTGAAAAATCAACCGATTTTTTCACGCCACAGGTCGAAACGGGTCCTCCATGAGCGACCCAGATCACTCAGGTTCGGAAGAAATCCTGCCAGATTCAGAAAAAGTGCTGCTATTCGAAATTGTGGCCCGTCAGAACGCGGTAAAGGTCATTGTAGTCAGCGACCTGGCTATGCCGGGAATGTTGAGGACATTGTCGTGGATAAACTTGCCGATGTCCTTGTCCTTCGGAACGTAGATTTTCATCAGCAGGTCAAACTCGCCGGAGGTCGAATAGAGTTCTGATATGATCTCGCGCTCGTAAAGCTGGTCCGCAACCTCATAGGTTTTTCCGTTCTCACACTGCAGCTGAACAAATACACAGTTCATCGTCGATCCTCGTCTGGGCCCACCACGGATGGGCTGGGTCTTGGCGGCTTCAATCCGACCGTGCCCTTATTTACACCCATCGCGATGAGGTGCAAAGCAAGGCTGCCCTTGCCAGCAGCGCCTGTTTCGGGACACTGTGCGGATCCGCAATCTTTCGGACGACCGACCATGCTCATGCAACAGATCACCGACTGGGACGACGCCTACGCCAACCTGGAGCACATTGCCGGCGGAAGCACTTTCCCGGGAAAATGGGCCACCGCGGCCGCATCGTTCCGCGACACGATGCAGGCAGCCGGTCGCGCGGAACTCGACATCGCTTATGGCGATCGGGAGCGCAACCGGCTGGACCTGTTTCATCCCGCAAATACACCAAGAGGCCTGGTCATCTACGTGCATGGTGGTTTTTGGAAGGCGTTCGACAAGACGTCCTGGTCCCACCTGGCCGATGGTCCGTTGGCACACGGTTTCAGTGTCGCGTTTCCATCCTATACGCTTTGCCCGGACGTGCGCATCACCGACATAACGGAGGAAGTTGCTGCTGCGGTGACAACAGCCGCCTCACGTGTCGGCGGAAGCATACGTCTGACGGGCCACTCCGCCGGCGGACATTTGGCCACTCGAATGGTGTGCCGCAATACACCGCTTGATCCGGACACGCTTGAACGCATCGAACGCGTCGTCTCGATCAGCGGTGTACACGACCTGCGCCCCCTGATCAGAACCGCCATGAACGAGGTTCTGAACATCGACCGTGTCGAGGCGCTCAAAGAAAGCCCTGCCCTGTTGGAACCTGTCGGCGACACAAGGCTTGTTTGCTGGGTGGGTGCGGGCGAGCGCGCCGAGTTCATTCGGCAAAACGCCTTGCTGGCGAGCATATGGAAGGGCCTCGGAGCGGCGACCGCAAGTATCGAAGAGCCCGACCGCCATCACTTCAACGTCGTCGAGGGATTGGCGGAAGCGAACCATCCCCTGACTTGCACGCTGTGTGCATAACCGAGAACCCAGAGAGTGTTCCCAGTCTCAATCCCCTGCCCCGGATCGGTGGAGCGCTTTGAGATGCGGATATGCTGCGCGAAATGCCAGATAGGCATCGTTATACGCAGCACTGTAGTCCCGGTCCGGTTGAATCTCGGTGCGGATTTCCGGTGAGGTAATGGCGCCCTTTTGCGATGCCCCTCCGGAGGCGATCATGCCAAGCCTGGCTGCGCCAAGTGCTGCGCCAAACTCGCCGGCAGCTGGCAGGTAGAGCGGAATGCCAAGCACGGTCGAGATAAGCTGCAGCCAATAGGACGAAGCACTGCCGCCACCGATTGCAATGAGCCCGTCCAGCTTTGCGTCTGTCGCCGCAAGGGCTTCGAAACTGTCGCGCAGGCCAAAAGCCACGCCTTCCAGAACGGCTCTGGTCAGTTCCGCATTGGTTGTGCCCGTCGAAAGCCCAATGAACCCGCCGCGGATCTCCGCATCATTGTGCGGCGTTCTCTCGCCCGAGAGATACGGAAAGAACCGGACCGATGATGGTGCGGAGAGCGCCAATCCGAGCTCTTCCGTAAGCTCCGAAGGTTTCCTCCCGACATTCCTCGCAAGCCAACTCAGGCTGTCAGCGGCGGAAAGCATCACGCCCATCTGATACCATCGATCCGGGATGGCGTGACAAAACGTGTGAACCGCGGTCTCCGGCGCCGGCCTGTAACCATCTCGCGCTGCAAGGAGAACCCCGGACGTTCCGAGAGAAACGAAGCCCTGCCCTTCGTCCAAGGCGCCAATGCCGCAGGCCGCCGCCGCATTGTCACCTGCTCCGCCAGCGATTGTCACCGTACCGGTCACCCCCCACCGGCGGGCAATGTCGTCGCGAAGGGCCCCTGCCGGCTCGCAGCCTTCCACCAGGCGTGGCATCTGATCCGCACGCATGTGGCCTGCTTCGAGGAGATGCTCGGACCAGCAGCGCTCCCCAACATCCAGCCAGGACGTTCCGGCGCTGTCGGACATGTCGGCCGCGTAGTCTCCGGTGAGGTAGAAGTTCAGATAGGCCGCCGGCAACAACACCTTTGCGACCTTTTCGTAGACCTCGGGCTCGTGCTTCCGGACCCATTCGAGTTTTGGGGCGGTGAAACCGGGAAAAACAATATTGCCCGAGCGCTCGCGCACGCCTTCGGTCGAGTCGAGCGTCATGGCTTCGGCATGCGATCTTGTGTCATTCCAGAGAATGCAGGGTCTCAGGACGCTGCCATCCTCATCAAGAAGCGTGGCTCCATGCATATGGCCGGCCACACCGATAGCGCGAAGTTCCTTGAAAGCCGGATAGGTCGCCCGCATTTCATCGATCGCGGCCTCAAGCGCTTCAATCCAATCGGCGGGATCCTGCTCGGACCAGCCGGGATTGGGATTGAGAGCCTCATAGTGCCGCTCGGTCGCGCCGATTGGGTTGCCATCGGAATCCACGAGCAACGCACGCAGCCCGGAAGTTCCAAGATCTATGCCCAGAAACGTCATTCAAGTGCCCTTCAAATAGACTTGCAGCGCGGTTTCCATTCCATCGCGGTGCATGATATTCAACCAGCGCGCAAATTTCTCGGCGAAATGCGCCACGTTGGCAAGGTCGCCGTAGAGATCACGCTGTTCCAGCCAACGTACCGGTTCATTCCTGGCTGCTCTTGCTGCGGCCTTCCGCGTGTCCCAGAACGGATCATTGGGTTCAATCGCGCTGCCATCGTCGCGTGTGCCCAGGCACATCCGGGCCCAGGCTGCCTCAACAAGGGCCAGTCCATCAACCGAGGCGTTTGCTGCCAGCCCGTCGCGGATCGTGGGCACGATCATGCCTGGATGTCGTGACGATCCGTCAAAGGCTATGCGCCGGATCGTATCCACGATACCGGGATTCGAAAACCGCCTTTCGATAAGTCTTACATAGGCGTCCGGTGTCATCCCGGGAACGGAAGCGACATGAGGAACGATCTCCTCCATCTCGACCTTAAGAAAGAGATCAAATATCAGCGAATGCCGCATCGCCTGAGACACGGATACCACCCCGAGCACCTCCGCCACGTTGGCTATCACCTGATGCCCGCCGTTCAAGATTCGGATTTTTTGCGCTTCAAATTCATCCACACTGGTCGAAAGCTGACCTCCAACCTGATCCCATTGCGGTCGTCCGGCACAGAAGGCATCTTCGATGACCCATTGCCGGAAGTTTTCGTGGGTTACCGGCGCGGCATCATCAATGCCCATCGTGCGTGCCAATTCGATTTCCTTCGGGCCTGTCGCCGGAACAATGCAGTCGACCATTGAATTGGGGAACGTGCAGTTGGCATCAATCCAATCGGCCAGGCCAGGTTCGCTCAATCGTGCGAGGGAAACGACCGTTTGGCGAAGGATATCGCCATTGCCCTGAAGATTGTCGCAACTCTGAACGGTGAAAGGGCCGACCCCATTGGCCCGTCTCAGTTTCAGGGCGGCCACAATGGCACCAAAAGCCGTGCGCGGTGTTTCCGGGTTGATGGCATCGTGCCGGATGTCAGGATGATCTGCGTCGAAACCTTTGGTCGCCGGGTCGATGTAATAGCCACCCTCGGTCACGGTCAGCGAGACAATGCGGATCTCGGCGGCTGCCATTTGCTCAATCAGGGGACGGTTGCCATCTGCGACAGGAACGTATCCGATCATGGAGCCGGTGACTTCGGCCGACGTCCCTTCCGGGCTCAGCTCGATAAGGGTTGTCAAATAATCCTGAGCTCGCAGTTTGGCGCGCATTTCACAGTCATAAGGACGAACACCGGCACCAATAATCGCCCAGTTGTGTGCCTGGCCCTGTTGCATGAGGCGATGGAGATACCAAGACTGGTGAACGCGGTGAAAATTGCCCAAACCGATATGGACAATGCCCGGTGACAGTTTGCTCCGGTCGTATGACGGTCGTTTGACAGGTTCAGGGAGGCAAGCGAGCGTGCTGTTGGACAAGCTGATCATCTGGTCGCACTTTCAGCGTCTGGCAGCACGAAACGTTCCACTTGCCTGAGGCTGTCAAAAACCTCGATTGCACCGGCATCACGCAACACCGCCTCATGCTTGTCTCTTTGCCCGTCAAGATGACTGCCGCCAATGAAGCCGATGGCTGGAATACCCGCCGCTCCTGCCCCACGAATGCCATGGGGGGAGTCTTCAACGACAATGCAATCGGACGGGTCCAACCCCATTCTTTCAAGCGCGAGATTGAACAGATCCGGAGCGGGCTTTCCGTGCGCAACCTCTTCCGCGCTCGCCGCGGTCCCCTCGAACCACTGGGTAAGGCCTGCAATCTCCAGCGTTGCCTTCATCCGTCGCAGTGATCCACCGGTCGCCAGGGCAATGGCAAGGCCATGATTGTCGATGCTGGTGAGCAACTCGGATGCTCCCGGTATCCGGCTCAATTCACTCTGGTAGGTCGCCAGCAACCGAGCTTCGACCTTCTCTGCAAACTCGTTGGGAACCGGCGCGCCGAGACGGGTTGAAACATAGTCAACAATCTTCGGCATCGCGACGCCGAGAAACTTGTCGCCCAATTCTTGAGGCGTGGCATCATCGATCCCGAGAGCGCGCATCTCCTTAGCAATGGCCTCGAGCGACAGGGGTTCGCTATCCACAAGACAGCCATCCAGGTCAAATATGACGCCCCGCAGTTCGGGCATGCAGTATCCTTTCCCCCGCGGATCTTCGCCGGGTCGAAATCTCAAATGCGTTGCCCCGATTTTCGGTCGAACAGATGAACGTCAGTCGGATCGATCAGGAAGCCCAACTGCGATCCCGGGCGCGCATTGATGCGGGCCTTGACCAGCGCGTCGATCAAATCCTTGCCGGACCGGGCAAATATCTGTGTTTCGGATCCGGTTGGCTCGACCACAACCACTTCCATCGGGACGCCTTCGTCGCCAATCAATATGTGTTCAGGGCGAATGCCGTAGGTGACGTCTTGCCCTTCCTGCGCCGTAGTCTCCGGCACTGGAAGTTTCAGTCCGCCGTCGGAGGCAAAGACTTTGCGCCCATCTTCCGTGGCGATTTTGCCATGGACGAAATTCATCGACGGAGAGCCGATAAAGCCGGCAACGAACGTATTTTCAGGATTGTCGTAGAGGTCCAGTGGGCTTCCGATCTGCTCCACCCGGCCGTCTCGCATCACAACGATCTTGTCGGCCATCGTCATGGCTTCGATCTGGTCATGTGTCACATAGACAATGGTCGTCCCCAGCCGCTGATGCAGTTCCTTGATCTCGACCCGCATGGTGACACGCAGTTTCGCATCAAGATTGGAAAGCGGTTCGTCGAACAGAAAAACCTGAGGATCGCGGACGATGGCGCGCCCCATGGCGACGCGCTGCCGTTGTCCACCCGAAAGCTCCTTCGGATAGCGCTTCAGGTATTTGGTCAGATCAAGAATCTCGGCCGCTTTCGTGACCTTTTCCTCCATCTCCCGCGCTGGCGTCTTTGCCATCTTGAGAGGAAAACCAATGTTGTCGTAGACGGTCTTGTGCGGGTAGAGCGCATAACTCTGGAAGACCATCGCGATGTCGCGCTCCTTTGGGAGGACATCATTGACAACGCGATCGCCGATCGAAATCGTTCCGTCGGAAATCTCCTCCAGTCCTGCGAGCATGCGAAGAAGTGTGGACTTGCCGCAGCCGGAAGGGCCAACGAGAACGACAAATTCGCCGTCTTCGATATCGACGCTGACGCCGTGCATGACCTGCACGGAGCCGTAACGCTTGACGACGTCTTTGATTGTTACGCTGGCCATGTCGCTTCACCCTATTGCGGCAGTTCGATTTGCATTTTGACATCTGCCGGCGGTGCGGACGCGGCGACTTCGAAAGCGTGGACGCTGTCGGAAAATTCGAAGGTTCTGGTAATGAGCGGTTTCACGTCAATGGCGCCAGAACTCAACATGCCCACGCAGCGCGGAAAGACATGGGCATATCGGAAGATGTTTTCGACGCGCGCTTCCCGGACCATCGCCGCTCCGGCATCGTATTGAACGGGATCAGACTGACCGCCAATCATCACCACGCAGCCGCCGGGGCATAACGGTTCAAACACCGACTTCGCCGCGTGCGGAGACCCTGTGGCCTCGAACACGAGGTCCACACCCCATCCATCGGTGGCGCGCTTGACCACCTCGGTTATGTCTTCCGACGCGACATTGACCGGTCTGATGGCCGGATTGAGCGAAGCCGCGATTTCCAGTTTTTTCTCGACCAGGTCGGTGACATATACCGTGGCACAACCGCCGGCCAGCGCGGAAAGTGCGGTAACAAGGCCGATAGGTCCCGCCCCCAGGACCACGGCAGTGTCACCAGCCTTGATCCGGGCTTTTGTCGCCGCGTGAACGCCAACGGCCAGCGGTTCGACCATCGCAGCCTCTGCGAAACTCACGTTCTCGGGGAGTTTGAAGGTAAAGGCCTCGGGGTGCACGCAGGTAGGCCTCAGGATGCCGTGCACCGGCGGTGTTGCCCAGAACCGCACCGCGGGGTCGACGTTATACATGCCCAATTTGGTCGCCTTGCTGTTGGGGTCGGGAATTCCCGGTTCCATGCACACACGATCGCCGATCTTCAGCGACTGAACCTCAGAGCCAGTCTCGATCACGATGCCCGAAGCTTCGTGACCAAGGATCATCGGTTCCTTCACCACGAATGGGCCGATGCGGCCATGTGTGTAGTAGTGGACATCCGATCCACAAATGCCGACCGTATGCAGTTTGATCCGCAGATCCCGGGGCCCCAGCGTTTCTTCCACGCGATCGATTGCAGCGAAGTCTCGCAGGCTGAGTTCGTCTTTCTTTTCCAGAACAAGCGATTTCATGCTTCAGCCCTTCCTGATTGTGATGAAGGCCAACACGATGGCGATTGCGTTAGAGATCCAGATGGAAAAGCCTGCCGGTTCCATAAATCGAAACCAGAACAGGGACAGAGCGATCCAGACGACAACGGAGATAAAGAGCCGGTCAAACCAGTTGGTTTCAATGGGCAGAAACCCGGCTTTGTGTGTCGGAACAACCACCACCTCGTCTTCATCCAGATGTGTCGAGGCAAGCGGTGTTTCATGCTGATCACTCATCGCCTTATCCTTTCACCGCTCCGAATGTCAGACCCGCGACGATGTGCCTTTGCACCAGTCCGAAAACGATCAAGGCCGGGATCAAGGTGAATACCGAGATCGTTGCCATGACACCCCACTCGGTCCCCGTCGTGGTGACGTATTCCGACAGCCCCGTGGTCAAGGTCCGTGCGTTGAAATTGGTGAGCGTCGCCGCCAAGAGATATTCGTTCCATGCAAAGACCCAGGTCAGGATCAAGGTGACGGCAAGACCTGGACGGCAAAGCGGGAAGACGACTTCGGTGATGACCTGCCACGAACTTGCCCCGTCCACATAGGCGGCCTCATCCAGTTCCTTGGGGATGCCGTCCACGGTCGGTCGCAAGGTCCAGATCGCAAACGGCAGATTGAAGGTGCAATACACCAGTATCATGCCGATCCGTGTGTCCAGCATCTTCCACTCACCAATGGTGTAGACCTGCGTCATGAGCAAAAAGAGCGGCAGCAGGAAAACCGCCGGCGGCGCCATCCGGTTGGTGATGGTCCAGAAAAAGATCGATTCCTTGCCGGACATGTTGAAGCGAGACAGCGCATAGCAGGCAAAGAACCCGAGTATGGTGCACAGAAGCGCATTGCCCGTCGAGATGATGATCGAATTCACCATGTAACTGCGCAGCAACCGGTCCCCCCACACCTTCGTGTAGTTGCCCCAGAAAGGATCGGACAGGATCAATTCCGGCGTGGAGAAGAGCTGCACCGCCGGCTTCACTGAAATGACGAAGAGCCAGTAGATCGGGAACAGGGTCAGGAAACTGACGAGAGTCCAGAAGATGATGCCGATAATGCGGCTTTGTTTTCTCATCGTCTCAATCCTTCTTGCTGCGCGGTGCCAGCATGGTCACGTAGAGCAACCAGCAAGCGACGATTGTCAGGTAGAGAACGATGACCGATATGGTCGATCCGTAGCCATAATTCGTCTTCGGAAACACCTCTTTGAAAATGTGGACACCAACGAAACGGGTGGCTGATCCGGGGCCTCCGCCGGTGAGCATCCAGACTTCATCGACAGTTCGAAGCGCATCCATCAGGCGAATGAACAGGGTGGCGACAACGGCGGGCGCAATCATCGGCAGGGTGATGTGCCAGAAGATCTGGCGTTTTCCCGCTCCATCGATCTGCGCCTGTTCAAACGGATCCGGCGGCAATGACACCAGGGCTGCGATCAAGGTGAGCGTCACAAGTGGTGTCCAGTGCCAGACATCCATGATGACGATGGTGGCAAAGGCGGCAAATGCCGAGGTGCCGATGTTCATCGTAATGCCGAACCACTCGTCCAGATAATGCGGAATGATCCCGATCGATGGCGTTGTCATCAGCTTCCAGACCGAGCCGACGATGATCGGTGCCATGATCAGCGGCAAGGTGTGAATGGTGCGGAAGATGGCCTTTCCGGGAAAGTCCCGCATGAAAGCCTGCGCCAGAAAATACCCGAGAACCAACTCCGAAACCACGGCGAAAAACACGAACATGACGGTGACGCCGAGCGAGTTCAGGAAGGCCTGGTCGAAAACGATCTGCCGGAAATTGTCGGCGCCGTTGAAAACCATCTCCGGATTGACCGCGAATGGGTTCCAGGAATGAAACGACACGTAGACGACGTAGATGAACGGTACGACACCAAAGAAGAAAAGAATGACCAGTGTCGGAGCCAATAGAATCCAGCCAAGACTCCTGGATTGCATGACGGACCTCCCCTATTCGTTCCGACCCAGTTTGGCATCGAACTGGCAATTTTTCTGCAGGAATTCTTTTTGTGTGGCTGCCGCCCCAATCGGGCGACAGCCTTTGCGGTAACCTATGGGGAGGATGGTTACTTGCGATATCCCAGTTCGGTCAGTGTCGCTTCGGCTGCGGCAGCCATCTGATCCAGACCGTCCTGAACACCCAGGTCGCCTGTCAGGATCTGATAGAAGATCGGAGCTGTCGCCTCACGAACCTGAGCGTGGAACGGATAGGGCGGCGCACCAGCGAACAGGTATCCCTTTTCGCGGATGAGATCGTAGTAGCCGCCGAGTTCCTTGTTGAACGCGACAACCTTCGGATCGTCATAGGTTGCCGTGTTGGTTACGCGCGGTGCGGCCACTGCCCAGTCAGGTTGCACGTCGTTTTGGCCGATAAACTGAAGGAACAGTGCCGTCGCTTCCTTGTTTTTCGAAGAATGCGGCATGCCGAAAGCACCGCCATCATAGTAGCCGATGTAACCATTGCCGGCTTCAGCTTCAGCCATGACGCCATCGGCAAGCGGAGGCAGGGCAACGCCGACATTGCCGACGACAAGCGACTTGTTCTTGTCGGCTGCGATCCAGCCGGCATTTTCACCATATACCAGCCCTTGTGCAGCGCGACCGGCACCGAACGTCGTGCCGACCTCGGTCCACGTTGAGGCCGGGCTTTCCGGTGGCGCAATGTCGCGCATGGACAGCCACCACTCCATTGCCTTGACGGCTTCCGGTCCGTTCATCGTACCGCCATTGGCGACTGACGCAGCATAATTGTTGTCCGCATCAATCCCCCAATTGTAGACGCCAAAGGTCGGTGCAACCGATTCGTAGTACTCGTACCAGGACGCCACGTGACCGGTGTGGGCCTGAGCGGTGGTTCCCCAGAGCTCCATGTCGTTCGCTTTGCCGTAGTCCGTGAAGAACTGAGCAATTTCGGCATATTCCGCATGGGTCTTCGCGGGGACGAGATCACGGCCGGTCTTCTCCTTGAAGGCCGCTTGAATGTCCGCATTGTTGAAGAGATCGGTCCGGTACAGGTAGATCTTCAGGAATGCTTCCATCGGAACGCCATAGAGATCACCCTTGGCATCCTTGAAGTAATTCGCGAAGGTGGTGAAATTCGCCTCGTCGTAGGAAGGCGCTTTCAGCTTCGGGTTGGCTTCCAGAAACTCCGTCAAATTGGTCAGGAAATCGCGGGCCAGATACGAGTAGATGATATCCTGCTCGATATAGGCCATGTCATAGATGCCAGTGCCGGCTTCCATGTCCTTGATCGCTTTGTCGAACATCTGATCCCACGAGGTGGTTTCAACATCGACGCGGATTCCGGTCAGCTCTTCGAACTGCGGCGCCAGCACTTCACGGATGTAGAGCGACGGCGGGGACGATTCGGTAACGCCGCGAATTGTCACGCCCTTGTAGGGTGCGGCCGCTTCTTTCCACCACGCGTCATGGCCGTCAGCCGAAGCCGATGTGGCCGCAACCGCTGCGATGGAGAAAGCAAGCGCGGACGCGCCCAGATGTTTCGTAATGCTCATGGATTACCTCCCAGATTTGCTCCGACCGACACGGCAGCAGCCCGTGCCATGACGTTTGTTTACATATTTATGATACGCCATTCAAGTGTAAATTTTCAAATGTATGGATTGCAAACCAGATGTAAAACTGCGAAACAGTGGTGACCTGACCGCAGTCGATGCACCCGAAACCTGGGAGGAGTTCGGCTTTGCCGCGAGAACCAATTGAGGACAGTGACGCCTTCGTGACCGAAGTCTGCTGGCACTACTACGTCAACGAAATGACCCAAGCTGAAATCGCCAGCTTGCTCGATGTGACCCGGCTGCGGGTCAATCAGGCGATCCAGAGGGCAAAGGCGCTCGGCTTCGTCAAGGTTCATATCGAGTCCCCCTTCCTGCCGCGCATCGAAATGCAAGAGCAGTTGAAGACGGCACTGGGACTGCAACGGGCCGTCATCACGCCCGCCAATGAAACGAACTATGACTATCACCGCCCCGTCGGTGCTGCCTTGGCCGCGCTGCTGACCGAACGCCTGGCCAGCAATCGCTGGAAAACCTTCGGGGTTTCGTGGGGGCTGACGCTGGATTTCGCCATCCGGAAACTGACCCGGCAATCGCACCCCGACCTGGAAGTCGTCTCCATCCTCGGCGGAACGGCAAAGGGCTCAACGTTCAATTCCTTCGGCATTGCCTCGGGCTTCGCCAACATTCTCGGCGCCCGCTACTCCATGCTGACCGCTCCGATCTACCTCTCGGAAGGAATCGATCGAGAAATGTTCCTTTCGCAATACGCGCTCAAGGAACACTACGAGAAGTTCAAGTCTCTCGATGCGGTCCTCCTGACGTGCTCCAATGTCTCCAGCAAGTCTTTTCTGGTCGAGCACGGGCTGCCTCGCGAAATCACCCCGGCGGACTTGATCGAATGGGGCGCGATTGGCGACGTGTTGGGACACTTCCTGAACAAAGATGGCGGGTCTGTTTCCGCTGAAGTAGACGATCGAACCATAGGCATGTCGCTGGAAATGGTTCTCGATATACCGGAAAAAATCATGGCCGCAGCGGGTCCGCACAAGGTCGAGATCATTCGGGCAGCTTGTGGGCGTGGTCTGGTCGACACGCTCGTCACCGACGATTTGACGGCACGCCTGCTCATGGAACATTCCACGCCACAATCCTCGAACATCGATCCGGAGGCGACGTGATGCGTCGCCCCGGCGGACGTTCACCGAAACCTGCCCACATGACGCCCCGCTTCGCCTTCGCACAACAATCGTAAGCTTATGGTCCCGTCCCCCAATGCTCTTGGCCCAACGATTTGTATCGGCGAGATTCTCGCCGAGATCGTTGCGACGACCATTGGAGATGGATTTGCCGAACCAAGCCCTCTCATCGGCCCCTACCCGAGTGGCGCTCCGGCGATCTTCATCGACCAGTGCGGGCGCCTGGGTGGGGCGGCAGCCATGATAGGCGCTGTCGGAGATGACGATTTTGGACGCATGAACCTGGATCGGTTAAAGCGTGACGGCGTCGATGTGTCGGCGATTTCCATCGATCCCGGCCTGCCCACCGGCACAGCCTTTGTGCGCTATCGCCCCGACGGAGAACGCAATTTCGTTTTCAACATGTGGACGTCCGCCGCCGGCCGGTTGAACTGGACGCAAGCCGTCGACACGATGGTCAACAGCGCCGGCCATCTTCACGTCATGGGAACTCTGCTGAGCAATGGCACGATTTGGCCGCTTGTCGAACGCGCAGCCAACGTGGTCAAAGAACGCGGCGGAAGCATCTCGCTCGATCCGAATATGCGAAAAGAACTGCGGGTCGATGCCGAAGCCGACGCGCGCGCAGCGACCATCGTAGCGATGACGGACCTGCTTTTGCCGTCCGGGGACGAACTGTTCGTTGCAGCTCGACTGCCACCAAGTCTGGGTGAAGCCCGGGCATTGGAGCACCTCTTCGATCTCGGCATCTCGGAAATTGTCGTCAAACGCGGTGCATCCGGCTCGAGCTGCTATCAGGCCGATGGCATGATCACCCATGCTCCGGCCTTCGTCGTGGACGAAATCGATCCGACCGGCGCAGGCGATTGTTTCGGCGGCGCCTATGTCACCGCACGCCGACTTGGCCTTCCGGTCACGCAGGCCCTGACCTATGGCAACGCCGCCGGGGCAAGGAACGTGACGATGCGCGGTCCGATGGAGGGCGCGGGCACACGCGCCGAGTTGGACGCCTTTGTCGCCGCAACCGAGACAGCAAAATGACAGCTGTTGGCCTCACCGACCTCGCCCAACTGCATCGGACAAGAGAACCAGGCGGCATCACCTCCGTCTGTTCCGCACATCCGATCGTCCTGCGCGCTGCGCTTCAACACGGGCGCGACCATCACAGCACCGTCCTGATCGAAGCGACTTGCAACCAGGTCAATCACCTTGGTGGCTACACCGGCATGACTCCGGCTGACTTTGCCGAGTTGGTTTTCGGTCTCGCTGACGAGGAAGATTGTTCCCGGGACTTGATCCTTTTGGGTGGCGACCACCTCGGCCCAAACCCCTGGCGGGATCAGCCAGCTGAAGCCGCCTTGGCTGAAGCGTGTGAGATGGTCGCGGCCTATGCTGCTGCGGGATTTCGCAAACTGCATCTCGATGCATCAATGGGCTGCGCAGGCGAACCGCTGGCATTGGACGACGCAGAAACCGCGCGGCGAGCCGCACTCCTGGCTGCAAGAGCCGAAAAGGTCGTGACACAGTCACATCTGCCGCCTCCACTTTACATCATAGGAACCGAAGTTCCCCCACCCGGGGGCGCTGATCATGCACTGGACGGGATCACTCCTACGGCGCCAGAGGCGGCACGACGAACTATCGCCGTACATGAGAACACCTTTGCGGACCATGGTTTGCAGGACGTGCTTTCCCGGATCATCGGGCTCGTTGTTCAACCGGGTGTCGAGTTCGGCAACAAAAACGTCATTCTCTACGATGCCGCCAAAGCACAAAGCCTGTCGGGTGTTCTCAACGATTGCGAAGGCCTCGTGTTCGAAGCGCACAGCACCGACTACCAGGGTGAAGCGCGCCTGTCCGAACTCGTTCGTGATGGCTTCCGCATCCTGAAAGTCGGACCGGAACTGACATTTGTGCTGCGCGAGACGCTTTATGCCTTGGACTTGGTCGCCGGCGACCTGTCACCGGACTACGGAATGCGACCGCTCTATCGCATCATCGAAGAGACCATGCTGGCCGACCCGGTCCATTGGCGGCTGCACTGTCAAGGCGACGAAGCCGAGCAGCGCGTGATGCGGCACTATTCGCTGTCGGATCGCGTCCGGTATTACTGGCCGCAGCCAAAGGTCCAGGCTGCGGTGGCGCGACTCCTGGATGCGTTGCGCGGGCAAAGCGTTCCTCAACCATTGATGCTGCAGCACCTGCCGAGCGCGACGGCCTTTGGCAGCAAACCACTGGTCCCCGAGGACGTCCTGATCAGACGCATTCGCGACTGCCTTGAAAACTATCACATCGCATGCAGCCGCAAGGACTCCCTGAGCAAATCGGATTGAGGCTGCGATACCTACAGCGGAGGGCAAAAGTGATCACACAGTTCGAAGGAAAGAGCGTCATCATAACGGGCGCAGGAAAAGGCATCGGACGAGCCTGCGCTTTGGAGATGGCCAGACGCGGTGCAAAGGTGATCGCCCTCGCCCGCACCAAATCGGATCTCGATAGTCTGTCCTCAGAGATAGGCAGCACGTCGATCATCGTTGATCTGCTTGACAAAGCCGCGGCCCGCAATGCCATGCGGGAAGCCGGCACGGCCGATTTCCTGATCAACTGTGCGGGTACGAGCGTGCTGGAAAGTGTCCTGGAAATGACCGACGAGGGGTATGAGACCGTAATCGGGGTCAACCTGCGTGCGGCACTGATCTGCGCCCAGGAATTCGCCCGTGCCCGGGTCTTGGCCGGCGGGGGCGGATCGATCCTCAACGTCACATCGATTGCGGGGCATCGCGGCTTTGTCGAGCATATGTCCTATGCGGCTTCCAAGGCCGGGCTCGAAGGGGCGACGCGTGTCATGGCCAAGGAGCTTGGCGAGCACGGCATCCGCGTAAACGCCGTGGCCCCAACCGTCACAATGACCGAAATGGCGGCCATGGCATGGTCCGATCCTGAAAAGAAGGACCCGATGATGGTGCGTCATCCCATCGGCCGGTTCGCGGAGGTCGAGGACGTCGCCCGATCGATTGTCATGCTTCTATCGGATGACGCCGCCATGGTGACCGGTGCAGTGGTCCCCATTGATGGTGGATTCCTCGCCGTCTGAACCACTCATTGAACAACAGGAGGGCCGAATATGGCTGAATCTCTAAAGGGAAAAATTGCTGCCATAACCGGAGCAGCCTCAGGCATCGGCCTCGCCGCCACCGAAGCGTTGCTGGCCGAAGGAGCGACGGTGGTCATGGTCGATTGGGACAGGGACGCACTACGCGAATGCACGGAACGGCTTGGCGAAAGGACAATCGCGCAGGTGACAAACCTGATCGATCCCGCGAGCTGCAATGCGATGATCCCCGAAATTCTTGAAAAGGTGGATCACATCGACATCCTCTATTGCAACGCGGGCACTTATATCGGCGGCGATCTGGATGAGACTGATCCCGAAACCATAGACCGGATGCTCAATCTTAACGTCAATGCCGTGATGAAGAATGTCCATGCCGTAATCCCGCACATGAAGCAGCGCGGATCGGGCGACATCTGGATCACCTGTTCTGTCGCCGGCCATGCTGCGGTGGCTTGGGAGCCGGTTTACTCCGGTTCAAAATGGGCAATGACGTGCTTTGTGCAAACCATGCGTCGCCAACTGCGTGAACACGGCATTCGCGTGGGTCAAATGTCACCGGGACCTGTGGTTTCGGCGCTGTTGGCTGATTGGCCGGCGGAGCGACTGCAAAACGCAAAAGACAGCGGGTCCTTGATCGAACCCACCGAAGTAGCCGAAGGCCTGGTGTTTGCTTTGACGAGAAATCGGAACGTGACGATCAGAGACATGATCGTCCTGCCGACGAATTTCGACATCTGATCTTCGGTGATCCACATCCTGTTCTAAGGCTGGTTCGACCCGTCATCCTCGTCATCGAGGATCCGATAGGCAGCGCCATCCAGATCGTCATACTGGCCGCTGCGAAGCGACCACAGAAACGCCAGGAGCCCCGCAGCTCCGAGCAGAAGCGCGACCGGAATGAGGTAGACCAGACTGCTCACGCACGGCTCCTTGTTGTGGCGGGCGCGTCCATGGTCTCGTCCTCATGTAACGCAGCCTGATCTGCCAGGGCCTGTCGCTGCGATGCTCGTAGGCGCAGAGCGTTCAGCACGACCACGATCGATGACGAGGACATCGCTAAAGCCGCCACCAGCGGCGTGGCGTAACCGAGAACGGCAGTCGGAATGGCCACCAGATTATAGGCGATCGCCAGGCCGAAATTCTGCCGGATCAGCCAACCCGCCTTGCGCGATACATCGAGCGCCCTGGTGACCGCGGAAAGGCTGTCATGCAGGAACACGAAGTCGGCAGCGTTGCGCCCGACATCAGCTGCCGTTGCCGGCGCCATCGACACGTGCGCGCGTACCAGCGCAGGCGCATCGTTGAGGCCGTCCCCGACCATGAGCACCTTGCGGCCTTCTTCGGCGAATCGGCCGACAAGTCGGTTTTTCCCATCCGGCAGTACGCCAGCGTGCCAACTGGCGACGCCGAGGTTACGCGCCATCTCACGCACGATCGACGTCTGATCGCCGGAAACGATCTCTACGGAAAGCCCCGAGGATTGCAGCGCTGAGACCGTCGCCATGGCATCGGGGCGCACCACATCGTCAAAAACGAAGGCCGCGCGAAATTCGCCGTCAACGCCCAGCACCGTTTGTGATTGCAGGGCTTGGCCAGACTGACTTTGTTCCGACTTGCCCAGAGCCCAAACGGCCTTGCCGAGCCGATAAACCATGCCGTTGTGCTCGGCTTCGAGACCGCAACCCGGCACCTCGCGGATCGCGTCGAAGCCAATTCCCGGCAACTCTCCTCCGTCATGTGCAAGCGCCTGCGACAGCGGATGACGGCTGTGCGCTCCCATTGCGGCTGCGATTCTCATGTCTTGCGGAGCAATTTCCGCACGATTGGTGAGCCGCGGCCGCCCCAGGGTCAGAGTTCCCGTCTTGTCGAAGATCACGCTGTCGATCTCCGCCAGACGTTCCATGGCAGTGCCGTCCTTGACCATGATGCCGCTCTCGAACAGCCGGCCGGCCGCCACGACCTGCACCACCGGAACAGCAAGACCGAGTGCGCAGGGACAGGTGATGATCAGCACTGCAATGGCGATGTAGAGTGCTCTGTGCCAATCGCCTGACACGGCGAGCCACCCAAGGAACGACGCAAGCGCCACAAGATGCACGACCGGTGCATAGAGCTGGGCAGCGCGGTCGGCGATCCGGCGGTATCCGGCCTTGGCGCTTTCCGCCACCTCCATCATCCGGATCATTTCAGCGAGAAACGACTGTCTTGCTGGAGCCAATGCCTCAAGCGTCAGGGGCCCTGTCAGGTTGAGTGTTCCGGCTCTCACCACGCTGCCGGGCTCGGCTCCGACGGGTGCGCTTTCACCGTTGACCAACGAGCAATCCAGATCGCTGACACCGGATTTTACCCTGGCATCAACCGGCACACGCTCGCCCGCCGCGATTACCAGCGCCATGCCGGCTTCAATCTCGTCAATCGGCAGATAGTCCCGAGAACCGTCGCCGCGCAAGACCATTGCGCCGCGCGGTGCAAGCCGTGCCAATCCCTTGACCGCGGAACGGGCCCGTTCCCGCATGACGTGATCGAGAGTTCGCCCGATCAGCAGGAAAAACAGCAATGTCACGGAGGCGTCAAAATAAGCGTGTTCACCGGAGTTCGCGGTTTCGTACAGGCTCATCAGGAAGGCCAGGACCACCGCCAGGGAAATCGGCACATCCATGTTCAGCCTGCCATGGCGCAGCGCTGAAAAAGCCGACCGGAAAAAGACCCGTCCGGAGTAAGCAAGCGCCGGGATAGCGATCAGCGCAGATATCCAATGGAACAGGTCGCGTGTCGACGCTTCTGCGCCCGACCACACGGACACGGACAGGAGCATAATATTCGCCGCTGCGAAACCGGCCACGCCAACGGACCGCAGCAAAAGCTTCAGGGTTTCGTCACTGCCTTCTTCGCCGATGTCGAAGAGGTGGCTCTGGTATCCAAGGCCGCGCAGGGTGCCCGTGATGTCTTCAGGTTCGCCGCGCTTCGAAGACCATACGACGCTGACCCGCTTCGTCGACAGGTTCACACGCGCCTGTTCGACAAGCGGGAGTTTCCCCAGACCGCTTTCGATCGTCTTGATGCACCCGCCGCAATGGACATCGGGAACGCTGAGTTCAAGCCGAAACCGGTCGTCACCCAGCGGCACGCTGGAAAGCCGCAACTCCTCGCCCGAAGGCCCTTCCCCGCCGGGAAGGTCTAGCGAAGCTTCCGACCCAGGTGCGCAACAGCTCATTGGCTGGATCCGTTTGCGGATAGATCAAGCCGCAACGCTTCACGGTAATGCAAAGCCCCGTCCTTGTTGGCAGTAATTTTCGCCACCCAATGGCCAGGCTCCATTGTGACTTTGGAGCTATAGCGTCCGGAACCCAGATGGGTCAGAGAAACGTGCTGGTCTTCAACCACTCCCACCGGGCGGTGCAGAAGAACACTCACCGCATCAACGAGGATCGGGTCACCGCCAGCATCCGCCAATTGATAGATCAGAACGCCATCTTCGACACTCAAATCCGATTTCCATCCCCGTGCTTGCATCTCCCGGTTGATGGCAACTTCGTCGTCGAACTTCTGGCTGGCCACGTAGGTGTTTTCAACCAGCAGTCCACTCCAGCTGGAGCTGGCGAACCAAGCCATGGTCACGTTGACCGAAATGATGGTTCCGAAGAACAGCACCATGATGGTCAGCATGTGCCATCCGGTGAAGGTTTCGACCCGCAGAAACTGTCGCACACTCGTCATCACTTGCCCTCCGGCGCATCGAACGCCGCGTTGTAAACGTCCATCTCACCGCTTCCCTTGTCTTCGGCTATCAACCTGAACTGGGTCTTGCCGGCTTCAACACTTTCGCGTGGTTGACGGACATAGACTTTGATCGTCCGCAATCTGTCCGGATCAACCGGAATGGCAAAGGAACGACCCTCCGGCTGATCGATGCCGGTGATCGACATCTGCGCACCGGGAAGCCCCTCGATCGACAGGAAGATCACCCGGGGTTCCGGGATCATATTGAGCAGTTTGACGGTATAGCCGTTGCGGATGGAACCGTCCGACAGCCTGACGAATTGCGGGTTTCGGTCGTGCAAGACATTGAGGCCGAGCCGGTCGCGCGAACCAAGCGCGATCAGGAGGCCGATGCCGACCAACGCCCAAATAGAGAAATAGATCAACGTGCGCGCCCGGAAAATCACGCGCCAGTCGAAGTGTCTGAGGTCTTCCTTGAAGGCACCATCTGAGTCGCGGACCAGTGCCGGATTGACAGCCTCCGTGCCGCCTGCGGTCGCCATCCCCATGTTGTGGGAATACTCGTCCAGCGTCGCGTAGGAGATGAGCCCTCGCTCCCGGCCCAGCTTGGTCATCACATCGTCGCAGGCGTCGATGCACAACGCGCAGGTGATGCATTCGAGCTGCTGACCGTCGCGAATGTCGATGCCCATCGGACAAACGACCACACAGGCACTGCAGTCGACACAATCCCCGACAACCTTGCCTTCCGCCTTGGCCTTTTGGCATGACGCGAACGCGGCTCCCCACGCCAGTCATTGTAGGTGACGACCAGCGAGTTCTCGTCCAGCATGGCGGCCTGAATCCGCGGCCAAGGACACATATAGGTGCAGACCTGCTCGCGCATCAGCCCGCCGAAAGTATAGGTCGTTGCCGTCAGAACAGCGACGGTGATGTAGGCGACTGGAGCCGCCTTGCCGGTTACGAAATCGACCAGCAATGTCGGCGCATCGGCGAAATAGAAGATCCAGGCGCCGCCGGTGGCGACAGCAATCACCACCCAGATTGCGTGTTTGCTGACTCGCTTGATGATCTTGTTGAACGACCAGGGCGCCTTGTCGAGCTTGATGCGTTGGTTGCGTTCACCCTCGATTGCCCGTTCGACCACCAGGAAGAGATCAACCCACACGGTTTGCGGACAGGTATAGCCACACCAGGCCCGACCGACCGCCGAGGTAACGAGAAACAGTCCGAAGCCAGCCATTACCAGAAGTCCGGCCACATAGAAGAACTCCTGCGGCCAGATTTCGATGAAGAAGAAGTAGAAGCGCCGGTTCGCCATATCGACGAGCACCGCCTGATCGGGTGCGTAAGGTCCGCGATCCCAGCGCAGCCAGGGCGTCAGATAGTAGATGGCAAGCGTCACAACCATGACGTACCATTTGAAGGTGCGGAATTGCCCCTTGGCACGTTTTGGGAAGATCTTCTTGCGCGCCTCGTAAAGCGGCTTGCGCGCCCATGCGGCGTTTACCGCCTGTGCGTCGAACTGCTCAACTTCCGCAGCATCGGTCCTGCTGTCGTTCATGTCGCCAAATCCGAAACCGGCCCGACCCGCAGGATACAGCGGGATGAGCTCGAAGGGAAACTTCGACCTTCATCCCGCCTTTGATCCCGTGGCGCAATCGGGCAAAACAACGCGCCTACTGACCACCGCCCAGTCCATGGACGAAGACCGCCAACTGCTTGATGGTCGGCTCTCCCAGACGCTCGATCCAGCCGGGCATGACACCATGCTTGGGATTTGCGATCTGCCTGGCGATTTCCGACTCTGTTTCACCGTAAAACCAGATTGCATCGGCAAGGTTCGGTGCGCCGAACTCGATGTCGCCTTTGCCGTCATCGCCGTGACAGACTGCGCAATTGTCGTCGTAGATAACCTTGCCCGGAGCAACCAACGCAGGATCTGCCGGGTCACCCGTCAGGCTGTAGACATAGGCGGTAACCTCGCGGATTTCGGTTGGCTCCAGCAGATCGCCGAAGGCCGGCATCTCGGAGAACCGCGTATCGTCATCCGCATCGTATCGAACGCCATGGGCGATGGTGTGGTAAATCGCATCGATATCGCCGCCCCACAGCCAAGCGTCGTCGTTGAGGTTCGGATAGCCCGGTGCACCCTGAGCCCCGGAGCCGTGGCACTGGACGCAATTCACCTTGAAGGCGGCTTCACCGCCGGCCGTGGCAAACTGAAGCAGCTCCGGGTTGGAGGCGATTTCGCCGACCGGGGTGCTGGCGATCTGATCGACATATTGAGCCTGGGCCGCCTTGGCTTCGGCCATCTGCGTCGCCACAACCTCACGGCTCGAATAACCCAAAAGACCCGTCGTTGCCGAGTTGATAAGCGGCCAGGCTGGATAGGCGATCATGTAGCCGATCGCCCAGACAATCGTCACGTAAAAGGTGATGACCCACCAGCGCGGCATGGGGTTGTTGAGTTCACGAATACCGTCCCACTCGTGCCCCGTGGTTTCGACGCCACTGATTTCATCGATTTGCTTTTCAGACATGGCTCAATCATCTTTCAGTGCGTTTTTGGCGATTTTGTCGGCTTGCTTCTTACTGCCGGGGCGAAACGTGTAGACGATCACACAGACGAACACGATCACCATGAACAGCAGACCCCAGCTGTCGGCGAAGGTGCGGAGCGTTTGGTATTCCATGGCGGCTCTCCTACCGATAGCCCGACGTCGGATCGTAGCTGGAGAAGTCGACCAGCGTTCCGAGCATCTGCAAGTATGCAACCAACGCATCCATCTCGGTCAGGCGCGACGGATCGCCATCGAAATCGCCGATGACCGCTTTTGGATAGCGTTCCTCGACGCCATCCGTATCGGCATCTGGATCCGCCTGAGCCAGAAGATCGGCCCTGGCGTTTTCGATCATTGCCTCGTCATACGGCACGCCGACCATGGCGTTTGCCTTCAGATGGGCCTCGATGCCCTCCACCCTGAGCGGTGAATTGAGCAGGAAGCCGTAACTCGGCATGATCGATTCAGGCACAACCGACCGGGGTTCGATCAGGTGCTGAACGTGCCATTCGTTGGAGTAACGTGCGCCGACGCGTGCCAGATCCGGCCCCGTTCGCTTCGACCCCCACTGGAACGGGTGGTCGTACATCGACTCCGCCGCCAGCGAATAGGGACCGTAACGCTCAACCTCGTCCCGGAACGGGCGGATCATCTGACTGTGACAGACATAGCAGCCTTCACGGATGTAGATGTCGCGCCCGGCGAGCTCCAGCGGCGAGTAAGGCCGCATACCCTCCACCTCCTCGATGGTGTTTTCGAGGTAGAAGAGTGGCGCGATCTCCACGATCCCGCCGATGGTGACGACGAGGAACGACGCTGCCAGCAGCAAGGTGGCGTTCTTTTCAAGTGTTTGGTGTTTCTCGAGCATTGGTGCGTCTCCCCTACTCTGCCGGCTGTGCTGTCGGCACGGCGCCTGGAATAGGCGTTTCGTCGCGTACCCGGCCGAGCAACGTCATGTAGATGTTGTAGACCATGACGAATGCGCCGAGCAGGAACAGCAGACCGCCGAACGTGCGCAGGATGTAATAGGGCTTCATGGCCGCCACCGATTCGGCGAAGGAGTACACCAGGAAGCCCTGGTCATCGTATTCGCGCCACATCAGGCCTTGCTGAATACCAGCGACCCACATGACAGCGGCGTAGACAACGATACCGAGCGTGGCCAGCCAGAAGTGCCAGTTGACCATGCGCAGCGAGTAAAGGCGCTCGCGGTGCCACAGTTTCGGCACGAGATAGTAGATCGCCCCGAAGGAGATCATGCCGACCCAGCCCAGCGCACCGGAATGCACGTGGCCAATGGTCCAGTCGGTGTAGTGGCTCAGGCTGTTGACCGCCTTGATAGACATGACCGGTCCCTCGAAGGTGGACATGCCGTAGAATGCCACCGACATGACCATCATGCGGATGATCGGATCGGTTCTGATCTTGTCCCAGGCACCCGACAGCGTCATGAGACCATTGATCATGCCACCCCAACTCGGCATCCAGAGCATGACGGAGAACACCATGCCAAGGGTCTGCGCCCAGTCCGGCAGCGCCGTGTAGTGCAGGTGGTGAGGTCCGGCCCAGATGTAGAGGAAGATCAGCGACCAGAAATGGACAATCGACAGACGATAGGAATAGACGGGCCGATTGGCCTGCTTTGGAATGAAGTAGTACATCATTCCGAGGAAACCCGCAGTCAGGAAGAAGCCCACCGCATTGTGGCCATACCACCACTGCGTTAACGCGTCCTGCACTCCGGCAAAGGCTGAATAGCTCTTCGCTCCGAGGAACGAGACCGGCACGGCCATGTTGTTGACCACGTGCAGCATCGCAATCGTCACGATGAAGGACAGATAGAACCAGTTGGCCACGTAAATGTGCGGTTCTTTGCGCTTCATGATGGTTCCGAGGAACACCACCAGATAGGCGACCCAGACAACCGTCAGCCACAGATCGACATACCATTCCGGTTCGGCGTATTCACGCCCCTGGGTGATGCCCAGCAGGTAGCCGGTCGCCGCCAGGACGATAAACAGCTGGTACCCCCAGAACACGAACCAGGCGAGATTGCCGCCGAAGAGCCGTGCCCGGCAGGTCCGCTGGACCACGTACATTGACGTCGCCAACAGCGCATTTCCGCCGAACGCGAAAATCACCGCCGACGTGTGCAAGGGCCGCAAGCGTCCAAAATTGAGATAGGGCTCGATATTGAGATCGGGAAAAGCCAGTTGCGCGGCAACCACGACCCCGACCAGAAAACCGGCGATACCCCAGAACAACGTGGCGATGGCGCCATATTTGACGACTTCGTCCATGTAGCCGGACGTATCGGCGTGTCCCGTTTCCGGGGCCGGCGCGCTAAACGACATGCGCCGCAAAAGCACGACAGTGCAGCAAAGCAGGACAAAGAACAGGACCCACATATGGGCCTCGAACAGATCATCCTGGGCAAATGCCGCACCCAACAGCGCCAGGAAAGCGCCGATGCCCACGACAACGGTTTCGAATGCGAACTTCATTAGTACCCCCAGTCGGCAGCAAAATACGCCGACGCGGCATCCGCCCACATCAGCGCACCTGTGATCATGACTTCGGAATCGCAGGATAGCATTGATCTCGATCAAGGCGTCGACAGACCCGTCGAATGCATTGTGGATGACAATCCCGGGTGCCTCGACACAACCCGGGAGGTCAGATCCCGAACGGGAGCGCGGCGTTTCAAGAGGAAGAGATGCAGGAAAGCCGGAATCTGGAACAGCTCGTTGCGGCCGCAGCTTATTTCGGCGGCACTCCCGGTGATCCGCTCAAGGGCCTTGAACAGGCCCACCGCATCCAAATTTTGATGTGCGACATGCTCGAACAGATCGCCGACTCAATTCCGGGTGCCATCGATCATGGCCTCTGTGCACAACTGGCCGAACAGCTTTGCCCGATATTGAAGAGCGTTCACCGATTCGAAGAAAACGCTCTCTTCCCCATGCTTGGCAACGAAGAGGCCGGCACCATCGAACGATTGAAACACGAGCATTTCGATGATGAGTGTTTTGCCGAGGAGCTGAGTGAAGCTTTGAGCAATCTTGGTCGGCGAAAGAAACCTGAAAATCCGGAGGCTCTTGGCTACATGTTGCGCGCCTTTTTCGAGGCCATGCGACGCCATGTCGCCTTCGAAAGCGATCACCTGAAACTTCTGGTGCGCTGAGCGAGGTCGCCGCGGTCAGATACTGGCGCGCGCGGCCAAGCGGTCGAGATCCGGCACGGTGACATGCCGGTTGTTTTCCACCTCGATCACACCGGCTTTCCGTAGCTTGGTAATCTGCCGGCTGACGGTTTCGATCGTCAGGCCAAGAAAATCGGCAATATCAGAACGTGTCAGGGGAAGGTCGAACGTCACGGCGTCACCGTCGTCAACGGTGGGATTGATGTTGTTTGCGATCAAATAGAGAAAGCTGGCCACCTTTTCGGCAGCGGTCTTGCGGCCCAGGGTGACCATCCAGCCGCGGGCTTCGTCCAGTTCATCCAGCGTTTGCTGCAGGAGCTTGTCCTTGAGCTCCGGGGAATCCTTGATCATGTGATCAATCACGGACGTCGGAAAACTGCACAATTGCACCTTTGTTGCTGCTTCCGCGTTGATTTCACTCGATTGCCGGAAAGGCCGTCCGAGAAAATCCGGCGCAAATTGCAAACCGACGATCTGCTGACGACCATCCGCCAGCACCTTGGTCAGCTTCACCACCCCGGACAGGATGTTGGAATAATTGTTCACCGCCTCGGCATCGGCCACCAGTTCGGTTCCGGCATCGACTTCGCGACGGTTGGAATGGGCGTTGAGATATTGCAGTTGTGATCCGGTCAATGCCCCGCAAACGCCACGATGCCGAGCCTCGCAAGCCTGGCACAGAACCGGCATGCTGGAATTATGGATATCTTTTCGATGTTCGTTCATCGTATCCGTCAGGCGCTGTTGTTCGTGTCTCACCTAGCATATTCAGCGATTGCTGGTATGCGTCGCATTGTCCTCACGACTTTAGGATAACACCGGATAGTCCGGTCGCTCCAGTGGTAAGAAGGGCAAATCGAGCACTGCACTACCGTGCATGCTTGACCAAGATCAAGGTTTACGGTTCCGCAACCCACTATGGCTGCTCCAATGCGACTACGCTGCGGAGAATCCATGAACAACGCCCTTGTCGAAAAATACGCTCGCCCGACACCGCGATACACGAGTTACCCGACTGCTCCTCATTTTCACGACGGCGTCGACGGCACTGTTTATGGTGAATGGTTGCGGGCTCTGACACCCGGCCAGTCTCTCTCGCTCTATGTGCATATCCCCTACTGCGACCGGCTGTGCTGGTTTTGTGGCTGCACCACCAAGCAGACCAATCGCTACAAGCCGGTACGGCGGTATCTTGAGGCACTTGACCGGGAAATCGATACCGTCGGCCGGCTGGTTGATGCCGGTTGTCCGGTTACGGCGCTGCATCTCGGAGGCGGCTCGCCAACGCTGCTCGAACCGGAAGACCTGGTTTGGTTGGGCGGCGCGTTGCGAAGGCGCTTTTCATTTCCAAAGAATGCCGAAATCAGTGTTGAAATGGACCCGAATGATCTGACCGAAGCCAAGTATGACGCACTCGCCGAACTGGGGGTCACCCGCGTCAGCTTGGGCGTTCAGGATTTCGATGCCCGGGTTCAGCAGGCGATCAATCGCGAACAGACCTTCGAGCAGACCCGCGACGTGGTTGAAGCCATGCGCCGTCGCGGCGTCCACTCGGTCAATCTCGACATGCTGTACGGCCTGCCGCACCAGAGCGTGGAAACCGTCGAACGAACGGCTGAACAGGTGATATCGCTCAATCCGGACCGCATCGCGCTGTTCGGCTATGCCCATGTGCCGTGGGTCAAGAAGCATCAGACGATGATCGACGACGCTTCACTGCCCGATAGCAGGCAGCGCTTCGATCAGGCCAATCGCGCAGCGGACCTGTTGACACAGAACGGATACGCACGCATCGGCATCGATCATTTCGCGCGACCGCAGGATACCCTTGCCCGCGCCGAGGACAGCGGTGTCCTGCACCGGAACTTCCAGGGCTATACCGACGATGCGGCTGACGCGCTGATCGGACTGGGAGCGTCCGCCATTGGCAAGATGCCGCAAGGATATGTGCAAAATGCGGTCGCGACCGGCGACTACCAGCGACGTGTCGAGGACGGTCTCGCCACGGTGCGCGGGCTGGAACTGACAGAAGACGACCGGATGCGCGGCTGGCTGATCGAACGGCTGATGTGCGATTTTGGATTTTCGTCCCGGCAGTTGACCGAGCGGTTCGGAGATCGCGCTATGGCGGTCTTGCACGAGGCCGATGGCCTGATCGAAACCGATCAGGACGGCCTGTTCGGAAAGTACGCGGATGACTATCGGGTGACCGACACCGGTAGGCCATTTGTCCGCACCATCGCGGCCCAGTTCGACCCCTATTTCGCCAAGGGCATCGCCCGCCACTCGACCTCCGTGTGAAAAAGGGGCCGCGACGGGCCCCTTTGGTTTTCCAAGCGATGGAAGAACGATCACATACCGCTGGTGATCTTGTCCGTCGTTGCACCGGCATCCGGCTCTTTCGAGATGACCGGATCGGAACCGCCTGACAGCAGCGATTTGACCGTCCGCTTGTAGTCGGCCATGTCGAGCGAGCCGTTGGATCCTGCGGTCAGCTTGTTGATTTCACCCATCATCCGCTTCTGGTGCTTTTCCGTCTGAGCGCCGGTGGCATCATTTTCAAGCACGATTTCAGCGGCCTCTTCAGGATTTTCACGGGCATAGGCCCAGCCCTGCATGGATGCCTTGACGAAACGCTTCAGGATGTCGACCTGCTTGGGATCATCGAGGGACTCTTCAAGCACGTAGATGCCGTCCTCGAGAGTGGCAACGCCCTGGTCCTCATACTTGAAGGTGATCAGGTCTTCCGGAGCAATGCCGGCATCGATGACCTGCCAGTACTCGTTATAGGTCATGGTCGAGATGCAGTCGGCCTGCTTCTGCAGCAGCGGATCGACGTTGAAGCCCTGCTTCAAAACGGTGACGCCGTTGTCGGAACCATCCGTCGGAATGCCCAACTGGCTCATCCATGACAGGAACGGATACTCATTGCCGAAGAACCAGACACCGAGTGTCCGGCCGCGGAAGTCTTCCGGTGACTTGATTCCGGTTTCCTTCAAGCAGGTCAGCATCATGCCCGAACTCTTGAAAGGCTGAGCGATGTTGACCAGATCGACACCTTTTTCACGCGATGCCAATGCTGCCGGCATCCACTCGATGATCACGTCGGCGCCACCGCCGGCGATCACCTGAGGCGGTGCAATGTCCGGGCCGCCCGGCTTGATTTCGACATCGAGATCGGCGGCGTCATAAAAACCCTTGTCCTTGGCCACATAGTAGCCCGCGAACTGCGCCTGCGTGACCCATTTGAGCTGCAGCACGACCTCATCCTTGGCGAGCGCCTCTGCGTCTATAGGACGGATGCCAGAAAGTCACGGCGCGCTCAAGCAAGGCCAGCAATCCGTAGGACAGCGAGCCGGCAAGAGCCGCCACGAAGATTTCAGCCCAGACCATGTCGATATTCATACGACCGACCTCGGTTGAAATTCGAAAGCCCATACCGACGATGGGCGTACCGAAAAATTCGGCTACGATGGCACCGATCAGCGCCAGCGTTGAGTTGATCTTCAATGCGTTGAAGATGAAGGGCATGGCCGCGGGCAGTCGAAGCTTGAACAGCGTCTGCCAGTAATCCGATGCATAGGTGCGCATCAGGTCACGCTCCATGGCACCGCTGGCGGCAAGACCCGCAACCGTATTGACGAGCATCGGGAAGAACGTCATCACGACCACGACGGCGGCTTTCGACGGCCAGTCGAATCCGAACCACATGACCATGATGGGGGCGATGCCGATCACCGGTAGCGCAGCGACCAGATTGCCGATCGGCAACAGTCCCTTGCGCAGGAAAGGCACCCGGTCGACGATGATCGCCGCGATGAAGCCGGAGGCACAGCCGATCGTATAGCCGGCCAGAACAGCTTTCATAAACGTCTGGTAGAAATCGTCCCAGAGGATGTCGACAGACGCCGTGATCCGGTCCCAGATCATCGATGGCGACGGCAACAGGACGCTGGGGACGTCGAAGCCTCGGGTGATTCCTTCCCAAAGCACGATCAGGGTCACGCCGAAAAGAACCGGGATCGCAAGATTGATCGTTTGGGCCGCGATGCGGCTGGCCGGCTGAAGCCGCGCCAACCAGGTATTGAGCGCCCAGGCGGCAATCCAGAAAACGAGAGCGGCTATGAGAATCCCGGCGTTCATTGCGCCATCCCCATGCGCCGCTGAACAATGCGGGAGGCGACGTCAACCAACATGACCAGCAAGGCGGCCAAAACAGCGGCAGAGATCAGTGCAGACCAGATCTGGATGGTCTGGCCGTAATAGGAGCCGGTCAGCAGCCGTGCTCCAAGTCCAGCAACCGCCCCCGTCGGCAACTCGCCGACGATGGCGCCGACAAGGCTGATTGCAACGGCAACCTTCATGGATGTGAACAGAAAAGGCACCGCCGACGGCCAGCGCAATTTCCAGAATATTTGCGCCCTGCTCGCATTGTAGGTCCGCATCAGATCGAGATGCATCGGATCAGGCGAGCGCAATCCTTTGACCATACCCACGGCCACCGGAAAGAACGACAGGTAGGCCGAAATCAGAGCCTTCGGCAAAAGCCCCGATATGCCGATGGCGTTCAACACCACGATGATCATCGGCGCGATGGCCAGGATCGGCACGGTTTGGCTTGTGATGATCCATGGCATCAGACTCTTGTCGAGCACCGTCGACTGAACGATTAGTACCGCAAGCAATATGCCGAGAGCAGTGCCCATCAAGAACCCGAGCAAGGTCGAGGACAGGGTAATCCAGCCGTGGAACACCAGGCTTCGCTTCGAGGTGATTTTCTTCTGCGCCGTGGTTTTCCAGATCTCCACGGCAACCTGGTGTGGAGCCGGCAGAACCGGTCGTTCCTGTACCATGGTCTTGCGCAGCAACTCGCCAGTCGACAATTGGGTGTCCGCACGAGCGGCCTGGTCGCGCTCGAAGGGAGCGTTGAGAACAACCGTAAAGCCGTACCAGAGCAAAATGATCACCGCGACGACCACAGTCACCGGAAAAAAGCGGTCTCTGAAAAACTGTGGCTTGTCGCGACGTTTGCTCACCGGCAATCTCCATTGCCGGTGTTGTCAGGCTGCCATGGCTGCACCTGCGTCCTAATCATCGTAGGAATGCCCCAGCCTCAATCCCTCGCGCACCCGGTGCGCGATCTCCAGAAACTTCGTGGACTCGCGAATTTCCAGCGGTCGGTCTTCACCAAGGTCGCAATCGATGATCTCATGGATCCGGCCAGGCCGCGGGCTCATCACCACAATGCGGGTCGACAGAAACACCGCCTCGGGAATGGAGTGCGTGACGAAGACCACGGTTTTTCGCGTCTGCGCCCACAGTTTCAGTAGCTGCTCGTTGAGGTGATCGCGGACGATTTCGTCAAGCGCCCCGAACGGCTCGTCCATCAGCAGCATATCCGGGTCGAAGGACAGGGCGCGGGCGATGGAAGCGCGCTGCTGCATGCCGCCGGAAAGCTGCCAGGGGAATTTCTTTTCAAACCCGGTCAGGTTCACCAGTTCGAGGTTCCTGCTGACACGATCCTCGCGCTCGGCCTTCGCCATGCCCATGACTTCCAACGGCAAGGAAACATTGGCGCCGATGGTGCGCCAGGGATAGAGCGCCGCGGCTTGAAACACGTAACCATAGGCACGGGCAAGTCTTGCTTCACTCGGAGAAACGCCGTTGACCGAAATCGAGCCGCCCGTCGGCTGCTCAAGATCCGCAATAACCCTCAGCAGGGTCGTCTTTCCGCAACCCGACGGTCCGATGAAGGATACGAATTCGCCACGCTCGATCTGAAGGTCGATGCCCGACAGCGCATGGACCGGTCCGTCATTGGTCTGAAACGTCAAATCCAGCTTTTGCGCATCGATCACGACGCTCATGCGAGATCCTCCGCAAAATCCCGACCCTGTCCCCGGGGGATTGGAATTCGCGGCATGCAATCAGACTCCGCTGGCCGGTATGCCGGTGCGCTGCACCTTGCGCGGCGCCGTGACCTCTTTCCAGGTGGACAGGGCCTTGTTCACGGCGTGGAAAGGCTCTCGGCTGACAAACTCACCGTGCCCCTCCTTGGTTTTGACCTCGCCGTCTTCAACCGACACATGACCGCGGGTCAACGTAAAGCGAGGCAGTCCGACGACCTGTTTGCCCTCGAAAACATTGTAGTCGATGGCCGACTGCTGGGTTTCGGCGCTGATCGTCTTGCCCTTTTGCGGATCCCAGACGACCATGTCGGCATCTGCACCGACGAGAATGGCCCCCTTCTTCGGATAGATGTTGAGGATCTTGGCGATATTGGTGGACGTCACCGCGACGAATTCGTTCATCGTCAAACGGCCAGTTACCACGCCGTTCGTCCACAGCATCGGCATGCGATCTTCAAGGCCACCCGTGCCATTCGGGATCTTGGTGAAATCGCCGACGCCATAACGCTTCTGGTCAGTGGTGAAAGCGCAATGGTCGGTCGCAACCACCTGCAGCGATCCAGCCGCCAGACCGTGCCAGAGCGAGTCCTGGTGCTTCTTGTTGCGGAACGGCGGTGACATGACACGGCGGGCCGAATGATCCCAATCGTCGTGCGCGTATTCGCTGTCATCAAGCGTCAAGTGCTGGATCAGTGGCTCACCATAGACCCGCATTCCGTTCTGACGAGCACGGCGGATCGCTTCGTGTGCCTGCTCCGATGAGGTGTGCACGACATAGAGCGGAACGCCTGCCATGTCGGCGATCATGATGGCGCGGTTCGTCGCCTCGCCTTCCACCTTGGCCGGCCGCGAATAGGCATGCGCCTCCGGCCCGTTGTTTCCTTCAGCCAGCAGTTTGGCCTGCAATTGGGCAACCACATCGCCATTTTCCGCGTGTACCAGAGGCAGGGCGCCGAGTTCCGCACAGCGCTGGAAGGACGAGAACATTTCGTCGTCATCGACCATCAACGCGCCCTTGTAGGCCATGAAATGCTTGAAGGTATTGATCCCCTTCTCGCGAACGACCGTCTCCATTTCATTGAACACCTGTTCGCCCCACCAGGTGATCGCCATGTGGAAGGAATAATCGCAATTGGCGCGGGTCGACTTGTTGTCCCACATCTGAATGGCTTCCAGAAGCGACTGTCCCGGTGACGGCAGCGCAAAATCGACGACCATGGTGGTTCCGCCGGACAGCGCTGCCCTGGTTCCGCTTTCGAAATCATCCGTGGAATACGTGCCCATGAACGGCATTTCAAGGTGGGTATGCGGATCGATGCCACCGGGCATGACGTAGCAGCCCGCCGCGTCTAGCACCTTGTCGCCGGACAGATCGGGACCGATCTCCGTGATGATGCCGTTTTCGACCTTTACATCGGATTTGTATGTCAAATCGGCGGTCACCACCGTGCCGCCCTTGATTACCGTGCTCGCCATTTATGCCTCCAATTTTTTCGTGCGCCGACTACTCGACGATTTCGGCAGTCTCTACGACCGCCTGGAACAGGACATCGGCGCCCGCCCGCGCCCATTCCGGAGAGATTTCTTCATCTTCGTTGTGGCTAAGGCCGTCAACACAGGGGCACATGACCATCGCGGTCGGCGCGACCCGATTGATCCAGCAGGCATCGTGACCGGCGCCGGACACGATATCGCGGTGTGAATACCCCAACCTTTCCGCGGCGTTGCGGACAGCCGTCACGCAGTTGTCGTCAAAGGTGACCGGATCGAAGTGGCCAGCCACCTCTACCTCGAACTGAAGACCGAGATCCGCTGCGATCTTCGGTCCTTCAGCCTCCAGGCGAGCCTTCATCCCATCGAGCACTTCCTGATCAGGCGAACGGAAATCGATGGTGAAAACGACTTTGCCGGGAATGACGTTGCGCGAATTTGGATAAACATCGCAGTGGCCGATGGCGCCGACGGCCGCCGGTTGGTGCTCCATGGCGATCTGGTGGACCAGTTCGGTGATGCGCGCCATGCCGAGACCGGCATTGCGCCGCATCGGCATCGGCGTCGACCCGGTGTGGCTGTCCTTGCCGGTCAGTGTGACCTGCAGCCACCATAGGCCCTGCCCATGCGTGACCACGCCGATATCCTTGTTTTCGGCTTCAAGGATCGGTCCCTGTTCGATGTGCAATTCGAAGAAGGCGTGCATGTCGCGGGCGCCCACCTCTTCGTCACCCTTCCAGCCGATTCGTTCCAGTTCAGAGCCGAACGTCTTGCCTTCGGCGTCCACGCGATCATAGGCCCAATCAAGCTCATGCATGCCAGCAAAAACGCCCGAGGCCAACATCGCGGGTGCAAAACGGGTGCCCTCCTCGTTGGTCCAGTTGGTGACCACGATCGGGTGTTTCGTTCTGACGTTGAGGTCGTTGAGTGTCCGCACGATTTCCAGCCCGCCGAGGACACCCAGAACCCCGTCATACTTGCCACCGGTCGGCTGGGTGTCGAGGTGGCTGCCGACATAGACAGGAAGCGCATCCGGATCAGTGCCCTCCCGACGGAAGAACATGTTGCCCATCTTGTCGACGCCCATCGTCATCCCGGCGTCTTCGCACCATTTCTGGAAGAGGGCTCGGCCCTCGCCGTCCTCGTCGGTCACGGTCTGGCGGTTGTTACCGCCGCGAACGCCGGGCCCGATCTTGGCCATCTCCATCAGGCTGTCCCAGAGGCGATCGCCGTCGATCCTCATATTTCCGGTCAATGGCATGGGTGTTCTCCCCGGTGTTCGGTCGTGTCAGTCAAGCGATTTCAGAACGCCGCTCAACGTATCGACAATGAAATCAATCTGATCCTTCTCGATAATCAGAGGCGGCGACATGGCAATGATATCGCCGGTCGTGCGAATAAGCAGTCCCTTGTTATAGGCGTCGAGGAACGCCGAGAAGGCCCGCCGGGTCGGTTCTCCGGCGATCGGTTCCAGTTCGATAGCTCCGATCAGGCCGATATTGCGCACGTCGATCACGTGCGGCAGGCCCTTCATCGAGTGCAGCGCCTCTTCCCAGTAGGGCGCCAGCTCCGCACCCCGGGTCAAAAGGCCGTCTTCCTGATAGGTCTCGAGGGTCGCCAGACCGGCGGCCGAAGCCATCGGATTGCCCGAATAGGTGTAGCCGTGGAAGAACTCGATCAGGTGTTCCGGCCCGTTCATGAACGCGTCGTGGATTTCCTTCTTAACGAACACCGCGCCCATCGGAATGACACCATTCGTCAGTCCTTTGGCCGTGGTGATGATGTCCGGCACGACGCCGAAATAGTCTGGCGCGAATGGTGTGCCCAGGCGACCGAACCCGGTGATGACTTCATCGAAGATCAGCAGGATGCCATGTCGATCGCAAATGTCGCGTAGCCGCTGCAGATAGCCCTTGGGTGGCAGCAGAACGCCAGTCGAACCAGCAACCGGTTCGACGATGACGGCGGCAATGGTGGAGGCATCATGCAGGGCAACAATCCGTTCAAGGTCGTCAGCGAACTCGGCGCCATGTTCCGGAACTCCACGCGTGAATGCGTTACGCTCCGGATCGTGGGTGTGGCGAATGTGATCGACGCCAGTCAGCAACGTGCCGAACATTTTTCGGTTGGCAACGATGCCCCCCACCGAGATGCCGCCGAAATTCACCCCGTGATAGCCCCGCTCACGACCGATCAGCCGGAACCGCGACCCCTCGCCCTTGACGCGATGATAGGCGATTGCCGTCTTCAGCGCAGTCTCGACCGACTCAGACCCGGAGTTCGTGAACATGACGTGGTCGAGCCCGGGCGGCGATATCGCAACCAGCCGCGAAGCCAGCTCGAACGCCTTTGGATGACCCATCTGAAACGCCGGTGCGTAGTCAAGCTCCGCCGCCTGCTTCTGGATCGCCTCGACGATCTTGGGGCGATTGTGGCCGGCATTGACACACCAAAGGCCGGCCGTGCCATCGAGCACCTGGCGACCATCGGACGTGGTGTAGTGCATGCGGTCGGCGCCGACGAACATGCGCGGATTTTGCTTGAATTGCCGGTTTGCCGTGAACGGCATCCAGAAGGCGTCGAGATTGTTCGTCTTGACCGGGACATTCATGGCAGTCAGCTCTCCCCAAGCCGGATGTGCATTGTCGTACGGGTCCAGTAACAGCCAATTTGCGGATTGCAAATTATTGACTGAATGGTCAAAATGCAGGCTAGAAGAGCAACCGGAGGCGGTCAAGAACAATATTCGCGACCGCAGCAATCCCGGGGGCTTGCACGGGATGGAATTCCGTTGCATGGCTTATGGCCCCACAGTTTTCGATGAGCAAAGGCAAAAGCGCAAATCTGATCCATGGCAGTCTCGACCAACAAGCGGACCCGCATTCAGGGCATCAATCGCGGGATCATTCTCGACGCCGCCCTGGAAGTCTTTTCCGCCTATGGTTTCCGTGGATCCACCATCGATCAGATTGCCGAAAAAGCCGGTATGTCGAAGCCGAACCTGCTCTACTATTTTCCAAAAAAAGAAGACATTTACGTCACGGTTCTTGAAAAAACACTCGAAGAGTGGCTTACGCCCTTCCGCGATATCGATCCGGAAGGCGACCCGGTCGATGAATTGCGCAAATACACCATCAGCAAGATGCACATGTCGGCATCGCAGCCGGCAAGTTCGCAGCTCTTCGCCAACGAGATCCTGCACGGCGCACCGGCGATCCAGGAGTTTCTTGGCACCAATCTTCGGGAGCTTGTCGACGAAAAGGCTGCGGTGATCCGCCGCTGGATAGAGGAAGGAAAGCTTGCGCCGGTCGATCCCTATCATCTCATCTTCATGATCTGGGCCACCACTCAGCATTATGCTGATTTCGACGTTCAAATCCGGGCGATCATGCCGGAAGCATCACGACAACCGGAGTACTTCAGCCAAGCCGCTGATGCAGTGCTGGCCATCCTTTTGGACGGAATCAGACCACGCTGAAGGCTCGGGCTCACTGACGATAGTCGGCTGGGCGGAGCCCTCCCCGCCTCGCCTGCATGGTCTCTGCACCGGGAACCACATCCGTGTTTTGAGCAGCGATCACCACCCAGCGGCCAGCACGCCTTTCGGCAACAAAGACCATGATGGATCTGCGCTCATCGAGCGGCGCGCCCTGTTGGTCGAGCTGACCTGAAAGCCGCCAGCGTACATGGATGACGGCAGCGCCGTCACCGGCGTATTTCACTGCAATACGGCCGGCAGACAGGGTCGACTCCCGAAAGAATGTACTCAAGCCGTAGGCGTGAGCACGCTCGATATCGGCACGTTTGTGCCACCATAGCCCAACCACATTGACGAAATCGGCGTCATCGGCAAACAGCGCCGCCAGCGCCACCGCATCGCGATTGTTCCAGGCTTCGGCAAAGCGATGCACGATTTGCTCTGGTTCGGTCGGTCGCATCCCGCTCCTTTTTCCATCGGTTCCAATCGATTTAAAAACGGTATTTTATTTTTTATCGATTTTTTATCGATTCTTCCAAAAATATATACTAAATTCACTGCCACTCGCACAGGGAGGAAACGACATGCGAAAGGCTACCTTATCCATCTGTTTTGCTATGGCGCTAGCTGCCCAGGCAATGACGGCGGCTGCCGAGGAGTTGCGTATCGGCACGGCCAGCCTCGGTGGCGCCTTTTACCCGGTTGGCCAGGGAATCTCGAACCTGGTCAACAAATATGCCGGCGGCGATATCACCATGGTCCCGGTCGTCACCGGTGGTTCGGTTCAGAATCCGCGTCTGGTCGGGAGCGGTGAAGTCGACATCGCCATCACCAACAACAATCTGGCGGTACTCGCCACCAAGGGCGTCGGGCCCTATAAAAGCGGCGCCATCGACGTGAAAGCCGTTGCCGCCCTTCATCCGAGCGTCCTGCACATGATCGTGCTCGACGGGTCGGACATCAAGTCCTTTGCCGACATCAAGGGTAAGCGCGTGGCGGTCGGGCCCGCCGGCGGTGGAACACTTGGTTTCATGAATTTCCTGCTTCCCATTCACGGCATGACACTCGACGACTTCGCGCCGAGTTTCCTGTCCTATGCTGATGGGTTCAGTCAGCTGTCGGACGGCAATGTCGACGCAGCATTTGCTCTTTCCGGCTACCCGGCATCGGCAGTGATGCAGGCAGCAGCTGGACAGAAACTTCGCTTCATCGAGTTCGATCCGGCAAAGCTTGATGAGGCGCTGGGCAAGAACGGCGCTTTCAAAGCCGTCGAAATCCCGGCGGACGTCTACAGCACGGATGCACCGGGAACCGTTATTGGCGTCAACAACATGTTGATCACGCTGTCGGACATGGACGCCGACAAGGTCCACGCCATTACCGCGGCGATTTTCGATCACCTGGATGAGTTCAAGGCAGAGAATGCCAATGCCCGCCAGATCGATCCCGCCGATTCGAAGAACCTGGCGATTCCATTGCACGAGGGTGCCGCGCGTTACTTCAACAAATAGGCGTTAGACCCGGGCGGGGGCTGCAAGCGGCCTCCCCCGGGTTGGAACGATCGCACATATCCGATGACCCGCCTGACGAAATTCCTGACTCTGGAAACGCTGACCGGCACGCTGGCGCTTTGTCTCGGTCTCTATCATCTTTTGCTGGTGTCGGGCTTCATCGTCGTCTCGACCATGGAGATGCGCCTGACGCATCTCATGCTGGCTTTCAGTCTTTTGTTTCTGACACGACCGGTGACCCAACGACTGGCCGGCGGCAGGGCCGATCGCGTCATTGCTGCGTTGCTGGTTTTCGCGGTGGTCGCGGCGAGCGTTTGGCTGCTGTCGCGGTGGAAAGCAATCGCTTTCAGTGGCGGATTGACCGAGCCCGGTGATTTCTACGCCGGTGCCGTCATCGTCGTTCTGGTCTTCGAGGCCGCGCGGCGGGGCGTCGGTGCCATCCTGGCATCGATAACCCTGATCTTTTTTCTCTACCCGTTTGTCAGCCCTTATCTGCCGGGCCTGCTCCACAGCCGAGGCTACAGTTTTGAGCGTATTGTCATCTTCCTGACGACCGATACGCAAGGCGTTTACGGGATCCCGATCGGAGTCGCCGCGACGTACATCATCGTCTTCACGATTTTCGGATCGCTGCTGTCGGCGTTTGGTGCGGGAGACTTCTTTTTCGAGATTTCGCGCCGGCTGACCCGCGGCATGCGTGCGGCCGGCGCGAAGACGGCGGTGCTGTTCTCCACGTTGATCGGCATGATTTCGGGCTCGGCCGCCGGCAACGTCGCCGTCACCGGCACTTTGACCATCCCCATGATGAAACGGGAGGGCTACGCACCGCACCAGGCCGGCGCCATCGAAGCCGTCGTGTCGACCGGTGGTCAGATGATGCCGCCCGTCATGGGTGCTGCCGCCTTCCTGATGGCCGAAATAGTCGGTGTCCCATACGTTCGCATCATGGGTGTCGGACTGCTGCCGGCGCTGCTGTTCTTCGGCTCCATCTTCTTCATCGTCCACCTGCAGGCGGTCAAAAGTGGCATCGTGCCGGCATCACCAAGCGAGGAGGACAAGCGGTCAACGCTGCGGGTGGTCGTTGACGGGTCCCGATTTATCGCAACCTTTGTCCTGCTGCTCGGATTGATGCTGTGGGGCTACTCCCCGTTCAAGGCATCCTTTTGGGCAATCGTCCTGCTGGTCGTCAGCGAAGTCCTGTGGACCCGTGACTTCAACCTCTCATTCATCCGTCGATTGGCAGGCGGCATTGCCAACGGCGCCCGAAACGTGGCGCCGATCACCGCGGCCTGTGCTGCTGCGGGCATAATTTCCGGTACGTTGGCGATCAGCGGCCTCGGTCCCAAGATTGCCATTCTGATCGAACTCGCATCCGGCGGAACGTTGTGGCTTGCCCTTCTCCTGACAATGGTCGCTGCCATCGTGCTCGGCATGGGTCTGCCAACAACGGCAGCCTATCTGATCCTGGCGACCGTAGTCGCACCGGCGCTTGTCAAGCTTGGCATGCCGATGCTGACAGCGCATTTCTTCGTCTTCTACTACGGCTGCATTTCGACCATTACGCCTCCGGTTGCGCTAGCGGCCTATGTCGCGGCCGGAATTGCCGGCTCCGACATCAACAAGGTCGGTTGGACCGCAGCAAGCTACGGGCTGACCAGCTACCTGCTTCCCTTTGCTTTTTGCTTCGGACCAGGCCTTCTGTTGCAGGGAACGGCCATGGAGAACGTCGAAGCGATCGTTACGGCGACTGTCGGCACGTTTGCCATTGCGGTGGCGATCGTCGGCTGCCTCAATCGTCCGCTCCCATGGCCACACCGAGCCGCAGCCCTTGGTGGCGGTGTGCTTCTGCTGTTCCAGGGCCTGGTGACCGGGCTCGTCGGCCTGATCATCCTGGTGGCCCTTTTCGCCGTCGATCGGCTGCGTCAGTCGAATTCTCTGCAACCGTCAAAGGAATAGGAAATGGCAAAGACTTTTCGCCGGGTGGTCACAGGTCATGACGAAAACGGCGTCGCCGTGGTTGTTTCGGATGAACCGGCAACGCAGATTTTGCAGCGTCCCAGTCGCCCCGGCGTAACGCTGACCAATTTCTGGATTTCCGACGGGACGCCGGCGGAATATGATGGTGCGGAGGAAACCTGCACCGGGGACTTTATCCTGCATCCACCGCGCGAAGGTTCCGTCTTCCGATGCGTCGAGTTCGAGCCGGAAGATCCGGAGGTGCTCGCCGGGCTCGATGGCAAGACGGCCTTTGCCGAGATGGGCGCCTCCGCCAACATCGTCGAAGGGGCCCGCCACCCCTTCATGCATCGCACCGATTCGGTCGACTACGCCGTCATCCTCAAGGGTGAAATCCATATGCTGATGGACGACACCGAGGTTCTGGTGAAAGCTGGAGATGTGGTCGTGCAGCGCGGGACCAACCACGCCTGGTCGAACCGGGGAACCGAGTCATGCATCATCGCCTTCATCCTGGTCGACGGCGTGACACGACGAGATGCTGCGGAACCGGACGCCCGCGGCATCCCGCGTCGTCAGCAGCCTTAGCGATCCGGCCCGAACGCCACGATCACCAGCCCCAAAACGGTGACGACCGCCCCGCCCAGGACGGCCGGACTGGTCCAGCCATGGCCAAGCAGACCTTCATACAAAATGACAAAGACCGGGATCAGGTACCCGTAGGTCAGGACCTTGGAGGCCGGCAGGCGCAGCGACGCAAACTGCATTAGAAAGAACGTGCCCGCCGACGTGAAGACGGCCAGGTAGCCGATGGCCACCCAAACGATCAACGGCAAGGATGCCCAGTCCGTCTCGATGAGCTCGCCGGCACCGTAAAGCGCGATGGCCAGAAACGTGGCGACTGTTGTCCAGTACGTCGTCAGGATGACGGGCTCGCCCTGGCTCAGCTTCTTGACCAACGGCGCGAAGGCGGCATGGCAAATACAGCCGAAGAAAAATATCGTCTCACCAAAACCGATGTCGAAGGCCAGGATCGCCTGGACATCACCTCGAAAAATCACCCAGATCGAGCCGCATGCGGCGACGATGAGGCTGATGATGACGATGGGTCGAGTCGTTTGACGCAGAAACAGGTAGCCGAAGCCGGTGCTCATCAGGGGAATCAGCGTGAACATGGCACCCGTCGAGACCGGGCTGGTGAATTTCAGCGCCGTGAACATCGACACGAAATAGACACCCATCAGCGTCCCCAGCAGGGCGAAGCGCCAGGCAGCCACATGGGGAAATGGCAGGCGCTTGAAAAACACGAGCGCGACCGATGCCATGACCAGCGACGCGAAGAAGAACCGCATGGCATTGAGCGCACCCGCCCCGATATATGGCACGGCCAGAGATCCGAGCGAAAACGAACCGGAGATCAGCGCGGCGAAGAGGATCATCGCCAAGTGGCCAAGCAGCTTTTCGCGCCCGCTTGCCAGTTCGTCGGCGTCCGTGGGCGCCGATGCAGTCACACCGGGGCCAATATCGACACGAATTGGCAAACCATGGCCGCGTAGGGCCATGGTTCCGGAACAACTCGGAGAGGTGTCCTACTCCGCCGCTTCCTTGGTGGCGTTCGGGTTGTTTGGATGTGTCGTCCAGTTGGCATAATTCGGATCGATCGGCTCCTTGGTGCGAGGATCAACACCGCTGATCGCTTCCATCGTAATGCAGTCCTCCACCGGGCAGACATTGACGCACAGGTTACAGCCAACGCATTCCTCGTCGATCACCTCGAACATGCGTTCGCCATCGACCATGTTGGTGATGGCCTGGTGGGAGGTGTCTTCGCAGACGATGTGACAACGGCCACATTTGATGCAGGAGTCCTGGTTGATTCGCGCCTTCGTGACATAGTTGAGGTTCAGGTGCTGCCAGTCCGACATGTTGGGCACAGCCATGCCCTGGAAATCGGCGATTTCGGCATATCCCTTGTCGTCCATCCAGTCTGACAGGCCCTCGGCCATTTCGGTCACGATCTTGAAACCGTAGGTCATCGCCGCCGTGCAGACCTGAACGGTACCGCAACCGAGTGCAATAAATTCGGCGGCATCACGCCAGGTGGTGATTCCGCCGATCCCGGAGATCGGCAACCCTTGAGTTTGATGGTCTCGGGCAATCTCGGCCACCATGTTAAGCGCGATCGGCTTGACCGCCGGACCGCAATAGCCGCCATGCGATCCCCTGCCATCAATGGTCGGTACCGGCGCCATGTTGTCGAGATCCAGCGAGACTATGGAGTTTATCGTGTTGATCAGCGAAACCGCATCAGCACCGCCTTCCTTGGCGGCCCGTGCCGGGTAACGGACATCGGTAATGTTGGGTGTCAGCTTGACGATCACCGGCAGCTTGGTGTGCTGTTTGCACCAGCGAGCAACCATTTCGATGTATTCCGGAACCTGGCCGACCGCCGACCCCATTCCGCGTTCACTCATGCCGTGCGGACAGCCGAAATTGAGCTCAACCCCGTCGGCGCCGGTTTCATCAACGCGCTGAAGAATTTCCTTCCACGGCTGTTCCTCGCAGGGCACCATCAGGGATACGATCATCGCCCGGTCCGGCCAATTCTTCTTGACCTGGGTGATCTCCTTCAGGTTGATCTCCAGGTCGCGGTCGGTGATCAGCTCGATATTGTTCAGACCGATCAGCCGGCGGTCCGGGCCGTGGATGGCGCCATAGCGCGGTCCGTTCACGTTGACGACCGGCGGTCCGGCCTCGCCAAGTGTCTTCCAGACAACACCGCCCCAACCCGCTTCGAAGGCGCGCTCGACATTGTAGGCTTTGTCGGTCGGCGGCGCCGATGCCAGCCAGAACGGGTTTGGTGACTTGATTCCGAGGAAATTGGTCGAAAGATCTGCCATGATGTCCTCCTCAACAAATAAGCGTTAGGCCGTCAGCGCGGCATGAATGGATTCGGCTGCGACCTTGCCGTCTTCAACGGACACCACGGTGAGGTCCTCGCCGCTGCGAACGCAATCGCCGCCCGCCCAGACATTGCCCAGGTTGGTCTTGCCCTCAGCGTCGGTCTTGATGCGGCCGCCGTCAAGATCCAGGCCGCTGCCTTCGAGCGGCCCTGCATCGAATGACTGACCGATCGCCTTGAAAACCTGATCGGCAGCAAGCGTGACCGTTTCGCCGGTTCCCGCCAGAGATCCGTTGCTTTGCTGGGTGTATTCCAACTCGATGCCCGAGATCGACCCGTCATCGCGACGGACCAGTGCCTTCGGCTGCAGCCAGTGGCGGATGGACACGCCATGGGTCTGCGCCAGGTCCTGTTCATATCCGCTGGCGTTCATCGCCTCCTGCCCGCGACGATAGGCAATGGTCACCTCTTCCGCCCCAAGCAGTTTTGCCTGTGTGGCAACGTCGATTGCGGTCATCCCCCCGCCAATCACCACCACATGGCGACCGACCGCCATGGTCGACAAATCCGACGCCTGGCGCAGCTCGGCGATGTAATCCACCGCATCTTCGCAACCGCTGGCATCCTCCCCGTCCAATCCAAGAGCGTTCACATTGCCCAAGCCTATCCCCAGGAACAGCGCATCATAGTCCTCGGCCAGTTGGCTCACGCTTATGTCGCTTCCCAGTCGTTTGCCGTTGTGCACCGTGATGCCGCCGATATCGAGGATGAACTGCAGCTCTTTCTGGGCGAAGTCATCGACGGACTTGTAAGCGGCAATTCCGTATTCGCTCAGACCGCCACCCTTCTCCCGTGCCTCGAAAACAGTCACATCGTGGCCATGCATGGCCAATCGGTGTGCGCAGGAGAGGCCAGCCGGCCCGGCTCCGACAACGGCAATCCGCTTGCCGGTCGACGCAGCCCTTTTAAACGGATGGTCCGTGGCTTCGGCCATCAACGTGTCGGTGGCGTAGCGTTGGAGCTGGCCGATCTTGACCGGCTTGCCCTCAGCCACCTCGCGAACGCAGGCCTGTTCACACAACGTCTCTGTCGGACAGACACGCGCGCACATGCCGCCCAGAATATTCTGTTCGAATATGGTTTTGGCCGATCCCTTGGGGTTGTCGGCGGCGATCTGTCGAATGAACATCGGAACGTCGATGCTTGTCGGACAGGCCGTCATGCAAGGCGCGTCGTAGCAAAAGTAGCAGCGTTCGGCCTCGACCATGGCTTCATGGCGCGTCAGCAGCGGATGCAGATCAGCGAAATTGTCCTCGTATTCCGAAGCATCGAGCCGGCCGGCCCGAACATCCTGCGTTCCCTCGGTCGCCATGCAATTCCTCCTTCGCTGTGCGCGTCGTGCTCTTGCGGCGTTTCGACGCGAAACCGTTCCCGAACTCGGAGGACAGAATGACCTGATTTTCTCACAAGGTCAAATTTTTTATCATATGGTCAATTTTGACGAGGGCGCAGCGAACGTTGTGGTGCTGGCGAGGGGAACAGCCAGCACTGCACAGGCAAACACGGTAAAGCGCTTATTCGAAGACGATACTGGGCGCAGAGGTCTCGCGTGCACGGGACTCCAGGCCGACGGCTCGCCACGCTTCCGTAGCGATCGACTTGAAGATTTCCGCGTGCGGCCCACCGGGCTGCGACGCCACCACGGGTGTCCCAGCATCGGAATTCTCCCGGATATCCATGTGCAGTGGAACTTCACCCAGGAACGGCACCCCGATTCGCGCTGCTTCGTCCTTCGCACCGCCGTGGCCGAAGATATCGGACCGCTCTCCGCAGGAGGGACACAGAAAATAGCTCATGTTCTCGATCAGGCCGAGAATCGGTACATCGACTTTCTTGAACATGTTGATGCCCTTGCGGGCGTCGATGAGTGCAAGATCCTGTGGTGTCGACACGATCACGGCGCCGGCCAGGGGAACCCGCTGAGCGAGTGTCAGCTGCGCGTCGCCCGTGCCCGGCGGCATATCGACCACGATGACATCAAGACGCCCCCAGTCCACTTCCCTCAGCATCTGGGTGAGCGCAGAAACCACCATCGGCCCGCGCCAGATCATGGGAGTATCCTCTTCGACGAGGAACCCCATGGACATGACCTTCAGACCGTAGGCTTCCATCGGCTTCAGGAGCCGACCATCCGCCTGTTGCGGCTTGCCCTTGATGTTGAGGAGCCTCGGCATGGAGGGCCCGTAGATGTCCGCGTCCAGAATGCCGACCTTGAGACCGGTCGCCTGCAGTCCGAGCGCCAGGTTCACGGCAGTTGTGGACTTGCCGACCCCGCCTTTGCCCGATGCGACCGCTATGATCGAATCGACACCGGGAACGCCCGGCTTCTGGCCTTGGGGCTGCTGCTGGCCCGAAGGCGCCTGTTGCCGTTGCGGTGCCGGTTGGGGTCTTTGGGCGGCTTCACCCGGCTTTTTTTCCGCGGTCAGCGCCACCATGGCGCCCCTGACCCCGTCGATCTCCATGACTTTTTGCTCAGCGGAAATGCGCAGAGGCTCAAGTGTTTCGGCGAGATCAGCCGGAACCGTGATGGAGAAGAACACCTTGCCGTCGGCGATAAACACGTCCGAAACCAGGCCCTGGCTGACCACATCGCCACCAATTGCCTCGTGCCCAACCTGCTTGAGGTTCTCAAGCACCTGCTCCTTGGTCACATTCGGCATTGCGCGATTTCCCTCGAATATTGATCCTGTCGCCGAAATAATGCACCGGGCGGCGCCAGACAATGGAGGAGCCATTCTGTATGGCCAACATTTTGCCGTCCTGTTGCGGTCTGTTGATTTATCAGCATCAGGCCATTGGCTTTTGCGGTGGATTTTTCTATAGCTCACCGCAAATCGGACGAATACAAGGATAAGAGCGTGTCAGCCACATTCGACAAAGTTGCCGACATCATCGCCGAAACCAGTGAAATCGATCGCGACACGATCACGCCAGAGAGCCATACCATCGACGATCTGGGCATCGACAGCCTGGATTTTCTCGACATCGTTTTCGCCATCGACAAGGAATTCGGGATCAAGATACCGCTCGAGCAGTGGACCCAGGAAGTCAATGACGGCAAGGTCGCGACTGAAGAGTATTTTGTCCTGAAAAATCTCTGCGCCAAGATCGACGACCTGAGGACCGCCAAGGCCGAATAGGGCTCGACGCGTTGGACGGGCGGTCCCATGCTTCTTGAATATTTTCAGATGATCGACCGGGTCGAGAGTGTCGACCTCGAAGCCGGTCGCCTGACCGCGCACTCCACGACGCCACGAGAAAGTCCGGTTTTTGAAGGCCATTTTCCCGGCCTGCCCCTGGTCCCCGGCGTGTTGCTTGTCGAGACCATGGCGCAAGCCAGCGGATTTTTGCTGCTGGCCAAGAACGAATTTGCTGCCATGCCGTTTCTGATGTCGGTCGACGGGGCAAAGCTTCGCACCTTCGTAGAACCGGAAACCGTCCTCGACATCGAAGCGGATCTGGAGCATGACGGCTCCGGGTTTGCTGTCACCAGGGCCCGAATAACAAGCGGCGGCAAAAAGGTTTGCGACGCGCAGCTCAAACTGCGTACAGTCGCCTTCGACGCAAACGCGGAGTTCGATGCATCGCACCTGCGCGACATCGTGGAAGCAAGGGCCCGCGAAGTGGGGCTGATGGACGCCTTGTCCGCCAACGCATGAATGCGAAGAGAATGGCCATGAGCAAAAGCCCCAATGACGTCGTCATCACCGGCATAGGCATCGTCAGCTGTCATGGCGTCGGGTGCGCGCCTCATGTGGCCGTCCTCACCGCCGCGGACACGCCGGCTGCAATCGTCGATGGCGAGCGCTTCGCCCCCTACCCTGTGCATCCCATGCCGGAGATTGACTGGTCTGAGCAGATCCCACGTCGCGGTGACCAGCGGCAGATGGAAAACTGGCAGCGGCTTGGCGTTTTCACCGCTGGGCTCGCCTTGCAGGATGCCGGTCTGAAGGATGACCCGGATGCCTGCGGCAGCATGGACATGATCGTCGCGGCCGGTGGCGGCGAACGTGACATTGATGTCGATACGCTGATCGTCAACGAAGCGGCCAACCGCAACGACCGCGGCATGCTGCTCAACGAAAAGCTGACCACCGAACTGCGGCCGACCCTGTTTCTGGCGCAACTGTCGAACCTGCTTGCTGGCAATATCTCAATTGTCCACAAGGTGACCGGCTCATCGAAAACCTTCATGGGCGAGGAAGGCTCTGGCGTTTCCGCGGTTGCAACGGCCTTCGAACGAATTCGCGCCGGACAATCGACCCATGCACTCGTTGGCGGCGCCTTCAACGCAGAACGTCCCGATATGCATCTGCTGTTCGAAGGCGTTCAGATGCTCTCCCAGGGTGATTGGCACCCTCTCTGGTCGCGCTCCGAGCCCGGTGGCATCATAACCGGATCCGCCGCCGCGTTCCTCGTGCTGGAAGCGCGAAGCCACGCAGAGGCCCGTGGCGCGACGATTTACGCAAGCATCTCGGCTGTCGATGGCGATCGCGGATCGCGGCAGGACGGGAAACTCGAAACCCGGATGCTGGGCATGGCCGAGCGAACGGGTGCTGCGGATTCGGAAGACCTTCTCGTCATGTCCGGAGCATCCGGTGAAGTTGAGCTTTCCAAGCGCGAATTCGACTTCATCCGCTCAACATGGCCGCAGGCGTCCCTGCGCGGTTACGCCGGAGCTACTGGTCATGCTCTCGAAGCGCAATTTCCGCTGGGCATCGCGCTCGCTGCGCTGGCCTTGAAGAACCAAGCCAAGGTGCCCAGTTTTGACAACAGAACCGAGGCTGACATGCCAAACGCCGCATCAACCGCGGTCGTAACCAGTGTCGGATTTCAATACGCCGAGGGCCTCGCGGTCCTGAAAGCCGAGCAATAGTCCTGGACGGGAGAAGCGCATGACCAACGGGGCCTTTACGGATCATCTCGGACGCCCGCTTGTTGCTGTGACCGGCATGGGCATCGTGACGTCGCTCGGCCGCGGCAAGGAGGACAATTGGGCCGCACTTACGAGCGGAACTTCGGGCATCCACGCCGTCACACGATTTCCGACCGAGGGGCTGTCGACCCGCATCTGCGGAACCGTGGATTTCATGGATGTGCCTCAGGTCTCCAGCCAGTTATCCTTCGCTCTTGCGGAGGCAGCTACCGGCGAGGCCGTCGCCGAAGCGGGAATCGATGGCGACTTCAATGGACCGTTGTTCGTCGCCGCACCGCCGGTGGAACCGGAATGGGTCGATCGTTTTGCCCTGGCCGATGAGATCGGCAAGAAGGACGACCACGAGAACGTCTATGACGGCTTCCTGAAGATCATGCGGGACCGCCCACATTCCGATTTCACCCGGGCCAGCCTGTTCGGATCCGTCTCGGAACGCATCGCGGACGCCTTTGGAACCCGCGGCCTTCCGGTTACCCTGTCGACCGCCTGCGCCTCTGGAGCAACAGCCATTCAGCTTGGCGTTGATGCCATCCGCCAGGGCCGCACAGACCGCGCTTTGACTGTGGCAACCGACGGCTCCGTCAGCGCCGAGGCGCTGATCCGCTTTTCGCTCCTGTCGGCTTTGTCGACACAGAACGATCCACCGCAAAAAGCCTCGAAACCCTTCACCAAGGACCGCGACGGCTTCGTCATCGCCGAGGGTGGAGCCGCCCTCGTGTTGGAATCGCTTGAGGCAGCAACGGCCCGCGGAGCCCGCATTCTTGGCATTCTCAAGGGTTACGGAGAAAAGGCCGACCACTTTCACCGCACCCGATCGTCGCCCGACGGTGCACCGGCCATCGCGACCGTTCAAGCGGCATTGGACGACGCAGGCCTCGACCAAAACGGCATCGGCTATATCAACGCCCACGGCACCTCGACACCGGAAAACGACAAGATGGAGTATCTGTCGCTGTCCACGGTTTTCGGCGACAACCTGCCCACCATTCCAGTGTCGTCGAACAAATCGATGATCGGCCACACGCTGACGGCCGCCGGCGCCGTCGAAGCCATTTTTTCGCTTCTGACGATCGCCACCGGCACGTTGCCGCCAACGATCAACTACGAGAACCCGGACCCGGCGATCGAGCTCGACGTCGTACCCAATGTCAAGCGCGAACAGTCCGTCACATCGGTGCTCTCCAACTCCTTCGGCTTTGGTGGACAAAATGCCTGTCTTGTCATGACGGCTGAACCAGCCTAAAGCCCTGCTGCTCAGGACACATTGACAGCACGGAACGGACGCCCATGCGCGCATTGCAATTGATCGAGGATCGCAAGCTCGAGCTGACCGAAGTCGAGCCACCGGCAGAGCCTGCACCCGGAGAGGTAACGCTTCGCATCAAAGCGGTGGCACTCAACCACATCGACGTATGGGGCTGGCGCGGCATGGCCTTCGCCAAGCGCAAGCTGCCTTTGACAATCGGAGCTGAAGCCTCCGGCGAGGTCGACGCAATCGGTCCAGGTGTGTCGAATGTGCTGCCAGGTCAGTTGGTGTCGATCTACGGCGCTCGCACCTGCGGGCTTTGCAAGGCATGCCGGGAGGGACGCGACAATCTGTGTGAAAACGTCGCCGGCGTGCATGGCTTTCATCTCGATGGCTTCGCCCAGGAAAAAATCAACATTCCCGCCCGGCAACTGGTCCCCGCCCCGCCCGGCGTCGATGCTGTCGCCGCGGCGCTGGCGCCCGTGACCTTCGGAACGGTCGAACACATGCTGTTCGACAACGCCAAACTCGAGCCCGGCGAAACCATACTCGTGCATGCCGGTGGGTCGGGTATCGGCTCGGCCGCCATCCAGCTTGCCAAGAAGACCGGCTGCACCGTCATCACCACCGTCGGATCCGACGACAAGATCGACAAGGCAAAAGCCCTTGGTGCCGATCACGTCATCAACTACCGCACAGACCGCTTTGAAGGCGTCGTGCGCAAGCTGACGAAGAAAAAAGGCGTCGACGTCGTGTTCGAACATGTCGGCGCCGACACCTGGGCCGGTTCGATGTTGTGCATGAAGCGCGGCGGACGGCTGGTCACCTGCGGTTCGACCTCCGGGGTATCCACGCAAATGAACCTGATGCAGTTGTTCCAGCAGCAGCTGCGCATGATCGGGTCGTTCGGCTGCCGCATGGAGAACATGGCCAACGCCATGCAGAAAATGGCCCGTGGCGTCGTGCATCCGGTCATCGACACGGAGGTCGGCTTCGATGATATCGACCGGGCACTGGAGCGCATGGAGGGCCGCCAGGTGTTCGGCAAAATCGTTCTCAAACTGGACTGAACATCGTGAAACTTGTCGTGACCCGGTTCGTGCTGGCTCTACGCCGCGCCAAGAACTGGCTTGTCGCCCAGTTTTTGTTTGGCATCCTGGCGCTGCTGAAGCTGCTGCCGGCCCGCGGCGCCATGCGTTTTACCGAGCGCGCCGCCCGGATGATCGGGCCCCACACAGCGCGCCACAAGCTTGCACTCTACAACCTGAAGCGCGCCTTTCCGGATAAATCAGAAGCGGAACGGGAAGCCATCGCTCGCGACATGTGGGGCAATATGGCGCTGCTGATGGCCGAGTACATTTTCGTCGATGAACTGGTTGACCATGATCTGGCTGACGGCGATGGCGGCTATCTCATCGTCGATGGCGTGGAACGGTTCCTGGACCTGAGGGACAATCGACGACCGTTCATCGTTTTCACGGCTCATACCGGCAATTTTGAGCTATTACCGATTATTGCCGCAAAATATGGCCTCGACGTCACAGCGCTCTTCCGCCCACCCAACAACCCCTTTATCGCTGAGCGGCTGCTTTCGACGCGGCGCAGCCACATGGGCAACATCGTTCCATCGCTGGCGGGTGCCGCCTGGAACCTGGCCAGCGCACTGGAAGCCGGCAAAGGCGTCGGTCTCCTGGTCGATCAGAAGTTTCAAAAGGGCGAGAAAACCAGCTTCTTCGGCCACGATGTGCACACCAATCCGCTGCTTGCCAAGCTGGTGCGCCATTTTGATTGCGAGGTCTTCCCGGCCCGATCCATTCGCCTGCCGGACGGCCGCTTCCGCCTGGAAATAGAGCCAGCCGTTGAACTACCGCGAAAACCCAACGGGACGCTGGACGTCAGGGCAACCGCCCAACTGCTCAATGACAAGGTCGAGAGCTGGGTCCGCGAATATCCAGGTCAGTGGCAATGGTTCCACGACCGCTGGAACATCAAGGACACGCTTAAGCAGCTTGCCGCAAACGACCATCAACGCTAGCTTCTGCCTTCTGACCAAAGACATTGGGGGAAATTGTGATGCGTGGAACTCTGACAACTCTGCTGGCCGGCGCCCTGAGCCTCGGGATATTTGCTGGCCAGGCCGCTGCGGCGGAATGGAAATTCAACAACGGGCTTCCGGAAACGCGCAATGAAGCCAAACAATTGAACACGTTTGCTGAAGACGTCACTGAGCTCAGCGACGGCAGCCTGAACATCAAGGTCTTTCACGGCGGCTCACTGAATCTCAAGGACAATGATGTGGTCCGTTGGCTCCCCGGCGGCGCCGTACAGATGGGCCTCGTCTGGGCCAACTATCTGGGTCGCGACGCGCCGGCACTGAGTGCCGTTCTCGTCCAGGGGTCGGTCGGAAGTTCGGACGAGCTTCTCAAGGTGCTGCCAACGATCCAGGAAATCTACAAACAGGAACTGGACGATTGGGGTATCGAGACTGCGGGTTTCATGGCACTGCCGCTGCTCAAGGCTTCGATCTTCTGCCGCGATGAACCTGTGAGAACGCTTGACGATCTGAAGAAGAAGAAGCTGCGGGTGTGGAGCAAGGACCAGGTCGAGACCTTCACCAAACTCGGTGTTCCCGCACAGATTGTCGGCCAGAACGACCTCTACGTCGCCTTGCAGACAGGTGTTGTCGATTGCGCCGTTTATCCCGCGCTGTTCGCCCACACGATCTCGTTGCAGGAAGTGGCCAAATACGCGTCCTACCTCTATCCGATTGCCAGCGTCCCGTACGTCCTGGGTGCCGACAAGGAAGCCTGGGACAGCCTCACCGATGCCGAAAAGGACGCTGTAACGACGGCGGCCGCTCGGGTGTGGGAACGCACCAACGAATACACCAAGGCCGAGGAAAACGAACAGGCCGCGCGCGCCAAGCTCACCGAACAGGGCGTCGAATTCCTCGATGCGTTCTCTGACGAGGACCGTGCAGCCTTCCTCGATGCCGCCTCGGCGACCTGGAAGGAAATGGCAGAAGAAGCTGGCGGCAACGCACCGGAATATCGCGAGCGGATCCTTGCCGTTCTCGGACGCTGACATTGAACCAAGACGAGCGCTCCGGCGACCGCCTGGCCGCCGCAGCGCGACACGTTGAGGGGTGGCTCAGGCCCGTTTTCACGGGTCTGGCTGTCCTCGCGGCCCTTGCCGGAAGTTCGATCGTCGTCTTGATCGGCGTCAGCGTGACCATGCGTCACGTGGCCAACGCTCCGCTCCATATCACTGAAGAACTGGTTGGACTGCTGATGACGGCGGCCTTCTTTCTTGCCATGCCACTGGTGACGATACGGGCGGAACACGTGCGCGTGTCGATTGTTGTCGCCAACCTGTCCGCTGGCGGTCGTCGCTGGATGGGGTTTGCCGCCGGTGGATTCGGCGTCGCTTTCTGCCTGTGGTTCTTCTGGCTATGTCTGCCCTGGTTCGACTTTGCCTTCGCCCGCAACCTCAAGACCGAAGTCGCCCGTCTGCTCCTTTATCCATGGATGGTCCTCGTTCCGCTTTCGATGCTGCTGACCGCGATAGCCTTTGCAATCCGCGCTCTGGCGGGCCAGCCAATCGAGCGCAGCGGCTGACAGGGCATCGGTGATGACGACCTTCTGGGGAATATTGCTTGGCGGCTTAACCGTATTCGCAGGGTCCGGCTTGGCGCTTGGCGCCGCGCTCGGCCTCACGGGTCTGATGATCCTTCAGTTTGCCGCGGGCGGATCGACCTTCGTGGCGGTCGATGCGGTCTGGAACGTCTTTAACTCTTTCACCCTGAGCGCGATCCCGCTGTTCATCATCCTCGGCGAGATCATGTTGCGCAGCGGCGTCAGCGAACTGATCTACACCGCTCTGTCGCCACTGTTCCGGCGCATCCCGGGCGGACTTCTCCACACCAATATCGCCGTCTGCACCCTCTTTGGCGCCGTCAGCGGTTCCAGTCTGTCGACGGCAGCCGCCGTCGGTTCGGTCGCCTACCCCGAAATGTCGGCACGCGGTTATGACCGCAAAATGGTGGTTGCCTCATTGGCCGGCGGCGGCACGCTCGGGCTCCTGATCCCGCCCAGCCTGTCGCTTCTAATATACGGCGCGCTGACAGAGACGTCGATCGGCCGCCTGTTTATTGCCGGCATTCTCCCAGGCCTGCTGATCGCCCTGATGTTCATGGCCTATATCCTGGTTCGCTGCCTGTCAGCGCCCGCCCTCGCCCCGCCGGACGAACGGGCGATCAAACCTTGGCGCATCGTTCTCGACCTTCTCGGTCTTTGGCCTTTTGTCCTGCTCATCCTTGCCATCATGGGCAGCATTACATTCGGCATCGCAACGCCCACGGAAGCCGCCGGCATCGGGGTACTGGCCACCATTGTGGTTGGATGGTGGTGGGGTTCGCTGACGCCGCGAACTCTGGTGAAGGCCGTTTACAGTTCCATCCTGCTCTACGCGTCGATCGCCTTCGTGGTGATGGGTGCGACCATTCTGGCCCAGGCCGTCAGCCTGCTTGGCGTGCCGCAGGCCATCCTCGAAGCGGTCCGTGCGTTTGATCTGGGGCCATTCACAGTGCTTGCCCTGGTCGTCCTGATCTACCTTGTGCTCGGCTGCTTCTTCGACGGCCTTTCTCTGATGATCATGACCTTGCCCATTGTCTTTCCGCTGATGACCGGGCTCGGTTTCGACGCCGTCTGGCTCGGTGTCATCATCACGATCATGATCGAGATCGGCCAGGTGACACCGCCGGTGGGGCTCAATCTCTCCGTCCTTGTGTCTGTGACGAAGGAGGAGGTGTCACTAGGCAGCGCCGCGTTGGCGACAACACCCTATTGGCTCCTGCTGGTGCTTGGCGTGATCCTGCTCGCGGCAATGCCCCAATTGGCGCTTTTTCTTCCCGACGTGATGATGTAATCGCCGACACATGCTGCTAAATTATCTCAATATATTCAAAAGATTAAGGAACATTACGAAAGTTTAATTCCGCACCAGCGACCAGAACGGGCTGCCCGAGCGTTAAAGGGTCGAACAGTCTGATGGAGTGCGGACGCAATGGCTTTTTGGAAGCAACTTCTCATTTCTGCCGGGGTTCTGGCGGCCTCGGTTTCGATCTACGCGCTGATTTCGTTCGGCCCGGTGTTTTTCAACGGCTCTTCGGCTAGCGCCGGACTGCCGTCCGGTGGTGGACGTCCTCCCCCGCTTGTCGTGCTTGCCACGGTCGGCGCTGATAATGCCGACAGCACTGTCCGCTCGATCGGTACGGCGCAGGCAATCGAAAGAACCACGCTCTATCCGGAATCCGCTGGTCGTGTCGAGTGGGTCGGCGCGGTCGCCGGCGAGCATGTCCGGGAAGGCGATGTGATCCTCAAGTTGGACGATCGCATCCAGCAGTTTGCGCTCGACCGCGCCCACCTGGCCGTCAGCGACGCCGAGGAGGCACTGGAGCGTTATCGGACCCTGGCAGCGAGCAACACGGTTTCGGATGTAGCGTTGCGCAATGCGGCTCTGGAGCTGGAAAAAGCGAGACTGGATGTTCGCGAAGCGGAAGATGCGCTGGCGCGTCGCGCCTTGTATGCGCCGTTCACCGGCGATATCGGCCTGATCGATGTTGGCATCGGCGACTACGTGACCACGTCGACCTCGGTTGCCACGCTTGACGACCGAAGCACCATCCTCATCGATTTCCGCATTCCGGAGCGCTTTGCCAACCAGGTGGAAATCGGCCAGTCGATGAGTGTTTCAACTCCGGCTTTGCCTGGCTTGTCGATGACCGGCGAAATCTCGAGGCTCGACAGCCGCGTCGATACGATATCCCGGACACTGACCCTCCATGGCACGGTGGAGAACGCAAACGACCTGATCCGTCCCGGCATGTCCTTCGAGGTGTCACTGGCCTTTTCGGGCAGCGCCTATGCAAGCGTCCCGTCACCCGCTGTCCAGTGGGACAGCAGCGGTGCATACGTCATGAAGACTGATGGCAATCTGGCGTCGCGCGTTCCGGTTGAGATCGTCTCGCGCCAGGACGGCCGAATCCTGATCCGTGGGGACATCATCGAAGGCGACGAGATCGTGTCCGAAGGCATGGACGCTCTGCGCCCAGGACAGCCGTTCCGTACTCCACAGGATTCAATGGTTTCCATTCCAGGTAAGGACGTGGCTCATGGTTAAGATCCCGGAAGAATTGAAGGGCCTGCCGGCCTTCTGCGTCCGCCGGCCGGTCTTCACCATCGTCATGAACCTGCTGGTTGTCATCGCCGGTCTGGCCGCCATTCTGGCCGTCGAGGTGCGTGAACTTCCGAGCACCGACCGCCCGGTTGTCACCATCCGCACCACATACTCTGGCGCCACCCCGGAAACCATTGATACTGGCGTCACCGCTATTCTTGAGGGCGCGGCCGCGCGTGTGCCGGGCGTTTCCTCGATCTCGTCTTCGTCCAATTACGGCAACAGCCGCATCACGGTCGAGTTTTCGCCTTCAGTCGATCTCGACACCGCGGCAACGGACCTGCGCGATGCAGTCGCGGCGGTCCAGTACCGTTTGCCCGACAACACTGAAACACCGCTGGTCATCAAGGCAAATGATGACGACAGTCCAATCATCCGGCTGGCCGTGACCACCGACCGTTTGCCGATCGAGACCTTGACCCGGATCGTCGACAACCAGATCATCGATCGCTTGTCGGCGGTGCCGGGCGTCGGTGACGTCACTGTCTTCGGTGACCGCCAGCCGGTCTTCAAGATCGAGCTTGACCAGATGGCGATCGCAAGCCGCGGTCTGTCCCCGGCGGAAGTTCGCAGCGCCATTGAACGGGTAACCACCGACACACCCGCCGGTTCGCTCTCTTCCGGCGGCAGCGAAATCCTCGTGCGTACCGAACTCAACGTTGAATCAGTCGCGGACATGCAGGATCTGCGGATCGACGACAACACCCGCCTCGGTGATGTGGCGCAGGTTTCCTATGGCCCAGCCGACCGCACGTCCTACCTGCGGGCCGACGGCAAGACAGGCATCGGCCTCAACATCGTGCGGCAAGCGCAGTCGAACACGCTGGACATTTCCGCCGGCGTCGCTGACGTTGTCGCGGATATGCAGCCACTGCTGCCCGAGGATGTCGACCTGCGTGTGACATCGGATGATGCTGTCTTCATTGGCGCCGCCATCATCGAGGTGGTCAAGTCGCTGCTGATTTCAACGACGATTGTCATCCTGGTGATGTTCATCTTCCTGCGCACCGCCGTTGCCACCATCATTCCCGCAGTAACAATCCCCGTGGCACTCATCGGCACAGTTGCGACGATCTGGCTGGTTGGCTTCTCGCTCAACATCCTGACACTGTTAGCCCTGCTTCTGGCGACAGGCATGGTGGTGGACGACGCAATTGTCGTTCTCGAAAACATCATCCGGCGTCGCAAGGAAGGAGACGGACCGAGCGCGGCCGCGGTGCGGGGCACCCGTGAGGTCTTCTTCGCCGTGCTCGCCACGACAGCGACGCTCGCTGCGGTGTTCATCCCGATTTCGTTCCTGCCGGGCACCGTCGGACAGCTGTTCTCCGAGTTCGGTTTTGTCCTGGCGATTGCGGTCGCGATCTCCTCCTTCGTCGCCCTCACGCTGGCGCCCATGTTGGCCGCGCGCCTTGGCGGTTCGGCTGGAGGCGAGGAGCGCGTGACCTGGATGCAGCGCATCGGCAACAGGTTCGCCAACGGCTACCGGACCCTGCTGCGGGTGGCACTGGCCGCGCCGATGGTTGTCATTGTCATCAGCATCATCTTCTCGGGCTTCTCCTATCAGCTGTTCAACGCGCTGCCGCAGGAGATCACGCCACGCGAAGATCGTTCCAGCATTCCGATCATGGTCATGCTGCCGCAGGGCACGGAGCTCGACGCCGCGAACGAGAAGATGCGGCAGATCGAGGAGATCGGGCTCGACCTGATGGATACCGGCGAGGTCGAATCGCTGTTCAGCGTCGTCGGCATGCAGTCCGCGAACCGAGGCTTCATCGTTTTCCGCCTCGTGCCTTGGGGGGATCGCGACCGCGACCAGTCGGCAATCGTATCGGACATCAATCGGCAGTTGGCCGAGATCCCCGGTGTGACGGCGTTCGCCCGCCAGCCCAACACCCTGGGTCTGCGCGGCGGGGGCACTGGATTGCGCTTCGCGCTGACGGGATCCGACTATCACATGCTGTCGCAGGCCGCTGAAGACCTGACTAATGCGATGGCGGACCGCTATCCAGGTCTCGGCTCCTTCGACATCGGCTACGACACCACCCAGGCGCAACTCTCCGTCAAGGTCGATCGCGACCGGGCACGCGAGCTCGGCATTGACCTGAACGATGTCGCGTCTTTCATCGCCATTGCACTAGACGGTCGGGAAATCGCCGAAATCCATCAGGATGACGAGGCCATTCCGGTGATGCTTTCGTTCGGCTCAGGCGCAATTCAGGATCCGGCCGACCTGGAGAACCTGTTCGTGCGCGCCGGCGATGGGCCGATGGTGCCGCTGTCATCCATCGTCGAGCTGGAAGACACGGCGGTGGCGCCGCAACTGACGCGCGAAGAGCGCATGCGGGCAATTCCGATCTCCGTACCGCTCGAGGAGCAGTATGACCTGGAAAGTGCCATTCAGGATTTGCGGCACACGGCCTCGGAAGTGCTGCCGGCCGGCGTCGATGTCGTGCTTCGCTCTGAAGCGGCGCTGCTTGAGGAAACCTCGAGCGGCATGGGGCTGGTTTTCGTTTTCGCCATTGTCGTTGTCTTCCTGGTACTGGCCGCCCAGTTCGAGAGCTTCGTCAGCTCGATCATCATTCTGACAACAATTCCAGCCGGCGTTGCCGCTGCGGTGGTCGCCATCGGACTGACCGGAGGAACGATCAACGTCTACAGCCAGATCGGTATCATCCTGCTGGTCGGCATCATGGCCAAGAACGGCATCCTCATCGTCGAATTCGCCAATCAGCTGCGCGAACGCGGTGCCTCGGTTCGCGAGGCCATCGAGGGCGCGTGCATGCGGCGGCTGCGGCCGGTCATGATGACCATGATCTCCACCGTGCTGGCAGGATTGCCACTGATCCTGGCCTTCGGTGCCGGCGCGGAATCACGCATGGCACTGGGTTGGACGATCGTCGGCGGCCTTGGCTTTGCCACCGTTTCAACGCTGTTCCTGACACCGGTCGCCTACAATCTGCTGGCCGGATTCAGCAAGCCTCGCAACGCCGAGGAACAGCAGTTGTTGAAGGAACTGGAGCATGATGGACGCACGGCCGGCTCTGCCTGATGCGACGATTGACCGCCATGCTGGGCACTTGATAGCGTGCCCGGCGGCAGCGAGCGGGCAAAGGGCCATTCATGCAACCAGGCGAGACCGACGGCGCGGTTCGCAACGACAGTGCGCTCATGCGCCGGATCGCCTCGGGCGATACCGAAGCCTATCGTCAGGTGATCGCCGGTCAGAGCCCGCGGCTCGTTCGGATCGCTCTTGGCATACTCGGCAACCTGGACGAAGCGGAGGACGCGACGCAGGAAGCACTGCTCGCCCTGTGGCAGGCCGCACCCGACTGGCAGGAAAAGGCCACCATCGCCGCCTATCTGCGCACCGTCGCAACGCGCAAGGCGATCGACATCCTGCGCCGTCGCAAAGGCCGGGTCGACGATTTCAACTGGGAAGGCCTGGAAGACACGGCCAGAAATCCTCAGGAGATGCTGGAAAACCGCGACGACATGGAGCACGTCCTGAAGCACATGATCGAGCTGCCGGAACGGCAGCGCATCGCCCTTGTGTTAACGCAGATCGAGGATCTGTCTCACCAGCAAGCGGCAGACGCAATGGATATCGACGTCGAGGCCCTTTCATCACTGCTGGCAAGGGCGCGACGGACATTGCGTAGGAGACTGCAGGGAGAGGAAACCGGAGATTGACTGACATGACGTACGATCCGAAGACATTGGACGAACTGCTGGACCTGCACGGAACCGATTTCGATAACTGGCCGGATGCGTCGGCCACCCAGCAGGCGCGGCTCGCTGCTTTGCAGGATCCGGATTTTCGCCGCCGGTTCGAGGCGGCAAAGCGACTGGATTCGGCTTTTCGCGACATCTCCACGGAAATCGAGGGCCGCCTCCCCGGGACGCGGATGTCAGCACTCGAAGATACGATCCTCAGACACATTGAGCCGCAAGCGGAACAGCGTCGCATTTTGTCTCTGCCGGTGTTGCGGCGGCTTGCCGCCAGCGCCGTGGTCGCCTGCGCCCTCGGCGCTGGTCTCGGCGAATGGGCTCCCCTGCTTCCGGAAGCAGCCACCGAAGCCTATGACGAATTGCTGCTCGGCACGGATGCGGTCTCGGAAATCGGCACTGCAGCGGATTGAAGACAATGAGCAGACAACGCATTCTCAACGTCACCCTCGTCGTCTCGCTGCTAGCCAATGCCTTTTTCATCGGCTACGCAGTTACGCGCTTCCTGGATGACCCGGCCGACCGGTCTCGTGGCGGCATCCTGCATGCGGTCGGGGCGCGTATGACGAAAAATCTGGACGATGATGCAAGACAGCAAGTATCGGTAGCTCTGGACGAGCTAAAGCCGGCTTACTCGGAAATCCTGGACAAACGCCGGGACAACTACCGGCAGCTCCGAAGCCTGCTAGCCGAACCGCAGGTCGATCGGGAAACTGTCGATGGCGTCATCGCTAACCTGCGGAACCAATCATCCGAGCTGGTGTTCGAAGTCCATGATCGGGCGATTGATGCAATCGTGGCTCTGCCCGCGGAGAAGCGGGCAGAGCTCGCCGAGTAATCAGGCGTCAGTGGGTAATGACGATGCGGGTATTCTTAAAACCTTCCCGCTGCACCAACGAAAACAGCGTTGCCGCATGATTGGGATGGAGGCGTATGCACCCGTGTGATGCTGGGCGGCCCAGCCGTTTCAGATCATTGGTTCCGTGCACGGCGTATCCGCCACGGAAGAAAATTGCATAGGGCATCGGGGCGTTGTTGTATTTGCGCGACCGATGATGACGGGACAACCATTTTGGACTGTAGGTACCCGTCGGGGTGTAATAGCCGGCACGCCCGGTGGATACCTTCCAGCGATACTTCACCTTACCGCGATGTGTCACCACCATCCTCTGCTGCGAGATGTCGATCCGCGCGGTGAGCGAGGCTGCCTTTACGGCGATCGTGTTCAATGGGAGCACTGCCAGACTCAGCAGCGCCGCGACTACAAACTTTTTCATGGTCCCTCCGACCTGACATCGAGCACGTTCCGTGTTCGCTGCCAATTTCTCAACAAATCCCCACCTGTTGAGGCGCGTAACCCGCCGGTAAGCGGAATACAAAGCTACGCCAGCCAGAAGTATATAAGCAAAAAACATCCCATTAAAAGGACTTCGCCGACAAATGGTTATTGACCGGATAAAAGTATCGGCTCCGCACCTGATGCGAATACAGACTGATCAACTTATCGTTGTGGCAATGAGAAACAGCAGGATCACCAGAAGTGTCAGGGCCGAACAAGCCGCCCAGAAGAGCCTCAGAGCAGCCGTGATATCCTGCGGATTAAGCCCGTAACGTCCTGCTGGATTGAGCCGCGGCTCGCGCACCACCACACCGCCATATCGACGGTCGCCGGTCAGCGACAGGTTCAGCGCTCCCGCCATTGCGCATTCCGGCCAACCGGCATTTGGAGACCGGTGCAGCCCGGCATCGCGCAAGGCACACCCGACGGAGCGCCGCGCTGCACCCGCTCCGTTCATGATCAACGACGCTGCCGCAATCAGGCCGGCAGACATCCGCGCCGCCGGCCAGTTCGCCCAATCGTCGAGACGCGCAGCGGCCCAGCCGAACGCCCCGTGACGGGCGTTCTTGTGGCCAATCATCGAATCCGCCGTGTTGAGCATCTTGTAGGCAAACAGCCCGGGCAGACCGAACAGGGCATACCAGAACGCCGGCGCAACCACGCCATCGGAAAAATTCTCGGCCAGGCTTTCGATTGCTGCCCTGCAAATCCCGTGTTCGTCCAGAGACTCGGGGTCACGGCCAACGATAAGGGAAATCGCCTCGCGCCCCCCTGCCAACCCGCCAGATACCAATCCGTCGACGACAGCCGAAACGTGATCGGCCAGACTGCGCTGTGCCAGCAAGATTGCGACGAGGATAAGCTCAACGGCAAGGCCAACAGGACCCAGAGGGTCTAGCAGTGCACCAATGACTGCAGCAAGAAGCACACTGAGCACCAGAAGCCCTGCCATTGCCGCGATACCCCGCATTCTGCGCACCGATGGCGGATCGCTATCGACATTCAAATTTCTGTCCGCCAACCCGATAGCGTAGCCGAACAGGACAACCGGATGCGGCACACGACGCCAGAGCCAATCCGGATCGCCGACAATGCGATCGAGCAACAGCGCCAGGGCCAGAATGATCAGGTGCTCTACCATGCGCTTCAACCGAGATCCGACAAAACCCGGGCAAGCCGCTGATCCGACTCAGAATCCGGACACAGGCCGAAACGCAGCCAACGGGGTGCGTAATCAAAGCGGCGCGTCAGAATATGGTTTTGGCAAAGTCCTTCGTGGAGATCGGACGCATGCTCATGATCGACCAGAATGAACAGTTCGGTGCCACCTGCGATCCGCAATCCGGCAGCGGTCAGAACGGTTTCGAGCGCCTGCCGTCGCTGGCGGATCGTTGCCCCAACGGCAGCGATCACAGCGTCGTCTCGCATCACGTTTTCAGCTGCAGCCAGCGCCGGCCCGGAAACTGCCCACGGCCCCTGAAGCCGCCGGAAGGCTTCGATCACCCGGTGTTCTGCAAGGACAAACCCCAGTCGCATGCCGGCCAGCCCGAAATACTTGCCGAAGGAGCGCAAAACGACGAGCCCGCTGCGGTTCCCGGCGACCCCGGCAAGGCTGATATCAGGCCGCAGATCGGCAAAGGCTTCATCGACGATCAAACACCCGCCGCGTTTCTCCAGATCGCCGGCAAGCGCCAGCAGTGCGTTCCGATCGATCACCCGGCCATCTGGATTGTTCGGATTCACGACAACGACGACGCGATGATGGTCATCAACTCCAGTAAGGTACGGCACTTCGTCCACGGATCGGCCCGCTCTCTCGAAACAGTACCGATACTCGCCATAGGTCGGCCCCAGAATCGCGACCGGCCCTTCCAACAGGTTTGGCAGCATCTGGATCGCCGCCTGAACGCCCGCAACGGGGAGCGGACGCGTCCCGTCCGGCGCCTGATAGCATCGAGCTGCCGCAGCCGACGCCCGATCGAACAGATGGTCGTCCGGAAGCCGCTGCCACACCGACGCATCCAGTGCCGAAAGCTCGGCAGGAACCGGATTGATACCGGTGGATAGGTCCAGCCAATCCTCCGCTTTGCCGCCGTAGCGACCACAGGCGGCCGTCAGGGCTCCACCATGTTCTATCCTGCCCAAGGGCGCCGTCATGTGCCCGCCGCCCGATCAATGACATGCATGAAAGAGCCGGCGACGGAGCCGCGCTTCAATCCCGCCTGCGGCATCGCCTCGCCTCTTGCGTCCGTCACGCTGAACAGCCGCTCGCCTTCACCTTCCGCCACGATGGAAGCGTAATGAAACTCGTGGGCGGTCAGCGCCATGTCCCAGATGAAGTCGGATGTCGGCGACACGCGCCGATAGCCCAGGTGCAGTTTTCGCTCGGCGAAACTGGTGGTGAGTGGCAAAAGGCCAAGCATGCTGTGACGAACACCGTGGGAATCGATCAGCGCGTCACCAAGCACCATGTAGCCGCCGCATTCGCCAAACACCGGAATGCCTTTTCGGGTGGCGTCGACCATACCCCTTTTGAATGTCGTATTGGCGGCGATGCGCCCCGCATGCAGTTCCGGATATCCACCCGGCAGATAAATGGCGTCGCTGTCCGGCGCCGGTGCCTCGTCAGCCAGAGGTGAGAAAAACCGAATTTCAGCGCCAGCGGTACGCCAGCCCTGCAGCAAATGTTCGTAACTGAACGCAAACGCGAGATCCCTGGCGACCGACACCCGCTGACCTGGAGGCGGTAGGCCTGCGCTGACGGATCCCGCAGGTTCAGAAGAACTGGCAAGCGACATCAGCGCCTGGAGGTCGCATCCCTCCTCCACCTTCTGCGCTGCTGCCTCTATGAACTGCTCCAGGCCTTCATGCTCCATTGCCTGGACAAGCCCAAGATGACGCTCAGGCAGGTGCAGGACCTCGTCACGGCGAAGCACGCCCAGGACCCTGATGTCGGCTGCGGTCAGGGCGTCGCGAAGAAGGCTTTCATGCCGGTCGCTTCCAACATTGTTCAGCACAACACCCGCAATCGCCACGCGGGGGTCGAATTCGGCGAAGCCACGCACCAAGGCCGCAACGGAATGGGACATCTTTGCGCAATTGACAACGAAGACCACTGGCAGGCACAGTAGCGCTGCCAGATCGGCAGCGGAGCCGGCGCCATCTGCCGCCCCATCGAACAGACCCATCATCGCTTCGATCACCAGCAGACGATTGTCGCTGTCCGCTTCAGCCGCATTGGCACACAGCAGATCTTCTCGCATCGCCCAGGGATCGTAGTTCAGGCAGGGCTCGGCGCTTGCCGCCTTGTGAAATGCAGGATCGATATAGTCCGGTCCGGCCTTGCCCGGAGCGACCTGCACACCGCGCTTGCGCAGCGTCCGCAACAAACCCAATGTGAACGTGGTCTTGCCGGACCCAGACATCGGCGAAGCAACGATCAGCCCGCGCATCCGTTGTTCCTCAGCCCAACTCGCGGTCGTCCACCGGCATCGCATTCCGGTCGAACCATGAGAGCGTTTGCCGCAGCCCTACCACCTCGCCGACCACGACGATTGCCGGCGGTGACAGGCCAGCGACAACCAGATCCTCTTGCGCAGCACCCAGCGTGGTCTCCAGAACCTGTTGCTGGTCGGTCGTGGCGTTGCTGACCACCGCCAGGGCTTCGTTCGCAGACCGGCCGGCCGCCAACAGCTTTTCGGTGATCGTGGCGATATGTTTCATCGCCATATACATGACAATCACCGGCGAGCCACGGGATACACTCTCCCAGTCGATCCGATCCGGCACGATGCCGCTGGAATCGTGCCCGGTCAGGAAAGTGACGCTGTGATTGACCGTGCGATGGGTGACCGGAATGCCGGCATAGGCCAAACCGCCAATCCCGGCAGTGACGCCCGGGACGATGCGGAAAGGAATGTGGTGCTCGACCAGAGTCAGGGCTTCCTCGCCGCCGCGGCCGAATACGAACGGATCGCCGCCTTTGAGGCGCAAAACGCGCTTTCCTTCACGCGCGACTTCCACCAGGCGCAGCGAAATATCGCGTTGCTTGGCCGAAGGCTTGCCTCCACGCTTGCCGGCATATTCGAGCACAGCGCCCGGTTTGGCGAGCCCGAGGCAGGCCGCGTTGACCAGCGCATCGTAGACAATGACATCGGCCTGACGCAGGGCATTGACCGCATGCAGGGTCAAAAGACCCGGGTCACCCGGTCCGGCGCCGACAAGCCAGACGCTGCCGGGCTGAAGTTCGGGCAGGTCATTCAGGATATCGACAGACATCTTCCCCTTCCCGTAAAACCTTCCGCCGCTGCTCGCCCTCGCCTATAGATGGATAATGAGTGAAACCCGCAAGGACAATGGTGGATCCGATGCTCCGCTGCGCCGCGGTTGGACAACCGGAGCCTGTGCTACGGCCGCGACCAAGGCGGCGCTGACGGCTTTGATAACTGGTGAGTTTCCGGACCCGGTTGGCATTCGTCTGCCCAAGGGACAGGAACCCGAATTCGCGCTCGCCTTCGAAAGCCTTGGCGAGGGCTACGCCTCGGCGGGGATCGTCAAGGATGCCGGAGACGACCCGGACGTTACCCATGGGGCAACGATCATTGCGACGGTTGCGCCGGGACGGCCGGAAACCGGTATCAAATTTGTCGCAGGCGCTGGTGTGGGAACGGTCACGCTGGCAGGTCTGCCGCTGCCGGTTGGCGAGCCGGCGATCAATCCGGTTCCGCGACGCATGATGAGCGAGGTGGTCGAGGCTCTTTGCGGAGAATTCGACCTGCCGGCCGATGTCGAAATCACCATCTCCGTACCCGGTGGTGAAGACCTGGCCGAGAAAACCTGGAACCCGCGTCTCGGCATTCTCGGCGGCCTGTCGATTCTCGGAACCACAGGCATCGTACAGCCGTTCTCCTGCGCCGCCTGGATCCACTCGATCCATCGCGGCATTGACGTCGCCCGGGCCGCCGGTCTGGAGCATGTGGTCGGAGCCACGGGCTCGACATCCGAGGGTGCCGTGCGGCAGTGTCTCGACCTGCCGGAAATTGCCTATCTGGACATGGGCGATTTCGTCGGTGGCCTGATCAAATATCTGCGCAACCACCCGGTTGACCGACTGACCATTGCCGGCGGCTTCGCAAAGATGGTCAAACTGGCCCAGGGTGCGCTGGACCTGCATTCCGGTCGAAGCCAGGTGGATATGACCTTCCTCGCTGGCCTTCTTCCGGACGAGGACCAAAGCCTGCGGGAGGCGATTCTCTCTGCCAACACCGCACTGGAAGTGCTTGAACTGACGACACAAAATGGCATCGACCTTGCGCCACCGGTAGCGGATCTGGCTTGCAAGACGGCAAAAGCCGCTTTGCGGGACGCACCGGTTGCGGTCGACATCGTGGTGACGGACCGGAAAGGAACCATTCTTGCCCGTCACCCATAGAACGGTCCTCATCCTGGGCGGAACACGGGAAGCCACAGAACTGGCCTCCCTGCTCTCGGCCCGCGATGATCTCACCGTGATCACATCGCTGGCGGGCCGGACTCGCAATCCGGAAACGGTATCGGGCGAGCGGCGCATCGGTGGCTTCGGTGGCGCAGAGGGTCTTGCACGTTTCCTGGCCGAGGAAGCGGTCGGCGTCCTGGTCGACGCCACCCACCCCTTTGCCACCAGCATTTCAGAAAACGGGAGAATTGCTGCCGAAGAGACCGGTACACGACGGCTCGTCCTGCGGCGCCCACCCTGGATCCCAAGGGAGATCGACAGTTGGCACATGGTGCCTTCACTAGAAGCCGCTTGCGAGGCTCTCCCCAAGGGAGGTCGCGCATTTCTGGCCCTCGGCAGCCAGCATATTTCGGTCTTCGCCGCTCGCGACGATGTGGAACTCGTCCTCAGGATGGTCGATCCACCCAAAGATCCTCTGCCGGTTTCAAACGCCCGGCTCGTGATCGAAAAACCTGGTACGCCGGACCAGGAAGGTGAGCTGTTACAGGCCCTGGCCATCGATGTCCTGGTCTGTCGCAATTCCGGCGGCCAGGCGTCCTTCGCCAAGCTCGAGGCTGCAGCAAACCTGTCGCTGCCCGTCATCATGATCGAGCGGCCGAATGGATCGGCCGAACCGCACTTCGAGACGATCGAGGCGCTGGCGGCGGCCATCGGCTAGGCCTCCGCCCGCTTTTTCTTTTTGCCGGCATTGCGCAGCACATGCGCGTAGTCGGCATCGTAGAGAGACGAATCCCGAAACTGCACATCGCCTAAAACGGGGCCGACCATGATCAGCGCTGTGCGGGTCAACTTGGCCTTGCGCACCTCCGCCTTCATATCGGCGAGCGTGGTGCGGATATAAAGTTCGTCAGGCCACGTCGCCCGGTAAGCGATGACAACCGGACAGTCTGCGCCATAGTGCGGCTCCAGCGCCCGTCGCACATAATCGAGATTGCGGATGGAGAGATGGATCGCCAGGGTCGCGCCAGACTGGCCGAGAACCTCCAGCCGCTCACCATCCGGCATCGACGATGCCTTCATCCCGGTGCGTGTCAGAATTACCGTCTGGGCGATTTCGGGCAGTGTCAGCTCGGCCTTCAGCCGGGCCGCAACGCCGGCAAAAGCCGGCACTCCTGGGACCACTTCATAGTTTATGCTCAATGCATCGAGCCGCCGCATCTGCTCCGCGATGGCGCCGTAGAGTGAGGGGTCGCCCGAGTGCACGCGCGCCACATCTTGACCGGCGGCATCAGCCTTCTCCATCTCTGCAACAATGAGGTCAAGATGCATGGGTGCGGTATCCATGACCAGGGCATCCGCCGGCGCCGCGGCAACGATCTCCTGCGGCACCAGAGACCCGGCGTAGAGGCAGACCGGGCAGCGTTCGACGAGCCGCAAGCCGCGAACAGTGATGAGGTCGGCGGCACCGGGACCGGCGCCGATGAAGTAAACGGTCATTGTGCCGCCTCCTGTCGCTCGATCAGGGACTCAGGTTTGGCCGAGTAACCACGCGGCGTGTAGACCCAATCGCCGCCGTCACCGGCACGCACGGTGCGCGATTGCGAAGAACCGACGATTACGACCGTCAGCATATCGACCGTGTCTATAGCGAGATCCGCCAGCGGCACGATCCGCACCGTTTCCCCTTCACGGCCGAGATTGGTCGCCAGGATGACCGGCGTATCGGGCGGCCGGTGGCGCAGCAATACGTCGCGGGCATGGGCCAATTGGGTGCGGCGTCGGCGCGACACGGGATTGTAGAAGGCAATGACAAAATCACCCTCCGCTGCCGCTAGAATGCGCCGTTGAATGTCCGGCCAGGGCGTCAGCAGGTCGGACAATGAAATCGTGCAGAAATCGTGCCCCAACGGCGCGCCCGCACGAGCCGCCGCCGCCTGAAGGGCGGAAATGCCGGGAGAGACCACAATCTCGATCCGGCGTGCCCCGTCGCTCAATCCGTCGGAACCGGCATCCGGCAGGCGCGCTTTGTCCAGAAGTTCGAAGGCCAGCGTCGCCATGGCATAGATCCCGGCATCGCCGGAACAGATCAACGCCACCGATCGGCCTTCAGCGGCCAGTTCCATGGCATGCCGCACCCGCGCCTCTTCTTCCCCCAGGCCGAAATCGTGGCGGACCCGGCCGTCCGCCAAGGGCCCCAACAGATCGAGATAGAGCGAATAGCCGACGAGGTCCGAGGATCGTGAGACCAGATCAGTGACTTCCGGGGAGCGCCAGGCATCACTGCCCGGGCCAATACCGAGAATAAAGAGACTTCCCCGCGCCCGGCCAACTGCGTTCGCATCAATGGGCTGCTCAGCGCGGGCGATCGCACAGGTTGCTCGTTGAGATTTCCGCTTGGACACTATCAGTTCGCTGGCCGGGCCGCTTGCGGCAAGTGCAGCCCCTTCGGCCACGCCATGGCACCCGACTTCCGCGAAGACGATATCAGACGGATTTTCCAGCCGGTCACGCTCGGCCTCCAGCGTCTTTGCATCGAAAAATCGTGCCGGTACAGCGAAATGCCTAGCCAGGGCATGAATGGCAGCCTCGTCCGCCTTCAGGTCGATCGAGAAGATGCCCGAAAGCGCCTCGCGTGCCAGGCCGGCTTGGCTGAATTGATCCTCAACCAGCTCGATCAATTCGGATGGTGCCGCGCCGCGCTCGCAACCGACGCCGAGGCACAGCGTTGCCGGGGCATAGACCAATTCATCGGCTTTTGGATCGTGCACCTCATCGGAAACCGTCAGACGCAGAGACGCTTCAGGCTGAAATTCGATATCCGATTGCTGCAGCCAATCCGCTTCGCCTCGAAGCGTCGCGGTTTCGCCGTTCAATAGCGCCGCCATAACGCCCCTTGCCGCATCCGGATTAACGAGAGTGTAGCCCTTCGGCGGCGCATCGAGCGCCACGCCAAAGCGAAGGTCACCAGCGGTCGTGATCGCAGCGTGTGCGTCCAGCGCGTCTGCGATCCGCCGCGCCAGAGCATTGGCACCGCGATGACCGCCGAGCAGTGGCACAACGCTCGCTCCATCTTCCGACACGGCCAGAACAGGTGGCTCGCTGGCTTTGTCGGCCAACAGCGGCGCAAGCAGCCGGATCAGGGCTCCACTTGCCATGACGGCTATGATCGGGCGCCCCTCGGCAAACGACGTTTTGAGATGATCGCTGACCGAGTCGAAAACAACATGTGCATCGTCAGCGCGCGACCTTAGTCCGTGCACCTCGCCATCGACCGTCGTTGAAAGCATGGTGGCAAGGTCAAGCGACGCTGCATTCAACACAATGACCGCCGGCTTTAGAGACTCAGCCATGAGCTCCTCCGGTAAACATGCCCGGCACAAGGTACGCACCGCGTGTTTCAAGCGGCAGATCCGCGACCCAGTTTTCCGACCCCTTGTAAACCAGGATCATGGAGAAGTAGGGAGCCGAAGTGCCAGCCTGCGATAACGGCATAATGCGTTCTTCCGGCAGCGATATGCGTTCCAGATAACCGCAGCAGGAAACCAGATTCAATTTTTCAAGCAACGATACGATCCTGCTGAAATGTCTGCCAATTTTGATGATTGCCGCTGCGTCCGTCGATTCGAGCTTGGCCGCAATCGCCGTATCATCGAGTGGGCCCGGAATGACGCTGAGAACATCATTGCGCGCTGCCAATGGTCGACGCAGGGCTGCTGCTCCAGCCATCATCGACGACACGCCCGGAACGATTTCGCAGCGAAATCGGTCGGCCAGCCGTTCGTAGAGATACATGAACGAGCCGTAGAAAAACGGATCGCCCTCACACAGAACGGCGACGTCGCGGCCATCGGTCAAATGGTCTGCTATGGTGTCCGACGCGGTGTCGTAAACCTGGCGTGCGGGAAACCGTTCGGCCCGCATCGGAATGACAATCGGGATTTTCACCTGTCGGTCACTCAGCGTCGCAGCCACGATCTGCCGGGCGAAGCTGGGGCCTGTGTCAGGTGCTGGATAGGCGACCACGGGCGCCGCCCGCAGGATGCGGTCCGCTTTCAGGGTCAGCAGTTCCGGATCGCCGGGTCCGACGCCCAGGCCATAGAGCGTGCCGGTCATGACGCCCTCCACGGCTTCTGCAGGCTCCATTGTGTCACCGGCATCAGCGGCTTGAAGCCACGAAACCCGCCCACCGGTCCGGACCGGGCGACGGCGATGCGGGTCATGGAGCCACCGTGTTCGCGCTGCAGTTCTGCTATTTGTGCTTCACCCTCAACCGTCACAACGTTGGCAACCAGGCGCCCTCCCGGCTTCAACGCCCGCCAACAGGTTTCGAAAACGAACGGCGTGGTGATGCCGCCACCGATAAACACGGCATCAGGAGCCTGCAGCGCCTCAAACGCTTCCGGCGCCCTGCCCTCGACAATGTCCAGGCGCGGCGTGCCAAGCAAGATGGCGTTTTCGGCAATCATCGCATTGCGAGACGGTTTCGCTTCGATGGCAATGGCGCGAGCACCGCGAGCGGCCCGCATCCATTCAATGGCAACGGAGCCGCAGCCGGCACCGACGTCCCACAACAGCGCCTGCGGATGCGGCTGCAAGCTCGAAAGGGTCACCGCCCTGACTTCACGCTTGGTCAACTGCCCGTCGTGGGCGAAAGCGTCGTCCGGCAGACCGGGTACTGGCGCGTAGATCGCCGCATCAGGGCCGGCAACGCACTCGATCGCAAGCACATTGAAGTCGGCAAATGGACTTTCGCCGGATGAAAGTGCCGCGACATCCGCCGCCCGGTGAGAGGTGATGCGTTCGCGCGCACCGCCCATATGTTCCAGAACCGTCAGGTTCGAATCGCCGTAACCGCGGCCGACCAGCAGATCGGCTACTTCATGCACCGTGCGCGCCACCGATGTCAGAGAGACCACTTTGTTGTCTGGAAGGATGTGCGGTTGGAGCCCGGCGACCGACCGTCCGTGAAGCGATATGCAGGCGGCATCGGAGAGCGGCCAGCCAAGACGAGCGGCCGCCAACGAAAACCCCGAGGGCGACGGGATTACCAGCATCTCATCCGGATCGAGCCGGCGCCGCATGGTGGCGCCAATGCCGAAATGCATCGGATCGCCTGTGGCAAGGATGGTGACAGGATTGCCACGGCGCGCCTCAAGGAACTCGAGAGTGGGCCCGACACCCATGGTCCAGGGAACGACTTCGCAATCCGATATTCCGAGCCCTTGCAGATCGAGACCGTCAAGCACCCGCTCGGGGGCCACCAGGGTCTTGGCCTGTTTCATCAATGTCAGCGCAGGTGGTGTCAGTGTATTGACACCGTCATCGCCAATCCCCAGGACCGTCAGCCAAGGGCTCATCGACCAAGCCCCCCGGCTATGCCGTTCACGGCGGCTGCGGCAATGGCGCTGCCACCGCGTCGGCCGCGCACCGTGATGAAGGGTACACCGCAATCAGCGGCAATCAACGCTTCCTTCGACTCCACAGCGCCAACAAATCCCACCGGATTGCCGATGATCAGCGCCGGCGGCTCGCACCCTCCGTTTATCATCTCGAGGAGATGAAATAGCGCCGTAGGTGCGTTGCCGATAACCACAATGCTTCCGGCGATTTCTGCAGCCAATCCATCGAGTGCAGCTGCCGATCGTGTCGTTCCCAGCGACGTGGCCCGATCTGCCGTTTCGTTGCTGGCAATATTGCAAAGAACGGGCAGATCGTCAGGCAGCAGTCTGCGGATGATACCGCGCCGAACCATCTCGACGTCACAGACAATGGGCCTGCCGCCGGCGATTGATCTTTGTCCTGCTTCGATCGCTCCAGAGGCGATCACCAGATCATCGACCAGGTCAATCATGCCGCAGGCATGGACCATACGAACCGCGACCGCCTCCTCTTGCGGCGCAAACCGCGAAAGCTCTGCTTCCCGCCGAATGGTCGCAAAGCTCTCCCGGTAAATCTCTTCCGGATCACGCACATAGGCAACGGCCGAAGCGGACATTCAATCAGCTTTTCTTCATTGAGACCGGTCCATGCGGATGGTCTGCATGCGGATACGGATGATGATGGTGGTGATGACCGTCATGATCATGCCCGTGATGGTGATCGTGGCTGTGGTCATGCAGCGGCGTCCAAGGCAGACCATGTTGCTTGCAGAATTCTTCGTCACGGCAAGACGCATCGCAGTCGCCCTTGCAGGGGCAATTCTCCAGGCCACCACCGATGCCCTCGACGTGGTGGTGATGGCTTTCCTGTGCCAGCCCGACTTCCGCTTCGAAGCCGAGGACCTGGTCGCGATACTTGCACATCTGGCAGTTCATCAGCGCCTGCCCGACGCGCGTTTCCTCGACCCGATCTGCGAAGGTCTCAATGACCAGATCGTGGTCGTTGAGATAACCGGCCTTGACGAACTCGATCTCCGGATGCGCGGCTGCCACCTGGTCCGTGTAGCTGTAGATGCGCTTCACCAGAACGCCAGTGAACAGAAAATAGGGAAACACGATAATGCGTCGGTAGCCGAGCCGGGCCGCATGCGTCAGGCCCGGTTCCACCAGTGGGAAGGTCACGCCGGAATAGCAGGTTTCGGCCCAGCCGAATCCCATCCCTTCCCAGAGCATCCGGGCGACCTTTGACACGTTGGAATTGGCATCAGGATCGGAGGCACCACGCCCGACCACCATCAGCAGAGTCTCGTGACGCGGAACGGGTCCGTTTTCGGCATCGGCACGGGCGATTGCTTCTTCGATGCGATCACCGGCGGCGCGGATCATCTTGAGGTCGACGCCAAGTTCGCGACCATAGTCGATCCGCATATCAGGCTGACTTGCCTGATAGGTGTTGAGCACCGAGGGAATGTCGTTCTTGGCATGGCCGGCGGCAAATAGCATTCCGGGAACGGCGAGCACTCGTGTCACGCCCTGGTCGCGCAGCGCGTCGAGCCCTGAATGGATGACCGGATTGCAGAATTCCAGGTAGCCATACTCTACAGGCGTGTCGGGATAACGCCGTTTGAGCCCCTCGGCCACCTTGGCGAACTCTGCCGCTGCGTTCTGGTTGCGGCTGCCGTGGCCACAGACCATGATGCCGGTTTTCTCCGCGGTACTCATGCAGCCGATCCTTCCGCTTTTTCTTCAGCCTCATGTTCAGCTTCGGCATCGACCGCTTCGTCGTCACGCTTCTTGGCCTTTGCGACCAGAGCGGCGAGAACCGCCGCACCAACCACTGCAGCAGCGCCGATCCAATGGGCGTGGCCGGCCAGTTCACCCATATGGCCGCCATGCGCCATGGCGGCAGGTGCGCTTGAAACAAGGAAAGCAAAAGCAATTGCGTGTCGTGTCATCTCAGACCTCCGGCTGTCTTGTCTCGTGCACGAAACGCCGCGACGGATGACAATCCGTCGTGTCGGTCTGGACAGCTCCGGAATAGCACCCCCGAATTGGGTCGGTCGCACCGGAATTTCTCTCAGCCCGCATTTTTTACGGGCGCCGTCACACGTGGGATTGTTGTAAGCCGGGTGAAAGGTCCGGTCAAACGCAAACGCGGCTTAAACCGTGACAGATGCGACAGCAACCATCAGAGGTGAAAGGTTGTGCGGGTCAGGTATCAGACTTGACCCGGTTGTTGTTGCCACGCGCCAGTTTCGCTGCCAGTGCACCGGAGGCATGTGGTCGGATGATGGCCGACACAATGTCTGCCCTGTCCTCGACATCGAGCAGCGGGTCCGCTTTGACCTTCTCCAGGGCTGGGTTACCTTCCGATTGCAATTGCTGAACGATCGCGATCAGTTCCTGCTCCCATTTGGGCAATTCGGAACCGGTTCCCTGTTCAGTCCCAAGAAGCTGCGAAAGGACCGACGCCAACATTCGTTTGTTCGGAGTGCCGAGCGCCCGCGGCAGGCAATCATCGGAGTGCCGTCGGGTAGCCGCCTGACAGTCTCGGATGTCGTCTGTCGGCTGGAGTTTCACCCTAAGCAGTCTATGCAGATCAATGATTCCGCAGCCGTACCTTTTGGTGTCCCAGTCGTCCGGGCACCGTGAGCTGTTCCACAGGGCTTGCCGGAACAAAGATTGCACGGTGATCCCAGTTTTTTTGGCTAACCGGATGAGTTTGTCCCGCCCGTGGTGGCCGAGCCAAAGGGCTGCGGCACCGGCTGCATTGGAGGCGGCGTACGACGTGCCACTTCCGGGTCCGGCACTCAGTGTGCAGGAACCTGTTGCACCGCCGATGGCCCGCCACACCCCCTGCCCTGGCGCCGCAACGTCCACCCGCGGACCGTTGCAGTTCCAGGACGCCGGGCGGTCGTCTGCATCCGATGCTGCCACTGCGATACAGTCGTGGTAGCTGGCCGGCCAGACAAGGTCGTCGCTCGCACCAACTCTGTTTCCGGCAGCGGCAACAACGATCATCTGATGCAGCAACGCGTCGGAGATGGCATTTTTGAGCGCTTTGCTGGGATACCCACCGATGCAAATCGCGATGACACCACACCCGCTCTTTCGACAATGATAGATCGCCTGGGCAAGTCGACTGCTGTAGATCAGTCGCGTGTTCGAGGCCGCCCTTACCGGAATCAACTCAGCCTCCGGAACCAAACCGGTGACTGCCCCTGGCGCTCCGGTGCCACCTTCGCCGGAGATCGGTGGCGAAACAATGGTGCCGCCGCTCATGATGACGCTACCGGTTGCCGTTCCGTGCGCGACGCTACCGGTCGCGTCAACCGTATCGAAGGGATCCGATTTCATATCGACGAAATCGAAACCCGACTTCGTCCGAATGCGCGCCGGATCGAGGTCTATGTGATCCACATAACCGGTGTCAGGATGGCCGATACAAATGCCAGCACCGCGTTGCCCGGAATAATCCCAGGCCTGTTTGACGTTCATTTTTCGCAAATGCCAGGCCCGGTCAACCGGCCCCGTTCGGTGCAAGTCTTCGACGATATCCGACGGAGATTCGAAATTCTCGAACGGCAGATCCGGTTCAGCGGAAGCAAGGTCCAGGCAATCACGCAGGTAATAGGCCAGGTCGAAATGGCTGCACCCGCGATTGTCTTTGGAAGCGATGGGCAACTGCAGCAGCCAGAACGTCGCAAGATCAGGCACGCCCCGTTTGCAAGGCTCCTCATCCGCCCCCTCGAACAACGGGCAGAGCTCGAAATCCGAGATCGGTGACAGTGCTTTACCGACATCACGCAGCAAGACACCCAGAGAAATTCGTCGCGATGTCTGCAGAACGATGCGCATGCCATCTGGCTTCGTCTGCCGGGCCGCGCCGCACGACACATGATCTCCGGGATCAGGCTGCACGACAGCCCTGCTTTCAAGAAGTTCGAAATGGAGCGCGAGGATATCGAATTGAGCGTTCAATTGAGTTTCCAAAACCACCTGCCGTGAGATCATGGGTCAACGACTCACGCTTTTCCGATCGGCGATGCGGAAGAACAAACCGGCTCGATTGAATTCCGCTGCCCGGACCACTCAGAGAACATCTTTGTCAGACAGTCTGTGACAATCCCCACATATACTTCCCTCACAATTTGTCACATGATGTTTTACTGGGCCTTTATTGCGGGCGCTGGGGGCTGCCGCTTGAAGGAACTGATGGTTTTGAGGAGGTGTTGATGGACAGCCCAATAGGCGATTGGATCGAATCGAGAACGCTTGGCGACGTCACCGAGATCTGCGTGATGGCCCCGATCCGACTTGGGCGGGTTCCTGGCGAGAGGCGGACATTCGAGGAACGCATCCGTTTCAAGATCAAGAGCCTCATGACGCGAGCGACTGAGGGCAAACCCAACATCCTCAACAGGATCATTACCATCCATTTTGCGCGGATGTTCGTCATCCGACCGGATCAGTATCTGCTCTACTCGGGTCAACCGGGGTTTCCCTCGACGGGCAGCTCTCCCGGCGAGCTTCCACGGTATGATCCCTACCGTCCAGACGAGAGGGAAACCGGCGAGTTCCGGTCCTGGCTGTTCACGCAAGTGATCTTCGATGGCGACATCAAGGTCTATTTCCGCGACATCGCAGAACTTGTTGCCGGTGAGTTCGATGAAGTCTTCGAGAACTGCGAAGAGTTTCCCGGCACCAGCGATTTCGAAAAGTTCTGGACCTGGATTCGCAAATTCCAGATCTGGAACGACCTGTTTCTTTCAGCCTACCCCAACCTTTCCGTGGCCAGAATCAAACATCTGGAAGATTTCAAGCGCCGTTTTGACCTCTTTGTCGCCCGGGTGCGTTCGCCGAATGGCGAACGCATCGGCTCGATGGACGAGCTGTTCGATGACTTCCTCCGGGAGAGCCAGCAATACGCAAGCGGCTTTCCTGCGCCCGGTGGCGTCTATCAGCCCAAGCCCTTCAAAACGGAGGATTGACCATGTCGGAAACGATGACTTCGTCCAACATATCCGCTGAAAATACAAACCTGGGTTCAGTTCAGGCCAACATCGCACGGGTTGCCAAATATGGTGACCAGACCCGCCGGACGCGGGACTGGTCCATCTATCTGTTCTTTCGCATCCTCAAGGAAACCGAGGTCCAGGCAACGCGCGACCTGTTGAAACATATTCTGAGCAACAACACCTCCCACGAACTCACCGATGCGGACCTGTCAGCGGTGTGCGACGGCGCACCGGACGCCCCTGAGACAGCCGACGATGCGCCGATCCGTGGTGGTGGAGCCAGTGATGAACCTCACAAGAAACCGGCCGGTGAGTTTCTCGATTGGCTCGCCTTGATTTCGGGGACGGAAGCAAAGGGCGGGCAGTCGTCCCCCTCACCTGCAGACCCGGCGATGATAGCCGGGCTCGTAAGCGCCGCTCAAAAGGCCACCGGGAAAACCGCTCCGGGCATCGCGGCGGTGCTGGAATCCGTCAAACAGCTTCTGTCGCAACCGGATGGCGCCGAGAAGCTCGTCCAGCAACTACTGCCGATGATTCTCAGTCATCTTGACCAGCCGGATCGCCTTGCCATGCTGTTGGATCAGTTGGCGCAACTCGGCGCCCGGCTTGCCGGAAATCCGCGCTTTTCGATTATTCTCTTCGGACTTTTGACCGAGGTTTTCGAATACCTCTTCCGTAGTCCGACAGAAGCGGTCAAACTTCTGTCGACCCTCGGCGGTTCGCCTGCCGAAATCGGCGGCAAAATGGTCGCAGGTGGCCTGCCTGCCGTTTGCCTGTATGAACTGTTGCGCCATTCTGCAACCGCCGCGTCCGAGCGCATAGCAGCAGCGGATGGAGTGACGCCAGCCAGAGAGTCGGCACTTCGCGATGAGGCACATCAGGAAGAGCTGCAAGCGGCCGATCCGGCCAAGTCCATCGATTCCCTTCCCATCAACCTGGCTTTCACCCATTCCGGCCTGACAGCACTTCAGTTGAACAAGGCGACCCTGGATTCCTTCCCCGACGTCTTCAAACAGGGAATGGCCGCCAGGGCAGAAAGACTCGGAGACACCGGGCCAAGCGCGCCGGAACACTGGGATGGAGAGCTCGGTCAGTCCAGCATTCACGGGTACATATCCGGCGGTTTCCAGGCCGAGAACCAGGACCATCGGGTTGAGGAAAAATACTGGAAACGGCTGCGCCAGGACGTGCGGGACTTCAACCAGCGAAAAGGAAGCCGCGGCAAACTGCTGCGTCGGCTTTTCCGTGTGCTCTTTCGGTTGATGGGTATGGAGATACTCCACATCGAACTTGGTCAGACCCCCTATCGGGTCGGCGGCAGTCTTGAGGACCTGCGCCTGGAGCATTTCGGCTTCCGTGACGGCATCAGCCAACCCTTCGTTGACATGAACCTCGGCAAACCGCCGGCTGGCGGAGGGGCCGTCAGGCGCAATCGCACATGGAGCCCGGTTGCCAGGGGCGAGATTTTTCTCGGTCACCCGGATGAGGACGACAATGTCCACATGCAGCCGTTCAATGATGTCCTGCGAAACAACGGGACTTTCCTGGTGTTTAGAAAGTTGCAGCAGGATGTTGTCGGGTTTCGTCAGTTCCTCAAAAATCAGCGTCCCGACAGCGACCAGCACCAAAAGAAGCTCGCCGCGGAGCTCATGGGACGCTGGCAGAACGGCACGCCGCTTGTCGTGTCCCCGGATACGCCTTTGGCGCTGAATGATGACAACGATCCGCGCCTCAACGACTTTCTCTTCGCCAAGGACGATCCGGAGGGCCGAAAGTGCCCCCTCGCCTCCCACGTCCGACGATCGAACCCGCGCGATATCGGTGGACATGGCACTTCCAAGCGACATCGAATCCTCCGTCGTTCCATGGCCTATGGCGGTCCGCTGCTTGAGGAGGATTCGCTGGGCGATGGCGAGGAAAAAGGTCTTCTGTTCATTGCCGTGAATTCTCGCATCGACCTGCAATTCGAAGTCATTCAGGGCAACTGGATAAACAAGGGCGAATTCCTCGGTCAGGCAGGACTTGGCCGTTGCCCTGTGACAGGCGCAAACAACGGAGAGCTCACAGACGGGTTTATCGAGGCCAACGGGATCGCGCCGGTGACGAGAATTCCCAGATTCGTCACCACCCGAGGGGGCGACTATTTCTTTGTACCCAGCTTCGATGCCATTCGCGCCATCGCGGAGGGATGCAAGTTTCCGCCTGACGAAGCTGAAGCCAAACGGGCTGAAACCAGTGTCGGCGGAAGACCGACACCGGAACTGTTTGACGAAGACCGCATCCGAGGCTTCGTTGGAGCTATCCTCAAGTGCGGCAAACGCTCCATACGGGTTCAGATGCCTGAGATGCCTGACGATGGCCTACACCCGCGTGAAGAAACATACCACGAGGATGGTCGGACATCGGGCGACCTCGTCTTCATCGGCCGTCACGACGATGTCCGTCAGGTTTTAATGGACAATGGTCCGGACGATTTCCGCTATTCCGTTGCCCACTATCGCATTGCCGGACGACGCACCAGTCGTGGTCCGGACCTGCTGATCGGTACCGAGATGGGCGAGCAGACCGGAGAGGCACGCGAGAGGCTCCAACGGATCCTCAACCGGGCCTGGGAACATCTGGCGAAAAATGCCGATGCAAAGAGCAGGATCGATTGCATTGCCGAAGATCGCCTGGAGCGCGCGCTGCAACGTGTTTCGGGGTCCGGCCGTATCGATCTGGTCCGTGACTTCGCCACGGAGACCGCCTACGGGATTTCATCGGAGGTATTCGGAATTCCCGGGCCGGCCTGGTTGACTGAGTTGGCGGCGGCGATCCAGTTCAACAAACAGCATATCGGACAATTGCAGCCTGACTGGCTCGGCACTCTAAACGCCGAACGTCCGGAAAACCCTGCATTGACGACACTCCACCTGTGGTCGGCGATTTTCCTTGCCGACCTTGTCGGCAACCTGCCTCTGCTGGATGACCTGAAATCGCTCGCCAGGACGGCCGGTTCGGAGTTCATGACGCATATCGACGATCTCATCTCGGCTGCGCGCCGCCGCCGGCCGCCGAAGGAAGACGTTAGGACACTGCTCGAAGCATTCGTGTGCCTGGAGGACGAATTCGTCGGCAAGGAAGTCGGATATGACGAACGCGCCTACTACGACGATGTCATTGCTCTGCTGCTTGAGCTCAGCGGTACGATCATGTCGGTTGTCCCGACGGCTTGGGGCCGCCTGGTCGAAACTATGCTGGACAATCGCATCGACCTGCCGAATCTTGTTCCTCTACTCAAGTCGATCCAGATACCCGGCGAGCCGCTGTCAGGCATTCAACGTCTCATCTACGAGATAGATCGGGTCAATCCGGCATTCAAAATCTTCCTGCGCTACTGTGAGAACGACCACACCATCGATCCCGAACTGACAATCAAGCGGGGCCAATGGGTCGGTGCCATGGCGATTGCCGCGAATTTCGACGAGAGAGCTTTCAAGGATCCGACAAAATTCTCTCTCAACCCCTATCTTCCCGGCCCCGAGCGTCCTGCTGGCAATTATCTGCTCTTTGGAGCCGTTGATAGCGAACACGGCCGTTCCTGTTGGGGACGCGAGCGCCTGGCACTATCGTTGCTCAGCAAATTCGTAGAGAAAACCAGTCGCCTCCAGGGACTACGGAAACTGGCTGGCCCCAACGGAAAGCCCCGCGAGTTGGCAAAGATTATTGTCGGGCTTACTGCAGGCTTCTCGGAGGTTTCCGACCGTCCTGAGAGGGCGCCCACGCAACCAGGCCAAACCGCGTACAAAGGCGGCGCTGCTCGCTGAGATCCCGTTGGGCTGACGGGCCTTCGGGCGCGATGCTGGCTCGCGCACCAAGCGCTTGGACCATCATCGTGGGATTGTCGAGATCTCGGGCGATCTGCACGACATAGTCAAATGTCGACTGGGCCTCGTCGTCACGGCCCAGCGATCTCAGCGCCTCCCCGAACCCAATATGAAGATTGAACATTTCCAAACGGCCCGTGCGATGATCGTCGATTCGCATCAGGAGCTCCTCGACCAGAGTCACCGCCCGATCGGCCTTGCCAATACGAGCCAGACCGGCTGCCAAACGGCCAGTGACGTGCGGAAGAATAGCGTCATACCCTTCCCGCTCGGCCAAGTCTTTGGCGGTCAAGACATGGTCAACGGCCTCGGCCGGCCGATTGAGTGCCAGCAGGACAGCACCGAGCGAGTTCAGCGCCAGAACCTCGGCATAGCTGTCTGAATATCGATTGGCGAGCTCGAGCGCTGTTCGGGCATGGTTCTCGGCCCTATCGTATTGACCGACCTCGACGAGAAACCAACCCATGAAAGCGTGCGCCATCGAACTGGGCATTCCCGTTGCACCGAGGCGAGCACCTTCCAAATCACCCTCGAACATGGCGCAAAGCTGTGACTGGAGCTCAAGTGCCCGATCAAGGTTGCCCATGCTGTGATGAATGTTTGCCAACGAAAGCATGGCCGCAAATATGCTCGGGACCAAATCCAGCTCACGGGCTAGCACCAGAGCTTCTTCGTTTGCTTTGAGACCTCTCTGATAGTCGCCATTGAACCATGAGATCATGCCGAGATGGCAAAGCGCCCCGCAAACCTTTTCGGGTTGATCATGTTTTCGGGCGATCTCGAGCGCTCTCGGAATATGCTCCTTCATCCGGGTGAATTCGCCGATCTGCAACAATGCGGCACCCGCCATCAGCACGAAATCCACATAGCGATCGTTCGCTGCCTCGCCGATCCGCTGAATGCACTCTTCCGCTCGCTGAAAGATCAGAAGCAGCGATCCGGTCGCCGAGCTTCGGCGGGCCTGCAGGCCTGCCAGCCAAAGATACTCGAGAGCATTTTCATCGTCGCCTGCGCACTCGGCGTGGAAGGCGATCCGCTCATAGTGCTCATCGAGATTGGCATAGAGCGACGAGATGGCATCGATGGCACGGCTGTGGAAGTTGCGCTGCCGATCGCGCGGCACCTGCGTCGCACAGGCTTCCGCAATGATCGAATGACGAAAGCGCAGCCGATCCTGTCCCGGATAAATCAGCCCCAGCTCCTGTAACTCCCTGATCGGATCCTGGAGATCTTCGATTCGACTACCAATGACCCTGGCGGCGAGTTCTGTATCTGTTTCTTCACCAAATACGCTTGCGGCCTGAGCCAAAGCTCTCCCGGCGTTGGACAGCTTGTTTAAACGCCCGTGGATCAGAGATTCGACCGATTGCGGGAGAAGAATGTTTCGTTCCGGGTGATCGGGATCGAACGACAACAGCATCTGCTCAAGGACAAATGGCACCCCATCGGCCTGAAGCAACACGTGCTGGATAGTTGAAGGATCGACGGCCTCGGGTCGAAGTTTCTCGGCCAACGTCGCCATGTCAGCCGGCCCAAGCGGTCTCAGGAAAAGAACCTCCGAGGCTATCCGTCGGGCTTCAAACTCTGCCTCAGGTCGACCGGTGATCAGCAGACTGATGTTTCGACATTCTGCAAGCTCGGCAAATATTCGAAAACACTCGATGCTCTCAGGATCGATGGACTGAAGATCCTCGACAACGGCGAGGGTCTGCTCGCCAGCAGTGAGACCGGAAAAGACGCTGACCAGAGCCCGGCTGATGACCTTTCCTGTAAGCCCGCCGCCGCGGCTGTGCCGGGAGCCATCGCGACGTGTCAGCAAAGGCCCCAATTTTGCAATCTCTTCCTCAGAGATGCCGGCATCAACCAGGTCCGGTTCGGTCAGCCGACCCTCTTTGCTCTCTCCGCGATCAAGCGCTGCCAGGACCAACGCTTTCATCGCGGCAAAGGGTGTTTTCGATTTTCTGAGATCACCTCGATAGACGTGAGCCTTTCGAGCATACGCGGGCTGATCGTCGACGATCGCTGAGACAAGGCGGCTTTTGCCGATGCCAGGTTCGCCGATAATCGTCAGCACACGGGCCGAACCGTCCGGCTGTCCGAACTGTCTGGCTATCCGTTGCCGCTCCTCTACACGACCGACGATCGGAAAAGGATACGCCGCCAGGGATGAATCGGATGTTTGCTTGATCGGCTGCGACAGCAACTCGAACACAGGCGTGCCGAGCTTTTTTTGAACGTTCGCGTCGCTTGCCGGTTCCAGATCTCCATCATGCACGCAGAGTTCGCGCGTGTTGCCGCTGACCAGAATTCCGCCAGGCGGCGCCAGCTTCTGCAACGCAGCCGCCATGTGAACCGTCGCTCCGACGAGGTCCAGATTCGAGCCAACCCCCAAACGCAACTGGCGAAACCGCACGAGTCCCGAGTGAATGCCCAGGCGGAACGCCACCGGTCGGTTGGATACCCGAAACGGCTTTTCGGGATGTTGAATGGCCCAGGCAGCCTCACAGGCGCAATCGGCGTGGTCTTCCAGAGAATTCGGCCATCCGAAAATGGCCAGCCCGCCGTCGCCATGAAAGCTCGCGAGAACCCCGCCAGCGGCTTCTATCCTTGCGCTGACGAAGGCCATGACTTCATCGAGGAAAATCTCGGCGTCGTCCGGGTCGAGACCGGCAATGTGATCCGTCGACCCAACGGTATCGACCGCCAGGATCGTGACAAGGCTGTGCTCCGGGTTCGCACCGCGCTCATGCATGTATCGGCCACCCCTCGACCTCCCCGGACCCCACGTAAGTAGCCGGCAGCGGTTTGCCGGATTGCGACGGGTTCGCGGTTCCGAAGGAGAGTTTATAGCCGGATGTCCTTGCAACTTCTATTCGACATAACGCAATATTTCGCTGAAGGTCCGAACCTTCGGTTTCAATTCGGAGGAAACACTGCCGCTGAAACCGGCTCGGGGGAACGCAAGGGCAGGCATTGGGATGGGATCGTGGACGACCCGGTAAGCAACCTCACCGAACGCATTGAGCTGTTTCGCGACGTCAAAGGTCTGGGCGACACAGACGTTTCGAACAAGTGCAGTTGGCAGAGATATTCGAAAAACAGCCCCATCCTGCACAAGGATGACCTGACCTCGGATATCTTCTTTATCGTCGAAGGCGCCGTCACCGCGAGAAGCTACTCTGCCGAGGGCAAGGAAGTCAGCTATATCGATATCGACCAAGGCGGTCTTTTTGGAGAATTCTCAGCCATCGATGGCAAGCCCCGATCAGCCTCCGTCGAAACGACAAAAGATGCGGTAATCGCTCGTATGACCTCGGCCCAGTTCAGGTCGCTGATTACGGAAAATCCCCATCTCGGTTTGAAGATTGCAGAATTGCTGGTCTCCAAGACCCGAAGTCTCACCCAGCGGGTTCATGAATTTGGCACCCTGTCTGTCCGGGAAAGGCTGGTCAACGAACTCCTGCGTTTGTGCGAGAACACGGAAATCGTCAATGGCGAATGCACTATCGAACCCGCGCCGACGCACTATGAAATAGCCAGCCGCATCGCAACCCATAGAGAGGCCGTTTCACGCGAGTTGAATGCGTTGGTTACTGCCGGTGTCATCGAAGTTGGACGCCAGAAGATTGCCGTTAGAGATATGGAAAGGCTTAGAAACCTGGCCAATTGAGCCGACTCAGAACTCGATACCCACCTGCGCTTTGACACCAGAGCGGAACGGGTGTTTCACCATCTCCATTTCAGTGACCAGGTCTGCGAGATCAATCAGTTCGTCCTTGGCGTTGCGGCCGGTGATGATGACGTGTTTCATGTCCGGCTTGGCCTTCAGCGTCTCGACAATCTCATCGATCGGCAGATAGTCGTAACGCAGCACGATGTTCAGTTCGTCGCAGAGCACCATGTCGTGCTCGTCGTCGAGAATCATGCGCTTCGCCGTTTCCCACGCCTGCCGCGCCGCATCGATGTCACGCTGCCGGTCCTGGGTCTCCCACGTAAACCCCTCGCCCATGGTCGCCAGGGTCACCTGGTCCGGGAAAGCCTCTAGCACCTTGCGTTCACCGGTACCCCATTTTCCTTTGACGAACTGAACGACGCCGACCTTCATGCCGTTGCCGATGGCGCGGAATACCATCCCGAAGGCAGCCGTTGATTTGCCCTTTCCTTTGCCCGTGTGAACGATCACCAGCCCCTTCTCGATTGTCTTGGTGGCAATGATCTTGTCCCGTGCCGCCTTCTTCTTGCGCATCTTCTCGGCATGGCGCGCATTCAGTTCCTCTTCGCTGAGGTTTTTCAGTTTTTCCGATTTTTCAGCCATATCGAGTTCCTGCTCCGGTCAACCAAGATGTCATGCCGCGTCGCTCCTGCCGGAAAGCGTCGCCAGGTCGAATTGTGCCGAATTGGAGCGCGGCGTCCAGAGGCCACGCTCGATTGCTTCGGACAATCGCTCCGCCATTTCTTTCAGCGCGGCCGGATTGTGCTCAGCCATGAAATCGCGAACGGCGTCGTCGACTACAAATGCCTGATGAACCGCATCGAAATGGTGGTTGCTGACGGCGCCTGTCGTGGCCGCGAATGCAAACAGATAGTCGACGGTCGCCGCGATCTCGAAAGCACCCTTGTAGCCGTGGCGCATCACACCGGCGATCCATTTCGGATTGACGACGCGCGCCCGGACCACCCGCCCGATTTCCTCTTCAAGAGTGCGAACCACAGGCCGCTCGGGACGCGAATGATCGTTGTGAAAGACAGCGGGACGTTGGCCCTTCACGGACTCCACCGCCGCCGTCATGCCGCCTTCAAACTGGTAGTAGTCGTCGCTGTCCAGCAGGTCGTGCTCGCGATTGTCCTGGTTCTGAACCACGGCCTCAACCGACCGGAGCCTGTCTTCAAGCATCCTGCGCTCTTCTGAACCGTCCTGACCGGCCCCGTAGGCGTAACCACCCCAGACCAGATACGCCTCGGCCAGATCGCTGCGGTTCTGCCAGCCCCGCTCGTCAATCAGCGCCTGCAGACCGGCGCCATAGGCACCCGGTTTCGATCCGAACACACGGTAGCCCGCACGGCGCGCTGCTTCGTCGACGCTGGCACCGGCGGCGACCAAAGCCTGTTGCTCGGCCTTCATGCGGGCGGCGACCGGGTTGTCTTCAGCATCCTCGTCCAATGCGCCGACTGCCCGCGCGGCTTTGTCGAACAAAGCGATCTGATCGGGGAAGGCGTCGCGGAAAAAGCCGGACACGCGCAGCGTCACATCGACTCGCGGACGACCGAGCACCGCCATGGGACTGATCTCGTAGCCGGTAACGCGGCGAGAGGCGGTGTCCCAGACCGGCTTTGCACCGATCAGCGCCAGCGCCTGGGCAATGTCGTCGCCGCCGGTGCGCATGTTCGACGTGCCCCAGGCGGTCAGGCCAAAGGAGGTCGGCCACTCCCCGTGATCCTGGGTGTAACGTGCAATCAGCAATTCGGCCGACTTGCGACCGAGCTCCCAGGCAGCTGGCGTAGGCACGCTTCTGCTGTCGACGGAATAGAAGTTGCGGCCGGTCGGCAGTACGTCATCGCGACCGCGCGTCGGTGCGCCTGATGGGCCAGGCTCGAGGAAACGACCCGACAGTGCCGTGAGCAGCCCAGTCATTTCCCGATACCCGCATTGGTCCAGCGACGGGGCCATCGTCTCGTTCACGCCCTCAAGCACCTGGCAGGTCCGGCTCCAGTCTTTGTCAGTGGCAATCTCTCCGGCGAGCAGGCCATGCGCCAGCAACTCGATGCGTTCAACCGTATCGCCGGCACTGCGCCATGGATCGGTGGTGACGGTCTCCAGCACTGCGGGCCGATTGCCGGTCCAGGGCGCACCCATTGCACAGTCGAGCGGATCGAATCCAAGGTCGAGGTCCTCCGCAATGGCCCGCTGCAGGCTCGCATCCCGGCCCTCACCGACCCCACGCGGGACCCGCGCCAGGGCCGCCAGAAGATCGTGCCGCAGACCGCCTTCAGGCGACAGGCCAAAAACGTGCAGGCCGTCGCGGATCTGCATTTCCTTGAGTTCACACAGATAGGCGTCGAGCTTTTCGAGCGCCACGTCCTCCGGATCCGTTCCGCCAATTCCGGCATCCCGGTCAAGGCCGATATCGCGAGTCAGATCCAGGATCTGCCGTTTGAGCAATCGCAGTCGTCGCGGATCGCCACCGGCGGCTTCATAATACTCATCGACCAGCGCCTCCAGGTCTTTGAGCGGTCCGTAGCTTTCGGCCCGCGTCAACGGCGGCGTCAGATGATCGACAATGACGGCCGCAGACCGTCGCTTCGCCTGGGTCCCCTCGCCAGGGTCGTTGACAATAAAGGGATAGACATGGGGCACCGGACCCAACACGGCCTCCGGGTAGCAGTTTTCCGATAGCGCCAACGCCTTGCCCGGCAGCCATTCCAGGTTTCCATGCTTGCCCATATGGACGATCGCGTGTGCCCCGAAGTTGCGCCTCAGAAAAGCATAGAAGGCGATGTATCCGTGCGGCGGGACAAGATCGGGCGAGTGATAGGTATCCTTCGGATCGATGTTGTAGCCGCGTGCCGGCTGGATACCGACGACGATCTGCCCGAAACGACTGAGAGGCAGAGCGAACCCTCCACCATCCACGCATCCAGGTGCAAAAAACGGATCGTCTGCGGGATCTCCCCACCGGTCGCTGACGTCATCACGCACAGCCGTTGGAAGGCGCGAGAAAAACTCCAGGTAGTCGCCAAGTGGCAGTACTTCGCGAATGCGGCGCGCGTCGATGGCCGCGTTCGTGGGCCCTTCCATCAGGTGGCGAATCAAGGCCTCACCGTCTATTGGCCCGTCCGCAAGATCATAACCCGCCTCTTCGAGCGCCGCCATGACACCGTACGTGCTGGCCGGGGTATCAAGCCCGACCCCGTTACCCAACCGTCCATCGCGGTTCGGATAATTGGCCATGATGAGGGCAATGCGCCGGTCCGCTTCGGGGGTCGCCCGAAGAGCTGTCCAGGCCGCGGCCAGCTCCGCGGTAAAGGCGATGCGGTTTTCCAGCGGTTCATGTGCGACAATGTTGGCCTCGACGGCATCATCAAAGCGCGCGGCGGATTTGAACGAAACCGCACGCGCGGTGATGCGCCCGTCGACCTCCGGGAGCGCCACGTTCATGGCAAGATCGCGCGCCGACAACCCCTGCCGCGACTCTTCCCAGACAGCGCGTGAAGAACCGCACAGAATCGCCTGTAGAACCGGTGCTCCCGTTGCCTCGAGCACGGTGGGTTTGCGCTGGCCGCCCGGCGACGACACGGCAAATCCGGTGGCATTGATCACCACCGCGGGTGGAGCCTCCGCAAACAGCGCTTCGACCGTAGCGATGGAGACCGGGTCCTTCAGGCTTGCCACAAACATTGGCAAAGGCTGCAGCCCACGATTGTCCAGCGCCCGGAGCAAGGCTTCCACCGGTTCCGTCTGGCCGCTTTGCACCAGCGCCCGATAGAAACAGATCGGCACCACGGGGCGCTTTGATTGCCCGTCGATGATGTCGGCAATCCCCGGATTGGAAAGACCCGGCCACCACAGCCCGGCTTTCAGAAGCGGTGCCGCGGCCAGTGGCTTTTCAGATCCGTCGAGCAGCGCTCGGCAATAGGACAGGAAAGCGGCAGCGTTGTTTGCCCCGCCTTCGACCAGATAATGCCAAAGCGCCTCGACATCCTCGGCAGGCAACGTGCAAAAATCAGCAAGACCCGGGTCCGGCTTGTCGTCCCCTGGCAGCACCGCGATCTGCGCCCCGGCGTTGACCGCCGCCGCGTGCAGCGTTTCGAGCGCATAGGAAAAATAGCTGGCACCGCCAAGCGCCCGTACCACGATGAGGCGGGCAAGCTGCACCGTTTTTTCGGCGTAGGTATCGACCGACATCGGGTGAGTGAGTTGCATCAGGCTCGCCAGCCGAAGCTCTGGCGCGTTTTCGCCAAGACTACGCCGTGCGGCAGCCAGGCTGGCGAGCTCGGTATCGGCAGCCGAAAGGAAGACCACGTCACCAGGAGTCTGCCCCAGGTCGATGGCTTCATTGCCGTCCGAAATCGAACCCTTTTGAGCCAGCAGAAGGTGCATGTCAGCTTTGTCTCGCCGCCTCGTCGATCGCCCGGGCGATCGCTGCCTGGTCGATATCGTGCAACCCTATGACAACAAGCCGCGTTCCGCGGCTTTCGCCGGCCGACCACGGGCGGTCGAAATAGCGGTCGATCCGCCCGCCGACCGCCTGGATCACCAACCGCATGGCCTTGCCCGGAACATCGGCAAAGCCCTTCAGGCGAAGGATGTCATGTAGTGCGATTATGTCCCGCAACGCGTTGGTGAAGCTTTCGGGATCGGTAATCGTCCCGATATCAACGACGAAACTCTCGAATTCGTCATGATCATGGTCGTGGTCATCGCCGGCTTCGTGCTCGAGCTCGTGATGCGATTTGCGGTTTCCGATATCGTCTTCGGCACCAATTCCAAGGCCAAGCAATACTTTTGGCGGCACCTGACCATTGTGCGAAGTCACCATGGCCGGTCGCCGCCGCGACCGACCCTCGATATCGTTTCGAACAGCCTCAAGCCCGGACGCATCGACCAAGTCCGCCTTGTTGAGAACAATCAGATCGGCCGCGGTAAGCTGATCCTCAAACAGTTCTTCAAGTGGGCTTTCATGGTCCAGCGCCTCATCTTCGTGGCGCTGGTCTTCCAGCCGCTGATGGTCGTCTGCGAAACGCCCAGCGGCAACAGCGGCACTGTCGACAACCGTTACGACGCCATCGACGGTCACCCGGGTCTTGATATCGGGCCAATTGAATGCCGCGACGAGCGGTTGGGGCAGCGCCAGGCCCGACGTCTCTATGACGATATGGTCGGGCCGTTCCTCGCGCTCCAGCAGCTTTTCCATGGTCGGAATGAAATCATCGGCTACGGTGCAGCAAATGCAGCCATTGGTCAGTTCGACGATGTCCTCTTCGCTGCAGTTTTCGGCCCCGCATCCTTTCAGCACGTCGCCATCAACACCCAGGTCGCCGAATTCATTGATAATCAGGGCAATCTTGCGTCCGTCCGCTCCCGTGAGAAGATTGCGGATCAGCGTCGTCTTGCCGGCACCGAGAAAGCCGGTAATGACCGTCGCCGGGATTTTTTCTTGCTGCATGTTCAGCCCTTCAGTTTGAGCGGCAACCCGGCCGCCATGAGATAAACGTGTTGGCATTCGCCGGCGACTTTCTGATGCAGAAAACCGGCGTGGTCGCGAAACTCCCGAGCCATGCGGTTTTCCGGCACGATTCCCATGCCGACCTCGTTGGAAACAAAAACCACCACACCCGGCAGGTCTCGAATTCCCGCGCAGAGCGCCTCGCCGCGTTTCGCAACATCCGCATCTGCCATCATCAGGTTCGTGACCCACAAGGTGAGGCAATCGACCAGAATGGCCCGATCCGACCTGGCCTCGCGTGCCAAGGCTTCGGCCAGGTGCACGGGTTCTTCAATCGTTTCCCAACTGCCGCCACGCCGGTCTTGGTGGTGCGCAATACGGGCTTTCATTTCGTCGTCCAAAGCGCGACCGGTCGCCACGTAAATGGGCGATAGGCCAGAGGCTTCGACAAGCCCCTCGGCAAAGGCCGATTTACCGGAGCGCGCACCACCGAGAACCAGCGTGCCGCCCGCTGCTGCGGGCAACATCAGTTGATCCTAGCCGTGCCGGTCGACAATGAACCGGAGAGCAGGCCTGCCGCGACTGCGGCAAGCATGGTTGGGATAATCATGTCTGCCTTCCGTCAACGGCGAGGAAAGCCGTAAGCGTGGCGGCAGTCACGGGAAGTGTCGCTCGACGTTGCCAAATCAGGAAGGCCTGCGCCGTCGTCTGGAAATGTGCGCGGCGGCAAGCCAAGCGCATCAGGCTGAGACAAACTCAGCGGAATCGTTATCGAGTGTGTGGCCACAGCAACCTCCGTGTCTGGCCCGGGAACAACTCCCTTGCTTTGTCACGAATGGCAGGTTTCCTGGCTCTCGGAGTGACGGGTATTTCGCCCGTCGGATGTTCCCTCGCCTTCCCGAAGAGTTGGCGGCGCAAAGGCGGACGATTCGTAGATATCTAGAGGCGTCCAACCCGGTTCATTGCGCCGCCACTTCAGTGGCTTCCGCCTCCATCGACCTTTGCAAAAGCAACCGGTCCATTTTGGCGTTTGGGAGCACCGCTCCGCTCTACAGTCGCGGGGTCGGCTGCGATTAAGGCGCCCGGCTTGGGTCCACCCGTCGCATTCCCTTTTGATCCCTCGGGCTTCGCCCTCGGAGACCACTCGTAGCGGAATTGATAGGCTCTCCGACGGATGGCGTCAATCGAGATTGCGTCACCGCTCTGCTCAGAAACGAACGGTATCCGGCGAAATGGGATTACGCGGCGGTCGGCAGCTCGTGATGATTGTCATAGCTGATGCGGTTGCGACCGTCTCTCTTCGACTGGTAGGTGAGAAGATCGGCCTTACGCATGGCCGCCTCGAGATCATCCCCCTGGTCACATCGGACAAGGCCGATACTGACGGTAAGGCTGATAACGCGGCGATCGAAACGGAATGTATGATTCTCGACCGCATGACGAAGTCGCTGGGCGACCCGGCGGGTCTCGCGCAGTGAACTGCGACTGAGCGCGACGGCAAATTCCTCTCCCCCCAGTCGGGCGACGATGTCATCAGCGCGCAAATTCGCTTGAAACAGCTCTGCAAGCTGAATCAGCGCGGAATCACCGGCGTCATGACCGTGATCGTCGTTCACCTGTTTGAAATGATCGAGATCGAGGATCAGCAGAGCGTTCTGCTGCCGGTCGTCCGTCGGATCGTCAGCACGCCCTTTCAGCAGATCGACAAAAGCCCGCCTGTTAAGCAGTCCGGTCAAGGGGTCAGTGCGTGACAGTATCCTGAAATAGTCGGCGGCGAGATCGGCCCTTGCCTGAAGGAGATTGAGGTACAGCGTAAATGGCGTGCCGACGATCAAGGTGATTTGCAATGTCATCAAGACATCGGCGATTCGCGCTTGCGTATCCATCGGACCCACGAGCAAGGCGTTGACGCCTTGTGCGAACAACACGATCGCCACGATAAGTAAAAGTGTGCGCACGACAATCTGTCGACGCTTGCTGATCAAAACGTTTTTGAACGACAGATCCGGGTATGCCATTCCACAGCTCCAACGCGCCATGCCCGGTCGGGGTTGCGGTCCGGCAACCCAAAATGCGTGGAGTCGTGCGCTGTGCACGGATCGTCAGCGAACTCCATCGCATTCGGCGGAGCATGTTTCATTCGCCGGCACCGATCCGCATGTCGCAGATGGCGCCTATTCGCCCCCATACGTAGGTATGGAATGAGCCAAATTCATTCCGGCTCGGTCATGTTCGAACACATTAGGGTGAAAACGAAAAGGATCGCTTAGCAGACAGCGTTAACAGCCGCTTAACAGCGGCTCAGCGCGGCATTGGAAAGTCATCGCTCAACAGATCGTCAAGTCGCTGGGCGATAGCGTCGAGCGCTTTATCGACCGCAAGCCGGTAGTTGCCGGCATCGGCTTGTAACCCAAGTGCTTCGAGATACCGCTTGCGAAACAGATCGGCCGTGAACACACCGTGCATGTAGGTTCCCATCACGCGGCCGTCCGACGACACGGCTCCATCGGGTCGGCCGTCGATCCAGGCAAAAGGCCTTTGGCATTCCGGACCCGTGGTGTCGCCGAGGTGAATTTCATACCCCTCAAGCGTGGTATCGTGCACGGCACTTCGCGCAGTAACGTTGCGTACGGATTTCTCCGGCACCATTTCGGTCTCGACGTCAAGCAGGCCGAGCCCTTCGATATGGGCGCGTTTGCCCTCGATGCGGTGGGGATCGCGCACGACCTTCCCGAGCATCTGATATCCGCCGCAAATGCCAAGCACATGCCCGCCGCGTTTCACATGGCGAGCGAGGTCCAGGTCCCATCCCTGTTGCCTGAAATCCTCCAGATCGGCGATCGTCGACTTCGAGCCGGGAATGATCACCAGACCGGCATCCTCCGGCAGCGGATTTCCCGGTTGCACCATGAGGACTTCCACGTCCGGCTCTACCGCCAGCGGATCCAGATCGTCGAAATTGGCTATGCGTCCCAACACCGGGACCGCAATCTTGAGCGTCGCGCCAGAGCCGCGGGCCAGATTCTCCAGCGCAACCGAATCCTCAGCCGGCAGACGCTTCGCCTCCGTCAGCCACGGAACGACACCGAAACAGGGCCATCCGGTGTGTTGCCCAATTGCAGCCAGACCGTCATCAAAGAGCGACACATCACCGCGAAACTTGTTGATCAGGTAGCCGCATACCATTTGCTGATCTTCCGGCGGAAGAATCGCGTGGGTGCCGACCAGCGAGGCGATAACGCCACCACGGTCAATGTCACCGACTAGAACGACCGGAACACCTGCTTTGACGGCAAACCCCATATTGGCGATGTCGTTGGCGCGCAGGTTGATCTCCGCCGGCGAGCCGGCGCCCTCGACCAGAACGAAATCTGCCTGCGAGCTCAACCTGTTCCAGCTGTCCATCACGGCTTCGAACAGTTGGCTTTTGACCTTTTGATACTCGCGACCAGCCGCCTCCCCCCAACGCCTGCCCTGCAAGATGATCTGCGATCCGGTTTCGGATTGCGGCTTCAACAATACCGGGTTCATATGCACTGAGGCCGGGACCCGGCATGCCATGGCCTGCAGCCATTGGGCACGACCGATCTCACCACCATCATCGGCAACAGCGGCATTGTTCGACATGTTTTGCGGCTTGAACGGGAGGACCCGAACGCCGCGATTGGCGGCCAGACGGCACAGGCCAGCCGTCAGCACGGTCTTGCCGACATCGGAACCTGTTCCCTGAAGCATGAGGGCCTTTGTCATGCCCGTGCGTACCATTGTCGCAGAACACTGCAAAGTGGCTAATTCAATCGAAGAGACTGGAGTTTTTTTAGAGGATCCGGCGCGGTTAGAACCGGAGCACGCTGGACAAAGCTCCGGATGCGCGATGGCCGCGCATACGGTCTCCCCGCAACGCGGCTTGGCCAAAAAACGCATGGCCCTTCGAGAAACGCCGAAGATCGCTTGGCTCCGGTACGCAGTACCTGATCCGGAGCGCTCGGCGGTGTTCCGCCGCGCAATCCGTTCTAGAGGAATAGTGTTACCGGACGGTTAGTGAGACCTTAATCAAACCTAAATTTCGGGATTTCGGTCATTTTTTTTACTTGCCCCGCAGGAAGTTTATTATGCCTGAAAAATCGGTTTCGGCCTCACCCGCAGCGTTGAAAAGCGAATAGAGCTGCATGGCACTGGCACCCAATGGAGTCGACGCGCCGGCCGATTGAGCGGCCTCCTGGGCCAGCTTGAGATCTTTCAGCATGAGCGCCGCTGCAAAGCCGGGTTTGTAGTCATTGTTGGCCGGCGATGTCGGCACCGGCCCGGGCACCGGGCAATAGGTGTTGATCGACCAGCATTGTCCGGAGGATGTTGAGGCCACGTCGAACAGAGCCTGGTGAGACAGGCCCAGCTTCTCGGCCAGAACGAAGGCCTCACCAGCAGCAATCATCGTGACGCCGAGGATCATGTTGTTGCAGATTTTGGCCGCCTGACCGGCACCGCCATCGCCACAATGGACCACGCGGCCCGCCATCGGATCCAGCACGGGTTCGGCCACGGCAAAGGCCTCGCCTGACCCGCCCGCCATGAAAGTCAACGTTCCGGCGGCCGCGCCGCCCACACCGCCCGATACGGGTGCGTCGATCGACAGCATTCCTTTCTCGGTGGCCAATCCGTGCGCCTGCCTTGCACTGTCGACATCGATGGTCGAGCAGTCGATCAGCAGCGAGCCTGGTGCAACCTTTTCCAGTATGTCACGATACACGCCAAGCACATGGGCGCCGGCCGGAAGCATTGTGATGACGACCTCGGCAGCCGCCACCGCATCTTGGCCGGAAGCCGCAATCGAAAGCCCGTTATCGCGAGCCTGATCAAGATTTTCCTGAACGAGATCAAATCCGATGACCTGATGTCCCGCCTTGACCAGGTTCGCGGCCATTGGATTTCCCATATTGCCGAGGCCAATGAACGCAATAGTGCTCACGATGTCGTTCTCCCTGCTGTTTTGCGATAAAATTCTATCGGACAAGCTGCCGCGCGATGATCACTCGCATAATTTCGTTTGTGCCTTCGAGAATCTGATGAACGCGCAAGTCGCGATCGATCTTCTCGACGCCGTAGTCAGCCAGATATCCGTAGCCGCCAAAAAGCTGCAAGGCGTCATTGGCGATATCAAACCCCGCATCGGTGACATATTTCTTGGCCATGGCCGACCATTTGCCGGCATCATGATCTCTGTTGTCGAGCTTGCTGGCCGCCGCATAGAGCATCAGCCGGGCGGCCTCCAGGTCGGTCGCCATATCCGCCATCTTGAATTGCAAACCCTGGAAAGTGTTGATGGTCTTGCCGAAGGCCTGGCGTTCGGACGTATAGGCCAGAGCCTTGTCGAACGCCGACTGCGCCCCTCCGAGCGAACACGCAGCGATGTTGAGCCTTCCGCCATCGAGACCGGCCATGGCAATCTTAAAGCCCGCGCCTTCGTCTCCGATCCGGTTTTCAACCGGCACTCGGCAATTGTCGAAGATAACCTGTGCCGTAGGCTGAATGTGCCAACCCATTTTCGCTTCGGGCGCACCGAAGGACAAGCCGGGCGCATCCTTGGGAATGACCAACGCGGTCACTCCTCCCGCCCCCGCGTCACCCGTGCGCACCATGGCGACATATATGTCGTTGGAACCAGCGCCGGAGATGAATTGTTTCGTACCGTTGATCACATAACTGTCGCCATCACGAACTGCTTTTGTTTTCAGCGCCGCGGCGTCCGAGCCGGCACCGGGTTCGGTCAGGCAGTAGCTCGCGATGGCCTGCATGGAGGTCAGCTTCGGAAGAAAGCGTTGACGCAGGTCATCGGACCCGAAGGAATCGATCATCCAGGCCGCCATATTGTGAATGGAGATGAAACTCGAAAATGCCGGGCAGGCCCGGGCAAGCGCTTCGAAGATTACCACTGCATCCAGGCGTCCGAGCCCGGATCCGCCGACATCGTCCTTGACGTAGATACCGCCCAAACCAAGCGGAGCCGTTTCGCGAATAACGTCGACGGGCAGGTGTCTTTTGAGGTCCCATTCGATCGCATCGGGCGCCACCCGATCAGCCGCAAAAGCCGACACCATATCCTGGATGGCACGCTGCTCGTCGGTCAGCGAAAACCGGTCTTCAGACGTTTCCACGATCGCATCCATGAGCTCCTCCTCGAGGTCTTGGCCGGACATCGACCCAGTGGGGTCCGATTGGCAACCGATACACTGTGAGTGGTGTATATAAACGCTCGTTCATTTCCTTGAACCATCTTTTGCGGCCCTTGGCAAACGCCACTGTACAAGATTGAACGACTAATTGATCGGCCTCGACGTGAAATGTCATTTTTGCCATTGTGTATTGAGCTCATTCTTCGCAGAATTTGCGATGACAGGAATGGCCAACGGGAGCGATCGTTCACGCATGGGTATTGAGTCGAATCGGATAGGACGATTTGTGAGACGGTCAGCAAGACAGGCCGCGCTGGGGGCGGTTCTCACTCTTGCCGCCTGCACCACTCCGAAGCCTGGCGTAACGACCGTCTATTATAATGTGCCGGGAACCACGGTCGAGGAGATCAACGAACAGATCGCCATTCGCGGGCCGCAAAACGGCCACGCCATTGGGACCACCGAGACACGCATGACTCCCAAAGTGCGGACCCTTCGTCAGGACGGCGAATGTCGCATCGAATCCGTGCAGGTCGTTTTGGAACTGAAGGTCACCCTGCCCCGTTGGATGGAACTGGACCGCGCCGACCGTCGGACCCGCACCGGGTTTGCCGCACTGGCCACCCATGTCGAAGACCACGAGCAGAGACATGTCGAAATCTCGCAGGAATACGCGAAAAAGATCGAAGCGGCCCTCCTGGCGATGCCTCCCGAAAAATCGTGCCGGGTCCTGATCACCAAGGCACGAGCGAAATTCAGAGAAGTCTTCGAGCAACACAATCAGGCGCAGCGCAACTTCGATGCCCAGGAACGTGCGGCCATCGAGCGCCGCTTGACGGCACTCGGCTACCTCTGATTACTCGGCCGCCTCGGCCTTGCTCGCTGTCTCGATACGAGCAGCGCAGAACTTGAACTCCGGTATCTTGCCGTAAGGATCCAATTGCGGATTGGTCAACCGGTTGGCGGGGCTTTCATTGAAGCAGAACGGCATGAACACCATGCCATCTGCCACCTCACGGTCGGACCGCAGCACTGCTTCGACCGTGCCGCGACGGGTTTCGACACTGACCATCTCGCCTGCCTTCAGACCCAGCCGCTCGATCTCGTAGGGGTTCATGGCGGCGATGCCCTGCGGCTCAAGTTCATCCAAAACACCGGCTCGACGGGTCATTGCACCGGTATGCCAATGTTCCAACAGCCGCCCGGTGGTCAGGACAAGAGGATATTGCTCATCCGGCACTTCGTCAGGCGGAAGCAGGTCCGCCGGAACGATTTTCCCGCGACCATCCGCCGTCGGAAAACCCTGCGCAAAGACAATTTCGTTGCCCGGCCGGTCCGGTGCGTCGGCCGGATAGGTAACTGAGTCCTCCCGCTCGATCCGCTCCCAGGAGATGTTGTCGAGCGATGGCATGACCGACGCCATTTCCGTGTAGACCTCTGAAATGTCGGCATAGTCCCAATCAAGACCCAGGCCGTTGGCCAACTGCACGATCAGTTCCCAGTCCTGTCGCGCCTCGCCAGGCAAATCGAGAGCCGGACGGCCGATCTGGACCTGACGATTGGTGTTGGTGAATGTTCCCAGCTTTTCAGCATGGGCGGATGCGGGGAACACAACGTCCGCGTGCCACGCGGTTTCGGTCAGGAAAATGTCCTGTACCACCAGGTGCTCGAGCTTGGCCAGGGCCGCTCGCGCGTGGATCTGATCCGGGTCAGACATCGCCGGGTTCTCACCCATAATGTACATGCCCTTGATCTTTTCGTCATGGATAGCGTCCACGATCTCGACGACAGTCAACCCTTTGACCGGATCGAGAGGACGGCCCCACAAGTCTTCGAATTCACTGCGAATATCGACACTCTCGACAGACCGGTAATCCGGAAAGACCATCGGAATCAGACCAGCGTCGGAGGCGCCCTGGACGTTGTTCTGGCCTCGCAGCGGGTGCAGGCCGGTGCCGGGCCGACCTACCTGCCCGGTGATCAGCGCCATGGCGATCAGGCACCGCGCATTGTCGGTCCCGTGGGTGTGTTGGGAAACGCCCATACCCCAGAAGATGATCGACCGTTCGGATTTGGCATAGCTGCGGGCCACGGTGCGCAGAATTTCTGCGTCGATGCCGCAAACCTCAGCCATCGCTTCGGGCGCAAAGTCCTTGACCTTGTCCTTCAGCGCTTCAAAACCTGAGACATTGGCCTGGATATACTGCTCGTCATAGAGCTCCTCTTCGACGATGACATGCAGGATCGCATTGAGCATCGCCACGTCGGTTCCGGGCTTGAATTGCAGGGAATGGGTCGCGTGACGCGACAGGCCCTGCCGGCGCGGGTCCATTACAATCAAGGTCCTGCCCTGCTTGACCGCCTGCTTGAAATATGTCGCGGCAACGGGGTGGTTGGTTCCAGGCCGTGCGCCAATGACTATGATGCAGTCGGATTTCATGGCGTCAGTGAATGGAGCCGAGACGGCACCCGAGCCGACCCCTTCCATCAATGCCGCCACCGATGAGGCGTGACAGAGACGGGTGCAGTGATCGACATTGTTGGTGCCGAAGCCCTGGCGAACCAACTTTTGAAACAGGTAAGCCTCTTCGTTGGACCCCTTGGCGGAGCCGAAGCCTGCCAGTGCGCCACCGCCATCGCGATCCAAAATCGTCTTCAGTCCGCCACCGGCGCGCTCCAGCGCCTCCTCCCAGCTTGCTTCGCGAAACACGGTCATGGGATCAACGCCGCGCAGGTCGATGTCGCCGGCTTTGGGTGCGTCGTCGCGGCGAATCAACGGTTTGGTCAGCCGATCGGGTGAATGGACATAGTCGAACCCGAAGCGGCCCTTGACGCAGAGACGATTCTCGTTTGCCGGCCCATCGCGTCCATCGACCTGAACGATCCGATTGTCCTTGACGGCAACGCTCGTCTGGCAACCGACGCCGCAAAACGGGCACACGCTGTCGACCACCCGGTCGAAATCCTTGACGGCGCGCGTCCGGTTGTCCGCATCCATCAGCGTCTTTTCATAAAGAGCTCCGGTAGGGCATGCCTGCACGCATTCACCGCAGGTCACACAGGTCGAATCGCCCATCGGGTCTTGCAGATCGAACACCGGTACCGAGTGGTTTCCGCGCCCGCCCATGCCGATCACATCATTGACCTGGACCTCCCGGCAGGCGCGCACGCAGGCGCCGCAGGCAATGCAGGCATCGAGGTTGACGGCAATGGCAGGATTGCTGATGTCGAAGCCGGTATCTGCTCCTTCGGTCGCAAATTTCGACGCAAATCGCGACGAGTCCTGGATGCCCATGGACTCCGCCCAAATCCAGAAATCGGCCTTGTCGTCAGGGCTCTCTTCACGCGGTCGCATGTCGCTTGCCAGCAGCTCAAAGACCAACTCGCGGGATTTCTTCGCCCGTTCCGTATCGGTCTGCACCACCATTCCTTCGGTGGGCTTGCGGATGCAGGAGGCTGCCAGAGTGCGCTCTCCTTCGATATCGACCATGCAGGCGCGGCAATTGCCGTCAGCCCGATAGCCAGGCTTATCGAGGTGGCAAAGATGCGGAATTCGCGTGCCCTCGCGCTTGGCGACGTCCCAGATGCTTTCATCCGGGCCGGCGGTTACCGATTTTCCATCAAGGCTGAAGCGAATTTCAGTCATGGTATGTATCTCGTCTGCCGGTCTAAAGATCGTCGCGGAAGTGGGTCAGCAAATGGTTGACCGGGTTTGGCGCGGCCTGGCCGAGACCGCAAATCGACGCGTCCCGCATCACTGCCTCCAGGTCGCGGATGGCATCTTCGTCTAGCGGGCCGTCCCGTTCAAGCAGTTCCACCATCTTTTCGGTCCCGGAGCGGCAGGGCGTGCATTGCCCGCAGCTTTCATGCTTGAAAAATTTCAGCAGGTTGAGCGTCGCATCCTTAACGCTATCCTGATCCGACAGCACCACGACCGCATGCGACCCGACAAAGCTGCCGAGTTCTGCCAGTTTACCGCCGAAATCAAGCGGAACGTCGTCAAATTCAGCAGGCAGGATGCCGCCGGAGGCTCCGCCCGGCAGATAGGCCTTCAGCGTGTGGCCGTCGGCCATGCCACCGCAGTGGTCGTCAATCAGTTCTCGAAGCGTGATGCCTGCGGGCGCCAATTTCACTCCCGGTTCCTTCACCCGGCCCGAAACCGACCAGGAACGGGGTCCAGGGTGCCCTTCCCGGCCCTGCGCGGCAAACCAGTCGGCACCGTTCTCGACGATGTCGCGGATCCACCATAGCGTTTCCACATTGTGATTGAGCGTTGGTTTGCCGAACAGACCGACTTCGGCGATGTAGGGCGGACGGTGGCGTGGCAGCCCACGCTTTCCCTCTATGCTTTCGATCATGGCGCTTTCTTCGCCGCAAATATAGGCCCCTGCGCCGCGCCGAAGCTCGATAAAGCCGGGGTCGATCAGCCCCGCTTCCTCCAGCGCTTCGATTTCGACCCTGAGGATCTCCAGCACGGCCGGGTACTCGTCGCGCATATAAAAATAGATGCGCTCTGCCTCTACGGCGTGGGCGGCAATCAGGGCGCCCTCAAGCGTTCGATGTGGATCGCTTTCGAGCAGGTAACGATCCTTGAAGGTCCCGGGCTCGCCTTCATCGCCATTGATGGTCATGAGCCGGGGCCCGTCATAAGACCTCACAAATTGCCACTTTTTACCGGCCGGGAAACCGGCGCCGCCCAGTCCACGCAGCCCCGCATCGGAGAGCGCATCGATAAGCGACTCCGGCGATAAGTCTCCGTCACGCACCTTCTCAAAAAGTTCATAGCCGCCGAACTCCTGGTAGGCGTGCAGGGCGATATAATCCGGCACCTCGACGTCGAACCCTCCATCTCGGGCGAGACCGAGAAGACTTTCGGCAGTGGCGTGATCGACTTCGCGGTTGCCGATACGCGCCGCAGGAGCAGTATCGCAACGCCCGATACAAGGCGCTCTGACAACACGGATAAGCGATGGGTCCGCCTGTTCTTCAAGATTCGACAGCAGATCCTCGCAACCGGCGAGCATGCAGGACAGGGAATCGCAAACTCTCACGGTGAGAGGTGCCGGGGCGGATTCGCCCTCCTTGACGATGTCGAAATGATCGTAGAACGAAGCGACTTCGAACACCTCTGCCTGGGATATCCGCATGATGTCGGCAAGCGCACGCAGATGGGCAGCGGAAAGACAGCCATAGGCGTCCTGGATCAGGTGAAGAAACTCGATCAGCAGATCGCGCCGAATCTCCCGGCCGTCAAGCAGGCCGTTGACCTCCAACAAAGCAGTGTCGTCCAGGGGCCGCCCCTTCGGTCCCCGATCCCGACGATTTGCCCTCACATGCTGGTTCATCAGGCCGCCCTTCTGTTGCCATGCCCTATGCAGTCGGGCCTTGTATAAACTGCTGCGACCTTGAAACACCAGCCCGATTGCGGCAGTGCGACGTCGCATGCTGCATTGCGAACCCGCCACCTACGAATGCTTCGTAGGCTCCGTGAGGGTTCGGTAAAGCAACCGGCGGCAAAATCGCGGATAAATCGGTCACCATCACGGTATTTTGCCTTCAAATCAGCATTCAAACGCCTTCCAAGGACCGTTGATTGGCCGTAAACTTGCACCACATCATGTCCGTGAACGGTAGCGATGAGCGGCATCTGACCCATCGGATGTCGCAATCTGGTCGGTTTGGCGCCGACGAGACGAATTTATCGCATTGTTAGCCGTGTGGGCACTACGTGCTGATCAAGAGTGTGAGGAGGAAATTTCAGAGTGAAAACACCGTTGGCAACCCTGTTTCTTGCGTCGGCCCTGGTGTTCCTCCCGCAGATGGCTGCCGCAGAAGAGTGCGGCGATGTCACCATTGCGCAGATGAGCTGGCAATCGGCCGATGTCCTTGCACAGATCGACAAAACCATCCTGACCCAGGGCTATGGCTGTCAGGCAACGCTGGTTCCCGGCGATACGCTGCCGACCTTTCAAACGATGAACAACGAGGGCGAACCCGACATCGTTCCAGAGATGTGGATCAACTCGGTGCGCGAGAGTTTCGACACCGCCGTAAGTGAGGGCAGACTGGAAATCGCTGCCGCATCCCTGTCGGATGGAGGCGTTGAAGGCTGGTGGATCCCGCAATTCATTGCCGAAGCGCATCCCGACATCAAAACCATAGAGGACGCTTTGCAGCACCCGGAGCTGTTTCCCTCGCCCGAAAACCCCACCCGCGGCGCCATTCACAACTGCCCACCCGGTTGGAGTTGCCGAATCTCCACCGGCAATCTGTTTAAGGCACACGACGCCGAGGAAAAGGGTTTCGATCTGGTCAATACTGAGAACCCCGGTGAGCTCAGCGCCTCGATCGAAAAAGCCTTCGATGAACAGCATGGCTGGCTTGGATACTATTGGGCCCCGACACCGACACTCGGCAAATTCGAGATGGTTCGGCTGGATTTCGGCGTTCCCCACGACAAGACGGAATGGGACACCTGCACGGCGGTCGAAGATTGCCACGATCCGCGGCCCAACGCCTGGCCAAAATCTTCCGTTTATACCGTCGTCACGGACAAGTTCAGGCGCTCTGCCAACGACGCTTTCACGTATCTGTCCAATCGCTCCTGGAGCAACAGGACGGTGAACGGCCTGCTCGCCTGGATGGATGACAATCAGGCAACGGCAGAGGAAGGCGCCCGTCATTTTCTCGAAAACAACGAGGATCTGTGGTCTGAGTGGGTAACGCCCGAAGCAGCCGAAAAGCTGAAAAACTACCTGGCCAACTCCTGACATCCGTATCCGGAGACTTTTGCATTACCGGACTGCGGCGATTGTGGTCGCTGTAAGCTGGCTTGCGTGGATTTCCGGATGATTGCCTCGCCTTACGCGCCGGGCCGACCGCGACATCAATTTAACCGAGTTGTTATGCGCCTCACATCCGACGCACACGGTGTTTTAACCGTTGCCACGATATAAAGATATCTTTATATCGTTCTATCATGACAGCCCAACCAGGATCCATGTCCATGACCGTGTATCAAACAGCAGACAATCCGCTTTCCCGACTTATCGCTGAAAAGGGAGTCCTGCTCGCCGACGGTGCGACTGGAACCAACCTTTTCGCAATGGGTCTGGAAGCAGGCGAGGCACCGGAACTGTGGAACGAGGATCAGCCTGAAAAGATCGTCAAACTGCATCAGGATTTCGTCGATGCCGGAGCTGATGTCATTCTCACCAACAGTTTCGGCGGGACCCGCCACCGCTTGAAACTTCATCACGCTCAGGACCGTGTCTTCGAGCTGAACAAGAGGGCGGCGGAAATTGCCCGAGGAGTGGCTGATGGTTGCGACCGCACAGTGATCGTCGCCGGTTCGGTGGGACCGACGGGCGAGTTGCTGCAGCCCCTGGGCGCTCTCTCCTACGAAGATGCGGTCATTGCCTTTGCCGAACAGATCGAGGGTCTGAAGGCCGGTGGCGCCGACATAGCGTGGATCGAAACCATGTCAGCGCCGGAGGAAATCAGAGCCGCGGCAGAAGCGGCAATCAAGTGCGAGATGCCTTACACCTACACCGGGTCATTCGACACGGCCGGCAAGACGATGATGGGCCTCCACCCCAAGGACATTGGTGGCGTGACGTCGGAATTCGATGAGGCTCCGGTCGCAGTCGGAGCCAATTGCGGTGTCGGCGCCTCCGATATTCTGGCGTCGCTTCTGGACATTACCGACGGAGATCCCTCCCGGACGGTTATCGTCAAGGGCAATTGCGGCATCCCGGAATTTCGCGGATCGGAGATCCATTATTCCGGCACACCGCCTCTGATGGCCGAATATGCACGCATGGCGATTGACGCCGGGGCAACCATCATCGGCGGATGTTGCGGAACGACATGTGACCACATGCGCGCCATGCGCACCGCCATTGATGAACACAGCAAGTCGCAGCGGCCGACGCTGGACGCTATTGTTGAGCGGATCGGCCCGTTGCGCAACAAAGCGGCGGAAGAAGCGACTGCTGCACCACGGCGAGAACGCCGTGGCCGTCGAAGGGCCTGAACCTCAAGCTTCCGGAAGATCGAGTGCCTGCATGTGAAACCGCCTGTGGGCTGGCTCGTATTGATAGGTCTCGCCGACCGGGCAGGCAATTCGGGCTGCGCATCCAGCGACCATGCAACTGCCCTGCCCCTCGACCGATGCGAGATATTGGCGACAGGACGGCACGTTGAAAGGACCTTCGGAAACCGCATTCGCTGGGCAGGTCGTCAGACAGGGTTTGTCGTCGCAACTTTCACAAGGGTGTGGCCTGACCGCTGTCTGCGGAGTTTTGACGGGTCGATCAAACGCGAGCGCCGCCCTGTACCCGTGCCAGAGGCCATACTCCGGATGGATCAGGATTCCCAGGGGCGACGGTTCAAGCCCTTCGCTGGCGGAGATCCACTGCTGAAAGGGTCTCCACGGCTTGTCGAAGGGGTAGAGCGCGACGCACTCAGCGGCCTCGGCAATCGGATCGACGACTTGTTTCGACCAATGATCGAGCGGATCCGGTCCTTCGTAATTTTGGCGGAAGCGACTGAACGCGGGCCAGTGCGATGACCCCGCATGACCGATAAGCAGAAGGCTTACTATGTGTCGCCCATCGGGGAGAACCGGTGCGCCATCGGTGAAACGGAGACCACCGCGCAGCGTTAGGCCGTACGGCTCCAACTTTTGTGTGAGAAACCCAAGAACATCCGACCTAACGCTTCCGGTCATTGTCGTCCCGGAATGCGGAGCGCCATACGTCCTGATGGATCAGTTTGGCCACTTTTGCCCGGCCGTCCTCGGGCTTCTTTCACGTAAACGCGTCCGGCATCGACTCCTTCTTGCGGGAGACGAAGTCGACCAGCCCGTCGGCAATAGCGGGATCGAGCGCCGGCGCCTTATAGGACTCGAGCCAGGTGCGGCACAATTCGTTGGCCCGCATTTCGATGCGTTTTTCACCCTCGGTCTGCCACTGCTCGAAGGAGTTGTTGTCGGCCAAGGGCGACCGGTAGAACGCGGTCTGGAAATTCGCCTGGGTATGGGCACAACCAAGATAATGGCTTCCCGGCCCAACTTCCGCGATGGCGTCGAGCGCCTGGGCATTTTCCGACAGATCTACGCCCTCCGACAGGCGCTGCATCATGCCCAGTTGATCGGCATCGATCATGAATTTTTCATAGGACGACACCAGTCCGCCTTCGAGCCAGCCGGCCGAGTGCAATACAAAATTGGTGCCGGCAAGAACGGTCGCATTGAGCGTATTGGAACTCTCATGCGCCGCCTGCGCATCGGGCACTTTGGAGCCACAAAGCGAACCGCCGGTACGGAACGGCAGGCCCAGACGGCGCGCCAACTGCGCGGCGCCATAAGAAACGAGAGAGGGTTCCGGTGTGCCGAATGTCGGCGCGCCCGACTGCATGGAGATCGAGGCAGCGAATGTCCCGAAAAGAACCGGAGCGCCCGGGCGAACCAACTGGGTGAAGGAAGCGCCGGCAAGCACCTCCGCCAGAATCTGGGTCAACGTTCCCGTCACCGTGACCGGGCTCATCGCGCCAGCCAGAATGAAAGGTGAGACGATACAGGCCTGGTTGTTGCGCGCGTAAACCTTGGCAGCGCCCAGCATGGTGTCGTCAAAGACCATCGGCGAGTTTGCATTGATCAGATTGATGACGACGCAATTCTGATCGACGAATTCCGCGCCAAACAGAATCTTGCACATTTCCACGGTGTCTTCAGCCCGCTCCGGCGCCGTGACCGACCCCATGAAGGGTTTGTCGGAAAGCCGCATATGCGCATGAACCATATCGAGGTGGCGCTTGTTGACCGGCACATCAACCGGTTCGCAAACGGTGCCGCCCGAGTGATGCATCGACGGCGCCATATAGGCCATCTTCACGAAATTCTCGAAATCCTGGATCGTCGCGTAGCGCCGCTCGCCGTCCAGGTCACGCACGAATGGTGGTCCGTAAACCGGTGCAAAGACTGTTGCCTTGCCACCGATCTGCACGGAGCGTTCCGGATTGCGGGCATGCTGTGTGAAAACCGACGGGGCCGTCTGCAACAGCGACCGGCACAGCCCTTTCGGAAAATGCACGCGCTCACCGCGCACATCGGCTCCGGCTTCGCGCCACAGGTCGAGCGCTTCCTGGTCGTCACGAAACTCGATACCGATTTCCTCGAGAACCCGGTCGGCATTCGCTTCGATCAGCGACAGCCCCTCTTCGTCGAGGACCTCGTATTCGCGGATCTTGCGGGTGATATAAGGATTCTGCGGACCGGGTCCTCCACCCGACCGCGACGCGCGGCGCGCAGCCGCACCCCCCGCACTGCCGCGACCGCGGCGGCCACCGGCTCTTTCAGCCCTGCTACCTTCCACTGCCATCTCCATCACCTCTCGCGCCAGCCTCCGGCGCGTCTGCATCGCATCTGATTTCAATTGACCCTAGACCACCCACTGGTGGCCGCATTTTCTCAAAGCGCCAAGCCGTGACGCTCTGGCGACAGCCGACAAGGCGAGCACCCTGAGCCGCCCGTCGCTTTTCAGATTGGCGCGCGTCGTTTTTGAAGAGGCCAAACGCGACCGATTTCAGCATAAAGTCTTGCCAGCGTAACAAGTTACATGGTTCAAAGGCGAATCAATCGCCCGCATCGAGGAAATGCCGATGTCCGACGACGACGAAATCATCCTGTCCGAACTGTCTGACGATGAACTCGTGCAGCAGATGCATGACGACCTTTATGACGGTCTGAAGGAAGAAATCGAGGAAGGTACGCAAATCCTCCTCGACCGCGGCTGGATGCCCTACGATGTGCTGACACAGGCACTCGTGGAAGGCATGCGCATCGTCGGTGAGGACTTTCGAGACGGTATTCTCTTCGTGCCGGAAGTGCTGCTGTCAGCCAACGCCATGAAGGCCGGCATGAGCATCCTGCGTCCGCTGCTTGCCGAGACCGGTGCTCCCAAGCTTGGGAAGATGGTGATTGGTACCGTCAAGGGCGACATTCACGACATCGGCAAGAACCTTGTCGGCATGATGATGGAAGGTGCCGGCTTTGATGTCATCGACATCGGCATCAACAACCCGGTGGAGAACTACCTGGAAGCCATCGAAGAGCACGAGCCGGACATTGTCGGGATGTCAGCGCTGCTCACGACCACCATGCCCTATATGAAAGTGGTGATCGACACCATGAAGGAGAAGGGCATTCGCGAAGACCACATCGTACTCGTCGGTGGCGCCCCCCTGAACGAGGAATTCGGCATGGCGGTCGGCGCTGACGCGTACTGCCGTGATGCCGCGGTCGCCGTCGAAACGGCCAAGGAGTTCATGAAGCGCAAGCACAACACTCTTGCGAACGCCGGCTGATTAACCTCGTTTGGTTTGACTTAAATGAAGGGCGGTCGATGGCCGCCCTTGACGCATGACAACCGGAAACCGGCCATGCCTGCCGATACCGAACAGACGCCGACCAGAGAGCGCATCCGCGTCATCGGCTGCGGCGCCCTCGCCCGAGAGATCCTTGCAGTCTGCGAGGTCAATGGCCTTACGCATGTCGATCTGCACTGCCTGCCCGCCATCTGGCACAACCATCCGGAACGCATTGCGCCCGGCATCCGGAAATCCATCGCGGATGCACGTGCAGAGGGGTTCGAACGCATCCTGGTTGCCTATGCCGATTGCGGCACTGCCGGTGAACTGGATAATGTTTGCGCCGAAGAGGATGTGGAGCGCATCGCGGGCCCCCACTGCTATTCTTTCTTTGCCGGAAACGACCGTTTCGCGGAATGGGAGGACGACCTAGATGCCTTCTTCCTCACCGACTTCCTGGCACGGCATTTCGAGACCTTCGTCATACGATCGCTCGGATTGGACAGACACCCGGAACTGCGGGACCTTTATTTCGGCAATTACCGCAAACTGATTTATCTGTCACAAGAGGAAGATCCGGAGCTCCAAAAACAGGCGAGAGAAGCGGCAGAACAGCTTGATCTGGAATATGAATACCGTTTCACGGGCTACGGAGACCTCGAAACCGTGTTGCGCAACGCCTGAAACCGGCTTATGGGCTACCTGCAGATTTGGCGATCTTGTTATCGGCGCAGCCGCTTCCCAGATAGATTGCCAGCAGTGAGCATACCGCGTTTGGTTCTTGAAGCCGAGTTTCGGCGGTGAGCGGGAAACAGTATTGTGGACGACATCCCGGCCGGCAGTTCGGTGACTGGCACTCCGGCAGATCATGACGAGCACCCGGAATCCCTGTCAGACCTTTTGAAGAGGTTGGCGGCGGAGACCGATGAGCGCATTACATTGCGGGAACTTGCCGAAGCGCTCGACGAACGGTCGTTCGGAGCCTTTCTGCTGGTCTTTTCGATTCCAAACCTCATCCCCCTGCCTCCCGGGGCAACGCTCATTTTGGGTTTGCCTCTGGTTTTCATCGCCTGGCAGATCGTTGCCGGACGCAGCAAGATCTGGCTGCCAAACCGCTTGGCCAACTATGCGCTGGAAAAACACACGCTGGAAAAAATCGTCAGACGCGCCGACCCGGGGCTACGATGGATGGAAGCCTGGGTGCGCCCGCGCAACTGGCCCCTATCCAATCCGATGGCAGAGCGCATGTTCGGCGTCTATACGCTGTTCCTGGCGGTCGTCGTTTTCATCCCAATTCCCTTTGGCAACTGGCTACCCGCTTTTGCCATCGCCACGATTGGCCTGGCCCATACGGAACAGGACGGCAATTGCCTGGTCGTCGGCTCGGTTATCGGGTTGATCGCAATCTCGATATTCACGCTCATCCTGCTGCTGACGACTGCGGTTTTCACAGAGATTCTTTGAACTCTGCTCCGCATCTCTATAGCGAGAGCTCCGCTTTTGACCTAAATCTTGCGACGCGTCGTTTTTGGGCGCGTTGTGCGTCGCCGGACAGCAAGCCATTAAGCTTGTTTGACCGCTATGAGCGCGTCGAGGAGACAAGTGCATGGCCGATCTGATAACCGTATTCTGGCGGGACATTCCCGCTCAGGTCATCGTCAAGAAGGGCCGCAAGACCGCCAAGCGCGAATTGTCGCTTCGCTTCACCGAAGCGATCGACATGTGTGCCATGCGATCCGGCGCCCACGAAACCGACGACTACCTCGCTGAATGGCGTCGTGGGACGCCCGAGCCGGTGTCGGACGATCTCGAGATGGAAGCGGACAAGGCCGCAGCTGCACTTGAAGCGACCTACACAAAGGACATCCTGAAACAGTTGATTCAGGCGCAGGGAAGGACAGGCCAGAATGACAGTGGTGGAAATGAATAAGCAGGGTCCGACCCACATCGCCGCTTCGATCGAGGTGGCGCCGCGTCAGGCCATCGAATCGGCGGATCTGGACGGCCTGTTTCCGCGGGGAACCCATGTCTATGTCACCGATATCGGCACCGACACCAACGACACGCTTGTAGCGGCGGCAACGCGACTACGGAGGCTTGGCTACGAGCCGGTTCCGCATTTTGCTTCGCGCCGACTGACATCCCGTGCCGTGCTGGAGGATCGCGTCAAGCGGATGAACGAAGAGGCCGGCGTCACCAACGTGCTGGTCATCGGCGGCGGACTTGAACGCCAGGCTGGTGATTTCTCGTCGACAATGGAAGTCCTGGAAACCGGGTTCTTTGACAAATACGGCATTGAGAAGATTGGCGTCGCCGGCCATCCCGAAGGAAGTCCGGATTTTTCCGAGGAAGTGGCCCTGCAAGCCCTTCGCCTGAAAAAGGCGTTTGCGCAGCGCACGGGAGCACAATTGCGGATTGTCACTCAGTTCGGTTTCGATGCGGCCAAGTTCATCACCTGGGCGGACGGGCTGAAACAGCACGGAATTGATCTGCCAGTGCATCTGGGCGTTGCAGGACCGGCCAAAATCACCACGCTGATCAAATTTGCAGCCATGTGTGGCGTCGGCAATTCGATTTCTTTCCTGAAGAAGAATGCCCTTTCGCTGACCACTTTGGCGACATCGCATTCTCCTGAAACGGTGGTCGGGCCGATCGAGGATCACGTCCTCAACAACGCCACGACTCCCATCCGCCAGATTCACGTCTTCGCCTTCGGCGGTCTGAAAAAAACCAGCGAGTGGCTTGAACAGCGCGGCTCGTGGGATATAAAGACATCTTTATATCCTTCTATGAACTCAGCAAACAACTAAGGACAGCCCTGATGGCCCGTACTATCGTCGCCTCCGCGACCAAGGAGATCGTCATCGGTTTCGACCAGCCTTTCTGCGTGATCGGCGAGCGTATCAATCCGACCGGACGCAAGAAGCTGGCTGCCGAAATGCAGGCGGGCAATTTCGACACGGTCAAGTCGGACGCCCTCGCCCAGGTTGCAGCGGGTGCCACGATGCTGGACGTCAATGCCGGTGTGACGGCAGTCGACCCGAATGCCACCGAGCCGGCTCTGCTTGTCCAGACGCTCGAGATGGTCCAGGGCCTGGTCGACGTCCCACTGTCCATCGACTCCTCTGTGACAGGTGCCATCGAAGCCGGCCTGAAGGTTGCCAAGGGGCGTCCTCTGGTCAATTCGGTGACCGGTGAGATGGAGAAGCTCGAGGCAATCCTGCCGCTGGTCAAGAAATACGACGTTCCGGTGGTAGCGATCTCCAATGACGAGACCGGCATTTCGGAAGATCCGGATGTGCGTTTCGCTGTCGCCAAGAAAATCGTCGAACACGCTGCTGACTACGGCATCAAGGCGGAAGATATCGTCGTCGACCCGCTGGTCATGCCGATCGGTGCAATGGGAACGGCCGGTCAGCAGGTCTTCAAGCTGGTGCGCCGGCTGCGCGACGAGCTTGGCGTCAACACAACATGCGGCCTGTCCAACATCTCCTTCGGCCTGCCGCACCGCCATGCCATCAACGCCGCCTTCATTCCGATGGTGATCGCTTCCGGCATGACGTCAGCCATCATGAACCCCTGCCGTCCGCAGGAGATGGAAATGGTTCACGGCGCCAACGTGCTCAACGGCACCGATCCGAACTGCACGAACTGGATCATGACCTACCGCGATCACACACCCGCGGCCAATGCCAACGCCGCTCCAGGTGCCGAGGCCGCAGCACCGTCCTCTGGCGGCCGCCGCCGCGGCGGACGTCGTGCACGCGCCTAAGTCCAATATGCGAAATAGTGGCGATGGATTTTGGCCATCGCCCGACAAGGGAGCACCGGATGGACCAGAAAGCCGATAACGGCAAGGATCCACTGGTGCTCTTTATGCCGTCGGGTCGCCGCGGCCGTTTTCCAAAAGGCACGAATGTCCTGGAAGCAGCCCGTCAGCTTGGCGTTTATGTTGAAAGCGTGTGTGGCGGACGCGGGATTTGCGGTCGCTGCCAGGTTGAGGTCCAGGAGGGCCAGTTCGCCAAGCACGGCATCACATCTGCTCCGGAAAACATCTCCGCGTTCAGTCCCAAGGAAACGCGCTACGCGGAGAAACGCGAACTGCTGGAGGGCCGTCGCCTCTCCTGCTCATCGACAGTCGAGGGCGATCTCGTCGTTGATATCCCGCAGGACGTCCAGGTCAACGCTCAGATCGTTCGCAAGGCAGCCGACACAAGGTTCATAGAGCGCAATCCGGCAATCCAGATGTGTTATGTCGAGGTCGAAGAGCCCGACATGCACAAGCCGCTGGGTGATCTCGACAGGCTGGAGCAGGCGCTGGAACGCGACTGGGGCTTCACCGACATAATGATCGACCAGCACCTGTTGCCAAAGGTGCAATCGATCTTGCGCGCCGGAAACTGGGCCGTCACCGCAGCGATCCATCGCGATCTGGAGACCTCCCGCCCGTCCCTGATCGCACTTTATCCAGGCCTGAAAAACGAAGCCTATGGCATCGCCTGCGATATCGGTTCGACCACCATCGCCCTGCACCTTTGTTCGCTTCTATCAGGCCTGACCATCGCGTCGGCAGGCGCTTCCAACCCGCAAATCCGCTTCGGCGAGGACCTGATGAGCCGGGTGTCCTACGTGATGATGAACCCGGACGGGCGCGAGGCCATGACGAAGGCCGTTCGCAATGCGCTGAACGGCCTCATCGAAGAGGTCTGTGCGGAATCGGGCGTCGACCCGCAGGACATCCTGGACACGGTCTTTGTCGGCAATCCGATCATGCACCACCTGTTTCTGGGCATTGACCCGACGGAACTGGGCGGCGCACCGTTCGCCTTGGCCGTATCGGGCGCGGTCCACAGTTGGGCCAGCGACCTGAACCTCGCGCTCAATCAGGGCGCACGCGTCTATATGCTGCCCTGTATCGCCGGACACGTCGGCGCTGATGCGGCCGCGGCCACTCTGTGCGAAGGCCCGCACCGCCAGGACGAGATCATGCTGCTGGTCGACGTCGGCACCAATGCCGAGATCGTGCTGGGCAACCGGGAACGTGTCGTAGCCGCCTCGTCGCCCACCGGCCCGGCTTTCGAAGGCGCGGAAATCTCCTGCGGACAGCGTGCCGCCGCCGGCGCTATCGAGCGGGTCCGCATCGACTCGCAGACGCTCGAACCGAGCGTGCGTGTCATCGGAAACGAGCATTGGTCCGACGAGCAGGGTTTCGACATTGAGACCACAAAGGTCACGGGCATCTGCGGATCCGGCATCATCGAGGTCATTGCGGAAATGTTCCTGGCCGGAATCATTTCCGAAGACGGTGTGATCGACGGCAATCTGGCATCACGCTCCGATCGCATTTTTCAGGATGGTCGCACTTGGTCCTACATTCTCTGGGAGGGTGAGACCCGCCTGACGATCACCCAGAACGACGTGCGCGCCATCCAGCTTGCAAAGGCGGCGCTTTATGCCGGCATCAAGCTCTTGATGGAGAAGCTGGACATCACCCATGTCGATCGCATTGGTTTTGCCGGCGCCTTCGGCTCCTTCATCGATCCGAAATTTGCAATGGTGCTCGGCCTCATCCCGGACTGCGATCTGGACAGAGTCCGTGCTGTAGGGAACGCCGCAGGAACCGGCGCCCGCATGGCCCTTCTCAATCGTGACTATCGCCGCGAAATCGAACGCACCGTTCGTGAGATCGAAAAGATCGAAACCGCGCTGGAACCGAAATTCCAGGACCATTTCGTCCAGGCCATGGCGATGCCCAACAAAATCGACGATTTCCCGGAGCTGGCAAAGGCCGTGCAACTGCCGGCAAAAAAAGCACCCGTGGATACCGCCGATGGCGCCCCTCGCCGCCGATCGCGTGAAGGTCGCCGCCGACGCGGTTGAGCCACCGCGCCGTGCTCTAGCAATTCCTACTCCTGGAAATCCCCGGTATCCGCCAGGGTCGCAAATGCTGCCCGGATGTGATCCGCTGCGGCGCAAACCGGCGGCTCGCCGTCAGAGCGTACGAGCATGCCCAAAGTATAGGTGCCGATCGGCGGCAGGCCGTCCTCTTCGCCAAGCACCACCAACTCGTCGCCGACAAAGGACTGCGGCAGCGGCGCTATGGCCAGATCCGACAGAATGGCGGCGCGTTGACCGGTCGTGTGCGCGCTCATATAGGCGATCCGGTAGTCAATCTTCAGTTTGTTGAGACCTTCCACGGCACCCGCCCGCCAGGCGCAGCCCTCTTCCCACATTGACACGGGAATGGGTTCACGCAGGTGGGCCGAACCACCCTTTGCTCCCGCCCAAACCAACTGCTCTTTCAAAAGCACTTCGCCTCCAGGCGGCAAAGTGTCTGACTGGCAGGTCATCAAAGTGATATCGAGACGCCGCTCGTCCATGCGCTTGATCAGTTTGGAACTCTGATCGATGACGACATCCACCGCGATCGCCGGATGGGTTCTGGCAAATCGCTTGAGCACGCCGGGTAAAATGCGGTCACCGACGTCATCGGGTGCGCCAAGGCGTACGACACCTGAAATATCCGGCGAAATGAACTGCGACACGGCTTCGCGGTTGAGCGAGAGAAGCCGCCTTGCATAGGTCAGCAAGATGGCTCCATCGCTGGTCAGCGTCACGGAGCGCGCATCGCGTGACAGCACTGGTCTGCCGAGATTTTCTTCCAGCTTCTTGATCTGCATCGACACGGCAGATGGTGTTCGAAACACGGTCGATGCGGCGGCCGTGAAGCTGCCGGTATCGGCGATTGCAACAAAAGTCCGCAGCACATCGAGTTCAAGCAGCGGCACGGGATGGTTCAGGGGAGCATTCATGGCATCATTCAATTTTTCTGAATCAAAACTTAATTCCTTTTCATTTGATTGAACCATTCGAAGAGCCCATAGTCAAGCTCAAGGGTCGCGACCTTCACTCTGCGGTCTCACCGGATCGAGCCGGTGCCGTTTCGACAGAAGGAACCTGGAAATGCTGAATAGAGTTACGAATGCAAACGATCCGTTTGAGGGACTTGACCTGCCTCAGCGTCCCAAAGCGAACGGAACCATCCGAAATCCGGTTGCCGCGTGGCTGCACCAACGCGTGGAACAGTGGCGTTGCGCTCGCTTGCGTCGCGATCAGGCGAACGCCCTCGCCAAACTGGACGATCGAACGCTTGCAGATATTGGCTGGCCGGATATTCACGAAGCGCGGGATCCTTGCGCGAAAGCCTAGGATGACCCGAAATCGCTGGCCTCGTCGCATCAACAGGATGGCGGCGGGGCCGCCAAAGGCGCGGATTTCAGCGTCGATAGCAGGTATCATCAGAAGCGCTGAACATTCCCATAAATTATACAAAGACAAAGGAAATTTCGCTTCACAGCCGCCAAACCCTATGTCAATCTCCGCGCAAGCATTGCTTTAGGCTTGTGAATACGGGTTGCATTCAGACATGCCGGCCGGATTTCATTTGTCGGTGCATGCGAGGCAACTGCGGTTCCGGGTATCGAAAACGCTGGTGCAGCGAATGGATTGTCCCGCGACTGCTCGAGTCAGGGATTGACCGCTATGGAAAGCAGTCCGTCAACGCAAATGCGGTCCTTTGTTTTCTATCTTGTACCCGATTTCTCGTTAATCGCGTTCGCGACAGCGATCGAACCGTTACGCATCGCAAACCGGATGCTTGGCTATGAATGCTACACTTGGCGTGTTGCATCCTTCGATGGCCAACCTGTGAAAGCCTCAAACGGCGTGGAAGTATCCACAAGCACCACGTTGGCCGAAGAGCGGCAGATGCTTTCCGGAGAAAAGCGCCCATCCATGGTGTTCGTGTGTTCCGGCGTCAACGTCGAAGCCCACGCGCAAAAATCCCTGCATGCCTGGCTGCGGGAAGTTCACAACCGCAACATTGCCGTTGGCGGCCTGTGCACGGGCGCCTATGTGCTGGCCGCTGCAGGTCTGCTGTCTAACCGGCGCTGCGCAATCCACTGGGAAGATCTCCCCGGATTCTCCGAAAAATTCCCGCTGGCCGAGGTCTATGCCGATCTCTTCGAGCAGGATGACAACATTTACACCTGCGCCGGCGGCACCGCGGCGCTCGACATGATGCTCAACCTGATCGGCGAGGACCATGACGACAATCTGGTCAACCGTGTGTGTGAACAGGCACTCACCGATCGGGTTCGCAACCCGCACGACCGCCAGCGCCTGCCGTTGCGAGCCCGGCTGGGTGTACAGAATTCCAAGGTGCTTTCGATCATCGAATTGATGGAAAGCAACCTGACCGAGCCCTTGTCGTTGCTGGAAATCGCCGACTATGCCGGCCTCTCCCGAAGGCAGATCGAGCGTCTTTTCCGGCAAGAGATGGGTCGCTCCCCTGCCCGCTACTACCTTGAAATCCGGCTCGACCGGGCACGGCATCTGCTGGTTCAGTCATCGATGCCGGTGGTTGAGGTGGCGGTCGCCTGCGGCTTCGTTTCGGCCTCGCATTTCTCCAAATGCTACCGCGAACTCTACGGCCGATCGCCGCAACAAGAGCGTGCCGAGCGCAAGCAATTGCTGGTATCAGCCGCCTGAAGTCGAATTGATCCCCATGCGCCAAAGCAACTGATCAAATCGATCCTGCCCGTAAAACGGTTCACCCTGATAAGCCATCAGCGGCACGCCCCAGTGCCCGGTTTCAAGCATTGCCAGGTGATTGGCATGAAGCTCTTCCGAAACATCTTTCCAGTCTGAACTGTCCAGAACCTGATCAAAGTCGAGGCCGATATCAGCCATGGAGTCGGCCAGAAAACTGCCGCGATCCCAATTGGGATTGGCGCCGTTCCACAGTCCTCTGCCGACCTTGTCGAGGAAAGCGAGACCCTTTCCCGCCCGGTTTGCACCAACGAAAAGACAGTACAGCTGTTCGATCAGAGGCTGCTCTTCAGCCGCAATCCAGACAGATCCCGGAACAAACTGGATCGGTGACGGCTCCGGGTGCACATAGGGCAAGCCGAGATAGGCTGCAGTCCGCTCGGTATCGGTCAGGAAATACTGCTGTTCGATTTCACCGCGGTCTCGCGTAGCCTCTGGCATCCGAAGGACAATTCCCAACACCGGCCGTAGGACGATGTCGACCTGTTGGGCTGAAAGCCACAGCAAACGATCAAGCAGGAAATAGCAGTAGTCGCTCTGAAGCGAATACCACATATCGACACGCGGTTTATCACTCATGCGGCAGTTCGATCCTTCGGTGACTGGGTGCGGTCTGAAACACGAAGTCAGAATACCAAAGCAGCAAAGTGTCAACCGTGGATCGGCGCGGCTTGACGGTCGCGGCAAACTTTCGCCGCAACCGTCGTACTTCTCGCCCTACTTCTTAGGCGTCATGTCAACGATTGTCGGCTCGCGATCGCCACTTGTCGGAAAGATGATCATCTCATCACCCATGGCGCCGAAATCGATCTGCTGCAGATCGACCTTGTGGACCGTGCGGTCATACATGGTGTGATAGAAGTAGGTGAGATTTTGTGAATCGCTGGCGGTCGTCACCTGCGTTGCACTGTAGAGCAGGTCATCCGATTCGACATTGTCTTGCGCACCTTCGGCGGCATCGGCCGGAATGTTGAAATTATCGAGTATCCGAAACGCCTCTCGAACCGTATCGTATCCGCCTTCGGTTTCACGTGCCGTCTGAGAGAATGCCACTGCTCGCACAAACCGCGACGGGGGAGTGAAGTCGCCCGGCAGGCCGATCATCCCACTTCCCGCGCCAAGTGGTGCAAACGTCACACCGCTGGCTTCAACTTCAGGAAGACCGATGGCTGTCAGATTGACGTAGTTGTTGAGGTTCGTCATGTGCCAGTCATAGTTCGGCGAGTTGGTAATGACGCCGAGCGGTGCCTCAAAAACCGTCAATTCGCCATTAATGTATTCGACCACAATCCGGCCGCCGAAACGGTCGGCCACCAGCATGTGAAACGGGAATGGAAATCCAAGCGTTTCATCCACGACGCCGACAACCCGCACGGCCTCGAGACCGGCCTGGGCTTCAGCAACGGTTTCGAACTGGGACAAGACGTAACTGGCCAGCAAATCTCCGGGAATGGTGTTATCGGCCTGGTCGGGCAAGTACTCCTGATACTCCGTGAAACCAGGCAAATAAAACAGCCCGGCTGTGAGGCCCGCCTCGTTGATTCCGTCGGCAGGAGCGCCATGATCGAGCATGCTGATGCCGACCATGCCGTAGCGGCCCGTCCAGGTCGCACCTGGCTTGCCGTCCGGCATCTCTCCGGCACTATAAGCGTAACCCCTTGGGATAATGTTGATTTTCGTCTCGAGGTCAAACGGACCCCATTCGGCGGTCCTTGCGCGGATGATGCTTCCGTCTGATCCGGTAAGCATGATACCGGTGCAGGACCATGCCACTGAAACTGATGCAATCAACGCAACCGCCGTTCGGGCCGCTGTTTTGAGGAGAGGAAAAAGTGTCATTCGCGTTCTCCGAATTGGTTTGATCACAAGTGGACCGTTATTGAAATTACGTATTTCCTGAGGGATGGGAGGCCACTCAAGGCCGAGCCGCAGGAACCTCATGAGTCCCGACTTCCGAAATTCTGCCTCAAGGATATACGATACCTTGGCGGAATCTGTTGCGATCACGACAAAGTCGATTTGAATCAGCCAATACACTTAACCGGTATTGAAATTGCGAGGCATCGTACCGGATCGCGCAAGCAGCAGCGGGAGAAAGCCAATGTCCCGACACAAAGCAAATCCTGCGAACTTCGCCGCGGCGAAGCGTGCCGTTTTAACGCGCGGGTGGCTGGCCGAACAGGATCGGGCCTTCCAGGAAGCTGTCCTTCAACGGGCAACTCTGCGGGAATTTCCGGTTGGCGGGCGTGTTTTTGAAATCGGCGACTTCCGCGGCGGCATCTACGGCGTTGCCGGGGGTTCGTTCGGGATCCTGGTGCCGCAGCGCAATGAGGACAGGCTTGCCCACATCTGCAACGCGGGTGTGTGGTTTGGGTATGATGCGACCCTCAGTCGACGACAGAGAAACCTGGCATTCGTGGCAATCAGGCCTTCGATCGCCTTCCATGTTCCGCTTTTGGCGTTGGATCAGTTGGCGACGGCTGACCCGAAATATCAACGTCACCTGGCCAAAGTTGCGTCTTACGGCATGGATATTGCCATCGCGACAGTGTCCGACCTGTTGATACCAAACGTCGAAACGCGCATTGCATCAACCCTGTTGAGGGTAGCGTCGCCGAATAAGGTCGAGTCAGACATTCCCTACGAGATTGTCGGCCTCTCGCAGGCTCAAATTGGTGAACTGGCAAATGCAGCCCGGGACGTCGTCAATCGAACGCTCAAACGCTTCGAAACCCGAGGTCTGATCGAGGTGGCATACAAGCGGATCACCATCGTCAAACCAACCGCCCTGGAGGCGCTCTGTTCGTAAGGCCCGCTCATCAATTGAGGAGCCGGCCGAATGTCACCATGCGGCCAGCTCAGAAGCAACTGACTTTGAGCCTAAGCTCGGAGAGCCTCGTTTTCCGCATCGTAGGGGCTTTCCGCAATCACCGTCGCGCGATGGTTCTTGCCCAGAATCCGGATTTCAACTTCTGTTCCCAATTCGCTGAATTCGGGGCGAAGCATGGCGAGCGCCAGTGACTTCTGCAAACGGAAGCCGTAAGTGCCGCTGGTCGCCCTTCCGATCAATTCACCGCCGCGATAGATCGCTTCGTTGCCGCGGGCATCCGTGTCGGTGACATCATGAACTTCGAGCGTGACAAAGTTCCATTTCAGCCCCTCCTCGCGGGCGCGTACGACGGCGTCGCGGCCGATGAAGTCGCCCTTGTTCGGCTTGACGAAACGGTCAAGGCCGGATTCGTAAGCATTGTATTCGATCGACAGCTCGCGCGGGATGAGCCGGTAAGACTTTTCGATCGACATTGCCGTCATCGCCCGGATGCCGAACGGTTTGATCCCGAATTCTTCGCCCGCCTCCATCAGCAGATCGAAAATCGTGTTCTGCTGTTCGATCGGATGATGCAGTTCCCAACCTAGCTCGCCGACGAAGTTCACGCGAATGGCATGAGCGCTGGCGGGCCCCACATTGATCTGCTTGCCGGACAGCCAGGGGAAGTCGGCGTTGGCGAGGCTGGTACGGGTCAGCTTGGCGAGCACGTCGCGCGCCCGCGGACCGGCAAGCACCAGAACGCCCAGACGCTCGGTGATTGCGTTGAGCCGCACCGAGCCGTCGGTCGGCGCGAGCTTGCGCAGATAGTCGTGATCGTGCGCCTCGAAGGCGCCCGCCGAGACGAGGTAGAAGCGTCCTGGCGCCCATTCGTAGACCGTGAATTCGGAGCGAACGCCGCCTTCCTTGGTCAGCAAGTGAGACAGCGCCACGCGGCCCCGCTTCTTCGGTACCGAGTTGGCAAGGATCGATTCCAGCCAGTCGCGGGCGCCTGGACCTGAGACTTCCATCTTGGCGAAGGCGGACATGTCCAGCAGGCCGACATTTTGATGCACATTGCGCACCTCGTTGCCGACATGTTCGAAATAGTTGGAGCGACGGAACGACCACAACTCCTTCACCTTGTTTTCGGCGTCCGGCTCCGGATGATTGTGATTGGTAAGCACATCCGGTTTGTCGAGCGTGGCAACATCGAGGCCATAGCCGGCCGGCGCAAACCAGTTGGGCCGCTCCCAGCCATAGACCGAGCCGAACACGGCACCCAGATCCTTCATCCGGTCGTAACAGGGGGTGCGCTTCAGCGGCCGCGCCGCGATGCGTTCCTCGTCAGGATAGTGCACGGTGAAGACGTTGGCGTAGGCTTCTTCGTTCTTCTCGCGCAGGTAGCCTTCCGTCGCGTAGGGACCAAAGCGACGCGGATCGACGCCCATCATGTCGATGCTCGGTTCACCTTCAACGATCCACAAGGCGAGCTGCCAACCTGCACCACCGGCAGCCGTCACGCCAAAGGAATGACCCTCGTTGAGCCAGAAATTCTTCCGCCCCGGTGCCGGTCCGATGATCGGCGAGCCGTCCGGCGTGTAGGCGATGGCGCCGTTGTAGACCTTCTTGATACCGGCCTCGCCGAAATAGGGAACCCGCTCGATGGCCGTCTCGATATGCGGCATCAACCGGTCGATGTCCTCCTGGAAGAGCTCGTATTCGGAATCGTCCGAAGGTCCATCGACATAGCAGCACGGTGCGCCCTTCTCGTACGGCCCAAGCAGCAGGCCGCCAGCCTCCTCGCGCATGTACCAGGAGGAATCGGACTCGCGCAGCACGCAGAGTTCGGCACCGCCTTCGGCGCGGAACTTCTGGATTTCCGAATGCGCTTCCGTGACGATGTACTGGTGCTCGACCGGTATCACCGGCACGTCCAGCCCGACCATCGCCCCGGTCTTGCGGGCGAAATTGCCCGTGCACGAGATCACGTGCTCGCAGGTGATGTCACCCTGGTCGGTCCTGACCGTCCAGGAGCCGTTCTCGGCCTGATCAAGCCCCAGAACCGTCGTGTTTCGGTAGATCGTGGCGCCGCGGTCACGGGCACCTTTGGCCAAAGCCTGGGTGAGGTCGGCCGGCTGGATGTAGCCGTCTTCCGGGTGGCAGATCGCGCCGAGCAGACCGTCCGTGTTGACGTAGGGCCACTTCTCCTTGATCTCATCCGGTGTCATGCGAACGACGTCGATACCGATCGTCTCCGCCACGCCCATGTAATATTCGTACTCGTCCAGCCGGTCCTGAGTGCGTGCCAGACGCACATTGGTCACCTTGCGGAAACCGGTGTCCATGCCGGTTTCCTCGGCAAGTTCCTGGTAGAAGCGGACCGAGTATTTGTGGATCTGGCCAACCGAGTAGCTCATGTTGAAGAGCGGCAGCAGGCCGGCGGCGTGCCAGGTCGAACCGGACGTCAACTCCTTGCGCTCAAGCAGGACAACATCGTCCCAACCCTTTTTCGCCAAGTGGTAGAGCGTCGATGCGCCGACCACGCCCCCGCCGATCACAACCGCGCGTGCGCTGCTTTTCATGGTTCCTGCCCTTTTCGTCGTTACGGGCGCAAATCAGCATGGCGGCTGGCGGCGGCGCCCTGTCGTGGCTCGCTTCAGGCTTCCGCGAACGCGCCGATGCGGCTACGTCTCACACGAAGTCAGAGAGTGCGGCAAATATGCCGACACGACAAGGCTCACTATCGCCTGTTTGCGACATGCGAAAAACGCCCGACGACAGTGGTCAGGATGAGGATGCGCCGTCCTTAGCTGCCAGATCAAGGCGCGGCTTCCAGCTTTCCAGCAACAGCACGGTGGCCAGGATGACATACAGGAAGTAGACCCGGTCATCCGGCAGCGGAAAGCTGACGAACTTGCCGCCCACGCACAGAACCTGTGCCAGGAACAGACTAGCCGCAATGCCGACAGGCTGCCGCCCTGCCCGACGCAGAAGTACCCAGGCAAGAAGCAGGATGGCGCAGACCTGCAGCCAGTCATTGTTGCGAAGACCCACGCTGACACCTCGCACCAGACCCTTGATGTAAACCATCAGGTCAAAGGCAGGTGCAAAGCCGCGCATGTCGTTCTGCAGTTCGACATTCGAGAAGACGAAATGCGGCCACCAGCCCGGATGGTCGAGATTGCCGGTGATCAGCAGATAGCCGCCAACCGAGAGCGCAAAGGCCACCAGCAGAGGCAGTTTGCGGCCGCCAATCACCACAGCCGCCAGCAGCAGCGCAAAGATGAAGACGATGCCGTCGGGGCGAATGGCGAAGGCGAGCAAAACAAACGGCACCGCCGACCAGTCCCGGCCGATGCGAAGGAGATAGAGTGCCACCGTGAAAGCGGCGAACGTCATCAAATCCGGACCGGCGCTCTGGCCCATGTTCAGGAAACCCATGAGCAGCATGACGGGCGCCAGGATCAAGGAGCCCTCGATCGCATCGAAGCGGTGAAGCCACATCAGCAGCACGGACCCGATCACCAGGATGCTGACGATGTTGATGATCTGCGTCGCCTCGATATAGCCCGTGAAAGGCCCAAGCAATCGCAGCGTTTCGATATAACCCCACTTGACCCGGTACATGCCGAACTGGGAGGCGAAATAGTCGGGGTTTTCGTAAAGGGCGATGTTGTAGGAATTGCCCTGGGTCAAGGTATGCCACTGCCCGACGCTTGCCGAGCCTTCAAGCAGATCGTAGGTGCGCTGATGCAGCGCCGCCGTGCCCGGGGTCTCCGGTTCCATGGCAAGCGCGATATAGGGTGCGATGTCCCAATTGTGCTCCGGCTTGATTACGGCACCGGCCGCTACTGCCACCATGACCAGGCCGAAAAGGATCGGCGCGACGATGCGCACAAAGCGCCGCGTCAGAATGCCTTCGAGAGCATCACTAATGCGTTCGAAACGTCCCGGCAGCATGCCCGCTGTCTGATCGGTCATGGTGTTCACCCCTGTCCCCGAAATGTGGGCCGCCGGGACCAATGCCCCGGCGACACGATGCTTACTTCACCTGACTGGCAACGAAATCCTTGACGATGCCCACGATGCCGCGCGACAGCAGGCTGTCCAGATTGTCGACGAACGTATCGACATCTTCCTTGCTGCAGATCAGCGGCGGCTCGAGCCGGATGACGTTGCGGTTGTATTCGGTGAAGGCCACCAGCGTGTCGTAGTCCCGCAAGAGCAGCGCGCCGATGAAGCCGGAGAGCGAACCCTTGAGCTTCTCGTCCATCACCGAAAGCAGCGGCCGCACCACCATGGGCATGGTCTGACTGAAGTCCTGGAACTCCAGACCCACCATCAGCCCCTGGCCGCGGACATCCTTGATGATCTTCGGATATTTCTCCTGCAGCGCCTTCAGCCGCTCCAGCAGATAGGCCCCCTGCTTCGCCGAATTGGCGATCAGATCGTCGTCATAGAGGATATTCAGGCCTTCAATGGCGGTGATGCAGGCTTCACCAATGCCGCCAAAGGTCGCCGGACCGTGGATCAGCGCGGTAGCCGGTTTGCCATAGGCTTTCATATAAACATCGCGCGTGGCGATCATTGCCGCCATGGCGCACTTGCCGCCACCGAGCGACTTCGCCAATGCGGTCACGTCAGGCACGACGCCGGCATGTTCGAAGGCATAGAAACGCCCGGAACGGCCCATGCCGCATTGCACTTCATCAGCCACCCACAGTACACCATGCTTGTCACAGAGGGCTCGCAGTTCCTGCCAGAACTCCGGCGGAGCGGAGATAATGCCGCCGCCACCCTGGATGGTTTCGAGCACGATGACGCCGATCGTCGGATCGGATTCGAAGGCGCTTCGAATGGCATCGATATCCCCGAACGGCACCCGCACGGTGTCGTCGACCAGGCGGAACTGGCCGCGATAGAGCGGTGAATCCGTCAGCGACAAAACGCCCTTGGTCTTGCCGTGGAAAGAGTTCTCCGCGTAGACGATGCGGCTGCGCTCAGGTCCGGCCGCCCGTTCGGCCACCTTGACGGCGGCTTCCATGGCTTCGGATCCGGACGATCCGAGGAACACCATATCCAGGTCGCCGGGCGAAATCTCGGCCAGGTTCTTGGCCAGTGCCGCGGCGTATTGCGACAGGAAGGCCATGGCGATCTCATGCCGCTTTTCATCCTGGAAGGCCTTGCGGGCCGCCAGGATGCGCGGATGATTGTGGCCAAAGGCGAGCGAGCCGAAACCGCCGAAGAAGTCGAGAATCTTGCGACCGTTCTGGTCGATGTAATACATCCCCTCAGCGCTCTCGATCTTCACCTTGTTGAAGCCGAGCAACTTCATGAAATGCAGCTGACCCGGGTTGAGATGCGCCTTGAAGTATTCCGTCATATGAGGCAGATCGAGCGCCTTGGCGTCCTCGACCGACAACAGGTTCGGCTTGTCGATGACGGGCGCATCGACGGTGGTCGTTGCTTCAGGCTCTGATGTCCAGACGTTCATGATGCGCTCCTCTACTGGGTCTTTTCGCTGAGCTTGCCGGGAAATGCCTTTTCGCCCGCCAGCCCTGCACGATATTCGTCATAGGCCGAGATCAGCATATCCTCGTCCCGGTATTCGGCCTTCCAGCTGAGCTGCTCCTTCGCTTTGGTGCAGTCGAGGATGCACATCTCGTCAGCGATCAGGTACTGCTCAGGATCCATGATCGGCAGATTGACCAGGTCGAACAGGTCGAGCGTGCGCTTGACGGCCCAGGCCGGAGTCGGCAGCAGAAAGGATTTCGAACCGGCGTGTTTGATCAGGTCGCCGAGCAGCTTGCGCACCGGTGGCGGATCATCGGAACCGAGATTGTAGGCCTCGTTCGGAACGCCAGCCTTCCACGCCAGCCTTGCCGCTTCCGCACAGTCGAAGACCGAAATGAACTGGTACGGATTGCGACCCGAACCGATCATCGGCACCGGCAGGTTGTAATCGACCAGCTTGAACAGTTTCGACAGAATGCCGAGCCGACCCGGGCCGATGATAAGGCGCGGGCGAAACAGCGAAATCCGCATGCCCTTCTCGCGCCACTGCCAGGCCAGTTCCTCGGTCCTCCATTTCGACAGGCCGTATTCGCCCAGCGGATTGGCCGGATGCTCCTCGGTCTGCGGATAGGTAAAGGTGTGGCCGTAGACCATATCGGTCGTGTAATGCACCAGCTTGCCGGCATCGCTGGCCGCCATCTTTTCGATGATGTTTTCCGTACCGTGGTAATTGACCGGCCAGAAGAAGTCGTGCCGCTTGGAGCGGATCTGCAGCGGCGACAGCATCTTTGCCGACAGGTTGTAGACCATGTCGTCGGCGGCGATGTCGAGCCTGTCGAACTGCGACTTGTCTGTGACATCCAGTTCGACAAAGCGGCAATTGGCGTAGTGCGGGACGTCTCCCTTGGCGATATCGGCGACGACCACGTCCTCGCCGTCCTTGATCAGCTTCTGCGCAAGTTGGCGTCCGACGAAACCGTCGCCGCCGAAGAGAATGTGCTTCATATCATTAGCTCGCTGATTTTGTGTTGGCCGGTGTTTCCAACCCGGCGATTTCGCGTGGATCCGTGCGGCCCGACTGGGCGATCAGGACCGTTCCGACGCAGATGAAGGCGATGCCGGCGATACGCCAGGCATTGAGGTCTTCGCGAAAAACGAAATAGGCAAAGACCGCCACCGCCACATAGGCCAGGCTCAAAAACGGATAGGCGAAGGACAATTCGACCTTCGACAGCACGTATAGGTGCGACGCCATGGAGATGACGAAAGTCGTCAGCCCGGCAAACACCCATGGATTGAAGACGATCTGAAAAATTTTCAGGACGATGTTCTCGCCGGCGAATTCCAACGGGCCGAGGCTGAGCATGCCCTGCTTGAGCAGCAACTGAGCCGCGGCGTTGGTCAACACCGTGAAAAGAATGAATGGAATGTAGTTCATATTGCTTCCCCGTTCGCCCTATGGGTAGCAGCCAAACCCCTAGATTTGGTGAATTGGAAGGGTAAAGACGCTCTTGCCTAAATCGCTAAAATTGCAACGAATTACGCCGCTCGAGCCTGATGCACGAGCTGCATGGCCGTGCGTCTCCAGAAGTCCGACATCATCGCCGGATCGCGGTACGCCTCAAGGTCGCGCCAGTTCCCGAACGACGCACTGAAGGTCTCCGGCCGCATCCTGTCATCCTTGTAGGGATTGATTGCGCCGCCCGCTTCCATAACGATGGCGTCCAGCGCATCCAGCAGACGCAGCGTTTTCTTTCCGTGGTTGGCGAAATCGAGCGTCAGGGTGAAACCCGGACGAGGAAATGAAAGAAGGCCCGGGGAAAATGGTGTCCCGAACCGCTTCAGCACGGTCAAGAAAGAGGCGTGGCCATGCTGCTGGGCACATTCCATCAACCGGACGGTCGTCTCATGACCGTTTTCCAAAGGATAAACGCTTTGGTGTTGGTAGAGCCCGCGGGGTCCGTATAGCCGGTTCCAGTTGCCGACCGCATCGAGTGGATAGAAATATCCCGCCCATGGAACCTTGCGAACATTTTCACCGCTCTTTTCCTTGCGGAAATAGAGCTCGTTGAAGGCCTTCAACGAAGCGCGGTTTATAAGGCTGATCGGCGGCGTAATCGGAACCGACAGCTTCGGCTCACGGGGCAATATAATCTTTGACCCGTCGGAATCGGCGTGGTCTCCGCCCATCAGAATACCGCGTCCGAATTTCCGTCCGCGGGCCATCTGATCGATCCATGCAACGGAGTACTCGTGCGCGTCATCGAAGACACCGCAGCGGTCGAAATATACATCCAGATTGTCAAAACGCAGGGTCCGCTGGCGAATGTCGGGATTGGCCACCCGCATCAGCCGAATGGTCGCCTCGGTGATCAAACCCGTCAGTCCCATGCCGCCGATGGTTGCCGAGAACAGTGCCGGGTTGTCGGTGGGGGAACAAACCAGCGTCTCACCATTGGACCGAAGCAGCCTGAACTGAAGAACATGGGCGCCAAAAGTGCCCCGCACATGATGGTTCTTGCCATGCACGTCATTGGCGATCGCGCCGGCAACGGTGACATAACTGGTCCCAGGCGTCACAGGCAGAAAAAAGCCTAAAGGCAGAACATGATTGAGAATGTCACTCAGCAGGACACCAGGTCCGCAGGTCAGTTCTCCAGTCTGCTCGTCGAAAGAATGGATGTGGTCAAGACCGCGGCAATCGATCAGTGTTCCACGGTCGTTGTGGCAGCTATCTCCATAGGACCGGCCATTGCCATAAGGAAGCCAACTTCCGCCGGTGAACCCGTTGGCAAGCAGGTCTTCAATGCCAAGTGCCGGGCGGTCTGCCCGGACGGTTCGGCCCCAGCTCGCATAGCTCATAGAGGAGCCACAGCTCCAATCAGCACCAGTGCCGCGCCAACGACAGTGCACAACTGGCTGCGCCAGTCACTGATGATGAACACCACCGGATCGTCCTCCATCTGGCCGCGGCGCGCCAACATCCAAATGCGCAGCAGCATGTAGAGGATAAGCGGACAGAGCGGCCACAGTAGGGCGGGCGTCGCGTACATTTCCTGGACTTCATTGCTGTGCACATAAAGCGCCAGGACGAGCGCCGCACCGAAGGCGGAGGAGATGCCGGCTTGGCCGATCATCTCGAAATCGACCGCGTAGTAACCGCGGCCGAGGCGCTTTGAACCTTCGTCACCTGCCAGTTCCTGCAGCTCGACATAGCGTTTGACCAGCGCCAGAGACAGAAAGAAGAAGATTGAAAAGGCAAGAAGCCAGAAGGACAGATCAACCCCGGTGGCTGCGGCGCCGGCAATGATACGCAGTGTGAAAAGGCCGGCGAGCGTGAACACGTCGACCAGAAGCTTGCGCTTCAGGAAAAACGAATAGGCCGTTGTTGCGACAACATAAAGCAGCAGCACGCCCAGGAACAGCGGCGGCAAAAACGCGGCGATGCAAAGCGACAGCACCAGCAGACCGGCACCCAGTGCCAGCCCGGCCGGTATCGACAATTGCCCGCTCGCGAACGGCCGGCGTTTTTTGCGGTAGTGGAGCCTGTCGTTTTCCAGATCCGCCAAATCATTCAGCACATAGACGAAAGAGGCAGCAAAGGAGAAAGACAGGAAAGCGCCGATTACCGCCGCCACCATGCCGATATTGAAGACCTCGTGATTGAGCACCAATGGCACGGCCAGCAGCGAATTCTTCAGCCACTGGTGAACACGAATGGCCTTGAGGATGGTCCGCACACCGCCCTTCGGCTGCAGTAACAATTCTGCTCCGTTGGCCTGCTGCCAACGGCTCGCGGCCGGATCGGGGGCCACCACCAACGCCTTGTCGGCGGCTTCGAACACAGGAATATCGTCACGGCTATCACCAATATAGTCGAAGCCACCGTGGCCGAAGCGTTCGACCAACCGGTCGCGCTTGCGTGATGCTGTCAGATTGATGTCGCCTGATGTGCTCAGAACCTCGTCGAAGATGCCAAGATGATCGGCAATGCCCTGCGCAACCTTGGCCGGTGCACCGGTGGCAAGCACCAGGCGCCGCCCCTTGCGTTTTTCACGTTGCAGTAACTCCAGCAGGTCAGGTCGGACCGGCCAGCCGGCCGGATCACGTGGTGCATGATCTGCAACGGCCTGTTTCAGCGCCGCCTTGCCGGCCAGCATCCAGCGAAAGACGGCAAACACCATCAGCGGATTGCGCAGCACCAGGCGCAGTACGCCCTCCCAGAGCGTGTCGGTCGCCACCAGCGTGCCATCGAGGTCCACGCAAAGCGGTTTTTCTGTCACTACTGTCGTGTCAGTCATCTGCCATCCCGCCGCAAACTCGGGACAGACTCGTCCCAATCGGTTGGCGCACTGTTTCAGATCATTGTTCCGATCCAGTGAACAGAAGGCAGATGCCCCGAAATTTCCAGTCTGAACTTAATCAGTGGTTAACGCTGGATGGCTGTGTTGGGTGAGTTCCGGCACGATTATCGTCCGTCGAGATCGCGTCTCCAACACCGGATACCCACCATTCAGCGGCGGCGGTTTCGGTGAATTCCGAGGCTGGTCCGATCGGTATCAGGCGACCCGCCGAGCCCCATCAACTTGCCACCCGGCTGTGCCTTCGCGGGTCGGTGCCCGAAGGCGCAAGCTATCTGCCGCGAGGCCCAGCCGGAGCTTGCCGATGTGGGTGGCACAAGGGTCGCCTGCCACTTTCCGGGTTAGCGGCTAAGCAGCTTCTTTCAAGTCTGCCTTGCGATAGAGAGCCACTATGGCATCGACGGCCATGCGGATGGTGCGGTCGCGCAGCAAGTCGCGGTGGATGATCAGATTCTCCTGCGACGTATAAACGGCATCGAGACCGTCGACAGGCTGGAGGCCTCTCGCATCCTCCGCCATGAAACGCGGCAGAATCCCGTATCCCGCACCAGCCTCGATCGCCTGTACCATGCCGGTCATTGTATTGACCCGGAGCTTTGCCGGGTGGTGGACATTCTGCTGCATCCACTGGCGGATCTCCGGATACCAAATGCGATCGGTCGACAGATCGATCCAGTTGGTGTCGTCCAGCGCCGGCACTGCAGTTGCTCTGCGAAAGTCGCTGCTGCAATAAACCCCATAGGTCAACTCTCCCAGGCGCTTGGCGACCAGCGTATCGCTTTCCGGCATGCACGATCGGATCTGTATGTCGGTCTCGCGAGTGGCGTGATCGAGATGCATGTGAGCGCTGTAGAACTCGATATCAGCTTGCGGCACCGCGGCACGCAACGAAGACACATGCCGCATCAGCAATTGCTGACGGACTTCGTCAAGTGAGATACGAACGACGCGTCGGGTTTTGCTTGCCAGCTCCGGCTGGATCCGGCGCACGGAATCTGCCGCCCTCTTCATCTCAGCAGCCAGCGGCAGAAGCCGCTCACCGGCAGGCGTCAGCATGAGACCATTGGGGGTGCGATCGAATAGACGTGCGCCCATCTGGTCTTCGAAACGGCGAAGACGTCGGCTCAGTTGCGGTTGGCTGAGACCAAGCGTTCGAGCCGCCGCTGATATGCCGCGCATGCTCGCGGCGGCCTCGAACAACTGCAAGTCATCCCAGTTCATATTTGCATACTAGCGCTATTCAACATGCACATTTGCATACCACCCATACGAGATAGACGCTAGTCGGGATCCGCCTGGCAAAGCATTGTCCGGCACGAAAGGACCGTCGAGATGCACGCCAGCACCACCAGAGGAATTCTGCTCAGTCTCGTCGGGACAGCATTGTTCACCCCGATATTCGCAGCCGGCAAGATCGCCGATGGCGCCCATCCGGCGGTGGCGCTCATGGCCATGCGATATCTGGGTGGCTTTTTGACGGTTTTAGTAGTCGTGGCAGCCACACGAACTCCTTTGTCTTCCATGCGTTCGCCGAAGCCGTGGCAGCATCTGTTGCGCGCAGCACTCGGCACCGGCGGTGGTGTCTGCGCCATCCACGCGGCGACTATCATTCCAATTGCCTACGCGACGGCGATCGGTTTGACGGAAGGCCTGCTGATTGTTGCCCTCGCTGGCCTGCTCCTGAAAGAGCGCATCCTGCCAGCCCATTGGATCGCCGGTCTGGTTGCCGCTGCCGGGGCCTATCTAGTGGTGATGCAGTCGCTGCGCGAAACCGGCGGGACGGCGGCCAGTTTCGAAGGTGTGCTCTTTGCAGCCGCGGGGGCTATGTTTATTGCGTTCGAGGTCCTGATGATCAAGGTGTTGGCAAGGCGCGAGCGTGCGCTTGGCGTTCTGCTCCACGTCAACGGGTTCGGTACACTGATCGTCGGTGCCCTGTCGATGCTGCTTGTCGATTGGTCGGCGCTTAATCTGGCCGGACTGTTGCCGTTCCTCGTGATGGGGCCGATTGCGATCGTTGCGCAGTTTTTCAATATACTGGCGTTCCGTCATGCCGACGCGGCGACGCTCGGACCGGTGCACTACGCCTGGATCCTGTTCGCCACTCTAATGGGCATCGTATTCTTCAACGAAATTCCCGCCCCGGCAGCGATTGCCGGAGCCGCGTTGATTGTCGTCGGCGGGCTGATTGTCACCAGGATTCCCTCAACAAGCACTTAGCGCTCCTGCTCACCGTCTTCGCGAACATACTCCAGGATATCGCCCGGCTGGCAGTCGAGCACTTCGCAGATCCTCTCGAGCGTTTCGAAGCGAACGCCTTTGACCTTGCCGGATTTGAGCAGCGAAATGTTCTGCTCGGTGATTCCCACACGCTCGGCCAGCTCCCTCGACCGCATCTTGCGGCGGGCCAACATCACATCCAGATTGACGATGATCGGCATGGCCAGAATCACACAAATCGGCTGTTTTCGTCGGAAATGCGAGCCGCTTCCCGCATCACCCAACCGATCACCACAAGCAACCCACCCATTAGGAGCAGCAGGTAGGTGTTGCTCGACAATGAAACGGTGAGCTGGCGGGTCCCCGGCGGATTATCGATGGTCAAAACGACACTGCCGATGGTGTGGACAAGCACCGAGAGGACGACGTTGGCCAACATGGCTGCTCCGACATTGCGGATGTAGGCCGCTGGCACCGATGAGAACACCTCACCGCGAGCATAGGCACCGAACAGCAGACGTACATTCCAGAGGCCGTAGAGCGTCACAACCAACGGCAAGCTCAGCATGAGCAACAGCACCACCCGCTTGGAAACGTTGATTCCCGCTGCCATCGTCAGATCCGGATAAGCCGCCGAGATCATGCCATCGAACCACGCTGGAAATGCCACGACAGACGCCGAGAACGCGACGAAAACCACGATCCCCAGACTTGTCAGCCGCTGCAGCCAGATGCTGAGCCTGCGAACGCGGGCAAAGGTATCCTGCGATGTCGACGCGGTCTGTTGCATTGCCAAAATACTCCTATTAACTCGATAATAATTTATCGTAAAACAATAAAAAAATCATGTAAAGCAGGAAATCGTTGTGCGTGCATCTTACCTCCTCGTTATTGCCTCCATGGTCGTTGGATGCGGCCACGTTCCAGTCACCTCTCTACCGAAACTCAGCCGTTTGGACATGATGACCCTCGACGCCCGGCAGTTGCGCGTCGCCGTCGACATGCCCGATGGCCTGCGCGTTCAAAGAGACAGTGCCATCATCATCACCGGCCTCAAGGAATCGCCGGCCGGCCCCGCCGTTGAAGAACGTTTTGTCCTTGAAGAAGTCAAGTTCACCGAACCCGGCGGGACCCCACCAGAAGGCGCGCAGGTATTCCGGATTCCCGAAGCCGACTTGCCTCGCCTTTCGGCTCTGCGAGATCTCGTGCGCCAACGCAAGAAGGCTTTTCCGAAAGAGACACGCGGATACTTGACCGTCACAACAGGCGGCTGTCGCACGACATCGCTCCCCAGCGGTCCGCTTTTGGTCGATACGCTGCTGAAGACATCCGATGCGGGGACCTATTTCGTCCTGACCAACGACGTAGATCTGCGCAAACTGGTTCCGATGAAGCAGCTCGTCGAAAAGGTGCCGCTCTGTGGTTGACCCTCGCCGATCATTGGTCGGGATCGGCAGGCCGTCCCGGTTGTTGCTTCGAAGTGTCGGTGGATGGCACCGCAGCACTTACGGCTTCCTCAATCTGCTCGGTCGCCTCGTTGCCGCCATCGGCCGGCATTTTGATGTGCAAATCGCGTTGCGGGAACGGTATCTCGATCCCCTCTTCGTTGAATCGTTCGAAGATCTTGAGCCGCAGGTCAGTTCCGACGATCACGATCGAGAGCACATCCCTTAAATAGACGCGCAACTCGAAATCCAGCGAGGAGTCACCGAAGCCCGTGAACACCACGTGGGGTGGCGGATCGGAAAGAACCTGATCGTTTGTCTGGCCGATCTCCTCCAGTAGGCTCACCACCTGCTTCGGATCCGAATCATAGGAAACGCCGACCGCAATATCCGCCCTGCCCTGACGATTGCGGTGGGTCCAGTTGCCGACGGGAGAATTGATGAGCTCCGAGTTCGGCACGATGATCGACTGCCGTTGAAAGGTCTCGATCTCCGTTGCACGAACCGAAATGTGTTTGACGAAACCCTGGGTCGACGCGGTCTCCACCCAATCACCCACCTTGAATGGCCGTTCGGCCAGGAGAATGAGGCCGGAGACGAAATTGTTGACGATGTTCTGCAGTCCAAAACCAATGCCAAGCGACAGCGCACCCGCAACCAGCGCCAGGTTCGACAGGTTGAGGCCCGCGACGGTCAGGCCGACCACCGCGGCAAGCGCCACGCCTGCGTATCCGATCGCCGTGCGGATCGAATTGCGCAAGCCTGCTTCCATGCGACCGCGCCGCATGACGTTTTCGTCAGCCCAGCGCTGAAACCAGCGGGTGACGAAATAGCCGACCAGGAACACCAGCAGCCCGAGAAGAATGCCGGTCACCGAGATGGTAACGCTGCCGATGGTAATGGAACTCAGGCTGTCCTGGATCCAATTCTGAATGTCCCTGAACTGAAAGCCCCACAGCAGAAAGATGATGGGCAGGCCGCAGGCCAGCACCAGCAGATAGAGGCACAATCCGCACAACAATCCGAGCTGCTCGACGGCGACCTGCCCGAAATGCAGACGTTGTGACAGCAGCCGGCCAAGCGAGGATCCGACAAAGGCTTCTGGCTCCGATACAGCCCGCGCTGCCAGAAAGCCGAGATACATGGTCACCAGCAGGGCACCGAGAATCACCACTTGCGTGGCCACGAACCGCGCCAGTCCGACAAAACCAAACAGCGGCAGGAAGATCAGAGCCAGACCAAGAACCAGCAGCGGCAGGGAAATGAGTTTCGGCCAGGGACGGCTCATCCCGTCCTCATCCGCCATCGGATGGATGAATGAAGTGATCACCAGGATGACGCCAATAATCACCGTCGCCAGAAAGCTCTTGGCAACGGTCAGGATGAGTGGAGAATCGAGAACCTCGCTGATACTGCCGGCGAGATAATCACCCGCATTGACGAACGCCATGGCAACGACCAGCCACCACAACAGCCCGGCACCCCGATCCGAGACGCGAACCAGGCGCCAGGATGGTTGCCTCGGGGCGAGAACCGCCGTCGCCAGCCGCGACACGAAAAACACCAGAACAATGAACTGAAGCAGCGGAATCAGCATCCCGGCGATGTCGCTGCTCAGGACATCAAAACTGTTCAGAAAGAAGATCGCCAGCGTGCAAAAAATGGTCAGCCCGAGCACCGGAAACAGGGTGGACCAGAAGGCCAAGGTCTGGCGATGGAACGCACTGGGATTGTCGTCGCTGAGGTCGTGCACCATAACGCGCGATGCAAATTGATATTCGCCATAGGCGAAGACCACGCCGAGCACGAATGTCAGGAACAGTGCCGACAAAAGCGCCGATCGCTTGTAATGCCAGGTATAGGCGGCCCAGCTCGATATTCTCGTACCCAACTGACCGAGCTCGAAAACCAGGGCCCTGTTAGCGTTCTGCAGGCTCTGCAAGGAAATGTCGGCTCGTCCGAGAATCGTTTGTCGAAACAGCGTGCGTCGGTAAGTGGTCACCGCCTTTGCCATTTGGCCGGCCTGTTCCGATACGGCCAGCGCGCCACCGATATCGGCATTGATCAGTGCCCGTTCAGTCGCCAAGGACCGTCGCTCGCTGACCAGTGCTTCCGGTTCGCTCGGTTCGCTTTCTCCCGGGGGCTCGCCAAGGGCCTCCTCGCGGGCCTTTATGGCATCGAGTCTGGGCTGCAGGTTCTTGCTGACCTCGTCCATGTTGGCGACGATATCTTCAAGATCGAGCTGGATTTCCACCAGGGCAGCATCGTCGAAACGCACGGCTTCTTCGCGTTTTCGCAGGTCTTCGATCTTGCCCTTTGCCGAATCAATGGCGTTGCGGGCGGCTGTGATGCGGTCGGTGGTATCAAGCTGCGGCGGTTCGCCCTGAGTTGCCTGCGCCAACACGGGGCCGGTCATGATTGCAGCCAAAAACAACGCGATCGGAAGCATGGCTGATATCAGGCGCTGAAAGTTCGATTTCACGCGAATCGCCTCGGGAGCGTTGTTCATCGCATATACAATGAACCCGCGTACCTGTCAGGCGAGGCCCGCTCCGGTGCCTGTGGAAAGTCGCCGGCCTAACGCGAGCTTCAGAAGCCTGCACCAGGTTTCGACAGATAGTCTTTTTCCTCTGCGGTCGATTCACGAGCAAGAATGGCGTTGCGGTGCGGAAAACGCCCGTAGGCGGCGATCACCTCCCGATGTTTCTGAGCGAATTCGCTCAGTCTCTCGTTACCAAGAGTCGATATAAACTCAACACACCGGTCCTGATCGGCGAGGTCCTCCGAATGCTCGAACGGCATGTAGAAGAAAAACCTGCGCTCTTCAGGCACAAGTTTATCGAGACCCGCCTCCACGGCCGCACTGGCCTCACGCAGGGCCAGGCAGTCAGTGGCAAAGGCAAGCGGCGTGCCGCGGTACATGTTGCGGGGAAACTGATCGAACACGATGATCAGCGCCAGAACCGAGTCCGCAGAAGCCCACCATTCCTGCGGAATACTTCCGGCGAGAGCCAGATGGGTTGGGCCGAAACGCCTTGCTATTTCGCGGTCGACATCCTCGCTCTTCTGCCACCAGTCCTTCTGCTCCAGTTCATCGAACCAATAGGAAAGTACCGCGTCTGGTCCGACAATTTCAGCTTTTTCAGTCATTGTGTGCACCCGCCGCTCAATGCGTATCACAAACATATTGCTGCAATTTCGCAGCTTGTCACCATTGTTGGGCAGGTGACGGGTGTGGTCACGAAATCGTCGCTTGGCCCAAAATTCGAAACAAAAGTTGAATCCCTGCGCAGAAGCAGCTGCGAAATCGCCAAAAAAACCATCGCATTGGTGCTTCGCGGGCAAAAAATCGAATCAATTTTAATCAATCGGAGGAATCACGCAGCCACACACCCTCACAACGAGCATAAACCCGATGGTGATTATCCGGCTTCAACTGTTTGATTTTTTTGCCAAAAAGATAGGCTGCTTGTCAGGCAGCCCGAGTCTAGGGAGGAAATTGAATCTGTATATCGTGTATATAATACAAAGCTTACGCAAAACTTACCACTTTGCAACAAGGCGGCGAACTTAGGTGTGAACATCTTGGCAAAGGGTGGTTTGAGCGCAACACCTACTCGTCAACCGGCGCCATGGAGAGCAGAAGGTCCCCGTCGCTGACCTGCTCGTTTTCGGAGACAAGAATCTCGGCTACGGTCCCATCCCGGGGAGCAGCCAGGGTCAACTCCATTTTCATCGCTTCCATCACGATCAGCGGTTTTCCGGCCTTGACCTCGCGACCCGATGCGGAGGCGATCTGTTTGATCACTCCCGGCATCGGAGCAAACAACCGATCGGAGCTGTCTTCCCCGTCCTCATCCTCACCGGCAAGGTCGGGTAAAGTGAACTCGTGTGGTTCGCCATTGTCGATGACGATCAGCTTTGTACCATAACGAACGCATTCAACACTGAAGACGACATCTCCACTGTCAAGCGTCAACCATCCATTGTCGGCTTTGACGATATCGAGGGTCACCGGCCCGAACGACGAATCCTGATAGCCATCCACCATCCAGCGACTTGTATCGGATCTATGCACCGCCAGTTCGTATGTGCCGTCCGCCACCTGAAGGTGCACCACCCTTTTGGCGGGCAGCCAGTGCGACCAGAGCCCCAAAGTACCGAAGGGGTCCCTCGACTCAGCCGATGGCGTATCCAGTCCCAGAGCGGCCAGCGCGGCAATTGCAACGGTTCGGTCGGAAACCGGATTAGAGGCCGTCAGCTCTGGCAAAGCGCGATCGATGAGGCCGGTATCGACATCGCCTCGCGCAAAATCGGGGTGACCACAAAGAGCTCTCAGAAACCGCACATTGGTTGTCGTGCCGGCCACAAGCGTTTCGTCCAGGGCGGCGGCCATGCTGGAGAGCGCGGTTTCCCGATCAGGACCGTGGGTGATAATCTTGGCTATCATCGGATCGTAAAAGGGCGTGATGAGATCGCCCTGGCGAACGCCCGAGTCGATCCGGGCACGTTCTTCCGGAAACCGCAGGTGCTCCAGGCGCCCGGTTGCCGGCAGAAAGTTGCGTGCCGCATCCTCCGCATAAAGCCGCGCTTCAAACGACCAGCCGTTGATCGACAGGTCCTCCTGCCGCTTTGGCAGTGGTTCGCCGGATGCCACCCGAAACTGCCACTCGACCAGGTCGAGACCGGTAATCGCTTCCGTCACCGGATGCTCCACCTGAAGGCGTGTGTTCATCTCCATGAAAAAGAACCGATCCGGCGACAGGCCGTCGCTTCCGTCGACAATGAATTCAACCGTGCCGGCGCCGCTATAGCCGATGGCTTTGGCGGCCTTTACAGCGGCTTCTCCCATCGCCGCGCGCATCTCTTCTGTCATGCCCGGCGCCGGAGCTTCCTCGATGACTTTCTGATGCCGACGCTGCAGAGAGCAATCACGCTCGAACAGGTAGACCGCATCGCCGTTGTTGTCGCCGAATACCTGGATTTCGATGTGGCGCGGCGAAGAAACAAATTTTTCGACCAGCACCCGACCATCGCCGAACGAGGCTTCCGCTTCGCGCTTTGCCGAGGAAAGAGCATCACCGAAGCCGGCTGGTTCGCTGACCAACCGCATTCCCTTGCCGCCACCACCCGCGCGGGCCTTGATCAACACCGGATAGCCAATTTCGTTGGCCTTGCCGGCAAGCACGACCAGATCCTGCGCCTCACCGTGGTAGCCGGGCACCACCGGCACACCGGCCTTTTCCATCAACGCCTTTGCGGCGTCCTTGAGGCCCATGGCTCGAATGGCGCTTGATGAAGGCCCGACGAACGTCAGACCGGCCGCCTCGACAGCATCGACGAATTCCGGATTCTCCGACAGAAAACCATAGCCGGGATGAATGGCTTGCGCGCCCGTCGATTGTGCTGCCGAAATGAGCCGTTCGCTGTTCAGATAGCTTTCGGCGGCGGCATTGCCGCCGATATGCACCGCCTCATCGGCCATAGCCACGTGCTGTGCGTGGCGATCGGCGTCCGAAAACACGGCAACCGTGCGAATGCCCATGCGCCGGGCCGTTCGGACGATCCGGCAGGCGATTTCCCCGCGATTGGCTATCAGGACCTTGTTGAACATTCTGGTCCCCTACATCCGGAAAAGGCCGAAGCGCGTATCTTCGATCGGCGCGTTGAGTGATGCGGCCAGGGAAAGCGTCAGAACATCACGAGTCTTGCGCGGATCGACGATGCCGTCGTCCCACAAACGCGCGGATGCATAAAGCGGATGACCCTGGGCTTCGAACTGGTCGATAACCGGTTGTTTGAACGCCTGCTCGTCCTCGAGGCTCCAGCTTTCGCCCTTGCGCTCCAGGCCGTCGCGTTTGACCGTCGCCAGCACGCCGGCGGCCTGCTCGCCGCCCATGACAGATATGCGGCTGTTGGGCCAGGTCCACAGGAAGCGTGGGCTGTAGGCGCGACCGCACATGCCGTAATTGCCGGCGCCGAATGAACCCCCGACCAAAACGGTGATCTTCGGAACGGCCGTCGTCGCAACCGCCGTCACCAATTTGGCGCCGTCCTTTGCGATACCACCGGATTCGTATTTCTGGCCGACCATGAAGCCGGTGATGTTTTGCAGGAACACCAGCGGGATCTTGCGCTGGGAGCAGAGTTCGACGAAATGCGCGCCCTTGATGGCGCTTTCGGAAAACAGCACGCCGTTGTTGCCGATGATGCCGACCGGCATGCCATGGATATGGGCAAACCCGCAGACAAGGGTGGTGCCGTAGCGCGCCTTGAATTCGTCAAAACGAGAACCGTCGACCAACCGGGCGATGACCTCGCGGATATCATACGGAGTCTTGAGATCGGTTGGCACGATCCCGGCAATTTCCGCCGGGTCGTAAAGCGGCGCTTCCGGCGCCTGCTGATCGACATGGGTCTGCCGCACCGTGTTCAGATTGGCCACCGCGCGGCGCGCCAGCGTGAGGGCATGCGCATCGTTGCGCGCCAGATGGTCTGCGACGCCTGACAGCCTGGTGTGGACGTCACCGCCGCCGAGATCCTCCGCGCTGACCACTTCCCCCGTTGCCGCCTTCACCAGCGGTGGTCCGGCCAGAAAGATCGTGCCCTGTTCGCGCACGATGATCGTCTCGTCTGACATGGCCGGGACATAGGCGCCGCCGGCGGTGCAGGACCCCATGACGACGGCGATCTGCGGCAAGCCAGCGGCGGACATGTTGGCCTGATTGTAGAAAATCCGACCGAAATGCTCGCGATCGGGAAAGACTTCGTCCTGGTTCGGCAGGTTGGCGCCGCCGCTGTCGACCAGGTAAACGCAGGGCAACCGGTTCTGTGCAGCGATCTCCTGTGCCCTCAGATGTTTCTTGACGGTGACGGGATAGTAGGTGCCGCCCTTCACCGTCGCATCGTTGCACAGGATCATCACGTCGCGGCCGCTGACCCTGCCAATCCCGGCGATGATCCCGGCGGACGAGATATCGCCACCGTACATGTCCCAGGCGGCAAACTGGCCGACCTCCAGGAAGGGTGAATCCGCATCCAGAAGGCGCCGGACGCGCTCACGCGGCAACAATTTGCCGCGCGCCATATGGCGCTCACGGGCAGAATCGCTGCCTCCTTTTTCGACCTGGGCAGCGACGTCCCTCATCTGCTCGATCAAGGCGCCCATATGGTCGAGGTTGACCCTGAAGGCCTCGGAGGACGGCGAAATCTGTGATTCGATAACAGCCATAAACGTTGCTCTCGCTCAGGCCGATTCGGCGAACATTTCCCGCCCGATCAGCATGCGGCGGATTTCCGAAGTCCCGGCACCGATTTCATAAAGCTTCGCGTCTCGCAGCAGCCGGCCCGTGGCGTACTCGTTGATGTAACCGTTTCCGCCCAGCGCCTGGATCGATTCAAGCGCCACCTGCGTGGCCTTTTCGGCGGCATAAAGGATGCATCCGGCGGCATCCTTGCGCGTCGTCTCTCCTCGATCGCACGCAGCTGCAACAGCATAGACGTAGGATCGGCAGGCATTCATCGTCGTGTACATGTCCGCAAGCTTGCCCTGCATCAGCTGGAACTCGCCGATCGGTGTGTCGAACTGCTTGCGCTCATGCACATAGGGCACCACGATATCGAGCGCTGCTGCCATGATCCCCACCGGCCCGGCTGCGAGAACGACCCGTTCGAAGTCGAGGCCCGACATCAGGATGCGCACGCCCTGCCCTTCTTCTCCGAGGACGTTTTCGTAGGGCACTTCGCAGTCCTCGAAGACCAACTCGCAGGTGTTGGAACCGCGCATGCCAAGTTTGTCGAGCTTCTGCGCCGTCGAGAAACCGGCCATGGATTTTTCGATCAGGAAGGCGGTAATCCCGCGTGACCCGGCATCCATATCCGTTTTGGCATAGACGACCAGCGTATCCGCGTCGGGACCGTTGGTGATCCACATCTTGTTGCCATTGAGCACAAATCGGTCGTTGCGCTTCTCGGCCCTCAATCGCATCGACACCACGTCCGAGCCGGAGCCGGGCTCCGACATGGCCAGGGCCCCGACATTTTCGCCAGAGCACAATTTCGGCAGGTAACGCTGCTTCTGCGCGTCATTGCCCCACCGGTTGATCTGATTGACACACAGGTTGGAATGCGCCCCGTAGGACAGTCCGACGGACGCCGAAGCACGGGAGATTTCCTCCATGGCGACCGCATGGGCCAGATAGCCCATGCCGGTGCCGCCAAAGTCCGGGTTAGCCGTCATACCGAGCAGACCCAGTGCGCCCATTTCCTGCCAGAGGTGCGGCGGGAACTGGTTGGACTGATCAATCTCTTCCGCCAGCGGAGCAATCTGCTCCTGGGCAAAGCGGTGGACCACGTCGCGCAACTGTTCGATCTCGTCTCCAAGACCGAAATTCATACCGCTGAGATACATGTTCAGCTCTCCTTCATGCCGACCGCGCCGGCGATCATGCCGATGTAGAATTCTTCGATTTCTTCCAGTGAAAGCCGACCGTCGCGCCGGAACCAGCCAGTAACCCCGGTCAGCATGGCAATGATCGCCATGGTCGCAACATGCAGATCGCCAATTCTGAAAACACCCGTTTCAGCGCCCTCGCTCAGAATTTGCCGCAGATTGGTTTCGTAACGGCGTCGTAGAGCCTCGACCTCGACGAAGTTGTCCTCTTCGAGGTTGCGCAGTTCCATGTAGGAGATGAAGACCTCATCGCCGCATTGCACGTGATATCGAATATGGAAACGCACGAAGGCGATCAGTGCCTCAGCCGGCGGCAGGTCCTGTTCTTCCTGCCCTTCCCAGGCCTGCAACAATCGCTCCATGTGATCCACCAGGAGATTTCGCAACAGGTGCTGCTTGGTGGGAAAATGGTTGTAGATCGCTCCCGCTTGAAGATCGATCTCACGGGCAATCTGGCGCATGGATACGGCTGCATATCCATACCGGGCAAACAACGATACCGCGGCCGATCTGACCTTGTCTGCAGTTTCCGCTCCGACCGACCCTACCTTGCGCGCCATCTCTCAAATCGTCCCGACCCAACTGGTCCGGCCACCCCCATTTTCGTCAACTGCGCCAGCTCAATTAAATGAACGTTCGTTTAATTAATATCGCTGAAACTGGATGTCAACTGACATTTGTCGTGTCAGGCAAGCCAGCGTTTGCGACGCTTGTAGTGCTTGACGTCGCGGAATGACTTGCGGCCTTCTCCGCCCACTCCAAGATAGAACTCCTTGACGTCCTCATTTTCCCGAAGCTCCGCCGCGACACCGTCGAGCACGATACGGCCCGACTCCAGAATGTAGCCATAGGTGGCATAGCGCAGCGCGATATTGGTATTCTGTTCTGCCAGAAGGAATGACACGCCCTCCTGCTCGTTCAACCGTTTGACGATTTCGAAAATCTCTTCCTGCAACTGAGGCGCCAGGCCCATGGAGGGCTCGTCCAGCAGGATCATATTGGGCCGCGACATCAAAGCCCGGCCGATTGCCGTCATCTGTTGTTCGCCACCTGAAGTGTAACCAGCCTGGCTCGTGCGGCGCTCGCGCAGACGTGGAAAATAGTCATAGACCATTTCCAGATCCTGTTTGATCGCGGCATTGCCGTCACGCCTCGTATAGCTACCCGACAGCAGATTGTCCTCGACGGTCAGGTGGCCAAAGCAACGTCGCCCTTCCATAACCTGGATGCAGCCCCGTCGGACAAGCTCGTTCGGCGACAGAGCTTGAACTTCATCGCCCTGGAAGACAATCGATCCCTTTGTCACTTCGCCGCGCTCGGCGCCGAGCAGATTGGAAATCGCTTTGAGCGTTGTCGTCTTGCCCGCCCCGTTCGCACCAAGCAACGCCACGATGCCGCCCAACGGAACTTCCAGTGAGACGCCCTTGAGAACGAGGATGACGTGGTCGTAGATGACCTCGATATTGTTCACCGAAAGAATGGTTTCAGGCGCATCAGCAACGTCGATGGAAGGCTGTGCATCAGTCATCGTTATCTCAACCCGTCGGTGTGTCGTCTTTTTGCAGCCGCGACAAGAACCTCCCCCGGACCAGTCCGGGAGAGGCAGTTCATTGAAGACTTAGTTGCAGGCTTCGTTCATGGGCCAGGGCTTGTTGGCCTCGGCGTATTCCATGGCTTTGGCCTGCTCAAGCGGCGCGATGGCATCCCGGTCAGCCGAAAGGTGATCGGAGACAGGCGTGAACTTCGCGCCATCCCACTGCAGGATCCAAGCACCAGCATGGCCGGTATGGTCGCTGCAGCTGGTCGAGAACGGTGCGATCATGCCCGTCATTCCCAACTCGGCGATCTTCGCGTCGTCGATGTTGAGATTTTCCAGGCCCCAGCGAAGCTGTTCGGCATTGACGTTCTTGGTATCGAAATGCTCCTGAGCTGCCTTGATGCCTTCCACGAGGATCATCGAGATCAGAACGCCGCGCTGGTAGAACACGGTGTTCATGTCATCTGGGCTTTCGATCAGCGACTTGCCCGCATCGACAACATGTTTCTTGATGTCGGCCATCACAGGTGCATCGGCAACCGGAACACTCCAGGACAAAGACTTGTAGCCTTTACCCTTTTCACCGACGGTCTTGAGGTCGCCATCATGGCCCGACCACCAGATGCCAACGAACTGATCCATCGGATAGCGTGTCTTGACCGCTTCGGAAACGGCGCCGGCGTTCATGGCACCCCAGCCCCACATCAGGACGTAGTCGGGACGTTCGCGACGAATCTGCAGCCACTGGGCTGACTGGTTCTGCATCTCCTTCAGACCGACCGGGATCGGCAGGAATTCAAAACCATGCTTCTCGGCCATTGCCTCGAACAGCGGGATCGGCTCCTTGCCGTAGGGGTGGTCCAGATGCAGCAGCGCAATCTTCTTACCCTTGAGGTTGTCCAGATTTCCGTCAGACACGTAGTTCAGCATCATCGATGCGCCATCCCAGTAGGATGCCGGCGGGTTGAAGGCCCACTGGAACACCTTGCCGTTGGCCATTGGTGAGAAACCATAGCCCGGGGCCAGAATCGGGATTTTGTCGACGTTGGTCTTCGGCAGGACCTGAAGCGTGATCCCGGTTGACCAGGGCTGTGTCACGACCGACTTCGACTTGGTCTTTTCGTAACACTCGACGCCTTTTTCGGTGCTGTAACCGGTTTCGCACTCATCGTAGTCGATCTTGACGCCATTGACGCCACCGTCACGCTCATTGAGCATGAGAATGTAGTCGCGCTGCCCGTCCATCAGCGGAATGCCGGTGGCGGCGAAGGGTCCCGTTCTGTAGGACAGGTTGGGTGCATAAATGCCGTCATCGGCCGAGGCCGCTGATACGGCCAGCATAGATCCGATGCCCAGCGCAGCACCAACTATTGCTGTTGTCAGTTGTCTCTTCATTTTTACTCCTCCGTGTGTTCGTTTCTCCAAATTGGATCGGGCGAACTCACCCCGGTTCGAAAATGGCCGTCAGTTTAATGCGGAAACGGCCAGATGATCAGTTTCTCCCTGATGATTTGCCAGAACCTCGCCAAACCGTGCGGCTCGACGATGAGCACCGTGATGATCAATGCTCCGACAATCATGATGTTAAGATGTTCAACCGTGGCAGAATTCCACTCGAGGCCGAGAGCCTCGGGAAAAATGTTGAGAACCACGGGCAAGGCTACGATCAGGATGGCCCCCAGGAAATTGCCGAGGATCGACCCCAAACCACCGATAATGGCGATGAAAAGTACGCGGAACGACAACGGAATGTCGAACAGGTTCGGTTCCGCTGCGCCGCGCCATAGGAAAACAAAGAGAGCACCCGAAATGCCGACGATGTAGGACGACACGGCGAAGGCAACCAATTTGGCTCGCAGCAGGTTGATGCCAACCAGTTCAGCCGCGATGTCCATGTCGCGCACGGACTTCCAGGTGCGGCCGATATGGCCGCGCGTCACGTTGATGGCGAAAAAGGTAACAAGGCAGACGACGAACAGAACGAAGTAATACTGAACGACCGATGTTGCGGTTGGACCCGCCACGCGAATCCCGAACATATCGATGTTCGGGACCTGGATCGCACCGGAGGCATTGTAGTTGTAAAGCCACGCCCATTTCTCAAACAGCCACACCAGGAAAAACTGCGCCGCCAGGGTCGCAATGGCCAGATAAAACCCCTTGATCCTCAGGGATGGCAGACCGAACGCCACGCCGACCGCGGCCGAAAAGAAGCCTGACAGGGCAATCGCCACAAGCAGGTTCATCTCCGGAAAAATGGTGATCAGCTTGTAGCAGGCATAGGCGCCAACGCCCATGAATGCCCCGGTCCCCAGAGAAAGCTGGCCGGCGTAACCGGTCAGGATATTGAGGCCAAGCGCCGCGAGCGAATAGATCAAGACCGGTATCAGCAGCGCCTGGAAGGCAAACTCGCTGGCGGTAAGGGGAAAGATGATCCAGGCAAACACCAGGATCACAGCCATCAGGAAGGCGTCCTGGCGCACCGGAAACAGCGCGTGATCGCTTTTGTAGCTGGTTTTGTACTGGCCGGTTGTTCTGTAGAGCATTTTTTGTCAGCCTGCCTGAGGGATCAAACGCGTTCGATGATTTTTTCGCCGAACAGGCCCTGGGGTCTGAACAACAGGACGATCAGGGCGAAAACGAAGGCGAACCACGTTTCCGTGTTGCCGCCCAACAGCGGCTGACCCCAATAGATCTCGAAGAGCTTTTCAAGAATGCCGATCGCAAGGCCACCCAGGATGGCGCCGCTCACCGACTCCAGCCCCCCGAGCATCAAGACCGGAAGCGCCTTGTAGGCGATCACCTCGAGCGCGAAGGAAACGCCGGCGCGGGCGCCCCAGACGATGCCTGTGGCCAGGGCGATGACACCGGCGATAAACCAGACGATCACCCAGATGGTCGACAGCGATATGCCGACCGACAGGGCGGCCTGGTGATCATCCCCCAGGGCGCGGATGGCGCGCCCCATTTTCGAGCGGTTGAGGAACACCAGCAACACGAACACCAGGAGAATTGCGCCGACCACGGCGGTCACGTCCTTCTGTTCGATCAACACGAAACCGCCGAAGGGTTCGAACTCGAAACTGCCGGTCGGAATCATCAATTGCTCGGTGATCATCACCTTGTTTTCGCCACCGAAAATCAACTCACCGAAACCGATGAGGAACAGCGTGATGCCGATCGTGGCCATGAACAGGATAATGTCCGGCTGATTGACCAGAGGCCGCAGCACGGCCCGCTCGATGGCGACCGCAAGCACGAACATGACAAGGAGGGTCGCTGGAACTGCAAGAAGCGCTGGCACGCCCCTCTCATGCAGTCCAACGAGCGTCAAGGCGGCAAACACCACCATGATGCCTTGCGCAAAGTTGAAAATCCGGGACGATTTGAAGATCAGCACGAAACCCAGCGCGATGAGTGCGTAAAGCACGCCGGAAACCAGTCCCTCCCAAAGCACCTGCAACAGAAAGTCCGGCGCAGCGACCATGTCCTGGAAGGGCGTGACGAAAATGCTTCTGAAGGTATCCATCTCTTCCCGTCCTTAATGCGGCACGCCGAGATAGGCGTCGATGACATTCTGATCGTTTCTGACTTCGTCCGGCCGGCCATCGGCAATCTTCTTGCCGTAGTCGAGAACCACCACCCGGTCCGACAGATCCATGACAACGCCCATATCGTGTTCGATGAGCGCAATCGTGGTTCCGAACTGCTGATTGACGTCCAACACGAAGCGGCTCATGTCCTCTTTTTCTTCGAGGTTCATGCCGGCCATCGGTTCGTCGAGAAGCAGAAGGGATGGCTCCATCGCCAGCGCGCGTCCGAGTTCAACCCGCTTCTGCAGGCCATAGGGCAAGTTGCCAACCGGTGTTCGACGAATATGCGCGATTTCAAGGAAATCGATTATTTCCTCGACTTTCTCACGGTGCTCGATTTCTTCATCCAGCGCCGGCCCATGCCACAGCATCTGCCAAAAGAGGTTCTTCTTCATCATGACCGAGCGGCCGGCCATGATGTTGTCGAGCGTGGACATGCCCTTGAACAGCGCCACATTCTGGAATGTTCGGGCAATGCCCTGCCGAACCGCCTCATAGGGCTTCATGGCCTGCCGTTTTTGCCCGCGGAAGGAGATTGTACCCTCCTGCGGATGATAGAAGCCGTTGATGACATTGAGCATCGACGTCTTGCCGGCCCCGTTGGGACCAATGATCGCCCGGATTTCGCCCTTCAGGATGTCGAAGGAAATGTCGGCAATCGCCTTCACGCCGCCGAAGGACAGCGAAATGTTGTCGACATGCAGCAGCATGCCACCGGGCTCGATGCCGTCGTCTGCCCGTATACCGCCGATCTCGTGACTTCTCATTCGGCGGCCTCCCGCGTCGCGGCCGCAGAGCCGTGTGTTTGCATGTCCTCGATTTTGACAGTCGCGGAAATCTTGCCCTTGCGCCCATCTTCGTAGGTCACCTCGGTGTCGATGTGCTTTTCGGCCGAACCGTCATAGAGCGCCTCGATCAGCGGCTCGTATCGGTCGGCAATGAAGCCGCGCCTGACTTTCTGTGTGCGTGTCAGTTCGCCGTCATCGGCATCGAGTTCCTTGTGCAGCACGAGGAAACGGGAAATTTGCGAGCCGGCCATCATGTCCTCGCTCGCGAGATCGCGGTTCACCTGATCGACGTGCTCGCGCATCATCTCGTAGACCTGCGGCAGTCCGGCCAACTCCTGATAGGAGGCATAGGAAATGTTGTTGCGCTCAGCCCAGTTGCCGACGGCGGTCAGGTCGATGTTGAGGATGACGCTGCAAAAATCACGGTCGTCGCCGAACGCCACCGCTTCGCGAATGTTCGGGAAGAACTTCAGCTTGTTTTCGATGTATTTCGGCGCGAACAATGATCCGTTCCGCAGTTTGCCGACGTCCTTCGCCCGATCGATGATCTTCAGATCGCCGCGGGCATCGAAGATGCCGGCATCGCCGGTCTTGACGAAGCCGTCTTCCGTGACGGTTTCCTTGGTCTTCTCATCGTCCGCATAGTAGCCGACGAACATGCCCGGCGATTTGAACTGAACCTCACCATCGTCGGCAATGCGGATCTCGACATCGGGAATCGCCCTGCCGACTGTATCGGCGTGGATCTCACCATCCTTCTGGGCTGTGACATAGAGGAAGGCCTCTGTCTGCCCGTAAAGCTGTTTGAGGTTGATGCCCAGTGAGCGGAAAAAAGAAAACAGATCGGGCCCGATCGCTTCACCGGCTGTGTAGGCGGTGCGGATCTGCGTGAATCCCAGCGTGTTTTTCAGTGGGCCATAGACCAGGATGTTGCCAAGCCAATAGGCAAGGCGGCCGCCGAGTGGAACCGGCCTTCCCTCCAGGATGGCCTCGCCATGTTTCTTCGCGACGCCTAGGAAGTGATGAAACATGCGTTTCTTCAGGCCGCTGGCATCCTCCATACGGATCATGACGCTGGTGAGCAGCCCTTCGAACACGCGCGGCGGTGCGAAATAGAAGGTCGGACCGATCTCGCGCAGATCATGATGCACAGTGGCCTGGCTTTCCGGGCATGCCATGCACAGCCCCGAAACGTAGCCCTGAGCATAGTTGAGATAATGATCGCCAACCCAGGCAAGCGGCAGGTAGGCAAGCACGCTGTCGTTTTCGGTGATGTGATCGAATTGCACCGTGTCTTCAGCAGCCTTGACCGACGCCTTGGCCTTGAGCACCACGCCTTTCGAGCGTCCGGTGGTTCCGGATGTATAGAGAAATGCGGAAACCTCCTCGCCATCGGACGCATTGATCGCCTGCTCCCAGGCCTGGGCCCGCTCCCGGTCAGCGCCGAGTGCCGCACGCCCATGCTCCTGGACATCCGCAAAGCTCTTCAGATGCGCGTGGTCGTAGTCCCTGAGGCCACGCTGCTCATCGTAAATGATGTCGTGCAGATCAGGGATGTCGTCCGAAAAGGACAGCAGCTTGTCGACCTGTTCCTGGTCCTGCACCACCGCCAGCTTGGCGCCTGCATGATTGAGGACGTAGGCCATTTCCTCGGCAACGGCATCGGCATAGACCGGCACCGGAATGGCGCCGAGCGCTTGAGCGGAACAAAAGGTCCAGTAGAGGCGCGGCCGGTTGGAGCCAACGATCGCCACCTTGTCTCCGGCCTTGACCCCAAGCTCCTGCAGGCCAATGGAAAATGCCCTGACTTCCTCAAGCTGTTCCTGCCAGGTCCAGCTTTGCCAGATGCCCATGTCCTTGTGGCGCATGGCCGTACGATTGGCGAAGCGCTTGGCATTGAGCAAAAGATATTGCGGAAAAGTCACCGGCTTGCGGCCGGCATCGCTGCCCGTCGATGGCATTCCCCAGCTTCCTCCCAGCGCCGGTGGGCCCTCACCCCTCCGGCAAATGCAGGCTTTACCTTGTTGCGGTTTTGACCTGCAATTAATTGAACGCTCGTTCCTTTAATCAAACTTGCGGATACCGCGCAAGCTACTTTGGTATGATACGCGCGCTTTTGTAGCAGTCTACGCCAAACCTTTCTCTCAACGCATCAAACAAGGCAAATTCCTTTCAATGCGCAATTTTCCGCAGATCTGCGGCAGTTAAATCGGTTCATTCCGATCCACCGTATGGTGTTGTTCCCAATCCGGCTCTATGGACGTCGACAGCCATATTTTTTTGAGTCAGGGGTCCCTGCCGATGCAACACGTCAAGATCAAGGATATGCGGGTTCACCGAATCAGGGTGCCTGTCAAAGCCGTGCACTCGCACGGCAGCGGCGATGTCGATTCGATCAATTCAGTCGTGCTTGAATTGCAATCCGAAGACGGAAAGACGGGTTGGGGAGAGGCGTCGCCCTGGCCGGTTTTCACCGGTACGAGCGAGGCAGCGGAAGCGGCGCTCGACGTTCACTTGCGACCCTTGATCGTCGGCGCGGATGCCTTGCGCCGCGAACAGCTCATGCACCAGGCCGATCGCATGATCGTCGGAGGCAACGAGGCCAAAGCGGCATTGGAAATGGCGCTGCTTGACCTGGCCGGTAAATCGCTTGGCCTGTCAGCCTCGCAGTTTCTCGGCGGACGGCAGCGCGACAGCATCCCGGTCAGTTTTACGGTCGCCAACCCGGATTTCGATGAAGACCTGGAGATCATCGAGCATCTTGTCGGCCTCGGCGTGCGCATCTTCAAACTCAAGACGGGTTTCGCCGACCACCGGTTCGACCTGATGCGGCTGGAGAAGATCCGCGAGATACACGGCGATTCACTCCGTCTGCGGATCGACTACAATCAGGGTCTGAAGCCGACCGAGGCCATCCGCCGGCTGCGCGACATGGAGGCGTTCGATCTGTGCTTCATCGAGCAGCCCGCTCCGATGCGCAACCTGGAAGCGCTGGCCGCCATATCGCGAGCCATCGACACGCCCGTTATGGCCGATGAATCCGTATTCGATCCCCGCGAAGCGCTGACCGCACTGCGCCTGGAACTCTGCGATATCTTTTCGCTCAAGATCATGAAGAGCGGCGGTATCCGGCGTGCTCAGGAAATCGCTGCTATAGCCGGAGCCGCCGGCATTGGTGTTTATGGCGGCTGCATGTTCGAAACCGGCCTTGCCCATCTGGCCGGCGCACACCTGGTCGCCACCGTTCCGGAAATCGATCTCGGCTGCGAATTCTACATGCCGTCCTACTACGCCAAGGATGACATCCTCACCGAGCCCTTCCCTATCCGCAATGGCGCCGTGCACCTTCCGGACACACCCGGATTGGGTATCGACGTCGACCGCGAGAAGCTGGCGCTGTATAGCGCCTCATAAGGGCTTTTTGCCTGTAACCGGCTACCGTTGGGGAATGCCAACGACGCGAGCCCTTTTCACTTCGATGATCCCGCCATGGATCTTCGACAGGAGGAAAGGGAATGGTCGACCGTCAAGCCCAATCAGAGAGGCGATCCCCGGGTTTCACGCGGCGCTGGTTCATGCGGCACGCCCCTGAACTGCAGTTCTGGGGTTATGAAGGCGGCAATATTCTAGCCGCGGTCGCCGGCGCCGGCGGCTTTGCCGCATTTTATTCGAGCGTCAGGCTCACCCTGTCGGAACCAGATGCACCCTTCGCCACCAAGGCGGCCAGGCTGGTGTCAGAGTTTCCCGATGCGACAGCCACCATCGGCCTTGGACTGATCGTTCTTTGGTCTCTTGGAGTGGGCACGCTGGCGCGGCGAACAGGAACGCCCGAGGCATCACGCTGGATCGATGGCACAGCCGTCGTGGCCGGACTCTGCCTGCTTGCCGCCACCGTCATCTTCGGCGCCAACTGGATCACGCTTTCAGCGGTCTTTTTCGTGTCGGGCTCGGCCTTGCTGCGCCAGTGTCGTGACTATCCGGTCTTTCTCAAACTCGGCGGGCTGCTGCTGGCCGCGGGCGGACTGTGCCTTGCAGGCTCCGGATTCACGACCCTGCATGCGGCCGGCACCACACTTGTCGCCGGCTTGACCGCCCTCACCGGACTCTATGTCGCTGGAGCCGGACTGATGACCTATGAAGGCGGAGTCTTCGAATGTGCCGGTGCGCGGGCGCGCAAGAAACAATCCGAAAGCACATTCTTCGGCCCGTTCGGCCCGGTTGACCGGCTCCTGGAAACCTCCGTCGACAGACCGGTGAACACACTTGTCGTGTCGATCGTCCTGCCGGCAATCTTCTGGCTTCCGACCGAAACAAAAACCTGGGCGCCGTTTTTGACCTCGATGTGGGCGCGGCTGCCATGGCGGATCATGACGGCTGCCGCCGCCCTGTCGACCGGATCAGCACAAGGCCTGACATTCGCGGCGGCGAACCTGTGCTGGTCGCTGGGTGATGTTTCCATCGGATCGCTGGACTGGGAGCGCGACAAGCCTTCTCCCGATCCGGCAGAGGTTCAGTCGGTCAGGGCGCAGCCTTGACCAACTGTCGTTGTACGCCGAGGCCTTCAATGCCCAGTTCCATCCTGTCGCCCGGCTTCAGATAGACTGGCTCCGGCTTCTGGCCCATTCCAACGCCGGGCGGCGTGCCGGTCGAGATGATGTCACCTGGCTGAAGGCTCATGAACTTGGACAGGTAGGAGACCAGAAAAGCAACGCCGTAGACCATGGTGGCCGTTGTGCCATCCTGATAGCGCTCGCCGTTGACTTCCAGATACATCGGCAATGCCTGTGGGTCCGAAACTTCGTCACGCGTGACCAGATAAGGGCCCACCGGACCGAACGTATCGGCGCACTTTCCCTTGGCCCACTGGCCGGACCGCTTGAGCTGGAAGTCGCGTTCCGACACGTCGTTCATGATGCAGTAGCCGGCGACATGGTCCAGCGCCTCGTCTTCGGAGACATATTTCGCCTCCTTGCCGATGACGAAGGCCAGTTCGACTTCCCAGTCCGTCGCCGCCGATCCGCGTGGGATTTCAACGTCGTCATTGGGCCCGCAGATCGCTGACGTTGCCTTGAAGAACAGCACCGGCTCCGGCGGTACGTCCATCCCGGACTCAGCCGCATGGTCGGAATAATTCAGTCCGATACAGACGACCTTGCCGACGTCTCCGACGCAAGGACCGATCCGGACCGAGTCGTCCACCTTTGGAAGGTTTGCCGGGTCCAAAGCCCGCAATCTGTCGAGCTCGGCATCGCTCAGCACGGCGCCTGCGATGTCGTCGACATAGCCCGACAGATCCCGGATCACACCATCTTCCGCCATCAGGCCCGGCTTTTCCTGGCCGGCCTCGCCAAATCGCAACAATTTCATGAGAATTCCTCGTCTTCAGTCGGGCTTCAAATCCGCCGCTATGGATAGTGTCAATGGCTCGGCTTGTACAGCCGTATTCAGCCGCCGTGCACCGCCATCACCGCACTGAAACTGCGGGTGTCCGTCATTCAGCCAGGAATGTCCGGTAGTCCTCGGCAACGGCTTTACATGCGGCGTCAAACAACTCCTGTCCCTGGTCGGGACGGGCAAGCCCGGAATGGGACCCGACCCGGCCGTCGGGAAAGCGTGCGCGATGCTCTTCCGGCGGGCCATGGCGATCGCCCGCATGAGCCTTGATATAGTCGGTCGAGAGTTTTTCCGGCGGCGCCAGATCGTCATGTTCGACAACCCGATGTAGCGCCTGAGTCATAGCGATTTCGGAGGGTGTCGCGTGCATCCCCTCCCAATCGCCGTACCAGCTGCGGCGCAACACATTGACCGGTTCGAAATCCCACCAGCTGCGCAGTCGGCACTGGGCCGCCCTACCCTCCAACGCTCTTGTCAGGGGCTCGATATTGGCGCCGTGGCCGTTCAGCACATAGATGTGCCCGAAGCCGTGGTGGATCAGGCCATCCACCACCTCCCGCGCCAACAGGAAGAACGTCTCGGCGGACACCGAAATCGTGCCCGGGAAGGACATGTTGAACGGCGCCGGCGTATATGCGAGCGGTGGAACAACCATGCCGTCGGCGAGTTCGGCCGCGCGTTTGGCGATCGCATCGGCGCAAAGCGCATCCGTTCCGATCAGCCCGATCGGCCCGTGTTGTTCGATAGAGCCGGTTGGCAGAATGACGCCGTCGGAGCGTTCCAGATAGCTCTCGATTTCGAGCCATGTGCTGAGTTCGAGGCGCACCGTCAGTTGGCCAGTGTTGTTTCGAGCCAAGCCGAGAGCGCCGGCCGATAGGTCGCAAGCTCGGCAGCCACGACCGGCTCGTCGCGCAGTGCCGCAATATAGCGGGCGACCGGCTCCGGAATCGCGATCTGAAGATCCATCGGTTCGTTGAGCTGACCGAGCATTTCAAGCGTAACTGCATAGCCGCAATCAGCCAGACTGAGTCGGTTACCGGTCATCAGCGGAGCGGGGTCGCTGATGCGCACCAGTTGCTCGAGCCGTTCGACGATGACCGGCACCTGAGAACGGACGAAGTCTCCATCCCGTTTTTCCGGCGCCACGTGCGGAAAGAGAGCGCGTATACTTGGCTCCAGCCGGGTGTCGTGAAAGCGCGAAAGCGCCCGGGCCCGGGCCCGGGCCTCGATCTCATCCGGCCACAGGGGCGGGTCGGGATAACGTTCGTTCAGATACTCGTTGATGGCCTCGGAATCAGCCAGTTGAAAATCACCATCCTCAATGGCGGGCATGGTGCCATACGGCACCAGCGCCTTGTAGGCATCGCTGCCATAGCCACCCGGCGGCGGAACATCTTCAAACTCAAGGCCCTTCGCCCTCAGGACGATCCGAACCTTGGCGCTGTAGACACTCGGCGGAATGGAATACAGTTTGATCGTCATGACTTGCCGCCCTGTTCTTCAACTGCCTGGTGATACTTTCGGCGGATCTCGTCAATATCGACCGACGGCTCCGGTGCCTTGATCTCCATTGCCTTGAGCGTTTCCAGAATAATCTGAGATGTGGCCAGGTTGCGAAACCACTTGTGGTTCGAAGGAATCACATACCACGGCGCGTGGTCGGTCGAGCATTTGGCGAGCATCGCCTCGTAGGCCTCGCAATAGGAAGCCCAATATTCGCGTTCGGCATAGTCCGACGTGCTGATCTTCCAATGACGGTTTGGATCGTCCAATCGCCGACGGAAGCGCTCCAGTTGCTCTTCCTTCGAGATGTAAAGAAAGAACTTGATCACTGTAACGCCATTTGCCGCGAGCAGGCCTTCAAATTGGTTGATCTCCGCATAGCGTCTTGACCAGACATCCTTCGGCGCAAGATCGTGCACACGAACGACCAGCACGTCCTCATAGTGTGACCGGTTGAACACCGCCACTCGCCCCTTCCCCGGAACCTGCCGATGGATACGCCACAGGAAATCGTGTGCCTGTTCCTCTGCTGTCGGCTGTTTGAAACCGTGAACCGAACAGCCCTGCGGATTCATTGCTCGGATGACATGCCAGCAAACACCATCCTTGCCGGCCGCATCTATGCCCTGCAGGACGATCAGCAGGGCTTGCTTGCCCTCTGCATAAAGCAGTTCCTGCTGAGCAGTAATCTGTTCGAGCGTTGAATCGATTTCCGGCAACGCCTTTTCGTGGCTTTCGTGACGGCCATGGTAGCCCGGGTCGATGTCCTTCAGCCGAACGCGACTGCCCGGCTTGACCATCAGTTCCTTGCGATAGCTCATGCCAACGGTCCTCCACCGTGCCCGTGCCGCGCGCCGCCATGAAGCGGCGCATTGACGATTTCAGCGCTTCGGGTACGGCGGTGCAGTCGGTTTTCGATTGCCCGTTCGGTGGCAATGCGCACAATACCCAACACACCCAGCCAGACCAGAAGATAGACCCAGATCCAACCGATCGCGGTCCAGGAAATCTTCGGGACCAGCCAGCCGAAGCCGCACATCAGGACAGCCAATGCTTGAGTGGCCAGGATCGCCAACAGCAGCGGGGCCGCCGGATAAGGCGGCTTGAAGAACCAGTCCTGGGTTCGTGTGACCAGGAGCAGAAGGTGACCACCAGCGACCAGTTGCAGGAACATCACCGTCTGCAGGTGCGACCGGTCGTGCAATTCGAAGAAGCTCCTTGCCGCTTCGTTCTCCATGACCGCCATGCCGACCAGCAACAGCCCGAATGACTGAACGATCGACGCGAGGCCCAGAACCGCCGAGACGGCGAGCAATCGCGGCATCCGCCAGCGGATCGGCCGCGGCGAAACCGCCGTATTGTCATAGGCAATGGTCATGATCGGCAGATCATCGAGCAACGACATGATGACGATCATGATCGCGGTCAGAGGCTGGAACTTGAGGAAAATCGTCGACAGCACCACCAGGAACATGATGTCCATGGTCAGGGCCACACGGTAGATCGTGTAGCTGGTAATGCGGCCGAAAATGCGCCGTGCCTCATCAATGGCATTGTCAATGACTGACAAGCCCGGTGCCGTCAGAATCAGCGCCGCAGCACCCCGAGCCGCATCAGTCGCACCCGAAACAGCCGTTCCGCAGTCGGCTTGCTTTAGCGCCGGTGCGTCGTTGACGCCGTCGCCGGTCATCGCCACCAGGTGCCCACGGTTTTGCAGCGCCTTGACGATGGCATATTTGTGCTCCGGAAACACCCGCGCAAACCCGTCCGCCTTGACGATCGAATCGGCAATGGCCTCCGGCACGTGATCGGGATCCATGTCCTTGGGAAAGGCTTCAGCTGCCGGAATTATCTGATCGCCCAGTCCCAATTGGCGCGCCGTTTCCCGCGCGATAGCGGTATCATCACCGGTGACCATCTTGACCGTCACGCCCTTGGCTCGAACGCGTTCGATGGTCTGCTTGGAATCGTCGCGTGGCGGATCGAACATCGGCAGAATGCCCAGCAACGTCCAGGTCTTGCCCGCGTCCCCTGATCGCGCGACACCGAGCGCCCGATATCCATGCGATCCCAAATCCGCAACCGAAGCATCGACCTTGTCTGCAACCCCTTTGTCCGCCTTGGCCAGGGCGACAATGGCATGCGGCGCGCCCTTTGCGACCGTCACAGTCTTGCCGGATGCATCCGTGGCAGTCGCCTGGGTTCGCTTCGACACCGGGTCGAAGGGCACGAATTCGCTGACGGAGTAAGCGTTGAGCGAAGCGGGATCCTTGAGCGCGGCCATGACCGCGGCATCAATGACGTCTCCGCTGTCCTGCTCGGACGCCAGAGCCGCCGCCAGGACCACATCCTCCGGATCGGTCGATCCGAAGAGGATCGGATCGCCCAAAGTCAGCTCGTTTTTGGTCAGCGTACCGGTTTTGTCGGAGCACAGAATGTCGACCCCGGCCATTTCCTCGATCGACGCTAACCGGGATACAATGGCCTTCTCTTTTGAAAGCGCCAGGGCGCCAAGCGCCATGGTGATCGAAAACACCGCAGGCATCGCGACGGGGATCGAGGCGACCAGCAGGATCAACACGAACTGCAGGATGTCCAGCGCGTCGTCCAGGCCCCAGTTTTCGGTAATGACAATATCCCGATAGACCTGCACGGCCACCATGATCAGCGCCAGAACGACGGCCACCGCAATCAGGAAATTCCCAATCTGAAACATCGCCCGCTGGGCGTGGCTGACGGCACCGGCACCCGCGACAAGCTTGGCGGTGCGTCCGAAGAACGTATTGGCGCCGGTGGCGATCACCACGCCATCCATCTCGCCTTGTTTGACAACGCTGCCCGAATAGGCCTCGTCACCGACCCTCTTGGTCACAGGCAAGGATTCACCCGTGAGTGCCGCCTGATCGATGGACGCATAGTCGCCTGACACCAGCCGCATGTCCGCCGGAACGATGCCGCCCAGCCGGATTTTGACGATGTCCCCGGGCACGAGTTCGGCCGCATCCACAGATTTCGCCGAGCCGCTGCGCAAAACTGTTGCCTGCGACGCCAGGCTCTTTTTCAACGCAGCCAGCGCATTCGACGCCTTCATGTCCTGCCACAACTCAAGGCCTGCATTGAAAACGAGCAGGCCGAAGATGATGGCAAAATCGTCCCAGCGGCCGAGAAAGGCGGAGACAATAGCGGCCGCCTCGATCATGAAGGCAATTGGGCCGATGAAATATTTGAGGATCTTCTCGGCCATCCCGACATGTTTCTCGGGCAGCGCATTCGGACCATATTGGCTTTGACGCCGTTTCGCTTCGGCTTCGTCCAGGCCCTTCTCGGCGTCGACGCCGAGTTGACCCAGAACCTGGTCAACAGGCATCTTTTCCAGATCGCCCTGCGAGTTCGCTTTGTCTGTCGTGCTGGCCTCAGCCGGTTTGCCGGTTGTCATGCTCAAATGAAACGCTCTTCAACACACGCGTAAGGTGAGCAACCCGTGGACCGCTCAAGAACACATTCTTCGAAATGGAAGTCCGTGACAAGCCGGCTTGAACTGCCGCAACAGCGGTGACCTACCAGTTAGAAAGTGCGCCGCTGACCAAATTTGGACCGCCCTCTTTGGCGGTAATCATAGGCGTCCAATCTGCTTTCTGAGGAAGAGGATGTCTGGCGCGCCCTTGCATTCGATTTGGTGCGTTCGCGGTTCTTGTGAATATCGCTCAGGTTGCGATTGGCGGAATAGCGCAACAGCGCACCGGCACAGGCCATCGCAATCCCGAACAGGATCGTCCCCAAACCAGCCGTGGTCCCCCCACCGGCGGGAACCGCCAGCATCATGGCTCTGACACCGAACAGAACACACACTCCACCCAAGAACATGACGGCAAAGCTGCCGTAGAGGGTTTGTCTGAAAAAGCGTTCGGTGATTGTCGCCTCCATCCGCACTTGTCAGCATAACGATTTACAACAGAGCTCACGACGTGAAAATCGGTTAACGAACAATGTTTGATTCACCATTAACGGGTGCTTATGCCCGTTGGCACGCAGGAAGGCACATCGCCTAGAACTGAAGGAATTCTGGCCGAAACGCCTCGGCTGTGCTGTGGACGCGACACATCCCGCTGCCGCGAAAATGGGCCGGCACCAGAATGTCGTCGCTGTCGGCCAGATCCTCAAGGATGCGCCGCCGTGTCCGCACCGCCTGCGCTTCGTCGGTGCAGAATGCCGAACAAACATCCGGCAGCACCATCTGAAGCGGTGAATGGATTGCATCGCCGCAAATCACACCGCGCCTGCCGGCGCTCGCCGCATCCACCGACATGTGCCCGGGTGTGTGGCCCGGGCTATGTCGCAGCGTCAGACCACGGGTCACCTCGAAACCGTCGTCGACCAGCTCCAGCAACCCGGCTTCATGAACCGGCAACACACTGTCCCTGTAGACGTCAAGGTTGGGTGACTCATCATCGCCCGCGGCCATCGCAAGCGCATTCCAATGCTCGAACTCCACCCGGCTGGCCAAGGTTCGGGCGTTACGGAAGGTCGGCACCCAGCGCCCATCAACCATCTGCGTGTTCCAGCCAACGTGATCGGCATGAAAATGCGTGCAGCAGACGAAGTCCACGTCCCTGGGCTCGACGCCACAGGTGCGCAGCCTGTTGAGCCATTCGCCTCCGCTTCGCTGATGCCAGTCCGTGCGCAGCGGACGATGTTTGTGATCACCCACACAGGCGTCGACCAGCACCGTTATCCCGGCGTGCTTCAGCAGCCACGAACGAACAATCAGGCGGACCGTCCCTTCAACACAATAATCGGGCTCCAGCCAATCTCGATGCGGCTCAAGTCGACCGAGGTCAAGATCCGGAAAGAGGATTGAAACCGGGATCTCGAACGGATCGATCTCGACAATCGGAGTGATTTCGATGTTGCCGAGGAGAAACGTACTCATGCCTTAACTTCCCTAGCGGAGAGCCCCGCAAACGGGGGCCGATGTGCCCGATCAAGTGGTCTGCAAAACGCGCTTGGGCATGGTTTCGGGCATGCGAAGCGCAGCAAGCAGAGAAACGGCAGCCGCAATCATGATGAGATAGGCCGGCGCGAGGTCGTTTCCGGAGGCATCGACCACGTAAGTCGCCGCAAGCGGCGCCATGCCGCCCACGACACCGGCGCCAATTCCGCTGCCGATCGACAACACGCTGCAGCGCAAATGCGGTGGCAAGGCTTCAGCCATCATCAGCGTATAGACCGGATACCCCATCGCCAGCATGGCGCCGAACATGTACTGGCCAACCAGGATCAGTCCGAGATTGGGTTGGTGCATGAGCCACCAGAACGGCCAGGAAAACACGAGAAGGCCGAAGGCCGCCATCATGGCCATCGGCCGCCTTCCGATCCGGTCTGCCGCAAGCCCGGCCAGCGGGTAGAGGAACATCAGGAATAATTGGCTGAGCGTGCTGACATTAAGCGTCTGCGCCTCCGTCAGATGCAGTTCCAATTCCAGATCCGACGCGGAGAAAACGAACACGATGTAATAGGCGACTGTAGCCACCAGAAACAGCGAAATGTACTGGACGATCGGCCGCCAGGCGACCCACAGCACTTCCATCACCGGCATGCCCTTTTCCGGGGATGGCTCGTCCATCGCCGGCGATTCGTCCAGACCGCGCCGCAACAGGTATCCTGCAACCGACGGTATGATGCTGAGCAGGAACGGCACGCGCCAGCCCCACTCCTGCATCTGTGCCTCGGTCAGAAGGCCCGCCGATAGCGCCCCTACCCCGGCGGCGGCAGCCATGCCCACATAGGTGCCGAACAGCGACCAACTGGAGATGAAGGCACGCCGGTCGCGCGGCGCGCTTTCAATGAGAAACACTGTCGAGATCGCGTATTCACCAGCGACGCCGAAGCCCTGCGCCAGCCTGAGAATCACCAGGAGGATGGGCGCGGCAATGCCGATGTCGGCATAACCAGGCAGCAGGCCGATCATGAAAGTGCTGGCGCCCATCACCGCCAGGGCAATGATCATGACCGGCGTGCGCCCAAGCGTGTCGGCCAGTCTCCCAAGCACCAAACCGCCAATCGGCCTGGCGAAATAGCCGATTGCCAGAATCCCGAAGGCCGAAAGCAGCGACGCCAGGGGGTCGTCGGACGGAAAGAAGTGCGCGCCGATGGAAGCGGCAAAGAACCCGTAGATCCCAAAATCATACCATTCCAGAAAATTACCTGTTCCCGCTGCCCAGATTTTGAGCCGAAGGCTTTTCCTGGATTTGGCTTGCTGCATGCTTTTCCCGAATGGTTGATCCTGCACGAAGTCGTCAGGCATTGGGGAGCGAGACTAAACCACCGGAACTCATTTGGCGACCGGTCCTTCCGAGGCCCCAGCTGGCGCTTATTTCCAGTGCAAAAGGTTTATGAGTTATGGCTCCGAAATACGATTTTTACTAAGAATCGCAGGGAAATATGTGTTCGTTTTCAATGAGTAAAAACCGTTAAACGGAAAATCTCTCTCCGATGCACACAAAACACATTCTGCCACCCCTCTTTGTACTTTCGCTGATTTCGACACCCATCCTTGCGGCCGATGAACTGCCGACATTCATCGTTTCCGAACCAGTCCAATACGTTCCACAGCACGACAAGTGCGCCTTTTTCACACCTGGCATTTGCACCAGGATGAAAGGCGAAATCAGGGCTCGATTGGTTTTGCCTGGCGAATTCGATGAACTGACAATCGACCCGGTCACAAACGTGATCGGACTGCCTTCGACAGGCGGCCAAAGTTATGAGTCCCGCGTCCGGGGACGGTTCGAGTTCGAGGCAATTCGAGACCTCGAACCCGGCGAATTGAAGAGCAAGTTGCGGTTGCAGGCCGAAAGCAAATCGCCCCGATCCGGTGACGCTTCTGTTGTCGTCAATCAGGCCTATATCGAACTGCGACCTTTGTTCGTGGGATACTCCGACTCAGCGTGGGTCATGACCACCAACGACGGTGATACCGGATTCGGCGGTTTTGGAATCTTCGATGGTGCCTATGGTGACCAGCAACGCAACCTGATCCAGTTTCAAGTAAATGATCTGACCGACCACAGGACCTTTTTTGCGATTTCCCTGGAAGACGACGGGGACATGACAAACTGGACGCCCGATCTCGTTGCTCGCGCGGGATTAGAACTGAACAAGAATACCCATCTTTTTGCAGTGTTCGGTTATGACCAGGACAACGGAAACACCTCCGCCGTCTGGAATGCGCTTGGTGGCGCACCGCTCGGTGCAGGTTCATCAGAGATGGGATTCGAACTCGGTCTTCGCGCTGATATTGCGGACGCGCACAGGTTACATCTGCAGGGGTTCTATGCCACCGGCAACACAGCCTACAAAGCTGAACTCGCCTATCTCGGTGTCAACTGGACGCCACGATGGTCGGCTCTCACGAGCTTCAAAACAAAACACACTTCAAAACTCGTTTCTTACGTCAATGCGCAATATTTTGCCGACATTTACACGCCGACCAATACCAACTCCGGCATGAACGCCTGGACCGTTTCCGGTGGAATCGAGTTGAAGCCCATCAAGGAGTTGTCGTTCACGTTTGAGGGCAAATACACCCACGTGAACACAAACGGGTACTTCAACGCGCTTGGTAATCCGCGGGAGGATGTTTGGGAAGCCGTGATGCAGATGCAGCACAAGTTCTAGTGCTCGATACCAAGCATCACCCCGGATGTTCCGCAAACGTCGGCCAGGACCACGATACCTTTGGAACTCCGTCGCTGCATTGCAATCTGCGAAAGCGCCGCTTGCAACCGGAAACAACGATCCTTGCGAATTGACGCCATCCCGTGCCATTTGGCCCACGTAGACTATTGCTAGCGCAATCAACATTCATCAAAAGGCAGTCGTATGAATCAACCAGGCCAGGCGGAGCAGCTCACTTGGACCGTCGACGGACTGACGGTCGCTGGACTGGCCTGGGGGCCGGCAGACGGGCGTCCTGTGCTGGCCTTGCATGGCTGGCTCGACAACGCCGCGAGCTTCGAGGTTCTTGCGCCAATGCTCACCGATTGCCGGGTGGTTGCTGTCGACCTGACCGGACAGGGACTGACCGACTGCCGTTCGCAGGACTCGTCCTATCTGATCTGGAGCGACGTACCGCAACTGTCGAAAGTCATCGAGACTCTCGGCTGGACGGAGTGCACGCTGCTCGGCCACTCACGCGGCGCAGCGATTGCGACCCTGACAGCAGCCGCCATCCCAGAGCGCATCCGCTTTTTGATCACACTTGACGGACTGATGCCTCAGCCGGTCGAGGACGCTGATTTCGTCAGGCAACTTCAGAAGGGGCTGCAATATAAACCGCCCCGGAGATCCCCTCGGTATTATTCCTCTGCTGAAGAATACGTTCAACGTCGTCAAACGTTCGGCGTCTCGCAACACATAGCGGAGCGGCTGTCGAAACGTGCGCTGGAGAAAACCGACAAGGGTTTTCGCCTTCGCGTTGACCAGCGCCTTTATGCGCCTTCCGCAGTAAAACTGAACCGCGATCAGATCGAGTCCGTTTTCAAGGCTCTGTCCATGCCGGTCCTGACCATCTGGGCGAAATCCGGATTTGCAGAGCTGGGTTGGGCCTCCGACATCACCGCCCTGGCCGACGAAACGATTGGCGACCTGACGACCGTGCAGGTAGATGGTCATCATCACATGCATCTGGAGCCCGGTCCGGCTGCCGAAATTGCAGACCATATTCTGTCCTTTATCTGGAACCCGTGAGCCGTCGACGATATGGATCGACGATCTATTGCTACGCAAAGCCGACCCGATCAGCTGTCTGCTGCTCATCAACTCCGTTGAGCCGCAGGTCACACACTGAAACAGACATTGATGGCGGACAAGAGCAGCTTTCGGTGTTAACCTCCAACGCACCTCGCCCTGTTGGGCTTTGTCGCCAGCGAAAGGTTTGAGTTGGGCAAAACACCGGCCGCCGGTTCGAACAAGAATCGATCCAACCTGTTGTGGTCGGGGATCGGCGAATCCGTATCCGATATCCTTGCAAGCCCGGGCATGGTGCTGCCCTTTCTCTATCTTGCGCTCGGTGCTCCGCAGGTCATCGCCAGCCTGCTTTTACCTTGCGTGAAGGCAGCGCGCCTGATCGTTGAGGCGCTGATCTCGCCCTATATAAAAGTTGGAACGCGCGCCAAATACGCAATGATGTTGCCCAACCTGGTGGTCGCCGGCGTTCTGGCGCTCGTTGCCTTGTCGGCAGAAAGCCTGCCGGTCTGGCTTGCAGCCACGCTGTTCGTTGTCGTGTCGATCATTCTCGGCCTTTGCTTCGGCATCTGGGCGCTGGGCAGCAATCAGGTCTATGGATCGGAACTGGCCGAAAAAGACCGTGGCGAGATCGTATTCACCCAACTCGCCGGAAGCTGCATCCTGGCGATTGTGGCGGTCTGGCTGACCCGCGATCTGATGGCAGGCGATACACCGTATGAGCGCCATCGTGTGCTTCTCTGGATGGGCGTGGTGTCGCTGCTGGTCTCCTGCCTGTTTCTCTATCGCGTCGTGGTGACGAAGACGCCCGAGGCCGACAAAGGTGATGGCTCCCCGAAGGAGGAAACACAGGGCTTCGTTGCCGAAGTGGTCCGCGGATGGGCGCTGGCGATACAGTACAGCTGGTACCGGAAGTTCCTGGTCGCGCGCATCTTCATCCTGACGGTCGAACTGGCGACGCCATTCTATACGATCCACGCCGCCACCTATCACCTGTCGACGCCGCACATCCTCAGCATCTTTGTGACTGCCACCAGCGCCGGAACGGCTGTCGGCGCCCTGCTCTGGCGCAAGATCGTGCAGCACTCGATCCGCTACACGATTGCCGGCGCCTCAATCATCGCGTCCTTCTCGGCGCTGATGGCGCTGGCCTTCGACCTCTACGGGCTTGCCGACAACCCCTGGGTCTATGCCGCAACGATCTTCTTCCTGTCGTTCGGGATCGGCGGCGCGCAAAACGGGCGCTACCTCTATCTGCTCGCCATGTCGAAGGAAAGCGACCGTCCCTACATGGTCGCCCTCGCCGATGTCGTCGCCGGCATTGGCGGAATCATTTTCGCCGCTGCTCTGGGACTGCTTGCGCAGCTACACAGCGCACTGCTGCCGCTGGTGATCCTTGCCGCCCTCAATGCAATATCAGCGTTTTTGGCACTGGGACTGCACGATTCAACAGAGACAGAGGCGGCTCGAAGCAAGAAACGGCACCGAATCAAGAGGCTGCTTTAGGGTCGGCGCTTTAGACACCCCTTCAGAGCACAATGTGCTATTGTAATGACTTGGGCGGTGTGCTACCTGCCACCGTCTTCCGACGCGGTTGCGAATGGAAGGGTTTGGGTGTGTAGCTCAGTTGGTAGAGCAGCTGACTCTTAATCAGCGGGTCCAGGGTTCGAGTCCCTGCTCACCCACCAATTTATTCAATAAAATCAATAGCCTTCAGGATCGCGAAGTCCTGAATCGTGCCGGTAGTGTCGCACATCATCTCATGCTGAGTTGACGAAACTGCGGGCGATCTTCATGGATGACATGGTGAAATGACGAGCGCTGACCCGGAATGACCGATCGAAGGCAACCCCGAGACCCGTATGGGGGCGAGACGAAACAAGCTTGTTGCGTGCCAGCGGAGCCAAGAGGTGAAGCTGCACGGTCGTCGAGTAGCCCGCCCGTCATTGCCCTGCAGGTTCAAGATATCAGATACACCGACGAATTTGTGAGCATTCCGGGTGGAGCGTCATACCTTGGTACCGATCAGCCGCTCATTCCGGATGACGGCGAAGGGCCCAGGAAACGTGTCCAGATCAAGCCGTTCCGGATGGCAAAAACGGCGGTCACCAACGCCCAGTTCGCGGCATTCGTTGACGCAACAGGCTACGTGACCGAGGCCGAGCGCTTCGGTTGGTCTTTGGTTTTCTGGCAGTTCGCGGATCCCGCCATACAATACCAACGGGTGGCCGCGACACCATGGTGGTGCAAGGTTGACGGCGCAAGCTGGGCCTGTCCTTTCGGTCCCAAGTCTGACGTTACCGGCATTGAAGACCATCCGGTAACACATGTCTCATGGCACGATGCGCAAGCGTTTGCCGCCTGGATGGGCGGTCGCCTTCCGACTGAGGCCGAGTGGGAATATGCCGCACACGGCGGCAACGATGCCCCCTACCCGTGGGGCAAGGACGAACCAAACGATACCGACTCCCAACCCTGCAACATCTGGCAGGGCAGCTTTCCCGAGCAGAACACCTGCGCAGACGGATTTGCGGGGACCGCGCCCGCAATCAGCTTCAAACCCAATGGCTACGGTCTCTACAATATGTCAGGCAATGCCTGGGAATGGAGCAGCGATGCCTTTCGCATCAGGTCGTTGAAGCGCCGGGCGAAACTGAGAAATGCAGCGGCGACCGAACAAAAGGAGAAGGTCCTCAAAGGCGGCTCGTACCTTTGTCACAAAAGCTACTGCTACCGCTACCGCATCGCCGCGCGCACGGCAGCGACCCCGGAAAGCTCGACCGGCCATATGGGGTTCCGAGTGGTGCTGCCGGCAATATAGACGAGCAGTTGCCCCTGCATCTCACAGATAGCGATTGCGTTCCGGTTTCGGATCCCGCCATCGAAACGGCTCATCCGGGGCGACGGCCTTGAACCATGAGCGAATGAGGTTCGTACGACCCGCATTTCTGGCCTGCGTGTCGGCAATCGAATCGGGGTCCCAACCCTTCGTCAACTCATCCATCATGTGTGCAGTCAATCCCGGTTTTTGTTCAAGAATATCAACCGATTCATCCGGATCGACGCTCAAGTCAAATAACTGCGGCGGATGTCCGTTGTAAACACAGAGCTTGTAGGCATCGCGCCGCAGCATCCTGTGTTGTACAGCCTTTGTCCTTACGTTCATCAAGCCGCCATAGTAGCTTGAAACCGCCCGGTCGTCCCACGGACCGTCGGACAAAAGAGAGCGCCCAATATGCCCCGGCATCACGGGGGCGCCGCCAAGATCAAGAATCGTGGCCGACAGATCGAAAAGCGATGTCACACGATCATCGACATGCCCCCGCTTGATTCCCGGCCCGGCCATGATCAGGGGAATTTTCGCGCTCTCTTCGAAAAATGTGCTTTTCCACCAGAGCCCTCGCTCCCCCAACGCTTCTCCGTGATCGGACGTGTAGATCAATACAGTATCGTCACGCTCCCCGACCGCGGATATCACGTTCCCTGCCAGCCGATCGATCATCCGAACCAATCCATAATAGGCCGTTCTGGCGCGGTGAGCGGCGGCATCATCAATCTGATCGACAGCTCCCGCCTGCGCCCACTCGGCAATGGCCGGATGGCGTGCGACCGGGGCGTGGAGCCGCGGTGGAGCGACGTTTTCTGCAACCGCATTATAGTCCTCGGGCAACGCAATATAAGGCGGATGCGGGCAAAACAGGCTGATCAATGCAAAGAACGGGCGTCCGGTGCTGTCTCGGTTTCTGAAGAGCTCCTCAAGCGTCACCTGCGCTTGTTCCACGACCGCCGCGTCGTAGGACTGATATGACGTCTGGCCGCGCCCGGAACCTTCAATCTGGCTGCCGTGGTTGCCGCGCGCATTGGTCAAAGGACCAATATCCGGGGCGCCGGCTCCCGGCCATCCCGGGCCGATATCGCCAATCGGCCGCTGCGAAAAACCATGAAGCTGATCGGGGCCGTAGAAGTGCATGCGTCCGACAAGACGGCAATCGTATCCCGCAGCGCCCAGGGAGTGCGCAATCGTCGGAATGTCGGACGGCAGAAAGTCATCATTCGTCAGAACACCCGATTGATGCGGTTCAAGGCCCGTCAGAAACGCCATGCGCGACGGCACGCAAAGGGGAGAAGGACAGTAGGTATTTGAGAGAACCGCGCCTCTCGCGGCCAATTCATCGAGCGCAGGCGTCTGCGCCGCCTTGTCGCCCATGACACCCAAAACCCGCGCTGCATGCTGGTCGGTCATGACCATGACAATGTTCGGGCGGTCACCCGGCGAACTAATCGGTCTAGACAATTTAGGCATCCTGTCGTATTGGTTGGTCCAATAAGCCAAATCTTAACGCCAAGATGCCAGGGAGGACAAGTAATGTTGCAATTATTTCGGAAATCTGCGGTTGCGTTTGCGCTAGGGGCGATCACCTTGGCTTTACCGGTTGGACCAATTGGTCTGACCGATACAATCGCTCAGGAATTTCCATCAAAACCAATCGAGGTGGTCGTGCCGTTCAAGCCGGGTGGCAGAACCGACACTGTGGCGCGCTTGATGGGTGAAAAGATCCAAGCCGATGGGCTTCTCTCGCAGCCGATGGTTGTTGTGAATGCTGACGGCGGGGCCGGTGCAAACGCCGTAAACCGGATGCGGCGCGGCGATGCAGATGGACACACGATTGTTCATTGGCACCACCAGGCACTCATCGCGATGGCAATGGAGCTTGGGGATTTCAGTCTCGATGACTTCAAGGCCATCGGTTACACCGGCGGCGGCAGTCCGGTTTGGGTCGTCAAATCAGACAGTGAGTTTCAAACGCTCGAAGACGTGATTGCGCACCTTAAGGAAAATCCGCGTGGCCTCGTCGAGGCGGTTGGCATCGGGACCATACCGCACTTCGTCGGCGCCATGCTGGCCAAGGAAGCCGGATTTGAAACCCGCTACGTCACGGCAAACTCAGGTGCTGACCGTCTGCGCTTAATCCTCGGCGGCAATGCCGACATCGCTCTCTTCGCCGCGTCAGAATACCTGGCCCAGGGTGAAGGCCTGCGCCCCCTCGTCTACTTCGGTAAAGAGCGCCTGCCTGCGCTTCCGGATGTTCCGACCGCAATGGAGCTCGGCTACGATGTCGCTTGGGCCAATCCAAACTGGTGGCTGGCTCCGGCGTCCACACCTGATGCGCATGTCGCCGTCCTTGCAAAAGCCCTCGAAGCGGCGATCAACGATCCGGAGATCATCGACTACTTCAACAACAACACGCTTCAGCCCTATTGGACGCCTGGTGCGGATGCCCTCAGCGATGCCCAGAAGCAGCTCGACGCGCTTTCTGCTGTCGCAGCGACCATCAACTAATCCTCCCTCGGGGGCGGGCCGCCACGGCTTGCCCCCGGTTCTCAGCCGCAAAAAGACCGCTTCCCGTGGAAGACAAGGCCCGAAAAACCATCGCTGATCTGGCACTTGCTGCCCTCACTTTGGTTGGGGCGGCGATCCTCTTCATCGGGGCCCATTCATTGCCGCCGCCGCGCTTCGAACCGCTTGGCTCTGCGGCCTTGCCGCGCATCCTCGGTGGACTGCTCGTTGCGTTCGCGCTCATCATTGCCGTCAGCGCCGTCATGCGCCACCGCAGGAACGCTCCGGTGCCTCAAGAGGACACCTCCAAACCGAAGATAGATCCGAAACGCGGCGCTCTCGTCTTCATTGCCCTGATTGCCTATGTCTTCGCGCTTGATGTTCTGCGCGTGCCGTTCATTGCCGCAACACCCCTCTTTGTCATCGCAACGGGCGTCGCGATCAGCGGCGTGAACTGGCGCGGGTTGGCTGCCTTCGCGGTGCTCGGGCTCCTGCTCGCCGTCTTCATTTCCACGGTGTTCGAACGCCTGCTCTACATCAGGATCGGCTGATCCATGGCCGATGCATTCATAGCCCTCTTCGCGCCCAACAACTTGATGTTCCTGTTTATAGGAACCGCCTTGGGCATCGTCGTCGGCGCGATTCCGGGCCTGACAGCATCGATGTTGATCGCGCTCACCCTGCCGCTCACCTTCCACATGGACCCGGTGAGCGCAGTAACGCTTCTGATCGGTGAATATGTCGGCGGTATCTCGGGCGGCCTGATCATGGCGATCCTGCTCCGCATGCCCGGCACGCCTTCCTCCATCGTGACCACCTTCGACGGCTATCCCATGGCGCAAAAGGGCCAATCGGAGCGCGCCCTTGCTCTCGGCATCATGGCATCAGTTGTCGGTGGCATCATTTCGTGGGGGTTTCTGGCCGGCATGTCGCCGTCGCTCGCGCGCTTCGCCCTGCAATTCGGACCCTGGGAGTATTTCACACTGGTGCTCATGGCACTCGTCATGCTGGCTGTCCTGTCGCAAGGGTCGATGGTGAAAGGTTTGCTTGGCGCAGCCCTTGGCATGTCCTTCGCCCTGCCGGGCATCGACAGCTCCATTGGACAGGCCCGCCTGACCTTCGGATACGACGCGCTTCTGTCCGGATTTGGCCTCTTGCCGGTTTTGATCGGCGCCTTCGCGATCAGCCAGATCCTGCGCGACAGCGCAACGCCCCAGACCATGGGCGACATGAAGTTGCCAAGCCGACATCTGCCCATCTATCGCAGAGATTTGTCATACATTCCGCGCCTCATCCGCGGCTCGATCATTGGGACCTGGATTGGTCTGCTTCCTGGTATCGGCGGCAACATCGCAGCACTGGTCAGCTACTCCACCGAGAAACAGATCTCTCGAGAGCCTGAAAAATTCGGTACCGGATACGAACCCGGCGTCATCGCTGCCGAGAGCGCAAACAACGCCTCCATCGGCGGCGCACTGATACCGCTCATTACGATGGGCATTCCGGGCAGCGTCACCGAGGCGATTCTGATTGGCGCTCTGACCATTCACAACTTGCAACCCGGCCCACTCCTGTTCCAGAACGCACCCGAAATCGCTTACGGCATCATCGCGGCTTATTTCGTTGCCAACGTCCTGATGCTCATGCTGATGTGGGGGCTGGTCCGCTACATCGCGCAAATCGTCCGGCTGCCCCGGTCCGGATTGATGGCCGTCATTCTCGTATTTTGCGTGACGGGTTCCTATGCCGTGAATTCCAGTTTCGTTGACGTCTGGGTGATGATCGGCTTCGGAGTCATCGGTCTCGGGTTGGAGTATTGCAAGGTTCCGCTCGGCCCCTTTGTCATCGGTTTCGTTCTGTCGCCGATTGCCGAGGAGCAATTGCGCGCATCCCTGATGATGTCCGACGGCAACCTTGCGGAAATCCTGACCCGTCCGTATGCACTTCTGTTCCTTGCACTCGCGGTGATCACTGTCGCCTGGCCAGCCATTGCCAAACGCATTATGGACCGCGAAACGGCAGCGAAAGATATCGTATGAACATGCTTGATCTCCCCGCCGGCAGCCGCCGATATCTCCAAATCGCCCGCAAACTTGCGGGTGACATCGATACTGGGCGTTACACGCCTGGCCAGCGCCTTCCGCCTGAGCGAGAACTGGCCCAGATCCTTGACGTCAGCCGAACGACAGTGCGCGAAGCCCTGCTGGCACTCGAGATCATGCGGTTCGTTGAGATCCGCGTTGGCTCCGGTGTCTTTGTTCTCGACCCTGCGCAGCGCAATCAGTCGGAACTCGTTGAGCCTGACGGAGCGCCGCCGTCTGACGTCCTGGCAGCACGCCGGATCATTGAAGGCGAAACCGCAGCGCTCGCGGCCCAAAATGCGACAAATGCCGATATCAGCAGAATGCAATCGACCATTGATGAGATGGCCGTCAGCCTGCATGACATCGAAAGGTTCGACGTCGCCGACGCGGCGTTCCACGCGGCAATCTCGAAAGCTGCCGGCAACGATGTGCTCGCTGGTTTCGTGGCTCATCTCTGGCGCATGCGAGAAGGCAACATGTGGACCCGCTGGTACGATCAGACGCGGCATGTGTCGAACCGAGAGAAATCGGTCGAGTATCACCAAATCATTTTGCGTGCCATCGAACGCGGCGCGCCGGACGCTGCACGCACCGCTATGCAGACCCATCTCGATGGCCTGGCTGAGCGATTTTATCGACTTAAACTGTGAAGGAACGCACACCAATGCCCGCTGCGCCGGACATCGTCCTCATCATCACCGATCAGCAACGCTATGACACGATAGCTGCGCTTGGTGCATCCCATATGGATACACCGAATATCGACCGGCTTGCCCGCAACGGCGTTTCCTTCACGCAGTGCCACGTGACCGCGCCCTCCTGCGTTCCGTGCCGGGCAAGCCTCTTTACGGGATACTATCCGCACACGAATGGCGTGTTGGCGAATGGCCAGCCATGGAGCCGTACCTGGGTCTCGGACCTTGCCGCCGTGGGATATCACTGCGTGAACATCGGCAAGATGCACACCATTCCCTACGACGCGAAGGCCGGGTTTCATGAGCGCTTCGTCGTTGAGAACAAAGACCGATATCTCGAAGGACGCTGGTTCCTTGACGAGTGGGACAAGGCGCTGGCCAGTCACGGTTTGAAAAAACAGCAGCGTGAGGAATACCGAAAGCGAACAGACTACAAAGATCGTCTTGGCGCGTTCACTTGGGATCTTCCGCCTCGCTTGCAATCCGACAATTTTGTCGGTGATACCGCGTGCTGGTGGCTAGACACCAAGCCAGTCGAAAAACCGCTCTTCATGACAATCGGGTTCCCGGGCCCGCATCCGCCCTATGACCCGACGCCGGAGGTGGCTGAAAAATACATGTCACGAAACGTGCCGGTCCCGGATGTGAGCGATGAGGAACTCGCGAACCTCGCCTCGCCCTGGGTGGAAAAGCGGAAGCATGACGTCGAGGTCGACCACGACAGCGTCGCGTGGAAGCTTGACCCGACCGAGGACGAACTCCACCGTATGCGCGCGTACTATTACGCCAATGTCGAGATGATCGATACGCAGGTTGGTCGTATCCTCGATGCGCTGGAGGCACGCGGCAATCTGGACAACACCATCATCATTTTCACCTCTGACCATGGCGATAACCTCGGCGATCACGGATTGATTCAGAAGTGGGCGCCTTACGAGGAGGTCACGCGCGTTCCGCTTATCATTTCAGCGCCCCATCGGTTCAGGGGCAGACGTAATATCGACGCCCTGGTCCAGCTTTTTGACCTCGGCCCGACCATTCTTGAGTGGGCGGGCGTCGAACCGGACCCGTCCTTTGAAGCGGTGTCGCTTAATCCCGCGCTGCGTGGCGATCCATTCGAAGGACGCGCCCACGTGTTCTGCGAACAAGCCGGCGACGTCAACATGACCGGCACAAACTTTCTCACAATGGTCCGCTCAAAGACCCACAAGCTCGTCCATTTTCACGGCAGTGAAGAAGGCCAGCTATTCGACCTCGAAAGCGAAGCAGGCGAAACCAGGAATTTGTGGAACGTGCCAGAAGCGTTCGAGGTCAAACAGAATCTTATGCTGACCCTGATGGAATTCCATGTCGAAAGCGCCCTTCAAACCCGCAATGCGCGCCGATTGATCGTGTCACCTCAGGACGCAGAATCGCTTCAATAGCGAGAAACATCTACAAGTCATTGATCCTAATTGCTTCGACCTGCATCTCATCGTTTGCCGGGTTTGTGTGATACCGACGCGGCGACGCCCACAATGAACCTTGCACCGATAGTGTACAGAGCGAAGTCACGAGAAGCATGATGTGTCATCGCTCAATGCCTCCCATTGCGACCAGGGTGGCGAGCATCACCGACATGCCACGCGCGTCAGCTTGCAGACGACGAACATGACGGCAGGCGAGCGTTATGACTATGGCTAACGCCCTTTGAACTCGGGCTTTCTCTTTTCAAGAAACGACTCGATCCCATGCGGGCCGTCTTCAGTTGTCATCGTCCAGGCAATAGCCTGCGTTTCTTGCTCGAGCTGGGACTCCATCGGATCGCTGTATGCCGTCTGCAGCAGCCGCTTCAAACGTCCGAACGCCTTGGTTGGGCCTGCCGCAAAATTTCGCGCGACGGAAACTGCTTCCTCCGCCAAAACCTCGGGCTCCACGACCTGGTTGACCAGGCCCCAATCCTTCGCTTCGTTGGCTGTCAGCACGCGATTGGTGAACATCAACTCCTTGGCCCGCAACAAGCCGATGTGCTTTGCAAGGAAGAAGGTTGAGGAGCCATCAGGCGTCAGACCCGACGCCGTATAGGCAGAGACCAGCTTCGCCTTCGACGAGGCAATGACAAAATCCGCTGACGACAGGAGAGACAGACCGGCACCGCCGGCAGCACCATTCAAGGCGATCACCAGCGGTGCATCCATGTTCGAGAAGCGGATGATCGCGGCATGAAGGACGGTTGCCATATTGAGCACGAGGGCTTCCCTGCCGTCTCCGGCTTCGTTGAACTGCTTGAGATCGCCGCCGGCACAGAACATCCTGCCCTCGCCGGTCAGCAGCACCGCTCGGACATCCGCCCGGGTACTGCATAATATCGACACGGCGTGCAGCTCTTCCGCCATTTTCAGATTGAGCGCGTTGGCCTGTTCCGAACGCGTCAGTGTGATGGTCGCAAGACCCTCATCGACGGCAAACGCCAGGGTTTCGTAGCTCATGGTCATGCGCCTTCTTCCAGGAGCACGTCCGCATAGGTGTCACGAAGTTTCACTTTGACCACCTTCCCTGTCGCTCCCAGCGGCAGTTCATCCACGAAGACGACCTTGTCCGGAATCTGCCATTTGGGGATTTTCCCCTCGTAGTAGGCCAGGATCTCTTCCTCGGATACGTCCGAAGATTTGATCGCGACAATGACGGGCCGCTCGTCCCATTTTTTGTGGCGCGCGGCAATTGCAGCCGCATTGGCGATGGCGGGATGGCCAATCGCTATGTTTTCCAGTTCCACAGTCGATATCCACTCACCGCCCGACTTGATGATGTCTTTCGAACGATCGCGGATGATCATGTACCCGTCGCGGTCAAGCGTCGCCACATCGCCCGTATCGAACCATCCATCGTCGGTCAGCGCATTGTCGGACTTGTTGAAATAGGTGTCGACGATCCAGTGGCCCCTAATCTGCAAGTCGCCCTGCGTCTCTCCATCTCTGGGCAAGAGATCACCATTTTCGTCGATGACGCGTAGCTCGACGCCAAAGGGCGGTCGGCCCTGTCCGATGCGCAGCTCGGCCTTTTGGTCCACCGGAAGATGCTGGTGTTTCTGCAGCAGCTGATTGAGCGTACCGAGAGGACTCGTCTCCGTCATGCCCCAGGCATGGATGAGTTCGACACCGTACTTGTCACGGAATTCCGGAATCATCGACGGCGGCAAAGCGGATCCACCGACAACGGTCCGGGTCATGCTTTCCGCCTTTGATCCAGTGGCTTCGAGCGCCCCCAAGAGCCCCATCCAGATTGTCGGCACGCCCAAGGCCAGGGTCACCTGGTGGTCGTCGATCAGTCTGACCAGACTCTCGCCATCGAGGCCTGGACCCGGGAGGATGAGTTTGGCGCCCGCGCAGGCAGCGATATAGGGAACGCCCCAGGCATTGGCATGGAACATCGGCACGACTGGCAAAACGGTGTCTTTTGCCGAAACGGCCAGCCCATCCGGATGATTGCCGCCAAGCGTATGCAACATGGTGGAGCGGTGCGAATACAGCACGCCTTTCGGGTTCCCGGTCGTACCCGATGTATAGCAAAGGGACGACGGGTGGTTTTCATCGAATTCCGGCCAGGTGAAGTTGTCGATATCGGTGTCGATCAATTCGTCGAAGAAGATCAGTCCGTCAATCGCCTTTGCCGCCTCGTCGTCGCGCGGCCCCAAAAGGACATAATGCCGAACGGTCTTGAGCTTGTCCGTGAGCTGTTGCACGACCGGCAGGAACGTTCTGTCGAAGAAAAGCACTTCGTCTTCGGCGTCATTGGCAACGTAAACAACCTGTTCGGGATGAAGCCGTGGATTCAGCGTGTGACAGACAAACCCGCCGCCAGAAGCACCGAAGTAAATCTCGAGGTGGCGCCTGTTGTTCCAGGCTATCGTCCCGCACCTGGCACCCAGCTTCAATCCAAGAGCAGAGAGTGCCGACGCAAGTTTCCGTGCGTTCGTGGCGACTTCACTCCAGTTCGTGAGTGTCGTTCCTCCAGCCGTTTCAACTGACACGATTTCCGTCCCGCCGTGATAGCGGTCAGCGTGATCGATCAGCTGGGAAATCAGCAGTGGTTGGTACATCATTTTGCCGAACATAAGCGCAACCCCCCATTTGTTTCTTTGCAGTGAAAACGGTCTCACAATCCACGGCGGCCATCAAGCTGGGTCATTTGTCGAACATGCAAGACGCCGTTCGGCCGTTCAGACCTTGAAACGAGGCACTGGCGATTGATATGCCGAATAGGTCCAGCCAGTCGCCAGACTTACAAATTCAATATTCGAACATCTGCTGACTCAGTCGAGCAGCAACACACCTTCGGCGATCTTGACGGCGTTGCCGCCGATGCGGGCGTGAACGATCTTGCCACCTTCGAGGTCGAGATGGAGGTGGATGACCGAGGGGCGGCCCATTTCAACGCCCTGCTCGATCAGCAGCGAGTGGTGGCCATCCAAAAGATCGTCGAACATGTGCACCGCGCCTGAAAACGCGGCGACCGCAGATCCGGTTGCCGGGTCTTCGGTAATGCCGACATGCGGCGCGAACATCCGTGCGTGGAAGCTGGCCTCATGCGAGACGCCACCGCGGCAGTAGACGAAGGCATCGACCAACTGACCGTCGGCCATGGGAGCCAACTGTTCCCAACGCGCGGCGTCGCAACGTGCCTTGGCCGCAACAGACAGATCATGCACCGGCACCATCATGAACGGCACACCGGCATTCCAGATTGAGATCTGGTGGTTTTCAAAGCCGATTTCATGCGGCTCCAGGCCAAGCGCGGACGCAACGGCCTCCTTGCTGACGTCGGCGTGAAAGATCCCGGAGAGGCGCGGCAGATCAAACTCGGCGAACGTCGGCTGACCCGATTGCAGTTTTGCAACCGTGCGCACCGGCCCGACACCTTCCTCCAGCACGTTCATCACGTCCATATCGACATCTTCGCCGCCGGTCTTGCGCTCGGCGAGCGCCACCGATGCGCCGACGGTCGGATGGCCCGCGAAAGGCAGTTCCCGCCCTGGCGTAAAAATGCGCAGCCGCGCTCCATGGGTGGGGTTGTCAGCCGGCAGGACGAACACCGTTTCAGACAAGTTGAACTCGCCGGCGATTTTCTGCATTTGCTCGTCCGAAAGCCCTTCCGCATCGAACACCACTGCCAGAGGATTGCCGGCCAGTCTGTCGGCCGAAAAGACATCGTAGATGGCGTAGCTGCGCGGCATGGGCGGTCCTCCGGATGGCTTGGGCGACGGAACAATTACAGCGCCGAAACGCCAGCGACAACGGAAAAATGTACCCAAAGTCGAAGTCGGTCGTTGCGTCGATCAGGCGATGTCCAGCGTCATGACGACGGGGCAGTGATCGGAGGCCTTCGGCCGGTCCCAGCCAGTGCGCGGGTAGCGCTCAACATCCTGTCCTTCCGGAAACAAGGTGCGGTAAGGCTGTCCCCTCCTCACGATGTCCGGCACACGTGTGGCATTGCGCTTTGCCAGCGCCGGAGAAAGCAACAGGTAGTCGAGTTGGCACAAATGCCTCTCCTGCGGCCCACGGGTATGAAACAGCGTCCAACGATCGAGTTCCGGACGGCGGCGGACGACGTTTTCCGCAAAACCGTCCGACGTGAAAACGTCAACTGAACTAACCGATTCGGAGCTCGCTTGGAAAACGTGGCCGTTGATCCTGTCGCCGTCGATCACAACCCGCTCCTGATAGTCGTTGAGATCGCCGCAGATCACCCAGCGCTTGTTTGCCGCCTTGTCCTTGCCGAAGCGCTTCTCAATGATGTGGCGCACGGCGCGCGCTTCAGCCATGCGAACCGGCATGGTGGCGGTTCGGCCATCAAGCCCGTTGCGCGGCGAACCCATCGACTTGAAGTGAGACACGTAAAGGGTCAGCGGCCTGTCGCCGATCCTGACATCGATCTCCAGGCAGTCCCGCCTGAAAATGCGGTCCTGTGGCTCATTGGTTTCGGCAATCGCCTCGTCGTGCAGATCGAGGTCTGCGTAGGTCAGGTGAGCATGGCTTTGCATGCGCTGGAACTCGATCGGCTGCCCGTCTCGCGTCTCTTCGCGCATCATCACCGCAACGTCGATTCCACGGCCGTCATTGCCCTCCACCATGTATTTGTGGCGGTAGCCGCGCCCGATCATCTTGAACAGATAGCCGTATTCGAACGCGTGCAGCGCATCCAGATTGTCGACTTCCTGGAGACAGAGAATATCGGCGGCCGTGTCGGCGATCGCCAGGGCCGTCAATTGTCTCGTATCGTCGGTCAGGGCGATAGCACGGGCCTGCTCAAGCCGCCGGTACTCATCTTCCGAGTTGATATCGTAAAGCCTCAGACTGCGATCCTGGCGCAGCTCGTTACGATAACCGGAAAAATCAAAACGGTTGATCAGGTTCTCGACGTTGAATGTGGCCAGGCGCACGGACATGGAAGATCTTGCGGCTCCGATGGTTCGACCGATCCTGTTTAGCCCCGCAATCCACCAATGTCACCAATACAAGGCTTTGCCTGCAGAAACGCCGCCAAAACCCTGAAAAGACTCGCAATAGACCGCCTGAACACCCCTCATTGAAAAGAATTTGATTAACGAGTGTATCAAAGGAGCCTTGCCAGCGACGGTCGATTGGCGAATAGTTCGGTACAGCAAACCTCAAACGGGAGGGAATCATGCTCAATGTTTCACGCTTTACAGCAGTGATGGTCATCGGACTGGGCCTGCTGGCTCTGACCGCGGTCACTGCCGAAGCGGGCAAGAAACGCTATCGCGGAAATGGCGGCAATTTCGCTGTCGGCCTTGCTACCGGACTGATCGTCGGCGGAATCATCGCCGGCAGCCAGCGGCGCGGCTACTACTGTAACGGCGGCTATTGCAACGGCGGCTATTACGGACAGCGAGGCTATTACGGCCCACGCTACTACAAGCGCGGCAATCCGGCACGCTATTATGGCCGCCCCGTCCGGCGCTATTACCGACCGGCACCGCGCTATCGCGGCGTGCTGACGCCGGCGCACTACGACTACTGCTTCTCCAGATATCGGTCCTATCGGGCATCGGACAACACATTCCAGCCCTATCACGGTCCGCGCAAGGCGTGCATCTCCCCCTACTACTGAGGTCGGAAACCGGATTGTACCCACATCCAGGACGGGGTCGGACGACGGCCCCGTCCATTTTTTGCATAAAGTCTGTCACACCCGATTGCTGCCGGTTGTCTAAAGGGCCAGAACCATCAAGCAAGGCGGACTGATCTATGACGACTGACCTTAACAGGCTTGCAAACTCAGCCCAGGCTGGTGATCGCAAGGCACTCGAAAATCTCGTTCGCGCCGTTCAGGACCGGATTTATCACCTGGCGATGCGCATGCTGGTCGATCCGGACGACGCCCGTGACGCGACCCAGGAGATCCTTATTCTGGCGATAACCAAACTGTCGACCTTTCGCGGCGACAGCGCGTTTTCGACCTGGGTTTACCGCGTTGCTGCCAATTATCTGCTCAATGCACGCAAGAAGGCAGCCCGCGAACGGCAGCTGACATTCGACGACTTCGCCGCCGACCTGGAAGACGGTCTTGTCGCCGACCCACCGCAGGCACCGGACGATGCGGTGATGCTCAACGAGCTCCGCATCTCCTGCACCATGGCGATGCTGCTCTGCCTCGACATCGAACAGCGCCTCGCCTACGTGCTCGGCGATATCCTCGAGTTGGACCATGCAGAAGCTTCAAGCGTGCTTGGCATCAACGCCGCAGCCTATCGGCAGCGCCTGTCGCGGGCACGGCGCCAGGTTGTCGCCTTCACATCAAGGCACTGTGGTCTTGCCAGCGACGAAGCCAAATGCCGCTGCCCCCGTCGCCTGCCTGCCGCAAAGGCAAGCGGTCGAATCGGGTCAGCCCCCGCTTTCGCCACCGCGGAGGCTCCCGGTTACGCTGATGTTCTCGACCGGGTCCGGACGGTCGAGGGCGATCTGAAGGTGCTGAAGCTACAAACGGCAACGGCACCGTTCCGGTTTCCCGACGACCTGGGCCATCGCATAGCGGATATCGTCCAGGACATTCGCTGAACATTTAACTCCCACGCATCGGCCGCACACGGACACCCGTCCGTGCGGCGGCGTGCGCCCACTTTTCACCCGCAGCAAAGGAGAAAGACCCATGAACCGTTCAACCCTATTCACAATCGCCGTTGCCCTCAGCCTGGCGGCACCGGCCATGGCAAAAGGAGATTCGCCCATGTCTACCGACCAAAAACAGGTCCTCGCAGCGGTCGAAGCCATGACTGCCGCATTTCATGACGGCAACATAGAGGAGGTGATGGCGGCCTATGAGGGCAAGGCAACGATTGTCTTCGAACCGGACGCTCCGGTTTCGGATCCGGCTTTGATACGGCAAGCGTTCGAGACGTCTTTCGCTATCAAACCGCGATTTACCTACAGCGGGCACGAGGTGTTCATGGCCGGTGATATCGCCGTGCACTTTGCACCCTGGAGGATGACCGGCACGACACCCGACGGCCAGGCCATAGAGCAAAGCGGACTGTCGGTCGCAGTGCTGCGCCGCCAACCGGACGGCCGCTGGCTCATGGTCATCGACAATCCGCATGGTCAGAACCTGATGCAGCAATAAAAAAAGGCCGCGGCAAAGCCGCGGCCAATTCCTTTGCCAGGAGCAGCAAGGTTAGTTGCGTTCCTTGTCGACCAGAGCGTTGGATTTGATCCAAGGCATCATGCCACGAAGTTTTTCGCCGACTTCCTCGATCTGGTGGGCATCGTTGTTGCGGCGAATACCCTTGAAGCGCGATGCGCCCGCTCGATATTCCTGCATCCACTCGGACGTGAACTTGCCGGTCTGAATGTCATTGAGGATCCGCTTCATCTCCGCCTTTGTCTCATCGGTGATGATGCGCGGGCCGGAAACATATTCGCCCCATTCAGCCGTATTGGAGATCGAGTAATTCATGTTGGCGATACCGCCCTCATAGATCAGATCGACGATCAGCTTGACCTCGTGAAGACACTCGAAATAGGCCATCTCAGGCGCGTATCCGGCTTCAACCAGCGTTTCGAAACCGGCGCGGATCAGCTCGACCAGACCGCCGCACAGAACCACCTGTTCGCCGAAGAGGTCGGTTTCGCACTCTTCGCGGAAATTGGTCTCGATGATACCCGACCGGCCACCGCCGACGCCGCAGGCATAGGACAGGCCGAGGTCATGGGCATTGCCCGATGCATCGTGATGCACGGCGATCAGGCAGGGTACGCCACCGCCCTTCTCGTATTCGCCGCGAACCGTGTGACCGGGTCCCTTGGGAGCGACCATCAGCACGTCCACCGTGTCTTTCGGCTCGATCAGGCCAAAGTGCACATTCAGACCATGGGCGAAAGCGATCGCAGCACCGTCACGGATGCTACCCGCGATGTGGTCCCGATAGATGTCGGCCTGCAACTCATCCGGTGCGGCCATCATCAACAGGTCGGCCCAGGCAGCCGCATCGGCAACTGACTTGACCTCGAAACCATCGGCTTCGGCCTTCTTCGCGGTCGGCGACCCGGCACGCAGGGCGATGGCGATGTTGCCAACGCCGGAATCCTTCAGGTTCAGGGCATGGGCGCGACCCTGGCTACCATAGCCGACAATCGCGACTTTCTTGGATTTGATGAGGTTCAGATCGGCATCACGATCATAATAGACACGCATTGGATTTCCTTTCCCTAGAAATATTGTCTCATGCTTCGCCGTTGTCGGCCCCGAAGAGCCGGAAAAACCTGTCGATGGCCACTTCCGCCTGCGCGTTGAAATCGCGCTGCCCGCCGGCAAGCTGCTCTCCCAGCAACTGCCGCACATGCAGATCGCGCACGATAAGGCCATAGAGCGTCTGGAAGGCGTCCTCTCGATCGTCGAAATTCAGATAACCGCGCTGCCGCCCGGTCTCCAGCAGAGCTCCTGCCCGTTGGCCGATCGCTTGCCGACCGCGTTCGCGCACCAACTGCCCGAGATGAGCGTCTTGATTGCCCGCCTGCCCGATTGCAAGCCGATTCAGCGCCAAAGACACATTGCCTGAAAGCACCCGCATCAGATCGTCGGCAAATCGGACGAGGTGATCGCGGAACTCCGAGCGACTGCCGGGGGCCTCCCCCGGCGCCAGAACCCGAACCTTCGATGCCTGGTAGGAGATAACCGCGGCGAGCATGCCATCGCGATCACCGAACCACTTGTAGAGACTTTCCTTGGAGCAATTGGCCGCCCGTGCAATCGCGCCGGTGGTCAGTGACCGATCGCCACCCTCCACCAGCATGTTGAGTGCCGTTTGCAGCACATCGTTCTGACGCGGGGTAAAGGCGTCTGGCGCGTTCGCTTCGCTCTGTGCGGCGGTCTGTTGCATCAGGTCTCTCTATGCGTACCGTACGGTACGGTTCGGACACTTCTTAGTAACACGAGTGACCCAGGTCAAGCGGAATTTCTGCCCCGGTTTGGATTCAGATGTCGTGACCGCAAGCCCTTAGAAACCGGTGGACGGTCTCCGTCATGCCGTATTGCAGCGCATCGGCCGTCAGCCCATGACCGATGGACACCTCCAGGATGTTCGGTACGCTTGCTCGAAGGGCCGGGAGATTGGCGACGGTCAGATCGTGCCCTGCATTGACGCCAAGCCCGTTGGCGAGTGCTGCCTCGGCGGTTTCCCGCAGCCGCTCCGCTTCAGATTTGGCCTTGCTCGGCTGATCGTAGGCATCTCCATAGGGACCCGTGAACAGTTCGACACGGTCAGCACCGGTTTCAGCTGCCAGGGCCATCGCTTCCTGATTGCCGTCGCCATCGGCGAAGAGCGACACCCGTATCCCCTGCCTCTTCAACCGCGCCACCATGGGCTTGAGGATCTCCGTATCCTTTTCGAAATCCCAGCCGTGGTCCGAGGTCGCCTGTTCCGGATCGTCCGGCACCAGCGTGACCTGTTCCGGCTGATTGGCCTCGACCAGTTCAAGAAAGGTCCGACCGGGATAACCTTCGATGTTGAACTCGGCCTCCGGGAAGGAGTCGTCGATCAAGGCCCTGATCGCCGGCACGTCGGCAAAGCGGATGTGTCGCTGGTCGGGGCGCGGGTGCACGGTCAGGCCATGCGCTCCGGCCTCAAGCGCCTGCGCAGCAAGCCCGGTCACGCTCGGCCAAGGCAGGTCGCGCCGGTTGCGCAACATGGCGATGGCGTTGAGATTGACCGAAAGTCTGGTCGGGGTCGGGTCCGGCATAGCACGCCCATCCTGTTCAATAATTGTCGCGGGAATCGCAAGGCGATCAAACGGTTGCACCGATGGCTTGCTTTAGAGCAAAGGTCGACAAGTTTGCTCAAATTGCAGCCGCTGGAGTGCGTACCTACATTGAAGGGTGAGATCAAGCAGCTTTGGAGATCGTTGATGGCAGAAGAACTCACGCACCCTGCCCTGTCACAGATCAAGACCGAGCGCGACGACTTCATCGCTTTCGAGGTGGACGGTCACCTGAGCAAGGAAGAGACGGACCGCGTCTACGACCTGCTCGAAGAAGCCTATGACAGGCACGACAGCGTTAACCTGCTCGTGCGAATGGGGCGGTATGACGGCTTCGATTGGTCTGCGTTCTTTTCGGAAAAAACCTATTTCGGCAAACTGCACGCTCTGAAACACCTGCGCCGCTATGCGGTCGTCGGAGGGCCGAACTGGTTTGGTTCAGCCATCGGATTTTTCAATCCGTTGTTCCGTGTCGACGTGCGGCATTTCGAGTTCGATGATGAAGCCGCGGCCTGGAACTGGGTCTACGAAGACGACAAGGAAACGGCTGCAACCTGAATGACGTGCCCGCCTATCGGAAGATCGTCAGTCGTTCGGCAGCCCGTGTAATGGCGGTGTAAAGCCAGCGCTCCCGCGTATCGCGAAACGCAAAGCTTTCGTCAAACAGCACGACATTGTCCCATTGCGAACCCTGCGCCTTATGCACAGTCAGGGCATAGCCGTAATCGAAATCATCATAGCGCTTGCGAGTTTGCCAAGGCGTCTCGATGCCGGGATCTTCGAAGGCCGATTTGAGCAGCTTGATCTTGGTCGCGCCGCGGTTCATGTCGTCATCCTCGGGCGTCACGAGCAGGTTGATCCCTGGCTTGCTGGTCTGCTTGGCCGATGTCATGACCTGCCACAGAGACCCATTGAGCAGACCTTTACCGGGATCGTTGCGCAGGCACACCAGCTTGTCGCCGGACTGCGGATAAAGCGCATCGAAGCCCTTCAACTCGCGAAGCCGCTGATTGTAACGCCGCCGGGTGCGGTTGATCCCAAGCAAGACCTGATCCGCCTCCAGCACAAGGTCGCTGTCGACGTCGGACTTTCGGATAACCCGTGCCCGGTCCCAGTCTCCGTAGTCGATCTCCCTGCCCTCGCGCACCTGCATGGCCAGGTCGACGATCGGGTTATCACGGGCCTGCCGGTGGATCTCCGTCAGCAGCACATCCGGCTCATGATCAGTGAAAAACCCGCCACCGCTAACCGGTGGAAGCTGCCCCGGATCGCCAAGAACCAGGATTGGGGTGCCGAAGCTCATCAAATCCTGACCGAGCTCTTCATCCACCATCGAGCACTCGTCGACGATGACCAGCGCCGCATTGCCGATCGGGCTCTGCCGGTTGAGCGAAAACATGGGGGCGACCGAGGTCTTTCCGGTTTCTTCGTCCTCCACCTCCTCTTCGCCACGCGGCCGGTAGATCAGCGAGTGGATTGTCTTGGCGTTGCTGGCGCCCTTTGACCGCAGCACTTGCGCAGCCTTGCCGGTGAAAGCGGCAAATTGAACATCGCCGTCGATATGCTCGGCGAAGTACCGCGCCAGCGTGGTCTTGCCGGTCCCCGCATAGCCGAACAGCCGAAATAGAGGGCTCTGCCCTTCCTTCAGCCATGCCGAAACGGCTTGCAGCGCGGCATCCTGTTGACCTGAGAACTCCATGGTACCACCTCGCAAGATTCGGCCGTCACGGGCAAGCCTTATCGGCCCGATGGCCTCGGCAATGTGGGATCACGGAGCGCGGTCGTACCAGACCATCTGATGCGATGTGGCGAGCAGTCGGCCATTCGAGGCGAAGAATTTCGCATGCTGATCGTAGAACCCGCCTCCGGCCCTCTCACCACGGGCATCAACCAGGATCGGCTCGTTGCCGTTTTCCTCCAGCTCGGCTGACGAGGCGTGCATATAGGTCGTCATGGTGATGGTCGATATGTTCGAGGGGCGCCCGGTCACCATGAACAGTCTGGGGAACGGGCTATCGGCGATGGCCATCAGAGACAGGTGATCCAGCGGGCGACCATCTGCATCGCGTATCCACACAAGCGAATGCGTGTCTGCGTTGTTCTCGCCCATTCGGCCTTTGATGATGCGTGTATCGTAAACGCGGGCCCATCGGATCGGCAGCAGGGACGCGTTGAAGCGCTCAACGCTTCCTGCCTCCGGAACATCGGGCATGTTGTGATCAATAAACTCCAGCGTGTCACGATGGGGTGCCAGCGTCACCAGCGCCCGCGCGCACAGCTTTCCATCTTCCGTTTCCAGCGCCACCCGCCAAAAGGCAGTGGTGCGTCCAACACGATCGCACCACCGGCGGACGACGATACGGCCTTCCGGCGGCGCTTTGACGAAATCGACAGTGACAGCCACCGGCTCAAAGCCATCCGCGGCATCGATCAGCACCGCCTTCAGCAAAACCGTGGCGATCCAACCGCCATAGGGACCAATCATGTTCCAGTAGGTCTCGTCGGTTCGTCCTTCAAAGACATCCGTTTCGATCTGGTCGAGGCAAAGGGAGGTGTCGAGTGCGAAGGTCATGGCAAATCCGGAAATTGACGATGTGCAGCCCGCTCACGGACTGGAGTGATGCGGATCGTTTTCAAGTTGGATCGGCTCGCCATGCGGCGTGGCATGGGCGGCGCGTTGCCAGGCGGCCTGGAGAAGATCGATCTGCTCGCTGCCAGCGATCGAATGCCGCTCCAACAGGTCCTCCAGCGCACGCAGCCAACAGGCATAGTAGTCGCTGCCGTCAATCGCTGCTTGCGGTTGTCGAAGCTGCCGCGACAGGGATTGCGCCCAATCGCTCCAGGTGAAAACACCCTTTTCGTGCAATCCCACGACCAGGGCGAAGGCTTGTGCTTCCCATGGCTCGTTAAAGGGTTTTGGATCCGCAACCTCGCGTGGCAGAGGCTGCCGCTCAGACGGGATCAAGATAGCTCTCCCACGCATCGATGGAGACTGTCAGATCAGAATCGGCCTGCGGGCCCCACAACTCCGCGCCACTGAATACGATACGATAGAGCCATTGTGGCCTCTCGCCGCGGCCGTGGGCGTTGTCGTCCGGAAAGACGTGAGCACCAGCCACTTCCTCGATCACCCCGACCCGTCCTCGCGCGTAACGCGGCAGGCGGGTGTGGCCTTCCGGATGAAGATTCTTCGTACGCACGATTTCGCCAACGCGAAACCGCGCTTCGCTTTCAGCCGGCCTTTCGCTGGGGCCGCCCTTCGCGAGCACCACGTCGACGTCAGTTGCCTTCAGTGGCGGTTTGGTGGTGGTCGAAGTCTCTCTGAGTGACTGCCCGGCCACCAATTCGTCCGCGTCGACCAGGCCATGGCGCTGCAACAGCGTTTCCAGCCCTTTGGTCCAGATTTCATAGTAACTGGACCCATAATAGTCGGCCGGATGCAGGCTTTCCCGCGCGTGCCGACTTTCGTCGATGTTCCAAAGGCCGAGAGCACCGGCACACAGCGTCACACCCAGCGCCCGTTTCTCCCAGTTCGCATGAAAGACGGGCTCATCCTCTTCCGGCGCGACGGATCCAAAACCCATCTGTCCGCCAAGATCGTGCGGCCCGTTCACGCCATTGCTCCGGCCAGACCAGTGCCGATCATGGAATCGCGGCTGACCAAATCCGCCAGCGCCTCTTCATCCATCCCGTCTGTCCCGTCCGGACGCATGGGAACCACCAGGTAACGCAGCTCGGCAGTCGAATCCCACACCCGAATTTTGATATCCTTGTCGAGGTTTACGCCGAATTCCTCGAGCACTCCGCGGGGATCGATGACGGCTCGCGACCGGTAAGGCGGTGACTTGTACCAGACCGGCGGCAAGCCAAGAACGGTCCACGGGTAGCAGGAGCACAGGGTGCAAACGACCAGATTGTGAGTTTCGGGCGTATTGAACACCGCCCGCATATGCTCGCCCTGGCGGCCGGTGAATCCCATCGACGCGATTGCCGCTGTGGCATCTCGCTCCAACCACTCGGCGAATTCGGCATCGCCCCAGGCGCGTGCCACCACCCTGGCTCCGTTCTGTGGCCCCACCTTGTTCTGGTAGGTATCGACAATGGCATCGATCGCCTCGGGCTCAATCAGACCCTTCTCGCTGAGGATGGTTTCCAGGGCTCTCACCCGGGCCGCCATAGGGTCCAGATGATTGTCGTGATGGTCGGAATCGTCGGAATGCGCCATGGCTCGAACTTAGCGCATCTTACGTTCAAGTAAATCAAAATTCCTTGAAAGATCCATTCGCATCACTGATGGTTGCGGCACCGTTCCAGGGTCAGGATTCGAGCCCTTCAGAACCCCGATTGACCGCGGCAACCCCGGTGCGACAGACCTCGACAAGCCCCAATGGCCGCATAATCGATATGAACTGTTCGATCTTCGAGACGCGTCCGGTGATTTCGAAAATGAAGTGCTCCGTGTTGGCATCAATCACCTGAGCGCGAAAGGCATCAGCCAACCGCAACGCTTCCACTCGATGGTCGCCCTCACCCCGTACCTTGACCAACGCCAATTCGCGCTCCAACGGCTTTTCATGCCCCTTCTCGCGGGCCCTCAACGACAGATCGACAACGGCGTGCACCGGTACGATCCGGTCGAGCTGGTTCTTAATCTGCTCCAGCACATGCGGCGTACCCCGGGTGACGATGGTGATACGCGAAACATGCGCCTCGTGTTCCGTCTCCGAGACCGTCAGGCTCTCGATGTTGTAGCCACGTCCGGAAAAAAGCCCAATGACCCGCGCCAGAACCCCGGGCTCGTTGTCGCAGACCACGGACAACGTTCGGGATTCGAGTTGCTCTGTCTCCTTGGAAATGAAATAGGCCGACCCGGTCGGCTGATGCTGTGCATTCATGACATGTATTCCTGAATTCGTTCTTTTGGTTTGGTGCCCATGCGCGCAAGCGCGACACCCGATACGATGATGGCCAGCGCGATGAACGCGTTGGCGGAAAGTCTCTCGCCGAGAATGACGGCGCCCCACAGCACACCGGCCATGGGTACAAGAAGATTAATCTGGCCGAAAAACGATGCGCCCTGCCGGCCGATGAGCCGGAACATGATCAACGAAGCGATTGCCGTTTGAAACACGCCTAGAATCAAAATGGATATCGCCACGGAAGCCGAGGGCAACTGGGTCGGCAAGGGCTCCCAAAGCAGAGCCACCGGCAGCAGCATGATCAATGACCAGGCGATATTGGCAGCAAACATGGGCCGCGGACGAAGGTGAAGGATCCGCTTTGTCAGCAGAGCGTTGATCGCATAGCAAACACCTGCACCCATCACGGCCATCTGTCGCCAGAACTGGTTGTCGGAGCCGCCGACAAGATCGGGCCAGAAAAGAACCACCAGACCGGAAATGCCGAAGACCACGCCAAGGATTTTCTGCACGTTCATTTTCTCATCGTGGGTGGTGAAATGCGCCAGGACGATTGTCATCAGCGGCATGAGGCCCATGAGAATTGCCGCAAAACCGGCGGTGAGATCCTCGAGCCCCCAACTGATCAGGCTGAACGGCAGCGCCATGCCGAAGAACGCCGACAGGACAATAATGAAATGATCGGATCGGCTTGCACCCAGCCGCTCGCTGGTGGCGAAGGCAATGACGACAAAGACCAGTGCGGCAACCGCTTGACGGAACACCGTCGTGGTCACTGGCGGCACCTCGACGACGGCGATACGCAACAGCATGAAACTGGCGCCCCAAATGGCCGCGAGCGCGACCAGTGTCGTGTAGTCGACCATACCGGGTCGACCAACCGACTGTCCTGCTGTTGCTGCCATTGCCATCCCGTTCGACCCGGCGTGGTTAGACCAGTGCCTTGCCTTTGGCGTCAATCGCTGTCGCCACTGCCTCGTCCGTTGCCTCATCCGGCAGCAGCATTTCATTATGCGCCTTGCCGGATGGAATCATCGGGAAGCAATTGGCCAGATTGGCAACCCTGCAGTCGAACAGAACCGGTTTATCCGACTCGATCATGCGCATGATGGCGTCGTCCAGTTCGCCGGGCTTTTCCGCCCGCAGGCCGAGACAGCCGTAGGCTTCGGCCAACTTGACGAAGTCGGGCATCGCCTCCGTATAGGAGTGAGACAGCCGGTTGCCATGCAGCAATTGCTGCCACTGGCGCACCATCCCCATGTACTGGTTGTTGAGAATGAAGATCTTGATCGGCGCTTCGTATTGCACCGCAGACGACATCTCCTGGATTGTCATCTGCACCGAGGCGTCACCGGCGATGTCGATCACAAGCGCATCCGGGTGGGCAATCTGAACCCCGAGGGCAGCAGGCAGGCCGTAGCCCATGGTGCCGAGACCGCCTGACGTCATCCAGCGGTTGGGTTCTTCGAAACCGTAGAACTGTGCGGCCCACATCTGGTGTTGCCCCACTTCCGTGGTGATGTAGGTGTCGCGGTCCTTGGTCAATTCATAAAGCCGCTCCATGGCGTATTGCGGCATGATGACGTCCTTGTTGGGCGTATAGGCCAGCGAGTTGCGGCCCCGCCACGTGTCGATCTTTTGCCACCAGTTTTCCAGGGCTTTGGCTTCCACCTTGGCGGAAGAGGCACGCCAAAGGCGCACCATGTCTTCCAGCACATGGCCGCAGTCGCCGATGATCGGTACATCGACCCGAACGTTCTTGTTGATCGAAGATGGGTCGATATCGACATGGATTTTCTTGGAATTCGGCGAAAACCGGTCGATACGGCCGGTGATACGGTCGTCAAACCGCGCGCCGATACAGACCATCACATCGCAGTCGTGCATCGCCATGTTGGCTTCATAGGTGCCGTGCATCCCCAGCATGCCCAACCAGTTCTTGCCGGAAGCCGGATAGGCACCGAGGCCCATCAGCGTCGATGTGATGGGAAAATTGGTCAGTTGCACCAGTTCACGCAGCAGATGGCTTGCCTCCGTGCCGGAGTTGATGACACCCCCACCGGTATAGATGATCGGGCACTTGGCGTTCGCCATCAGGTCGATAGCCTCGCGGATCGAGTCCAGATCCCCCTGCATTTTCGGCTGGTAGCTCTTGGTTTCCGTCACCGGGGACGGCGGGACATAGGTGCCGGTGGCGAATTGAACATCTTTCGGGATGTCGACGACCACCGGACCCGGACGACCACTTTGAGCGATGCGGAATGCCTCGTGCAAAATACGAGGCAGGTCCTCTACATCGCGGACAAGCCAGTTGTGTTTCGTGCATGGACGGGTGATGCCGACGGTATCGCATTCCTGGAAGGCGTCCGATCCGATAAGGGGCGTCGGCACCTGTCCGGAAATGCAGACAAGCGGAATGGAATCCATCAATGCATCCTGCAAGGCGGTGACGATATTGGTCGCCCCCGGTCCCGACGTCACCAGCGCAACACCAACCCTTCCCGTTGAGCGGGCGTAGCCTTCGGCGGCGTGGCCGGCTCCCTGCTCGTGGCGCACCAGGATGTGGGCGATTTCCTCTTGCTGAAACAGTTCATCGTAAATCGGCAAAACGGCTCCACCGGGATAGCCGAATATATCCGTGACGCCGTTGTCTCTCATTGCCTGGACAACCATCTCGGCGCCGGTCATCTCACTCTTGCTCATCGTCTCGTTCCGCTTGTCTTGCGTACCCTACTCGACACCCGGTGTTCGGGTGCATTTGCCAATAAAAAAAGGCCCCGTTCGGAGCCTTGTTCAGCGCATGGGTGGCTTCCGCCGGATGGTTACACCATCCTGCCCATGCGCTTGCCCACCACGATTAGTCCAATTCTGTTCATGCGGCGGACGTTAGCGACAAAGCCGACGGGCGTCAATGCTGCGTCGCGAAATGAAAACACGTCGGCGTTGAGCAGATCACGAAACACAACACCTTGTTAAGGAACGTCGGTCAAAATACGGACATCAAGGCGTCGAACCCCATTGAGCAGAGGCGATAGACTTCAATGCAACAGGACCTTGACCGGCGCGACCAGTCGGTCAACTCGCGTATTCTCGGGCACGTGGTCAAATGCAACGGTGCGCGCGCGACCATTGCCGCAAACGCGGCAGCCAACGAAGATTCCCTCGCTGTCGCGATGTCGGTCGGCAGACTGATTTCGATCCGGGTCGGCGGCAACCGTGTTGTGGCACTGGTCTACAGCATTCACAGCCCCAGCGAAGTCTGGAACGATCACGCCTCCAATGTGATGCATTTCGAGGTGGAACTGGTGGGTGAAATCCGGGGCGAAGGCGACGACACCCGATTCAGCGCTGGTATCTCCGACTATCCGACGCTGGGGTCCATGGCCCATCACATTCGCGCGGACGACCTTGATGCGATCTATTCGGTCGATTCTGGCAACCCGGTGACGGTCGGACATCTCAGTCAAAGCACCAGCACGCCAGCGGCGATTTCCGCTGATGCGATGCTGAACCGCCACTTTGCTGTCGTTGGAACAACCGGCGTCGGCAAATCGACGGCCGTGTCACTGTTGATCAATCGCATCGTCGATGTGTGCCCCGACCTGCGTGTCCTGATCCTCGACCCGCACAACGAGTTTGCTGCGGCCTTCAAAGACCGCGCCCACCTGATCGACACGGACACGTTGGACCTGCCCTTCTGGCTGTTTCGTTTGGAGGAGCTTACGGAAGTCATATTCCGTGGCCGGCCGATCATCGCCGAGGAGGTCGACATGCTGCGCGACCTCGTTGCCGAAGCACGGCGCAGTTTCAAGGGGACGCCAGACAAACCCTCTATCAGCCGCAAACAGGATCGATCGTCGATCACGGCGGACACGCCAGTGCCCTACCGTATCGCCGATCTTCTGGCGCTGATCGACGAACGTATCGGCCAATTGGACGGCCGCGAAGAAAAGCCGCATCTCAGAACACTGAAAGTGCGCATTGGATCCGTCATCAACGACCCGCGCTTCCGTTTCATGTTCTCAAGCAACACCATCAACGACACAATCGCGGAGGTCATCAGCGACATCTTCCGGATTCCCGGACACGGCCAACCGATCACATCGTTTCAGTTGTCCGGCATCCCATCCGAAGTGGTCAATGCTGTGGCGTCGGTGCTTTGCCGAATGGCGTTCGAAATCGCCCTTTGGAGCAATGGAACCATGCGGATCCTCGTCCTGTGTGAGGAAGCGCACCGGTATGTGCCGGCCGACCGCGATCTGGGATTCTTTCCCACAAGACAGGCCGTGGCGCGCATTGCCAAAGAAGGTCGAAAATACGGCGTCAGCCTCGGCGTTGTCACCCAGCGTCCCGGTGAGCTGGATCCGACGATCCTGTCACAGTGTTCGACGGTCTTCGCCATGCGCCTGGCAAATGACCGTGACCAGGAGATCATTCGGTCGGCGATTTCCAATTCGTCCAGTTCGACGACCTCGTTTCTCTCAGCGATCGGCAACGGCGAGGCCATTGCCTTTGGTGAGGCTGTGCCGGTTCCAATGCGTATGTGTTTCGAACGCCTGCCGGCATCCGCTCTCCCGAAAACAGCCAGTGGCGTTTCTCAAGCAGGCGGCATGGTGACCGGCTCCGACGGCATGCCGAACATCAACCGTATCGTCAAGAATATGCGCCACATCGAAGACCTGGGCATGAGCACAATGCCGCCAGATACTTCGACCTTGCAGCCGCGCATGCACGACCTGCAATCCTGGGACTCTGACACCGACAAAGAGCCATCGTTTGGCAAAGGAAGCATCGATAAGGTCGAAAAGGCTGCGTCGCTGGGTTCCGTGCACTCGGCGGAAGACAGGGGATCCCTCTTCAAGGACTCCTTGCTGAAAAAGCCCCCATCCTGAAGCCGGCCTATTCGCTTCTGATCTCCCAATCCGCAGACAACTGGTTTCGGAACCAAGTCGACTGTCGTTTGGCATATTGACGTGTCGCGATACTGGCCCGTTCGATGGCCTCGTCCCGGCTGAGTGTTCCGTTCAGATACCCGGTGATCTCGCGCACACCGATGGCTTTCATGGCCGGCAGATCAGGTTCGAGTTCGAGCGCCAACAACGACCGCACCTCATCGACAGCCCCATACCGCATCATCCGCTCGAAACGGCCGCGAATTCGTTCGCGTAAGACAGGGCGGTCCGGCAGCAGCAGGATCTTTCGCGCGGCTTCCGGATCGACCAATGCCTCGCCTCTCTTCGCCTGAAAAGTCAGGATCGACCGACCGGTTGCCTCGACCACCTCGAGCGCGCGAACGATGCGCTGGCTGTCACCCGGATTGAGCGTGTCAGCAGCCTCCGGATCCCGTTTGCGAAGCTCCTCATGAAGCACAATCGGTCCCTGCTCCGCCAACCGGTGTCTCCAATCGGCACGCACCGCATCGGGAATGGAGGGCATGTCCGACAAGCCACCCAACAGTGCCTTGAAATAAAGCCCGGTACCTCCGACGAAGATTGGTGTCTGCCGGCCCGAAATAAAGCCGGGCAGAAGTCGGCCGACATCACGCGACCAGCGGCCTGTCGAATAGGCCTCTGAAGCCGGAACATGCCCGTACAGATGATGAGGAACTCCACCGGTTTCGCCATCATCCGGACGGGCGGTGAGAACCTGCAGCGTATCGTATACCTGCATGGAATCGGCATTGATCACCACGCCGCCCAACCGCTCGGCGAACTCAAGCGCCAATGCCGACTTGCCGCTGGCGGTCGGTCCGGCTATCAGGACGGCTTCCAGCTTCTTGTCATCTTCGGGAACACCCATGCCTCTCGTTGCCACGCTCATTGCCGATCCGTCAAATCCCGTGCTCACCGGTGCACTTGGAAACCACGCGGCATCGGGCATATCGGCCGCGGAACCAGACTGGCTTTCAGATGATGTTGCTTGCGATATCACACTCCCATCCGGCTTGAACGAAGCGGATGCGCGCGCCGCCATCACCGGTGCGCTGGACGGTGCGCCTGTGGACGTTGTCATCCAGCCTTCGGCCGGCCGGCGCAAGCGTTTGCTGCTGGCCGACATGGATTCCACGATGATCCGTCAGGAATGCGTTGATGAACTGGCTGCGGAGGCGGGTTTCGGAGACCGGGTTGCCGCCATAACCGCACGTGCCATGAATGGCGAGATTGAATTCGAACCGGCCATGCGCGAACGGGTGGCCCTGCTCAAGGGTTTGCCGCTCGGCGTGATCGACAAGGTGCTTCGCGAACGCATCGAATTAACGCCCGGTGGGAAAGTAGCCATCGCCACGATGAGAGCGAATGGTGCCTATACGGCACTGGTATCGGGCGGCTTCACCCACTTCACGCGCCCTATCGCCGCCATGCTGGGTTTTGACGAAAATCGCGCGAACGTGTTGCTCGACGAAGGCGGCGCTCTGACCGGAGCGGTCGTCGAACCAGTTCTCGGCCGACAGTCCAAAATCGACTCGCTTAACAGCCTGAGCGAAAAGCTCGGATTGACATTGCAGGAAACCATGGCTGTCGGCGACGGCGCCAACGATCTGGGGATGTTGCAGCTCGCCGGTTCCGGAGTGGCCCTGCATGCGAAACCGGCGGTGGCCGCACAATCAAAGATGTGCGTCGATCATGGCGACCTCACCGCCCTGCTTTTCATCCAGGGGTACCGGGAAGCGGAGTTTGAATTTCCGCAATGATGATCACGGAAAGTGACCGGCTTCTGATCCGCAATTGGCGCGACGACGACCTCGACCTGTTCCACGAGATCAATTCCGACCCTGAAGTCATGGAGTTCTTTCCAGCGCGGCGGAACCGTCACCAGGCGCTGGAAACGATGCAGATGATCCGCAGCGAAATCGCCGAAACCGGCTATGGCTTTTTTGCGCTGGAGCGAAAAGCCGACGGCGTACCGATCGGTTTTGCCGGCCTGGCGATCGCCAACATCGAGCCGGTGCCCGAGGGCACAATCGAGGTCGGCTGGCGCCTCGCCGCTCCTTTTTGGGGCAAGGGCTATGCGTCAGAGGCCGGAGCCGAGCTTCTGCGCCTGGGCTTTGTTGATCGCGGATTGAAGGAGATCGTTGCCTTCGCGGTCACGAACAATGTGCGATCGACCGCCGTCATGGATCGGCTGGGAATGAGCCACGATCCATCCCGGGATTTCGACCATCCGCGAATTCCCGACAGCCACCCACACCTGAAACGCCACGTCCTTTACGCCATTGATGCGGAAGGCTGGCGGCGAAAGCGGAAGTAGAAGGCGGTTCCGGCACAGCCGGAACCACCCTCGAAAACTAGCGCATCGGCACAGTGATGAAGCGGAGTTCGCCGGTCTTGTTGGCGATCATCAACAGCGCGTTGCGCCGGCCGTCTTCCTTGAGTTTCTCGACACGTTCCTCGACTTCCTGCGGATTCTCGACAACTTCCTGCGCCACTTCGACGATCACGTCACCTTCGACGATTCGTTTTTCGGCGGCCGCCGAATCTTCATCCACGTTGAGGATCACCACCCCTTCGACATCCTCGGAGATTTCGTATTTCTCCCGCAAAGCGGTGTCGAGCTGCGCAAGCTCCATACCGAGCACCGAGGTCGTCTTCGGCTCGGCTTCGCTCTGCTCGTTGGCGATCAGTTGCTCACCGTCTTCCAGGCGTCCAAGGGTGACCGAAATCGTGCGTTCCTCACCTTTGCGAATGAGAACCACTTCGACTTCCTTACCAACCGGGCTTTCAGCCACGATTCGCGGCAGGTCGCGCATGTCCTCCACATCCTGACCATCGAAGCGGATAATGACATCGCCCGGCTGTACGGAGCCGTCGTCAACCGGGCCACCCTTGATGATGCCGGCAACGAGAGCACCCTTTGCCTCGTCCATGCCCAGGCTTTCCGCTATGTCGTCGGTGACCGGCTGGATACGCACGCCCAGCCAACCACGGCGGGTTTCGCCAAACTCGATCAGTTGCCCGATGACCGTCTTGACCAGTTCCGAGGGCACGGCGAAGCCGATACCAATCGATCCACCCGTCGGCGATATGATCGCCGTATTGACCCCGATGACCTCACCTTCCTGATTGAAGAGCGGACCACCGGAATTGCCTCGGTTGATCGCTGCGTCGGTCTGGATGAAGTTGTCATAGGGGCCTGAATTGATGTCGCGGCCGCGGGCCGAGACGATGCCGGTCGTTACCGTGCCGCCGAGCCCGAACGGGTTGCCGATGGCCATGACCCAGTCACCAATACGGATCGCGTTCGAGTTACCCAGTTCCACGGATTTCAGCGGTTCTTCGGGTTTGACCCGCAACACTGCGATATCGGTTTTGGGGTCGGCGCCGACCACTTCGGCGATGAGCTTGCTGCCATCGGCGAAATTGACTTCGATATCGTCAGCTTCTGCAATGACGTGGTTGTTGGTGACAATGATCCCTTCCGGGTCGATCACGAACCCGGATCCGAGCGAATTGACCCGACGCGAACGCGGCTGTTCACCGTTGTTCCTGTCACCGAAGAACTCATCGAAGAAATCCTGAAACGGCGAGCCGTCCGGGACGCGCGGACGCGGCGTGCGGCGATTGTTGCTGACCCTCTGCGACGTCGAGATATTGACGACGGCGTCAAGCAGTTTTTCGGCCAGATCGGCCACGGATTCCGGCCCTTGGGCGGCCTGCGCGACCGGCGCCGTTGCAGGCGTGCCAGCGGCGAATGCCAGACCAATGGCCGAGGCAACTGCGATCGTTCGGAACGGTTTCAGGATTTCGGTGAATGCCATGACCGGCTCTTTCTCCCATAGATATCGAACAGCGCGATTTGTTTTCCAAAGATATGACCAAATTCCGGCGCGTCCAGAGATCGATGGCCGCACCCACTTCAACAACAAGTGAACCTCAGCCGCGAACCACCCAGACGACAAAAACGCCGACGCAAACCGCGGCAAGGCCAAAACCGCGCATCTGTTGGTCGCTGATAAGCGGCAAAGCCTCAGCCATACGCCGAACAAAAGAAGGGGCCAGTGCATACACCAGCCCCTCGATAACCAGAAAAAGTCCAATCGCCACAAGAAGTTCACTCATGGCGGATTGCCCTACTCAGACGAGGTTGGCGCCGGGATCGCTCCGGCCGCGTCCTGGAAGAATCGGAAAAACTCGGTGTTCGGCGTGATCACCATGGTGGTGTCCGAGCCGGTGAGTCCCTGCCGGTAGGCTTCCATGGAGCGGTAGAAATCGAAGAATCCCTCGTCCTTGGAAAACGCATCGGCAAAGATCCGGTTGCGCTCCGCGTCGCCCTCGCCTCGGGTGATTTCCGAATCGCGGCGTGCCTTGGACTCCAGTTCCACGACCTGCCTGTCGGCGATGGCGCGGATACGTTGGCCAGCCTCGCGACCGCGGGCACGAATGAGTTCGGCCTCAGCGAGACGTTCGGCCTTCATTCGATCGTAGGTCTGCTGGGACACTTCCTTTGTCAGGTCGGTCCGCCGGATACGCACATCTTCGATGGTGAGCCCCAAGGACTCGGCATCGGGGCGCAACTGGTCACGCACCTCGGCCATCATCGCGTTCCTGGCATCGGACAGAGCAGCTTCGAACCCGCGCAGACCGTAAACCCGGCGCAAGGCCGAATCGAGACGCGTTCGAAGCCGGGCTTCCGCGGCGGTTATGTCACCGGAAACCGTCTCTCGGAATCGTTCAGCATTGGTGATCTTGTAAACAACGAAAGCGTCAACTTCATAAAACTTACCGCCTGAGACCTGCACGCGGATATCGTCGAGATCGAACCGAATGTCCCGTTTCTGGACCATTTGGATATTGTCGGCCTCAATGAAGCTGAACGGCAGTTTGAAGTACAGGCCAGGCTCGGTCTTGACTGACCGGATCTCACCGAACCGTAGAACAATGGCCTGCTCACCGGCCTGAACCACGAAGAAAGATGAGTAAGCCAGACCCGCGAGAATCACCACGGCGATGACAATAGCTGGAAGACGATTGCCCATCAGTTGGTACCTCCCGACGTTGAGTTCCGGTTCAACTCGTTCAGCGGCAGATAAGGCACGACACCCTGCCCCTGGTTCTGCTCCACGATAAACTTGTTGGAGGTCTTGAAGACTTCTTCCATGGTTTCGAGGAACAGACGCTTGCGAGTCACCTCCGGCGCCTTCGAGTATTCTTCGTAGATGGAGACGAAGCGTTGCGCTTCACCCTCCGCCTCGTTGACGACCCGATCCTTGTAAGCCGCTGCTTCTTCTCGGATCTGCGCCGCTTCACCGCGCGCCTTACCCAACTGCTGGTTGGAATACTGATTGGCTTCTTCGACGAAACGATCCTCGTCCTGCTCGGCGCGTTGCACCTCGTCGAAGGCATCAGCCACTTCACGCGGAGGGGCGGCATCCTCAATCGACACTGTATTCACCGCTATGCCGGCACCGTAGTTGTCCATTGTCGTCTGGATAATCGTTTTGACGCTGTCGGCGATGGCCTGACGATTATCGCGAAAGATGTCCTGGGCCGGACGGCGACCGACGACTTCGCGCATGGCGCTTTCGGCCACCTGTCTCAGCGTGTCTTCCGGTTGATCGACCTCAAACAGATAGTCCTTTGGATCAACGATGGAATAAAGGACAGAGAACTGCACATCGACAATGTTCTGGTCGCCCGACAGCATCAAACCCTGGGTGGCACCGCTGCGGGAATTGCCGCCGATATTGATCTGCCTTTCGACGATACTGACCATTTCGACTTTTTCGATCGGCCACCAGAGGAAATGCAGGCCCGGCTGAGAGACTTCGCTTTTCGGCTTACCGAACAACAGGACCACGCCGCGCTGGTCAGGCTGCACGGTGTAGACCGCCTGGAAAATCCAGAGCAACACCAAACCGACTGCAATGACGGCGAGAAAAATAGGTGTGCTCCCGCGTCCGCCCGGAAGCGCGTTTTTCAACTGATCCTGGCTGCGTCGGATGATCTCCTCAAGATCCGGCGGAGTTCCCCCTCCGCCGCCGCCACCGCCACCGGGACGACGCGGGCCGCGCGGCCCCTGACCCCAAGGGCCCTGGCCATTGCCGCCACCGCCGCCATTTTGATTACTCCAGGGCATGAATTCCTCTTTCGTTGGCCGGCACGGAAGGAAGCGATCGATCGCGCTTCCCGACCAATGTGCCGGTCTTTGTTATTCCTGTTGTCGGCGCATCGATACGCGGGGCGACCGAACCCGGTCAAGGCCTATTGCTGCGCACACAATCGGGCGTTATTGCGGTTATAGGTACACCCACCGCTGCTTTCAACGCGATGCAGCGATTAAGCTTACCATTTTCGAGGGTTTTCGGGCTCCCGATCCGCGGCCTTCATTGCTTTTATCGGCGCCTGTAGATGACATAACGGGTCGCTGCACTGTCCTTGGGACCAGCCGGCACGTCCTCCGCGTGCTCAACCTCCCAATTAGTTTCATCGATTTCCGGGAATCGGGTGTCCCCTTCCGGTTCGGCATCCACATACGTGACATGCAGACGATCTGCCAGTGGCAGCATTTGCCGATAGATTTCGCCACCCCCGATTGCGAAGACACTCTCGGCACCATCCGACCGCGCACGTTCTTTCGCCAAACCCAGCGCGTCATCGGGCGAAGTTGCGGCGTCAACGCCCTCCGCTGCAAATCCGGCATCCCGCGTAACGACAATATTGGAACGGCCCGGCAATGGCTTGCCGATCGATTGAAACGTCTTGCGACCCATGATGACCGGGCATCCGAGCGTAATTGCCTTGAAGCGCTTGAGATCGGTGGACAACCGCCAGGGCATGTCACCATCGCGTCCGATTATGCCGTTGCGGGCGACGGCGACCACCATTTCAACCTTCACCGGCTGTGAGCCGTCACTCATACCGACACTTTCGCGGCGATGTGCGGATCGGGGTCATAGCCGACCAGCTCGAAATCCTCATATCGAAAGCCGAACAGGTCTGTGACCTCGGGATTGACGCGCATTATCGGCAGCGTTTTCGGACGGCGTTCCAGCTGCAACCGCGCCTGGTCGAAGTGATCGGCGTATAGATGAGCATCACCGAAGGTCAGGACGAAATCGCCCGCTTCAAGCCCGGTCACTTGGGCCATCATCATCGTCAACAGCGAATAGGATGCAATGTTGAACGGAACGCCGAGAAAAATATCGGCCGAGCGTTGATAGAGCTGGCAGGAGAGTTTGCCGTTGGCGACATAGAACTGGAACAGGCAGTGACAGGGCGGCAACGCCATGTCATCGACAAGTGCCGGATTCCAGGCCGTTACAACCAACCGGCGCGAATTCGGATTGGTGCGGATCGCCTCCAACACATTGGCGATCTGGTCGATTGACTGTCCATCAGGAGCCGGCCAGGACCGCCACTGGTAGCCGTAAACTGGCCCGAGTTCGCCGTTTTCGTCGGCCCATTCGTCCCAGATGCTGACACCATTTTCCTTCAACCACGCAATGTTGGTGTCGCCGCGAAGGAACCATAAAAGTTCGATGATGATCGACCGCAGATGCAGCTTCTTCGTCGTCAATACGGGAAACCCCTCGGCCAGATCAAACCGCATCTGATGCCCGAAAACGGAGCGTGTTCCGGTACCTGTCCGATCGTCGCGGTCGACGCCCGTTTCCAGGACGCGCCTCAGAAGCTCATGATATTGCTGCATCCATCACTCCTGGATCGATTCGCCGAAGTCACTTTATACCAGAGCTCGGGCGCCGATGGCGTTTGAATCTCTTTCATACATGTGTGTTCCGAGCAGGAAAGTGTCCGGAGTTTACGGACTGTTATGCCCAGCGACACTGAAGGCCTTTTCTTCCGTTTAACAAGGTCTTATATCTGGGATGCTGCTTTTGGCAGCTATGGCGATAAACGGGAGATGCAATAAACCCATCGGACCCGGGGGCAGTACCCGGCGCCTCCACCAAGACCGGTCGGCAAGGACCGGTGTTGTTGGGGGCGAAACAGGATCGACGAGGGTGTAAAGATCAACTTTTCGCTCGGCATGGTTCCGCCGTTATCGGGCCGACTCAATAGTTGCAAACGACAACTATGCGGAAGCACGTCTCGCTGCTTAATGCAGTGTGGCAGCTTCAAATGAACTCCTGATCGGTCGCACGGTCAGGCGGGGTTCGGAGGCACCTGGCAACAGAAGCCTCCACTTTGCCGGGGCGGTTGAAAACTGCTCCGGCGGACTGGACGGAGACCGTGTGCCCGCGTTATCGGTGCATGAGGGTGGGATTGCACGAGCGGAAGTGAAAAAGGCGGAATTTGGCGGTGCGGGACCAAATTAGATACGACATTCTGGCGCAGGACGCCCTGAGAGGCGTGATTCGGAAAGTCCTGACCGAAGTCGCAGCCACGGGCAGTCTGCCGGGCGACCACCATTTCTACATTACGTTTCTGACAAATGCGCCGGGCGTTCGAATTTCGAGCTACCTGAAAGAACGCTACGCCGAGCAGATGACAATCGTCATTCAGCATCAATTTTGGGATCTGAAGGTGACTGAAAGTTTCTTCGAGGTCGGACTGTCCTTTTCCGACAAGCCGGAGAAGCTTCATATTCCATTTGCCGCCATCCGTGGCTTCTTCGATCCGTCGGTCAATTTCGAACTCGAGTTCGAAACCGTCGTCGCGGACAACGAAGATCTGCCCGCCGGTGAGGTTGAGCCCTACCAGCCGGCCGCGGAGCAATCGGATGGGCAGGAGCAGGCAACCAGTGAGGATGCTTCATCCGACACCGAAGAGACGACATCGCCAAGTGGTGACGAGCCGGAAAAAGAGGCCGAGGAAGGATCCGGCGCCGACGTCGTTTCCCTCGACGCTTTCCGCAAAAAGAACTGACGGAGCGTTTCGATGAGTGCCGATCTGGTCAATCTGCGGCAGTTCAGAAAACGCAAGGCGCGCGAAGAAAAAGAAAAGGCGGCAGAAGCCAATCGTGTCGAGTTCGGCCGGACCAAAGCCGAAAAGAAACTCACTGAAACGATGAACCGCAAGGAACGGCGTTCGCACGACCAGAAACGCCTGCAACCTGCACCCAAATCTTCCGGACCGGACCGGCAGGGTCCGTCCGGAGCATGATCCGAAAGCACTCTGTCACCATTCGTGGCCACCGAACCAGCGTTTCGCTTGAGGAGGAATTCTGGCGCTGTCTGCTGGAGATCGCAGAGGCTCGGGCAGAGACCGTCGCGGCACTGATTTCCAGCATTGACGAGCAGCGGCAGCCGGAGCAGAACCTCTCCTCCGCAGCGCGCCTGTTCGTCCTCGAATGGTATCGAGCTCAGACCTCACCGAAAAATTCGGCCGATCTGGATGACAATGGATCGATTCCGTGAGGTTGGAGCTCTACTCGGTGGAACCGGTCGCATCTCCGAGTGCATCAAACTTCAGCCGCGGTAGCGGTTCCCGCACCACGCTACGCCCGGTCGAATCCCCTGCCCCAACCTGGACGGGTTGGGAGCCCCGTTCTCCCGCCTGACGAATGGCGTCTTCGACCTGCTGGATATACTCTTCGTTGGTCGGAGGCCGGGAACCGTTCTGGGCAAACCACTCGGCCACAATCTGCGCCGCACGATTCCTGCTCTCGGCAAGTTCACGTTCCTCGCGCTCAATCCGGGCTAGACGCTCCTCAACCTCGCGTTCGGCGGCTTCCCGTTCGGCTTTCAACCGCGCCTCTTCATCTTGCGCCTGGCGCTCAAGTCGCTGCTCTTCCAGGCGGGCTTCCTCTTCCGCAGCTCGTTCGGCCTCTTCCTGCCGAAGCCGCTCCAGAGTCTTCTGCCGCGATTGAGCGCGTTGTTTCGCCAGCGCCACCTCACGCCGCAGCCGCTGGTTTTCAAGCACCACGGCCTGAAGTGTTTCGACCCGACGACGTTCCCGCTCATAGGCCCGCAGGGAAAGGAAATTCGACAGTTCCGCCGCATCAACCGACCGATCCGGGTCGCTCACCGGGCCGAGGAAAGCGAGATTGACTGAAGGCGCCGCGCCGGTCAGTGCTTCATCCTCGGGATCAAATTCAATATCGAACCGTGCATTAATCGCCTGGTCGGCAACGTCCAGACGCGCCTCCCCGCGTATAGTCGCGCCATTGTCGGACAATGTGACGTTGGGCAGCCGCACAGTGCCGGCGGCAATCGTAAACGGCGCAGACGCTTCGCCGGCATAGAAGCTGCCATCCGAAACCGCCTGCTCTGCAAGAGCGGTTACCGTTTCGCTACCCACCTCGAAACCCTCGGCATCCGCGGCCGCGAGAATTTGCACGAGGGATTCGTTTTCGACGCCGTCCAGCTCGAGCCCCGCTATTTCAAGCACGCCAGATCCGGTCAGCGACGCGACAATCGCTCTCAGGCTCTTGCCCGCCCCTTCAAACGTACTTGAAAGATCGAAACTGCCCGTGGCAACCGGGAACCCGTCTCGCTGCCAGACCAGCGGTCCCAGTTGAGCACCCTCGACCTGCACCTGTCCCGACAAGAACCCAGACCCGTCGCGGTTTGCCAGACGCGCTCCGCCGGTCAGCGATCCGTCAAGCCAGTCCGCCTGCATGTCTCGCCATTGCAATTCATTGTCCTGCAACACCAGTTTGCCCGACCAGTTGCGGGCAGTTGGCCCGAGATGCAAATCGGCGGAGTCAGCGCGCAGGTCCAGGTCAATCGATACACCGGTCTGTGTCGGCGGCAGAAACTCCTGATCGCTCCAGGTCGGTTCGCCGGTCAATATCGTATCGAAGCCGAGCATCATTTCGGCCATCCAGCCGAGATCCATCTCCGATACCGAAACGGCGCCGTTCGCGCTGACGGCATTGTCGCCTCTGCTCAGCGACAGATGACCGGCATAGCTCATCTCACCGGCCCGTCCTTCCATGTCCTTGAGCTCGATCTGCTCGGAACCAGTGTCAACCACTGCTTTCAATTCAACCGGCAAGGCTGATCCGGGACCGGCGAGCATGATTCCGTTGGAAAGCAGGTAAGGCGCCAGATCCTCAGAATTGAGGTTCAGGTCGAAAGCGGCCTTGATGGAGCGCTCGTGATTCTGCCAGGCAATGCCCTCCGCGGTCGCTGAGGTGTCCGGCGCTTCGTAGTTGAACGCAAACTCCAGTTGCTCCGTCGGAACGCCATCGATCTTAAGATCAACAGTCGCTGGTCCGGCAAGATCCAGGGGTAGCAACGGAATGCCCATCTGGCCCAAAAGGGTCCGCGGATCGTTGCTCTCGATCTCAGCCGTCACCGACATTTGCCCGGTCGACAAAGGTGCCAGCGCGTCGGATCGCTCAATCGACAGATCGAACTTGCTGCCGCCGGTTTCACCCTGGGCTGTCGCTGTCAGCATGGCAGTTTCGCCGGGCCGATTGACGAAACGCGTGTGCAGGTCGAAATTGGTCTCTCCGAACAGGGCAGCCTTGCCTTGCAGGTGATCGAGCAGCGAATGTCCATCGGTAAGCCGCGAAGAAAGCGCGACGATGTCGTCGATCCGCTCCGCCATCACGCTGATGTCGACCTCGCCCTCCGGGCCCTCGAAGACGTTTTCGACCCGTCCCACGCTGGAAATCGACACGCCGGCGACATCGGTCACCGTCAGCCGGTCAATGTCGAGTGTGCCCCCCTTCAACCGCACCGAAAGATCGGCACCGCTGGCCATCATTCCCAAAGCCTCGAAACGCTTCGCACTCAGCCTTGCGCTGATATCGTGACCGGCGAGCCGGTTGCCGTCACCCTCTCCAACAACCAAGGTCGTAAACGCCCGAATTGCATCGAGATCCACGAATTCGCCATCCAGCCGCATGTTCAGAGAGGGGCGCCCCTGGGTTGGCACTACCCTCTGGATCTGTCCGGTCAGGACGGCCGCGCCGAGCGCGATTTCCATTTGGTCGAACCGCTGCAGTTGCGCGGAGAGGTCCACCTTGGCCGAAATACCGGCGGCGTCGAGCCGGCGAATGGCAGGATCGACATCCGTGGTCAGCCAGGACGCGAAGCCGGAAGGCTGGTTGGAGGCAAGCACCATGTCACCGGAAAAGGTGAAGTCGGAGCCAACGCCCAATTGTCCCTTGGCTTCGAATTGCGTCCGACCCGGCAGCTTGGCCTGGACCCTGTCGATCTTCCAGGCATTGCCGTCCGGATGCGCGTCGATCAGCACATCGCGAATCGTGGTGTCGCCGGCAACAATGGCCGGAAGCGCCACCGACACACGGCCCGGCATTTGCGGCACCGGAGCCCAGGTCAACAGACCGCGGAGCGCCGCAAGCCGCTGCTCGAAGGAGCGAACCACGGCATCCGAGGGTGACTCGTCCTCGGCTTCGTCCAGGCGATCGAAATTCAGTTGCTGGCCGTCGGCAATCAGCAGAAATTCCGGCTCCCGACCCGTATCGAAAGTCGCCTCGCCTGAAATGACATATGGATCTTTGGGTGACCCGGTTTCCAATCGATAGTCTTCGATCCGCAGCCGCTCGTTATCCAGTTCGAAAACACCACGAGCCCTCAGATAGATTGGCCTTCGGCTGCGGTTGCCCTTCACTGCCTCTTCTGTCACCGTTTTGGACGGATCCAGGGCTCGCAGCAAAAAATTTCCCGAATAACGGGGTTTCAGATCTTCGATCCGGGCATCGCCCTCCATTTCGATCGAAAACGGTTGTGCCACCGGCAGCAGTTTGGCACGCAAACGGATGCCGCCTTCGGGCAAAAGCGCTCCAGTCTGCAAAGTAAACGCGGTGTCAATGCCATCGGCGCGGACAGCACCATCGATGTTCCACGGTCCGAGAATCGACTTGGCTGACATATGCATGTTCAGCCCCGCGAGGCGGTACTCGCGGTCATTCTGCTCGTCCAGCACCAGGACCTGACCATTGACGACGCCGATATTCTCAAGAATGAGGGCGCCGCCCGGTAGCGACTTTTCGCTTCGCAGAGCCCAGTCCAGCTCTCCTTCAGGAGACAGCCGCACCGTGGCCTGAGGATTTTCGATGCGCATATCGAAAATCCGGATTTCACCGCTGAGAAACGGCGCAAGTTCGGCATCCATCGAAAACCGGTCTACGGTCATCATCGGCTTGCCGTCCTGGCCCTCGCCGACAACCACGTTTTCAAACGTCACGGAGGGAAACGGCACAAGGCGGGCTTCGGCGCTTCCAAGTACCTGAACCTTTTGCCCTAGAATGCGGCTCGCCTCGCGTTCGAAATCATGCCGGTAGCTCGACCAGTCAACAAAATACGGCCCGATCAGCGCGACGAACAGCGCCAGAACCAACAAGCCGCCAAAAAATACGAACAACCGGACCAGTGCAGGACCCTCTTGCGTTTTCCAGACGTTGCCAAAGGTTTTCTGGACGCCTGCCTATGGGCGCCACAAACAAACATGCGGCACCGTTCCACTCATATTATACGTCCAAATGAGCGGCGTCATAATAATTTCAAGGCACTGCGACGAGAGGCCTTGAACGCCCCAGCCCGTTGCGGCTTTCAGCCAAGTGAAAATATCTTGCCGGGGTTCATGATGTCCTGCGGATCGAGCGCCCGTTTGATAGCCCGCATCATATCGATACCTTCACCCATTTCGCGCACCAGGGCCGCCTGCTTTCGCTGGCCGATGCCGTGCTCACCGGTACAGGTCCCATCCATCGCCATTGCCCTATCCGTCAGCCGCTGGACGAAGGCCTCAGCCTTTTCGACTTCCTGCTTGTCATCGATGTCGAAGAAGACCACCGAGTGAAAATTTCCGTCACCCACGTGACCGACGATTGGTGCCTGAAGCCCGGACCGCAAGCTGTCTTCTTGCGTTTCATTGATGCAATCCGCCAGCCGGGAAATCGGCACGCACACGTCCGTTGCCAGGTTCGCGGTTCCAGGTCTGATCTGCTGTGTCGCGTAGAAGGCATCGTGGCGCGCTTTCCAAAGTCGGGTGCGTTCCTCCTGTTCACCGGCCCAGATGAAGGGGCCGCCACCGAATTCCGTGGCGATTTCGTCGAAGGACTCAGCCTGTTCGCGGGCAAACGCAGTTGTGCCGTGAAACTCCAGGAAGAGGACGGGTGACTCCGGGTAGTCCAGACCTGAATAGGCATTCACCGCCTTTATCGACGCTGCGTCGAGCAGCTCGATCCTGGCCACGGGGATGCCCATCTGAATGGTCGCTATCACGGTGTTTACGGCCGCATCGACGGTCGGAAACGGACATACGCCGGCCGTGATGCTCTCGGGAATTCCATACAGCCTCAGCGTGATACTGGTCAGGATGCCAAGCGTCCCCTCGGATCCCACAAAAAGCCGGGTGAGATCGTAACCAGCGGAGGATTTGCGCGCCCTTCCTCCGGTTCGGATTTCCCGACCGTCCGCTGTCACAGCGGTAACGGAAAGCACGTTCTCGCGCATGGTCCCGTAACGGACGGCGTTGGTGCCTGACGCCCGTGTCGCGGCCATCCCACCGATCGAAGCGTTTGCTCCCGGGTCGATCGGAAAGAACAGGCCTGTATCTCGCAGATGAATATTGAGGTCTTCTCGGGTGACACCCGGTTCAACCGTGCAATCCAGATCCTCGGCATTGACCTGTAGGACACGGTTCATCCGGTTGACGTCAACGCTGATCCCGCCGCTGGGCGCATTGAGGTGGCCCTCCAGCGACGTCCCGGCCCCGAAGGGCACGATGGGAACACGATAATCAGCACAGATCCGCACGATCGTCTGAACCTCGCTCGACGATTCGGCGAACACCACCGCATCCGGCAATTGCCCGGGCAAGTAGCTCATCGTGTGCGTGTGCTGTTGACGGTGTGCCTCGCCGGTTTGCAATCGCTCACCAAACTGTTGTTTCAAAACGCCAATCGCAGCGGCAATTCCTTCTTCATTGCGCTGGCCCGCAACGACGTCAGACACACCCATCGATCTACTTCTCCTGTTCGTTTCGGCGGCAGGATGCCCCTTGTCGCCAGTGAATGAAAGAGTAATGTGCACAACGACGCATTGCTACCGGGACGTGGGGGACCGGACGTCCAAGCGGGAGACAGATATGCCGCAGCCAGCGCCCTTCGTGGCGCCGCCAGCCGAAATCGAAGCCGCCTGGATCGATTACAACGGTCACCTCAACATGGCCTATTACAATGTCCTGTTTGACCGGGCCGCTGATGCGGCATTCGAGACGTTCGGACTGACGCCTGATTCCGCGCGGGAAACCGGATCGAGCATCTTCGTCGCCGAGGCACACGTTCGATACGTGCAGGAATTGCACCAGGGCAACCGGGTCACAACGAATTTTCACCTGATCGATTTCGACGAGAAACGCCTGCACGTCTATTCCGAATTGCGTCACGAGGATGGCTGGCTGAGCGCAACTTCGGAGACACTTTACCTGCACATCGATGCCAAGGGTCCGAAGGTGGCACCAATGCCCCAGCCGATGTTGGACAAGGTGGCTCAGATGCATGAGGCGCACACGCGTTTGCCGCGGCCGGAATCGATCGGCCGTCCCATCGGCATCAAACGCCGATAGAGCGCGTCAATGCTGCCCGAATTCCTCGTCACGCTACCCCAACAGATCCGAAAGTGGGTCGCGCCCAACACCCGAGCCTTCATCGAAGATCGGCAGCCGTACCTCTGGACCCTTGCGCTCGTCGTCGGCATTGCCGTCAGCGGCGCTGCCATCGCGTTTCGCGAAATGATCGGCATCGTTCAGCTTGTCTGGCTTGCCGATAACAGCGAGCGCATCATCACGGCCGCCAGCAATGTTCCCTGGTATTACATCATGTTGGCACCGGTCGGCGGCGGCCTGATTGTCGGCATCATGCTGGAAAAGCTGATGCCGCAACGGCGCACACTGTCCGTTGCAGACGTGATCGAGGCGCGCGCGCTATCGGGCCGCAAGCTGGGGACGCGCGATGGTCTGTTGTCCGCGGTGATCACGGTCATTTCACTCGGATCCGGTGCCAGCGCCGGACGTGAGGGTCCGGTGATCCATCTCGGCGCAACTCTGGCCAATGGCGCGGCCCGCCGCTCAGGTCTGCCCGACTGGTCAAGCCGCACCCTGCTCGGGGCCGGTGTGGCCGCGGCAATATCGGCCAGTTTCAACGCTCCCATCGCCGGCGTCCTGTTCGCCCATGAGGTTATACTCGGGCACTACGCGTTGCGCTCCTTCGTGCCCATCGTGATCGCCTCCAGTGGTGCGGCGGTGATCTCGCGGATCTATTTCGGCGAAACCGTCGCCTTTGACGTCCCGGTCTACCACGTCGCTTCCTATTGGGAGTTTCCGGCCTTTGTGCTGCTGGGCCTGGTATCAGCCTGCGTTGCCGTGGTGTTCCAGTTTTCGCTGTTTTCCGCCGACTTCCTGGCGCGCAAGATCACCATGCCGCTGTGGCTGAGACCGGTTATCGGCGGCGCTGCGATCGGCGCCATGGGCGTCTTCATTCCGCATGTTCTGGGAGTCGGCTACGAGGCCACCGATATGGCGCTATGGGGCAAGCTGCCACTGATGCTGATGCTGACCCTGATCGTCGCAAAAACCGCAGCGACCGCCATAACGCTTGCGTCGCGTTTCGGCGGCGGGATCTTTTCACCGGCGCTTTATCTGGGTGCCATGACCGGCGGAGCGTATGGGATCATTGCCGCCGACTTCTTTCCGGAACTCGCGTCCAGCCAGGCGCTTTATTCCATTCTTGGCATGGGGGCGGTGGCCGGCGCCGTCCTGGGCGCCCCTTTGTCGACGACGCTGATCGTCTTTGAACTGACCGGCGGCTACGAGCTATCGATCGCATTGCTCCTGACCACGGCGATCGCGCACGGTCTCAACCAGGCCATCCACGGTCATTCCTATTTCCAGTGGCAATTGGAAATGCGTGGTCTTCCGGTCCAGGCCGGGCCGCATCGTACCGTCACCCGAAACGTCAAGGTGATGGATTTCATGACTCTGCTGGCGCCGGATGCGGAACCGGAGACCCACAACGAGGAAGATGGCCCACCCAGCCTGCAGCCGACCGACACTCTCGACACGGCCCTGCGGACGTTCGATTCCGTGGGCCAGTCGCGGCTACCCGTTGTCGATGTAAGAGATCGAACCAAGATCATTGGCTGGGCCGAGCAGGTGAAAGCCCTGGAGCATTTCAACAAACGCCTGATCGATGTTTCCGAGGAGGAGCACCGGGGTTAGCACGCTCCATAGCGGGGCTATTGCGGGCTACGCCCTGATGACATATGGGTCGGCGATCCATGGCAGAGTTCGTTTCAGATACCGTCTTCAAGCGTGACGTCTTTTCAGAGACCCGGTCGGGCTATTTTGCCGATCGGCCGGATCGCCGCATTGCCCGACGCATCGTCAGCGCTTCGCCGCTTTGGTCGCGTCCGTTGGCCTGGCTTCTGGCGAAGCGCGAAATCCGTGCCTTGAAGGCGGTCACCGGCATTCGCGGCGCACCTGAAATCGTCAAGGTCGACGCCGACGGCCTGTTTCGCACCTGGACCGAAGGGACGCCGCTGCACCTCGCGCGACCGGACAGCCTGCGGTGGTATGGTGATGCCCGTCGACTGCTCCGCGATATGCGCCGCCGCGGCATCACGCATAATGATCTTGCCAAGCCGCAAAACTGGTTGATGCTGCCCGATGGAAACGCCGCGGTCATCGACTTCCAATTGGCCTCATGCCACCGACGGAAGGGACGCCTCTACCGCTTGATGGCCTATGAGGACCTGCGTCATCTGATCAAGCAGAAACGGGCCTTCGCTCCGGATCTGATGACCGCGACGGAACGACGTATCCTGGCTCGCCGGTCCCTGCCCTCCCGTATCTGGATGGCAACCGGAAAAAAGCTGTACAACCTGATCACGCGGGGCCTTTTCTCCTGGTCCGATGGCGAAGGCACCGGCGACAGGCTCGATCACGAGGGCCCGGCCATTCTTGCAGCACTGGCGGACGATCCAACTTGCCGGGATGTCGCATTGACGCTCTATCCCCTGCCGCGCAAGGGAGTCGGCATCTATGCCTTTGTCGAATCCGATCAGCCGGAGCTCGACACCAGTGCGCTCAATGCTGCGATCCATGCCCGGAACGCAAACGCCCATGCCGACCTAATTCAATCTGTGCCGGCACTTCCCAGAAACGCGGATGGCAGCGTGCGCGATGATGTTCTGCGGCTGGTGGCGATGAACCAGATCACCGAATTGGATAATGTGCTGCAGCGCGAACCCGAATTGGCAGCCATCGTGCGCCCGATCGTCGATGGCCGGCTGAACTGGACCGATCGGCGAATTTCGCGGCTTGAAAAGTAGCGGCTTCTGGTCTTTCCACACCGAATCGCTACATTGAGAACAAATGGAAAACCCTGACGACGACATTCCCTTTTTTGGCGACGAGAAACCCGCAGCTGCCGGGTCCGGTCTTGCCGCACGCGCGATGGCAGCGCGCAACAGGCAGAACCCGGCGCCGGCCTATCTGGACGGGCTGAACCCGGAACAGTCCCGTGCAGTCGAATCGCTGGACGGTCCGGTTCTGGTTCTTGCCGGCGCCGGAACGGGCAAGACCCGGGTTTTGACAACCCGCATTGCCCATATCCTGGCGACCGGCAAAGCCTATCCGAGCCAGATCCTCGCCGTCACTTTCACCAACAAGGCGGCGCGTGAGATGAAGGAGCGCATCGGCCTCCTTGTCGGCGGCGCTGTCGAGGGCATGCCCTGGCTCGGCACATTTCACTCGATCGGCGTCAAGCTGCTACGCCGCCATGCCGAATTGGCCGGATTGCGGTCGGATTTCTCCATTCTCGACACCGACGATCAGATCCGCCTGCTCAAGCAACTGATCCAGGCCGAAGGGCTCGACGACAAACGCTGGCCGGCGCGCCAATTCGCTCACATGATCGACAACTGGAAGAACAAGGGTTACGGGCCTGCCGATATTCCGGAGGGCGATGCGCGCTCATTCGCCAACGGCAAGGGGCGGCAACTCTATGAGGCCTACCAGGACCGGCTGAAGACACTGAACGCCTGCGATTTCGGCGATCTTCTGTGCCACCCGATCCGGATCTTCCGCAACAATCCGGATGTCCTGAAGGAGTATCACGGCAAGTTCAAATATGTGCTCGTCGACGAGTACCAGGACACCAACACGGCGCAATACATGTGGCTGCGCCTGATTGCTCAGGGTTCGAAGAACGTCTGCTGCGTCGGCGACGACGATCAGTCCATTTATGGCTGGCGCGGCGCCGAGGTCGACAACATCCTGCGCTTCGAAAAAGACTTCCCGGGCGCCGTCGTTATCCGTCTGGAGCGCAACTACCGCTCATCCGCCCACATTCTGGGTGCCGCATCGCACCTGATTTCGCACAATGAAGGCCGGCTCGGCAAAACCCTGTTCACCGATCTCGATGTGGCTGATCACGACAAGGTCATGGTGCACGCTGCCTGGGATTCCGAGGAGGAGGCCCGCGCTGTCGGCGAGGAAATCGAGCAGTTGCAGCGCCGCGGCCACAAGCTCAACGATATGGCGATCCTCGTGCGCGCCTCGTTTCAAATGCGCGAGTTCGAAGACCGCTTCGTCACCCTTGGACTGAACTATCGGGTGATCGGCGGGCCACGCTTTTATGAGCGCCTCGAAATCCGCGATGCGCTCGCCTATTTTCGCGTCGTTTGTCAGGGCGCCGACGATCTTGCTTTCGAACGCATCGTCAACACGCCCAAGCGCGGCCTGGGTGAGGCGGCGATCCGGCAGATCCACGACTACGCCCGCGCCCGCGACCTGCCTATGCTGCGCGCTTCCGCCGATCTGGTCATGACCGAGGAGATGAAGCCTCGGCCGCGCAAATCGCTCACCGATGTGGTCGAAAACTTCACTCGCTGGGCAACGCTGCTGGAGACCATGCCGCATACCGAGCTCGCCGAGCAGATCCTTGAAGAGAGTGGCTACACCACGATGTGGCAGAACGACCGATCGGCCGAGGCGCCGGGACGGCTCGACAACCTCAAGGAACTCATCCGCTCCATGGAGGACTTCGAATCCATGCGCGGCTTCCTCGAGCATGTCAGCCTGGTCATGGATGCCGAGCAGAACGAAGATCTCGACGCGGTTTCGCTGATGACACTGCACTCGGCCAAGGGTCTGGAGTTCGAAACCGTCTTCCTGCCCGGCTGGGAGGAAGGCCTGTTCCCGCACCAACGTGCACTCGACGAGGGAGGCCGATCCGGACTGGAAGAAGAACGGCGGCTGGCCTATGTCGGCCTGACACGTGCCAAGGCCAATTGCCATATCTGGTTCGTTTCCAACCGGCGCATCCACGGCCTGTGGCAGTCGACGATACCGTCTCGTTTCCTCGATGAGCTGCCATCAGACCATGTTGACGTCGCCGAACCGGATTCGTCCTACGGCGGATACGGTGCCGGTGCGGCTGGTGGTGGATATGGGGCCTCCCGCTTCGACGCCGCGGACCCGTTTGCGGGCAGCTACAACACGCCCGGCTGGCGCCGCGCCCAGTCCAACCGCAACGACGCAACCCGCCAGAACTGGGGCATGCGGTCGGGTCATGCGGTGGAGCGTATTGGATATGGGGAAACCGATTCCGGCTTCGGTGCCGGACGCAGTTCGGTCAAGGCAAAGACGATCGACGGCGAACTTGTCGCCCGCTCGGTCTCCGAGGAGCCTTCCGCCTATTCGATTGGCGACCGGGTTTTCCACCTGAAGTTCGGCAATGGCAACATCGCATCGATCGACGGCAACAAGCTGACCATCGACTTTGACAAGGCCGGGCAGAAACGGGTGCTCGACAACTACGTCGAGAAGGTCTGATCGTTAGGTGTACTTGCCTGCCAGCGCTCGCATGGCACCGGCGAACACCGTCACATCGATGCCGACGCCCAGGAATGTAGCGCCGGCTTCACGGCATTCCTCGACAAATTCCGGAGCCGTGGCAAGAACGCCGGGCGCCTTGCCGGCAGCGGCGATGCGTCGAATTGCATCGAGCACCGCTTCCTTGACTTCCGGCGTGGCCACCTTACCCGGGAAGCCCATATCCGCGGCCAGGTCAGACGGCCCGATGAACACGCCGTCAACGCCGTCGACAGACAGAATATCGTCCAACGCCGCCAGGCCGGCGCGACTTTCCACCTGCACCAGCAGGCAAATCTCGTCATTCGCGGTGGTGACATAGTCGGGGATGCCGGCAAATCTCGAAGCCCGCGCCAGGGCTGACCCCACGCCGCGAACGCCCTCCGGTGGATAGCGCGTAGCCCGAACCAGTTCCTCAGCCTGCTCCGCGCTTTCGACCATCGGTACAACAAGGCTCTGCGCACCGGCGTCGAGCACCTGCTTGATCATCCATGTCTCGCCAACCGGCACCCGCACCAACGGATGCGATCCGGAGCCCTCAGCGACCTGAAGCTGCGCCAGTGTCGAGCGCAGATCGTTGGGCGCATGCTCGCCGTCGATCAGCAGCCAGTCGAAACCCGCCGTTGCCGACACCTCCGTCACGTAGGCATCGGCAAGTCCGAGCCAGCAGCCGAACTGCTGCCGCCCCTCCGACAGGGCCTTCTTCAACGGGTTTGCGGGTGCGGGCATGCGAGGCTCCTGTTTGCGGGGATTAAAACGCTGGTTGTCTATCCCGCAGGTCAGGCGGCCTTCAAGCCCTCGTCAAGCGCCGAAACGATTTTCGCTGTTTCATCCTGGGTCAGGATAAGTGGCGGTGACAGAATGATGTTGGCCCCGGATACCCGGATCATGACGCCCGCTTCATAGGTGACCTGGTGGATCCGCCCGATCGTCTGCTTGTCGATAGGCGTCTTGGTCGCACGGTCCGAGACGATTTCCAGGGCGCACATAAGCCCCTCGCCACCTCGCACATCGCCGATCAGATCGTATTTTTCCTGCAGACCGAGCAGGCCCTGATGCAGCTCGGCCCCGCGTTGCCCGGCATTTTCGTGCACTTGCAGGCGCTCCGTCTCCTGGAGACAAGCGATCGCCGCGGCAGCACCCACCGGATGACCCGAATAGGTGTAACCATGGCCGATATTGGCCTTGCCAGTGGTGTCATTCTCGAACACCTCAGCCACACGGTCGTTGAGCATCACCGCGCCAAACGGGAAGTAGCCGTTGGTGATCGCTTTCGCGGTACACATCATATCTGGCTGCACGGCCCAGTGGCGTGATCCGGTCCAGGATCCGGTGCGACCGAAAGCGGTGATCACTTCATCAGCGATCAGCAGAATGCCGTGACGGTCGCAGATCTCCCGCACCATCGGCATGAAGCTGGCATGTGGCGGGATTACCCCGCCAGCGCCGAGCACCGGCTCCATGATGAAGGCGGCAATGGTACCCGCGCCCTGAAATGCGATTTCATCCTCCAGTGCCGCGGCGCACAGACCCGCCAGCCGCTCCGGATCGGTCTCGTTGAACGGATTGCGATAGGTGTAGGGCGCCGGAATGTGGTGACAGCCAGCCAGAAGAGGCTCATAGGCCGTGCGGAAATTGGCGTTGCCGTTGATACTGGCGCCGCCGAAATGGGTTCCGTGATAACCCTTTTTCAGGCTGAGGAATTTTGTCCGCCCGGCCTCGCCGCGAACTTTGTGATACTGACGCGACAGCCTCAGAGCCGTCTCGACGCTGTCCGAACCGCCACTGGTGAAAAAAGCTCGGGTCAGACCGTCCGGTTCAAAAAACTCCCGCAGCATATAGCTGAGCTCGATCAGTGCATCGTTGGTCGTGCCGCGAAACGTCGAGTAGTAGGGAAGCGTGTCGAGCTGCCTGGAGATCGCCTCTTTCACTGGGGCGCAGGAGAACCCGAGATTGACGTTCCAAAGACCGCCGACCGCATCGATCACCTTGTGGCCGTCCACATCAATGATGTTCACACCTTCGGCGCCAGTGACAATGGTCGGCGGGTTGGCCTGCATGTCGGCCGGATGGGCCATTGGGTGCCAGAGGTGGCGAGCATTGTTTTCCTTCAGGAAGTTGGAGTCCTTCATATCGTCCTCTCTTGGTTGAGGCCCAGAAGGCCGAGGGCTTTTTGGTATCCGGATTGCGGATCGCGGACGTCGAAATGGACGGTCTGCAGACCGGCGCGCTCCGCGCCGGCCACGTTGCGTGCCTGGTCGTCGACAAAAACGCAGGCTTCCGGTGTAAGACCAAGCGCGCTGATGCAATCCACATACGCACGGGGATCTGGTTTGAGAATCTCCGTATAGGTGGCGTCATGGATAACGTCGAAATCGGCCAGAAACGGCAATTTCGTGCGGAACTCAGCGCCGTAGAAAAGATCGAGTTCGTTGGACAGGATCGCCAGCTTGCAACCTGCGGCCTTTGCCTGGCCGATGGCATCGAGCGCTTCCGGCCGAATGATTTCAGCGGGCGCATCGCCACGCGCGGCACGCACGAAATCCGCCATATCGGCCCAGTCCTGACCCACCAGGTCGGCCACCTCGCGGGTCCGGGTGCGCCAATAGTCACGTTCGGTGATTTCGTCGGCCTGCATCGAACGCCACAGGGCATCGGATTCCGGATCGAAGGGGCCGCGCCAAGACAGTGTACCGGACTGTAGCCCGAGCGCTCTCTCCGTCAGGTCGTGCGTTTCGAAAAGGGTCCTGGTCACGACCCCGCCGAAATCGAGAATGAGCGCCGCCTCAGGCCGCATCGGACCAGATCCTTTCGAGTTTCGGTGAAATTTCACCGCCGATCGCGCTTGAGACTTGCCTGCACCCATGTCTCAGCGTGCGTTTGATGTGAGCAAGTATCTCCTCGCTTACGCGAGACGTCGGCAAGGCCACGGCGACCGTGCCAATTGCCCGGCTGTTGCGATCGAAGACGGGGACTGCCATCGAATAAACCTCATCTTCAAAACCCTGGTCGCACTCCCCGAAACCCGTCTGCCGAGTGTGTTCGACAATCGATCGCAGCGCTTCCGGGTCGACCACCGTTTTCGACGTGAACTTTTTGAGTGGCTTGTCCAGGTACTGTTCGATCAGGTCCCCATCGGCGAAGGCCAGCATCGTGTATCCGGATGAGGTTGCGTGCAGCGGCAGCATCTCTGCTTCATCGAAATAGACGCGGGTTCCGTGGATTTTGACGTCCGCATAGAACAGCGGCGACAGCATATCGCCTTGCAGCAGCGACATGTGTACCAGTTCGCCGACTTCCGAGGACATCTCCGTCACGATGGGGGCGACTGCCCGATGCGCTGGAAAGGTCCGTTCACGGACATTCGCAAGACGCAGAACCGCCGGTCCCATGCGATAGGATTTGCTCACCGGATCCTGCTCGACAAACCCGTTTTCCTGCAATTCGGTCAGATGGCGATAAATCGTCGCCTTGTCCTGTTTGCACAGTTTTCGAAAGTCGGACAGACCGATCTCTGGTCGCGAAACCGAGAAATAATTCAACAGATTCAGCGCTTTGGTGATCGTACCCATTCTCTACTCTGGCCTTCGCGCCGCCCGGCGAAGGTCGGTGCGGCAGCGGGACATTGACAGAAAACAATTCACGGTTCAATATAAATCTGCAACGCCGTTTCAAATAATGAACCACTTACGTAATGGTAGGGAGTGAGACCATGATCAAGAAAATCGTCACCGCCGGCCTTCTGGCCACGTCAATGCTGATGACAGCCGGCACCGCTGTAGCCGAATATCCGGAGAAACCCGTTTCCTTTGTTGTGCCGTGGCCTCCCGGAGACCTCGAAGACGTGCTGACCCGCATGATCGCCGACGACTTCCAGGCTGAATACGGGGTTCCCGCAGCCGTCGTGAACAAACCTGGCGGTGGAGGCGGTCCGTTCCCCGGAGCCGTTGAGGTCGCCAAAGCGCCGGCCGACGGCTACACCATCGGATCCTTCATCATCGCCGTTCCCGTTGTCGGCCCGCAGATTGGCATACCGGAACTCAGCCCGAACCCGTTCGTGCCGCTTGGCAACTTCCTGACCTATCCCTTTGTCATCGCTGCCGGTGCTGATGCGCCCTATGACGACATCGATGGTCTGGCTGCCCATGCCAAGGATAACGACGTGGCGCTCGGCCATTTCGGCGCGCCGCTGGTTCCGACGCAAGTTACCTTCGCCCTGGCCGCCAGCAAGGGCTTCGAATTCGGCTCCGATGCCGCGTTCGACGCATTGGACTGCAACACGCTGGCATCCGGTGATGCCGATGTGATCAACACAACGCTGCAGTTGATCCTGCCCTGTCTCGACAAGGTCAAGGTTCTGGCCTCGATCGGCGCAGAGCGCATTTCGCTGACGCCCGATGCACCGACCGTTGCCGAGCTGGCACCGGATCTGGACATTTCCCTGTGGAACGGGCTTTTCGTCCACAAGGACACGCCGGCCGATGTACGCGAGAAGATCATCGCCGTCGCCAAGAAGACGATCATGTCCGAGAAGGCCCAGGCCGTTGCAGCGGAAACCGGTGCCCTGCTCTACTGGCAGGATGCTGCTGCCGCTCAGGCGCAAATCGACAAGGACATCAAGACCTTGCAGACCATCGAAAAGCTGGTCGGCAACTAAGCCATAAAGCTTCAAACCCTGCGGCAGCGCCATCGGCGCTGCCGCCCATTAGGGCTCGACGACCATGGCGCACATCAAGACATTGCAGGAACTGTTTCAACGCTACCGCCGACCCGGCGATCTCGTATTTGCTGTTGTCTTCCTGCTCTTTGCACTCTTCCTGTTAGCCAATCTGGGCGAACAGACACAATGGACCAAGCGCACCAAGCTGTTTGCACAGCCTGCCTTCTGGCCCGCCGTTTCACTCTTCGGTATGGTGCTGTTCGCGGCCTTGCACTGGCTGAGTTCGGTGCTTTCGCCTCGCATTGACGGTCGCTGGCGGGAGGTCGGGTTCTGGCTGCAATCGCTGGAATATGCGGTCTGGTTCATGGCCTATGTGCTGCTGGTGCCGCGGCTCGGCTACCTGCCGTCGACGATCATCTTCACGATTTTGCTGGCCTTGCGCGGTGGCGTGCGAACCTGGAAAGGTATCGGTGGTGCTGCTTTAACAGGTGTGGTCATCGTCCTCGTTTTCAAGACTTTTCTGCAGGTCAAGGTGCCCGGCGGACAGGTCTATGAGGCACTTCCGGACGGCCTTCGCGCCTTCATGCTGACCTACTTCTGAGAATCACCATGGACCTGCTGCTATCCAGTGTTGGAATTCTGGCTCGCTGGGACGTGTTGGCCGCCCTGATCATCGGGTCGGTCGGCGGCGTCATCATTGGCGCCATTCCGGGCGTCGGCGCTGCGGTGGCGATCGCCATCCTGCTGCCGGCCACCTTTGCTTTCGATCCGATCGTTGGCCTGACCGTCCTGCTCGGCATCTACGGTTCCTCCATGTATGGCGGCGCCATCCCCGCCATCCTGATCAACACCCCGGGAACCGCCGTCAACGCTCTCACGACCTATGACGGCTATCCGATGACGCAGCGCGGCCAGGCGCGCCGGGCATTGGCGCTGGCCTATTCCGCCTCGTTCTTCGGCGGTATTTTTTCTATCATCTGCCTGATCATCTTTTCACCCCTGCTGGCGCTGATCGCGCCGCATTTCGGCTCGCGCGAGATCTTCCTCGCAGCGGTCCTCGGCATGGTCCTGGTGGTGCTCGCCCATCGCGGCCAGGTCTTTGCAGCGGGCATGCTGGCCTGTTTCGGCATCTTCCTGAACACGGTCGGCCTCGAACCTGTCAAATACACCAAGCGCTTCACTTTCGATCAGACCTGGCTTGCCTCCGGCGTCGATCTGATCGTCGTTGTGCTGGGGCTCTTTGCCGTGTCGCAGGCGTTTCTGCTGCTGGTCGACCGGGACAACACGCCCCATCCGCAGCCGGTCAAGGGCAATCTCTTCGACGGTCTGCGTGAACTGTTTGGCTTCAAACGCATCGCCACCGCGTCCTCGAGCTTCGGCGTGTTGATGGGCATGATCCCCGGTGTCGGTGAGTTCACCGCCCAGTTCATGGCCTACTCCTATGCTCAACGCAGCTCTTCAAAGCCCGACGACTTCGGCAAGGGATCGCCGGAAGGACTGATCGCATCGGAGGCGGCAAACAACGCCGTGCCCGCCGCGGCCATGATCCCTTTGCTGGCACTTGGCATCCCAGGCGAAGCACTGACGGCAATGATGCTGTCGGTCTTCTACATCCACAGTGTGGTGCCCGGACCGCAGCTTTTCCAGAACCAGATGGACTTCGTGGTCGCTCTCTACCTGGCGATGCTGGTGCTCAACGTCATTGTTTTGGTGTTCCTGCTGTTTTCGACAAACCTGCTGACAAAAATCATCCAGGTACCGACGCGCTTCCTCGGCATGATCATCCTGACGCTCAGCTTCGTCGGCGTCTATTCGCTGCGCAACTCGGCAACCGATTGCGCCATCGCAGCCGGCTTCGGCGTATTCGGCCTGATCCTCAAGCGCCTCGGTCTGCCGATCGTTCCAATCATCCTGGGCATGGTCCTGGGTGGCATCATGGAGGTCAAGCTGCGCAGCGCCATGGCCCGGGTCAAGACGCCGCTGGACTTCATCGACAGGCCCATCGCCGCCATCATCTTCGGCCTCATCGTGCTCGTCATCATCCTCCACATCCGCACGCTGATCGTCGAACGCCGCAAGAAATCGGAGACCCCAAATGCTGGAACAAGCTAGTATCGACACACTTCGTGGAGCCGAAATTGCTCCTCTGGGGCACTTCGTCGATGGCGCCCACCAGCCGGCCGAGACTGGCGAAACACTCGATGTGATCTCTCCGATCGACGGCCAGGTCCTCACCACCATCGCCCAGGGCACGACCGGCGACGTCGACCACGCCGTCGCCCGCGCCAGGGCCGCCTTTGAAGACGGCCGCTGGTCGAACAGGCCACCTGCTGAACGCAAGAAAGTTCTACTGAAGCTGGCTGACCTGATCGAAGCGGAGGCGCTAGCGCTGGCCGTGCTCGGTGTGCGCGACAACGGCACCGAAATCGCCATGGCATTCAAAGCTGAGGCCGGTTCCGCCGCCGCGACATTTCGCTACTTCGCTGAAGCCATCGACAAGGTCTATGGCGAAATCGCACCGACGGCCAGGAACGTGCTCGCGCTCATTCACCGCGAGCCCGTTGGCGTCGTCGGCGCCATCGTTCCCTGGAACTTTCCACTGATGATTGGAGCCTGGAAGCTCGCGCCGGCCTTGGCAGCCGGCAACAGCGTCGTGCTCAAGCCGGCCGAAACCGCGTCCCTGTCGCTTCTTAGAGTTGCCGAGCTTGCATCCGAAGCAGGTCTCCCTGACGGCGTTCTGAATGTCGTGACCGGCACCGGCCCGGTTGTCGGCGAAGCCCTTGGGCTCTCCATGGATGTCGACGCTTTGGTTTTCACCGGCTCCGGTGCCACCGGCCGCAAACTTCTCGAATATGCCGCCCGGTCCAATCTCAAGCGCGTTTACCTTGAACTTGGAGGCAAATCGCCGAACATCGTCTTTGCTGATGCTCCGGACCTCGATCAAGCGGCAAAAGTCGCAGCCTGGGCTATATTCAGGAATTCCGGCCAGGTCTGCGTCGCCGGCTCGAGACTTCTTGTCGAAGCGGCAATCCACGACGAGTTTGTGGAAGCCGTTGCGGGCCACGCCAGAAACATGGCCGTGGGTGACCCCTTGAATCTTGCAACGGATGTTGGTGCGGTTCACAGCGCCGATCAGCTTGATAAGGATTTGAGCTTTGTTGGAGTGGCCGAGACGGAGGGAGCGATCCGCGTCTGCGGTGGCAACCGAACACTCCAGGAAACCGGCGGCTTCTACATGGAGCCGACCGTCATGGCCGGCGTTGCTCCCGACCATAGGCTGGCGCGCGAGGAGGTCTTCGGGCCGGTCCTCGCCGTCACGCCGTTCGAAAACGAAGCAGAAGCGCTCCGCATTGCCAACGGCACTGAATTCGGCCTGGCGTCCGGGGTCTGGACCTCCGACATTTCCAGGGCTCACCGCATGGTCCGCGGCATTCGCGCTGGCCTCGTCCACGTCAACACCTATGGCGGCGCCGACGTCACGGTGCCGCTTGGTGGTGTCGGTCAGTCAGGCAACGGCCATGACAAGTCGTTGCACGCATTCGACAAGTATGTCGACCTGAAAACTGCCTGGATTCAACTCTGACAGGAGACCGGCGTGACCGCAAAAACCATTCTTGTCGTCGGCACCTATGACACCAAGCAGGATGAGCTCGGCTACCTGGCCGACTGCATCAAGGATCGTGGTGGCGGTGTCCTGACGATGGATGTCAGCGTACTGGGCGATCCCGCCGAACCTACAGCCTTTTCCAAACACGATGTCGCCGAAGAAGGCGGCAGTTCGATTGCCGCCGCTATCGACAGCGGTGACGAGAACCACGCCATGCAGATCATGGCGGCGGGCGCTTCGGCGCTGGCCACACGGCTTCACCGCGAGGGTCGCTTCGACGGAGTAATCCTGCTCGGCGGCACCATGGGCACCGACCTTGCGCTCGACGTCTGCGCCGCCCTACCGGTCGGAGTGCCGAAATATGTCGTTTCAACGGTCGCCTTTTCGCCGCTGATACCACCGGAGCGGCTGGCCGCAGATATTCAGATGATCCTCTGGGCAGGCGGGCTCTACGGCCTCAACTCCATCTGCAAGTCCTCCCTTTCGCAAGCCGCTGGCGCCGTGCTCGGCGCGGCCGCTGCCGTGGAGCCGCCCGCACGAGACAAGCCTCTCGTTGGCATGACAAGCTTGGGCAAGTCGGCGTTGAAGTACATGGTGACACTGAAACCGGCGTTGGAGCAGCGCGGTTTCGAGGTCGCCGTCTTTCATGCCACCGGCATGGGTGGACGGGCCTTTGAAAACCTGGCTGCACAGGGTGCCTTCGCCTGCGTGCTCGATCTGTGCACACAGGAACTCGGCAATCACATTCACGGCTCCAACATCTCCGCCGGTGCCGACCGGCTGACCAATGCAGGTAGGGTCGGCACGCCGCAGATCGTCGCACCCGGCTGTTACGATCTTGTGGATATTGCCGGCAGCGCTGTGCCGGAGAAATGGACCAACCACATTTCCCATGCCCATAACCGCCTGCTGACCTCAATCGTGCTCAACACGGAAGAACGACGCGCTGTAGCCCGGGCGCATGCTGACCAGCTTGCCAAGGCAGTCGGCAAATCAGCTCTGGTGCTGCCCACGGGCGGTTGCGGTGAATGGGACAGGCCCGGCGCAGATTTGCATGATCCCGATGGACTGGCCGCGTTCTGTGAGGCAATGCGCACAACCTGCCCGCCCAATGTCGAGTTCGTCGAAACGGCGGCCCACATCAACGACGACACGTTCAGCGAACTCATCCTGACCATATTCGATCGCTGGGTTTCGGAGGGCCTCGTCAAAACCGGTTAGTGTCCGGATGCCCGTACGGCAAATCCTTGGATCGAGAACGAACGGAGCCGGCCCTTGGGGCAATCAGACCATCCCCGACAGAGGTTCTGCCGCACGGATTCGCAGGCAGCTGCGCCCGAGGCACGAGCTGCCCGATTGCAATCCGGCTCGGATTCTTAGAGAGATTCCGCAACCTCTGTAACAATTCTGCAGCAATCTGGACGCATATTCGCGCGCGGATTACACTGGGTGTTTCCGCTGTGCGTGGTGCGCCTGACGGCAGCGGAACTCAATGACAATAAACACAATGATGAGGAGCTGGATACATGACACAAAACTCGAACATTCTGCTGGACCGCCGACATTTTCTCGCAGGCACCGCCGCCGTCGGATCCATGGCGCTCCTCCATCCGTTTTCGGCCTTCGCCATGGGCAACCAGGCGCATCTGCGGCTGATGGAGACGACCGACCTTCACGTCCACGTCTTCCCTTACGATTATTACGGCGACCGCCCATCCGATACCGTCGGACTGGCGCGCACCGCTTCGATCATCAACGATATTCGCAACGAGGCGACCAACTCCATGCTGGTCGACAATGGCGACTTTCTGCAAGGCAACCCGATGGGCGACTACATCGCCTACGAGCGCGGCATGAAGGAAGGCGACATGCACCCGATCATCCAGGCGATGAACACCCTGGATTTCGACGCGTCAACGCTCGGCAACCACGAGTTCAACTACGGCCTCGACTTCCTGTTCAAGGCGCTCGCCGGCGCTAAATTCCCGGTCGTTTCAGCCAACGTAACCAAAGGCATGGTGGCCTCCAATCCGCGTGACGACGAGTTGTTCCTGAAGCCCTATGTAATCATCGACAAGAAGATCAAGGATGGCGACGGCAATGAGCATCCGATCCGCGTCGGCATGATCGGCTTCGTACCGCCGCAGATCATGAACTGGGATCAGCGTCACCTGGTGGGCAAAGCCAATGCCCGTGACATCGTACAGTCGGCCGAGGCCTGGGTTCCGGAAATGAAGGAAGCCGGTGCCGACATCATCATTGCCCTGTCGCACTCCGGTATTGACCCCAACGACCGCAGCGACGGCATGGAAAATGCGTCGCTTCATCTTGCAGCTGTCGACGGCATCGACGCGCTGATGACCGGCCACCACCACCTGGTCTTCCCAGGCCCGAAATATGCCGACATGCCGGGCATCGATGCCGAAAAGGGCACGCTGTTCGGCAAGCCGGCAGCCATGGGCGGTTTCTGGGGTTCGCATCTCGGCATCATCGATCTGATGCTGGAACGCGATGGCAACAGCTGGAAGGTAACCGGCTTCGAAACCTCGGCACCGTCGATCTACAAGCGCGACGGCCGCAAACGGGTGCCATTGGTGGAAAGCCAGCAGAGCGTGCTCGATTCGGTCGCCAAGGAACACGACGAGACGCTCGCCTATGTGCGTCGCGCGGTCGGCAAGACGTCGGCTCCCCTGCACTCCTACTTCTCGCTGGTCGCGGACGATCCGTCTGTACAGATCGTGAGCCAGGCTCAGATCTGGTACATCGATCAGATGATGAACGGCACCGAGTGGGAAGGCCTGCCGATCCTTTCGGCGGCAGCCCCGTTCAAAGCCGGTGGCCGCGGCGGTCCGGAGTACTATACCGATGTTGCGCCAGGCGACGTGGCCATCAAAAACGTCTCCGACCTTTATCTCTATCCAAACACCGTGCGTGCCGTGGCGATCACCGGCGCTCAGGTCAAGGATTGGCTGGAACGTTCGGCCGGTATCTTCAACCAGATCGAAGCGGGCAAGGCTGATCAGCCGCTGATCAACAACGAATTCCCGTCCTACAACTTCGACATCATTGACGGCGTCACCTACCAGATCGATCTGACCCAGCCGTCCAAATACGATCCGAAGGGCAATCTTCTCGACGCCAATGCAAATCGAATCGTCGACTTGAAGTACAACGGTGAACCGATTGATCCGAATCAGAAATTCATCGTCGCGACCAACAACTATCGCGCTGGCGGTGGCGGTAATTTCCCGGGCATCAACGACGAGGTCGTGGTATTCGTCGGACCTGACACCAACCGCGACGTGATCGTGCGTTACATCGTCGACAAGGGCACCATCAACCCGTCGGCGGACGCCAACTGGACCTTCAAGCCGGTCGAAGGCGCAACGGCAATCTTCGAAACCGGGCCGAAAGCCAAGGAATTCATGAAGGACGTCAAGGGCGTTCAGATTGAATCCGCCGGCGATGGTGCCGAGGGCTTCGCCAAGTACCGCATCATGATGTAGGCATGTCCTGCGCCCAATTTCGCGGGGGCCGTCACCGGGAGGTGGCGGCCTTTTTTTGTTGCGGGTGGGGATCAGGCAACGGCTTTGCCGTCTTCGAAAGAGCCGACTATCTCCAGCCAGCCACAAAACGATAGGACTGCCTGGGACGGCCTGTCGCTTCCAACGGAAACCGCCGCTCAGCACCAGAGGCTGCGACCGTAGAGCGAAAGAGAGAATTGATACTTTTATAGGTTGCACAGCGGACGACGATTGCTTATAGGGTATAGGAAATGCTGTACAGGCGGCGCCGACTCATTAAGGCACTCGCTTTCTTTGTTTCATAGGATTGTCCGCCGCACCCATCGGTCCGGCATTGCCGTCTATTTTTGGAGTTAGTTTTGGAAGATCTCATAAGAGGCTACTTTGAGCGCATCCTGCATGTCGAGCCCGATTACGACCAAGTGGAGAATTTGGCCTCCTACCTGGGGGCGGCAGATGATCTTGAGGCCGCGCTCGAGGCTTTGTGTGAGGCACTGCTGGCTGAGGCCGACGAGGTTCGTTCCGTCATTCGACTTTATGAGGTCGTGTTAGAGCGGAAACCGGATTTCGGGGGGCTCTGGTTCTGGACCAATGTCTTCCGCGAGATTCAGGAAACCCATCCCGACCTCTCCTATGAGGATCAGTTGGTCAAGCTGATCGTTAACTGGCTGGAATCCGACGAGTTTGTCGAAAAATTCGGTGGAGATCTACCCGACGCCGACTTCGTAACGCTTCTTTATTCTCACATCCTGAGCCGCCCGCCCGATCAGGAAGGCTTCCTGCACTGGACCCGAGCGCTGGATTCCGGCCTTTCGCGCGAAGCGCTGATTGTGCTCTTCTCCGAATCGCGCGAATTCAAGGATAGTGTCGTTGATCAGGCCAACGGATTGCTGAAAGCAGCCGCAGTGCTGACCAACTCGACCGGACTGGACGATCCGGATTATGTCATCCCCGATAACGACCCGTATCAGGGAACGTTAAGAAACAACACGCCGGTCGACATTTTCGTCGAAGCCGCACTGACCGTCGATGGGGGCAGCGCCGAAAACGGCACGGTCGTCGGCTCCGTGTTAAGAGCTGTCGACCTGGATGGCGGCGACGCGCATACATTTACGATGATCAATGATGGCGGCGGCGCATTTAAGCTCTCGGACACTGACGCACCGAACCCGACTATCGTGGTCGCCGATGCCAGCCAGATCGATCATGAGACTCAGGGCAAGATCACCATCGAGATCGAGGCGACCGATCGGTATGGCGGCACGTTGAACAAAGAGTTCACGGTGTGGATCAACTACGTCAACGAGGCTCCGACGATTGCGTTGTCGGGGACGACAACAAGCCTTTGGAAGGAGTCCGATACGAGCAATCGGATCAAGTTTGCGGACATTGTTGTGAGCGATGACCAGCTCGGTACAAACAGGCTGGGCCTCCTTGGCGCAGATGCGCATCTGTTCGAGATCGACGGGACTGAACTGTATCTGCGCGCAGGTGTGAGCCTGGACCATCAGACAAACCCCGTACTCGATGTGATCGTTTTCGTGGATGACGCCACGGTGGGCACGACACCCGACGACAAGGTTTCCGTCCAGATCTTTCTGACGCCGCAGGATTTGTCCTACTATTTTCGAGACGACACGGATCCGGACGGCAACGCCATTCCAGACATCACCGATTGGGACACGAGCACCGTCACCAATATGAGCGCCATGTTCTTGGGCGCCTCTTTCTTCAATCAGGAAATCGGCAACTGGAACACGGCTGCCGTCACAGATATGAGCGTCATGTTCTTGCACGCCTCCGTCTTCAATCAGGATATCGGCACATGGAACACGGGCGGCGTAACGAACATGAAAAACATGTTCAACCGCGCCGAGTCCTTTGATCAGGATATCGGTGACTGGGACACGACCAACGTCACTGACATGAGCTACATGTTCAACAGCGCACCCGCCTTCAACCAGGATATCGGCGGTTGGAACACGGCAAGCGTCACCAACATGAGAGGGATGTTCGCTTCCATTGTTGCAGCCTCAGCCCCCACCTTCAACCAGGATATCGGCAACTGGAACACGGCCAATGTCACAGACATGAGCGCCATGTTCTACAGCGATTACTGGGCCCACGCCTCCGTGTTCAATCAGGATATCGGCAACTGGAATACGGCAAGCGTCACAGACATGGGTTACATGTTTGCCCTCGCCTCCGCCTTCAATCAGGACCTTGGCGACTGGGATATCTCCTCCCTGACCAATGCGAGCGAAATGCTCGACAGTTCCGGCATGGACACCGCGAACTTCGACAGGCTGTTGGCCGGATGGTCCACGCTGGATATCGGTGCGGGTGAATCCGCCATCCTGTCCGGCTTGACCCTTGGTGCCGAAGGCCTGACATACACGGATTTCACGTCGTTCTCGGTGCTGAGCGATGACTACGGCTGGACGGTGGGCGGCTCGCTATCATCCTCCGTCACGGCCGGCACGGACGGCGCAGAAACCCTCGGCGACAGCACCTCGGGAGACAGCCAGATCATCCACGCGCTGGGTGGAGACGACATCCTTTTCGGAGGTCTCGGCGCCGACCTCCTGAACGGCGGATATGGCGACGACACTCTGACAGGGAATGGCGGAGCAGACGTCTTCGTATTCCAGGATGGCTATTACGACACCCAGACCGACACGCCCACGGGTTTCGGGGCTGACACCGTGACGGACTTCGTCGCAGGCGAAGACTACCTGGATCTCAGGTATGTGACCTCGATCGCCGATTTTGCCGACCTGAAAGCAAATCACCTGAGCCAGTCCGGGAATGACACGGTGATCACGGATGCCCATGGCAACACCATCACGCTCACGGGCGTGACAGCAACGGATCTGACGGCGGACGATTTTGTCTTTTTCTGATCTTGTCTGGAGCCGGCGACCGCTGAATGAGCCAATTGTGGCGCTTCCGAAAACCAACCGATAATCACGATTGCCGCAATGGCGGCCGCGGTGGACCAAAAACGGCCTGATAGGAACCGGTCAAATCCGCCGGCGATGGTGCCGCGGGCTTTGCCAAGAACCGCATCACCAGGCAGCGGATTCACCTGACTGGTTCAGAGGGGCGTGCGGCCTGCCGCGCGCCCTTTTTTGTTTGAGCAGGTATGTGCCTCAAACCGACTTACGATAAACGACGAATTCGGTGTTTTCGGCCACTTTGTCGTAAAGCCGCATGGCGGTCTGGTTCGAGATATGGGTGTGCCAATAGACGTCGCGGCAACCTGCCTCGCGCGCCTTGTCGAAGAACGTTTCCACCAGTGCCCTTCCCACACCGCCCCCTCTGAAGTCGGGGTCGGCATAGAGATCCTGCAGATAGCAGGTTGGCTCAATCCGGATCGTATTGCGGTGAAACAGATAGTGAGCGAGTCCGACCAGACGGCCGTCGGCGACTGCCACCAGACCTTGGACGGGCTCCGCTTCATCAAAGAACCGTTTCCAGGTTGATTGTGTCACCGCCGCTTGGAGAGCAGTTTCCCCCTCGCGGCCATAGAACGCGTTGTAGCCCTCCCACAGCGGCAGCCAGGCGTCAAAGTCGGACGGCTCGACCGGGCGAACCCGCAGGTCTTCGGTCATTCCGGCTTACCGTTCGTCCAGGTAACTTGCTGTCCGAACAGGGGAACCGTCGACAGGGACATCTTGGCAGAGCCGTCCTGCACTTGCCTGGAATGGGCGAGGTAGATCAGCGTATCGTTTGTCTTGTCGTAGACGCGCTTGATGACCAGTTTCTTCCAGATGATCGACCGGCGCTGCTTGAAGATTTCCTCGCCACCCTCGTCGAGATCGATATCACCGACGACAACCGGCCCGGTCTGCCGACAGGCAATTGACGAATTGGATGGGTCCTCGAACCAATTGCCCTTTTGCAGCCGATCCACCAGACCGCGCTCGAAATAGGCGACATGGCAGGTGACGCCCTCGACCTCCGGATCATGAACCGCTTCGATGATGATGTCGTTACCAAGCCAGTCGACGCCCACTTCGCCGACCTGTTCCGCGCGGGCAACCGACAAAGCCATGGCGGTCACTGCGGTGATCGTGGTCAAGGCTGCCGTCAGTTTTTTCATGCCTGTCTCCTATGTCCGATGTGGCTTCCATATAGGAACAGCGCGCACTCATTTTCAGGTCCGAAAAGAAGCCTGTCTACGGAGCGTTTACTGTATTGAGAAGTGAACGCATGGATTGCAAAGACGACTGGACCAAAGTGCAAAATGCTCATTATTCTGAGCGTTCGGAAATCTCTTCCGATCCAGGCTTTTCATCGGCAAAGGAGCCCTCATGCCCTTCACGAAACTCGCCCGAACAACAGGCGTCGCCCTAACCACCCTCGCACTGATCCTCGGTCCTACGGCGTCGCTTCAAGCACAACAGGCGGCAGACGCAATCGCACCGGAAATCGCCAGCGGCATTTCCGACCGCGAGGCGGTCAGCACAGAGAAGTTCATGGTCGCGGCAGCGCATCCGCAGGCCGTCAAGGCCGGGCATGATGTCCTGGCAGCAGGCGGCAACGCCATCGATGCCATGGTTGCTGTCCAACTGGTGCTGGGTCTGGTCGAACCGCAATCCTCCGGGATTGGCGGTGGTGCATTCTTGGTCTATTGGGATGCCGCTGGGGACCGGCTCACCACCTATGATGGACGTGAGACCGCGCCCATGGCAGCAACGCCGCTGCTATTCCTCAAGGATGACGGCGAACCGATGAAGTTCTTCGATGCGGTGGTCGGAGGCCGTTCGGTCGGCACGCCGGGAACCCTCAAGCTGCTGTACGAAACACACAAGCTTCACGGGAAGCTGCCCTGGTCCGGGCTTGTCCAGCCGGCGATCACGCTCGCCGATCTCGGTTTCGAGGTCAGCCCTCGCCTCAGCCAGTCGACGGCCGCGGACGCCGAGCGATTGAGTGTGCACCCGGAAACCAAAAAATACTTCCTGAAGGTGGACGGCACGCCGCATGATGTCGGGCATCAGTTGAAGAACCCGGCCTACGCGGAAACCCTGCGCAAGATCGCTGACGGCGGCGCCGACGCCTTCTACAAGGGACCGGTGGCGATGGGCATCGTCGAGACCGTGATCAACAACGACAACCCGGGTGTCCTGCAGCCGGCCGACCTTGCCAACTATCAGATCAAGGAGCGTCCACCTGTCTGCGCCCCTTACCGCGGCTACGACATCTGCGGCATGGGCCCGCCCTCTTCCGGCGCCCTGACGGTCGGTCAGATTCTCGGACTGCTTGAGCCTTACGATCTTGCGACACTCGGACCGAACGATCCCGAAAGCTGGCGCCTGATCGGCGACGCATCCCGCCTCGCCTTCGCCGACCGCGGTCGCTATATGGCGGACAGCGATTTTGTGCCCATGCCCACCAAAGGCTTGCTTGATCGCACTTATCTGGACGATCGTGCGAAACTGCTCGACACCGGCAAAGCGCTTACCAAGGAAGCGGTAAAGCCAGGCGAGCCGCCATGGGATCACGCCATGCTGCTGGCTGATGACGAAAGCATCGAACTGCCGTCGACGAGCCATTTTTCCATCGTGGATTCTTTCGGCAATGTCGTATCGATGACGACGACGATCGAGAACGGATTCGGGTCGCGCCTGATGACGCAAGGATTTCTGCTCAACAACGAGCTCACCGACTTCTCCTTCCGTACTCATCGTGGTGGCGTTCCGATCGCCAACCGCGTCGAGCCGGGAAAACGGCCTCGCTCCTCCATGTCGCCGACCATCATCATGAAGGATGGCAAACCGGTCGCCGCTATCGGGTCGCCGGGCGGCAGCCGCATCATCGGTTATGTCGCCAAGACCATTATCGCAAAGATCGATTGGGGTTTGGATATCCAGTCCGCCGTGAACCTGCCACATCTGGTCAACCGCTTCGGTACTTATGATGTCGAGCAGGGGTCCAGCGCGGAAACTCTCCAGGCGCCGTTGGAGCAGATGGGCTTCAAGGTCAACCCGCGCAACCTTACCTCCGGTCTTCACGGGATTGTCATCGAAGACGGCAAGCTGACAGGAGCGGCAGATCCGCGCAGGGAAGGAACCGTGCAGGGCCAATAAGCAGCGAGCCAAAACCGCTTGGACCTTCCGTCAGGCGACCCTATATTGGGGTCATGGACAGGATCGAAGCCCCGATAAGTCGTTATATCGCCGTAGGAATCGCGGTGTCGGTTGCGGCCATCGTCACGGGCGTAACCTTTGCCGGCTGGCTCCATCACGGAGCCGAGATCTTCCTGTCGCACGCCACATCGGGGCTGGCCTGGTGCCTCTGAACTGACGATGTGGCAAATTGGCCGGGTGACTGAATTCCCATCCGGCAATAGGATTGGTCAAAATGTTTGATTGCGCGGGCCGGCAGGGTTGCCGACCCGTCTACGAGGTTCCTATGACCGCATTTCGAACTGTATTGATTGCTCTGATTATTGTTTCTGCCGCAGGTCTGACGGGGTTCGCATTCTTCTTTGCGGGAGGCGGCGCCGTTGGCGGCGACAAGCCCTATGGCGTGTCTTTCAACCTGGTCGATCACAACGGCAAAGCCATCACCGAGAAGGCGTTTCAGGAAAAACCCACCGCGGTGTTCTTCGGCTTCACCCACTGCCCGGAAGTCTGCCCCACCACTCTGTTCGAGATGGATGCGTGGCTTGACAAGGTGGATCCGGACGGCACCCATCTGCAAGCCTTTTTCGTTACCGTTGATCCAGAGCGCGACACCCACGACATCCTGGAACGCTATGTTACCAACGTGTCTGACCGCGTTGTCGGCATTTCAGGCGAACCGGATAAAGTTCGGGCCATGGCCAAGGGCTTCAACGTCTACTTCAAGAAAGTTCCTTCGACCGAATCGGACGAAGACTACGTCATGGATCACACCGCTTCGGTGTTCCTGCTCAACAAAGGCGGCAAGTTCCACGGCACAATCTCCTATGGTGAAGACGGCGACGTCGCGGTGAAAAAGCTGCAAAATCTGCTCTAGTCGCCCATCCCGGCCTTTGCCCGGGACAGCCGAATGCATACTATGCCGCCCGAACAACGGCCGGCCGGAGCAGCGAAGTGCAACAGATTCGTCTTTATGTGAGATCCGGCGAAGACGACATCAAAACCGTGTTTGCGCTCTTGAGCGATCGTTTCGAGGAAGAAGGCTACCCGGTTTCGACCTTTGAAATAGATGAAGACCGGAACATCTGGGAAGCGTCGCTTTATGCACCGCAGTCCGAGAAGGCAGACGTCTGGCAGGCGATGTCGGATTGCCTGACACCGATGTTTCCCGGCCTCGGCGTGCGCATCGAGGATCTGCCCGATATCGATTGGGTCAGCCATGTTCTGGATGATCTGCAGCCGGTCCGCGCGGGCCGGTTCCTGGTCCATGGCTCCCACGACCGGAATCGCGTTCGCCCCGGCGATCTGGCGATCGAAATCGACGCAGGCCAGGCTTTCGGCACTGGTCATCACGGGACCACCGCCGGTTGCCTGGAAATGATCGAACAGGTGCTGAAACGGCGACATATCGGCAATGCGCTCGACCTGGGAACCGGCAGCGGAGTGCTGGCTATCGGTATCGCCCGATCAACAGCGGCTCCCATCGTCGCGACGGACATCGACCCGATCGCCGCCGCGGTGGCGCGCCACAATATTCGAAAAAACCGCTGCGCATCGCAGATCGATGTGCGGACGGCAACCGGATTTCATGATCCGGTCTTCACCGGCAGAGGACCGTTTGATCTGATCGTTGCCAATATCCTGGCGCGACCACTGATGGGTCTTGCACCATCCCTGATGAGACATCTGGCCACCGGCGGTGAGGTTATCCTTTCCGGCATTTTGGCAGAACAGCGCTGGCGTGTGCTCGCAGCCTACGCCAATCAGGGCCTTTACCATCGTCGAACATTCTGGCGAGACGGCTGGGTGACACTGCTTCTGGAGCGCTAAAACAGCCGCACCCAAAAGCACGTGCCCTCAAAACGCAAAAGGCGGTGCTGTTGCACCGCCTGCAGCCTGCCCCTTGAACGGGAGGTCGATTCGCGAAGCTGTCAGAACGGCAGCGTTGCGGATCCGGCCTTCTTAAGCTCTTCTCGGCTGTGGCCAAGGGCCTTCAAGGTCTCATCATCCAGGGACAGCAAAGCGCTGCCAACGTAACGACGAGCCTGCTTTTCACGAGCGGCCGAGATGCGGTCGAGCGCGTTACGGAAAAAGGACTTGGACATTGCTTCTTTCCTTCTGAGATAATTTGTTTTTCCGATGTCTGCTGAGGGTTATATATCCACCACCAGACACCCCGGTTAGGGGGTTTTCTGCATGGGAGACCTGCAGTTGCTGCATATGCGAAGAACTTTGCTGCGGTCGCTAACTACCGCGACCAAATCGGCTTGATCGGAGGAAATCGATGTTTCAGAGCTTTGAGGTCACCGCCTCGGCTGACCACGGCAAGGAGCGGGTATCCGGCCTTCGCGACCAATTCGACGCACTCGAAATCGACGCGTTTCTGGTTCCGCGTGCAGATCGCTATCAGGGCGAATATGTGCCCGCCAGCGAGGCCAGGCTCGCATGGGTGACCGGCTTCACGGGGTCGGCGGGAATAGCCCTGATCTTGAGACAGACAGCCCATGTCTTTGTCGACGGCCGGTACACGACGCAGGTGCGCCAGCAGGTGGACCTCGAGGTCTTCACACCCGAGGACCTGGTCAAGGCACCGCCATCCGTTTGGCTGCGCAGCAACGGCAGCAAAGGCACGCGCATCGGCATCGACCCTTGGCTGCACACCATCACCGACGTGCGCCGTCTCGAGGAGACTGCAAGCGCTATTGGAGGTTCGATCGTACGCCTGTCGGACAACCCCGTCGATACAATTTGGCTCGACCGCCCGACCGAGCCGGTCGGGGCGGTGTCCGTTCAGCCCGAGCGATATGCCGGTGAGGCCGCAGCTGAAAAGCTGAGACGCATCGAAAATATGCTGAAGAGCAACAACGCCGACGCATGTATCTTGACCGATCCATCCTCCATCGCATGGGCGTTCAACATAAGGGGGAGTGACGTACCGCATACGCCCCATCCTTTGTCGATGGCCGTTATCTGTCCCGGCAAGCGCCCTCGCCTCTTCATCAATCCAAACAAGCTCGGCAGTGAAGTGACCGCACATCTGGGACCGCTCGCTGATATTGCTCATCCGGACGACCTGGTGGACGCGATTATATCCCTATCCAACGAAGACCTGGCAATCCAGGTCGACCCCGCGCTCACCGCGGCGCGCATCGGCGACGTGATCGTCGAAAACGGCGGTCGGTTGATCGAAAAGCCTGACCCGGCGCGACTGCCCCGGGCTGAAAAGAATTCAGCGGAGTTGGAGGGAAGCCGCTCCGCCCATCGCCGCGACGGTGCCGCCATGGTGTCGTTCCTTGCCTGGCTCGACGGGCAACAGCCTGGAACCGTTGACGAAATTGCTGCTGTTAAAGCTTTGGAAAGAGCTCGACGCCTGACCGGCGAGCGCTTGCAGATGCCGCTGAAGGACATTTCCTTCGAAACCATCTCCGGCGCAGGGGCCCATGGCGCGGTCATCCATTACCGCGTAACGGAAAAGACCAGTCGCCCGCTCCTTCCGGGAGAACTCTACCTCGTGGATTCCGGCGGACAGTACCAGGACGGCACCACGGATATCACACGCACGGTGCCGATCGGGTCGGTCGGTGACGAGGAGAAGCGCTTCTTCACCCTGGTTCTGCGCGGCATGATCGCCCTCACCCTCCAGCGCTTTCCAGAGGGAACACGCGGCGCCGACATCGACGCGATCGCCCGCGCTGCACTATGGAATGCGGGCGCTGATTATGGTCATGGGACCGGCCACGGTGTCGGCTCCTATCTATCCGTGCATGAAGGCCCGCAGAGCATCTCACGCCGCGGTGCCCAAGAGCTGAAGCCCGGCATGATCCTGTCCAACGAACCAGGCTACTACCGCGAAGGTTCGTTCGGAATCCGCATCGAAAACCTGGTGATCGTCAGCGAGGCCACATCGGTCGAAGGCGGCGACAAGCAGATGCTAGGTTTCGAAACGCTGACGCTTTGCCCAATCGATCGTCGGCTGATTCTGCCGGAACTGCTCGAGCAACGTGAACTCGACTGGCTCAATGCCTATCACGAGCGCGTATGCGCGGAGCTTGAGCCGTTGCTGGACACCGATTCAGAGCGAAAATGGCTGCTACAGGCAACACTGAGCATCTCGCGATGATCGATGTGAAACCTCAACTTCGCAGGCTATGACACAAGTGTCTGCCGTTCAGCCTTTTGCCGGGCCCTCCAGCGGCAGCAACTGATCCGCCCGCCAGCCGATCCGGACCTCTGACCCGATTGGAAGCATGTTCGGAAGATCAGCGACACCGATAAGCTGTACGCCGCCGGCGCGTACGACGGTCCGGGTTGCGCCACCGAGAAAATTCTGCGCCTCGACCAGACCGTCGAGAGAAGCGTCGGCACCTTGAGGATCGAGGTAAATCGCTTCCTTACGCAGCATGAATAGGTGCTTTCCGACGTTCAGACCTTCGCAATGTGCAAGCGGCACACTTGTTCCGTCGGGGAACGACCCGCGCCAGCCATTGGCGTCCGAGGATACGTCCAACTCCACGATATTGGCGCCGCCAATGAAGTCGGCTGCGAAGACCGTTCTTGGGCTGCGATAGAGGCCCTGTGGGGTGTCCTTTTGCTCGATCTTTCCGGATTTCATCAGAACCACCGTGTCCGCGAGAGCAAGGGCCTCGGTCTGGTCATGGGTGACAAAGACGGTGGTCAAACCGAGTTTCTGGTGCAACTGCTTCAGTTCGACCTGCATGTCTTCGCGCAGACGGGCATCGAGATTCGACAATGGTTCGTCGAGCAGCAGAATATCCGGCTCGGCGACGATGGCGCGGGCGAGCGCCACGCGCTGCTGCTGACCGCCACTGAGCTGTCGTGGATAACGGTGACCGAGGCCTTGAAGTTGAACCAGATCAAGCGCCTCGGCGACCTTACTGTCCTGAACCTTGCGGGGGTGTTTGTTGCTCATGCGCAGAGGAAAACGCACGTTCTCGGCAACCGTCATGTGCGGCAGCAGCGCATAGCTTTGGAACATCAGGGCGACGTTCCGACGCTCAGGCGCAAGATTGGTGACATCCCGGCCGGCGATCTGGATGCGTCCGCTTGTCGGTGTCAGGAGACCAGCAATAATTCTCAAAAGCGTGCTCTTCCCGCATCCGCTCGGGCCCAGCAACGCGACGAATTCTCCCTTGTCGGCCTGCAGATCGATGTCGCGGAGCGCTGTGAAATCATCGAACGTCTTGGTCAATTGCGAGATGGACAGATGGTGCATGTGCCTCACATGATTTTCGACAGGCCGAAGATACGATCGAGCAGCAGCACTGTGACCACGGTCATGATGATCATGATGGTGGATACTGCGGCAACGGACGGATCCGGACTGAATTCAAGGGTGCTGTAAATCCGCATCGGAAGCGTTTCAACGTCAGGCGCCCGCATGAAAAGTGCGACGACCGCGTCATCGAATGAGATGTTGAAGGCAAAGAAAGCGCCCGCCGCCATGCCCGTAGTGCACTGCGGCAGTATGACCAGAAAATAGCGCTGCCACCATCGGGCACCCATCATCCGTGCAGCCTCGTCCAGATGCGGGTCCATGTCCGCCAGCGCCGCCGTGACGGTGCGAATGACATATGGGATTGTGATGGCGATATGACCGACGGTAAGGCCGACAAATGACGGTCCGTTGCCGTAGATGCTGAAGACCATCAGCAGACCAATCGCAAAAATCAGCGACGGAAGGATCAATGGCGAGAGGAACAACGCCGCAATGAAGGCTTTGCCGGGGATGGCGAAACGGCTGAGGGCGATGGCCGCTGGGGTCCCAAGCCCAAGCGAGAACACCACCGTCAGCGCGGCCAATTTCAAACTCGTCCAGGCAGCGGCCAGATAAGCCTCGGACTGCAGCACGGTCCAGTACCAGCGGAAACTCAGGCCGCGAGGCGGAAACACCAGGAATTCGCTGGCGGAAACCGAACTGACGATCACGACGCAAAGCGGCACCAGCATGAAAATGCCCAGCGCCACGACGAAGAGTCCAGCGACCGGCGGCACCCATCTTGGAACCGCGGCAATCACGAGCGACCGCCCGCGCGGTTTGAAACGATCATGTACGGAACGATGACAACCAGCGTCACCGCCAACAGGGCGACGGACAGGGCAGCCGCAAATCCCCAGTCGAAGGATCCTGTCACCTGTTGGTAAATGCTGCTGGCCATGACCGGCAGCCGAACACCGCCCACCAGGGAAGGTGTGATGAAAGAACTGATCGACAGGGCGAACACAAGCAGTGACCCCGAAACCAGTCCCGGAAGTGACAGCGGCAAAGTCACATGACGGAGGCTGGCGAAGAATCCCGCGCCCATCGTGCGGACTGCGAATTCAAGGTCCGGCGGAATGCGATTCATGCTGCCGAGCGTGGTTAAAACCAGAAACGGCAGAAGAACCTGGACCATGGCAATGACAATGCCTGCCTCGGTGTGCATCAGGCTTACCGGTCGATCGGTCAGGCCTGTTTGCGTGAGCACAAGGCTCAACAGGCCACCGGGACCCAGGATGACGAGCCAGCCGAAGGTGCGGATCACCACGCTCGTCATCAGCGGCAAGACGATCAGGATCAGCAAAACCGTTCGGGCGCGAGGCCCGGCCCGCGACATGATGACAGCCAGCGGGAAGCCCAGCACCAGACAGACCGCCGTGATGATCAGCGACAAGCGGAAGGTTCGCAGCGTGACTCCCAGATAGAAGTCATCCCGCACCACCTTGGCGTAGTGTTTCAGCGTCAAGCCCGCGGTCTGCTCGTCGACCAGGCTGAGCGCCAGCATCTGAAATGCCGGAAAGAAGAAGGCCAGCACCAGAAACGCCAGTCCTGGTGATATGAGAAACAGCGGCTCCCGCCAATGCCTCGAATGGGCCATCTCACCCTTCCGATCCAGCTAAAAACATGACACGCCGGCTGGAGCGACGTCCAGAGCAAAGCCGAGTGGGTCTCGACCATTTGCTCCGGGTGTTCGTCAGCCGGCGCGCTTTCCGAGTTTTCAATCGCCGATGGCGCCGATTACTTCGCGATCGCCCTTGTCCAGGCCTCGTTCCATGACGGTTTGTTTTTTGCGATCTTCTCCGCGTCGAAAGCAACCAGTTTGTCCGCCGCTTCAGGACCGAAGGTCACCTCGGCAGCCACCTCCGGCGACAGTTCCACCGTCTTGTTGGTCGGCGAATAGCGCAAGGCGTCGGCCCAGCCCTTGGACGCCTGCGCCCGGATCGAATAGTCGATGAACTTGAGAGCCAGATCACGGTTGGGCCGCCCTTCCACGAGATTGACCGTGATCGGTGCAAGAACGCCACCTTCCGCAGGAAGCGCAAACTTCACCGGAAGACCAGCTTTCGTCAGGGTGAATGCGTAATCCTGGGCATAGGGCGCTATCCAGGCATTCCCTTGCGCGAAGTTTTGCTGGATCTCCGGCGATTTCGAAACGACGGTCGAGGTCGGCAAGATCATCTTGACGAAATCAAGGCCCGGCTGAATGTCATCGAGCGTTCCGCCATTGACCTTGTTGATCATCAACATGCCGAGCATGCCGTAGGTATTGCTGGCGGCATCCGTCAACAGGACGTGGTCGGCATATTTGGAATCGGCCAGATGCTTCCAGGAGAGACCGTCGCCATCCACCTGATCGGAGTTGTAGAGAAGGCCGATAACCGCGGTCGAATACATTGGTCCGACGCCCTTCTCCAGCCCGGCCACTGCGAAGGGGTACATCTGATCATAGTTCGCCAACTCTTCGGGTTTGATCGGCGATAACAACCCCTCATTTGCTGCTGCGGTCTCCAGGCCACCGGAGAAATGGACGACATCGAATTGGGGATTGTCCTTCTGGGCGCGAAGTTGCGCAAGCGTGTCGGCCGAGTAGGCCGTAATGACTTTGACCTTGACGCCGTACTCTTCCTCGAAGGGCGTGATGACCAGATCCCGGTGGATCTTTTCATAGGCGCCGCCAAAGGAGTTGATCACCAGTTCATCCTCGGCGAGTACCGACGAGGCGTAAAGAGATGCCGCCAATGTCAGCGCAGCACCGATTTGTGTCGATTTCCTCATGTCTGATCCTTCCGTTCAATTGTTGTTCTCATGGGCCCTCTCGGCCTATGTCAGTCTGCCCAGTTCTACCGTCTTGATGCCCTCGATCCGGGTCATGCGGCAGGCGGCGGCGAATGCCTCCAGCCCCTCCGTGATCTTGCCGAACATGTTGCACGGCGTGTATCCGAGCGGACCATGCGTGCGCGCTCCGGCATCATAGAAAACACCTATCTCCCAAAGCTCCTCCGGCAGTCCTTTCATGGCATTGGCGCCCTGGTAGAACCAAAGGCATTCACCCGGCTCCGGAAAGCAGGTCTGGTTTTCGGCCGGAATCGACAAAGGATCGAAGGTTTGTGCTTCTTCCGGCAAACCGGTCATGATTTCCGGACCGGCAAACATTGCGTGAATTGCCGTCATGCGAACCGGCTTGGCCAATGCAGTCCAAAGCGTTTCACAGGTTCGCGGAGCGTTTTCGTCATAAAGCGTAATGACGCCGCGGGGACCACTGTCGACGAATTCCATATAGAGTTGCCGTCCAGCCATGTTCGATGGACCTCCAGATTGATGGCAGCACTGGTGCAGCGTCCCGCTTCCGAAGGCCGCCGCATCGCCACATTGGCAGCTGCGTGACAAATACGCGAATTAATAATATGTATCTTTTGATAAACTCGATTGATCAGGACAGCCGGTCGGATGGATGAAACAACCGAAGGACAATCCCTGCATCGGGATTCAACCCTGACCCTCAAGAACCTGAGAACCTTCTATTGGCTGGCTCGCTACCGGAATTACCACGCGGTCGCCCGCCGACTGTCAGTCACCCAGCCGGCCATCTCCGCGCGTATATCAACCCTGGAAGAAGAATTCGGGGTGCGGCTCTTTTCCCGCGACAGGCAGTCGGTCGAACTGACGCCCGAAGGAAGAGAAGCTCTGCGGCTGGCGGAGAAAGTCCTCGACAGCGCTGACGATCTTGGGGCTTGGTTTTCGCGGGGGCGAGATCCATCGGGGATCGTTCGGGTTGGATTTGTCGAGACGGTTGCCAGGACCTGGCTGCCCGCGCTGCTCAACAGAATGCGCGAGCGCTACCCGAATATCGAACTGGAAATCACCACGGAGAGCACCCAGTTGCTGCATTCGCTGCTCAACAATGCATCCATTTTGATGTGCGTTTCAGTCTCGGCCTGCGACGAGGCGGATATCCGCAACGAGCCCATTGGCAACTATCCGATGCAATGGGTTGCGAGCCCTGACCTGTTCGACCAGGACCGGGTCTACACTCTTCAGGAACTGACGAAACTCCCGCTGATCGGTTACCTCTCCAACAGCCCTCCGGCGAAATATCTTGACCATTACTTTGGTGAGACACTGCGCGACCGAATAACCCGCAGCACCACGAATTCGATGTCTACGATGATCTGGCTCGCCGAAAACGGGCTCGGCGTCGCGGCCATTCCTCCGGTGACAGTTCCACACCACCTTGCTGAGGGGCGGCTGGGCGTTGTCCAGGTGGAGACTCCGCTGGAGCCGATGTCATTCTATTTGAGCTGCCGCACCCGGCCCTTCTCGCCGGTCACGCATGCCGTACAATCGCTGATTCAGGAAGTCTCGCGCGAGCACGATCACGGCTGACGTGTCATTCACCGACTTTGTCGAACCAGCCATCCTCATCGATGATCTCGATTCCGAGTTCTTCAGCCTTCTTGCGCTTCGAGCCGGCGCCTGGCCCGGCGACCACGAGATCGGTTTTCTTTGACACCGAACCGGCCGTCTTTGCACCCAGACGCTCGGCCATCGCCTTGGCCTCGTCGCGCGACATGCGCTCCAGTGATCCGGTGAAGACGACCGTCTTGCCGGCGACGGGTGAGTCGGTGGCAACGATTTCGGCGTCCGTCGGATGCACATGGGTCAGGAGCTCGTCGACGATTGCCGCGTTGTGAGGTTCGCCGAAGAACTCGATGATGGCGTGCGCGACGATCGGCCCGATACCATCGATATTGACGAGGTCGTTCCAGGCTTCGCCTTCCGGGTCCTGCGCCGCCTTCATGGCGGCAATGAACGCAGCAGCCGAATGATAGGTGCGGGCGAGGATCTTGGCATTGCCCTCGCCCACATGGCGGATGCCCAATGCGAAGATGAATCGATGCAGATCGACATTGCGCCGCGCTTCGATCGCTTCGAACAGATTGGCAGCGCTCTGCTCTCCCCAGCCCTCGCGATTTTTCAGCTTGGTGAGGTCTGACGCCTCGTCCCGCGCCTGCAGGGTGAAAATATCGGCCGGGTTCTTGACCAGATCCGCACGGTAGAAGGCTTCCGCCTGCTTTTCACCGAAGCCATCGATATCGAAGGCGTTGCGCGAAACGAAATGTTTCAGCTTCTCGACAGCCTGGGCCGGACAGATCAGCGCTCCGGTACAGCGTCGCACCGAATCAATACGGCCGGTCTTTTCGTTGACCTCGCGCGTTGCCGGACTGCCGCAGGCCGGGCAGGTTTCCGGAAACACAAACGGTTTCGAGTCCTTTGGCCGTTTTGACAGGTCGACATCCATGACCTTGGGGATCACGTCGCCGGCCCGATAGATTGTCACGGTGTCGCCGACCCTCAGGTCCTTGCCGTCGCGGATCTGTTCGCCGTCACTACCGATGCCAGCGATGTAGTCCTCGTTGTGCAGCGTGGCATTGGACACCACAACGCCGCCGACAGTGACGGGTTCGAGCCGGGCCACGGGGCTCAGCGCTCCGGTGCGGCCGACCTGGATCTCGATCGCCTCAAGAATTGTGGTCGCGGTTTCGGCAGGGAACTTGTGAGCAATCGCCCAACGCGGGCTGCCGGACCTGAAACCAAGCCGTGCCTGCAGCGCAAGGTCATCGACCTTGTAGACGACGCCGTCGATATCATAGGCGAGATCAGCTCGCTGCTGCTCGATCAGGCGGTACTGCTCCAGCATGGCGGACACCGTGTCGCACAACCGCATCATCGGGTTGATGACGAAGCCCCAATCGGCAAACCGGGAAACAACTTCCATCTGGCTGTCCGCCGGTAATTCGCTGTAGTCGCCCCAGGCATAGGCAAAGAATTTCAGCGGACGACTTGCGGTAATCGCCGTGTCGAGCTGCCGCAACGAACCGGCGGCAGTGTTGCGCGGGTTGACATAGGTTTGTTTGCCCGCAGCCTCCTGGCGCTGGTTCAGTTCGGCAAAATCCGCCTTCGTCATGTAGACTTCTCCGCGAACCTCCATGACGTCGGGAACGTTGCCCTTCAGCGTTTGCGGAATATCGCGGATGGTCCGCGCATTCTCTGTCACGTTTTCGCCGACGGCGCCATCGCCGCGCGTGGCTGCCGTGACCAGCGCGCCCTGCTCGTAGCGCAGAGACAACGACAGTCCATCAATCTTCGGTTCTGCCGTCATGGCAAGTGGCGCATTTGAATCCATTTTCAGGAACCGTCGAACCCGCTCGGAAAAATCCCGAACATCTTCGTCCGAAAATGCATTCCCCAACGACAGCATGGCGACCCGATGACTGACCTTGTCGAACTTGTCGAGAACAGCGCCCCCCACACGGTCGCTGGGCGAGTCGTCGCGCTTGAGATCCGGAAAACGCTGTTCAATCTCCAGGTTACGCCGTTTCAGGGCATCGTAATCGGCGTCCGAAATCACCGGCCGGTCTTCGGTATGGTAATAGCGGTTGTGGTCGGCAATTTCCGCAGCCAGACGCGCCAGCTCTTCTGCTGCCTGCTCTTCGGTCAACGCCTCGACCGCAATGCTCTCGGTAGATGTCATCCTGACCCCTGATGGATGTTCAAGCGTCCTGCGCCAGCAGCTTGCCGGCAGCGGCGCGCGCCTCGTCTGTTATTGTGGCGCCGGCGAGCATGCGGGCAATTTCCTCGCGGCGCGAATCGTCATCCATGGTGCGCACCCGAGTGGTCAGCGCATCCTTGCTCTTGGCACCCTTGGCAATCAGCATGTGGGTTCCGGCGCGTGCCGCCACCTGCGGCGCATGGGTAACGGAAAGGACCTGGACCGTATCGCTCAGCCGCTTCAAGCGTTTGCCAATGGCATCGGCCACCGCACCGCCGACGCCCGTATCGATTTCGTCGAACACGAGGGTGGGTGCTGAACCGCGATCGGCCAACGCCACTTTCAGCGCCAACAGGAATCGCGACAGCTCTCCACCGGAGGCAACCTTGAGGATCGGTCCGGCGCGGGTCCCCGGATTGGTCTGCACGCAAAAGGCAACCTGGTCGAATCCGTCCGCACTGCGTGTTTCCTCGTCACTGGAAATCTCGACAGTGAACCGCGCCCGGTCGAGTTTCAGCGACGGCAACTCAGCCATGACGGCCGCCGCCAGTGCTTTGCCGGTCGCGTGCCGTCGTTCAGACAGGTCGCGGGCGGCCATACGATAGTGTTTGAGCGTCTCGTCCACGGCCGCCTGAAGGGCAACCAGCCGTTCCTCGCCGGCATCCAATTCAGCCAATGCCGTCACCATGCGTACGGCCAGCGCCGGCAGCTCCGAAACGGGGACGGCATATTTTCTTGAAGCAGCGCGCAACGCGAACAGCCGCTCCTCGCAATCTTCCAGTTCCTGCGGGTCAAAATCGGCCGCCACGATGGCCGCCTCCACCGCCATCTGGGCATCGGACAGCCGGTCGACAGCACCGCCCATCGCCTCGACAACTGTATCGAGCAGCCCGGGCGCTTCTGCCGACTTGCGTTCCAGCTTGCGAAGCAGGGAATTCAGAACAGGTACCGGTGATGCTTGGCCGGATAGGACATCGTGCGCATCGTTGATGTCGGCGGCGATTTTTTCCGCCTTCATCATTGCCGTGCGACGTTCGGCCAGTTCATCCTCCTCGCCGTCCACCGGCGCCAGGGTCTCAAGCTCCTCAACGGAAGCCCGGAGATAGTCCGCTTCCCGTGCCGCCTCTTCGACCCTTTCGCGATGTTCGCGGCAAGCGCGCTCCGCGCTGCGCCACGCCTGATGAACTTCGGCCACAGCTTCGGCCGCCCCACCAAGTCCACCGAAAGCGTCGAGCAAGCGGCGATGCGCGTCCGGATCGACCAGCGCCCGGTCGTCATGCTGACCATGGATCTCGACCAGCAGGCGACCAACCTGGCGCATCAGCGCCACGCTCGCCGGTTGGTCGTTCATATAGACCTTGGTTCGGCCGTCGGAACTCTGGGTGCGCCGGAAAATCAGGTCGCCTTCGTCATCCAGGCCGTTTTCGCGCAGCAGCAGCCGGGCCGGATGGTCCGTGGCCACATCGAACACGGCCGTCACTTGCCCGCGTTCCGACCCGGCGCGCACCAGTGACCCGTCTCCGCGAGCACCCAGCGCCAAAGAAAGGCTGTCGAGCAGGATCGACTTCCCCGCACCGGTTTCACCGGTCAAAACCGACAGGCCGTCCACGAATGTCAGGTCGAGACGATCGATCAGAACGATATCCCGGATCGACAAATGTGTGAGCATTCAACACCCGCAGGTCAAAAGGAATCGGCCAAACCGGCCGGCGCGCTGTGCGTGGAAATTAGCGCAAGATACGGCGATGCCAAAGCCAATTCGCGCCGGATAGGCCTTATCCTGCCGATTTCAGATATCGATTGTCCCGAGTGGGATCAGCTTGGTGGATTGGCGCCAATCAGGGTGGCTCCGGCCCGTGTGATCCAGGAGCCTCGGTTTTCACGCGGTTCAAGACCGCCCGAAGCCAACAGTTTGTAGGAATCGGCATACCACTGGCTGTCCGGGAAGTTGTGACCCAGTACGGCCGCAGCGGCTTGGGCGTCCGCGGTCAGTCCCATGGCAAAATAAACCTCGACCAGACGGGCCAGCGCTTCCTCGACTTGCCGCGTGTTTGGATAACGTTCCACTACGGTCCGGAACCGGTTGATGGCAGCGGCATATTCCTTGCGTTCCTGATAGTAGCGGCCGACCTGCATCTCCTTGCCGGCCAGCTGGTCGCGGGCGAAGCGAAGCTTTTGCTCCGAATCGAGAACATATTCCGACTCGGGATAACGGGTGATGACCTCGTTGAATGCCTGGATCGCACGGCGAGTGACCCGCTGGTCGCGCGTCACCTGAGGGATCTGCTTCCAGTAGGAAAGGCCGATGAGATAATAGGCGTAGGCCGTATCCTCGGAACTGGGATAGAGGCTGATATAACGACGCGCAGTGTTGATCGACTCCGAATAGCGGCCCAGCCTGTAGGTGGCAAACGCGTTCAACACCATGGATTTGCGGGCGAACTCGGAATAAGGGTGCTGCTTGTCGATCGCCTCGAACTTGTTTGAAGCTTCCTGGAGCCTGCCGGCCTTCATATTGGCCAGTGCCTGGTTGTAGAGGACGTCAGCGGGATCGGTTTCAACATCAAGCGCTGTGATGTCGATGTCGCCATCACTGCGGCATCCACCGGCAACCGCAACACTTGCCAGAGCGGCCGCGATCAGCATGGCACGCATCGGCCGGCGTACGGTCAAACCACCATCATTCATTCTGGCAAACACTTTCGATTCTCTCCCGCCGTTTGCCGACGCTCCTGCCGCCCCACAGCGACACAGGTGCCCTCGGTCGAAACCCACTCCGGCGAAGCCCCTTATTGCGTTAGGCTCTCATAGCCCCAAACGCTCTCGATCCGCAATGTCAATGCTCGCCCAATTGTACAATTTTATGGCATCGATGCATTGTCACTATCGGATCCTCACGGGTCATTACATCTGAATGAATCCAAACAGATCCGAGCGCTCGATAAAGCGACCGGATCTTCGGTGATGCAATCAGAAACCCTTTACGCGACCCCGAATGGTCTACTGGGTCCAGGGAGCGAACATCGGTCCGGAAACCGCAACCAATTCGCCTCGCCGCATCGGTTCGCGGGGCAGCGACGTTTCAACCACCTCATAGGCCGACTCATCCGCCAAAAGTGCTTTCAACGCCAGCGAGTTGAGCTTGTGCCCACCGCGATAGGACCGGTAGCAGCCGATAAATTTGGCACCCGCCAAAGCCAGGTCGCCAACCGCATCGAGGGCCTTGTGGCGCACGAATTCCGTCTCGTAGCGCAGCCCCTCGATATTGATAACCGTATCATCGTCGCTGATGACCACCGAGTTTTCCAGCGACGACCCGAGCGCATGCCCGGAGGCCCAGAGAAACTCGACGTCGCGCATGAATCCAAACGTCCTGGCGCGTGATAGTTCGCTTCGGAACGTTTCGGGCGTTATGTCACCTTTCCAGGACTGCCGGCCAATGGTCTTGCAATCGAAATCGATGTCGATCTCGAAGCGGGTTCCTTCATAAGGAACGAATTCCGCCCAGGAACCACCGGCTTCGATGCGAACTGGCTTCACCACCCGCAGATACCGTCGCTTGGAACTCAAGATGTCCACACCGGCACGATCGAGCGCTTCAATGAAGACGATCGAACTGCCATCCATGACAGGCACTTCGGCGCCGTCGATATCGACGATGATGTTGTCGATCTCCAGCGCATAGAATGCCGCCATCAGGTGCTCGACCGTAGCGACACTGGCGCCGCTCGCGTCTCCAAGCACCGTACAGAGCTCCGTGGCCGCGACCTGCGAAACGACGGCGCGAATGCTGTGCAGCTCGCCGTCCGGCATCCGTCGCCTGAACACGATTCCCGTGTCGGCCTCAGCCGGACAGAACGTGATTGAAACTTTCAAACCGCTGTGAACGCCAACCCCCGAAAGCGTCACTTCGTTTTGAATCGTCGTCTGATAGCCGAAATAGTCAATACTCATCAAACAGCCTGATTACCTTTAGTCCAAGGCATCACGAACCACTTTACCGATTGCGCGCGACCCTAAAACCGCGTTCAATTTCAGTAGTTTCGGATTACCTTTTGTCCCGACCAAAATCCCCACTCGCGAAAGATAAGCGTCCCTCTGAGACAAACCAAATCACGGTTTTTTACCGATTGTTACGGCTATATTGTTACGCCATTTCAAGAGCTTAACAATATTACAGCCGTTTAACACAGGGTTAACATTACAAGCCCTGCCACCCCTTGAAATAACGGCCGGACCGATCCTCGCAGAATCGGTCCGGCCGTTCAATCAGGCATTTTTAAGGCAAGATGCCGGCTACATGGCCTGACGGCGCAGGAAGGCCGGAATCTCCAGTTGCTCGTCTTCGCTTTGAGCCGCAGGCTTCGGCTGTTCGCGGCCCTGGTTGTCCAGATTGCCGCGTTTGGGCGCATACATGCTCGCCTCGGCCGACAATTGCCGGCGATCTGCATTTGCAGCCTGCTGTGGTGCAGCCGGTGCCGCCGCCGCTGGTGCGGCCGGAGCCGGGGCAGCCTGAGCCTGAACAGGCGCGGGAGCCGGCGCAGGTGCGGGTGCCGGCGTTGCCTCGGCTTCCTCGCCTTCACGACGGCCGAGACTGCTGGAAATCCGCTTCAACAGCCCCATCGGGCCACGTTCGTCATGCGCTTCGCCGGCTTTGTGCTGCTGTTGCACTTCCGCCTGTACGACCGGCGGGAAGTCCTCGATCCGCGGCATTTTTGGAGACGCTTCCGGCTGAGGCTGCACAGCCACCGGCGGTGCCTGCTGAGGAGCCGGTTGCGGAGCGGCCGGCTGCGGTGCCGGCTGTTGCGCTATCGGCTGAGGCGCCGGTCGCGGTGCTGCTGGCTGTTGGGCCGCCGGCTGTTGTGGTGCCGGCTGCGGTGTTGCACGGCTCTGGATTGGCGCTTTTGGCTGCTCGGTCTGGGCAAAGAGGCGGCTTTGCGGCCGGAATTCCTCGGCAGCCGGCTGTGCCGGCGCGGCCGGGACAGCGATGCTCAGTTCCTGCTCCAGTTCGGCTTCTGCCAGCTTGATCGTGTCGGCAACGGCATCCGCCACTGCCGGCGCTGCGGCCGGTTGCTGTGCCGGACGGGCGACCGGGCGTGAGGCCGACAGGGTCGTCGGTGCCGGTGCTTCTGCTGGCATGCCTTCCCGGTCGATGCCGGTTGCCACAACCGAAACCCGGATCAGGCCTTCGAGTTCTTCGTCGAAAGTCGCGCCAAGGATAATGTTGGCATCGGTGTCGACTTCCTCGCGAATGCGGGTAGCCGCCTCATCGACTTCAAACAGCGTCATGTCGCGGCCGCCTGTGATCGAGATCAACAGGCCTTGAGCGCCGCGCATCGAGGTCTCGTCGAGCAGCGGGTTGGAAATCGCTGCTTCGGCAGCGGCCATGGCCCTGCCATCGCCAGAGCCTTCGCCGGTCCCCATCATCGCTTTGCCCATTTCGCGCATGACCGAACGTACGTCAGCAAAATCGAGATTGATCAGGCCTTCCTTCACCATCAGGTCGGTGATGCAGGCAACGCCCGAGTAAAGAACCTGGTCGGCCATGCCGAAGGCATCCGCAAAGGTCGTCTTGTCGTTGGCGATCCTGAACAGGTTCTGGTTGGGAATAACGATCAGCGTGTCCACGGAGCGCTGCAGCTCGTCGATTCCATCTTCGGCAATGCGCATGCGGCGCTGGCCTTCGAAGTGGAATGGCTTGGTGACGACACCAACCGTCAGGATGCCTTTTTCGCGGGCCGCCGATGCGACGACCGGAGCAGCGCCCGTGCCGGTTCCACCACCCATGCCGGCGGTGACGAAGCACATGTGCGTGCCGTTCAGGTGATCGTCGATCTCATCGATGCATTCGCGCGCCGCGGCACAGCCGACTTCCGGCTGAGATCCGGCGCCGAGGCCCTCGGTCACCGCTACGCCCATCTGGATGACACGGTCGGCCCGGGTCATCGTCAGTGCCTGCGCATCGGTATTCGCCACGACGAAATCGACACCTTCCAGGCCCGCATTGATCATGTTGTTGACGGCATTGCCGCCACCGCCACCGACGCCGAAGACCGTGATCCGCGGCTTGAGCTCGGTGATATCCGGCTTCTGTAGATTGATAGTCATGGCACCTCGTTCCCTTTCATCACTCGACCGCACCGCCACGCCGGCCAATTCGCAAACTCAAAAACTCTCTCTGATCCACTGCCCCATGCGAGCCAGGCGACCGCCATTGGCGACCGCCCGATATCGTCCGGCTCGTTCGTTGCCGCGGCTTTCCAGCGAAGCGATCTGCGGATAGATCATCAGCCCGATCGCTGTTGAAAAAGCCGGACCCTTGGCTGCCGCCGGCAGCCCGGCCACACCCAGCGGCCGGCCGATGCGCACGTTGCGCGCCAGAATCCTGCGCGCCGCATCGCCAATCCCGGTCAGTTGGCTTGCCCCGCCGGTCAGCACGATGCGGCGACCGACAACCGGCGCAAATCCGGACCTTTGGATGCGATCGCGGATCATCTCAAGAGTTTCCTCGACCCGCGCCCGCACGATGCGCGACAGCAGCGCCTTCGGCATCTGCAGCGGCAGGTCGTTATCGTTGTCGCCGATGGGCGGCACCGAAACCGTGTCGTGATCGTCACCGGTCATCGGAAGCGCCGAACCGTGCACGACCTTGAGCCTTTCGGCATCTTCGAGCCGGGTCGACAGCCCGCGCGCCAGATCCATGGTAACATGGTGTCCGCCAAGCGCGATCGCATCGGCATGCACCATGCGGCCTTCGCTGAACACTGAAATGGTCGTCGTACCGCCGCCCATGTCGATGCAGGCGCATCCGATTTCAGCTTCGTCGTCGACCAGAGCCGCCAGTCCGCTGGCATAGGGAGTCGCGACCATCGCCTCGACCGTCAGGTGGGCACGGTTGACGCACAGTTCGAGATTGCGCATCGGCGCCTTTTCGGCGGTCAGCACATGCATGTCGACGCCCAGATGGTGGCCGTACATGCCGAGCGGGTCGCGGATCGATTTCTCGCCATCCAGGCTGAAGCTCGTCGGCAGTGAATGCAGCGTCGCCCGATCAGGAACGCTGATCTGGCCGGCCGCCATGGCCAGGACCTTTTTCAGGTCAGACCGTTCGACCTCGTGACCACCGAGATCGATGGACGCGGAATAGACGTCGCTGCGCAGCCGCCCCGCCGAAACATTGACGATCAGTGATTCGACCGTTACGCCGGCGCTCTTTTCGGCCGTATGGACCGCCATGCGAACCGAGCTCTCGACGGCATCGAGATCGGCAATCACGCCGGCCTTGATGCCACGCGACTTGTGGTGACCGACGCCGATGATCTCGACATCGTGGGTGCGTCCGGGCAGCAACCGGCTTTCTTCGCGCGGCGCCAGCCGCCCGATCAGGCAGACGACCTTGGTCGAACCGATATCGAGCACCGTGACGACGCTGGAACGATTGGCCGGCAGGCCGCGAAGCCTCGGAACATTGAAGGTGGCCGGACGGAAGACGCTCATGAATTGCGCCCCCGCTTCTTCAGCATCTTGGCGCGGTCGCTTACGGCGGTGTTGCGACGTTCGGTGGCGCCCTCGGTCAGGCCGACGGTGATGCGGTCGTCAAGGCGCAGATCGACCGTCTCGATATCGCGCTCCAGCAAGCCCTGCTCGGCATCGAAGCGGCGCAGCTTGTCGAGTGCCCGCGCCGCGCCGCTCTCGGGCAAGCGCACGGTGACCCCGTTGTCCAAGCGGATGTCCCAGCGGCGATTGGCGACGCGAATGCTGGCTTTGACCCGCTCCTTGAGAGCCGGCCAGGTTTGAAGCAGCCGGTCGAAGTCGCGAGCATGCCGGTCGGCGCCGAGGCCGACAAACAGCGGTAGGCGCATATAGCCGTCATTGGCAAAGGGAGCGATGACATTGCCGTTGCGTTCGATCAGCGACAGTTCCCGCCCGTGCTGCCAGATGGCGAAGGCGCGCCGCTCGGTCAGCTTGACGTCGATAACGTCGGGATAAATCTTTCGCACCTGCGCATTCGCCACCCAGGGCAGCGTCATGATGGCCGCGCGGGCGGCATCAACATCGAGTGTCACGGTGGACGTGCCGCCGTCCAGGCCCAGCCGCTGCACCACGTCGATCGGCGATGTCTCGATATTGCCGGCAACATCGACCCGTTCAACGGCAAATCCCGTCGCAGCTGTCACGGTTTCCATCAGGGCTCGAAAGTGGCCGCCTTCGACAACGCCATAGAGACCCGTCAGGACGAACAGCGCAGCCGCGGCCCGGGTTCCCGTGTGTGGAGGGATGGCGACTCGGCCATCGACAAGCGCGGTAAACAGGCGGGCAGGTTTGCGCAGGATGCGCGGCAGCACGACGCCAGGCTCCGCCGCCCCGATCGCTTCGGGGGTAGCGGCGCTTTGCCGTTTACCGAGCCATTTTTCCTTCAACGCATGCAAGATGCGTCCTCCACCATCCAGGTCACCAGCGCGCCGAAATCGTATCCGGCGAGATGCGCGAGTTCGGGCACCAGAGAGGTCGGTGTCATGCCGGGCTGGGTATTAAGCTCCAGCCAGACCACTTCGCCGTCTTCGGAAAAACGGTCGTCGAACCGAAAGTCGGAACGGCTTACGCCACGACATCCGAGAGCCTGATGCGCCTTAAGGGACAGTTTCTGTATTTTTTGGTAAATATTCGGTAAAATTTTTGCCGGGAATTCGTGCTTTGAGCCGCCCGTAACATATTTTGACTCATAGTCGTAAAACTCAGAGCCGATTGGGAAGATTTCCGTCACGCCGAGCACTTCATCGCCCATGACCGCGCAAGTCAGTTCACGGCCGTGAATGAACCGTTCCACCATGACCCGGTCGCTATAGGGCCAGTCCTCTGATCCCAGCACCTGTGGGGGGTGGCTCTGATTTTCCTTGACGATGACAACGCCGAAACTGGAACCCTCTGCCACCGGCTTGACCACATAGGGCGGCCGCATCGGGTGTTCCGACCCGATATCGTGGCGTATCATCACCTGCTCCTCAGCCACCGGAACCCCGGCGGAGGCGACGATCTTCTTGGCGTGCTGCTTGTCCATGGCCACCGCCGACGCGGTGACACCTGAATGGGTGTAGGGAATCTGCAGAAACTCGAGAATGCCCTGAATGGCACCGTCTTCACCAAACGGCCCGTGCAGGGCGTTGAAGGCGACATCCGGCTTCATTTCGCCGAGCACTGCGGCGACGTCGCGCCCGACATCGACCCGCGTCACCCGGTAACCGGCCTCCTCTAGCGCCTTGGCACAGGCTTCGCCCGACGACAGGCTCACCGGCCGTTCGGACGAAAAACCGCCCATCAGCACCGCAACGTGCTTGTCTTTCCCCATTGCACCCTTCCGTCCCCGGCCGCCGCCGACCGGACCCCGATTCGTTCACCGCACGCCCCGCAAGCCGCACGCGCGGAGCCGATAACGAATCAATGCGGTAGCACTAAGGCTAAAAGAATCAGAGAGTTGCACGGACTGCAACCGCCAAGACGTTAAAAGTGGAGACCGCTGTTGTTTGGATTCCCGCAACATCGCCAATGGCGAAAGCCGATTTGGAATCGGATTTCAATCGCTTGGCGGGCAATGCGGAATCAAAGTGGCAAGCAGGAACTTTTTTGTGTCGAGTTGAAACGAGAAATTGTGCGGTTGAACAGCCTCAATGGCGGACTCTTCTCAAGTCATCCCGCATCCAACCGGGCTAAGCCAAACTCCACGTGTCTTTGGAACAGCCGGGATTTAAAGACCGAAAGACTCCGGATTTTCGCCAAATAGCTTTATCCCGTCGCTTAGCGACGTCCGGACCCGCTCAAGGTTGTCCTTATCGAGCGCTTGCAAGCTTGATGCAATTGCTTCCCTCCAGGCGGCACCACGTCCATGCGCTTCCATAAAGGCATCAGCAAGGTCTTCCGACCGGCGCTGTTCAAGCAACGCCTCCATAATGGTGGCGGCTTGGAGGAGATCCTTTCGGCTCTTAGCGGTGCCGTCATCATTTGTTCGGCGGCGGTCAGCAACAATGAGTTTGTGAATTGCAAATCGCTCCGGCGCAGGAATGGTCACCGGCACACCAGCGCCGTGGAGGAGAACTGCGCGGATCGGTTGGTAAATTAGGAAGTCGAGAAACCGAAGCGGCTGTGCTGACGCACCGCCAAGCGCCGGCATAGGCGCCGGTCGTCCTTCGCGCTCACCGGATCCGGTTTTGGGAGTCAGGAACTCGACGCGGTACCCGGAGCGTGCCTCGAACCGAGTGGCATGGCGCCCATCAGCCTGGTGCGGGATCTCCCTGAAGGTCGGATCGATAGTTTGCAGTGTATCGAGCACCGGTCGCATTTTGTCTTCCACTGCCATGGAGATGGAATGGAACTGCGCAAAATCAGCGTCACTTGTCATCATTGATGTTTCTAGCGAGACGGACTCCAAGCACTGCCGAATAACATTGATAGGCCACTGTTCAGACTAGGACACCACGTAGCCGGAAGAAGCCTGCCTCAGCCAAAGCTTGAACAACATCACCAGTCAGACGCTCGGGTTGTGGCAGATGCGCCTCACGAGTCAGCGTCGAAACCAGTTTCCGCCGCTCTCTGAAGTCCGCCTTCAGATCCTTGAAATTCTCGACTCGATTTGTGATCTCCGGATCGTCAACGGGCCCGACATAAGTTCGCTTCTTGCCCCCTTCACCGTTCGGCATATCGAAATACCAGTAGCGCCGCCCTTTGACCTGATTTGAAGCGAAGCGTCCCAGAACATCGAATTCTGCCGAAAACGAGGCATCGAGCGCACGTTGCGCCAACTCGGAATAGAGGGTCTAATAAGTAAGAGATATGGGTTTCATTGAGTTATTACCGTATTTGCGAATTTGGTAATAACATCGCCGCTGGCGCCCAAACTCATCTGAATTAGGCCCGGTTGCTAATGATCGGACCCGACTCAGCTTCAAAGGCTCCTATCCGGAGATTTTGATGATGCCTAACACCGCGATTTTCAGTTACTGGTCAAGGCAGCAGAAGCACAGAATTGACGATTTGAGTACAACACCCTCTGACAAAGCGGAGCGTGGTCGTCGTTTGGCGGAGTAATTGCAGTACTCTGACGGATCACCAAATTGGTGAAAAATAGTCCGTCAAGCACGCGACATACCCGAAACGGTGACGTGCAATTGCCGAGCTCGGTCACTCCGGCGCTCCGTTCACATATGGCTGCAATGCCGCGGTGACAAAATCGTGCAACGGCGTCGCGATGCCCCGTTCACGACCAATCCGGGAGACCTCACCACTCAGAAAGTTTAGCTCTAGTCGTTTGCCGCGCAGCAGGTCGTCGAGCATCGATGCGTGCACATTGTCTGGCATGCTTTGCAGGAACTGCCATTGGGCCTCTGCGGTTCCATCCGGCAATTCTGGGCACATCACTTTCCCGACGGCTGCGGTTTCCTCCATCGCGCGGCGAAACAGATCTGCTGTTTCAGGGGTCATCCGTAACGGTCCGACATCCAGGCGGGTCAGGGTTGTGATGGCGCTGAACGCGCTCAGGAACACGAATTTGGTCCAGAGCATGACGTCCACCTGGTCGGACACCGTGACCTCAACCCCGACTTCTTTCAGTGCCGTTGCCAGTTTGTCGATTTGGGCAGCATTGCGACCCTGCCCGAACACGAGCTTCTGCAGCGGGGCGCCGTGCCGGACGACGCCGGGCGCTTTAACGTCGGCTGGAATAAAAGCAATGCCAGGCACCACGCGGTCGTGGCCGACAATGTCTCCGAGACGTTGATGAGCCGACACACCATTCTGCAGGGTCACGATGACGCTGTCGGGTTTCAGACTCGGCAACAGGGTTTGCGCCGCGGCTTCCACGTCAAAATTCTTGACCAGGAACAGCACGATATCGGCATTGGCGCCCGGCACGGGTTCATGGACGGCATTGACTTCGGGCAAGTGCAGATCACCAGCCGGACTCTGGATCTTCAGCCCCGTCTGTTGAAGAGCCTCAAGGTGCGCGCCCCTTGCCACAAATGTCACAGTGTGCCCGGCGTCAGCCAGCCGGCCTCCGAAATAGCCGCCCAGGGCGCCTGCACCCATCACCAGAATATCCATTTCAAGGTCCTCTTTTGGAGATCCCTACCCTCTCGCAAAATTGGGTTGGAGCCAAGGTCAAAGGGATGCTCCCGCAAGCAAGATTGCCTGAGGAAGCGGGATTCCGGAACTAGCTGCCATTCGCCGGTGGCGGTTCCAGCATGTCCTCGAAGAACCAGGCTGCCAGTTCGTTGCGGCTCGACACGCCGGCTTTACGGTAGACGCTGGAGGCCTGCTGGCGGACGGTCTTTTCTCTTGTTTCACGTAGGTCGGCGATCTCGCGAAAGGACAGGCCCTTCAGAAGCATGATGACCACATCCTGCTCGCTGGCCGTGAGGCGCCAGGCATCGAATTGCTTTTGCATCACGGCTCGATACTGGCTGGCCAGTTTTTGCGACTGGGGATCGAATTGAGCCAGGCGTCCGCGCGCTTTGTCGAGTTGACCGCGCAGGTCTCTGAGCGCTCGTTGTTGAGTCAAATATTCAAAACCGAAAAGTGCCAGAACAAACGCGCTGAGGACAAATCGAAACACATCATCAGACATCGAGTCGAGTGTCTCGCCGTCTTGCAGCTCGGATATGATCTCCACGGCACTGAAGCCGAAGATGAACAGCACAAAGGCGACGAACACCGTCCTCCGGTAGGGGATTTGTCCTATCGCTTCGAGCATGGCGCTTTCTCCAACTTCACGGCATACGGATCGGCCGGGCGACATTGACCTTATGCCCGATGGGCAACTCTGGCGATCCGGCATTTGTCCGATAGACAGATGAGAACAGGTCGGAAATCAATGGTGCAACGACAATCATCCTTTCGATGGTTGAATTGCAACTCGGGAACTTTGGTTCCCGTTTCTGGAGGATTCCATGCCGACCACCCTTTCCCGGCGCCAGTTCGTCGCAGGCGCTGCCGCTCTTTTCGGCACCACCGTCTCTGGCGCAGCCTTGCCAAATCCTGTGTCTGTCAAGTTGCCCATACCAACTCTGATCGACGGCACGAAGGGAGACCCGGTCAACCTGACAATTCGCCACGGCACATGGTCTTTCAAACCAGGAATCAAGACGCCGACTCTGGGGTTCAGCCAGGACTATCTCGGGCCGACGATTCGAACCCGAAAGGGCAGCCAGCTCAATCTGCACTACCGCAACACACTGAACCAAGGCGTGGCTGTTCACGGCCATGGGTTGCATGTGCCCGGAGATGTCGACGGCGGGCCTCAGTTGGAGATGGCGCCAGGGGCCGAATGGCAACCGTCGCTGTCCATCGTCCAGCCGGCTGCAACCTGCTGGTACCACTCCCACACGCATGGCAGCACCGGCCGCCAAGTCTACCATGGACTGGCTGGCATGCTCATCATCGACGACGAAGAGAGCGACGCGGCCGACCTTCCCAATCGCTACGGCATTGATGATCTGCCGGTCATCATTCAGGACCGAACCTTCGATGCCGATGGCCGATTGGTCTATTCACTGACCGACGCCGGTGAAGATGGATGGTACGGCGAAACCGTCGTCATCAACGGCGTGGTATCTCCAGTCGCGACGGTGCCGACCGGGAAAGTGCGCTTGCGCCTGCTGAACGGCGCCAATGCCAGGTTTTATATCGTCGCCTTCTCCGACGGCCGAACCTTTCACAAAATCGCCTGTGACGGCGGGCTTCTGGCGGCGCCGGTGCCCCTGACACAGATGGAAATGTCTCCTGGCGAACGATGTGAAATCGTCGTTGACCTGGCTGACGGAAACGCCGCCGAGCTTTTGACCCTGTTCGAGGATGAGTTCGAAGAAGGCATCGTCGGAAGCGTGTTGAACAAGCTGATCGGATCTCAGAATACGAAGCCGCAGCCGGCCCTGACGCTCAACGTCGACGCCACACTCCCGGCGCACACCACACCGCTGCCGGCGACGCTGGCAACCATCCCCAGGCCAAAACCAAGCGACATCGTACGGACCCGCGATTTCATTCTCGATATGGATCATGACGGTGGCGGCCACCACAAGCATGGGGACCATGCTGTCATGGACATGACGATCAATGGTGCGGCAATGGACATGGCGGTCATCAACGAACGCGTCGACAAGGGTGTCTGGGAACGTTGGCGGATCCGCTCCAACCAGGGAGCGCATCCGTTTCATGTGCACGGGTGCTCCTTCCTGATCGACCGAATGGAAGGCGCTGCCGCTCCGCCTGATCAGCAGGGCTGGAAGGACACCGTGGTTCTGGATGATGACGACTGGTCGGAAATCCTGGTTCGTTTCGATTATCAGGCAACCGAGCAATATCCCTATATGTACCACTGCCACATCCTTGAGCATGAAGATCGCGGCATGATGGGGCAGTTCACGGTCGGCTAACTGTTGTTTCAGCGGCCTTGCAGAAATGCAGCCTAGGCAGTGCCTATTCCGATGACCTAATATTCCGCCGAACCAAGGGAGCAACCCACATGGCAAAGCTGGCGGAAGGGTATGAAGCGGAGCTGGATGAGGTTCTGGAGCAATCGCTCCATCATCGCGCCCTGAACATCCCAGGACTGGTCGCCATGTGTCGCCGCGGAACGTCGGTTTACGGCCCAAAGGCGTTTGGATACGCCGACCTGGAGTCGCGCCGACCCATGCAATCCGACGCGATGATGCGCATGTATTCGATGACGAAGGTGCTGACGAGCACGATTGCGCTCATGATGTACGATCGCGGGTTGCTGAAGCTCAACGATCCGGTAAGCGACTACCTTCCAGAGTTCGATCGCGATTGGATGGTCGTCAGCCAGGCCGACAGGACGGACGGTCGGAGCCTCGGAGATGTCGAGATCGTCAACATGGCTCTGGGAAAAAAGACCGTTGTTGGATATTCGGCCGAGCCGGCGCGCGAGACGATGCGGATCAAGCATCTGATGAGCGAAACAAGCGGCATCGGTTACGACGCATGGGGCGATTTCGACGAGATCACCGGCGGAGCATTCCAGACGAACGGATCGTTTCACATTGCCAGCGCACTTCGGTCCCGGGTGAACAACCGCGTCTACAAATCTTCCTGCATTCTGGGTCAGGACATCGATCTTGAACAATTCTGTCAGGTTATCGCCGAGGCCGGTGTTCTGGCGACCCATCCCGGGCAATTGAGCTACGGGCTCGGCGCCGCGGTGCTCGGGCGAGTGATAGAAGTCGTTGCGCAGCGAGAGACCGGACGACACCGTCGGCTTTCTGAAATCTTCCAGGATATGCTTTTCACGCCGCTCGGCATGTCCGATGCAACCTTCTTTCTGGCCAACGGAGATCCGCGATCGGAACGTATCCCGACCCTCTATGGGGTGGCCACCGACGATCCGGAGCACCCCAGAATCGTGGAGGCCGCACAATCGGTTCCCGAAACCGACCCGCCCTATTCCAATGGTTTCGACCACACAAGCGGGCCTCGGAAACAGGAGAGCGGCGACACCGGTTCACTGATGACCGTGGCCGACTACGGCAAGTTTTTGGATTTCCTGGCAGCAAATGGAGTGACAAGCGACGGCGCGCGCCTGTTGTCCCCAACGAGCCATGCCATATTGACTGGTCATTGGGTCGCGGGCCTCGACCTCGACACCGGCCTCGCGCGCGGATTGGGCCTGGCGGGCAGGCACAATCGGACCCTGCCAGTGAGTTTCCAGTTCGGTTGGGCGGTGACAAGGTCGGGCGACGATCTCAACGAATACGGCCCCAACGACCATCCGGGTCATTGCTATTGGCGTGGCTACGCCCGCACGATGATGGATTTCTTTCGGAACGAAGACTCGTGGATCATACTGGCGCCGCAGGTCATCTGTCATCATCCCGTCGCTTCGGCTGCCGTCACAGAAGCCCTGGCCGAACCTGTGCTGACCCGCTTCATGCGATTGTGGCGATAAATATGCGTCGGTTCGACTTCCGATTCCTGAAAAACGCTTAGCCCCTTTTGGGTCAACCGTGTCGCCGCCAGCGACAGCAGGGTCAGGAAAACGTTTGCGTCCGCTCGATCAACCGGGCATTTTCAATGGCAATGGCGCTTTGGTCGGCAAACATGCTGGCAATGGCAAGCGTGCGCTGGTCAAATGGGCGCAGCGTTTGCCGGTAGACCGTGAAGGCGCCGAGCAAACAATCACCACCGAGCATGGGGATTGCCGCGAACGAGCGTGCACCACCGAGCTTCGCGGTCGCGAATCTCAGTGGATCGCCACTGCGATAGACGGCTTCGGAGCGGACATCGGGGATGTTGACCACGGCGTGGGTCGCCGCCACGCGACCGAGGCCGGTCTGCGCACCCACTTCGAATGTCCCCTGCTCCTCAAGCCATACGGAGAAGTCTGCCGGGATGCCCTTTTGGCAGATCGCCCGAAAGGCGCCGGGCTCCTCGAACTCGAAGAGGATTCCGAATTCAGCATCACACAATTCAAGCGCATACCCGAGCACCGACTCCAACACCTCGGACAGCTGTCCACGAGATCGGCTGATGATGCGCAAAACTTCAGCGAGCGCCCTTTCCCGGCCAATGGCCTCATCGAGGCTTAACGCCAGTTCGGAAATCAGCATATCCCGTTCTTCGGTGTCATGAACGCGCGCCGGCTCATCGCCGGCCAGAAACGTGTTCAGTTCGATTTTTGATGAGATGCCGAGCTTGCGATAAATGGTGGCCAGGTGAGTTCGGACGGTTGCCGGTGCAATGAACAACCGGTTTGCGATTCGACGATAGGTGTCTCCGTTCGCGTACGCCGTCGCAATCTCAAGCTCGCGTGGCGTCAGTTCACTCGGCTGGTTCGGCATGTCCATCCTGTTGTTGTCCCCCGGCGGCCTCACACCATCAATAATGCAGATGCAGTATGCGAATTGCGGCAAATGCAACACGACAAGTGCAGCAGCCGCACGATAGGCGCCGACCGTCCCCCCGGCTAGTGTTACCCGATCAGGAGGTTTCGCGTGAACAATCGTTGGCTGGTATTGGCCCTGCTTTTCGGCGTCAGGGCAACGATGGCGTTTCAGTTTCAGGCGGTCGCGACTCTGTCGCCGTTCCTGATGGATCGGTACGGAGTGGGCATTGCCGACATCGGATTCGTCATCGGCCTCTACTTTCTTCCCGGCATTGCGCTGGCCTATCCAGGCGGCGCGTTGGGAAAACGCTTCGGAGACAAGCTCTGCGTGCTCGTCGGTCTCGCCATGATGGTGGTCGGCGGTCTGATCATGGCGCTCTCCGAAAGCTGGGATTGGCAGATTGCCGGGCGGCTAATTGCGGGCACCGGCGGGATCCTGCTCAACGTGCTGATGACGAAGATGGTGACCGACTGGTTCGCCGGACGCGAAATTGCCACAGCCATGAGCATTTTCATCAACTCCTGGCCCTTCGGAATCGCGCTGGCTCTGTTGACCCTGCCGGTGCTTGCCGAAACACAAGGCCTCGTATTCGCATCGACTGTTGTTGCCGGTTTGGCGGCACTGGGCTTTCTGGCCCTGGCTCTGGGCTATCGACCTCCGGCCACTGACGACGATACGCCCTCGACAAACGTGCCCTTGGGCCGGACGGTTTTCATGGGCACGGTTCACGCAGGGCTGATCTGGGGTCTTTACAACGCCGCACTCGTCCTGGTGTTCGGCTTCGCGCCCACCATGTTGGTCGAACGCGGCTGGACCACCGGCGAGGCAAGTTCGGTCACCAGTGTGGTTTTATGGGTCATGGCGATCGGAATCCCGTGCGCCGGGTTCCTGGCTGATCGAATCGGCCGCAACGATCTGGTTCTGGCAACGGGTCTGGTGCTTTTCGGGATGGCGATACTGGTTGCTTCACGCACCGACGCGGTGCTGGTTGCCTTTGTGGTGCTTGGCCTTGCGGCCAGTCTTTCTCCCGGCCCGATCATGGCCCTGCCATCACGGATCCTCGATGCCGACCGAAGAGCAGTCGGCATGGGTGTGTTCTACACGCTCTACTATGTCGTAGTGGTGGTGGCCCCCATGATTGCGGGAGCCTTGGCGGATCGGTTCAAAAGCACTGCGGTTGCATTCGACCTGGGAACCGTCTGCCTATTGGCCGCGGGTGCCTTTCTGGCTCTCTTCAGAATGACGAGCCAGAAGCTTTCCGTGGCCTAGAGCTTAGCGCGTGGTGCGCTGCTTGCGGGGCAGAAGTCCTTCGCGCTGAGCAAGCTTGCGTGCGGCCTTGCGCGTCCGACGGATAGCCTCGGCCTTCTCGCGCGACCGCTTTTCCGAAGGTTTCTCGTAGGATTTGCGGGCTTTCATTTCGCGGAAAACGCCTTCCCGCTGCATCTTTTTCTTCAGCACTCGAAGAGCCTGATCGACATTGTTTTCCCTAACGAGAACCTGCATGCTTTCTCCTTTAAACGTCGACGACCGCCGTACGGTCGCTGGTCCGATAGTCCTGGCGGTCTTTCGCTGACGAGCCCGTTACCGCGCAGAGCGCGATCGAACGTTATCGCATTCACTTCTGGTCATATCCCAATTGGTGCTCTGGATGAGCGCCACTCTCAATCAATCCGGATCGAGAATTGGGAAGTATCGGCGGGTCGAAAACGATGACTCCGCAAAAGCCAGCCAAAGAAACAGTGCGCACTATCTATGCCTTTGTCGGCCACAAAGCAAGCTAAAGCCGACCGGAAACACGCCGGGCGCGACCTTTCGACCCCAAGCAAACCTATATCGGCACTTTCAGGCCCAATCCCGACCACAAAAGTGGCGGCTACCGCGCTAGGTCCGGTCAATCCGGCACGATTTGACGGAATGCGTTGGCCAGTTCACTGCTACGCCGTTGCCCCCGTAGTGTGCCCTTATGCTCGCCATCGGAATCAAACAGCAGAAGCGTCACATGCGCAGCAGCGTAACGGCTCGCGAAGGCTCTGCCCTCAGCGGACCGAATATTGGCAATCACATAGTCGATCTCGTCGCTATCAAAGCTATCGAGTGCCCGACGGGTTTGGCGTTGCAGAGCGAGGCACTGCGAACATTGCGGATCATGGATCTGCACGACTGTTGGCCGGCCGTTTCCGACCCGAGACAGATCATGTTCGTGCATGGCGCCCTGAACATGGCGCACGACAAAGAAGCCGGCGCCCCCGACAGCCAAGACCGCAACGGCGCTGTTGCGGCTGAGGCCCAGAAACTTGCGCCGGTTGATCGGCTTGGTTGTTTCCGGCTTGTGCCGGGCTGATTTCGATTTCCTTTTTTTGGTCATGATGACATCTCCACCCGCTTTTCGATGCTGCGTACCAGCATCGATCGCGAAGATCGTCTCAACGGTGTTTTGGGCACGAAGCGATAGAACCGCTCAAGCTCCGTGATCTCCTGAGAGGTGAAACCGATTGAGCTGGCCAATTGGCCGATATCTTCGATGCCCTCTTCCAGGAAATCTGTTCGCAATTCGACATCGTTCGCCGGATTGTCGCCAAACGTTGGCTGTTCCGATTCGAAACGGTCACAGTGGTGCGCAGTTGCTGCACTCATTGCATGTCCCCCCATTTTACACGACAACGATGGTCGACCCGGATCGAACCCGATCGTAGAGGTCGATCACGTCGTGGTTGACCAGCCGAACGCAGCCGCTCGAAACCGCCCGTCCGATGGATTCGACTTCAGGCGTTCCGTGCAGCCGGTAGAGTGTGTCCCGATTGCCCTGAAAGATGTAGAGCGCACGGGAACCGAGCGGGTTTCTCAGGCCAGGTGGCATGCCGCCATTCTCGGCGCTCCACCGGGCAAGATGGGGCTCCCGTCGGATCATCTCATCCGGCGGCGTCCACTTTGGCCATTTTCGTTTCCAGGCAATGCGGGCGCGTCCCGACCAGGCAAAGCCGGCGCGCCCCAGTCCGACGCCGTAGCGCATCGCCTTGCCGCCCGGTTCGACGTGATAGAGGTAGTAATTGCGCGTATCGACGACGACCGTGCCGGGCTTTTCGGAGGTCCGGTAACGCACCCGTTGGCGATGGTATTGCGGCTTTAGTTGACCCGGCTTGATGGCGGGAATCGGAAATTTTTCGTTCGGCAGCGCGCGGTAGAGCGCTTTGCTCGACCTGGGCGAAAGCTTCGCGACGGTCTTGCCGTCTGTCGGCTCACCAACGGTGGTGCAACCGGCAACCGAGACCAGCCCGAAGCCACCCATGGTGCACAAAAACGCTCTCCGGGACTGGCCGGATGGAAGATTTTTCATAGCTCTGTTCCCGTTTGACTAGCGACAGAGGCCCGCGGGCCGCTTTGACGCAGGAGTCCCGGAAACAACTGCTGTGATGTTCGGGCATGAGAAACGCTGAGACGGTACCGCCGCAACGGTTGTCCTCGATCGAATGGGCTTGCTTGCTCCATTCGCAAAAAGGCAATCGACATTCATGATGCTTGTCCTTCAGGCACATATGGGCACGCGATGCGTGCGATAGGGGCTCTAAAGAACGTCTCGGGGTGGCCTTCGCAGAAGATACATCATGCCCGGGTCGCGATCATTTGCCTCAAATGCAAACCAGGCGCGTTTGACCACGAGAAGATGTCCGCAGCCGCTTTCATCGGAAAGCGCAAGGGTCACGCCGCAGGTCAATGACAGGGAACCGGAATCTTTCTTGCAGCGACAATCTCTTTCTGCATCGTCGAGCGTTTGGTCGGAGATCTGAACGGACGACTCAATCGCGGCATCGTTCGATAACTGGACAGTCTCTGCACCGATGTAGACAGCGTGAACAGCATTTGTCTTGCCATAGCTCGCCAGTGCCGAAAACGACACAAGGCAAAAGGCCAGCAGAATCGAGGCAAGGACACGCATGACCGAACATTACAATGCCGACATCGATAGAAATAGTTACCGGCTGAACACGCTTTTGTGAGCAGCCCGTCTTACGCCAATCGGAAACCGGATTGGTTTGACACCCAGCCAGCCTGCTTCCTATGTTTGGTCACAACCGTAGCAGGCCTTGGCAGGGACACCGAGCATGGCAACGGATTTTTGGATAACCGTTTTGGCGTATGCCGCCGGATTGTTTGGAGTGGCTGTACTGGGTGCAGTTATCCTGCTTTTGATGATCAATACCAGAACCCGTCGCTAGTCCAGAGGGTCATCTCGGGGCAACCTGGCCACCGGCAACCGATAGACAAGAACCGGCGCATCAGAAGACGGAACGACGGCGCGTCGGTCGAATGTTAGACCGAGCTTGGTCATGATGCGTTCGGACGCGGTGTTGTCGACATGGCAGATGCTGACGATCGTGCGCAGCCCAAGGTCATGGACGCCGAAGTCGAGCGCTGCCTTTGCGGCTTCCGTGCCGAGGCCATGCCCCCAAAGCGCCCGGTCCAGGCGCCAGCCTATTTCGACACTGGGCAGAATTTCCGGCAGGAAGTCGGGTGTCGACAAGCCGGCGAAACCCGCAAGCGCACCGGTCTCCTTCAGCTCGACCGCGAACAGGCCGAACCCGCTCGTTTCCCACTCCGCTTCGAATGTCCGAATGGATTTCGACGCCTGTTCTGCCGTTTTCGGAGTCCCGTCGGCGATATAGCGCATGACCTCCGGGTCGGCGCATATTCGGGCAAAGGTCGGGTGATCGGCGCTCCTCCAGCGTCTGAGCTTCAAGCGCGGCGTTTCAATGGACATGCGACTCACGATCCCTGAGCTCACGGCACGATCGTAAAATTCTGCAACATGCCGGTCTCCTCATGGACCAGAAAGTGACAGTGAAACACCGTCTTGCCGATGAGTTTCTCGTCAAAGCGTATCCAGATGCGCACCATGCCCTTGGGCGGAACGATAACGCTGTCACGCCACATATTCGGTCGATGAATATGGGACATGGCCTCTATCCGGGATTCCACCAAAGAGCGGTCCGTTTCGGCGACCAGGTCGTCGCGAACACCCAGGGCGCTGTACCTTTCCTTAACCTGGAATGGATTGACGTGCACGTGAAACGGGTGGGTGCCGGCGGAGGGATTGCTGATCACCCACTCTTCCACGGTCCCGGCTTTCACATCGAAGTAGCTTTCGTCCGGTCGATAGTCGCGATCGTTGATCTTGAACTGGGGAAACGGAAAGCGACAGGTGTCGTTTTCCAGATCGAGCACGAAGTGGCGACGACGAACGATTTCGTCTTCAGTGATATCGTTTTCCGGCGCGATGCCCGGCGTAAAGACCATCTCCGAAATGTCGGCCTGACCGCTTACCTCTTCATCGGTCACCCGGATCGTGGCGAGCAATTGCGGTTTTGGTCCAATGCCGAAGTACTGGATCGTCTCGCACCGGTCGCTCCAGATTTCATAGACGCCAGGTTTCGGGAGCTGAAACAAGATATCGTTGCGTTCGCCACCCCCCGATACCATCAGATTGCGCTGAACGGGCTTGTCATAGGCAATGCCGTCCGAGGCGATAATCCAGAACGGCTGGTTGACGTCGTCGGTCGACGGCGGACCATCCACCGCCTCGTCTCTCCTGACGATCCGGAATCCGCACAGGTTTTCGACCGTGGCCGTCAAATGCCTTAGCAGTACGACTTCGTTTCGCCTGACGGTATATTCAGGCCGATAGCGGCCCGTCACCATGAATGTGTAATTTCTGGCCTCGGATGGATGGGCGACGAAACGAACCATCGATGCGACACCCGGCGCGCCGTCCTTCGGCAGCGAGACCGGATCATAGTGCGGGTCGTGAACGACAAAGGGAATCTCAGTGGTTATGCCGAAGCTTTTGAGTTCGTCGTCGTACCTGCCGCGCACCAGGATAAGCCCCGCCATGCCGCTCCATGCCTGGATGGCGACCGAGTTGTGTCGGTGCGTGTGGTACCAGAACGTACCGCTCGGATGATCCTCGGCCAGGGAGAAGGCGTAGGTCTTTACCTCCCCGGGCTTGATCGTGATGTAGTCGGCTTTGGCGTTGAGCGTTCCTTCGGGCTCAAAAAGGTGCGGTGTTACCTGAAGTCCATGGGTATGCAGGTTGGTCCAATTGAAGTTCTTCGGTATGTTGACCCAGTCCACCTTGATTTTGTTGATGTCGGTGTTCGGATCGCAGGTATTGGCCATGGGAAAACCAAGCGGATCCAGTTTGCGCAGGCCTGTGAAAGGACCTTTCTCCCGGTCGATGAGATAGAACCAGTCCTCCGGCTTTGGCTCAGGCGGACCGACATTCTCATATTCGCCGGTCTCGAACAGTTCGTTGATGATCCTGATGCTGAAGGTCTGCCCCGGCATCACTTCCAAAACGGGTCCGAGGAAGTTGTCATCGACAAGGCCGTCCCTGGCAAATGTCCGGCTTTTGTACATGAACCGGCCAGACTTCATCATCTTGCTGCGGGAATTCAATGAACCGTCCGCGTTGACGGCGTACTCCAAGTCCATCTCATAAGTGGCGAACTTGGCAACAAGCGTTATGTCGGGACCAGTTTCGAGGGCTTCGCCCTGCAACGCACTCTCGCCAGTCGTCAGTTGGGCAAAGGCGTTGTTGCTCACCAGCAAACCGCCTATTGCGGCGAGCGTCCCACGTAACAATGCCCGTCGGGACACCCCACCTAACAGCGAGACACAACGATCATCCAGTGTGTGGACCGGGCGCTTGTTCACGGTCATTCCCCCGCGTGATTCAAACGCATTGCCCTCAGGAGGCTTGCGAATAGGATATTTCCCCGACCTGGTCCTCTTCCCGCGGTCGAAACGCCACTCGATTGCGACCCGCCCGCTTGGCTGCATAGAGTGACTGATCGGCATGCTCCATAATATCGATCATTCGTTCGCGTTGCGGTGCGGGCGCTATTCCAATGCTCACCGTTAGCTTGTGAACAATTTGAGGCCTTGGCCGAAAAGACATGTGCTCCACTTGATCGCGGATGTCCTCAGCCATGTTCCAGGCCTTTTCCGGGCTCATATCAGACAGGAACAGTGCGAATTCGTCACCGCCGATACGGCCCAGCAGGTCCGTGCCACGGATCTGCGCATTCAAGACCTTGACCGTTTCGAGCAACGCCGTATCGCCAGCCTGATGGCCATAGGTGTCGTTGACCTCCTTGAAGCCATCGATATCGACCAACAGCAGGAATCCCTGGTCGGTCCTGCGCCGCCGAAACTTGGTCTTCACCATGAAACTCTCGCGATTGAGCAGGCCGGTCATTCTGTCGATGGACGCCCGATGTTCGGCTTCCTGGTGCAGTCCTTTCAGTTCTTCGTGGGCGGCCTGCAAGCGGTCATGCAGACGGGAGACCTTCTCGCGCTGGGCGCAGACATACCATGTCGTTGGCGCTGCAACGAACAGCGGAACAATCGTGGCGATGGACAAAGCCACGACAAGTCGCTCCGTTCCCGGGAACAGCCATGTCATCAGGACGAGCGTGATCAGCACCGATGCAGCAACGGCAGCAAGGGTATAGAGAAATACCTGGCGTATCATTCCCATCATCTATTCACCGCGGCAACGGTCGTGACAAGCAGTGTATGACGACAGGCTTTACAATCCGTTTCCGTTAACAACCGGTGAAGGGGTCTACTCTAGAGCAGGCGCCCCAAGAACTCCTGAACCATCTGCCCGTCGCGAAACAGGCCAAGCCGCTTGATTTCCCATTCAAGACGAATGCCGGAGTTCTCCAACACGCGGGCCCGGACAGTCTCACCCAGCAATTCAAGATCGTAGGCAGTGGCCGGCCCTGTATTGATCATGAAGTTGCAGTGCATGGGCGACATCTGAGCACCGCCGATCATAAGCCCCCGGCATCCTGCCGCATCGATTTCTTTCCAGGCCGATGTATCGGGCGGGTTCTTGAAGGTCGACCCGCCAGTCTTTTCGCGGATTGGCTGAACCGATTCACGGTGATGCTGCACAGCTTCCATTTCAGTGCGGATCACGTCCTGTTCTTCGCGATACCCTTCGAACACGGCATGGGTGAAGATAAGGTCGGCCGGGGCGCCACTGTGTCGATAGGCGTAATGCATATCGGCATTGCTCAGAACATGCTTGTTTCCTGACCGGTCGAGTGCGTGGATCTCGACGACTCTTTCCTGGGTTTCGGTGCCGTTGGCGCCGGCATTCATGCGCAGCGCACCGCCGATCGAACCGGGAATGCCATGGTAGAAATGAAATCCGCCTATTCCGGCAAAATGCGCCGCCGCCGCCAGCCGTTTGTCCGGACAGGCCGCACCAGCTTCAATGCGCGTTTCGGATACCTGGTTGGTCTGGCCGAACCCCTTCGCCGACAGACGCACCACAACACCAGGAATACCGCCATCGCGGACCAGCAGATTTGAGCCAACACCAACGGTCATGACAGGAATATCGGAAGGCAGCCGCTGCAACAATGTTGCCAGGTCATCGGCATCGGCTGGCTGGAACAGAATTTGTGCCGGCCCGCCCACTTGCAACCAGGTTACATCGGCCATCGGCGCATCCGCCGTCACCCGTCCGCGCAGGTCATCGAAGGCACTCGACAGTGCCTGCAGGAGAGCTGTTCCGTCGGCCGCCGTCATGATGCTTCCCGGTCCAGCGTCTCGAGTTCGCCCTGTAGCCCGGCTGCCCAACCGGTAATGCTGCCGGCGCCGAGACAAACAACGAAGTCGCCGGGTTTCGCCTCGGCCCGTACAAGGGGCGCCAGACCTTCGGGCCCTTCCAGCACGCGTGCATCCCGGTGTCCGGCCGCTTTCATGCGCGAAACCAGCTCCTCGGACGTGACCCCGTCGATCGGCTCCTCACCGGCGGCGAATACCGGAGCGATCGCCACCAGGTCGGCGTCGTTGAAACAGGCAGCGAAATCGTCGAACAGACTGGCAAGGCGGGTGTAGCGGTGCGGCTGAGCTATAGCGATCACGCGCCCCTGGCAAGCATCCCGCGCCGCCGACAGAACCGCCCGGATTTCGACCGGATGATGACCGTAGTCGTCGAAAATATCGGCACCGCCCCATTGGCCGACATGGGTAAACCGACGCTTCACTCCGCCAAAGGCAGCCAATCCGTTGGCAATCGCGTCCGGTCCGAGGCCTAACTCATGAGCGACCGCAATGGCCGCCGTTGCGTTGGAGACGTTGTGCCGACCTGGCATGGGCAAGCGTAGATCGGGAATCTCAATGGTCTCGCCCGTTTTGCGCTTGCGGATATGGATATCGAAAATCGACGTCGCCCCCTCCATGCGCAGGTTGGAATATCGCACGTCGGCCTGGGGGTTTTCGCCATAGGTCACGATCCGACGGTCGTCGATAGCGGCGACCAGCGACTGGACTTCCGGATGGTCGAGACACATCACGCCGAAACCGTAGAACGGCACGTTCTCGACGAATTGGGCGAAGGCTTCACGCACCTTGTCAAAGGTGCCGTAGAAATCCAGATGTTCGGGGTCGACATTGGTCACCACCGCCACATCGGCCGGCAATTTGAGAAATGTGCCGTCGGATTCGTCTGCCTCGACCACCATCCACTCGCCGTCGCCCATGCGGGCGTTGGTACCGTAGGCGTTGATGATCCCTCCATTGATGACGGTCGGATCAAGCCCGCCGGCGTCGAGCAGTGTCGCCACCATCGATGTCGTGGTGGTCTTGCCGTGGGTGCCGCCGATCGCCACGGAATTGCGAAATCGCATCAGTTCGGCCAGCATTTCCGCACGCCGCACGATCGGAAGGCTGCGTTCCCGCGCTGCCCGCAGCTCCGGATTGTCATGGCGAATGGCGGTAGAGACGACCACGACTTCCGCGTCGCCCAGATTGTCGCCGTCATGACCAATGGCGACCGGAATGCCCTTGGCGCGCAGCCGCTGCACATTGGCATTGTCGGAGATGTCAGAGCCCTGTACCCGGTGCCCGAGATTGTTCAGCATTTCGGCAATGCCGCTCATGCCGATGCCGCCGATCCCGACGAAATGCACCAGGCCGATGTTCTGCGGCATTTTCATTGCATTGCTTCCTGTTGCTGCGACGACGTCCGATCGCCAGCCATATCTTCTACCAGATCGGCAAGCAAGCGCGCGGCATCTGGCGAACCGACACTCTTGGCATTGGCCGCCATGGCTGCCAGGTCGTCGGGGCGAGACGCGAAATCCTGCAACATCGACGCAAGCGTTTGAGGCGACAGCTCGGATTGCTGAACGACACGTGCTCCACCCTGTGCCTCTAGGGCGGCGGCATTCGCAGCCTGATCGTGATCAAGCGCATGCGGAAACGGCACGAGGATTGCCGGGCGACCAACCACGGCGATTTCCGAGACCGTTGACGCGCCTGAACGGCTGATGATCAGATGGGCTGCGGCCAAACGCTCTGCCATATTGTTGAAGAACGGAGAAATCTCCGCTTCGATTCCGGCCTCGCGATAGTGTTTTTGCACAGACTCGAGATCCTCGGGACGAGCCTGCTGGGTCAGTTTCAGTCGCTTTCGGAGCTCTTCCGGCAGGTGATCTATGGTTGCCGGCATCACTTCGGAAAAGAAGCGGGCACCCTGGCTGCCGCCGAACACCAACAACCGAAACGGCCCCTCCGCCGCCAGGGGATCGTACGAGGTTTGCGCCGCCTTCAGCACATCGGGACGCACCGGGTTTCCGGTGGTCACGATCTTGTCGGCGAAAGCGCCTTCCGGCTTGAGAAAGCCGCCGGCGATGCGGTTGACCCGCCCTGCCAGGAAGCGGTTGGCGCGTCCCATCACGGCGTTCTGTTCCTGGATCATCGCCGGGATTCCAGCCCGCGCCGCACCCATCAATGGCGGCAATGTCGGATAGCCGCCAAAGCCGACGACCACGGCCGGTCGAAGCCTTGCCAACAGCCGTCCGGATTCGCGCAGACCGCGAAACAGCGCAAGGCCGGTGCGCATCAGGGCAATGGGATTCTTCGAAGTTATCGTTGCCGAAGCGACGACATGGATCTCATCGGCCGGAAAGCTGCCGGCGAACCGTTCGGCCCGACGATCGGTCACTAGATGCACCGCATGACCGCGCGCCCGCAATTCGTGCGCCAGCGCCTCCGCTGGAAAAAGGTGGCCGCCGGTTCCGCCGGCCGATAGCAGCACGAGCCCCGCCATGTCAGCCGTGCTCAACTGCGGAAAGCGGCCCGAAATGCTTCATTCGCCCGGTTGCTCGCTTTTCAGGATTGCGCCGCGTCAGCGCCAGAAGGAAGCCGGCCGTGATCGAAATCGCCAGCATCGACGAGCCGCCGTAGGAGATCAGTGGCAGGGTCATGCCCTTGGCAGGCAACAGTTCCAGATTGACGCCGATATGGATCATCGACTGAAGGCCGATGAGCATGGTCAGTCCGGCGATTGCAAGTCGGGTGAATTCATCGCCATCGCGGTTGGCATGGCGCAGGCCACGCAGCACGATGAAGGTGAAGATAGCCACCATCGCCAGACAAAAAAGAATGCCGAACTCCTCCGCAGCAACGGAGAAGATGAAGTCCGTGTGGCTGTCCGGCAATATGCGCTTGATGGTACCCTCGCCCGGCCCTTGCCCGAACCAGTCGCCGCGCACGATCGCCTCACGCGCCGTATCCACCTGGTGCGTATCGCCCTCGCCCGTCCAGAACCGGTCGATGCGACCGGCAACGTGGGGAAAGACGAAATAGGCGGTCACGAACATGCCGACCGCCATCGCGGCCAGAAGGATGATCCAGAACCAGGGCATGCCGGCCATGAAAAACAGCGTGCCCCAGGAAATGGTGACGAGAATCGTCTGGCCGAAATCGGGCTGAGCCACCAGCAGCGCCACGATGATGCCGTAGAGGATGATGGCGAAGAGGTTGCCGGGAATGTCCGGATGCCGCGAATGTTCCGAGAACAACCAGGCGCAGATGATGATGAAGCCCGGTTTCAAGAATTCGGACGGCTGTACTGAGAAGCCCATGACCGAGAACCATCGGCGCGAACCCTTGGCCTCGAAACCATAGAACTGGGTGAACACCATCAGGACGATGGATACTGCCAGCAGCAGCAGCGCCCCGCGTCGCACCTGGCGCGGCGACAGAAACGACAGTCCGATCATGATGCCCAGCGCCGGAAATATGAACAGCGCGTGCCGCTTGATGAAGTGGAGGCTGTCGATGTTCAACCGTTCGGCAACACCCGGGCTGGCTGCAAAGGACAGCATGAATCCCAGCCCGAACAGCACAACGAATACTGCCAGCAACGTCCGGTCGATCGTCCAGAACCAGTCCGCCACCGGTCCCCTCTCGGCTCGACTCACCATTATCCCGTCTCCCGTGGCTCGACGAGCATGGTCACTCGCGGCAGCGACGCGACATGCCCGACAAAGGCGTTTCCTCGTATCTCGAAATTCTTGTACTGGTCGAAGCTTGCGCAAGCCGGGGAGAGCAGGACCACCGGCTCTTCATGATTGTCCTGCTCTGCGTCCTCGGCGGCGCGATTGACCGCCCGGTCCAATGTTCCGGCGATCTCGTAGGGAACGTTATCGCCAAGCGTAGCCGCAAACGACGGCGCCGCCTCACCAATCAGATAGGCCTTGGCGATGTTCTTGAAGAGACCGGACAGTCCGTGCAGTCCGCCTTCCTTGGGCAGCCCGCCGGCAATCCAGTAAATGCGTTCGAAACTTGCCAGCGCTGGAGCGGCGGCATCGGCATTGGTTGCCTTGGAGTCGTCGACGAAGAGCACCCGGCCCCGACGCGCCACCGGCTGCATGCGGTGCTTGAGCCCGCTGAAACTGGCAAGACCGGAGATGATTTCCTGCTCGGTCAATCCGACGGCAACGCAAGCGGCGATGGCGGCAGCGGCATTCTGAGCATTGTGGGCACCGCGCAATGTGGCGATACCATCGAGATCGGCGACCGGCTCCGCTGTCCCGCTGTGGGCTTCCATGATTTCGCTGCCCTTCGCGAAGTATCCGTCAGCGAGGACCTCACGCTTGGAGATGCGGATCACACGCGTGGATGCCCGCTCCAATCGATCAGCGATCAGCATGCACCAGTAGTCGTCGGTTCCGACAATGGCCAGATCGCTGCCCGCCACCAGCCTTTCCTTCACATCGGCGTAGTGCTGCATCGTACCGTGCCGGTCGAGATGGTCCGGCGTCAGGTTGAGCAAAATACCCGCGGTCGGGTTGATCGATGGCGCCAAGTCAATCTGGTAGGATGAACATTCGACCACATAGAACCGGCCGGGCTTTGGCGGCTCCAGCGTCAGGACCGCCGTCCCGATGTTGCCGCCAAGCTGGGTGTCGCGACCCGCTTCGGCAAGAATGTGGGCGATCAGGGCCGTGGTGGTCGATTTGCCGTTGGTGCCCGTCACGGCAATGAACGGGCAGTCGGGTGCGTCGCGACGCCGTTGCCGCACGAACAACTCGATGTCACCGATGATTTCGACACCGGCTGCGCGGGCAAGATCGACACACCAGTGCGGTTTCGGATGGGTCAGCGGGACGCCGGGTGCCAGCACCAGAGCAGAGAGACTGGACCACTCGGCCTGACGCAGGTCGCCGACCGGAATGCCAGCCTCCCGGGCTTCGTCTATTCGCGCGGGATTGTCATCCCAGGCGACAACGTCGGCACCGCCCTGGAGCAGCGCATGGGCCGTTGCGTTTCCCGACCCGCCGAGGCCGAACAGGGCAACCTTTTTCCCCTTGAACGCTGTTGCTGCAATCATCGCGTTACCGCAACTTGAGCGTGGCCAGCCCCACCATGGCCAGCCCCACCGAAATGATCCAGAAGCGGATCACGATCTGGCTTTCCGTCCAGCCGAGCCGTTCGAAATGGTGGTGGATCGGCGCCATCAGGAAGATGCGTTTGCCGGTCAGTTTGAAGGAAAGTACCTGAATGATCACCGACAGGGCTTCCATCACGAAAAGGCCTCCGATGATGACCATGACGATTTCGTGCTTGGTGGCCACCGCAACAGTGCCGATCAGGCCGCCGAGTGCCAGCGACCCGGTGTCGCCCATGAAGATTGCCGCCGGCGGTGCATTGAACCAGAGGAACCCGAGCCCGGCTCCGATCACCGCGCCGAGCACCACCGAAAGCTCCCCGGTTCCGGGTACGAAATTGATCTGCAGGTAATTGGAAAACACGGCATTGCCGGCCAGATAGGCGATAACGCCGAAGGAAGCCGCGGCAATCATCACCGGAACTATGGCCAACCCGTCGAGTCCGTCCGTCAGGTTGACGGCATTGCCGGCACCGACCACGACGAAAGCGCCGAGAACGATGTAGAACCAGCCCAGATCAAGGAAGAAATCCTTGAAAAACGGAACCGTAAGGGATGTCGCGTAGTGCGTGTTGCTATCTCCGATAGCCACCGCTGAAGCGCGCATGATGAAGTACACGGCCAGGCCGGCGATGATGAACTCGAACAGCAGGCGCAGCTTGCCCGAGAAGCCGCGGTGCGACTGCTGGGTGACCTTCAGGTAGTCATCGTAAAAACCGATCAGCCCGAAGGCCAGCGTCACCAGCAAAGTCGTCACGACGAAAGCATTTGACAGGTTTGCCCACAGCAGCGAGCTCAGAACTATTGCGCTCAGCATGATCAGACCGCCCATGGTCGGTGTGCCGGCCTTCCTGAAATGGGTTTGCGGTCCATCGGCCCGGATTGGCTGCCCCCGCCCCTGGCGTATGCTGAGCATCGCAATGATTCGCGGACCGAAGATAAAGACGAATAGTGCTGAGGTTACGGTCGCAGCACCGCTTCGAAAGGTCAGGTATCTGAAAAGATTGAAGATCTGGAATTGATCGGCAAATTCTACTAGCCAGATTAACATGCAGCGGCATCCCCCGGACCCGATTTGTTCCCCGACCCGCCATCGGATAGAGGCGGATACTTGTCAAGCAGGGCGGCAACGAGCCGGGAAAAACCGATCCCCTTGGACGATTTGATCATGATCACGTCGCCCGGCCGAATGGTCTCAAGCAGCACGGGCAGCAATTCATCCGCGGTTTCTTCATGTTGGCAAGGGAGCGTGTCAGCCAGCCGGTCTGCGAGCACCTTGATCTCCGGTCCAGCGAGCAGCACCAGATCAGCCCCGGCTCCCGTCAGCGGGCCGGCTAGATCCCCGTGCAGTTCTTGGGCAAAAGATCCAAGTTCCAGCATGTCGCCCAGGACCGCGATCCGTCGACCCGGCTCTACGACAGGTGTGTCGCGCAGCAACGCGATCGCCGCACGCATTGAAGCCGGATTGGCGTTGTAGCTTTCGTCAATCAGGGTGACACGGCCATTGCCGACAGCAAGGACATAGCGCACACCGCGCCCCTCGGCCGCTTCAATGCTCCCGAGCGCCCGCGCTGCCATGTCGACATCTGCGCCAACGCATTTCGCCGCGCCGAGAACGGCCAAGGCATTCTGTGCAATGTGCCTGCCCGGCAACCCGATCGACACCTCGACCATGTCGCCGGCGATGTCGGCGCGTATCCGCGAGCCGTTTGCGGAGGGTTCGAAGGAAAGCAGGCGAATGTCTGCGTGTTCGGCCTCGCCGAAGGCCATCACATGGTCAATACCGCAGCCGCTGGCGAGTTGCGTCAAAAGGTCGAATTTCTCGCTGTCCCGATTGAGCAGAGCAGTCCCGCCGCTCTCGACACCTTCGAAAATCTCGGCCTTGGCCTCGGCGATTTCATCGAGGCTGTCGAAATGCCCCAGATGAGCTGCGGCAATGGCGGTGACCACAGCCACATGCGGACGCACCATCTTCACCAGCGGGCGGATTTCGCCGGCATGGTTCATGCCTATTTCAAACACACCAAACCGGGCGTCACGCGGCATCCGGGCGAGCGTCAGCGGAACACCCCAGTGATTGTTGAAAGAGGCAACCGAGGCATGCACTCTGCCCTGTGCCTCCAGCACCTGGCGCAGCATTTCCTTGGTCGTCGTCTTGCCCACCGAGCCGGTCACCGCGACGATCTGAGCCTTACTGCGCGCCCGGGCGGCCACGCCCAGTTTTCCCAGCGCTTCGAGGACGTCATTGACGACGATCATTGGCGCGGCAAGCCGGCCCATCGCCGGCAGCTTGGCTTCGGAGACCACCAGGACGGAAGCCCCATTGGCGCGCGCTGCACCGCAGAAATCATGGCCGTCGAACCGGTCGCCCTTGATGGCAAAGAAGGCATCGCCTTTGCTGACGGACCGGCTGTCGATGGAAATCCCGGTAATCCCGTCGGGCAGATTGCCGACCGGCCGACCGTTCATTGCGTCGACCAGATCCTTGCAGTTCCACAGCCACAGTCTCTCTGCAAGTGCCGCGACAGCACGGCGAATTTCCTCGTGGTCTGAGAATGGCAGCACTTTGTCGCCAATCGTCTGACCCTGCTCATGTCCCTTCCCGGCCACCAGCAGCGTATCGCCCTCCTCGACCAGCGACACGGCATGATCGATGGCACGCGCCCGATCGTCGATTTCAATGGCGCCGGGTGCTGCTGCCAGAATCTCCGCCCGGATCGCCGCGGGATCCTCGCTGCGGGGATTGTCGTCGGTGACGATGACCACATCCGCCAACCGGGCGGCGATATCCCCCATGATCGGACGCTTGCCCCGGTCGCGGTCGCCACCGCACCCGAAAACGAGCACGATCCGACCCGTCGTGAATGGCCGAACCGAGCGCAGCACATGTTCGAGGGCTTCGGGTTTGTGCGCGTAGTCGACATAGGCCGGCACGCTCTTGTCGGTTGTAACAACCAGCTCAAGCCGGCCGGGAGCGCCTTGCAGATGCTCCAGCGCCGCGATCGCCTCACCGGGCGGCACGCCCGTCGCGATGGCGAGTCCAGCCGCGACCAATGCGTTCGACAGTTGGAAGTCGCCAGCCAACGGCACGGTCACGTGATAAATCGCTCCGTCATGGTGGATTTCGGCTACCTGCTTGTGCCGTTGGTGCTCCACCCGCTTGAGCGTCAGAAACCCGCCATTGCGCCCGACCGTCAGCACCCGCAGTCCGGCATTGCGCGCCACGTCCATGGCTCTTCCGGACCATTGGTCGTCGCTGAAGATCACTGCCGGACTTCCCGGCGGCAGAAGTGAATTGAACAACCGCATCTTGGCGGCAAAATAGGCTTCTTCGTCGGCATGATAGTCCAGGTGATCCCGCCCGAGATTGGTGAAAGCACCCGCCGTCAGCCGCACACCATCGAGCCGATGCTGGTCGAGCCCGTGGCTTGAGGCCTCCATGGCGGCCCGCGTCACACCCTCTTCGGCCAGTTCTTTCAGCAAGCTATGCAAATGCACCTGATCGGGCGTCGTCAACTGGGCGTATTCCGTGCGGTTCGGCGACACCACTCCGGTCGTTCCGATCATCGCAGCCGGCAGGCCGGCACGCTGCCAGATCTGACGGGTAAAGGAGGCAACGGACGTCTTTCCGGCCGTTCCCGTAACCGCCACCATGATATCGGGTTGAACGCCATAGAAACGAGCCGCGGCCTGGGCCAGCAAGATCCGAGGGTCGTCGGCTCTGATCACGGGCACGCCCGGATCTGCAATGTCACGGGCAGAGGCCGCAAACACCGCACAGGCACCGCGATGCACTGCATCGGCGATGTAGTCAGTGCCGTCGCGCTCATGGCCCGGCAGTGCCGCAAAAACGAACCCCGGTTGGACGTTCCGACTGTCAGCGGTCAGCCCGGCGACCTCCAGATCGGCATGTTCCGGTGGGATGGAAACGAAATCTCCTGCGAGGACATTCAACTTCATTGCGCTGCGTAACGGTCCCTCTGATGCCCGGCGCGACGAAACGCCCAGTGCCGGCTTCGATACTGACGCGAATGGGCTGCTTCCTGCCTGTGGCTGCGGGAATCGCCGATTCCGAACACTCTACGCGCTTATGTCAGACTCAATATGACACGAGCAAGGCATCACCATCGTCACCGAAGGTCGGCCGAACGCCCAAAATGGCGGCGGACCGGCGAATGATGGCTTTGACTGTGGGGGCGGCGTTGAGACCGGCGGTCGCTGAGTGCTGGCCTTCGGCCGGCTTCGGTTCGTCGATCACCACCAGCACGACGAATTCCGGGTCCTCGATCGGGAACGCCGACAAGAACGCGTTGAAACGCACGCTCGAAGAGTAACGCCCATTGACCACTTTTTCCGCGGTGCCGGTTTTGCCGCCGACACGGAAACCCGGCACCTCCGCGCGCCGACCCGACCCCTTCTCGACATTGAGGCGCATCAGGTAGCGCATGGCGCTGCTGGTTTCCGGCTTGATGACTTGCGTCGACACCTGCAGTGCTTCGTCCAGCGTGCGCGGCAGGAAGGTCGGCGGCATCAACCGGCCGCCATTGAGCATGGCCGCCGCGGCGACCGCGGTCTGAAGCGGCGTAGTGGCAACACCGTGACCGAACGAGATGGTGATCGAGTTGATCTTCTTCCATTTCTTCGGCTGGCTCGGGACCTTCACCTCCGGCAGTTCGGTCGGCAGGCGCGTCAGCAACCCGACACGCGTCAGGAACTCCCTCTGCCCGTCAATGCCAACGACATCCGCCATCTTGGCCGTGCCGATATTCGATGAATAGATGAAGATCTCGGGCACGGTCAGGATGCGGTGTTTGCCGTGGAAATCGCGGATCGTGTGCCCGGCTATCCGGATCGGCCGACGCGCATCGAACCGGTCCTCCAGATCCACAAGGCCGGAGTCCAGCGCCATCGCGGTCGTGAAGGCCTTGAAGGTCGACCCCATTTCATAGGTGCCGGCCGACATGCGGTTCATGCGATCCTTCTCCAGCGCCTGCGCCGGGATGTTCGGGTCGTAATCGGGCAGCGAAGACATGGCGATTACTTCGCCAGTTTTGGCGTTGAGAACCACGGCACCGGCGGCAATCGCCCGATAGCGTTGCATGGCAGCAGCGAGTTCGTCGCGCACCACGTGCTGGACGCGCAGATCGACGGACAGGTGTACCGGCTCGAGTTGCCGGTCGACGGTCATGCCGGCTGCGGCCAGGTCCGCGAGCCCTTGGCCGTCGACATATTTCTCCATCCCAGCAATGCCCTTGTTGTCGATATTGACGTGACCGACGATGTGCGAGGCGGTGGTTCCGCCGGGATAGAAGCGCCGCTTTTCGGGCCGGAATCCGATGCCAGGCAAACCGAGCGCCAGAATGTCATTCTGCTGTTTCGGTGTGAGCTGACGACGCAGCCACTGGAAATAGGATTTCGACGTCAGCTTGCGATAGACGGTCCGCGCGTCGAGTTCAGGCAACACAGTTGCAAGCGCCTCTATCACCTCGTCGGGATCCGTAATCTTGTGCGGGCTGGCATAGAGCGACACCGTGCGAATGTCAGTGGCCAGAACCTTGCCATGGCGGTCGAGAAGATCCGGCCGCGACGCAAGCAGGGCATCGCCACGAGCAATGCTTGCAACGGTCGTCAGATCACGCAATCCGTACTCAACCAATCGCCCGGCAATGATGGCGTAGATGAGACAAGCGCCGATCATCACCAAGGATATGCGGTTCTTGGTCTGACGTCCGGATGACTTCCGGCTGCCCTCTATGCGGATCGGGTCTGCACCGCCCTCCTGTTGCTCGCCCTTGCGGCGGCGAAAGCCGGGAACCGATTGACGCGCGAACGAAAACATCATTGCCCCACCGACCCGGTGAGCGTTTTGTTGTCGACGGCTTCGGCGACCCGCTCGCGATCGGGATCGGGCAGATCAAGGACCCTCGCCGGCAGTTCCTGCGGGCGCACGATCTGATGTGCCTCGGTGATCTGCAACCCAAGTTCGTCAGCATGCAGTCGGACCAGTTCCTGCAAACGCGCCGGCTGGATCAGCAGGCTCCAGTCCGCATTCAGCAGGTCGATCGTATCTTCCTCCAACTGGATCTGGGCCTCGAGCTGTCGAATTTCCTCAAGCTGTTTGTCGGTCTGGTACTTGATCTGGAAGGTCATGACGGCCGCCGCCGCCATCAGGCCAATGATCACGAAATCAACGGTCTTCAGCATCGCTCAGCCTCCCAGCGCAGTCAGATCAGGCAGTTTCGGGAGCCCCGAGATCGATGCCTCCACAGGCATCGGCGGTGCGGCGGTCCGTCGTCCCGCCCGCAACTTGGCGGATCGGGCGCGTGGATTGTCAGCCGCCTCTGTATCGCTTGCGGCGATCATGATCTTGCCGACCGGTTCGAAGCTGGCCGCAATCGCGGTCGTTTCGGGTAGATGGCGCGATCCCGACCCCGACCGGCCGAAACGCGACTGGAAGAACCGCTTTACGATGCGATCCTCCAGAGAATGAAAACTGACGACAACGAGGCGACCGCCTGGCCGCAGCACTTTTTCGGCAGCAAACAGGGCATCGGCCAACTCGGACAGCTCTTCGTTGACGAAGATGCGCAATGCCTGAAACACACGTGTTGCCGGATGGATCTTGTCGCGCATGCGGCGCGGATTGACCGTTTCGACCAGCTGCGCCAGTTGAAGCGTCGTCTCGAACGGCTCCGAACGTCGCTGTTTTTCGATGGCACGGGCGATGCGCCCCGCCTGCCGCTCCTCGCCCAGTATGCCGAAAATCCGTGCGAGTTCGCCCGGCTTCAGCCGGTTGACCACATCCGCCGCCGTTGGTCCCTGCGCCGACATCCGCATGTCGAGCGGCCCGTCTTTTTGAAACGAGAAGCCACGGTCAGCCTCGTCTATCTGCATGGACGACACGCCCACATCGAGCATGATGCCGTCAAGACCATCGTCTGGCACATGCTGCGCCAGCTCGCTGAAACGCGCCTCGACAAGCCTCAAATGGCCTTCGAAAGTCTTTACCAGGCCCTGTCCGCCGACGATCGCCGACGGATCGCGGTCAAGTCCGATGACATCGGCCCCGGCCTCCAGCACCGCACGGCTGTAGCCGCCGGCACCAAAGGTGCCGTCGAGAATGATCTCGCCTCGTTTCGGCTGCAATGCGTCCAGAACTTCCGCCAGGAGAACCGGGATGTGACGAACTGGTCCGCCACCGGCACCATTTGAGATGGCGCCAGAGTCCGCCGTCATCCCGTTCCTCCTTGGCCAGCGCTGGCCTGTCCTCCCGCCAAGCGCCTGCTGAGAGCATCCCGCCGCCGTTCCTCGTACCGGGCGGGATCCCAGAGCTGAAAATGGTCGGCACGACCGACAAACGTCACCTGATCGGCAATACCGGTATAGTCTCGGATGAAGTCGGTCACCGACAGGCGACCTTCGCCATCCAGCTTCATGAACACGCCGCCGCCATGGATCAGCAGCGACATTTCGTTGGCCTCGACCGAAAACGGGTCCGCGTCGACAATCGGTCGTTCGTAGCGGTCGAGCAGATCCGGCCCGCCCACTGTAATAGCCGGATAGACGAAATCCTGAATGGCGTAGAGGTCCTGAATTCCAAGGCGCGTCAGAACGGTGCGAAACTGCGCCGGAACCGACACCCTTCCCTTCGCATCGATCTTTTTTGTCGCATTCGACAGGAACCGGTTCATTACGCAAAACCGCCGCTTCCGCGCCTGAGGACCATAACATACCGCCTCCGGAGATCACCGACCGCACGCACGCAGGATCCGGTCTCCAATCACTCGGTCCGAAATGCACCTGCAACGGGGCTACAGCTAACCACCCCCAACGATCTTTTTGGGATAACATGGGACAATTTGGGCGTCAATGGGAATAAGGCTTCATCGCCGTGTGTTCACGCCTGCCATTGAGCCCCAATTATGGTTAACAACCGATTAAGAAATGGGAACATGCGGCACCAACGCGGTTGCTGCCCCGCAACCGGTGCCCGCTCCCCTCGCCTGCCCGAACATGTGATTGAAATGCCAGCCGGCCTTTAAGCCGGGTTCTGTATGGCCCCTTCGCCGAGGCGTCGGGACGTGGCAGCCATTCCTCTGGGACCGCGCTTGCGTGCGGCCTCGAGCAACCAACCCGGATGACCAGCCCGGAAACAGGCCGGGACTCGCGCCCCGCGTCATCCCTATTCGGTCTTGCTCCCGGTGGGGTTTACCGTGCCGCCGCTGTTGCCAGAGGCGCGGTGGGCTCTTACCCCACCCTTTCACCCTTACCCCGCCGGCATTCCCGTCGACCGGCGACGGGAATGCAGGCGGGGCGGTTTGCTTTCTGTGGCACTGTCCCTGGGGTTGCCCCCGCCGGACGTTATCCGGCACCGTGTTTCCGTGGAGCCCGGACTTTCCTCACCTCGCCACCTTTCGGCATTGCGAAGCGCGGCTGCCCGGCCGGCTGGCAACGGTCTGATAGACGAAACGATCTGCAATTGCGAGCCTTTTCCCTGAGGTGCAGGTAAGGATTGGCCGCAAAGACCTCCCGGGTCGACATCGCCAATTCGGCGGCAGTCGCCCGGGAGGCTTCCCCCGGCAACCCGGTTACCCGATGATCTTGCGCACCTTTTTGCAGTAGCGCGAGGACACCCGGTTCATGCGTTTGGCGCCGTGCCCGGCATTGTAGCGCAGCACCGTGCCGCAGGTATCGCCGCCGCTCAGCTTGTGAGCGCCGCCAAGATATTTCATGCCGTACTTGATGTTGGTCTCCGGGTCGTAGAGACCTTTTCGCGAGCCCCGGTACCCCATCAGCCGGGCGGTCGCCAGCTTGATCTGCATCAGCCCGACTTCACCAGCTCGGCCGCGGGCCTTGGGATTGAAATTGCTTTCCACCCGAACGATGGCATGCGCCAGGTTGGACGGAACACCGTGTTTGCGGGCATAGCGGTTGATCAGGTTCGAATATTTCGAATCCACGACCTCCGCCTTGGTGCCCTTCCCATTGAAAATCGAAGCTGTGATCGCTTTGAGATCGATCCCTTTGTTATCGCCCTCGGCGCTTTCATCAGCCAGGGCACCTCCAAACGAAACCATCACGGCGCAGGTCGCCGCAAAGACAATGGTTCCAAGTCCTTTCATTCCATTACTCCGCACAAAAGCGCCGCCTACGCGTGACCAAAGGCGGCTGGTTCAGCGGCTTGATTGCCGCTTGTCGTTGAATGCGGGGCAATTCCTAATGCGGAAAAATCTCGAATGGTGGCGGCGCCGTAACGTTGCGTTACAGGCTGTAAAGTTGTCGATACCGCAGCGCACAAATCAAGTTGGGGACGGTTCTTTCGGCAGCGTGGAAATCAATCGGTGCAACGTTTCTATGGTCGCAACATCAGCTATTCCGTCGACCAGCGACGGACGGAAATGACGCTGAAACGCGACCACGACCGAATGCGTATTTTCGTCAAAAATTCCATTTATTTCAATATCATAGCCATAGATCGACAACATCGCCTGCAACGCTTCGATCGGTTGCCCTTCATCGCCTCTTTGGAAGAACCGGCCTCCGCTCTGGCGAGACGGCTCGACCCAGTGACCAATGCCGGCGGCGTGTAGCTGTCCCCAGGGAAACTTCTCGCCCGGGTCTTCCTTTCGCTGCGGCGCAATGTCGCTGTGAGCAAGCACACGCTCGGGTGCGATTGACCATCTGTCGACGCAGTTCCGACACAATTCGACCACGGCCGCGATCTGTGCTTCCGGAAAATCTGGGTAGTCACCATCATGACCGGTGTTGACGATCTCGATGCCGATGGAGGCGGAATTGAGGTCCGTTTCGCCCTTCCAACGGCTTTTGCCGGCATGCCAGGCGCGCTTTGCTTCCGCAACGAGTTGAATGACGCCACCGTCCTCATGCACCAGATAGTGACTGGAAACCTCGGCCTCCGGTGTGCAAAGCCATTTCAACGCCGCCTCGCCGCTTTGCATCCCCGTGTAGTGAAGCACCATCATGTCGACCGAGCGACCCGCGGCGCGGTCACCGAAATTGGGTGACGGACAAAGCGTGGCGCCGGGAAAGTCCGCGAGCAGGTCGCTCATGCTGCCTTGAAGTCTTTTTCGATTGCCGCGAATGCTTCGTTCAGAGCGGCCATGCGATCATTCGCAATAGCCAGGAATTCTTCCGGGACGCCGCGGGCGATCAACCGGTCGGGGTGACTTTCCCTGACCAGATGCCGGTATCGGCTCTTGATTTCATCCAGCGACGTGCCCCTGCTCAATCCGAGAACGGCATAGGGGTCGCGATGGGTGCGATAAACATGGCGCGCCAGAATCTGCTCGAAATTGGTTTCGTCCACCATGAAGATTTCCGCTACGCGGGCGAGGAATGCCTGCTCCTTTTCGTGCAGCACTCCATCCGCCTTTGCGATATGGAAAAGGCCGTCGAGAATATCCTCCAGCACCAGGCAATTGGGTTCCCCCGAACCGCACATCTCAGCCATTTTGCTGGCGTAGGATTCGTAGCCAGCCACGTCCTGCTTGGCGAGATTGTACAGCCTGGCGACGTTCCGGCCCTCCTTGTCCGGGATCTCGAAAATCTCCTGAAAAGCCTCCACCTCATCCGGTGTGACCACGCCATCAGCCTTGGCCATCTTGGCCGAGAGCGCAATCATCGCTACCGAGAACGCGACACGTCGCCGGGTTTCCGGGTCACCGGCAAACACCGTGCGCACGGCCTCGATTACCCCCGAGATCGCTCCCGTGGTGGCTCCGCCGATGAAGTCTCCGAGTTTTGCAAAGATGGACATCGTGCGTCTTTACGCGATTTGGGCCGGCAAGGCGAGTGGACAATAAGGCACGTGGGCGAACGACAAATCGACCAGCCGAGGCCGGCACGGATCAGGCCCGACTTCGATCTAACACCGCTTCCAAGGTGCATTTGTGGCGTTCAAAGGCGGCGCGCTCTCGTCGCCAATGGTCGAAATGGCCGTCGCGCTCCAGCGCCGCGGCAACGCGCTCACCTAGGATGGACCCGGCCGCTTGCGCATCCCCCATATGGGTGAGGACCGCGGAGACGGTTTCAAGGAGATCGGTGTCTGCAGGAATGCCGTAAGTGCTGCAGAACAGTCGCAATCGGCGGCAACCGTCCCTCACATCGGCATCAGATCGGGATTTGAGATCCGCTGCCTGGAAAGCCAGCGGCGTCATCCAATAGGCGGCATAAGCGACATCCCACAGACGTGGGCCCGGGCCCGCAAGGTCAAAATCGATAACGGCCACGGGAACGACGTCGTCGAAAGCGAAATTGTAAGGCGCAAAATCGTTGTGACAGATCACTTCGTGACGGTTCGTGTCCGGATGACGGAACGCCCAGCGTTCGCCGCCGTCAGCAACAAAGCCGACCGTCGCATCGTGCAACCTCCGCAGCAATCTTGCAGCTTGCAGCAATGGTTCGTCGCTGTCCCACAGCGCGTCGGGAATTGTCGAAGCTCCCTCCACATAGCTCAGTATTTCGCGGTCTTTGTCGTCGATACCCAGAAACCTGGGACAGGCAGAAAATCCCGCCGCTTCCAGATGCCGCAACAATCTGTGGATCGTTTCGCTGGCATCGGTCATCGTTCGACGAACCGTATCGCCGGAACGAACGACGCTGGAATTGGTATTGCCGCCGGATAGCGGGATCTCGATCAACTGATCTTTGCCCTTCGAGCTTTTAGTCACCGATCGGCTGTCGCTCAACGACGCCGTGCAGCTTGCCCATCCGCCGGTGAATGTTGTGCAGGTTCTCGGCGCTCTGATTGGCGCGCAGCACCGCAATTTGGCTGGCCAGGCAATCGAGCACCAGCAATTGCGCATAGCGGGTGCAGTTCGGCTGGTTGAAATAAAGCTCGTCATCGGTGATATCGATGTTGAGGGTGATGGTCGAGCAGTCGGCAAGCGGACTGCCCTTGCGGGTGAGCGCGATCGCCTTGACGCCGCGGTCGACGGCTGTCTCGACGCAGCTGATCAGCGTCTGCGGGCGGCCGGTTACGGAGAAGATCAGCAGTGCATCTCCAGGACCGCTGATGGCCGCCGTCATCTGCTGGCGATAGGCATCGGAGGTCGCTTGCGCCGGCACGCTGAGCCGGAAGAGCCGGTTTTCGGCCTCCTTCGCCAGCACCGCCGAACTGCCGCCGGTACCGAAGCAGAACACCTGCCTGCTCTCGTCGATGATCTGCGCTGCCGCCTCCAGCGCCTCCAGGTCGAGGTCTTCGACCGCCTGCATGATCGCCCGGCTCGACGCCTGCGCAAGACGTTCGGCCATGTCGCCAGTTGTCGATTGCTTCACCTTGGCCGGCGCATCGACATACATGCGTTCGATCGCCGTTTCCTGGGCCAGGCGGAGCTTGAAGTCCGTGTAGCCGGAGCACCCCATTTTGCGCACGAAGCGGACCACCGATGGTTCGCTGACACCGGCCAGGTCGGCCATCGATTTCAAGCTGAGCCGCACCACCTGTTCCGGCCGCGACACGACCACCTCGGCAATCTGCTTTTCCGCCCGCCGCAAGTCGCCCGACATGGCTTCGATGGTCGAAACCAGACGCTGCGAACCATTTGTGTCTTCTTCGAAATCCATCATGGCCCCATGGGTCCCGGCGTTCTTACAATGCCGGATTCACCGGCACAACCTTGCTCCATAATAATAGCTTTACTAACAAAAATAAACATAACATTTGCAAAACTACATTTTGCGTGATAGGACGCTGAAAACCGGGAGGGCGCGCATTGGCCGACGACACGATTGTTTCGATCCGATTTGACGAGGTCATCGTTCCGACCCATCCCGGCGTGATCAATTCATCCGGCCTCGACAAGCCGCTGCACATGCTGCCCGTCAAAGGCAAACCGGACTGGTCGACCCAGTTCGATGCGCTGTCGAAGGTGGTCATGCGCATGGAGTTGTCCAATGGCGTCACCGGACTTGGCGAATTCTATCGCGGCCATTCCTGGGACCTCCTGGAAGATGTCGCGGAGAAGCTGATCGGACAGAACATCACAGATCTGCCGCGACAGGACCTGCCGATAGCTCTGTGCCGTGAATATGACGGCTTCGAATGCGCGATCTGGGATGCCGCAGCCAAACTGCTGGGTGTTCCGCTCCACCAATTGCTGGGTGGCGCCGTCCGCAAGACCGTCAAGGTCGGCGCCTGGTCGAGCCATCGCACGGTGGACGAGATCGGCCCCTGGGCGCGGCAATACGCCGATCGGGGCTTCGACTGCATCAAGATGAAGACCGATCTCGAGGACGACTGCGTCGGCTGGGCCAGGCAGATCGACGAGCACGCCCCTGGTATGAAAATCATCCTCGACCCGAACCAACGCTGGCAGAACCTCGGCGAGGCGCGTCGCATCACCGCCGATCTGGAAAGAATCGGCAATGTACTGCTGCTCGAAGACCCGATCCCGCGCTGGATGCTGCTCGACTATGAGCGGCTGCGCACCATCACCTCGATCCCGGTCTTTCTGCACGTGTCCCTGCCCTACGTCTACCAGGGTCAGCGGGTCTACGAGGCAATAAACGCCTTGATGCATGGCGCAGTCGACGGCTTCAACTTCAATGCCGGATTGGCCAAATTCCAGCAACTGACTCACATCGCCGACGCTGCCAATTTGTCCTGCTGGCACGGATCCGAGATCGATCTCGGTATTCTCGAGGCGATGTATGTGCACCAGGCGGCGGCGGCGAAGGCCTGCACCCTGCCCAGCGACATCTTCGGCCGCCTCATCAGGCAGCACGATCTGCTGAAGGAGCCGCTTCGCTTCACTCCGCCCGTCGTCGAAGTTCCAACCGGACCGGGCCTTGGCGTGGAACTGGACGAAGCCGCTGTCGAACAACACGCGATCGACAGCCGAACCATCGGTGGCTGACCTCGGGCGCCACGAATTCGGGACGGGAGGCCCGCATGACTGATCTTGGCAAGCTATCGCAGCTTTCGGGACAAGCCAGTTTCTGGTTGAACCGCGTCGTTGAAGCGGTCATCGCAATCCTGCTGGCGCTCCTCGTGCTCGACGTATGGCTGGCGGTTCTGGACCGGTATCTCTTCCGTTGGCAGTTGCCGTGGCCGGAGGTGCTGGCACGCTATTTGATGATCTGGGCTGCCCTGCTGGCCGCATCATCGGGCATAGCCCGACGGGAGCATATCGGTCTGTCGCTGCTGATCCGTCACTTTTCACCGGGTGTCCGACGCGCGCTTCTGGTCGCCGTCGACGTGATCACACTCACGCTCTTTGTCTATCTCGCGATCTACGGCATCGGCTTCGCTGAAAAGGGCGGATCACGCCAGGCAATGATCCTGGGCCTCACCCTCCTCCTACCGTTCGCCGCGGTGCCCGTTTCCGCAGCCCTTTGCGCCATCCAGACGCTGCTCGTCGGCTTGCGCGATCTCGGCCATTACGCCGTCGGCGGTCAGAGCGAGGAGGTCTGACATGGCCGTGCTGTTGATTTTCGTTGTCCTCACCCTGATTGGAACACCGATCGGATTCGCCATCGGCGTCGCCGGCGTGGCCGGCCTCTACATGACCGGCGGCGGCGCCTTTCTTGCCCAGGCGCCCGGCAAGATCTTCAATGGGCTCAACATCTTCCCGTTCCTGGCAATGCCCTTCTTCATTCTCGCCGGCGAGATCATGAACCATATCGGCATTACCTCGCGGCTGGTGAAGCTGGCACAGGCCATCGTCGGCCATTTCCGCGGCGGCCTCGCCCACACCAATATGCTGGCCTCTGTCTTCTTCGCCGGACTGAGCGGAGCGGCAACGGCCGACGCCGCAGCATTCGGGCGCACCCTCGTGCCGGAAATGGTCCGCGAAGGCTATCGTCGCGACTATGCCTGTGCGGTGACTGCAGCCGGCTCGATTATCGGGCCGACCATCCCACCCTCCGGGCTAATGGTCGTCTATGGCTCGCTCATGGGCGTGTCGATCGGCGGACTGTTCGCCGCCGGCATCATTCCCGGCCTGCTGATTTGCATAGTCTGCATGGCGGTCATCGCGCTGGGCGCCGCGCACAACGAATTGCCGGTCAACCAACGCCGCGCCAGCCTGCTCGAAATCGTCAAGGCGGCCCGCCGGGCGCTGACCGCGCTGCTAATGCCGTTCATTATTCTTGGCGGCATCCTGGGCGGCGTCTTCACGCCGACCGAAGCCGCCGCGGTGGCCGTCGCCTACGCGCTGTTCCTCGGCTTCTTCATCTATCGCAACCTGACCGTGAGCGATCTTGCGGCCATGCTGGTGCGCACTGGACGCATTACCGGTGTGATCTTCGTCATCGTCGCCTTTGCTGCCGTTTTAGGCTGGTGGATCAGCTTCAACCGTATTCCGCAGGAAATCGCTGCCTGGGTCATCGCGACGGCGGGTGAACCGTGGATGATCCTGACACTGATCATCATCGTGCTGCTCGCCATCGGCATGATCATGGACATCACGGCGATCCTGATCATCCTGGCGCCGATCCTGGTGCCGCTGACCTTGGAGATCGGCATGGAGCCGATCCATGCCGGCATCGTCTTCGTGCTGGCACTCAACATTTCGCTGATGACCCCGCCGGTCGGTGCCTGCCTGTTCGTGCTCGCGTCGGTTACCGGCGAACGCATCGAAAACATCGCCCTGAAGCTGTGGCCCTTCCTGATCGCCGAGGTGGCAATCCTGCTGCTGATCGCCTTCTGGGAATGGCCGGTTCTGTTCCTGCCGCGTTTGCTCGGCTTCGGATAAACGAAAGGGTTTCAAGACGTTGCGTGAACCAGGCGCTCGATGGCCTTTGGTTCACGCACACACCCGGTCAGCAACGCTGACCCCCACCCCGCCGGATCCATCCGGCACCACCCCAACGATCATGAGCCTGGGAGGTATTCAGCCATGAGATCGAAAGTTCTGTCCCTGATGATGAGCGGCGCCGTCGCCGCGGGCCTGTCTTTGACCGCGGTTGCGGCATCGGCGGACACCAAACTGTTGAAATTCGCCCACGACAACAAGACGGATCCGTTCGAAAACCCCGCACATGCCTGTACCGCCGTTTTCAACAACATCATCGAGAGCGAAACCAATGGCGGGATCAAGACCGAGGTCTTCCCGTCCAACCAGTTGGGCAACGCTCGTGAACACGTCCAGATGGTGCGTGACAACGTCATCCAGGCGACGCTCGCGTCGACCGGCGCGCTGGCCTCCTACTATCCACGCATCGATGTGCTCAACTTGCCCTTCGCATTCGACAGCAACGCCTCAACCTACAGGGTGTTCGACGGCCCGTTTGGCGAGGCATTCGCAGCCGACATCGAGGATGTGCTGGGCGATGTGAAAGTGCTCGGCTTCCCGGACACCGGCGGCTTTTTCGCCGTTACCAACTCAAAGCGTCCGATCAACACGCTTGAAGACTTCGAAGGTGTGCGCATCCGCACGATGACCGTTCCGGCCCACCAGGCGGTGATCCAGTCGCTCGGCGGCGAGGCCTATCCGCTGGCCTGGGGTGAGGTCTACACCGGCCTGCAGACCGGTGTTATCGACGGCCAGATGAACCCCATCCCGATCATCTCGTTTTGGAAGATGTTCGAGGTTCAGAAATACATGACCCTGACCAACCACCTTTTCTCGCCCTACACGTTCGTGATCTCCAAGACGTTCTGGGACGGGTTGAGCCCGGAAGAGCAGACGATCGTGCGCAAAGCGGCCGAATCCTGTGTCGCAGCCAGCCGCGGCCTGAGCCGCATCATCGAAGCGTCCGACCGCGGCATCAAGGGTCTGGCTGACAAGATCGAGATCACGGCGCTGTCCGCGGAGGACCGCGAACGCTTCAAGGCCGCCTCGCAGCCGGCGGTGATCGAGCTGATCGGTCAGAGCGGCGACGCGAAGGCCGTGGAACTGCTTGAACTGTTCCAGGCCGAAGTGGGCAAGGCCAACAGCGAGCCGTATCTGCAATAGAAGCTCGCGGCGCGGTCCAAATGGGGCCGCGCCGCTCATCGTAACCAGTATCGACGGGACCGACCCTTGTCTGCAATCAACACCAACACGGCGAAGATCGTGCCGCCATCACGGCAACATGCCACCGCCGGACCCTATTCCCCCGTGCTCGAGATCAAGGCCAGTTCGCTGGTGGTGATATCCGGCCAATGTGCCATACGCGACGACGGCACACTCTTTCCCGACGATATGGTGGTGCAGTCCCGCGAAACTCTGAGGAATTGCGAGCGACAGTTTGCCGCAGCAAATTGCAGCCTGGCCGATGTGTTCAAGGTGAATGTCTATCTGACCGACCTCGCCGACTGGCCCGCGTTCAACGAGATTTACAAGGAGATCATGCCTGATCCCCTGCCCGTTCGTACCGCCATCCAGGCAGCGTTGCTGGAGAATTTTCTGGTCGAAATCGAAATGTGGGCGGCCAAGCCATGAGATGGGACAAACTGACCTTTCGCGATTTCGACGCTGTTGACCGGAGCACTCCGGTCCTTCTCAACATCGCCGCGGTTGAACAGCACGGGCCGCACCTGCCGCTCGATGTTGACTGCCGCATCGGCCGTCATTTCTGCGATTGCATTGACGAGGCCATGGGCGACGGGGTGCTGGTGCTGCCGCAGATCAAGGTCTGCTGCTCGCGCCACCACATGGAGTTCGCCGGCACCCTAACGGTGAGCCACGAAACCATGCTCGCTTATCTCAAGGACCTCATCGGTTGCGTGCGGGCACACGGTTTCCGCAACGTGCTTGTCCTCAACAGCCACGGTGGCAACCAGGCCATTGGCCGAGTAGCGGTCGAGGCCATTGGCCCGGATTTTGCCACGGATGGTGGTCGTATCGCATTCACCAGTTGGTGGGACGTGGCGCTTTCCGCTCTGACGGAGCTCAATGAAAGCGGCCGTTTCGGCGTCGGCCATGCCTGCGAATTCGAAACGTCGCTGATGCAGCTCATCGCACCGGAGGAAGTCCGGGTCGAGGCGCTTGCCGGCCAGTCATTCCAACCGTTGGCCGAATGGGCCGATAGCGACCTGCTGCGATCCGCACCGGTGGCGCTTTACCGCTCCATGCACGAATTGTCGGGTGGCACCGGTGTTCTCGGCGACCCGTCCGCCGCGTCGGCGCAAAAAGGCAAGGCTATCGTCGACCTGGTCGTCCCGGCCCTGCTCAGAATTCTGCGGGAATTGCCGACCACCCGCTGACAAGTATGGACACGGGATCGTCCGCAGTGCATCTGTGTGCCGCAACAACGGCAACGACACACGGATCAGACGCATGACGGACAAATGGGATTTCTGGATCGATCGCGGTGGCACATTCACGGACGTGATTGGCCATGCTCCGAACGGTCGTATCATCCAGAAAAAGCTGTTGTCCGAAAACCCGGAAGCCTATCGCGATGCGGCGGTACAGGGCATTCGCGAATTGCTCGGGGTCGCCTCCGGCGCGGCGGTTCCAAGTCACCAGATCGGCGAAGTGAAGATGGGCACGACCGTGGCAACCAACGCGTTGCTGGAACGCAAGGGCGACCGCACCCTGCTCGTCATTACCAAGGGCTTTCGCGACGCCTTGCGCATCGCCTATCAGGCACGCCCGGAAATCTTTGCCAAAGAGATCATCCTGCCGGAACAGCTCTACGAACGGGTTATCGAGGTCGATGAGCGGGTGCGCGCCGATGGCACTGTCGAAGCCGTTCCCGATCCGCAGGCTGTTCGTGCCGAGCTTGCCGAGGCGAGAGCTGCCGGCATCGATGCCGTCTCCATCGTGTTCATGCACTCTTGGAATTTCCCGGATCACGAGGCGACCGTCGCGGATATCGCCTCGGCCGTCGGCTTCAGCCAGATTTCCGTCAGCCACCGGGTCTCGCCGCTGGCCAAACTTGTCGGTCGCGGCGACACGACTGTGGTCGATGCCTACCTGTCTCCGATCCTGCGGCGCTATGTCGACGAGGTCGGCAATGATCTCGGCGCTTCGGATCACGAAACCGCCCCGTCGCTGAAGTTCATGATGTCGTCGGGCGGTCTGACTGCAGCCCAGCTCTTCCAGGGCAAGGACGCGATCCTGTCCGGCCCGGCCGGTGGAGTCGTCGGCATGGCCGAAACGGCGGAACTTGCAGGCTTCGACAAGGTAATTGGTTTCGACATGGGTGGCACGTCGACGGACGTTGCCCGCTACGACGGCGACTATGAACGCGCCTTCGACACAGAGGTTGCTGGCGTACGCATTCGCGCGCCGATGATGCGCATCCACACGGTTGCCGCCGGCGGCGGCTCGATTCTCACCTACCGTGCAGGCCGGTTCCAGGCTGGACCGGAATCAGCAGGCGCCGATCCGGGTCCTGCTTGTTACCGCCGCGGTGGACCGCTGGCCGTCACGGACGCAAATGTCATGTTGGGCAAGCTTCAGGCGAACTATTTCCCGGCTATTTTCGGCCCCGGCCAGGACCAGCCTCTGGACACCGAGGTGGTGCGGCACAAATTCACCGAACTCGCCGCCGACATCGATGGAGACAAGTCGCCTGAGGAGATCGCCGAGGGTTTCATTGCCGTCGCCGTAGAGAACATGGCAAACGCCATCAAGAAAATCTCGGTGCAGCGCGGCTACGATGTCACCCGCTATCTGCTCAACTGTTTCGGCGGTGCCGGTGGCCAGCACGCCTGCCTGGTGGCGGATGCATTGGGGATCGAGTCGATCCTCATCCATCCGTTTTCGGGCCTGTTGTCGGCCTATGGCATTGGCCTGGCCGGCCTGTTCGCAACGCGACAACAGGCGCTGGTGCGCGAATTGGCGACCGAGCAGGGAGAGGCCATTGGCGAGCTGATCGGCCGACTGGCAGACGATGCTGAGTCAGAGCTCCTGCGTCAGGATGTTCCAAAGGAGTCCATCTCCTGGCGACCGCTCTTGCACCTGCGCTACGACGGCACCGACACCACGATCCCCGTCGACTTCTCTGACCGTTCGATCGACGGTGCGCGACGTGCCTTTGAGGCCGCCCACAAGGCGCAATTCGGGTTCATCTATGACAGCGACAAGCGAGTGATCGTCGAGGCTGTCGGGGTCGAAGCCGGAGACACGCGCGACCGAGGCGCCGTGGAACCGGAACTGCCGGTGACCGGCGATCTTGCCAACGCCGATGGTACCCGTCCGATGTTCTGTGGCGGACATTGGCACGATGCCGGCGTCTATCTGCGTGAAAATCTGGCGCCCGGCCAGCGGGTCGACGGACCGGCACTGGTCATCGAAGCCAATCAGACCATCGTTGTGGAACCCGGCTGGCGTGCCGAAATCACCCCACGAGACCATGTCGTCATGCGGCGCTTCGAGGCGAAGGCGCGGCAGGAAGCGATCGGCACCCGCGACGCCGACCCGATCATGCTGGAGATCTTCAACAACCTTTTCATGGCGATCGCCGAGGAGATGGGGATCACGCTGCAAAATACCGCCTATTCGGTCAACATCAAGGAACGGCTGGATTTCTCCTGCGCCGTCTTCGACCGCAACGGCGCGCTGGTGGCCAATGCTCCACACATGCCGGTGCATCTAGGTTCGATGGACCGGTCGGTCGAAACGGTTATTGCCCTCAACGAAGGCAACATTCGCCCTGGCGACGTCTTCGCTCTCAATGCACCCTATAATGGCGGCACCCACCTGCCCGACATCACCGTCGTCACACCGGTGTTCGACGATGACGGACGCGACATCCTGTTCTACGTCGCCTCGCGCGGCCACCACGCCGATGTCGGTGGCACTGCGCCTGGGTCGATGACACCGCTTGCCACAACGGTTGATGAGGAAGGCGTGCTGATCGACAACTTCCTGATTGTCGACAAGGGACGCTTCCGCGAAACCGAACTGATCGAACTGCTCACCGACCACCCCTACCCGGTCCGCAACGTCCACCAGAACGTTGCCGACCTGAAGGCACAGATCGCCGCCAACGAGAAGGGTGTTGCGGACCTGCGCAAGATGGTCGGCGATTTCGGCCTCGATGTCGTCGAAGCCTATATGGGCCATGTGCAGGACAATGCCGCGGAAAGCGTGCGCCAGGTCATTGATGCACTCTCCGACAGTTCCTACGAATATCAGACAGACAGCGGCCAGATGATCCGCGTCAAGATCAGCGTCGACCGGGAGAACCGCACCGCGACCGTTGATTTCACCGGAACGTCAGAAGTGATGGCCAACAACTTCAACGCACCGGAACCGGTTACCCGGGCGGCCGTTCTCTACTGTTTCCGAGTCATGGTCGAAGGCGACATTCCGATGAATGCGGGCTGCCTTCGCCCCATCCGCATCGTGCTGCCGGATAATTGCATGCTGAGGCCCAGTTATCCGGCCGCCGTGGTCGCCGGCAATGTCGAGACATCCCAGCATGTCACCAACACCATCTTCGGGGCGCTCGGCGCCATTGCCAACAGCCAGGGCACCATGAACAACCTGACCTTCGGCGACGACGAGTACCAGTACTACGAAACCATCTGCTCAGGTTCACCGGCCGGCCGCATGAACGACGGCCGCGGCTTTCATGGCACCAGCGGCGTTCATGTTCACATGACCAATTCGCGTCTGACCGACCCCGAAATTCTCGAGATGCGCTTTCCGGTTCTGCTCGAGGATTTTCATATTCGCCACGGGTCCGGCGGCACAGGCGCCTTCAACGCCGGTGACGGCACGGAGCGCACAATCCGCTTTTTGAAGAAAATGGAGTGCGCCATCCTGTCCTCGCACCGCGCCCGAGCACCCGAAGGCATTGACGGTGGAAATCCGGGCCTGCCCGGCAAGACCGAAATTCGCCGGCTGGACGGTCGCGTCGACCTGCTCAGGGGCAGCGATCAGACCGTGCTCGAAGCCGGCGAAGCCGTGCGTGTCACGACACCGACGGCAGGGGGTTTTGGCTCAAAAGCCTGAAGTGTTGATTTGAAGTTCAGATGACTTCGGCAGATTGAGATTGGCATCACGTCTGCGGTCGCTGGATCGGCATAGTATTTGCCAGTATGTAGAATCCGCTGGTTATGCAGCCGCAAACGCGGCCTCGGCGGAGAACACATGCAATATGTAGAGCGCATTTGGGGCTGGATAGACTCGTACGCGTCTCAGGGTCTTGAGGGCCTTCCGGAGAATGTAGCGTCCCGGCGATACGCATTCGGCATCGTCTGCTTGATGGGAGGCATGGCGGCTGTCGCATACGCCCTTGTGTACGCATCCTATGATTTCTTTGGGCTATGGCCTGCCTGGACCGCCGCCATCGCTTGCATGCCGGTACTATTGCTCCCGAGATTGGCCCGCTACAGTGTTGTGCTGTCACTGAGCATCGGCATGTTTGTCGTCATTTTCGTCTTCAGTTACCTGACCTATCATTTGGGGACAGACAGCGGGCTGCATCTCTTCATTCTCGTTGGTATTCTCGCTCTCGGTTTGGTTCTGGGCACAACCCATCCAGGTTTCGCAGTGGCCATGATCGTGATTTCCATTCTCGCGATGGTCGCCAGCGTTGTGTTTTTTGAAGAGCCGTCCGGATATGCACGGGTCGATGCGTCCTTTCAGAAGGCTATCCTCCTCAGCGTCGTTGTCCTTCTCGCCTTCATGGTGGCATCCGGTGTTTATGTCCTCTCTGTTCGTGTGGCACGCGCCGAAGAGGCCTTGGCCGTTGAACATGCACGGTCCGAAGCATTGCTTCAAAACCTGTTGCCCGCCGAAATTGCCGCTCGGCTCAAGGCCAGACCGGGAGAAGTGATCGCCGATGGCTTGCCTGCCGTCACACTTCTGTTTGCGGACATTGTGGGTTTCACACCGCGTGCAGCCGAACGCTCTCCCGACGACGTTGTTGATTTCCTCAACCGGATCTTTTCGCGCTTTGACGAACTGTCATCCGAATTCGGCCTGGAAAAGATCAAGACCATTGGTGATGCGTATATGGTGGCCGCCGGGTTGCCGATCCCCCGCGACGATCACGCCAGCGTCGTCGCGAAAATGGCCGTCGCCATGCAACAGGCCGTCAAAAGCCTGTCAGACGAAATGGGAGAAGACATTCTCCTGCGCATTGGGATCCACTCGGGTCCGGCAGTGGCGGGGGTCATTGGCACGTCGAAAGTATTCTATGACGTTTGGGGGGACACCGTGAACACCGCCTCCCGCATGGAAAGCAACGGCGCGGCAGGCAGGATACAGGTAACTTCAGCGACACGGGCCCTGTTGGGAGATGAGTTCGAATTCGAACCCCGAGGATTGGTGGAGATCAAGGGGATCGGCGAAATCGAAACCTACTGGATGTCCCCCAAATAGGTCTCGAAACTCGAACACCCCAGGAACCGTAACCGGACTGTCACTCTTCTGTCACCGCGCTGTCATGGCGCGACGCTATCCGCAGCCAATACCAACTGGCGGAAGCGAGTCGTCATGTCAGACACGGTCACCCAAGCCGCGCCATCTGTAGCTGGCAGCAAGCAGCTCAAGAAGGCCATATACCAGAACCGGGCGCTGAGCCGCGAAGGTATGTCGGAACGCCTGTTCGCACGTTTTTTCTCCGGGCTGGTCTATGCCCAGATTTGGGAAGATCCGGATGTCGATATGGAGGCCATGGAGCTGGGTCCCGACCATCGGATCGTCACCATCGCGTCGGGTGGTTGCAATGTTCTGGCCTACCTGACCCGGCAACCGGCCCGGATCGACGCGGTCGATCTGAACCGAACGCACATCGCGCTGAACCGTCTCAAGCTTGCGGCAATCGAGCACCTGCCCTCCCACCAGGACGTCGTCCGGTTTTTCGGCAAACCGGATCAGAAACACAATTCCGACGCCTATGACAGGTTCATCGCCCGACGCCTCGATGTGGCCAGCCGTGCCTATTGGGAGGGACGCAACTGGCGCGGCAAACGTCGCATCGACCTCTTTCAAGGCAATATTTATCGCGCCGGGCTGCTTGGCTGGTTCATGACCGCTGCTCACCTGGCCGCGCGGGCTCACGGTGTCGATCCGGCCGAGATGATGCAGGCGCGGTGCCTGCGAGAACAACGGCACTTCTTCGACGAACGTCTGGCGCCACTGTTCGACAAGCCACTCATTCGCTGGGCAACATCGCGCAAGGCCTCGTTGTTCGGGCTCGGAATTCCGCCAGCGCAATATGATGAACTGCTGTCGGCGACCGACGACAACACGATGGCTACCGTTCTGCGCCGCCGTCTGGAGAAGCTGGCCTGCCATTTTCCGTTGGAACAGAACTACTTTGCCAGGCAGGCTTTCGGACGATCCTATGCCGGGTCGTCCGATGCCGCGGTGCCCGCGTATCTCGATCCGGAGCATCACCCGGTGATCCGCCAGGGACTCGGCTCAGTGTCTCTTCACAACCGAAACTTTACGGACCTTCTGGCTCGCAAGCCGGAGCGTTCGGTCGACCGCTATGTTCTCCTTGATGCCCAAGACTGGATGAACGACACGCAGCTCAACGCCCTGTGGACCGAGATCGATCGGACGGCCGCTCCCGGCGCCCGTGTTATTTTCCGCACCGCAGGCGAACCAACCATCCTGCCTGGCCGAGTTTCAGATTCGATCCTGGATCGCTGGCAATATCGCTGTGAACAATCGCAGGCGCTGTGCCGCCGCGATCGGTCGGCTATCTATGGCGGCTTCCACCTTTACGTTAACATCGCTGCATGACCGCACAGATCGACAACACGCATGCTGCGCGCATGGACGCCGTCTATCGGCACCAGAAGCACATCTATGATCTCAGCCGGAAATACTTTCTTCTCGGCCGCGACGGACTGATCGATGGACTTGCTGTCCCCGATGGTGGCAGTGTTCTCGAAATCGGCTGCGGCACCGGTCGCAATTTGCTGCTGACCGCGCGACGCTACCCGAATGCCGGGCTGTATGGCCTCGACATCTCGACCGAAATGTTGGTGACCGCCAAACACGCACTGACCGGGTCCGGTGCAAGCGCTGATCTGCGCCAAGGCGACGCATGCAGTTTTGCCTCTACCGACCTGTTTTCAGGCAAAAAATTCGATCGGATCTTTTTCTCCTACGCCCTGTCGATGATCCCGGACTGGCGCAGGGCGCTGGCGGAAGCGCATTCAGCTCTTGCACCTCGTGGTTCAATCCACGTTGTCGACTTCGGTCAGCAGGAACGCTTGCCGAACTGGTTCAAGTCGGCCCTCTATTCCTGGCTCGACCGTTTTCATGTTGAGCCCAGGGCGGGCCTTTTCGACGCCATGAGAGGCTTTTCCGACAGCGTTGGCTCTCCACCGCTGTGTGAGGCTCTGCTGCGTGGTTACGCCTGGCGTGCTGTCCTGCGAACCACCTGAGTTTCCGGGCAACGGTTCCCTTTGGCGCCGAAAAACACTACAAAAGCAGGCGTTAGCGCGTCATCTGATTCGGACCGACCATGCATCGCATCGCTTTGGCCTTCCTTCCCGTGCTTGCTCTCTTGGTTTCCTGCACGACCTACGACTTCGGGCTGGAGTCGAGTGTTTCGCCGTCGCGCTACGGCGACGCGGACCCACAGGATTTCGGTAAAAACCATCCCGGCAAACACGCCATACACGGGATCGATGTGTCGAAATGGCAGGGCAATATCGACTGGCGCAAATTGCGCGAAGCGGACATCGCGTTCGCCTTCATCAAATCAACGGAGGGCGGAGACCTCCACGATCCGAAATTCGACGAATACTGGCGGGGCGCAAAGCGCGCCGGCATACCGCGCGGCGCCTATCATTTCTATTATTTCTGCCGGACCGCGCGCGAACAGGCGGCCTGGTTCATCGCCAATACGCCCAAAGACCGGTCTGCGCTTCCACCCGTCCTCGACATCGAATGGAATCACCAGTCTCCGAGCTGCAAAAAGAAACCATCGCCTTCAACCATTCGTCGGGAAATGGCCATCTTCCTCAAGGTCGTCCAGGCTCATTACGGAAAAAGGCCAATCATCTACACCACGGTGGATTTCCACAAACAGAACCTCGTGGGTCATTTCTCAAACTACCCGTTCTGGCTGCGCTCCGTTGCCGCCCACCCTGACGAGATCTATGACGACCGCGAATGGCATTTCTGGCAGTATACCGGAACCGGCCGCGTCCCCGGCATCACCGGCGATACGGACATCAACGTCTTTGTCGGCAACACCAAACAATGGAATGAATGGCTAAAGGCCACCACGCGCTGACCGCTTCGAGCTGAAGGAGTTTTCATGAATTCTGTCCGATTGACCGCCGCTCTTGCACTCACCGGCGGACTTTTCGCTGCGTCTGCTCTTCCAGCTCATGCTGCGCAATGCGGCGGCGACTTCCGACAATTCCTCAACGCCATGTCGCAGGAAGCGGTCGCCGAAGGCATACCGAGCTCCGTTGCAGACCGGGCGCTTGCCAACGCCCGCATCGACAAAAAGGTGCTGAGCCGCGATCGGGCACAAGGGTTCTTCAAGCAGACCTTCCTGGAGTTCTCCCGCAAGGTCATCAGCGGTCACCGCATGCAGCACGGCAAGAACAAGATGTCGCAATACGGTTCGACATTTCAGCGGGCCCAATCCGAATATGGCGTGCCTGGATCCGTGATCACCGCTTTCTGGGGTCTGGAAACCGATTACGGTGCTGTCCAGGGCGACTTCAATACGATCAATGCCCTGGCCACCCTGTCACATGATTGCCGTCGGCCGGAACTGTTTCAGCCGGAGCTGCTTGCAGCCATCAAGATGGTCGGCACGGGCGATCTCGATCCGGCTCGCACGACCGGTGCCTGGGCCGGTGAGATCGGCCAGGTGCAGATGCTGCCGGTCGACATTATCCGCTTCGGCGTGGACGGCGACGGCGACGGCAATGTGCGACTGAAGAAGAGTGCACCGGATGCCATCCTCACGGCCGCCAATTTCATCCGCCATCTCGGCTGGCAAGCCGGCCAGCCCTGGCTGCAGGAAATTGTCGTTCCGCAAAATCTCGACTGGAACCTGACGGGTCTTGGCAAGGCGCTGCCGGTTCGCCAGTGGCAGGCCATGGGGGTTTCTGCTCGTTCCGGCTCGCTACCCTCTGGCGACCTGTCCGCAGCGCTGCTTTTGCCTCAGGGCCGAAAAGGGCCCGCGTTCCTCGCCTACCCGAACTTCTCGGTTTACCTGGAATGGAACAAGTCGTTCATCTACACGACGACGGCGGCCTATTTCGCAACCCGTCTCGCCGGTTCCAGTCGCTACGATGCGGGAAATCCTGACCCCGGTCTCAACGACGCGCAGATGAAGGAACTGCAGCGGATCCTCTCCGCAAAAGGCCATGATGTCGGAAAGATCGACGGTATCCTTGGCGCCGGCACGCGTGGCGCTGTGCAGAAGGAACAGCAGCGTTTGGGTCTTCCGGCCGATGCCTGGCCGACCCCCAGTCTGTTGGCGAAGCTTCAGTAGTCAGTTGGCCTTTTCGGTACTGGAAGGCGGCTGCTCGTCTGCATCTGCGACCGTTTCTTCAGCCTGTTGTTTCTCCTGTTCAAGCTGGGCTGCCTTGACGGCCCGGCGATGATAGATCGCCAGGCGCGCGGCCCTGTAACGCACACGTCCGTGAAACATCGCCCGATTGACGGCCTGCTGACCGCGACGAACTTCACCGATTTCATCGGCGTAGGCTTCGAGAAGGGCTTCCCGATAGGTCGTTAACCCGCGGGTCGCAACGCGCTCGACGCGATGCATGAGGTTGGCCCAGACCGGCGATATCAGCAGCGTTATGGCGGTCACGGCAATGGCCAGGCGATAGACGTCGCCGCCCAATGCCCCGGCACTCAGCCCAGCGGCCGCCAGCACAAAGGAAAATTCGCCGATCTGTGCCATCGACAGGCCGGCCACAAGCGCTGTCTGGGCGCTTGATCCGGTGATCCTCAAAAGCACGATGTTGAGCGCCGACTTTGCGGTGATGACCACGATACAACTCGCCACCACCAGCCAGATATTGGTCCAGATGAATTGCAGATCGATCAGCAGCCCGATCGACAGGAAGAACACCACCAGGAGAACGCTCTGGATGGGTTCGATTACCGGTATAACCCGGCTGCGCAGAGTCGAGTTGCCAATGAGAATACCGGCGACAAAAGCGCCGTAAACCGGTGACAGTCCGGCGATCCCGGAAACCGCCGCTGCAGAAAAACACAGCGCAAGGGAACCGAGCGCCAGGATTTCAACATTGTTTTCGATCTGCTCGGCAAACGGCACACGCAGTTTTCCCCGTCGTCCGAGCCACCAGAGCAGGCCGGCCAGGATCGCCACCGCCGCCACAACACGCAGGGTCGTTATTCCGTAGTCGATGTCCCCGCCACCAAAGCTGGTAACGAAGATCAGCATCGGCACGATCGCCAGGTCCTGGGCAATCAGCACCCCGACCGCTACCCGCCCTTCCTCGCCACGCAGCACACCCATGTCGTCCAGCATCTTCATGGCTACGACGGTGCTCGAGATGGCGATGATGAAGCCGAGTATGATCGATTCGGCTAAACCGACACCAAGGCTTTTGCCAATCAGGATCGCGACCGCAAGCGCGACGACGATCTGCCCACCCGCCACCAGCACCGCTTGACGCAGGGTCAGGATGAAGGCGCGTAGCGACAACTCCATTCCGATAAAGAACAACAGGATGAGCACACCCATCTCGGCCAGCAGATTGACGTTCTCCGAACTGCCAATGACACCGAATCCGGTCGGGCCGAGCGCAATGCCGGCCAGGATAAATCCAACCAGCGGTGGCTGTTTAAGGCGAATGAGACCCAGTCCCATCAGAACCGCAATCGCGGCGACCAGGGCAATATCGCTCAATTGAGATCCATGGCTGACGGTTTCTGCCGCGGCTTGAATGCTGTTTTCCAGTGGCGATCTCCGGCGATCTGCGTGTGTCGTGAAGAAATGTGACATGCCGGTTGCGAGCCGACAAGCGGGACAACGCCTTGTGGAAATCTCTTATGCGCAAGAAACGGATGGCCCAGCGGGTCCTTCCGGTTTACTGAACCATCGGTAGCCAAGCAGGAAGTGCCCATGACTGATCATCAGAATACGATCGCGCCGATAACCTGGCTGCTGCTGATTCTCCTTGGCGTCATCTGGGGAGGCTCATTCTTCTTTTCCCGTGTAGCGGTGGAACACGTTCCGCCGATGACGCTTGTTTTATTGCGCGTTTCGCTGGCTGCTGTGGCCCTGCATCTTTATCTGCATGGTCGCAATGGCCTCTATCGACAGCTCGCTTCCAGATGGCGTGCCTTTATCGTTCTTGGAACCATCAACAACGCCATCCCCTTTACCCTGATATTCCTTGGGCAGACCCAGGTCGGAGCCGGCCTGGCCGCGATTCTCAACGCAACGACCCCCTTGTGGACCGTGATCATAGCCAACCGGCTGACCTCCGACGAAAAGATGACAGCACACAAAATCATCGGATGTCTTCTGGGCCTGATCGGCACTCTTGTGCTTATCGGACCGGGTGCGCTTACCGGTCTTGGTGCACCGGTCTGGGCGCAGCTCGCGATCGTCGGAGCGGCAATAGCCTACGGATTTGCCGCAATCTACGGAAAAAAATTCAGCGACATGCCGCCAGTGGTCACTGCAACCGGGCAACTGACGGCCTCCTCGGTGGTCATGCTGCCGCTTGTGCTCCTGGTTGACCAGCCCTGGACAATCCCATGGCCGCCCCTCGACATCGTTTTTGCCATCCTCCTGCTGGCGGTCCTGTCGACGTCCTTCGCCTACATTCTGTACTTCCGCATCATCAGCACCGCGGGTGCGACCAATGGGTCTATTGTGACGCTGCTGGTACCACCAAGCGCCATCCTACTTGGAGCGATCTTCCTCAATGAACGGCTCAGCCCCGAGGCCATGCTGGGGTTGCTGCTGATCGCGGCTGGCCTGCTGACACTCGACGGTCGAATCGTCGCAAAATTTAAAAAAATCAATTAATTTTAATAGTTTACACCAAGGGTGATGATTCAAAAACCACCCCGATTATGGCTCAAATGAGGCAAATACCTGTCAGAAGGGACAGGAAAATCCGGTTTTGCAGCGCAAAATTGACGCCCGATCTGACCCATCGCCCCAATTTTTTTGGCCCCATCGGAAAACGATTGAATTCATGTGTTTACAATGTGGATTTGTACTGATTTTTCCGTTTTCTTTCGCAGCGCAGCATAAATTTTGCTTCCAAGGGCCAAATCTCCGGCATAGCATCTACGTGTTAACCGCAGGGAGGTCAGCTATGGGACTCGTGCGTTCGCTCAATGTCCTGGTGATCGGTGCAGCGTTTCTCTTTGTCGCGCTTATGCTTTTCTTATAACCGCGATCTCCGAGCGGCATTCGTGACCAGCCGCCAGGGAAATCAAGACAAAGCGGGGATGGTTTTCCATCCCCGCTTTTCTTTTCAGGACAGTCTTGAATACCTCAGGCGGCCGCGATGCTGGTGACCGTTCCGTCGCCCTTCGAAACACGCAAACCGAGCAAGTGGCAGATCGCGTAGACCAACTGCGCGCGGTTCATCGTGTAGAAATGGAAGTCCTGGACACCCCGCTCGACCAGATCCATGACCTGGTCGGCGGCCACCGCGGCGGCCACCAGGGCGCGCGTTTGCGGATCCCTGTCGAGCCCTTCAAAGCGTGTCGCCAGCCAATCTGGTATCGACGCGCCACAGAACCCGGCGAACTTGGCGACCTGGGAAAAATTGTGCACCGGCAGAATGCCCGGCACGATTGGAATGTAGATCCCGGCGCGCCGCACCCGTTCGACATAACGTTCGTAACTGTCGTTATCGAAAAAGAACTGGGTTATGGCCCGAGTAGCCCCGTTATCGACCTTGCGTTTCAGCATGTCGATGTCGGTCATGAAGTCCGGGCTTTCCGGATGTTTCTCCGGATAGGCGGAGACGCTGATCTCAAAGTCCGCAAAGGCTTTCAGACCGGCCACCAGTTCGGCGGCGTTGACATAACCGTCATTGTGCGGTCGGTAGGACTTCATTCCTTCCGGAACGTCCCCACGCAACGCCACGAAATGCCGAACCCCTGCATTCCAGAATTCGCGCGCAACCGCATCCACTTCATCCCGCGTAGCGTTGACGCAGGTCAGATGGGCTGCCGGTTTCAGATCCGTCTCGTCCAGGATGCGCTTGACGGTCGCCAGCGTCGGCTTGCGGGTCCCGCCACCAGCGCCATAGGTGACTGATACGAAGTCCGGAGAAAAGGGCGCAAGCCGCATCATGCTTTCCCAAAGCTGGCTTTCCATGTCGCCGCTTCTTGGCGGGAAGAATTCGAACGAGACATTGATCGCATTCCCGAGGAGGGCCGGACCGGAACGACGGAGCACGGACATGGTCAGATTATTCCTCTGCTTTGGTGGGACGACGGATTGCCGTCTGCAATGAGCAAGCGCGGGTCTCGCGCCAGCCAGATGGTGACAGTCAGCTTCTTGCTGCCGCCGGATTCAGGCTTCAGATCGACAACCTGCTCGACATTCAATCCGGAATCCGAAAGCCATCCACTGAGGACATCGCGATTGAAACCGAGCCGAAGGTGCGCATGGTCTGATTGAAGATAATCAAGATCGTGAGGAGCAAAGTCGACGATGACGATGCGACCACCCGGGCTGAGCATGCGGGCCGCTTCAGCAATGGCATCTTCCGGGTTATCGAGGAAGTGCAGAACCTGATGGATCGTCACAAGGTCGAAAGTGCCACGCTCCAACGGCAGATTGAGGAGGTCGGCATGCCGAACGGATGCATGCGAAATTTGCGCCTTGTCGATATTCGAGCGGGCAACGGAAAGCATGTCGCGGCTGGCATCGATGCCGACGCCACGACGATAGAGATGCGCGAACAACTGGAGAATGCGCCCGGTCCCGGTGCCCAGATCGAGCATTGAATCGAATGGCGTATCGCCGATCAATTCCACCAGTGCCGCTTCGACCTGTGAATCGGCCACATGCAACGACCGCAATTCATCCCAGCCAGACGCATTCGCACTGAAATAGGCCTGCGCCCTTTCCGCCCTCGCCTTCTTGACCGCCGCCAACCGCTCGCTGTCGCGCGCCAGCAGCGGATCGGATGGCGATACGGCCTTGATGATCTGGCGGGCCAATTCATGCGGCCGGCCATCGCCGGTCAGACGGAAGAATGCCCAGGCACCCTCTTGAAAGCGTTCAATCAGGCCCGCTTCGGTCAGCAGTTTCAAATGGCGGGAAATACGCGGCTGCGACTGCCCGAGGATCTCGGTCATGTCGGTAACGGTCAGATCGCCTTCGAACAGCAAGGCCAGAAGGCGCATGCGCGTCGGCTCTCCCGCCGCCTTGAGCACATCCACCGTTTTGTCCAACCCGAGCTTTCTCGAATCCAGCATCGCGCCCGTTCCAGCTTTGGGCACATACTAAACAGCGGCACCCACAATCACATAAACATATCTTTATATGATTTTATGCTCTGGCGCAACTGAAATCGAAAATGTCGTAAACGAAATCATCCGTCTGGAAGCGACACGAACTTTGGAAACATTCATCAAACGTCGTAGATCCATTGCTCCGGAATCTGTGCCCGGATCCCTTCACCCAGTGCAATGTGACCCGGCTTTTCGACCCAGGCTGTCAGGCCACGACAGCGCTTGGCTGCGGAAACGAAGGCCAGCGCGAGGGACGTCCTGTCACGGTCCGGGTACCGGTCGGCAATGGCGCCGCCTGATATCTTGCAGGGCGCGTTCTGAAAGTCGACCTTCAGCGTTACCCCACCTTCAAAGAATAGCAGCGTCCCCGCCGGGAGCATCGACAGATTGGCGATGCCGTCGATCAGCATGTTGCCGCCGATCCATTCCGCCTGGATAGCGTCGATTTCCATGCCCTCGGCCGCCGCCGCAAGCTCGTCCGGCGCCAGTAGTGTCAATTGTCGCGTGTTGAGGATTTCCGTGTTTCGTGGATACCAGGGCTCGCGCCCGCCAGAGAGCCGGGTGTGACCCGCGTGGTGATCCCCCTCGATCCCTTCAAAGGTCAGTGACAGGGTTTCAACAGGCTGCGTCTCGAAGTGATTGCCCTTGGCTGCAAACAGGCCGCGCACGCTCCCGCTGACCTTACGTCCGGGGATGATGTCCAATGTCTGCTCCTCAGGATCTTGCCCGAATCACCAATCCAGTTGCGAACCGTCGAAGTTCCAGAAGCGACCTGATGTTTCTGGCCGCAGCCGCTCGCACAATGAAAGAACGCCTGCGGCACTGTCTTCAACCGAGACATCGGCATGGGCTCCGCCCATTTCTGTTCGCACCCAGCCCGGATGCGCCGAGGCCACGGCAATTCCCTCTGGCTCGAGGTCGGTGGCCAGCCCCTGCATCACCTTGTTGACTGCTGCCTTCGAAGCTCGGTAGGCAATACGGTCCGGTTTGGCATGCGACATCGACCCCATCCAGCTCGACAACGTGAGGATCCGGCCGTTGGTGCTGCGCCGCAGGTGCGGCAGAAAGGCGTGAACGACGCGAAGCGGCCCGACGGTGTTGACCGCAAGGGTATCGGCAAAGCCGTCGTAGTCCATGTCAAGAACCGATTGCTGCGCCGGTCCTATTACGCCAGAGCAGTTGAGCAATATGTCAACCGCGTCCGGCACCGTCGCAGCCGCCGCCTCGATCGCTTCGCTGTCGCGGACATCGAAAACCAGCGAGCGAAACGCCTCGCCGGCCAAATCATGCAACAGCGCCGCATCCTCGCGGCGCCGCACGGAGCCGATGACGCTCCAGCCCTTGGCAAGCGCTTGCCGCGCCAGTTCATGGCCGATACCGCGGCCGACACCTGTTATGACAATGGTGGTCACGATACCGTTCCCTTGTTGCTTGCGAACGCCGCTATCGCGTCAGCCGCTTGTAGGTCACCCGTTTCGGATTGACGCTGTCCGGACCTAGACGACGGATCTTGTCCTTCTCATAGTCTTCGAAGTTGCCTTCGAACCATTCGACATGGCTGTCACCCTCGAAGGCGAGGATATGTGTCGCCAGCCGGTCAAGGAACATGCGGTCGTGGCTGATGATCACCGCACAGCCGGCAAAATTCTCCAGCGCATCCTCAAGCGCCGCCAGCGTCTCGGTGTCGAGGTCATTGGTCGGTTCGTCGAGCAGGATGACGTTGGCGCCGGATTTGAGCACCTTGGCGAGATGCACGCGGTTGCGCTGACCACCCGAGAGAGTTCCGACTTTCTGTTGCTGATCGCCGCCCCGAAAATTGAAGCTCGAGCAATAGGCGCGCGAATTCACCTCATGCTTGCCGAGCTTGATGATGTCATTGCCTTCGGAAATCTCTTCCCAGACGGTTTTGCCCCCTTCCAGGGTATCGCGGCTTTGGTCGACATATCCCAGATCGACGGTATCGCCGACGACAATCGAGCCGCCATCCGCCTCTTCCTGGCCGGTAATCATGCGAAACAGTGTCGTCTTGCCGGCGCCGTTGGCGCCGATGACACCGACAATGCCGCCCGGCGGCAAGCGAAAGTTCAGATCGTCGATCAACAGCTTTTCGCCGTAGCCTTTGGAGAGGTGGTCGGCATCGATCACCGCCTGGCCAAGTCGCTCGCCCATCGGGATCACGATCTGCGCGTCTCCCGGACGACGATCGGCCGCCGAACGGACCAGTTCGTCATAGGCCTTGATACGGGCTTTCGATTTGGCCTGTCGGGCCTTTGGGCTGGAGGCGATCCACGACTGTTCGCGAGCCATGGCCTTTTGCCGGTTGGCCTCTTCGCGGCCCTCCTGCTGGAGGCGTTTGGCCTTCTTTTCCAGATAGGCCGAATAGTTGCCCTCATAAGGAATGCCCCGACCGCGGTCGAGTTCGAGGATCCAGCCGGTCACGTTGTCCAGGAAGTAGCGATCGTGGGTGATCATTAGCACCGCGCCGGGATATTCGCGCAGGTGCTTTTCCAACCAGGCGATGGTTTCCGCATCGAGGTGGTTGGTGGGCTCATCGAGCAGCAGCAGATCCGGTTGTGACAGAAGCAGCCGGCACAGCGCCACGCGGCGCCGTTCACCACCCGACAGATTCTCAACCGGACTGTCTCCAGGCGGACAACGAAGCGCATCCATGGCCATCTCGACCTGGCTGTCCAGGTCCCACAGGTTCTGTGCGTCGATGATGTCCTGGAGCCTGGCGCCTTCATCAGCCGTCTCGTCGGAATAGTTCATCATCAACTCGTTGTAGCGGTCGACGATGGCTTTCTTCTCGGCAACACCTTCCATGACGTTCTCGGCGACCGTCTTGCTGGCATCGAGTTCAGGTTCCTGTGGCAGGTAGCCGACGGTAGCGCCTTCGGCGACCCAGGCTTCGCCGGTAAACTCGGTATCGAGCCCGGCCATGATGCGCAGCACGGTCGACTTACCGGCACCGTTGGGGCCGAGGATGCCGATTTTGGCATCGGGATAGAATGACAGGTGGATATTCTCCAAGATCTTCTTGGAGCCATAGGCCTTGTTCAAACCGGCCATGTGATAGATGAACTGGCGCGCCATGGCGTGCGATAAACCTCATTGATGGGGACGATGCCCGCTTTTAGGCAAAGCGCCAACCAAGGGCAATGCCCTTATTGCTGCCAGGCACCCCGGCCCTTCCGAACAATCACGCTCACCGGATTCTCGAAACGCAAAGTGACATCACGCTTTCCTCGCCAAAGCGTGATTTCGCGGCGAAGTTTCGTGACACCAGTTTACGAAACGATCGTCTAGGTTGCGCGTGTCCCAAACGGCTTCGGCCATAATTTTTCCAGAGGAGAATTCCATGAACGTCAAGTCCAAAAAAGCGCTCGCCATGATGCTCGTCAGCGGTGGTCTGGCAGCAGCAGTGGCCAGCACCACGCCTGCCGTTGCATCTTGTGGTGCCTGCGGCGCAACTGCCAGCGCTTGCAGCGCCTGCGGTGCCAAGAAGAAAAAAGCCTGTGGTGCTTGCGGCGCTTGTGGCGCCTGCGGCGCCTGCAAAGCCAGCAAGTAATGCACCGGCGGATGCCGGGCATGTGCCCGGCATCCGCCCCCGGGCATCTGTTACCACTGGCGACACTTTGTTAGGATCGCGGACGATCCCTGAAAATGCGGAAGCCCATCCCATGAACGTCACTGTTCGCGATAACCCTCAAATCGATTTCTCATCCTTGCCGCGCGAGAAACTGCTCATGATGCAGTCTGGCGGCGATGAAATGATCGGTGTTCTCGAGGAAGCCGCCGAACAGGAAAAACACATCCTGATCGACGTTCTCAACGCCACCGCGCCAGATCCGTTCACCCAGTGGCAGCACTATCCGCCTGGCGACGTCCACGATCGCGACAAGGGGGCGCTCTGGTTCTATCACGCCCACGAGGAAGACGAAGCGGCAAGGCCTTGGAGCGAACACGGCCACTTCCACCTCTTCGTCTATACCGAACATGTTGCGGAGGGTGTCGAACCGATCGCCCTGCCGGCGGAACCCGACTGGGAAAAAGGCGGCCTGTGCCATCTGGTGGCAATTTCCTTCGACCAGGCAGGCACGCCCACTCGCATATTCACAACCAATCGCTGGGTCGCCATGGAGTGGCAATATCCGGCGGAAGAAGTCATCCGGCTGCTCGACCTGTTCCAAATCGACAACGAAGAGTTCGCGCTGACCAGTCGCTGGCTGATGGCGGCGCTCAAACTGTTCCGCCCGCAGATTGAATGGAGCCTGCGCGAACGCGACCGCGTCATTGATCAAATGCGCGCGAACGACCCCGAAGGGTTTTCTGAAGACGAGAACGTAGAGGTACTGTCATCCTTTCCCTTCGATCTCGGCAGTCAGATCGAAGCGATCGAAACCGCCCTGGCTGATTGAAGAGCGCCAACCGGTTGCCGCAGGCGACTGCGACGGGCATTGTCCCGTCATGAACAGCTTCGAAACGCCCATCGAACTCGACTCGCCAACCGGCGCCATCCTGCGGCTGCACGCCCTTGCACCCGAAAAGCCACCCCGCGCCGTCGTTCAGATCAACCACGGTCTGGCTGAACACTCGGCCCGCTATGGCCGTTTCGCCCGGCATCTCGCGGACAACGGCTTCGCCGTCTTTGCCCATGACCATCGCGGCCATGGCGGGACCCGCGCACCGGATGCACCACAGGGTGTCTTTGCCAAGGGACCTGCGGGACGGACCTGGCACGCTGTGATTTCAGACGTGGCAGCCGTCGTCGATCATGCCGCCGACCGCTTCCCCGGCGTCCCGGTTGTCGTTTTCGGCCATTCTCTCGGAGGCAACATTGCCGCCAATTTCGCCCTTTCCCATCCATCGAGACTGGCCGGGCTGGCCATCTGGAACTCGAACTTTCACCTCGGTCTTGCCGGCCGCCTTGCCCAGGGCATTCTTTCAGTAGAGCGCATGTTGCTGGGTTCCGACGTCCCGAGCCGGATCCTGCCGCGCACGACGTTTGAAGCATGGGGAAAATCCATTCCGAACGCCCGAACCGGCTTCGACTGGCTTTCGCACGATGCGGAGCAGGTTCAGGCCTATGTCGATGATCCCCTTTGCGGATGGGACGCCTCGGTCTCGCTCTGGCAGGATCTTTTTGCTCTCGCATACCGCGCTGCCGACCAACAGGCCCTCTCGAGCCTGCCCAAATCGCTGCCGGTGATGTTGGTTGGGGGTGGACAAGATCCGGTGACCGCCAACGGCACGGCAATCGAATGGTATTCAAAACGTTTGTCAGACGTCGGCTTCACATCTGTTGAGACCCACATCTACAAAAACCTGCGACACGAAACCCTCAACGAAACAGCCACCGATGCCCGTGCCGCCATGGAAGAGTTTACGGCTTGGGCGAAACGGGTCGTTGCCGGCGCGGATGATGGGCTGCCCCGGGCTATAGAGACCTGATTCATCCACAGTTTTCCACGTGGCGCATGCGAGAGCGTTTTGCTACCTAGATTCGACAGCGACCCGCCAAACCGGAGCCGTTCATGCTGGCTGAACTCTTTACCATCGACAATCTGACCACGTTCCTGGTGCTGACCGCACTGGAGACAGTCCTTGGATTTGACAACCTGCTCTACATCTCGATTGAGGCGAAGCAGGTCGATCCGGCACGGCAGGCCTGGGTCCGCAAGGTCGGCATTACGCTGGCAATCGTGCTGCGCATCATCCTGTTGTTCGTCATCCTGCAGTTGATCAGCATGCTGCAGGCGCCCTTGTTCGAACTGGACAATGCATGGATATCCGGTTCAGTCAGCGGACATGCTTTGATCGTGTTGGCCGGTGGGGTTTTCCTGATCTACACGGCGATGAAGGAAATCTACCACATGATCGGCATGGACGATCTGGACCAGGACGTGCATGGACCGCCGCGTCGCACGGTTGCTGCCGCTTTGTTCTGGATCCTGACGATGAACCTGGTTTTCTCCTTCGACACGGTTCTTTCGGCGGTTGCGCTGACGGAAAACTTCATCGTCATGACGGCGGCGATCGTCGTATCCGGGGCCCTCATGGTGCTGATGGCCGACCGGGTGGCGGCCTTCCTTGAGAAAAACCGCATGTACGAGGTGCTGGGCCTGTTCGTGTTGCTTTTGGTCGGGGTGATGCTGATGTCGGATGGCGGCCACATAGGCCACCTGAGCTTCTTCGGTCATCCGATCGAGCCGATGGCCAAATCGACCTTCTATTTCGTTCTGGTCACTTTGGTCGCGGTGGAAATCGTGCAAAGCCGCTATCAGAAGCGGCTGCTCGCCGAGGAGCGCGCCAAGCGGCGCGCCGCCCGGCAGCAATTGCATGGCAGCTGACTGCATCGATTTCCTGACACCAGTGTTCGTGTCAGGCAAGCGCGAACAGGAGAGTGGTCGGTCCTAGGATCGGATGTGCAGAGTCTGCTGGTAGATCGCGGTCGAGCGCGCACCTGAGCGGCAATAGCCGAGCATCGGCCGGTCCAGTTCATCGAGTGCATCGACAAAGGCCTGCACCTGCTCGTGGCCGACACCCTCCCTGCCGACCGGGACATGCTTGATTTCAATGCCGCGCGCCTTCGCTGCAGCCTCGATATCGGCATAGGTCGGTTGGTCCGGCACCTCGTGATCAGGGCGATGGCAAACGATTGACTTGAAACCCATCGACTGGATCTCGTCGAGATCGTCCACTGTGATCTGCCCGCTGACCGAGTATTCGTCGTTGATCCTGCGAATATCCATTGATCCGTCTGTTCCCGCATTCCTGTTGCTTGCTGGGGTTTTAGTGCGTGGTCTCCGTCAAGGGAAGTCACTTTGACCCGTCATGCATCTCCATCAGCCGGAAGCTGAACCCCAGGCCCGGTGTCTCGAACCGCTTGGAGTTTTCTGACAAAGCCGCTGCTGTTACGCGATCACTTGCTGCAAAGACTGATACTCGATCGAAAATGTAGAGCGTCGGAGCGATAGCCATTAGCCTTGAATTGAGGGACCGGTAGGCGATAGCACGGTCGCGCGAGCTTGTGGCCGTTCGTCCCTTCGCGAGCCACTCGTCGACCTCCGTATCGCGCAGATGCTCAGCCGACTGCCAGCCACTGCCGGCGTCGGAAGCGTACATGCCGTAGAGAAGCGCATCCACATCGCCGGTCGCGGAATAGTCATAGACAAGCGAAATCAATGGCGTTGTTTCAGGGTCAGCGGCCCGCTCAACGAAATCCGGCCACGTCATCGAGGAGACGTTCACTGCCAGTCCGAGATCCTGAAAGTTGGCAGCCATCTGATCGGCGATGTCCTTTTCAAGCGAGGCGCCATCCATCCAGACGATTTCAAGTTTGATTTTTGATGGATCATAACGGCAGGAACCAAGATGGTGTTTGGCCACATCCAGATCCCGCTTCAGGATCGCCGAGGAAGGATTGGCGCCAAGCATTCCTGCCGGGATTGCGCCGGTCGCCGGCCTTCCCAGCACAGTTCCGTCCGAAACTTTCAGTTTTTCGATCGCGGCCCCATAATCGAAGGCATTGGCAAGCGCCAATCGGCATTGCGGATCATCCAGGGGCTCCTTTTGGGTGTTCATCTTGGCATAGAACCCGCCAGCACCAGGCTCTGACAGCAGCGCCTCGCCGTCTTTCGCCAGCGCCCTCAACGTGTCGGGCGTCAGCCACTGCGAGGTAATGTCGAGGGATTTCTGCTTCAGAAGCGATCGCACCTCTTCGTCGGTCAGGCCGTATGTCAATTCGACCCGGTCGGGGGCGGATTTTGAAATGCTCAGAAAGTAACCGGAATTTTTGGCCAACGTCGTCGTAGATCCGGTCGCGTGGCTTTCCACCGAATACGCTCCGGTTCCCGCAACATTGTTGGAGAGATACGCCCTCCCCCAGTCTTTCATCGTCCCGCTGCCATCGCCCAGATTGGCAAGAACCGTCTTCTTGTCGACGATCGGCAGTCGAAGCAGCGCCTTTGTGAAGGCGGCATAGGGCTTGTCGAGATCGAACGTGACCGTGTGTTCGTCAACGGCTTTTACCGAAGTCACCGGTGAAAACAGGTAGGCCAGTGGACCGTTTATCGCCTGCATGCGTTGCAATGAAAACACCACGTCATCTGCCGTCAGTTCATTGCCACTCTGAAACTTCACATCGTCACGCAGGACGAAAGTGTAGCTTGTATCCTTGCCCGCCCAACTCTTGGCGAGGTGCGGGACAACCCCTGGCGATCCCTGGGCTGGCAGCACCAACGTGTCATAAGCGTTGAACATAACGATGGCATCCGCGTAGTCGGACACCATCGCGGGATCCAGCGTTGCGGGTCCGCCGGTTTGAACGCGCAGTACGCTCTCCGCCGCTGACGCCGACGCTGCCAGAGCAATCAAACACATCAAAACTGCCGGGAAGCTCACCAGCCGCATGGCCACATCTCCTGTTGAAAGGACCCGCCGATCCAAATCACGACAAGGTATAGCCTGCTCGCGCGCAGAGGTTCCACTCTTTCGTCGGCAGGGTAAACGCTAGCTATCGCTCAAGGTGCGCCTGACGGCATCCTTCCAGCCGGCAAGATCACGGTCTCTGGTTTCCTGGTCGATCGCCGGTTCGAAACGACGCTCCAGTGACCAGTTTTGGGCAAAGGCGTCACGCTGCGGCCAGACGCCGGCTCTTTGACCGGCAAGCCAGGCGGCGCCGAGTGCCGTGGTCTCCAAAATCGTCGGCCTGTCAACGGGTGCCGCCAGAATGTCGGCGAGCCGCTGCATGGTCCAGTCGGAAGCGACCATGCCACCATCGACCCTCAACACCGTCTCCGCGGATCCGCTCCGCCAGTCCCCGCGCTTTGCCGCCAGCAGATCATGGGTCTGGTAACAGACTGCATCGAGCATCGCCCTGGCAATTTCTGCCGGACCCGTGTTGCGGGTCAGCCCGAACATCGCGCCCCGTGCCTCTGAATCCCAATAGGGCGCACCGAGACCGACGAAGGCCGGCACCAGATAAATGCTTTGCTCCGGATCGGCCACGGCCGCCAGTTCACCACTCTGAGGCGCACTGTCGATGATCTTCAGCCCGTCGCGCAGCCATTGCACACCAGCGCCTGCGATGAAAATCGAACCCTCAAGGGCATAGGTGGTCTCGCCTCCAATGCGGTAGGCAATAGTCGTCAAGAGACGATTGTTGGACGGGACGAGATCAGGGCCGGTATTGAGCAGCGAAAAGCAACCGGTACCGTATGTCACTTTCATCATGCCGGCCTCAAAACAGGCATTGCCAATCGTCGCGGCCTGCTGATCGCCGGCGACCCCCAGAATCGGCTTTCCGGCAAGCGTGTGCCCCTCGGCGACGACGCCAAAGTCGTCGGCGCAATCACACACCTCCGGCAACATGGAAGCCGGGACATTCAGAAAAGCAAGGAGCCCTTCGTCCCATTCATTCGTGGCGATGTTGTACATCAGGGTGCGTGACGCGTTGGTCGCGTCGGTGACGTGCCGCGCCCCACCGGTCAACCGCCAGATCAGGAAACTGTCGACGGTTCCGAAACACAGTTCCCCCCGTTCCGCACGCTGCCGTGCGCCCTCGACATTGTCGAGCAACCAGTTCAGTTTTGTGCCGGAAAAATAGGGGTCGAGCAGCAGACCTGTCTTGCGGGTGAATTCTGCCTCCAGGCCGTCATCTTTCATCCGCGCGCACATTGAGGCAGTGCGCCGATCCTGCCAGACGATGGCTGGCGAAATCGGTTCACCGGTGTTTCGATCCCAAACGACGACGGTCTCACGCTGGTTGGTAATGCCGATTGCCGCCACATCATTGGCCGAAACTCCGGCATCCGCCAGCGCCTGATCGATCGACCATTGAACGGTCGACCAGATTTCCTCCGGATCGTGCTCGACCCAGCCGGAATGGGGAAAGTGCTGGGTGAATTCCTTTTGCCCGATCCCGGCGATGTTCTGACCCTCGTCAAAGACGATAGCCCGGCTGGAAGTGGTTCCCTGGTCGATGGCTAAGATATGACCGGCCACGCTGCATCCTCCTCATCTGCGTTGGGGTTTGTCCCTTCGGGTCATTGGCTACCCTTGGAACCCTCCCGCCTGCAACCCGTTCAGCGTGTCACTTTGAACGAGATACCCCGACAGGTCTGTAATTTCTGAATCCGACAGCACCAGCCCGCGCTTGGTCCGGCGCCACAAAATGTCGTCGGTTGTCCGGGCCCATTCATGACGAACCAGGTGATCGACCTCGGCAGCATAGAGGTCCGCCCCGAAGTGACGCCCCAGGTCCGCAAGGGACTTTGCTTCACCCAGGATCTCGAATGCATCCGTTCCGTAGAGACGCGCCATGCGTCTGGCATGCTCCGGGGCGAGGAACGAGTACCGGGCTTCAATGTCACGGCACAGGCCATCGAAGCCGGTGGCGAAGAAATCACCGCCAGGCAAGGGAGCCTCCGCCGTCCAGGCTGCACCTTTTCGTCCCAACCGCTTTTCGATTCTTTCCAGCACTGAATCGGCCAGCCGCCTGTAGGTCGTGATTTTTCCACCGAACACATTGACCAGGGCCGGCTGATCGTCCTCGCCTTCCGTGACGAGGACGTAATCGCGGGTCGCCTCCTGGGCTGCGGAGGCACCGTCATCATAAAGCGGTCGCACCCCGCTATACGTCGACACGACATCCTTCGTTTCAACGGGCTCGGAGAAATATTCCGATGCGGCTTCACAGAGGTAGTCGATTTCTCCCTCGGTGATCTCGGAGTCGGAAGGGTCGCCCTGATAATCGTGATCGGTAGTTCCGATCAGCGTGAAATCTTCCTCGTACGGAATGGCAAATATGATCCGGTCGTCCTTGTTCTGAAAGAAGAAGGCACGCGGATCTTCGAACTTTCCGGAGACGATGATGTGACTGCCCTGAACCAGCCGCACATTTCGCTTGTTTGCGGTCCGGGTCACATTGTGGAGCACATCGTCGACCCAGGGACCAGCGGTGTTGATCAGCATGCGCGCCGACACCACCTCGCGCTGCCCGGTCGTCTGGTCGGCAATGGTAACTTTCCAGATCGACCCTTCGCGCACAGCCTCCACAACCTTCGTGCGGGTGCGGATGATTGCTCCCCGTTGAGCCGCATCGCGCGCGTTGAGCACCACCAGTCGCGCATCATTGACCCAACAATCGGAATACTCGAAGGCCTTGTCGAAAAGGCCCTTGAGCGGTTTGGCAGCGGGGTCCGACTGCATGTCGAGAACCTTGGTGGGTGGCAAGAGCTTGCGCCCCCCAAGATGGTCGTAAAGGAACAGGCCGAGGCGTAGCAGCCACGCTGGCCGCATGCCCTTGTGGTGTGGCAGCACGAACCGCATCGGCCAGATGATATGCGGCGCATTCTTCCAAAGAACCTCACGTTCCATCAATGCTTCGCGCACGAGCCGAAATTCATAATGCTCAAGATAGCGAAGACCACCGTGGATCAATTTGGTCGAGCTGGACGACGTGCCGCTCGCCAGATCATCCATTTCAGCCAGAAAAACCGAAAATCCACGTCCTACGGCATCGCGCGCGACACCGCAGCCATTGATCCCCCCGCCAATAACGAAGAGGTCGTAAACCGTATCCTGATCCATTTTTGCCTCGAAAACCGCAGCCTTGGCGCCCGGTCTACCCACACAAACGAAATAGAATGAACAATTTCGAAAGTCAAACGAAAGTCACTGATACCTGGAACATCCCGCCGATGCCGAGTTTGTGTCCCGTCTTGAATTGCTGGTGCCTTCGGCAAAGTGCTACAGCAGTCCCACTCACACAAGCCTGCGCGAACTCATGACAGTCAACGAAATCAGCCGCCGGAATCCGATACAGGCTACGGTGACCATGGCTGCTTTCGCGACTGCAATCGCGCTGATCGGCCTCGCCTATATCCATGGCGCGACGAATCTGGCGATCGCTTCCATCATCGGTCTGTTTGCCGGCGTATCGCTTTACCACGCGTCTTTCGGTTTTACCGCCGCCTGGAGACACTTCGCCCTGGACGGCCGCGGCGCCGGACTGCGTGCGCAGTTCCTGTTGATCCTGTTGACGAGCGCCATCAGTTTTCCTCTGCTGGAAGCCGGGGAAGCGTTCGGAAGACCGATCTACGGCGCAGTCGCACCCTTCGGGATTTCGGCTGCACTCGGTGCCTTGATCTTCGGGGTCGGCATGCAATTCGGGGGCGGCTGCGCTTCCGGGACATTGTTCACCGCGGGCGGTGGAAATTCACGCATGCTGGTGACCCTGTCGGGTTTCATAGCCGGATCGGTCATCGCAACCGCCCATATGCCGTTCTGGTGGTCGCTTCCCGATTTGCCCGCCTACTCCCTGGTCGACTCGTTCGGCGCCGTTGCCGCGTTCGCGCTCACAGCGCTTGTGCTCGGTGCCATCGCCGTCCTCAGCATCCATCGCGAACGCAGACGCTATGGTTCCTTGGAGGAAGCACCGCGCAACGCAGAGATATTGCGCGGCCCGTGGAAAAAGCACTGGGGCGCCATTGCGATCGCCGTCGTCGGAATTGCAACTCTACTGACCCTCTCACGACCCTGGGGGATCACCTCGGCTTTCGCGCTGTGGGGCGCAAAGATTGCCAACGGTCTCGGATGGGACGTCACCCAATGGGCTTATTGGTCCGGACGCACCGGACTGCTCGAGCGGTCCGTTTTTGCCGATCCCACATCGGTTATGAACTTCGGTATCGTCGTCGGCGCGCTTCTTGCTGCTTCGCTAGCAGGTTTGTTTGCGCCCACCCTGCGATTGCGCCCGCGTGACCTGATATTGGCTCTCGCGGGCGGTCTGTTGATGGGATACGGGGCACGGCTCGCCTATGGCTGCAACATCGGCGCCTATCTCGGCGGCATCATCTCGGGGAGCCTGCATGGCTGGGGATGGCTGATCTTTGGATTCCTGGGCAGCCTCATCGGTTTGCGTCTAAAGCCCTTTTTCGCCAGATCTTGACGGCACGGCACAGCCTGAAATGGCAATGCTGTGTTGCAAAATCGCCTCAAGCGCGATTTCAAGAATAATTTCAGGCCGGTGACATTTCCACTTTGGCCGCAAAATGGCCGCGATCCACATCAAAGCTCCGTCTTGGGGACAGGCGCATATATTTGAGGTGTTGTTGGCAATTGGCTGGTGCTATACCAGCTGAGGGGCCAGCCGATGACGTAACACAGTTAAATCATGGGCCGGATAGTGGGTAAGAGTAATCGGGACGAAAAGCCGATGCGCAAGGCACCGGTGGACAAGGACGCCGCAGAGCGTCCGATACACAGGGCGATATTGGATCTCAGCCGCGACAGGAAGCGGGCGCTCTCGATGATCGCCGACGGCGCGGCCATGGTTGCGTGTCTCTATCTTGCTATTGCTCTGCGTTACGGTCAGTTCGACTTTCCCCATCGGGCCGCCATATCCTGGTTGTGGATCGCCCTGCCCGTTGTCGGTATCGGCATATACCGCCTCCTTGGCCTCTACGACATCCTGATCCGGGCGATGGAAAGCCGGACCATGACCATCATAGCCGGCGGTGCGGTCATCTTGGCACTGTTCGTCGCCGCAGCCTCCTACATGGACAGCGGGTTCCACATTCCGCGATCGGCGCCGCCGATCTTCGGTGTCCTGCTGTTCGTTTCCATCGGCTCCCTACGTATGCTGGCCCGTGCCTATTACCGAGCAGTGGTGGGTGATCCAAACCTGCGGGAAAACATCCTGATCTATGGCGCTGGCGCCGCCGGAACTCAATTGGCCGCAACCATCCAGACCAGCCCACACTACCGCCTGGTCGGCTTTATTGACGACAATCCGGCCCTTCAGGGCAGCCTGATCCTTGGCTGTCGGGTCTACAGCCCGGACAACGTCAGCAAGATCAAAAACAAATATGGCGTTCAACGCGTTCTTTTCGCCATCGCAGGCGCCACTCCGTCACAACGCCGCGCAATCGTTGCCCGACTGGCACCGCACAAGCTCGAAATGCAGACCATTCCTCCACTGCACGACCTGCTGCGTGGCAAGGCCAATCTCCAGCAGCTCAAGGAAATCCGCATCGACGATCTGCTCGGCCGAAACGCCGTCGATCCCATCCCGCAACTCTTTTACGATGCCATCAAGGGAAGACGGATCCTTGTTACCGGCGCCGGCGGGTCGATCGGCTCGGAGCTTTGCCACCAGATCCTGTCCGCAGAACCGGAAAAGCTCGTTCTGCTGGAGGTCAGCGAACTTGCCCTATACAACATCGAAAAGCAGATCGGGCAAATCGCGTCCAGTCGTTCGGTCGAAATCGTCTATGCGCTTGGCAGCGTCATGGACCGCAATCGGGTTCGAACACTGCTGGCCCGCCACTCGATTGACAGCGTCTACCATGCAGCAGCTTACAAGCATGTCCCGATCGTCGAACACAATCCGTCCCAAGGCGTGAAGAACAACGTGTTTGGAACACTGATCGTAGCCGAAGAAGCCGCCAAGGCGGGTATTGAGCGATTTACACTGATTTCGACGGACAAGGCGGTGCGCCCGTCGAATGTCATGGGTGCATCGAAGCGGTTGGCCGAACAGGTTGTCCAGCAGATCCAGACCACGACTGCAAACACCGTTTTCTCGATCGTCCGCTTCGGAAATGTCCTGGGATCCTCAGGCTCGGTGATCCACCTGTTCAAGGAACAGATCCAAAATGGCGGACCGGTGACCGTGACCCATGAGGAAGTTACGCGCTACTTCATGACGATCCAGGAAGCGGCTCAATTGGTGATCCAGGCCGGCGCAATGGCCGACGGTGGCGAGGTCTTTGTCCTCGATATGGGTGAGCCGATCAAGATCCGTGACCTGGCAGAGCTGATGGTGCAGTTGAGCGGCAAATCGGTGCGCGATGCCGACAATCCCGATGGCGATATCGAAATCGAGTACCGCGGACTGCGCCCGGGCGAGAAGCTCTATGAAGAGCTGCTGATCACCAATTCTGTCGTCGGCACCAAGCATCCGAAGATCATGCAGGCCGACGAACGCAATCCTGCAAGTTCGGGTAAAATTCACGAGCTCTTGGCTCGCCTGGAAGCGCAATTGGACCAGGAAGACACGACAATGCTGCGACTGACCCTGCAGGATGTGGTCGAGGGCTACGACGCCAGCGGCGGGCTTGATGGTGTCCGCGGTGCCGAAATCGTCGACATCGAGCAGCAGCGATCGCTGCGCTCGCAGAACACCTGAAGCTCGGTCGCCCGCACCCCTCATTTCGAAATTATTATGGTTTGCGCCATATAGTGCCTCAAACGATTGCGTGCGGAGCGAAAGCCCGCCCTCGACAATGAAAGTACTGCCATGATCGTACCTGTGATCGTCAGCGGCGGCGTTGGTTCACGCCTGTGGCCAGCCTCGCGCGTGTCCCACCCCAAGCCGTTTCTGCCGATGCAGGATGGCAAGAGCCTGTTGCAGGGAACCTATCTGCGGGCAGCGTCCGTGGGCGAAATCACCGACATTGTCACGATCACGGCGCGCGATTCGTCCTTCAAAACCGTTGCCGAATACGACAAATGCAATATCGGTTCGGTCACCAACCACCTGCTGCTGGAACCGATGGGTCGTGACACTGCGGCGGCGACTGCCGTTGCCGCCCTTTATGTTGCTGAGACGTTCGGGCGCGACGCTATCTTGCTCTTCCTGGCGGCCGATCATCTCATTCGCAAGCTCGATCAATTCCGCAACGTCGTCACGGCTGCCGCTGCGCGCGCAGCAGAAGGCAGAATAGTCACTTTCGGGATCGAGCCGGACCGGCCGGAAACCGGCTACGGCTATATCGAAGTGGACGGCGAGCAGGCGGTCCGCTTTGTTGAAAAGCCGAACGCCCCGACCGCTCAACAATATCTGGAGTCCGGCCGGTTTTTGTGGAACTCGGGCATGTTCTGCTTTGCCGCAGGCACCATGATCGACGCGATGCAGGCCGTTTGCCCGGAGATTCTCGACGGCAGCCGCACAAGCCTCGAAAAAAGCGATCGCCAGGACATTGAGGCTGGTTATCGTGAGATCACGCTGGACGCCAATACGTTCAAGGACGTGCCCAAGATCTCCATCGACTACGCGGTCATGGAAAAGGTCGACAACCTGTCCGTCGTGCGTTCCGATATAGGCTGGGATGATGTCGGAACCTGGTCGTCCCTCTCCGACAACTTCGCGGCGGACGAAAATGGCAACGCTGTCATTGGCGACGCCGCCCTGGTCGATTCCAGGAACTGTTTCGTCAGCGCCGAAGATCGCTTGATCGGGCTGGTCGGCGTCGAGGGAATTGCTGTTGTCGATACGCGAGATGCCACCCTTGTCGTCAGCAAGGACAAGGCACAAGAGGTCAAGGCGCTCTACGAGCAACTGCGCGACGACGGCCATGAAGCCCATGCCAGCTTCCCGACAGGCTATCGTCCCTGGGGCTCCTATACGATTCTCGACGAGGGCGCCGGCTACAAGGTCAAACGCATCGAGGTCAAACCCGGCGGCTGCCTCAGCCTGCAATCCCACAACCACCGCTCCGAACACTGGACCGTCGTTCAGGGTGTCGCCCACATTGTCAACGGCGACGATGATCTCGTCCTCCATCCGAACGAGTCGACCTATATTGAATGCGGCAAGATCCATCGCATGGAAAACCGCGGCGACGAACCGATGACGTTGATCGAAGTGCAAACCGGCAGCTATCTCGGAGAAGACGACATCGTCCGCTATGAGGACATTTACGGCCGCTCCTGATCGGCAACAGGAACCGATCTGGAAGATTGCCTGCCCGCTGAAGACATGCGACAAGGCGGCGATTTCGCGAGAACCGTTGCATGCGCGTCCTTCATTTCTTCAAGACCTACTGGCCCGAAACGTTCGGTGGCGCCGAACGGGTGATCGACGCCGTAGCGCGCAGCACCGGGGAACTGGGCGCCGAGCATCACGTGCTCTCGATCAACGATGACGGCGAAAACACGCGATCGGAATTCAACGGACAATCCCTGCACAAAGCCAAGCGCAGTTTCGAAATCCTGTCGACTGACTTTTCCCTCGATGCGTATCGGCAATACAAGTGCCTGGCGGTGGAATCGGATGTCGTGCACCTGCACTTTCCATGGCCGTTCATGGATCTCGCCCATCTGCTAGGTCGCCCGGAGAAGCCAACCGTCGTGACCTATCACTCTGACGCGCTGGGCAATGCCTTGGTTGAATCGCTCTATGGCCCGTTACGCCACCGCTTCCTGTCCAGCGTCGATCGGATTGTTGCAACGTCGGACAATTACGTTAGCTCGAGCCCGGTTCTAAAGCGTTACGCCAGCAAGACGGATATCATTCCCCTCGGTCTGGATCCTTCCTCCTATCCGGTCCCATCGGTGGACACGCTGAAGAAGTGGCATCAGCGTTTCGGCAGCGACTTCTTTTTCTTTGTGGGTGTGCTGCGCCATTACAAGGGTGTGCAGACCCTCCTGGACGCTGCCCGTGATCTGCACAAACCGGTGGTCATTGCCGGAGCCGGCAAACGGGAAGCGGAATACAAGGCGCGCAAGGAGGAGTTGAGGCTCGACAATGTCCACTTCGTCGGCGCGATCGATGACGTCGACAAAATGGCGCTTATGCAGTTGTGCACCGCGCTGGTCCTGCCGTCCAACAAACGTTCGGAGGCCTTCGGCCTTTCTTTGGCGGAGGCCGCCATGAGCGGCAAGCCGATGATCAGTTGCGAGATTGGCACCGGCACCAGTTTCGTCAACCGGGACGGCATCACAGGCCTCGTCGTGCCACCAAATGACCCCGGCCGTTTGGCACAGGCTATGCGATCGCTCGGCGACGACGCGGAGCTGGCGGGGCGATTGGGTGAAGCCGCCAGGCATCACTTTCAAAACGAGCTCCACTCCCAACGAATGGGTCAGCGCTACCACGCGCTCTACCAGCAGGTCATTCGTGAAAAGGCTGCTTGATATCGCCGTCTCAGGGCTGTTGCTGGTGCCAGTGGCACCCGTGGTATTGGTGCTCGCGTTGCTCATTCGACTCGAGACACCCGGAAATCCGTTTTTCAGCCAAACCCGTGTCGGCCGCAAAGGTCAGCACTTTACCATCTGGAAGCTACGTTCAATGCACGCCGGAACGCCGGATCTTGGCACGCACGAGGTGGCGCCTGAGGCGAAGACGAGAGTTGGACATTTCATACGCCGCTTCAAGCTCGACGAACTGCCCCAGCTGCTCAACATTCTGCTTGGTGACATGAGCCTGGTCGGCCCACGCCCCTGTTTGCCAGGTCAGTCGGATGTTATTGCCGAACGCGACAACGAGGGCGTCTTCGCCGTGCGTCCGGGAGTCACCGGCCTTGCCCAGATCCGTGGTATCGACATGTCCCGCCCCCGCGAGCTGGCGCATGCCGACCGCGAATATATTGATCGGCAGTCCCTGGCACTCGATATCGAAATCTGCGTCAAGACGATTGCTGGCGTGCTCGCACGCCGGTGACGCTGAGCCGCCAGCAGCGCTGCGGTTGTCAGAACGCTTCAGCGGCGGCATCGAGGCACGTCGTATCCATGGCCGCGAGAAGCTGACACAGGGTTTCCGTTTGCGGTAACTCGTAGCGATAGAAGTAGCGGCAGGCAGCAATCTTTCCCTCGTAGAAGGCGCGCCGTGCCCCAGACGCATTTGAAAGCGCTTCCTGAGCCACCAACGCCTGTCGCAACCAGATCCACGCCACCACCACATGCCCGAGCATGTCCAGATAGATGGTGGCGTTGGCGAGATAGGCCTCGCGACCCAATTGCTCGGCTTTGGCTCCCATGGCGATGGTGGTATCGGTCGCTCTCGATGCAGCTAACTGAAGAGCCTCGGAAAATTCAGCAAGTTCAGGGTAAAGGGTCGCCACCTCGGCTGTCGAAGCGATCTCAGCCATCAGGGCCTTGTACGAGGCACCGTCGCGCATCGGCACCTTGCGGCCGAGAAGGTCGAGCCCCTGGATACCGCGAGTCCCCTCGTGGATGTGATTGAGCCGGTTGTCCCGGTAAAAGCGCTCCACTGGATAGTCACGCGTATAGCCGGCGCCTCCAAACACCTGAATGGCCGTCTCATTGGCGCGCAATCCGAATTCCGAGGGCCATGACTTGGCGATGGGCGTTAGAATATCGAGCAGAAGGTCCGCCTTCGCGACCATCGCCTCGTCGCCACCTATCTTCTCGTCAATAAGCCGCGCGGCATAAAAGCACAGGGCAAGGGCACCCTCCGCAAAGGCCTTCTGCTGCATCAGCATGCGCTTGACGTCGGCGTGCTCGATGATGGGGACCATTGGTGTGGCAGGGTCACGGTTGTCCAGCTTGCGGCCCTGCGTGCGATCTTGCGCATAGTCGAGGGCATGCAGGTAACCTGTTGCGGCGAGCGCTGCGGCACTCAGGCCAACACCGACACGCATCTCGTTCATCATCGAGAACATGCAGGCAAGGCCCTCATTCTCAAGCCCGACAAGATAACCGACGGCCCCTTCCCGCTCGCCGAAATTCAGAACACAGTTGACCGTGCCGCGGCACCCCATCTTGTGATTGAGGCCGGCAAGCCGGATATCGTTGCGCGCCCCGGCACTGCCATCCTCGTTGACCAGGTATCGGGGCACGATGAACAGCGAAATGCCCTTCACGCCGGGCGGCCCACCGGGCACCTTGGCGAGCACGAGATTGACGATGTTTTCAGACATTTCGTGGTCGGCACCGGAGATCCACATCTTGTTGCCGAACAACCGGTACGAGCCGTCCGGTTGGGGTTCGGCGCGGGTGCGGATATCACCGACCGACGATCCGGCATGCGGCTCGGAAAGCGCCATGGTGCCGAAATAGCGCCCCTCGACCATCGGCTTGAGATAGCGTTCCTTCTGCTCCTCGCTGCCGTGTTCGGCTAGCAAGTTGCCGGCCGCGATCGTCAGGCCGGTGTAACCGCTCGTGCCCCAGTTGGCGGCTGAAAACCAGGCCGAAATCGCGGTCTGCAAAAGATAGGGCAGCTGCAGACCGCCATAGTCGCTGTCAAAGGGTGCTCCCATCAATCCGGCTTCGCAGAACGCGTCAAGCGCTTCCTTGACCTCGGGAATGATGTGAACCCGTTCACCGTCAAATTCCGGCTCCTGGGCGTCGAGCTTCTGGGCATGCGGCTGATAGCGTTCCTCGGCGATCTTCTCGACACTGTCGAGGATCGCATCCGCGACATCCCGCTCGGTCGTGGCAAATCGCGGCATCGCCGAAAGACCCTCAAGATCGAGCACCTCATAGAGAAGAAAGGCGATATCGTCGCTTCGAAGGATATTGGGCACGGTTTCCTCCCGCCGTTCGGAATATGCCGGCCGCCAATGGCCGAATTGTTCATACTTGACCGATTTTGGCCATCATCTCAACCACCTCGATACGAGGTCACGTCAATCTCCAAAGCGAGCGCTCAACCAGTCGCAGAACAGAAGCACTTCTGCTTTGTGTTGGCTCTCGGGACTTCGGACGAGATAGTGCGACTGAGGGGTTTGCAGAGAGGCCGCGATCGGCTGAATGAGTCGACCGGATTTCAGATAGGGGGCCGCAAAGGCATCGAGTACGAGAACGGCACCATGTCCTGCCGCCGCATATTCCAGTGCAACCAGTGAAGTATCGGATTTGACACCAGCCGGTTGGACTGCCACGTCCGCTCCCTCCTGCCGCAACAAATCATGCCAGAGGCCTTCACATCCCATGATCTGAACGATCCGCCCCTGTGCCAGTTTATCAAGGGTCGGGTTGGGCCCGAGTTCCTTTGCATAGTCTGCACTGCAGACGATGATGGACCGCTCGCTGGCAATTTGCTCCGGCGCAACCTGCAAATCTGCCCACCGGCCATCACCATAGCGGATATCGATGTCGACAGCCTCCTGGTTCAGTCCGTCGCCCCAGACCGTGGTACAGAGCTGCAGCTCGATTCCGGGGTAATCGCGTTTGAAGGAGGGCAATTGCGGTGTGAGTACCAGCATCGCGTAGGAGATGGGCAACCGAATGCGCAGCGTCTTTTCACCCAGCGACCCAAAAATACCAGTCGTCGCGATCGACAGATCCTCGAAGGCACGACGCACCGCCGGCAGGTAAGCCGCTCCCATTTCCGTCAGTCGAACACCGCGCGGCAACCGTTCGAACAGACCGAACCCGAGACGCTTTTCAAGCGATCGAATCTGGTGACTGATCGCCGCGGACGTCATGTTGAGTTCGCTGGCGGCGGCCGCGAAGCTGCAGTGACGGGCTGCTGCCTCAAAGGCACGCAGCCAGGTCACAGGCGGGAGTTGATAGCTCATCGCGGCCTCCTGCCACAAATAAACTTAGGCCTATGGCCGATAAAGCTTCGTTTGAATGGTGTCAACGCAGCGCCGAAAGTGCTCCAGCACGAACCTGAACCGAATGAACGATGCCATGTCGAGGACATACGATTTCATTATTGTTGGCGCCGGCTCCGCCGGTTGCGTTTTGGCCAACCGCCTGACTGAAAGCGGCCGCTATTCTGTGCTGCTGATCGAGGCTGGCGGTTCGGACAAGAAACTGCGCATTCGCGTGCCTATCGGGTACGGCTTCACCTATTCGGACGCCAGCGTGAATTGGATGTTCAATGCGGAGCCGGATGCCGGCCTGAAGGGCCGGGTCGGTTACTGGCCGCGTGGCAAAGTGGTGGGTGGCTCCAGCTCAATCAATGCCATGGTCTATTGCCGCGGCTTGCCGGAGGATTTTAACGACTGGGCGGCCAGTGGCGCCGGTGGTTGGGACTGGCAATCGGTGCGACCCGTCTTCGAAAGCAATGAAACCAAGGCGGTCTACCGCAACGGCCGGTATGAGACTGAAGGGGATGGACCTCTGTGGGTCACCGACGAGACCGGACAGGCCCATCCGATCACCCGGGATTTCCTCGAAGCGGCCCGAGAGGCGGGATGGCCGTTGACCAACGACTGCAACGGCGAGCAAAGCGAAGGGCTCGGGATCTATCACAACACCACCCGAAAGGGCTGGCGCTGCTCGTCGGCAGACGCATTTCTTCATCCCGCGAGGGGCCGGCCCAATCTGTATCTGGCGAAGAACGCTACCGTCGAAACCCTTACCTTCGACGGCACTCGTGCCGCTGGCGTGGTCTACCGGGACAACGGCAATCCGACCACCGCCATCGCCGGCCGCGAAGTCATCGTCTGTGCAGGCTCTGTCAATTCGCCGAAACTGCTGCAGCTGTCGGGCCTCGGCCCCGAGGATGTGCTACGGCGCCATGGCATCGAGGTGCGACGGCATATGCCGGAGGTGGGAGGCGGTTTGCAGGACCATATCGCCGCGACCTATCACTACGATGCGCGTGTTCCGACACTCAACAATCAGTTGGGGCCGCTGTCGGGTCGAGTAAAGGCGGCTCTGCAATACGTTCTCACCCGACGCGGCATTCTGAGCCTCGGCATCAACCAGTGCGGCGGCTTCATCCGCTCATCGCCGGATGCGACCCAACCCGATATCCAGATCTACTGCAATCCAGCCACCTATTCGACCGGCGACGGCTCGAAGCCAAATCTTGATTCCTCACCGGGACTCATCCTGTCCTTCCAACCCTGCCGCCCTGTCAGCCGCGGCCGCATCGATATCGCTTCGGCCGATCCGGAAGTGCAACCGCGGATTCAACCCAATTCGCTGGCCGAAGAGGAAGATTGCGAAGCCGTGCGCCGTGGCGGACGGTTGCTACGCGGGCTGATCGAGACACCAACCATGGCCCGGCTGATCCAACGCGCGCGTCAGCCCGACCCGGCGTCAATGAATGACGAGGAGGTGCTGGAACACTTTCGCGAAACGGCCTGCACCGTCTACCACCCCACCTCCACCTGCCGGATGGGCCGGGACGAAACCGACAGTGTGCTCGACGCTCGGCTGCGGGTACACGGGATCGACAGCCTGCGCGTCATCGATGCGTCGTCCTTTCCAAACATCACCTCCGGCAATACCAATGCCCCGACGATCATGCTCGCCCGCAAAGGCGCTGACATGATCCTTGAAGACGCTGCGTGACCGAAATGAAGATCCAGTCGCTTGAAACCTTCAGCAACGAATTCGTCGGATTTGTCCGAGTAACGGCCGACAATGGCAGTACCGGTTGGGGCCAGGTGTCGACTTACAATGCCGACATCACCGTTCAGGTCTTCCATCGGCAGGTTGCACCTTGGGTGCTTGGAGAGGACGCGTACGCCATCGATCTGCTGATGGATCGGGTCGTCGAGAAGGAGCACAAATTTCCGGGCTCCTACCTTCGCCGCGCCCTGGCGGGCCTCGATACGGCCTTGTGGGATTTGCGCGGACAGGCGGAAGGAAAGCCCGTCTGTGAACTGATTGGTGGCGAAGCCGGCCCGTTGCGAGCCTATGCATCCAGCATGCGTCGGGACATTACGCCGGACGCGGAAGCCGCTCGATTGTCGGCCTTGCGCGAGAAACGCGGTTTCGACGCATTCAAGTTTCGTATCGCCTCGGAATGCGGTCACGATCAGGACGAATGGCCGGGACGCACGGAAAAAATCGTACCGGCAATGCGTGCCGCATTGGGCGACGAAACCGCGCTTCTCGTCGACGCCAACAGCGGCTTTTCCGCCGCACGTGCGATTGAGATCGGTGGCCTCTTGCAGGATCATGGCATTTGCCACTTCGAAGAGCCCTGCCCTTATTGGGACCTTGATCAGACCCGTCAGGTGACGGCCGCCCTGGACCTTGACGTCACCGGCGGTGAGCAGGACTGCGACCTGTCCACCTGGAAGCGCATGATCGACATGCGCGCCGTCGACGTCGTACAACCGGACATCTGTTACGTCGGCGGCCTTTCGCGTGCCCTCAGAGTGGCCAGCATGGCGCAGGAGGCCGGCCTGCCCTGCACCCCGCATTCGGCCAACCTGTCCATGGTGACGCTGTTCACCATGCATTTCCTCAAGGGGATCGCCAATGCCGGCCCCTATCTTGAACTGTCGATTGAAGGCGCGGACTACTATCCCTGGCAACAGGATCTGTTCGTGGGCGAACCGTTTGCGGTCGAAGGCGGCCGGGTTACGGTGACCGACGCGCCCGGCTGGGGCGCAACCATCAACCCGCAATGGCTGGAAACGGCCAGTTACCGGAAGAGTGAACGGGAGTAACCGTCCCATGAAGCTGCAATCCATCGACACGTTTGTAGTCGGCAATCCACCGCCCCGGCGCGGCGGCGCCTACTTCGTTTTCGTCAAACTGACGACCGCTTGCGGGATTACCGGCATTGGCGAAATCTACAACGCCACATTCAACCCGCATCTTGTTGCACACATGGCGGAAGACGTGTTCGGGCGGGTCTTCGAAGGCAATGATCCCCATCACATCGAAACGCTGTGGCGACGCACCTACGGGGCTGGCTATACGCTGCGTCCTGACGTGACGGTCATGGGCGTCCTCAGCGCACTCGAGATGGCCTGTTGGGACATTGTCGGCAAGGCTGCGAACAAGCCGGTCTATGAATTGCTCGGCGGTCGTGTGCATGAGCGGCTGCGAACCTACACCTACCTCTATCCGCCTGGGGACAAAGATGTTTACCCCGACCCGGATGTCCCGAATGTCTACAACGATCCCGACATTGCCGCGGAAATCGCCCTTCACTGGGTCAATGAAGGCTTCACCGCCGTAAAGTTCGATCCGGCCGGCCCCTACACGGTGTTCGACGGGCATCAGCCCCGGCTTGAAGATCTTGAGCGCTCGGAGCAGTTCTGCAAATGCATTCGCGAGGCGGTTGGCACAAAGGCCGATCTGCTGTTCGGGACCCACGGCCAGTTCACCGTGTCCGGAGCCAAGCGCATGGCTCGCCGGCTTGAGCGCTACGAACCCCTTTGGTTCGAGGAGCCGGTGCCACCCGAGATGCCGGAGCAGATGGCAGAGGTCGCCCGGTACACCTCGGTGCCGATTTCATCAGGTGAGCGGCTCTGCACAAAATACGAATTTGCCCGCCTGCTCGATTGTGGCGCAGCTTCCATCTTGCAGCCCGATCTCGGTCGCGTTGGTGGCCTGCTCGAAGCCAAGAAGATCGCGGCCATGGCAGAGACACGATACGCCCAGATCGCGCCGCATCTCTATTGCGGACCGATCGTCGGAGCCGCGAACATTCAACTGGCGGCCTGTTCGCCGAATTTTCTTATCCTGGAGAGCATTCTGAAATGGGACGGGTTTCACGCCGAGTTGCTGACCGCCCCGATCGTCTGGGAGGACGGCTACGTGGTGCCGCCGACCGAGCCCGGGCTAGGAGTGGAACTCAATGAGGAGGTAGCGCGCGCCCACCCATACAATGGTTCCGCGCTGCATTTATCCATGCAGGAAACGCCGATCGACTGATCGGTTTGCGACGGGAGGAACGCATGAAAGTCGGATTTATCGGTCTTGGCAATGTCGGCGGCAAGCTGGCCGGCAGCCTGTTGCGCAATGGTTTCGACCTGACGGTTCGCGACCTCGATCGTTCAATCGCGCAGCCCTTTGTGGACAGGGGTGCGAAGTGGGCAGACTGCCCGCGGGCCATGGCTGACACCTGCGACCTTGTCATCACCTGCCTGCCGAACCCGCAGGCATCCGCAGCCGTGATGGAAGCAGAAGACGGACTGTTGGCCGGTTTCGGTCCGGGCAAGATCTGGGCCGAAATGTCGACCACCGACGAAGCCGAGGTGAAGCGCCTGGGCGAGAAGGTAATCGCGGCCGGCGGCGAACCGGTCGACTGCCCTGTTTCCGGCGGTTGCCATCGCGCTGCAACCGGCAACATCGCGATCTTCGCCGGCTGTGAGCGCTCGACCTTCGAACGCATGCTGCCGGTGCTCAAGGCGATGGGTCGCCGCATCCTGCATACCGGCCCGCTCGGCTCTGCATCCGTGCTCAAGGTCGTGACCAACTATCTGGCGACCGCCAACCTGCTTACCCTTTGTGAAGCCCTGGTTACATCCAAGGCCGCAGGCATGGATCTCAACACCGCCTATGAAGCGATCCGGATTTCATCCGGCAATTCCTTCGTCCACGAAACCGAAAGCCAGGTCATTCTAAACGGATCCCGCGACATCAACTTCACCATGGACCTCGTCTCCAAGGACATCGGTCTGTTTCAGGCGATCGCCGATCGCAGCGGCGTTCCGCTGGAGATCAACCCGATGATGATCGACATCTTCAAGGACGGAGAACGGCGTTACGGCTCTCGTGCCTTTTCACCAGACATCATCCGCCGCCTTGAGGAGACGACCGGTCTCGACATCACGGCGCCGGGCTTCCCGGCCGAAATCGTCGACGACGAGCCTGAAGAGGCGGGATACGAGGTAATCCCGGGACGTTAATCCAGGTCACGCGTTGGCGTATTTGTCGCCAACTTCCTCCCTCAAAGGGTGCGTATCGTAGAAAATCGACATGGAATGGAACTTTCCGGCGGCGTCAAACTTGAAGTAATCGACGCCCTGGAACACCAATTCATCGCCGTTCGACAGCGTCCAATCATATTGGAAGTGGGCGGCGGCGCTGTCCCCGTTCTCTCCGAGCAAGACGTCAAAGACGGTTAGTCGGTTCTGACTGGATGCATTGCCGAGCTTCTCGAAAAAAGATGCCGCGTCCATGCGTCCCAGAAATGGGGAATCGACATGACCATCGGAGGCAAACATTCCAATAATTCCGGCAATGTCAGAAGCCGTCAGCCGCTCGAAATAGCGCCGCACCTGTTGAATTTTGTCCTGATCGTTCACGCATTCTCTCCGCCAATTCGAAAAAATCGCGTCTCATTAGCACGTCACCGTCATGCTGTCGGCAGGGAATGCACAATCCCTTTGAATACCGGGGCCGATGCGCCTACGGTACCCGAATGCATTCCGGATTCATCCAGTCAGTCGCCAGAGGATTCGCATGAGCAAACTCAAGTTCATCCAGGTCACGGACGTCCACCTTATCAGCGGCGCTCGCCGGCTCTACGGCGTGTCGCCCGAAAGCCGGCTGCACGCCGCCATCGACAGCATCAACCAGGAACACAGCGATGCCGACTTCGTTGTGTTCAGCGGCGACCTTGTACACTGGAGTTCCGATGAGAATTACGCGGTTTTTGCCGACGCGATTAAACGCCTGACAATGCCCGTTAAACTGATGCTCGGAAACCATGATGAACCTGAAGCTCTCGCGAAAGCCGTGCCGGGCACTCCGGTCGATGAAAACGGTTTCGTTCAATACGCTGAAGACACCCCCGCGGGACGTTGCCTGTTTCTCGATACTCGCCGCAAAGATGCTGACACCGGTGAATACTGTGCCGTGCGTCTGGCTTGGTTGAGGAATGAGTTGGCGGCTTCCACCGGACCGGTCATCCTTTTCATGCACCATCCACCGATGAAGGTCGGGATGGCGGGCATGGACACGCTCGTTTTGCTTGACTCCGAGGCCCTTTTCGAAGCTTTGGCGCCACACCTGGCACGCATTCGCCACCTGTTTTTCGGCCATGTCCACCGCCCGATATTCGGCAATTGGCGTGGTATTTCCTTTTCCTGCATGCGTGGTTTGAACCATCAGCTGGCGCTTGATCTCGAAGCACCGGCATCCAGTTTTCCAGGATCCTTCGAACCTGCAGCCTATGGCGTTGTACTGGCTGACAAGGACCAGCTGGTTGTCCATATGCACGAGTTTATGGACCGGTCTCCACGCTTCGAGCTCTCAGCACCCGAGGGCGTCGACGCGCTGGAGCGCAGTCTCAACATGCGCCATGGCGATTGGGACCGCATGACCTGAACTCTGCCGGCAGGCACGACTCGAACGTCGAGATATTGACGCGCTTGCCATGATACCGTGACCCCTATTGGCAGAATCACGTCACGAGGTCGCTATGGACAGCAGAGATAAAACAATCAACTACATCGAGTTTCCGCTGGCGGATGCGGATGCGACGAAGGCGTTTTACGCATCGGTGTTCGGATGGGAGTTTCAGGACTGGGGCCCCACCTATATCAGCTTCACAGGAGCCGGCGTCGAAGGTGGCTTCAATGGCGAAAGCGGCGTGTCAGCCAACAAACCGGGTGTTCTGGTCGTGCTTTATGGCGATGATCTGGAACAGCTTTTGGACGCTGTTCAAACCGCAGGCGCTGAGGTCATCCGCGAAATCTATGCGTTTCCAGGCGGACGCCGGTTCCATTTTCGCGATCCCAACGGCAACGAGCTGGCGATCTGGTCGGAAAAGTAGAACCGGACGGGCGGCACGGCGAACAGGAACCAAAAGGCGCCACCAAAACGCCCGCTTGATCCATCTGCTTGATTCAATGTCTGAGCGGATTGAATCAGAGAGCAAGCGTCAGGCCACAACCCTCTGAATCGCGTAGCTTTTACGTCAGGCCGGCTCCGGCTCGACCCTTGCAGGTCCGTGGTAGACATAAATCTCGATCGGCTTGGCTTTGCCCTTCACCTTGATCGGTTCGAGTTTCTCGGCAATATCGGTCAAGGCTTCCGGCAGGTCATCCATGATGTCCTTGGTCACCATGGTTTCGTCGGGTCCTGCAGCTCCGCACAAGCGTGCTGCAAGGTTCACGTGGTCGCCGAGAACGGTGAAGTCCTTGCGCTGGTCGCTGCCCATGGCGCCGAAGACGACCTCTCCCACATGAACGCCGATGCCGATACGAAGATTGACGCCGGAATCCTCCGTCATTTGCTTCATCGCACCCATGATGGCGATGGCGCATTCCACCGCATGCGTCGTCATGTTCTCACCCAGAAACAGCGCCATGACCTCATCACCGACAAACTTGTCAATGTCGCCGTGGTTTTCAGCGACAATATCCGAGATTGTCTGGAAATAGCTGTTAAGAACCTCGACGACTTCCTCCGGCTCGCGGCCTTCCGAAAACGCCGTGTAGCCACGAATATCGGCAAACAGGACGGCCACCCGCCGCCGCTCACCGCCGAGCGAGACTTGCCGGTGTTCACTTTCCTCGATCGCCTTCATGGTTCCGCGGGAGACGAATTTCTGCAGCTCGAACCGCTCATTAAGCTGCACGATCATGTCGTTGAACCGTTTGGCGAGATCGCCGATCTCATCGCGCGAACGCACATTGTCGACCCGGACTTCGAGGTTGCCGCGGGCAATCTCCATCGCTGCCTGGCCAATCCTCAGGATCGGCCCCGAAATGCCCATCGAGAAGACAACGGCACCGATCATCGCCACGGTCAGCCCGATGCCGAGCCAGACCAGGAGGTTGCGGATCATGTCCGTCACTGGCTGGTAGGCGTCCCGCTCGGATTTCTCCACCAGGATTGCCCACGGAAAAACCCGTGGCACGTTGATGGCTGCCAGTGAGACTGAGCCATCCCGCAATTCGTGCGGACCGACGGCAATCGAGCCCGAACGGGTCTCCAGCATCTGCACCGCATCCTGCACAACGCTGGTGTGATCGTATTCGTCCGGTGCCGTCCCGAAAACCACGGCTCCATCGGCATCGATGACATGGATCGTTCCGGTCTTTGCGAATGGATGGAATTCGATAACCTGTTTCAGACGGTCGAGATTGATACGGGCATGCAATTCCGCCTTGCGTCCGCCAATGCCCTCAGTGATCGGCAATGTCGCAGTCGCCAGCCAGTCACCCGTCTCCTCGACCCTTTGGATACCACGGGCACGCCGGGGATTTGTCACGTCCGGGTCGAGCGTGTCACGGTCCACCCGAAGGACCGCCATCGGGTCATCGATCTTGTCACGCAGCCTGTTGACGAAGGCCTCCTGCGACACGACGAGAGGCCGCGGTGAGCCCTCTATATCGACCTGCAACGCCACCACATCCGGAAGGTCGGCAATGCCCTGGCGCAGCACTGCGATTTTGCCGGCGGAATCAAGTTTATTGCCTCCAATGGCGTTGCGTATCAGATCGAGCGGCGCGAAAAGTGAATACTCAAAGAAGGCATTGAATTCATACGTCAGCTGGCGGGCCGTGCCGACAAGCTGCTCGTTGGCCGTGCTCTTGAGCTCGTCCTGGGCAATGCGAATGATCGACTGTCCGGCAACCACCAGCGGCAAAACCGCGATGACTGCCGCAAACAGCATCATTTTTGTTCGCAGGCTAAATCGCATATTCGATTTTTAATCTGACAGTCGTCGCCCCCACGCGATGCCTGCCTGTTCCCCTCGTCTGGTTCGTTGCGACGCTCGCTACTCTGTCTGCGGTGTCGAACGCTCGCGCTGTGTCGTCCTGATTGTAACCGTGTCTTCCGCGAAGCTGCAATCCAGGCCATGCGGATCGGCCGCCGTCAACAACGCCGTCACTTCACCGGCTTCGGAAAACTCGACCCTGGCCTTTTCACCATCAACCTCAACGCCGTTGGAAAGGGTCCAGTAGTAGATCAACGTGTCTCCATCCGGATCGCTTGAGCGGCTTGCGTCAAGAACGAGACTGTCATGCGCCCCACCAAAGAGCAGGTCGACATCCGGGCCGGCATCAGCCACCGGAGGCGCATTGACCAGAATATCCACGGTCTCCGTTGCCGTCGAGCAGACCGAGCCTGATCCGTCGGTTACCGTCAGCCTCGGCCAGTAGATACCGGGCTGGGCATAGCTGTGCGACACCTGCATGCCTTCGGCGGTTTTTCCGTCCCCGAAATCCCAGTGATAATGCTTCAATCCATTGTCGGCATCGAAAGAATCGCTGGCATCGAAGGTCACTTGCGTGCCAGCACAACTCTTGCGCGGAGCGCTGAATAGCGCCACCGGCCGACGGTTTATGGTGACGTTCTTTGCAAATGGCGTGACGAGCCTGTTGCCGGCGCGGTCGACCGGCGTCGCCACGCTGACCGAATAGGTGCCCGGGCGGGAATAGGCGTGAGACGTTTGCTTGCCAGCGAGGCCCGTGCCGTCGCCAAACTCCCAACGCGGTGTTTCGGGGTCAACAGTGTCGGGCAAGTTGGCGAGGTCGAATTGCAGGACTTCACCCGGACAGGCCATCTGTGAGACGGCGATCTCGATCGGTGGCGCCGGTGTGACGTCGACTTCGAATTTAACCGAATGGCGGCTGTTCTTCAGGCTTTTGCCGTCATCCACGGTCAAGGTGACGACGTGCGGTCCGGATTCGCGCCAGATATGGGAAACTTCGATCCCGTCGGACTTGTTCCCGTCGCCGAAATCCCAATGATAAGCCGCAATACCACCGTCGGAGTCGCTTGACCCAGCGGCCGACAGCGTCAGCGGACGATGAATTTCGACTGCAGGTTTCGTGTCGATCTTGGCAACGGGCGCTTCATTGACCGTGACGAGATGAACGACCTCGGCGCTTGAGCAACCGCCGGCCTCTTCATCAGCCAAGGCGCGGAGCCGGACGCTATAGACGCCTGGCCTCTCGAAAGCATGGCTGACTTTGACGCCCTTTGCCGTCATTCCGTCGCCGAAGTCCCATTCGTAACCCGAAATGGCGGCACTTTTCGATGTCGATTTCAGACCGTCGAATTCGATAACCTCGCCGATCGCGACGGCGCTTCGCGCCGTGATGACCGCCACCGGCGCATCCAAAACCGTTACCGTCAGATCATCACTCGAAACCGGTGAGCAGATGCCCAGATTGTCGCCCTCGATCTGGAGCGTAACCCGATAGATTCCCGCATCACTGAACAGATGCTCCGGCCGATCGCCGCCGCCGGATTGGCCATCGCCGAAATCCCAGGAATACCGGTTCACAACACCGTCGACATCGGTCGATTTCGTTCCGTCAAACCGAACCGTCGTGCCGGCGCAGATCTCCATATCGTTACCGGCATGCGCCACGGGAGCCGGCAGAACGGTCGCCAGAATCTCGTCACGATGCGATGCATTCGGCAGGCCGGATTCGTCAGTCACATCAAGCAGGACCCGGTAGGCTCCGGCCGCCCCGAATATCTTCGTCGGATTGATGATCGTCGCCTTCTCACCATCGCCGAAGTCCCACTCGTAACTCAGCAGGCCGCCGTCCGGATCGATCGACGAGCTCGCATCGAAGACGAACACGTCTCCGACGCAGGCCTGTTGATTTTCCCCGGCGACAGCCTTGGGCTGGCGGTTGATCGAAACGGTCAGTGCGTCGGTGTCGCGGGCATTGGCAACGCCGGTGCCATCGTCTGCAGTCAGCCTTACGGGATAAATGCCACCGGTCTCATAGGTGTGTTCGACGACCGCGCCATGCGCAACGTTACCGTCCCCCAGGTTCCAGACGTAGGACAAACCATCATTGTCCGGATCGGCCGAGGCATTGGCATCGAACACAACGCGAAGCGCTCCGCTGACCACATTTTCGCCGGCCTCCGCGACCGGTGAGTGGTTGACCCGCACAGTCAGTTGATCTTGTGCCGTCCGGTTGGAGGCGATGCTGTCGTCGGTAACCGTCAGTCCGATTGAATAGATGCCAGGCTGGTTGAACCGGTGCTCGACCGTGCGGCCTTCGAGCGTTTCATCGCTGCCATGGATATCCCAACGCCACCCGGAGATCTCGCCGTCTTCATCGGTTGAGCGGGCGCCCGAAAGTGTGAAAACTTCACCTGGCGCGACCAGCAGGTCCGGGCCGGCTTCAGCAACGGGCGGATGATTGACCGTCACCAATATCTGCGAAAAGTCCGTGGCTTCGGGGTGACCCGTGTCGTCGAAAACCTGAAGGTTGACGGCGTAGAGCCCCGGCTTTTCGAATGAGTGTTCAACAACATCCCCTTCGGCGGAGTTTCCATCGCGAAAGTTCCAGACGAAACGCTTAATTTCACCATCTGGATCGATGGAACGGCGTCCGTCGAAGACCACCGTGTCTCCGGGTGACGTCACCAGATCGAACCCGGCATCGGCAACGGGCAGTGCGTTGACCGTCACCAGCGTTGCATCTTCAGCCACGTTCCGGATGGTCCCGGAATCGTCGGTTACCTTCAAATGAACCGTATAGGTCCCGGGGCTGCGATAGGTGTGTGTGATCTTCCGGCCGGAGCCGGTGTGACCGTCGCCAAAGTCCCAGGCGTACAGGATGATCTTGCCATCCGGATCCTTCGATCCGCTGGCATCGAACAACACCTGCGAGGCGGTGACGAGCTGCTCCTTGCCTGCTTCCGCAACGGGCGGGTCGTTGACCGTGATGACGCGTTCGTCAAAAGATGCCTCATTGGCCAGACCTGAATCGTCGCGAATGATCAGCCGGGTGCGATAGACACCAGGTTTGTCGTACTGATGGACGACTTCGCGGCCGGAAGCCTTGTTGCCGTCACCGAAATCCCATTCGTAGGAAATGATGTTGCCGTCGACATCACCGCTGGCGCTGGCGGTAAACGGAACGGGTTCGTCGATCGCGGCAGGCCGATCGTCCTCAAGCCGCGCAATCGGCGTGTCGTTTTCGCGGTCACGAACAACGACCGTCAGCGTGTCGGCATGGTCGGCATTGTCCTGCCCGGAATTGTCGGTAACCGTCAGCGTAACATCGTAGCGCCCCGGTGAGAAATAGGCGATGGATCGCCGCTGGCCCACGGCGGTTTTTCCGTTTCCGAAATCCCAATGGTAGCGGATGAGGCTGCCGTCGCCGTCGGTCGATCCACCACCGTCGAACGTCACCGGACGCCCGACGACCGCAAACCGGTCCGGACCCGCCTCCGCAATCGGCTGCTCATTCGGCCGCTCGCGCACAATCGCCGAGAAACGCAGTGTCGTAATGCCGTTTTCAAGGCCGGAGTTATCGGTCAGCGTCAGCGAACCTTCATAGGTGCCGGGTCTGCTGTAGACATGCTCGACCACCGGTCGGTTTGACGTGCCGCCGTCGCCGAAATCCCAGCGGTAGCTGACAATACGCCCGTCCGGGTCGCCTGCCCCGCTGGCATCAAAGAGATGTGGAACCTCCGTATGGAGTTGCAAAAGACTTGCCAGGTCCACTTCGGGCGCTTTGTTCGGCGCATGGGTCACGGAGACCGTAAAGTCCGCCGTCGCCACCGATCCGCGGCGGCCGGAATCATCACGCACCAGAACCTTCACCGGATAGAGACCGGGCTCGGCATAGCTGTGGAACACCTTGAAACCGCTGGCTCGCGCTCCGTCGCCAAAGTCCCATTCGATAGCGACCAGATTGCCGTCGACATCAAGCGTGCCCGTCGCATCGAACTCCAGGATCTCGTTCACGAAGGCGGCGCGGTGCTGACCGACGCTGACCCGCGGTGAGATGTTGTCCTTGTGGGCGACAACAATCTCGAAGGAATCGCTGGCAGAATCGTTTTCCTTGCCGGAATCATCCACCACATCCAGTGTCACCGTATAGGTTCCGGGCTGGTGATAGACATGGGTGGTTACGACCCGGTCCGAACCGGTTCCGTCGCCGAAGTCCCAGCGATAGGTCAGGATCGAACCGTCCGGGTCGCGGGACCTGGTGGCGTCGAGCACAACCGGTTCACCGACCAGCGCCAGGCGGGCCGCGCCGGCGTCGGCTACCGGAGTCTGGTTGTCGGGCTCGACCACTCGAACTTCGCGGACAACCGTGGTCGTTGCATTGGAAAGACCCGACGGATCGGTCAGATCGACGGTGACTTCATACATGCCCGGACTATCAAACGACCGGCGCAGAGCCGCATTGTCGCTCCTAACGCCATCATTGAAACGCCAGCGTACAGCCACATCGCCGCCTTCGGGATCGATGGCACCCGTGGCGTCGAACACTCCGGCGGCACCAGGGACAAGCGTTTCGGGTATGATCAGATTGCGGGCGATCGGCGCCGCGTTAACGAACACTTCGATTTGGTCGGAAGAAACACCGTTCGCAACGCCTGTCCCGTCATCGACCGTCAGGGTGACCTGGTAGGTTCCGGCCTTGGCATATTGATGCTCGACGCTTGCCCCGGTCGCTGTGTTGCCATCGCCGAATGCCCAATGAAAGCTGTGTGGATCACCATCGGCTCCGGTCGTCTCGCCCGCGTCCAGCTGCAGAATTTCGCCATAGGCCAGCCTCTGGTCGCCGCCGGCATTGGCGACGGGCGCCTCATTGACGCGGATTGTATGGGTCGTGGTATCGACGTTGCAGGGATTGCCCTCGTCGTCGGTCACCGTCAGTTCGATCGTATAGAGTCCTGGAGCTGTATACCGGTGAACCGGCACCCCGAATTCGGCGTCTTCCGGGCGCTGCACGATCTCCGTTCCGTCTCCCAAACGCCAATGGTATCGCGTAATCCGGTTCCCGGCAGGGCGTGGCAACGTTGTGGAGCCAGTTCCATCGATCCGAACCTCCTGATTGAGGGCAACCAGTGACGGTGCGCGGATTCGAGCAATCGGGGGTGGCTTGACGTAAAAGTTGAATTCGCTGGCGCGACCGGAAGCGACGCGCCCTGAATCGTCGAACACTTCCAACCGTCCGCTATGATCGCCGGTCTCGTCGAAGCGGATCCGTGTTTTGGCGCCCTCCAATGGGCCGTTGCCGGTGTCAAAACGCCAGGCGTAGCTCAGTGCGCCGCCATCTGGATCAGACGACTGCGATGCATCGAACTGCATCTCGTGGCAAGCCGTCTGGCTGACATTGATGTCGATAAGCGGCCGGCGATTGCGGTTAAATGCACGGACCGGAAGGTCGATCGCGATCGGATGTTCAATCGTGTCGTCGCCGCCGTTCGGAAATCCCACAAACACGGTGACATCGTTGGGCGTTTCCCCGCCTTCGGCCACCGTTATCGATCCGATCCGGCCGCGCTCTTCGGCTTCCAGCGGCACAACGGCCCTTACCCACTCGCTCTTGCCTGATGCGGCAAGCGGGACAGACCGGAACTCACCATCATAGTTGACCCGACCACCAGCGGAATCGAAGTTTTCGATTGCCAGTGCCTCGGCCTCTTCGGGAATGTCGAAACGCAATTCGGTGAGTTGACCCCTCTGGGCCACCTGAAAGGTCGGTAGGTAGGAATAGAGGCGCAGTCCCGCCGGCGGCTGATTGCTGCCGTCCGGTATGGTGACCGCAACTTCGAATACGTTGCCGTCGGCACCCTCAACACCTTCCACCGCCAGGACAAACTCCCGGCGTCCTTCAACCGCGCGGCCCTGTGCCGCGTCGGCGGCGAACAAGGTATTCCAGCGACCATCCGCTGCGGGTGACTCGCCGTAAGTTACGGTTTCCAGGGACCTGCCTTCAACGGCTTCCTGAATTGCACCGTCGGGATCGCGAAAGAGCGTCGCGGTCGCATCGGCGCCATAAAGGGTAAATCGGGTCTCCGTTCCAAAGCCGCGCAAGAACTCGTCATGGGCGCCGCCAACGTCCGGATCGAACACGCGCACGAAAAAACGACCGGCGTCCTCCGGCACCGAAAACCGGATGAACTGGCGCCAGTCGTGGTCACCCTCGCTTTGCGGTGCTGCCGGTCCGAACACCACCAGCAGAGGTGCAGGACCTGCCGCTTCTTCGTCAGACTGGGAGGTGGCAGGGCTTGCAACCAGCAGACCGGAAAGCAGAGCCAATGGCATGCCGACCTTGCGCAGTGTTGCGGCCGGGCCGGTGATCATGTCGCTTTTGGACCGCCTACGCCTCACTCGGAAGCCCTCCCATCGCTACCTTCGACAACAGTAATTGTGACCGTTGCCTCATCGGTTTGCACCGGATCTCCGTCATCGGTCACGATGAGCCGCACATTGAATGTCCCGGTGTCATGAAACGCATGAACGGGTTTCGCATCAGGCGACTGTCCGCCGTTACCGAAATCCCAGGCATAAGCCATGATATTGCCGTCGGGGTCGGAAGACTGGCTGCCGTCGAACCGGACGATTTCACCACGGGCAACCGTCCAATCGTCCCCGAGGATACCGGCAACTGCCGTCGGCGCACCGTTGGGCGCGGGATTGACCTGAACGATCAGTGAATCTTGGCCTGAAAGCCGCAACGCCTCAGGCTCGTCGTCGGTGACCTTCAGGGTCACCCGATAACGTCCCGGAAACTGATAAATGTGCCGGGTCTTGATGCCGGTTGCACCGTGGCCATCGGCAAAATCCCAGACAAAGGAGAGAATGGATCCATCCGAGTCCGTCGAGGCGGAACCATCGAACGCGATTTCCTCACCGGCGGTCGCGATAAGATCGGCGCCAGCAACGGCTTTCGGTGCCGAATTGGCTCGACCGCTGACCACAACCGAGAAGTCAACCCGGGTCTGCTGCGGCTCCGGCACACCATCATCGGTCAAAACCAGGCTGCCTTCGTAATGGCCTGGCGCATCATAGCGATGCTCGATCACCGGCCCTGAACCCTTCAAGCCGTCGCCGAAGTCCCATTGGTAGGAAACAATCGATCCATCCCGGTCATTGGCGGTCGATGCATCGAACCGCACCGGTTCATGCAATGTAGTGGTCAACAGGGACGGAAAATCGAGAACCGGTGCCCGGTTGTCGGCCGGAATGACGGTGATCGTCATGGTCGCCACGGACTGACCGTTCTCCGCCTCGCGCTCGTCCTTGACCGTCAAATTCACCTCGTAGATGCCCGGCTCCCAATAGGTGTGCTGCACCACCGGCTGGTCATCGCCGGTACCGTCGCCGAAGTCCCACAGATAAAAGAGCAACCGCCCGTCGCCATCTGAAGACGCCGATCCGTCGAACGTCACCGTCTCCCCGATCGAAACAAAACGGCTTTCGCCAACCCGCGCAACCGGCCGCTCATTGACCGGATCGCGGACGGTAACGGTGATCACATCTGTGTCGGCGGCCGTATCGAAAATGGTGTCATCCTGGACACTCAATCGAACCTGATAGACGCCCGGTTCGTGGAAGCTGTGCCGCGCCGTCGGACCAAAGACACGTCGCTCGTCGCCGAAATCCCACCAGTAGGAAGCAATATTGCCATCGGGATCCTTCGAGGCACTGCCATCGAACTGCACGATTTCGCCAGTCAGGACATCACGATCGCCACCGCCGTCGGCAACAGGCGGTGCGTTGACGGTGACCATGTGGGCAACCGTGTCGGAATTGCACGGACCATCGCTGTCGGTGACCGTCAATTCAACCGAATAGGTCCCAAACTCCGGAAACTGATAGACCGGACGCCCGAAAGCATCGTCTCCCGGCTCCTGAACAAGTTCGGCACCGTTCCCGAAACGCCACTGGAAGGTCTGGATCCGTCCATCCGCGGGCTGTGTCCGCGAGGCCGATCCGTCGAACAGGACTGAAGCATTCTGGGCGACCAGTCCGGGGACTTCAAAGGCGGCGATCGGTGGCAATTTCACGTCGAAGGAAAAGTTGACGGCACGACCGTTTGCGACGACACCGGAGGAATCGAACAACTCCAGACGCCCGCGGTGCTTGCCGCCTCGCGAAAACCGCACGACCGCATTTCCGTCATTTGCCTCGTCCGCGCCGTCGAAATACCAGCGATAGGACAGGCCATCGCCATCGGTGTCGAAGGAGCGAGAGGCATCAAACAGCATTTCGCCGCAAGCCAACTGGCTTATCTCGAACAGAGCGTAGGGCCGCTTGTTCGCCTGGGTGATGCGCACGGGCAGGTCGATGGCGACCGGTCGGTCCGCGTCTCCTGCCTCACCAGGCAGGTTGACGACAACGGTGGCATCGTTGGGCGACTCGGCACCGCCAGATACGATGACCGAAGCCTTCCGACCTTGCTCACCCGGCCGTAGTGCCAGCCGATCGCGTTGCCATTTGCTCTTTTCAGAGGCCGTCAAAGGCGCCGAAAAAAACCGGCCTGCATAGGAGATGGCCGCCTCGGCGGTATCAAAGTTCTCGATAACCAGGGAGTCAGCCCCTTCGGGCACCGTGAACCGAAGCTCGGCGTTCTCGCCCTCTTCGGTAATCTGGAAAGTCGGGGCGTAGGAATATATCCGGACGTCGCCCGGGTCGCGATTGTCAGCATCAGATCGACTGATGGCGACCTCAAAGACATTTCCGTCGTCGCCCGACACGCCCTCAACCGCGAGCACGAAACTGCGGCGGTTACCGTCCGCCGCTCCCTGGGCGGCATCCAGCGGAAACAGGGTCACCCACTGGCCGTCGACCGCCTGATCTGCACCGTATGTCACGGCGCCAAGCGGCTCACCCTCGATGGCTTCCTGAACCACACCCTCCTCGTCCCGAAAAAAGCGAGGCACGCCACCATCTCCGTAAAGGCTGAAACGGGTTTCGGTGTTGAAGCCACGCAGAGGCTCGTCATGGGCACCGCCGATATCCGCGTCGAAGACGCGCAGGAACAGCGGACCGGCCGCCTCAGGCACCGAAATGTGGATAAATTGCTTGAAGTCGTGATCGCCCTCGAACTGCTGTGCGCGAGGACCGAAAGTAACAAGATGGGGTTTCTCATCAGCACGGGCTTCCGGCATACCGGCCAGCCCGGGCAGAGCCGCCAAAACAGCGCCGCTCAGAAAAAGGGACCGCAGGCGCACTGTCATTGCACCATATTCACAACACTGACGTTGCCGGCGATATCTGCGATTTCGATTTCGATGGTAACCTCCCCGTCACCTGCCTGCATCGGTATGTCGGTTTGGCCGCGATAGGCCTTTCTTGCCCGGTTGTAACGCAGCACGCCCTCGATCTCCTGTCCGTTGACCAGAACTCGGTAGCGTGATGTCTTGGCGACGCCTGCGGCATCCTTCGCGCCGATCGTCAAAGACAGTATTGTGCTGTTCCCGCTCGGCTCCAGGGTCGCGGACTGGCTGGTCACGACCGGCTTTTCGGAATCGAGAATCACCGTTCGCTTGTCGATAGAGACAAGGCCGACGGCGTTGGTTGCAACCGTCTCAATGAGGTTGGGCCCCTCTGACAACGAAATGGTCGCGAGCGCCTGTCCGTTCGCCACATCGACAGGCTGGCCATTGACAACGAGATCGGATGGCTGATCGATGACAACTTCCAGGGCCAGCTCTGACTCGGATGTGACCGCGGGAGGTGGTTCGGCAAAGCGAATGCGCGGCGCTGCATCGACAACCGCCACGTCGATCATCTCTTCATAGGTGTGACCTGAGACCGCCGTGCTTTTCACTGTCAGGGTCTCTTCATCAGCTACCAGCGGAACGTTGACGAGGAATTCGCCGGTCGGCTCGGCATACGTTTCCGAACGCAGCTTGCCATCGCCGTCCAGCACCGAGATCCTCGCTTCTCCTTCAGCCTTGCCGGAAAGCGTCAGTGCGTCGCCTGCGGTCAGGAACCGACCGCGACTGTCGCGCACCAGGTTCTCGCTATAGGCGATAGCCTGCTCCGCATCTGCCAGATACTCGAACTGGATTTTACGGATGGTTTCGTTTCCGGCCGGATCGATGGCTACCAGGGTGACCTGGTTTTCGCCCTCGCTCGCAGGAACGACATGCGAGAAGCGGCCCTCGGCATCAACCGAAACCGGTGCTCCATTGATGAGAATTTTGGCGAGCGGTTCGGTTTCGCCGCTGACATCGAGCTGTGCCTCGCGAACGATCGTATCGGGTTCCGGCGTAAGAACGCGAAGGAAAGGAGGCGCGGTGTCATTGCGGATTTCGAAGCGCCGCACTGCGCTCATCTGTCCCGGCAGGCCGAACGCATCGATGGCGGCAACGCGCCAATAATAGACACCGGGATCGATTTCGAGGTCCTTGATACTGTTTTCCTCGATTCCCCAAAGGGTTTCCGCCAGGCGATCGAAACGGCCGTCATGGGCAACTTCGATCCAATACTGTCCGGCACCGTCGCCCGCCTCCCAGGACAGGTCGACGCGATCACCAAACAGCTTTGCTTCGTCCTCCGGCACCTGCAGGGCGATCCGTCGGTGCACCGAAACCTTTTCCTGCGGGGCCTCGCCGGTGGGCACCAACGCGCCTTCATTGCGGCCCAGCACGAGCGTTTCGCCGCGGGCCGTAATGGATACCGGTTTGACGTCGTAGTTGGAGAATTTGGCGGCGTCGTCGTCCTGGCTCACCCAGAAGCTACCGGAATCGATGGTTGCGTCCGCGCTGGGCAGATTGACCTCGAGCCGATTGCGTTTGCTTTCAGTTGCCAGCAACGCATAGAAATCGCCTTCGATCAGGCTGATCTGGGCTTCTTCGCGGCGCTTGAGCGGGTCGACGCGCATGCGCTGGATGACGGCTTGCGAGTTCGGATTGAGCCGCAGCCGGCTGGCATCACGAAAAACGACCTGTGCAGTCGATTCCGACAGTGTCCGCAATTTCTCCTGCTCGTTCAGAACGGCGTTGAGGTTGCGCCCGCTCCAGCTGTTTTCGGTTGTCTTCTGCCCTTCAACCCGCCCATGTCTGTCGCTCAGGCGGGCCTCGGCTTCGATATCCCTCAACTCATCGCTTTTGGCACGCGCGGACTGTGCGCGGTCAATCGATTGGGTGGAGAGAGTGATGCTCTGGCCAAAGGCTCCGGCCTGTTTCTCCTTGAGTGCTTCCTCGTGCAGGCTGATTGCACGACCAATCAGCAATGGCGCAAACAACTGCGCGCCAGCCTCATTGGCAGCCTGGATCACGGAGAGTGAGGCCGCCAGAGCCTCCACTGCCGCCTGCAGCTGGCTCGCTGGCAGGCGCAGCTCCTGGTCGATTTCGATATCGGTAATGTCCTTCAGGCCGTTGAGCCTAAGGATGATCGGCCACAGATCGGGATCGTCAAGATATTCCTCGGCCATCGCCCGCAGGCTGCTGTCGGGTCCGAAGCGAACGGTGACGTAGTCTTCGTTGAGGTCGAAGCGTTGCAGCGGCCCCTTTTGCCCCTGGGCAAACGCCATCGGACCGCCAATCGCCACGAGCGTGAGCGAGGCCGAAACGATTACCGGAACGATCCGGCGAAGAACCGCAGTCAGGTCTCGAAAGGTCAAGACGTCAACCGCCCCCTTTAACTTCATCACCGCCCGATTTCACTGCTCGTCGTGATCATAGCGGTCTATCACACAATGTCACAACACAATTTTTAATCGTGATCACGCGCTTGGTTAATCCTGCAGCGCCGCATATTCCACCGAAACCGCTGCGGAAGCGGGAACAATAGAGCTAAGAATTAACTACGTTTTTCACGACAATTTTAACGATTCCTCCACATGCTTCCGTGTGGCGGCGACACACATCCCGTGGAAATTCGACACATGCGCAACACTCTAATGGCGATTCTCGTATTTGCCCTGATCGGCGCGACGCTGAGTGGCTGCGCCAATCTGTTTGGTTTGGGGACCCGCTCGGCCACGGTAACCTACCAGGACACTGCCTGGTGTCTGCCGCCGAAACTGCGCCGGGTACTCAAACGGGTGGCCCGGCGGTATGGCCCGGTAACAGTGCACTCGACTCACCGCTGGTGGCTGGAAAACCGACGCAAGGGCGGTGCACGCAGTTCGATGCATCTGAAATGCAAGGCCGCAGACTTCTCGGTTCGGGCTGACCCCAAATCGGTCATCGCCTTTCTGAAGTCGCAGCGTGCGGTCGGCGGCTACAAATATTATCCGTCCGGATTTTACCACATCGATACCGGGCCGCGCAGAACCTGGTGATTGCCAGTTAATCCTCAACTTCAAGCACCTGATTCGGCCTGTCGATAAGCCTTGGTATGCGCTTGAATTGAATCAGGAATGTTCTTGCGACTGTGACGGAGCCTCCGCGTCCGGATGTAAAACGCCCGTCGTTTGGGTGCCCTGAACGGCGATCGGCTGAGCCGGACCTGTTCGATCCGGAGCATCGGCTGTGGCCCAGCGGATCAAGCTGACCGCTGCCGTCAAGCCGGCGAGAATCGTGAACAGCAGCACCAGGCCGACAGGTCCGGCAAAACCGACTGAAAAAGGACCTGCAAAGGCTCCAAACAGGATTCCCACGTTCAGCGTCAGGACCAAGGTACCGCTGGCCGGCACGATCTGGCTAGGCGCGATGTGGTCGTTGGCATGCGCGACACACAAGGAGTAGACGGGAAGTGTCAGCGCCCCGACCAGCGCGATGGCCAGGTAGACATTGGTGAACAGGCCAGCTGCAAGTGCAAGGCAGATGCCGGCGTTGATTACGGACAATCCAGCTATCACGAACCGCCGGTCCATTCTGTCAGACAGCCAGCCGACGGGGAATTGCGCAGCGGCTCCCGACAGCGTTCCAACAACCAGAAGAAGTGTTGCCTCCGTGGCCGACATGCCCAGCGCCAAACCATAGAGTGGAATTCCGATATAGAAGGCGGCCTGGGCGCCGCCATTGATCAACGCGCCGGACATGGCAGCCGGCGATATCCGCGCCAGCCGCATGGCTGAAAGGCGTTCTGGAGCTTCATATTCCGGCGCGGGATTGCGTGAAATCATCAGCGGCAACAGCGACAACGATATCAGAGTCGAGGTCAAAACGAACAAGACCGCCCCACCGGGATCGTCGACACCGGCAAGCCCCTGCCCCAGTGACGAGCCGAGCGTCTGGATGACAAAGTAAGCCGACAGAACGACGGCGCGTGACCGGTTTTCCGCTTTGGCATTCAGCCAGCTTTCGGTGATCACATAAAGGCCCGGGAAACAGAACCCGGCAAGCAGACGCATGGCCGCCCAGCTCCAGGCGTCAATCGTCACGACATGCACGATGGCCGACACCGAGCAAAGCGACGCAAGCGCCGCGAAGGACCGCACATGACCAACCCGCTCGACCAGTTTCGGCGTATAGGCTGACCCGAGCAGCGCGCCGAGCGGGTAACCGGCCTGGATCAAACCGATCGTGGTATCGCCAAACCCGATCGACGCACCGCGAATGGTAAGCAGGGTCGACAATAATCCGTTGGCCGCCATCAGCATCAGCATGCCGGCAAAAAGTGCCCAGTTTTCCTTGAGTGCCCGGATCATCGATCAGCCACTATCACCGGATTCGGAACCCGTGAAGAGATCATTTGCACAACGCCATGATGCACGGCGTGTGCAATCGAAACAGCGGCGATTAGCACTGGTATTTCAAGCGCACTTGCGTCACAAGAACTTCCCGACGGGTTTCGAACTGCCGCAAGGGAACATAATAGTCTCGCCAGGCCGCTCTGAAGCGCCGAGGTGAAAGTGGCGTTTCGGGAGAGCCAGGCATGACGCAGCCCCTGTTGCAGCGGATCAGGAAGAAGATCGGCAAGCAGCGGCCTTCCCGCGTTGCCTTTTATACGCGCAACTTTGCCCGGGATCTCTGTCCGCAATTCATTTTCCGAAACCGCCTTGCACCCCTGCTGAAGCGCGCACACACTTACGACCCGGACTACATGTCCACCCGCATCAACTACTACAACAAACTGGTTCCGGGAGCCCGATTGGGAGATGACACCGGAGCGGTCAACGACATCTCCTTCGACCGGTCGTTTTACTACTATGATCTGAAGGAACATGCCCGCTACTTTCCGCGGCACTTCCGGTTCCACTACCTGTTTGGCGATGTCACCATCGTTCCGGATGTGCCGTGTATCGTCAAAAGCCGGCCGATCGGCGATCACAATCAGAACTCCGCGATCATGAAGCTGGAGAAACTCAGGCACTTTTTCATCCCGCCCGACACAACACGCTTCGACGACAAGAAGCCCCTCGCCGTCTGGCGCGGAAGCGACCACAATCCGAAGCGGGTCGAGTTGATGCGCCACTATCACGGCCATGCACTGTGCGACATCGGACTGACCAATGTTGCGGAAGATGACCCGCGACGCGGCAGCTTTCTGAACCCGTCCGACCAGATGGGCTACAAATACATCATCTCCATCGAAGGGATCGATGTGGCCACCAACCTGAAGTGGATCCTGGCTTCCAACTCGCTGTGTCTGATGCCGGATTCGGTCTACGAAACCTGGTTCATGGAAGGAAGGCTGGAAGACGGTAAGCAGTTTGTCCGGGTTGCCAACGATTTTGCCGATCTCGAAGACAAGATCCTGCATTACGAGAAGCATCCCGACGAGGCCCGAGAAATCATCCGCAACGCCAACGCCTATGTGGCTCAGTTCCTAGAGCCGGAACGCGAACAGATCCTGTCTCTGCTGGTGCTCTACAAGTATTTTGTCGTCACCGGTCAGATTGAACCGGATCCGAGCCTTGCGGCATTGATTCTTGCTTGAAGCCGCAGGCGGATAACGCTCTCCACAAACGATCATGGACGAACACGGTTTCTGATCCGCCAGCCGATCGCAACGGGTTTCAGGCTTCACGACCATCGACGGCGTTGATGCGCGCCGTGATTTCGCTCAGGCGCGACCAGCTCTGTAATGCCATGGGCAGAAGAAGGGCCGATTCCACGTACTGCCACGAGTAGCTCGCGATCGAAAAGATCTGACCCGCCGTTATGCTCTCGATCCCGGCTCCTACGAACAGATTGTAAGCGATGAATGCGATCTGCAGCAGGAATATGCCGCCATAAACGATGGCTTCGGTGTCCGAAATGGAGACCTCATGCTGTCGCAAAGCCCGCAGGTGGCGGAAAACATGCCGCCGGCTGCCAGCATGCAAAATGTCGACCTGCTTTTCCTGCTGCTCATTGAGCCTGGCGTTGAAGGTGTAGAAACGGCGATGAAAACAGGCATAGATGACCAGCATGCCGACGATGACCAGCACCGCGGAAACACCCAGAAGCACATCGAAATAGGCGAGCACCGCCAGGCTGACGGAGATCTGGACGAACGCCGCGATCAGCTCCGGCACCTCGCGCTCAAGAAAATCAACGAGCTCGCGGGACATGTCGATGCGGACGGTCCGCTTCGACACCTGAAGTCCGGCAGACCGTCGCTGAAGTTCGGAACCGAGATGCAGTCTGATCGTGCCATAGGCGCGGGTGTCATAGATCCTGCGGGCCACCGCGACGCCGCCAAGAGCAACCAAAATGGCGACCATCACTCCCAGTTCATGCATCCTGCCGGCGAGCAAGCCATCGATGGAAAGCCCTATGAACAAGGGAATCAGGGCAATCAGCAGATTTTCCAGAAGCACAGCACCCCAGGTGACGGCAATGCGCGCACGAAACGTGCGCAGGATATTTGGCAGGTCGATATTGAATGGCATGTTCGGTCCCGGTTGCCGTTGCGAATGAAATGAACGAACGTTCGCTCAATATAATCTCTCACACCCCTATCTCCAAGGGCGGAGTGAGCAAAAGCAGAGGCTCGAGAATGCGAATGAACCGACGTAAATCGGGTTCACCTGGCACCACGCCGAAATCTGACCTAATTGATAAGCCAGGTGTTCGATCCGGTGTTACAAGAGTTGCACCGCCAACTGGAAGCCGTCGATGCTTTGGATACTGGCACTCCTTCTGTTAATGGGCCTTGCCTTTGGTCCGACCCTTTGGGTGCGGCGGGTCATGCAGGCTCATGGCGACGATCGTTCGGACTATCCTGGAACCGGCGGAGAATTTGCGCGCCATCTTCTCGATGAACATGGCCTGCACGACGTGTCCGTGGAAGTCACAGCGCAGGGCGACCACTACGACGCCGGCGCCAAGGCTGTGCGCCTCTCCCAAGAGCGTCATGACGGCCGGTCGCTGACGGCCGTCGCGGTTGCGGCTCACGAGGTCGGCCATGCACTGCAGGATCGCGACGGATACGCTCCGCTCAAATGGTGCCATCGGCTGGTGGCAACAGCCAACCTGACCGACCGCATCGGTTCCGTGCTGATCCTCGGTCTGTCGGCGCTCGGCGGCGCGGCTATGTCTCCGCGCTTTTTCCTGTTCGGGATTCTCGCCGTTGTAGGAATTGGGCTGATCCGTGTCGCCGCCTATCTGGTGATGCTGCCGGTGGAGATGGACGCCAGCTTCCGCCGCGCATACCCGATCATCGATCAGGGTGGATATTTGCCGAAGGAGGATCTCCCCTCGGTGCGTTCCGTCCTCAAGGCCGCGGCCTACACCTATGTCGCCGCCTCTCTGTTTCAGGTGCTGAACCTGCTGCGGATCCTGAGGGCATTCCGCTGAAATCGTTCTCAATGCGACCGGAATCCGCGAGGAAATTATGAGATCATCCCCATCGTTCATCTGCTGCCTCCTCGCGATCCTCGTTCTGACGATATCTGCCACCGCAAAGGCGCAAGGCAACAACTCGAAGGCCAATATCCTGATCGTCTATTTCAGTGTCGATGGACACACGCAGGCCATGGCAGAGGAGGTTCGGGCCGGTGCCCAGGCCGTGGAAGGCGTCGATGTGGTTTTGCGTACTGTGACGGACGCCACGGCAGATGAAGTCCTCGCGGCCGACGCCATCATCGTCGGATCGCCCGTCTATAATGCCAATGTCGCTCCGCAGGTCCAAACCTTCATCAACAGTTGGCCATTTCGCGGGAGGCCGCTGAAGAACAAGCTCGGCGCTGCCTTCGTCTCCGCAGGCGGCATTTCGGCCGGCGAAGAAACCACTCAGCTGAGCATCCTGCGATCCATGTTGATCTACGGCATGGTCGTGGTCGGCGGACAGAACTGGACCGAGGCGTTCGGGGCATCCGCCGTGGTTGGGGAAGACCCTTTCCGATCAAAGGCCGAAAAAATCGATCAGCACTTCCTGGCGAAAGCAAACGCCCTCGGTCGCCGGGTCGCGGAGCTGACCCGCAACTGGAAGCTTGCGCACGATCCGCCCAGATGAGGAATCCGTTTGCAGGCCACGAGTTGCCAGCCCGATCCCCAACCAAAAGACCGGGCTGGCGGTCTGGCTGAGCAACCCGGCCGAGACGCAGATGCGCCTCGTGACAATGGGAGATGTCAGTCCGGGCACCGTTCGAGGTCAAATTTGAGCAGTGCTGACCACTTCAGCCAGAAATCCGTGAACCAAACCTATTGAAGAAGAAGCCATACCGCATCCCATGTATTGGGGATGCTGTATCCGCGTAGTGTCGATTGAGGGATCCCCGGTTCCAACGGCAAACCGGCGCTGAGGCTTGACGAGTCAACGCAGTCACAAAGGATTTGGAGGCCGGCAGATTAGCACCTAATCTCTTGCGACAATGGCTCACCGACAGCGCCCAGGGGAGAGGCACGGTGCCGTTCACTAGTTTGCTGAATTCCTTCATTGTCATGATGGCTCTCGTGGCTTTCGCAGTTTTTCTGCGTCGCCGCTCCGTCATTGAAGAAGCCGAACAGGGTGTATTTGCCCGACTTGTGACGGATTTTGCACTGCCGGCAGTGATATTGGCCAATGTCAGCCGTGAGCCCCTCGAACTGAGGGATCTCGAACTTGCGCTGATCTTGCTCGCCGCCATTGCGCTGGTGATGGCGGTGGCCTGGCGGGCTCCTGGATGCGTTTGAGCAGGCCTGTGTTGGGCTCAGTTATCCTCGTCAGCGGCGTCGGCAGCACATCGACGCTAGGCTATTCCCTGATCCAGAATATCTATGGCGACAACCCCGACGTCATGGGCCAGCTGGTGATCATGGGTGAATTCGGGGTGGTGATGCCTCTCTTCGTATTCGGCGTGGCCGTCGCCAAGTATTTTGGTGCGGATGACGGCCAGAACCACAGCCTGGGCAACGCCATCGCGGGTTTTGTACGCTCGCCGATCTTCGTCGCCCTTCTGCTTGGTCTGTTGCTGTCCGCTATCGAACTGCGGCAGGATTACTGGGCTGTCGAACTGTTGAACAGCATCCTGCAGGTGGCCGGCAACTCCCTCACCTTTCTGGTGGCTTTCACCATTGGCCTGATGCTTCGCCCGATTAATGTTCAGCAAATCGCGAAACTGATCCTGCTCGTCGCCTCCCTGAAACTGTTGCTCGAACCGGCTGTGGCTGCGGCATTCGCCTGGACGCTGCAGGTCCCGCAACTGCAAAAAGATCTTCTCTTGGTCGAGGCTGCCATGCCATCCGGTGCGCTCGCCACTGTCATTGCGGCAAGATATGGATGCGATGCGGCCGTAGCTTCAGCGTTGCTGATCGCCACGTTGGTTCTTAGCCTGCTGGCAATCCCGACGATCGGCTATATTGCCCTTTGACAGGGCAGCCACCCATTCGAAGATCCAGGTTTGTTTTTCACGGCGTAACAAGGCAGGATGTCGGCATTCGGAATGGTGAAACCGACTCGATGACTTCATCAGACAAAACAACAGGCACAACGCTCAAGGCGCGTTTGCAGCTGAATTCCGCCAAAACGCCTCGGGGTTCGTCACCGGCGGAAGACACACGCAAAGGCGTTCAGTCCATCGACAAGGCGTTCAGCCTGTTACGCCTGTTTGAGGCCTCGCCCAATCCCATGGCGATCAACGCCCTGGCGGAGGCTTCCGGCATGACCGCACCGCAGGTCCATCACTACCTGGTATCGCTGGTTCGCTCGGGCGTGGTCCGTCAAACGCGAAACGGCTCCTACGAGCTCGGAACTTTTGCCATACAGCTTGGACTGACCGCGCTCAGCCGAATTGAGCCCGTGGAACAGGCCACCAATGCAGCGCGAACACTCCGCGATCAGACGGGAGAAGCGGTTTTCATCGCTTTGTGGGGCAGCCACGGCCCTACCATCATTCGCTATTTCGAAGGGTTCCAGCCCGTAACCGTAGAAGTTCGAACCGGCAATGTTCTACCCGTCGAAACATCCGCGACCGGTCAGGTATTCATGGCTTGGGGAAGCAAAGCCGTTATCGAGCATCACGTGGACATGAACAAGGACACGCGTCGACAAATTGAGCGAACCCGAGAAAGCGGCCTCGGACGCGTCGATGGCTCGCTTCTGCCGCGGGTTGCCGCACTATCAGCACCGGTATTCGACTACGAAAATCGGTTGGCCTTCGCCCTGACGGTCCTGGGATGGACCGGTGAGCTGGACATCAGCCTGGATGGCCCGTTGGCCAACCGGCTGTCTCGCGCCGCCGCTGACCTTTCCTCGGACTTGGGATATCGGAACGGTCAAGACATCTGAGACACGAGCCAGAGTGTCAACGAGGGGAAGGCGAAAAGCAGCGCCAGACGCAAAATATCCGCCACCACAAATGGCAGGACACCGCGCCAAATGGTGCGAATGCCTACATCCTGCGCCAATCCCTGGATGACGAAGAGGTTCATTCCGATGGGTGGGGTTATCAACCCAATTTCCGTTGCACATACCAGCAGTATGCCAAACCAGACCGGATCGATTCCGAGGTTCTGAACAAGCGGAAATACAATGGGCAGAGTGACGAAGATGATCGACAGCCCGTCCATGAAGCAACCCAGCAGCAGGTAGACGCCCAGGATCACGGCCAATGTGGTCAGGACCGGCATTCCGCTGGATGTCACCGCAGCAATCAGCCACTGGGGCAGGTGCGTCTGCTCGATGAAGCCGTTGAACATGGCGGTGCAGGCGATGATCAAAAAGATCATCGCGGTGGTCATTGCAGCTTCTTCGATAGCCGCCGGCAGGAACTGCAGCGACCGTGTCCGGATGACGGCCGCCACAAGAGCGAGAACCGATCCGACAGCGGCGGCCTCGATCGTCGAAAACCAACCGGTGTAAATCCCGCCAAGTACGATACCGAACAGCAGGATCACATCCCAGATGCCCGCGAGCAGTCGCAAACGTGCCTTGAGAGGGGTCGGGGCGGCTGCCGGGCCGGCTTCCGGATTGCGCAGGATCGTGTATTTCACCGCGCCAAAGTAAAACAGTGTGGCAACAAGACCGGGAATAAGCCCGGCGATGAAAAGCTTGCCGATCGAGGTTCCCGTGAGCACACCGTAGATCAGCAGTATGATTGACGGCGGAATGAGAATCCCCAAGGTTCCGCCAGCTGCGATTGCGCCAGTTGCCAGCGCGTCGTCATAACCCCGCGCCCGCATCTGAGGCAGCGCCACACGGGTCATGGTTGCCGCGGTTGCAAGCGAAGAGCCGCAAATCGCCCCGAACATCGCACAGGCGGCGATTGTGGAATGCGCCAGTCCTCCGGGTCGTCGTCCGAGAAGCGCCTGCATGCCGTCATAGAGCTTGGTGGAAATCCGTGCGTGGGTGACACACACGCCCATGAAAATGAAAAGCGGAATAACCGAGAGCGCGTAGGGAAAGACGCTGTCGAAGGCCGTTGCCGAAACGATCAGCCCGGTCTTCTTGACGCTGGTCAGCAGGAGACTGCCTCCAATTCCCACCGCGCCCATGGCAATGGCCACCGGTACGCGCAGAAATATGAGGCCGATCAGGCACAAAAACCCCAGGCCGCCCAATGCCTCTCTCGATAGTTCCGCAAACACCTTGCGATCACCCGCCTTTGAACGTCCGATAGAGACTGGCGAGAAGCTGCCTCAGGCACATCAACGCCGAGCCAACGATTCCGACCCAGAACATCGCCCAATAAATCCAGATTGGAATGCCGATGTTTTGCGAAATGTCCCCGTAGCCCCACACCCGTTCGAGACGGATCCAGCCGTACCAACCGAGAAGCAGGAAGACACTCAGACCCAACCCGGCCGCAAGAACCCGAAGCGCGGCATCGGCGCGTGGCGACAGGTGCTCGTCGTAGAGCTCAATGGCAACATGCGCACCACGAAGGAAAGCACGCGGCATGGAAAGAAAGGCAAACCCGATTACGGCAAGTTGCGTCACGTCGACGAGACCAAGGAAGCCGACGGAGAACAGCTTACGCGCGATGATATCGCCAACAATCAGGAAGGCGGCGCAAATCATTATCGCGCCGCCGATCCACATCAGGATCTTTGTAATCCGGTCAATCACTGACGACCGTTCAGTCATGGGGCTTAGTTTGCGGCAAGCTCACGCGCTTTGGCAATCATGGCCTTGCCACCCGGACACTCCTCGGCCAGCTTGGCTTCCAGACGGGAAATCGTATCACCGGTGGCATCCTTCCACATGGCCGTCAGCTCCGGTGTACTGGAGATGACTTCGCCTCCATTGGCGGTAATCTCACCCGGACCACCCGCGCCCCAGGCGTCCCACCACCCGGCAAACTGCGACACCAGCGCATCGCCTGAATTCTTGTCCACGGCCGCCTTCTGATCATCGCTCAGCCCATCATAGGTGTCCCGGTTCATGACGAAGTAGAACGGCGTCGTGTAGGCTCCAATCTCAACCGCATTGGTGGCAATTTCGGTGATCCTGAAGCTGGAAAGGCCAGCCCAGGGCAACACCACCCCATCGATCGCACCGGTTTGCAGGTTTTCATACACCTGCCCCGGTGGCATGCCGACCGGGATCGCACCGAGGTCTTCCAGAATCGCCGCCACATAGGGTGAAGGCACCCGTATACGCAGACCCTTGAGGTCCTCAGGCTTCTCGACCCGCGTGCCTTTTGTGGCCAACACCCCAGGGTCGTGCGCCATCAGCGCCAGCACCTTTACGTCCGAATGTTCATCCGCCAGGTAATCCGGGAACAGCGACCACAGAACCTCATTTGCTTCGGCCCCGGAGTCGGTCAGGAACGGCAGTTCGATGACTTGCGTGCAGGGAAATCTCCCGCGCGGAATACCGTGCAGTCCAAACGCGATATCGGATATGCCATCTACGGTCTGATCCCACTGCTTGGTGATATTGCCGAGGGCGCTCCCGGCCGTGTGGATCTCAACCTTAACACCGCCGTTTGTATCGGCTTCCAACTGACGCGCGAACGGCTCCATGAAATCCTTGTGCAGCCCAAGCACCGGCGGCAGGTAGTGCGACATCGTCAATGTCGCGTCCTGCGCGGCGGCGGTGCCGACAACAGCGAGGGCTGTCACGCAGCCCAACAAAACCGGCTTGATGTTCATCTGCATCCTCCCAGATTTAATATTGATAAATACATTTATCATGATACTAATCCGAGTCAATCACCAAAACACGAGATGGGTGGGACCATGCAGGCGCCGGTCTATGATGCTGACTTTTATGCGGACGATTTCATTCGCGATCCGCTGCCCCACTACGCGCGGATGCGTGGGCTCGGCCCGGTTGTCTATCTGCCGCAACACAACAATTATGCCCTGCCCCGCTATAGGGAAGTTGCCGCGGCGCTGCGAAACCATGAGGATTTCTGCAGCAGCAAGGGCGTAGCCGGCGACGCCTTCGGTTGCGAATTTCTGCAGGGCAACACGGTGGCTTCCGACCCGCCACGGCACACCGCATTGCGCCGCGCCATGGCTCCTCCTCTTTTCCCCGGCGCGCTCAAGGACATTCGACCGCAAATCATGGCGGTCGCGAAGGCCCTGATCGACAGCCTCTTGGATCAAGGTGAATTCGACACGCCCAGAGACCTGTCCAGGCACCTGCCTTTCACAATCGTTCGGGATATGGTCGGCCTGCCGGACCACGGTCAGGACAGGATGCAGTCCTGGGCCGCGGCGGCGTTCGACGTCCTGGGCTGTCAGAACGAACGCGGCAAGGCAGCGGTCGCGACCATCAAGGAAATGCGACGGTTCATTCAGGGTGAGTTGACCCGGGAATCCGTTCGTCCGGGAAGTTGGACATCGCGCATTCTTGATCTGGTCGACAACGGTGATCTCGATCCCGAGCTCGCGCCATTTGCCATGCGCGACTACATCAATCCGAGCTTGGATTCGACCATATCGGCAACCTCGCAATTGATCTGGCAGCTGTCGCAACATCCCGGGGAGTGGCAGCGTTTGCGCGAGCACCCGGAATTTGTGCTGAACGCCGCCAACGAAGCCGTGCGGCTGGCATCGCCGGCACGATCGTTCACCCGGCAACTCACCCGCGACTTCGAAATCGAGGGCATCCTGATCCCGGCCGGCTCCAGAGTGCAGATGCTGTTTGCATCGGCCAATCGGGATGAGACCGCGTTCAAGAACCCGGACAGCTTCGACATCACCCGCGACCCCAGAAAACATCTTGGGTTTGGCAGTGGAATTCACATGTGCGTCGGCATGCATCTCGCACAACTGGAAATGACCAGCCTGCTCGAATCGATGATCCCGAGAGTCGAACGCATTGAGTGCGGGTCGCCGGAAATCGGACTCAACAACACCATCTACACATTTGCCTCACTACCGACTCGCTTCATTCCGGACGCAACGATTCAGCCCTCGGTCATTTCTGCAATCCCTGAAAAGGCGCAGGTGCTACGCGAGTTTCGTGTGACCACTCTCTCCGAAGCAGCAGATGACATCGTGGAGCTCATTCTGGAACCCGTAAACGACGTGCCCCTGCCCTCCACGGAACCCGGTGCGCATATCGACCTCTTTCTGCGTGAAGGCCTGGTCCGGCAGTATTCGCTGACCGGCAAACCGAACCGCGAGAGCTTTAGAATTGCGGTGCAGCTTGAACCCGAGTCCCGCGGCGGCTCGCGAGCTGTGTTTGAAACCATCACCAAAGGCAAGACGTTGATGATTGGCGGGCCGCGAAACGCGTTCCGGCTGGCCGACCACGATTGCACCGTGCATTTGTTCTCCGGCGGAATAGGACTAACGCCGATTTACGCGATGGCCTGGGCGCTTCACGACGCCGGTCGCGATTTCGTCTGGCACCTTTCGGCACGCAGCCGCGCACGAGCGGCTTTCCTCGACGAGATCGAGGCCGCTCCGTTCGCGAACAGGGTCGCCCTGCGCTTCGATGACGAACCCGCCGATCTGCCGGATTTGTCCGATGCGATTTCGCACATCCCATCCAACGAACACATCTACCTTTGCGGCCCCAAGGGTTACATGAAGTTCGTCGTTGATTGCGCTTTCAAAGCAGGCCTTCCCGACACGCATATTCATCTCGAACATTTCGGCGCGGAGATCGACAATTCCGGAGAAGCGTTCGAGGTTCGATTTGCCCGCTCCGGCAAGATGGCGATGGTTGCTCCGGGCGACACGATCCTGGAAGCCGCTACGCGAGCCGGAATTGCCGTTCCGACAGCCTGCCAGAACGGTGTCTGCGGAACCTGTTTGACGCGTGTACTTGAAGGCCAACCGGATCATCGAGACCTGGTGCTGACCGATGCCGAGAAGGCCGATGGTGACGCGATCGCCGTCTGCTGCTCGCGATCTCAATCCAAACGGTTGGTCTTGGACCTTTAGCTCCAGACACCCGTGTCTTCCCCCGACGCGCCCAACAGACCAAAGCTGCGTGAGAGCCAGCGGAACCTTTCCAACCCCCTTTTCTGCAAAGAATGGGGAAAATGGTGTCAGCAATGCCTCCCGGTACATTGGAGGAGATTAAAATCGGGCCGGACCAGCTGTGCCAGCGCGATCCGGCCGTACGATGGCCTCGCTTTTGTGAACAAGATCGCTGACCCATCGCACGCTGCCAGAAAGAGCCGGTTTGGGCGCTCGCAAACGCCACACACAAAAGGTCGGGTGGGCTTGCGGTGCCATCCGGCCCGGCGCACCGTCGGCATGCCGCTCAGCCATGTTATGCGACCAATGGAGGGGCAATGAATGCCATGCGGACGGACAATTCAACCGCAGCGCCTTGCGCATACTGGAACAATCCTGAGAACTTGTGGGATTTAGAGGCAAGGTGAAATGCTTCCATCACATGCCCGCGTGGTAAGCTCTCGCAGAACACGACTTATTGTGTATGACCTAGGACAATGTTGATCGCTCTAAATGGACGCCCTGGCGTGGGCAAACTGGCAGTGAGCCGTTTGCTGGCCGGGCGCTTGGGGGCGTGTCTGATCGATGCGCACACGCTCTACAACCTCGCCTTCGCCCTAACCGAGAAAGGGTCGCAAGCCTTTCAAAAATGTGTTTGGGATCTTCGGTCCATCGCGCGCGAGCATGTGCTGGACCTGCCGTCGGACACTCCACTCATCACAACAGACGCGGTGTTCGATGACTCAGCATGGGGCAACGCAATCTGGGACGACACTGTTGGGTTGGCCCGTGCTCGGGGCGGTTCGTTCCTTGTCGTCGTCCTAGAATGCGAAAGCGACGAGAACGAACGCCGCTTGCGGTCGCCCGAACGCATGGGCAAACGAAAGCCAATGGATGGGTCCATCCTCAGCCCGAACCGGTATGATCGCTCTCTGATCCGTCGAGACGCCGACGCGCTGCTCGAACTCGATACCACCCACCTTTCGGCGGACGAAGCAGCCGAACGCATTGAGACGTGGCTGGCAAAGCGCAGCTAATCGCGGCCCAGAGAGTCTTTCTCTGGCGCACACCAAATCACATAGGGGCGGCCGATGCTGACCAATCCGCCCAGGGTTGCTGCCATCAACCCGGTGTTTCAAAACGCGGTGGCGCGCTACACTGTTCAAGGTGTTTGAGGGAATTCCTCGTCAGTGAATTTCGAAATGTCAGTATGACCGGCTGCTTCCAACGCAATGATGCGGAACTCAGACTGCAAGCCGTAGTTTGTCTTTGCACTCAGAACGCATGCTTCGTTCTCAGCGCGAAACGGGTTTCTTGATGTCATGAAGCGTCCTTCCTGTTTCAGGTCAGGACAACACTTGATACCGTTTTGGTCTGCTACTTCATAGATTCGACCTTAACTCTCTGAAGAAGCACGTTTTTTGCGACACTAATAACTCTGCGTGACAACAATTTGCTTGCTAGGCCGTTGCGTTTATTTCGTTTAGGCGCCATATTTGCGACTAGTCGCTCTTTCACAAACTGTCACTGAGTAGATTTCTCAACCCCGTACCCCTTTAGGAGGATATCGGCATGTTGGCTCTAATGGACCAAACAAACGAGCCCTTTGTCGCTGACGACCAAGAGGCAGTTATCGCACGTGTAGCTGTAGACCGGCTTAGGGCAGTCGCAGAGGCAAATCAGGACGTAAACATCCGTTTCGGCCACGACGTGACGGTGCCGCTCCCTGCACGCGCTGTCGTCCTGTTTTACCAGGTGCTGGAGTCGATGGCGAACCGGATTCCTGTTTCAATCATCCCACATGAAGCCGAACTTACGACACAACAGGCCGCTGACTATCTGAATGTGTCCCGCCCCTTCTTGGTTTCAATGCTGGAGAGCAACGAAATTCCATTCAGGAAAGTTGGCACCCACCGCCGCGTCAAATTTGCCGACCTGTTGGCTTATGAAGCTGCATCGAAAGAGAAGCAAGCAGAGGCGATGAAGACGCTTGCCGACGAGGCCAAACGACTGAAGCTCGACTAAACACATGATTTCAACGTTCACCGCGCTCATCGATGCCAATGTTTTCTTTGGCGTTCGACTGAGAAGCTTGATGCTATTTCTCGCCCAGACGAAGGTTTACCGGGCGCGGTGGACTGACGAAATTACCAATGAGTGGACATCGAACCTGCTGACCAAACGCAGCGACCTGACTTTGGTGGATCTTCAGCCGACCGTTGACGCGATGAACAGCGCAATCCCGGACTGCCGCGTCACTGGTTATGAACAGTTAATCAATGGATTGAGCCTGCCTGACCCGAATGACCGTCATGTCTTGGCCGCGGCCATTAGAACGCGGGCAAACGTTATCGTAACGTTCAACCTTAACGATTTCCCAACAGACGAACTTGCTGAGTATGGCATCGAAGCAATTCACCCCGATCAGTTCTTGGTCGACTGCTATACGTTAGCGTCAGATATTTTCCTTGCTGCGGTTAAAAGCGACCTCGAACATTACATTGACCCACCGATAGATTTTGCAGACTACATGCAATCAATCGAAGCCGCCGGTTGCCCAGATACAGCAGCGGTTCTGAATGAACTTAAGGTGGTGTTTGAGGGATAATCTCCGCTCACATCCTATCCTGTTCTTAGTCCCTGCCCTCCTCGCTAGACACACTACCCGCCACTGAATGAGCTACCGCTAGTTGAACTGGGTGCGGCTATGACAAGTGGCGATGCACCCTTCAAGGGGGTTATTGCAATCAGCACCGACAATGACGAAACCAAAAAGCGTGGCGGCGACAGCATTGGCTTTGGAAGCCCAGCGCGAGACGCAATAGCCGGCGATGACTCGGCCAACCCTAGCAGCCCAGGCATGATTTTCATTGCATCGCCCAGGTATAGCGTGCAGTCGCCAACATTTGGCGATGGCCAACCAGATATGGCTAACCTATAGCTAACCGTACCGTAAGTCATTGTTTCTAATGAGAGGCCCGAGACATAGGTGACAGTTTGTACCGGACACATAGGTAACACTTTTGGCTTTGCCGGAGGTGTTGATGCCCCTTTCAGCGATGCTTTGCATCGCCTGTCGGGCAACGGTGGAAAGAGACCTATGTCATGGAGGAACGTCTTCGATTTGTAGCCCGTCGCCTTGAGGGCGAAGGTATGAGCGATCTTTGCCGCGAGTTCGGAATATCGCGCAAGACTGGCTATAAGATCTTCAATCGCTACAAAGAGCACGGCCTGGAAGCGCTATGCGACCGTTCACGCCGTCCTGTGCGCTATGCCAATCAGTTGCCCGAGGCGGTCGAACGCATGATCATCGCATGCCGACGCGACAAGCCTCATTGGGGTGCCAGGAAGATCCGAGAGTTGTTGGTGCGACGTTTGGCCAGCGATGTGCGTATCCCGTCAAAGAGCACGGTGCATGCGGTCCTTGATCGTCATGGCCTTGTCAAACGAAGCCGACAGCGCAAGCGCTATAAGGCGCAGGGAACGCCGCTGTCGGCGGGCTCCCAGGCTAATGCTCTGTGGTGCGCTGACTACAAGGGTGAGTTCAAGCTCGGCAACGGTCAGTATTGTTACCCCCTGACGGTCACCGACCATGCGTCACGCATGCTGCTGATGTGCGAAGCTCATGAATCGACTAAAGAGATCAACGCCTTGTCGGCCTTCCAGCGGTTGTTCGATGAACGTGGTTTGCCAAAGGCAATCAGAACCGACAACGGCCTTCCCTTCGCCAGCCCCAATGGGCTCTACAATCTGTCCAGACTGTCAGTGTGGTGGCTCAGGCTGGGTATCAGGATTGAGCGCATCAAGCCGGGAAACCCGCAGCAGAACGGCCGCACGAGCGTATGCACCTGACCCTAAAGAAAGAAACAACCAGACCGCCAGGCCCGCTTCGATGCATTCATCAACGAATTCAATATCGAACGGCCCCACGAGGCTCTCGATATGAAGTGTCCTGGTGAGGTCTATTCGCCCTCACCAGATCGCTATCATGGACTGCCCGATGTGGAATATCCCTTCCATGACCGCGACATACTCGTCACAGCGTGCGGACGAATCTGCATGCATCGCAAGAAGATCAACGTATCGCAGGTCCTGGCCGGTCAGAGGTTGGGTATCAAGGAGGTGGAGGATGGAATTTGGCTTCTAAGCTTTATGAACTATGATCTCGGATACATCGATCTGGAGCAAAGAACACTGCAAACCATCGACAACCCGTTCGGCACGAGGTTGTCACCTATGTCTTAGGTACGTTCTGTTACCTATGTCTTCGGGTCGGACATAAAAAATAATGGTGGGCCCGGAGGGATTCGAACCCCCAACCAAGCGGTTATGAGCCGCCGGCTCTACCATTGAGCTACAGGCCCCACCCGGCAGCGTAGCGGCCGGGTTCACGCAGCTCCCGTTGAACGCGCGAACCGGCTCCGCTTAAACCAATTCCGGGCCGCCGACAAGACGTTGCGGTTTACGCGACAGGTCTCTTTGGCAAGCCGCATCAAAGATCCGATATGATATGCGGTACAAATCTCGAGAGGTCCTGTGTGATGGCCTCCCGGTCCTCGCGAATGCAGATGCCCGAGGCGACACCACCTACGACCCAGGATCCGATCGTCGCATAGTCTTCGCCGAATTTTGGTGGCTTGGCATATTCCTGAAGAATGTACCCTTCCTCGCCATAGTGGCCTGGTGTCGAAACCTCCTGTCCCTCGACACCGCGCACCGTGATGTTGGCTCCTTCCCGGCTAAAGAAGGGTTTTTTGACGTGGGCACGATGGCGGAAATCCGAATCCGCTTCCGTCTCGAAAAAGGCCGGCAGCAGATTGGGGTGGTCGGGAAACATCTGCCACAGCAGCGGCAGCATGGCCTTGTTGGACAAAACAGCCTTCCAGGGCGGTTCGAGCAGATGCACGGGCGCACCAGGCAAATAGGGACCGTATTCCTCGCGGAACATGTCTTCATAGGGGTAAAGCTTGAACAGTATGTCGATGACGATTTCATCGGTATCGGCAAATCGGCCCTGGGCGTCGATGCCGATGTCGTCAACCGCAACAAAATGCGGAATGAGGCCCGCCTGCTGTGCACAGTCCTCCATATAGCGAACCGTTGCCCTGTCCTCATCGTGATCCTTGGATGCGGCAAAGTGAATATGAGAGCCTGGCGCGAACATGTTGGCGAACCGTTCGATCAATCGGTCCTGCACGGAATTGAATTGATCGGCATCTTTCGGCAGTACGCCGGCAGCAATCTGCTCTTCCAGCCAGATCCACTGAAAAAAGCCGGTCTCATAAAGCGCTGTCGGCGTATCGGCATTGAATTCCAGCATTTTCGCCGGCCCGGTGCCGTCGTAGAACAAGTCAAACCGACCATAAAGCGAAGGTTCGGAATTTTCCCACGACTTGCGGATCCAGGACCGGTAGCCTTCCGGAATCGCTATTTTTTCAAGCAACCCGTCATCCCGAACCACTCGATCGACCAGATCGAGGCACATGCCATAGAGTTCCTGGGTGGGATCCTCCAGCTCCCGTTCGATCTCCGCGAGCGTGAACACGTAGGCCCGGGTCTCATCCCAATAGGGTGCGCCGTACATGGTGTGGAAGCCGAAGCCGAGTTCTTCGGCATGCTTCTTCCAATCGGGCCGCTCGGGAACGGAGATCCGCCTCATCGAACGGTCGGAACGTCAGAGTTTCGCAAGAAGTGCCTGCACATCGTCGCGCCCCGGGTTTTCCAGCGCCTTGATCTTGGCCTCCAGATCCGCCCCGCTTTCCAGTCGCGCTTCCTCGTCGGCCGCCTCCAGCATCGCCTGCTGTTCTGCCTGGCGTTGCTCCAGGCGAGCCAGGCTGTCCACAGCACTTGCCAATTTTCCGTCGGAGGCGGTGGTGTTGGTCGATGCCGCCTTCTGCGCCTTGATCAGCGCCTCGTTGGCCTTGGCACTGTCCAGCTTGCGCTGCAGCGTTTCGATCTTGTTTTCGGACTGTCGGATTGTGCTGTCCATGCGTTCTTCGGTCGCCTTGTACTGGTCGAACAGCGCCTGGTCTGCCTCCACCTTGTCCCGCAGCTTGAGGATGCTTTGCACGATCTCGATAGCCAGCGGTTCGTCGCCCTGCGCCTTGGCCTTGCTGGCAGCCGCGGTACGCCGCTCGATTTCGCTCATGAGTTCGGCGACAGACTTTTCCTTGAGCTTGCGGTTGGCTGCCATGCGTGCCTTTTCATCCTTGGCACCCGCAATCGCTTTTTTGGCGTCACGAATTTCCTGCTCAAGAATTGTCAGCAGATTGGCGTCCTGAACAGCTTCCGCGGCGTTGTGGGCGTGGCCCTTGAAGGCCGTAATCAACTTCGTCCAAACAGTCATGATTCAGCGGTCCTAATTCAGTGAGATGGTGTCAAACAGCGCCGGTTCGCGGTCCGACTTCAGCCGCCAGTTCAAGCGCGCTGTTGGCGATGGTCCGCAATTCGGTTTCCAGCGAATCGAGCGTGGATCGAACCGACATGGCGCCGAAAAGCTCGTAGTATTCTTCACCACCAACATTATCGATCGAAAGCGCGCAAAGCGGCAGGAGCTTTTTGTGGTTGCGCAGCATCATCGCTTCGAAGGCCGCCGGATCATCTTGCTGGGCGCGTGGCCAAAGGACGGTCGTTGTCAGAATCTGGAGGTCGCCGACCGTCATGAAGAGGGTGATTTCACCAGCAGAATGAAGACGGACTTCCAACACGTCCGGCTGCATGGCGCTGACTTCGCAGCTGACTTCACCTTCCGCGAAAGAACTGGAATTTTCCAGAGCTTCTTTGAGTTCCTGCAATGTCCAGGGAGTTTGCCGTGCGTTCATCCAATGCCTCCGGGTTTGCCGGTCTCGATATCCGGCCTCGCACAAGTAGAAGTGAAACAGGTCGGTTTCAAGCTGTTTTTCAGCGTCAATTCCGGTTTGACATGCCGAAGTCGGATGGTCACAGTAATGGCGATTCAACTCGGGGCAGACATCACCTTTGCCAATCCTTCAGATCTTCATTTCTCGGCTTTACCACCACGTGCTTGAGCTCAAGCTCTGGCTGCTGATGACTTTGATCTGCGGATATCTGTTCATTTCCTGGGCGTTGTTTTTCCTTGCTGGCGAAGCCGACCTGACCCGAAACCCGATTACCTTCATCTATTTTGCCGCCACCACGGCATCGACAGTCGGTTACGGTGATCTGTCGCCGCAAACATCAGCCGGACGCCTGGTATCCGCCTTCTGGTTTTTCCCGGGGGCGTTGCTGATTTTCTCCGCGGTTCTTGGCCGACTGACGGGAACTCTCGTGGAAGGAGTGAGACGTATGGCTGACGGAAACGGAAACTTCGAGCGTTTGCAAAACGCCACGGTGATCGTCGGTTATCATCGCGACAAGACGCCTGTTATGGTGGACAATCTGATCGCGGGACAAGACGGCGACGAAAAAATCGTGCTCCTGGCCAACAACAAGGATGTCCACGTCCGTGACGGAATCCGTCTCGTCAGGGCCGATCGGCTTGACGCGCTTCAGTCGCTCAGACGTGCCGCAGTTCCGGGCGCGCAGAAAGTTCTCGTCTATGCCGGCACGGACGCTGAGACTTTCAACACCTGCCTTGCCATCCGGGAGTTGAACAAGGCGGTCCACGTCGCCGCCTATTTCGAAGACCGGGACACGGCCCGAAGGGCGGGGGACCTGGCGAATATCGAGCCGGTTGTCTCCAGTGCGGTGGAAGCGCTGGTGCGTGCCGCGCAAGATCCGGGTGCCGGTCAGATCCTGATGGCACTGTCGACCGCAGGTTTCGGCGCGACGGTGTTTTCAGCAACCATCGAAGCTGCGGAGCCGACCGAAACGGCCGCCTTGAGACAAGCCCTTTCCGCATCCGATGCCACCCTGATAGCGATCTCTCAACCGGACGACAGCAACTTCCTGTTCCGCCCTTTTCCCGGTGCGTTGAAATCGGGAGGCGTCTTCTACTACCTTGCCAACCAGCGCCTGACCGCGACCGAGATCTCCACTGAACTCGGAGGAACCGATGTTCGGATCACTGTTTAAGCGCAACAAAGGCTGGATACCGCCCGAGATACTCGGGCTGACGATCGATCGCGGCATCACGTTCGACCCGATTGCACTGCGACTGCTGCCCGAAGACAGTCTTCTTGAGAAGCCTGACACCACACTCATGATCACTGCCCAGGGCTTTTGTGATCTCGGCGAGCAGTCGTTCATGCATCGCTTTTATCCGGACGACGACCGGTTTTTGGTCCAGTTTCAGGGCGGCGACGGCCAAACCGACGATCGCGTCGATGAAATCATGCTGTGGTACTTTTACGATGTCCGCTACCCATCGGATGACCGCGAGTGGGACCGTGCGAAAGACGCAATCCGACAGACAAGGTATACGTTGGAAGGCGAAGATGGGACTTACAGTTTCGAACGCGCCTGGTTCGATACGTCGACAACTCCTGAAGACCCGATGACCTATTGGGAAGAGGTCTGCGATGACCGGTCGGGTGGCGGGCGCCGACGGATCTTTCAGACAGCGATGCTGTTTGCCCGACCCATGAAGGATGGCCGGGACGAGATGCTGCTCATCAACATGGAAGAACCGGACAATGCGGAACGCAGCGTTGCGTACATGATCGGATTCCCGCTCGAACGGCACAATTTTACAGTCTAGCTCACGTATTGGAGATCCAAATGGCTGACATCCTGGCGTCACTCTCGGGCCTAGTCCCCTTCATCGCCTACTTCCTTGTGGCGATCGCCATGCTGTTGATTTTCATGAAAATTTACACGCTGATGACGCCTCACGACGAAATGGCGCTGATCAAGGAAAACAACGTTGCGGCTTCATTGGTCTTCAGCGCTGCCTTTCTCGGCTTTTCGCTGCCGCTCGCCAGTGCGGTGGCAAACTCGGTCAGCATTCTTGATTTCGTCATTTGGGGAATCATCGCCTGTGTCACACAGCTCATTGCCTATCAGATCTTCCGCCGATTTTACCCCAGACTGACAGACCGTATCGAACAGGGCGAAATGGCCATCAGCACCAAACTTGCCACCATTTCGGTGACGGTCGGTTTGCTGAACGCCGCGTGCATGACCTACTGATTTGAAACAAGCCGCGGGCACGTCCAGAAACATCAGACCGATTCAAGTCGGAGACATCTCATGAAGCGCTCAAAGTCGATCAAACTGGTGGTCATGGCGACCACAACCGCAACCCTTGCGGGTTGTGGGCAGGAACCGACCTTGGAAGGCCGGGTTTACACAACCGAAGCTGAATGCATCGCCGACAATTTCCTGCCGGACGAGGCCTGTGTCGAAGTGGTTGAAACCGGTGAAGCCGTGCACCGGACTTCCGGTCCACGCTACAACTCCCAGAACCTGTGCTCCGAACAACACGGAACCAACCGGTGCGAACCAGGCACCACTGGCACGACCTCGTTCTTCACGCCACTCGCCGTTGGTTACTTTGTCGCAAAGGCCGCTGACGGAAGCCTCAACCGCTCGACAATTCGCCCGGTTTATCCGGAACGCGGAAGCGACCGGCGTTACACTTCCGGCGGGTACTATGTGGGAAGCTATGGCGGCGGCAGTTGGCGGACCTATGACGATGCCGTCAAAACTCCACCAAGACCGGCCAGGGTCCAGACCAGAACCTCAGTTGCTTCAAGAGGCGGTTTTGGCAGCCGTTCAAGTTCCGGCTCGAGAGGGGGCTAGCACCCGCAGCCGCCGCGTCTGACGCCGCCGACAAGACATTGCCGCAAACCACGGCTATGCAGCGCTCCAACTTTCACAGCCATCGGGGTCACCCATGATTATTCGACGCACATTCGCCATCCTGTTCGCCCTTGTCTTGCTGCCATCGGCGGCGGCGGCGCAGGATTCCGGGACGCAAAAGCCGGGGATCGTCGCCGTCACCGGCGAAGGTGTGTCCACGGTCGCACCGGATATGGCCGTGGTGACCCTTTCGGTCGTGCGTCAGGAAAAAACGGCGCGAGCAGCACTCGATGCCAACAAGAGTGCGATGACGGAAGTACTTGCTTCCATCCGCAACGCCGGTGTCGAAACACGCGACATTCAGACCTCGAATTTTTCGATCGACCCGCAATATGTCTACCCGCGCAGCAATGACAACAAGCCGGCCGAACCGCAGATCGTCGGTTATCGCGTTTCCAACACGCTGACCGTTCGCATCCGCAACCTGGACGATCTCGGCGGCATTCTTGACCAGGCCGTCAGCCTTGGCGTCAATCAGGGTGGGCAGATCCTGTTCACCAATGACGATCCTTCTGAAGCGCTGACCGAGGCGCGCAAGGCTGCCGTGCTCGACGCCATCGACAAGGCGAAAACGCTGACGGAAGCCGCAGGTGTCGAACTCGGACGCATTTCGCGGATCGACGAGCAGCACAGGGCGCCAGCACCTGTGCCTTTGATGCGCGCCGAAATGGCCGCGAGATCGGCAGCGGACTCAGCCGTGCCGGTTGCTGCCGGAGAAAACCAGTACAAGGTGCAGGTCAACGTCAGCTTCGAATTGAATCAGTAGCTGAAAAAAGAAAACCCCCGGGCATCGATCGGGCAGGGACCGATGCCTGGGGGGATCGCTGATTGGGCGGGGAATATCAATCAGCGAAATGCCGTTAGCGAAGGGCAATCACCGGGCAGTGACGGCGGTTGGCGAACACAACCTTCACCGGGTAACCGTAGCGCCAGCCTTTGACGACAACGCGCTTGTGGTTGCGGCGGACGATGCGGCCATTGCGAACGCCCATTTTCCAGGCCTTCTTGGCGGCACGCCGTGGTTTGCAGATACCCTTGTTGGGTTTCGGGCCGTTGCCCCAGCCAGGTCCCCAACCAGGGCCCCAGCCCCAACCCGGTCCGTATCCCGGGCTGCCGAACTCGATCGAAAATCCGACGCCTCCGCCACCGGCAGAAGCCTGTTCCGTGGTGACGGCCATCGAGCCGACACCGATCAAAGCCGCGAGGGCAAATGACTGTGCGATTTTTCCAAACATGTGTCTCTCCATCTCTCGGGTGTCGCTCAGCTCCTTTCGAAGCCATGGTGAGAGATTAGGAGACCGCAACTGAACGCTGTCGGAACCTCGCGTTCATAAACTGTTCATGTTGAAAAAAGCCGGCGGCGGCCCTGTCAGGCCAGATCCCGTGACCAGAATTGCATACGCTTTGGCGTCTCGTGCTGATCGCCGATATCGCGCCACGGGAACTCGCAGGTGATTCCCTGCATCGGCCGATAGCCGCGATTGCGCCAGAATTGATCAAGGGGAACATAGTCGGCCGGTTTCGACGGATGGTCGTCGGGACGCACGACACCGCAAAAGGCAACGCGTTCGTAACCCGCAGCCTTTGCCGCAGCCTCGCGTTGCTCAAAGAATCGCACACCGATGCCCTGCCCCCGATAGGGGCGCAGCAGCACCGACTCTCCGAAATAGAAATAGCGTTGAGGATCGAGGCCGGCCTGCCTGAATGGCTCGGCAAAATCATCAAAATGATCGCTGAGCGGCGCAGCGGTCGCCGCGCCAACCAGCTGGTCAGCGTCGGTCGCGCCGATGATCACCGCGCCTTTGGAGGAAGCAAACTTGGTGAGATATTTGCGTTCATAATCGAAATCGCCATCGTACAGATAGGGCCACTCCCGGAAGACCGTGATCCGCAGCTGTGCCAGATCGCCCAAAGCGGCCGTCAGATCGTTGCCAGTCAGCCTGGCCAGATCAATTCTGCTCACACCCAATTCCTCCATCGGCGAATCCACACAGCCAGACCTTAGAGCAAGGGGCGATAGGTTTGGATCATTTGATGGCTCAGGCCGGCTCCACACGGCTCGTCACACTCGACCGGGCTCAATTCCAGCAAGTCAGGCGGCGTGAACAACGCGGCCTTTCCAAATGGTTGCGTGCGGGCAGATTGCACCGATTTCTTCGGGCGCAATATCGGGCAGATGCTCGTCCAAGATCACGAAATCGGCCCACTTTCCCGCCTTCAACGAGCCGGTCTCTTCCTCCATTCCCAGCGCCCGGGCGCCGTTGATGGTGAAGATCGGCAACGCGGCGGACAGGGAAATGGCCTGCTCCGGTGCCAGCACACCCGGATAGGCCGGGTCCGCGTTGCAGCGTGTCAGCATGCCCGATAGCCCGGTCCAAGGATTGGCATCCGGAGCGGCCGCGGGCCAGTCCGACCCATAGATCATTTCGGCCTCGGCCTCGAGAAGATCGGCAATGCGATGATTTTTCTGAACCCGGTCGCCGCCCAGCAAGGCTGTCTGAACCGGAGTCCCCGGATTGGGAAACCACATTTTGGGGGAGAGCTCCGCCACCGCCCCCAACGTGTGGAAGCGAGCCAGATCCGAGTCGGAAACGTAGTTCGAATGCGCGATTTCATGGCGCAATGCGCTTTGACCGTTGGCCGTTCGTGCGGCTTCAATGGCGTCGAGGCCCTTGCGAATCGCGTTGTCGCCAACCGCATGCATCTTGACGGTATAGCGCCGCCGGTCGAGCTCGATCAGCATGCCGTTCAGCTCATCCGGTGGGATGAGCAGAGTGGCATCCGGATCGTGCGATGAAACGTCGTAGCCGCTTTCCGCCAGATAGGGCTCGACAAATGAGGCCGTATAGCCTGGCGCTACGCCATCAAGAAACAGCTTCGCAAAATCAAGGTGGACATTGTCGCTTGCATAACGACGGCGCAATTCGTCCATCCGATCATAGGGCACGGTGTCACCGCCGAGCGGGCTTGAATGGACGATATGGGCGGCCGTATGCAGCGTGAGCTGGCCCCGCTCGTCGGCCGCCTGGTAGGTGTGAAGTTCCTCTTCAAATGCCATGGGCTCCTTGAACGCGGTAAAGCCCAGCCGGTTGAAATACCCCACCGCTTCGCAAACGGCCTCCTGCAATTGCGTCTCGCTGCGGCGAATGAGGGCACGAGCCGGAGCACTGGCGGTTTCGGCCAGAATTCCGTTCGGAGCGCCGGTGGCCTGGTCGCGCTCGATGACACCGCCGGCGATGTCCCCTGTTTCTGGCCCGATGCCGGCGAGTTCCAAGGCGCGTGAGTTGCACCAGAGGATGTGCTGGCTGGCATCATGCAGGACAATGGCGTGCCGGGTCGAAATTGCATCCAGCAATTCACGCGGGTTTGCGCCCATTTCGGACCGCATCGCCGGGCGCCAGGGGCCGCCATAGACAACCTGATCCGGGGCGTTCCTGTTGCAACGCTCTCTTACCGCTTCGAGCAAGTCGGACAGGCTGGCATCGAAACCAACATAGATATCGAAGAGGGTCCGGCAGGCGCCCCAAAGAGCATGCGTATGGCTTTCCACCAAACCCGGCATGATGAAACGACCGGATAAATCATGGACCTTCGTTCCGGGGCCTGACAGGTTCAGCACGTCGGAGGCGCTGCCGACTGCAACCAGGCGACCATCCTTGACCGCGAGAGCTTCGGCGCGCGGGTTGGCCCCGTCCATCGTCAGAACGGCTCCGCCGGTCCAGATCTCATCCGCGTGTGACATCGAGGTCTCCGTGTTTCCTGTCGCCAGACCCTTTGCGACGCAAGACCTGCTCAGGCAGCACGATCCGCATGGGGGCTTTCATCCATTTGGGCGATCAGATGATGGTTGAGCCTTTCTGCCAGATGCGCCCGGATGTTTTGGTGTTGCGGGCTGTCCCACAGATTGTGGGTTTCGTGGATATCGTTTCTGACATCGTAGAGCTCGCCCCAGGGCTGATCGCGGTACACGGTGTATTTCCAGTCCTTCGTCAGCAAAGTTCGAACGCGAGCGGGTTCATCGAAGCCGAGGCGCTTGCTGCTGTCATTGTACTCGATCAGAGCTTCCGAGCGCGGTCCTTCGGCGCCCTGTGTGACGGGAAGAAAGCTCCGCCCCTGATTGCCGTTGAAGGGCTGCAACCCTGCGCGTTCCAGGATGGTTGCTGCAAGGTCTACCGTGGAGCACAGCGCATCGCTGCTTGAGGCGGTTCGCCGATCCGGATCCGACCAGATGAAGGGCACGCGGGTGATGCTGCGAAACGGCAGCGCGCCCTTCAGAAGCATGTTGAAATCGCCGAGATAATCGCCGTGATCAGCGGTGTAGCAGATCACGGTGTTTTCCATCAGCCCGCTCTGCTCGAGGGCATCGATGATCTCGCCGACGGCATCGTCGATATAAGCCATCATCCCGGCGGTCAGCGCCATTGCTTCCTTGAGCTGCTGATCACCCAGCATCATTGCGGTCTGTGGCGTCATCTGCCCGCCACTGTGCTTCCAGTTCTCATGAAGCCAACGCATCGGTGGCGTCGGATTCTGATGGGCCTCATAGGGTAGAGAAATCTCGAAGTCGTCGGGGTTGTACATGTCCCAGTATTTGCCCGGCGGATTGAACGGGTGATGTGGATCGGGAAAGCTGACAAAGGCGAAGAAGGGATCATCCTCGGCGGCTCGGGAGGAGATGTAGTCAATCGCACGGTCGCGAATGTAGGCCGTCGGGTAGAGGTCTTCGGGAATCGGTGTACGGTACGCCTGCGGACAGGAATAATTGTGCGGCAGCTCGTTTTGCGGGTCCTGCAGGGCCTGCCAATTCGGAACGGTTTCGCGAAACCATTGCCGGTAGTGCCCGCCGCAACGATCCCCGTGATTGGTCACCATGTCCACATGCTGGTAGCCGTAATAGGGCGTCTTGATCGCGTATCGTTCTTCGGATTTGTAACTGTCCGGTTCTTCATCGCGGTAGGTGGCCGGGTCGCGACGCCAGGCCTCCGGCATGGACGCGACCTCTTCGGCACTTTTGTTGGTCGGCGGCATGCCGGTGAAAGGCTGCAGGTGGCTCTTGCCGATAGCAGCCGTGTGGTATCCGGCTCCCGCCAGCAGATCGACGAACGTATTGGCGTTTTCCGGCAGGACGCAACCATTGTAGCGCAATCCGTGCAGGCTTGGATAACGCCCGGTCAGCAGCGTAGCGCGGTTCGGCATGCAGACCGGCGACGCGACCTGGAAATTCTCGAACCGCATCCCCTGCGCCGCAATCCGGTCGATGTTAGGCGTCTTCAACACCGGATGGCCGTAACAACCCAGCCAATCGGCGCGCTGCTGGTCGGTAATCAGAAACAGGATGTTGGGGCGTTGGGTCATTATGCCTCTTTGGTGTTCAAAGTCATCTTGATGAATGGCCAGACGTTACGCGGCCATTGCCAGCGACCAATCTACGCGTGCTGCATACGGCGGGCGCCCACATGGTGCCAGCCCAAAATCGCGATAGCGAAGGCGATGGCAGCAAACTGGACAAGCTCGGGGCGCATCAGCACCGCGACCGCCGTTGCCAGGCGAATGACGATCCACATGAAGGACAACGGCCGCGCATCATAGGCAGCAAGTGCGCTCGCAACGAGATAGAGCGCCAGCACGAGACGGGCCAGCAACCACAAGAGTGCCCCGATCTGCACGCCGTTTTCGTAACCGGGCAAAGCCCCTCCGGACGGGTTGGACGGATCGATCAAAGCCTGATCGACCAACAGCAGTTCCGGGTAGAACGCAAAGACGAAAGGTATGGCGAACATGACGATGCCGGAGCGAACCGCACTGAAACCGGTCGCCATGGGCTCGGCCTTGGTGATCGTCGACGCGGCAAAGGCGGCCAGGGCCACAGGCGGCGTGATGGCCGAGGCAATGGCAAAGTAGAAGATGAACATGTGGGCCGTGAAGGTCGCGATCCCCAGGCCGACCAGCAACGGTCCCATCAACAGGGCCACGTTGATATAGGCCGGGACAGCCGGCATGCCCATACCAAGCAGAATGGCCAGTGCCATGGTGATCGCCAGGGCAAAGAACTGGAACAGCGCCGAGCCGCCGCCGCCAAGATCGAGTGCCAGCAGAAAGCGCAGAACGTCGATCGCCACGAATTTCGAAAGTCCCGTGAAGTTCAGGCACACATCGATCACGGTGACGGCGAGAAGCATGAGGTAGAGCGTCGCGATGGTTATTCCGGACTCAGCCAGTGCATCAAGCACTTTGCGCGGCTTTGCCCGGAACTCCTTGTCCAGGAACAACAGTACCATCACCAGAGCAGCCGCCCACCACCCGGTGGCACCGGCATCGCCGGCGGCATTCTGGTAGACCTGCAGGATCCAGGGCAGCGATTTGACCGTACAACGGTCGCCCTGCAGAACGGCATCCGCTCCAAACAGCCAGCCTGTGAAACCGCAGCCGACCATGTCCTTGGGCGTCAAAAGCAGGACGAGGATCAGAAGGATCGGCAGAACGATCTGGCACAGGTGCAGAATGTCCTGCCCGCTCACCCGCATCTCGTCGGTCAGCTTCCCGAATGCCTCGATGCCCTGTTTGCGCGACTGGAAAGACGCACTGAGGAACAGACACAGGAAATAGGCAACCGCCGGCAGCGCTGCAGCGACGATGACGTCCCGGTAGGGCACACCGGTCATCGCAGCCAGGATGAAGGCAGCAACTCCCATCACAGGCGGCATGATCGACCCGCCCGAAGACGCGGCAGCCTCCATGCCGCCGGCAAACACTTTGGAAAAGCCACGCTTGATCATCATCGGAATGGTCAGGACGCCGGTGGACAGGACGTTCACTACCGGGCCGCCGGAGATGGTTCCAAACATCGCCGAGCTGACGATCGCCGCATGCGCCGGACCACCGCGAAGATGACGGGTCCAGCGGAAGGCCAGCTTGATCAGTGTCTGACCGCCGGCGGATTTGCCGAAGAGCGCACCCAGAATAATGTAGGGAAAGACAACGTTCATGATGACGTTCATGAAGCGGCCAAGAATACCGGAAGCGTTGTTGACCAGGGCATCGTGCACATTGGGCACGCCGTCGAGGAACGTTCGAGGCTCCCCGCCGAGTTTGGTCATCAGGTATTTGTTGATGTCTTCGGGCCCATGGAAATACCAGACCAGCACGGTTGCGATGGTGTAGAGCGCGATAACGATGGAGACCAGCACCAGCGGCAGGCCCCAGACTTTGACGTTATAGCCGAGGAACACCAGGATCGATGCGCCCACGATAAGCACCAGCCAGACCCCGGTGGTGGCAACGCATTTTGGGTCTTCCACCGTATCCGGGATGGGCAGGCCCATGGTTTCGGCAAATTCGATTTCGGCTTTCAGCGTTTCCGCCATGATGCGTGCCCGCTCGCCGGTAAACGAGTCGATCAGGCACACGCTGTCGATTTCAATCAGATAGGTCAGTGAAATTGCCGCGGCCGATACGACTAGGGCGATGTCCATGAATGCGCCGAACCAGGCCCGTGGTGTGCCTCGCCATTCGCGCCACATGGAGTGTTTCAGCGCGACAATCACCATCATGATGAAAAAGACGATGGGATAGAACCACTCGGTGGAGAAGGCGTGGGTCTTCAGGTCCTCGATGCCGGTAATGCCGCGCCAGAGATCATCCCATCCCGGAATCAGCGGGGTACTGTTGACCACACCCATGAAGACGAAGATCAAGGCCAGCAGATAAACAGCCCTGTTTTGAAGCGAGGGCGCACTGGTCTCGCGGTCCGGTGTCTCAGACATGGCTCACCTGAAATCTGGAGCGGCGTGCGGGCGCCGCCAGGAAGCCGACGGCGCCCGATTGGTCAACTCACAAGCGGCCTAGTTGGCCAATGCGCAGTCGTCGATCTCATAGCCGGCGTCACGCCACGCTCTTGCGGCACCGGGATGATACTTGACCGGGTTGGCGCCGCACATTCCCTGCATCGGATCGTCGAAACCAACGGTGTCGCCGTAAGGGGCCTTGGCCTTCAGGTCATCGAGCGTTGCGATGTAAGCCGTCACGAGGTCATAGACCAGCTGTTCATCCATGTCCTTGTGCACGACGTTCCCACCAATCGTCGCGAAAGCGCGGAAGGTGTCGTCTTCGGACACGAAGGTCCAGTCATCGCCCATCTTGGCTTCGAGATCGGCCAGTTTCATCGTGAACGGCGCGCTGCCCGGTGCCTTCATGTACTTCTGCATCGCGTCGCTTTCATAGGCGCCCTTGGGCATGGACCAACCGGTCATTTTTCCGGCTGCGGTGACCGACGTCAGCCGGCTTCCCGGGAAAAGCTCCGGCAGGACAATGGCATCCGGTTCGCCACTGGTGACCAACGATGCGCCCTGCCCCCAGTTGACCTGCAGTCCTTCATAATCTTCGCCGTCCTTCAGACCTGCCACGATCTGGATCATGCTGCGGGCGTTGGTCAGCGCACCACCACGCGGCGGTCCGTTGTAGATCTTGCGGCCTTTCAGATCGTCCCAGCCGTCGACACCCTTTGCGTCGTAAGCATAGAGAAAGAAAATACCCAATGTGAACGGGTTGATGGCGCGCAGGTTCGAGGCCAGCTCAGCACCCTTTTCCTTGCCCAGCGAGCCGTAGGGACCAACGCCCCGGCTCATCAGGAACGGAAGAATATAAGGCGTTCCGGCGATGTCGGTCTTGCCTTCGGCGACGTTCTGGATGGAATTGGTCAGCGTCTGACCATCGGTCAGCTGGATATTGGCGATGCCCTTCGTTCCGGCAATCTCGGTCAGATGGGCAGGCGACAGATGCGTGGCGCCACCTGGGCTCGCGGTCTCCGCCGTCAAATTGACCTGAGCAAACGCGCCGGTCGTCATCACGGTTGCGACGGCTGCGGCCGCCATCAGTTTCATTGGCTTCATCGGTACCTCCCTAATATTGAAACCGTTCCTATCGTTCTCGTGCAGCGCCATGCACGTCGATCAAGTCGCGTGCACTGTTGCTGCTTCATTCTCCTTGGCTGTTTTGGCTGGTGTTTGGCGTGGCGCGTCTGGATCAACCAATCGCTCCGCCGCGGCACTGAGCAGATCCAGGAGGCGCTTGAGTTCCTCAAAGTCATCCGGGCTTAGCTGGTCGGTAACCTGCTTGAGTGTTCGACGTGCCCTCGGCCAAATTCGTTCAAAACACTCGATCCCGCTTGGGGTCAACGAAATCAGTTTACGCCGCTTGTTCGCCGGATCTTCCTGCCGGGTTATCAGACCCTTTCGTTCAAGCGCGGCTGCCGCCCTGCTTCCGTGGGCTGGATCAATGGACGTGCGCCTGGTGATGTAGGCCAGATGGCAGCTGCCGAAGCGCGCAACTGAAAACAGCAGCTGCCACTCCAGAATGGGCAGGTTCTCATCCTGCAACACGTCACGTGTCACCACGCGCCGCATCTTGCTCGTAAACGAGCGAGCACGAAGGATGATGAAATTGTCGATCTGTTCCGGCGGTATGAATGCCGCGTGCAAGATCCGTCCTCCCGATCAGTCCCTTGACTGGCCACCCACTATATTGGCATATGCAATATATGGCAACTGCAATATATGGCAAATGCAACAAAGATAGATAATCGTGCCGACCTGCGCCTCTGGGAGCGAAGCCGATGAAACGCCCGAACATCTTGCTCTTCATGTCAGACAACCAGCCAGCGGACCTGCTGGGGTGCTATGGAAATGATGAAGTCCGCACACCGCATCTCGATCGGTTGGCGGACCGTGGGGTCCGGTTTCAGAATGCGTACTGTGTCAATGCCATGTGCTCGCCTTGCCGTGCGTCGGTCCTGACTGGACTGATGCCGAGCCAGCACGGCATCCACAATTGGCTCGACGACAGGCTGATGGACCGATGGCCGAAAAACTGGTCGGCGATCGGAGACTTCGCCAACATTCCCACCATCATCAAACAGGCGGGCTATGCAACGGCACTGATCGGCAAGTTCCATCTCGGAGTGCCATTCGTACCCCAGCTCGCATTCGACCATTGGGTCACCTTCCCCCACGGTCACACGACGAGCTTCTACGACAACGACGTGATCGATCAGGAAAAGCGCTATCGCTTTGCCGGCCACACGGTCGACTTCTTCACCGACAAGACGATCGAGTTCCTTGAACACCAGGCCGGGCATGATGAGCCGTTCTTCGCCTTCGTCCCCTACAACGGCCCATACGGGCATTGGCCGGCGATCAAGGGCCGGGCCGATTTCGCCTTTGCGGATCTCTACGACGACGCTGACATGCACTCGATCCCGCGCGAGGGGCTTTCAAGCGAAGTCCTCGAAAGGTTCGGCCTGCGGGTCGCCGAAGGCGGCGTGCGCGAGCAGTTCAAGGGTCCCTTACTGTTGCCGAACAACGTGGAGTCGCTGCGCAACTATTTTGCACAGGTCAGTTTGATTGACGACGGTGTCGGGCGGATCCTCGCGGCGCTCGAAACGCTCCGGCTCGACCGCGATACCATCGTGATCTATACGGCCGATCACGGGTTCTCACTGGGCCATAACGGTGTCTGGGGACACGGTGCCGCCGCGTTTCCGGCGAGCGCTCATCGCCCTTCCTACCACATTCCGCTGATCATGGCCGGAGGCCCCATCGCCGAGAACGCCCCTTGCGATCAACTCGTGAGCCAGATCGATCTCTTTCCCACGCTGGCAGCCTTGGTCGGTGCGGACGACGCTCGACCGAGCCTCGCCAGCAGCGCCCGAGATCTCGCGCCCGCCCTGGGTGGGGACGCGATGCCGGGACCCGGAGCAGTCTTCTACGAACAGGAAGAAACCCGCGCGATCCGCACCCCCGAATGGCTCTATGCGATGCGCTTTCAGGAGGCAGGTTCCTTTCCGATGCAGGATGAAATGTATTGCCTGACCGACGATCCGCTTGAAAAAGCAAATCTGGTCGGCCTGGCGAAATACTCTGACAAAGCCGCCGAACTGCGCAGACGGATCACGGCCTTCTTCGACACCTATTCCGAACCCGATTATGACCTCTGGCAGGGCGGCACGGCCAAGTCTAACGTAACCTACGAAAAGCTATGGAAGGATGCCTGGGGCAATGACTGGAGGCCGGAGTTCTCGGCCTGACCTGCAGGATACCAGCACTGGCATCAGCTACCCGTCAGCCTCCAGCTGGCGAACCCATTCTGCCAAATTGCTGTAGGTGCTGATGCGGCTGATACGGCCATCATCCACTTCAAAGAAGGTTCCAGCAGCAATGCTGTAGCTTTGGCCGGTAGCTTTCGGAAGGCCCTCGATGGTCGAACGATAGGTCCCGCGAGCGGTGAACTCAGCAGCCGCCCGACCGCCATCCGGCGTTGTCATAACAGTCAGATCGTCCACCCGCTCGTCATAGTGCTGACGCATCCTGGCCAGGAACCAGCTGAATTTCTCGCGGCCGATCTCACGATCACCCTGGTTTATGTCATGCACGACATCGTCATCCAGAAGGCCGAGCAATCCATCCAGATCGTGGGCATTGAAGGCGGCAAAATAGCGCTCTATCAGCTCTGTGGTTTCGCGCTGTGGCATTCACTCGCCTCCTTCTATCCGTGGCAACTCGGCACGCGTCAGGCGCCGAAAACCGTAACCGGATCGCCGTCCGTCCAGCGCGGATATTTGTCCATCACAGCGCGGAAGCGATCCGATTGCTCGAACGTCGAAAGCCATTGCTTCAGACTGGTCCAATTTTCGCCTTCGAACCAACTCCGGTCCACATTGGCAAACTGTCGGACAAAAGGCAAAATGGCGATGTCCGCCAGGCACGCTTGGCCGCCAAACAGCCAGCCCCCATGGGTTAGACGCTCTTCAAGCTCTCGCAGAATTGCCGCGGCAAGAGCGCGCTCCTGAAGCGGATCGCACTCCTCATAGCGCACATGGTACTTGTAGCGATCGAGGTGGGTCTTGAATGGCCCGTCGATTTCATCGGCCAGGTTCAACATTTGATCAAGCGATCCGTCGGACGGCGACAGCCAATCTTCCGGATCATTGCGACGAAGCGCCCACAGCATGATGTCGAGGCTCTCGTCGATAACCGGCGCGTCATCCTGCACCAGGGTCGGCACGGTCGCGGACGGTGACGCCTCCAGAAAAGCTGGTGGCTTGTCGCGCAGCACCACTTCGCGAAGCTCCACCTCGGTGCCGCTGCTGCGGATCGCCAGCCGCGCCCGCATGGCGTAAGGGCAGCGGCGAAAGGAATAGAGGATCGGCCGGCTCATGACGACAGATGCAGCACAACGGTGCGGTTGCGCGGCCGGCTTCGGTGCTCAAACAGATAGATACCCTGCCAGGTTCCAAGCATCATCGATCCTCTTGAAACCGGGATCGACAGACTGACCTGGGTCAGCGCCGCCTTGATATGCGCCGGCATATCATCAGGTCCCTCCGACGTGTGGCGCAGCCAGCTCATGTGCTCAGGAACGATGCGGGAAAAGAACTCCGCCAGGTCGAGCTGGACGTCGGGATCGGCGTTTTCCTGAATCAGCAGCGAACAGGAGGTGTGGCGCACGAACACGGTCAGCAAACCGGTATCGACGCCGCTTCCACCCACGAAATCGGCGACCTCGCGGGTGAATTCCGTGAGCCCCTGCCCGCGGGTCCCGATGGTGATCGTCGTCTGCATCAGGACGCGCGGCGCGTGTTAGCTGTCGAGGAAGCTTCTCAGCTTGCGCGAACGGCTCGGGTGCTTGAGCTTGCGCAGCGCCTTGGCTTCAATCTGGCGGATGCGTTCGCGCGTCACCGAGAACTGCTGCCCGACTTCTTCCAGCGTGTGGTCGGTGTTCATGCCGATACCGAACCGCATGCGCAGCACCCGCTCCTCACGCGGCGTCAGCGACGCCAGCACACGCGTCGTCGTCTCGCGCAGGTTGGCCTGGATCGCGGCGTCGATCGGCAGGATTGCGTTCTTGTCCTCGATGAAATCGCCGAGATGCGAATCTTCCTCGTCGCCAACCGGCGTTTCAAGGCTGATTGGCTCCTTGGCGATCTTCAGCACCTTGCGCACTTTTTCGAGCGGCATGGCGAGTTTTTCCGACAGCTCTTCCGGCGTCGGCTCGCGGCCGATCTCGTGCAGCATCTGGCGTGAGGTGCGCACGATCTTGTTGATCGTTTCGATCATGTGGACCGGAATACGGATCGTGCGGGCCTGGTCGGCAATCGAACGGGTGATCGCCTGGCGGATCCACCAGGTAGCGTAGGTGGAGAACTTGTAGCCGCGACGATACTCGAATTTGTCGACCGCCTTCATCAGGCCGATATTGCCTTCCTGGATGAGGTCCAGGAACTGCAGGCCGCGATTGGTGTATTTCTTGGCGATCGAAATCACCAGCCGAAGGTTGGCCTCGACCATTTCCTTCTTGGCGATGCGCGCCTCGCGCTCACCCTTCTGCACCATGTGCACGATGCGGCGGAATTCGGAGATCGAAATACCGGTCTCGGTGGCGAGGTTCTGGATTTCGCCGCGGATCCCCTTGATCGTATCCTTTTCGGAGCGTGAGAATTCCTTCCAGCCCTTGGCGGTCAGGTTGGAGATCGACTTCATCCAGTTCGGATCAAGCTCGGCGCCCTGGTACTGCTGCAGGAAGTCTTCACGCTTGACGCCGTGCGACTCGGCAAGCCTGAGCAAACGGCCTTCATTCTGCACCAGCCGCTTGTTGATGTCGTAGAGCTGTTCGACCAGAGCGTCGATGCGGTTCTGGTTGAGCGCCAGCGACTTCACAGCCGCGATCAGCTCTTCCTTGAGCTGCTTGTAGCGGCGTTCCTGGGCCGGAGACAGCGTGCCGGTGGCGGCAAGCCGCGCCTCAACCTGCTGGTCCTGCAGCTTGCGCAGTTTCTTGTAGGTGTCGGCGATGACGTCGAAGGTTTCCATGACCTGCGGCCGCAGTTCGGCTTCCATGGCCGCCAGCGACAGGTTGGACTCGTCGTCCTCGTCATCGTCCTCCTCGGTGTTGACACCCTCGCCTCCGACATCGGTGATGTCGTCAGAGGCTTTGGCCTTGCGAGCCTTTTCCTTCTCTTCGGCCGCCTTGCGATCGGCTTCGATCTTCTCGGGCGACTGGAATTGCGGCGCCGCCTTGGCCTCTGGACCCGAATAGGTGGTTTCGAGATCGATGATCTCGCGCAGCAGAGTCTCGCCCTCGATCAACTCGTCGCGCCAGATAATAATGGCCTGGAAGGTCAGAGGACTTTCGCACAGGCCGGCGATCATCGTCTCGCGGCCAGCCTCGATGCGCTTGGCGATGGCAATTTCGCCTTCACGCGACAGAAGTTCCACTGAACCCATTTCGCGCAGATACATGCGCACCGGGTCGTCGGTCCGGTCGGTCGGTTCCTTTTTGCGGGCAGTGGCGAGCGCAGTGGAGCCTGCGGTTGCAACTTCGCTGCCGGTGGTTGCAGCCTCGGGAGCGGCCGCCTCTTCGGCTTCCTCTTCCTCTTCAACCACATTGATGCCCATATCACTGAGCATCGACATGGTGTCTTCTATCTGCTCCGACGTCACCTCTTCGGACGGCAGTACCGCATTGAGCGCGTCCATGGTCACGTAGCCGCGCTTTTTCGCGGCCTTGATCATTTTCTTGACAGCGTTGTCCGAAAGATCGAGGAGCGGTCCGTCGCCAGTCGTCTCGCGTTCGGCCTCGGTTTCCTCGTTTTCCTTCACTTTTGTTGCCATGTATCCCGTCACCTTCTGTGCCGTATCGCTCACTCATCTCCCACCACCCGACAGTGGCGGGACTCAGATCGTTCCGTTAACGTGACCCGAATACCGGAGTGATGCTTAATTCCCGATTAACCATGCAGCGCAACGACGCGAACACCGAGCGCGGTGCCCATCGCATCTGAATCGCCGGAATGGCGTCAGTGGACAATTTTGCAATTTGCTTGACCAATGAAATCTCTCGCCAATCAGGTGATTCCGTCTATTTGTCCATCCGTCAAGCGCAACCGGCCAAAAAACGCGTTTTTCGGTGATATTTCACGAAAAAACGCGAATCCTGAACGCGTGGCGTCCAGAGTCCGACGCGCCTGATAATGATGTGCGGCAGATCCATCTGATTTCGAGAGCAGGCCCGGAGCGCCTGTCCAATTTTCTGCCTCGCAACCTATTTAGGGGGATGTGGTTCCTTTACAAGCCTGCAAATCCCTATTTTCCGGCCGCTCCGCGTACCCGTCCCGAGAGCACGCCAAATCCGTCGATCAGAGCATCCTGATTCTCAAGACGATTGACCTCCGATTGCACACTCTGCAGTGCCCGAATGAGCTGTGGCACCGCCTCATCATCGCCTTCTTCAATCGCTTCGGCGATATCGCGTTCCAGTTCCAGACGCTGCAACGACAAGGCTCGGGTACGCTTGTAAAGCGATAGCACCTGCCCAAAGGCCTCCCGCGCATCTTCAAGGGCTGCTTCGGAAGTAGCAGTCCATTCACGCGTGTTTCGGATTTGTTGTTCGATCTGTCCGACCAGAGTGCCAAAGCCGTGACCATCCAGGGCATCCCGAACCGCCGACCGCTCCATCGGCAGATCGTCCGCGACCCGATCCAGAAGGTGAACCAGCAAATCGGTCAGTTGCGGATGGTCGAACTCGATCGACGTTGCTTCATCGAACTCGCTGATCAGGAGCTCCGGATGATTGACCAGCGTCAGTGCCAATACGCTTTCTCGCAGCACGGGCAATTGTGCCGATCCGAGCACAAGGGCCGACCTCGCCAACTGATTGCTGATGGCATGCCGTCGGCCGGCACGGGCATCGCCAGGCCGGCGCCTTTGCCGATCGCCGGGGCGACCTGACCTGCTGGCACCCGTTCCCTCGAAATAGCCGTTGAGCCGTTCGCGCATCTCCTGGGAATAGTGACGACGAACGCTTTCGTCCGCGATGCTGCCTGTGAGACGGTTGAAGGACGTTTCCAGCGCGGCGCGCTTCTCCGGGGTATCGAAAACGCCACCAGCGGTCTCGCGAGTCCACAACAGATCGGCCAGGGGCTGTGCACGGGCGATCACCGAATCGAACGCTTCGCGTCCTCCGTCACGAACCAAGTCGTCCGGATCCTTTCCTTGCGGAAGCATGGCAAACCGCACAGAGCGCCCTGGTTTGAGCCCGCCGAGCGCCAGGTCGGCGGCCCTGTAGGCGGCACGCTGTCCTGCCTCGTCGCCGTCAAAACACAACACCGGTTCAGGCGTCATACGCCACAGCAGATCAAGCTGACTGTCGGTGAGCGCGGTACCGCAAGCCGCAACCGCGTTTTCAAACCCCGCCTGAAACAGCCCGATCACGTCCATATAACCTTCAACGGCGATCACTGTCTTGGCGCCCTCGCCGCGACCCGCCGATCGCCGGGCCCTGGCCTGGTTGAACAGCTCCCGGCCCTTGTGAAACAGTTCCGTCTCGTTTGAGTTGATGTATTTCGCCGGAACATCGGCCGACAGGGCACGACCGCCAAAGGCAATCACCCGCTCGCGCGAGCTCAGGATCGGAAACATGATGCGGTCGCGAAACCGATCGTATGACACTGCAATGTCCGCGCCATGGACAACCAGTCCGCAGGCTTCGATCTGTTGTTTTTCGACACCTTTCCCGGCGAGGAATTCCTTCAAACGGTTACGACCGTCGGGTGCATAGCCGAGGCGAAAGGTCTCTATCGTCCGGCCCGACAGGCCGCGGTCACGCAGGTAGGCACGCGCCCGCGCGCCCTCCGGAGATTGCAGTTGTTCCTGGAAAAAACCCGTTGCCATTTCCATGACTTCGGAGAGGCTGGCGCGCTGTTTTTCACGTTGGGCAGCTTGGGGATCGGGCGCCGGCAAGGAAACCCCGGCCAAGTCCGCCACCTGCTGGACAGCCTCCGGGAAAGACAATCCGTCCAGCTCGGTCAGAAAACGAAAGTGGTCACCTGACACGCCACAGCCGAAACAGTGGTACCGGCCTTTTCGGTCCTCGCAATGGAAACTCGGTGTTTTCTCACCATGAAACGGACAACAGGCCCACCAATCGCCACGTGTCTGGTTGGTCTTTCGTTTGTCCCAATCTACCCGTTTGCCGATGACTTCCGAGATCGGAATCCGGTCCTTCAGGGCTTCCAGAAATGAGGTCTCGAATCGCATGGTTCCCAACGCACCGCCACAACCAGGACCGAGCTATAGACCCCGCGCAATGACAGTGCCAGAGGTTCGCGCGGCCATACCCGTTATACACAGCGCCTGGTGAAGTGGATTTGAAGTCCTACGATTATTGCAGCGACCTCCGGGAGGAACTTTAAACCCATAAACCACTCTAGAATCATATCCTTTCTGGTGTCAGCTCAGATCCAGCCGCGACGCACGGCCTTCGCGACGGCTTGGGTTCGATTCACCGCTTCCAGCTTTCGTGTCGCACCGATCAGGTAGTGATTGACGGTATGTTCCGACAGGTTGAGGATAGCCGCAATTTCTGCGCTGGTTTTGCCCACGGACGTCCATTTCAGGCACTCAAGCTCCCGCTCCGACAGGGAGGGAGCGTCGACATCGACGGTGCAGGTGATGTCGCTCAGCCGATTGAAAACATGAATGCTGATCATGTTCAACTCGAGCACTTCGCCCTGCTCAAGCGGACGCCGGTCGCCCGCAAATCCGACAACACCTCGAAGCCCGCGGGTATCAGTGACGGCAAAGTGAACACCGCGAACAAAACCTCGGGCCATGAAGTCACCGCGGATTTCGTCCGGCAATGCGGCTGGAGCATCGTCTCCGAAATTCTGCCACACAACCGGTAGGCTCGAGCTCTTCAGCGCAACCAGAACCGGGCTCGCATGAAGCATATCGGCTTCATCATACAGTTTGATCAGATCCGGCGGCCAGTTGCACACCAGGCTGTGGCTGGCGAAGCTGCCGGTCATGTCGCCGGGAAGCACCACGACCGAAAAATAACACAGATCGAATGTTTCCGTGGTTTTGCGCAGAAATTTGAAAACGTCGAAGGAAGTTTCAAGATCACTGATGTCGCCATAAACATCGTAGCTAAAATGATCTGTTGTTGTCGGCATGCCCTCTAACTCAATGAAACAATGACTTAATTCCCCCGCTTATCCCTCCGCGGAGTAGCATGGTTTGAACCGGCAAAACCGAACGGCCAACGATGGCTCCGGTCCGACTCTTACGCTGCTGGTGCTCAATCATTGAGATAGACCCATAATTTTGCGACGCATAGCGCGAAGTTCAAAAGACCGTCGGTTTCTTCAAACAGAACAAAACAAGCAGGTGATTTTTTCTATTATTGCTGGCAATTGGCCGGACATGGCTCAACCCATCAGAGAGTTCGACTTGCCGATAAACCAATCCAACGAGTTCAGTCGGTTTCGAAATCGCCAAAGCGGTCGGTGATTCGCGCCAGAATCAGAAGGAGGCCCGCCATCGGGCGGACCTCCTCAAGAACGTGCTGGGGAAATCAGTCGTGGTGCAGCATTTCCTTGACCACGCCCGACGCTTTGGAAAAATCCATTTGCCCGGCGTACTCGGTCTTGAGCGCATTCATGCACTTGCCCATGTCGCGAAGGCCTTGCGCTCCGGTCTCTTCCACAACCCGCTTGCAGGCTTCCTTGACATCGTCATCAGAAAGCTGCTCCGGAAGGAACGAGCGGATGATATCGATTTCCTCACGTTCCTGCTGAGCCAGCTCAAGCCGCGCTGCTTCTTCGTAAATACGCGCCGATTCCTCGCGCTGTTTGATCATCTTGCCGAGGATCTGCTTGATATCGTCGTCGCAGACCGGGTCCTTCCCAGCCCCGCGATTTGAGATATCACGGTCATTGACCGCTGCATTGATGAGCCGGATCGTCGATACGCGGCGAGTGTCTTTCGCCTTGACCGCTTCCTTCAGGGCAGCGGCAAATATCTCACGCATTGCGGATTCTCCTGCATTTCGCGGCGAACCATAATCCCATCGGCTTGCCATTGCAAACAAAACGAAACGCACTAACTGTTTGTAATATAAGCACTTTTAAATTGTGATCCGATGCAGGCGGCGGGATACCACTGAAGCGGGCCTTGTTTATTGTCCCACATCTGCATAGACACAATCAACTTGCGACCGAATGTCGAAACACGGTTGCCTAGTGCCGTCGCGACCTATCTGGTACGCGACTGCCCCATATTCAAGTACCGACCGAGAACGACCCGAAATGACCGACAATACCGCCTGGAAAGAAATCAAGCCGACCGCAGTTCTGGTGCTGTCGGACGGCACCGTCATCGAGGGCCAAGGCCTCGGTGCAACCGGCGCCGTCGAGGCTGAAGTCTGCTTCAACACCGCCCTCACCGGCTACCAGGAGATCCTGACCGACCCATCCTATGACGGACAGATCGTCACCTTCACGTTTCCGCATATCGGAAACGTCGGGGCGAATGAGGAAGATATTGAAGACCTGGCTCCGGCGGCACGCAACGGTGCCGTGGGCGCCATCTTCAAGGCCGATATAACCGGTCCGTCGAACTATCGCTCTGCCGAACATCTCAACGACTGGCTAAAACGCCGGGGCATCGTCGCCATGAGCGGCATCGACACCCGGGCACTCACCGCATGGATCCGCGAAAACGGCATGCCGAACGCCGTGCTGGCCCATGACCCAGCCGGTGTGTTCGACCTCGACGACCTGAAAAAGCGCGCCGCCGGCTGGCACGGATTGGAAGGACTCGACCTGGCTGCTGAATCGACCACCGCTCAGCTCGTCCGTTGGGACCAGGCCCCGTGGGTCTGGGACGAAGGATTCGGCACCCATGCGGCCGGCGAAGCGGACATCCACATCGTTGCCATCGACTTTGGCGTCAAGCGCAATATCCTTCGGCTGTTCTCGGGACTCGGCTGCCGGATCACCGTCATGCCGGCCACCACTAGTGCCGAGGATGTCATGGCACACGGGCCTGACGGCATTTTTCTCTCCAATGGCCCGGGCGACCCGGCCGCGACGGGCGCCTATGCTGTTCCCGTCATTCAGAAACTGATCGAAACCGGCACACCGACCTTCGGCATCTGCCTCGGCCACCAGATTCTGGCTCTTGCCCTCGGCGCCCGGACGGTCAAGATGCATCAGGGCCATCACGGCGCCAACCACCCGGTCAAGGACCACACGACCGGAAAGGTGGAAATCGTTTCGATGAATCACGGCTTTGCCGTCGACGGAACGACTCTTCCCTCCGGCATTACGGAAACTCACGTATCGCTGTTCGATGGCTCAAATTGCGGCTTGCGGGTCGAAGGCAAACCCGTGTTTTCCGTCCAGCATCACCCGGAGGCTTCACCGGGTCCACAGGACTCTCACTACCTGTTTCGCCGGTTCATCAACCTCATCCGCGAAAAGCGTGGAGAGACCGAGCTCGCCGAGTAGTCAGGCTTGGGCGATCAGACATCGCCCTTGAAGGTGTTGCAGTCGTCTACCCGGCCTGATTGGTAGCCCCGCGAGAACCACTCTTTACGTTGTGCCGACGTTCCATGATTGAAGCTGTCCGGCACAACGTAGCCCTGAGCCTTGCGCTGTAGCGTGTCGTCGCCGATCTGATGGGCCGCATTGAGGGCTTCCTCCAGATCACCCGCCTCGAGCAGCCCCTTGCGTCCCGTGTGATAGGCCCAGATGCCGGCGAAACAATCGGCCTGAAGCTCCACCCGGACAGACATCCGGTTCGCTTCGACCTTGCTCATTGCCTGTCGTTGCCGGTTGAACTCCGGCAGGACACCGATCAGGTTTTGCACATGATGGCCGACTTCGTGAGCGACGACATAGGCCTGGGCAAAGTCACCCGCGGCACCGAACCGTTTGGCCAGCTCATCGAAAAAGCTCAAGTCGATGTAAACCTTCTGGTCGCCCGGACAATAGAACGGTCCGGTGGCGGACCCGGCAAGACCGCAGGCGGAGCCGACACGACCACTGAACAAGACCAGTTTGGGTTCCTTGTAGACGACACCGCTGGCACTGAAGATGGCGCCCCAAGTGTCCTCCGTTTCCGCCAGAACGGTCGCTACGAACTGAGTCATCTCGTCCTGCCGCTGCGGTGAAAGCTGTTCGCCACCAGGGACCGAGACCTGCTCGATGCCCGGAGAAAGCCCACCGCCCTCCAGCAGCACCATCGGATCGATCCCGAGAGATTTCAGGATGATGTAGCCGACCACGAGAAGAACGATCATCGAAATGCCGCCGCCCCGGACTCCACGACCACCGCCGCGAGGAAGACGCATGCCGCCACCTCTTGGCAAGCGAATGCCGCCACGACCGAAAGGGTTGGATCGCCGGCCAGAGGGCGATCCGCGCCGATCCTCGATGTTGCTGCTCTGGCGACGTCCCTTCCAGCGCATCGCTGTCCTTTCTGGATCGATCCCTACGGTCTACCGGAAGCCAGAGAATAGTGGAGAAGGCGGTCGGAAAACAGGCAGAATTTCAGTTTAAGGACGTGCGGCCATGCAGGCCGGCCGATCGGCTGAGCGCACTGCACAAAATCCGGGCATATCGGGGGTTTCCCTTGATATGCCTTTGGCCTATAAGGCCGCCTTAGCCCACAACAAAGCAGCCGCCTGAGGAGCCGGATCGGGTCCGACGCGGTCTCTGCACGCCGGAATCCAATATGCCCAAACGCAATGATATCCAGTCGATCCTCATCATCGGTGCGGGACCGATTGTCATCGGCCAGGCCTGCGAATTCGACTATTCCGGCACCCAGGCCTGCAAGGCGCTGAAGGAAGAAGGATACCGGGTCATCCTGGTCAACTCCAATCCGGCCACGATCATGACCGATCCGGAGCTGGCCGATGCTACCTACATCGAGCCGATCACGCCCGAAGTCGTTGCCAAGATCATCGCCAAGGAGCAGCCCGACGCATTGTTGCCGACGATGGGCGGCCAAACCGCCCTCAACACGGCACTGTCATTGCGTCGCATGGGTGTGCTCGAGCGCCACGGTGTCGAGATGATCGGCGCCAAGCCGCAAGCGATCGACAAGGCTGAAGACCGTGCCCTGTTTCGCGAGGCCATGTCGGCCATCGGACTGGAAACGCCTCGGTCCATGCTGGCCAACGCCACCGACGTCAAGAATGAGGACCGTCAGGCGCACGAGGCCGAGCGCCAAACGCTGAAGGCGAAATATGACGGCAGCGAACTCGACAGGGCTCTCGACGCGCTGGAAACCGAATGGCAGCTCGGCGAAACTGACCGCAAACAGCGCTATATCGGTCACGCTCTTGGCGTCGCCGCGCAAGCGCTCGATCATGTCGGTCTGCCGGCGATTATTCGCCCGTCCTTTACCTTGGGCGGCACTGGTGGTGGCATTGCTTTCAACCGCTCCGAATTCTTCGAGATCGTGGAATCCGGCCTCGACGCCTCGCCCACAACCGAGGTTCTGATCGAGGAATCCGTGCTCGGTTGGAAAGAGTATGAAATGGAGGTCGTCCGCGACAAGGCGGATAACTGCATCATCATCTGCTCGATCGAGAATGTCGACCCGATGGGTGTCCACACCGGCGATTCCATCACAGTCGCGCCGGCACTGACCCTGACCGACAAGGAATACCAGATCATGCGCAACGCATCGATCGCGGTGTTGCGTGAGATCGGTGTGGAAACCGGCGGCTCCAACGTGCAGTTTGCTGTGAACCCGGAAGATGGCCGCCTGGTCGTCATCGAAATGAACCCGCGCGTGTCACGGTCCTCGGCACTGGCGTCCAAAGCCACCGGCTTTCCGATCGCCAAGGTCGCAGCCAAGCTGGCAGTCGGCTATACGCTTGACGAACTCGACAACGACATCACCGGTGGGGCGACACCGGCCTCGTTCGAACCCTCCATCGACTATGTCGTCACCAAGATTCCGCGGTTCGCCTTCGAGAAATTCCCGGGTGCGGAGCCATCACTCACCACATCGATGAAGTCGGTCGGCGAAGTCATGGCGATCGGCCGGACCTTTGCCGAATCCCTTCAGAAGGCGCTGCGCGGACTGGAAACCGGGCTGACAGGCCTCGATGAAATCGACATTCCCGGCTACGGTTTCGACGACGACAGAAACGCAATCCGTGCCGCCATCGGCACAGGATCGCCTGACCGCCTCCGCATGGTGGCCCAGGCATTGCGTCTGGGAACGGACCCGATTGCCGTACAGGAAGATTGCCGCATCGATCCCTGGTTTATCGACCAACTGCAAGCGATCATCGCCATGGAAGACCGCGTCCGGGAGCACGGACTTCCCGGTGATGCCGCCAATCTGCGCATGCTCAAGGCCATGGGCTTTTCCGATGCTCGCCTGGCGACCCTGACCGGGGGCGAAGAGGCCGATGTCGTTCGCTTGCGCAACGAACTGGACGTTCATCCGGTCTTCAAGCGCATTGATACCTGCGCGGCCGAGTTCGCCTCGCCTACCGCCTACATGTACTCGACCTACGAGGTTCCGTTTGCCGGCGCTCCACGGTCCGAAGCGGTCGTCTCGGACCGCCGCAAGGTGGTCATTCTGGGCGGCGGGCCCAACCGTATCGGCCAGGGTATCGAATTCGACTATTGCTGCTGCCACGCCGCCTTTGCGCTGGATGAAGCCGGCTACGAATCGATCATGATCAACTGCAATCCGGAAACCGTGTCGACCGACTACGACACTTCCGACCGGCTATACTTCGAGCCTCTAACGGCCGAAGACGTTATCGAAATCATTCGCACCGAACAGCAGGCCGGCACGCTGCACGGGGTGATCGTGCAGTTCGGTGGGCAGACGCCGCTCAAACTGGCCAACGCGCTGGAGCGCGCCGGCATTCCAATTCTGGGCACCGATCCTGACGCCATCGACCTTGCGGAAGATCGCGACCGCTTCCAGAAACTGCTTCGCAAACTCGATCTGCGGCAACCGAAGAACGGCATCGCCCACTCGGTTGAGCAGGCCCGTCTCGTCGCCACCGAGATCGGCTTCCCGCTGGTTGTTCGCCCGTCCTATGTGTTGGGCGGCCGCGCCATGCAGATCATTCGCGAGGAGGGCGACCTCTCCAACTATCTGCTGGGGACCGTACCGGAACTGGTGCCCGAGGAGATCAAGGCGCGCTATCCGAACGACAAGACCGGACAGATCAACACCCTGCTCGGCACCAATCCACTGCTGTTCGACAGCTACCTGAGCAATGCCATCGAGGTCGATGTCGACTGCCTGAGTGACGGCACCCACGTCTTCGTCTCCGGCATCATGGAACACATCGAAGAAGCCGGCATCCATTCCGGTGACAGCGCCTGTTCGCTGCCGCCGCATTCGCTCGATGCCGGCATCATCGACGAGTTGGAGCGACAGACCGGTGAACTCGCCAAGGCATTGAACGTCGGCGGCTTGATGAATGTTCAGTTCGCCATCAAGGACGGCGACATCTACGTTTTGGAGGTCAACCCGAGGGCATCGCGCACGGTTCCGTTCGTTGCCAAGACCGTCGGTGCGCCGATCGCCAAGATCGCAGCGCGCATCATGGCTGGCGAAAGCCTCGACGCCGCGATCGCGGCCTACGGTGCGAAGCCCGATCCACGCGGCCTGCGGCATATTGCCGTCAAGGAAGCGGTCTTTCCGTTTGCCCGGTTCCCCAATGTCGACATTCTGCTCGGTCCGGAAATGCGCTCGACCGGGGAAGTCATGGGACTAGATACAGACTATCCTCTGGCTTTCGCCAAGTCGCAGTTGGGTGCGGGCGTGGAACTGCCGCGCAGCGGCAAAGTCTTCATCTCGGTGCGCGACGAAGACAAGGAAGGCGTACTGCCCGCAGCGCGGATGCTGCAGGACAGTGGCTTCAGCATCGTCGCGACCGGTGGAACGGCACGGTTCCTCAACGAGCAAGGGGTTGAAGCGGCCAAGATCAACAAGGTCCTGGAAGGCCGACCTCATGGTGAAGACGCCATTCGCAACCGTGAGATACAGCTGGTAATCAACACAACCGCCGGCGCCAAGGCAATCTCCGATTCAAAGTCGCTGCGCCGTGCGGCCCTGATGCAGAAAGTGCCCTATTACACCACAATGACCGGTGCCGTGGCGGCCGTTGGCGCCATCACAGCATTGCGCGCCGGCAACCTCGAGGTAAAACCACTGCAGGATTACTTCACGGTCTGAAAACCCTACCGGTTGGAAAAAACTGGCTTTTTTGTCGGTTTTGCTGCTAATATCCGCGAATTGATGTTCAGGCGGTTCCGGGGCGGATGTTTCGGGGACCGTTTTCTTTTGCGCTTTTTCGCACCCTCCCATGCGAAAAATCGCCAAGAAACATGGAGAAGGACATGGTTGAAAAAGTCCCCATGACCCAAGGCGGCTTTTCAAAGCTGCACGAAGAGCTGCGTTGGCGGCAACAGGAAGAACGCCCGAGAATCATCGAGGCGATCGCCGAGGCTCGCGCCCATGGCGACCTTTCAGAAAATGCCGAATACCATGCAGCCAAGGAAGCCCAGAGCCTCAATGAGGGCCGCATCGCCGAGCTCGAGGATCTGACCGCACGTGCCGAAGTGATCGACCTGACGAAGATGTCCGGCGACACCGTCAAGTTCGGCGCCACCGTGAAGATCGTCGACGAGGACACGGACGAGGAACGCACCTACCAGATCGTCGGTGACCAGGAAGCCGATGTGAAGGAGGGTCGCATCTCGCTGTCGTCGCCCATCGCCCGCGCGCTGATCAGCAAGCAGGTCGGCGACAGCATCGAAGTCAACGCGCCCGGCGGCGCCAAGGCCTACGAAATACTTGATGTGAGCTGGGGCTGAGATCCAACCTATCCGGCCTTTGCCGGCTCACTGATTCGGCATTGATAGCGTGGAACTGATCGTCACCAACATGCACCGGCGGTTCACCGGCGTCTCCGCAACGACGGCGGCCGTGACTCGCAAACAGGCCGACCGGTATGACTTGCAGCTGGTCGGCTCCCCCCTGCCCGGATGTCCGGACCCGATCTCGGTCATGCAGGCGGTGCGTGCGTCGCGGCAAACGGCGCCTAACCGCCAGCACGTTCTGTGGCATGTGAGGCGGCCCAATGAAATGCGCGCCGCGCTCTTTGCCCGCAACATCCTCAAATGTCCGATCAAGATCGTCTATACGGCATCTGGTCAGCGCCCACCCTCGCGCCGTATGCGCCGGTTGATGCGCAAGATGGACGCGGTCATTGGTGCCTCCCGGCTGACCGCCGGCAAATTGCCCAACCTGCGCGCCATCATCCATCACGGCGTCGACACCGAGCTCTTTCATCCGGCCGAGGACAGGCTGCAGTCGTGGCGCGATTCCGGCATGCCCGGCACCATTGGTGTCGCCACGGTCGGCCGCATCCGGCCCGAAAAGGGAACGGATCTGTTTGTCGAGGCGATGCTGGGCCTGCTGCCGAAATACCGGGAAGTGACCGCCATCGTTGTCGGCGCCACGTCTCGCGAGCATCGTGCCTACGAGAATGCCCTACATCAGCGCATAGCCGCCGCCGGATTGACAGACCGCTTCGTCTTTACTGGCAAGATGGCCCCTGATGCCGTGCCGGAATTCGTTCGCAGCCTGTCCCTGCTTGTCGCTCCGCCACGCTATGAGGGCTTCAGCCTGACACCGCTTGAAGCCATGGCCAGCGGCGTGCCGGTCGTCGCGACCAATACCGGCTACTTCCCAACCTTCATCGGCAAAAACGAAGCGGGCATCGTCGTGCATGAGCCGAATGTCACAGCTCTTGCCGGCGCCATCGACGCCATGCTCCACGATCCGCTCAAACGCGGCGCACTCAACGCCACGGCGCGTGAGCGGGCGGTTGCCCGGTTCAGCGTTGACAACGAGGTCCGCGGCATTAGCCGTGTTTACGAAGAGTTATGGCGGACCTGACCCGGCGACCGGACCGGCAAATCGATCAAGCCTTCGTTCTTGACCTGACGGATTGTCAGCACCGTGCGCACCGTATCGACATTGTCGGCTGCGGTGAGCTCTTCGATGACGAAATCCTGAAACTGGGTCAGATCGCTCGCAACGCAATGCAAAAGAAAGTCCGAGTCGCCAGAGACCATCCAGGCTTCCCGGACGATCGGCCAGCGCTCCGTCTGCTCGGCAAAGGCCCTCAGCTGCGCATCGGACTGCAGGGCGAGGCCCACCATGCAAAACGCCACCAGGTCGAACCCGAGCGCCGGCGCATTCAGCATTGCCCGATAGCCTTCGATGATGCCGGCCTCTTCGAGTTTGCGCAGGCGTCGAAGGCAGGGAGGTGCCGAAATGCCGACCCGCTCAGACAGCTCGACATTGGTGATCCGCCCCTCCCTTTGAAGTTCCCGCAGTATCTTTAAATCGATGTCGTCAAGATCAGCCCGAATTGGCATGACGCCTCCCAATTCTTTCCGCGATAGGACCAGTTATTGCGCAACCGCGCAAGAAAATTTCGCCATTGCGATTGCGATGAGTATTTCGTCCCACTGACTAATCTGTGAAAAGCCCGTCACGCCCTTGAAACCAGCCTGTGCGAATTCGTACATTGGGCGCTGAAATCGGCCCGCGCGAGGGGATTTGCGGAGCCGGCACACAAAGGCCGCAGAAGGCAGAATAGGAAAAAGTCGATCATGAGCACTCGCCATGCCCGTGTCCTGATCATCGGATCGGGACCCGCCGGATATACGGCCGCCATTTATGCCGCCAGAGCCATGCTGAATCCCGTCCTGATTGCCGGAATGGAACAGGGTGGCCAGTTGATGATCACCACCGAGGTCGAAAACTATCCTGGCTATGCGGAACCGGTGATGGGCCCCTGGATGATGGAGCAGATGCTCAAACAGTCCGAGAGCGTCGGAGCTGACATCGTCAACGACCTTGTCACCGAAGTGGATCTCGCGGTTCGGCCTATCCGGTTGAAGACCGATTCCGGGCAGGATTACACCTGCGATACGCTGATAATCGCGACGGGTGCCCAGGCCAAATGGCTGGGTCTCGAATCCGAACAGACGTTCATGGGCTTCGGTGTTTCCGCCTGTGCGACCTGTGACGGATTTTTCTATCGCGGAAAGAAGGTGGTCGTGATCGGTGGCGGCAACACCGCTGTTGAGGAAGCCCTCTACCTGTCCAACCTGGCCGAAAAAGTGACGCTGGTTCATCGGCGGGACGAGTTGCGGGCGGAGAAGATCCTGCAGAAGCGGCTGATGGCCAAGGAAAATATCGACATCGTCTGGGACAGCCAGCTGGAAGAGATTACCGGCGAACACACGACACCGCCGTCGGTCACCGGGGTTCGTCTGAAAAACGTCAAGACCGGCGATGTCACGGCGCTCGAAACCGATGGTGTGTTCGTTGCCATCGGCCATGCACCGGCTGTCTCGCTGTTTGAAGGCAAGGTCAAGCAGAAACCCAACGGCTATCTGTGGACCGAAGCCGATTCGACCGCAACAGATGTGCCGGGCGTTTTCGCCGCCGGCGACGTCACCGATGACATCTATCGTCAGGCTGTGACCGCCGCCGGCATGGGCTGCATGGCAGCCCTGGAGGCGGAAAAATATCTGGCTGAGCACGAGTCGCTGGCCGAGGCCGCCGAGTAAACCGAAACGACGTCCACGGGCGAAATTCGGCAAGGAGACAGCGCATGCCTCTTGACTGGGACAAATTGCGGATATTTCACGCCGCCGCCGAGGCTGGCTCGTTCACCCATGCCGCCGAAAAACTTCACCTGTCGCAATCGGCAATCAGCCGTCAGGTCAGTGCTTTGGAACAGGACATCGGCGTGCCGCTGTTCCATCGCCACGCACGCGGCCTGATCATGACCGAGCAGGGCGAACTGCTCTACCGCACGGCCCACGACGTTTTGCTGAAACTGGAATCCGCGCGGGTTCGCTTGTCCGAAACAACGGACAAACCGAGCGGCAAGTTGCGGGTGACCACGACTGTCGGTCTCGGCTCCGGCTGGTTGACCGAGCGAATGAAGGAGTTTTCCGAGCTCTATCCGGATATTCAGCCGCAACTGCTGCTGGACAACGAAGAGGTCGATGTCTCGATGCGGTTGGCGGATTGCGCTATACGGCTGCGCCAGCCGCAACAGCCCGATCTCATCCAGCGCCGACTGTTTACGGTTCACATGCATGTCTATGCCGCGCCTTCGTACCTGAACCGCTACGGCAAGCCCGAACACGTCAGCGATTTTGACGACCACAAGATCGTTACATTCGGCGAACCCGCACCGAGCTACCTTCTCGACGTCAACTGGCTCGAAGTCGCCGGCAGGCCGTCAGGCAATCCGCGCATATCTCACCTGCAGATCAACAACATCATCGCCATCAAGAAGGCGGCGCAGATCGGTGTCGGCATCGCCATGCTACCCGACTACGTTGTCGGCCATGATGCCGGGCTGGTCCAGCTCGACATCGATACGGAACTGCCCTCCTTCGACTGCTTCTTCTGCTATCCGGAGGAGATGCGCGGGTCCGCCAAACTGCAGGCCTTTCGCGATTTCCTGATCTCCAAGGCGCGGAACTGGAAGTACTAGGAACCGGTTGACTGAATGAAAAAAAGGCCCGGCGCCCAAGCCGCCAGGCCTTGCATTCGTTCGACTTGTCGAACCGCTACATGTCCATAGCTTCCGCAACCTCAACGGAACCCCCATCCAGGATTGGGCACCCTTTGGCCATTTCAACGGCCGCATCGATATGGTCGGCGCTGACGATGGAGTAGCCTGAAAGCGGATTGGCGCCACCACCGTCGGTTACCCCGCTGGCGGATACAGTTTTGGAAACGCCGACCGGCGCCCCGCCATCGACCACCGCCGAGCCCAGCGTCTCGAACCATGCGCCCCAGGCGGCCATGACCTTCTCGCCCTCTTCAGGCGATTCCGGCGGTTTTCCACCATGGTAGGCAAAGACAAATTTAGGCATGCGATCCTCCCTTGTTTGGATTCGTTATTTAACACAAAAGTTATTTAAACAACAAATCAACAAGTCAAAACCGCCAGATGGTGTGCTCACCCTCGAACCCCTTCAGTTGGAGCGATCCGGCTGCGCTGCATCGATCTGGAACCAACCGTGCCAGATCGGAGGAAAGAACGTCGTCACATTCAAGCTCCGGCGCTGCAGACAGAAGCCTCGATGTGTAGTTGACCGGCGGACCTATGGCGGTGAAATCAAGGCGATCTGCTCCGCCGATATTGCCGTAGTGGAAAGTTCCGCAATGAAGTGCCGTGCGAAACTCCACCCCACGTTCGCCGCCCTGCTCAAGGGCTGCACGCCCCTCCTTGACGGCATCGATTGCCGACACGGTAATTGCAGCCAGTTCCTCCTCACGCTCATAGGGAAAGATCGCAAAAAAGCCATCGCCCATGAACTTGAGTATCTCGCCACCACGGCTGGTAACGGGCGGAACGAGGCGATCGAAGGTATCGTTGAGCATCGTAACCACCTCGTGGCCGCCCTTCTGATTGGAGATCGATGTGAAATTCTTGACGTCCGCAAAGAGAATGACAGCGCTGATTTCCTCGCCATCGCCGCGATGCACCTTGCCACGAAGAATCAACCCGCCACTGTTGCGCCCAACATAGGTTGACAGCAACACCGCAGCGTTGAGCCAAAGCATGTAGGTCTCGGTCAGCCGCGCCAACGGATCTGTCACCAATGCCAGGATCTCCAGATCGCGATCGCTAAACCCACCCTTCTGGCTGGAAGACCACGTGCAGGCGTGGATCTCCCCGGACGTGAAAATCAACGGTTGCGCCAGATAGTCCGTGAACCCCTGCTCCCTCAGTTCCTCGACAATGTTGTAATCTTCCGGACAGTCATCCCGTTCCAGATGCCGGCGAATGGGCTGCCGCGTTGCGATGACATCCGGTAGCGGACCTGCGGTGTACAGTTCCGTTTGGAACATGCCCCGCGGGGCGGTTGCCAAATCTACTCCCTCCCCTTTGATCCATCGAAACCGACGTCCCTCCAGATTGGGATGGAGCGTATAGACGAACAGCATGAACCGATCGACCGCTACGTCCAGCCCGACCAAACGGTCGCAGATGCCCGTGACAATCTGCCGAGCATCGGAGCTGGGCGGGGCACCGCTCACCATCCAGTCGATCAATTCGCCGACCGCAGGATCATCAGCCCACCGGTCTTCAATCATTTTTGCCTTGCCCATGGTCGCCCTCCGGGATTCGCATGCGGCCGCCGACCCCTGCGGATCGGACTTCCCACGGAAACATTATGCCGTCAAAGGCCGCCCCATTGAAACACAAAGCCGTGACGCCAATTTTTCGCTTGACCCGGCATTGAGACATCTGAAATCTGGCTCATCGAATTCCGACCACGAATATCCGGACAACAGCGCTTGGCGCGAGGAACAGATCATGCAAGACGCACGTCAATTCTACATCAATGGCCAATGGGTTGCCCCCGCCAGCGCCAACGATTTCGAAGTCATCGACCCTTCCAACGAAGAAACGTTCGCCGTGATATCGTTGGGAGGCCAGGCAGATACCGACGCAGCGGTCGCCGCAGCCCGAGCAGCATTTGATGCCTGGAGCCAGACGTCTCCCGACGAACGCCTCGACTACCTCGAAAAACTGTCGGAAATTTACAAGCGCCGGTCCGACGAAATGGGCACCGTCATCTCCCAGGAGATGGGTGCGCCCATCTCGATGTCGAAAGCCGCGCAAGCCGGCGCCGGCGGCGGCCACATCCGCAACCTGATCCGGGCGGCCCGCAATTTCGAGTTTGACCGGCCCCTTGGCGACCACGCGCCGAACGACCGCATTCTCTACGAGCCGATCGGCGTCTGCGGCCTGATCACCCCGTGGAACTGGCCGATGAACCAGGTAACGCTCAAGGTCATTGCAGCCCTTGCCACCGGTTGCACGATGGTGTTGAAGCCATCAGAAATTGCCCCGCTGTCATCGATGCTCTTTGCCGAGATCGTTGACGAAGCAGGCCTGCCGGCCGGGGTCTTCAACCTTGTCAATGGCGACGGACCGGGTGTCGGCACGCAGCTTTCGGGCCATCCGGACGTCGACATGATCTCCTTTACCGGATCTGCACGGGCCGGAATGGCGATATCCAAGAATGCAGCCGACACGATCAAACGCGTCAGCCTGGAACTTGGTGGCAAGGGCGCCAACATTGTCTTTGCCGATGCAGACGAAAAGGCCGTCAAGCGTGGTGCAATCCACTGCTTCAACAACACCGGTCAGTCCTGCAACGCCCCCACTCGCATGCTCGTCGAGCGCCCGATTTACGACGATGCGATCGAAATCGCGGTGGCGACTGCGGAGAAAACTGAGGTCGACATCGCCTCAAAGGAGGGGCGGCATATGGGACCGCTCGTGTCGGAAGCCCAGTTCAACAAAGTGCAGAACCTGATCGACGTCGGGATCAAGGAGGGCGCCCGGTTGGTTGCCGGGGGCCTCGGCCGTCCGGACGGTCTCAACCGGGGCTATTTTGTCCGTCCGACCGTCTTTGCCGACGTATCCAACGACATGACGATCGCCCGCGAGGAGATCTTCGGGCCGGTCCTGTCCATCATTCCATTCGACAGCGAGGAGGAAGCGCTTCAGATCGCCAACGACACCGACTATGGACTGACCAACTATGTTCAGACCACCGACGGTGCCAAAGCCAATCGAGTGGCCCGCCGACTTCGCTCGGGAATGGTGGAGATGAATGGCCAGCCGCGCGGCGGCGGTGCACCTTTTGGTGGATATAAACAATCAGGCAACGGACGCGAGGGAGGCGTTTGGGGACTTGAGGACTTCCTCGAAGTCAAGGCAGTCAGCGGCTGGACACCAGAATAAGATAAACTTTATCAGTGAGTTAGGGCCGATTTGGGATGCAAATCTGGGCATCCCAAATCGAGTCCATGCTCAACTGCACGGCTAGCCTTGCACTCAGCGCATAGCTGCCATGCACGCGTTCCACTTGCAAAATGAAGGTGGAATTAACATATCAGGTACAGCTGACGGTTTTGATGGACTTGTCCTCCCAGTTCCATCTTGTCAGCTGTGTTCCCCTCTGGAGGTTTAGATTACAAACCTTCTAATTCATCGGGCCACAGAGCAATCTGGTGGCCCGTTTTTTTTGCGCCGACCAATTTTGGCTACATGAACAGGCTTTCGCTCTGCAGATCCTTGTAGAGATCTGCTACCTGCTCGGCATATCCGTTGTACAGCAATGTCGGGACTTTTTTCCCGGTATGAAGGATTCGTTCCTCGGCCTGGCTCCAGCGCGGATGCGGAACGTCCGGATTGACATTGGCCCAGAAGCCGTACTCGGCCGGCCCCACTGTTTCCCAGAAACTCACCGGACGTTTCTCCGTGAAGCTGATCCGCTTGATCGACTTGATGTGTTTGAAACCGTATTTCCACGGCAAGGCCAGCCGGATCGGCGCACCGAACTGTTTGTGCAGTGGTTTCCCGTAGGCGCCGGTCACCATGAACGCCAAATCGTTGCCGGCCTCTTCCATGGTCACGCCTTCGACATAGGGCCACGGATACCAGCGCTGTTTCTGACCACTGGCGACACTGGGGTCGAGGAAGGTTTCGAAGCGCACGTATCGCGCTGACGCCAAAGGCTTCGCCAAGGCAACCAATTCCGAAAGCGGAAAACCCGACCACGGCACGGTCATCGACCAGGCCTCAACGCACCGATGCCGGTAAAGCCTTTCCTCGAGGGGCAAACGGCTGAGCAGATCCTCAAACCCGATGGTGAAGGGCTTTTCCACCTTTCCATCGATCATGATATCCCACGGACTGGTCTTCAACGCCTGGGCGGCCTTCCAGATCTGCTTGTGCGAGCCGAATTCGTAGAAATTGTTGTATTGCGCGTTGATATCTTCCGGGGTGAGATCGCGGTCGATTGTGTGAGCTTCATTGCGCTTGGCCGGATAGTATTCGGCCCCCGGCCCTTCCTGGGCCGAAGCGCGGCCAGGTCGCATGACGGTGGCGGCGGCCAGTCCAAGGCCGGTAAGGCCCATGGTCCGGATCAAGCTCCGACGATTGAGAAAAGCGCTTTCCGGCGTCGCCAGACTTTCAGCAATGGCCCAGGACGGTTTGCGAATGATGTTAGCCAAGGATCTCCTCCCATTTTGCGCCGATCATAGGCAGGATCGGCGCTTCGGCAACTCATCCGTCTTCACAATCCGGTGTACCACTCGCCTTAGCGGCAGGCGGCACAGAACCGTTGTATTCTGCTGCAGGCTTCCTCAAGCAAGGCATCGGACGTGGCATAGGAAATTCGGAAGTTCGGCCCCAGCCCGAAAGCCGAACCCTGTACGACCGCAACTCCTTCGGCTTCAAGCAGTTCCTGGACGAAATCCTGATCCGACTCGATCCGGTTACCCGACGGAGCCGTGGAGCCGATCAGGCCCGCGCACGAGGGATAGACGTAAAACGCACCCTGCGGTGTCGGGCAGTCGATGCCTCGTGCCTGATTGAGCATCGAGACGACCAGGTCGCGGCGCCCTTCAAAAACCTTCTTGTTCGACGCGATAAAGTCCTGCGGACCGTTCAGGGCTTCGACCGCCGCCCATTGGGCGATCGAAGTCGCGCCTGATGTCTGCTGGCCCTGCAGAAGGTCCATGGCTTTGATCAGCTCCCGCGGCCCGGCGCCGTAACCGATCCGCCATCCTGTCATCGAATAGGCCTTGGAAACGCCGTTCATGGTCAGCGTTCTTTCAAAGAGGCCCGGTTCGATCTGCGCCGCCGTCGCGAACTCGAAGTCTCCATAAACAAGGTGCTCGTAGATGTCGTCTGTCAGCAGCCACACCTGCGGATGGCGCATGAGAACGTCGGTGAGCGCCTTCAACTCGGCCTTGGAATAAGCCGCACCGGAGGGGTTGGAAGGCGAGTTGAACATCAGCCATTTCGTTTTCGGCGTAATGGCTGCTTCCAGCGCCTCGGGCTGCAGCTTGAACTGATTCTCCAGTGTCGTTTCCGCAAAAACGACGGTTCCACCACAGATGGCCACCATTTCCGGGTAACTCACCCAGTAGGGTGTCGGAACGATCACCTCGTCTCCGGGATTGAGCGTGGCCATCAGCGCATTGAACAGGATCTGCTTGCCGCCGGTTCCAGCGATCACCTGATCGGGAGCGTAGTCCAATCCATTTTCCCGCGCGAACTTGGCGGCGATCGCCTGGCGCAATTCGGGAATGCCCGCAACCGGCGTGTATTTCGTCATGCCGCGCTGAATTGCATCGACAGCGGCCTGTTTGATGTTTTCCGGGGTGTCGAAATCCGGTTCGCCGGCGCCAAGGCCGATAACATCGCGTCCTTGTGCTTTGAGTTCTCGCGCTTTTTGGGCAACGGCAATCGTCGCAGACGGCTTCACGTGCGAAAGGGCATCGGCAAGAAATGCCATGACTTGATCTCCGAATGAGGAAAGAACCGGTTGGTGTATAATCGTATGTCGAATCATCGCTTCAAGTTCAAGGTGGTTCGCCCAACCAGCCAGCATTTCGCGGCTGCATCGCCAGGGAGCCACACTTTGCAGGGAAACGGGGAGAGCGGCCGGATCGTTCGGGAGCCGGATGGTTCGTTCTCCGGATCCTACGGGCCCTTTGTTCTCAAGACGGCGCTTCAGCCTATCTTCGGACGCCCTGACAACGGTCGGATAGAGTTACGCGGCCTGGAGGCTTTGCTGCGGATCTTTCGCGGCGCTGAACCGTATTCGACTGCTGATTTCTTTGCCCGCATCGGCGACCGCGAGAGACTGTCGCTCGATGCTTTGTGCCGCTCGTTGCACCTCGCCAATGCCGCAGCTGACGGAAACGATGATGTTCTGCTGTTTCTCAACCTCAATCCGGCGCTGTTCGCCGACAGTCGGTCGGTCCTGTCGCAGGTCGGTCAAATGGTTGAGCGGACCCGACAACACGGCTTTCAAACACAGCAGATTGTCTGCGAAATCACCGAACACCACACGTCCAGCCCCGACCTGCTAACGCTTCTGGTCGACACGTTGCGTGAGCGCGGCTTTCGGATCGCCGTCGATGATTTCGGTGCTGCGGGCTCGGATTCGCAACGGGTTGACCAGATCAGGCCGGACATCGTCAAGCTGGATGCCGATTGGGTCAAACGACTGATGCGCAGCGATGCCGGTTTCGAGAGCCTGCGCAACAGCGTTGCCCGCTTCCAGCGCCGCGGAGCCAAGGTGGTGATGGAAGGGCTGGAGCACGACTGGCAAGTTGAACTGGGATGGGGTTCCGGCACCGACCTCATGCAGGGATATGGCCTGGCCCGTCCCGAACTTGCTCCTACCGATTTCTGCGCGCAATACGCCGCAGCGGTCGGCTGACGAAAACGCCTGCCACAATATAACCATGAGAACTGTCCAGCGGCGCCAATCTTTGGTCCAGCTTCGGTCCAGTTAGGGACCTTTATTGCAGACTGGCGACACCACCTTTCTGCGGGGACTTTTGAAATGGAACATGACGTCGACCTCCGACAATCCTGGCGTGACGCCAGACGAAAAAAACGTCGCATCTGGCTGAGCTCTGCGGCCATGTTCTTTTGTGTCGTGATGATGGCCAATCTGGTGGTGCAATCGCGGGCGACCCCTGAGTCTCCCGAGCCACCCCAGATCCAATCCGAATAGGTGTTAGATCTGGTCGTTTCCGCAAGGCAACCCTATCTTCGAAGTGCGGCTCGGTGCGAGCCGGGCAACCAAAAGAACGAGAACGAGGGCCATGAAGCGACTGTTGGCGATCACTCTATGTACGGCAATGTGGCAGTTCCCGGCCGTGGCGGCCGACCTAATCCGGACAGAGAAGGTTCCGGTCGCTGTCGAGACCATTGCAACCGGCATCGAACATCCCTGGGGCATCGAAGTCCTGCCGGATGGCGCCTATTTGGTAACGCAAAGACCGGGCGGCCTGCGCCTCATTGAAGATGGACGCATGTCGGAGCCGTTTGGCGACCTGCCCGGGCTTGCCGTGGGCGGCCAGGGCGGCCTGCTCGATGTGGCGCTCGCCAACGATTTTGCCGAAAGCGGGACGGTATTTCTGTCATTTTCGCAGCGCGGCCGAGGCGGCGTCGGCACGGCGATTGCCCGTGCCAAACTGGTTCGCGGCGGGGGTCAACCGAGACTGGAGGACATCGAGACGATATTCTCGATGCCGGATAAAACCAGGTCCGGCTACCACTTCGGCTCACGCATTGCCGTGGCCGATGATGGCACACTGTTTTTCTCCATCGGCGATCGTGGCGACGGTGACCGCGCCCAGGATTTGAAGGATCATGCTGGTGCTGTCCTGCGCATCGCTCCGGATGGCTCGATACCGGCCGACAATCCGTTCGTGAACGACAACGGCGTCCTGTCGGAACTGTGGTCGAAAGGTCACCGAAACCCGCAGGGTATGGACTTCGATCGCAAGACTGGCACGCTCTACACCGTCGAGCACGGCGCCCGCGGCGGCGATGAAATCAATCGGCCGGAAGCCGCCCGCAACTACGGTTGGCCGGTCATTTCCTACGGCAGGCATTACTCCGGCGGAAAAATCGGCATCGGCACTGAAGCGTCCGGCCTGGAGCAACCACTTCATTATTGGGACCCGTCCATCGCGCCGGGCGGCATGGCTGTTTACCGGGGCGACATGTTTCCCGAGTGGGATGGCAATTTCCTCGTCGCTGCCCTGAAGGATCAGATGCTGGTGCGGCTCGAGCGCGCGGCAGATGGCTCGATTGTCCATGAAGAGCGTCTTTTTCCGGATCGGTTCGGCCGCATCCGTGAAGTGAAGGAGGCTCCGGACGGCTCGTTGCTGTTGCTGACGGACGATTCTGACGGCGCAGTTCTGCGCGTACGACGCCAATAGGTGCGATACGCTGCAGTGCGCATGCTGACGATTGGATTGTACCTGGCAATTGGCCTGGCCGTTCTGGCGACTGCCATTTTTTTTGGCTATGGGCGCGAGCGCAGCTGGGAACGCATTGCCGGATCGCCGGATCTCGGGCGCTTTGACCTTGTAAACGTTACGCGAAGCCCGACCGCAAACGACGCGATCGCTGCGAGCACCGGTTTGCGGCCAGATGCCGACATAGAGCTGCCCGTCTTCGAAGAAGATGCAAGCGTCCTGCTACAAACGATCGCTTCGACCATCAAGGAGGTCGACCCCCTCGCCCGTCGGGTCGATGACGGCACCGATGACAAGCATCTGCGATATGTGACCTATTCGCCCGGCATGCGATTTCCCGACCTCGTCAGTGTCGAGGCCATTTCCGCAGGCGAAGGGCGCACGGGAATCATTCTTTACGCTCGCGCCCAACTCGGCAGAATCGACTTTGGAGCCAACAAAAAACGGCTTGAACTCTACATCCGCGACCTTTGAGTCGCATCACTTCAAGCCCGTTTCACATTCTACGATTTATCGACACGAAACCTGCAGTTGAGGCCGTCTTCACAAGCAAAAAGGCAGAATACCAAGCCGGCCAACTGACTCGACCATGAAATCAGCGCCTGAATTTTCGGCATTTGCGCCCAATTCTCAGGCATTTTGTTTAAAAAACTGACTTCACATTTCTTGAATGATTATAATAAAAATTCGTCATAAAACTTTCTCTTGATAAATCCCAGAAGCTGTAACAGTGTTACCCCTGTTCGGGCATTCAACGAACACGGGAATCCTACTGATAGAGGCGGACCGGAAACGCATAAAATTCCGGGTGATCGAAAAAAGGCCAATATCCGGCAAAGCCGGGATCACGATAACAGGGACCTTTCCGCAACCTTCGAGAACTGCCTGCCTTACCCGTCCTGCGGGTAACACCACAAACGCGGGCATGATTGCCGGCGGCGAACAGAGGACCTGAGAGCATGGCCGAAACTGGCACTGTAAAATTCTTCAACACCGACAAGGGTTACGGCTTCATCAAACCCGACAATGGCGAATCGGATATCTTCGTTCACATATCAGCGGTCAAGGATTCCGGCCTCGAGACATTGCTCGAGAACCAGAAGATCAGCTTCGATACGGAACCGGATCGTCGCGGCAAAGGCCCGAAGGCCGTCAATCTCGCAGTTGTGGCCGAGTAACCGGCCCACCATGTTCGACGTCGAACGCCCGGCAGCACCGGGCGTTTACCGTTCTGGCACCAGGTAGTGCCAATTGTGAAATAAATTTAATATTTCAATATGTTCCATTCAGCTTGAGTTCATCGATGTTGACCTAGGTTCTGGCCAAATCTCGGACACGGTCGTTCCAACAAAGGATCACGTCAATGAATCTTCTCAAAACTTCGCTCATTGCTGCTTTGGCCATCGTAGCCATGGCTATCGTTCCAGTCAGCAACGCTTCCGCAGCCGGCCTCTACAACAAGCCGGTGAACGGCAAGCACACCGTTCACAAGGGCGGTCCCGGTTACCACTACAAGCATGGTCCGAGAGGTGCTTATCCGCGCCACTATCATAAAGAGCGCCCGCCGGCGGTTGTGCAAAAGGGCAAAGGCAATGCTCTCGCGGCCGGCCTTCTTGGTTTCGCGGCCGGCGCTATCGTCGGCAACGCCCTGAGCAAGTAGTTGACCAACCCTGTGCGCTCGCGTCATTGCGAGCGCCTTTTTTCCATTTGCCGGCTTCGTTCAGGTTGCGTTCAGGCGATCGCTTTTAGTGTCGATCCTCAAGGGGTGCGCCTGCTCCCACAGCTTCAACAGGAAACAGTCAAATGGCAAAAATCCTCCATACCGTCATTGCCGCAGCCGTGGCTTCCGCCAGCACTCTGGTTCCCCTATCCCAAAGCCATGCGCATGACCGGCGCTTCGAGCACTATCACGGGGCCGGCCCAGGTTGGGATGGCCCTCGGAAACCTCACCGCAAGCATTATCGCCATCGTCCGGAGGGCAAGGTGAAAAACAATGATGACGCCTTGCTGCTTGGGGTCCTCGGCCTTGCGGCCGGCGCGATAGTGGCGGGCGCCCTCCTCAGTGATCCCGGTCCACGTCCCGAACCGCGCTATGGGGAACCGGGTCCCGATCCCTATGACGATTACGGGCGTCCTGGCGGTTGGGCCGGCTCGGATTACTACCCTCCAGCACCTGCAGAAGACTATGCCGCAACCGGCACGATCGAGCCGTGGACGCAAGACTGGTACCGCTACTGCTCGCAACGATACCGGTCATTCAAGCCGGCGACCGGAACCTTTCGCGGCTACGATGGCCAGGATCATTTCTGCGTCGCTCGCTAAGAGTTAGATCCCCTTGAGACTAAGAGTTAGATCCCCTTGAGAAATGGATTGGTGAGGCGTTCCTCACCGATCCGCCCACCCGGACCGTGGCCGCAGATGAAGCCCACATCGTCGCCGAGTGGCAGCACCTTGTCGCGGATCGAATCCAAAAGCTGCTGATGGTCGCCACCAGGCAGATCGGTGCGGCCGATCGACCCGCGAAACAGCACATCCCCCAGATGCGCAAACCCGGCCTCCCGGTTGAAGAAAATCACATGGCCGGGCGCGTGCCCCGGACAATGATAGACCTCGAAATTATGGCCGGCGAAGGAAACCTGATCGCCTTCGTTCAACCATCGGTCCGGTTGAGCGTTGCGCACGGATTCGGCAACTCCGAACATCCGGGCTTGATCCTCCAATCCATCCAGCAGCGACTGGTCGTCCTGGTGCGGTCCGATGACCTCCACACCCAGCGCTTCTTTCAGGTCCATCGCTCCGCCGGCATGGTCGATATGCCCATGGGTCAGCCAGATCGCCTCGACGGTAATGCCGTTCTTTTCCAGCACATCGAGAATGGCGGGAACATCCCCACCGGGATCGATCACCACACCGGCTTTGCTGTCGCTGTCAAACAGCACCGTGCAGTTCTGCTGGAACGCAGTGACCGGAATTACGCCTGCCTGGATCTGCCCCATCTTGTGGTCCTTCCCAAATCGGTGGTTCGTGCGCCCTGCGCCGTTCTGCACGAAAAAGGCGCCTGACACCTCGGGTGCCACGCGCCTCAAACAAGTCTGTGCGAGACCTTACTCCGCGGCCTGTTTGACCGGTTGAACCGCCTGCATGTAGTCGTTCATCAGATTTTCCGTGATCTCGCCAACTTCGAATGTGTAGGGTCCAATCTCGGATACCGGCGTGACTTCGGCAGCCGTACCGGTCAGAAAGCACTCGCTGAAATCGGCCATCTCCTCAGGCATGATGGTCCGCTCGATCACCTCGTAACCGCGCTGCTTGGCAAGATCGATGACCGTACGCCGGGTGATGCCGTTCAGGAAGCAGTCCGGTGTCGGCGTATGAAGAGCACCGTCCTTGACGAAGAAAATGTTGGCGCCCGTAGCTTCCGCAACGTGCCCACGCCAGTCATACATAAGCGCATCCGCATAGCCGCGATCTTCCGCTTCGTGCTTTGACAGGGTGCAGATCATGTAAAGCCCCGCCGCCTTCGATTGCGACGGTATCGTCGCCGGATCGGGTCGGCGGTATTTGGCGATATCGAGGCGAATGCCCTTCAGCCGTTCTTCCGGCTTGAAATAGGACGGCCATTGCCAGATGGCGATCGCCACATTGATCTTGTTGGCCTGTGCCGAGACACCCATCATCTCGCTGCCGCGCCAGGCGACCGGACGGACATAGGCGTCTTCAAAGCCCTGCATCTCGAGCAATGTCTTGCAGGCCTCATCGATTTCATCGATCGTATAGGGAATCTCGAACCCGAGGATTCGGGCCGATTCGAACAGCCTCTCGGTATGTTCGCGCAGCTTGAAGATCTCGCCGCCATAGGCCCGCTCACCCTCGAAGACAGAACTTCCATAGTGCAATCCGTGAGACAGCACATGAAGCTTGGCGTCCTTCCAGGGAACGAATTCGCCGTTGTACCAGATGTGGCCCTCAAGTTGATCGAACGGGACCGATGCCATTGCATTTCCTCCAGCGCTTACCGCGCAGCCCAAATGTGTCGTTATCGCCGGAACCTTCAATCCCCGATCGGTCTTGTCCTTTGGGCTTCTGCACGATTGCGCGAAATTCGCCACAACAGATCTGTCGGGGGTATGCATCCTTGACGCCTTGAAAGGCTAGCAATAGCATCAAAATAAGTCAATAAAGCTGACATAATTGTGCGTTGTGTCAAAACGCGAACACCAAGAGTGACGGGAACAGCAAAATGCCGCCCGAACAGGCAGCGAAAGCACCGGAAACCGACACCATGACGGACCCGATGCCGGAGTCTGAGGAGATCGACTTCGAGATCATCGAATCCCTATTCTTCGCCTACCGCGATTTCACCTCCGATCCGGATGCGATCCTGGAGAAGTTCGGCTTCGGTCGCGCCCACCACCGGGTTCTGCACTTCGTCAATCGGCGACCGGGAATGACCGTTGCCGACCTTCTGGAAACACTGAGGATCACCAAGCAGAGCCTGGCGCGGGTGCTGAAGCAACTGATCGATTCGGGCTATATCCACCAGGTTGCCGGGACACACGACCGCCGGCAAAGGCGCCTTTATCCCACGCAAAAGGGGCGCGAACTGGCCCTCGAACTGGCGAGGCCACAGTCTCGCCGCATAGCCAACGCACTAAAGAGCCTGGATCCGGAAGAGCGATCAGCCGTGACCGCTTTCCTGCGTGGTATGGTCGATCCGGACTGAGGCAACAATTCATGGGGGAGCCCCTATGAGCGAAGAACCGCTTTCAGACGATGCGGCCCACTTGCTCGTCATCGACGACGATACCCGTATTCGAGACCTGCTCAACCGATACCTGACGGATCAGGGCTTCCGGGTGACAACGGCAAGCGATGCAGCAGAAGCTCGCCGCAAGCTGGAGGGTCTTGAATTCGACCTTTTGGTGGTCGACGTCATGATGCCCGGCGAGACCGGGGTGGCGCTGACCAAGGCGCTGCGCGAGATCCGCGACGTGCCGATCCTGATGCTGACAGCTCTGGCCGAATTGGACAGTCGTCTGGAAGGGCTTGAGGCCGGTGCCGATGACTATCTCGGCAAACCCTTCGATCCCCGCGAATTGGTGCTGCGCATCAACAACATTCTCAAGCGCGGCGGACCGCCGGATATCCCCAAGATCGAGCAGATCGTCTTCGGCCCCTACACGTTCGGCCTGTCGCGCCGCGAGCTCAAACGTGGACCGCAAGTTGTCCGCCTGACCGACCGCGAGCAGGAAATCATGGTTCAGTTTGCGCAGCGTCCGGGTGAGACCATACCCCGTCACGAGCTTGTCGGTGAGGAAGTCGATATCGGTGAACGAACCATCGACGTCCAGATCAACCGATTGCGCCGCAAGATCGAGGACGACCCTGCCAATCCCATGTGGCTGCAGACGGTGCGTGGCGTCGGCTACCGGTTGAGCGTCGAATAGGCGCTTCGACCATCCACAGTATCCATCGTCCGAGCGTCGGTTCACCGATCGTTTTCTTTGCTATAGTGTCTCGACCCGCGAAACGCCCGTGGATTCGACAATGACGACGATGGACTCGATACGCCGGGAGTATGAGCGCTATCCGCCGCGCGGATATCGCCGCTTTACCCGCTGGTTTACCAAGCGCCTGCCGACCGGCCTCTATGGACGGACGCTGCTGATCATCATCCTGCCGATGGTTGTTTTGCAGTCGGTGATCGCCTTTGTGTTCATGGAACGCCACTGGCAAACCGTGACACAGCGACTGTCAACCGCGGTCACCCGCGATATCGCAGCCATCATCGATGTCATAGATACCTACCCGCAGGATGCGGATTTCGAGGAAATCACCCGCATTGCGCGGGAGAGGTTGGAACTCAACATCGCCATCGAGCCGGAGGCAAGCCTGCCGCCACCGCGCAGCAGGCCGTTCTTTTCCATTCTCGATTCGATCCTCAGCGAAGAAATCACCCGGCAGATCAGGCGACCCTTCTGGATCGATACGATCGGCGATTCCGACCTGGTCGAAGTTCGGGTTCTGCTTGACGACAAGGTCCTTCGTGTCTTCGCACGCCGCAGCCAGGCCTATGCGTCCAACACCCATATCTTCCTTTTGTGGATGGTTGGAACGTCGCTGGTGCTGCTGACCATCGCCATTCTGTTCCTTCGCGGTCAGATCCGGCCCATTCTCAGCCTGGCAAGCGCCGCTGAGAGTTTCGGCAAGGGACAGAAATCGCCCGACGATTTTCGTCCCCGCGGTGCCGATGAGATCCGCCGGGCCGGCCTGGCCTTCATGCGCATGCGCGAACGCATCGAACGACAGATCGAACAGCGAACGGCGATGCTGACGGGGGTCAGTCACGACCTGCGTACCATCCTGACCCGTTTCCGATTGCAGCTTGCTCTGGTCGGCAACGAATCGGAGACGGCCCATCTCAATGACGATATCGACGACATGCAGTCGATGCTCGAAGGCTATTTGTCCTTTGCCCGCGGCGAAGCCCAGGAAGATGTCGGCGAACTGGACCTCGAAGCTCTGTTCACCCGGCTGCGCAACGATGCCGGGCTGCACGGCAAGGAATTGACCACCGCAATTGACGGTCCCTCGGTGGTCAAGGTTCGACCCAATGCCTTCGCGCGGCTGGTCACCAACATTGCCTCCAATGCCTGGAAGCACGCCAGGCATATCGGGATCGAGGCCACCATCGGAACGGGCTGGCTGACCATCGTCATCGATGACGATGGCTGCGGCATCCCTGCTCAGTTGCGCGAGGACGTCTTCAAACCGTTCTTCCGTCTCGATGAGTCCCGCAATCAGGACGAATCGGGCACTGGTCTGGGTTTGGCAATCGCGCGTGACATCGCCCGAAGCCATGGCGGCGACGTCACACTGGCGGAAAGCCCGATGGGCGGCCTGCAGGCCGTCATCCGCGTGCCGCAATAGCCGCAAGCTTGTTCAGAACAGGCGACCGCCGTCCGGCACCTTCTTGTCGATGGCCGCGAGCACGACCTCGCCATCCTCGTCCGGAAATCCCAGCACAAGAACCTCGGACATGATCGGTCCGATCTGCCTGGGCGGAAAGTTGACCACAGCCATCACCTGGCGACCGACCAGTGTTTCGGGTGTGTAGTGAACGGTCAGCTGGGCTGAGGACTTTCGGATCCCGATTTCCGGACCGAAATCGACCTTCATCTTGATCGCCGGCTTGCGCGCCTCCGGAAAAGGCTCGGCCTCAACAATTGTGCCGCAACGGATCTCGACCTTTTCGAAATCTGCCCACGCAATCTGTTCTGTCATCGCGGATCCCTCAATCCAAATTCCCGCGATGGGAGATAGAGCAAAGGGCGATAAGTTTGCACCATTTGACCGCGGCGATTTTGGTTTCTGGCTAGGCGGATTGCAGGCCGTGGTGCCACCCCACCACAAGTGCAAGCCAACGACGCCAGGGGCCAAAAGCGCCCGGCCCGAAGGGTATCGGCCCATCGGCTGCGTTGCGCCGCTTGCCCGACATCGCGCTGCGCGACGCGCCTGGCCGAGTGGAGCCGATCTGCAGCCATCATATGATCCAAACTTATCGCCCTTTGCTCTAGTCTCAGGCCTCCCCGACTGTCTCGAACAGAACCGTGTCCATCGCACTGCGCGCGTCCATACCCGACTGCAGGACGAACTGGAAGGCCTGGAAATAGAGTTCGCAGGTTTCAAGCGCGCTCGAGAGCAAAACCTCGACCTGCTGATTCGTCGGCTCCGCGCCGCCGGCAAGAAGCAGCGCCTGACGAAAGATGACAACACCTTCCTGCTGCCACAGGTCGAAATGTCCCATCAGGATCTGCCCGTTGACCTGAAACAGCAGTTTGACCACCTCGTTGACCCGACTCTCGCTCACATCGACATCGAATGCGCAGGCCAGATGGAGCGCCTCGAAATCCTCCATCCACGAAAACGACACGTGATAATCCGCCCAGCGTCCTTCGATGGACATGGCGATCTCATCTTCCCCCGACCGTTCGAACGACCAGTCATTGTTGGAAGCCACGTATTCGATCATGTCGACAGGATTGAGCTGCCGCTCGACTTCAAATTCAACCATGCTCATGCCGCACCCCTTTGCCGGAAGTGTGTTTTCCCCACGGCGAAACCCTCGCCGTGCCCTCGTATCGGAAACCCGAAGACCGCAACGCAATCAACACAACGCTTGTAGATACCTCGTTGCCCCTTACCGCCGCCTGCGACCGGAGCGAATTCGAATCATCTATTAAAATCAGTGTATAACGGCAGAGTCGCCACGCCACCCCTGTTTTGCCTCCAAAGGCAATTGGGATGTGGATACCGCCTGAATCAAATCCTCAGCGACAGACCTTAAGCGACTCTCCCATAAGGCATTTTTGCCCGGCAGGCGGAGCGCGAAATTTTTTGTAAAAAAAACGATGACAAGGGTTGTCCGGCGACCGGACCCGAGGCTGATTTACTCAGCCTTACCGCTTTTGCGCGTCGCCCTTGGCTTGGAAGCCGCCTCCAGAGCGGCAATGCGATTTTCCAACGTTTCGATGCGTTCCTTCAACGCGTCGTTTTCGTCCCGTGCCAGTGCGGCCATTTCACGCGCGGCCTCAAACTCCTCGCGCTGAACGACATCCATGGAGCTGAGCACTCTTTCCGCCTGCGCCCGCATGGCGGTTTCGATTTCAGTGCGCACTCCCTGGGCGGCGCCGGCCGCATCGGTCATTAGGCGGGCGAAATCATCGAGAAGTCGGTTTGGGCCGGTGGTCATGCGATTGCCTCGCTTTGCTGTTCTATCGATGCGAACTGACCCTTCAGGTAGGCCGTTCGCGGAGCGTGTGCAAGTCTTGACCTTGTCGCACCGCATCTGCATGGTCCGCCCGATCAAACGCTCGACCGACCGGACCCGACATGAACACCGCGCAGGCCGCCATTCCCTTTCCCGATATTGATCCGGTCCTGATTTCCATCGGGCCGTTGGCCGTGCATTGGTACGGCCTCGCCTACGTCGCCGGCATCCTGCTGGGATGGCGTTATTGTCGCAGAATGGCGGCAACGCCGACCTTGTGGGCCGGACAGAAGCCGGCCATGACGGTGGCCGATATCGATGATTTTCTGTTGTGGAGCGCGGTCGGCATCGTGCTTGGAGGACGGCTCGGCTACATCCTGTTCTACGATTTTGCCGCCTTTGCCACCAATCCGCTGCGGTTGTTCGAAATCTGGAATGGCGGCATGTCGTTCCACGGCGGGCTTCTTGGCACGATCCTGGCCATGATCCTCTTTGCCCGTCGCCGCGGCATCGTCGTCTGGAGCCTGTTCGATGTGGTCGCCGCTGCGGCCCCAATCGGCCTTTTCCTTGGCCGCATCGCCAATTTCGTGAACGCAGAACTCTGGGGCAAGGTGACAGATGTTCCCTGGGGGGTGGTCTTTCCCACCGGAGGTCCGTTGCCCCGTCACCCAAGCCAGCTCTACGAAGCGGTGCTCGAGGGTCCTGTGCTGTTTTTTACCCTGTTCGCCATGATCTGGTTTTTTGGCCGTCTGCAACTGCCGCGCTATGTCGGCGGAGCATTCATCGCCGGATACGGCATATCCCGCATCCTCGTCGAGTTCGTGCGCGAGCCTGACGCTCATATCGGCTATCTTTTCGGCGGTTGGCTGACGATGGGCATGCTGTTGTCACTGCCGATGGTGGTCATCGGCATCGCAGCCATGGTGCTCGCTAAGCGCCTCGGCAGCGCACCGGTCGCACCCGGAGGGGCTGCGTGACAACGCCGCTCGGCCGTAAAATCGTTGATCTGATCCAGGTCAACGGGCCCCTGTCGGTGGCTGACTATTTCAGCCTGTGCCTGAGCGATCCGGACCATGGGTACTATCGAACCCGCGACCCGTTTGGAGCAGCCGGCGATTTCGTGACCGCACCCGAAGTCAGCCAGTTGTTTGGCGAACTGGTGGGGATTTTCATGATCCTTGCCTGGCAAGCCCATGGGCGGCCGCAGGACGTGCGATTGGTCGAAATCGGACCTGGCCGCGGAACGCTGATGGCCGATGCCCAGCGGGCAATAGCAAGCCTCGCGCCGGAGCTGGCGGCAACAATGACCATCCACATGGTCGAAACCAGCGAGACGTTGAGTGCGATTCAACGAAAAACCCTCGACGGTATTTTGCCGTCGACCACGTGGCATGCGGATCTGAGTGCCGTGCCAGCCGGTTTCACGCTTTTGATCGCCAACGAGTTCTTTGACGCCCTGCCAATTCGTCAGTTCGTCAGCACATCGGACGGGTTTCGCGAGCGTGTCGTCTCGGTCGACGAAGACGGCCGCTTGACCTTTGCCGCTGGCGTCGCCGGTCTGGACCCGCAAGCGCGACCTGAAGAAGTGACCGCTCAACCCGGCGCGATCCTGGAAGTGTCACCCGCCCGCGACGCGGTCATGGCGCAAATCGCCGCCCGACTTGCGGCTGACGGCGGGGTGGCACTGGCGATCGACTACGGCCATCTGCAGACCGGCCTCGGTGACACGCTGCAGGCGATCCGCAACCACGCCTATGAAGACGTTCTCGCCAATCCGGGGGAAGCCGATTTGACGAGCCACGTGGATTTCCAATCGCTGACCACTGCAGCCAGCGCGCAGGGTGTCACGGTCGCCAAGCCACTGACACAAGGCGCATTCCTGCTCGGACTTGGGCTGTTGGAGCGCGCTGGCGCGCTTGGCGCCGGGAAGTCCGGTGATGTCCAGGATGCCATTCGCCAGGCGGTCGAGCGTTTGGCCGGCACCGGCGAGAATCAAATGGGAAGCCTTTTCAAGGCCTTGTGCGTATCGGCTAAAGATATCTCCATCCCTCCCTTTGAAACCGCCGATTGACAGGGGCACTCAGTTTGATCACCATCCCGCACGATGCAACCCGGAAGTCCGTCATGCTTGACCTGGACCAGCCAGACCCGATCACCAGCGATCTACTGACCCAGGCGTGCGCTGAAGCGCCGATCAAACATGGATTCTTCACCCGTTCCGGCGGTGTGTCTGACGGTATCTATCGCGGTCTCAATGTCGGTCTCGGCTCGGACGACGACCGCGACAGCGTCCATGAAAATCGCGCTCGCATCTGCCGCTGGTTCACAGTTCCGGACACTCACCTCGCAACGCCACACCAGGTTCATTCGCCCGATGTTTGGGTGGTGGATGATTCGTTCGACGGACAACGCCCGAAAGCCGACGCGGTTGTCACCGCGACGCCGGGACTGGTCATCGGCGTGCTGACGGCGGACTGTATCCCGATCCTTCTGACGGATCCGGCCGCCGGTGTGGTCGGCGCCGCCCATGCGGGTTGGAACGGCGCGCTTTCCGGTGTCGCCGAAAATGCCATTGCCGAAATGGAAAAGCTTGGTGCCGATCGCTCGAGAATAACGGCCTGCCTCGGCCCGTCGATCAGCGGCGACAACTACGAAGTCGGCCCAGAATATGTTGATCGATTCGTTGACAGGGATCCGCAAAGCCAGCCCTATTTCCGGCCCAGTGCGAAAGCCGGTCACAGCCTGTTCGATCTCCAGAACTATGCCTTGAACCGCCTGACCCAAGCAGGCATCTCAGCCCACCTCTCGGGCCACTGTACCTATGCCGACGAAGAGCGTTTCTTCTCCTACCGGCGCACGACTCATCGGGGCGAGCCCGACTACGGACGACAAATTTCAGCAATCTGCATTGTGGATGGAGGTCAGCGTGACTCTGCATTTTGAACAGGAAGAATTCGATTGGCGAATGCGTCGCCTGCGCGACGCCATGCAGGACGAGAATCTCGATGCAATGCTGTTGTTCGCGCAGGAAAGCATGTACTGGCTGACCGGCTACGACACATTCGGTTTCTGCTTTTTTCAAACGCTGATCGTCAAATCTGACGGGACAATGCGGCTGCTGACGCGATCCGCTGACCTGCGTCAGGCGCGCCACACTTCCATCATCAAAGACATTTCGATCTGGACCGATCGGGTCAACGCCGACCCGGCGGTGGACCTAAAGAATCTCCTCAACGACCTGGACCTGCTCGGTTGCCGGATCGGCATTGAATACGACACCCACGGCCTGACCGGTGCCAACGCCCGCAAGGTCGACCAGCAATTGCAGTCCTTCGGTGATCTGATCGACGCTTCGCACGTCATCTCTCAATTGCGGCTGGTTAAAAGTCCCGCGGAAATCCACTACGTCAAGACTGCGGCCGCCCTGACCGACGCGGCGCTCGAGGCCGCCCTGCCCCTGATCGGCCCCGGCGGCAGCGAAGCCGATATCCTCGCCGCCATGCAGGGTGCGGTTTTCGCCGGCGGCGGTGACTATCCCGGCAATGAATTCATCATCGGGTCCGGACGCGATGCCCTGCTGTGCCGCTACAAGTCCGGCCGTCGCATGCTGGAAGAGCAGGACCAGTTGACCCTCGAGTGGGCCGGTGTCTTCGCCCACTACCACGCACCCATGATGCGCACCGTCATTGTCGGCAAACCGACCGAGCGTCATCTGGAACTCTATGACGTTTGCCGCGAGGCGCTGACCGAAATCGAAAAGGTGCTGCATCCGGGCAGCACCTTCGGCGAAGTCTTTTCCACTCACGCCATGGTTCTCGAGGACCGCGACATGACCCGGCACCGCCTGAATGCCTGCGGATACTCGGTCGGAGCGCGATTTACCCCAAGCTGGATGGAACGCGAAATGTTCTTCGCTGGTAATGAACAGATTATTAAGGCGGACATGTCATTGTTTCTGCATATGATTATTATGGACTCTGAATCCGATACCGCGATGACGCTCGGACAGACTTATCTGACGACCGAAGACGGGCCGAGCCCGCTTTCGACACACAGTCTTGATTTGATCGTTCAGTAGCGCGGCAGGAGGGAGATGCAGACGTTTGCGGACGAATGGTGTCACGACGGTTTTGCTGAGTTGCGTGCTGCTTTTTGCGGCCGGCTGCAACGCGCGACAATCGCTGAGCAACATTCGCGGACTGCTGCCGCGGGCTGATATTCCCAATGCGGGTAACCAGCAGCCGCCCGACCAAAACCCGACGCAGTCGACCACAAATACCGAGACGCCGACGCAGGTCCAGCCTCAAACCCAGACCCAGCAGACCCAACCGAGTCAGCCGGCGCCTACGACGACGGCTTCAAACACAAATGTGTTGCGGCCTTCCTCCGCCAGCAAGGAGCAGCCTTCGCGCACCTCCGGGGCCATCAGCTTCACGCCCGTAATCGGCGCTCCGGTCAGCGCGGTTCAGCCATTGTCACGCCGCCTCGGAACCGAGGCACGCGGACGCGGCCTGACCATCCTGCAATCGGCTTCCGGCGACAGCGATCATATCCTCAAGGGCTACTTCTCAGCCTTTGCCGATGGCGACAAGACGACGGTCGCCTTTGTCTGGGATGTGCTCGACAGCCAGGGCAATCGGCTTTACCGCATCAGTGGCCAGGAAGTCGCTCAGGGTACGGCCAGTGATCCCTGGGACGTCGTGCAGGAATCGACGATGGAAACCATTGCGACACGGACCATCTCCGACTATGTCTCCTGGCGTTCTTCTTCCGGATCCTGAGATCTTTCGCGCCCGCGCTTCAGGAACGGCAAGCAATTCTTCGTCCGGTGCCGGATGTCGGCATCTTTGACCATCTCGACGATCCATTGCGTCTGCCGCACGCACGAACCGGAACTTCCTTTGGGTTAAATTCACTATTGCGCTGCTGATGGGTTGCATTCGCGCGCCAGCCGGCTAAAACGCCGGCCAACGGCATACCCATGACAGGCGCGCGCCATGAAAGTATTTGCAGGCAACTCCAACCGGGTCCTGGCGGAATCCATCTGCAACTACCTCAACATCCCCCTCGGTAATGCCATAGTCCGGCGCTTCGCCGACCAGGAGATCTTCGTCGAGATCAAGGAAAACGTACGCGGCGAGGATGTCTTCATCATCCAGCCAACCTCCTATCCGGCCAACGACCACCTGATGGAATTGCTGATCATGATCGATGCCGCACGACGCGCATCGGCCCAGCGCATCACTGCGGTGCTGCCCTATTTCGGCTATGCCCGTCAGGACCGAAAGCCTGGACCGCGAACGCCCATTTCGGCCAAGCTGGTTTCCAACCTGATCACCGAAGCTGGCGCCAACCGGGTGCTCACGCTCGACCTGCATGCGGGTCAGATCCAGGGCTTCTTCGACATTCCTACGGACAACCTTTATGCCGTGCCGATCCTCGCCCGTGACGTCAAGGACAATTACGACGTCACCAATGTTATGGTGGTCTCGCCGGACACCGGCGGCGTTGTACGTGCCCGGGCGCTGGCAAAGCGGCTCGACTCGCTCCTGGCCATCGTCGACAAGCGCCGAGACCGCCCCGGCGAATCCGAAGTCATGAACGTCATCGGTGACGTCAGCGGCAAGGACTGCATTCTCATAGACGACATCGTCGATTCCGGTGGCACCTTATGCAATGCCGCCGAGGCATTGCTGGAGAACGGTGCCGTCAGCGTCACCGCCTACATTACGCATGGCGTGCTATCGGGTGGCGCCGTCGCCCGGGTCACATCGTCGGCGCTGAAAGAGCTGGTGATCACCGATTCCATTCAGCCGACGACCGCCGTTCAGAACGCCCACAACATTCGCGTCATCACCACCGCCAATCTGATTGGCGAAGCGATCAACCGAACAGCGCACGAAGAATCGGTTTCCAGCCTGTTCGACTGAACCGCCATCAGGCCGATCAACGTCAGCGTCGAGGCAGCAACTGCGCCTTGACGCACCCTCCATACAATGATGCAGATACACATTGGCCGACCTCGGGCGATGGAGGACAATGTGAGCGACTATTACGATCTCGGCAGCTATTCGATGACGGTCACAACGTCATTACCCGAAGCGCAGCGTTGGTTCGACCGTGGTCTCGTCTGGTGCTACGGCTACAATCATGAGGAGGCGATCGCCTGTTTCGAGCGGGCACTGGAAGCCGATCCGGATTGCGCCATGGCGCATTGGGGCATCGCCTATGCCCTTGGTCCGAATTACAACAAACCCTGGCCGCTCTTCGATCCGGCCGACAAGGCGCAATCGCTTGGCCGCGCCCATTCAGAAACCCAGGCGGCGCTGGCGCTGAAGGACAAGGTTTCCCCGGTCGAACAGGCCCTCATCAGCGCGCTGACAGCACGCTATCCGCAGCCCGACCCTATCGACGATCAATCCCCTTGGGACCGTGCCTTTGCCGATGCCATGCGGAAGGTTCATGCCGATCATCAGGCCCGGCTTGACGTCAAGAGCGTGCTGGCGGAAGCGATCCTGGTGCTGACACCGTGGAAAATGTGGGATCTGAAAACCGGAGGCATTGCCGACGGCGCCGGGACCAAAGAAGCCATGGACCTTCTGGAACCGGCTTTCGCCAACGATCCGGCGGCCTGGGATCACCCAGGACTGCTGCACCTCTATGTGCACCTGATGGAAATGTCGCCTTTTCCACAGCGGGCGTTGATGGCTGGCGACCGGCTGCGCGAACTGGTTCCTGATTCCGGGCACCTGATCCACATGCCCACCCATATCGACGTGTTGTGCGGCCACTACCACAACGTCGTGCACTGGAACCAGAAGGCCATCGAGGCCGACCGCAAATATCTCGATCGCGCCGGGCCGCTGAATTTCTATTCGGCGTACCGCATCCACAATTACCACTTCGCCATCTACGGGGCGATGTTTCTGGGTCAGTACGAGCCAGCCATGGCAGCAGCCGAGGAACTGATCGCCACAACACCCGACGAATTGCTGCGCATGCCGTCACCACCGATGGCAGACTATCTGGAAGGCTATCTCGCCATGAAGCAGCACGTTCTGGTGCGCTTCGGCAAGTGGCAGGAGATCATCGATCAGCCGATGCCGGACGATCCCGATATTTACTGCGTGACGACCGCCATGATTCACTACGCCAAAGGCGTTGCCCACTCAGCTCTCGGCAACGTTCCTGAGGCGGAGACCGAACGCGAGCTGTTTCGAACCGCTAAGTCCAGGGTGCCCGAGACCAGGCTGGTGCACAACAACACCTGCCTGGATCTTTTGGCCATCGCTGAAGAAATGCTGAACGGCGAGTTGGAGTACCGCCGCGGCAACTTCGATATCGCGTTCGCGCATCTGCGCAAATCCGTCGAACTCGACGACAATCTGCCCTATGACGAGCCGTGGGGCTGGATGCAGCCAACCCGCCATGCGCTGGGCGCCCTGCTTCTGGAACAGGGACGAACCGACGAAGCAGAAGAGGTCTATCGTGCCGATCTCGGCCTTGACGACGAACTCAGCCGCGCTTGCCAGCATCCTGATAATCTGTGGAGTTTGCACGGCCTGCACGAATGCCTGAAACGGCGCGGCGAGACCAACGAAGCACGGATGATCAAACAACGGCTCGACCTGGCCGTCGCCCGCGCTGACGTGCCGGTTACCGCGTCATGTTTTTGTCGACGCAACGCTGACGTCACGTAATCGCAGGCTCTAAGATCAGTCGATCTTGCAGTCGAAAAGCTCGCCGAGCAGACACTTCCAGTCGGTTTCCGATGTTCCGGTCTTGCTCATCGCCTGGGCGCCGAGATAGAGGCGTGTGACGATCTTGGCCTTACGCCGGCGCGATTCTTCTCCGATTTCTGCCAACTCCGGGACATCCGCCAACGCGCTGTCGATGGCCGCTTCAAGTCGTTCCGACATGGCCTTGGTTCGGGCGGCTACGGCCGGATCGTCGGGACCATGTTCCACCATGGCGTTGCAGACGAAACAGCCGCTTCGATTTGCATCTGATTCGGTGCTTTCGAACAGCCGAAGCAGGCGCGCCTTGCCGTCGCCTCTCGAGTGGTCCGCAAGCAGTTTGACGGCCGCGCCGATACAAGTCCGATCGTAGCGGTCAAGGGCTGCGAGATAGGCTGAGCGCTTGTCGCCAAAAGCCTTGTAGAAGGAGCCACGCGACAGGCCCATCGCGCGCAACAGGTCCGGCAGATTCGTCGCCGCGTATCCGAGACGCCAGAAAATCTGCATCGCCCCGTCGACGGCAGTGTCCATATCGAATTCGCGTGGCCTGGCCATTGTCCCTTTGCCTGTTGCGTCCAGCATTTTGCGCTTCTGTTATGTGATAGGGGTCTGGTCCGATTTTTCAATCAATTTCGGCTCACTTTCATTTGTTTTGTACCAATTGGTTCCAAACTATAAATCTGTCCTCGTTCAGAAGGTTCCGGCCACCCGCTCCCTGGAGGTCAAGAACCGAAGCCGTTTCAAACCCGAGGAGAATTTTCATGTACAAAGCACTCAAAACAGCTCTCGCCGGTGCAGCGCTGTCCGTCGCGCTGACCGTTTCCGCCCTGGCCGCAGGTGTCGATGTCAACGCGACGACCACCGGCCTTGCCCTGCGCGGTTATGACCCGGTTGCCTATTTCACCGCAGGCGAGCCGACGCGCGGCGACTTCCAGATTACCGCAGAACACAACGGCGCCGTCTATCGCTTCGCCAGTGAAGAGAACAAAGCTCTGTTCGTTGCCAACCCGGAAGCCTATGCCCCGGCCTATGGAGGTTTCTGCGCCTTCGGTGCTGCCATGGGTTTCAAATTCGACGGTGATCCGCATCTTTGGAAAGTCGTTGACAACAAGCTCTACCTGAATCTGGCACCCGGCATTCAGAAACGTTGGGAAGCCGACCGCGCCAACCTGATTGTTGCGGCTGACGACAATTGGAAGACGATCGCCGACAAGACCCCCGAGGAGCTGCAGGCACAGTAATCCCATCCGCCTGTCCGCACCCGCGCCCCGAACGGTCCCCTCCCGTTCGGGGCGTTTTCGCGTGCATCAGACAAGTCTTGCATAGGGCAAGGGCCTCGGTTATATAGCGCGCGTCCGCGCAGACACCCTTGGAGGCAACGCGGATGGGGCGGCCTTGGCCGCTCGATGTTTTTCTGGGCCCAGCGTGCCCGAAAGACACTCCAAAAACCGCGAAAGGACTAGCCATGAGCGATTATGAGCTCAAGGCCGAGGCGCGCGAACGGGTTGGTAAGGGGTCCGCCCGGGAACTTCGGCGCAACGGTAAAATTCCTGCTGTCATCTATGGTGACAAGCAACCCCCGCTTGCCATCGCCCTTCCTTACAAGGAAGTGACGATGAAGATCCACGATGGTGGATTCCTGACGACGCTCGCCACAATTGATGTCGACGGCCAGAAGATCCGCGTGCTGCCGAAAGAGTACCAGCTCGACCCGGTGCGTGACTTCACCATGCATGTCGACTTCCTGCGGATTTCCAAGGGCACAAGCGTGACCGTCGAAGTGCCGATGCAGTTCATCAACGAAGAGGAGTCGCCCGGCCTCAAGCGCGGCGGCGTGCTCAACGTGGTTCGCTACTCGGTCGAAGTCACCTGCCCGGCCGACTCGATCCCGGACGCTCTTATTGGTGACCTGACCGGACTCGATCTCGGTGACGGTCTCCACATTTCGCAGGTTTCCCTGCCGGAGAATGTCGAGCCGACCATCACGGACCGTGACTTCACCATTGCCACGATCGCCGCTCCTGCCGGCCTCAAGACCGAGGAAGAGGAAGCTGCCGAGGCCGCTGAAGAGGGTCTGGAAGAAGGCGCAGCTGCAGAAGGCGGTGACGAAGAAGCAGCGGAAGGCGGCGAAGAGTAGCCGTAATTCTTCCCAACCGAGGCTGTTGCAATGCTGTTGATAGCCGGCCTGGGCAATCCGGGTCCACGATACGCAAAGCAACGGCACAATATCGGCTTCATGGCGGCGGACGCCATCGCCCGCCGCCATTCCTTTTCCGGCTGGAGCAGCAAGTTCCAGGCCGAAATCACCGACGGCACCATCGCCGGTGAAAAGGTCCTCCTGGTCAAACCGCAGACGTTCATGAACCTCTCTGGCGAGGCGGTCGGAAAGGCACTGCGTTTCTACAAACTCGATCCGTCGGACCTCGTCGTCATCTATGATGAACTGGATCTGCAACCGGGCAAGGCGCGCATCAAGATCGGTGGCGGCCATGGCGGCCACAACGGTATCAAGTCGATCGATGCCCATTGCGGCAAGGATTACAAGCGGCTGCGTCTCGGTATCGGCCACCCCGGCCACAAGGAACGGGTCAATGCCCATGTGCTCGGCGACTTTGCCAAGGCGGATTCGCAATGGCTCGATCCGCTGCTCGATGCCATCGGCGACAACAGCGACCTGCTGGTCAAGGGTGACGATTCGAGCTTCCTGAACAAGCTGACCATTGCCGTCGGCGGCAACGGCGGCGATGAAAAAAAACGCGGACAGCGCAAGGCTCAATCCCATATTCGCGCCGCGCGACCTGCGGCGAAAACGGCACCGCCTGCCAAGGGGCCGATGGCGGACATGCTGAAAAAACTCTTCGGAAACAAGGAACAATAAGATGGGTTTCAAGTGCGGCATCGTCGGCCTGCCCAACGTCGGCAAGTCAACCCTGTTCAACGCCCTGACCAAGACCGCAGCAGCCCAGGCTGCCAACTATCCCTTCTGCACAATCGAGCCGAACACGGGCGAAGTCGCTGTACCGGACAAGCGACTCAATCGCATTGCCGGCATTGCGGAATCCAAGGAGATCATCCCCACTCGCATTTCATTCGTCGACATTGCCGGCCTCGTGCGCGGCGCCTCGAAGGGTGAAGGGCTGGGCAACCAGTTTCTCGCCAACATTCGCGAGGTCGATGCGATCGTTCATGTGCTGCGCTGCTTTGAAGATGACGACATAACACACGTCGAGGGACGTATCGATGCGGTTGCCGACGCCGAAACCATCGACACCGAGCTTATGCTCGCTGACTTGGAAAGCATGGAACGGCGCACCGAACAAATGCGCAAGCGAGCCACGGGCAAGGACAAGGAAGCCATCGTCATCCTGCCGATGATGGAAAAAGCTCTGGCGCTGTTGCTCGACGGCAAGCCGGTGCGCTTGCTGCTAGACGGCATTGCGGCGGAAGATCTGCGGCTGTTGAAATCACTCAATCTCCTGACGTCCAAACCGGTGCTCTATGTCTGCAATGTCGAGGAAGCCGAGGCGGCATCCGGCAATGCACAGTCGGCGGCGGTTGCCGAAATGGCGGCTGCACAGGGCGCAGAGTGCGTGGTGATTTCGGCCGAGATCGAATCCCAGCTTGCTCAGCTCGACGGCGAAGAAGCTGCCGAGTTCCTGGCCGAACTTGGCCTGGAGGAAGCCGGCCTCGATCGCCTCATTCACGCTGGTTACAAGTTGCTCGACTTGATTACCTTTTTCACCGCCGGGCCGAAAGAAACACGGGCGTGGACCGTCCGGCGCGGTGCCAAGGCGCCACAGGCCGCCGGTGTGATCCACACCGATTTTGAACGCGGATTCATTCGCGCACAGACCATCGCCTTCGACGATTATGTGTCGCTTGGCGGCGAAGTGCCGGCACGCGACGCTGGCAAGGCCCGCGACGAAGGCAAGGAATATGTGGTGCAGGACGGCGACGTGCTGCTGTTCAAATTCAACACCTAGGCGGCCACGCATATAGAGGCGGCCGCATCAATCGCTTGCCGCTCCCATGGCGTTGAGGCAATCTCGCCGCCATGAACACCCAGACACATGTGCTGTTGGCCGCCGCACTTCTGTCGAAGCCCGACGCACCGGCTCGCAACACGGCAGTCATGGCCGGCGCATTGATCCCCGACCTGGCGATCTACACACTTTTCGTGTGGTCGAAATTTGCCGGCATCCCCGAACGACGCGTCTGGAATGAGCTCTATTTCAATCCGCCTTGGTCGGACGCGGTGGCGATCGGCAATTCGGCACCGCTTTATCTCGTCTTGCTCATCGCCGGCTTGTTGATTGCACGCCGATGGCGCGCTGGATTGCTGCTTGCCTTTTTCGCTGGTGCTGCGCTGACCCACATTGCCACCGACCTGCCGGTGCACGCCGATGATGCGCATGCCCATTTGTGGCCTTTGTCGGACCTGCGTTTTCGTTCGCCAGTGTCCTACTGGGACCCCAACCACAACGGCCAGATTTTTGCGTTTGTCGAAATGGGCCTCGGGCTTCTGCTGACGGTCATTCTGTGGCGGCGTTTCCATTCTGCCTGGGTCCGCGGCCTGTTGATCCTTGCAATCGCCGCCTATCTTGGACCGCCGATTTATTTCGGTCTGATTGTTGATCTTTGACGATAGGACAGCGTTGAACAATCGGACTCGGCACGGCATAAGAATGGCCATGGTCAAAAAATATGCCTTCGAGGATCTGACACCCGGCAAGAGCTTCGATCTCGGTCCCTACCCGGTCAGCGCCGACGAAATCATCGAATTCGCCAGTGAATTCGACGCACAGCCCATGCATCTCGATGAAGAGGCAGGGAAGAAAACTCTGCTCGGCGGGCTAGCCGCATCGGGCTGGCATACGAGCGCCATCATGATGCGGATGCTGTGCAACGCGTTCATTCTGGACTCGACTTCGATGGGGGCACCCGGTGTCGATGAATTGCGCTGGAAACGTCCCGTGCTTGCCGGCGATACATTGCATGGTCGGTCCGTCGTCGTCTCAGCCCGGCCATCGAAATCTCGAAAAGGGATCGGCATTGTCCAGATGAAACATGAAATTCGCAACCAACGCGATGAGCTGGTGGCAAGCTGCGCCAATTCGGGATTTTTCGGCATGCGCCAGGACGCCATCACGCCATGAACCTGCGCGACAGATTCCTGGTTGGCGAGCGTATGGACTATGGTGACCACACCTTCACGGCAGAAGCCATTATGGCTTTTGCGCGCAAATTCGATCCTCAACCGTTCCACGTGGACCCGGTTGCGGCGAAGGCCTCCATCTTCGGCGCGCTCTGCGCATCCGGCTGGCACACTGCCGCCGTGTGGATGAAGAAGAATGTCGAATTCCGCTCGCAATGGGAAGCGATGCACGAAGCAGCCGGTATTGCCGTTCCCGTTTTCGGCCCGTCGCCGGGCTTGCGCAACCTCACCTGGACAGCGCCCGTCTTTGCCGGCGATACGGTGCACTACTACAACACCGTGACCGACGTCACCCGACGCCGGAACAATCCGGACTGGGGCACCGTCGAGCTTTATTCAGAAGGTTTCAATCAGCACGGCGATCGCGTTATCGGCTTCGACAACGCAGTCCTGTTTCGGATATAGGGTTGCCGGCTCAGTCGCCCTCGAATTCCACAAGCGTACGCACCGAGACGCCGAGATCCTCGAGTTTCTTGCGACCTCCGAGATCCGGCAGATCGATGACGAAACAGGCCGCGACGATGTCGGCACCCATGCCGCGCAGCAACTTGACGGCGCCCTCGGCGGTGCCGCCGGTGGCAATCAGGTCATCCACCAGGATTACCTGTTGTCCAGCCGAGACAGCGTCCTTGTGCATCTCCATCTCATCGACACCGTATTCCAGGCTATAGGCCACCCGCACTGTCTCGTAAGGCAGCTTGCCTTTCTTGCGGATCGGCACAAAACCGGCGGAAAGCTGGTGAGCAACGGCGCCGCCGAGGATGAACCCGCGTGCTTCAATGCCGGCAATCTGATCGACCTTTGTGCCTGCATAGGGATGCACCAGTTCGTCGACCGCCCGTCGGAAGGCCCGAGGGTTGCCCAGCAGCGTCGTGATGTCCCGAAACATGATGCCGGGTTTGGGGTAATCGGGAATTGTGCGGATCGACTCGAGCAGCGTTTCCGTCAGCGTGCGATTCATTTTGGATTACCCCCTCAAGGTCCGCTGCGGGACCAGTTGGATCAGCGCCGAACACACAAAAGGCGGCCGTATGAGCCGCCTTCATGGTTGTCATCCTCGATCGCTGTCAGTGCTCGACGCGCGACCAGACTGATTTCTTGGTCAGATACAGAAGACAGGCGAAAATCAGCAAAAAGATGATCACCTTGAAACCAAGCGATTTGCGGCTCTCCATGTGCGGCTCTGCCGCCCACATCAGAAACGCCGAAATGTCTTTGGAGTACTGATCAACGGTCTCCGGAGCTCCGTCATCATAGGTGACCAGCTCGTCCGACAGCGGTGGTGCCATGGCAAGCGACAAGCCGTTCAGAAAGTACGGATTGTAGTAGGTGCCCTCGGTGATTTCGACACCCTGGGGCACCTCCTCGTCATAACCGGTGAGCAGCGAATAGATGTAATCCGGACCGCCTTCGGCATACATTGTGAAGATATCGAAGACGAAGGTCGGAAAACCGCGAGTCGCGGCACGCGCCTTGGCAATCAGCGAGAAATCCGGCGGTGCGGCGCCGTTGTTGGCGAACGCCGCTGCTTCGAGATTGGGGTATGGCGACGGGAAATAGTCCGACAGGATCGCTGTTCTCTCGAACATTTCGCCTTCATCATTCGGGCCGTCTGTAATGTCGTAATCGGCCGCCAGGGCTTTCACCTGATCTTCCGAATAACCGAGTGCTTCAAAGTTGCGGAACGCGATGCGCTCAAGACCGTGACAGGCAGCACAAACCTCGACATAGACCTTCAGGCCGCGCTGAAGCTGGCCTTTGTCATAAGTGCCGAAGGGGCCGGAAAAGGACCAGTCGACGTGACGCGGTGACCTGGAATGCTCGCTGTCTCCAGCAGCTGCGGCAACGCCGACGGACAGGCCCGTTGCAGCAGCCAGCGACAGAAGCGTTGAGAAGAGCTTGTTCATGTTGTTTTTCCCTTCCGCCTGTCGCTAGGCTCGATCTTCCGGTGCGGCGGTCGCCGTTTGCGGCTTCCCGCTACCCTGGCTTCCGAGCACCGATTCGGTGATGGATTTTGGCACCGGTCGCGTTCGCTCCAATTTGCCGAGCAGCGGCAGGATCGGGAAGAAGAATGCGAAGTAGTAGGCCGTTCCGATCTGCGCCATGACCACATACGACCCTTCCGCCGGCTTGGAACCAAGCCAACCCAGGAAGATGGCGTTGGCGACAAAGAGCCAGAAGAACAGCTTGTACCAGGGTCGGTAGACCGCCGAGCGCACCTTGGACGTATCAAGCCACGGCAACAGGAACAGGATCACAATGGAACCGAACATGGCCAGGACACCGCCCAGCTTGGAATCGATCGGTCCAATGTTGAACGTGATCGCTCTCAGGATCGCGTAGAACGGCAGATAATACCATTCGGGCACGATATGGGCCGGCGTCACCAACGGATTGGCTTCGATATAGTTATCTGCATGGCCCAGGTAATTCGGAATGTAGAAGATGAAATAGGCGTAGACCGCCAGGAACACGATGGTGGCAAAGCCATCCTTGATTGTCGCGTAAGGCGTGAACGGCACGGTATCCGTCTTGGTCTTGACCTCCACGCCGGTCGGGTTGGTTTGACCCGTCACGTGCAATGCCCAGACGTGCAATACGACAACACCGGCAATCATGAACGGCAGCAGGTAGTGCAGCGAGAAGAAGCGGTTGAGCGTCGGATTGTCGACCGCAAACCCGCCCAGAAGCAATTGCTGGATCGGCTCGCCGATCAGCGGGAAAGCCGTAAAGAAGCCGGTAATAACCGTCGCGCCCCAGAAGGACATCTGACCCCAGGGCAGTACGTAGCCCATGAAGCCAGTGGCCATCATGAGAAGGTAGATGATCACGCCCAAAATCCACAGGATCTCGCGCGGTGCCTTGTAGGAGCCGTAATACATGCCACGGAACATGTGAATGTAGACGGCAATGAAGAAGAACGACGCACCGTTGGAATGCATATAGCGCAACAACCAGCCGGAATTCACGTCGCGCATGATGTTTTCGACGGACGTGAAAGCGCCATCGGTCGCAGCGACATAATGCATCGCCAACACGATCCCGGTGAGGATCTGGATGACCAGCATCATCGAGAGAATAGCGCCAAACGTGTAGGCGTAGTTGATGTTGCGCGGGACCGGATAGGCTACGAAGGAATCATAGACCAGGCGCGGAAGCGGCAGGCGGGAATCGACCCATTTGCCAACACCGCTTGTCGGTTCGTAAGTTGAATGTCCACCACTCATCGGTATTTCCCCTACTATCCGATCTTGATGCGCGTGTCGGAAATGAACTCAAATGGCGGGATCGCCAGGTTCTCAGGCGCCGGTCCCTTGCGGATGCGGCCCGCTGTATCGTAGTGCGATCCGTGGCAGGGGCAGAACCAACCGCCATATTCGCCCGCCTGACCGAGCGGCACGCAACCGAGGTGGGTGCACGATCCGATCATGACGATCCAGTTTTCGCGGCTTTCGCCGGCGGATCGATCAACATCGAGCGCCGGAGCGTCCGGCGCCAGGTTGGCATTTCGCGCCGCCTGATCCTTGAGATCCTGCAACGGAACAGCGCTGGCCTCCTCGATCTCCTGCGGGGTGCGGTTGCGGATGAAAACCGGCTTGCCGCGCCATTTCACGGTGATCGACATTCCCTCTTCGATACCGGAGATATCGACCTCAATGGTCGAGAGCGCGAGTGTGGTGGCATCGGGACGCAACTGGTCGATAAAGGGCCAGATGGCCGCGGCCGCTCCGACAGCGCCGGCCATGCCGGTGGTCAGATACAGAAAATCGCGGCGGGTCGGTTCGGATGTTGTTTCGGTTTCGCTCACGGTTGGAACCATCCTCTGCGCATACTCGGTCCGGGATACCCATTGATGGGGCCGTTTTGCCAGCCCCGTCAACCCAACGATGTCCCCTCATTCGGCCGGTTTCTAGGCTGCTTATTAGAATATGTCCAGCCTGCTCAACCGACCAGAGGCACAATGCCGCAAGTTTTCACCGAATAGCCAGCGCAACGCACGGAATTAGCGCTCTCAGGCATCGATGAACCCACCCGATTGCCGCGACCAGAGGCGGGCGTAAAGGCCGCCCTTTTCGAGCAATCGATCATGCGATCCATCCTCGACAACACGACCCGACTCAAGCACCACCAACCGGTCCATGCGGGCGATGGTCGACAACCGATGGGCGATGGCAATCACGGTTTTTCCGTTCATCAGGGCGCTGAGGTTTTCCTGGATTGCCGCCTCGATTTCCGAATCGAGCGCCGATGTCGCCTCATCAAGCACCAAAATCGGCGCGTCCTTTAGCATGACCCGCGCGATGGCAATACGCTGGCGCTGGCCGCCGGACAGCTTCACTCCACGCTCACCGACATGCGCATCGAGGCCGCTGCGACCGTGCTGGTCCCTCAGATCGCAAATGAAAGGCCAGGCCTCGGCCTTTTGCGCTGCGGCAATGACGGCCGCCTCATCGGCGCCGGGCCGTCCGAGCAGGATGTTGTCGCGGATCGACCGGTGCATCAACGAAGTATCCTGAGTGACGACGCTGATCTGCTCCCGAAGTGAGCTCTGCGTGACCCCGGCGATATCCTGGCCATCGATGGTGATGCGCCCGCCCTCCAGGTCGTAGAAGCGCAAAAGGAGGTTGACCAGCGTCGACTTCCCGGCACCCGACGGACCCACCAGGCCAACCTTCTGGCCGGGTTCGACCGTAAGGCAAACATCGTCGATCACCGTCTTGGGCGGGGTGTAGTGAAACCGAACGTTGTCGAAGCGGATGCGGCTTTCAATAACCGCCAGGGTGCCGGCACCTTCTCTGTCGGACAGAGCGATTGGGCGCATCAGGAGTTCCATCGAATTCTGGATGGTGCCGTAATTGCGCATCAGGCTGTTGAGCTGAGTCATCATGCGGCCGAGCAGGAGGCTCAACCGCAACACCAACGCCAGCGTGAAGGCAACGGCACCAATGCTGATCTCACCCTGCAGCCAAAGGTCGATCGACATGGCGCCGATCGCAACGATCATGACACCCGACAGCATCGCAAGAGAAACCCGTACGCCGGTCAGATTGCGGGTGAACGGTATGACGGCGTCCATAAACTGGTCGAAGCCTTCGCGGATGTAGCGGTCGTTTTCGTCTTCACGGCCGAACAGCTTTAACGTCTGGATGTTGGCATAGCCGTCGACCAATCTGCCGTTGATGCCGGAGGCTGCCTCCGCCGTGACCCTGGCCAGATTGCGGATGCGCGGAACGAAATGCCGCGCGACAAAGGCAAATGCCACGATCCACAGGCCGACAATCGCGGCCAGACGCCAGTCCAGCTGGGCGACCAAAGCGAGAGTCGTTACGGTATAGATCGCAATGAACCATGCGACCTGCAGAAGCGACACCATGAAATCGCCCAGTGCCTGCCCCGATTGCCAGACCTTGGTCACCACCCGGCCGGCGAATTCATCATGAAAGAAGGACAGGCTTTGCCGGGCGATGTGCCGATAGGCCTGCCATCGGACGAGGTTGAAAAAACCCGGAACGACAGCCTGCTCTTCGACAAGCGTGACCAGCGGCGCCACCAGAAACCGGCCCGCAAGCACCACGGCCAGCATGAAGAGCAGCTCGGCGCCGTGACGATCGATCAGTCCGGACCAGCCTTCGCTGGCATCCGTGGACTCCAGCAAATCGACAAGCCGGCCAACAAAATAAAACAGCGCCACTTCCAGAAAAGCGACGAAGCCACCAAGCACGATCATCGCCACAAAGGGCCATTTCGCCTGCCGCACGAAATGGATCATGTACCCGATCGCATTGGGCGCGGGATGCGCGTCAGTCGCCTCGGTATAAGGATCGATCCAGGTTTCGAACAGCCGGAAGATTCGCTGTAGAATCATGCCGCGACCATAGGCGCGACACCCGCCAACGGCAATTGTCGTCAGCCCGGTCGTTGGAGGTCAGGCCTTCCGGCCGGCCGCGGCTTCGGCTTCAAGCCGCTGCTGCTCTTCAATCACCGCCTGCGAGGCAGCCGCTGCCACAGCCGACTCGGTCTGCTCGTCTCCCTCCTGGCCGTCCTCGCGGCCCGGAATATTGACGCGCACCTCGCGGCGGGCGAATTCGATACCGTTTTCGGCAAAGATCTTCTGCACGCGGGAATAGACGTCCTTGCGGATCATCCACTGCTTGCCGGGTTTGGCCATGAACTTGCCGCGCACGACGATACCCACATCGTTGACGTCGTAGACGCCTTGCGATTTGAAGGTCTGGATGATGTCCTCGGCGTAAGGCGTCTCCATGATGTCCTTGCCGATCTGCTTGAAAAGCTTCTTGACCTTGTTGGTATCGGTGTCGAAAGGCACGGTGAACTTCAGTTTTACAATCACCCAGTCGCGCGAGTTGTTGGTTACTTTGGGAATCTCGCCATAGGGGATCGTATGGATCGGTCCCTGGTGATGGCGCAATTGCAGCGACCGGACGGAGATTTTCTCCACGGTGCCGACAGTGCCATCGATGTCCAGATACTCGCCAACGCGGAAAGCATCGTCGACCAGGAAGAACAGCCCTGCCACCACATCGCGCACCAGTGTCTGCGCACCGAAACCGATGGCCAGGCCTACAATCCCGGCACCGGCAAGGAGCGGCGTTATATCGATGCCCAAGTTGCCAAGGGCAATCAGTACGGTGATTGTGATGATGGTTACCTGTACGGCCATTTTCAGCAAGGGAAGCACCGTTGACAGACGCGAACCGCCGACACCGCCTCCCTCACCGCCGCCCGGTTCCTCCGCTTCCAGATCGATTCCGGCTGCGGTCATTTCATCGGCCAGTTTTCGGTTGAGCCACAGCGTAACCAGTTCCCAAACCAGATAGCCAATAGCCAGAATGAAGAACACCTCGAAGAGGCGGCCGGCAATGCGAGCACCGACGCCGGCACTGGCGAGATTCTGAAAATCGATGTCCCATATGCGCGCAAGAATGATGATGACGACCGCCGCCACCAACGCTCGGCCGATCCGGATGTAGCTTCGCTTCGTTGATCGGTAGGCAGCCTCGGCCAAGGCTCCCTCGCCCCGCATGGGAGGCACCAGATGCCTGACCAGCCCTCGAACCATCGTGTCGAGAACCGGTGCAGCCAGAAGGATGGCCATCGTGACGTATTGTTGACCGTCGCTCAACAGGTCGAAGCGCCTCTGGACCACCAGGATTTCTCCCAGAAGCCAGGTGAGCACGACCAGGCCGATTCCGATCCAGGGATAGGCACGGGCCATCCAGTGCTCCGCCCGGGTGGCGTCCTCCTCGCCACCCAGCAACATGGAACTCAAACCCTCTCTTGCCCGATAGCAGACAAAACCGATCCAGATGAACACCGCAAGGTTGAGCCAGTAACCGATCCGGGAAGCACCCAACGGAGCCCCATTGAGCCGTTGAAACTCGATGACAAACCAGAACAGCCCCATCAGCAATGCGATGCCGATCTGATGCCTGTGCATGAACTGGGCCGTCCAATCGTCGGTATGGACAATCCGGAACTTCGGATAATTCGGCGCTAGCAGAAACCGCGAAAGAGCCGCCACGGCTCGTGGAAACACCACGAAACTCAACATGAAAACGTCCGCAATCTCCTGATCGTCCTCCGGCACGAGGAGCAAAACCAGGATGCGTGTCGTAATGAGGAAGGCAATCAGCCCACCCAGGTCCAACACCAGCCTCTTACCCAGCAAAACCAGTGTCTGTTTGAGTCCGTCGGGCGTCTCCACCTCGCGGAACTGGCGACGCCATTTGTTGGCAACACGGCTGACGATCCACTCAACCGCAAGGCCGCCTATTACCGCAGCGGCCATGGTCGCCAGCCACAACAGAACACCGCTCCCGCCCCGTGCCTGCGAAAAGTTGGCTGCACCAATTTTCAAGCCATCAAAGATATGCGGCAGCTTGAAGACCGCATCGACGGTCGACAACCCGACACCGGCAATGATCGAACCCAGATAGTCGAGTGTATTGCGCGCCTCTTGACCCTCGGTCTCCTTGCTGGCGCCGGCGACCGCATCGAGCCGTTGCAGGAGCAGCTCCCGGACCTGCTCGTCGCTGAGAGTCGAAACCAGATTGCGCACCGCTTCCGGGGTCAGCGGATCAGGCAATTTGACCGGAGCCACCTCCTCCGAGACTTCCGAACCGGTCGCCGTGGTCAAACCCATCTGCGCATAAGCTGGCTGAATTGTCGCGGAAATCACCAGCAATAGGAACGCCGCACATAGCCCGAACAACCAACCAAAGCGCATCTGTTTCCCTCCTTCGCCCCCGTCGGCATCCCTTCCAACGACCGGGCGCAGCAACAATAGCGATTATGCGGAGGGCCGCAATGCAGCGTTCCGGAACGCGATGCCCGCCGCCGCCTTATTCGGCAGCGGCGGTTTCGTCTTGTGGTTCGCTGTCGATAAAGCCGCCCGACTGACGCGACCAAAGTTCCGCGTAGAGGCCGCCCGCCTGAACAAGTTGTTCGTGTGTTCCGGTTTCAACGATGCGACCGGCATCGAGCACGATCAATCTGTCCATCTGCGCGATGGTTGACAGCCGGTGGGCAATGGCGATCACGGTCTTGCCCTCCATCAGATCGAACAGGTTCTCCTGGATCGCCGCTTCGACTTCCGAATCAAGTGCGGAGGTCGCTTCGTCGAGCACCAGGATGGGTGCATCTTTCAGGAAAACGCGCGCAATGGCGATGCGTTGTCGCTGACCGCCGGAAAGCTTTACGCCGCGTTCGCCCACATGGGCTTCGAGCCCTATCCGCCCCTTTTGGTCGGAGAGATCCTGGATAAAATCCCACGCGTTGGCGCGGCGCGCCGCATCGATGATCTCGACATCCTCCGCGCCCGGCCTGCTGTAGCCGATATTGTCGCGGATCGACCGGTGCAGCAGCGAGGTATCCTGGGTCACGACGCCAATGCGCGCGCGCAAACTGTCCTGCGTCACGTGAGCAATATCCTGGTCGTCGATGGTGATGCGACCGGACTCCAGATCATAAAATCGCAGCAGCACGTTGGTCAGCGTCGTCTTGCCGGCACCGGAGCGGCCGACCAGTCCGATTTTCTCGCCCGGTTCGATCGTCAGCGACAAATCGTCGATCACGCCGCCATCCTTGCCGTAGTGAAAGCGGATGTGCTCGAAGCCGATCCGCCCTTCCTTGGCATCAAGGACTTTCGCCTTTTGTGCATCGGTAACTTTGTGCGGTTGCGACATCATCGACATGCCGTCAATGACGACACCGATGTTTTCGAACAATGCCGAAACCTCCCACATGACCCAATGGGACATGCCGAAGATGCGCAGACACAATGCAACCGTCGTGGCAATCGCTCCCACCGAGATCGAATCGGCCAGCCACAGATTGATCGCCATGGCGCCGATGGCGAACAGCAACAGGGAATTGCAGAAATAGACGATGCCGTGAAACAGCGTCACCATGCGCATCTGCCGGTGCACGGTTTGGAGAAAATCGTCCATCGCATGGCGTGCATAGGTCTCTTCGCGACCGGCGTGCGAGAACAGCTTGACCGTGGCGATGTTTGTGTAGCTGTCCACCACCCGACCGGTCATCATTGAACGCGCATCGGCCTGCTCGCGGGCGATGCGTTTCATGCGCGGCACGAAATACCATATCAGGGCAAGGTAGACGCCGAGCCAGACAATCAGCGGTACCACCAACCTGATATCGGCGGCAGCAACCATGGCCAGCATGGTGAGGAAGTAGACCGCCACGTAAACCAGGACATCGAGAACCTTGATCACCGCTTCGCGAATCGCCAGGGACGTCTGCATGACGCGCGTTGCGACGCGCCCGGCGAACTCGTCGGCAAAAAAGGACAGGCTCTGGCCGAGAAGATGCCGGTGCATCTGCCAACGGGCAATCATCGGATAGTTGCCCAGCAACGTCTGGTGGGTCAGCATCGACTGGATCCAGACGATGACCGGCAAGCCGACCAGGATCAACGCGCCCATCCAAAAGAGACGCATGCCCTCCCGAGCCATGAAATCCTCGCGACTCGAGGCCGACAGCCAGTTGACGATATCGCCAAGGAAGCCGAACAGGAACACCTCGCCGACGGCGATTGCCGCAGTTAGAACCGACATCATCAAGAGCCACGGTGCAGCATCCTTCGAATAGTGCCAGCAGAAGGCCAGAAATTGCTTGGGAGGTTGCCCGGAAGGGACCTCGGGATAGGGATTCAGTCGTTTTTCAAACCAGCCGAACATGAGTGGGCCTCGGGATCTTGACGAGCAGCGGCTGCAAATTCAACGAACGACATCCGCCTTGGGCGGTTTTCACCTGTGATGGTGCAGTCTGTAGGTTGGACGAGCCGTCAATGCTCAGAAATTGGGGGTGTGCTCAAAGCACCGTGAAACGAAAATCTGCCGTTGGGATTTCCGCAAAGCTCGGATTAGCGCTTCCGAAGCGTTGGAACCGGAAACACCGCTGGCGCGGTGGTGATAGCCATGAATGGCTGGAGAGTATGAATGCAATCCATCAATGTCTCCTCCGTTCGGTTCCAGTTCAGAGCCGGGTTTCTATCGCGATTCGACTTCGACTTCCACCGTGGGGTGACCGAAAATGGATGTTGACATCGGCAACCCAACTTGCTGTTGCAATTCCGCCACGCCACCTGCCTGAGGTGATGCCGGAAAGGTCAAGGCCATGTCTGTTGATCTGCGAATAGCGCTCTACCAGCCGGACATTCCGGGAAACACGGGCACGATCCTCCGCATGGCTGCCTGTTTCGACCTGGCTGTCGACATTATCGAACCGGCCGGCTTCGACCTGTCGAACCGGGCATTGCGGCGTGCCGGAATGGACTACACGGAACAGGCGCTGCTGCATCGTCACCTGACCTGGCGGCATTTTCTCGAATGGAGAAAAACGGAGCAAAGGCGGCTGGTCCTGGCGACGACGAAGGCCGAACGGGCCCACGTGGATTTCGAGTATCGAAAGGGTGACATATTGCTTTTCGGTCGCGAGAGCGCAGGTGTTCCGGAGGAGGTGCATGCGGCATCCGACGCCCGATTGCGCATTCCGATGGTTCCCGGAAAGCGTTCGCTCAACCTCGCGGTTTCGGCTGCACTGTTTGCCGGCGAGGCTCTCCGACAAACGGATCAGTTGATTGGATAGGTTCGGCTCAGTCGGCGGACGGCAGGCGACGCATAGTGAATTCGATGTGATCGTCAGGCAATTGACGCCAGCTTTCGACCTCGGTCCAGTAGGCCGCCCGCGGCCAGGCGTCGAACCACTCCCGGGCCTTGGCGCGCGCGGCGCTGCGAGGCAGCCGGAAAGTCTCGCGCACAAAGGAATCGCGCCGCGTAGTGGCGCTTTGGCGGCGCCCTTTTCTGATCTGTCGGCGCAGGCCGTCAAGCGGCGGTACTGTCGGAACGCGTTTCATACTCATCAGCACTCTTCGCCCTGATAATAGGGCTTCGGGCCGCTCATTGCGAGTCTTCCGCGGGTCACATGGTGCCTCACCGAATTTTCAGGAAACGCTCATTGGCATGGTGACAGGCTTGCTGTTATGTGTGCCGCAAGACTAGGGGGATTAACGCATGGAGCGACCGAACCTTCCGATCGGCCTGCCCGACGGGTTGGACGAAAAGAAAGCCGAGGCGCGTGCATGGTTCGAGACACTGCGCGACGCAATCTGCACGTCGTTTGAGCAGATCGAGGACGAACTGACCGGTGCCTTGTCAGAGGATCCTCCCGGTCGCTTCGAGCCAAAGGAATGGGCGCGAGACGAAGGGCGCGGTGGCGGCGGAACCATGTCGGTCATGCGCGGCCGGGTGTTCGAAAAAGTCGGTGTTCACACGTCCACGGTGTTTGGCGAATTTTCGCCGGAGTTTCGCAAGCAGATCCCGGGTGCCGAACTGGATCCGAGCTTCTGGGCCTCAGGCATTTCGCTGATAGCCCATCCGGTTAACCCACATGTGCCGGCCGTTCACATGAACACCCGCATGGTGGTTACCTCCACGCAGTGGTTCGGCGGTGGCGCCGACCTGACGCCGGTGCTTATGCGTCGCCGCACGCAGGACGATCCGGACACACAGTTATTCCACAAGGCGATGCAAATTGCCTGCTCTCGCCATCCGATCGCAGACTACGAGCGCTACAAGGATTGGTGCGACGAGTACTTCTACCTCAAGCACCGCGACGAACCGCGTGGCGTCGGTGGAATCTTCTTCGACTGGCTTCGGTCGAAAGAGGCTGCGGGCGGTTGGAAAGCCGATTTCGCCTTTGTCCAGGATGTCGGACGGGCCTTCGCCGTCATCTACCCGAAACTGGTGCGATCCAACTTCAACACTGAGTGGACGGAAGCCGACCGCGAGGAACAGCTGGTCCGTCGTGGCCGCTACGTCGAGTTCAACCTGCTTTACGACCGCGGCACAATTTTCGGCCTCAAAACAGGCGGCAATGTGGAATCCATCCTCTCGTCCATGCCGCCCGCAGTGCGCTGGCCGTAGGCGCGTTCCCGACTATTGCAGGCTCCACACGTTCATCGACCGCTCGACCCCGCGAATGGACTGGTCCGGATGTTCCACAAATCCGTTGAGATCGCTGTCCCAGGTTGCCGTTTCGGCGCGCGCCCTCTCAACGATATCAGCGCTTGCCACGAGCGTGCATTGCAGCGTGCGTGAAAGGCTCTCGAGCCGGCTTGCCACGTTGACCGTGCCGCCGATCACCGCGAACTCCAGTCGATTTGCTCCTATATCGCCAAGAACCACCGGGCCGTAGTGCAAACCGAAACCGACCCGCAGCGGCGGCTGGCCTGCCTGTTCCCGCTCGCGGTTCATGTCGGCAACACTGGCCATCATGGATCGCGCGCAGCGAAGGGCATTACCGGCATCAGATTCACCGGCGAACGGCGTACCGAAAGTCGCCATCAGCCCATCTCCCAGATACTTGTCGAGTGTTCCGCCATTGTCGAAAACCGCCCGTTCCATACGTCCATGAAACGTCCGCAGGGTGCGGATGACATCTTCCGGGTCCCGCCCGTCCGCCAAGGCGGTGAAACCCATTATATCGACGAACAGGACGGCCACATCCTGGGTCCGTACTTGTTTCAGCGGTTCGTCGTTCTGAGAAAGCTCGGCCACAACATTGGGTGAAAAGTAGCGCGCCAGGTTGCTGCGTTCGCGCTCTGACGCGGCATGACTCTTCAGCAGCAGGCTGGATCGCCTGACCGTCAGCGCAAGCGTCGCCGCCACAATGACGAAGACGACAACTTCCTGCAGCCGCCAGCCGAAATGGATGGCATTTGGATCGAGAATTTCCGCCAGCCGCGGCTGACCGGCAAAGGCGGTATCCACCGCGGCTGTCATTTCAGGCTGGGCATTGGGCCACAGATAGACGACTCCCGCACCGATCGCCCACAATCCGGCGGTCCAGGTTCCAACAGCAATGACCGTTCGCCAGGAATAGGCCAGTGTGGCGCCGGCAAGCAGAACAAAAAAGAAGATGAAGCCGCCGTAGCGGTACTGCATGGCCAGCGGCCAATCGAGGTCACTCAGAGGGTTCGGCACGATGGTGATCGACGTCATCAGCGCCAGGTCGCAGAAAATCAATATCAGTTCGGGTCGCGAGCGGCCGACCCGGCCTACCTGCCACTGAGCCCATCCGATGAATGCGAAAAGCGCCAGAAGGACATAGTAGTAGAGCACCTCCCAGTTGAAATTGATCACCGGCAGCATCACGGCAATGATGGCCAGCGCGATCCAGCGGGCCCGCATGGCCAACAGCAAGCCATCCTGCTTGGCATGCTCAAGCGCTGATTCCGCGTATGCGTTGGTGCTGAGATAGGCGTCGTCGCTGTCCGCATCCGAGATATCGGACACGGCCGAGACCGTCATGGCTGCAGTGGAAGTCATCGTAACCACCCGTTTTCTGATTCCGACGCAAGCATAACAGCATCGCGCGCGTCCTTGGGAGACGCGCGCGCCGGCTCAGACATTCAATGTGGTTGTGAGTTTTGATTCCGCCGCTCAGGTTGGGGAACGTTCAGCCCTCAATTCCAGAAAGACCGGAAAAGCTGCATCGCACGGTGAAACGTGTCTCGGGTTTCAGCAGCTCGCAATGCGCGACCGTGGGCCATGATCCGCTGCAAATCGGCGCCGGTTAGCCTGGAGACATTCGGAAGTTCGCTTCTCAACATTGTCACACCTATAATTTTCTCATCTATATTCGCTGGCATGACAGGGTATATGCCCTTATATTTTGCGGCCGACAAACGACTTTATCTAAATCGATAGTTCAGAAAATCTAATCCATGAGCAATCCACCTCTAATGCCGCCGCTGAATGCTTTGCGTGCTTTCGAAGCGGCCGCCCGCCATGAAAGCTTCAGCCGGGCGGCCGATGAGTTGAACGTTACGCCGGCTGCCCTGTCGCACCAGATCAAGGGGCTCGAGGAGTTTCTGCAGACGCTCCTCTTCCACCGAAAAACCCGTCGCGTCGAATTGACGGATGCCGGCCGCCTTATCCAGCCGGAGATCAGAGAGGGCTTCGAGTGCCTGCTGCGAGCGGTTCGGCGGCTGGAGCAGCGGCGTGATGATAATGTGATCGTCGTCACCACCGGACCGGCCTTTTCAGCAAAATGGTTGGCGCCACGCCTCTACCGATTTGTCGCTGCGCATCCTCAGATCGACCTGCGGATTGCCGCCAATCTTGCCCTGACCGATTTTCGTGGCGATGGCATCGATGCAGCGATCCGCTTTGGTTCCGGCGTCTATCCGGATCTGTTCTCCGAGATGCTGTTTGAAGACGTCATGCTGCCCATGTGCAGCCCATCGCTGCTGGAAGGCCCTTCCGCCATCCGCACGCCGTCGGATCTCAGGCATGCGACACTGATCCATGACGAGTCACTCGTCCACATTGCACCGGAAGCGCCAAACTGGCGCGGCTGGCTACAGAAAGCCGGCGTCGAAGGAGTAGATGCCGACCGCGGTTTGCGTTTCAACCTGGCCGACCATGCTATCGATGCCGCTGTGGAGGGTGCCGGTGTGGTGCTGGCTCGCAAGGTGCTCGCCCAACGCGACCTGGACAGCGGCCGACTGGTCGCACCGTTCGGAATGGAGATCAGCGTGAAACGGGCATTCTATTTCGTCTGTCCGCGGGGCCACGAGAACCGGGACAACATCAGGATCTTCAGGGAATGGCTAGCCAAAGAAGTCGCTGAGGGAGCGATTTGAACTCACTGCACGCGACGACGATCACACGACCTCTTGTCACCACCTCACCCGTCGCGGTTACCGCGCAACGCAATAATACCCAATCGTGCAGCGGCGCTTGTCGCTGGTGCGGACGTTGTAGCGGCTTCGGCTTTCTTGTGGCCGGCAGAACACCTGGCTGCGCTGACTTACCGGGGCCGGTCGGTAAATCGGCAGCACTGAACCGCTCCCGGTTCTCACATAAATCCGCCCGTTACGTTCATAAGTCGACACGGCCTGGGCGCACGTCATTTGCTCCGAAGTCGTTTGGGCGTGTACCGCACCCGGCAGAAGAATCGTCGCGATGCAGAAAAAGCCCGCCAAAAGTTTCTTACTCATGCCTGCCTCCACTCGCAGAATTCAGTTGCCGTACCATTGCGTCAACTTTTAAGTGGGTGTCTCTTTGTGGAATTCCAGTGCCCTCCAATCGCTTGGATGTCAGAGCCTCGACAACAATTCGTCCCGGCTGAGCGTAAAATCACTGTCAATCCAAAGGTCCTCCAGGCGTGACAGTTCCCGCCCCATCTCGGGTCCCGCATCAAGACCACTTTTTTTCAGGTCGCCGCCAGTCAATGGAAATTTGGGTCGTTGCCAGCCTTCTGCGACCGTCAGAAGCCGCGACACCGAACCAGCCGAGATGAGCGCCTCGTCCTCCGTTTCCGCCTTGCCACGCAACTGGGCAAGCCTCAGTCTGAGACGATCAACAACGGGGCCAGGCCCACTGCGATAAAGCAGTCTGCGCAACGCAGTATCCGCCAGATCGTCCGGAGGACTGACGGTGTCTGCCCAGGCGCGCAGGCGTTTGGCTTCAGCATTGGAAAGACGCAACCGATCCGCAAGCGCTGCCATGCGTTGACCATCCGGCGGCACGATCGCCATCAACCGCAAGAGCGCATCCGCGGGCCAATCCAGATCCGTCTCCGAACGCACCAGCGGAAAAATCGCATCGATGCCCCATTTTTCGCTCTCTGGCAGCACCACGTCGAGCACACCGGATTGTCGCATCCACAACAGCGAGCGACACGGATCCGGTGCAGCCAATAGTCGATTGAGCTCCGACCAGACCCGTTCCGAAGAAAGTTGCGCAAGTCCTGACTTGAGCCGCGCGCAGGCACGCAGACCATCGGCGTCGGGCCGCCCTTTCCCATACCAGGCGAAAAACCGGAAAAACCGCAAGATCCTCAGATAGTCTTCCTCGATACGTGTTGCCGCATCACCGATAAAACGCACCGTTCCCGAATTGATATCGGCAACGCCGCCCACCGGGTCGATGACATGGCCGCTTGCGTCGGCGTAAAGCCCATTCATCGTCAGGTCTCGACGCTTGGCGTCCGTTTCCCAATCGGTGCTGAACGCAACCTCGGCTCGACGCCCATCGGTTGCAACGTCTACGCGAAGCGTCGTGACTTCGAGTGGCTCTCCATCAACGACCAACGTAACCGTTCCGTGTGCGATTCCGGTCGGCACACATTTGATTCCCGCAGCCAACGCCAGCTCCGCCACATCCTCCGGTAACAACGTCGTCGCAATATCGATATCTCCGACCGGCAATCCCATCAGAGTGTTGCGAACCGCACCACCCACAACGCGGGCCTCACCCGCATCGTTGAGCAGTGTCATCACTGTTTGCACCGCAGCTCTGTTAAACCAGTCCGCAGTCGCGATACTTGCCGCACCCTCACCTTCGCTCATGCGTAGTGTCTTTCATAAAGCGTTCGAAGTATGCCGGCCGTCACGCCCCAGATGAATCGATCCTTGTAGGGCATGGTGTAGTAATGGCGTTCCTTGCCGTCCCAGAAACGGCTTTCACGCCTGTGATTGGTTGGATCCATCAGAAAATCGAACGGCACTTCGAAGGCATCGTCGACCTCCTCGCGATTGATCGACAGCGAATATTCCTCTCGAACGACCGCAAGCACAGGAACCACGCGAAAACCCGAAATGGTCAGATAGTCCGGCAGCCGACCCACCGCCTCGACCAGGGACGGCGACAGGCCGATTTCCTCTTCAGCCTCGCGCATCGCCGCCGCTTCGATCGATGCGTCTTCCCGGTCAACGGCTCCACCCGGAAAAGCGATCTGCCCCGAATGGGTCCGCATCGACTGGGTGCGCTGGGTCAACAGCACGCTCGTTCGGTCGCCATGATCGACAAGCGGAACCAGAACCGCCGCATCGCGAAGCTTCTCTTCGGCCAACCGATCAGCAATGTCCCGATTGAGCCGGTGATCGCCATATTGGCGCCAGTCAACATCTCCATTGTCCTGCGTGGCACGCGCCCGAAAAGTCGCGGCGCTGAATTCCTCGGTATGGACTTTCATTGTGACAACTCTTCCAGCCGGGACATGGGCATGATCGGAAAAATCGCTCCGCCGGAACCCACACAGAAGGTCTCGACTCCGTCCACCATCTCGCTACGACCGAGATCCACAACCTCATACATCACGGCACGGCTGAGCAGGGCCTCCAGCCGGCCGCGAACCCGAAGATACGGCTTGAGCGGCTCGTTCTCGTCAGCGATGTCGAAGCGAAGTGGATGATCATTACCGGCTTCAACGACATCGCCGACATTTGTCCTGAACGTCAAAACCTGTTGGCCGCCGCGCTGCGTCACACTCACCTCGACCGCGATAAACGGCGCGTCCTCAACACGAATCCGAAGCTTCTCGACCGGTGTGACCAGATAGGTTGCACCATCAGCATCCTTGCGCAGAATGGTCGAGAACAACCGCACCATGGGTTCCCGACTGATCGGCGTTCCACGGTAAGACCACGTTCCGTCGGCCTTGATCTCCATATCGAGATCGCCGCATCGCTCCGGCTGCCATTGATCGACCGGCGGCAAGCCGCGATCTTGCCCCACCGAACGGGAGATGAGTGCTTCGAGGCTCGCCGCGTCTTCCGGCGATAGTTCATCTGCTGCCATTTTGATTCCGGGTTCGCTTTCGATCTGCGCCATAAAACATGGGAAATGTTGTCATACACTCAAGAGGTTCGCGGCAGCGCCTTTCGAACCGACACCGGCCCTTTGACAGATTGCCGGCGATGACGAAAATACCTTATTCTGCCATTGTCTGGTCCAGCTTTGATCCTAATCACGAATTGTTCACTGCTGAAGCATTGGCAAGGATACCGATCTTGACCAACTATCCCATCCACAGATCATTGATGGATTCCCGGGCTGCACCAATTAATGCATGATAAGCTGGGATTGCCCCCAACTCAAAGCGACGGAGAGGACTATATGGGCATTGTTGAAGGCACCACGCCGGCTCTGGACGACGAGGAGGTGGTTGCCGCCGCGGAATCCGCGCTGACCGACATCGCCGCCGTACGCAAGGAGATCGGCAACGTCATCTTTGGCCAGCAGGACGTGGTGGAGCAGACCATCCTTGCGGTACTTTCCGGTGGGCACGCGCTGCTCGTCGGTGTTCCCGGCCTCGCCAAGACGAAGCTGGTTTCCACACTTGGCACGGTGCTTGGTCTCGACGACAACCGTATTCAGTTTACGCCGGATCTCATGCCATCGGACATTCTCGGCTCTGAAGTCATGGATCAGGACGAAGAGGGCCGCCGCAGCTTTCGATTCGTGCCCGGTCCGATCTTCACCCAGCTTCTGATGGCCGACGAAATCAACCGCGCTTCGCCGCGCACCCAGTCGGCACTGCTGCAGGCCATGCAGGAGTACCACGTGACAGTCGCCGGCGCCCGCCACGATCTGCCCGAACCATTTCACGTATTGGCGACGCAGAACCCGTTGGAACAGGAAGGCACCTATCCGCTTCCGGAAGCACAGCTTGACCGCTTTTTGATGCAGGTCGACGTCGACTACCCGGAACTCGAAGCCGAGCGCCGCGTATTGCTGGAAACAACAGGCGTGGAGGAAGCCAGTCCTCGGGCGGTGCTGACCAGCTCTCGGCTGCAGGAAATCCAGGCGCTGGTGCGCCGCATGCCAGTCAGTGAAACGGTGGTCGACGCCATTCTGTCTTTGGTGCGTCTGGCCCGTCCTGGTACCGGCCACGAGGAAACAGATCGCAATATCGCCTGGGGACCCGGCCCGCGTGCCGGCCAGGCCATGATGCTGTGCGTGCGGGCCCGCGCGCTCTACGATGGTCGATTGGCGCCTTCCGTGGACGACGTCCACGCCCTTGCTCAGCCGATCCTCCAGCATCGCATGGCACTGACATTCGCCGCACGAGCGGAAGGCATTCACATTCGAGATGTGATCGCCGGGCTCGTTGCAAAGGCGCGCGGAGACTAGACCCGGTGGCGCCGATCGGTCAGGCCGCTGAGGCCGTAACCACAACGGCAGCCCTCGCCCGCGCGCGGCAGAGGGCCGCGTATATTCCGGATTTGCTGGTCGAATCGAACCGGGTCGCCAATACGGTGATCGCCGGCTGGCATGGCCGACGCAAACGCGGTATCGGCGAGAATTTCTGGCAGTTCAGGCCCTATGTCGAAGGCGAGAGCCTGGCGCGTATCGACTGGCGGCGCTCCGCGCGTGATGACCACACCTATGTGCGCGACAATGAGTGGGAAGCCGCTCACACCGTGTGGCTGTGGGCCGATTCATCCCCATCAATGCTCTTCAAATCGGAACTCGCAACGGTTTCGAAGCAAAGCCGCGCCATGGTCATCCTCCTGGCGCTTGCAGAGATCCTGGCGCGATCCGGAGAACGTATCGCATGCCCAGGCGTCATGGACCCGGTTGCCGCGCGCAATGCGGCCGAGAGGCTGGCAGCGGCCATCAGCTTGCAAACCATGTCCGACACCTTCCCTGAACTGTCACTGATCGGACGGCGCAGTGATCTGGTGCTGATTTCGGACTTTCTCGATCCGGCGGAAGAGGTGATTGAGCGGCTGGCGCCGATTGCGCGGCGTGGTGTGCGTGGCCATGTTCTCGAAATCTGCGACCCGGTCGAAGAAAGCTTCCCTTACAACGGCCGTACGGAATTCATCGATCCGGAAAGCGGCGACAAACTGACGGCCGGACGTGCCGAAACGGTGCACTCCGAGTACAGGCAAACCTATTTGGCGCGTCGTGAGGGCATTGCCGAAAACCTCCGCCGTCTCGGTTGGAACTTCATCACGCACCACACCGACCAACCGGCATCGACAGCGCTCGTGGCCTTACACACCGTGATGTCCGGAGTCACCGGCATCGGCTCAACGGGAGTGCATCGATGAGTGCCCTACCGCTTGCATTTGGCGCACCCGCGGTGCTCTTTGGCTTGCTCGCACTGCCGATCATCTGGTGGCTGCTGCGACTGACGCCGCCACGGCCGCGAACCGAGCTTTTTCCGCCCTTGCGCATCCTCGCCCGGGTGTTGAAGAAGGAAGAAACACCGTCGAAAAGCCCCTGGTGGCTTACCCTTTTGCGACTGATGATCGCTGCACTCGTTGTCATTGCGCTCGCCCGCCCGGTCCTCAACCCGGACAACACACAGATCAGCGATGCGGGGCCTCTGGTCATCCTGATGGACAATGGCTGGTCGACTGCACCCGACTGGAGCGACCGTGTCGCTGTTGCGGAACGGCTGATCGCCAATGCGGAGGAGGCCAATCGTCCGGTCTCCATTCTGTTTACAGCCGAACGTCAGCACAATGCTGTTCCCAACGCCGCATCAACAGCGCGCGAGCGCCTGCAGGCCGCGGAACCACGCCCGCTCAAGACAGATCACCAAACGGCCCTGGTATCGCTGCTAACCGCCTACGAAACCACCAATATCGGGACGCTGGCGATTCTGTCGTCGGGATTGTCTGGAAGCGGCAGCGAAGAAGCGTGGCAGGCTCTGCTGGCGAAGGGGCCGGCCGAGCTACTGCTGTTCGAACGCGACGAGCGCAATATCGTCTCACTGACCGCGGCGAACAATGATGCCCAGGGCTTCGTGCTTGAAGCGACGCGGTTGGACACGTCGGGAAGCGAGCGCTTTCCGGTAACCGCGAGTGACAGCAAGGGGCGACCGATTGCCGATGGCGACCTGGTGTTCGAGAGCGGATCTGACAAAGGGCAAGCAACCCTGACGGCACCGTTTGAATTGCGCAACGATTTTGCCAGCATATCGGTGGACGGCGTTGCGACTGCTGCAACGCGCTATCTGCTTGATGACAGCTTTCGTCGCCGCCGGGTCGCACTGCTCTCTGCCGAGCCCCTTGATCTGTCGCAACCATTGCTGTCGCCGCTCTACTACCTGACACGGGCGTTGGAGCCGTTCGCCGATCTCATTTTGCCGGAACAGCCCGAATTGTCGGACGCTCTTTCAGAGGTTCTCGAGCAGCGACCCGCAGTGCTTGTAATGGCGGATATCGGCACGTTGCCATCCGACGCCGCCGACATGCTCGACGACTGGATCAATAGTGGCGGCCTGTTGCTGCGCTTCGCCGGGCCGCGTCTGGCGGGCGGCAACACCGACGATCCATTCGTACCGGTCGAATTGCGACGCGGCGAGCGGGCGCTCGGCGGAGCGCTATCGTGGAGCGAACCGCAGCCACTGGGCGAGTTTTCACCGGCCGGACCGTTCGCCGGAATGCCCCGGCCCGATGACATCACGGTTAGCCGGCAGGTGCTGGCCGAACCGTCGACTGATCTGGCCGCCCACACCTGGGCCAGTCTTGCTGACGGCACACCTCTCGTCACCGGGCGAGAATTCGGACGCGGACGCATCATACTGTTCCATGTTACCGCAGACGCAACATGGTCGACGCTGCCGATCTCAGGTCACTTCGTAGAAATGCTCAGGCGTTCGATCCTGCTGTCCAAAGCTGCCGGCTCCGATACCGACGAAAACGGCGAAGCTACCCTACCGCCCTATCGTCTGCTCGATGCGAATGGCGCGCTTAATGCACCTTCCGGCGCCGCACGGCCGCTGGAAATCAGCGCTGGCGTTCGGCCGGTTGCCGATTTCGATAATCCACCTGGGCTCTATGGTACCGAGAGCGGCTTCCTGGCCCTCAACCTGATGCAGCCGGAAGACGTTTTAGAGCCTCTGCAATTGCCGGAGTTCGACGGTACTCTGGTGCGATCCGGCTACGCGGGCGACGCAAGCGTCGATCTCCGACCGGCGCTTCTTACGTCAGCGGTTCTGCTGCTGATCGCCGACTCGCTGATCGTCTTGTTCATGGCAGGCGCCATGACACGCCTTACGCCCCGGCGCTCGAGTGCGGCCACCGCAACGATAGCACTGGCCATTGCAACGGCGCTCGTTGTGACAAATGCCGGTCATGTTCTCGCTGACGACTCACGCCCCGGCGACGCCGATATTCTCAGCTCGCTGGACCGAACCCATCTGGCCTACGTGGTCACGGGTGACAGGCGAACCGATGAGGCCAGCCTTCAGGGGATGCGCGGCCTGACCCGTTTCCTCACCTTCCGCACTTCGCTGGAACCGGGAGATCCGGTCGGGATCGATCTCGAATCCGACCCATTGGCACTCTATCCCATGCTTTACTGGCCAATATCGGTAGACGCGGAACCGCCTTCACCGGCTGCAATCAGCCGCGTCGACGCGTTCATGAAAAATGGCGGCACGGTGTTGTTCGACACCCGCGACGCTTTGGCGGGATTGAGCGAATCCGGCGTCATCAGCCCCGAGACTGCTCGCTTGCGAACTATCCTCGCAGACCTCGACATCCCGGCACTGGAACCGGTGCCACGCGACCACGTGCTGACAAAGGCCTTTTACATCCTCGACGATTTCCCGGGTCGCTATCGCGGCAGCCCGCTGTGGGTGGAAGCGGCGCTCGAAACGGAAAATCCGGACAATCGCCCCGCCCGCGGTGGAGACGGCGTGTCCTCGATCATCATCACCGGCAATGATCTGGCCGGTGCCTGGGCGATTGATGAAAACAACATTCCTGTCTATCCGACAGTCCCGCCCGATCCGGTTCAGCGCGAGCACGCTTTCCGCTCTGGCGTCAACATCATGATGTACATGCTGACCGGCAATTACAAAGCCGACCAGGTGCATGTGCCGGCGCTGCTGGAGCGGCTTGGCCAATGATCGAATTCGCACCGCTCATTCCCCTGCCCTACATCGCGCTGCTGGCTGCAGCCGGTGCCGCCTTGTCGGTATTCAGCGTCTGGCGGCGGGTTCGCGGCGCTCTGGTCCGGGCCTGCGCACTGGTGGCTTTCTGCCTGGCCCTGGCCAACCCGGTCTTCATGAATGAAGAGCGCGTCCCACTCGACAGCGTTGTTGCCGTCGTGGTTGACCGCAGTCAAAGCCAGTCGACGCCCGAACGCAGGGCCATGACCGACGCGGCCGTCGCGTCCCTGACCGACCGACTTGCGCGCTACCCTCGCCTCAACGTGCGGGTCATTGAAACCGAAGACGGCAAATACTCCAGTTCGCCGTCGACACGGCTGTTCGAGGCGCTCTCGGCCACCTTGCAGGATGTTCCCACCGCCCGCATCGCCGGTGCGGTCATGGTCACGGAAGGCCAGATCCACGATGTGCCGTCATCCGCGGCCGAACTAGGGTTTTCGGCGCCGGTGCATGGCCTCATTACGGGGTCAGAGGAGGAGATCGATCGACGCATAGAGCTCGTCAACGCGCCGCGTTTCGGCATTGTCGGAGAGGTCCAGGAACTCACCTACCGGGTGGTCGATGACGGTGCCTCCGGACAGGGTGGAACTGTGGAGGTCACGGTGCGGGTCAACGGCGAACCCTACAGCATCGAACTGGCGCCGCTGGGTGAAACCATGCCGCTGTTCATTGAGGTGGAACGCGCCGGCGACAACATCGTCGAGCTTGAGGTCGAAGCGGTTCCGGACGAAATCACCACCACGAACAACAGAGCGGTTGCGGTGCTTGAAGGCATCCGCGAGAACCTGAGAGTGCTGCTTGTTTCAGGCGAACCGCACAGTGGGGAACGGTCCTGGCGCAACCTGCTCAAATCGGACACCTCCGTCGATCTGGTGCACTTCACCATTCTAAGGCCGCCCGAGAAGCAGGACGGTACACCCATCGACGAATTGTCGCTGATCGCGTTTCCGACCCGCGAGCTGTTTGTCGAGAAGATCGGCGAGTTCGACCTGATTGTCTTCGACCGCTACCAGCGCCGCGGCGTGCTGCCGGTACTCTATTACGACTACATTACGCAGTATGTCGAAGGCGGCGGCGCGCTCCTGATCGCCGCCGGACCGGAGCATGCCGGCCGCGATTCCATCGCCAACACGCCGCTATCACCGGTGTTGCCGGCGGTTCCAACCGGCGACATTACTGAAACAGGCTTCTTTCCGCGGCTGACGGACACTGGTCGCAAGCACCCTGTCACCCGGGACTTGCCCGGCAGCGCCACCGAGCCGCCCGAATGGGGCCGCTGGTTCCGGGCCGTCGAAGTTGATGCCCCCGAAGACGAGACCATATTGCAAGGTCCGGACGGCACGCCGCTGCTCATTTTGACACGCACCGACGAGGGCCGCGTCGCCATGCTGATGTCCGACCACGGCTGGCTATGGGCCAGAGGATTCGAAGGCGGCGGCCCGCATGTGGCGCTTTACCGCCGCATTGCCCACTGGTTGATGAAAGAACCGGCGCTGGAAGAGGAAGCACTCACCGCGACCTCTCGCGGCAACATGCTGACAATCTCGCGCCAGACCATGCAAGACGAGGTGCCGCCAGCCACATTGAAGACGCCGACGGGCGGGGAAATCGCGATCGATCTCTCGAAAACCGAGGATGGGCTTTTCGAGGCCGAAGTCCCGGTCGATGAAAACGGCCTGTTCGAAGTCAATAACGGTGATATGCGCACGCTGGTACATGTCGGCGCGGTCAATGCGCCCGAATTCACCGCAACCGTCTCGACCACCGAAACCCTGGCCCCCTTGGCGGCCGAAACCGGTGGACTGGTACAGAGGGTGGCGGCGAATGGCACCGATATCAGCCTGCCGTCCATCCTGCCGGTTCGCGGCCAGCCACGTGGCGGTAGCGATCGGATGATGCTGAGCATGACAGACGAAACCGAGCTGAAGGGCGTCAACCGCATACAGCTTTTTGGCGGTTTCTTCGGCTTGGCCCTGCTGTTCCTGGCTCTCGGATCGATGTGGTACCGGGAAGGCCGTTAATGCGGATGCCGCTCAACGGCTCTTGGTCGGGAAAGATCTGCTGTGGTGCAGGGTGAGCGACCACTGAACTCGAGTCGCAAACGTCAATGAAAGCTTTGTGATATCCGAAAAATTACCTGCGGCGTGGTACGAACGCCGCAGGCATTGCTTGTCAGCTGCGGTCGATTTGCCGCTGAATGCGTTCCACCTTGTTGGTCACGAAATCGCCTGTCTTCAGTTTGCGGATTTCGTCACTGCGGCGCGGTGAACTGGACTGAAACTTGTACCAGTCCCCGTCCGGAAGCTTGCGCTGGTAAATAGTATTGCCTTCCTTGCGGTGGGCGAAACACGTCGTTGCCGGCGCGGATCCATCGCGCGACGTCCACGTCGCTTTCATGCACATGTTTCCGTTGCCGGTGGCAAACCAGCGACCTTCACCGTAGGACGCGTTGCGGCCAGAGCCGGACCAGGCTTCGAAGGCCCGTTTCTTCGCCGGGAAGTAGCCGGCACCGTTGCCCCAGTTCCAGGTCTTGTTTGCGTAGATCGAATAGACCTCCTGGAAACTCATGGGTTCCGCAGCCCGAGCTGCCTTGTTGACCGAAGTCGAGGCCAGCGCGGATCCGCTGGCCAATATTGTGGCTGACACACCGGCCGCCAAGGCTGCCGTCAGCCATTTTCTTGCACTCTGTTTCATTTGCGCATCTCACTTTTCAATTGAGGTGGGGATGGCGGGGACTGTCAGGTCCCCGCGCTCAGGATCTGTTCGCTGAAACGCCAATCCGGGTACCCGTAGTGCTCCGGCCACGGCCACACTTCCTTGTCGTTGAAGTAGACGACCGCAACGAGCTCGGGAAACTGCTCGAATACGTGAGTGGCGTCTTTGGCCCACGTGGCGACATAGTCCCGATCGCCGACATAGCCCAGTTCGGCCACGTAGATCGGCTTGTCGTACTTCAACAGCAGATCGTACCCGGGGCGCAGCAGCTCCTCGAAATTGCGATCACGGCCGAACTTGTCCTGGTCGTATTCCTGCAAACCGAAGATCGACAGGCCCACCTTGTCGACATAGTCGTCACCGGGATAGTAGTCCTGCAGATTGGCATCGCCCTTGGGTGACCACATGAACTCGGTGTCGGGAGCCACTGCACGACAGCGGTCGACCACATGCCGGTAGGCCGCGATGTAGTGGTCCGGCCTCCAGTTGGCCCAGGTAAAGCGCCCGAACTTGTTCTCCATTTCGTGGCCCCAGCGAATGGTCACCGGGCTTTTCATCGCATCGACAACGGTGCAAATGGCATCGATGTTGGGGTCGTAGGTTCCATTCATGATACCGTAGCGCAGTTGATCCCCGGTCAGTCGCCAGTCATCACCCCAGGTCCAGGGTTCGATCGTGATCATCACCGACCGGCCCCGTTCCAGCGCGTACTGGTCGGCCAGGAACAGGCTCTCCAGTTCCACGTCTTCCCAGGGCAGGAAGAGATGTTCGATCGAGGCATCCTTGTCGTTACTCAGCGTGCCCGGCGGATCATAGGCGCCGAAGGCGATCTGCTGGGTCGGATCCGGGATGATCAGATCCTTCGTTTCCTGTGCCATCGCTGATGGCGCAATCGCCATCACCGAGACCATCTGGATCGCGGCGACCGTGGACAGGGCCGGACCCAGGCGTCTTTTGCCTGATACTCTACTCATCGTTTCGTCCTTTCTTTCCGCATCGATGATCAGCTCTTCTCCGGAGCCGTGTCCTGGTCCTCATGACCAAGTAGGGAGGCGACTGGCGCCAATTCGGTTTGCGGGTTCCAGCTCGGCCGGATCCGCAGCGTGCGCAGGCCGGCACTGCCCTGCCCCGCACCAGCGACAGAAAACGTCGCCTTTGTCAGTTTGAGTGGGCCGGCACCTATTTCGATCGCCTCGAGCCCGGCGGGCGCCCGTACGTAGAGTGAATAAGCCGGTAATGCTGCAAGCATGGCGACAAGCGCACCCTGCAGGGCGATCCGGGGCGTAGAAAGCCGGCCGATCAGTCCATTTTCGCGGGCATGCTGGATGAGTATGACCGCCAGCAACGTCACATAGATCACCGCATTCAATCCGGCGAAAATATAGAAGCCGCTGGCTGCACCCACCTCGTCCAGAAACAGAACCGGAGCAACGGAGCCCAGCGCCAGCGCAACATAGGGAACCAGCACCCGAAGCGGCAGCGGCGCCGCTTCGTCCGTTCCTTTCGGGGTCACGCGAAAGTCGACGAACGATCCGGTGATCCAGTCGCGCACGGCAGCAAGACTGCCGGCCAGTGCCCACGGCCAGCGGGCGAACAGGAAGAATACGCCCTCCCAGCTGATAACCTTGGCATTGTAAGGCCGGCACCATCCGTCGCGGCGCCACCAGAATGCCATCACGGTCAGCACCACCGACATCGGAATGAAGTGCAGCAGGAATTGCGGATAGGTGATGTTGGCAAAGGGAATCGCCAGCGCCAAGGCCACAATCGGCAGCACATACATGGCTGCCATGAACGTGGCGAACAGCGGGTACCAGAGCTGCGCAAACAGAAACTGGAACTTCAGCCGCGGCGGCAGCGACCCGACGTAGCGCGGCATGTATTGCAACAGGATGGTGACCAGACTGCGCGACCACTGGAATTCCTGCGTCGCCAGATCCGCGAAGGTGTTGGGTCCGTCACCATGGGCAATGGCATCCATGGCATGGACTCCACGCCAGCCACCGGCGTTCATCAGCAAGGTGGTCGAGTGATCCTCGGCCAATTCCGGTCCCAGGCCACCGACCTGTTTCAACGCGCTGGTGCGGACAGCATAATGCGACCCGATGCACAGCGGCGCCCAGCCATTGGTGTATCCGGCCTGCAGCGCGCCGTGCAGCGTACCCTCGGCATAGAGCCGTCCGCGCGCCGCCCAACTTTTGTCGGCGTTGCTGTCACAGATACTCGGGGCCGACACGTAGCCGACCTCGGGGTCGGCAAACGGCGCCATGATTTCTTCCAGATAGGTTGGATCCGGCACGTGGTCGGCGTCGAGCTGGCTGACGAAATCATAGTTTTCGTAGCCGTAGTGGTCGTAGAAGAAGGCCAGGTTGCCTTCCTTGCAACGGGTTCGCCGAGGCCAGCTTGTTCGATGGTAGTCTTCCCTGCCCTTGCGGGTCGAGATCTTGACTCCACGCGCTTCGCACCAGGCCCTCGTCTCCGGTGTCGGATCTTCATCGGCCAGCCAGGTATCGTGCGGCAACGTCTGCGCCAGCATGGCATTCAGCGTCTTGGCAACGACCGAAAACGGTTCCGAGGGCGCTTTGGTGACGACCATGGCAACACGGCTGCCCTCCGGCAGACGGATCCGCTTGGACGGCACTTTTGCCGGAATGAAAATCGCCAGGAAGTAGAGCGGCATCAGAGTGATCCAGCCGAGCACGACCGAAACGGCGACAAAACGGCCCGTCCCGATATTGTGCTCAGGCAGCAACCACCAGCTCCAGAAGAAGCCGACTGCTGCGACCCACAGGGCGATGCCCAGCAGGTAGCGGACCTTCTGACGCCGACTCAGCATCGGCACCAGAAAGGGACCATCGGGGGTGACGCCCCGTTTGGAATCAGGCTGCACGGTCGCCATGGACAGGTTCCAATCCGAAGTTGGGAGCGGCTGTTCGCAAGATCGTGGTGATGTCGGAGTAGCGATCGTCGAAACCCAACAGCGATCGCGCCTTGCTGGGATCGGCGACCAGGCTCGGCGGATCGCCGGCGCGGCGCGGCCCGAATTCGACCGGAACACGCGCACCGGTCACCTGCTCGATCCCGTTCAGGATCTGATGCACGGACAAACCGGTCCCGGTACCCAAATTGACCGCCCCACTGTCCCCGCCGGTTTCCAGGTAGCGATGGGCAAGAAGATGCCCGGCAGCCAGGTCCTGGACGTGGATGTAATCACGAATGCAGGTGCCGTCCGGCGTCGGGTAGTCGGTGCCGAACACTGACAGGTGGGGCAGCTGACCGGCAGCGGCCATCAGCGCCCGCGGGATCAGATGGGTTTCCGGGTCGTGCCATTCACCGAGCTCACCTTCAGGGTCGGCGCCGCAGGCATTGAAGTATCGCAAGATCACGTGACGAGTGCCGTAGGCGGCAGCATAGTCCTGCAATATCTGCTCGATCATCAGCTTGGTGCGCCCATAAGGGTTGATGGGCGCCTGCGGGCTGGCCTCGGTAATCGGTAAAGTCTCCGGAATTCCGTAGGTCGCACAACTGCTTGAGAAGATAAACTTGTCGACTCCTGCTCGACGACAAGCATCGAGCATGGACAGCGTACCGTTCACGTTGTTGCCGTAGTACTTGGCCGGTTCGGTGACGGATTCGCCGACATAGGCTGACGCGGCAAAGTGAATGACCGCGTCGGGTCGGTAACGCCAGCAGGTGTCTTCCAGACGGTAACCGTCATGGAGGTCACCCTCCACCAGCGGGCCCCAGCGGACCGCGGACCGGTTGCCGGTGCTCAGGTTATCGTAGGTCACCGGCAGGATGCCGTTGGCAGCCAGCAATTTGCACGTGTGGCTGCCGATGAATCCGGCGCCCCCGGTGACTAAAACGGTCTTTTTCATTCTGCCGCCTCCAGGATAAAATCCGTCCGCTCGCCGGACAGCGTGCTGTCGAAATAGTCGATGGTTCGGTTGAGTCCGCTATCCAGGCTGATGGTCGGTCGCCATCCCATCAGGCTCGACGCCCGTGAGATATCCGGCTTGCGCTGCTGCGGATCGTCTTCCGGCTTCGGAAGATGAACGATGTTTGAGCTGGACCCCGTCTTGGCGATGACCAGGTCTGCCAGTTCGCGAATGGTGAACTCACCCGGATTGCCCAGGTTGAGCGGCCCCGCAACATCGTCCGGCGTCTGCATGAAGCGCCGGAAGCCTTCAATCAGGTCATCGACATAGCAGAAGGACCGAGTTTGCTGTCCGTCGCCGTAGATTGTGATGTTCTGGTCGCGCAGAGCCTGCAGAATGAAATTGGAAACTACGCGACCGTCATCGGGACGCATCTGCGGTCCATAGGTATTGAAGATGCGTACGACCTTGATTGGGACGTCATGCTGTCTCGCATAATCAAAGAACAGTGTTTCGGCGCAACGTTTGCCTTCGTCGTAACAGGCGCGCGGTCCAATCGGATTGACGTTGCCGCAATAGCCTTCCGGCTGCGGATGAACCAGCGGATCGCCATACACTTCCGAAGTCGACGCCTGGAACACCGTCGCTCCAGTCTGCCGCGCCAATTCCAGCACATTAATCGCGCCAAGCACGTTGGTCTTGACGGTCTGGACCGGATCGCGCTGATAATGCGGCGGGGAGGCCGGGCAGGCCAGGTTATAGATCTCATCGATCGGAGTACCGCCGAGCAAAAAGGGTTCAGCCACGTCACGATCGATCAGTTCGAACCGCGCATGCGACCTGAGGTCAGCGACATTGCTTCGGCGGCCCGTGTCGAAATTGTCCAGGCAGATAACGTGATAGCCGTCACGGATCATCCGACGCGACAGGTGAGATCCGAGAAATCCGGCACCGCCCGTTATCAGCGCTGTCTTACCGTTCGGCAGCGCATTTCCGTTACCCAGACGTCCGGTTTCGAAATCAACAGTTTGCATTGCTTACCTCCTGCTCTTCGCCGGCTGACAGGCAGCCGAACCCGATCTCCTCTCCGGCACGAAAACGCTCACCGTCTGACGGCCGGGCACACTTCTCCCGTCCCGATGCGAAGCTTTTTCGCGATCGGGCACTGGTATTCACTCGCGCCGCATGAAGAATTACCGAAATGTAATGTTTCTAATCCCCACCGGAGATGTCGGAACAAATCCAATCCCAAGTAATTCCATTTGAAGTGGTGTTTGCCACCTCAATTAACCTTTCGATGCCTGAAGTGGCACCACAATGTGGCCAGTTCAACGCAATTGGCTCTTTATTACGGATATTTAATTTAGGGGAATTGCGACAAAGCGCTCAATCTGGCCCAAGCATAGAGCCAGATTGGGTGCCATATCGAGTTGCCGAGGGCATGATAGCCCGTTGAAATCCAAATGCAGGACGCGTCTGGTCCTGACCTGTCACTCCGGCATGCCGGCTTGTCGCAGATCACTCAGCCAGCGATCCACCTGACCATCTGCCGTCCAGACACCTTCAAGGCGGCCACGCTCGTCAGACAAGGTTGCCTCCGGACGAGCTCGCAAATATGCGCTCATGGCGTTCACGGCATCGGCGCGTTTACCGCGACAGGCGTGAATCGCTGCCCACGTCTTCTGCGTTACCGCCGGAACTCGTGTCATTTGTTCCATGGCGGAATGGGCTTGATCGCAATCGTCATCGGCCCAGAGTGCCCAGGCGAGCTGACCGTGAAACCATTCAGGATGCAGCGGGTCGATTGACATGGCGTGCCTTATGTCAGAAATGGCCTCTTTGACATCCCCGGTGTAAATCTTTGTGGTCGAACCACCCACAAATACGTTCGAAAAACTTGGATTAATCGTTTGTGCTTCATCGTATCGAGCGCGGGCCTGCGATATATCGCCGTTGAGAACATGTATGTGCCCGAGCAGGTAGTGCACCAAATACTCACTGGGGCCCAGCGCAAGGGCCTTGTTCGCCATCCGCGTGGCGTCAAGGACGGCTTGCTGACGCTCAGCTTCATCGACGGCGTAAATCGCGACATTTCGAAAATAGAACCCCAGGCCCAGATACCCGGTCACCGCCGTAGGGTCTGCTTCAATGGCGGCTTCAAAGAAACCACGCGCCTTTTCCTTTGCCGCCATTCCCGGCGTTCTGAGGTGTTTCAGCCCCTGAGCCGAAAGGTACATCGCCTTCACGGTAGAGCTGTCGCCGGTCAGTCCTGGGTAGACTGCCAGCTTTCCGCCAACGGTCGAGGCCACCCGGCGTATGATTTCGGACTGAAAGCCAAAAAATTCATCCAGCGATCCAGAATAGGTTTCAGCCCAGAGATGTGTGCCCGAACGCGAATCGATCAGCTGAACCGTTATCTTCAGACGATCACCCTGTTTTTGCTGACTCCCCTCCAAGACGTAATCGGCATCCAATGTTCTCCCAATCTCGCGAATATCGTGGGGATGATCGCGAAATGTGAAGCTGGAGTTGCGGGCAACGGTGGTGAAGGGTGAAAAACGCGCAAGCTCGGCAATGATGCCCTCGCTGATGGCATCGCTCAGGTAACCCGCATCCGGTGCCACACTTGTGTCGTCGAAGGCCAGCACGGCAATCGAAGGGAGGCGCGGGTCCGGTGCCTGCCCCTTCCAGATCCAGACACCTCCAGCCAGCAGCAAGACCGCGACAAGGGCAAGTACAGCGGTTTTCCGTCCCGAGGGCCAACCTGAGACAGACGAGTTTGTTGCTGCACCCCCTTCCTGCAACGAATATCCCAAGCGAGGGTGTGTTTGAAGAATCGTCCGATCACGATCACCGATTACCCTTCGGATTTCGGAAATACACTGCGTAAGGCTGTCGTCGGTCACAACAGCCTTGCCCCACACCCGTTCGATCAACTCCTGTTTCGGAACGACCTTGCCGCGCTGCCCCGCGAGGACCGCAAGCATCTTGGCCGATTGGCGCCTCAACGGAACGATGGTGCCATCCTGGTTGCGCAATGCCATCTCAGCCATCGAAAAGCTGAGCGAATTGCCTACGGCATCCTCGGAAATCAGAAAAATTTCAGGGTCTTTTCCGGACATTTCCGACCCAACCGGTCAATGATTTCTGCACCAACATAGGGCAAGCATAATGAAATCCCATTCTCGTGTCTTCGCTTCCGCGGTGCGGAATGCAACAAGACGGCCCGGCTTGGTCACGGTCCGCGCAATCGGCCGGCTTCTCCCTGTTGCGTTCACCATGGCAATCCTCGTATCGCACTCCACATCGGGTGCGGCATCGGCACAAGAGGTTCCTGAATTGAACCTCTCGACTCCCGAAGGTCGGCTTACAACCGGCATTCCAGAGGTCGTGCTCGTTCCGATCCGAAAAGGGAGCGTGCTAAATCAGACCAGTGGCTGGGTGCTGATCTATCGGAATTTTGTCAGAAATGCCGAGGCAACCCGGCTTGATGTCCGTTCTCGCCGTGTCGGTCTGCCGGGCCTATCCCATGAGGGGGTGATCACCTGGGAGATCACACATACGTTGAACACCAAGTGCATTGATGACGAGGTAGGATGTCCCGACCACATTCGAGTGCTTTCAGTTCCGGAGGGCTATATGGCGGTTCCAGAAAGCGCACAAGTTGAGGAACGAGGGGGCTTGCGCATTCTGATAATCCCGATCGTCATCGGGTGATAGGGCCGCATTCCATGGTGAAGCAGCGGATGGCTGCGCCAAGCAAAGACGTTCGCGCAATCGACCGAGTCAACAATAAGCGGGTATTCTCTAGCCGCTACGGTCCCGCAACCGACAGCTTGATTTCTGTCCAAAGCCACTCGGGGAGCAGATATATTTGGCGTCCCCGTGGTAGGCCAGCAATGCATCTCGCACCGGAGCAGAGATCGGCATCGGTGCTGCAGCCACGTCCGGTGTAACTGCGGCAAGACCAACAGTCGACTTGGCCGGTGCAAGGGTTGCGACGCGAACCGTCTTTTTCTTGTGCGCGACAACGGGAGTGCTCTGGGTGTCGATTTTGGCAACAGGTGTGGTACCGCAAGCTGCCAGAAAAGCAGCCATACTCAGAACGAGGGGCTGTTTCGGGAAGCGTCTTGGAAAGAGGTGTCCGGAAAATTCCCTCCGGAGAGCGCCGCCGCTTCGCATTGTCTGCACCATGTTTAGTCTTGCCTCCCGACCATGTTGGTTCGACTCCTGCGTCCGAACCATATTTGCGCGCCGCCCGCCGGTTTAGTCCAACGGAAGTTCGTTAAGAAAATGACAAGCTGACGAAATTCACAGGCAATTAACAGATTTCACACCGCAGCTGACAATGCGCTGTCGGTCGCGGGACGCCAGGCGATCAGGCCGCTCAGCCTCTGCTGCGTATCGTCGAGGTTGGTCGCCACCAGCACGCGACCGCGATCGACCGGGCCGGGAAAGTCCAACTGAGCGGTGACCCGCTCGAAGCCGAGAGGCCCGTAATAGGGTGCATCGCCAACCAGCACCACACCCTCACTGCCGTGACGCAGTGCCTCGGCTACCGAGATACGTACCAGTTCTTTGCCGATGCCCCGGTTCTTGAAGGACGGCCGCACCGCCAGCGGTCCCAGAAGGTGGCCGGCCACATCACCCGCCATGACAGGCGTCATACGAACTGATCCGACGATCACGTCGTCGACCAGAGCAACGAACGATAAACGCAAATCGTGCGGTCCCTGTTCGCGCACCCGTTCGGCGGCGCGCACGAAGCGGCCGGGCCCAAACGCCTCTTCATTGATAGCGTCGATCACCCCGTTGTGGTTGGGAGTTTCGTTCAGGTAGACAGGATGGATGACAGACATGGGCAACCCGCAGGAAATTGGACAAAGGAGGACGAGCGCGCGCCGTGGCGCGGTTGCTATCAACGTCGTCGCAATTGTCCCGGGTTGTTCATTGCCAGTCCTTCGAATTGGTGGCGGGGCGATAGCACAAAGAACAACGGCCCGGCAAGCTAAAACACACTGTTCATCAAATCCGCCTTCTTGATATCGTCGTCACGCCCTATCTACAGGCTAAATTCGGGAGACATGCCATGGGTAAGCTGATCGACGGTGTTTGGAAGGACGTCTGGTACAACACCGAGGAAAACCAGGGGCGCTTCAAACGCGCCGAATCTCAATTTCGCAACTGGATTACGGCAGACGGAAGCGCAGGACCGAGCGGAAGCGACGGCTTCGCGGCTGAATCAGGTCGCTACCACCTCTATATTTCCTACGCTTGCCCTTGGGCACACCGCACGCTGATCTTTCGCGCGCTGAAAGGTCTTGAACCGCACATATCGCTGTCCGTGGTCGATTATTTCATGGGCGACGAGGGCTGGGAATTCCGTGACCGTCAGGGCGGCACCCTGGATACGGTCAATGGCGCCGACAAGATGTGGCAGGTCTATACAGCGGCAGATCCTACCTATACCGGTCGTGTCACCGTTCCGGTGCTGTGGGACAAGCAGCGCTCGACAATCGTTTCCAACGAATCTTCCGAGATCATCCGCATGTTCAACAGCGCTTTCGATGCGCTGGACGGGGTTCGCGATGATTTGGATTTCTATCCCGAGGCCTTGCGAGACGAGATCGATGCGGTCAACGACCCGATCTACCACAACATCAACAATGGGGTTTACAAATGCGGGTTCGCGACCACACAGGCAGCCTACGAGGAGGCCTTCGAAGCGCTGTTCGCGGAGCTGGATCGTGTCGAGGAGCGACTGACAGCGAACCGCTATCTGGCCGGTTCGGCGCTCACCGAGGCCGACTGGCGGCTGTTCACCACGTTGGTACGCTTCGACCCGGTCTATGTCGGCCACTTCAAGTGCAACCGCCAGCGCATTGCCGACTTCCCGGCCTTGTCAGGTTACCTGCGTGAGCTTTACCAGATGCCCGGTGTCGCCGACACGGTGAACATGCAGCACATCAAGGATCATTACTATATGAGCCACGAGTCGGTGAATCCGACCCGCGTTGTGCCCAAGGGTCCAACGGTCGACCTGACGGCTCCACACGGACGCGATCATCTCTAACGGGAAGGTTCGTTCACCACTCAAACGACTGTGGCGCTTCGCCGGCGATTTCAGCGAGCCGCCGGCGGGTCGCGGGTGATGTGTCAGCTGGCAACGCATCGAGATGGAAGAAACCGGATTCCGCGATTTCCCGGTCTCCGGTGTGGTTCGAAGTCTGCACGACGTTGCGGCAGAGATAGAGGGTGACGTGGTCACGCAGGGCCGAGTTCCTGTTGTGATAGATGCCGTAGAGCTCAGCCGGATCACCAAGCTGAAGATTGCCCTCTTCATCCATTTCCCGAACCAGCGCTGCGTGGCAGCTTTCGCCAATATCGACACCGCCGCCTGGCATGTGCCAACCTGCCACGTAGGTATGCCGCACCAGAAAAATCCTGCCAGCCGTGTCGAAGGCGGCGGCGCGAACACCCAAAGTCTGCGCCCTGCTTAGCAGGAACCAGAATGGCAGCACGCGGCGGAGTGCCTTTTCGATCCAGCCACGCCGATAGGCGGTTTCCGGATCGACATAAACAGCTTCTTGCCCTTGTCGCCTTTCGCCGATATGTCCGGCATCATGTTCCGCCTTGCTCATATGTCCGATATCCATCTGGGCCCTTTGCCGCGCGTCACGCCCCGGGAACTGGCCTCGAAACGGATCACCGGCTATGTGAACTGGCATCGCAACCGGCGCAAGCGTCTTTTCGGTAACATTCTCGATTCTCTCATGGACGAGATCAAGGCAGCAAAGCCAGACCATGTGGCCATGACGGGAGACATGGTGAATCTCGCTGCTGCCGCCGAGATCGAAGCCGTCACGCGCTGGCTGGCAGCCGCCGGAAATCCGAATGAAATCTCGCTGGTGCCGGGCAATCACGATGCCTATGTGCCCGGAGCCTTCAGAAAAATCTGTACCGCCTGGCGCCCGTACATGCTGGGGGATGATGGCCCCCGTTTGGCGGCGGGCGACAATCTGTTCCCCTACTTGCGTCAGCGCGGACCGGTCGCACTGATCGGCGTCTCCACCGCTGCCGCGACGCCGCCTTTCATGGCAAGCGGCGTCTTCGGTCATCGGCAGGCCGGACGATTGGCGTCGCTGCTCGAGCGAAACAACGGTCTCTGCCGAGTTGTGCTTGTCCACCATCCGCCAATCCGGGGTGCCACCAGCCCTTACAAACGGATGATCGGCATCGGCCGTTTTGGGCGGGTGCTTCAGCAGGCCGGTGCAGAACTTGTGCTGCACGGCCATACCCATGAAGACACATTGTACTGGTTGGACGGGCGAGACGGCCGCGTTCCGGTCGTTGGTGTGCCCGCCGCCGGCGAAAGCCCTGGCGGAAAGCACCCTCCGTCAGGCTACAACCTGTTCTCGATCGACCAGGGCAAAGCCGGCTTCACCATCCAGCTGCAGCGCTTCGGTCTGAATACAGAGGCAAGCGGATTCGGCCTCGTACAGGATCAGAAACTGACGTCCTAGGCAGGCAACTGGTCTTTGTGCAGCCAGGCGATCAGAACGCAGATAATCAGCAGCACGAGAGCGGGCACTGCACTGCCTCCGATCAGGAACAGATGGGTAATGATCGCTCCGATCATGGTGCAGATCAGCAACCCGGCGCCGTAGATTGTTCGGCCAGGAATGAAAAGCAGCACCGCACTGATCACTTCAATCAGGCCGGTGACATAGCGGAACCACTGACCAACCCCGATCTGATCGAAGGTGGCGACCATCATGTCGACACCGGCAAGCTTCGCCAGGCCAGCAGCCAGGAAAGCGAGCCCGGCTACGATCTTCAGTGCCCATCCGCCGTAGGTCATCAGTTTGCTTTGTTCCATCGAACCTCTCCCTTCATCCATGGCTATTGCAAGCACATAGTATCTGCATCATTGCGCGTAAACACGATATATGCACACATTACGCGCATGAATGCACAATTCGACAGTTGGAACGAAATCCGCACGGCCTATCTCGTTGCCCGCCACGGGACATTGTCGGCTGCGGCGGAAAAGCTGGGCATCCATCACACGACAGCCCAGCGGCAAATCACGGCGCTTGAAAACAAGCTCGGCACCAGATTGTTTTATCGAAATGCCCGCGGCTACGCGCCCACGGACGCCGGCGATGCTTTGCTCAAGGTCGCAGAAGAAACACAAGGCCAGTTCGACCTACTGGCCGCCCGCATTGCCGGACTGGACCGGCAATTGTCCGGCAAACTGGTGATCACCACAGTACCGGAATTCGCCACAGCACTGGTGCCTCTGATTGCAGCTTATCAGCGCGACAATCCGGATTTGTCTATCGAGTTGATTGCCGACAGACGCTTGCTGAATCTGGAATACGGTGAAGCCCATGTCAGCTTGCGGGCCGGTCGACCGCCCTCCGAACCGGACAACGTCGCGCAAAAACTGGTGGACGCCGCGGCAACGTTGTTTGCCAGTCGCGACTACGTTGCCCGTTACGGCAAGATGAGAAGCCTGAAGGACATCAAAGGCCATCGGTTTGTCTCCAACTTGAGCACGAACTCGACTTCGCCACTCGCAGCCTGGGTGAGTGAATGCGTACCCGAGAGCGCCATTGCGTTTCGCGCCGGTGAAATCGAAGCGATCACCGCCGCGGTGGAGAACGGTATTGGCATTGGTCCCTTGCTATGCTGGCCGGCATTCGGCAACGAGAAGCTCGTCCCAATGATCCCGCCGCCACCGGACTGGCTCGGCACGATGTGGTTGGTCACCCACATCGATTTGCACCGCACTGCAAAGGTTCAATCGTTTCTTGCCTACATGAAGAAGTCGGTCGCCGAGCGCTTGCCTGACATCACCGGCGATTCCATTCGATCTCGCTTCCAACGACACGGATCACATGACTGAAGTCCTTCGACAAGAAATCGTTTCACCCGGCCTGCGGTAACGACTAGAGATAGGTGTGACACGGAGTAAAAACTCTTGACCGAGCCTCACGACCCCTTCGCCAACCATCCGGAACTGCGCGACAAGGTCATTGACCCGCACCAATCCTATTTCCGCACCTTCAAGCCCTCCGACTTGGACCAGCGCATGGCCGAAGCCGGTTTGCCGCCGAATTGGCGCTTGAGCGATGAACAGCGGGAAGCGACCCGGCACGAGACGCTGGCGGGGCACAAAGGTGGCGACCTGTGGGTATTCGCTTACGGTTCACTCATGTGGAATCCGGCCTTCCTGTTCGAGGAAGTTCGTCGGGCTGAGGTGTCTGGATACTCCAGGCGCTTTTGCCTTCAGGACGATATCGGTGGCCGCGGATCGCCTGAAGCTCCCGGGCTGATGGCAGCCCTCGATCGCGGCGACCGTTGCGCCGGTCTGGTCTTTCGCATCGCGCGGGAGCGTATCGACTCGGAAACGGAGATCCTCTGGCGGCGCGAAATGATTGCCGGATCCTATATTCCGGCAATCGTCGACGCGATCAGCGACGAAGGTCCATTGAAGGCCGTGACATTCGTTGCCAATCGTGAAGTCAGGCGTATCCGCCCGGACATCAGTCGGGCGGAGCAAATCCGCTTCATTGCTACGGGCACCGGCACTCTTGGTTCAAGCCTAGAATATATCCAGAACCTCGTCGATCACCTAAGGGCATTGGAATTGGAAGATCCGGACGTTTTTTCGTTGTTACAGGAAGCCGAGGCGTACGCCGCTTCGCTTTAAACTAGCTCTGTTCGGCATACCATATCGTCGGAGGGCCAACGCTGTGAGCCTGCTGATAAGCGCCCTTCAGCTTTTCGTTATCGGGAAAGGCCCGCGCCTCCTCGATCGAAGCGAACTCCATCATTAGGGTGATGTCGTTCGGATCATCGGCAGAACGATAAACCGCTTCTCCGGTTACACCCGCCTCTTTGCGGATCTCATAAAAGGCGTTGAAGACCTTGCGCCAGGCGGAATAGTCCTCGACCGGATGGCGTACAAACATCGTTGGCATCTCGCTGCTTCCCCATCTCTGTAAAAAACCGAGTGGCCTCTCCGACAAGCCTATCAAACACGATTTCGGCACGGTCAAGGCGCGTCGGTCGATTCGACCACCGCTCTCGCACATTATGACGATCATGAGGCATCACGTCGGGTTTTCAACAGATATTCAAAAGTGACCTTTACCCACCCCTCTCACTCCGAATTTGGGCGGAAATCATTTGTTAACTGTTCGGGTGACAGCGCCGCGACCGGAGGCTCTGCCACGCCAGAATAACAATGGAGTGGGAGTTCATGCGTCAAACAACCGAACAACAAGCCGGCCGACCCAAAGCCCGACGGGCAGACCCGAATCCGATACGATTTATTGCCGTGACAATGGCCGCCCTGATCGGCGTCGGAACCGGCGCGGTCATCGGCGCGACCGCCTATCGTTTCGATCAGGCAAAGCCGGCAGGCAGCGCAAGCATCGTTGAACCAAAACCGGTGGAGACCAAGGTGGCTGCAGCGAAAACACAGCCACCAATTGAGACTGCCTCGAGCCAGGACCAGTTGACCGGTGTGACGGTCGTCACGCCAACACCCTTTGAAGAAAATCCGCAAACATCGGACAAAAGCGACAGACAAAAACCCAACATTCTAACCGTCGCATCGATCATCCAGCACGCTGAAGAAAAACACCCGGCGAAACTGTCGCCATCATCGCCCCGCTTCGGCAACAATCCACCGGTCACTGAGCCCGAAAGGAATGTACCTGCCGTCCTTGGTCAGGAGACCGAAACGATCGATGATGCGCAAACCGGCTCGATCGCGTCTGAGAAAACCGAGCGGACAGACGCTCCAACCGCAATGGAAGTCGACGAAATGCATAGCCTGCTGTCAAAGCAGAACACCTATCATTTCGAGAACCCGACCGCGTCCGTCGAAGCCGCCGCCATCGCCAAGGGCATGCGGATGAACAAAGCCCTGAAATATGTCAGCCTGCGCGCCCTGCCAGACAAAAACTCCGCAGAACTTGCGGTGGTTCCCGCTGGAGCCGAGCTGCTGGCAGAAACAGATTGCAATCGCTGGTGCGGCGCAGTCTTCGAAGGGCAGGATGGATATATCTATTACACTTATCTGCGAGCGCTGGAGCCCGAAGACGTCGGTGTCGCGGAAACGGAAGATCAAGTCGTTGCAATGGAACGCCGCATGGCCGCCGAGGACAATCAGCATTTTCGAGTCCCGGCCACGCCGCGAACCTCGAAGCCTACCGCCGGACTGCGTCCAGATCTGCGCAAGGGCTGGACAACCAAATACGTCAATCTGCGCTCCGGGCCCGACAACGATTCCGATGTCCTGACGATCGTTCCGGCGAACTCTCCCGTCCTGGCGGAAGACAACTGCCTGCACTGGTGTCTGTCGATCTACGACGGCCGCGAAGGATACATCTACAAATCTTTCATTCGCCGTCAGGCATCGTCGGGGTGAGAGTTGGCAGCGAAGTGCCGTTCCATCCAGTTTACGGCGAATGGCACGAAATCGACTGCCTCGAAACACTCGGCCCTACAATCACCGACAGGGCCGACCCTGGCCTTTCCGAGGGCCAGGAACTCTTCAACTATGTCGGAGAAATAATCTGATCCCGGCCACTCGGCGATGCCGTCGGAATCATCCAGGCAGTGGATCCAAATCTCGCCGCTGTCCGCCCTGACATACCGACGGCTAACGCGTCTCTTGTCCGGCACGTTTGCCAGATACTCGGCCCAATGACCGAGGGTCACCGTGTTGGTATCGGCGCCGAGGCGTAGCACGCGACCTTTCATTGCGGCAAAGCGCGACAGAACCGAGCCTGGACCGTAGTAATCATGCAGCGGGCATGGTTCCAGCAAAGCCCCGGCAAGCGGTCCGGAGGCCGCGAAACGCGCCGCCGGGTTGTCATTGACCTGCGTTCCGTTCCGTGTGCGGAAGGCTTCCGCGAGCGCACCGATTTCGGGATCCGCCGGAGTCGTTGCAGCGTCAAAGGGAAAGCTATCATTTGCAGCAATGATCATGAGAACCGTACCATCGACACCCAGACAGCCGAACAGCGCGTCAAGGAGCCCGGCAGCACCACCCTCGACCGGCCCGATCCGGCGCAGGCTTGCATGCACCATGACGGGCTCGGCGGTTCCACCTAGATCCAGTTGGTCGAATTGACCTTCAAGGCTTTTGATCGAATGCATGACCCTGTCCGTCGCAGTTCAGCGGGCATCCCAATGGCAAATGTTGACAGCATCCACCTTCGACGGCTTGTCCAACTTTCCACTTCAAGATGTCATAATGCGTGTGGCGCTTGCAGATGCAACCCGGTCGAAAAGGAATCAGGAAACAAGGCGTTGATAAAGAACCATGACATCACGGATGAAGACCCTGCCCTGTCCGGCCAAACGGCGAAAAAATATCCGGTTGTTGCCGCTACGCACCCAATCGGCAGGGAACGGGTCCATCACCTGACGAGCGATGCGATCGCATATTGAACGGGTGCTGATGGTTCTCATGGCATCGTTTCGGTCGCGCAGCTGTACGCGCAATCGAGAGGGTTCCGTACTCTGCAATTCCACTTGATAGCACAGCACCGGTCGCCTCGACCGGTCCTTGGCGATTTCGGATTCGTCCGGTGCATTCCATAGGACTTTTTGCGCGTTGCGCGTCTGTCCCAGGTCGGGAAGATCGTTTGGAAGCGGCAAAGCCGCATCATCCGTCAACAGTTGATAGCATGCAATGTGCATCACGGTTTACTTCCCCCTCTTGCTGCCTGCCCACGGCCGTAGGCGCGAGGGCAGGCAGCGGACCATTACCAGCAGCCGTTCTTGCCGCAATCGACCTGGAAGGTCTCTGCCGGACAGGAACCTTCGCTGTCGTCATAGGTTGCGCAGCCGGTGCCGCCTGTCTGGGCGTTCCAGTTGGTGCAGCAGGTCAGCTTGGAATAGCCTCCCGCCGTGAATTTGGAACCCTGTGGCACGAGCCGGCCTTTGCTGACCGGAATTCGGCGCATAACCTTGGCCTTGTAGGCCTGGAATTTCTTGACCCGCGTATCGCCGGCATAGGCCGGTTGCAGCGGGACCACCTGTGCGAGCACGACGGCAGCGCAAAGGCATCGAGTCAGTGTTTTCAGCGGTATCATGGTGTCTTCCTCTTGAAGATGAATGGTGCCCCACCTTGATCGCTTCGGTCTTGTCGAACCGACCCTAGTCGGCGCGTCGTTCCCGCCACTGGACGACCACATTGGCCACGCGGAACCGGTCGACGGCACGGCGGCGGATGGTCAGGCGGTTCTCGCCCTTCTTCAGAAAGTTCTTCGGAATCCGGTCCATCCAAAGGTTCCAGCCTTCATGATCGACCATGTCAAACGATGGCAGGTGTTTGCCGTTGATGATGATGCGATGAGTCATGGCATCACCCTCATCGGTCGCTCCATTGCCAACGTCCTGCGCCTGGATGAGGATGTAACCCTCGGAACTGACAGACTGTCCGGGTCGCGAAGCGGCTGCGGGCTCTTCGTCGATGACGAAACTGCGGGTCGCCTCCTCATTGGGACGATTGAACTCGTTGTCGAAATTGAGCCAGGCAAAATCTGAACCTAACATGGTGCTTTCCTTTCGGTTTATTGATGCGACGACGGGACCATTCCCGACGGGCACAAACAGGTAAGCAGCCCAGCGTAGGTCGCTCCGTCATGTCAGCGTCAATCGACCGTTGCCAGGCGGTAACCGGCGCTTTTTCTGTCGACGGATGGCTGTTACGGTGTCGAAGTGGGGAATAACCACGGAGGATGCAGAGCATGAAAAATGCGATGGAATTGAGAACCCGCAAGGCAAGCGGCGTGTTCGGACGCCTGATACGCCAATGGACGCTCGAGTTCGACACCGACCTGCCACATCGCCGCGAGCCGGACGGCCGCCTGGTGATCGCGGCAAACGTGTTACGCAACATTCTTGCAGAGGCTGACCTTGTCGAAGGCGACGCCGATAGCGAGGGCGGCGATTATCATATCCGTTCCGATATCGAGGAAATCGACCTGATCCCGCGTCAACCGGGACGGTTTTCGGTCCTTTTGCCCGAAAAAGACGTTTTGGACGCCCTTCGAACGGAAGAGTCCGGACATCTACGGATGGCCGCCGTTTATGCCGAAGTCGATCCGGCCAAGCCGGATCTCGATCTGGCGCAATTGCGGCCGGCGGATTCCGACCTGCGGCCGGCGACCTACACGGTCACATTCGACGGTGACGACAAGTTCCGCAAGTTTCTCGACCCCTACATGGCATCCTATATGTGCACGCAATGCCTGTAGAGTATGTCGGTCAAACCGTTATTCCTTAACGGGCATCCGCGCCTCGACCATTCCGGAGTACCAGGAGGATCCGAACGGAATTGCCTCATCGGTGAAATTGTAGGCGGGATGGTGGCATGCGGCCGTGTCGCCATTGCCGAGGAAGATATAGGCGCCCGGCCTTTCCTCCAGCATGTAGCTGAAGTCTTCTGCTGGCATGATCGGATCGACATCGTCATTCACATCGCCTGAGACCGAGCGCGCCACCTCAGCCGCATAGGCCGTGTTTTCCGCTGTGTTCATGGTCACCGGGTAACCGCGCTGCCATTTGATTTCCACTTTCGCCCCAAGAGCCATCGCAGTGCCCTCGGCTATCTCCCGAATGCGCCGTTCGGCCAACTCGCGGCATTCCGCATCCAGTGTCCGCACCGTTCCTGCCATCTTGACCTGATGGGCGATGACATTGCTTGCCACACTGTCCGTTTCGAATGTGCCGACGGTTACGACCACGCGCTTCAACGGGTCAACACTTCGGGAAACGATTGTTTGGAGGGAAAGCAGGATCTGCGCAGCCACCAGGGTGGTGTCGACTGCCTCATGGGGTTCAGCGGCGTGACCGCCCTTCCCCGTCACGACAAGTTCGAATTCGTCCGAAGAAGCCAGGAGCGCTCCGGGCCGAATGGCAAAATGACCCACCGGCAGGCCAGGTGCGTTGTGCATCCCGTAGACTTCCTGGATGCCGAACTTCTCCATCAAGCCATCGCGGCACATTTCAAGCCCGCCTGCGCCACCCTCTTCAGCAGGCTGGAAAATGACAATCGCGGTTCCGTCGAAGTTGCGCGTTTCGGTCAGGTACTTTGCGGCCCCCAACAACATGGCCGTATGACCGTCATGACCGCAGGCGTGCATGAGTCCCGGCGTCTTTGATGCATATTCCAGTTCAGTCGCCTCGTTGATCGGCAGTGCATCCATATCGGCCCGCAGGCCGACAACTTTGCCGCTGTCCGAAGCCCGTCCCTTGATAACACCGACGACGCCGGTTCTGCCAATGCCCTCAACAACCTCGTCGCAGCCGAAGGAACGGAGCAGTTCGGCTACCTTTCCGGCGGTGCGGTGAACCTCAAACAGGAGCTCCGGATGGGCATGAAAGTCACGCCGCCATTCCGTAATCTCATCGATCATTTCGGCGTATCGGTTCTTGATTGGCACTTGTTTGTCTTTCTTCTGCTGGATTCTGCGGGGCGAACATTTTCATAGCAAATTCTGCGCGTCGATACAGTATTTGCAAAGCTTTATGTTTCATCACGCAAGATATCGGATCCTTATGAAAACCTCAGGTGGTTTCTGCGAACGCGGCAGCCCCAGCCACGCCCTGCTTCAATCGAGCCCGGGTGTCCTGGTTGCGCAGTGGAAAACAACTGAGGAACCAGGCCAGGATGTTCTCAGTCGTCGCCGCATGATCGGCGACCCAAAGGCTGCGCATGGCGATCTCGAAGCCTCGCCACGCTCTGGCGGCCTCTTCGACTTCGCCAAGATGCCAAAGTGCGGCGGCTTTCCAAGCTGGCAGGTTGGCAATGCCATCGCCGGCATTCTCGGCAGCAGCGACGCAACCCTCATCGTCACCCGACAGAAACCGGATATTGGCGTGGTATCCCCATTGCGGCAGCGTCGATGTCCACCCGGCCTCGAGAAAACGTTCCGCCAGTGCATTGGCGAGCGGAATGTCGTCGCTGAACGCGGCCCCCAAAGCAGAGGACAGGACTGTCCACGGGTCGTCCTCGTTGCACTGACGTGCCATGGCAAAACTGGCCGCCGACTGGGCATATTCATGCAGCAGGCAGCTTGCCCAGCCCCGGCACAGATGCGCCCGGCTGTCCAGAGGGTCGAGGGCGATCGCCCGGTTTGCCAACGCCCTGCTTTCCACAAGCATTGGCTTTTGCGGCCCGAGGCCCGGCCGCACCAGATGTCCGATATTGTGCTGCTGGGACAGGCTGCTATAGGCCATGGACAGATCCGGATCGAGGTCGATCGCACTCTGGAAGCAGTCGGCTGACCGTTTCCAACTGTCCGCTCGAAAATCGTTCAGCAGTTTTTGGCCGAGCAACCAGTGATCCACTGCCGCTCCGGCTGAGGGGCCCTTTGACATATCAGCCAGCCGCGTGCGCGACAGGGACAAACTGCAAGCCGCAGCCAGCTGACCGGCGAGATTGGCCTGGTGATCCAACCAATTTTCCGATAGACGCTCGAGCCGATCGCTCCAGACCACCCGCCCGTCATCAACCCCCGTGAGCGTGGCTATGAGGGCGTGATTCCCGTCCGCTGTCGCGATGCTCAATTTCAGCGCATAGTCCGTTTCCGTTTCACGCATTGCCGTGTCGATGACATCGAGTTCGCGAAACCGCACCAGCCGCGAAATCAGTTCCGTACGGAAGAGATTGCCGGTCACCAGAGCATCGTCGGATTGTCCGTGAGCAGCAACAGGAGAAACCCCTATCCGGTAACTGCGGCGCGGATCTGCCATGATCTCAGCCTGTGGCTTTGTCCGACTTCCGGACTTTATTGATGCGACGAGATCCTGTGTCGGGAGCGAAGGTTCCTGGCCGTATTCCCGATCGAGGTGGTTCCAAAGGCTCGCATAGATATCGAGGGACCGCCCGGTCTCGCCACGATCATCATGCGCCCGCATCAGAAAGCGTGCCGCCTGTTCATCGGCCGGATCGAGACTGAGCAAAGCACGAGCTGCTCGCTGAGCCTGTTGCGGATCCTCATCGTCCACAATCGCCTCCAAGTGGCTGCGCAGCGTGTTTTCAAACTCGGTTCGTTTCAGCCTCAGCCAGCTTACAAACAGCTCACCCGGATCCGGCAAACCCGCCAGAAGTTGTTCCGCCAGCCGACCGGTGTTCACGGCGATGTCAGGCACCACCCCCGATCGAAGATCTTCCAGGAGACGGTCGTGATCGGAGACAATACTGCCTGAATGAAACCAGACGCTTGATCGGTCGGCTTCGATACCGTCCCAGATCCCACCAAGTTCGGTTCGCAGGCTGTGGAGCGCCTGCCTGAGGTTGCGTCGAGCTCTATCCTCTTCCGACTCTTCCCAGACGATGGCAGCCAGTTTCGATCGACTTTCGATCTTGCGCGGTGTGAGCGCCAAATAGGCCAGGATCAGCCGGCTCGCAGAAAGTGGCAGCCGAACATCACCATCGCTGGTGGAAACGGTGAAGTCGCCAATAAGCTGCAGGTAAAGAGGGTCGACGCCCATGTGGTTGCGCCTGTTCCTGTTAGACTGACCTAAAACAGATCCCATTTCGCCCAAGTCGGGAGGTCGTCGGACGGACCGGCAGAGGCTTTCATGAGACATGGTGTGCGAAGCACAGCCCTTGCTGTCCAGTGCTTATCATCGGTTCGCGGCAGCTTCGCGGCATGGATCGTCATGCCGTAGGCGGCCAGATGACCGTCGAGCTGTGAGGGCTTTTGAGGAATCAGCCTGGGGCTCTCGATGCGGTTGGCGGTAGATGGCTCCAGCAGCGACCGACATCCGGCGACGCTCAGGCGCCGGGATCGGGCCAGATGGATCCGCTCTCTTCGAGACAGCGCAACACCGTGCCGCTGCCGATAACGAATGACATCCAGTCCGAACTCCATCTGATGCAATTCCTTCAGCGCCGCGTGTATCGCTTCGCTTCTTTGCAGGCGGCAGGCGGTGCCGAAGCACAGATCGCGACCCTTGTCGTTGCAAGACCAGGCAACAAAGACCGGGAGACCGTGGCGGGGGGTAATATCCAGCAAACCGACCTGCCGCGGTTCGCTGCGCCGCCAGATCTTCTGTAACGCGGCCAAACAGAGCAGATCATCATCGGTCGGTTTGGTAGCGGCCAGGCCACCAGTCCACCAAAAACGGCTTGCATGCCTTTCGACGGCCTCGAGCATGGCATTGATCAGAGCCTGATCGGGGTCCGGTCCGGCAGCTGTACCGGTGACTCCTGGCCCAGGAGAATCGGCCCCGATAAGGACCGTGGATTTCCGTTCTGCAATCTCCGCATCGCGCAGCATCTCGGCCTGTCCGATCGAATCGCCCAATCCGGTAGCGCTCAAATGCACGCCCTGGAATTCAACCGTGGCGACTGCGTAATAAAGGTTATCGATGTGGGGCAACTTGCCGGAAAACAACGTGCGACACCAGTTGCGGCGGCTGCACCGCCCAATCACAGTTTCCCGCAGCAGGCTCGCGCAACCGAACCGCCGTCAATCCCCTGCCGTACTATGAACTCTATGAACAGACCTGACAATGTATGGCGAAATTGGGTGTCGACACGTTGACCGATCAGGTGCCCATGCGGATACGCCGAATGACCTCGGCAAAAAACAAAAAACCCACCGGCCAGATGGCCCAGGCCGTCCCGGACCAGGTCAGGATATTGACCACCACAACGGCAGCGACGATCACCGCCAACCGAGCATAGTTGCGGCCGAACAACGAGCTTTCGAAAAGCGGTGCCGCCTGAAGTCCGAGCGCGACCAGCATTGCCAATCCTGGCCATTGCACCCAAAACGACCCGGGTGAGGTCGTTAGGTTGATGACCCCAAGAGCGACCCACACCACGCCAAGCATCTTTGCATTTCGGATGACTCTTTCCCGCAGGCCGTCATCACCGGTTTCGCTACGATTGACGACGGTCTCTTCCCGTGCCGCCTTCTTGGCGGAGCTCCTAGGTGGCTCGGTGTGTCTGTGCTGTTGCGACGCGTGCCGCCCGAAAATCCGCCTGTGCGGTTCCTCTCCGAACGAGACGCAATAGACGGGCACATCCTCAGAGAAATTCTTCGGTCGCTTTTCGCCGAGATATTCAAATCCAACGGTCAGTTTGCCGTGCACCTGGTCGTAGACCTGCTGAGACACCAGCACACTGCCGGGTTCTGCCATGGTCTGCAGCCGGGCGGCCAGATTGACGCCCTCGCCCAGCAAATCTTCGCCGTCGACAATAACGTCGCCGAGGTGGATGCCGATGCGGAACGGCAGAGAACCATTCGCCGGATGCCCGGGGCTGCCGAGTTCCCTTTGGACCTCTATCGCACATTGCACGGCCTCAACCACCGACGGAAAATCGGCGATCAGTCCATCGCCGGCGGTGTTGGCAATGCGGCCGTTGTGGCGCTCGATGAACTTTGAAAATACACTTCGCGCGGCCCGCAACGCTTCCAGGGTGCCAACCTCATCGGCATCCATCGCGCTGGCATAACCCGCTGCATCTGCCGCCATAATAGTGGTGAGCTTGCGTTGAACCTTGGCGCCTGTCGTCATTTCGGAACCCCCGGGAAGGCCTTTTTCGGCCGCCGGACCGCCCGCCCGGCCGTTCGCATGCCCTTTAGATATATGAACTCAGGGCCACAATTAAAAGGAACGCGACAAAACTTTGCCGGACTTAACGCCGCAGCAACAAAGACCCTGTTCTTAACCGAGTAGCGGTCCGATTTGATCGCGATAGACCAGAGCCAGGGCCGCCGCACCACAGATGGCTCCGAGCAGAAACCAGAGATATCCGGGAACCCGTGAGGATGTGCTCGCCGGCTGCGGAGGTGCCGCTGGCCTGGCAGGCGCCGTTCTGGCTGGTTCTGCAACGGGCGCCCGACTGGATTGCCGTGGTGCAGCCCGATTGGACAGCGGTGCACCATAGAGCTCCGGCGCCCGTTCTTCATTGGCCAGGAAGCGGCGCCTCTCGACCATTCGCTCGGCAACGTAGTGCGTGATGCTGTCGGCAATGCGCATCATGTCGCTCGACTCGGCCATCACGACCCGGCCATGCCGGGTATCGCGTACAAATCGGTACGTACGGCGATCCGGTCCCATTTGCACATGGGCGATGGCATCGATCCAGAGGCGTGGTTGCAAACCGGCGGATATGACGAAGTCGAATTGGTCGTCCTCGGCGGGCACCTGCTCAAATACCGGAGCAAGTTCCTCGGCAAGCAGGTCGATCCGAGCGCGGTCGGCCTCCCTCATGTCCACGACGACGTCCTCGCGCTCCGCCGCCGCGATTTTGACTTCGCGCACGACATCCGAAAGCCGCCTGGACTTGCCGGTTGGGGCTTTTTCGTCGCCCATCTTCATCCGCCTGCAGGTTTATGGTTAATCAACCCTTAACATACTGCAAAAGCGGGGGCAGACAAATCTTCTTTGCGTCGGTTTCGGCGCAGGTGGGGGAACCATTCGACACGATCCGGCTCGCGTGAGCGTTCACGAGCCGGATCCATTCGTCGCATCAACGTGCGAACCCTGTTTCAGGAAAGACGCCTATCGACAACGCTGATAACCTGACGCCTCACTGACGATAGAAGACGTAGCAACGAGCGATGTTGTTGCCGCCCTCCGGTGGGAAATCGGTGATTCCAGGCGGACTTTGCTGATAGTCTACCAGTTTGACGACGCCGTCATTGTCGCGGGCCAGGACCACCATATGGCCGATGGGCGCATCGGACCGATCATAGGCGAGCCCGAGCCCGCTATTTCTCGGAAAATTGGCAAAATCGCCTTCCAGAGATTGTCGGTCTTCGTAAATACGAAAGGCAATGTCGTCGACTCCCGCCTCTCTGAACAAGTCGAGCACGGCCTCCGCGCACGCCGTGCGATCCTGCATGATTTCAGTCTCATCAATCAGTTCGTTGACAGTTTTGCCGAGCAGGGCCGCAACCGAGCAGTAAAAACAATTATCATCCAATCCAAAGCTGTTGGCTGTCTTGTCGATGTCAAGAATTCCGGTGAAGGCATGTGGCATATCTAGCTCCTATGTTTCATTCACAATGACGAACGGGAACCTCCTGACTCGCGTCAGGGCCCTGCATCCGGTTTGATCTTCTCCCAGGTACGGTTCAGGGTGGTGCCGCCTGCCTTGTAAATCAGGTTCGTCGGCCCCTTCTCGTTGCATGAGAAAACCTGACCCCACGGATCCCAAACGAGGCCAGTCGCAGCTTCAGCACGGATCTTGACGTTCACGGCATCACCGGGCAGATCGACTTGATGGTTGTAGCCGGCGGTTTTCTTTCCGGATTCCCATTGTTGGCCGCGATAATCACCGGCCTCGTCCTGCTCATCCCATGACGCGAAAAAGCGGGCCACATAGGCTCCGGCATGGGACAGCCCGATGAAGCCGTTATCGTATTGGACGCACTCCTTCTCGGTGTAACTGGTGGTGAAGCCGAGCGTTGCGATCTGATTGTCTTTCAGGAAGGCAACGGTATAGGAAATCGGCGCTCCGGGATTGCCTTTGCCGTAGGTTGATCCCGAAGCAATGAGTTCGCTGAGGTTCTCGAGATCGTTCGGCTGACTGATAGTTGCCGCTGCTCCCGGATTCCCGCCCAACGCCGCGACCGTGAAGGTCGAGTTGTTGATGATTCTGGCGTATTTTGCATTGACCGCGGCGCCCACCTGCGCTCCTCCCGAGATCGCCTGGTTCAGCGCGCCTTCCAGCGATGTTTTGGTTTCGCTCGAAGCGGTTTCCATCTTGATCATCACAATGCGTCCGTAATCGACACTGCGGACGTAAGCCGGCGGATCGTCATCGCCTGTCTGACCGCGTACGTCATCGGCTGTAACGTCCACGGCAAAAACCGATGATGGCGACGCTGGCGTGTCGAATACCACGGTGTAGAAAACCTGCCTGAAATAGGCGACCGCAACCGACGACTCTCGCGAGCTGCTGGCGCTGATTTTTGCCGCCACGTCTCCAGAGGTCCATTTGCTGCTGAAACCGAGGTCAAGCGCCAGTTGTTGCGAACTGTAGGCCTTGGTGATGCTCAGATAAGATCGGGCCTTGTTGACATAGCCCTCCGCAGCAGCGGTCTCGTTCCAGCGGTCGAGCAGCTTGTCGATTCCGGCCTGAACTGAAGAGTTGGTCGGATTGTCGACGACCACCGTTCCGGCCTCAGCGAGACCTGGCAGGTCGACCCTCAAGGTGACAGTCGACCGCGGCAATGCAATCGGATCCGGCTTCCCTTCCGCCAGGCGACCATTGGCGCGAACCAGAGCACCGGGAAAAATGACGCCGGCCGTCGGACTAAGGATCGCGACATCATTGAGATCCTTGTTCAGTGAGCGGTTGGTATTGGTGCAAACGACGACCGAGTTTCCGGCATTCGTCTTTTTGCGTGGCGGCAGCACTTCGGTGCTGCCGCTCTCCTCGATACTGAGCAGATCCCTGGGATCATAGTCGAGGCTGCGAATATAGGCGTCGATGTCATCCATGACGTGTTCTCCGTTTGCCATACCGATCAGCTTTCACGCCGGTAGCAGAGTTCGCCCTTGCGTATGGGCGTTGCCGATGGACAAACGCCGACCACGGTCAAACCTTCTCCGCGCACATTGCGCCTCGGTTTCTGGCATCCGCCAATTCCGATGTTGGTGTAGCCGGCAGGGCATTTGCTCGAGCAGTACTCGATGTTGTCGCCGCGCCGCTCATAGCCTGCCTTGCAGGCCGGATAACAAAGGCGCCCTTTCAGCACTCGCCCGGCCGGGCACCCATTTGGCAGCGTGCCGATCTCCGACTTGACTGACTTCGACGTTCTTTGCGGCGACCGCTCGCACAGGCAGCAACCGCGGGCCTTGTAGCCGGGCTTGCAGAGCGGGTACCACATCAAACCGTTCTTTTCGCAGCTACCATGCTCGCGCTTGCACACGTCTTCATCCCACAGCGCGTAGCCCGCACCACGCCCGTAGGTATGCATGTCCTTCCAACAGGCGGTGCCGTCATCACGCCAACCGCTGGGACATTTCCTGCCGATGAACCCGGGTGACGTGACGTGCCAACCCGAAGGAACGTTGTAGCAAAGCCCGGCATACTCGGTCTTGCCGTGAGGGCAGCTCTTCGGAATGGACAGCGACGGGTTCGCGCCGACCGTGCTGTATATCGTATGATGCTGACAGTGCGTCAGGGTCTCGGTGCCAGCCCAACCGGGTGGACACGGCTTGTAGCAGCCATGGGTTCCGTCAGAGACCCAACCCTCCGGGCAGACCTCGTAGCAGAGCAACCCTTTTTGCTCCATCGACGCGGGACAGATCAGCGGCTTGCCGATCTCAGGAACGAGAGTCGTCACGGAACCGATCGTGTCCTTCACGTCGTTATAGACGCCGGCAACCTTGCCATAAGCCAGATATCCGCCTGCGAGGACCGCAATCAACAGCAGGAACTTGAAGTAGGTACCGATATTGCGCAGTCTCTGGGCTAAGCCTGTTCGCTCCGCCTTTTGGCTGGCTTTTCCGTCTGATTTCTTGACCATCGTATTCTGCTCCCGAACCAGGTTACCGGGGCGTTTCCACCCCAACAAAAGTTCACTCGGAACAGATAAATCCCGGAAAATACACTCACCCCGAAGATTTTCCTAAGCAATCTCCGAGATTATTTGCCCCGATAATTTCGGATGTATGTGATTTCTGCACTAGTTGACGTTGGCAAAAATCAACAGGAGGCCATGGATCGCATTTAATTCTTCTGAAGGGCCACATCCGGCCGACTTCCGGAAACGCCTCGCCTTTTTGCGGTCAACGTGAGACGGTGCAGTATGAGTCGCCTCTTCGAAGAACTTGATTTTCGCCCGACATCGATCGGAACCGTGAGCCTGCGGCGTCGGTTTGAACCCAAGCTCAACCGCGATGTACTGGAGATCAAGCTCGGCGAGGAATTCCTCATGTCGAGCCTTTTCACCGAGTCCGAAGTGGCTCTGGCGAAGCTCGGTCTGGAGTGCCTGACGGGAAGCGGTTTCGACGTCGTCGTCGGTGGCCTTGGGCTGGGCTACACCGCCAAAGCAGTTCTCGACAACCCGGACGTCCGCTCGCTGATCGTTGTCGACGCGCTCGAGCCGATTATCGAATGGCACGAAAGCGGTCTGTTGCCGCTTGGTCCATCCATCACGGGCGATCAGCGCTGCCGGCTGCTAATGGGCGACTTCTTCGAGCTTGCTGCTTCGGACACCGGCTTCGATGCGAAGCAGCCACAGCGGGCTTTCGACGCGATCCTGGTTGATATCGACCATTCTCCCGAAGCACTGCTCGACGAGAACAGCGCGTCTTTCTATCAACCGTCGGGTCTGACCAAGCTGGCACGCCACCTCAAACCCGGCGGCGTTTTCGGCCTTTGGTCGAATGACCGCCCGGATGATCGTTTCACTGACCGGCTTGCCGGTGTTTTCGGCGATGCACGCGCTGAGGCCGTGACGTTCCACAATCCGATGCAGGAACGCGAGGCGACGCAGACCGTCTACATCGCTGTCAGGGCCGCACCCGCATCTTGAGATGTTTCGGCTCGAGATAGGCCTCCAGCCCTTCGGGACCCAGTTCCCGTCCCATACCGCTCATCTTCCAGCCGCCAAAGGGCGCCTGCAATTCACTCGTGTCGTTGACGTTGAGGCCGACCGCGCCGAATTCGAGCCTGTCGGCAAGCGCCCATAGCCGCTCCAGATCGGCACCGAAAATATAGGCGGCCAGCCCGTATTCGAGCCCGTTCGCCAGCGCCAGCATCTCTTCCTCGCCATCGAAGGCGGCCATTGCCGCCAGCGGCCCATAGGTTTCGGTACTCATGGGCAGGCTGTCCGGCGCTGCATTGTCGATCAGTGTCGGACGGTAGAAATGACCGCGAGAGAATTCGGTTCCCTCGGGCCTGAGCCCGCCGGCGAGCAGCTTTCCGCCCTTCGCCAAGGCATCCGCCTGATGCGCTTCCACGCGGTCGATCACCGATTGGTTCAGCACCGGACCGTAAGCCACTCCGGCGTCGACGCCGTGTCCAAGCTCGGTCTCTTCCGTTATCGCCGCCAGGATGTCGGCAAACTTCGAATGCACCCGCCGATCAACAAGGATGCGGTTCACCGTGATGCAGATCTGACCCATGTTCGAAAAGGAGCGGCGATGGGTCGCCCGCGCCGCCTCTTCCAGATCGGCATCGGCCATGACGATGAACGGCGCATGGCCGCCCAGCTCGAGCGACAAGCGTTTCAGGTTGCCGGAGGCGCGGCGCATGATGTCCTGCCCGGCGGCGATCGAGGCCGTTGCCGAAATCAGGCGGATGCGCACATGGGCAGCCAGCGCGGCGCCCGCCACCGGACCGAGACCGGGCAAATCCGCGAGGGTTCCATTTGGCAGGCCAGCATCCTTCAGACAATCCACCAGCATGGCGATCGCCAGCGGTGTCTCGTGCGGCGACTTGACGATAATCGGACACCCGGCAGCAAAGGCCGGCCCGATCTTCCAGCAATAAAGGTCGACCGGATAGTTCCACGGCACGATGGCCGCGGTCACGCCCACCGGGTGATAGGAAACGACGTTCTTGATCCCCGCAGCTCCCGCCGGCCGCAGCGAACCACCGACACGAACCGCCTCACCCGCATAATAGCGCAGCACCTCGGCGCCGAAGAGAATCTCCTTGCGATTGTCGGGAACCGGCTTGCCCTGCTCCCGGGTCAACAGAACGGCCATTTCTTCGACACGATCCTCGATCAGCGTCGCCGCCCGTTCCAGGATATTCGCCCGCTCTCGAGCGTGCATGGAGGCAAATCCCGCAGCCGCCGCCTCGGCGAACCCGACTGCCCGATCGACCATCGCGGCATCGGCCAACAGTGTCGATCCGACCGGATCGCCAGTGGCCGGATCAGCGATTTCGAAGCGATCGAAACCCTGCGGAGTGATCCACTCTCCGTTGATGAAAAAGCCGCGATCCATAACCGTCACCGCATCCGCAATCGGCGCCACAACTCGGCGTAGTTGCGGTCGTTCTGAACATCTGCGGCCGCCTTTTCGGTCGTGTTGGGGCTGACCATGATATAAGGCTCCCGACCGGACTGGACGATGATTTCGGCAGTCGCCGCGTTGATTGCCTGGCCGACGGCGATGGCGATTGATGTGGATGTCGCGCCGACCCGGTGTTCGCTTCCGTCCACCGTCACGCCGGCATCGCCTTTGGGCACACCGGTATCAATCACCACATCCGCCAGCTCATAAAGCCGCTTGCCGCAGGAGTGTCGTGAGGGCGTCGAAGACGAATGAGGCACAGAGGTAACACCGATCAGTTTCATGCCACGTTCCTTGGCCCCGACGGCAATATCGAGCGTGACAGCATTCAGGCCCGAATGGGAGAAGATGAGCATCGTGTCTCCCGGATCGAGCTGGTGAGAGGCCAGGATCGCATCGCCGTATCCCTCGCGGCCGTGGATAAAGCGATACTGACGCGCTCCACCATCTCCCAGCACCCGATGAAATGAGATCATCGAGCTTTCGACGATGGGCCGGAAGCCTGTGACCGTTCCCGTCCGCGGGAACATCTCCATGGCCGCAAACGATCCGTGCCCGGTTCCAAACGTGAACACCAGCTTGTCGTTGAGAATGCTTGCGGCACAAACCTCCGCGGCTTGTCGGATCGCATCAGCTTGCGTATCAGCGACCTTTTGCAGGCGCTCGGTCACGGTTGCAAAATAGCGTTCTACAATATCGCTCATCGGTTTCTCCCTCGTGTCATTCGACCTGCGCAATCCCGTCCATTGCCGCCTGGAACAGATTGCGCTCTCCGCTGGCCAGCTCGTCAGCCGGCAGCTTCTCCAGAGTGGCTGCATTCACTGTCCCAAGACAGAGACTGGTGAAGCCGACACCAAGCGCGCCGGCAGCCGTAATCAGCGCCGAAGTCTCCATATCAACGGCAATCGCGCCCGCTGCCTGCAGGGTCTCACGGTTCTGCGCGGCCCGCTCCTGCCCGGCGGCATCGATGCCGAACATGTCGCGATAAAAAGCGTCATAGGTGGCGAACAGGCCGACGGCCGTGGTGAGACCCAGGGTTTCGGCAGACAGTTCGCAGGCTCGCGTCAGCGCCGCATCGGCCCGAAAGGCCTGCGGATCCGGCGCATAGGATCGGGAGGTACCTTCAAACGACAGGGCGCGGTCGCTCAGGAGAAACGCACCGCCTTGCGTGGGCGGGAAATACATGGCCGTACCGATGCGCAGGAAATATCTCACTCCCAGATCTGCCAGTTCGTGCAGGACTATGGTCGCGATGGGCGCCCCCATGCCGAAGGCGGTGACCGTGATTTTCTTGCCCGAATGGTAGCCGGTAATGGTTCTCAGTCCCCGCTTGACGGGCAGGAACTCGACATCATCGAGCAGTGACGAGATCCGGTCGATACGATCCGGATCTCCGATCAGGATTGCCCGGTCGCCGACAGCATCGGCCGGACAGCCGATATACCAAGCCGTTTTCATGCTTGTCCTCCCGCGCTTCGCGCTTTCAGGAATTCTCCGGCCGCGGCGGCGGCCTGACGGGCGGCGGCTACCGGATCCGTTTCACCCCTCATCTCGGCGGCAATAAACGCTCCGGCAAAGGTATCGCCTGCCCCGGTCGTGTCCGCTGCCGCGACTGCCTCCACTTCGATCGCTGTTTCTGAGTTGCCGGACGCGACGACAACGCCGGCGCTGCCTTGTGTTTCGATCACGACGGCATCACTGTCGCCAGCAATTAGCCCCCGCTCCGCACGGTTGCAGAAAACCACATCGGCCTTCTTTGAAAGCAGGTGGCGAATCTCCGGTGTGAAGGCCGCCGTATCGTTTTTTGCCAGCCAGTAGACTTTTGTCCCCGCTGATAGCGCATCGATAGTCGGATGGATCAGGTGCGACGGCCCGACGGATATGCACAGGTGACTGGCTTCGGCGATGAGCGCGCGCTGTTGTTCCGTCAACCGCTCTTCCCCTGCGAGAGCCGGATCGTAGAGACAGGCGCAGCTTCCGTCGGCCTGATAAACCAGCAGCGCCGTCGGTGATCGCGCCGCCGCGATATAGGCGATGCCTGACGCGTCCACGCCATCGGAAATGAGACCGTCTCGATAGAGACGCCCCTCTTCATTGTCTCCCATCCAGGAGACAATATGGACATCACATGAGGCAGCAATCGCCGCACGAGCCACATAGGCCGGACAACCACCGCACCGCGGCCAAGCGGCGGCATCGCGCGCGTTGATCAGGGTGGTCCGGTCACCGACGGCAAATCCGTCCAGTGTCACCGCATAGTCAAGACTGCCAAATCCGGTCACGCAAAGTGACGTCATGACAGCATCTCCTTCGCCGTCTCCAGGTCGACGACACGCCCGATGTAGCGGTCGATGTCCTCGATCGATGCGACAGCAAGGTGATCCCGGTTGCTGTTGGTCGCCCCTTTCGGGACGATCACTTCAAAACCGTTTGCGAATGCATCCTGGGCTGTCGCCCGCACGCAGACATTGGTCTTGACACCGCAAAGCACCACCCGTTCGATCCCTTGCTCGTTGAGGAACAGGCCAAGTTCCGTGGCAAAGAACGCACTGTAGCGCCGCTTGACGATTTCTATCTCGTTCGATCGCCCCTGCGGACCGAACCCCTCGAAGTAGGCCGCATCGAAACCGCCCTCGACACAGTGGTGAGGCAGTCGCTTCTGTTCAAAATCGACAAAACCTTCACGGTGCCTGTCGAGCGTGTGCACGATTAGGCACCCTGACGTCTCCGCTGCCTTGATCAAAGCCCGAACCGGTTCAATCGCATCCTGCGCCTTTGGATAGCTGTTCTCGCCATCCGGGTGCAGGAAGGAATTCTGCATGTCGATCACGATCAGCGCGGTACTGGTCATGGCAAGGCCTTTCTCTGCTGACTTCTGATGCCGGCCACGCAGAGCGCGATCAACACGAACAGATAGGGGATGGTACCGACGAGTTTCGGGGGCAAACCGGCGGTCTGCATGCGGATCTGGGTGGCTTCAAGGAAACCAAACAGCAGGCAGACGAGCCCGGTAACAACCGGCCGGTCGCGGCCGAAATAAAAGGCCGCAAGTGCGATGAAGCCGCGCCCGGCCGTCAACCCTTCATTGAACAGGCCGATCGAGGCCAGCGCCAGGTGCGCCCCGCCAAGGCCCGAGAAGAAACCGGCAAAGACGGTCGAGAATTCTGTCACCCCATTTTGCGGCAGTCCGACGGCCCGCGCCACCTGCGGCGCATTGCCGGTCGCCCGGATCCACAACCCGATCCGGGTGCTCGCCAGCAAAAACGGCAGAGCCGCAACACTCGCCCAAGCAAAGACAGTCAACGGGTCGAGATCCGCCAACGCCAGACCAATGACCGGAACCGACTCAAGTGATTGCGGCAGAAACCGCGGCAACAGCATCACATCCGGCAAGCGAAGCGTGCCGCTGGAATCGTAGACCCAGCTCAGGATGAAACCGAGCATGCCCGCCGCCAAAACATTGAGACCGAGCCCGGCAACGATCATGTTGGCGCCGGCCCGCGTGATCACCAGAGCGAAAAGATAGCCGACGATCGCGCCGGCGAACGCCGCCGCCAGGACAGCCACGAACCAGCCACCGGTCGCCGAGGCGACCACCACCGCGACAAACGCGCCAACCAGCATTTTGGCGTCCAGGGCGATGTTGACGATTCCCGCCTGACGGTTGACGAGCCCGCCCATCGCCGCAAGCAGGATCGGCGTGGTCATCGTCATCGAGGCAGCCAGGACCTGGTCGACAATCATCCGCCCCGCCTCCTGCGCCATGCAAACCGGCTGATTTCGACCACGGCGAAAATCATCACCGTCCCTTCGACAATGTTCACCAGATCAAGCGGGATATCGGAGAAGAACTGCACGGTCGTGCCGGCCGACGCCAAGGCCCCGAACAGGATGGCCCCGAACAAGATTCCAACGGCCGTGTTGCGGCCAAGCAGTGCCACCGCCATGCCGGTAAAGCCATATCCCGGCGAAAATCCTTCCGCGAACCGGTGCAATTGACCAAGCGCATGAGACGCGCCGCCAAAACCCGCGACGATACCGGACAGGACCATGGCCAGGATGATGGCGCCCGGCACCGAAATGCCGACAGCACGCGAAAACCGTTGATTGAGACCGACCAAACCGCCCTCGAATCCGCTCGGCGTGCGGCGTGTCCACAATCCATAGGCCAGCACCATGAGCAGGCCGACATAAAAGCCTGCATGCAGAGTCGATGGCGGCAGCAATCGCGGCAATTCAGCCACTTCGTGGATCAGCGGTGTCACGTTGTTGCCAGACACCTTCGACAGAAGCGGTCCATTGACCAGATATCCGGCAATGCCCAGTGCCACGAAATTGAGCATCAGCGTGGAGACCACCTCGTCCACGGAATAGCGCGCCAGCAACAGGCCCGGCACATAGAGCCAGAGTGCTGCGACCAGCGCTGCGAAAGCGAAGGCCAGCGGAATCAACGCAACGCCGAATCCGGCCGGCAGGGTGAAGCCGATGAAGGCTCCGGCCAGCCCGGCCAGAACGAAGGCGCCCTCGACGCCGACATTGAATACGCCGCAGCGAAAACAGATGGCAGTTGCCACCGCCGTAAAAAGCAACGGTGTGGCGGCGGACAGTGTGGCGGCGATACGGCGCTCGGAGCCGAAGGCCTCGCGCGCCATGAGCGCGAAAACATCGAAAGGGTTCTCGCCCACCGCCAGCAGAACAAAACCGCTGACCACCAGGGCCGCCACGAATGGAAAGACCAGGGCCAGCGTCCTCTCGGCCAACGCCCCCAGCCGGCCGCTGTCGATGGCCGTCGCTTCAGCCATGCGCCGCCTCCTCCGCCCCGTCATCGAGCACCATCATCCGCCCGATGGACTGGACATCCGCGGTTGCGCCATCAACCGATCCGACGATACGGCCGCCGGACATCACCACGATGCGGTCGGAAAGCGCCAGCAATTCCTCCAGTTCTTCCGACACGAGCAGCACGGCGCCACCGAGATCGCGAAACTCGGCCAGAAAGCGATGAATGGCGTCGATACCGTTGATGTCGACCCCCCGCGTCGGCTGGGCAGCCATCATGAAGGTCGGATCACCATCCGTTTCGCGCGCGAAAACCAGCCGTTGCTGATTGCCCCCGGAAAGGCTTGCCGCGTTGTCGTTCAGCGTCCCGAACCTCACGCCGAGAGCTTCAAGGCGCTTTCGGGCCAAGGCGCGCATGCGACCCGGGTCGAGAAGCGGACCACGCCGCACCGTCTCCTTGCGATGGCTTCCGGCAATCACATTGGCTTCGACGGTCGCATCAATGGCCAATCCCTCGTGACGACGGTCGGCGCTGACGTAGGCAAGCCCCAAAGCCCGCCGTTCGGCATTGCCGGCTGTTGTCACCTCGCGACCGCACAAGTCGATCCGTCCGCTGCCACAGCCACGCAGGCCGACTAGGCATTCGACCAGTTCGTCCTGCCCGTTTCCGGCGACACCGGCGATGCCGACGATTTCGCCCGATCGGACCGTCAGGTCGACCCCATGAAGAGGGTGGGACTTGTCGACGGAGGGCGTCGTCAGGCCGGCAACGGAGAGGACCATATCTCCTGGTTTGGTTCCGGCGTCCCGCCGCATCGGCGAGACGGCCGTATCGCCACCGCCGACGATATGCGACGCGATCGTTTCCGCATCGGTATCCGCCAGCTTCGCCCGATAGGTCACTTCCCCTCGCCGCAGCACGGTGACCCGGTCGGCCAGCGCCATGACTTCGCGCAGCTTGTGGCTGATGAAAACAATGGTGGTGCCGCCCTCGCGCAAACGCCGCAGCAATTCGAACAGGTCGTTCACCTGTTGCGGCGCGAGCACGGCCGTCGGCTCGTCGAGAATGAGGATCCGCGTGCCCCGCCGCAGCAGTCGCAGGATTTCAACGAATTGCTGCACATGCACCGGCGCACTGCCGGCCCGGCGGTCCCAGTCGATGTTGACGCCGGCCTGCTCCGCAAGCGCATCACCGGACGCGCGAGCCTGTGCCCAATCGATGTGGGAAAGTACGCCCAGGGAAAGTCGCTCGGGCTCGTCTCCCAGCACAAGATTCTCCAGCAGGGTCAGATCCGGCGCCATCATGAATTCCTGGTGGACCATGCCGATGCCGAGGCCGAGCGCCTGCTGTGGCTGGGTAAACCGGACCGGCTGGTCATCGACCAGAATCGACCCGGAATCAGGTCTTTCGATCCCCTGCAGGCACCGCATCAACGTCGACTTGCCGGCGCCGTTTTCCCCGACGACGGCATGGATCTCCCCCGGGGCGACATCGAACGTGACGTCGCGGTTGGCTTCAACCGAGCCGTAGGTCTTGCACAGCGCGCGCGCGCCGAGTCGTGTGGTCACGTTGTCCATCGCCAAATGCGACGGCGGGGCGCAAAACGCCCCGCCCTACTCCAGACTTACTGAAAGAAATCCGGGTAACCCTGCGTAGATACATCCCAAACGTCGATCTTGCCGGCAATGATGTCGGCCTTCAGCGCGTCAACCTTTTCCAGGTATTCGGCCGGGATCATTTCCTTGGTGTGCTTCATATCGGAAAGCGCCACACCATTTTCCGCCAGCCCGAAATCCATCACTTCTCCACCCGGGAACGAACCGGCGGCATAGTTGGTGATGATATCTTCGACGGCGACATCGACACGTTTCAACATGCTGGTCAGCACGTTGCCGGGCGCCATGCCGTCCTGATCGGTATCGACGCCGATGGCATAACGGCCAGCGGCCTTGGCGGCTTCAATGATGCCGATGCCCGTACCACCAGCGACCTGATAGACGATGTCTGCACCGTCATCGAACATGGCTTTTGCCATCTGCTGCCCCTTGGCGGGGTCACCGAACGTGTCGGAGTAGGCGACCTTCACGTCGATGTCGGGATTGATTGCCTTGGCGCCCTGGATGAAGCCGACGATGAACTTGTCGATACCGGGTGCCTTGACGCCACCGATGACGCCGATCACCGGCTCCGGATTGATGCCCTTGATCGAGGTGTCTGTGGTTACGAGCGCGGCCAGTGCACCCGCCAGATAGGAACCCTCGTGCTCTCCGAAGACCACGGACGCGACGTTGTCGCCCTTGCGGGTCTGGTTCATGATGACCCAGTTGTTGTCCGGATAGTCGACGGCCAGCTTTTCCATCGGCTCGCCGTGGATCCACTCCAGGCTGATGATGAGCCCGAACCCACCATCGGCGGCACGCCGCATGATTTCTTCGCCCTGGGCAGCGACGTCCTTGGATTCGACCGGCCGGCCTTCGACACCGGTTTTTTCAAGCCCCGCCTGAAAGCCTGCATAGGCGGTGTCGTTCCACGAGCCGTCACCGAGGCCGCCCTGGGCAATGATCAAGGCAGCCGGCGGCACATCCGCGGCCATTGCCATCGAGGACATCAGCATGGCGGCGATGCCGCCCATCAAGGTCTGTCTCAATTTCATGTCAGTCTCCCTTTTCTACATTCGGATCGGATCCTTTTCCGATCTGCCGATTTGCCGCCGCTTCAAAACTGTGAACCCGTTCAAGCTTTCCCGCCCACTCGCCGGGGCCGCGCTCCAGGTTGATGTCATAGGTGTAGAATTCGCTGTGATGGACCGCTTCCACCGCTTCGACCAATGTGCCGGTGGCGTCGAAGCTTCGCCTGAACACGACGATGACCGCCGCCGGGCCGTCAATCTCCAACAGGCGCATCTCCATGGCGTTCGCCAACCGGGCCGTGACCCGCTCCTCGGCGCGGACCACCCCGCAGCCGGCCCGTTCAAAACCGTCATAAAGCGAAAAGTGCGGATCGCTTGGTCCGTGCCCGTCAAGCAGCGCAGGCACCTGCCGGGCGATGCGCTCGGGAATCAGTGAATGGTGGTAGGCGCAGGGTCTGCCATCGACAAAGCGCAACCGCTCGAGCGAAACCGCAGGCAGTTCACAATGGAATTCGCGCGCCAGTGCATTATCGGCGGGCCCGATCGTCAGCACCTTCTGCGTTGGATTGCGCCCTTCCGACGTGGCGGTCTCACTGAAACTCAACAGCTTGCCGGACCGCCGGTGCATGGATTGACGGGTAACGAAGGTGCCAGACCCCTGTCGCCGCGTAGCGACCCCTTGCGCTACCAGCTGTTCGATGGCCTTGACGACAGTTCCTCGGCTGACCCCGTGCTCCCGGCACAGCTCCGCCTCGCTGGGCAACCGGTCGCCGGCGGCGAACTCGCCAGCCTCGATCCGCGACTGGATCTCTTCGCTCAACGACTGGTAGCGCGGCATGCTTGAAAGTCGGACCATACCCAACGCTAAACCTGACTAGTCGACTAGTCAAGTTAGAGGAACAAGCCTGCGTCAGACCTGCTTCGCGGAAGTCTCCAAAAACGGCATTGTCAGGAAGGAATGAAACGGCAGCAGCCTGATCCAGACGACCGAGCCCGTGAAGATCATTAGTATCGTCAGTTCCACCGCAAGCACGGCCAGCCCCGCGCCCTGCATCTCCCACTGGTCGATCCCGGCATCAAAACGGTACGACCAATTGAAGGGCCAGAACAGGAGCATTCCATCACCGGCATGGGTGCACAGATCCACGACGGCATGGGTTGCCGCCCCTGACAGGAACCAGAACCAGGCTGAAACTCTTCGACCGGTCATTCGCGCGATCACACATCCGATCAGAGCCAGGAGCAACAGTGACCCTGGAGCGTGCAATACATGGTGGACGGTGATGAACGCCCGGCTTTCAAAATAGAAACCATCGACCATACGGACGAAGCTTTCGGCATTCTCGGTCGCGGCCAATGGCAAACCGGACACGACCCAGCAGAGAGTGGCGATCGCGATCAGTGGCAGGTCCGGCGCAGCGGCGCCAGCCATCATCCAGGTCGTTCTGCGCTGATCTGAGTCAGGCAGGAGCCGGCTGCAGGCCATGGCGAGGATCATGTGCGTGGGTGTTTTGATCGATCCAACCTTCCCGCAGCGAATTCAGGGCGGACGGGAAGAAAGCATGGGTGAAACAGCGCTCTCAGAGAAACTCCCGTCCGCCCCGGCAGCATACCCGAGTGCATAAACTCCGGATGCTGCGAAAAACGCGCCGCGGCGGTTCGATGTCGATCCGTAATTCGGTTCTACGGCAAGAAGCGGGAAGCGCCCACCCGTCAGCCTCACTAGGACGGCATCAAGGATCAAACAACAGACGAGGATTTGACCATGGGACTGCTTGAGGGAAAGGCTGCCATCATCACGGGAGCAAGTTCCGGAATCGGCCGGGCGGCAGCGCACCTGTTTTGCCGGGAAGGTGCCGCCGCTATCGTTACCGCGCGGAACCACGATGCCTTGACCGAGCTGGTGTCGGACATCGACAAACAAGGCGGCATTGCCATTGCCATGGCTGGCGACATTCGCGACGAGGAATTCGCACAAATGCTGGTCGATCGTGCCGCCACTGAACTGGGCGGGCTCGATATCGCCTTCAACAATGCCGGCGCTCTGGGCGCATTGGGGCCGGTGACGGAGCTATCGTCCGACGACTGGCGCGACACGCTGGACACCAATTTGACCAGCGCTTACCTCGGTGCCAAACACCAGATTCCGGCCATGCTGGAGCGTGGCGGCGGATCGCTGATCTTCACCTCGACCTTCGTCGGCCACACCGCCGGCATGCCCGGAATGTCGGCCTATGCCGCCAGCAAGGCCGGCCTTATCGGATTGGCACAGGTTCTGGCGGCGGAGTACGGGCCGCACGGCATCCGCGCCAATGCCCTGCTGCCCGGCGGTACCGATACGCCGATGGGACAGTCGGCCGCCAACACCCCGGAAACGCGGGACTTTGTCGCCGGACTTCATGCACTCAAGCGCATTGCCCAGCCAGAGGAGATCGCGGAGGCAGCCCTCTACCTCGCCTCGGACCGGGCAAGTTTCGTCACAGGCACGTCGCTGCTGGTCGATGGCGGTGTCTCCATCAACAGGACCTGAGGGCAGCTCGTTTAGCGGTCGCCGTCGCCTTGCAGGACCGGCGGCAGGCGCCGCGGCACCGGCGATGACTGAATAATCGACGTGTTCGTCATGGCATGCGGAATGATCTCGTCGATCAACGCTTCCAGATCCGTGACCGACGGCACGTGGGCGCGCGCCAGAAAACAGTCTTCACCAGTAATGCGGTCGCACTCGACGATCTCCGGCAGGCCCTGAAGTATTTTGGCGACCGTGCCAAGAGCGCCGGGAACCGGACGAATTCTCAACCAGGCGGAAATCGGCAAGCCCAGCGCTTCCGGATTGATCCGCGCTGTGTAGCCCTCAATGACACCGGCTTCTTCGAGACGCCTGATCCGCTCGGCGACACTGGGCGCCGACAGACCGACCGTTCTCGCCAGTTCCGCCGTGCTGATGCGCGCATTGTCGATCAACGCCGCAAGCAATTTGCGATCCACTGGGTCAATCGGACCATCTTCGTATCGAAGGCGTTTCATCTACCTGCCCTTCTATTCGATAATATTTCGTCTATCATAGCATTGATCAATTATGCAAAACAGGGATTTCAACTCGCATAGTGAGGGTATCGAAAGGATGGTCCATGCCCTCTGCCTCCCTGAACCGCGTCGCGAACTCTGCGCCCCCACAGACCTGGTTCGCCATCAGTGCGGTGTTTCACTATCTCGGCCCCTCTTTTGCAGTTTTGCTGTTTCCGGCCGTCGGGGTTCTCGGGGTTGCCTGGTTTCGCATCGCATCTGCCGCTCTGGTATTGGCGCCGTTCACCCGCCCCTGGCAGACGTTGCGAGCGGCAGATGGGCGGACGCGGCTGCTGCTCATCGGACTCGGTCTCTGCCTTGCGGTGATGAACACGGCCTTCTATCTGGCTCTCGACCGTCTGCCCATGAGCCTCGTGGCGGCCATGGAGTTTGTCGGCACGATCGGCGTCGCGCTTTACGGTTTGCGCACACGTCGCAATTTGGCTGCCTTGGCGCTCGCCGTCATGGGCGTGGTCCTGCTCATCGACGTGACTTGGCAGAGCGACCCGGCTGGGCTTGCCTGGGCGGCACTCAACGCCACTCTTTTCGTCGGCTACATCGTGCTCGGCCACCAAGCGGCGGCGAATGGTGCATCCGACGGCGTCCAGCGCCTTGGGGCCGCAATGATCATCGCCTTCGTCGTCCTGATGCCGATCGGCCTGCTCCAGGCCATGCAGGCTTTCGACAGCCTGCAACTGGTGCTGGCCGGCATCGGTGTCGGCATCTGCTCGTCCGTCATACCCTATATTTGCGACCAGCTTGCCATGTCTCGGCTGCCGCGAGCATCGTTTGCGCTGCTGCTGGCGATGCTGCCGGCAACCGCCACCATCATCGCCGCGATCGTCCTGGCCCAGATCCCAACGGTTCGGGATCTCGTCGGCATCGCACTTGTCATGCTTGGGATCGCTGTGCACCAGCCAGCGAATCCAGACGCCTGATTTCTCTTACAATTGCGGAAAATGGGCCTCAATGGCGTCGGCGAGAGCCGTTCGACCACCCGAAAGTTGCCTGAGAAGGTTCATATGATGGCACGCCTCTATCCGCAGTCGGTTTCCGGGTGTTGCTTTGGCCATGACATCGGCCTGGTCCTGGAAAACCGGCGTCTCGTCTGCACCTGTCACGAATAGCGTTCTCGCAGCGAACGGCTTTGACCACCGCAACGGCGACCACGTTTCTGCAGTTTCTCCGTCGAGGCCGATCTCATCCTGAAGGAAGCTGTTGCGAACCGGCTCCAGATCGTAAAGGCCGCTGATGGCGACAACGCCCGCAATCGCATCCTCGAGACCGGATTGGCGCAAAGCGCACAGCGCCAGGTGGGCTCCTGCCGAATGGCCGACCACCAGGAGGGATCCCGCTCCAACCCGTGCCTCAGCGCTTTTCAACGCCGCTGAAACATCAGCAACGAGATCATCCATTGAGGAGCCCGGCATCAACCGATATTCGACATTGGCCGCCACCCCCGAAAACCGTGTCAGCCCGGCAAGCACGAACCGATGCATCGGCGCGTCAAGGGCACGCCAGTAACCGCCGTGGACGAACACCGGCAGCATTGTGTGTGCCCCGGGCTCACCGGTCCATTCGATCCATTGACGCGCGTCAGAGCCGGTCGCCTGATGATGTGTTTCGTTGGAACCGGACCATGCGGAGCTTGTCGCCCGCATCCAGTCCAACTGTTCGTCGAAGTCGTCCAGGATTGTCGAGAACTGCAATTGTCGGTCCCAATAATCACGCCCGGCCATCAGCTCGCTCCCCTGCATCGCGCAGTCGAGCCGCCGCGCTACGGATGGCTACGCCGGTGTCCGCGGCTTCCGCGGACGCGCCGGCGTGTCTGAAGATGCCAACCACTGCCTCGGCGCCTTCCTCACTGCTTTTGACAGAAGCCACCTCCGCAACCAGTGGTCCGGTTCGCAGTTGGGTAACGCCGTTCGTCTCCGTCGCGGCTTCGAGGTCCAATACCGGGTCATCCGGCACCACGAATTCGTATCCTCGACCCGAAGAATAGGGGCCGACCGACAGTTGACGTCTGGCAACAATGCCGGCGAATGCGGTGCGCCGCGTATCGCGCCTTAAACGGGCGAGCACTGGCTCAACACCAGGGAACAGTGCGCCAAGCCCCCAGGCGTTCAATCCGACCCGCCATAATTGTCGGCCCGGCGCGTAGACCCCATCGAGATCCCGGGCCAGGAACTGAGTTGCTTCAAGCGTTGCAATCGCGCGATAGCCCGAAGACGGCGGCAGGCCGACATCGAGCGCCAGTCGGCGTGGCCGGTCGTGCCGGTGCGAAGCTGACGCCTCCACCAGATTGAGAAAACTGCCGATCGCCTTGGCATAGGGGTCATAGGCCACTGGCAGCTCCCATCGAAACATCCCGGCCAGGCATGGGAAGGCTCGGCCCCTGCGACAGCACGGCGTCATCCGGCAAGTCCCAACGCACATGCAATTCTGCCCATTCGTCGGCCTTGACCGACCTGGTCTCGCAACCCCGCGGCATGACCGTCGTCAGCGGCGTTTCGATGCGCCGCGCAACCGGGATGCCATCCAGCACAGCCAGTGCCGTCTCGATCGAGCGGGCCCCCATCGCCGCGGAATAGTCGACGGCAACAAAGGGAACGGAGTGCCTTATGGCCAGTTTGTACATTTTGTTGAGATCACCGCCCGTATGGGCGGGCACCGGCAGACCGAGATCCAGAAAGGCCTGGATCGAACCGACGCCCTGCAGGCCGGAATCACACCAGACGCCGTCCGGCGGATGGCCGTATTCGTCAAGCAGTTCGAGCACCGCCGCCCTGCCCCCGGCCTCGGTCCAGCCGGTATCCCGGATAGCCTCGACATTGATTGCGCCAAATCCCTCAAAGACTTCGAGCGCACTTTGGCGGCGTCGGATCGCTGGACTGGCTCCTTCCACGCCGCTCAACATCCAGATCCGTCCCTTCCCCTTGAGCCGCTCGGCGAGCCACAATGCAGCCTCACCTCCGACGGTCGCATCCGACGCGGTTACGAAACTCACAATGGATGCAAGGTCAGACGGTCGCCGGTCAACGGCCACAACCGGCAGACCCTTGCGTCCGTGGCGGTCGATACATTCGGCGATGCGGCCAGATTGATCCTGGGCCGCGCTGACTATCAGCAGGTCCACGCCGTCGCCGACCATTTCATTGATCTGGTCGCATTGCAGCCCAACATCGTCGTCGGCATCGCTGGTGATGAATCCGGAAATTCTGTCCCGATGCAGACGCACCGCGTAGTGCATGCTGTCCAGCAGAGCGCGACGCCAGGGATTGGACAGAGACGCGTTTGCAAAACCGATCTTGACGGGGCCAGAGCGGCCATACCGGCTGGTGTCCGAGAGATCCGTCATGGCGGCATTCCAAGCGCCTTCAGAGCGATGGAAAACCGACTTTTCGCTGGACGATGGCGCAGCGGACACGCGGCCGGATATCGGCTGGGCGTGATGCCCGTCGATCGGCGCGAAGATCAGCCGCCGTGTCGCCGGTCCCAGACGCAGAAGACCATGATCCGTGCGCTCCAGCAGCTGTGCCTTGACCATCGCGCGAAGAAGCGCAAATCCCGTTGTCCTGGACAAGCCCAGTTCGACAATGATGTCGCTCGTCCGGCGGGGTGCATTGCGCATGTCGAAGCCGCTGAGAACAGCGGTCAGACGCGTCAGGTTGGTCCGTTTCGCCGGTTTGCGCGCCTCTGCCATGATTTCCTAGGCGGCCTGAATCAAACCGCTGTCGGCTGTCGCGCCGCGCGGGTCCTTGTGCAGAACGCCGTCCTTCATGATCATCGCCAGATTTTCCTTGTGCTGCAGCAACGAGACATCCTGGGTGGGGTCACCGCGAACAAGCAGAAGATCGGCCAGGTAGCCCTCCCGAACCTTGCCGAGACTGTCGGCCATGCCCAACAGCTCCGCGCCAACTTTGGTCGCACAACGCAGGGCCTCCACCGGCGAATACCCAAAATGGCGCACAAAATGTTCAATGTCGCGGGCATTCTGACCCATCGGGGTCACGGCGAAACCGTAGTCGCCTCCGATGACCACGCGAATTCCGCGCTTGCGGATTTCGTGATAGGTGGCGCAGCAGGCATCGAATTTCCGATAGAGATCGAGCTGTTCGCATACCTCGGGAGTGATCCCCGCAATCTCGCCCTCGCGGGTGCTGTTGTGAACCAGGCCAAAGGCCGGGCCGACGAAGGATGTCTCCTTGACGCTCTCCAGCATGTCGAGCGCTTCTTCATCGGCAAAATCGCAGTGGTAGATGCAATCGATGTTGTGGCGCACGGCCATCTTAACCGACTGCGGCGACCGCGCATGTGCTGCGATGGTCTTGCCGAAAGTCCGCGCAACCTTCACCAGCGCCGCCAGTTCTTCGTCTTCCAGTGGCGTGATTTCGGCGCGGGCATGGCTGACGAATTCGTCGCCGGAAATGTTGATCTTCAGATTGTCGACCCCATCGCGCACGCACTCCCGTGCCACGCGACGCATTTCGTCGGGACCATCGGCCACCAGACCAAAACTCTCCTGATGAAGGTGACGCAGTCTTTCGTCACCGAGACCGGCCGTCGTGGTGATTTCGGGGCTCGCCGCGCGCATGCGCGGTCCGGCGATCAGCCCGTTTTCGATGGCATTGCGCGCCGTTACACCCAGCAGTGGTTTTGCCGATGCGGCTTCGAATATCGACGTGAACCCGTGATCGAGAAGCGTTCGCAGGTTCTGCGCGGTCAGGAGCATGTGCTCTTCCGGACCAATACGCCCCAATTCCGGCGGCTCATTGACGCCGGTGAAGCTCGGATGGCAATGCCCCTCCACCAGCCCCGGCATCAACGTCATGCCACTGCCGTCGATCACGTCCCCACCGTGTGGCGGCGCATCGCCGTTCGGCCGGACTACGCTGACGATGCGGTTGCCCTCGATGGTAACGTCGCCCTGGTAGGTCGAATCGGCATCGCCGTCCCAGATCTGAGCATTCGTGATGAGAAGTTGTGCCATGTCGTCCTCCAGCGGCTTGGTTTGACGCCACGGTGCCCGCAAAGGCGGGAGCAACCAAGCCACATTGCGGACAATCTGCACCATATTTCGGACTATTACCAATTATGGTGCAGCAAGCACCAAGATCCTGCGCAATCCACCTATAGCGATCGCACTCATCCATCCGGCTGCCGCGCTTCTTCTGAACGACTGCATTTCGGTGTGGGCAAAGGTTGAGAGCGCTTTGCGCGGTAATACTCCCGTGAAGTCTTCACTATCCGGCTCCCTTTTGTCGGCTAAAAGCTGTATATTCGTCCCCGGTGAACTCTTCGGCGAAGGGCGGAGAGCAACAGTTCGGACTTCTCCGCAATAGGGAACGGGTCGGTCGCGAATGGAGCGTGTTGGGAGGCAGATTGAAGCCATTGGGTCGCTCGGGCGACTGCCGGCGATCGCCCTTGTACTGATGTTGCCCCTGAACAGCATCGCACACGCAATCGACATCTGCCCCGATCTCTGGCTTTCGCGCAACGCGATGTACAACGAGGCCGGCCAGTGCTTCCGCTCGCCCTTGGGTCAGGCACTGTTCGACAACAGCGATTGCACACAACAACTGCAGGAAGTCGACAAGGACATTCATGCCAAGGTGGCGAAGATCCGTCGCTATGAACGGGAAAACGCCTGCAACGTCGACACCGAACGTGCCGAGATTGATGTCCACCTGATCGCTCTACGGCTCCTGCTTCGGGATCACCCGGTCGCCGATGGCATGGAATCGACCTGTTTCGGGATCCGGTCCAACGGCCTTGTCCCCTTGCACATCGCCAAGAACGAAGCGAGCAAGATCACCGGCTATATCGAGGACGGTGATACGATCGACTTTTTCCACGAATCCGAAGGCGAGTGGGAGTTTGCCAGCCTGGTGCGGCGCGATGGCAAAAACACCCGGATCGCGGGCTGGCTGCTTGGACCGATCCAGCCGGATCATTGCCGCGACTTTGCCGGATAGCGGCAATCGCCGCATCCAGTGAAGGATGCGGCGAGTCATTGGCACTGTTCAGAATTCCCGCCTGCCTTTTTTGGACCGCATGGTCGCATTGACCATGCGGGCGAAGGCCCGGTCGCGGGCTCTGCGTTCGGCGATGCTTTCGCGATTGAAGCGCTCCTCGGCGATCAGCTTTCGATAGCTCTTCAAACGTCTGGCATCGAGCGTTTCGTCTTCGATGGCCGCAAGCACCGCGCATCCCGGCTCGCCGTCATGACTGCAGTCGGAAAACCGGCACTCGCTGGCCAGCGACACGATGTCTTCAAAGACGGCATCGATACCGTCTGCAGTGTCGACCATCTGAAGCTCACGCATACCCGGCGTATCGATCAGCCACCCGCCGTCTGCAAGCCGGTGGATTGCCCGACCGGTTGTGGTATGGCGGCCGCGATCGTCGTCGGCACGTACAGCTCCGGTTGCCACATCGGCATCACCGGCCAACGTGTTGACGATTGTGGATTTGCCGACCCCGGAGGACCCAACCAGGGCCACGGTCTGGCCCCGTCCACACCAGGCCCGCAAACCCCTCAGTTCCAGAGGGTCGCGGGCATCGACTGTTTCAACCAGGAGGCCTGGCAGCAGGGACTCCGCCTGACGACGGAAACCCTCCGGCTGATCGCAGGCATCGGCCTTGGTCAGTACGACCACCGGCATGACGCCAGCTTCCCGCGCCAGCGCCAGATAGCGTTCCAGGCGGGCCGGATTGAAGTCACGATTGCACGACGACACGATGAAGAGTGTGTCGACATTTGCGGCGATCAACTGTACCGAACGGCCTGTGCCGGCGGCACGGCGTTTAAATACGCTTTTGCGCTCCAACCGCCGCAAAGGCCGACCATTGCCGCCGCCCAGCAGCAGCCAGTCGCCAACTGTCGCATCGAGCCCATCCAAAGATGGGCTTCGAGCGAGGCGCTGCTCGCCATCCAGGCTTGCGATATCGAGTCTGTCTCGATGCACCGCGTGCACCCGCACTGGCCGACAGGTTTCGATTTCCGTCAGATCCAGTTGCGATTGAAAAAAACCGCTCCAGCCGAGATCGGCCAGGGTTTCGATTGCCATTGTCTTATCTCTCTCTTGAACAATAGACGCAAAAAGTCATCGGTCCGCTTCGCAAGCGGTCCGCGAATTGGCCTATGGCCGGTCGAGAGAGAATCCGGGAACCGAGGCTACGGCTCCCTCAGCCATTCACTGGCGGCGCGATCCCACGCGTCCGGCCGGAATGATCACAATGGCTGTCATGAAAATCATCCTTTGCAGTTTCTGTGATGCCGGCAATATCGTGTAGCGGCGGGGCGAATGCAAGAGCCTGTTCAGGGCTTGAGATAGCCGGCCCATTTGCCACGTCCGTCAAGCTCATGCCCGTGGCGGTCCCAGGTTGTGCTTTGATCGGCCTCGGGCACATTGTCCCAATGGATATCGACGGCGCTCAATCCGATCAGCAACGCCAGGGCGGCGGCCATCACCGCAACCGTGAACGAGGCTTTGGGGGCCGAGGCGGTGCGCAAAGTCTCAGCGGATACGGGGCCGGCTGGCAAATGGCCGGGGACCGACGAATGGGTTAGCGATTGAGCCATGACGATCTCCTTTTCTGAAATGGCACGGTCTGTATGTGGCTTGCAGTTAGGTTGCCCAACCGACGTCCACAAACGACAAATCTTGACCGTCACTTCAGCTTTTTTGATCCGAACCAGATTCCCGGTTCAAGGAGACATGCAACTGCCCCGACGGGACCGTGGCGCGTTGACGCTTTCGGTAAATTGGTCATCATGGTGGACAGCAAGCCAAAAGCCAGCAAACCGGGAGGAAGGGCATGAGCAACGAGCAGGTGGTCATCGAACAACGCGAAAACGGCCCCCTGGTGGTCAAGAACCTCAGTAACTTGCAGTTAGCAGATGGGACAGCCGCTGAGGCGAAGCCTGTTATAGCGCTGTGTCGCTGTGGTGGTTCGCAAAACAAGCCCTTCTGTGACGGAACCCACAGCAAGATCGGCTTTGACAGCGCCTGTTCCGAAGTGGCCGACAAAGACGGTGCCCGGACTTACGCTGGTGAGGAAATCACCATCTACTACAACAGGCTTCTATGCTCTCATGCCGGCGAGTGCGCCAAGCGGGCGCCGTCGGTCTTCGATACCAGCCAGCGGCCCTGGATCCAGCCTGACAACGGGTCGGTCGACGAGATTCTGGACGTCATGCACGCCTGTCCCTCAGGGGCCTTGCGCTATGCAAGATCAGGCGGCGAACCGGAACTGACAGCCGGCGCCGAAGTCGCCATCATCATCGAAAAGAACGGCCCTTACCAGGTCCACAACATCTCGGTCTCCGCTGAATACTGGGCCGAGGGCCAGTCGGAACAAAAATATGTCCTGTGCCGCTGCGGCCAGTCCGGCAACAAGCCGTTCTGCGACGGCAGCCATGTCGACGCAGGCTGGAAGGACGACAGCTAGCAGGAGCAAGAAGCCACCGGGCAACCTGCGCGAACATCGGATGCAGCGGCTTTTCTTGAAATGCCGCTGCAACTCATCTACATCCGGGCTACACGCAACACCAACAGGACGGTACATCATGGAACGCCGCTTGAACGCTTTGAACACCCAAGCTTTCAACCGGATCTCAACGCGCCATGCATGCTTCCATTTCTGTCAAGGACCTGTCCTGGTCCACGCCCGACGGTAGTCGGCTCCTCTCACATCTCAATCTCGCCTTCTCTCCCGGTCGCACCGGCCTTATCGGCGACAACGGCAGCGGTAAGTCGACGTTGCTGCGTATACTTGCCGGCGAACTCACGCCATCATCCGGTGACGTGATTGCCCATGGCCGGATTGCCATGATGCGTCAGTCGGCATCTGGCAATCCCGGGGAGACGGTCGCAGATCTATTCGATGTCTCGGCCGGTCTTGCCCGGCTGAAGCGCATTGAGAGCGACTGCACGCACCCCGACGACCTGATGCTTGCCGACTGGACGATCGAACCGCGTCTGCAGGAGAGCCTGTTCCGCGTTGGTATGGCTGGACTGGAACCTGGTCGGCCGCTCGTTGAGCTCAGCGGTGGCGAAACCACTCGCCTGCAGTTGGCTGCGTTGCTGTTTGCAGACCCCGACATTGTGCTGCTCGACGAACCGACCAACAATCTCGATACCGAAGGTCGTCGCGCGATTCACAAAGCGCTTGCCGGTTGGAACGGCACGGCCATTGTCGCAAGCCACGACCGGGCGCTGCTCGAGGAGATGGACGCCATCGTCGAACTCAGCTCGCTCGGTGCAAAGCTCTATGGTGGTAACTGGAGCGCCTACAACGCCCGTCGCGCCCTCGATTTGCAGGCGGCCGAACACCGCCGCGATGTTGCCGAAAGCGACCTGAAGAGGATCGAACGGCAAACGCAAATCCGGCGCGAACGCAAGGAACGCAGCGACGGACGCGGACACCGCCGCCGGGCAAAGCGCGACCAGCCGAAAATCCTCCTCAACACAATGCGTAACCGCTCGCAGCAGACTGGAGGATCACAGGCACGACTTGCCGATCGGCAAAGGCAAGCCGCTGAGGAGGCATTGACTGAAGCTCAATCGCAGATCGCCGTGCTTCAGCCCATAAAAATGGTGCTGAAATCGACAGACTTGCCAGCGAACAAGACGGTCATTGAAGCCAGCGAGCTGACCGGCGGCCCGGGTGACAACATGCCGGTCATCCGCGATCTGTCATTGACGATCAGTGGTCCGGAGCGGGTGGCGGTAACAGGTCGCAACGGTTCAGGTAAAACCACGTTGCTGCGCCTGTTGACCGGCAAGCTGAAACCTCGCGACGGCAACGTCCGGCTGCATGTGGAGACCGCAATGCTCGATCAGGATATGAGCCTGCTCGACCCGGAGTTGAGCGTCGCCGACAATTTCAGGAGCCTCAATCCGGGCGCAGACGACAACGCTTGCCGCTCGGCCCTCGCCCGCTTTCTGTTTCGAAACGAAGCAGCACTGCAAACCGTCGCCACATTGAGTGGCGGCGAAAAATTGAGAGCAGCTCTGGCTGCGGTTCTGGGCGGTCCGCAGCCACCCCAAATGCTGGTGCTCGACGAACCGACGAACCATCTGGATCTAAGTGCGATGGAAGCATTGGAAGCAGCTCTGCGGGCCTATGACGGTGCGTTATTGGTCGTCAGCCACGACGCGGCATTTCTCGAAGCGATTGGTGTGACGCGGTGCATTGACCTGGACCCGGCAAGTTGAATCAAAACTTGAAGAGTGGCGAATTCCGCTTGGCGAACAGGATCTTGCTTCGGTGCGCTGAATCGCCGCCAACTGGGCAATTGTTACTCATCCCGCGCCGATCTGATGTTCTGGCGGATCAGTCGCGCCGTTTCTGAAGATCGTTCCTCGATCAACATGTGGCCGGTATCTTCGAATACATGGGCCGCAAACAGCGGCGGCAGGCGGTGGGCCTGACGGGTCGGGACGACACGGTCCTGCGTGCCCCAAAGAACCTTGACCGGCATGGTGAGGGTGGCGAGATCCTGCCGGCGGATCACCCCCTGCTCCACACCACCGTTGCGGGTCACAAGGATGGCCTCCAAAACCGTCTCCAGTTTTTGCCGTGCGCCGGTACGATTGAGGTTTTCGAAAACCCCGTTCATCACGTCATCCGGAACCGGGCTGTTCCAGCCGTACATGTTCTCCAGAACAACCAGAAGTGTATCTCGATCACCCGCTGATGCATAACGACGAAGCAGCCTATGATTGATTTCCGGACCGTAGCCGCCGGGCGCCAGCAGGGTCATCGAAGCAACGATTTCCGGCGACCGCAGGGCGATCTTGCTGGCGACTGCACCGCCCATCGAGTGACCGACGAAATGGGCCCGGGAAACGCCGCGACGGGCCAGGTCAGCAGACACCGCGCCGGCCATATGTCCAGCGCTGCCGATCCCGTCCGCCTGAAGCGATTGGCCATGTCCCGGCAGATCGTAGGCCAATGACCGTCGCTCACCGGCGAAATCTTGTTGCAGATCAGACCAGACAAAGGCGGCTGCGCCGAAGCCGTGCAGAAAGACGATCGGCGCGGCCTCGGCCGCACCGATCTCGATGCAATGGAGTGGCTGGGACATCAACACATGGCCCTTACGGCTGCATCAGGCCGCTGGTCATGATTGGATGAGACGGTTGGCTGCCGACACGACCGCCTCGAGAGAAGCCGCCACGATGTTGGTGCTGATGCCGACCCCGAACAATCGGCCACCCGCATGCTCAACTTCCATGTAGCAGATCGCCGCCGCATTGGACCCGTGTTGAAGCGAATGCTCGGAATAGTCGGCAACCGTAAAGTCGACGCCCATATGCTGTGAAAGGGCGTGGACGAAGCCGTCAATGGGCCCGGTTCCGCGTCCGGTGATTTTCACCTCGTTTCCTCCATCGGTGATCACCGCCTCGCATTCCCGCATACCTTTGGAACCGCTGGCCGGAAATGTGTGATGGTCGACATACGAAAAGCGCCTGCCCGGCTGTTCGACATAGCGCTCCATGAAGTGATCATAGATGAGCTTTGAGGGCAGTTCCTCCTCGGTCTCGTCGGTGATCCGCTGAACGATCCCCTGAAACTCGACCTGCAAGCCACGCGGCAGGTTGAGGCCGTAATCCTCGTGCAGCACATAGGCGATGCCGCCCTTGCCCGACTGCGAGTTGATGCGGATGATCGCTTCGTAGGTGCGGCCAACGTCCTGCGGGTCGATCGGCAGATACGGCACCTCCCAGAGTTCCTTATTGGCCACCCGGATCGCCTTCATGCCCTTGTTGATGGCATCCTGGTGAGAACCCGAAAACGCCGTGTAGACCAGTTCGCCGACATAAGGGTGACGCTCCGGAATAACCATCTGGTTGGAGTATTCATAGACCGCTTTGATCCGCTCAATGTCCGAGCAGTCGAGTTCAGGATCGACCCCTTGCGTGAACATGTTCAGCGCCAGGGTGACGATATCGACATTGCCGGTGCGCTCGCCATTGCCGAACAGGGTGCCTTCGACGCGGTCCGCGCCGGCCATCAGGCCGAGTTCGGTGGCGGCGATCCCCGTGCCGCGGTCATTGTGCGGATGCAGCGAGACGACGAGGTTCTCGCGGTTGTCCAGGTTTCGGCACATCCATTCGATCTGATCGGCATAGATGTTGGGCGTCGACATCTCGACTGTCGACGGCAGATTGATGATCAGCTTGTTGTCGGCCGTTGGCTGCACCACCTCGGTCACCGCATTGCAGATTTCCAGGGCGACTTCCAGTTCGGTGCCAGTGAAACTTTCCGGCGAATACTGAAAGCGGAATCCGCCACCGGCCTTCGCCGCCATGTCGGTCACCATCTTGGCGGCGTCAACGGCAATCTGCTTGATACCGGCGACGTCCTTGGCAAAGACGACGCGGCGCTGTAACTCGCTGGTGGAGTTGTAGAAATGAACAATGGGGCGATGTGCGCCCTCAAGCGCTTCGAAGGTCCGGGTGATCAGTTCCGGCCGGCATTGTACCAGCACCTGCAAGGAAACATCCTCGGGAACCTCGCCCTGTTCAATGCACCAGCGGGCAAAGTCGAAATCCGTTTGCGAGGCCGACGGAAAGCCGATTTCGATTTCTTTGAACCCCATGTCGAGCAACAGCTTGAACATGCGGGATTTGCGCTCGTGGCCCATCGGATTGACCAAAGCCTGGTTGCCGTCACGCAGGTCGACCGAACACCAGATCGGTGCCTTTTCGATGCGCTTTGACGGCCAGGTCCGGTCCTGCAGACCGGTCAGCGGATAGGGTTGATATTTTGCCGATGCGCTCGGCATGCCGGCCGCTTGGCCGGTTCGCTCTTCGGAAGAAACAGTGTCGCTCATTGTAGTCTCTCGTCAGTCTCGCGGTGCGGCCGTTCTCTCGACGTACCGCGACCGTTCAGGTCATTCTTTCAATAGTGAGTGAAAGGAGCCAGTGCCAGCGGCAAATCGACCGCCGGACGCTCCTCTAACGAGCCCGGCGATCGCCAGTAAGGCCGAGAAGTAGGCTGGATAGGACATGACGACGCGCCGCCGACAATGCAAAGTCGGCGCCGTTTCCATTTCCGGAGATGTCAGCCACTGTTTCAAACATGGGCGCTGTTATAACCGGGAGCGAATTTGACGGCAACCGTTTCGTTCAGACGGTCAATCGCCCCGTCGTGCCAGGTGGGCAACCACGTTTTCAATCATCCGCATCCCGGCATCCTGCCCCAGACTCATGATCGATTCCGGGTGAAACTGGACGGCTGCGACCGGTTCGCTCCGATGCTCGATCCCCATGATCGTGCCATCCTCGCTTTCGGCCGTGATGTCGAACTCAGGCGCCAGCGTGGCCGGATCGGCAAACATCGAGTGATAGCGCCCGACTGTCGCTTCCTTGCCTAGGCCAGAAAACACGATCCCCTGCTGTTCGATCCGAATGCGGGACGGCTTGCCGTGCATCGGCAGCGCCAGTGTTCGCAACTCGCCACCATAGGCCTCCGTGATCGCCTGCAATCCAAGGCAGACACCGAACAGGGGCAGATGCCGGGCGCGGGCTCGTTTGATCGTTGCCTTGCAATCGAAATCTTTCGGACGACCGGGACCTGGCGATAGCACCACCAGATCCGGGTTCACCGTATCGAATATGGAATCGTCCACCGGCGTGCGCACCGTAGTCACGGCCGCGCCAGTCTGGCGGAAATAGTTGGCCAATGTGTGGACGAAGGAGTCTTCATGGTCGACCAGCAGAATGCTGACCCCATCACCGACTCGGGCCGTTGCCCGCCCTGCCGTTTCGGTGTTGCTTTGCCCGGCATCGCGGATAGCGGCCAGCATGGCCGACGCTTTCAGTTCCGTTTCCGCTTCTTCTTCTTCGGGCACGGAATCAAAGAGCAGTGTCGCGCCCGCCCTCACCTCGGCGATGCCGTCCTTGATGCGGATGGTGCGCAGCGTCAGACCGGTGTTCATGTCGCCATTGAAGCCGACCATGCCGATAGCGCCGCCGTACCAGGCCCGGGGGCTTTTCTCATGCTCCTCGATGAACCGCATCGCCCACAGTTTAGGCGCACCGGTAACGGTCACCGCCCAGGCGTGGCTCAAAAACGCATCGAAAGCGTCCAGCCCGTCCTTCAACCGTCCCTCGATATGATCGACCGTATGGATGAGCCGCGAGTACATTTCGATCTGCCGGCGTCCAATCACCCGCACGGAGCCCGGTTCGCACACCCGGCTCTTGTCATTGCGGTCGACATCGGAGCACATGGTAAGCTCCGACTCGTCCTTCTTGGAGTTGAGAAGTTTGAGGATCTGTTCGGAGTCGGAAATCGCGTCATCGCCACGCTTGATCGTCCCCGAGATCGGACAGGTCTCGACACGCCGGCCCGTGACCCGCACGAACATCTCCGGCGACGCCCCGACAAGGTACTCGCCCTCCCCGAGATTGATGTAGAAGGAATAGGGTGACGGGTTGGTTTCCTTCAGCCGTCGGGCGATGGCCGAGGGTTGGCTGGTGCAGCGCTCGAAGAACATCTGTCCGGGAACCACTTCGAACAGGTCGCCACGCTTGAAACTCTCCTTGGCTTTTCGGACAAGCTCGGAATATTCACCAGGCCGGTGATCGCTTCGCGGCGGCGTCTCTTCGGACATGCGAAACGGTTCCGCTTCCACCTCCCGAGATTTGCCGATTGTGGTGAAGTCGCGCCGGGAAAAGTCGTAGCGATCAATCCACGCCCGCGCCGTGTGGTGGTCGACCACCAGAATTTCGTCCGTAACGTAAAGCACCAGATCCCGCTGGCTTTCGTCGCGGTCGCGCTGCAAGGGCACATGATCGAACTGGAAGGCCAGGTCGTATCCAAACGCTCCGTAGAGGCCGAAATTGCTGTCTTCTTCCGTGTGGAACAGATCGACGATGGCACGCAGCACGGAAAACACGGTTGGCACGCGAGACCGTTCTTCTTCTGTAAAGCCGCGTTCCGGGTCCTTGACGGTCAGATCGAGGCGTCGCTTTGCCCGTTCGCCGAGGATCACATCCGATTGTCGCTCAAGACGCCCGCCGATAATCGATAGCAAGGCCTCGCCGCGCTCGTTGTGCGCCTCCAGGTGCATGGAGCGACCGCGGCCAATGATCGACAGGGGCGGATCGACGATCGCAGTATCCCAGCGGGTATAGCGGCCCGGATATTCGTAGTTCGACGAAAACACCGCACCACGTCTGGAATCCAGAGCGTCGATATAGGTGTCGATGGCGCCATCGTAGTCTGTCGCCGTTCGTGTGCGCTCGACCTCAACGCCGCCGCGTGTGACGAATATGTCGGTGTCGTTTCCTGCTGCCGTCATCTCTTCTCGATCCTCGGTTGTGCGAAGGCCCGACGCAAAAAAGCCGCCGGGAACTCCGGCGGCCTTTGTCTGGTGTCAATGCATGACTGATCGCGGCCGCCGTTAGCGAGCCCACCACCAGTTTGCAATGACGATCATTTGTTTCATGGCTTTGTGTTAGCGCCGGCCGGCGTCGAGCGCAAGCAGCAATTGCACTGCCCGGCTCGAACGACCGCGTTCAATCAGAACAGGCCTTCGATATAGCCGGCGTCGTTGAGGTGGATCTTCTCCGACGACGGCACACGCGGCAACCCGGGCATCGTCATGATCGCACCGGTGATGACCACGATGAACCCGGCGCCGGCCGACAACCGCACTTCGCGGATCGGCACAGCGTGATCGGTCGGAGCGCCACGCAGGTTCGGATCGGTCGAGAAGGAATACTGGGTCTTGGCCATGCACACCGGCAGGTCGCCGTAGCCCTGCTCTTCCCATTGCCTCAGCTGGTCGCGAACCGACTTGTCGGCGATGACTTCCGAGGCGTGGTAGATGCTCTTGGCGATGGTTTCGATCTTCTCGAACAGCGGCATGTCATCTGCATAGAGAGGAGCGAACTGAGAGACGCCGGATTCGGCGAGTTCGACCACCTTGTGGGCCAAATCCTCGATTCCAGCGGAGCCTTCAGCCCAGTGGCGACACAGAACTGCCTCAGCGCCCAAGGTGGCAACGTAATCCTTGATCGCCTGGACTTCGGCATCCGTATCGGAAATGAAATGGTTGATGGCAACAACGACCGGAACGCCAAATTTTTTGACGTTCTGGACATGCCGGCCGAGATTGGCGCAACCCTGTTCAACCGCCCCAACATTTTCCGCGCCGAGGTCTTCCTTCTTGACGCCGCCATTCATCTTCATGGCGCGCACCGTGGCAACAATCACTGCCGCATCGGGTTTCAGGCCGGCCTTGCGGCACTTGATGTCGAAGAATTTCTCCGCGCCGAGGTCGGCACCGAAGCCAGCCTCGGTGACCACATAGTCCCCGAGTTTCAGCGCCGTCGTCGTGGCGACCACCGAGTTGCAGCCATGGGCAATGTTGGCGAAGGGACCGCCGTGCACAAAGGCCGGATTGTTCTCCAGCGTCTGCACGAGATTGGGCTGCATGGCGTCTTTGAGCAGCACCGCCATGGCACCGTCGGCCTTGATGTCTCGGCAGTAAACGGGCGTCTTGTCGCGGCGATAGCCGATGATGATGTCACCGAGCCGCTTCTCCAGGTCCTGCAGGTCGTTCGCCAGGCACAGGATCGCCATGACTTCCGAGGCGACGGTGATGTCGAAGCCCGCCTCGCGCGGGAAGCCGTTGGCGACACCACCGAGGGAGCAGACAATCTCGCGCAGTGCCCGATCGTTCATGTCCATGACACGGCGCCAGGCGACCCGACGCATGTCGATGCCCAGATCGTTGCCCCAATAGATGTGGTTGTCGATCATCGCCGATAGCAGATTGTGCGCCGACGTGATGGCGTGGAAGTCGCCGGTGAAGTGCAGGTTCATGTCCTCCATCGGCACAACCTGCGCATAGCCACCGCCGGCCGCACCGCCCTTGACGCCGAAGCACGGCCCCAGAGACGCTTCGCGAATGCAGATGACCGCCTTTTTTCCGATACGGTTGAGGCCATCGCCGAGGCCAACGGTCGTCGTTGTCTTGCCTTCGCCGGCTGGCGTTGGATTGATCGCGGTCACCAGGATCAGCTTGCCGTCGTCACGGCCCTTCTGGGCGGCGATGAAATCGGCCGAGACCTTGGCCTTGTCATGGCCGTAAGGCAGCAGGCTTTCGCTCGGGATCCCCAGCTTGGCGCCGATTTCCATGATCGGCTGCTTTTGCGCTGCGCGAGCGATCTCAATGTCGGATTTGACGTCGGCCATGTTCAGTTTTCCTCATCTGGCATCTGTGGCTGAAGGCACGTAGCCCGCTTCCATGGGCGTCGGCCCGCCAAAAAATGCCGAATTTTGCGTTCATTGCGACAAGACTGCGCGAATTTTGATCCGGTCACGGAAGGACCGCCGTGAAAGGGTCACGCTGATCCTCAAAAATCAACCGCTTTTTTCTGTGATGTCTCTCCCGATTGCGCGCGACAACAGCCTTCGACGGTCAGCACCCGTCTCGACCGAATTACGCAGCTCTCGTGAAAAAATCAATAAAAATTTCACGGAGGTCTATCAAGGACGTCGACCGGGAGATCTCGCGCGCAAAAAGAAGTTTGATTGTCTTCTAAGTCCTAGCCGTCACCGATCGCCATCAGGCTGGCATTGCCGCCTGCGGCTGCCGTGTTGATGGACACCACCTGCTCCTGGGCAAAGCGCGTCAGATAGGCCGGCCCCCCGGCTTTGAAGCCGGTCCCGGACAATCCGGAGCCACCGAAGGGCTGGGTGCCGACGACAGCGCCGATGGTGTTGCGGTTTACATAGATGTTGCCGGTGTCGAGCCTGTCGAGAACCTGGTCGATGGTCGCCTCGATGCGCGAATGGACCCCGAGCGTCAGGCCGTAACCGGTGGAGGCAATATCATCCAGCGCTTCGGCCAAGCGGCCGGCCTTCCAGCGCACCACGTGCAGGATCGGGCCGAACACCTCTTCTTTCAGGGCCGAAGGCCTGTCCAACTCGACGATGTGGGGTGCGAAGAAGGTTCCCTTGTCAGGCGCTTCGCCGGCGAAGCGCACGGTTTGAGTCTGTCGCATGGCATCGACATGCTCACGCAGCATCGCGCGCTGGCCCTCGTCGATAATCGGCCCGATATCCGTTGACGTCGATTGCGGCTGTCCGAGGTGCAGTTCCCTGGCCGCACCTTCGATCATCGTCAGCATGCGGTCAGCGACATCCTCCTGCAGGAACAGGATACGCAGGGCCGAACAGCGCTGACCCGCCGACCGGAAGGACGACATGACGACATCGTCAGCAACCTGCTCCGGCAACGCGGTGGCGTCGACGACCATGGCATTCAGCCCGCCGGTCTCGGCAATCAGGGGAACGATCGGACCGTCCTTGGCCGCCAGCGTTCTGTTGATGGCCCGCGCCGTTCCCGTCGAACCGGTAAAGGCAACGCCGTCGATTTTTGCATGGGCCGTAAGCGCAGCGCCGACGTCGCCGTCACCGGGCAGATAGATAAGGCAGTCCTCCGGCACGCCGGCCCGGTGCAACAGACGCACTGCTTCGAACGCAATCAATGGTGTCTGTTCGGCCGGTTTGGCGATCACCGCATTGCCGGCGGCCAGCGCCGCGGTCACCTGGCCCAGGAAGATCGCCAGTGGAAAGTTCCACGGACTGATGCAAGCGATCACGCCGCGACCGCGCCAGCCGTAACGGTTTTCCTCACCGGTCGGTCCCGGCATCAGGGTGGTGTCTGAAAACTTGGCCCTCGCCTGGACGGCATAGTAGCGGCAGAAATCAACCGCTTCTCGGATCTCGGCAATGCCGTCGTCGAGCGTTTTGCCAGCTTCCAGCGACAGCAGGCTCATCAGGCGATCGCGGTTTTCCTCCAGCAGGTCGCCGGCGCGTTCAAGAGCGGCAGCCCTGGTGTCGGCCGGCGTTCTCGACCAGCGCTCAAACCCCTTTCGAGCCGCAACCATCGCGGTTTCGACATCGGTTTTGCGGGCAAAAGCGATAGTACCCACCACAACATCGCGATCGGCTGGAGCGTTGATCTCCACGGTAGCGCCATGGCTCGATGCTCCCGGAATCAGCGGGACCGACTTCACGGGCTGCAACGCGGCATTCATACCGTTTATCAATTCGTTCAGTTCCCGACGGTGACCGAACTCAAGTCCGTCGCTGTTGCGGCGATCCGGATAGATGCCGGCCGGCAAGACGATATCGCTGTGCCGGGCGCTGTGGCCGCGACCGAGTTCAAGGCTGTCGAGTGGCCGCTCGAGCAGGTCTTCGACCGGAACACTGGTATCGCCGGCAATTGCGACGAAGGAGGAATTGGCGCCGTTTTCCAGCAGCCGGCGCACGAGATAGGCAAGCAAATCACGGTAACCGCCCACCGGGGCGTAGATCCGACAGGGAACGGGCCGGTTGCCTTCGGTGACGGCCTGATAAAGCGGCTCGCCCATGCCATGCAGCCGTTGAAACTCGAAACCGCCCTTGTCCTCGCCGGCCATTTCCAGAATGGTTGCTACCGTCAAGGCATTATGCGTGGCGAATTGAGGAAAGAGGCGCGGCCGCATCGCCAGCATTTTCTGCGCGCAGGCAAGATAGCTGACATCGGTTGCTGCCTTGCGGGTATAGACCGGATAGTCTTCGAGCCCACGTTCCTGGGCCAGCTTGACTTCGGTGTCCCAGTAAGCCCCCTTGACCAGCCGCACCATCATGCGGCGGCCCGTCAGGCGGCACAGCGCATCGATATGGTCGATCACGGCGGGGGCCCGTTTCTGGTAGGCCTGGATCGCCAGGCCGAACCCGTCCCAATCCGCAAGGCTTTCATCCGTGAACACGGCGTCGATCACATCGAGGGAGAGCTCCAGCCGGTCGGCCTCCTCCGCATCGACGGTGAAATTCAGATTGTGGGCCTTGGCCTTTTGCGCCAGTGCCAGCAGGTCCGGCACCAGCTCCTTCATCACCCGATCCTTGTGGGTAGCGTGATAGCGGGGATGCAGCGCCGACAGCTTGACTGAAATGCCCATCCGGTCCGGCAAGCGCGTCGAGCCCGCGGCCTTACCGATCGCCTCGATTGCATCCGCATAGGACTGCCAATAGCGTTTGGCATCAGCCGCCGTTCGGGCACCCTCGCCCAGCATGTCGAACGAGTGGCGGTAACCGCGGGCTTCATTCTTCTCCGCACGGGACAGGGCATCCTTGATGGTTTCGCCGAGCACAAAATGATGCCCGAGAAAACGCATCGCCTGTTTCGTGGCCGTGCGAACGGTCGGCAGGCCGAGTCGCCGGATCAGCCCCTGAACCACTGACTCGGGCGTTTCGCCCGGGCGGATGACTTTCGCCGTTATGCCGAGCGCCCATGCCGAGGCTGCCACGAACCAGGTGTCGCCATGTGCTTCATGTTCGCTCCAGTTGCCTTCCTTGAGCTTGTCCTCGATCAGTTTGTCCTGGGTTGTCGCATCGGGCACCCGCAACAGCGCCTCGGCCAGCACCATCATGGCCAACCCTTCCGGCGTCGAAAGCCCGTATTCGCGCAGAAAATCCTCAACTCCGCCGATGGAACCCGCATCATCGCGGATCGCTTTGATGAAGCGCGTGGCATCCGCATCGATACGGGCATCGGCGGCCGCATCGAAAGTCAGCGACCGGGCAAAACCGGCGATCAAGGCATCATCGTCGCCCGCGTAGGGCGCATTGAATTCAGTTGGGCGTGGCGTCAGCGGCGCGTTCATGGCGAAAGTCTCCCGTTACTTCCGCTATCTTACCCGAAATCCAGCTTTGTTTTTCACCATCTTTGGATTATATTTTGATGGAATTACCCACTAAATTGGAAAATCATAGTGAAACATGAAACATATCGATCAGCTTGACCGGAAAATTCTCCGTGCCCTACAAAAGGATGGCCGTCAGTCCAATATCGAATTGGCAGACCGCATAAGTCTATCACCAACAGCTACGGCGGAGCGGGTGAAGCGGCTTGTCCGTGACGGGTTCGTCGAGGGCTTTTCCGCCCGCCTTTCGCCGGAGAAGCTCGGGCGTGGTCTTCTGGTGTTCGTTGAGGTCAAGCTCGATCGCACCACGCCCGACGTCTTCGAGGCCTTCGCCGACGCGGTTCGACGCAGTGACGACGTGATGGAATGCCACATGGTGGCCGGAGGATTCGACTATCTCGTCAAGGCCAGAGTCGGCGGCATGAACGAATACCGCGCTTTTCTGTCGAATGTGATCCTGCCATTGCCGGGAGTGCGCGAGACCCACACCTACGCGGTGATGGAGGAGGTCAAGAGCCTGTCCCACCTGCCGGTTTGACGTCGGCAACCAAAAGAAACAGTTCGGGGAAAGCCGAGGTGACGCGACAAAAATTGTTCGACTATGGAGGAACGGCTTTTCCGTCGGCATTGGCGTTTTCGTCAGCCTATGTCGAGGTGGCCTGCTTTATCGGCCTGTTCGGGCTGTTCACCTCATTCATAACGGGCGACATCATTCTCGTCGGCGTGGAACTGGTGGAAGAGACGCCGGAGATCATCACGCGACTGCTGGTATTGCCGCTCTTTGTGGCCGCTTGCGCATTCTGGAGTTGGACGTTTCGCAACGCTGCCCAACCCTCGCCGATCGCAATCCGCGCGGCCCTTTTCACGCAATCGCTGCTGCTATTGTTGGCCCTGACATTGGTTGCGAATCTCGGCCCTCTGGACGGCACCGATACGCCGGAAACGATGGCCGTCGCGACGCCAGTTGTATTGGCCTGTTCGCTGCAGATGATCATGATGCGCCACCAGATCATCTCTCACCCGCATACGACGGTGATGACCGGCAATCTCGGTCAACTGACCATCTCAATCGCGTCGTTCTACTATGGCCATTTGCCTGACAGACCGCGCAACGAACAAGGCAAAACTGTCAGCTACCACAAAACCATACGCCATCAGGCGTCGGTCCTTTTGTCGTTTCTGGCCGGCGCTCTTTGCGGCGGGCTGGCCTTCGGTGCCGTCGGGTTTGCCTGCCTGTTTGTGCCCGTAGCCATACAGGTAGCTTACGCTCTTGTGGGGCAGATCAGCGCCGATTCCTGACCGGAATACGCACCGGTTGCGGAGACCGCGACGCCCAGCCGCAGCTGTCGAGCATCATGGCTCGCTGTGCCAGGTCCCGCGCTTCCTGCACCAGGCCGGCATCGCGAAGCATCTTTGCCTGCCTGATCATCATGCGGGCCAGGTCCAGCAGCGTGTTCGATCTGTCATTCTGCATTGTAATGTCCTCCTGCATCCATCTACGCAGAAGGACCGTTTTCGGATTACCGGTCGAGGATCGAACGGATCTCCACCAGGTTGGACCGTACCCGCAAGAGATAGAAACCGACGGTCGCCAGATGCGACGGCATGATCCAGCCGTCCTCGCGGCCGTTGGACACAATCACCGGCTCGAGATTGAGCGTATCGCGCAACTGGGTCTCCATGGTGGTCCAGACATTCTCCAGCTGACGGCTCTGGATGATGTCGGCAAAGTCCGCATGGGCTGCTTTGAGGATGCCGTAATAGGCATAGAGCTGGCCGTAGGTGAACCAGAAATGATTGTCCGCACGCGTATCGAACCAGCCGGCATTGCTTTGCTCCGATCGATCGCGCAGAGCCGCCGATGTGGATCCGATGTCTGCAGCCACCCGGTCGACAAAGCGGATGAGGTTGTCGGCCCGTGGGTCGAAGACCGCATCGCAGGACTCAAGCCGGTCGTTGAAGTCTCTGAGTTTCTCCATGCCCTCCCGGTAGGCGCTTGGCGTTGGTCGGATGGGCCCAAAGGGACTGAGGCTGAAATACCAGGTGTACTGATCGTAATTGATACGCCCGCGTGCCAGGGCAAGGTCAGGATCGGCTGCGGACGTTCCGCGCCGCCGCCCCAACGCATCGACCAGCTCAAGAGACGTTCTTTGAACCGCCTGCTGAACGCCACGCTGGAACGATGCCTTGTTGTCGAGATAGGGCGTTGCATCCCAGGGCAGGCCGAAGAAGCCCAGTTTGTAAAGCAGGGTCGAAGAGATCCAGGCGTTCTCATTGACATTGAAATCAATCAGGTCCGCGACGACATCGACAATCGCAGACCGTCCGCAGGTGCGCGCGGTGGCGCTGCTGTTTTCGATCGACACCTGCTCACCGGCCTGTGTGTGCAACCCCTCAAGATTGTAGGCTGCGACATAGTCGGGATCGAAATTGCGGATCCACAAAACCCGCCAAATGAACAGGCCGTAGAGAACGATCAGGCCGACGACCAGCAAACCAACCACACCGCGCAGCACGAACCCTTTGCTGCGGTACCAGCGGGTCGCAAAAACGAAGGGCAATAGGATCCAGGCAATCAGCACGCCGATGCCGTGGCCGATGGCATGAAAGACACGCTCGAAAAAGGCAATCACCGGATCCAGCATGATTCAGTCCTCTTCAAATCCGTACAGGCGGCGGCGAAACGCCTTCTTGTTCTTCAGGTAGCCATCGACGATCTGGTCGACGACATGGCCGCGGAACGCATCACTCAATGTCTCGTAGTGATCATAAAATCCGGGCTTGTCGAAGACGAAGCGAGACACGAAATCTGCGGGCACCAGGACACTGATCAGCCGGTTGGTCAGCCAGCGATCCGGATGGTCCGGCTTTGCCCTGATCAGCAGAAAACGCTCTCTGGCCGATAGGTCATCCAGATCCACGGTTCCATCGCGCGCGACCTGCCGGCCGGCCTGCTGCAGCAATGGATAGGTCCCCTCACGGCGAACGATGTCGGCGTTGCGGTGAAGCCAGGTCTGCAGCCAGATCGTGTCGGTCTCGTTCAGGTCGGTTTCCGGTTCGTGTTGGGCAATCAGGCTGCGCAAACAGATGTCCGAGCGATGATCAAAGTAGCCGGACCGGTCGACCCAGGATTCGTGCGGTGTCTCAATGCGGCCCGAACGTGACAGGAAATCATAGATGCGCGCGTGGTCATTCAGCGCAATGTAGCTTACCTGCCAGGGACGCGAGCGTCGAAACCCGGGCGCAGCCGGATCGCTGATAACCGTCGTCGTCTTCTCATCGACAAATACGAAAATCCCGCCGAAATGGCTGGTCCAGTATGCTTCGTGTCGGAACACGAGCTTGTCGGGGACCAGCGCATTCTTGCGAATATCACCGGTTTCGCTGGCGAGGTCCACCATGCGTTCCAGCATGGCGTCGTCGCGCCAGGCAGTGGGAACCGTGACCAGCCGGTCGGCCAGTGCCGCCAGCTCGTCCGATTTGGCCAACATGTTGTCGGCCGAGAAAACCTGAAACCGGACTTCGTTGATCGACAACAGATCTTCGATGTCTTCGACCCGGGACACGTTTTCCTCGATCTCGCCATAGAGCACATCGCGGATCGTCACGGCGTGGATCGCCTGCCGATTGTTGTCGAAAAACTCGTGCATCAGCGAGCCGGTGTTGGAGAAACTTGTGTGAACGACCGGCAAGCTCTCCTGGTGCGGCGACAAAATGATGAAGCGGCGATTGATCTTGTTGGGATCGAGATAGTCCCGATCATCGAGTTCCTCGGCAATTTGCGGCGAGAACCCCGTTTTGTCGATGTCGAAGGACGACAGCTGAGTCGGCGGCAGGCCGAAGCCGACCAGCGCCCGGTTGTAGCGCTCGATCAAATGTGGCTCGGCAACCGGCATCAGTTGGCCGAAGATCAGTTGATTTTCGACGAGTCGCTTCATTCCTGCCAGCGTCCGTCGCTTTTCATTGCCGCGATCTCGGCGATCGCTTTTTCGCGCTGCCGTTCCCGCCGGATGATGTCGGTAACGGCGGCATCGTCGGAACGATCCGTGTAGCGGAATTCGGAATCGGCGTAGCGGTTGATTTCCTGCAGAACCATGTCGAGGGTGAATGGCCCGCGCAACTCCTCGATCATCGCTTTCTTGTCGTCATAGGCCTTGTGCATGAAGGCTTCCGGCGTTTCGAACCATTCGTCCGGCAGCTCGATATCCATCGCCCGCATCTTGATCGCGTCAGTGATATTCTTGATCGCACGGCCGGTAAAGCGCGGTTCGGCCAACTTGATGCGATGCAGGTATTCGCCGATATCGGCCATGGATTTGATGTCACCGCGCTCAGCGCTGAAGCGGTCCCAGACCGCCAGCAGGCTCTCCTCCTGCGGCCGGTCGTGACCGGCATAGGACGCTGCAACCGCCTTCTTGATCTGCTGACCGGCATAAAGGTCGTGCGTGCCGAGCGGAATGTCGTGGTTCTTGCCGGCCAGCAGCACGAAGATGTCGATATAGTCTTCGCGTGTCTGCGGCCCATCGACCAGCCATCGGGCCCCTGCCCTCTGGCGCAGCGCATCGTCGACATTTTCCGGATAGTTCGAAAACATGCCAAAACTGCAATTGCCGCGCACCACGGTCGATGCACCAGCAAAGCTCTCCATGAGGACGGCGGTAACCTCATGCTGACCGGCGGACGCCTTGTCATCGGAGCGGCGGGCGCAAACCTGGTCGATGTCGTCGACCGTGCCAAAACCGATGGCGCGCGGATTGATGACGTTCTCGACAAAGGCTTTGCAGTTTTGACCCGATTTGCCCTGGTAGGAGGAAATCTGGTCAACACCGAAATTCTCGTAATGGAACGGATAGCCGGCGACCTCACAATAGTCGTTGATAAGGCCCGCAATCATCTGAATGAGAATGGTCTTGCCCGTTCCCGGCATGCCGTCGCCGATAAAGGTGAACAGGAACCCGCCCAATTCGACAAATGGATTCATCTGCCGGTCGAAATCGTAGGCCATCAGCATTTTGGCAAGCTTCAGCGCCTGGTATTTGGCGATGTGGTTGCCGACGATTTCGCCTGGCTCCTTGAACGTCATCACCAGCGGACGTCGGCGCTCGCCTGGCGCCACGTCGAAGCCGTTGATGGTAAAATCGTCCTGGTCAATGCGGATATGCGTCTCGGCAAAGTCGGCCAGTCCGGTGAACCGGCCGCGCCGTTGCAGCAGGCCGTCAATCGCCGTGCGCGCGAAAGCCTTTGCCCGGGCAGTCAGAGCCTGGTCGTCAGGCGCACCGGTTACCGCAGCATCGAGGCCCGCGATCATCGATTTCAGGGCATCCTGGGGTGTATCGAAAACGAAGTCCGGTTCCTCCGTATCGTTCACCGGCTCGCTTTCGCCGTCGATCAACTGGCTCAGATAGGCAGCGAACGAAAACGCGGCGACGTAAGCTGAAGCCGACAGCAGTGCCTTGAAGCGAGTCGCATCTTCACCTGCGAGCGGCGATGAAGCATTCCGGGCCTGAAGCGCTTCCAGTTCGCTCTGAACCGCAAAACTGTCGGCCAAGGCCAATGCAACGGAGACCCCGCGGCGCGCCCGATAAAGCAGGGTGTGCTGGGCAATGGACATGAGCGGATCGCCGGCGCGAACCGCGGCGATCGTCTTGGCCAATTCAACTTCGCGGCTGCGGCGCACCGACCGGGTCGATACGGTCGAGACGAAACGCCTGCCTGTGCCGGCCAGTTCGGTACCCGAACGACCGTCATCGCGCTCCAGCACGACGAGGCGCGTCACCAGGCTTTGCGCCGATGCACGGTGCTTTTCAATATCGTCTTCGTGAATGGTGGTCAGGCCCGCATTCTGGCTCATCACTCAAATCCCGCTCGTTATCTGGCCGCCGGAAATCACGTGCACCTTGAAGCCGTCGAACACCTGTTCGGCCTCGCCGCTTGCGTAGAGAGCCTGATAGGCATCATGCGGCACCAATGCGTGCTTTTCGTAGAAGCTGACGCCCTGCCGGGTCGCTTCCAGGTCAGCTGTTTCGATATGGAACTCCTCGCGCGCCGGCTGCGAACTCCACAATCCGCGCTTGCCGGGACGTTCCCCGACCGACACCACCTCTTGAACCGTCCACGTCAGCAGCCAGGCGTTTTCCTGCCGGCGTACCTTAGACAGCACCTCGCTTACCCGGTTGCCGTGATGGGTGATGCCGGCCGAATAGAACGGGCCCAGGACGAAACGCCAAAGCTGTTTTGGGTGCAGTTCCGGAAAGTCCTTGTCGAGATTGCCGGCAATGGTCGCAGGCGTCAGCGAGTAGGCGCCATTCTTTTGCGCAAAATCGTCGAACTGATGCGCCAAGTCCGGATTGAGCAGCCCCTCTACCGGCAGCGGAATGCTGATATTGTCATTGTACTGACCCTTGTTGGTCACCAGCATGCGGCCGATTTCCTGGCTCGAATCCTCAATCACGGCCATATAAACCATGGGCAAGGACTGGCTGCCGTCAAAGATGCCCCAATGCACGACATAGTAGGGCCGACGGGTCTTCGGATTCACCGACACACGGATCGTCTCAGGCAGGACGAACGGTCGGAACACCGTGCCCTTTTCGATCGCTTCCAGATAGGCGCGCTCCGCCAGTTTCTCCTGCTCTTCGCGCGGAAACTCGCGGCGGCTCAAGATGCGATCCACCATGGCCGCCCGAAGTGTCTTGCCATCCGGCATGGCTTCGAGTCGCTCGCCGGCCGTCTTGCGATCGTTTTCCAGTTCGAGAACGTTTTGAAACGCCGGAAAGCCGCTTTCAGCACGCGAGATGCGGAAGCGTTCCGTGAAGCCGATGCGGTGCTTCCAGCAACCGAACGTGCGCCTTAACCGGCCGACATAGGGCGCAACCGTCCGGCCAATTAGATCGTGCTTGTAGAGAGGCGAATTCCGGTCGGCGAGAAATCGGTCCAGCCCGTCGAGAGCTGATTCCATTGCCTCGAAATAGAGCTCTGCCTGTCCGCGCTTGCTGCTCATCGGCTGCCCGACAGCCTACTGGCGTACATAGTCGGCCGAGTTGTGCTTCTCCATGACATCGCCGAAGCGTCGGGCAAAGGCGTCATCTGCAAGCTTCTTGCGGCGTTGGATGTCCTGGGTCGCGAGCATGTTCTTTTCATGCATTTCCAGGAGGTCGCCGATATGGCGCTGTGCGGCGGAACCGATGCCGGCCATGGTTTCTTCCGCGGCGGTATCCACTTGGCTGCCCAGCGTGTTGATCTTGTGGGCGACATCCTGTTGCGCAGCGGTCTTCAGGGAGTCTTCAAGCGCCTTGTAAAGCACGATGCGTTGCTCGGTATCGATCGTCAGCTTGTTGATCAAAGTGCTCTGTGCGGCGATCTGGTTGTTCAGTGAGTCGACGAACGTCTGGAACATCGACGTGTAGCGCTCCAGCGTCTGACTCGCTGCCAGCAGTTCCTGCTCCTTGGACTGAGCCTCATTATATTCCGTCGCCAGTTTCGAACGCTCGCCTTCAAGCTGCGTCCGATCGGCCTGGTCGGTCGAAGCTGCGATGCGGTTTTCCAGATCCATCAGGGCCGGATTCAACTCCTCGATACGCGTTTGCACGGTCTCAAGTTCGGACACGGTGCTCTTGCGCCGCTCGATAACGTTGACCAGGCTCGCTTCCGAGGTCTTGTAGCGATCGTCAAGAATACTCTTCTGCTCTTTCAGAATCCCGACGATCGCATCGGATTTGCCCAACAGTTCCTGCAGATTTTCCGCCAGCGACATATTGCGCACACGGTCCGTACGCATCCGCTGCATGCGTTGCTTTGAAAAGATGCCGACGAACTTCTCCCAACCCGAGAAGTTCTTCATGCTTTCGAACTCTGCACCGAAAACGTTGGTGGCGTCTTCCAGCCCGATGATCAGGTCGGCAATATTGCCTTCCATCACCTTCTGCTGTTTCAGCACGTCCTGGATGCGAGCGTTTTCAACATCGAAATCGGCATCCCCCAGTTCGGTCTCCGCCTTGGCGAACTGTTCCAGAACCACGCCGGACTGCTCGATCTTCGTGCGCATGTCTTCGACGATGCTGCGCGTTTTCTCAAGTTCGGAGTCCATGTTCTGAAGCGTGGCCATCGGTTCCCTCTCTGTTTTCGTTCCGGTGAGCAGCAATTCTGGCGCGATCGCGATGCGCTCGCCGGCAGCGTAAACCGCCGACTTCCCGGAGGTCTAATGTTGGTGCTTACCGCAGTATCTGCAAGTCTGCACGCACATTATCACAGATTTATCGGGACAAATGAAACAAAGCGGAAGCGCGCAGGCGATACTTTAAGAATGCACGTCAACCAATTGTAACAGTGAAGCTCAAAAGAGGTGACTTGGCGAATGCAGGGCACGCGATTACCGGGCCCCGAAATTCAGCCGGTCACTTTGCAGCCGATGGATCCTGGAGATAGGCAATGATGTTCTCGATGTCCTTGTCCTTCTTCAGACCGACAAAGGCCATGGAGGTCTTTTTGATGAGATCCTTGGGCTTCTTCAGATAGACAGTCAGCGTCTCGATATCCCAGACCTGCCCATCGGCGCCAAACTCGACCATGGCCTTGGAGTACTTGAAGCCATCAACGGTCGCGACCGGACGGTCGATGATACCGACGAGGTGCGGACCGACCCTGTTCTTTTCTTCGTCCACCACGTGGCACGCCTTGCACTTCCGGAAAACCTTGGCGCCCTTGACCGGGTCACCCTCGGCCAGCGCGGGCGACGCCGAAACGGACAACAATACGGCGGCTGCGGCAAACGCTCGAAACTGCATTTATCTCTCCCTTTGTGGGCAACAGAAACTGTTTCTGTCCTGTGCTGTCCACTATATAGACTCTGAAGCATTGGCGGCTGAATTGGGAATTCGTCGCATGGCAAAATGCCGCACCACGGCCTCTCAGACCGCCTTCACAGGCCGATTCAACTGTCACCAATTCAGCCGGGGAGTTGGTTCTCGATATAGTCTTCCACCAGCTGCTGTGCGTCCATTCCGGCGCGCAAGCTCCCAAGCGCTTTTCGGATGTAAAGACCGTCGATCAAAGACGCGATACCCTCGGCAACGGTGGGCGCGCGATCGCCGACCAGTGGGCGAAGATTGTAAATCAGGTTGGAGGATAGTCGGCGCGCATAGATGGACAGCAGCAGGTGAGCCTGCTCCGATTCCTGGGCGTGGACATAAAAAACCAGCCAGACGGATACGGTTTCTGGCTTGAACTGCACCGGTCCGAGACTGGCTGAAATGATGGCTGAGATACGTTCGCGCGGCGTCTTGGCATCTTTCAATTCAAGCCGCACCTGGCGCCCGTATTCGGTCAAAAGGTGACGCATTGCCGAAGCGATGAGTGCGTCCTTGCTGCCGAAGTAATGGTGCGCCAGTCCCTGCGAAACGCCGGCCCGGCGCGCAATATCGCTGATTGTGATATCGAGGGAGCCGCGCGCGTGGATCGCAGAAATAGCTGCATCGACCAAGGATCGGCGACGGATTGGCTCCATTCCGACTTTCGGCATCCATGCTCCTCTCGCACCTTCAACGAAGGCATTATGCGGCTCCAGGCGCGAAAAACCAGTTTTTCTTGAACAATCATTCAATAAAAGCTTGCAATGGCCCGGAGTTTGTGGCGCGATACGGTCAACCATCATCACATAATCGAAAAACAGCAGAACTGGGGAGCCAGACATGAAATTTATCAAGACCGCGCTGTGTGCAGCCGCCCTGACCACCGCCCTTGCCACGGGCGCGATTGCCGCTGAGCCGGACAGTTGCAAAACAGTCCGTTTCTCGGATGTCGGCTGGACCGATATCACGGCCACCACGGCCGCGACCACAGCCGTTCTGGAGGCGCTTGGCTACGAGACCGACATCAAGGTTCTTTCCGTGCCGGTGACCTACACATCGTTGAAAAACGGTGACATCGACGTCTTCCTTGGCAACTGGATGCCGACAATGGAGGGAGACATCGCTCCCTATCGCGAAGACGGTTCTGTCGAGACAGTGCGCGAAAACCTCGAGGGTGCAAAGTACACGCTCGCAACCAATGCGGCTGGCGCCAAGCTCGGCATCGACGATTTCTCCAAGATCGCCGCGCAGAAGGATGCCCTCGACGGCAAGATCTACGGCATCGAGCCGGGCAATGACGGCAACCGCATCATTCTCGACATGATCGAAAGTGACGCTTTCGGGCTCAAGGGTTTCGAGCTGGTCGAGTCTTCCGAACAGGGCATGCTGGCTCAGGTATCGCGGCTGGATAAGCGCGACAATCCGATCATCTTCCTTGGATGGGCGCCACACCCGATGAACGCCAATTTCGAACTGACCTATCTGGCCGGTGGCGATGATCATTTCGGTCCGGATTTCGGCGGTGCAACCGTCTACACGAACGTGCGCAAGGGCTATCTTGACGAGTGCTCCAATGTTGGTGCGTTTCTGAAGAACCTGAAATTCTCGCTGCCAATGGAAAACGAGATCATGGGTGCCATCCTCGATGATGGCGAGGATCCGTCAGATGCCGCCAAGGCATGGCTGAAGGCCAATCCGCAAATGGTCGAGACCTGGCTGGCCGGCGTCAGCACCGCCGATGGCGGCGACGGCATGGCCGCAGCCAAGGACAAGCTCGGGCTCTAAGCTTGGCTGACTTTCCAACCGCCCCGCATTGCCGGGGCGGTTTTTTTATGGTCAGCGCCCGACTTGCACGCCTTTGCCGAGACAGACTATGACCAAGATTGCATAAGGAGCGGGGAAACGATCCATGGAATGGCTGACGGAATACAAGATACCGGTCGGCAAATGGTCAAAGGCCGTCGTTGACTGGCTGATTGACCATGGCGCCTGGTTCTTCGACGGACTTGCGCTTGGTCTGGAAGAAGCCATCAATGCCATCCTGTGGGTCCTGCAAACACCGCCGACGCTGATCGTCATCGCAGCCTTCGTGGCGCTTGCCTATGCTTTGAGACGGTCTGTGCCAACGGCGATCTTCGTGGCGATCAGCTTCCTATTCATCGTCAACCAGGGGTATTGGGAAGAAACCACCGAAACCCTGACCTTGGTGCTGTCAGCCTGCATCGTTTGCATGGCGGTGGGGGTTCCGATCGGTATTGCAGCTGCCCACCGACCGCGTTTTTACACGGCCATTCGGCCCATACTCGACCTGATGCAAACGTTGCCGACATTCGTCTACCTCATCCCCGCCATCGTATTCTTTGGCATCGGCATGGTGCCGGGCCTCATCGCTACGGCAATCTTCGTGGTGCCGGCGCCGATTCGCCTGACCCATCTGGGCATATCCTCCACGCCAAAAGCGCTGCTTGAAGCCGGCGAGGCCTTCGGTGCAACCAGACGGCAGCTGCTGTGGAAAGTCGAGCTGCCCTATGCCATGCCGCAGATCATGGCCGGCCTGACACAGACCATCATGCTGTCCCTGTCGATGGTGGTCATCGCCGCGTTGGTCGGCGCTGATGGGCTTGGTGTTCCGGTCGTGCGGGCGCTGAATTCGGTCAACACAGCGCTCGGTTTCGAGGCAGGCTTCGTCATCGTCGTGGTCGCCATCGTGCTTGATCGCATGTTCCGCCGCGAGGAAACGCACTGATGAGCGCGCCCATTGTTCAGTTCAAGCAGGTCGATATCGTCTTCGGTCCCGACCCCTCCTCCGCTCTGCCGTTGATCGATCGTGGAGAAAGCCGCGAATCGATCCAGGAGGAAACCGGTCAGGTGCTGGGCGTCGCCGGCGCCACGCTTGATGTCATGGAAGGTGAAATCCTCGTGCTGATGGGCCTGTCGGGCTCCGGCAAGTCGACGCTGTTGCGGGCAGTCAACGGATTGAACCCGGTGATCCGCGGCGAAACGCTGGTCGCCAGCGGCGACGGGTATGTGGACCCGCAGCGCTGCTCTTCGCGCGAACTTCGACGTCTGCGCATGGACCGCGTCGCCATGGTGTTTCAGCAGTTCGGCCTGCTGCCCTGGCGCACGGTTGCCGACAATGTCGGCTTTGGACTGGAGCTCTCCGGATTGCGGGCAAGCACTCGAACCGAGAAGGTGCGTGAACAACTCGAACTTGTCGGCCTGGCTCAATGGGCCGACCGCAAAGTCAATGAGCTGTCAGGCGGAATGCAGCAGCGCGTCGGCCTGGCCCGCGCGTTCGCCACCGGTGCTCCGATCCTGCTCATGGATGAACCGTTTTCGGCGCTCGATCCACTCATCCGCACCCGTCTGCAGGACGAACTGCTGCAGTTGCAGACGCAGTTGAAGAAAACAATCATCTTCGTCAGCCACGACCTCGACGAGGCCTTTCGGATCGGCAACCGCATTGCCATCATGGAAGGTGGCCGCATTGTCCAGTGCGGCACGCCGCTGGAGATCGTCAAAAGCCCGGCCAATCGATATGTCGCCGATTTTGTCGCTCACATGAATCCGCTGTCGTTGCTCGTTGCATCGGATGTCATGGTGGCGGGTGGCCCCAACGATCAGTCGGCGGAGGCGTTTTCGGCAACGGCAAAACCCGATACGCCGATGATGGAAATCCTCGATTCCATAGCCAAGCGCCCGGGATCGGTTGGTGTCGTGGACAATGGTCGCATCATTGGCACGATCAGCGCGCAGGATATCGTTAAGGGCTTGACCAGCCACCGGGCGTCTGCCACCGAGTGACCGGCAGCGCCCGACCTCAACTTGGGCACCGAAACAGTGGAAGACGCCGTGCCTGACAGGCCGCGGCGCAATTGTGACAGGGAGACAATCATGAACGTCAATGGACAGGCCGCCATCGTCACCGGCGGAGGCTCCGGTCTGGGAGCAGGCACCGCGCGGGTTCTTGCCGCGGCGGGAGCCAAGGTCGCGGTGCTCGACATCAACGAGGACAACGCCAAGGCAGTTGCCGACGAAATCGGCGGTGTTGCGCTTGGCTGCGATGTCGCAAGCGCCGAGGCCGGAGAGGCCGCGATCGCAGCCGCCGCCGACGCTCACGGCGAAGCCCGTATCCTTGTCAATTGCGCTGGCATCGCCAATGCCAGCCGCGTTGTCGGACGCGAGGGGCCGCATGAGCTGGAGCTCTTTTCCCGGGTCATCAACGTCAACCTGGTCGGTTCTTTCAATATGATCCGGCTGGTCGCTGACCGCGCCTCCAAGCTGGATCCGCTGGGAGACGACAACGAACGCGCCGTGCTCATTTCAACGGCTTCGGTCGCTGCTTTCGATGGCCAGATCGGACAATGCGCCTATTCTGCGTCAAAGGGCGGCATCCACTCGCTGACCCTGCCCGCTGCACGCGAACTCGCCCGCTTCGGCATTCGCGTGATGACAATTGCCCCGGGCATTTTTGGAACGCCGATGATGATGGGCATGCCGCAGGCAGTCCAAGACAGTCTCGCCGCGTCGGTCCCCTACCCGTCGCGCCTCGGCACGCCGGAGGATTTCGCCGCGCTTGTCATGCACATTCTCGACAACACCATGCTGAACGGTGAGACCATTCGCCTCGACGGAGCCATCCGCCTGGCACCCAAGTGACGAGATGGATCAACCGCTCAAAGGACTGACGGTTGTCGAAATGGCGGGCCTCGGGCCCGCCCCTTTGGCTTGCTATATTCTGGCCGGCCTCGGTGCCAAAATCATCCGCATCGAGGCGAAGGGCCGCGCGCCTGTTTTCCTGCCGCTTGATCCGGCAACCAACCCGGACGTGTTGTTGCGAGATACCCGCCAGCTCGATCTCAAATCGGATGAAGACCGCGAGGCTGCGCTGAACCTGATCGTCAAAGCCGATGTGCTGGTCGAAGGCTTCCGCCCGGGAGTGATGGAGCGGCTGGGCCTCGGCCCCAACGCCGTGTTGGAGGCCAATCCCGGCCTGGTCTACGCACGCATGACCGGCTACGGCCAGAGCGGACCGATGGCAGACGTCGCCGGGCATGACCTCAACTATATCGCCATGTCAGGCGTGCTCTCCATGATCGGCCGCAAGGAAGACAAACCGACCCCGCCGCTCAACCTGGTTGGCGACTACGGGGGCGGTTCGATGGTGCTCATCATGGGCATTCTGTCCGCTCTTTTCGCCCGTCAGCAAACCGGCCGGGGTTGCGTCATCGACAGTGCCATGGTCGAGGGATCCGCCATGCTGGCGACACCGATCTTTTCCTTCATGGCTTCAGGCGTCTGGCAGGGCGGTGCGCGCGGCAACAATCTGCTCGACAGCGGCTGCCCCTTCTATGACACCTACGAAACCGCCGATGGTGGCTTCGTCGCCATCGCGCCTCTCGAGCCGCAATTCTTTGCCGAACTTGTGGATCTTCTGAATCTGGATCCGTCCTGGACCGACCGGCAATACGAGCGGGACAGCTGGGAAGACCTTAGAGCCGTGCTGGAACAAACCTTCCGCAGCCGCGATCGCGACGAATGGATCGAGCTTTTTGCCGGCAGCGATGCTTGCGTCACCCCCGTATTGACACCTGACGAGGCAGCGCGGCACCCGCACAATCGCCACCGCGACAGTTTCAGGGACATTTCGGGCAGCCCCATGCCGATCGTCGCACCCAAATTCGGCACCAAAGATGGCTGAGAAAAACAAGACGATCCGCGACACTGACGACGAGGCACGCGCCCTCGCCCGAAACCTGATCAGCCGCGCCCGCTTCGGATCGCTCGCGGTCCTGCTGCCCGAAACCGGCGATCCGTTTGCTAGCCGCACGGCTGTTGCCTGCGACACAGACCGAACGCCGGTCATCCTCGTATCACAACTGTCCGCCCATACGGCGGGTCTTGCGAATGACCCGCGCGTTTCGCTGTTGCTTGGCGAGCCAGGCAAGGGCGACCCCTTGGCTCATCCGCGCGTTACCCTGCAATGCCGGGCGACAAGGATATCGGCGGACGACCCGCGCAGAAAAGGCTTGCGCGCCCGATTTCTGAGAAGGCACCCGAAATCGGCGCTTTATGCAGACTTTCCGGACTTTTCGTTTTTCCGCCTTGAGCCCCGCTCGGCAAGCCTCAATGGCGGCTTTGGCAAAGCCTACATACTGGAGCCGCCGGACTTCCTCATTGCCTCGTCTGCCAGCGAAGGATTGGCAGACATCGAGGAAGGCGCCATCGATCACATGAACGAAGATCACGCCGACGCGGTAGCGCTCTACGCCCAGGTTCTGGCTGGCGAAAAATCCGGCAAATGGACCATCTGTGGGATCGACGCGGCCGGCTTCGATCTCGCCAGCGGCGATCGGCTGCAAAGGGTGGAGTTCGATGCTCCGCTGGAGCATGCGGACCAGCTTCGGAGCGAACTGGCGAAGCTGGCCAAACGGGCCCGCCAGGCCTGATTGCGAGGGCGCCGGATTTTGATTGATCGTTTCGGCGAAGCGGCGCATATAGGCAAACCCGCCTTGACGAATGGAAACGAAGGAACACGGCATGAGACAGAAGGTCATCATCGACACCGATCCGGGCATCGACGACACGATGGCGATTGCCTATGCCGTTGCACATCCGCAAATCGACCTTATCGGCCTGACGACGATCTTCGGCAATGTGTCAGTCGCTGAAGCGACGGACAATGCCCTGAAACTGCTCGACTTTTTCGAGCACGGCGCGGACGTGGCCAAGGGCGAGACGGTTCCGCTCGGGATCGAGCCGCGCCCCCACAGCTATTTTGTCCATGGCTCCAATGGTCTGGGTGAAGTGGTGCTGCCGGACACCGAACGTCGGGCCGTGGATCTTTCAGGTCCGGAATATCTAGTTGAAAAGACCCGTGCCTTTCCCGGCCAGATCTCGATCTGTGCGGTCGGACCGTTGACCAATCTGGCGCGCGCGCTGGAGATCGACCCGACAATCGTCGACCGGGTCAAATCCGTTGTCGTCATGGGGGGAGCGGTCTACCGCCCGGGAAACGTTTCACCGGTCGCCGAGGCAAATATCTGGAACGATCCGCACGCTGCCGACGCGGTCTTTGCTGCCAGATGGCCAGTCGTGCTCGCACCATTGGATGTGACGACACCCGTGGTCCTGACCGCCAGTTTTTTCGAAGATCTCGAGGTCGAGAGCCCGAAGGTCGGAAAATTGCTGGCAGACATCGCCCGCTTCTACACGCGCTTCTACAGAAGCCATTCAGGCTTCAACGGCTGCATTCCGCACGACGTGATGGCACTTACCTATCTGACCACACCGGGTATCTATATGCAGAAGCGGGGTTCGCTGGCGGTGGCGACCGAAGGTCCGGCGATCGGCCAGACCATCTTTCAGCCGGCCGGCCATCGGGCCATCGATCCCATGTGGGCCACCCGACCGAAACACATGGCGCTGCTCGAAATCGACGCCAACTATTTCATCGGCGACTATTTCACAACCATCACCGGACGGCACCCCGAGTTCCTGTCGGCAGAGGACTAGTTTCGCATCAGAGGTCGCGTTCGCCCGCAACGTCGATAATCTTGATGGAACGGGATACCACCTTGATTTCCTGAAGCCTGCGTCCGAATTCGGCGATGTGAGGTGTTTTCAGATGCGCAGCCAGATGTGCATCCGATTCCCATTCTTCGTAGACCCGAAACAGCGCCGGGTTTTCGAGATCGCGATAGAACCGGTAGTAAATGCACCCGTCCTCCAAAGCCGTTGCACGCATAACCTCAATCGCATGTTCGACAGCGGAGTCGGCGTTCTCCGCGTCCAGTTCGATCGTTCCCGTCACCACAATCATTATGCGTCCTTCCGGCTGCTGCACTATTGCATGATCATGCCGCCATCGATCATGAAAAGCTGTCCGGTCATGTAATCCGATTCGCTCGAGGCAAGAAATGCCGCGGTGCCGACAACGTCCTCCGGATAGGAGTAGCGCTTCATAAGGATCATGTCTTCGGCAAGCTGATCCATCGACTGACCCTCCTTCTCGAACTTGCCGATCGCCACCAGATCCTTATCCAGTTGTTCCCACAGTTCGGTGCGAACCACACCGGGACCGTAGCCGTTGACCGTGATGTTGTGTTCCACCAGCGCCTTGGCGCCGCCATTGATCATGGCGAGCACCGCATGCTTCGAGCACGCATAGGGCACCACGTCGTCGAAGGCCTGCCTCGAGAGGATGGAGCCGACGTTGATGATCTTGTACGGAAAGTCCTTTTTGCCCTGCCGGATCATCTGCTTGGCAGCTTCCTGCATGCCAATGAGAACGCCCAGCGCATTGACGTCCATGATCCGGCGAAAATTGTCTTCTGTGATATCGAGGAACATCAACGGCTTGTTGATGCCGGCATTGTTCAACATTACGTTGATCGATCCGAACGCTTCGGCCGTTGCCTGAACCGCCGCGGCCATCTGTTCGCGCTCAGTTACATCCAGTTTCACCGCGATGGCTTCGCCACCGCTGGCTTTGATGCGTTCTGCCACCTCCCGGCAGCCATCGAGATTGATATCGCCCAGGCAGACCTTGGCGCCATGCGCCGCATAGTACTCACCGATAGCTGCACCCATGCCCTGGGCGCCACCAGTGATCAGCGCGTGCTTGCCGGCGAGTCTTGTCCTGTCCATTCTGGAATCCTCCCGAATTACGCCACTTTGTTGCTGAGTTGCAGCTTGGCCTTCGAGAGAAGCGGGCGAAATTCCAAAGATATCCAGAATGAATTGGAATCAGCCAGATTGGACATATCCATTGTTCATGGGCGCTCAAATCTCCGGCAACATTGAAACCGGCTCTGAGATTTGGCCAAATGGGTAAAGGGAGGACGTTATGTCATATCTGAAAAAAGCAATCGGCCTTGCGACAGCCGCCTGCCTGACCGTCGGGATGGCGCTTGCACCGGCGGCTGCACAGGACAAGAAGGGCTCGATCGTTTCGTTCAACGGCCCTGCCGGCGAGGCCTATATCGGCCGCTTCATCAAGGGCATCAAGGAAACCGCGGCCCTCAAGGGTTTCGATATCAAGGTCTACGAAAACCAGTTCAACCAGGCAGAGCAGGACCAGCAGGTTCAGCAGGTTCTGGCGGCCGGCCAGTTGCCGGACGTCTTCATCTGGTGGCCGTCGGACGCGACAGCGGGTCTCGGGTCGCTGCGCGCCCTGCACAAGACCGGTGTGCCGGTCCTCAAGATCAACCAACTGCCGAACGAGCAGGACAAGAAGTACATCTTCGGCTACGCCGGACCGGACGACCGCCTACGGGCGCGCAATGCCGGCTACATGATGCGTGAAGCGGCCGCGGCCAAGAAAGCCAATGGCGGCGAAGGCTATAACGTCATCGTGCTGTCCTATCCGCATTCCTACGGTGGCTACGGTCTGTCGATCAACGCCTTCAAGGAAGCAATCGCCGGTTCCGACCTGAACATCATCGGCGATGTTGACGAAGGTTTCGGCCAGGCCAACGGCTACAAAGGAGCCGCCAAGCTCATCGCCAGTGTCAAGGATCAGGGAATCCATTTCGTCTACGGCATGGACGACGCCATCCTGACGGGCGGCATAAAGGCGCTCGAAGAGGCCGGCTACGCGATGGGCGATGACGTTATCGCCGTCGGGACCGTCTGCAACGGCGACAAGCAGTTGATTGAGGAAGGCAAGCAGTTCGGCACCACCCTGCAGTCGCCGCTGCATGAGGGTCAGTTGGCCATCAAGTTGGTCGAGGAGTATCTCGAGACCGGCGAGCTCGCCAACTACATCAACTTCACGCCGAACCCGGCCGTCACCAAGGAAACCATCGAAACGACTGCTTTGCAGGGTTACGATGGCAAGCTCTATGGCATCAACGAGCTGTGCTCCGGAGCTTGGGGACAGTAGTCCGAATGCCGCGATGCAAGTTGTCCGGGGGCCGACGGTCCCCGGTTCCCGTTTGATGGGATACCCGGTACGGATCATGGTACCGGACAACCGGAAAAGCCGATGCAACCCCTGTTGAAACTTACCTCCGTCAGCCGTTCCTTCGGCGCCATCCAGGCGCTTAAGGGAGTGGATTTCGAGGTGATGCCCGGAGAAGTCATGGGTCTTGTCGGCGAAAACGGCGCCGGCAAATCGACACTCGTCAAGATCATCAGCGGTTTCGACAACGGATACAACGGCGACTATGTCTTCAACGGAGAGGCGGTGCGCTTCGCAAGTCCCGCGAGGGCTGAACTCGCCGGGATCGCCATCGCCCAGCAGGAACTTTCGCTCATTCCGACCATGAGCGTCGCAGAGAACATTTTTCTGGCCGGCCACAACGTTCCCACGGTCGCCGACAAGCGCAAGCTGGTCAGGATGGCGCGTCCTTATCTCGACGAAGTCGGACTGGACACGATCAATCCGGCGATCGGCGTCGACCGGTTGTCGGTAGGCGAACAGCATCTGGTCGAAGTGGCCCGACTGATTGCCCACGATCCTCAGGTGCTGATTCTCGACGAGCCGACCGCCGCACTCGGTGAGTCCGACAGCATCCGCATTCTCGACATGGTCAAGCGTCTGTCCGAGCGGGGAAAGTCCATCATCTATGTCAGCCATCGGCTGGACGAGATCTTCAAGATTACGGACCGCATCACCGTACTGCGCGACGGCGAAAGCCAGCAGCCGCGCACTGCCGATACGCTGAATGTCGACAGTCTGGTCGAGCTGATGCTGGGGCGTGAACTGGAGATCATGTTCCCTGACAGGAAGCCGAGGATAGCGACAGAACCGCTGATGACGGTCGAAGATCTGTGGCCCGACGGCCTCCTGGAGCCGGTGAGTTTCAGCATCTATCCGGGTGAGATTCTCGGCCTCGCGGGTCAATTGGGCAGCGGGTCAGGCGAGATCCTCGCCGCCATGGGCGGCGCGCGGCAAACCCGCTCCGGCAAGCTACTGCGGTCCGGCCGCAGCTTTCTGCCACCAAGCCCCAAACAGGCCATTCGCGAGGGCATCGCTTACTGCTCCGAAGACCGAAAGTATGACGGGCTGTTCCTCGGACGACCGATCAAGGAGAACCTCTCTTCGCCCTCTCTGGGCGCGATTTCCAGCTTCGGCTGGTTGTCGTCTGCTGCCGAATGGAAGCTGGCGAGCGGAATCGCCGAGAAATTCACCATCGATGTCGGCCGCCTCGCTGCCGAAGCCGGCGTTCTGAGCGGTGGCAACCAGCAAAAAGTGGCGCTCGGCAAATGGCTGTCGATCGAGCCCGATATCATCCTCGTCAACGAGCCGACCCGCGGTGTCGACGTCGGCGCGCGCGCCGAGATCTATCAGAAGCTGCGCGATCTGGCCGACGCCGGCGCCGCCATCGTCGTCGCCTCCACCGACATCCAGGAGATCGCCAACCTTCCCGACCGAATCATCAGTTTTTATCGCGGCCTGAAGATCGGCGAACTCGCTCTTCGGGACATCTCCGCGGCTGCGATCCTCAAGCAGATCACTGACCCGTTCAACGAAACCAACCTTTAGGGCAGCCTTCCCGATGAGCATGAACGCCGCCACGGACAGAGAAACCAGATCGCTAGGCAGCGTCGTCGATCGGCTGCTGGACCGTTATTCGCCGCTGGTCATCGTGCTTTTGGTGCTGTTCGCCGCGGTCTTCCTCTACGGCATGGCGACGGCACCCAACTTCCTGACGGTGTTCAACTTCAAGACCATCATCCGCGATGCGGCGCTCGTCGGCATCATGGCGGTGGGTCTGACCTTCGTCACGCTGTCCGGCAATTTCTTCCTGCTGTCGATGAAGGAAACCGCGGCCCTGTCAATCATCGCCTTCGCCATGGCCATGTCCAATGGCTACGGCTTCGAGCTGGCCTTCCTGTTCACCATGTCGGTCGCCATCGTCGCCGGCGTCCTGCAGGGGGCGCTGATCGGCCTCGGCGGCAACCCGATCGTCGTCACCCTCGGCGCCGCCGGCCTGTTTTTCGGCCTGGCGTCCTGGTGGAGCGACAATCTGGTGATTTCGTTTCGCCGACCGCACGGGGCTGAATGGCTCGGCTCCGGTTCATTTCTGGGCCTGCCGAACATCACCATCGCCTTCATCATCATCGCAGTGACGGCCGAAATCGTCCTGCGCTACACGAGCTTCGGCCGCCAAGTCTATCTGATCGGCGCCAACCGGGCCGCCGGCCGGGCCACCGGCCACGAGAACTTTTCGATGGCCATAAAGGCCTGCACAATCGCCTCGGTCTGCTCCGCTTTCGTCGCCATCGCCTTCTCGGCGCAGGTCTCAAGCGCCCACGTCAACTATTTCTCGTCCGAATTCGGCTCGTCGGGCGACATGACCATCCTGGTGATCGCCACAGTCATGGTCGGCGGCAACTCGATCATGGGCGGCTACGGTTCGACCCTGCGGTCGAGCCTCGGAGCCATCTTTATTTCCACAGTCGACAACATGATGGTGCTGCACGGCTTCAACAGCGGACCACGGGTTCTGGCCGTCGGCCTGATGATCGTCTTCAGTATCATTGTGTTCGCACTGATGCGCAGGGGAAGCAGGGTGCAGGAATGACCATGACAACTGAAATCGGCCCGGTCGCGAAACTGCGCAACTGGATTACTGGAAATCCGGATCTGGCCTTCGCCATCCTGCTGGCAGTCTGTGTGTACGGTTATTTCGCCCTGACCAACGACCTGTTCTTCACCCACCGCACCTCGTACGCGATCATGGAGCGGTTTGCAGTGCTTGGTCTCGTCGGTCTTGCGCTGACGCTATGCATCATCGCCGGCGAGATCGATCTCTCGATCGGCTCCAACGCCGCGCTGGCAGCCGTCATCGTGGTGCGGTTCACCGATACACTCGGTGCCCCGACGGCAGCGCTGATCGCCATCGCCATCTCCAGCTGCATCGGCTTGGTACAGGGGTATTTCGTCGCCTATCTTCGCATCCGCGCCATCGTATTGACGGTTGGCACGCTGATGCTGCTGCGCGGTGTCGCGCTATTCGCCGCGGAAGAAAAGACGGTAATGCTGACCGACTTCACGGTACCGGACTTCATCACCACCAAAATGCTGGTCTATTTCTCACCCGCCAGTCTGCTTGTCATCGCCGTCTTCGTCCTGGTCGGACTGTTCATGAACTACACCCGCTACGGGCGCGAAATCTACGCCATCGGCGGCGCTCGCAAGGAAGCACTGGCATCCGGCATCAACCTCAAGCGACCGATGATGGTCGTCTTCACCATCTCCGGCTTCTGTGCCGGGCTGGGCGGCGTGATCATCGGCCTGCGGTCCGGAACCGCCCAGGCGCTCGGTCTGCAATATCTGCTGCTCGCCGGTACAGTCGCGGCCTTTATCGGCGGCGTCAGCATCCTTGGCGGACGTGGAGGTGTCATCGGCGCGGCCATCGGCACGCTGACCGTCAATTTTCTCAACACCGGCCTCGTCTTCAACGTGACGCCGGCTTTCATGGTGCAGCTCTATCTCGGCATCCTGCTGATGGTGGTGATCATGTTTCAAACGGGTTCGCGGATCTTCGACGCCCAGCAGCGACGCAAGCAGATCCTCAGCGACGTCGACCGCCGCCGTGAAGCGTTGACAGTCCGAAGTCCGGGCTCGGCACCTGCATCCTGAAAAATATCCAATTTGGACAAATTCACTGTTAGAATGCCCTGGCTCGGGCACTACCCTGCCCGGCAACGGGAGGCAAAATGCACGGCGGAACACAAAGCGTCGCCGATTTGCTGGGGCGTTACGACCGACAGGCCAAAACCGGCCAGCCGGAAGGTCCTTACGAAACGGCCGACCAGCGCCAGGCCTTCGGCGTATCCAGCCACGAGATGGCGCGGTTTCTCGATTTCCTGGAACAGTTGGAGATCGAGGTCGAGCGGGCGCTTTCCGTCAAGACCGGCTACAGCGAAATCCGCATGCTGGTCTCGCTGCTGCGCAATCACCTGACCGGCAAGCTGACGACCAGTTCGTCGCTGGTGGCCAATTCGGGCCTATCCTACGGCACCGCGATGCGCGGCATCGACTCTCTGATCGAGCGTGGCCTGATCATCAAGCGACCGCGAACGTCGACCGGCAAGTCCTTTTCCCTGCATCCGACGGAAAAAATGCTGCTGGAGTGGCAGGAACTGGCGCGGCGAAGCCATTCCCTGGTCGGAAGCACATTTGGATCGCGCGGCGCCGAACGCAGCGAACTGGCGGACTACTTCTTCGGCGCATCCTATTCCAGCGGCAGCGTCCTGCCGCCGCCCAGCATTCTTGAATCCAAGCTGCCGATCGCCAACGATCTGCGGCTTCTCGTTCACGCCGACCCGACTTTCATGGCAATGCACGTGCTGAAGAAGCAGTTCGAGACGCTGTTCGGTGTCGGCATCCGCTCCCGCGCTCTGTCGATCGACCGTCTTCGCACGGAAATCCTCGAAAATTCCGAAGCCGATTCCTCCCGCTACGACATCATCGCCTGCGACCTGCCCTGGTTCGGCGAAATGGCCGCCGCCGGCAACCTGCTGCCGCTCGACGATCTGATGAAGGACAGCGCCTTCGACACGTCGGACTTTCACCAGGAGGCAATGGCCAGCGCCCGTTACCGCGGCCGGCAGTACGGGATCCCGGTCCAGACCACCCCGGAACTGCTTGTCTACCGGCGCGACATCTTCGAGGAGCGCGGCATCACGCCGCCGCGCACCATCGACGAAACCCTGGCGGCCGCCCGCCAGTTGCACGACCCTTTCAGCGGTCTTTCCGGAATAGCCTGGAACGCCGCGCGCGGAACACCGCTCGGCCATTCCTTTCTGTTCGTCGTGGCCGCCTTCGGACAGCCGGTCCTCAATCTGAAGAAGACGCCGAATGGTTTCGACGGGGAGAACGTCGTCGGAGAGAATTTCCGTCCGATGTTCGATACCGGCGCGGCCCGCGACACTGCCGAGTATTTTCGTGAGCTGCTGCATTATTCGCCGCGTGGCATCCTCAACATGTCCTGGTACGAGCGGGCGCGCTGTTACGCCGACGGCGCCGCCGCCATCGCCTATTGCGCTACGCTGCTGGCACCGTTGTTTGAACTCGACGAAAAATCACCGGCCTTCGGCAACACCGACTACCTGCCCCATCCGGCCGGTCCAAGCGGGCGCAACATCGCGCCGGTAGGCGGATATGCGCTGGCCATTCCATCCAACATCGCACCCGAACGAATTGATCCAATCTGGACAGCTTTGGTGTCGCTTACATCGGCTCAGACCGTAAAACTCTACATCGAGAACGGGAGCCTGGTGACACCGCGTTTCAGCGTCAGCATGGATCCTGAGGTCAAGCGCATTTCGCCGATGATATCCATCGTGGACGAAATGGCCCGGTTTGGCGTCTTCGAGATGTGGCCACGGCCGCCCGTTCCGGAAATCGCTGAGATCATCGCCATTGCCGGCGAGGAGATGCACGACATGCTGCTCGGTGCGAAATCCGTCGGCCAGGCACTGGAAAACGCACAGAACCGCGCCGATGCATTGATGCGGTCGAACGGACATTACTAGCCCCTGACGACCGTCGGGGGCCACTGGAGGCACCCGATGAACACTGCCCTCGATCCGCGGCTCCTGCGGCCGCAGGACATGGACCCCAATTGGAAATGGGACCGCCACATTCCGGCACCCGGCCACATGGCCGTGGATTTTGAGCGGCGCGTCGATCATGACCGGCTGAGACGGTATCGGCTGTCACGGGCGCGCGAGGCGCTGAAGAACTCCGAATGCGGCGCGCTTCTGCTCTTCGACGTCAACAACATTCGCTATGTCTCCGGCACCAAAATCGGCGAATGGGAACGCGACAAGCTCTGCCGCTTCGCTCTGCTGATGGGTGACGAGGAGCCGCTCGTCTGGGACTTCGGATCGGCTGCCGTGCATCACCGGCTCTACTGCGACTGGCTCGATCCCGAACGCTGCCGCGCCGGCATGCTGGGTATGCGCGGAACCGTGCCGCCGGCCGTCGGGTTGATGAAGAACCACGCCGAAGAGGTCATGGGCCTCTTGCGTGCAGCCGGCGTCGCCGACATGCCCGTCGGCGTCGACTATGCCGAAACGGCGATGTTCTTCGAACTGCAGAAGGCCGGCATGACGGTGGTCGACGGCCAGCAGGTGATGCTCGACGCGCGCGAGATCAAGAACATCGACGAAATCATGCTGCTCAACCAGGCGGCAGCCATGGTCGACGGCGTCTACCACATGATCCACGAAGAGCTGAAGCCGGGTGTGCGCGAAAGCGACATCGTGGCGCTCGCCAACAAGATGCTCTACGAAATGGGCTCCGACGACGTCGAGGCGATCAACGCCATATCGGGCGAACGCTGCAGCCCGCATCCGCACAATTTCACCGATCGGCTGATCCGTCCGGGCGACCAGGCGTTTTTCGATATCCTGCAATCCTATCAGGGCTATCGCACCTGCTACTATCGGACTTTCAACGTTGGCATGGCGACGCCGGTCCAGAACGATGCCTACGTCCAATGCCGCCAGTGGCTGGACCACGCCATATCGCTCATCAAGCCGGGCGTTTCGACCGACACCGTGGCGTCTGTCTGGCCGAAAGCAGAGGAATTCGGCTTCCCCAGCGAACTGGCGGCCTTCGGCCTGCAGTTCGGCCATGGCCTCGGGCTCGCGCTGCACGAGCGGCCGATCATCTCCCGCCTGGTCTCGCTCGACAATCCGATGGAGATCAAGACCGGCATGGTGTTCGCTCTGGAAACCTTTTGTCCGGCCAAGGACGGCTATTCGGCCGCCCGCATCGAGGAAGAGGTCGTCGTCACCGACACCGGCTGCCAGGTGATTAGCCTGTTCCCGGCCCAGGACATGCCGATCGCCAACCGTTACTGAAGTCACAGCGGATGAAAACCAAGCCGAAGACCAATGCGGAAAACCTGTTGCGCATGTATCGCCAGATGGTGCGGATCCGCACTTTCGAAGACCACGCCAACCAGCTTTACCTAACGGCCAAGATGCCCGGCCTGACCCACATGTATTCCGGTCAGGAGGCGGTCGCGGTCGGAATTTGCGAGGCGCTCGAGAAAACCGACTACATCACCTCGACCCATCGCGGCCACGGTCACTGCGTCGCCAAGGGCGCCGAGTTCCGCGAGATGTTCTGCGAACTGCTTGGCAAGGCGGAAGGCTATTGCCGCGGTAAGGGCGGCTCAATGCATATCGCCGACCAGGACAACGGCAATCTCGGCGCCAATGCCATTGTCGGCGGCTCAGCCGGCATCGCCACCGGCGCGGCGCTCAGCGCTCGGCGCCTCGGAACCAACGCCGTGACCGTTTGCTTCTTCGGCGACGGCGCCATGGGCCAAGGTCTGCTGTACGAGGTCATGAACATGGCCGCGCTGTGGAAGCTGCCGGTCATCTACGCCTGCGAAAACAACCTCTATGGCGAATACACCCACATGTCAGAAATGGCGGCCGGCGATCTCAAGGCGCGGGCCGAAGCCTTCGGTATCGAGGCCTTCGAGGTCGACGGGCAGGACGTGTTGGCCATCAACGCGCTGACCCAGGAATTGGTGGCCCGTGCCCGCAACAACGAAGGCCCGTTTTTCGTCACCCTCAATACCTACCGCTATCACGGTCACCATGTTGGTGACATCAACCGCAGCTATTACCGCAGCAAGGAAGAGGAAGCGCACTGGAAGGAAAATCGCGATCCGATCGACAATTTCGGCGCCTGGCTGGTGGCGCAAAAGGTCGTCGACATGACGGACCTCGACGCCATGCGCGAAGAGGTCGCACGGGAGGCCGAGACAGCCGTCTCCTACGCGCTCGAGGCGCCCTATCCGCCGGTTTCGGAAGTCGAGGCGCACATCTATGCGGATTGACGGCGACTGTGAGGCAGCGAAGGAGCGGCACCATGCGTGAGATCACCCTTTCGCAGGCGGTCAATGAGGCCATAGCCGAGGAAATGCGACGCGACGAAACCGTCTTTCTGCTGGGTGAGGACGTGGCCGAGGCCGGCACGCCGTTCAAGGTGCTGTCGGGTCTCGTGGAGGAATTCGGCACACAGCGGATCCTCGACACGCCGATCTCCGAACCCGGCTTCATGGGCATTGCCGTCGGCGCCGCCGTGACCGGCCTGCGGCCGGTCGTCGATCTGATGTTCGGCGACTTTCTTTTCCTGGTCATGGACCAGCTGTGCAACCAGGCGGCCAAAACCCATTACATGTCGGGCGGCAAGCTGACCGTCCCGATCGTGTTGCGGACCAATCTCGGCGCCACACGACGGTCCGCCGCCCAGCACAGCCAGTCGCTACATGCGCTGGTTGCCCACATTCCTGGGCTGAAAGTCGCGCTGCCCTCCAGCGCTTACGAGGCCAAGGGGCTGATGAAGACCGCCATTCGCGACAACAACCCGGTTGTAATCTTCGAAGACAAGCTGATGTATCAGGATAAGGCAGCGGTCCCCGAGGAGGAGTATCTGATCCCTTTCGGCGAGGCCAGCATACTGCGCGAGGGACGCGACATAACGCTAGTCGCCACCTCCTCCATGGTGCAGGTCGCGCAGCAGGCGGCGGATCTCCTGGCGAAGCTGAACATGTCGGCCGAAGTCGTCGACCCGCGCACCATCGTTCCGCTGGACGAAGCCACGATCCTCGATTCGGTGAAAAAGACCAGCCGCGTCATGATCATCGACGAGGGACACCAGAGTTACGGCGTGACCGCGGAAATCGCCGCACGTATTTCCGAGAAAGCCTTCTATCATCTCGACGCACCGGTGCTGCGTATGGGCGCCATGGACGTTCCCGTCCCGTTTTCACCAGTGCTTGAGGACCTGACCGTTCCGACACCCGCGGCTGTTGCCGAGCGCGCCGCTGCCGCGGTTCGCGGAGAGCTTTTCCATGCCGCATGAGGTCACCATGCCGCAGCTGGGCATGGCCCAGGACACCGGGCTGATCGTCTCTTGGACGAAGGCCCTGGGCGATCCGGTCAAGAAGGGCGACGTGCTGATAGAAGTGGAGACCGACAAGAGCACCATGGAACTGGAGGCGGCCCATGACGGTGTCCTCGCCGAGATTCGCGCAGAGGCCGGCCAGGCCGTTCCTGTCGGAGACATCATCGCCATCATCTCCGAAAGCGCGGATGACGTCGTCGCCGGCGGCGCGTGGTCATCGCCGGGTGCTAGAGTGGACGGCGCAGCCGTCGCTTCCCAACCGACAACCCCCACACCGCAAGCACCCGACAACCCGCCGACTGCAGTCGCTTCGCCACAACCGACGGCTCCAACTTGGCCAGAAGACAGGATCCTTGCCTCTGCCAAAGCCAAATATTTGGCCGCGCAAAGGGGCATCGATCTGCGGCAACTCGTACGCCGGGGGGCCAGCCAACCGATCCATGCTGCCGATCTCGAACAGCCGGCGGAACGGCTCAAACCGCCGCCCAGCATGCCGACCGCCAGCACGCTGTCGGCCAGTGTCAATCGCCAGCCGATGACCGAATTCGTCGCCTGGACGTCCGAAATCGCTGGCAGGCCCATCGAGGAGAAGGCCGTGTGGCTGAACTTCGCGACGCGGGCGCTGCGCAACACCACAGGCGTCGCTCCGGCCGACGGGATCCTCTGTGAACACGCCAGTTACGGATCGGAAGACGGCACGACCTTTGCAACCGACGCCGATCGCGTCGTTCTGAGTAGCGTCCGGACGACGACCGATGCAATCGATCGGGTTGCGGACATCAAAATTCTCGATCTGTCCCGGACCCGGATATCCGACTACCGGCCGGCTGGCATCTGTGCCGCTCCTACCATCGTCCTTGGCTCATCGGCGGATGGCGGCTTGATCGTTAGCCTGCATTTTCGGGAAGAGCAACTGCCGCTCGAAGCGGCCATTGAACTGCTCGACGACCTTGCCGGCCGGGCTGCCGAGCCGATGAAGCACCTGCTTTGAAGGGGCACGCCTACATGTTCAACCAACTTTATATTGATGGTCGTTGGAGGGATGCCTCCGACGGGCGGACCTTCCAGGTCCATAACCCGGCCGACGAAACCGTTTTGACCAGCGTGTCCTCGGCAACGGTCGACGATGCCATGGCGGCGCTGGATTCGGCGGAGTCGGCGTTCGCCGCATGGGCCAACGAGACGCCGCGCACCCGCAGCGAGATCCTTAGGCGGGCGTTCGAGTTGTTTACCGAGCGCCTCGAGGATTTCGCCCGTCTGATCACCCTGGAAAACGGCAAGCCCCGCGCCGATGCGATGGGCGAAGCGATCTACGCAGCGGAGTTTTTCCGCTGGTATGCCGAAGAAGCGGTTCGCGTGGAGGGTCACCTGGGTCCAGCACCTGCCTCTGGCGCCCGAATTCTGGTGCAGCAGCGGCCGGCTGGCATCGCGGTTCTGGTCACACCATGGAACTACCCGGCAGCCATGGGAACGCGCAAGATCGCGCCGGCGCTGGCCGCCGGCTGTCCGGTTGTGGTCAAGCCGGCAAGCGAAACTCCGCTTACCATGCTGGCACTGATGCCGCTGCTGGAGGAGGCAGGCCTGCCGCCCGGGCTGGTCAACGTCCTTCCGTCCCGACAGTCGGGTGCCGTCGTCGGCGCCATGCTGCACGATTCCCGAGTCCGTGTCGTCTCCTTCACCGGCTCGACGGATGTCGGCCGCAAGCTGCTGCATGCCGCTGCGGACACGGTGCTGAAACCGGCCATGGAACTGGGTGGCAACGCGCCGTTCATCGTCTTCGAGGACGCCGATATCGACGCCGCGGTAGAAGGCCTGATGGTCGCCAAAATGCGCAATCTCGGCGAGGCGTGCACCGCGGCGAACCGGATCTATATCCACTCCGCGATTAGGGAGCGCTTTACGCAACTTTATGTGTCCAAAATGGCAGCCCTGACCGTCGGAAGCGGCCTTGATGCGGATGTCGATGTCGGACCGCTCGTCAATGCCGTGACCCGCGACAAGGTGGCCGCTTTCGTCGATGACGCCGTCGCCAAGGGAGCCAGGGTCGAATTGGGAGGCAAGCGCCCTAACGGCAAAGGATTCTTCTATCCGCCGACCGTCCTGACCGATGTGCCCGACCAAGCCGATTGCCTCCACGACGAGATATTCGGCCCAGTGGCGGCCATCCAGACCTTCGACGACGAGGAGGAGGTCATTGCCCGCGCCAACGACACCGAATACGGCCTCGTCGCCTACCTCTTCACCGGTGATCTCCGGCGCGGCCTTAGCGTTTCAGAAAGGCTCGACTACGGCATGATCGGTCTCAACCGCGGCCTTGTCTCCGATCCCGCAGCGCCATTCGGTGGCATCAAGCAGTCGGGCCTCGGTCGCGAGGGCGGCAAGGATGGCCTGCTGGAGTTCATGGAAACCCAGTACATCTCGACAAACTGGTGAGGCGGGCGTGGTTCGGTCTTGAACTCGGCGGTCTTCATCAATATGTCATGTCGATACGTAGCGTGAGCCTCGTGTGTCATCGCCGAACTCCAGGTGCTGGTGTCCAAGCCTCATAGTCCGGCAGACAACGCTTTGCGGGTATACGGTTTAGATTAACCGGCCTTCCGGCAGAGCCACAGCGCCATGGGCGTGTCTCCGGTTGAAGCCACGACCGGAGAGGCTTGGTAGATTGTCGGACCCCGCTGCCCCCAAAACAGCTACTGCTGCCCACAAGGATGCCCGCACCTGGGCGCACATCCTTGCTGACTATCGCGAGCCGAGCAACGGACGCGGCCTGCTTGAATTCCTGATCTCCTTTTTGCCGTTCATAGCTCTATGGGCGCTCGCCGCCGGACTGATCGCTCATGGCTATTGGATCGGACTGGCGCTGACGCTGCCCGCAGCCGGCTTCCTGGTCCGGCTGTTCATGATCCAGCACGACTGCGGGCATGGAGCGTTCTTTCGCCACAAGCGCGCCAACAACTGGACGGGGCGTTTCATTGGCGTGCTGACCTTCACACCCTACAGTTTCTGGCAACGCTGCCACGCCCTGCATCATGCCGGCTCCGGCTGTCTGGAGCACCGCGGCTTCGGCGAAATCGAAACGCTCACCGTTGACGAATATCGCTCACGATCCGCATGGGACCGGTTCAAGTACCGACTGTACCGGCACCCGTTGGTCATGTTTGGTATCGGTCCGACCTACCTCTTTCTGTTCGACCACCGTCTGCCTCTCGGCATGATGCGTCGAGGCTGGCAACCCTGGGCGAGCACGATGGGCACCAATGTTGCCATTGCGCTTACGGCGGCCACAATCATCTGGCTGGTCGGTTTCAAACTCTTCCTGATCGTGCAACTGCCCATCACGGTGCTCGGAGCAACCATCGGCGTCTGGCTGTTTTTCGTCCAGCACCAGTTCGAACAGACCAGTTGGGAGAGGCAGTCCGAATGGGACCGGCAGGAAGCGGCCCTGCACGGCAGCTCGTACTACGATCTGCCGGCGCCGCTGCGCTGGTTTACCGCAAATATCGGTGTCCACCACGTCCATCACCTGTGCAGTCGGATCCCCTTCTACCGGCTCCAAAAAGTGCTGCGAAACCACCCTGAACTGCGCGACATCAATCGGATGACCCTGTCTGACAGCCTGGCCACCGTTCGGCTCGCCCTTTGGGACGAACACGGAAACCGGATGGTGTCGTTCCGAGAAGCACGCCAGGGCGCCTAAGGCTTCGGCTCAGCGGCCGCTGATCATTCCGGCAGCCTTTTCCGCGATCATCAAAGTCGCAGCGTTGGTGTTGGCCGAGGTGATCTTAGGCATCACTGAAGCATCCACCACCCGCAGGCTCTCAATCCCGCGAACCTTGAGCGACGAATCGACGACGGATCGCTCGTCACTGCCCATGCGGCATGTGCCCACACAATGGAACACTGTGCCGCCCGTTTGGCGAACCTGATCCCAGACGTCAGCCTCGCTGCGAATGTCGGCTCCAGGCACGATCTCGTCATCCCAGAGATCGCGAAACGAGGGTTGTCGGTAAATCTCACGCAGAATGCGGACACCATCGACAATGGTCTTTCTGTCGATGTCGCGGTCGAAGTAGTTCGGCGTGATTGCCGGTTGCCTGGCCGGGTCTTTCGAGACAATGCGAATGTGCCCGCGGCTTTCTGGATGACATTGCCAAACCGAGGCGGTGAAACCGGAATATCGGTGCAGGGGCTTGCCCGGCTTGTCCGCTGACAGCGGCATGACGTTGAATTGCACGTCGGGCCTGCCACCAATCGCGTGCCGTGTACAGGCAGCTCCGCCAACCTGCCCGGCGCCGACGGTCAATGGCCCATACCCGCGAAACAGCCATTCCATCCCCATGCGCGCAAGCTTCACCGGGTTGCGCACATCATCATTGAGCGACTGATGGTCCTTCATCCGCACGATCGTCCGCATCTGGTAATGATCCTGCAGATTGTCGCCGACCTCCGGTGCATCAACCACAACCGGAATGTCGAGCGATCGCAAATGGTCGGCCGGTCCGATTCCAGAGAGCTGTAACACTTGCGGCGACTGCACCGTGCCGGCCGCAAGAATGACTTCACGATCTGCGGTGGCCTGGAACGGCTTACCGGCTGAAGTCCACTCGACGCCGATGGCCCGCCCGTTTTCAATCAGGATCCGGCTCACAAGGGCCTCGGTGGTCACGGTGAGATTGGGGCGTTTCAACACCGGATACAGAAACCGTCGTGAAGCGCTCGCGCGCCATCGCTGGGTGATGCTCAGTTGGTAGGCGCCGACGCCATAGGTCGTCTCGCCGTTGAAGTCGGCGTTGAAAGGCAGTCCGTATTCCTGGGCGGCATCCAACCAGGCGCGGCAACAGGGATGGTCGTTGCGCAAACCGGAGACAGTCATCTCGCCGCTGCCGCCGCGAAGCGCAGAAGCACCCCCTTCCCAGCTTTCGAGCGCCTTGAAATGCGGCAACACATCATCGTAGCCCCAGCCGGCGGCACCCAACTGGCTCCAGTCGTTGAAATCGTCGCTTTGGCCACGAATGAAAATGAGCCCGTTGATGGAACTCGACCCGCCGACAATCCGACCGCGAGGCCAGTCGATGCCACGATGACCGTCGCCCTCTCCGGGTTCCGTTTTGAATGTTCGCGAGAACCGCTCGTCATAGACGGTCTTGAAGTAGCCTACCGGCAGCTTCAACCAGAAATTCCGATCCATCGGCCCGGCTTCCAGAACCAGCACGCGACACTGAGGATCGCCCGAGAGGCGATTGGCCAGCAGGCACCCGGCTGACCCGGACCCGACGATGATGTAGTCGAATGCCTGGGTCATGCCGTGTTGACGGCCGGGTCAGCCAAGTTGACCGCCCAATTCATTTTCGACGTGACTGCGAATGACGTCTTCAAGAGACGCATCGGCCACAAAGCCAAGTTCCAGCGCTCTCTTCGCATCGAAATCACGGGGCCAACCCTGAACGATCCGCATGATGGTCTCATCAGGCTCCTCGCGGATCAAAGCGGCCCGGTCGGCGCCGGCCACATTTTTCAAGGCTTCGATCATCTCACCCACCGTCGCGGCAATGCCGGGCATGGTCAGCGCCCGCCTGGCACCGACGCGGTCGAGATCAATCGTCGCCGCATGGATCAGAAAGCCGACCGCCGTCGTCGGGCTCACCATCCAGTGGCGGACCGATCGCGGAACCGGCAGCACTGCCTCTTCGCCGATCAGGGGTTCTCTCAGGATATTGGAGAAGAAGCCGGAGGCTGCCTTGTTCGGTTTTCCGGGCCGGATGCAGACGGTCGGAAGGCGAATGGCGATGCCGTCCAACATTCCCTTGCGGCTGTAGTCCATCAGAAGCAACTCGCTGCAGGCCTTTTGGACGCCGTAGGATGTCAGCGGGGCACAGAGGAATTCGTCACCGATGGCATCCGGCAGCGGAGCGCCGAAAACCGCAATGGATGAGGTGAAGACCACCCGGGGACTGTAATTGTGTTTGCGGATCGCCTCGAAGAGCTGTCGGGTGGCATCGAGATTGGCGGCGTATCCCTTGTCGAAATTTTCCTCGGCTTCTCCCGATACGACCGCAGCGAGGTGGAAGATAAAATCCGGCTTGTGCAGTATCAGCCTTTCGATTTCGTCTGCGTCTGCCAGGTCACCGGACCGTATGGACACCGGCCAACGGGCATCGGGACGCTCAGGCTCGACGATGTCGAAAAGCGTCATGGCCGTAATGGCGTTGTCACCAATGGCTGCGTCGGAGCAAAGGCGGTCGACCAGTTTGCGCCCGACCATTCCGGCAGCGCCCAAGACTAGAACATGCATGAAGAATCCCTCGGTTCGTTCTCTGGTATCCTATACGCGGTTGCGATGACGGCAACATCCAAGCTTACACTTGCATCGATCACGTGTTGGCCACGGCTATTTGATTTGCTGCTCCACCGGCCTCCGTCTAGCCTTTGCACATGCGCTCTTTTCGTTCCGCCGCCGTGGTGCTTTTGCTCACCCTTATCCCGCTTCCCGGTTTTGCTTCCGAGCCGGCAGACTGGACGCAACTCCACGGCATGGTTTCCGAGGCATCACCGATCAAGGGCTCCAAGCCTGCGCAAATCCCTGAAGCAGGCCCCGTGGTCGTGACCTTTTTTGCGTCCTGGTGCCCACCGTGTACCGACGAATTCAAACATCTGAACGCCCTCGCCGCAGATGAGAACCTCGATGGTGACTCGATTGTCGCCATCAATCTGTTCGAGGACTTCGGCGGCAAGAAAAATCCAGCCCGCATGGCCCGGTTCATCGAGCAGACCGGACCGCAATTTCCCCTGATTGCCGGGACGGAGGAGATGCGTATTGCCTTCGGGGACATCACCCGCATTCCAACCGTTGTTGTTTACGACCGAACCGGCAAGGAAGTGTGGCGGTTTGTGCATGAACGCAATGCCTCCAAGACGCATGTGACACTCGAAGAGCTGCGTCGGGCCTTAAACAAAGCAAATTCCGAATAGCTATAAACCGCGGAGCAACCTGCTTCGGATCTTCAAGGCAACACCATGACCGGTGTGGCGCTATGACCCCGCAAGGCAAGTGGTCCATGATCCTGCAGCTTTCCGATGAGACTGTCGGCATCTTCCGGGCTCTCGACCCGCGCCGCATCGATGAGTTCGGAACTGACGATGCAGCGGCTGCCCAATTCCCTATTGGCATTCTCCAGGCGGCTGGCAACATTCACGGTATCGCCCAACACGGCGAATTCCATGCGCCGGTTGCTGCCGATGTCACCCAGCACGATCGGCCCATAGTGCACGCCGACCGCCAGCCGTAAGCCACGCACCTCCGTTCGATCCCGCCGCCAATGATCGAAGGCTTCAACCATATCGACAGCCGCAGCGAGCGCGCTGACGGCATCGCGATCGCCAGGCTCCGGTGTTCCGAAGGTGGCCATCAGGCCATCACCGATGAACTTGTCGAGGGTCCCGTCATGCCGGAATACGACTTCCGCCATCATCCCGTGCACCTCGCGCAGAAGCGAGATGGTTGCCTGAGGTGAATGGCGCTCGGCCCAGCCTGTAAAGGCGACGATGTCTGCAAACAGGACCGCCGCACGGTGCTCACGCGGCTCCGAAAGCGGACTGGTCTTGCGAGCCAGAATGTCTACCGTCTTGCGCGGAAAATACCGGGCAAGATTCGTGCGCTCGCTGGAGAGATTGGCCTGCCTGATGGCAATTGCCCGGGCTCGCCGAACCGCAAGGGCAAGCAAGCCGGCTGTTATCAGCAGCACGGCAACCTCCTGTACCCGCACACCCAGGTCCACGAAATGCGGATTGCCGAGCAAGTTGGAAAACTGGGAGGGATCGCCGTCGCTCGGATCGCGCCAGACGGCACCAGGCAGGCTGGTCAGCCAGTACACGCCGACAAACCAGCTGACGGCAGCCGAAACCCCACCCCACAAAACCAGCGCCGGTCTGTACAGATAAGCAAGGCCGGCGAGCAGAACGAAGGCGTAGACGAAGTTGCCGAAACGCAGATTAACCTGCGGCGGAAATTCGTTGAGCACCAACGGGTTGGGATAGATCAGAGTGAAGGAAAGCAGGGCGAAATCTGCCGTCACGAAGGCGTAGCGATGCCAGGGCCGACTCCATGGAGAAATCGCTACGCCATAGGCCGCAATCCCGAGCAGCATAAACAGCGAAAGCAGAAAGTAGAGATAGATCGGACCAGGCCAAGGTGTCAGAATAGTTGTCAGCCCGGCAATGAGAACAAGTGCAATGCAGCGTCCGACCAACGCCGTCTTTTGGGCCGCCAGTTCCTCCGACTCGAAGGATAGGTCTGATGGGACCGCTGCGTCGCTGTTTTCGTTGTTCATCGCATCGCGCCCCCGGACCGCTTGCGGTGATGTAGGTTCGGAACCAGTGTACCGCCAGAACGCATTATCCGGAAACTGCCCGGAAACGGGCAAAAGTGGGCTCTTGACCTCAACCAAGGTTGAAGAACTACGCTTGTCTCACGATGGATTTCGAGACACTGAAAGGAGCAAGCCATGAGTAAGGGCAGACTGGAACACGTCAACATCACCGTCAGCGATCCGCAAAAAACGGCGGACTGGTTATGCGACCTGTTCGACTGGCACATTCGCTGGCAGGGCAACGCCATTCACGGCGGCCATACCATCCATGTCGGCTCGGACGCCAATTACCTGGCCGTCTATTCTCAGGGCAAGCTCGGTGAGCGCAGCAACGACACCTACACGACCCGAGGGGGCCTCAATCATGTCGGTGTCGTTGTAGACGATCTGGACGCGGTGGAAGAAAAGGTCAAAAAAGCTGGATTCAAAACCCACTCGCACGCCGACTATGAACCCGGCCGGAGGTTCTATTTCCACGACGCTGATGGCATCGAGTTTGAAGTGGTGAGCTACGCGGACAATCCGGCCTGACAGGGTGAGCAACTCTCACGCGCGATGGAGTTTCCGTGAATACGTATTCGAAAATGGCTTGAATACGTATTCACACCCCGTTATCGTTATGCTGCCAGAACCAGAGATCAAGCTTTATGAGGGAGGATAATGATGAGATTCAGCCGTCGCCATGTCATGGCAGCAACCGCGGGTGCGGCCTTCGCCGCGATGACCGCCACCGGTTTCGCCGCCGACCAGACCAAGTACGGACTGCTCGCCGGTAAGCCTTATGAAGGCACCAAGCTCAACATCCTGTCGGTCGTCACGCCGCAATTCGACGGACTGATGTTGCGCGACAAGGAATTCACCGACCTGACCGGGATCGAGACGGAATGGACCTTCATTCCTTTCACCAACCTGCAGGAAAAGATGGTGGCTGAGGGTATTGCCGCCAACGGCGCCTATGACGTCGTCAACTACCTCGACAGCTGGGGTCCACCGAACGCCCATTGGCTGCAGCCGATCGACGACCTGATGGAACGCGACGGCATCTCCATGGACCGCTATCCGGCCGCCTTTGCCCGCTCGGCCCAGTTCGAGGGCAAGACATTGGGTTTCCCGCTACGCGCCCATCCGCAGTTGCTGTTCTATCGCGCCGATCTGATCGACACCCCGCCGACGAGCTGGGAAGAGATCATCGAGGTTGGCAAGAAGCTGAAGGAAGAACATCCCGACATTGCACCGCTCGCGATGTACTACAACAATGACGGCAACCGGCAGAACCTGTTCATCTGGATCAACTTCCTGTGGGCTGCCGGTGCGGACGTGTTCAACGATGACTGGACGGCTGCCTGGACAAGCGAGGAGGCCCTGAAGGCGACCGAGGACTATATCGCTCTGCACACACAGCACGGTGTCACCAATCCCAACTCGGTCGCCTTTGTTGAACAGGACGCCCGTCAGTCCTTCATGCAGGGCAAGTCGGCGATGATCCCGGTCTGGTGGTGGGCCTATTCTGGCTTCTACAACCCAGACGCCTCGACGCTCACCAAGGATCAGGTCGCCTTTACCGGTATGCCCTCCTACCAGGGCAACACAAAGACCTACGCCATCTCCATGCCATTCTCCATTTCCCAATATTCCAAGAATCCGGAAGCCTCCTGGGAATTTCTGAAGTGGCTTTCCAACCCGGAAATGGACAAGGCCAACGCCATTGAACGCGAGGTCGGCGGCAAGAAGATCGTCAACAACGTGGTCACCCACATCTCGTCGCTGACGGACGCGGACGTCAATGCGGCCAACGACAACATTCAGGCCGCGGCATGGGAATCGCTGAAGGAATCCGACATCATGCCGCAGATCCCGGAATGGCCCGAGGTCGGTGACATCCTGTCGGCAGCGATCGCCAAGGCGGCGGCGGGTGGTGATGTTCGCCAGCTCATGACCGAGGCCGCCGAACAATCGAACCGCGTCCTGAAGCGCTCCGGACGCATTCAGTAATCACGGGCCGGGGCGGCTGAACGCAGGCCGCCCCGGAGTTTTCTCATGCGCGACAACACGCTAAAATACCTGCTGGTGCTGCCGGCGGTGCTGGTGGTCTTTGCAACGGCGATCTGGCCGTTGATCGATTCGGCCCGGCTGTCGTTCACTCTGGGCAGAATCAACCGGCCGAATTTTCCGCAGGGCTACATCGGCTTCGAGAACTACACCTGGGCCTTCCTCGAAGAGCCGGCTTTCTGGAACTCGGTACAAGTCACCGCCATCTACACCATCGCTACGGTGGCGCTGACGACGCTGATCGCCCTCGGACTGGCCATGCTGCTGGCGCCGGGTGGCCGGTTGCGCTCCGGCGTGCAGACCTTGCTGATCCTGCCTTTCGCCATGTCCCCTGCCCTGATCGGCGTGTCGTTCCGCTTCATGTTCAATCCGGAATTCGGCCTGTTCGACGCCTTCTTCGGCTTTATCTTCCCGCCGCTCGCCGACATCAGCTGGCTATCCGACCCGTTCCTGGCCTTCGTCGTCTGTATTCTCGCGGATGTCTGGGGTTGGATCCCCTTTCTGACGCTTGTGCTGATCGGCGGTCTTGCCTCAATACCGCAGGATACGGTCGAGGCGGCCCAGGTGGACGGCGCCTCCGGTTGGCGAGTTTTCCGCGACGTCACGTTGCCGCAACTGATGCCGGTGCTCGCGGTGGTGATCATCCTGAAATCGATCTTTTCGCTCAAAACCTTCGATCAGATCTTCATGCTGACCAATGGCGGCCCGGGCACCGCCACCCAGACACTCAGTCACTATATTTATTTCAACGGCTTCAAGTACGGCCAGATCGGCTACTCCGCATCGGTTGCATGGCTGATGGTGATCCCCATGCTGGTGCTCACCTATTTCTACGCCAAATTCGTGTTCCGGAAGAATTGAGATGACAGGAAGACAGAGAAAACAGTTCTGGAATGCCGTCCAGATCGTCCTGATCCTGATCGCCGCCGGCGTGATGATCATACCGATCATCTGGATCTTTCTGGCCGCCTTCAAATCCCATGTCGACGTCTACCAGTTGAAGCTGTTCTTTCGGCCGACGCTGGAGAACTTCGCCATTGTCTTCCAGTCGCCCTACGACCTCGGGCACAAGCTTTTCAACTCGACGATTGTCGCGGCCGTCACCGTGATCTTCGCCATTCCGATCGCCACGCTGGCCGCCTATTCCTTCTCGCGTTTCCGGCTTCGGGGCGAGACGACCATGCTGGTGATGATCCTGGCAACACAGTTCGTACCGGCCGTCGTGATCATCCTACCCTTCTTCGTGATGTTTCGCGATATCGGGTTGCTGGACACTCGGGTCGGTCTGATCCTCGTCAACCTGGCGATCGTCATGCCGTTCGCCATCTGGATGATCAAGGGTTTCATCGACGGCATCCCGATCGACACCGAAGAAGCCGCGATGGTCGACGGATCGACCCGCCTGCAGGTGATCCGCAACATCGTCCTTCCGATGGCGGCACCCGGCCTTTTCACGGCCGGCATCTTCTGTTTCATCATCGCCTGGAACGAGTTCCTTTTCGCCCTGATCCTAACCAACAAGAACGCGGTGACGCTGCCCATCGGGCTGGCGCTGTTCAAGGCTGAAGAAGGCGATCTTTGGAACCTGCTGTCAGCCGCAGGCATCATCATCATGCTGCCGATGTTCGTGCTGGCATTGATGATCCGACGCTATTTCGTGCAGGGAATGACAATGGGGGCGGTCCGTTAGCCATGGCGCAAGTCAGCCTGAAGAACATCACCAAGCGCTGGGGCGACTTCGTCGGGGTCGACGACCAGAGCCTTGAAATCGCAGATAAGGAATTTCTGGTTCTGCTTGGCCCCTCGGGCTGCGGCAAGACCACCACCATGCGCATGATCGCCGGTCTTGAGGAACCGACCTCGGGCGAAATCCGGATCGGCGACCGGCTGGTCAATGACGACCTGCCGAAGGACCGCGATGTCGCCATGGTGTTCCAGAATTACGGCCTCTATCCGCACATGACGATTTTCGACAACATCGCCTACCCTTTGAAGGTTCGCGGGACGCCGAAATCGGACATTGCGCCGCGGGTTGAAAAAGCTGCCGCCCAGGTCGAACTGACACAGTTCCTAGACCGCAAACCAAAGGCTCTCTCCGGCGGCCAACGTCAACGCGTGGCACTGGCGCGGGCCATTGTGCGAACGCCCAAAGTGTTCCTGATGGACGAGCCGCTGTCGAACCTCGACGCCAAACTTAGGGTCACCATGCGGGCGGAGCTCAAGCACCTGTCGCGCCAATTGCAGATCACCACCGTCTACGTCACCCACGACCAGATCGAGGCGATGACGCTGGCCGATCGGGTCGCCGTCATGAAACACGGCGTCATCCAGCAACTCGGCACGCCCGACGAGATCTATAACGATCCCGCCAATCTTTTCGTCGCCGGATTTATCGGCTCGCCGGCAATGAACCTGATCAACGGCTCGGTTAATGACGGCATGTTCGTCACGTCCGGCGGTACCCGGCTTGTTGCGGTCGACGCCCCGAACCGGGCCGATGTGGTGCTCGGCGTTCGTGCCGAGGATGTCGAGATTCTGGAGCCGGGCGAAGGCGATATAGATGTTCCGGTCTATGCCTATGAAAACACCGGAGAGAGCGTGCTCCTGACCTTGCAGTTCGGCAAGCAGCGGGTTATTGCGCGCGGCGATCGCCATCTGCGCAAAGACATGGACGACACGGTCGGCTTGCGGCTGCATCCCGACCATCTCTACCTGTTCGATCCGACCACCGAGGAGCGCATTCGCGACTGATGATGCGAAGGGAACCAGGACGATGAGGACGGCGAAGGTGACGGCACTCGACGTCGCTCGGCGGGCCGGCGTGAGCCAGCCAACCGTCAGCCGCGTCTTCACGCCTGGTGCCAAAGTGTCGAAGGCTCTGATCGATCGCGTTCGCACGGCCGCGAATGAGCTTGGCTATCGCCCAAACACGCTGGCGCGCTCGCTGATCACAGGGCGCTCGAAAACCATCGGGCTTGTCGTCGCCTATCTGAAGAATCCTTTCTATCCGGAAGCCGTCGAAAAGCTCTCCGAAGCACTGAACCGTGAGGGTTATCACATCCTCGTCTTCTTCGCGACCAACCTGGCCGAGGAGATTGATCCGGTAATCGACGACTTGCTCGACCACCAGGTCGACGGCATCATCCTCGCCTCCGTCAGCATGTCCAACCAGCTGACCGAACGGCTGTCGCAGGAGAACATTCCGTTCGTTCTGTTCAACCGCGGCCAGGAAAATCCAGACATGGCGCAGGTCACCGCCGCCAATTTCGACGGCGGACGCAAGGCCGGGCGTTTTCTCGCCGCTGGTGGCCATCAGCGGATCGCCCACATCTCGGGATGGCAGAAATCTCTCAACGGCCGTGACCGGCAGGCCGGGTTCATCGCCGGACTGGAAGACGCCGGCTTGCAACCGCTGCGCTGCATCGACAGCCACTACCGCAGGCGTATGGCAATCGATGCGACCAACGAATTGATGGCCGCGCCCGTCAAACCCGACGCCATATTCGTCGGCAACGATCATATGGCCTTCGCCGTGATCGAAACGCTGCGCTGCGACCTTAATTTGAGGGTCCCTGAGGACGTGTCTGTCGTCGGTTACGACGACGTGCAGATGGCCGCCTGGAAGATTTACGACCTGACCACGCTACGCCAGCCCGCCAACCGTATGGTGGACGCCACGGTCAAGCTTTTGCTCGGCATGATCGACGGGGAGAACACCGGTCCGCGCAAAATCGAAATCGATAGCACGCTCATCATCCGCGGTAGCGCCCGCGTGCCGGACGACTGGCCCCACGAAGACCGTTAAACCGCAAAATCGAAAATTCAAGAACAGACATTTACTTCTATTGGAGAACCACAATGACCCCCGCTGAAATGGAAAGCCGCATCGTTCGATACGGTGATCTGAAACCGTGCAAGACGGCCTTTATCGACGCTCACACGCCGGGCTCTGACCAGAAGGAAAACTTCACCGTCATCGGTGGCGGGGTTTCGGAAAGCCCCGACCAACACGTCCATATCAAGGAAACACCTGGCTTCAACATCGGCGCAGCCGGCCAGCCGCCGAAATGCCGCAACTCGCTCCATTCGCATCGCACGGCAGAAGTTTTCTTCGTCTTGAAGGGACGCTGGCGCTTTTTCTGGGGCCGTTGGGGCGATGCCGGCGAGGTGACGCTGGAAGAGGGCGACATCTTCAACATCCCGACGGGTATTTTCCGCGGCTTCGAGAATATCGGTACCGATTACGGAATGATCATGGCCATCCTCGGCGGTGACGATGCCGGCGGCGGTGTCATCTGGGCACCACAGGTGATCGAGGACGCCAGCGACCACGGCCTGGTGCTGGCGGAAACCGGGCGCCTCTATGACACCAAAAAGGGGGAGTTTCTTCCCGAGGGTGTTGGTCAAATGCCGCTCCTGACGGAGGACGAGTTACAGGCGTTCCCTGAGCCGAGCACGGCCGACGTCATTCCCAACTACGTCGCACGCTACTGGGACCTCGTGGCCCTTTCGGATCGCGACCCGGCAAAGGTGATCGGTCACGATGCCAAGCTCAGGGACCGGCCCGGTTTCGAGGTGGACTTCATCACGCGCAATTCGCTTCCGACAGAGCCTTATGTCATCGATCAGCACGAGGTTCTCATGCCGGTGCGCGGCCACTGGAAACTGGACTGGAACGGTGGATCGGCGGTTCTCAATCCGGGTGACACCTGCGCCGTTCCACCCGGACTGCCCCATGCGCTCTCGCCCTCCATGACCGGCGAAGCAGCGCTCTACCGGGTGCGCAACACCGATGATCCGGCGGGTCCAACCGCCGTTCTCAACTGACCGGACAGGAAGCAACACCCATGGCCGAACAGGCAATCGAACCCGATCTTTTGGCGCTGATGCGCAAGGTCGACACGCCAACCATATGCAACGCCATTGAAACCGCGCAGGGCAAGCGCGGTTTCGCCGCCTTTACCCGTGGCACCATGCAGTGCTCGGCACCGCTTGAACCACCGGTGGTGGGTTTCGCTCGCACCGCAAAGATCGCCGGCCTGGAACCGCCGACGGAAGCACCCGACGTTATCCGCGCGCGTCGCATGGATTACATGCGGTCAATGGCAGCCGGCCCCCGTCCGGGGCTCGCTGTCGTGGAGGATCTCGATTATCCGGATTGCGTGTCGGCCTGGTGGGGCGAGATCAACACAACCGTGCACAAGGGCCTCGGGCTCTCCGGCGCCCTGACCAACGGCGTAATGCGCGATCTCGGCGATCTGCCGGAAGGTTTCCCGGTGATCGCCGGGTCAATCGGCCCAAGCCACGGCTTCGTCCATGTCCGTGAAGTGGGCACGCCGGTCGAAATCTTCGGCATGACGGTTCGCGAGGGCGACCTGGTTCATGCCGACCGGCATGGCGCCCTGGTCGTCCCCCCGGAAGTCATTCCGCGATTGAAAGCAGCAATCGACAAGCTCATCGCCACCGAACAGCTCATTCTGGAGCCGGCACGCCAGCCTGACTTCGACTTCGAGAAGCTGGAAGCCGCTTGGGCGGCCTTCGAGGCGGCACGGACCTGACTGAGCGGTGCGCCGCCGCCCTTTTTGATGGCCCAAAGCACACTACCCTGCCCTGGAGAAGGTACGGGGCGCGTAACTGTGCCAACCCACCAGGATCAGTGCGACGATCGATGCCGGTCCGAACACTTCGGGCGCCTTGAAAAGGATCAGGACGGCCAGGCCCAGGCGGACCAGAACTTCCCAAGGTGCCAAACGCCGGGCGTCGAAAACCGAAAGCGCGCTGGATATCAGGTAGAGGGCCAGGACGAGCCGCAGCAGGAGCGCCCCAAGCGCGCCCCAGGCGATGTTGCCATCGTAACCGGGCAGATAGCTGACCTCGCCTGACGCGCCGGTGGTCGGATCAACCAGCGCAGCGTCGATGAGCAGGATCTCCGGGTAGATCGCGAACACGAAAGGAATGATGAACATGACGATGCCGGATTTCACTGCGGAAAACCCGGTCGCCATCGGCTCGGCCTTGGTGATCGTGGCGGCCGCAAAGGCAGCCAATGCCACCGGTGGAGTGATCGCGCTCGCCACGGCAAAGTAGAAGATGAACATGTGGGCTGTGAAGGTCGCGATGCCGAGGCCGGCCAAGACCGGCCCCATGAGAAGCGCGACATTCACATAGGCCGGAACCGCCGGCATGCCCATGCCCAGCAGGATCGCGATCAGCATGGTCACGAACAGCGCGATCAGCATGAAGGCCGTCGACCCGCCTCGGCCGATATCGAGCGACTGCAGCCATCCCAGGACATCCAGCGAAATGAATGTCGGCAGCCCGGTGAACTGAAGGCAGAAATCGATGATCGAGACCGCCAGGAACATTAGATAGAGCGTTGAAATCAGCACCCCGGCGGCTGCCAGAGCATCGACCACCTTGCGCGGTTTCGACCGCACCTCAGGGTCGAGAAACAAAAGGCACACAAGCAATGCAACGGCCCACCAGCCGGCGCTGCCCGCATCGCCGACAGAATTCTGCACCAGGCGCAGGAACCAGGACAGCGAAACCACTTCGCACTCGCCGTCGGTGAGCACGCGCTCGGCCCCGAACAGGCTGCCCAGCAATCCGCAGCCGACACTCTCCTTGGTAGTCAGCAGAAGCACGAGGATAAGCAGGATCGGCCCGAAGATCATCAGCAGGTTCAACTGGTCCTGGCCGTCCAGTTTCATGTCCTCGGTCAGTTCGCCGATCGCCTCGATGTTCTGCTTTCGCGCCTGGAAGACGACGGAGAGGAACAGGCAGAAGAAATAGGCCACGGCTGGAATGATCGCAGCGACGATCACTTCCGAATAGGGCACAACCGTCAGGGCCGCGAGGACGAACGCTGCAACCCCCATAACCGGCGGCATGATCGAGCCGCCGGAGGAGGCTGCTGCCTCGACACCGCCGGCAAAGACTTTCGAAAAGCCGCGTTTCGACATCATCGGAATCGTCAAAACACCAGTCGACAGTACATTGACGATCGGCCCGCCGGAAATCGTTCCGAACATGGCAGACGAGACGATTGCAGCATGCGCAGGCCCTCCGCGCAGTTTCCGGGTCCACCGGAACGCCAGCTTGATCAGCGACTGTCCGCCGGCCGATGCGCCAAACAGAGACCCGAGCACCAAATAGGGGAAAATGGTGTTCAGCATGATGTCCAGGAAGCGACCCAGCAATCCGGACGCGTTGTTGACCAGGATATCGTGAACCCTGGGCCGTCCATCCGAAAGCAATCGGGGCTCGCCGGCCAATTTGGTCATCAAATACTTGTTGATGTCGTCGGGACCATGGAAATACCAGACCAACACCGTAGCGATGGTGTAGAGCGCCACACCGAGCGCCACCAGCACGAGCGGCAGGCCCCAAACCTTGACGTTGTAGGCCAGAAACACAAGAACGGCGGCACCGACGATCAGAACCAGGAAACCACCAGTGTTGTTGACGCATTGCGGATCTTCGACCGAGGTCGGCTCGGGCAATCCGTAGAGTTCGGCGATCTCCTTTTCCTTGACCAGCGCCTCGCTGATCAGGCGCTCCCGGTCGCCAGTCAGTTGGTCGATCAGGCAGATCGATTCTATCTCGACAACATAAGTTAGAGAGATTCCGAGCGCCATCGCCACCAGGGCGATGTCCAGCACCAGACCCAGACCGCGCAGCCACGCCGTGCGATCGCTCCAGCTCTTCCAGATCGAGTGCCTCAGGGCGACACACACCATCATCGCCGCGAATGCAGCGGGATAGAACCATTCGGTCGGAAACTTACGGATGCTGAACCATTCCCGACCGGTCAGCTGCCGCAGGGCATCGTCAAGGCCGGGAATCCCGGGCATGGAGTTCAGCAGACCGACCATGACAATTGCAACGGCCAGACCGTAGGGAAAAGCCGACGCGAAGCCGCTCCGGTCGGCACGGGTGTCGCTGTCTTCACTCATTAATGAACCCCTGGTTGCGCTGCCCCTCGTCCCTGCGAAACCGCTTCGCAGGATGGAATAAGCCCACAGGCGCTATGGTTTGGCGCAATCGGGGATCGTGTAACCGGCCTCCTCCCAGGCGGCCACCGCGCCAGGATGGTACTTGATCGGCATCGGACCGCAGAGCGAAGTCAACGCTGGATCGGTTTCCCCGAAATAAGCATTGTTCATGTAGGGCGTCTTGTTCTTGTAGAGCTCGATGTTCTTCAGGAAGGCAGCTGTCAGCGCCTTGGCGAGGTTGAAGTCCATGTCGACGCTGACGACATCACCGCCGACCTCGCCAGGCGCACGAAAGACGGCGTCTTCCGAAACCACCGTAATACCCGGGCCGAAAAGATCCGGCGTGATCTCGAATTCAACGGCTACCGTGCCAGGCGCCTTCATGTATTTCTGCGTCGCTTCATTTTCAAAAAGGTCCTTCGGGAAGGACCACACCTTGATCTTTCCGGCCGCTGCAGCCTGTGACATGCGCGCGTCCGGAAAATTGACGGGAAGTACGTTCGCCGCAGCCGAACCGTCGGTGATGGTCTTGACCGCCTGTCCCCAGTTAACCTGCAGACCCTTGTATCCGTTGCCGTCGTCGAGACCGGTGGCCAGTTTAATGACGGCCCGGGCCCGGTTCAGTGCGGCCCCTCTCGGCGGGCCGTTGTAGATGGTCTTTCCGGCGATGTCCTGCCAACCGTCAAAGTCCTCGCTCTCATAGGCAAAGATCGGGAAGGCGGCGATGCGGTAGGTGTAGAGGACGGCAATTTTCGACGCCAGCTCCTTGCCTTGATCGCCAAGAGCCGCATATGGACCCGCTCCACGCGACATCAGGAACGGAAGAATGAAGGGAGCCGCCGCGATGTCGGTCTTGCCTTCAGCGACATTTTGAACGGAATTGGTCAGCGTTTGTCCGGTCGCCACCTGAATGTCGGCGACACCCTCTGACGCCGCGACCTCGGCCAGGGTTAAAATCGACGCTCCGACCGCGCCGGTCGGGGGACCGGTCTCGGCGGACAGATTGGCCTGTCCGTAAACGCCCGAGGTCATGGCGAGCATCGCGATGAAGCTAAAAACAGCAGTGTGTCTGGACATGGTTTCCTCCCTCTCGTCCTCAGTTTTTCAGATGCGACGGCAGACTTTTCGCATCCGCTTCCAGTTCGTCCCTGTTCAAGTAGCCGATGAAAATGCCAGGTGGCTCTCCAGCATCAGTCATCGCTTCGACGACCTCTGCCGGTCTGGTAATCCGGTTGTGGTGCCTGCGGGACCATTCAAAGTGCAGGCCGCTTAATCGCTCGATTTGATGGGAGAAGGCTGGATCGGTACCGAGATCGTTCAGTTCGTTGGGATCGGTTTCGAGGTCGAAGAGCATCGGACGCATCTTTTCGACATGGATGTATTTCCACCTCCCGTCGAAGACCATCGCCAGCCGCGCATCACCCTGATCCACACCTACGGTTCGACGGGCATCGCGGGTCGAATAGTCATATTCTGAAACACAAAAATCCCGCCATTTCGTCTCCAAGCCATGCAACAGGGGCTTCAAAGACAGGCCTTCCAGAATATGTGGCCTCGGCTTTCCGCCGAAGAACTCGAGGAACGTCGGTGTGAGATCGATGCCTTCGACAAGCCGTTCCGTTGCCGTGCCCCGCGTCGCATCTGCGTCACTGCGAGGGTCGTAGACAATCAGCGGGATGCGAGCCGAGCAGTCGTAGAACAGGTCCTTTTCACCCATCCAGTGATCGCCCATATTGTCTCCGTGATCGGAGCAAAAGACGATCATCGTATCGTCCATCCGCCCGCTTTCGCGCAGATAGGCAAAGAGCCGACCCAACTGATCGTCCAGTTCCTTGATCAATCCCATATAGACTGGCGCGACCAGGTTGCGGACTTCGTCCCGTGACAGGCTCATGCTCACCCGCATGTCCATCCAGGCCCGCAACAACGGGTGGTCTGATTGCCGCTCCGAATTTCCGCGGTTCACCGCCGGCAGGTCGCGCGCGGTGAACATGTCGTTGTAGGGGGCGGGTGCCAGATAGGGCCAATGCGGTTTGATATAGCTCAGGTGGCAGAGCCAGGGCCGATCGCTCTGGGCTTCGATGAATTCGATGGCACGCGTCGTGAGCCAGGCGGTCTCAGAGTGCTGTTTTGGCACCCGTGCCGCATGCGGCGCGTTTTCGAGCACCCATCCGGTCAGCAGGGCGCCATCGGGCGCGACAGCTGTGTTCGCCCATTCTTCCCACGGATTGTCGCCATCCATACCATGGTCGCGAAGATACCGATCATAGTCCTGCGCATGACGGTTCGGGTAGTCGCTGTGGTTGGTGCCGTCGTCTCTTACGAAGGCCTCGAAACCGCATTCACTGACCAATGCGCCGATCACACTGTCCGGCTCAATACCGAGGCGCTTCATCCCCTCGCGATCGGTCGTCATGTGGGTCTTTCCGACAAGCGCACATTTGACCCCGATGTCCCGCAGGTGATCGCCGAGTGTCGGTTCTCCGACCCTCAGCGGGAAACCGTTCCATGTCGATCCATGGCTGCGGACGTAGCGCCCGGTATAGAAACTCATCCGACTGGGGCCGCAGATCGGCGATTGCACATAGGCCCTGTCGAACCGAACACCCTGCAACGCCAGCCAATCCAGGTTGGGCGTGTCGATGTGTCTGGCCCCGTAACAGCTGAGGTAGTCCCACCTCAACTGGTCGGCCATGATCCATAACACGTGCCGTGCCTCGCCCGTCATGCACCGTTGCTCCCGTCAGTGAAAGTGCTCGCAGGGGCATTCTTGACGGTGGAAACATATCAGTCCAATATTTACTTGTTACCTTAATATGTGATTTTGATATGTTGATAGATCCGAGGCATCTTGAGCAGCTCGCTGTGATCGTCGAGCACGGGACCCTCCACGAGGCGGCCAAGCGGTTGGGAACCTCCCAACCTGCTTTGAGCCGGATGATCGGGAACCTGGAAATCCGCGTTGGCGTTCAATTGTTCGAACGCAGCAACCGTCCGTTGCTGCCGACCGAGATTGGACAGAAGCTCGCACGGCACGGCCGTGCCATCAGGGCGATCCGCGAGCGCGCCCACGAGGACATCCAGCTTGGAATGCGCGGCATGACAGGCGAACTTAAGATCGGCGCCCCACCATTCCTGTGCGAGCGACTCGTCGGCGACGCAATCGCACATTTTATCGGACGGCGGCCGGGTATCGAGGTCAAACTCGTCTCCGACTACTTCCCACAACTGGAGCGCAAGGTGTTGTTGAACCAGATCGACGTCGTGATCTGTCCGCTCAGACTTTTGAGCGTGCCCAGAGAAGAACTGGCGGTCGAACCTCTGTTCTGGGACGAACATGTGGTCGTCGGGCGAAACGATCATCCGCTTTCGAAACTGGACAGGATCACGGCGAGTGACCTCGAAGCCGCCACCTGGATCAGCCATGCCGAACCCAGCATGTTGCATGTCGACATGGCGACCGCGCTGGCCTCCTATGGAGTGAGCAACGTGTCCATCGCATTTCAAAGTGAATCGGCCGCTGCAATCCTGGAGATGCTTGGCAGCACGGAGTTTCTGACCGTGCTTCCGCGCTACGCACTCCGCAACCCCGAGCACGAAAGCAGATTGTCCGAATTGCCCGTTAAGTTCGAGTCGCCTTCAATGACCGTCGGAATGGTCACCTCGACGCGACGCCTGGAAAGCCCTCTCCTGGCTGCCTTCGCAAACCATATGCGGGACTTTGTCACACACGATCTGTCGGATAGGTTCAGACTGAAGACGACGGAAAACTCAACCACCGCAAAGCAGCACTCCGCACAAACGACTGGAACTCGAGCAGCGTCCATGCGGCGGGAGGATTGACCGGGTCGGACTGAACTCGTTTCGCAAGTCTGTCGGAGATCTACTCAGCCGGCGGCGCCGCGGCCGCGGCGTGACCTGTTGCCGGCCGATCAAGTCGCCGTCGGATCACCTCGCCGATCACGATGCCCAGCGGCGCCGAGCCCCAGATGCAGATCAGAATGGCAGCGGCCTCGTGGTTCCGCAGCAGCGGATCGATCACGAACAGCATGACCCGGAAGAGCCAGAAGGAACCCCACATCGATCCGATGAACCGGAACATCCAGACCCGGTGGCCTTCCTTGTCGCCGGCACGTGCCTTCACAATGCCCATGACCGCGCATGCGTATACGAAAGCCGCCATCGAGTAGAAGCCGTATTGCGCCAGCGAACCACCATATTCTCCAACAGGTCCGTGTTGTGAGGCAAGCCAGGTGGCGCAAATGACGCTGAGGGTCAGCGAGGCAAAGGTGACGCGGCCGATAAGCCGATGCGATGACCGATGCTCACCGTAGCCTGGCCGGAACAGCTGAATGTGCATCAGCACAAAGGCAATCGAATTGAAGGCGATATGTCCGTAAAGAAGGGTTGAACGGAACTCCGGCCCGTTTGCAAACCGGTCATAGAAAGCCGCTCCCCAGGCAGGATGATTGACGAAACGGTCACCCCAGACCGTGCATGCATTGTCCACGCATTTCGACATCGCAGCGACGTTCGTTTCGGGAGCGAGGCCGACATTGATCAACACATCATAGATACCGATGAAGGATGCAATCGACGCCGGAACACCGTTGATGAAGTAGCCGACGTTCAACAGGAGCATCAGCCCTATTCCAAACAGGAGAAAAGGTCTGTAGGAATGACTGCGCAGCCCCATGATCAGCAACGCACCCCAAACGACGAGCGCGGCGTAAACGGTCCCCACCAATATCGGCATGTCTGCTTCCTCCCAGGTCTGGCACTACCGCACCGACCTTTTGCGATCTCCCCCCAGAAGAAGCCTAGTCGAGGGAGCTGCGGATGACAAATCACCCGAGTCGGTGACAAGGTCGCATTCGCTCAAACGAATGTTTCGGGCACACGCAGCCGCCTCAGCAAATCCGGCTCGACTGACGCACCACAAGGTGTACCGGAAACCGCGTTGACTGGCCGGGCGGGTTGCCTTCTTCGAGCCAACGCAGCAGGATCGATGCGGTCCGCTTGCCGAAGACCTTGACGTCGCAATGCACGGTGCTGAGTTGAGGATAGACCTCTGCTGCCTCTTCGATGTCGTCGTAGCCGACAATGTAAAAGTCGCGGCCAACGCGCACTCCGGCCTGGGCAAAGGCCGACGACATGCCGAGTGCCACAAGATCGTTGAAACACAACGCAGCCCTGAGGTCGGGCCTGTTGTCGTGAATGTCAAAAGCGATCTGGCGCCCGAGTGCCCGTGTCGGTCGACCATGAAAGACCGCCGGCTCCAGGTCATTCTCCCTCATGTGGGTCATGTAACCGCACATGCGCTCTTTCGTGATTTGAACGCCCTCAAGGCCGCCGGCATAGGCGACTTCGGTGAGCCCCTGATTGAGGAGGTGCTCCATTGCGAGGTGGCTGCCGGTCTCATAATCCATGGAAAAGAACGGAAAACGGTCCAACCGGTCGTCCACCTGGCGCAATACCTGCATGGTCGGGATATTTGCTCTTTCGATGGCGTCGAACGTCTGTCGCGCCGCGCCATAGGTCGGTGAAATCAGAAGTGCCGACACACCATGTTCCAGCATTGAGGTGATGACCTGGTGCTGCAGCACCGGATCCTCATCGGTGTTGGCAATCACGGTTGTATAGCCGTGATCCGACAATGACATTTGGGCACTGGCGGCAAATTCGGTGAAGAACGGGTTCCTGAGATCATTGATGACGAGCCCGATCAATCCGGTACCCGCTCCACGAAGCGTGGCTGCGGCCTGATTGCGGACATAGCGAAGCGCCTTGATTGACGCTTCAACCGCTTCACGTGTTTCGCTGCGCACCAGCGGGCTCTTTTGCAGGACGAGCGAAACCGTCGATTTGGACACCCCGGCGTGCTGGGCGACATCCTTGATCGTCGGTCGCTTGTCCGCCATCACCCGGCTCCCAGCCCGTGGTCCGCTTTGATCATATCGGAGGCCTTTTCGGCAATCATGATGGTCGGTGCGTTGGTATTTGACGAGTTCAGGAAAGGCATGACGGAGCTGTCGCAGATTCGCAGACCATCGACATTCTTCAGCCGCAGATCCGGGGTGACCACGGCTGTCTCGTCATCCGCGGCACCCATCTTGCAGGTGCCCACCGGGTGGTAATCGGTCTTGGAAAACCGATAGGCGTAGTCGCGAATGTCATCATCGGTCTTGCAGTCGGCACCCGGCATCGATTCGGATTTCACGAAGGGTGAAAAGGCATCCTGTTGCATAATGCGGCGTGTGAGTTTGAACGCCTTGATCGAGTGTTCGATATCATACGGATCTCCCCAGTAATTCGGGTCGATCGCCGGTTTCTCAAACGGGTTACTGGATTTCAGACGCACCGTTCCACGCGATTTGGGCCGTAGCAGCGCCGAGTTCAAAGTCACGCCATTGCGGATCTGCTTCAGCCCGTGCTCGAGGCCCGATCCAGGCAGGAAGTGGAACTGGACGTCAGGCGCCGGCGCTGTTTCATCAGCAAACCAGAAACCGCCGCCATCGCAGATATTGGAGGCGACAATGCCGGTGCCGAAAAGCATATACTGCAGTCCGGCCCATGTGCTCATGTACCAGGGTTTGTATTTATCGCAGCTGTAATCGCCGGAACATTCACTGACGCAGAACACATCCATGTGGTCCTGCAGATTGCGACCCACGGAAGGGGCATCCCGCACCACATCAATGCCAAGACGCGACAGTTCGGCGGCGTCGCCGATGCCGGAATGCATCAACGTGCGCGGACTGCCGACGGCGCCGCCTGTCAGCAGGATTTCGCGACCAGCTTCAATGCGTTTCGTTCCAGCGCCGTCTTTGACATGGACCGCGACCGCTCGATCTCCGTCGATCTCAATGCGGGTTACGAACGCTTTGGTGCGCAAGGTCAGGTTGGCATGTTTGCGGATGGGACCGAGAAAACCAACGGCGGCAGAGCAGCGCTTGCCATCGCGATTGGTGACCTGGTAGAAGCCAGCCCCCATCTGCTCGGCACCATTGAAGTCTGCATTGAAGGGCAGCCCGGCCTGTTGCGCCGCGCGCACAAACACCGTCGTCATCATGTGTGGCAGGGCATCCGATACTTTCAGCGGTCCACCCTGGCCGTGAAACGCGTCGGCATAGCGGTTGTTGTCTTCGGCTTTGCGGAAATAGGGCAGTACGTCATCGTAGGACCATCCGCTGCATCCATGGTCCGCCCAGTTGTCGTAATCCCATCGATTGCCGCGGGTATAGACTTGCGCGTTGATCGAACTGCCACCGCCGAGCACCCTGCCCTGCGGGTACCAGATTTCCAATCCGTTAAGCCCCTTCTGCGGCACGGTTTCATAACCCCAGCTATGGGTTGCTCCCGTCAGTTTGGTAAAGCCCGCCGGCATGTGGATATAGGGGTGCCTGTCGCTTGGTCCGGCCTCCAGCAACAGCACCGAAACCTGGCCGGTGTCGACCAGACGGCGCGCGAGAACGCAGCCTGCAGCGCCGCCACCGACAATGATGAAATCGAATTTCTCCGCCATCGGTGCCTCAGCGACGCCGGACAGCGCATTCGGTAAAGAAGGCCATACTCAAACGATGCGCGCTTCGGTTTTGGGATCGAACGGCACCGCCTTTTCCATGTTGACGGCGAAATCGACCACCTGGTTGACCTGTACATCGGCATCAGCACGCATGCGGGCGATGCATTCCAGACCACCCAGCGTACTGGCGACAAAGGTGTCGGAGCCGGCCGGTTCGGTTACCTCGACGGTGTTCTTGATGATCTCGATATGCTGCGATTTGCGGTCCGCACCGTCCGGATCGGTGATCGCTTCCGGGCGCACACCCAGTGTAATCTGCTGACCGTCACGCGCTTTCAAGGCTTCACTGGGCTCGGCAAAGGCCAGCCGGATGGTCTCACCCTGACCATTCGCAGTTTCCGCAAAGATGCCGTCGCCATCGGTACGCACCGTCACCGGCAGCAAATTCATCGAAGGTGAGCCCATGAAGCTCGCAACGAACAGATTGGCCGGCGTGTCGTAGATTTCCTTCGGCGTGCCGAGCTGCTGGACATAGCCGTCATTCATCACTGCAATACGGGTCGACAAGGTCATCGCCTCGATCTGGTCATGGGTCACATAGACGATGGTGGTGCCAAGCTTCTGGTGCAGCTTCTTGATTTCAGTGCGCATATCGACGCGCAGCTTGGCATCCAGGTTGGACAGCGGCTCGTCAAACAGGAAAACATCGGGATCGCGCACCAGAGCACGGCCCATGGCCACGCGCTGCCGCTGGCCGCCCGAAAGCTGACCGGGTTTACGGCCCAGCAGCTGCTCGATTTGCAGCAACTTCGCCACATCCGCCATGGCCTTGTCGCGATCGGCCTTCGGAACCCCGTGCATCTCCAGACCGAAGGTGATGTTCTGCGCCACGGTCATGTTCGGATAAAGCGCGTAGGATTGAAACACCATGGCGATGTTGCGCTTCGAGGGATGCACGCCGTTCACCACCTTGTCGCGGATGCGAATCTCGCCCGAGGTGATGCCTTCCAGTCCTGCGATCATGTTGAGCAGGGTCGACTTGCCGCAACCGGACGGTCCCACAAGCACGAGGAACTCTCCCTCCTCCACGGCAATGTCGACCTGGTGCAAAACTTCTACCGGACCGTAGGATTTGGTAACGTTGTCGATATCGAGAAAGCCCATGGTCTTATCCCTTCACACTGCCGGCCATCAGGCCACGCACGAAATAACGGCCAGCGACGATGTAGACGACCAGCGTTGGCAACGCCGCAAAGATCGCACCGGCAAAATGCACATTGTATTCCTTCACGCCCGTGGAGGAGTTGACGAGGTTGTTGAGCGCCACCGTCATCGGCATTGAATCGAGATCGGCGAACGAAGCACCGAACAGGAAGTCATTCCAGATGTTGGTGAACTGCCAGATGACCGAAACGACGATGATCGGTCCCGACGACGGCAGCATGATGCGCCAGAAGATCTGGAAGAAGCCGGCGCCATCTATCTGCGCCGCCCGCACCAGTTCGGTGGGAAAGGCCGCATAGTAGTTGCGGAAATAGAGTGTGGTGAAGCCCAGCCCGTAGACGATGTGGACCAACACCAGCCCAGGTGTGGAGCCGGCCAGCCCCATCAGGCCGAGCATGCGGGCCATGGGGATCAGCACGATCTGGAACGGAATGAAACAGGCAAACAGCATCAGCCCGAACAGGATGGTATCGCCGCGAAAGCGCCATTTGGTCAATACATATCCGTTAAGCGCGCCAAGCATGGTCGACACGATGACCGCCGGAACAACCATCTTGATGGAGTTCCAGAAATAGGGTTTCAGTCCCGTCGGCTGGACGCCGATTTGTGCCGTCGACCAGGCCGACAGCCATGGCTCGATCGTCCAAATTTTCGGAAGTGCCACCATGTTGCCGCCACGGATCTCATCGAGCGGTTTCAGCGAATTGACCAGCATGATGAAGAACGGCAGCAGATAGAAAAGCGCGAACAGCAGGAGAAACAGATAGATCAGCACGCGGGTGAATTTGCCGGTGCGGATTGCGGTATCGGTGGTTGCAACGGCCATCACTTCTTCTCCCGCAATTCGGCGTAGAGATAGGGGATCATGATCGCCGCAATGGTCATCAGCATGATGACCGCGGACGACGCGCCAATGCCCATCTGGTTGCGCGTAAACGTGTAGGAATACATGAAGGTCGCGGGCAGTTCCGTCGCCCGTCCGGGCCCACCGCCAGTCAGGGCGATGACCAGGTCGTAGGACTTGATCGCCAGGTGGGAGAGAATGACGAAGGCGGACAGGAAGGCCGGTCTCAGCTGCGGAATGATGATGCGCCGGTAGAGGTTCCAGTTGGAGGCACCGTCCATCTGCGCGGCTTTCAGGATCTCGTTGTCGATGCCGCGCAAACCCGCCAGGAACATCGCCATGACGAAGCCGGAAGACTGCCAGACTGCGGCAATGACGATCGTGTAGATCGCAAAGTCACGGTTCTTGATCCAGTCGAACTTGAAGCTGGTCCAGCCCCACATGTGCATGGTCGCTTCAATGCCGATGCCCGGATCGAGGAACCATTTCCACGCTGTGCCGGTGACGATGAAGGACAACGCCATCGGATACAGATAAATCGGCCGCAGGATTCCTTCGCCGCGGATCTTCTGATCCAGAAAGATCGCCAGGCTCAGTCCGATCACGGTGCAGATGATGATATAAAGCGAGGCGAAGATGGCAAGATTGGTGACGGCGATGTCCCAATGACGCAGTCGAAACAACTTATCGTAATTCTCGAAACCGACCCAGCCAAACGACGGCAGGATGCGGCTGTCCGTGAAGGACAGGTAGATCGTGAATACTATGAATCCGTAGACGAAGACGAGAACCATCGCGAGTGATGGCGAGAGAACCAACTTCGGGATCCAGTTCTGCAGGCGGGTTCTAAAATCCACCTCGACGGTCGGCGCGGCCATATCAGGCGTCCCCCGCGGCGTAAATTCGATTGATGGGCGCACCGGGCCGGTCGGTAACCGGCCCGGCAACTGACTACTTGGCGATGGAAACGGCGTCCACCAGCTCTTCGACGGCGGTCGCACTGTCATATTCGCCATTGAAGTGGGCCGTAATCACATCATAGATGGCGTTCTTGACGGCAGCCGGCGAAGCATGACCGTGGGCCATGGAGCCAAACAGATTGCCCGACGATGCGGCTGCGGCCAGGTCCTTCATGCCCTGCTTGCCGCAGGCATCGAAGGCTTCGTCAGAGACGTCGGTCCGTGCTGGCACGGAGCCTTTCACCACGTTGAAGGCGGACTGGAAGGACGGCGAAAGGATCGCGCTTGCCAGTGCTGCCTGCTGCGGGCTGACGGTGCCGCCCTGGTCGAACATGGCGAACTGATCGGCGTTGAAGGTCACCTGGTTCTGCGTACCCGGGAAACGGAAGCACAGGAAATCGACGCCCGGCTCCTTGCCAGCACTGATAAATTCGCCTTTGGCCCAGTCGCCCATCAGCTGGAAGCCGGCCTCGCCGTTGATCACCATGGCGGTTGCCAGGTTCCAATCGCGACCCGAAAAATTGTCGTCCAGATTGGCCCGAATGACCGCCATCCGGTCGAAGGTTTCTTTCATGGTATCGGAACCGAGCGCACCTTCGTCGAGATCGATGAATGCCGCCTTGTAGAATTCCGGACCGCCGGCAGACATGGCAACGGCGTCGAAAATCGTCGCATCCTGCCAGGGCTGGCCACCGTGGGCAATCGGTGTAACGCCAGCTGCCTTCAGCTTGTCCAGGGCGGCGACGAACTCTTCCCAGGTCGTTGGAACAGCGATGCCATTGGCGTCGAGCACCGCCTTGTTGGCCCAGACCCAGTTCGTCGAATGCACGTTCACCGGAGCCGAGACCCACTTGCCGTCGTGCTTGGCGAAGCCCTTAAGCGCATCCGGCACCACGGCGTCCCAGCCTTCCTTGGCGGCAACGTCGTTAAGGTCGGCAAGCGCGCCCTGTCCAGCCCAGTCGAGAATGTCGAAACCCAGCATCTGCACCGCGGTCGGGGCATTGCCGGCAGTAACGCGTGCGCGCAGCACGGTCATCGCCTGCTCGCCACCGCCACCGGCCACCGGCATGTCTTGCCAGCCGATGCCCTGGCCTTCCAGGTCCTCCTTCAGCACGTTCAGCGCGGCAGCTTCCCCACCGGACGTCCACCAGTGCAGGACTTCAACGTCCTCGGCGAACGACAGGCTGGTCGAAACTGCCAGGGCAGCGACGGTCATTGTCGTGGTTTTGAGAAATTTACGCATGTGTTTCCTCCTTGGACTCGCGCAAATCGACTATGTCCCTTCAGGGACGGTGATCGTGTCGAACCGGCTGAGCGCCGGTCACGTCTTGTCTCCCGCAAAAATTGGCTTTCGCTTCTCCGAAAACGCGGCAACACCCTCGGTCTTGTCAGCCGATCCCGCCATGAGTGCGCCGCCAAGTGCCTCCGTCATGGCGGCGCGATCCTCGTCGAGCGAAGCCGACAGGAGATATTTGGTCGTCTCGATCGCGGCCGGCGATCGCTCACAGATGTCGGCAGCCATGGCGCCAGCCTCGGCTGCAGGATCATCCGCAACGGCATTGGCGAACCCGATCGAGAAGGCGCGCTCCGCAGACAGCCTTCTGCCAGTCAACGCCATTTCCTTCAGAACCGCCGGCGGAATTTGCCGTGCGAGCCGCTGCGTGCCGGACCAGCCCGGCACAATGCCGACACCGGTTTCCGGCAGAGCGATCGTCGCACCGGGAGAGAGAATGCGCAGATCGCATGCAGCGGCCAATTCCAGCCCGCCGCCGAAGGCGTGACCGGATAAAACAGCAATGCTCGGCACATGAAACCGGGCAATGCGGTCGAAAATGCGGTGACCGCGGCGAATCCAGTGGCGGCCGAAATCTCTCGGTGACAGCCGGGCCCAGTCATGGATATCGGCGCCGACGCAGAAGGCGCGATTTCCTGCCGCCGTCAACAGAACGCAGCGAATATCCTCATGGCTGTCGATCGTGGCGCAATGCGCTTCCAACGCGTCGAGCATGGCCCCTGTCAGCGCGTTGAGCTTGGCCGGATTGTTCAGTCGCAGTTCCGCTAGGCCATTGTCGATGGTCAAGTGCACCGTGCTCATAGCGTCAACCCCATTGGCCCTTCCGACAGCAGCGAAGTCGGCATCCTGACAGCATCTCCAGCCACCCTCACACGCCCTCCGGACGCTTGGACAATGTCCTCCTCAGGCACGATGCCCGGCATGATTTCAGTGGCCACCAGCCCGTCGTCACCGAGCCGCATCACGCAACGCTCCGTCACATAAATCACGTCCTGCTCCAGTTGCCTGGCGCGCCGGCCCGAAAACGTGACGTGTTCGACCTCATCGACCATTTTGGCGAAACGGCCTGGTTCGCTGACACGGATGGCATCCCTGCCCAGGTCGAGTTTGGCTCCAGCCTCGAAGTACCCGGAAAAGACTATCTTGCGGGCATTGGCGGTAATGTCGACAAAGCCGCCGCAGCCGGCGGTCAGATAAGGCTTCTTACCCAACTTCGACACGTTGACATTGCCATTGCGATCGACCTCGAGAAACGACAGGAAAGAAACGTCGAAACCGCCGCCCTGGAAGTAGGAAAACTGGCTGGGCGCCGGAAGGATCGCATCGGCGTTGGAGGCACAGCCGAACGCAAATCCGCCCAACGGCATCCCGCCCACCGCTCCCTGTTCAATCGCCCAGGTAATCGACTGCGGATACCCTTCCTCCAGCAGAATGCGCGGCACGCTGGCGGAGATCCCGAAACCCAGATTGGCTGATTGACCGTCCTCAAGCTCCATCGCCGCACGTCGCGCGATCACCTTTTCGATGCCATGCTCGGCAAGGCGGAAACTCTCCCATGGCCGCATGATCTCGCCGGAAATCGCCGGATCATAGTCCGTCTCGGTGGCCTGTTTCTGCTCCGGATCAACAACGACGAGGTCGACCAGGTGACCCGGCACATGGACGTCATGGGGTCGCAGCGAACCGGCGGCGGTGACGCGCTTCACCTGGGCAATGACAAGTCCACGGTGATTGCGAACGGCAATGGCCTGGTCGAGCGCCCCGAGGGTTGCACCCTCATGTTCAAAGGTCAGATTGCCTTTTTCGTCGGCCGTGGTTCCGCGGATGATCGCGACATCCGGCACGATGTTCGGGAAATGCAGCCAGGTATCACCCGCCATCTCATGCCGGTGCACAATTGGATGGCCCGCGGCGCTGGCATTCATCGCGCAGCCCTCGCGTCGAGGATCAACAAACGTATCGAGCCCGACTTGGGTCAGCACACCGGGCCGCCGCGCCGCCACGTCGCGATGCATGTCGAAGAGGATACCGGACGGAACGTTGTAGGCCTCGACCCGGTCCTCGACGATCATTTTCCAAATCAGCGGCATCGGCATACTGGACGGCCCGCTCGGATAGGAGCCCGCTATGACACGCTTCAACAAGCCGTCGCGTGCGATATGGTCGATCCCTTTGATGCCGTACATGTCGCCCGCGGCGATCGGATGCAGCGTCGTCAGGTTACGAGGATGCCCTTCGGTCTCGAAACGCTCGCCCATTGCCTGCAGCACCTTGTCGGGACAGCCAAGTCCCGAGGACGATGACACCGTGACAACGGCACCATCATCAATGCGAGCAACCGCCTCCGCAGCCGATACGATTTTGGCCGGCACGTTCAGCTGCCTCCGTATCCGCGGATGCAGCCTGTATCGGTCGATACCCGGGCCATTGGTGATGCCTCCCAGCACGTTCTCTTGTTTGGAACGTTCCATTTAAGTAACTCAACGGTTATATGGAACGTTCCAAATTGTCAAGAGAACACTGTCGCTCGGTGATCAAATGGGCCCACCCCGAGCGATCGGGTATTTGCCAGCACCCAAGCATTTGTGAACAATTCAGGGTCGTCTTCGTCCACTTCACCCTATATGACATAGCCGCGCCTCAAAGGCCCCTCACCATACCGCCTCAACCGAGTTCTGCTGGAACCTTGCTGAATGAACAGAGATCTCGATGAACCCATAGCGCCGCCGGCACAGCCGACGGGACGAGGCGTTCTCGGAGGTGCCGTCGCTGTATCACTGATTTTACATGCCGTTGTGGGTTTTGCGCTCATCCACCGGGTCGACCGGCAACTCGAGGAAATGGAGGAAGCCCCGCTTTTGGTCGAATTGGTGCCGCCGCCAGAACCGGAAGAGCAGCCGCCCGAACCGGAGCCCGAGGAAGAAGAGCCTGAGCCTGAGCCTGAGCCTCAGTCCGAGGATCAAGCCCAAGCCAGCCAGCCGGATGCACCACCACCGCCAATACCCGTCTTGCGGCCGGTTTACGAGTTTGCGGAAACCGACACAGGTCCAAAGCCCGATCCGAAAGACCTGACCATTACGCAGCCTGACCAACCGGAGACCGATACAGCTGAGGCGGAAGAAAGTCAGACACCGGAACAGCAGGAGCCCGCCGCCGCAGAGCCCATATTGTCAGCACCGCAATCGGAGCAGGTCGAGGCCGTGACCGAGCAGGCCGAAGCCGTTGAACGGATCGTTGCGTTGCTGACCGAGCAAACCGAATCCGAACAAGAACCGGCCACACTGGCTCCGGAAGAGGAGACCGATGCCAAAGTTCTGACACCCGCAGAACTGCTCTATACGGATGCAATCCGGGAAGATCCGACCTTCCGAACGGCGATGAATGGACTGCCACGGTCAAGACGGGCCGGCCTCCTGTGCATGACTGAAATGCGCGACCAGTTGCGTGCGGCGCAACGTCCGCCGGAATACCTGCCGTCTTTCAGTCTTCCTGGAGGCACGGTTATGGAACCGCGTGAGGCGGCGTTTCGCAGCGGTGGCCAGTGGTTCGACCTCGCGTTTCGTTGTGAGCTCAACCTGGAGGTGACGCGGGTGCTGAAATTCAGCTACCGTATCGGGGACGCCATCCCGCGTTCGCAATGGGCGCAGCGCGGCTTCCCCAATCCTTAGTCCATGGCCCGGCCGAGGCTTTGAGCGAAGGAATTGGCGCAAATGCGCCCGGCCCTTCGGGTCGGCGGACGCCCGCAGTGTCCGGATACTCAAGAGATGCCTCCGGCATTGCTCTGCGCTCCTTCCTCGCGGATCGCCTCGCCGACCAAAAACAGAATTGCTTCAATCCAACCAGGATAGGCTCTTGGCCGCTACTGCGCGAACTTGTCGAGTATGCGCACCCACGACCGTGTTCCGTGCACATAGCTTGAGAGATCGTATTTCTCGTTTGGCGCGTGAACCCGATTGTCGAACCGTGCGAAACCCACCAGCAACGGATCCAGACCGAGCCGGTTGCGAAATTCCGCCAGGATCGGAATCGATCCGCCTGTTCCGGCAATCGCCGCTTTGCCCCACTCCTCGCGCAGCGCATCCAGCGCCTTGTGAAGCATTGGCCCGTCAACCGGCATGGCTGCCGGCTCGGCCCGACCCAGATCGGTGAATTCAACACTACAATCCGGCGGCAACTGGGCTCGAACATGATCCCGAAGAGCTGTGCGAATTTTCTCGGGATCCTGGTCCGGCACAAGTCGACAGCTGACCTTTGCGAACGCTTTTCCAGGGACGATTGACTTGTATCCCTCACCGCTATAGCCGCCCCAAAACCCGTTCACATCGAAACAAGGCCGGGACCAGCACTGCTCCAGCACCGACCTGTCCGCCTCACCGGCCGGGACCGATAGTCCGACCCCGCCGAGAAAACCAGCATCGTCGAATGGCAGGGCGAACCAGTTCGCTTTCACTTCATCAGGTAACTCGCGAACATCATCGTAGAAGCCTTTCACCGCAACCGAGCCGTCCGCAGCGCGACAGCTTGCCAGCACATCCGCCATGACTTGAAGCGCGTTGCGGGCGGCGCCCCCAAAAATACCGGAATGAAGGTCGCGATTGGCCGCCGTTATGGCGATTTCTTCGACGATCAATCCGCGCATCATGGTGGTAATTGCCGGCGTGTCGTGGTCCCACATGTCGGTGTCGCAGACCACCGCCACATCGGCGCGCAATTCGTCAGCAGTCTCTTCCAGAAATGGCCCCAGCGACGGGCTGGCAATTTCTTCCTCGCCCTCCAGCAGCACGGTCACCCGACAGGGCAGCGCGCCGGTCGCAGCCTTCCAGGCGCGGCACGCCTCGATGAAAGTCATGAAGGCCCCTTTGTCATCCGAGGCGCCACGCCCGGTAATCCAGGTTTCGCCATCCGGCTGCTTCAGCAATTCGGGCTTGAACGGATCCGCATGCCAAAGCTCCAGAGGATCTGCCGGCTGGACGTCGTAGTGACCGTAAAACAGGACGTGGGGCGCATCTTCGGGCGCGCTCGTGTCGTGGCCGACCACCATCGGCTGGCCCTTTGTCTGACGAACCGAGGCGTCGAATCCGATGGATGTCAGATCGGCAACAAGCCAGTCCGCCGCACGCTGAATATCGGCCTTGTGGGCCGATTCAGCCGAGATGGAGGGGATAGCGACCAACTCCAGCAGTCTGGCCAAACCCGCATCGAGGCCCGCGTCCGCCGCGTCGAGCGCCGCTTTCAGGGAAGAGTTTGCATCACTCATCACACTTTCCTTTGCTTCGTTGCCGGACCTGACGCTGACTATTCTGCCTCGGCCCTTCGATCGATTTCGGTCATCTCCGCGCGAAATCGGCTCGCGATCTGACCGGCGTCGCGCAGCACCTTGCGGCGCTCCATCGTCAGAACGTCGCCATCCCGCATCAGCCAGCGTCCGGCCACCATGACATCGCGCACATCTTCCGGCATGGCGGCAAAGACCAATGCCGCATAAGGGTCATAGACCGGTTGCAGCCGTGGTGCGTCAAGCGATACTCGCACGATATCGGCTGCCTTGCCTGGTTCAAGCGAACCGATCTGCCCTTCCAGGCCCAGCACCCGCGCGCCCTCGATCGTCGCCATTTCTATGACGTCACGGGCAGGCATTGGCTTGCGGCTGTGCCCCAGGAGCTTCTGAAACATCGAGACCGGCCCGAATTGCGAGAAGAGGTCGAGCGTGTTGCCGCTCATCGGACCGTCGGTTGCAACGCCCACCGGAATACCGGCACGACGCATTGCCTCCACCGGAGCGATCCCCCGACCAGCCTTGGCATTGGAGCGCGCATTGTGAGCCACTCGGACACCAGTCTCGGCCAGGCGGTTGATCTCAGCATCGTTCAGATAAAGGCAATGCGCGGCGATCAGCCCGTCGCGCAGGAGCCCTGCCCGGTCGACCACCTCTACCGGTCGGCAGCCATGGGCACGCTCTGCCCACTCCATCTCGGACGTCATTTCGGCCAGGTGGATTTGAACCGGCACAGTCGGGTTCGCCTCGGCCCAGTCTGAAACCCGTTTCATGACGGGAATATCGGTGGAATAGGGTGCATGGGGTGCAATCGATGGAACGATCCGGGCGTGGCCGCCAAACTCGGCAGCAAGCTCCTCGACCAGGGCAAAGCCTTCATCCATTGTCGCGTGATCGGGCGGATTGAAATCGGCCAGTGTCTGGCCGACCACGCCACGAAGTCCCGCCTGATCCAGGACCCGGCCGACTTCGGCTTCAAAATAATACATGTCGGCAATGGCGGTGACGCCGCCGCGGATCGATTCCCAGGCCGCCAGGGCCGTGCCCGTTCGCACCATGTCCGGTGTGACGAATTTCCGCTCCATCGGGAGCACGTATCGAAACAGACGATCGTCCACATCCTCGCCCAGACCACGAAACAGCGTCATGGGCAAATGGGCATGCGGATTGACCATGCCGGGCATGACAATGTCACCGCCCGCATCGACAACTTCCGTGGCATCCGGTCCCGACCCTGGGCCGGCCGACACAATGACCTCGTCCTTGATCGCGACGTGACCGTCATCGATGATCGGCATGCCGGAACTGCAAGGCAGAAGCTTGGCGTTGCGGATCGTAAGGTCCGTCATGACGGCTCCTCGGCCGCAAGAATGCAGCATTGCTCCGGTTCTGGAACAAGGCGAACGCTCTCGCCGCCCTTCCTGGGTTGGCTGAGCGGGCCGGAAGCGACGAGATGGCCGGCCGGCGTTTCGGCCTGATAGTGATAGGCTCGGCCGACATAGGTGCGCAGTCCCAATTGGCACGGGACGCCATGCTCGCCATCCGACACCCGAAGTCCGTCAGGCCGCGTCGCCAGGACGAAACGGTCGGGGATCGAACCCAGTTCGCTCTCGGACAAGGCCACGTCGATGCCACCCTCGCCCTCGGCAGTGACCCGGTCGCCATCGCGAGCCGTGACCCTCAGCGGGATCAGGTTTTCAAAGCCGACGAAGCGCGCAACGAAGGCGTTGGCGGGACGGCTGTAAAGCGTTTCAGGACGGTCGAACTGACGGATACGGCCGGCTTCCATGATCGCCACCCGGTCGGAAATGGAAAAGGCTTCTTCCTGGTCGTGAGTTACGAAGATCGCCGTCGTCTGGTTGGCACGCTGCAACTCGCGGATCTCAACCCGCATTTCGACGCGCAACTTGGCATCGAGGTTGGAGAGCGGTTCGTCGAACATCAGAAGCGGCGGTTCGATCACCAGCGCACGGGCCAGGGCCACACGCTGACGCTGCCCACCCGACAATGCACCCGGCAAACGCGCGGCAAAGTCGGACAGACCAACGCGCTCCAGCATCTGGCCGGCCCGCTTTGTCCGTTCGGCTCCGCCGATGCCCCGCTGCTTCAACCCGAACGCCACGTTGTCGAGCACACTGAGGTGCGGAAACAGCGCATAGTTCTGGAACACCAGGCCGATGTTGCGCTTGTGCGCGGCCAGGCGTGTCAGGTCGGTGTCGCCCAGATGGATTGTGCCCTCTGTGGGTTGAAGGAAGCCGGCGACGAGACGCAGCGTCGTCGTCTTGCCGCACCCGGATGCACCCAATAGCGACACCAGCTCCCCCGCTCCAACATCGAGCGAAAGATCGTCCAGCACCTTGTTGGTGCCATAGTGAGCTGTGAGGTTGCGAAGGGTCAGTGGTGTGGTCATTTGGCGAGGAACGTCAGGCCCAGGGTGCGCTCGACAACCGCCATGACGATCACGGTCAACACCATCAGCAGGACGGAGACCGAGGCGATCACGGGGTCGAAGAACTGTTCCACATGGGCAAGGATCTGGATCGGAAGGGTGGAAATGCCTGGTCCCGTCAGGAACAGAGACACCGATACGTCGTTGATCGAAGTAATGAACGCCAGGATGAATGCGGCAATGACGCCGGCCCTGACGTTCGGCAACACGATGGTGAAGAAGGTTTTGATGGGTGGGCTGCCCAGGCTGACGGCCGCTTCTTCGATGCTGAAATCAAACGAAGCCAGCGAAGCCGAGATCACCCGCACGGCATAGGGCAGAACCAGAAGCGTATGACCGATGATCAGCGTCGAGACCACTGGCAGCCCCGCCCCGACCTGGATGGAGCGCAACAGCGAGAAGCCCAGCACGATTTCCGGGATCAGCACCGGAAGAACAAAGAGCGTCGACAGCCATCCGGGCAGCTGCACCCGATACCGGTTCAACGCATAGGCTGCCGGAATCCCGATCAAAAGCGCGCAACAGGTTGAAACGGTGGCCACCTGGAAGCTTGTCACCATGGTTCGCCGGAAGGCTGACATCTCGAAGATGCGTTCGAACCAGTGGAGCGTCAGCCCTTGTGGCGGAAAGGTCAGATAGCCCGTGTCCGATAGTGCCGCCCCAATCACGATGACCATCGGCCCCATGAGGAACAGGTAGACAAGGACCGCAAAGGCGATCAGCGATGGGCTGAGGCGGCGCGTCATGTTGTCATCGGGTTGAGCTTCTTGGCAATGCGGGTCATGCCGATGACCACGGCAAGCGTCACCGCGACCATGATGGCCGAGATGGTTGCCGCACCGTTCCAGTCAAAAGCGATCATCGCGCGCTGGTAGAGGAACGTACCCATCATCATTTGCTGATCGCCGCCCAACAGCTGTGGCGTCGCATAGGACGTGAATGATCCGGTGAAGACAAGAACCGCGCCGACGATCAGGCCGGGCACGGCAAGTGGGAATATCACCTGCCGAAACGTCTGCGCCGGTGTGGCGCCCAACGACTGCGCCGCTTCAACCACGTCGTCGGGGATATTTTCCAAAACGCCGACAATGGTCAGGATCATCAGTGGCACGAACAGGTAAACCATGGCCACGATGACGGATCCCTGGGTGTATACCATGGTGAAGGGAGCACCTTCGACGCCGATCCAGACAAGGAAATCGTTCACGATCCCGTTTCGCCCGAGAATGATGAGCCAGGCGAATGACCGTACGACCACGCCGGTCAGCAACGGAAAAACGGCCATGATGATCAGCACCGACCGCCACCGCGGCGGCGCACGGCTGACCACATAGGCCGTGAAAAAACCGATCACCAAAGACAGTGCCGTGGTGATCAACGAGACTTCCAGCGTCCTCCAAAGGACCGTGCGGCGAAATCCGCTCGTCAGAAACGCCCAATAGAGATCGAAGGGACCGTCACCTGCATAGAAGGTCAGGGCGATGGTGGCCGAAACCGGCAGGATCAGACACAACACGACGAGCGCCGTCGCCGGCGCCGACATCGCCCATCCCTTCAATTTGTGCACCATGCCCCGCGTTCCGAGCGTCAGCGGGGCGCGGCGTCGCGCCCCGTGTCAGATTTAGTTGCCGAAAACCTCGTTCCAGCGGTCGATCCACTCAGGCTTTGCAGCGTTCATCTTGGCATTGTCCATGCGCTTCAGACCATTGACCATGTCGGCACCGTAGGTCCACAGCTTCGCAGCATCCGGTGTCAGAACGACGGAGGTTTGCACCGGTGCGTCGACACCGTTTTCAGCCAGGGTTTTCTGCAGTTCAGGATCAAGAACGAAGTTGATGAACTCGACGGCGCGATCGACATTGGCGGCGCCGGTGGGAATATTGATGGTGTTCATCGTTGCGATGTCGCCATCCTCAAGCTCCGCCCAGACGACAGTCGGGACAGCTTCCTGCAGACGGCCAAGAGCGAAATCCTGAACCAGGCTCACGCTGATCTCACCGGTCGAAAAGAGGTTAATCATCTCCGAGCCGGTGTTGTAGTTTTTCAGCACGTTGGGCTTCAGCTTTTCGATTTCGGCGAATGCCGCATCGGGATTTTCATAGGCATCCACGCCGGCCTGCTCACCGGCCAGCACGACGACCATGGGTCCGGCGGTGGTCGTAATGCCCGGAAGCGAGACCTTTCCCTTTAGATCCTCGCGCCACAGATCGGCCCACTTGGTGATGGGTTCCTTCACCTGCGCGGAATCGTAAACGATCCCTACCCGGCCAAGGGTGTAGGCCGGACCAAAGTCGCCCATCGGCGCTTTCGCCATGTCATAGACGCCTTCGAGGTTGGGCAGCTTGGAACGGTCGATCGGCTGAAACAGCCCCTTGTCGACGCCCAGCTGAGCAAAGCTGTCAGGCAGGTAGATGAGATCAACCCCCTTGCCGTCGCGGATCTCGATCTTGCTCAGTCGGTCAGCACTGTTGCCGGTCTCGAAGATGATCTCGCAGTCGCACTGCTCCTGAAACGGCTGGACGATGTATTCGTTCAGCTTATCCCCATTGAATCCCCACCAGGAGACAACAAGCGTCTCGGCCTGAGCCGACAGCGGCAGCGCCGTAAGCGTCAGAGCCGCGGCTATGGATTTCAAGTTGTGACTGATCATGGAATTGGCACTCCCCATTTGGACGGCATGAATTTTTGGCAAATTATTCAGGCAGGTCAGCCTTGCAGCTTCCAACTGAAAGTTTAACGAACGAATTTGCATTTGCAAGTAAGCGTGGAAAGTTGGAAGCCGGAAAACCGCTGCCTGACCCGCGTGGTATCGCCGCACGCTGCAATCATGGATGAAACATCAAAGCGCTCTACGCCGGCTCCTGATCCACCAGACAGGCAGCAATCGACTCCAGATCAACGAAACCCGGATCAGCACCCGGCCACGTTATCCAGTAGCAGCTGTCCATCTCGACCGGCTTCGCGGCGAGCTTGATCAGGCGTCCTTCGGCAAGCGCATGCGCACTCAGAGCCAGCGATCCAAGCACAACACCTGCTCCTGCTTCCGCCGCTTTGAGGGCCTGAGCCATCGTATCCATTCGCAAAACCGGCGGTGGAGGTGACTCAACGTCCACCGCCTCGCACCAGTCCTGCCAACCAATGCGCGGACCCGAAAGGCCGATCAAGGGCATCTCTCGCCAATCTTTGACCTGCTTCGCCAGATCGGGCGCCGCCAGGGGAAGAAGCAATTCTCGAAACAGCCGGACGCCACGCCGTTCCGGCCAGTTGCCCTGGCCAAAGCGGATTTCGAGATCGGCTTCGGCGGTCGCAAAGTCGGGTTCACGGTGCACCGTTGCCAGCGACAGTTCCATGTCCGGAAACCGCTGCCTGAGGCGCGCCAGGCGCGGCACGATCCAGAGCTGGATCACCGACGATGAGGCGGCGATCGTCACCCTGCTGCGTCTCGTCCCAAAATAGTCGGACGTGCTGCGTGCCAACGCCGTCAGCGCGCCCTGAACATGCGGCAGCCATGCTTCGCCGTCGCTCGATAGGCTGACTCCGCGGGCCTCGCGTTCGAACAGGGTTGTGCCCAGGTGCCGCTCGAGATTGCGGATCCTTTGACTGACCGCGGCCTGCGTCAACCCCAGCTGCCGCGCCGCCTCGGTAAAGTTCCCGGTTCGCCCGGCTGCCTCGAAAACCCTGATCCACTCCAGGGGCGGTAGTGATCCATCACGTCTAGCCATAACAAATTTTGGGCCTTTCCTGACTTATTTATTGATTGTGATTATCGCTGATTTGCAGCAAAAATCACCCTAATGTTCGAACAGGAGATAGACCTTGGCTTCCGTTGAAATTCTCGACAATGGTGACGCAATCGCGCTGTCAGACGCCACCGGTCACCAAACACGCTTTCACGCCATCTGGCTTCGCGACAATGCCGGGGATGCCAATACCCGGTCAGCGGAAAACGGCCAGAAATTGATCTGCATTGGCGATATCCCGGTGGATACCAGGATTTCAGCGGCTCAAATGGATGGTGGAATGGTGCACGTGACTTTTGCCCCTGAAGGCAAAACGGTGGCGTTCACCCGGGAATGGCTGGAAGATCACGGCTACGATCGCAGCCCGAAACAATCAATTGGCTGGTTGCCTCAGGACGTCGTGACCTGGGATGCAGCGTTGAACAGCGCGGTGCCAATCGCTGATTTTCAATCGGCGCGACAACATCCGGACATTCTGCGTTCCTGGCTTTGCAGCATTCGGCGCCATGGCTTTGCCAAGCTGACAGGCGGCCCGGTCGAATCCGGCGCATTGCTTCAGGTCGCCGACTTGTTCGGCTATGTCCGGGAGACAAATTACGGCAAGTGGTTCGAGGTCCGTACCGAGGTCAATCCGACAAATCTTGCCTATACCGGGCTTGGACTTCAGGCGCACACCGACAACCCCTATCGCGACCCTGTGCCGACGCTTCAGATCCTCTACTGCCTGGAAAACTCGGCCGAAGGCGGAGACAACATGGTGGTCGACGGGTTTCGTGCGGCGGAGCGCCTGCGCGACGCGAACCCGGATGGCTTCAATCTTCTCAGCCGCTATTGCGCCCGGTTCGAATATGCCGGTAGCGATGGTGTCCATCTGCGATCGCGCAGGCCGATGATCGAGCTGGCGCCGGACGGCGAACTCATTGGCATCCGCTTCAACAACCGCTCCACCGCCGCGATCAGCGATGTCCCCTATGACGACATGGCAGGCTATTACGCAGCCTACCGGCAATTGGCCGAAATCATCGATGACCCGGCGATGGAAGTGACCTTCAAGCTGGCGCCGGGTGAATGTTTCATCGTCGACAACACCCGTGTGCTGCATGCCCGCAAAGGGTATTCGGGAAGCGGCAACCGGTGGCTTCAGGGATGCTACGCGGACAAGGATGGCCTGCTGTCGACCCTGTCGGTGTTGGAGGCAAATCACAAGGCAACAGCGGCATGACCCGGCCAGATATCTCTGAACTGAACCCCGGCAACATCGTTGCCTTCATTGGCGACATCTTCGAACGTCGCGGTGCAGAATCGTATCTCGGCGAACAGGTGACCATGTCGCAACATATGTTGCAGGGCGCACAGTTGGCGGAAAACGCCGACGCGTCCGACGAACTGGTGGCTGCCGCGCTGCTGCATGACATTGGCCACTACACCAATGAGTTTCCGGAAGATGCGCTGGAACAGGGCATTGACAATCACCATGACGAAGCTGGCGCGCGGGTGCTGGAGCGGTTTTTCCCGTCAATTGTGACGGACTGCGTGCGTTATCACGTGGCCGCAAAACGCTATCTTTGCGCCACGGACAGTTCCTATTTTGGCAAGCTGTCGGACGCATCGGTGCACACGCTCAACCTGCAAGGCGGCCCAATGACCGAGATTGAGGCGACCGAGTTCGCCGCCAACCCCAACCTCGTTGCCATTGTCCAGGTCCGTTTCTGGGATGACGAGGGCAAGGATCCGGCGGTTGAGACGCCGGATTTCTGGCACTACGCACCGTTGTTGCAACGGGTCGTCGACGCTCACTGCGAGCCCGCCGCCTGATGCGAGGCTATCTCAGGTGCTAATGGCCCGATCAATGATGCGGATCATCGGTGCTGGCTGACGGCGCGCAAAGCCGCTAGAACGATCTGGTTTTCAAGCGGGGTAATGCGATGCTGATCAATGCCGATCGATTGAGGGATTTGACGAGCGCGATTGTGAGCAAGGGCGGCGGCAGCGACGCCACAGCCGAGGAAGTCGCACGCATTCTGGTCGAAGCCAATCTCACCGGCCACGACAGCCACGGCGTCGGCATGATTCCGGCCTATATGGCAGGCATCGCCGCTGGCCAGTTGATCCCCGATGCGCAGGCCGAGATCGTGCAGGACAAGGGCCCTTTTCTTCTGGTCGACGGCAACCGGGGATTTGGTCAGTGCGTCGCCCGACAGGCGATGGAATGGGCGATCGACTGCGCCCGGCAACAGCACATCGCCGTGCTATCGCTGCGCAACAGTTTCCACATCGGCCGCATCGGGGACTGGGGCGAGATGGCCGCCGAAGCGGGCTTCGTCGCCATCCACTACGTCAACGTCCTGTCGCCCAACTCGCTGGTCGCTCCCTTTGGCGGCAGCGACTCGCGCTTTTCCACAAATCCCTACTGCACTGCCATTCCGGCATCTGACCGACACCCGATGTTCCTGCTCGACATGGCGACCAGCACCATCGCCCAGGGCAAGACCCGCGTCGCCTACCTGAAGGGTCAGAAGGTCCCTGACGGATGCCTGATCGACCACGAAGGCAATCCGACCGACGACCCCAAGGTGATGTTCGAAGAGCCGCGCGGCGCCCTTCGCGCCATGGGTCTGCACAAGGGGTCCGGCCTGGCCTTGATCTGCGACATTCTCGGCGGATCGCTCTCCGGCGGCGGGGCCTACCTGCCCGATCGCATCGCCCCGGATCGCATTATCAACAATATGCTAGCGATCCTGATCGACCCGAACGTCTTCGGTGGCGCCGAAGCGTTTTACGAGGACCTCGACGCCTATACCGACTGGGTCAAGGCCTCCCCTCCGGCACCTGGTACCGATGTGGTCCGGTTTCCCGGTGACCTGGAGCGCGAAACGCGGATTGAACGCGGACAAAACGGCATCCCGATTGACGACGCCACCTGGGCCCAGATCATCGAGGCCGCCGGCTCCGTCGGCCTGTCTGAGGATGCTATCGGCGCGATCCTGAACCCGGTATAGGAATCAGCGGTGCGCCACGTCAGGTTTGACCGCGGATACCGTCGAAGTAGGCGATCACAGCCTTGATGGCGCCGTATTGCAAAGAGCTCTTCCTGACATAGATTCCCGCGTCGCGCGGCTGCATCCGGTGCAAAACCGGTCGTATCACCAGCCCATCCTTTTCAACAACCTTGGCAAGCTGCAGCGGTGCGGACATGACAAACCGACCGGTTTTGACCAGCTGGACGCCGGTGGCAAGGGAGGTCGTACGAATATCGATCAGGGAGTTCTTTGAGCCCTTGGGCAAGGTGAATTGCTCTATCCTTTGTTCGACGAAGGGGTCGATCGTGAAGCTGACCCATCGGTAGTCGGTCAGATCCGCCGGATCGACAGTGTCGGTTCGCGAAACGGGATCATCCTCTCGCAAGACGATACCATGCTCGATTTGCATGACGTGTTTGGTGATGATCGACGGGTCCAACTCTTCGTCCGACAGAATGCCCATATAGACGTCGATGGCCCCCGAACTCAGGAGCCTGCCCATGCTCTCGCGGTGCTCGGTTTTGAGGTCGAGCTTCAGGTCGGGGAAGCTCTCCAGGAGATCGGCGAAAAGACCGGCGACCCAAATGAGATGAAAGACCGGCCCTGCCCCCACCTTCAACTCAGACATGCCCGCCGAAGAGATGATCCCGATCTCTTCGACGCCATTGCGATACTCGCGTTCAATTCGCTCCGCACGAGCAAGAAACAAGCGGCCGGCCTCGTTGAGCGACATGCCGCGGCGGTCCCGATGGAACAGCGGCGTTCCCAGTTCAGCCTCCAGGGCAGCAATGCGTTTGGTCACCGAGGACTGCGCGAGGTGGATGGTTGATGCCGCCGAAGTGATCGAACCACCCCGGGCGACTGCCAGAAACGCCCGCAAACCTTTATCCAATGGTATTCCTTTTTCGAAACGATACCGCACTTATTATCATTTTACAGAATTTCTATTTCTGTGCCAACGTTGCGGCTCACGATGGGATTGCGCGACACATGAAAACGGTTTTTGTCCTATTCGATTCCCTGAACCGTCTGGCGCTCGGCGCCTATGGCGGAACGGCCATCGCAACCCCCAACTTTGATCGGTTCGCAAGAAAGTCCGTGACTTTCGACAAGCATTATGTCGGTTCGTTGCCGTGTATGCCGGCGCGACGGGATATGCATACCGGTCGGCTGAATTTCACGCATCGGAACTGGGGGCCGCTGGAGCCCTTCGATGAGAGCTTCGCTCGAATTCTCAGCAAAAACAGCAACTACACACACCTGATATCCGACCACTTACACTATTTCGAAAACGGCGGCTGGGGATATGCCAATGCCTTCGACAGCTGGGATTTCGTTCGCGGTCAGGAATACGACGCTCTGAAGGTCATGGTGCGCCCCCCTGTTGAGCGTTATCGCGAACGTTTTGACGAGCGGCATTATCCCCTTCACACGCTGCCTGAACAGGGCGCTATAACGCGGGGCAACACCGAAAAGGCGGCTTTCAAGAGATTGCGCGGAGCAATTTCACAGGAGGTCCTCTCGCAGGAAGACGACTTCCCGACGGCCAAGTGCTTCGCCAAAGCGTTTGAGTTTTTGGACACCAACCGTGGCGAGGATGCCTGGTTCCTTCAATTGGAGTGCTTTGATCCGCACGAGCCGTTCGTCGTGCCGGAGCGGTTCCAGGCGGCTTACGACACCGGCCGCAACGGCAAAATCCTCAATTGGCCCATGTATGAAAAGAACACGAACTCACCTGAGGAAATCGCCGCCATTCGCGGCAACTACGCCGCGCTTGTCGCCATGTGCGACGAATATTTCGGACGGCTTCTGGACTATTTCGACGAACATGATCTTTGGAAGGACACAGCGCTGGTTCTGTCCACCGACCACGGTTTCCTCCTTTCGGAACACGACTGGTGGGCAAAAAACCGCATGCCCTATTATGAAGAAATCAGCCACATACCCTTGATGGTCTGGCATCCCGCACACGCGGATCAGGCAGGCCAACGCCGTCAGTCGCTCACCCAGACGATGGACCTGATGCCCACATTTCTGGACTTGCACGGCTGTGCGATTCCCGAGACCGTGACGGGCCGTTCCATCGTGCCACTGCTGACAGAAGACGGCTCCCTCCGCACAAGCCAGATCTTCGGCATGTTCGGTGGCCCGGTCGGAGTGACTGACGGCACTTACACCTATTATCGATACCCGGAAGATCTGTCGGGTCAGAACCTGCATCTCTACACGCTGATGCCTGCCCATATGATTGATCTCTTCGATATTGAGGAACTTCAGTCGAGCGAGCTAGCCCCGCCCTTCAACTTCACCAAGGGCGCTCCGACACTTCGCGTGAAACTCGATCCGAGGAACACGCAAGTGGGCCAGGATGGTGACACCCTGGAAGACTGTGAAACCGCGCTTTACGACATCGAAGTGGATCCGGCTCAGGAGCACCCGCTCAACAACCCGGCCGTGGAGAAGCGTCTGGAAGCCGAAATCGCGCACCACTTTGCGCTCCACGACGCTCCGCCAGAACTCTTTGCGCATTTCGATCTGACGCAACCGGATGTCGCGTTGGCAGGAGAGTGACACCGAACCCAATCCGAAACCTTAAGGGAGGAATATCATGCAACGAATTGGATCACTGAAAGGCACCCTTTTGGCGGGTGCATTTGTGGCGGCCTCCGTCACCACGGCACTGGCGGAATTTCCGGAACGCAATGTTGAAATTATCCATCCCTGGGGGCCGGGCAACGCCATGGCCATGAGCCAGGTCGTTGCCAAGGCCATGGGCGAAGAACTGGGCACGGATATGCCTGTGATCTCGTTGCCGGGAGCCGCTGGAACCAAGGCGCAGACAACCGCCATGGGAAAACCTGCGGATGGATACACCGTGTTTGACGGCTACGTCGCACCTCTGGTCTTGCAGCCAATCCTCGGCAATGCGGACTGGAGCTACAAAGACTTCAAGCCGCTCAGCGCCGCCGTCGCGAACGCCTTCGCAATTGCCGGGCAAGTGGATGAGACGCGGTGGTCAAACTTCGAAGAGATGATGGCCTACTGCAAGGACAATCGCGGTGAGCTTCGTTATTCCTCAGGCTCACGGAACAACCTGCCGCATATGGTCATAGCAAAGGCCCTCCAAGGCTATGACTGCGTGGCTCAGAACGTGCCTTACACTCAGGACGGCAACGTCTTCAAGGACCTCGGTTCGAAGGTGCTCGACTTTGCATTCGTCAATGTGGGAAACTTCCGATCAAACCCGGACAAGGTGAAAATCCTGATGGTGCTCTCGGAGCTTGAAAGCTCCAAGAAGGCGTTCCACGGCGCGCCGACCATCGCAGATCTCGATGTCGATCTTGGACTCTCGAACCTGGGTCCGATGGGTTGGACCTGGTGGATCGTCAATCCGGACACACCCGACGATGTGACCGAGAAACTGCGTGACGCAATGGAGCGCGCGATGGCCCGCCAGGACGTCAAGGATGCCGTTGAGGCCGTCGGCTTTGTGCCTCTTGATTGGGATCACACCAGATACGAGGAAATCGTGGGCGGCGTCGACGCGCAGCTCAATTCGATGGGCAACGCGCTTGCCTGGGAAGAGGAAGAGCTCCGCAAGCTCCGGTAGAGGTCTCGCACGATGACATCGTCAAGAACACTAAACCTTGCTGTTTTGGGATTCCTTCTCGCTGTCATCGTGATTGTCTTCTGGCAAATCGAAACCGATTTCACCGAACAGGGGATCGCCAGCGGCGGTCCCTATGACAACGCAGCGTCTTACCCGCGGGCAATCGCGATTTTCATTGGTGTCCTCTTGGGGCTTCAATTGGTTGTTGAGTTGTTACGGGGCAAAACGCCTGCACAATCTGAGGATGTCGAGGCACCGGACTTGCGACGTGCCGGGATGATGCTCCTGGTCTTCGCCGTCTACCTGATGGTTCTGACAACCATTGGTTACCACCTTGCGACGGCGCCGATGATCGGTGCCATCATGTGGCTCTGCGGGATGCGCAATCTTCTCAAGCTTGTGTTCGCGTCCATTGCAATTGCGACCGGCTTTGCCTTCGTCTTCGAAGTCTTTCTGAATGTCGTGCTGCCGCTGGGCATCTGGGGCATCTTCATCCCATGGTAGGCGCGCTATGATTCTGGATTTCCTGTCCGCCGGGCTCGATGTCTTTCAGTCACCACTTGCTCTTGGCCTGACGTTCGCCGGGATCATCGTGGGCCTGGTCGTCGGAGCCATGCCCGGGCTTGGTCCGCTCATGGGAATCATCCTTTTGCTCCCGGTGGCCATCGGACTGCCGCCGGTCGCGGCAATGGGTTTCCTGATCGCTATTTTCGTCGGAGGCTCCTGCGGCGGTTCCATTTCGGCAATCCTGTTGCGTATCCCCGGCACTCCGCTCGCGGCTGCGACACTCTATGACGGCTACCCGATGGCGCAAAAAGGCCGTGCGTCCGACGCCATCGGCATTGCCATTACCAGCTCCGCCATTGGAGGCTTGATCGGCGGCGTTGTCCTGGTCTTCTGCGCCCCGATCCTGGCGCGATTTGCCGCCAATTTCGCGCCGCCGGAATACGCCATGCTGGCGATCATGGGCCTGTTTGCCATCGTCGTGATCTCCGGCGGGTCGATCATCAAGGGTCTTCTGGCGGGAAGCTTTGGACTGCTCATCTCCACCGTTGGGACCGACTCGTTTTCGACCGGCCTGCGCTTCACATTCGGATCGCACAACCTCTTGAACGGATTTCATATCGTAGCCGTTGTCGTCGGACTTTTCGCCATTTCCGAAATGGCGGCGCAGATGATGAAACACGACCTCTTGAAGATCCCGGATGTGAAGGTGGCTCGGCCCGGACTGAATACTGTTGCCATGACATTGAAGCACTGGGTCAACCTGATCCGGTCTTCGGCAATCGGCACCTTCTTCGGTGCCATCCCCGGCGCCGGTGGGGTGATCAGCTCTTTCACCAGCTACGCGGTGGCCAAGGCTTCCGCGAAGCCTGACGAGAAATATGGCGAGGGCGCGGAGGGCGGCGTTGTCGCCACCGAGTCTGCGAACAACTCAACGGTTGGTGGCACGCTGGTGCCGACATTGTCTCTCGGAATTCCCGGAGACGCATCGTCGGCCATGCTGCTGGGCGCCCTGCTCATTTTGGGCTTTATCCCAGGACCGGCCATGTTCGAAAACAACCCGGACGTCGTTGGCGGCATCTTCATGGTGTATCTGGCGTCAAACGTCTTCCTGCTCATTGCCGGCATCCTCGCAACGCCGCTTTTCGTTTACGTCCTGCGCATCCCGAAGGTCTACTTGATCCCGAGTATTCTGCTGTTGTGTTCAATCGGCACGTTTGCGCTTCAGGCTTCCGTGTTCGATCTTCAGGTCATGCTGGTTTTCGGGTTGATCGGAATTCTGTTCCGTGCCGCGGACTATCCGCTGGCCCCGGTCGTGATTGGGATGATCCTGGGGCCGATTCTCGAAGCCAACCTGCGCCGCTCGCTCCTGATCTCGCGAGACGGATATTGGATTTTTGTCGATCGCCCGGTATCGGCAACGCTGGTTGTGATCAACGCCTTGCTTCTGGCGGCGATGATCTATCTCACAATCAAGCGCATACGCGGCGCAAGGACCGGCGATCTGTCGAAGGCAATGGCCACGGAAGAGTGACGGTGACCGCCAGCAACCACCTAATAAGCTGTCAGTCCGCCATCAACATGCAGGGTCTGACCGGTCATGAAGCTGTTCTTCGGTGACGACGCGAACACGAACGCTTCAACGACCTCCTCGACCTCAGCCAGCCGCGCCATTGGGATACCGCGGACGAGTTGCTGCTCGGTGACGACCTTGCCGCGGACTTCCACGTCAAGCAGTTCGGTTGCCATCGGCGTGCGGGCAAAGGATGGGCACACCGCGTTGATGCGCACGCCAAGTCGGGCATATTCCTGGGCAGCAGACCGGGTCAGGCCGACCACACCATGTTTTGCCGCGGCATAGACCGATAGGCCGGATGCACCGGTGACTCCAGCGACGGAGGCGACATTGACGATGGCGCCGCCTGTTCCGGTTTCCCGGAACTGACGTTCCATCACCGGCAGTTGGTATTTCAGGGCATAGAAAACACCCAAAAGATCGATGTCGACGATGCGCCGCGCTTCGTCGGAATCGACCTTGGGCAAGCGCTCGAAAACCTCCTGTGCGATCCCGGCATTGTTGAGGGCGACATCGAGCCTGCCAAAACGATCGACCGCCAGCGCGACGAGCTTTTCAGACAGACTTTCATCGGCCACGTCACCGGCAAGGGAGGCAATATCGCAACGATGGCCTGCCGAAATCTGCCCGCATACGGCATCCAATGCCTCGGCATTGTAATCGGACAGAACCAGATTGGCCCCCTCCTCGCCGAAACGGCGCGCCGCGGCGCTTCCGAAACCACCCGCGGCCCCGGTGATCAATACGGTCGATCCCTTGAACAATCCGCTCACCCTATCCTCCATTCGTGATCTGCATGGCCATGCCGGCCATCACCGGGACCGCCGCCGCCATTTGTTTCGCCCGTTTGGGATTGGAGGCATTGCCGTCCAGTGCCCGCTTGAGAACACCCTGCAAGATTGCCGCAAGACGGAAGAACGAGAAGGCGAGATAGAAACGCCAGTGCTCGATGCCGTCGATGCCGCGACGACGGCAATAGGCTTGTACATATTCATCCTCGGTCGGCAGGCCGAGCGCAGACCGATCTAGACCGCCCATGCCCCGAAACCCGCTATCGTGCGGCAGCCGCCACTGCATGCATTGATAGGCCAGATCAGCCAGCGGATGTCCAAGCGTCGACAATTCCCAATCGAGCACCGCCAGCACGTCGGGCCGATCCTTGTCGAAGATCATGTTGTCGATACGATAATCGCCATGCACCAGCGACACCTGCCCGTCATCCGGTGGCAGTGCCTGCTCGAGCCATTCGATAAGCTGGTCCATATCGGCAATCGTTTGCGTTTCACTGGCTCGGTACTGCTTGGTCCAGCGGCTGAGCTGACGCTCGAAATAGTTGCCCGGCTTGCCGAAATCCTCCAGGCCGACCGCAGCGGGGTCGATACTGTGAAGAGCAGCCAAGGTCGCATTCATGGCGTCGTAGATCGGTGCCCGTGCAGCACGGTCACATTCCGGAAGATCCGGTTCCCAGAAGATTCGGCCGTCGAGGTAGCTCATGACGAAATACATGCGGCCGATGGACGAGTCCTCTTCCGACAGATAGAGCATCTCCGGAACCGGCACCCCACTGCCCTTGAGGGCTTTCATGACACGGTATTCGCGATCCACCTGGTGGGCGGATTTCAGCAGTTGCCCCGGCGGCTTGGCCCGCAAGACATATTGGCCGCTGTCCGCCTCCAGAAGATAGGTCGGGTTCGATTGCCCGGTGTCGAATTTCCGCACAGCGCGCAGCCCGGAAAACTCGCTCACGGCACCTTCGAGTTCGGCGGACAAAGCATCCGCATCCAGATCGTGGGTCTGGTTCATATTGGCTCCTCCTCACCCGCCATGAGAGCACGCCCGGTCATTCAGGCGCAACGGACCGCTCTACAATGCGTCGGAAAACAAACCAACGGAGGTATGGGCCGACAAGCCGCCATCAAGCGGCAAAATGGCACCGGTGATATAGGAACCACTGTTTCCGCAGAGATAAAGTGTCGCGCCGGCAATGTCGTCGGGCGAACCGATGCGCCCTAATGGCACGCCCTTGCCGACTTTCAGCGCCTGTTCTTCGGTCGCCGTCGCAAACGCCGTCATACGGCTCTGGAAAGGACCCGGCGCGAACGCGTTGACGGTGATCCGACGCCCAGCGAACTCATCGGCAAGAATACGGGTCAGGTGATGCACAGCCGCCTTGGAGGCGGAGTAGGAATAGGCGCCGTCGGCGATCGGCTGGGTGCCCATGACCGAACCGAGATTGATGATCCTTGCCGGATCGGCATCGCTTGACGCTGCATCGAGAAGCGGCAGCAGGTCTCGCGTCAGCGTGAAAAGCGCACCGACATTGACATTCATAACCTTCTGCCATGCGATATGCGGGAAGGTTTCCAGCGGTTCACCCCAGGTGATCCCGGCATTGTTGACCAATATATGCAGCTTGTCCGTGCGCCCGATTACATCTGCAACAAGCGCGGCAAGCCCCTCCTCGGTGCCGACATCTCCGGCAAAACCCTCAGCGGTGCCTGGCGCATCGAGAGCATTGAGCTCAGCCGCCACGGCCTCACAGGCATCGCCCTTGCGCGATGCGATAAGTACCCGCGCACCGCCCTGTACCAGGGCTGTCGCAACCATACGGCCGATGCCGGTCGCGCCACCCGTCACCAACGCCGTCTTGCCGGCCACCGAAAACAGATTGTCCAGATAACTCACACTGACCTCCCACAAATTCACCCTGATCCAAGGCGACAACATACTCAGTAGTATGTTTTTTGATAGCTCGCTTGTAAAGCCCTTTCACACGAAGTGAACGGCTCGCCTCGGCCCGATTTCACGCAAATGCCCAAAATTGCGGCTAGCGTACGGCGACAATAAGAGGGGACTGTGGCTTTTCACGAAAACGGGTTATGACAGCGAGCACTTTTTCACAGACCATTTCCGCGAGATCTGAGTTGGACCTGCTCACTGCCAACGACCGGCCGGGTGCCTATCCGGACAGCTACTATCGTGCGACTGCAAACCGGCTAGAGCCGTTCGCGCCTCTGGTCGAAGACGCCACGTGCGACGTCTGCATCGTCGGCGCCGGATACACCGGTCTGTCGGCTGCCCTTTACCTGGCGGAAAACGGCTTCGACGTGATGGTTGTCGAAGCCCACCGGGTTGGTTGGGGGGCGTCCGGACGCAATGGCGGCCAGCTCGGGTCCGGTCAGCGCCTCGACCAGGTGCAGCTTGAGCGCGACCTCGGCCAGAAGGCTGCCCGTCAACTTTGGGATCTGGGGCGCGATGCCAAGACGCTGGTTCGTGACCTGATCGACCGGCATGATATCGAGTGCGATTATCGCCCTGGCATTCTGCACGCTGATCATCGCCAGCGATATGTCGACGACAGTCGGGCCTATGCGGAAAAGCTGCAGCGCGATTATGGCTACGGCCAGATCCGTTTCGTCGACCATGTGCAACTGACCGAAATGGTCGACAGCCCGGCCTATTTCGGCGGCACGTACGACACGGGTGCGGGTCATCTGCATCCGCTCAACTTCGCTCTGGGTCTGGCACGGGCGGCACGCGATGCCGGTGCCCGCATCCACGAGAACACCCGCGTCTCCAAAATCGAGACCGGCGCCACGACACGGGTGCAATGCGGCAATCTGAAAGTCACGGCGCGCCATGTTCTGCTCGCCTGCAACGGCTATCTCGGCGATCTCGACGAGACGGTGGCGCGCCGGGTCATGCCGATCAACAACTACATAATCGCAACGGAACCGCTGACGGGCGACCGCGCCCACGCGGCTTTGCGCAGGAACATCGCGGTCGCCGACAGCAAATACGTCGTCAACTATTTTCGGCTGTCACGGGACAACCGCCTGTTGTTCGGTGGTGGAGAGAGTTACGGCTACCGCTTTCCCCGGGACATCAAGGCCTTCGTCCGGCCACACATGTTGGCGATCTTCCCGCAGCTCAAGGACGTGCAGATCGACTACGGATGGGGCGGCACACTTGGCATCACCATGAACCGCATGCCGCATCTGCGCCGTTTGGAGGGTGGCGTCCTGACCGCCTCCGGCTATTCCGGTCATGGACTTGGCATGGCCACATTCTGCGGGCGGCTGGCCGGCGAATTGATCTGCGGCACCGCCTCCCGCTTCGACATGATGGCGGCCATACCGACACCGGATTTTCCCGGCGGCGCCAAGTACAGACGCCCGCTGCTGGCACTGGCTATGCTCTATTATTCGCTGCGCGACCGGTTCTGACTGACCCAACCTACAGCTTGTTGATCGGCACCTTCAAATAGACGGTACCGTTGTCCTCGGCGTCGGGCAGTTTGCCGGCACGCATGTTCACCTGCAGTGATGGCACGATCAGTTTGGGCATGGCCAGCGTCTCGTCGCGTGCCTCGCGCATGGCCACAAAGCTGTCTTCGTCGATGCCATCACGGACGTGGATATTGTTCGCCCGTTCGTCCGCAACGCTCGTTTCCCAGCGGATTTCACGGCCATTCGGACCGTAGTCGTGGCACATGAACAACCTGGTTTCGCCCGGCAGTTCCAGCACCCGGCGCACTGATCGATAGAGCGTGCGGGCGTCCCCTCCGGGAAAGTCCGCCCGCGCCGATCCGCCATCGGGCATGAACAAAGTATCGCCGACGAAAGCAGCGTCGCCGATGACGTGGGTCATGCAGGCCGGCGTGTGGCCGGGCGTGTGCATCACATGCGCCGTCAAGGCGCCAACCCGATACGTATCACCATCGGTAAACAGGCGATCGAATTGCGAACCGTCTCGTTGGAACTCGGTTCCTTCGTTGAAGATCTTGCCGAAGGTTTCCTGCACCTCTGTTACCTGTTCGCCAATGCCGATCTTGCCGCCCAACTCGCGCTGAATATAGGGCGCACCCGAAAGGTGATCGGCGTGGATATGTGTCTCGATCAACCATTCGAGCGTCCAGCCCTCGTCGCGGATCCGTTTGATCATCGCGTCCGCGCCGTCGAAGGTCAGCTTCCCCGCGGAGTAGTCGAATTCCATGACGGCATCGACAACCGCACAGGATGTCGAGGTTGGATCGCGCACGATGTAAGAGATCGTGTTTGATCCTTCATCGAAAAAGGCAACAACTTCCGGCTCGATCGAAAAATCCGGATTGAACGGGAGCGGCATCGCGCGATCCTCCTTCAGCAGTTTAGAGCAAAGAGCTCCAAGCACAGCATGCAGTCGTATCGGTTGTCACGCAAGGCCGGAAGTCATGCCTCAGGAGACAATCCAGGTCTTGGCGTCTTCCAGCTCATCCAGCGCGAATACGTGCATCTGGGCCGGCACCAGAGGCCCGAAGAACTTGGCGCTTTGCCGAACCCAGGCAAGATCGGACACGATCGCGAGCTTCGAAAAGCCCGTCAGGTGGCGCACACCCAGGCGCGTATCGTCCCACAAAGCGCCTGCGGTCGCGCCGTCGAATGCTTCGCCGAGCACAACCAGCACCTTGATCCTGTCGTGCGTTTTGAGCTTTTCGTCGACAAGCGGCGTGAGAATGGCATCGTAGTCGCGCGAGGCCAGTGTGCCGACAATCTCATAGGCAATGACGTCGGAGGGCATACCTTCGATCATTTTGATCGATGCTCCGGCCTGCTCGGCTTCGGATGCCCAGGTTTTGGCCTGCTCCAGATCTTCCTGCTTGAAATGGCGGATCTTGGCATCGACGAACTGGTCGACCAGTGTCGGCATGATCGACAGAGTTGCGCTATCGCTGACCAGAGCCACTCGGGAAATGACCTTGTGATGGTCCCGCACCATCTTGAGATGCGCGAACAGGGCAGCGGCATCCTTCCAGTGCGGCAGGCCTTCGGCATTCAGCACAAGCCCCGGCGCCTTGTCGTTGCGGTTGATGTAGTCGTTGACCGTCTCTCCCAGCCCCTCGAAATCCGCTGCTGAAAGCGTTCCTGTCGGCGTGACGAGGATGAGATTGTGGTTACGGTCGATTTGGGTTTCGAACATGCCGCTTCTCCTGTTGTAATTCTCGTGCCGTCCCCATTCCCCAATTTCGTATGTATCCAGACTGCGATGGAGTTGCCCTCGCCGCAACCCGATAAAGGCGGTTCCTGTCGAATAAGCTGCTAGCTCAGGCCAGCCAGCCGCAATCCGTCAACGAACCTCGCAATGTCGTCTTCCTGGACAAACACACAGGATTCTTCAGCCTGCTTGAGTGAAAAATCCGGCACCAGGTCGAGGATTTTCGCGGCCTGCATGCGAGCCGCCTCCGTATTGCCCTGGTGGGCGTGCGATGTCGCCAGGAGCAACCGCGGGTATACATGATCCGGTCTGGGGAGACTGGCCCGCGAGGCGAAGTTGCAGGCATTTGCATAATCTCCGACCTGAAAATAGGCGTAGCTGGTATGGACGTCGAACTCCTCCTTGAACATGTCGCGGGGGCTCAGCCGCCGGGCGTTTTCGATCCATTCCAGTGATTTCTCGCCCTGTCCCGACAGCGCGTAGGCCGCACCCATCCAGGAATGCGCCATGGCGAAGTTCGGATTGATTTCCAGCGATTTTCTGGCCGATTCGACCAGCATGTCTGCGTCGCGCAGGATCGTCGCAATGAAGAGCCACGCAATGTAAGCCCAAGGTTCCTCGGGGTCATTCTTGACCGCCTGCTCTGCCGCCTCGATCGAAACGGCCAACGCCTTCTCAGTATCTTCCCAACCCTGGTGGATGCGCCAGGCGGTCGTCCAAGCCTTCTGGCTATATGCGCGGGCATAGGTCGGATCGATTTCGATGGCGCGATCAAGCAGAGCCAGCGCTTTGAGGCTGGCCTCGTTGGTAAATTCGCCAACCAGCGCCATGGCACGAATGACATGTTCCCAGGCGTCGAGATTTTGCACAGGTTTGCGGAACGATCGAGACCCTTCAGCTGCGCTGACCTTGGTTTCAAGAGTTGCAACGATACGCTGTGTGATCTGATCCTGAACCGCAAAAATATCCTTCAGCTCGCGATCGAACCTTTCCGCCCAGATCGGATTGTCCGTTTCACAATCGAGCAATTCAACGCTGACGCGCACCCGATCTCCATCGCGGCGAACGGCACCGTCGAGCAGGTATCGCACCCCCAGTTCCCGGGCGATTTCGTGGGCCTCGGTCTGAGTGTTCTTGTAGGAGTAAGTCGAATTGCGGGCGATCACGAACAACCATTTCAGCCGAGAAAGATCATTGATGATGTCGTCGCAGATGCCGTCGACGAAATAGTCCTGGGTTTCGTCACCACCGAGACTCCGGAACGGCAGCACGGCGATTGATGGCCGGTCCGCGTCGTGCGTGGGACTTGGAATGACCGCCGCTACATCTTCGGCCGCGAGAAGATTGCCGACGAAACGGAAACCTCGCCCGTGCAACGTCTTGATGAAGGCCTGTTGCGCACCCGTGTCTCCAAGCACCGTTCGGACATCCCTGATGCGGCTGCTCAGGGCGGCATCGGAGATGATCCGGCCCTGCCAGATGGTTTCGATCAGTTCGTCTCGTGATACGACACGTTCGCGCTGCTCGATGAGAAACGCCAATATGTCAAACACCTGCGGCTCGACCGAAACAGGAACGCCATCGACGCACAATTCGCGCCGTTCCGTGCTCAAGAGAAACTTGTCGAATGCGTACTGTATCGGACGGTCCCCTTTTCGATCGCCATTGTCCTGTCATTTACCGGTTCGTTCTGTAGCTTGGCAACAACGCCTGCCTTTGTCAGCGCCTCACCCCTGGATTGCTTTGCCGCGACGGGCAGACTAACTTTTTCGCCGACAAACCTGGGAGGAAAAGATGTCATCGGAGACCATTGATCAGATCTTGAGCGACGCCGTGGCGGCGCAACACGTGCCCTTTGTCGTGGCCATGAGCGCCAATTCGGATGGCGTAACCTATTCCGGCAGCGCCGGGGAGGCCGCCGAAGGGCGTGCTGCAGCCGAAGACACGGTATTCCGCATTTTCTCAGCCACGAAGGCTGTCGGCTCGCTGGCTGCCATGATGATGATCGACCGGGGAAAAATGTCGATGGACACGCCCGTGGCCGACGTTCTTCCCGAGTGGAACAACCTCCAGGTGCTGGATGGCTGGGACGGGGACACCCCGATCATGCGTGCGCCGAGAACGACGGCCACGATGCGCCATCTGGCAACCCATCGCAGTGGTCTGGAGTACGAGTTCTGGTGCCCGGACATGGCCAGGTACCTGGAAGCGACGGGACACCCGAGCATTCTAAGCGGCACCAAAGCCTCGCTGAGCTACCCGCTGATGTACGATCCCGGCGAGCGTTGGGGTTACGGCCCGAGTATCGACTGGCTGGGTCAAGTCGTGGAGGCACTGGACGGACGCACCATGGATCAATTCTGCCATGAAGAAATCTTTGATCCGCTCGGCATGAAGAGCACCGGGTTTGAACCCGATGCCATGCTTGACCGGCTGGCCGGCGTGCAGGCACGCGGCGAAGACGGCAGCTTCGGTCCGTTTGATTTGGCCCCGCCCCCGCAACCGGAAGTCTATGGCATGGGCCATTGCCTTTATTCGACGGCGCCGGACTACATCAGGTTCCTGCGGATGATCCTCAATGGCGGAGAGCTGGACGGTCGTCGCATTCTGTCTGAAAGCGCCTTTGCCGCCATGCTTGAAGACCAGATGGAAGGCAAAACTTTCCAACGGATGGTCACGGTTGTACCGCCGGTGACAGCTGACGTGGTTCTTCCGGAGGGCAGCACCCACAGCTTCGCGGCTGTTCGCTCCGAGGCAGATGTGCCGGGCCGCAGAAAAGCAGGCTCTCAAAGCTGGGCAGGCGTTTGCAACACCCATTATTGGGTGGACCCTGCATCGGATGTTGCCGCCGTCATCTTCACGCAATCTCTGCCGTTTGTGGAAGAACCGTACATGCGGACTTACGAAGCTTTTGAAACCGCTGTGTACGCCAACTAGCAAGAAGGTAAGGGGCCGGTTCACCCAATCCGGCCCCGCCCGTATCGAGGCCAGGCGAGCCGAAACCGAAATTCGAGACCCTTCGGCAACCTTCGTGCCGGAGACAAGAGAAACAGAGTTTTTTGCGCGGACGGCCATTCTGCCGATCGCGAAAAGATTTGCCGACTGTCTGTAACCGTTCAGTCGGGGCATGGCTCATGAACCTCAGCCTGATCATTGCCATCATGATCTTTGTGGCAATTGCCGCAAGGCAATGGCTGCCTGCCAGTATTCGCATCTGGCAGATCATGGTTGCAGGCGCGCTTGTGCTCCTCGCCCTCGGACAGATCTCGCCGATCGCAGCGTTCAAAGCGGTCGACTGGAACGTCATTTTCTACCTTTTTGGTGTCTTTTCGGTTGCCTCTACCCTCTACGATTCCGGACTGCCCCATCGGATCAGCGCGCGAATTTCGGCATCCAAAGGCGGAATGTCCGGCGCGTTGCTCTTCTTCATGATGATCACCGGCCTGACGTCGATGGTGCTGACCAACGATGCTGCTGCGGTTATCGGCGTCCCGATCGCGCTGGCGATCGCGCTGGCGTTCGGTATTGGGCCTGTCGTGCCATTGACCGCATTGTGCATCACCGTAACCGTCGCCAGCATGATGTCGCCGGTCGGCAATCCGCAGAACATCCTGATCGTCGCCGATGGCCATTTCACCAACCCGATCGGCACCTTTGCAGGGTGGCTGGCGATCCCTACGCTGCTGTCGCTGGCATTCGCCTATTGTTGGCTCCTCCGTTGCATGAAACGCAACAGCGGAGACTCGCGTGGCAATGGCAGCCTGCCCGATCCGACTCGACAACTTGCATGGCCGGCCTATTTCAGCACCATTCTGCTAGTCGCACTCGTCGTCGGCGACAGCTTTTTGGTCGGCAGTTATCCCCAAATCGACCTGCCTCTCGGCGCAATCAGCGTCGTCGCCTGTTTGCCGGTTTATCTGTTTTCACCGCACCGGATTTCGTTGTTCCGACAAGTCGATTGGCACACCTTGCTCTTCTTCGTTGCCATGTTCGTGGTCACCGGATCGATCCTGCAATCAGGCGCCCTGCAGTCAATGCTCAGCCCGTTGCAGTCGCGCCTCGATGAGCCGGCTGTTGTGACGGCGATCGGTTTCGGTGCCAGTCAGCTCTTCTCCAATGTTCCGGTGGTGGAGATCTATCTCAACCTTCTGCCGGAAAGCGACGCCGCCACACTGATGCTGCTCGCCGCCATGAGCACGCTCGCCGGCAATCTGTTCATCATCAGCGCCGCCAGCAATGTCATTGTTGTCCAGCAGGCCGAGAAATTCGGAGCCGAACCTTTCACCTTCTGGCAATTCACGCGGCTGGTGCTTCCCGTGACCCTGGTATCGGTCGCCATCACCTACGGTTGGGTCGTTTTCGCCGTGCCACGCCTTAGCTGAAAACGACGGTGCGGATGAACAGGCCAACGGCAGCAATAGCCGCCACGCCGAGCGCCCAGAGCGCCGCAAACCAGAGCAACCGCTTCCAGAGCGGCTGGGTCTCTTGCCGCAACCTGTGTCCCTCAGTGGTGATAGCCGCCATCCTTGACCTTGCCGCGGAAGATCCAATAGGCCGACGCCGTGTAGAAAAGGATCAGTGGCACCAGAACCACCGCTCCAACCAGAAGGAAGCCCAGGCTCTTGTCTGGTCCGGCCGCCTCGTGAATGGTCACGCTCGTCGGAACGATGTCAGGCCAGACGCTGATGCCGAGGCCGATATAACACAGCAGGAACAGCACTTCGGCGGCAAGAAATGCCGTCAATTCCCAACCCTGGCGAAGCGCGTTCCAGAGGACCAGCACAGTGACGCCGACGAACAACGGAACAGGCAAGGCGTATAGCATTGTTGGCCAGGAGAACCAGCGGTCCGAGTAGCGTGCGTCGAGCAAGGGTGTCCACAGGCTGACGGCCAGAATGAAGGCGACCGTTGCGGCCGCCAGAGGAAACACCAGTTCGCGCATTCGCTCGTTGAGATGACCTTCTGTCTTCAGATTGAGCCAGGTGGCGCCGAGAAGCGTATAGCCGCAGACCAACGCGAGACCGGTGGCAACGCTGAAAGGCGATACCCAGTCCCACCAGCCACCGGCATAGGCACGATCGACCACCTCGATTCCCTGCAGCCACGCTCCGAGCGCAATGCCCTGTGCGAAGGCAGCAACCAGAGACCCACCAAAGAAAGCCCAGTCCCAGAACCGCTTGTGGGAACCCGAGTGGACTCTGTACTCGAAGGCAACCCCACGAAAGACCAGCGCCAGCAGCATGGCGATCAAGGGAACATAAAGCGCCGGAAAGATCACGGAATAGGCCAGCGGGAAAACAGCCAACAGGCCGCCGCCGCCGAGAACCAGCCAGGTTTCATTGCCATCCCAGACCGGCGCGATGGCGCCTATTGCGGTATCGCGCTCCTGCTCGTCTCGCATCAGCGGAAACAGGATACCGACACCCAGATCAAACCCGTCGAGAGCCACATAGACGAATACGCCGATGGCCAGGATCAGGGCCCAGATCATTGCCAGGTCGAGGATCATGATCTTGCTCCTCCCCGCAACGCCTTGAGGATCTGGATCGCCCGGCTACCACCCTGGTCGAGCAATCCGCGGGTCTGCTGCGGCGGGCTGTCGGGTGGCGACTTGCCCAGAAGGCGCACCGTGTAATAGGTGCCGAGGCCGAAGATGAACAGGTAGACAACGACGATCGCCAGCAGCGAAGTTGCCACGGCAGGCGCTGCAATCGGCGATGCGGAGTCGGCGGTCCTCAAGAGCCCGTAAATTGTATAGGGCTGTCGTCCGACCTCCGTGGTGATCCAGCCGCTCAGCACAGCAATGTAACCGGCAGGCCCCAGCAGCAGCGCGAACTTGGCCAACGCCCGTCGATCGTAAAGCCGGCCGCGCCAGCGTTCCACCAGACCCCATGTCCCCAGGCAGAAGAAAAGCAGTCCGAGACCGACCATGATGCGAAATGACCAGAAGACGATCGCCACAGGCGGCCAATCTTCTCGTGGGAACTGGTCGAGGCCGATGATTTCCGCGTTGAAGTCGTGAGTGAGGATCCAGGAGCCTAGATAGGGAATGGCAAACCCGTATTCGACTTCACCGGTCTCCTCGTTGGGAATGCCCCACAAATACTCTGGAGCCGCCTTTTGCGTCTTGAAATGGCCTTCGAGCGCGGCAACCTTGGCGGGCTGGTGCTCGTAGCTGTTCAGCCCGTGCTGGTCGCCGGCAAGGATCTGCAGCGGCGCAATAATGGCGATGAACCACATGGCCAGCGAAAACATCGTGCGGCTTGTCTGATTGGCATTGTCCTTGAGCAGGTGATAGGCGCTGGTCCCCGCAACGACCAGCGCCGTGGTCAGGTAGGCGGCAAAGACCATATGCACCAGCCGGTAAGGAAAGGACGGATTGAAAATGACTTCGAACCAGTCCTCCGGCACGAACTGGCCGACTTCGTTCATCCCATAACCGGCCGGCGTCTGCATCCAGCTGTTGACGCTGAGGATCCAGAAGGCTGACATGAGTGTGCCGAGCGCAACCAGAAACGTCGCCGTAAAATGCAGTCGCGGTCCAACCTTGTCACGGCCAAACAGCATCACACCAAGAAAGCCCGCCTCGATGAAGAACGCGGTCAAAACCTCATAGCCCATCAGCGGCCCGATCACCGGCCCTGCCTTGTCGGAGAAGACGCTCCAGTTGGTCCCGAACTCGTAACTCATCATCAGGCCCGAGACGACGCCCATTCCGAAGATGACGGCAAAGGGTTTTATCCAGAAGTCAAACAGAGTGAGATAGACCTGCTCACCGGTTCGCAGCCAGCGCCACTGCACGAAGGCGAGAAAACTGGCGAGGCCGATCGAGGTCGCCGGAAAGATGATGTGAAACGACACCGTGAAGGCAAATTGCAGCCGTGCCAGAAACACGGGATCGGTAAAGTCAGCCATCGCGTCACCTCAAGGTTGCGACTGCGGCGAACACCGCCAACCGACAGTTTACACCGATTCCGGGCGTTGCATTCAGTGCAATCTGACGCTTGTGCAGATTTGCCGCAGCAAATGCCCGTGCCAATCCATCAGGGATTGAACACAAGCACCAGGTAGACCACGAAGATGACAAGATGCACCGCGCCCTGCAGCATGTTCGTGCGCACGCCACCGAAGGTCAGACCGCTGACGAACATGGTCAGGATCAGCAGCGTCATGTCTGTGTCGCTGAGGCCAAGCACCAGATCCTGGTTGGCATAGATGGAGATGGCCAGAGCCGCCGGCACGGTCAACCCGATCGTCGCCAATCCGGAACCGAGGCAGATATTGACCGCTCTTTGCAGGTAATTCTGGCGGGCAGACGCCAGTGCCGCAAGCGCCTCGGGCGCCAGCACGAGAGCAGCGATCACGATACCGCCGAGAGCCGCCGGCAGCGCCCAGGAGGTGACCCCGAATTCCACCAGAATGGCCAGTTTCTTGGAAAGAAGAACCGCCGGGATCAACGTCATGACAAGCAGCACGGCATGGTATCCGACTGAACGCGAGCCGGTCATGTGGTGATGACCATCGTCGTTGCCTTCTTCGGCGCCGGGCTGAACGAAAAACGATCGATGTCGCATGGTCTGCATGGCCAGGAAGGTCACATACAAGACGATGGTGATCAGCGCGAACCATTCCGACTGGATACGGTTGAGACTCGGATCCGGCGTCGACTGCGTGAATTTCGGCAGGATCAGCGTCATGGTCGCCAGCGTGACCAGGACGGCCAGAAAGGCACGCGCGCCGCGTAAATTGAACTCCTGCTCGCTGTGATAGAACCCGCCGACAACCAGAACGAGCCCGACCACCCCGTTCAACACGATCATCAGGACTGCCATCATGGTGTCGCGGGCGAGCGCCGGATTGGACTCGCCGCTGAGCATGATGGCCGAGATCAGCGCCACCTCGATCGTGATCACCGCGATCGTCAGAATCAACGTCCCGTATGGCTCGCCCAGCAGCGCTGCCAGATGATCCGCATGGCGCACTGCCGCAAAGGACAGCAACAGCATCGTGACGAAAAGAATGGCGAACAGGATGCTGTAAAGCGTCGGAGTGAAGACGCCCGCAAACAGCCACGCCCCGGGTCCATAGGAAAGCGCCGTGACCAGCAGCCCAATAATCAGGGCGTATTCCGACCGGATGAATCTGAGCATGAAATGTGTGTTCCGTTGTGTTTCGGCGCCGATATGGTGACGGCAATCTAGCATTCAAGAACGTCGATGCAATGTGTTGGGTTATTCCAAAGTCGGGGTCATTCGTTATCGTCTTCGACTTGAATTTATTGGAAATCTGCCATCTAGATGGGGATGAGCAGACTATGGGAGGAATAACATGAAGACCTATCTGAAACTGACAATTGCGGCGACCGCCGCCACATTCCTGGTTGGCGAAGCTTTCGCCACCGAGTGGAACGTCTCGGTCTGGGGTAAACGCCGCGCCTTCACCGAGCATATCGAAAAGCTCGCCGAACTGGTCAACGCCAAGACCAATGGCGACTTCACCTTGAACATTTCCTATGGCGGTCTGTCGAAGAACCGCGAGAACCTCGACGGCATTTCCGTCGGCGCCTTCGAGATGGCACAATTCTGCGCCGGCTATCATCGCGACAAGAACCCGACGATCACGGTGCTTGAACTGCCCTTCATTGGCGTCAGCAACCTCGATGAGGAAGTGGCCGTCAGCAACGCCGTCTATAACCACCCGGCAACCCAGGCCGACCTGGCGCGCTGGAATGCCAAGTTGCTGATGCCCTCACCGATGCCGCAATACAACATCGTTGGTACCGGCGAACCACGCGATACCCTGGCCAAATTCGACGGTATGCGGGTGCGCGCCACCGGCGGTATCGGCAATGCTTTCAAAGCGGTCGGCGCCGTGCCAACCTCCGTTACCGCAACGGAAGCCTATAACGCCATGGAATCGGGCGTCGTCGACACCGTCGCTTTCGCTCCCCATGCGCATTTCGCCTTCCGCACCATCGACCTGGCGAAATGGTGGACCGCAAACCTCAACCCGGGCACCGTCAACTGTCCGGTCGTGGTCAATATCGAGGCCTATGAGGCGCTGTCGCCGGAGCATCGCGAAGCGCTGGACTCGTCGATCGATGAAGCCATCGCCCACTACATCGCCAATTACGGCGAACTGCTTGCCAGGTGGGACAAGGTGCTTGAGGAAAAGAACGTGCAGAAGGTGCAACTGGACCAGGGTGAAGTCGACGCCTTCCGCAAGGCGGCGGCCGACCCGATCCGCGAAAAGTGGATTGCCGATATGAATGCCCAGGGTCTGCCGGGACAGGAGCTTTACGACCTGGTCATGAAGACGTTGAAAGAGCAGAAAACCAACTGATTCAATCCAATGAGGGCCCGTCGAATTTCGGCGGGCCCTTCGCTTATCGACCATGACCACAAGCAACGTCCGATCCGATGACAGCGCGCTATCGCGCGCCGACCGGTTCCTGTTTCGCATCGAAAGCGCCATGACGCTGACGGCGGGGCTGTTCATCCTCGCCATCATGCTCCTGGCGGTCGCCAACATTCTCGGCCGGAAGCTTTTCAACCTTCCGGTCCCGGGGTTCATCGACTGGATCGTTCAGGCGGTGCCCATCGTTGCCTTTCTCGGCATCGCCTATTGCCAGCGATTGGGCAGCCATATCCGCATGGATATCGTGGTGCGCGCCCTGCACGGCCGCTTCCTGTGGGCCTTTGAACTGTTCTCGGTCATTCTGATGGGAGCTCTGACCTTCGTTTTGACGGTTGGCTCCTGGAGCCATGCGGAACGGGCGCTGAAACTCGGCGACAGCACCATCGACATCAATCTGCCGACATGGCCGGTCAAGCTTCTGGTTCCGATCATGTTCCTGCTGCTTCTGCTGCGGCTGGCGCTGCAGGTCTGGGGCTATTGGCGAGCGTTGTGGTCGGGCGAGCAATCGCCGGTCGCCGTGCCGCTGATCGAAGATGCCGCCGCCGTCGCGGCCCACGAGGCCGAAACCGTCTCCGGCGCGGAGGATGATCGATGACCACGATCGAGATGGGCATCTTGCTGGCGGGCGTTTTGGTGCTGCTGGTGATCGGCGGTGTGCGCGTTGCTTTCGCCACGGCGCTGATCGGCTTTGTCGGCCTCTTCATCATCTTCGCGTTCGACAAGGGTCAGGGCGTCGACCGCGGATTCTGGACCGCCCTTCGGATTGTCGGACAGGTTCCGCACTCCAAGATGTCGACACACGTGTTGAGCCTCATCCCGGTGTTCATCCTCATCGGCTACCTTGGCTACTATGCCGGCCTGACTCGGGCGCTTTTCGAGGCCGCCAAACGCTGGGTCGGCTGGCTTCCCGGCGGGCTTGGCGTCGCTACCGTGTTCGCGACCGCCGGCTTCGCCGCCGTCTCCGGCGCCTCGGTTGCCACATCAGCCGTCTTCGCCCGGATCGCCATTCCAGAAATGCTGGAACTTGGCTACGACCGGCGCTTTGCCGCCGGTGTTGTGGCGGCCGGCGGAACGTTGGCTTCGCTCATCCCGCCATCAGCCATTCTGGTGATCTACGCCATCATCGTCGAGGCCAGTGTCGGACAATTGCTGCTCGCCGGCTTTCTGCCCGGGTTCGTTTCGGCCCTGATTTACGGTGCCCTGATCGTCCTGATGGCACGGTTTCGCAAGGATCTCGGGCCCCCGGTCAAAGGCTACACCTGGACGCAGCGGTTCGAGGCGCTGCCGGGTTCATTCCCGATCTTCGCGGTCGTCGGGATCATCATCTACTGCATCTATTTCGGCTGGGGCACGCCCACCGAAGCGGGCGCTCTCGGCGCGTTCGTCATTCTGGTCATGGCGCTCTACAAGGGCATGCGCTGGGGCCAGCTCAAGAGCGCGCTGATGGAAACCGCCAAGCTGACGGCGATGATCTTCACCATGATCTGGGGCGTGCTGATCTTCGTGCGCTATCTGGGTTTTGCCGACCTGCCGGGAGCTTTCGCCGACTGGATCACCGGCCTCGATCAGCCGCCAATTGTGACGCTTCTCTACATCCTCGCCGCCTATGTGGTACTCGGCATGTTCATGGACGCGATCGGCATGCTGATCCTGACGCTGCCCGTCACTTTCCCCGCCGTCATTGCGCTCAACGGGGGCGAAAACGTACTGGCATCGGAATCGGCGCTCGGCATGTCCGGTGCCGAGTGCGCCATCTGGTTCGGCATCATCGTCGTCAAGATGGCCGAACTGTGCCTGATCACTCCACCGATCGGACTCAACTGTTTCGTCGTGGCCGGCGTCCGAAATGACATCTCGGTGCAAGACGTTTTCCGCGGCGCAACCCCGTTCTTCGTCGCCGACGTCATCACTGTTGCGGTGCTGATCGCATTTCCCGGCATCGTCCTATGGCTGCCGCGACTAATGCTGGGCTAGATCAAAGGGCGATGTCAGCGCTGGGCCGGGTGTTCGCCAGCGGCCCAGGCGATCGCCTCTTCAAGACGGTCGTCACCCCAGAACACCTCGCCATCGACAATGAACGTTGGCGATCCAAATCCGCCGGCCTGACGTGCGACATCCGTTTCCGCTGCATAAAGCGCCCGGATATCCTCATCGTCGGCGCGCGCCAGAACGCGGTCGGGATCATGGCCCAGCGATCGGAGGATCGGTTCCAGCGTCCCCGGTGCACCAACCACGACACCGTCAAGAAACCAGGACCGAAATGCAGAGCTCGAGAAGTCCTCGCACCAACCCTCGGTCTTCGCAAAGGTCGCCACACGGTTGGCCAGTTGGTCAGGATCGATCGGATATGGCGGCTTGCCGGCATGAGGCACGCCGTTCTTCAGCGCGCGCCTTTCGGAATCACGCCAGATATAGGCCAGTTTATGCGGCTGGTTGCGTGGAAGGTTGTCCTGTTCGATCATGATGTCCCGCACGCTGAACGGACGCCAATTCACGGAAACGCCGGCCTGTGATGCCAGATCGCCGATCCGCATGCTGGCCAGATAGGCATAGACGCTGCCAATAAAGTAGAAGAAGTCCACCTGTCCCTTCACTTTGGGTCTCCTCACTCATGCTGATTGACCAGCAGGCTATATCTCAACTGTCCCAAAGCCAACGAAGGGCGCTCGCCATTTGACACCGCTTCACGAAACCGTGAGCGCGCAAAATCACCCTTACCGAAGGAACAGGGCTCGGAAATGGCCACAATCGCACTATACTTCCCGCTACGGAATTCAATTCGCCCCAGCGGCCAAACACTCCGCTTGCAGGAGAGATCGACATGACGACTGACCTCTTCAACCGCAGAACCCTGCTCCTCGCAGCTGGCGCCCTGACGATGTCCGGCGTACCCGGACTGCATGGATCCGCCAGCGCAAACGGGTTAGCGCCAACGCGTTCGATGCGCGGGGGTTCCAACAACTACCTCAAGGGCGCGCCCATTGTTGAGCGTATCGGCGGCGGCGGATTCTGGATGAGCGGAACGGTTCGCCGAGCCGGCGATGGCGCCCCCCTCGCCGGCCAACGCATCCAGATCTGGGCTCATACGACCGAAGGGCATGAACGCGACCCGCACAGCCATGGCGCCACGCTCACCGACGCAAATGGTGTCTTCCGCCTGGAGATGCCGCAGATTGTTCCTGCCTTCGGACAGCCTCACGGTCACCTCGCCTACGACAGCGATGAGTTTGAAACCGTGTTTCTGCGGCCGATAATGCGCAGCGCCAAGGATACCAGCCTGGAAGCACATTTCGTTCTTCAGCCGGTCTGACGGTTTGAGCGCTATGCGTGGCCCCCTGATCTGGGCCGCCCTGACGACCGCCATTGTTGTGCCGATCGCCCTTGCCGCGGCCAGCCCCCTGCTCGCCTGGCGCGATCCTGTCTACATCGTTGCCGGTTTCGCCGGCGTTCTGGCGATGGCATTGCTGCTGCTACAGCCTTTGCTGGCAGGCGGATACTTGCCTGGCCTTTCCTCGGTACAAGGAAGACAAGCGCATCGTTGGGTCGGCGGCCTGCTGGTTGCAGCGGTCATCATCCACGTTGCAGCGCTCTGGATCACCAGTCCGCCCGATGTGGTCGATGCGCTTCTGTTCAACTCACCGACGCCGTTTTCCGCCTGGGGTGTCACCGCCATGTGGGCGGTATTCGCGGCCGCCCTTCTGGCCGCATTTCGTCGCCGGATGCGATTGAAGCCGCGAACCTGGCGGCTCGCCCACACATCTCTGGCGGTCGTGATCATCATTGGGAGCGTCGTGCACGCGGTGCTGATCGAAGGGACCATGGAAACAACATCGAAAGTCATCCTCTGCGCCATGGTGGTCGCAGCAACCGCCAAAGTGCTGGTCGACCTCCGGGTGTGGGCAATCGGACCCGGTCAAAAAACCTGACGGCCCTGACATCAGAAAAAACGCGCCACCGTCAGCATGACGCCAGCCGCGACCACCCACGAGATCACGCTGAAGATGCCGTTCCAGCGCCAGGAATGCGTGATGCCCGGAATACCGGCAACCCGCGACAGCAAAAGCGATGTGGCACTGAAAGGCGAGCCGGTCAGGTTGAGCGCCCAGCCGACCAGCAGTGCCAGGGCCAGAATGCTGGGGTTGAGCTGAAGGTCCGGCATTGTCGCCAGTAGCCCGCCGAAAAACGTCACTGTCATCATCGGCGGAAGTCCGACACAGGACGCCAGCGGGATGATGGCCGAAACCGCCAGATAGACGAAATCCGGCCCTGGTATCCACGGCGACAGGTATGTCGCCAGCCACTCACGATTGACCAGTGTCGCCGTCAGGATCCCGACGAAGCCGGCAAGCCCCAGGGTGGCCGCTTCAGGGCTGCCGCTGGGGATGACCCGGCCGAACAGCGTTCTGGTCCGTTCGGCGATCTTTCCGGCGCGAAACGACTCCTGCTCCGCCATCCACAGGATCGTCACCGGGACAGCGGCCACCATGATGGCTGAAACGAGCGCCATACCGCTCAGCTTGCTGATGATCCACGCCAGGCCGAGCAGAGTTGCAGCGACTGCGAGAAAACGCATCAGGGCGCTCGACGGAACATCCGGCGGCGGCTCACGGCGAACGTCGACGCCAGCCTCGACGAAACGCAACCGCGCCCGGTGACCTGTCAGCCGATCCTCCGCCCAGCCGGCGAGCAGCAACAACGACGCAATCACAACGCCCGAAACGGCAATCACAACCGCCCGTGAGCCGGGCACAACCGCCAACACCACAGCTTGAGCGATCGCTGTCGGCGCCCACATGTTGAACCAGGAAAATCCGCGACTGAGCGCGCTGATCTGGCGACGCAACCGGATATCGGACAGGTCCGGTGGACCGTCTTCGCGCTTCGCTTCGACGCCGCGACGTATCATCGGGCCAAGCAGACTGATGGCCCCGAAATTCAAGAGCACGCCCATGAAATGCCCGCCGACATGCAGCGCAACGTAGCGCCGGCCCGGTGGTTGGCTGGTCAGATAGCGCCCGATGGTCAGAACCGAATTGGAACCGAAAGCGCCCTGTCGCAGGCTCGTCACGAGCAGCATGAAAGCAGCCAGGTAAGCGGCTCGCGACAGGTCATTGATAATCTCCGGCAAGGCATCTTCTGCAAGCAGTAGGAAGGCGACACCGGTGGCCACGGTTGCCAACAACAGCAACATGCGCTCTCGCAAACCAAAGTGCCCCTGGGCGAGCACTAGAAACAGCAAAAACGCAATCGCCGAGGCTGTTTGCGACACGATCGCATTGTCGAACACCGTCCAGACGGCCACGGCTCCCAGCAGGCAACTGCCAACGGCCGGCAACCAGCCGCCGCCTGGCCCCGCGGACTTTTGGCCGATTGCATCAGTATCCAATAGCGCAACCGTCCTTGCGTGGCTCCGACGCGCCCGTCAGCACACCCTGTTCCCAATCGATGGCAATCGCCTGGGATCCGCCGATTGGAACATCCGGACGGATAATCCGATGACCCCGGGCCGCGAGTTTTTGTGCAATCTCTTCGCCCAGGGCCCCTTCCAGTTCCACATCGCCGGTGAAAGGGTCGGCCATGAAGCGCGGCAGATCCATCGCTTCCTGCAGATCATAGCCAAAATCCAGGTAGCGGGTGAGAAACTGCATGTGCCCGAACGCCTGATAGTGACCGCCCATGACACCAAACGACATGACCGTTCGACCATCACGCGCTGCCATTGCCGGAATGATCGTGTGCATCGGCCGCTTTCCTGGAGCAATGCAGTTCGGATGTCCCTGCTCCAGAACAAAACCCTGTCCGCGGTTGTGAAAAAGCACGCCTGAACGGGGTGCGGTGATGCAACTGCCGAAGCCGTAAAACAGCGTGTTGATGAAACTGCAGGCGTTGCGGTCTTTATCGACCACGGACAGATAAACGGTATCGCGATGACGTGGTAATGCGACATCACGCGGTGGCTCCGTCGCCCGGTGCGGATCGATTGCCGCAACAAGGTCCTTTGCATAGTCGGATGACAGCAGAGCTTCGACCGGAATGTCTGAAAACTCCGGATCACCGACGAACAGGGAGCGTGCCCGATAGGCCTGGCGTGACAGTTCTATCTCCTGGTGGATGCGGTCCACCGTCAGAGGACCGCCGGGATCGATATCAAGCTGTTGCACCATGTTAAGCAGCAGCAACGCGATGACCCCTTGCCCGTTGGGCGGGCATTCGTAGATCGTGTGCCCGCGGAACTCGCTGGAAATCGGCGTGACATAGTCTCCCCGCGCGGTTGCGAAATCCTCCATGGTGTGGAGACCGCCAAGATCCTGAAGACGATCGACCATGTCTTCGGCCACCGGCCCCTCGTAGAACGCCTCGCGGCCGCCCTCGGCGACAGCCTTGAGTGTGCCGGCCAGTTCCGGAAACCGGTGGACGGTGCCCACTGCCGGAGCCTTGCCATCCACCAGATAGGCTGCGGCACTGTGCTCGTCCGACGCCAATGCCGAAACATTGTTGTTCCATGCCATGTTGACCACGGAAGACACGGCAAAACCGCTATCGGCATAGTCGATGGCCGGCGCCAGAACCTCGGCCAGGGGCAGCCGCCCATGGTCTTCCGACAACCGACACCAGGCATCGATGGCACCGGGAACGGTAACCGAATGCGGTGAGTGGCGCTCGATGGCCGGTATGCCTTTGTCGTTGAAATAGGAAAGCTCAGCCGCTGCCGGAGCCCGACCTGAGCCATTGTAGGCCACCAGGTCAGTTGATCCGTTCGGCGCATAGATGCAGAAACAATCTCCGCCGATGCCGGTCGATCCCGGTTCGACGACGCACTGAACCGCGCAGGCGGCGATCGCCGCATCCATCGCATTGCCGCCCTGACGCAGAATGTGGATGGCGGTCTCTGTTGCCAACGGATGCGATGTGGCAGCCATGCCGTTGCGGGAATGAACAGGTGATCTGCCGGGGCGTGAAATATCTCTCATGGGAAATCTCCAAACGAATGGGTCGACGCACGGGCCATCCGTCTAGCAGCACGCAAACCAGTCCGGCGGCGACCTGTGTATTGGGCGACCGGCCCGGCCAAAGTCAAGCGCACTCTTTTGACACCCTCGCACAATCGGCCACCGGGAAACCCAACACACAAACCCCTAACGCGACTGTGTTCAGCCGTGAGTGGAAATGGTCGGACCCTCACCGTACTTTCCTCTCCGAAACAGCCAACGGAGAAACCGCCATGCCCCTTCGCACAACTGCCCTCGCTTTTGCTTTTCTCGCCGGCTCGGCCCTGACGGCCTTCGCCGGAGAACAATATGTCGATAGTTCCGGATACGCCGTATCAGGCTATGACGTGGTCGCCTATTGGGATCTCGACGCCAACCCGGTCGGCTCGGGACAGCCCAAAGCCGTTCGCGGCAACAAGCAGTACACCGCTGATTACAACGGCGCCAAATGGGCCTTCTCATCGGCCGAGAACCGCGACAAGTTCGTTGCCGATCCGGCAAAATTTGTGCCTCAGTTCGATGGCCATTGCGCCTACGGCGTCGCCCAGGGCGGCAAGGTTCCGGCCAACCCGCACCTCTGGCGCATCGTCGACGACAAGCTTTACCTGAACATCACCAAGAACGTCGTCTCCTTCTGGGAAGAAGACATTCCGGGCAACATTTCAACCGGCAACGGCAATTGGAAAAAGGGCCTGGAAGCCAAGGGTTCGTCTGGCAGCGAAATCCCCCAATATGATGGCCCGATCGGCCCAACCGGCTGATCGAGTGTTGACGGCATTCGAAGGTCTCCGGCGCTTGCCGGGGACCTTTTTTATTGCTTATTCGCAAGCCCTTCGTAGCGCCGCGCGTGCCAGCAGCCGTGTCGAATCGAGCGTTGGCAGCGGCGAGTTGTCATCGCCCATGATCAGCGGGATTTCCGTGCATCCGAGGATGACGGCATCGCAACCGTCGCGGTTGAGCCGTTCGATGGTCTTCTGGAAATAGGCAATCGTTTCCGTCGTGAAGATCCCGTTGACCAGCTCTTCCATGATGATGCGCTGGATTTCGTCGCGTTCCGCTCCTGTCGGCCGGACATATTGCAGCCCCCGGGCGGCTAGCTTCTGAGGATAGACATCGCTTTCGACCAGCCACTTCGTGCCGGTCAGCGCCAGACGGTCGAACCCTCGCTCCACCGCTTCGTCCGCGACGATCTCCGCGATATGGAGCCAGGGTAATGGCGAGTTCTCGACGACGTAATCGAAGGCCTGATGGATCGTATTGTCGGGACAAATGAGGAAATCGGCACCTGCCGCAGCCAGCTTGCGCGCCGAATCCAGCATTAGATCGCCGACGCCTGTAACATTGCCCGCGTCTAGATGCGTGACATAACGCGCAAAGTTCGGTGTGTGCATCGAGACTTCAGGATGAGCGCGTGGGCCGAGCAGTTCGCTGCCCTCGTCACAAATGGTGCGATAACACAAAGACGCACCTTCAGCTGAGCAGCCTACTATTCCTATATGCTGGGTCATGGCGAGCATCCTTAGGTCACCCAACCCTATCGCGGCCTCCAATTGAGGGCAATTACCGCAAGACAGTGCTGTCCAACGCAGTCAGCAAGCTGAGATAAAGCGCCCAGGCAGACTGCCAGTTGATGGCCACCTCGTTGGTCGAGTAGGACCAGCGATCATCCACATACATGCGCATCGGCGGCTCCCCCGCCAATTGCATCGCCGTGCTGTCACCGCCATGGCCGCCGGAATTCGGACCACCGACCAGCATGCCGTCCGGCAGTGGAATAGCGCCGGAGACCGATGGACGAAAATGCGGATCCTTGACAGCCCGTTCGCTTTTGCCCGTGACGAACGTCTGGGCCAGCGGATTGCGGCCAAAGAACCAGTGGCGAAGATCACGAGCCGGTTCAATGAAGCGATCGTCCCCGCCGGCGTGGGCCCAAAGCAACCAATGCCAACCCACCGTGGCCAGAACACTGTTGGAGCCCCACGGCAGGATTTCATCATCGCCATGGGGGATCGACCAGGGTGAACGTCTCTGCTTGTCTGCCCATCGGCGCGCCGCATCGTCCAGCACGGTGTCGACCTTGCGGCGTGCGAATGGCGACAGATCCTCCTCGATCGTCTTCAGGGACCAGAACCCGAGCAGATTGACCCCGCCCCAATAGGTTTCGAAGTCGGCAGATTCGAGCGCGCGCTGTCGATTATCCAATCGCCCCTCCACGGCCGCAATCGCAGCCGCGTCGCGGGTCAGCGCCGCCCAGGCCGCATCGGCAAAGAACCGCTCGTCAGAATCGTCACCGTCGGTATAGGGACCACCATAATCCTTGCCGCCATATTCGGTCTCGGTCATCAGCAGGCCGCGATTGCGGCCCAACCAGCCCCGCGCCCGTTGCGCCGCAGACCGAAAGGTCGCGGCCTTCTTCCGAGCTTCGATGTCCGGCTGGTTCTCCAGAACCATTGCGGCAAGGGCCATCACGGCCGCATAGTCTGCCGTCGCGGTCGACGAAACCGGCATGATCCATTTGACCGCCGTATCGCCCATGGGGCTCACATCAAGACCGGGCCAATCACGGGTCGTTGCCTTGTGGTTCGCGCCACCATCCGGGGCCTGCATCTTCACCAGCCAATCGAGCTGAGCTTCGGCAACGTCCAGCCAGTCGGGCCGGCCCTCGCGCCCGCCCGCCAGGGGATCAATGGCATGGTCCAGAGCTTCGGGTGCCAGCAGCCCGGTCAACAGCATCAAGCCCACCGAATAGGCACCGTTGACCGTATATTTTCCGTAGTCGCCGGCGTCGAACCAGCCTCCCGAAACATCGCGCGCGGTCCCTTCATCACCGAAGGTTTTGGCAACGGCGTCCTGCGCATGGGCATCCGGATAGGGACCGTGCTCGTTGTCGGTAATCCAGTAGAAAACCTCCCAGGCGTCGTCGCGATGACCCTTCAGCTCCAAATGTCGGTCGCCAATGCGAAACCAGATACTGCCGGGTTCAGTTCCTTTGCCGGTCGCCGGCACGGTGACCAGATAATCTCCGGGCTGATCAATGCCATCCAGATCCACACGACTGACACGTGAGGCCGAGGCGATCGACGCAGCCCGGGGGACCGCGACATCGACCTCGCGGTCGCCACCCGGCCCGCTGATGGTCACGGTCTCCGTTCGGCTGGCGGGACCAAGATCGCCGTCATGCCATTCGATCATCAGCCTCTTGGTTTCATCCGGAGCATAGGTCAGTTCCGACATCAACGGGCGCTGGGCAAGCAGCCGTGCATCCGCCTCCGGCCAGACCCTGACCTTGAAATCGCGCAAACTGATGTGAAATCCTCGCGCTCCGGCCGTCATGAAGGCGAAGCTGCCAAGCCGCTCCGCCTCCTTTAGAAGCGCAAATCGGAATGTCTGTGAACGCGGCGGCAAGAAGCCCTTGCCATCACCCCCGAATGATTTTTCGAACGAAGGACGCCCATCGTCATCGTTGACGGCCTCAGCCTCAACTCCGTCAATGATCGGCTGCAGCAATTTCGGACCCCAGAGCGTCTCATGCCCGGGGGAGACTTCTATGCTGACCGACAACTCTTTGCGTCCGAATGGCAGATCCCGATTGAACGAAATCTCCCAGAAGCTTGCATCGTTGAAGTCGCCACTCCGGCGATCCTTGAGCACAAGCGTACCATTGGCCTTGAGTTCCGCCTGCAAACGGTTTTTGGACCATTGGTCTTCCGGAACCGCCGTGATCGAAAGGTCAATCTCAACCGGATCAGCTGCCGCTGCCGGGCCTGGGGCCAGAACAAAGCCGATCCACAATGCTATGAACAGGAAATTCGCCTTACGTGCGATCTTGAACAGGGTTCCGCTCCCACGGCTGACTCTCGATCTTTGATATCGGCAGAAATGTTGTAATTGTCATGACATCGCAAGCACTTTGACCGCGGCTGGTTAATGTCCGCAAACCCGCTCAACGCCGCAGCTCCGCCATTTCCAACTGGCATCGCAGCGAGGCGACAACAACGGAGACCACCATGGATCTTGGCAACTTTTCCCTAAGCCTCGCGGTCAAGGACATCGCTGTCTCGCGTGACTTTTACGAGAAGCTTGGATTTGCGGTGTTCGGCGGCGACCAGGAGCAAGGCTGGTTGATCATGAAAAGCCCGACCTCGGTCATCGGCCTGTTCCAGGGCATGTTCGAAAAGAATACACTCACCTTCAACCCTGGATGGGACGCCGATGCCCAGTCACTTGAAGACTTCACCGACATTCGCGACATCCAGAAACAACTCAAGGAAAAAGGTATCCCGTTGGCCAGTGAAGCCGATGAAAACGGCCGTGGACCGGCCAACCTTATGATCATTGATCCGGACGGCAACCCGATCCTCATCGACCAACACGTCTAACTTTTAATCAGATCTGCATCCGCTCGGCGAGCCGGCCGCGCAAATCCGGTCCGCTTTCGGCTTGGAACACGCAATCCCCGTGATCGATCAGATAGGCTCGATCAGCCGTCATCTGAACCAGTCCCAGGTTCTGTTCGACAATCAGGAATGCGCGGCCCTCGGACTTCTCCCGACTGATCTCGGCTGCCATGCGATCGATATTTTCCGGCTGGACGCCTTCGGTCGGTTCGTCAAGCAGCACGACGCCGGTGCTTTCGGCGATCGCGCGACAAAACGACAGGATCTTCTTTTCCCCACCGGAAAGCGTGCCTGCCTGCTGCTGCAGGCGTTCCTTCATGCGCGGGAAAGCATCGAACAAACGGTCATAACGGGACAATGACCGATCATTGTGATGCAGGGTCAGGTTCTCCGCGACCGTCAGCCCACCGAAGACCACCTGCTCCTGTGGGGCATAGCCCATACCGAGACCGCTGCGCCGATGGCCCGGGAGCATCGTCACGTCTTCCTTATCCAGCAACACCTTGCCGTGCGAAGGGGTCAGGGAGCCGGCTACGAGCCGAAGAAGCGTGGTTTTCCCAACGCCGTTGCGGCCGGTGACGAAGACCGCTTCGCCCTGCTCAACACAAGCTGAAAACCCGTTGACGACCTGGATATCGCCATATCCGCCCCGCAGGTCCTCGATCGCTAGCACACTCATTTCGTGCCCCCGGCATAGACCTTCTGAACCTCGGGGTTCGCGCGGATCTCCTGCATGGTTCCGTTGGCAAGCACGGCGCCGTTTTCCATCACGATCACATGGTCGGAAAGCTGTTCAACGACGTTCATGTCGTGCTCGATGATAATGCTTGTCGCGCCGGTTCGGGCGTTCAGAGCCGCAATCGCCGCGATCATGTCTGCCGTTTCCGAAGCCGAGAGGCCGGCGCAAGGTTCATCGAGCAAAATCAGATCCGGCTCGGCCAGAAACGTCATCGCAAAGTCGAGCATCTGTCGCTGCCCGACTGACAATGAGCCGGCGGCTGCGTCCTCCTCACGCAGAAACGGAAACCGCTCCTCCAGTTCCTCGAGCAGCGGCGACCCCCACAAATACGCCGCCATTGAGAATTGTTGGCGGACCGGCAAACGGTTGGCCCACAGAGCAATATCGATATTCTGTTCGATGGTCAGTTCGGAAAACACCGACGGGATCTGAAACTTGCGGCCGATGGCGAGCGACGCCGCACGATAGGGGCGGGTTCTGGCGAGTTGCTGACCGCGCCATTCGATACGCCCCCCGGTCACCGGCAAACGGCCGGTCATAGCGTTGAGCGCGGACGTTTTTCCGGCACCGTTCGGTCCGATGATGCAGTGGATGCCGGTGCGATCGATGGTGAAGTCGAGGTCGTTCAAAATGGTCACCGAGCCGGCCGATGCGTCCACTTGTCGAAAAGTCAGGTCCGGTGCCTTTGCCGAGTCCCGAGCGGCCACCATCGCGGTTCGCTGCCCATGCGCACGCGCATTCGGCGACAGTCCAGCCTTCCTCAGCGCCGCATGGCCAAGACCGACAAGTCCATCGGGCAGGCGCAGAACCACGACGATGAACACCAGGGCGACCACGACTTCCCAAAAACGAAAACTGTCCCGAAGCCCGGCGGCCAAGAACCCGATGAGCACGGCACCAATGACCGGGCCAGCAAGGCTTGCCCGGCCGCCGACCGCTGTCCAGATCACCAGTTCTGCAGACAGCAGGAAACCGACGGCCTGAGGCGTCACGATGCCCTGATGCGGCGCGTAAAGAGCGCCGGCGAGACCCGCCACACCGCCGCTGATGGCAAAGGCGAGCGCCTTCATCAGACCGGTGTTGAAGCCGAAGAATTGCAACCTCTCTTCATTGTCGCGGATGGCGGACAGCAACTGACCGAAGGGCGCTCGCAGAACATGCGCGAGACCAAGGGTCACGACCGCCAAGGCGCCGACGATGACGAAATAAAGCGTTTCATAGGTATCGATACCAGGAAGCCCCGAGATTCCGGTCATGCCATTGAAACCGCCTGTCAGCTCGTCCATGGAATTGGCGAGCTGAAATCCAAGCATGGCAAGCGCCAGCGTAATCAGTGAAAAGTACGGCCCGGAACCGATCTGACGGTTGAAGACGAGCGCCCCGACAATGCCCGCAAGCAGGGCCGGCACCAGGCAGGCCAGCAGGACCGTCGGCAGAATCAACAGCCAACCGGCATCGGTGCGCAGGACCGCACCGGCCACATAGGCCCCGATGCCAAAGAACAGCGCCTGCCCCAACGGCAGGAATCCGGTACGCCCCCAGCAAAGCGCAATGCCCTGCCCCACCATTCCATAAAGAAGGTAGAGACCGAGCTGGTAGGCCGTGAAGCTGTCCAGTGCGAACGGCACGGCCAGCAGCCCCGCAAAAGCGATGACGCTAACGCTGCGCATAGATGCCATTGGGACGCAGCCACAGGAACAGGATGGAAATGGTGAGCACGCCGAGATAGCCCGCCGTCTTGTCGAACAGTGCCGAAATCGCGACGTCGGATCCACCGATCACAGCCGATCCGATCAACAGTCCTTCAAGGCTGCCCAAGCCGCCAACCACCAGGATGAAGAAGGACGACAGCAGGTAATCCAGCCCCATATAGGGCTCGACCCGAACCAGCGGAGCCAGCAGAACGCCGGCAAGGCCTGCAACAGAAACTCCAAAGACGAAGGTTGCGCGCGACAGCCGCGCCGTGTCGATGCCAACCGCTGAGGCCAGCGCAGGATTTTCAACCATCGCCTTGATACGCGCGGCGGTGTTGCTGCTGCGGTACCAGACCAGCAAGACAACGAAAAAAACGATGATGATCAGCAGGAGCATCAATCGATAGGCGGGATAGTCGACGCCGAACAGGTTGACCGTGCCCGGCAGGGTCTGATCGATGCTGCGATACTCCCGTCCAAACACGACCTCCACACCCTTGCGGATCAGGATCGCCAGACCCCAGGTTGCCAGCAGCGTGTCGAAAGGTCTGCGGTAAAGGCGGCGGATGACCGCCCACTCAAGCAGCAGACCGATCAGCCCGCAAACAGCGAGCGCCAAGGGTACCGCGAGCAGGAACGGCAGTTGCGCCTGCTGAATGACAAGGGCGCTATAGGCGCCCAGCATCACAAACTCGCCATGGGCCATGTTCATGACCCCGAGCAGGCCGAACACCACCGCCAGGCCCAGGACCACAAGTCCCAGCACGGCGATGGTGTAGACGAGGTTCAGCCCGTATAGCGCCAGCAACTCCAACGGCATGCCCCGATTGTATCAGCTCAGCAAGCGATCATTTGCAATTGTCGCCGGCTCCGACATTGGAGAAGGTCTGAACCACCTTGAACGCTCCGTTGTCAGCCTCGGCCAGGAAGACATCTTTGGAAACATGGCGCCCCGTCATCGTCGCTGCCCCGCGCGGCCCCTCATAGCTCGTGCCTTCCGCCGCGGCATCCATGGCGGATACGTCGAGGGCACCGGCCTTTTTGGCAAGCGCGTCGAGCAGCAGCACGCCGTCATAGACGGACTGGCCCAACGCATTCAGGGCGGCTGCGTCGTCGCCGAATTTCGCCTTGTATTTGTCGGCAAATGCCTTGGCTGCCGGCGTGTCGATGTTGGCGAAATAGCCGGCCGACGAATAGAGGTCCTTGGCGTTTTCCGCACCGATGCCGGCGAGCGTATTCTCTTCGATCAGCGTGCCCAGCCGCACCGCCTGATCGTCAAGCCCGAAGCTGGCGAAGGCCCGGTTGAAACCGACTGAAGCGCCACCGACCAGGGTGACCAGCACCCCATCCGCGCCGCTTTCCTTGATCTTGGCAAGGCTTGAATCGAAATTGTCGACCGTAAAGGGCAGATATTCTTCACCGACAACCGTCCCGCCTGTGGCCTCGATATAGCCCTTGGCTGCAGCATTGGTGTCGCGTGGCCAGTTATAGTCATTGCCGATCAGATACCACTTGCTGATCCCTTTCTGCTCTGACAACCAGGGAATCACCGGTGCCAGCTGCTGGGCCGGCGTTTCACCCAACACGAATGTACCAGGCGTACATTCACCGCCTTCGTAGACCGGCGTATAGATGTACGGCACCTGTCCCTTGAACAGATTGGTGAGCGCACCGCGGACGGCACTGTCGTGCATGCCGATAAAGGCTTCGGCCTTTTGCCCCTTCCAGAGCTTCAGCGCCGCCTGGGTGGCATCGGCGGGCGGACCGCCAACATCGACGAAAACCGGCTCGATCGGTCGGCCGAGCAGTCCTCCGGCTGCGTTGACCTCATCGATGGCCAGTTGTGCGCTCATCTGCGACGACGGGCCGAACAGGCCTCCGGGTCCGGACAACGGGATCAGGATACCGACCTTGACGGGATCGGCAGCAAGCGCTGCCGGGCCGGAGAGTGCCATCAGTCCGGCCATCCCGGCTGCGGCGATGGCGGATGTCATGAAATGTCTGCGTTGCATGGAGTGTTCTCCCTTGTTTTTGATCAGCTTGACGGCGGCTCGGCGTCAAAGCCGAGAATGGTCTCGACCGTGGCCGCGACGGCCAGAAGCCGAGTGTCGCTTCCAACCGGCCCGTCCAATTCGATGCCGAGCGGCAGGCCTGAGGACGTCACCCCGCTGGGCAGGCTGATTCCGGGGATTGCCGCATTGCTGGCTGGATCGGTGTTGCGAATGAAGGTCGGAAAGGTCGGCTGCTGCTCGCCATTGTGTTCAACCGTTTCGTCCTGACCGATCGGACGCGCCGGCAAGGGTGCCGTTGGAAAGATCGCGGCGTCCAGCCGGTTGTCGGCGAAATAGGCGGCATAGGCGGCCTGTAGCTGCGGACGTTCCACATCCATCGCCTGGCGGTAGACCGCCTCCGGCATGGCCTCATCGCCCATCTGTGAACCGAACAGCCCTTTGACGTCCGGGCTGCCGATGCCGTCATGAATATCCTGCATCGTCAGTTCGATGTTGTGCTCGTCGAGGAACTTCGGCAGCTCCACCATGAATTCATAAAGCGCCACCGGAAAGCTCACGGCGTCGTTGAGAGCCGATACATTGTCGATATCCGCCTCCACCAACGTCACGCCGGCTGCCGCCAGCCGGTCGAGCATCGCGCCAATATTGTCGGCAACCGATGGATCGAGGTCCTCGTAGAAACGGGTTCGCGGAACACCGAGCCTCAACTGGTCCGCAGCGGGAACGTCCGTCTGCTCAACTTCGCCCGCCATGATCGCGTCCAGCAGCCGCGCGTCAGCGACTGTTCGGGTTATCGGGCCGGCCGTATCGCGGGTGCTGGAGATCGGCACGATCCCTTCGCCGCTATAGCGCCCGACCGTGGGTCGGAAGCCGACAAGGCCGCAAAGCGATGCCGGCAATCGAACCGAAGCACCCGTATCGCTCCCGATACCGGCCGGCATCATCCGCCCCGCGACGGCCGTGGCCACGCCACCGCTCGATCCGCCGGGGATCATATCCGGGTTCCACGGATTGCGCGCCGGTCCGGTCACCGCATTGTTGCTGGTAATGCCGAAGGCGAGTTCATGCATGTTGCCCTTGCCGCCAAGCAAAGCACCTGCTTCAAAGAGCGCCTTGGCGATCGGGGCGTCTTCGGATGCCATCCAACCGCGAAGGGCGCCTGTTGCGGCACTGGTCGGAAGTCCGGTCGTGTTGATGTTGTCCTTCAGGCACAATGGAACGCCGGTTAGCCCCTGCCCGGCCCGGCCCGATGCATCCGCCTGATCGGCGGCAGCGCGCAGCGCGTCCCAGTCATGCGACACGAGTGCATTCATATCCTGCATCGCCTCACACCGGGCGATCAGGGCTTCGACATAATCGCGGCTCGACAACGTGCCGTCCCGCAACGCAGCCAGAGCCTCCCCAAGGGTCAGCTTGTGGGCATCTTGATGTGTCATACGCTCTCCCAATGGCCTTGTTCGGGGCTATCGGAAAAGAATCCTACGGGAGTGAATGGCTGTATATCCTCATTAATGAGGATATTCGTCTGACCGTCAGTGATAGACGACGTGTTTGAGCAGCTGGCCGCGACCGGATATGCCGAATTTCTCGTAGATGTGTTTCAGGTGCGTGCGCACCGTGGTGAATGAGATGCCACAGCTTTCGGCAATTTCCTTGTCCGAACGACCGGCCAGAACACCAGCACAAATCTCTTTCTCGCGCTCGGTCAGAGCCGCTTCCTCAGCGGCGCGATCGAGCGCCACAAGCAGATTCAGCGAAGGGTCGCGCCCGGTTCGTTTCAGCAGCGAATTGCGCATCGCATTGGTAAAGGCCGGCCCAATGGCATCCAGAAGCTCGGTGTCACGAGCGCTGAAGTCTTCGGCGTTGCGGCCGCGCCAGATCCGCAGGTCGCCGATATTGCGACCGGCTGAATAGGCATAATAGTTCATGCCAAAGTGAAGGCCGTCACGAGCCAGGAAGTCGTTGAAGAACTCAGTGCGGACGAACTGCCGGCGCGGCAGGATCTCGCTGACGCAGGTTGCCCGACGGCGGCGCTGCAGGACCGGGGTGATCGGATCCCGATATTGGAAATAGGTCTCGTACGAACTGAGGTTTGTGTCCGTCATGTTGAGTGACACACGATCGGAAAACAGACCGGTTTCCTCATTCCACACATAGGACGCAAAATACTGCGCATCGAACAGTTCGAGCATGAGTGTGCCGACCCGCCGGCGCAGCCGGTCCGACTCGTGATCGGCCGACAGCTCCCGCATGATCCGAAACACGATTTCGGTCTCCCTGACGGTCAGGTTCATTTGACCGGCTCCGTCGCAGCAAGCGTCATCGGGCCAGAATAGTGCGATTGCCGGGTCAGAGGCAACCGGTCTTGCCAGACGCCCGGCGCTGTGAAATCAATGGCGCTCCGGTCGCAGCCCCAGTTGGCAAGGCGATCGCAATGATCAGCGCAGGTTCCATCCGATGAACAACCCCTCCTCTCCCGTCGATCCCGACGGCCTCCTCGAATATTCCGTGGTCTTCACCGACCGTTCGCTCAACCACATGTCCAAGCGCTTCCAGGGTGTCATGCGCGACATCGCAGCAATGCTGCGCGAGGTCTATAATGCCGACGATGTTGCGATCATTCCGGGTGGTGGAACCTTCGCCATGGAGGCCGTCGCCCGCCAGTTTGCCGGTGGCCGCAATTGCATGATCATTCGCGACGGTTGGTTTTCCTATCGCTGGACGCAGATCTTCGAGGCCGGCGACATTCCCGCCTCTTCAACAGTGTTGAAGGCTCGGCGACTGGTCGAGGAAACCCATGCGCCGTTTGCCCCGCCGCCAATAGAGGAAGTCGTCACGGCAATCGCGGAACACAAGCCGGATATCGTCTTCGCACCGCATGTGGAGACCTCCGCCGGCATCATGCTGCCGGAATCCTATGTTTGCGCAGTCGGTGAAGCCGTCCGTGCCGTTGGCGGCCTGTTCGTACTCGACTGCATCGCCTCGGGCGCCATGTGGGTCGACATGGCCGAATGCGAGGTCGATGTGCTGATCAGCGCCCCGCAGAAGGGCTGGAGTTCATCCCCTTCCAGCGGCCTGGTCATGCTGGGCGAGCGTGCCGTCGAACGTCTGCCCGAAACGACCAGCTCTAGCTTCGCCTGTGACTTGAAAAAGTGGCACCAGATCATGCAAGCCTATCTCAATGGCGGTCATGCCTATCACGCAACCATGCCGACCGACGCTCTTGTGGGTTTTCATGATGCCATGGCCGAAACCAAGCAGTTCGGTTTCGACAATGCACGTGCAAAACAGCTCGAGCTCGGCACCAAGGTCCGCGCCCTGCTCGAAAGCCGCGGGTTCGACAGCGTTGCCGCTCCCGGTTTCGAAGCACCCGGCGTAGTCGTCGTCTACACCGATGATGTCGACAAGCACAACGGCAGCAAATTCGCGGCCCAGGGCATGCAGATCGCCGCCGGTGTCCCGCTACAATGCGACGAGCCGGATGATTTCCAGACTTTCCGCATCGGCCTGTTCGGCCTCGACAAACTGAACCATGTCGATCGCACGGTGGACCGGTTGAAGGCTGTGCTCGACCGGATCAACTGACCTGATCGGCGCGGATCATCTCGGACGCCTTTTCGGCGATCATCACCACGGGTGCATGAGTGTTGCCGGAAACGATATTCGGCATGATCGAGGCATCCACAACCCGGAGACCGTCTACTCCGCTGACTTTCAGTTGAGGATCGACCACCGCGTCTTCATCGGTTCCCATACGGGCCGTCCCAACCGGATGGAAAATGGTGGTGGATATGTCCCCGGCGGCCTTCACCAGGTCGGCGTCGCTCATCACGTCCGCACCGGGCAACAGTTCCGTGGGGTTGAATTCGCGCATGCGCCGTGTCGCCATCAACTTGCGTGCGTGGCGCAACGATTCGACCGCGACTTCCTTGTCGGCATCGGCGGACAGATAATTCGGACGGATGGCAGGTGCGGCGAATGGATCCGGGCTCTTCAGTTCAATCGACCCACGGCTTTCAGGCCGAAGATTGCAGACGGAAACTGTCAGCGCCGGATGCGTGTGCAGTGGCTCGCCAAACCGATCGAGCGACAACGGCTGCACGTGATATTCTATATTCGGTTCCTCGTAGCGGGCGTGGGAGCGGGTAAATAGGCCAAGCTGGCTTGGTGCCATCGACATCGGCCCCGATCTGAAAAGCGCATACTGTAGAGCGATCCCCACCTTGCCCGCCAGGGAGGCCTGACGTTCGTTGAGCGTGTTGGCATTCTCAATGGAAAAGATCGACCGGATCTGCAGGTGATCCTGCAGATTGGCCCCAACAGCTGCACGCTCCACCAAGACGTCAATGCCGTGATCTGAAAGAAGCTGGCCGGCCCCGATTCCCGACAGTTGGAGCAAATGCGGTGATCCGACGGCGCCAGCGGACAGGATGACTTCTCGTCGGGCATCGACCGTGACCGGTTCACCCTTGACACGCAGATCAAGCCCGGTCGCCCTCATACCATCGAACCGGATGCGTTCGGCCTGCGCACCAGTCTGTACTGTAAGGTTGGATCGGCTTTGAACCGGTTTCAGGAATGCTCTCGAAGCACTCCAGCGCACGCCGCGACGTTGGTTGACCTCGAAATAGGCCGATCCCTCATTGGTCCCGCGGTTGAAATCGTCGGTCTTAGGGATGCCGATTTCTTCTGCCGCCTCGCGCACCGCATCGAGGATGGGCCAGCTCAAGCGCTGCGATTCGACCCGCAATTCTCCGCCCTGCCCATGAAGGGCGTTGTCGAATCGGGCGTGGTCCTCGGACTTGCGGAAAAACGGCAGCACATCATCCCAACCCCAGCCCGGATTGCCGAGCTGGCGCCAGAGATCGTAGTCGCGCGCCTGACCACGCATGTAGATCATCCCGTTGATCGACGAACACCCGCCCAGCAGCTTGCCGCGCGGATATGGAATCGCTCGACCGTTGAGGCCCGGTTCGGACTCTGTCTTGAAACACCAGTCAGTACGTGGATTGCCCATGCAGTAGAGATAGCCGATCGGAATGTTGACCCACATAAGCCGATCATCGCCGCCAGCCTCAAGCAGAAGCACGCTGGTTGAGGGGTCGGCGCTCAGCCGATTGGCCAGGACACATCCGGCGGAACCTGCGCCGACAATGACGTAGTCAAACGTTCCGATGGATCGGCGGGCCGGTGACGCCATCTGGATTGTTCTTGCCCCTCTCTCCCTTGGCGAAGGCAGGATTTTATCAACACGCCGCCAAGTCTCAACCGTGACTGGGACTTAGCACAAGATTGCCCTGTAACTCGATGAAACAAAGGTTGAATCCCTTGTCTGTCACGGAGCTACTTTGGAACGCTTCGCCGCAAACCCTTGCAGATCAAGGGATTCGCGAGGCGATCGGATCACGATGTGCCGGATTAGGGTGTTTGTGCCAATGCGACGGCCTCGATGCGCCACACAACCGCCCCGATTGTCTCAACAATCGCCCCTAGTGTCCCAGTATGGAGTTTTTTGTTGTTCGGGCGCAGCAAATCATCGATCAAATCATCAGTCCTATCAGATAGTTAATTGAGGGGGCTGATGTGGGTTCGCCCCACATTGAGTGACCGACAGGCGGTCGCGCCGGCAAACCGAAGATCGAGGGCGACCATTTCAGGGGCAAGGCGGGAAACCGCTATTTTGGCGGTGTAACAAGGAACACGAGTGGACCCTAGGCCATGAATGTAGCTGCGAATATTGATCTTAGAACCGAGGCACGAGCCTGTTTCGATGCCGGTCAGTGGAACGAAGCAGCGGCACTCTTCCGCAACCTGGAACGCTCGTCTGAACTCTCGCCGAACGAAAATGTCTATCTTGGTGTCGCGCTGACAAACCTCAACAAGCTCGACGACGCCATCAACCGGTTTGACGACCGGGCCCTCTCCACCTCGTCGATGCGCAAATTCGTGCGCCGGCGGGCCGTTGTGCCTCAAATGCAGAGCAAGAATTTCCCCGGCGCCGAAGCAGTGCTGAAACGGCTGCTCGAGGTCTCGCCAGACAACGTCACCAATCTCGGTTCACTCGCCACCGTGCTCCTCGGCGAGGGCAAAAGTGATGAAGCGATCGCCTGCCTCATCCGGGCCTACCGGCTGGATCCGCAAAGCACCAAACTGCGCAACCGGGTCATTCGCACCTGTTTGCGCACCGGGGATGTCAGCGCTGCTTGCCGATTTGCATTGCAGGAAAAGGACCGCTGGTCCGAGGACCACCGGTTTGCACACCTCAGCGCCCTGGCGCTGCTTCGCGCGGACAAACCGGATCTGGCGCTGGGTGCAGCCGAAGCCATACATCTTGATCCGGATTGCGATGCCGAGGCCATGGCGACCGCGGCGGAAGTGTTTCTCGCGACCGCCCAACCGCACCGGGCGATGGAGGTCGGCCACAAGGTGCTACACCGCAAACTGGAGACGGCGCGCATCCGGTTGTTGATGGCCCGTGCTTCACTCAAACGCGGAGATGACACAAGCATCGCCATGCATCATCTTCGCCGGTGCCGGACGTTGGAACCGGACCATCTGTCCGCAACGGAATTGTTGGCAGACCTGCTGTTGCAGGATGGTGATTTCCGCTCAGCGGCAGACCATCTTGAAAATGTGCTGCGCATCGACCCCAAGCGGATCGAAAGCCGCGTCAAGCTGGGTGAGACATGGCGGTTCCTTCAGCGCCAAACGGAAGCCGCACAAGTGCACGCCGAAGCCCTGGCAATGGACCCGGAGCCTCGCGACTGGAAACGGCAAGCCGTTGCTGCCCTGGCGCGTGCCGGACGCGAAGAAGAAGCGCAGGCCGCCTTCGATGCGTTCATTCAGGCCAAGGGAAGTGACCTACCCGCCTGCCTGCCCGCCGGTCTCAACATCCTGTTCGATCAGACCGGCAAGGCGGATATTCCGGCGTCCACGCTCGACTGGGCATGGAAGATTTCGCAAAACGCGCCGGGAGAACGCCGTTATCTCGACCGCACGGCATGGGAACGCATGGCCAAGTGGGGCCACCTTGCCGACAAGCTGATCACCGACTGGCTGGAATGCCGACCGCAGGAGAGTTCCGAACTGAGTGATCTGTTCAGGGGGCTCGATGAGGTCGCAAGCCAACTCGAGGTGGCCACGGAAGATGGTAAAGGCGCCATTCTTGTTACCGCGCATCTGGGCCCGATGCACGCCGGTCCGCTGGCGCTGCAGCAGTTGGGCATTCCTCACAAATGGCTTGGATCCATGCCGAAGCTGTCACCTCTGGCACGGGACGATTCCTTGATATCCCTGAGCGAACAGTCCGACACCGACATTGCAGTTGCTTTCAACTATGCGCTGGCGAGCGGTCTAACCGTGGTCACCGCCCTGGACGGCGCTCCGGACCCGTCGGCTCCGACGATGCGCTTTGAAGGCCAGGCCATCCCCTACTCCCGAATGGCTGCCCGCGCCGCTTATCGCAACGGGGCTCAGGCATTCTTTGCCATGCCCTTTTGGAAGGGTGGCTTCATCGAATTCCAGGTGAGGCCAATGCCCAACCCGCAATCCGGCGAGACCTTGGAAGCCTTTGAAGCCCGCTGGAAAGACGCTTATGTTGCGCACCTCAAAAACGGGGTGGCTCTTGGACCGGAAAACCTGCGTCTGACCGGCGGCCTGTGGCGGAGTATCCGATAGGCGTCAGTTCCGAATAATGTGTTCTGTAGGCGTTATACGCCACGCCCCTGCCTCCGACAATTTGGGGCTGCAGGCAGCCGACTGTCCGGGCAACAGCAGAATCACCCCGTCAGCCTGCCATTTCTCCGTTTCGACGGCAGCTTGAGGTATCCGTTGGGCTTCGATTTCCAGAGCCCTCTCGTCGGCAGTAACCAGCTCACGATAAAGGGACTCTTTCATCCACAGCGGCCTCGGCGTGTCACCATAGAGCGCCCCCTCAAGCTGTTCGGGATCAGCATCTGGTATCTGGACCAGGCCGGTAAACGTGAAAATGTGGTTGGCCATCGGGTAGTTGTCGAAGAATGCCGGTAGCGGCGTGTCGATCCCGGCGCCGTCCAAGCACGCCTCCAGTGCCGTAAAAGGCCCGTAGCGATAGCGCACATCTTTGAGGGTCCAAACGTACATGACCAATACCGGTAGAAGGGCAACTGCAAATACCAGATGTTGAAGCGGCATCGCACCCAGACCTGGAACCTTTCGGCCAAATCCACCAACCAATGGCAACTCGCCGATCGCAGGCAATCTCCATTGCAGGAGACGGGCCATGCCAAACCCGCAAACAACGGCGACCGCAGGCAGGAACGGATACATGTAGTGCGTGATTTTCGATGACATCAGAGAAATCGCCGCCACCGGGACGAGATACCAGGCGAACAGCGTTGTGATCCGCGGATCACGGGCAGAAGGATACTCCCTGACAACAAAGAACAAGCCGACAAGATAGGCCAGCGCGCCGCCGCTCTTGATGACTATCTTGACGGTCGTGAGCACATAGAAAGTCCAAGGTTTGAGGTGGTCGGGATCGAGGTAAGCGGTGAACCGCTCAACCACGTGATCACCGAAAATGACATTCCAGAAGTGCTGACCGAATTGCCAATGCTGGTAGATGAACCACGGCGCAATCAGCACCGCCGCCATTGCTGCAACGCCAAGCCAGATCCATATTTCCGAAAAGAATCGTTTGAGCAAATGGGGATGTAACAGAAGGACAACCACCAGAGTGACCGGCAGGAAAAGCGCGGCCACGAATTTGCTCATGAAACCCAGCACGAACAGCAGACCGATCGCTACCGGATGCAGCAGGGACCGTCGTGAACTGTCCGCCCAGGCCATGAAGTGAAAGATACTGCCGGTGTATTGAAGCAGCACAGCACTTTCGGTGTTGTTGGCCAATACTCCGTGATTGAGCAAAGGATCCCGGAACGCGAAAAACACCAAGGCTGTCAGCACGCCGCCCCAGCGACCGCCCAGGCGAAGCCCAATGGCCACGAGATAGCCGAAGATCAAAATGGCAAGCGCAGCATCGGCAAACCGCAGGCCCCACATTGTCTGAGGCAGTCCCATCTCCAGCCCCAACGCGGTCAACCAGAACTTCAGAGGTGGTTTTTCCAGAAAGGGCGGATTGTCCTTGTAGATCCCGATGGGCGTCAGCCACTCCCCGGTTTCGACCATCTTGATCGCGGCAAAAGAATAAATCGCCTCATCGTTTTCGACATCGCCATGACCGATCCAAAGGAGGATCGGCAACCCGATCAGCAAGACCATGAGCAGCAGTTCGACGACAAGTTGCCGGCGTGTCGTGGAGGGAACATGAGAAATCATGGAAGGGCGTCAAACTCCTGTGACAAGCGGTGCTCTCGGTCGTCGGTTTGAGGACGACCGAACGTATGCCACGCGATCCTCCGCTCTGGAACCAAGGCCATAGCGAAGTCGCTCCCGGATGTCACTATGCTGCGCGGGAAAGCCGGCAATTCCTGGCTGCAACAGCGCCATGGCATCGGCAATGATCATCGCAACCGCCGTCGTCAGTCTGATATCGCTGCCGCTGACACTCTATCTCGGTGGGTGAGCCGTTTTGACGCCTTTGCGCATTGCGGCCGGGCATCCTACATAGATGATCAATACGGGCATAATGGAAAGGAATACCGTCGTGAAAGCCAGACGCAGAGGCGGTCGGGTCAGTCTGACGGTTTTGCTTTCAACGGCAATCGGCCTCCTCATATTGCTTTCGGTCGGAACCGTGCTGTTCATCACAGCCGGTGCGAACTTCCGCAACACGTTCGAGTTGTTGCGCAATTCCGGTGAGCTCACGATGAGCGGCCTGGAAACCAGCGTCAAAGCCTATGTCGATCCGGTGCAGGACCTGGCCGATCACATGTCACGGTTGGTCAGCGACGGTACAATCGACATTTCTGACAAGGAAGGGGTTCGCGACGTCCTTCTTGGCGCACTTGGCCCCTCACCGCAGATTTCCGCAGTCGTCGTGTGGGACCGAGAACGCCGGCCGGTCTTGGCAATCGAAGAGGCCGACGGATCGGTCGAAACGCTGCTGGCTTCTTTCGCCGACGATCAGGCTCCGACCGAAGCGACCGCACCCGACAAGCCGACCTGGAGTCAGCCGGTCACCTACGGCGATTCGACCTTCATCAACATACAGACGGCGCTCTATCGCGATGGCGTTTATGTCGGGGCCTTCGCGACCGGAATTGATACGGCCAGGCTCTCGACTCTGGTGCGAGAGATCGGTCGCGACCTCGGCATGACCGCATTCATCCTTTACGGCGATCATCGCGTGCTTGCCCACCCAGAGATGCGGGCGGCGCCGGCCACTCTCACACTGGGGCAGTCCACCGATCTAACCCTCAGGCTGAAAACCCTCGCTCAGTTCGGCGATCCGATTCTGGCCGCCTACCCGCGACGAGAACGCGACCTGCCTGGCCAGTCGGCCAGTTTCGAAAACAGCATCGTCGAGGTGAATGAAGAGGGCTATCTGTTCCTGACCAAGGAAATCGATGGCTACAGCCCTCTGCCATGGCACATTGGTGTCTATGCCAATGTGGAGGATATCGGCGACGAGTTCTTTCGCCTCCTGGCATCGACCGCGGTTGCGTTTGTAATCCTGGTGGTTGCCATCATTCTGGGATTTCTGCTGGCTCGCTACCTGGCGCGTCCGATTGTCCAGCTGTCGAAGGCCGAGGCGCAGGTCGGCGACCTCGACCTGGAGAACATCCAGATACCGAAGTCTTCCTTCATCCGGGAAATCAACAACCAGATCACGTCCTTCAATCGCATGATCGATGGTCTACGGACATTCGAAACCTATGTGCCGAAAGCACTGGTTCAACGAATCATATCTCAGGGCGGCTCGGGCGAAATCGTCTCGACCGAAAGCAATCTGACACTGATGTTCACCGACATCGTCGGCTTTACCAAGCTTTCGGAGAGCCTGCCGCCTGGTGAGGTCGCACGCCTGCTGAACGAACATTTCGCCATCATCAATCAATGTATCGAGGCCGAAGGCGGCACCATCGACAAATATATCGGCGATGCGGTCATGGCCTTCTGGGGAGCGCCGGACCCGCAGAGCGACCACGCCGCCCGCGCCTGCCGTGCAGCCCTGGCGATACGCCAACGGCTGCAGCAAGCCGGCAAAACCAAGCCGGACGATCCGCGGTTCCGCCTCAAGATCTCGATCCACTGCGGTCCGCTGATCGTCGGAAATATCGGCGCACCGGGCCGCATCAACTACACCGTCGTCGGTGACACCGTGAACACTTGCAGCCGTATCCAGGACCTGTGCGTTCAGGCCGATGACGGCAAATCGGCCGCGATCATCCTGGTCAGCGACGAGATCACGCACGCAACCGACAACGGTTTTCAGTTCGAGCCGGCCGGCAGTTTTCAGGTGAAGGGCAAGTCGATGCCGGTCAATGTCTTCAGGCTTCTCGGCGAAGGCGATGAGCCGGCGAAAACAGCCGGCTCACTGGGGCCGAAAACAATTCAAGCGACGACCGCAAACGATTCATAAGAATCGGTTTTTCGGCCTTGCTAACAATCTGCTTGAAGTCCGGCCAACGCGCATGCCGGTCAGCCGACTTCCATCAGATGCTTGGCCAGAACTTCCGGCTTCGAGAACATCGCTTCGTGCGATGCTTCGAGATCGATCATCCGTGTCGGATTCCCTGGCCAGGCGGCATTCATGTCGGAGACGATGACTTCGCTGGTCGACGGCACCAGGGTTTGGTCCTGCGTGCAGCGAATGTAAACCCGCTCGATGTTTTCGTAACCGTCAGCAAATGTTGCCGCCTCACCATACATCGCTGCCGGCGCGTCGGGCGTCAGCATATGCATCACCGTGGCGAGCAACCGGTCGTCGACATCCGCCGCGAGCGCTTCCTTGGCGGTCGCCAGGTAGTCGGCATCGGTCGAACGCGGATCGATGCGCAGCGCACCGATTTTGGCTGGGTCGGCCATGACGATTGGACCAAGCTTGCTGTTCTTCTGCTGGTCTTCCAGTTCCAGATAGGCCCCAGCCGGCTTTCCGGGCATCGGCGCAAGCGCGGCCAGGTAAACGAGACCGTCGAACTTTTCCGGCGCTTTGGCAGCCGCAAAGTTAATCGGCACACCGCCCATGGAGTGCCCGACGGCGATGACCCGTTCGGCCCCTTCGGCCTTGGCACGGTCGGCGGCCGCAATGACGGCATCGGCAAAGGCGTCGATCGGGATCGGCGCGATCGACGATGGTTCGGTGGCGAAGGCAGCCGGATCGAGCGGCCGTTTCATGAACGATTCCGGAATGGTGGCATCGAGGCCATGGCCCGGCAGATCGATGGCGATCGTCGCCCGTCCGGCATTGTTGAGGATCGGCTCCACAAGGCCCCAACACCAGCCGCCGTGCCACGATCCGTGCACCAAAATGAAGGTCGTTCCGTTGCCCTCCCGGGCCGACGCCGGCTGGCTCGACACCGTCAGCGCGCCGGCAATTCCGACACCGCCCAAGGTCAGCATTTCGCGTCTGCGCATGATAATCCTCCCGTTTGCTCCATGCGATGGCTCTTCCTATACTAGGATCTGGCCGCAGCATGGCGTTAGCCGCTTTGCGAAGGCAAAAGGCAGAGCGCGGGGCGGGAAAGCGGTTTCGGATCAGTGGGTTACGAACCAGATTGTACGGTAGCGGAAGGCGCGACGACCTTTGTCGATCGCAACTACGACGATTTCGACGCCCAGTCCGAGCGGCTGACGGGCCATGATCAGCGCTACATACAGCTAACGCCTGGCCCTTTCCGTGGCCGTTTCGTCTCCGCATTCCTCGGACCGCGACTCTCGGTCCATGTCGAGACCGCCAACCAGGCCCTGGAACAAAGCGTCGGCTGCAATCGTGAGCAACTCAACATCGGCCTTGTACTCGACCCGGACAAGACATTCACCGCCAACGGCATGCATCTGGATGCAAATGGCATCATGATTTCGCGCGCCGATGCCGAGCTCGACATTGACAGCCCGGTCGGCGGCACCGTGGCCGCGATCTGCGTCGATCGTGCAGCGATCGAGGAATGCTGTGGCGATGAAGACATCAGCGACTTCCTGCTGAGTCGCCCCGGTTCGGTCGACATCATCCTCGCCCCTGCGCTGGCCGAACAACTGCGGCAAAACCTGACTGCCGTTTTGCGCGCGTGCAACGACGCTCGCAGCTCAGTCGAGCTTTCCAGCCTGGAAGACGCCTTTCTCGCAGCGATTTGTGCACAGATCGCACTTCACCGGGCAACCGGAAGTGACTGGTCAAAGGCAACCCTGGCGCATCAAGGCAACAGGATGCTGGCAGCAAAATCGCTTTTGCGGCACAATCGCGACACCTCCCCCGACTATCCCGAACTGTCCCGGCGTCTCGGTTGCACTCCGCGATCCATCCAGAGTGCTTTTGCAGCGCAGGGAATGCCCAATCCGTCGCAATATCTGCGCGCCGTCAAACTCAACCGCGTACGGCGTGACTTGCTTCAACCCGGGATCGAGGCACAATCCATTGGCGACATAGCGGCCCGCCACGGTTTCTGGAACTGGAGCCGCTTTTCCCAGCACTACCAACGCCAGTTCGGCGAATTGCCCTCGGAAACGCGGGCGCGGTTACAAACGGATCCGCGCATCTAGAACCACGGTCGCAGATCAGCGCTCAGCCGTGCCTCGGCGACCAAAGGGCGTCCGGGTTCTCTCGCGTCACCGCCATGCCGTCTGGATAGCTGACGAGCTCCAGTTGCATGCCCCAGGGCGACAGGAAGTAAATCCAGGTGAGCCCTTCAGAAGGCCCTTCCTCCATCGTCGTGGGTTCGCCTTGCACTTCCACGCCGTGGGACTTCAGGTGGGCAACAGCAGCGGCGATGTCGTCCACCACAAAGCCCAAATGGGCGGCACCGACGTCACTGTTTGGCGGCGGTTTCTGTACCGAACCGTCGAGATCGTATTCAAACAGCTCGAAGGCAGGACCGTTCTTGCATCGCAGCATCCGCAGCGTCTTGATCACCGAACGGGGATGAACGCCGAGATGAACCTGCATCCAGTCATCATCTGACACAAACGGTCCGATCTCGTAGACGACATTGCATCCGATCACATCGACAAAGAAACGTGTGGCTGCCTCGATATCGGGGACCGTAAAGCCGACATGATCAGTTCCCGAAAGGCCCGGAAGACCCCCGGTCATCGTGCCGACGCCGCGTCCGAAACCATGGTCATCAGTCGCAGTTTCTGCAACTCGAACACCTTGTCCTTGACGTCTGCGAAGGCCTGCAGGTGCGGCAACTCCATATGCTTGTCCCACTCTTCCCGGTTGGTCCAGTTTTCGTAGAAGGTAAATTCCGCCGGGTCGTCATTGTCCTGGTGTAGCCAGTATTCGACGCAGCCCGGCTCCTGTCGGGTCGGCTCGATCAGCCCGGTGAGAAAGGCTTTCGTCTCTTCGATTTGGCCGTCGAGAGCGCGCAGATGCGCAATCACCGTCAATTGTTCGGACATGGTTTCCTCCTTCTTGTCAAACAAAGCGCCGCTCGGTTGCTGAGCGCTTCAAATTCCGTTGGTCTGGACGTCACTGGATGATCATCCCACCGTCGATCATCAGGCACTGACCGGTCATGTAGTCGGACGCCGGTGAAATCAGGAAGTCCACCGTTCCCACAATGTCATCCGGCGTCGAGGTGCGCCCCAACGTGATGCCTTCGGCAAAGTTCGTCATGGCTTCACCAGGTGCCGATGCGACACCCATTTCCATCAGATCCTTGTCGAGTTGTTCCCAGAGCTCCGTTTCGACCACTCCCGGACCGAAGGCATTCACGTTGATGCCATGTTCTGCAAGTGCCCGTGCGCCAGCCTGGGTCAGGCTGATGACGGCGGCCTTGCTGGCACAATAGGGAGCGAAATCCCCGAAGCCGGTTCGCCCCGCCATGGACGCGGTATTGACAATTTTGCCCTTGTGTCCCGACGCGATCATTGCTTTTGCTGCTTCCTGCATACCGATCATGACGCCAAGCCCGTTGACCTTCATGATCAACTCCCAATTCTCTTCCGTTGTTTCCAGAAAATGCATGGGACGATTGAAGCCGGCATTGTTGACCATGGCATGGATGAAGCCAAACGCCGCTTCACAGGATTTCACCGCCGAAGCGACGGATCCTCGGTCCGAAACATCAACTTTGTGAAATATGGCCCGGCTCCCGGCAGCTTCGATTGCGTTCGCTGCCTCGGATCCCCGCGCCTCATCAAGGTCGGCGATGACCACGCCATAACCAGTCTTCGCAGCGCTGCGAGCGATTGCCAGGCCAATGCCGCGGGCGGATCCCGTGACAACGACGCCGCCAAGGTTTTCGGTCGTCATTTCAATATCTCCAGATTGATCGGTCATCATGAGGTGCGATTGAGGGTGAATTCGAAGCCCACACGCCGTTTTGCGTCACATTCGGCGCCAACGATGAGGCGACTGGCCGCACTGGCAGAGGTGAACTGATGCATGGGAACCAGCCTCCTTCGATCTATGCTTCAGCCTGCCGACGCGCCGTCGAATAGATGAGCGCGGCAACCAGGATCAACGCGCCCTGGAACATGTACTGATAAGTTTGAGACAGGCCGAGGAACGATACGGCGTTCAACACCTCGGTCAACAGCACGGCGCCAAGGATGGTCCCGATGAACGTGCCGCGCCCGCCGAGCAGGCTTGTTCCGCCAAGGACCACCGCAGTGATGCTGGCGAGTGTGTAATTCACCCCCTGCGCCGGATCGCCAACGCCGATCTGGGCCATCAGCATGATGGCGCCGAGGGCGGTCAGAAGCGAACAGGCGACGTAGCCCCCGATAAAGGTCAGGTCTATGCGAATGCCGATCCGCCGCGCCGATTCTTCGTTGGATCCGACCGCGCGCAATTGCCATCCGGCGCGGCGCTTGCGCAATGCATACTCGCCAGCAAAGGCAAGAGCGACCAGAACAACAAACGCCAACGGAATCGGGCCAAATCGCCAGGTAAGGGCCTCGATCACGCCGAAATTGATAAACCCGCCGGGGCCATCACGAAGGATGAAACTCACGCCCTGAAGCCCGATAAACATGGCAAGTGTTGCGGCAATGGGGGTGAAGTTTGCGAAACGGATGAGGCTGCCATTGACGAGACCCACAACGATCGCAACGGCGAACATTAGTACGAAACCCATCGCGATGGTGGCCGCCGACTGGTCGTCATTGATGAAGAAGGAGGCGATGACCACAAGCAGGCCCGCCAATGGTCCCACGGACAGATCGATGCCCGCCATCAACAGCGCAACCGTCTGACCCAGCGCGATAAAGCCCAAGGCCGTTGCCAGGATCAGAATATTCGAAACGTTGAATGCCGAGAGGTAGTTTTCGTTCTGGCCCGTGACGTAAAGGGCGAGCGCAACAGCAACAAGAACCAACGGAACGATGGTCGCATTGTCGGTCTGCACGAAGTGTTTGAGCCGGTCCCTGATGGAACTTGCGGCCTGTCTGGATTCCTCCACATGGTGCGCATCGGTATCGGCTTGCACCGCCGCGCCGACGATCCGTGGCTCGGTGATGTCGTCGCCGCGCAGAGTTTCCACCACGCGACCTCTCGACATGACAATGACGATGTCACACAGGCCTTCAAGTTCGGCTGCATCCGACGAGTTGACAATCACCGGTGTCCCGGAGCCCGAAACCTCCCGCAAAATTCGGTAGATTTCGGCACGGGCCCCGACGTCGACACCCTGGGTGGGTTCGTCGGCGATAATGAAGCCGGGTTCCGACAACAGCGCGCGCGCCATGACGACCTTTTGCTGGTTTCCGCCCGATAGCGACAGGATCTTGGCTTCAAGTCCCGCTGTCTTGACTGCCAATTCCCCGAAAACCTCATTGACGCTTGCCAGTTCGCGCTGCCGGTTGATCACGCCGTAATCGCCAAACTTCTCAAGTGCGGCGAACGTTGCATTCTCCCGAACCGTCAATTCCTTGGCCACCCCTTCCAGGTGGCGGTCCGACGGCATATAGGCAGCGCGGTCGACCAATGCCGAATGGGTCAGCATCTGACCCTGGAGCAAAACTTCGCCGGTGGTTGGCTGAAGACCGGCCAGGGCACGCATCAGATCGGATTGCCCATTGCCCTCGACACCGGCCACGCCGATAATCTGTCCGCGGCCGACTTCAAAACTGACGTCCTTGAACTTGCGCCCGCTGAGAGATCGGACTTCGAAATTGATATCCGGCGTCGGATTGTCGAGCTTCGGTGGAAAGGCCGATTCAAGCGTACGGCCGACGATCATCGCGAGCAGGTCCTCGTTGCTCACGTCTTCGACCATCGCACCGCCCATGACGCGTCCGTCGCGCAAAACGGTCACCCGATCGGCAATTTGCCGTAGCTCCGCCAGCCGGTGGGTGATGTAGATGACCGATGTCCCCTCGGCGACAAGTTGCCGAACTTTCTCGAAAAGCATGTCGGTCGAATCCTGATCGAGCGCCGCGGTCGGCTCGTCAAGAATGAGGATCTTCGGTTCCAGTGCCAGGGCCTTGGCCAACTCGAGGAGATGCTTCTGGGCGACGGTCAAGGAGTCGGCCCGGGCCTGAACCGGAACATGCAAGCCAACCGCATCCAGCAAACGCCGCGCGACCTCATGGGCACTTGCAGTTTCGAAAACCGAGGACGGCAAGGCAACCTGGAGATTTTCCAGGACCGAAAGGTCGGTCAGAACCGCAGGGTGCTGGTAGGAAATCGCGACACCAAGCGAAGCCGCGATCTCCGGTGACAATGGCAGCACCTCTCGGCCTTCGAACTCAACCCGGCCAGCATTGGGCGGAAAAACGCCCGAGATGATGTTCATCAAGGTGGATTTGCCGGCACCGTTTTCGCCGAGGATCGCATGGACCTCGCCGGCGTAGAATTCGACACTGACATCCGTCAGCGCATGCACACCGGAAAACGACTTGGACACATTCGAGAGCCGGATCATCGTTTTGGCCGTCTCCGAGCGACCGGTTTCGGCGAAGGTCTCAGCGGTTTCTAGCTTGGCCACGTGCATCGTACCCGTCTCTCTTGTCCACGGTTCGCGGGATTGCGTCTTCCAAGGATCCGGGCGGCCGAAACCGCCCGGACCGCACCATCAGTTGCCTACAGCAGCCGCCTGGACATCCGCCGGCACACCGGAAGACAGGTAGATGGCGCCGGGAAGGTCGGACCGGCACTGAACCGAATTCGGCTGGTTCGTGATCGAATTTTCGAACGGGCCGGATATGAAGACGTCCGTTTCCGGCGGTGTGCCACCGGTGGCCTCGGCGATCGCCCATTGCACGGCCAGACGGACGTTGTCCGTTCCGGTTTCGAGCGTGAACAAGTCGAAGTCCGGGTGACTTTCGCGCTTTTCATGCCAGAGACAGCCAAGCGAGTTGCCGTCGGAGGTGGCCAGAGCCGGGATCGAGCGATCGAAGTTTTCAAACACCGGCAGCGCACCGACAAGAGATGGCCCGAAGTCCGACACGATCACGTCGATATTCTCATGTTGCGCGATCGCTGCGGACAAGACCTGCTGGGTCAGTGCCGGATCCCAGTTGGTCACGGCAAACGGTTCTGGATTGAGGAAAACGTAGCTGTCATCGAGGACCTGCTTCATGCCCTCGAGTTCCTCCAGACCCTGGCTGTTGCCGGCCGGGCCGCTGAGAAACAGCAGGTTGGCGCCCTCCGGGAATTTTTCCTTGATCCAGTTACCCCACGCAACGCCGTTTTCGACAAACGAAGCCGAGACGTAGCGCGTGTAGTTGCGCCCGGCCTTGCCGCCGACAACCACACGGTAGGGAACGACGACGGTACCGGCGCGATAGGCGTTGGTGAGGGCCGGAAGAACCGCCGGACCGGCATCACCGAAAACGACGATGGCATCGATGCCGCGCGCCGCCATCGAATTGATGTCGGAGATGGCCTTTTGTGTGTCGCCCTGCCCGTCGGCGTAAATGTACTCCGAAATGCTCGGGCAGCGTTCGGCCTCCTGGCGACCTGCCGCCGCCGTGACAATACGCCAGCTGTTACCGCCAAAGCCGTCAAGCAATGCCAGCGAGGCTTTGTCCGGGCCGCACCAGGATGGTGCATCGGCGGCGGCCGGCGAGCCGACCAGCGAAAGCGCGATTCCGGCAGCGGCCAAAGCCCCCAGCCCCTTGAGTTTTGATGTTGTCATGTCACTCCTCCTTTGGATTGTGTTTTCTTCAATTTGCTCAATTGGCTGCCCCATTGGATCGAGTAGACACCGATCCCGAAAACGAGAGCCAAGGCCTGAACAATGGTCTGAGCCGAGTAGGGAACACCGATCGCCAAAGCGAATTGGCTGAGTTGGTTGAGAAAGAAAGCGGCGACCACCACGGAAATCGGATAGCCGCGGCCACCCAGCAGCGATGTGCCCGCCAACACCACAACCGCTACCGATGGCAGCAGCAGGCTATTGCCCTGAAACGCGGTCGGCTCCCGGGTAATGCCGGCGATGAGGATGCCGGCCACGCAATAGTGCAGTTGGGCGAAAACATAGGCCATGGTCTGGTAGAGCCGCACCCGGAGCCCGACTGCCTGCGCGGCCAGCGGATTGGCACCGATGGCTTCGAACCGCCTTCCTGCGACCGTCTTCTTCATCACGAAGCTGACGATGATCATGATCAGGATCGCGAAATAGACGGAATGGTTGATACCGAAGGTGCGGCCGCCGGCTATTTCCGCCAGCAGATCGGTGGTGGTGCGCGGCACACCGCCGGAGATGGCAAAGACGCCACCGAACAACAGCGCATTCATGCCAATCGTGGCGATGATGGCATTTAACCTAGCAAATCCAACCAAAAGGCCATTCACCAGACCCGCGATGATGGCGAAGCTAAACGCGGCCAAAACCGCTCCAAACAGATCCGCATCGTTTCCGGAAGGCATATGTGTCGCGACCACCACGGCAAGCGACACTCCTCCCGGGACGGAGAGATCAAAGCCGCCCTGCTGGACAACCAGCATCTGTCCCAGACCGACAATGGCCAGCACCGCGGCAAACGGCAGGCTGCCGACCAGGGCGCCCTGCGAGATGGCGGACGGCGCGAACAGGAAGCACAGGATTATCAGGGCAATCGTCGACCCGACGATGGTCACGAACCCTTTGGCGACGGGCACCTGCAGCAGGCCTGGGGCCTGCGATCGCAAATCCTGACGGGCTTCGGACTGTGTCATTTGCTGTCTCACGGTCTGCATGTCACGCGACGTCCAGGGTCACCTTGACCGCTTCGTCCGGTCGTTTTCCGAGCTCGAATGCACCGAGCGCATCGTCCAGATCGAAATGGTGGGTTTGAATGGGAGAGAGATCGAGGCCGGTTCGCTCCAGAAAACGGATAGCCGCCGGCCAGACGCCGGGTGAGCCGATGCAGCCCCGCACCGTCAGATCCTTGATCTGGACTTTGCCCAACTCGACCGGAATTGCCTGGCCGATATTGATCCCGACCATCGACACACAACCTTCCGGCCGCGCGTAGTCGAAGACATTGGCAAGCGACGCGGAGTGACCTGCCGCTTCCACGACAAGGTCGGCGCCGCCTTTGGTCATCTCATGAATCGCCTCAACCGGGTCTGCTTCCGTCGGATCGACGGTTCCGTCAGCGCCGAGTCGGCTGGCAATATCGCGCCGCAAGCGAACCGGATCGACAACAATCACCCGAGCGCCCATGCCGATGGCGGCAGCGGCAGCGACCAATCCGATCGTCCCGCCTCCGGAGACGACCACCGTTTGTGACGCGTCGACTCCACCGTGTCGAAGGACCGCGTAATAACCACAGGTGAACGGCTCGATCAGCGCGCCCTTGCTGTCATCCACCCCGTCGGGCAGCTTGTGCAACCACTCGGGTTTTGCGGCGAAATACTCGCGATCCGCACCGTCCATCGAAAATCCGAAATGGTGAATGCGCTCCGGCGTCTGAATGACGCATTCGCCGACGACCCGGTCCCCGACCTCCAGTCCGGTGACGTTTCTCCCGGTTTCCACCACCTCGCCGACCCACTCGTGCCCGGGTGTGACGGGATAGGAGATCGGGATGATGTACTGGCCGGCCAGCAGTTCGTAATCCGAGTGACATATGCCCACCTTGCGGGAACGAACGAGCACCTCGTTGACACCGCATGTCGGCATTTCCACCTGCCGGACGACCGGGTTGTTGGGTTCGTCGAAAACGAGCGCCTTCATTATGCGGCCTCCGAATTGCTCTGGATCTGCTGCTCCACCTGTTCGATCCGGCCGCTTGACGCAGATTTGAAAACCGCCTCGAGGAGCGCGATGTTGTTGATCAGGTCGGAACCGGAAATCGGATAGCGAGCATCCCCGCGAACAGCCCGCGCAAATGCCACGAGGTTGTCCTTCACCGGCTCTGCCGGCGCCACCTCCTCGACCGCGATCTCGCCGCCCGTCATCGCTGACGTGACAACCCAACCGTCAGGCGCTTCCACATGCGCCTTGTCGCGAATGTCGATCCAGCCCCTGGAGCCGTATACCGTGAAGCGGGACATGAAGGGGTTTGCAAGCGAGGCCGAAACGTAGGATGTGCCGCCGTTTCTGAATTTGACATAGGCGGCGACCGTGTCGCCCTGGGGCAAATCGGAAGACAAACTCTCGCAAATGCACAGGACACTGTCTGCCGCCCCGAGCAAGCGAACAGACAGATCGAGCAGATGGATACCCGTGGCCGTCATGCCGCCAGCGGGAGCCTGGTCGGGTTTCAACCGCCAATTCCCACGGTCGAGCTGAAGAAACTTGTCGTGGCTGAAATTGGCCTCGATCTGCTGAACCCGGCCGAGTTCGCCGGCGTCGGCCATGGCCAGAAGCCGGGCGATCGGCGGTTCCCAGCGACGTTCGTGGCCCATGCCCAGGATCAGGTTTTCCTGTCGGCACAATTGCACCGACCGAACCGCCTCCTGGGCTGTGAGAGCGAGCGGTTTTTCGCAGAAAACGTGTTTGCCGGCCTTCACCGCCGCTTCGATCTGAGCGGTGTGGAGAGCGTGGGGAGTGGCCAGAACCACCGCTTCAACGGCTGGATCGCCGAGTGCATCTTCCAGGTCAGGAGAGTGCGCTATGTCCAGCCTGGAGGCAACATCTCGTGCGGCTTCCACATCCGGCTCGACGATCCGCACAACCGAAATCGTATCGGCGGCTTCGGTGAGCACGTCGAGCATCTTGCGGCCCCACCAGCCCAGTCCGATCAGCGCGATTTTGACCTGGCCGGACATCAGCGGTTATCCACGCGCTTGGCAAAGGGATGGATCGAAACCGTCTTCCAGACACCGGCCGCGGCAAAGGGATCGGCTCGGTTGAACGCCTCGACCTCGTCGATACTGTCAGCCTCCAGCAGGAAGCAGCTGCCAATCATGGTTTCTTCGTCGGCGCCGAGCAGCGGACCGGAAATCAGCGTCTTGACGTCGGCCTGGGCCAGATAGGCCTTGTGCGCGTCGTAGTGCGACAGGCGCTTTTCGACGGCATCTTCATGATCGAGGCAGTGGACGACATAATGCATTGCTATTGCTCCTTTGGCGGCGCGTCAGTTCGGAATGATGCGACGAGCGCGCAAGGTGTCGAAGACATCGAAAAAGCTGTCGGGCGTGCGCTGGTATCCGGCAAAGCCCCTGACGCGGCTGTTCGTCATGTCGGTGAAGCACTCAAGCGTGCGGCCCAGATCCGCATCGCTGTGCCACCAGGAGGCCAGCCGATCGACCGGGATTGGCTCGATACCGTGCTTCTCAACGATTTCCGTCCACACGGCCGGAGCATCGGCCATCTGGTCCGAAAGCGGACTGGGGCGGCCGGGATAGTCCGCAACCTCCAACTCGAAATAGTCGGCGATCTGCTGCCAGAGCCACGTCCAGCGAAAGAGATCTCCATTCGCCGTGTTGAACGCAAGATTTGCGGCCTCAGGCGTGATGGCAGCCCAGTGCAGTTGTTCCGCCAGCACGCGCGCATCGGTGATGTCGGTGACGGCCTCGTATTGCTCCGGTGAGCCCGGATAGACGAATGGTCGTCCGGTGTGCTTGCAGATCGAAGCGTAGATGGCGAGTGTCACAGCCATGTTCATGGCGTTTCCGACCACGAAGCCGATCATGGTATGGGGGCGGTGGACGGACCAGGTGAATCCGCGGGCAGCGGCGCATTCGAACAACACGTCTTCCTGGTCGTAGTAGAAATTCGGTCCGGCCAGACGGGGGCTGGATTCGAGGAACGGCGTTTGCGGCTTTACATTCGCGTAGTCATCGAACGATCCGAGGTAGTGTTTCAATCCGGTGACCAGCGCGGCGTGGCGCAAGGGGGCCGCCCCGATCCCGTCGAACAGGTTGCGGATCATCGCCGTGTTGACGCGAACATTTTCTTCTTCACTCACCTGACGCGACCAGGTGCAGTAGAAGACGTGGGAGACATCGTTGGCCCCGGCCAGCACGGTGCGGCTCGACGCCGCATCGGTCAGATCGACCGCCAGATGACGATCGGACCATTCCTGTTCGAGCGGACCGCGCGAAAGAGTGACGACCGTCCAGCCCTTGCTTTTGAGGTGCCGGGCTGCGTAGCTGCCGGATAGTCCGCTGGCGCCGACGACCAATGCCCTGTTGCTTTGCGTTTCACTCATTGCCGACGCTCACGTTGAAACGAGGATCTTGAGGTGTTCGCCGGCCGGATCGAGCAGCGCTTCGAAACCGCGGTCGACCACGTCGTCGGCATCGATCCTCGCGGTAATCACCTTCTCGACCGGGAAGTGCCCGGCAGCGATCATCCGCGCGATGCGCGGCCAGATCTGTGTCGGGTAACACCACGTGGCTTCGACGGTGATGTCCTTGAGCGCCCAAAGCATCGCGTCGATGCTGGCCGGCTTCATGTGCAGCCCGACCTGCACCACCCTGCCCTGACGCCGAACCGCATCCACGCAGGCATTGAGTGAGGCCTCGAGGCCGACGCATTCCAGGGCGACATCGACCCCGACACCTTCCTCGGTCAAATCAGCGACCAAGGCCGGGAGGTTTTGCGTGCCGGGGTCGACAACCGTGGCATAGGGAGCAATCTCGGAGATGATCCGTCGGCGGTTGGGGTTTGGCTCCGAGACGATGACCGTCGCTGCCCCGGCGGCATTGGCGGCAAGCACGGTCAGGGCTCCGATCGGCCCGGCGCCCGAAACCAGAACAGTCGATCCTGCCTCGATACCACCACGGTCGACACCGTAAAGCGCCACTGCAGCCGGTTCGATCATTGCTGCCTGGTCGTCCGACAACTCCCCCGGCACCGGCTGCGCGTTGTAGTCCTTGACGACGGCCTTTTCGGCCATGCCGCCCCAGGCCCAACTGAGACCGAAGCAAGCCATCTGCGGTGACAGGTGGAACAGGCCGCGCTTGCCGTAATAGTCATCACGGGGAGACAGGAGCGGCTGCACGGAAATCCGATCACCGGAAGACACATGGCTGACAGAGTCACCCACCGCCAGAACTGTTGCCGATAGCTCGTGGCCCAAAATCTGGGGGTTGGTGGCTCCCGTATAGCTATGGGGTGTTTCGGGCGTCACGATCGGGCCCGCAAGATATTCGTGCAAATCCGTCCCGCAGATACCGGTGACGCTCGGGGCAATCAGAACGTCGTCTGGCGCCAGCGCAGTGGACGGTTCGGCAACCTCCTCTACCCGGATATCCCTGGCGCCATGGAAACGGACGGCTCTCATGTGTTCCTCCAAGAGCGGCACCGGAAATTCCATGCCGGGCCGCGGTCTGCTGAAGAAACGGGTAGCAAAAATGGATCGAGCAAATCGGTCTAATTTCTCCGAAGCGGATAAATTCGCTGACATGCTGCCGAAACGGAAATTTATGGTGGCCCCACATTTCGTGACGATACATGGAGGCGAATACCATGAGCTCACACGCGCCAAACGCGTCGAGCGATACGGCACCGAAACCGGTGGTTGGTTGGGTGGGTGCCGGGAAGATGGGGACGCCAATGATCCGCCATCTCATTGCCAGGGGCACCCCTGTGTCGGTCACCGAACCCAGCCTGTCCCGCCTGGAGCCATTGCTGTCGGACGGTGCGTCAGAGGCGGCCAGCCTGGCTGATCACGGCAGTGCCGACATCGTCTTCTCCACCTTGCCGAACGATCAGATTCTCAGAGACGTTGTTTTCGGATCCAACGGCCAGCCAGGGCTCGCGGAAGTCCTGTCCGACAATGCAATTTTTGTCGAAATGAGCACTGTTTCGCCGGAAGTATCTGTTGCAGTTGCTGAGGCATTGAAAAACAGAAATATCAGATACTTACGAGCGCCACTTTCAGGCAGCACAGCACTTGCCAAGCAAGCGGCACTGACGATTTTGGCATCGGGCGACAAGACCGCCTGGAGCGCCGTTTTGCCCTATCTCGAATTGATGTCGACGCAGCAGTTCTATCTCGGCCAGGCGGAAGAGGCCCGGTACATGAAACTGGTCCTCAATACGCTCGTCGGTGCCACTTCGGCGATCCTTTCCGAAGCGTTGGCGCTCGGCGAATCCGGCGGGCTGCAACGCTCCGACATGATGCAGGTCATCTGCGAGAGTGCGGTGTCATCTCCGTTGCTGAAATACAAGACGGATGCGGTCGTGGCCGGCAATTTCGATCCGGCGTTCTCTGTCAACCAGATGATCAAGGACTTCTCGCTGATCAGCGACGCCGGGCGGGCGCAGAACCTGCCGCTTTTCACCACCGGCCTGATCCTGGAACTCTATCGGGCTGCTGCAAATGCAGGCTTGAAGGACGAGGATTTTTTCGCTTTGGTGAAATGGTACTCAGGGATGTCACCGCGATAGCGAGAAAGCAAGTTCGTGCAATACGCAGAGATATTGCCAAAGACGGATCTCGGACTTTCCAGCCACGAACTGTCCCGCATCGTGGATTTTCTGCGCAAATTGCGCGCTCCGTTCGATGCGGGCTTGCCGGGGGCAAAACCGGATGTCTACTGGAACATCGTGCTCGAACTGGTCGACGCCCATCTGAGGCGCAAACCGATCGACAAGTCGGGTCTGATCAGCCTGGCCGAAGTGCCCTACAGCACCGGCAACCGCATGATCACCAAGATGATCGAGGACGAGATGATCCTTCAGGTGCCCCGCGGCCACGGCCTGAAGACTCACTTTCTGGAGCCGGCAGACGCCTTGATCGCTGCCTTCATGGCCTACGCCAAACACGTCAAACATCACATGGCCGAGACATTCGGACTGCGCAAAGGCGCAGAAGCCGATGAATACTATTTCGGCGGCAGCTATTTCGCCGCCCAGATCATTTCGCCGGTCCGTGGCGAAGATATCGCCGGTATGAGCCTGAGCGATATCAAGTTCCTTCTCAATGACGACAACTACTTCATGTCGATGCGGAACCTGTGGACAGATTTCCGCAATGACCTTAGCCGCAAGAGCAGCTTCGATCTGAAACGCCTGCCGGACCTCTATACCGGCGCTGCCAAAGCCTATGCTGACCGCACACCCGATTATGACGTCATTGCCATCAATATGCCGTGGCTCGGGGATTTCGCGGAGCGCGGCGATCTCGCACCACTGGATGATCTGATTGCCAATGCCGCCATCAATCCGCTGGATTTTCATCCATCCGTCTGGGGCACCGGCAATTGGAAGGGAACGCAATTCGGTATCCCGCTTTATTGCACCATCGAGATTTTGGCGGCGCGCAAGGACAAGTTTGAAGAGAACAACCTGGTCTTACCCAAAACCTTCGACGAGACGATCAGCGTCGCCAGAGCATTGCACGATCCAGCGCGCGAGTTCTACGGGATTGCCTGGAACGGTCAGCGCGGTATGCCGATCGCCAATTCATTCATGTTCTTTCTGGCAGCCTGTCGAAAGACCGTCATCGACATGCCGTTGCGCAATCACGAGAGCTGGACGTTCGACGCCTTTGAGAAACTGAAACTCCAGATCGACACGGATGACGCCCTTGAAGTCATCGACTACATGAGCCGGCTCGCCGAGGTATCGCCGCCGGACATTGCAACGGTGGATTGGGAGCGGCGCATCCAGTATTTCATGTCGGGTCAGGTGGCCCTCGCCTATTGCTGGACGATGCGTGCAGCGCGCTTCGAACACGAATTGAGTTCGCAGGTTGCCCGCCGCGTCGCTTATCTGCCTCCACCCTCTCGCAGATTGCACAAGATCGCCGCGCCCATCGGCGGGTTTCTGTTGACAATTCCCTCCAATGTCGAGCCAGCCCGACAAAAACAGATCATTGAGGCCATCGCCTGGATGGTTTCTCCCGAGGCCATGAAGGCGCATGTCAAAAACGGTTTTCCGGTCGCTCCGCGATTCTCCGTCTGTGCGGATCCGGAAGCGTTGGCGTCATCGCCCATCGTCAGCATGGTCGACCAGATGGCGCGGAAGAACGAACTGGTAACCTGGGCGCGCCCACCCGTGCCTGAATTCAATCTGATCGAACGCACGCTGGGCGATCAGATCCACGAGGCCGTGTTTCAGGGGAAATCGCCGCGGCAGGCATTGCGGGACGCGGAAAACACGATACGCCGGGGCATCCGGGCAAATGCTGCATAACATCGCATTGTTGCAAGGTGGCTCGACTAATGCTTGGCGAGTTCCCTCGCCCGGGCAGCGGCGCGGGCCACCGCCTCCATCATCAGGCGTTGCATGCCGTTTTCGGCGTCCATCAGAACGTCCAGAGCAGCCGCAGTGGTTCCGGCAGGCGACGTGACGTTGATCCGCAATTGCTCGGGTTCTTCGTCAGCATCCTCTGCGAGTTGACCAGCACCCGCCACCGTGGCCTTCGCCAGCGTCATGGCGAGTTCGTGCGACAGGCCTTCGGCCTCGCCGGCAGCGGCCAGAACCTCGATCAAATGGAATACGTAGGCCGGTCCGGATCCGGAAACCGCGGTTACCGCGTCCAATTGCGCTTCTTCTTCAAGACGCACGGTCTTGCCAACCGCCTGCAGCAAGTCTTCGGCCAGTTCCACATCAGCCTCGGAGGCATTGCCGTTGCCGATCAATGCGGTGATACCGCGTCCCACGGCGGCCGGTGTGTTCGGCATGCAGCGGACGATCGGTGTTTCGGCTCCAAGCAGCTTTTGCATCGTCTCGATTGTGGTGCCGGCGGCAATCGATACGAACAGTGTAGGGCCATTGCCAAACGACGCGATCGTTGGCGCCGCCTCGCCCATCATCTGGGGTTTGACCGCCAGGACGCAAACCTTCGGTCGCCGAGGTTCGGCCGGATTGAGCTGTAAACCCTCGCTCTCGATCGACTTCAACCAGTCCGAAGGATGGGGATCGATGGCTGTCACAGCGTCGGCGCGCACACCGGCGCCGAGCCAGCCGCGCAACATGGCAGAGCCCATCTTGCCGCAGCCAAGCAGCAGCAGCCCGCCTTCGTTGATTGTCTTTGCGTAATCTGTCGTCATGTCCGATCCGTTACCAGATTGAGCCGCGGATCGTCCAGTTCCAGTCGGAAGCGGTCCGGCACCAGACCCTGCTGGAACCAGCGCACGTAGCTGTAGATCGAAAAGACGGGCAGCCCCGTCGCCTTGCGGATATCGGCCGCGTAGGGCGTCATGTTGGTGCATTCCAATACGATCGCACCGATATCGTCGTGTTCGGTGACGAGTTCCCGGGCTGCATCGAGCAGGTCCAGCCGGCAGGCTTCGAAGTCGATGCTCGGCTGGTCATCAAGGATGCCGAAAGTGAAGGCGCGGCCGTTGTCCGTTCCGACGATCGGCGTGTCGAGCGGCGCGTTGGCGGCACGCAGATGCGCCTCCGACAGGTTGGTCCTGGAAATCGTGATCACACCGACCCGTTTGCCCGGTGGCAGCATGTGCTGAACCAGCGGAATCTGCATCAGGGACGAGGTCGCGACCGGCACCGGCACCGCAGCGGCGACTTGATCCTGGATGAGCGCAAGAAATCCGCAATTGGTGGTGAGGCCATCGCAGCCGGAGGCGACGAGGTCCTTGGCCGCCGCGATGAAATCATCAACAAGCAAATGGGGATCATTGCGCACGACCTTGTCCGGTGTCGCGCCGCGTACGATCCGGTACTGAACCGGGAACGGCCAGGTCGCCGCATTGGCGATATCGCCATAGATTCGCGGAAACTGTGTTTCCAGCATCATGATACCGATGCTGGCTCCGTAGATGGTCTTGCCACCATATTCGACGGACATTGAGAACTCCTGGGAAGAATCAAGGGCCCCGGCTAGTCGGCCGGGACATAGAGTTGCGAATAGGCAATGCGAACGGCCTCGGTCGCTTCTTCACGTCGCCGCTCGATGTGGTTTCGCATGGCGGAAATCGCTGCCACCTCGTCACGCTCGCTCAGCGCGTTGAGGACGATCCGGTGCGCCGACAGTTCAGCGCCCCTTTGCTTGGCGATCCGACGCCTCTCGATCAGCAGTCTGAGATCGACCAGCCGCACGTATCGGATACGATCATTGATGTTGCGCAGCATGCGCACCAGTTCGGCATTTTTCGAAAGTTGCGCCAACTTGAGATGGAACGTTTCGTCCATATCGAGCACTTCGATAGCCATGTCCGGATTACCGTAGTGCGGCTCGGTCTCATCCAGATAGTCGGCGACCTCTCGCAAATCCTCGTCCGATGCTCTCTCGACTGAACGGTGCAATGCCTCGCATTCGATGGCCTGACGCGCCTCGTAAAGGTCGAGGATGCGACCCGGGCTGAGGGAGCGGCAGAAGAAGCCGCGACCATTCTGGAAGGTGAGAAAACCTTCGGCAACCAGCCGGTTGAGCGCCTCGCGCAGTGGTGTCCGGCTGGCACCCAGTTCACTCGACAATGCACTTTCGTTAATCCGCTCGTCGGGCTTGAATTCGAAATTCGAAGCCATGCGGCGCACTTCTTTGTAGACCCGGTCAACGCTGCTGCCGGTCTTGCCCATTGTCATTGTCCGCCTGTTGTCTCGCGTTGGCGTTGCATTGCACATTTCCGTGCGGATCGCAATTTTTTTGTCTTCACATCTGCATTTTTTGCTGTATACAATTCTGTAGACGGGCCCGCATGCCGGAGCTGGCATTCCTCCGAAAACTGCATCTGAAGGACGAGACGCGTGAAAAACACCCTGAAGGGTTCAGAAGCAATGGTGCGCATGCTGCAGGCCCACGGAGTGCGCCACATTTTCGGCCTGTGCGGCGATACCACCCTGCCCTTTTATGATGCGCTTTATCAGCTCGACCACGGCATCACCCACGTGTTGACCCGCGATGAACGCTCGGCCTGCTACATGGCAGACGCCTATTCGCGTGTGACCGGCCGTGTCGGCGTGTGCGAAGGCCCCTCCGGCGGAGGCGCGACCTACATCCTTCCCGGGCTGATCGAGGCGAGCGAATCCTCATACGCAGTGCTTGGCATTACCACCGACATCTCCGTCGGATCCTACGGCAAATACCCGCTGACCGAGGTCGATCAGGAAGCCATGATGCGGCCGCTCACCAAGTGGAACACGGTGATCCGGCGGGCCGATCACATCCCGCGCATGGTTCGGGCCGCCTTCCGGGCCATGACCACCGGCCGCTCGGGCGCCGCGCATCTCGGCCTGCCCTACGACATCCAATACGATGCGGTCGACAGCGATGACATCTGGTCCGATCCCCAGTTGCAATCCTACCCGGCCTACCGCACCGGCCCGCAGCTTGACGCTGTCGAGGCCGCGATCGACGCGATCCTGTCCGCCAAAAACCCGCTGATCGTCTGCGGCGGCGGCGTGGTGATTTCCGGCGCCGAGGAAGAACTGAACAAGCTCGCCTCGCGCCTCGACATTCCGGTCGCCACGTCGATTTCGGGTCAGGGATCGCTGGCTGACACCCATCCCAACTGCCTTGGCGTGGTTGGCTCCAACGGCGGCACCGACCAGACATGGGAGATGATGGAGGCAGCCGACCTGGTGATTTTCATGGGCTGCCGTGCCGGCTCGACCACCACATCGCGCTGGGAAGCCCCGAAACCGGGTGCACGCATCGTGCATTTCGATTCAGATCCAATGGTCATCGGCGCCAACTATCCGACCGAGGTCGGAGTGGCCGGTGACCTGCTTTTATCGCTGACGGCGGCGAACCAAGCGCTCGACCAGCGCAGCGAGCCGGTCGCTCAGTTTGGTGGTGCTGCGGCGATCGCCGACATCAAACGCCGCAAATTCGAAATCTTCGACGCCCTCGCCAACAGCACCGAAACGCCGATCCGACCCGAGCGGGTCATCGATACGATGATGAAGGTTCTGCCTGACGATGCGACGGTGCTGTCGGACCCGGGAACGAGCTGCCCCTACCATTCCGCCTATTACCGCCAGCCCAAGGCGGGGCGCTATTTCATCACCAACCGGGCCCATGGCGCGCTCGGCTATTCCCTCTCGGCCGCACTGGGTGCCTGGTTCGGCCGGCCTTCGAGCAAGATCGTGGCGATGATGGGAGACGGCTCATTCGGTTTCACGTGCGGTGAACTCGAAACGGTGTGCCGCGCCCGGGCGCCGATCACATATATCGTGTTCTCAAATTCCAATTTCGGTTGGATCAAGGCAAGCCAGTACGCTGACACCGACGCCCGCTACTACAACGTCGATTTCAATCGAACCGATCAGGCTGCGGTCGCTGCGGCCTATGGCGTCAAGTCCTGGAAAGTCGAGGATCCGGAGGCGCTCGAGGGTGTGCTGCGCGAAGCAATTCATCACGATGGCCCGACACTGGTTGACGTCGTCTGTCAACCGTTGGAAGAATCGAATGCTCCGGTGCGTCGGTGGATGGGTTGAGTTTGTATGGGTAAAGCGGCTGACAGGATCGTTGTTATCGGTGCCGGGATCGTCGGGGCCTCCGCGGCCATATGGCTGCAGCGGGCCGGTTGCGATGTCACCCTGATCGACCGTCAACGGCCCGGCCAGGGCACTTCATACGGCAATGCCGGCGTGCTGGCATCGTGCTCAATGGTTCCCGTTACGGGCCCCGGCCTGATCACAAAAGGCCCCCGCTACCTGCTTGATCCACAGTTTCCGTTGTTCATGCGCTGGGGCTACTTGCCCAAACTGGCGCCTTGGCTTTGGCGCTACCTCAGTCATGCCAACGATACGGACACGCGCCGCATCGCCGAGGGCCTTGCGTCGATTGTCTCGGACAGCGTCGACCAGCACAAGGCCTTGACGGACGGCCTTGTGGCCAACCGGTTTGTCGAAACGTCCGACTACAACTTCGCCTATACCGATCGCGCCGCTTTCGAAGCCGACGCCTATGTCTGGGAATTGCGCAAGCTAGCCGGGTTCACACCGGAGTTGATCGAGGGCACAGCAGTGTCCGAATACGATCCCGCATTGAACGGACCGATCGGCTTGCTGGCGGTCATGCGCGACCATGGCTTCGTCACCAATCCGGGCGGCTACGTCGCCCAGTTGGTGAAAGATTTCGAAGCCGCGGGCGGAAATTTCATGACAGCCGAATTGCGCGATTTCGAATTGAGCGACGGCAAGGTGACCGCGGTATTGACCGACTCAGGCCGCTATGAGTGCGACAGGGCAGTGCTGGCGACCGGTGTCTGGTCGAAACCGATGATGGCCAAACTCGGCCTCAAAGTGCCGCTGGAAAGCGAACGCGGCTATCACATCGTGTTCAAGCAACCGGTCAATGCACCAAAGGCCCCGGTCATGGTGGCGGCCGGCAAGTTTGTCGCAACTCCGATGGAGGCCGGATTGCGTTGCGCCGGTGTTGTGGAGTTCGGCGGCCTTGAGGCCGGCCCTTCGAAAGCCCCGTTGGCGCTGTTGATGAACACCGTCAAACGAACGTTTCCGGATCTTGCCTACAGCGAGACCGAGGAATGGCTGGGGCACCGCCCGGCCCCGTCAGACAGTTTGCCCCTGATCGGGGAGATCGCCGGCAGCGGCGTCTATTCGGCCTTCGGGCATCACCATATCGGGCTGACGGGCGGCCCGAAAACCGGCCGCATCGTGGCCGGCCTGGTCACCGGCCAAAGGCCGAATTTAGACCTTGCCCCGTACGACCCGAACAGGTTTCAATGACCCACTCAATGCTTCGATAGGGAGGACCAAATGAAAGCATCGATGAAAAAACTGACAACCACGCTCGCAGCTACAGCGGGCCTGTCCATTGCGGCGAGTGCCGCCTGGGCTGAAAAATGGGATATGCCGATGGCCTATTCGGCATCCAACTTCCATTCGGCAACGGGTGCCGAGTTCGCAAAATGCGTGACCACCGGCACGCAGGGCGAAATCGAGATCGTAACTCACCCGGGCGGCTCGCTGTTCAAGGGTGCCGACATCAAGCGGGCGATTCAAACCGGACAGGCGCCCATCGGCGAAAGGTTGCTGTCCGGCCACCAGAACGAGAATGCCATTTTCGGCGTCGACTCGGTGCCGTTCCTGGCGACCTCCTTTGATGACGCTTCCAAACTGTGGAAAGCCGCCAAACCGACGCTCGAAAAAATTCTCGCCGAACAGAACCTGACACTGCTCTATTCGGTTCCGTGGCCGCCTCAGGGCCTCTACTTCAAGAAAGAGGTCAATTCGACCGAAGACATGAAGGGCCTGAAGTTCCGCTCCTACAACAACGCCACGGCGCGGTTGGCCGAACTGACCGGCATGCTCCCGGTGACCATCGAAGCGGCCGAGATCAGCCAGGCTTTCGCCACCGGTGTGGCCGAGTCCATGGTCTCATCCGGTTCCACCGGGTACGACCGCAAGGTTTGGGAGAGCCTGTCTCACTTCTACGAAGTCGATGCCTGGCTGCCGCGCAACTACGTGATGATCAATTCCGACGTCTGGAATGGTCTGAACGATGCCAACAAGGCCGTCATCCACGCCTGCGCTGAATTGGCCGAATATGCCGGCAACTGGCGTGCCGTGGAATACACGCAGTTCACGCTGAACGGCCTGCGCAATGGCGGCATGACCGTCGGTCCTGCAAGCGATCAGCTCAAGGGTGAACTGCAGGAAATCGGTGCCACCATGACCGCCGAGTGGCTCGAAGCTGCTGGCGAAGACGGAAAGGCGATCGTCGACGCTTTCAACGAAATGAAACAATAGGCCGGCGCGCGGGAAACCCGCGCCTCCGTTTCGAATAGACCCGCCGCATCTCGTTTGCGGCGGGTCATGCGGCGAACCATGGGAGGGGTTGAATGGCTGTGCTTCGACAGATCCGTAGCGGTCTTGATTTCATCTATTTTGCATCTGGCATCATCGGGGCGCTGTTCCTGATTGCGATCCTCGTCCTGATCGTCCTGCAGATGCTTGCCCGCTGGACCGGTGAGGTATTCCCCGGTGCGCCCGACTACGCCGGCTATTGCATGGCCGCCGCCTCATTCTTTGCCTTTGCGCACGCCTTGCACCGCGGATCGCACATCCGCGTGTCGATCGTGCTCAATGCCGTTCCCGATGGAATTCGCCGGCTTTTGGAAGTCTGGTGCTTTGCGATCGGTACGGCGACCGCCTGGTACGTCTCCTGGTATGCCTACAGGTTCGTCTACTGGTCCTGGAAGTTCAACGAGGTCAGCCAGGGACAGGATGCCTCGCCGCTGTGGATCCCGCAGATGTCGATGGTCATAGGTTCGATCATCCTGGCCATCTGCCTGACCGACCATCTCATTCATGTCCTGTTCGTTGGCGATCACCGCATCGAACGCGACCTCGTCGACCAGTCGCACGGAGAGTAAGACCATGGAAAACCTCTCCATCATCTTTCTGTTTCTGTTCGTTCTGTTCCTGCTGCTTGGCACCGGTGTCTGGGTCGGCCTGGCGCTCATGGGCGTCGCCTGGGTTGGCATGGAACTGTTCACCAGCCGTCCCGTCGGCGACGTGATGATCACCACCATCTGGAGCCATTCCTCCTCCTGGACGCTGACGGCCCTGCCCCTGTTCATCTGGATGGGCGAAATCCTCTACCGAACGCGATTATCGGAGGACATGTTCAAGGGCCTGGCGCCATGGATGGCGCGACTGCCCGGCGGCCTTGTCCACACAAACATCGTCGGCTGCACCATTTTCGCCGCCGTTTCCGGATCGTCGGCCGCGACGCTAACCACTGTCGGCAAGATGTCGATCCCGGAATTGCGCAAGCGCAACTATCCGGAGACGATGGTTATCGGCACGCTGACCGGCGCCGCGACGCTTGGCCTGATGATCCCGCCGTCGCTGACGCTCATCGTCTACGGCGTGACCATCAACGAATCCATCACCAAGCTGTTCTTCGCCGGCATCCTGCCCGGGCTGGTTCTGGCGCTGATGTTCATGGCCTATGTCGCGATCTACTCCAAGGTATCCTCCAATTGGCAGCCCAATGAGGAGCCCCGCCTTCCCTTCAGCGAAAAACTCAAGAATTCGCGCTTCCTGTTGCCGGTGATCGTGCTGATCCTCATCGTCATCGGCTCCATGTATCTTGGCTACGCGACCGCCACGGAAGCCGCCGCCTTCGGCGTGATCGGCGGGCTGGTGCTTGCCGCCTCCCAGGGCTCGCTCACCTGGCACACGTTCACCGCAAGCCTGATGGGAGCAACGCGCACATCGGCGATGATTGCCCTGATCCTTGCCGGCGCCGGCTTTCTGTCGCTGTCGATGGGCTTCACCGGATTGCCGCGCGGCCTCGCCAATCTGATCGCCGGCTTTGAGCTCAGCACGTTCGAGCTCCTGATGGTGCTCTTGGTCTTCTACATCATCCTCGGCTGCTTCCTCGACGGTATCTCGTCGGTGGTGCTCACCATGGCCGTCGTGGAGCCCATGATCCTCGACGCCGGCATCGACCTGATCTGGTTCGGCATATTCATCGTCGTGGTTGTGGAAATGGCGCAGATCACGCCGCCCATCGGCTTCAACCTGTTCGTTATGCAAGGCATGACCAACCATGAGATGAACTTCGTTGCCAAGGCGGCAATCCCGATGTTCCTGATCATGGTGCTGATGGTGTTCGTGCTGATCATGTTCCCGGAACTGGCAACCTACCTGCCGGACAATTTGAGGCCGGGGCCGGTTTAAGCAAAGAGCCAAAGACTATTGCAGGCGCTTGCCCGCTGTTCTGAATTGGACAGCGGGCGTTTCTTTTGGTCAAACGACAGCATGGAACCGGACCTTCTGCGTGCCGCAGAAACGCTATGGCGCTACCACTGCATCTATGATCCGCTGCAGCCAGCCGATATCATCGTCGGCCTGGGCAGCTACGACCTTCGCGTCGCCGATCGGTGTGCCGACCTGTATCGGCAGGGTCTGGCACCGAAGATCCTGTTCACGGGCCACCAGGGCCACTGGACCCGGGACCGGTTCGACACCTCCGAGGCCCGGGCATTCGCCGACCAGGCAATCAACAGCGGAATTCCTTCACGGTCGATCCTCCTGGAGGAGCGCGCAACCAACATAGGCGAAAACATCAGCTACGCCGCCGAGATCGCGGGAAGCAATGCAACCGCAATCCTGGTCACGAAGCCGCAAACCCAGCGACGCTGCCACGCCACGGCCAAAAAACAATGGCCGCGGGCCACCACCTTCGTGACCGCGCCCCTCCACGCTTTCGAACATCAGCCGACCGCCGACTTCGCCCTGCGCCACCTGATCTGTGAAATGGTCGGCGACCTCAACCGCATCCGCATATACCCGGAGGCGGGTTTCCAGATCCCGCAGGACATCCCGGACGAGGTTGCGGATGCATTCGATCTGCTGGTCGAGAACGGGTTTACCTCACATCTGTGATTGACGACCGAGGTTCGCCAGACTGCCCAGCTACTCGGGTGGTTTGCAAAGCAGATTGGGAAGCCGGTCAAGGCGAAAAATCTTGTCATCCGGATCCGGCTGTACCTCGCGGTAATCCTCGCCGTCGCAGCCGGATACCGAAAACCCCGATTGATTGACCAGCAGTATGGTGTCTTTGGATCTGTCCTTGAGGACGAAACCTCCGCCATCACATTCGATATTGCATCGGTACTGATCGCCATCGGGCAGGCAGGAACCGCCGTCCAGGTAGAATTTCTCCGAGTCCCTGAACCGGACGCTGATGGTGAAGAAGAGCTCACCGGTGGCTGGATCGAACTTTATTGCGCCAGACTCATCATTGACACCAAAGGTCGTCGGAAAGTGATTGAACCGGATTTCCGTCACCCTCTGTGTGCTGTGCTTTCTCAGGTGCTCGTCAGAATAAACCCGGGCATAGCAGGAATCGCCGGCACCAAAATGGCCGTCCAGTGGACGGGCGGATGCGGTTTCCGGCATCAGCATCCACCCTGCGAAAATTGAACCAAGCACCACGGCTTTCATATAGATTGCAGAAGACATGCTCGATCTCCATCGGCGCGACTGGGACGTATAAACGTTCGGGCTTCGAGTATACCAGACCTTAAATCCGGAGCCAGACAACTGAAATCGCTGGATAATTTATTCCCCAAAGGACTTCTTGTCATTTCGGCTGCCCTGCTGGTCTGGGGGCTACTGGGGCTTCTTGAGTACGCTTTCCCACCGTTGAATCTGGGATTGCAAAACAGCAACTTTCCGCCCGGTGTTCAGTTCATTCATTTCTTTGCACTGATCCTGACGGGAGCAATATTTGTTTTTGGCTATGTTGGTCGATGGCCCCAGACACCCTACGCCACCATAACCATGTACGCCGTGCTGGCGACCATTTGCTTTATTGAGACAATCGATTTCGGAGCCTTTGGCGGGGGAACCATCGGCGTGACCATTATGCTGCTGGAGTTCGCCCTTTACATCGTGCTTTCGATTTGTCTTCTTCGTTCGACAGCCATACGGCAGCGTTTTCAGTTGGATTCACACAAACACTAACCGTGGGAAACTGTGGGCAAGCATCCGTTCGCACCATCGACGCCGGTCGAGTACGCAAATTGGACCATTGCAGCCGCAGTTACGTTCGCACATCGGGCTCCTCGCGCCCCGTATGCCTCTTGATCTCGGCCACCTGTTCAGCGGCAGCGATCATCGCAGCCAAGGCCGACTGCGGGTCCTGGCCATGACGCGTCGGGTCGCCTTCGAAATGTTCCAGATAAACCCGAAGAGTGGCACCGACGGTTCCTGTGCCCGAAAGCCTGAACACGATGCGTGAACCATTGGCGAAGAGGATGCGGATGCCCTGTTTGTGGGACACGGAGCCGTCGATCGGATCGGTGTAGGAGAAATCGTCGGAGGCGCTGATCTCCATCCCGTCGACGGACGTTCCGGGCAAAGTAGGAAGCTTTTGCCGCAGGGTGTCCATCATCGTGTTGGCCGCGTCCGCATCGACACCCTCATAGTCGTGTCGGGAATAGTAATGGCGACCGAATTGGTTCCAGTGATCGGCAAGGATGTCCGCCACGGACATCTCGCGCGCGGCCAGGATATTCAGCCATAGCAGCACGGCCCACAGGCCATCCTTCTCGCGCACATGATCGGACCCCGTGCCGGCACTTTCTTCGCCGCACAATGTCGCTTTGCCGGCATCCAGGAGATTGCCGAAGAATTTCCAGCCGGTCGGAGTTTCGTAGGCTCCGATGCCGAGCTTTTCGGCAACCGCATCAACGGCCCTGCTGGTCGGCATTGAGCGCGCAACGCCTGCGAGCCCACGGGCGTAACCCGGCGCCAGATGTGCGTTGGCGGCAAGCACTGCCAGGCTGTCCGACGGCGTTACATAGATGCCGCGCCCAAGAATCATGTTGCGGTCGCCATCACCATCCGACGCGGCTCCGAAATCCGGAGCCTGCGGACCGTTCATCAGCGCCATCAGCTCTTTCGCCCACACCGGATTGGGATCCGGATGCCCGCCGGCGAAGTCCGGCTGCGGAACCGCGTTGATCACCGAGCCGGGCGCTGCCCCCAGATCCCCTTCGAGAATGGCCTTGGCATAGGGGCCCGTGACGGCGTGCATGGCATCAAAACAAAGGGAAAAGCCGCCGCTCAACAACTTGCGAATGGCGTCGAAGTCGAACAATTCCCGCATCAGCCCATGGTAATCGGCGACCGGATCCACGACCGAAATGGTCATATCACCGAGTTGCGTGTCACCGGGTTTGGCAAGGTCGATCTCCTGACTCTCCAGGATCGCATAGGCGTCGATCGACCGGGTGTTCTCATAGATTTTTTCGGTGACGGCTTCCGGTGCCGGTCCGCCATTCGGCACATTGAACTTCATGCCGAAATCTTCATCCCGGCCACCGGGGTTGTGGCTGGCCGACAGAATGATGCCTCCATCGGTCTTCAATTTGCGGATGAGGTTTGATGCGGCGGGCGTCGACAGCAGACCGTTTTGACCGACAACGATGCGCTTCAGGCCATTCGCCGCGGCCATTCGGATAATCACCTGGACTGCGCGGTCGTTGAAGTATCGCCCGTCGCCGCCGAGAACCAGGGTCTTGTCCTGAAGCCCGCCGATTGCGTCGAAGGTCGCCTGGACAAAGTTCTCCAGGTAATGACGCCCCATGAAGATTTCGGTCTTCTTGCGCAAACCGGACGTGCCCGGCTTCTGACCCTCGATCGGTTCGGTCGGAACCTTCAATTCTGTCAGCATCGGATGCCCTCCCTGGCTAACCATTGCCGTCGATCATAGCGCACCGTACAGGCAACGCATCGGATTTAAGCCGGCTTCAGCACGAAAACGCTAACTGAAGCGGCAGCGACCTCAACGATCTCGTGAAAGATCTCGACCTCGGAGACCGCCGGATTCGCCGTGTCGACCACGCGCACCCATTTCTTGCCCGGCAACCGGTCGGGAAGCACGACGTCAGCTCCCTCCCCACCATTCAGGACCGCGAACACATCGTCTTCGGATTCGTCATAGTCCGGTGTATTCGAGGCCGAGCGGATAACGACACAAAGGCATCGCCATCGGTCGTCTTGCCAGTGTTCAGCGCGCGCCTCCCTGCCGTCGGGCAGCCTCCAGAAGAGGTCGGTCATGCCGTCGTCCGGCCGCTGATTGCTGTGCAGGAAGCGTCTCTGACGCAGCACTGGATGGTCGCGGCGCAGCGCAATCAGCTTGCGCACAAAGACGAGCAACTCGTCATCGACCTCGCGCCAGTTGACCCAGCCGATCGGATTATCCTGGCAATAGGCGTTGTTGTTGCCGCCCTGCGAGTTGCCGATCTCGTCGCCGGCAAGAAGCATCGGCGTGCCCTGGCTCAACAGCAGCGTCGCCAGCAGATTGCGCTTGCGCTGCGCCCTCGCCGCCAGAATAGCTACATCCTTCGTCGGCCCCTCAACGCCCATATTGTCGGTGTGGTTTTCGTTGTGGCCATCGACATTTCCTTCGCCATTGGCCTCATTGTGCTTGCGGCTGTAGGACACGACATCCTGCAGTGTAAAGCCGTCATGGGCGGACACGAAATTCACCGAAGCCACCGGAAGCCTGCCGGAATGGTCGAACTGCTGTGCCGATCCGACAAGCCGTTCCGCCAGCTTTGGGGTTGCGCCGGCATCGCCGCGCCAGAAACGGCGAACGTCGTCGCGATACTGGTCGTTCCATTCCATTATCGGCGGCGGATAGCCGCCAAGCCGGTAGCCGTCAGGGCCGAGGTCCCACGGCTCGGCGATCAGTTTGACTCCGGACAGCACCGGATCCTGCAACAGCGCAAAAAAGAACGGCGCATTGCGTTCAAAACCATGTGCGGTTCGGCCTAGTGTCGAGGCCAGATCGAAGCGGAAGCCGTCCACATGCATCACTTCGACCCAGTAGCGCATGGAATCCATAACCATGCGCAGCACCATTGGGTGGTCCAGGTTCAGCGTGTTGCCCGTACCGCTGAAATTCTCGTAGTAACGCGGATTATCCGTATTGAGGCGATAGTAGGATCGGTTGTCGAGACCGCGGAAGCAGAAGGTCGGCCCCAGCTCGTTGCCCTCCGCCGTATGATTGTAGACCACATCCAGAACCACCTCGATCCCGGCGGAATGGAACCGCTTCACCATCATCCGGAATTCGGAGATCTCTCCGCCTGAAAGATACCGTGGCTCCGGGCAGAAAAAGCCGATCGACTGGTAGCCCCAATAGTTGCGCAGACCCTGGTTGACGAGGAACCGGTCGTCAACAAAGGCATGCACCGGCAACAGCTCGATGGTGGTGATGCCAAGTTTGGTCAGGTGTTCCAGCATCGGGTCGGACGACAGGCCGAGAAAGGTGCCCCTCAGGCTCTGCTCGATATCGTCACGTTCTGCTGTCAGCCCTTTCACATGCGCTTCGTAGAGCACACTCTTCGAGGGCTCGACCCGCGGCGGTGGGTCATCGTGCCAGTCATAGGCAGGGTCCACCACGACCGATTTCGGCATCGCGGCGGCGCTGTCGCGGCTGTCGAAACTCAGGTCAAGCTTGCTGGATGTCGCCTGATACCCCATCAGTGTATCCGACCATCGGACCGTTCCATGCATCTTGCGTACATAGGGGTCGAGCAAAAGCTTGTTGGGGTTGAACCGATGCCCCTCCTCTGGCGCATAGGGTCCGTGCGCGCGAAAACCATAGAGGGCTCCGGGCCGCAGGCCGGACACGTAGCCGTGCCAGATATCGCCGCGCCTTTCCGGCAGAACCAGGCGTTGAAGTTCGGTATGCCCATCGTCGGAGAACAGACACAGTTCGATCTTCTCGGCATGGGCCGAGAAGACGGCAAAATTCACGCCCTCGCCGTCGAATGTCGCACCGACCGGTGTCGCGGTGCCACGGGTTACCTGATAGCGCGTTCGTTCCATGAATTCGAAAAGTGTTTAGAGCAAACTGCGGTAGAGGGCGGCATAGGCCTGGGCTGAATCGCCCCAACCGACCGGATGCTTCATAGCGCGCTCCTGCATGTGTCGCCAGAGCGGTCGATCCGAGAAGAGGTCGCACATCCGGCTGATTGCGCTCGCAAGCGCGTCCGCTGTCAGTGGAGAAAAGCGGATGCCCGTGGCGACACCGACTTTGATGGCGGCATCATTGGCGTCGATAACGGTATCGGCCAACCCGCCCGTATCGGCGACAAGCGGCGGCGCTCCATAGCGTAAAGCATACATTTGCGTCAGACCGCACGGCTCGAAACGCGATGGCACCAGGATGCAGTCAGCACCGGCGAAGATGCGATGTGACAGCGCCTCATCGTAGCCTATCCTGACGGCAACTTGCTCCGGGTGCTCATGGGCCGCTGCTGCAAACCCCGCTTCCAGGTCAGCGTCGCCGCTGCCCAGCAAGACCAGTCGGCCGCCACGATGCAGCAGCGCCGGCAGTGCCTCAAGCAGGAGATCCAATCCCTTTTGCCGGGTCAGTCGGCTGACGACGCCGAACAGTGGGCCATCGGTGGCAGCCAGCCCGAATTCGCCGGCCAATGCATCGGTATTGGCACGCTTGTCGTCCAACCGTCGCGGACCAAACTCATGCTCAATCAGCGGATCCTTGCGCGGATTCCACACCTTCAGATCGACACCGTTCAAAATGCCGGTGAACGCATCCTTGCGTGCCCGGATGACCCCATCGAGGCCCATACCGAACTCCGCCGTAGCCAATTCTTCCACATAGGTCGGGCTGACCGTGGTGATCCGGTCAGCGTCCGTGAGACCCGCCTTGAGTGCGCTGATATTGCCCCAATACTCGAATCCGTCCGGGGAAAACCGTGACGGTGGCAGGCGCAACTCACCCAACATCGTAGCAGGAGCCAAGCCCTGGAAGGCGATGTTATGAATGGTGATGAGCGTGGCGACGTCTTCAACTCGGAATTGCCGCAGATAGGTCGGCGCAAAACCGGCCTGCCAGTCATGGGCATGCAGAACGTTCGGCCGCCATCCATCGTCGAGCCCCGCCCGTGCAATTTCGGCGGCCACCCAGGAGAGGGCCGCGAAGCGCAGCGGATTGTCCGGCCAATCGCGGCCGTCCGGGCCAAGATAGATGGAGCCGTCGCGTTGAAAGAAGTCGGGCATGTCCAAAAGCAGCAAGTCGATTGCCGCCCGCCCTCGACCGATGCGACCGGCAACCACCTTCGCCGGACGACCAAACACATCCTCGCTCGACCAGACGACGGTCGGCGATGCAAGTTTCTCAATGAGGCCGGGATAGGCAGGCAACAGCGTCTTTACCGACCACCCTTCGGCCGCCAGTGCTCCCGGCAACGCGCCGACCACATCCGCCAGTCCGCCGGTTTTCACCAGCGGTGCGCATTCGGAAGCCACGGACAGGACGGTACTTTGCATGTGCTTTTTCTTTTTCGCTTTCTTCTTCTTGCGTTTTTTGGACGTCACAAGGACGCCTCACGAACGTCCAGCATTTTTTGGGTGATCAGGCAAACACCGTTGTCGGTGCGCCGAAACCATTTGGCATCCTCTTCCGGATCCTGGCCAACAACCAGCCCGGTGGGAATTTCCACCCCCCGGTCGATCACCACATTGGTGAGATCGGCGTTTCGGTTGATTCTCACACGGGGCAACGCAACCACATGTTTCAGCGATGAAAACGAGTGGGTGTGCACGCCGGTAAACAGAAGTGAATTGGCAATGGTAGATCCCGAAACGATACACCCGCCCGAAACCAGTGAGCTCACAGCGCTACCGCGGCGGTCGTCATCGTCGTGGATGAACTTGGCGGGTGGCACGATTTCGGAATAGGTCCAGATCGGCCAGTCGCGATCGTAGATATCGAGTTCAGGGTCGAAATCCGTCAGATCCAGATTGGCCTTCCAGAAGGCATCGACCGTGCCGACGTCACGCCAATAGGCCTCCTTCTCCGCATCGCTCCTGACGCAAGACTCTGAAAACCGGTGGGCAATCGCCTTGCCGTTCTTGACGATATTGGGGATGAGGTCGGAACCGAAATCGTGGCTGGAATTGGGATCGTCCGCGTCCGCCAGCAACAGCTCCCGCAGATACTTCCAGTCAAAGACGTAAATGCCCATGCTGGCCAGCGCCACGGTGGGATCGTCGGGCGTTCCGGGCGGGTCGGCAGGTTTTTCCAGGAACGATTCGATCCGGCCGCTTTCGTCGACCGCCATCACGCCGAAGGCCGTTGCCTCTTCACGCGGCACGGTCAGGCAGCCGACGGTCACGTCAGCGCCCTCGTCGACGTGCTGCTGCAGCATCAGCTCATAGTCCATCTTGTAGATGTGATCGCCGGCCAGGATGACCATGTAGTCGACATCGTAGCTGTCGACGATGTCAATATTCTGGGTCACCGCGTCGGCCGTTCCCAAATACCATTTGTTCTCCGCCACCCTTTGGGAGGCCGGAAGAATGTCGAGGTACTCGTTGCGCTCGGCGCGAAAGAAGTTCCAGCCCCGCTGCATGTGGCGGATCAGGCTGTGCGCCTTGTATTGCGTGGCCACCGCCATTTTGCGGATACCGGAATTCAAGGCGTTGGACAGGGCGAAATCGATGATTCTGCTCTTGCCGCCGAAATAGACGGCCGGCTTGGCGCGCTTTTCCGTCAATTCCTTGAGGCGGCTTCCCCTTCCCCCGGCAAGCACGAACGCCATGGACCTGTTCGACAGGCGGCGATTGGTTTTCTCAGACATGGCCCTTCTCCCTATTGCGCCTCATCCAGCGTGAAAATCAGTGTCGTCAGAGGCGGCAACGTGAAGGTCGCCGACCAGGGCCGGTTGTTCCATTCAACGTTTTCGACCACGATGCTGTCGACCAGACCGCGATCACCACCCCCAAAGTGCCCTGAATCACTGTTAAGCACTTGTGTCAGTTTCCCCCCGGACGGCAATCCGATGCGCCAGTTGTCCCGTTGCACGGGAGCAAAATTGCAGACAACAACCACCGGCGGATCTCCGGCATTTCCGAAACGCAGATAGGAATAGACTGACTCCTCCTCCGCCAGGACGTCGATCCACTCGAATCCGGAAGCATCGCAGTCGTTGACGTGCAGCGCCGGCAGCGTGCGGTAGAGCCGGTTCAACTGGCGAATGAGCGACTGAACACCGCGATGCCATTCGTGGTCGAGCAGGTGCCACTCAACACTGCTGTCGTGATTCCACTCCGTCCCCTGGGCAATCTCACATCCCATGAAGATGAGTTTCTTGCCCGGATGGGTCCACATGAAACTGTAATAGGTGCGAAGGTGGGCGAACTTGTCCCAGCCCTCGCCCGGCATCTTGGTCAGCATCGAGCCTTTGCCATGCACGACCTCGTCATGGCTGATCGGCAGGATGAAGTTTTCCGAATAGGCGTAGGTCAGAGCAAATGTCATCTGATGATGGTGATATTTGCGATGCACGGGATCGCGCTGGATGTAATCCAGCGTGTCATGCATCCACCCCATGTTCCATTTGAAGCCAAACCCCAGACCGCCTGCGTCGGTGGGCCTGGATATCGCCGGAAAAGCCGTGGATTCCTCTGCGACAGTCATGATGCCCGGGCATTCGGCATAGACCGCCTCGTTCATTCTCTTCAAAAAGGCGATCGCCTCGAGGTTCTCCCGCCCGCCGTCGGCATTGGGGATCCATTCGCCGTCCTTCCGCGAATAGTCTCGATAGAGCATTGACGCGACCGCATCGACCCGCAGCCCGTCGACATGATGCTCCATCAGCCAATAGACGGCGTTGGCAATCAGGTAATTCGCCACTTCCGTGCGGCCGTAGTTGTAGATCAGCGTGTTCCAATCCTGGTGGAACCCTTCCTTCGGATCCGCGTATTCGTAAAGCGCGGTGCCGTCGAAAGCGCCGAGGCCGTGTTCGTCAGTGGGAAAATGGCCGGGTACCCAGTCGAGCAACACGCCCAGTCCCTTGGCGTGGGCGGCTTCCACCAGCGCCCGGAATTCTTCCGGTGGTCCGAACCGGATCGTCGGCGCATAGAGACCGATTGGCTGATAGCCCCAGGAACCGTCGAACGGAAATTCACTGACCGGCAATAATTCCAGATGAGTGAACCCCATGTCGACGGCGTAGTCGACCAGCTCCTCGGCCAATTCCACATAGGACAGTGAGCGGTTGCCGTCTTCGGGCACGCGCTTCCAACTGCCCAGGTGCACTTCGTAGATCGAGACCGGTGCGTTGATGGATTGCGCGACCGCACGCCTGTCCATCCAGTCGCCATCGCGCCAGGAGTGACCATCAAGATTGCGTACGACCGATCCGGTCATCGGCGGATGCTCACCACCAAATCCGACCGGGTCGGCTTTCAGAGGCAGAAGCTTCCCACCGGCACCGACGATTTCGTATTTGTAGACCTCTCCGACATTGAGGTCCGGCACGAAGATCTCCCAGACCCCGGTGCTGCCGCGTCGGCGCATCGGGTGCCGCCTTCCGTCCCACTGGTTGAACCCGCCGACGACGGAAACGCGGTGTGCATTGGGCGCCCAGACCGCGAAATGAACACCATTGATGCCCTCGTGCGTTGTGACGTGGGCGCCAAGGCGCTGCCAAAGGCGCCGGTGCGTGCCTTCGGCAATGAGGTGTTCGTCGACCTCGCCCAGCACCGGACCGAAGCGAAACGGATCCTCATAGTCCCAGCTTTCGCCACCCTTGCGCCCCCGCAAACGGTAAGCAGTTTTGGTCTCCAAAAGGCCAGCGAAAACGCCGGGCGCATTGGCGATCGGCGCCATTGGCTTCTCAGCCGCATCGCCACACAGCAGAGCGATTTCCTCGGCTCCCGGGTCGAAGGCGCAGACGACAAACCCCTCGTCTCGCTCGTGACCGCCCAATATGGAGAAAGGGTCATCGTGCGTGCCGCGACTGATGGCCGCCGCATCCGCCGGATCGACAAGATTGGGGACAGGTTTGTCGGTCTTCGGTTTTTTCAAAACATTTCCCGATCCCGTTTAGCGTCAAAGAGCCGATCCGACGTCCCAGATATCGGCCATGTACCCGCGAATGGCCCGATCCGAGGAAAACCAGCCGACCTTTGCCGTGTTCACCGCCGCGATATGAAACCACGTGTTGCGGTCTTTGAAAACATCATCGACCCGCCGTTGTGTTTCGTAATAGGCGTCGAAATCGGCACAAATCAGAAAATGGTCATGATGGTAGAGCTGATCCACCAGCCCGCGGTAGCGGTCCGGTTCGTCCGGGGAAAAGACCCCGTCGGCAACAAGTTTCAGTGCGCGCGACAGCGCCGGACTGGCCTCGATCGCCTTTCGGGCGTGATCGGGATCGTTGCGCCGCGCCACCACTTCTGCAGCCGTCAGCCCAAACAGGAAGAAGTTTTCCGGTCCGACCCGATCACGGATTTCCACGTTGGCACCATCCAGCGTGCCGATCGTCGGCGCGCCGTTGAGAGCCAGCTTCATGTTGCCCGTGCCGGACGCTTCCTTGCCGGCCGTCGAAATCTGTTCGGAGAGATCAGCAGCAGGAATGAGCAGCTCCGCCATCGAGACATTGTAGTTTGGCGGAAACACCACGCTCAGGCGGCCCTTCATGGCCGGGTCGGCATTGACGACCGTCGCCACGTCGTTGATCAGCCGGATGATTTCCTTCGCCACGACATAGCCTGGCGCCGCCTTGCCGCCGAAAATCTTCACCCGTGGCGTCCAGTCCGCTTGAGGATTGTCGCGGATCGCCGCCCACAGCGCGATGGTTTCCAGCGCATTCAGCAGTTGTCGTTTGTACTCGTGGATGCGTTTGATCTGGATGTCGAACATCGCCTGCGGATCGACAGAGAGCCCAAGGGTCTGATCCAGCCAGTTCGACAGAGCCGCCTTGTTCTGATGCTTGGCCGCCGCAAAGGCGTCGATAAACGCCCCATCGTCCAGGTGAGGACAAAGATCTTCGAGCCGTTCGAGATCACCCACCCACCGTTCGCCGATCGTCTCGGTAATCAGCGTGCTGAGGGGCCTGTTGCAGGACCACAGCCAGCGTCGCGGGGTCACCCCGTTGGTTTCGGCGACAATCCGATCCGGATGCAATTGGTTCAGATCGGCAAAGACCGATTCCTTCATCAATTGCGTATGCAGCTCCGAAACGCCGTTGACACGGTGGGACGTGATGAACGCCAGCTCACCCATCTTGACCGAACCGTTTTCGACGATCGCAACATGACCCGGACGATGCGGATGGCGGCGCGCATGCAGCGCGTCGATATGCTCAATCAGATCCATGTGCCGCGGCAGCACCCGGCGAACCAGCGGTTCGGGCCAGCGTTCGAGCGCCTCGGGCAGCAGCGTATGGTTGGTGTACGCCAGGCAGGCATTGGCCACGTCGACGGCGTCATCCAACGCCATGCCGTTTTCGTCATGCAGCAGGCGCACCAGCTCTGGCCCGGCGATCGCCGGATGCGTGTCATTCATCTGAATGGCGACACGGTTGGGAAGCTGACGCAAGTCGGTGCATTCCGAAAGGAAGCGGCGCACGATGTCGCGCATGGAAGCGGCTGTGAAGAAAAACTCCTGCTTCAGCCGCAGCTCCTTGCCCTGATCGGTGGTGTCATCCGGGTACAGCACCCGGCTGATCGTGCGCGCCAGCGCTTCCGGCTCCGCGGCCGCCAGATAGTCACCCTGGTTGAACTTTTGCAGGTCAAACAGTTTTGTCGGTTTGGCCGACCACAGGCGCAAGGTGTTGGCCCAACGGCCCTGCCAGCCGATGATCGGTGTGTCGTAACCGGAGGCAATGACCGATTCTTCCGGCGTCCAATTCACCGTGTCGTTTTGGTATGCGACGCTTCCGCCGAAGCCGATTTCATAACGGGCTTCCGGTCGTTCGAACTCCCACGGGTTGCGTTGCGCCAGCCAGGCTTCGGCAGTTTCGACCTGTCGTCCGTCCTCGAAACTCTGACGAAACAGTCCATGTTCATAACGGATACCATAGCCATAGGCCGGGCAGCCCAACGTCGACAGGGAATCCAGATAGCAGGCAGCCAACCGACCCAGTCCGCCGTTGCCGAGCGCCGCATCCGGCTCATCGCCGATGACCTTGTCGAGGTCGATGCCGAGGGTGGCCAGAGCCCGACGGGCCACATCTTCCAGCCGCAGATTGACCACGGCGTCCTCCAGCAGGCGACCGATCAGGAACTCCATCGACAGGTAATAGACCCGCTTCTTCTGCAGTTCATATGTACGCTTTGTCGAGGCGAACCACGGATCGACGATGCGGTCGCGGATCGCCAGCGACAGCGACATCCGCCAGTCATAGAGAGACGCATGTGCGCCATCCTTGCCGAGCGAGTATTTCAGGTGGTTTTCGATGGCCACCCGAAAATCATCGGCAGACGTCTGCTGAGCTTGCGCAGGGAAAGTGGCTTGCAGGGATTCCATTGGTTGTCCTGGTATCGGCCGGTCTATTTAAATCGATTTAGACCTTTGCCAGGCAGGGCACAAGCCATTTTATGGGCTGCTTCGGGCCTCCACAGGAATCAATTGTCGCAGGTGTCGCCGTTCAAGCGGTGGAAAGCGTGTCAGATGAGCACCGATGGACGATCTTCGCCAGAGTCCGGGAGTACCGCCTCCGCTTCGATTTCCACCACGTAATCACCCACAATTCCACTGATCTCAAGCAGCGTGTTTGCCGGCATTATGTCGCCAAAGATGCGACCGTGGACTTCACAAGCGGCGTCACAGTCGTTCGCGTCCGTCAGGTAAATGCGGGTGCGCACCACATCGTCCGGTCTGCCGCCAAGCGATGCGATTGCTGCGAGGATCTTGTCCAGAATGTAGATGGTCTGACCCCGTGCATCGCCCCTGCAGACGACACGGTTTTGCCCATGGGTCGCCGTACTGCCACTGACGAGGATTCTGTTGCCGATGCGTGTGGCGCGGCTGTAACCCGCCTTTGGTTCCCATTCGCTGCCGGAGAGCGCCCAGGCCCGGTTGCCCTTTTCGACGACCTGGAAAGCCGGCGGCATCTCCTGCAGGTGATGGCTCAGATCGCCGGAAGCCGTCAGGAACGGTGGGCGGCGGTACTCCTGCCCGCAATCTCCCGGAATCGATTGCATGTCGGCGAGCACCTCATCAATCGCCTGCCGGTCCGCATCGTCCATGCTCAGTTCAAACAGGTCGGCATTGGAGTTGCGATGCTGGTTTTCGGTCAGACGGGCGCCGACGATAACGGCGCCGATCGCCGGATGGTCGAGCAGCCAGCGCGTCGCCACATTGGCAATGGTCGCGTTGTGTCGGCGCGCCACATCGTCGGCAGCCGCAAGCAGGCGCTGGAACGTCGCCCAATCGCCCACCGTATCGATGAAGCGCTTGTACTTCTTCTTGCTCCAGTCGGGGATATCGGCAGGCTCTGGCACACCCAGCCACTTTTCGGAAAAGAAACCGCCGGCAAGCGTGCCATAGGCGAGGATCTTGACGTTCTTTTCCTCGCACAGCGAACTCATCTCGCCCAAGGCGCGGCGGTCGAGCAGTGAACAGGAGACCTGGTTGGAGACGATTGGGTAGCCTTCCTGCAGCAGCAAATAGAGATGATCGGTATCGAAATTGGTGAGGCCGATCTGGCTGATCACGCCGTCCTGCTGGAGGCGCACCAGTTCATCCATAACGTCGAGAAATCCGGGATGGCCGAAGGACCACCAGTGGAGTTGCAGCATGTCGATGGTATCGACACCGAGCCTTTCGCGGCGTTCATTGATGCCGGCCCGGACGGCTTCTGGCGTCGACTGATGCGGCTCCGGGCACCATTTGGTCAGGAAGCGCGCCGGCGTTTCGCCGTTTGCGGCAATGAGCTGCCGCCTGGCCTCGCCGGAAATCAACTCTGCCGAGCCGTAATGGTCGGCCATGTCAAATGTGTCGAACCCTGCCTCGGCATAGTCGATGAGGACCTTGGCGGCCGCCTGACGGTCAAGTTCGTTGCCGTCTCGCTCCATGTCGGCAACCTGCCACAGGCCGGTGATGACACGACTGATTTCCAGCCCTGGCGCCAGTGTGAGGCGATCCGGTTTCCTGGCTTGCATGGTTTTCTCTCCCCGGTCTGCTATCCTTCACGGACGATCAAGATACGCCGCCCAGATTGTATTTCATGATCTTGCCGTGTCGCCCAGTCTTGTCGCGTTCCAGACCGTAGACCGAACCGCTCGGCCCCTGACGGCGCGCCAGCACCGCATCGATCGCCTCATGGTCCTGAGCATCCAGTTTCAGATTGAAGATTCGCTTCGTCTCATCAAGATGAGCAGCAGTCCGGGCGCCGATGATCGCTGCACCGACCTGCGGCTGATCGAGGGTCCAACGGCTGGCGACTGCGCCGATGGTAACGCCGTGACGACTTGCTACGGAAGCGAGCGTTTGCATCAGCTCCTGAAACAGCGACCAGCCACCGAACTCGTCTATGATCAACCGGTACTTGACCAGCGATCGGTTTTCGAAAACGTGGCCCGGATCGTCGACGCCCAGCCAGCGCTCGGTCAAAAATCCACCGGCCAGAGTCCCGTAGCACAGGATCTTCATCTCGTGTTCGGCGCACCACCGCGTGAAGTCTCCAGCCGGCCTGGTGTCGAGGGGTGAGTATTGCACCTGGGTCGAGGCCAGATCGAACCCGGCCTCGATGAACGGTGTCATCGCTGCCTCATCCCAGTTGGTCGTCCCGAGCAGCTGGATCTTGCCCTTCTCCTGGATCGACTTCAGACAGGAAAGCACTTCGTGCGGACGGCCGCGGTCCAGATCCCACCAGTAGAACTGCACCAGGTGTAACTGTTCGAGCTGCAGCCTGCGCAAAGACCGGTCGATAGTGCTCTCTATATCGGCCGTTGTCATGACGTCCAGCCGGTCGAAATCCGGCACCAGCTTGGTGTGAACCTTGATCTGATCGGCGACCTCCGAGCCGCGATTGCGGCGAACGCTGGCGATGAACTCGCCGATCATTTCCTCAACGCCCACGTAAATGTCGGCGCAGTCGAAGGCCGTGATCCCGGCGTCGAAAAACTGCTCCATATCGGCAATCGACCGGTCGCGGTCGACCGGACCATGATCACCGGCGAGTTGCCACCCTCCCTTGATGACCCTTGCAAAACTGTAGCCGGGTCGCAGCATCGTGGCCTCATTCATTGTCGTTTTCCTTTTGCCAGTACGGTGTGCCACGTGCCTCCGGAAGTCCCGATGTCTCGGCATGAGTGAAGCGACGCTTGCCCAGCCGCGTTATCCGGAAACGTCCACCGCAATGCGGATCCGGACAGGCAATCTCTGCGTCGGTGGTCATCCAGTCGTTCTCATCGGTGACCCGCTGCTTGGCTGGCAACAAAGGCAGGATGGCCGCCAGCGAATACATTGGAAACCGTTGGGTATCGCTGAACACGAGGTTTTCACCTTCCACCAGGAAATAGGCCCCTTCGGGATGGTTGCAGACCATTGGCTTGTCGCTTCCGACAACCTCGACCTTGAGGTCGTACAGCTCGAACGCCTTTTCCTCCATATGGACCTCCGGCACAATTTGGTGATATGTTATTTGTGATATCTTATCACAAGCCTGCGGCGTCGAACCACAAAAGTCAAGTTGGGCGGGACAGTCTGCAGGCGAAACGGCAGAACCACCTTCACAAAACGGAGACCGAGATGAATCGAAACGTGGCGATCGAAATCCCGGCTGTTCAAGACGAGGGTGGCAGCGAGGAACGCAGAGGAATGTCAGGGCTCGGTCCCGCGCGGCCGGTCAACCTTCGCGAGCTGGTGTATGATCAGCTCAAGGACGCCTTCATGGTCGGCTATTTCGCACCCGGCGACTATCTCAACCTGCGGGACCTTGCCGATCGCTTTCAGACGAGCATGACGCCGGTGCGGGAAGCGGTCCGCCGCCTGGTCGCCGAGGGGGCGCTGGTCGATGCGCCTGGCCGAAATCTGCGGGTCCCGCCACTTCGCCGTTCAAGATTGCTCGACCTCAAGCAGGCGCGCCTCGGCATCGAATCCATGATCACGGAGTTGGCCGTGGTCAATGCCACGCCGCAAGACCTCGACCGACTGGAGGCGATTCTCGATGTCGCCGTCCGGGCAAAGGCCGGCGCCCCCGTCAACGCCTTGCATTCCAACCGGTCGTTTCACTTTACCCTGTATGAAATCGGCCGCTCTCCGACGCTGCTGCGATTTATCGAGAGCCTTTGGCTGCAATACGGGCCGTTCCTGAACTTGATCCATACCACCATCGATCCGGATGTTCCCGGCACCCACGACGACCACCGTCGGATCATCGACGCCACCCGCGCCGGAGACACTGTGGCTGCACGCGATGCCTTGGTGGCCGATATCACCCGATCGTTCGACGTTCTGGACGCCTATACAAAGCAAAAACCGCGCTGAGCCTCCCGCAAAACGACGTCTTTGGCGCAGGGCAGCCATGCGCAATTCGCACGCCAACGGCACTTCATTCCGTGATATTTGTGCGCCGCACAAAGAGATTGAACGAAGGCCAGGAGGGCCATGACATGAACATCAACCGACTCCTGCAGTCCGTACGCGCCTCCAGAAACATCAGCTACGCCATCAACGAAGGGCGTGCTCCTAACCGCCAGGATCTTGCCGTCCTCGGCCTGGATGACATTTTTGACACGCGCCAGCTGCGCCGCAAGCCGCTCGACTGAGGCTACCATCAAGCGCCAGTAGCACCGCGGTCATACCCAATCCCCATCCGCGCGATATAGTGCGGGTCGACGGACGATTCGGGGATGTCGTGATATGACCGTGGAACAGGCGGAACTCTTCGCACTTTTTGCAGCCGTGTTCGGGCTCCTGTTCTGGGGTCGATGGCGCTACGACCTGGTCGCATTCTTTGCCCTCCTGGTTGCGCTTGTCCTCGGCTTGGTTCCCACCGACCAGGCTTTTTCCGGTTTCGGACACCCCGCGACGGTGATCGTCGCCCTTGTTCTCGTCGTCTCCCGCGGACTGCTCAATTCCGGCGCCATCGACATCATCACCCGCCGCCTGATCGACGCCGGCAGAAGCACGGCGACGCATATCATGATGATGAGCGGAGTGGGGGCGATCCTCTCCGCCTTCATGAACAATGTCGCCGCCATGGCGTTGCTGATGCCAGTGGACCTTCAGGCCGCGAAAAAGGCAGGACGATCCGTTCGCAGCACCCTGATGCCGCTGTCGTTCGCAACCATTCTCGGCGGCATGGTCACACTGATCGGCACGCCGCCCAACATCATCATAGCATCGTTCCGCGAGCAGGCCTTCGGCGAACCATTCGGCATGTTTGCCTTCACGCCCGTCGGCGCTGCTGTCGCCATTGTCGGAATAGCCTTCGTGGCCTTTATCGGCTGGCGGCTGATCCCGGGCAGCGACATCAAGGAAACACCACAGCAAAAGCTGCTTGAACTCGATGGTTACCTGGCCGAACTCGTCGTGCCGGAAACCTCATCCGCCGTCGGTCAGGAGGTTCGCAGTCTCTACCCGGCCGGCGACGAAGACGACGTCGCGATTCTGGGCGTCATCCGCAACGGCCAAAGGCGCGGCGGGTTTTCCGCCATGCTCATTCTGCAGCCGGGCGACATGCTGATCGTCGAGGCCGCTGCCGAGGACATCGACCGGTTCCGCGGTGCACTTGGCCTCGAATATTTTGGTGAGCGTCCGAGTGGCGAACGTGCCGCCGGTGACCTTCAGCTGATGGAAGTGGTCGTACCCCGCGATTCACGCCTCGACGGCCGATCTGCCATATCACTGCGCTTGTTTGCCCGCCGGGGCGTCACCCTTTTGGGCATTTCCAGACAGGGCCAGCGCTTCACCAAGCGGGTGCGGCACGAGACGGTGCGCGCCGGCGATATTCTGCTGCTGCTGGGCAGCCCCGACCGGTTGCCCGACGTCGTCAATTGGCTGGGCACATTGCCGCTGGCGGAGCGTGGCCTCACGGTCACCCAGCACCGGCGCGCCTGGCTGGCGGTCGGCATTTTCGCCGCCGCCATCGCCACCTCGGCTTTCGGCCTGCTTTACCTCGCAACGGCTTTGGCGATTGTCGTTGCACTCTATGTGTTGCTCGACATCGTACCGATACGCGGCGTCTATGATCACATCGAATGGCCGGTGGTCGTGTTGTTGGGCAGCATGATCCCCCTGGGAGCCGCGCTCGACCAGGCGGGCGGCACCAAATTGATCGCCGGCCAGATCGTCGATCTCGCCTCCGGCCTGCCGCCCTGGGTGGTGCTGACCGTCCTGATGGTCATCGTCATGACCCTTTCAGATGTGCTCAACAACACCGCGACCGCCATCATTGGCGCACCCATAGCCGTCGATATCGCCAATCGGCTCAATGCCAATCCCGATGGGTTCCTCATGGCCGTGGCGGTGGCCGCCTCCTGCGCCTTTCTCACGCCGATCGGCCACAAGAACAACACGCTGATCATGGGTCCAGGTGGCTATTCCTTCGGCGACTACTGGCGCACCGGCCTGCCGCTGGAAGTCCTCGTGGTCGCAGTATCCGTGCCCGTCATCCTCGTGGTCTTTCCGCTGTAGTGCGCTAAAGTGCCCGACGGGAGGCACGAGGATGCACGTCGACATCGATGACCGCCTCATGACCTGGACGCTTGACCGGCCGGAACAATCCAACGGTCTGGACGAGACGACCATGGACGACATGACGTCGGCGCTGGACCGGCTTGAAGAAGCCGGCAAGGGGATTGTTTGCCTGCTGATCAGAGGTTCCCAAACGGTCTTTTCCACCGGGCTGGATCAGGACCTGCTGGAGGCCTGCTTCAACGACCCCGTACGCTTTACCGCCGTCGTCGAACGATCCAGACTGATCTTTGATCGGATTGAGGCGCTTCCGATGGTGACGGTCGCATGCATCGATGGCGAATGCCGTCTGGGCGGCATCGAACTGGCCCTTTGTTGCGACCTGACAATCGCTGGGAAAGACGCACGCTTTTGCGACGGACATCTGGCCTATGAGGCCTTGCCCGGTGGTGGTGGCACCAAGCGCTTGCCACAAAGGCTTGGATATTCCGCCGCCCTGCGCTTCATTCTGGAGGCGCCCCTCCTCGACGCCGGCCAGGCGGCCCAATGGGGCCTTGTGGATGAAGTCACTGGCGCTGGTAAAGCAAATCAGCGCGGTGCCCAAATCGCGGCTTCGCTCAGAACCCATGAACCGTCGCTGATATATGACATCAAAGCCAGCCTGAGGGCCGCCAGCCCGGTAAGCGAAGACCGTTCCTATCGGCAAGCCTTTCGAAGGTCGGTCATCGATCGCTTGCCCGCTCCCTGATCCAGGGTCGCTCGGCCGACAAGTGAATGGGTGAAAACTCCCGCCGGTCGCGAATTGCCGGTTAACTGTGGCATCGCACTCGCCTACAACCGGTCTGGAAAGTCAATCCGCCGCAGCGAGCACGAGGACTAACCAGTGACAGCGGACGCCAGCAGCGTTCTTCATGACGTATTCGGATACAGTGAATTTCGCCCCGGGCAGGAGGACATCATCGATAACCTGTTGGCCGGCCAGCATGTGCTTGCTGTCATGCCGACCGGAGGCGGCAAGTCACTGTGCTACCAGATCCCGGCCATCCTGGCCGATGGTCTCACCGTCATCGTTTCGCCGCTCGTGGCACTGATGGATGACCAGGTTGCGGCTCTGCGGGCCAATGGCGTTGGCGCGGTTCGCATCCACTCCGGAATGGATCGAACCGCCCAGGTCGACGCCTGGAACAGTCTGCGCGATGGCAGCAGCCGCATCGTCTACCTGTCCCCGGAGAGGCTGATGACCGAACGCATGCTCGACGCTCTGTCATCGCTCAAGGTGAACCTGTTTGTGGTCGACGAGGCACACTGCATCTCGAAATGGGGCGTCAGCTTTCGGCCCGAATACGAGATGTTGTCGCAGTTGAAGGAACGGTTTCCGGAATGCACGTTCGGCGCTTTCACGGCCACAGCCGACGAGGCGACCCGCAGCGACATTGTCAGCAAGCTGTTTCCGAACCAAGGGCAGATCATTGTCCAGGGGTTCGACCGGCCAAATCTGAGGCTCGCCGTCAGTGCCAAGAACAATTGGCGTCGGCAGTTGGCCGCGTTCCTTGAAGACAAGCGCGAGCAGTCCGGGATCATCTATTGCCTGTCCCGCAAGTTCACCGAGGAAGTAACTGATTTCCTGAATGAATCCGGCTTCAACGCAATCGCCTATCACGCTGGCCAGGAGTCTGACTTACGCGCTGCCGGCCAGGACCGCTTCATGAGTGAAAACGCCGTGGTCATGGTGGCAACCATCGCCTTCGGGATGGGCATCGACAAGCCGGATATCCGTTTCGTCTGCCACCTTAACCTGCCGGGCAGTGTCGAGGCCTACTACCAGGAGATCGGGCGCGCCGGACGCGACGGCCTGCCGGCCGAGACGCTGATGCTGTTCGGGCTCGATGACATCCGCATGCGCCGTATGTTCATCGACCAGGACGGCGAAGACGACGCGCACAAGCTGCGGGAGCACAAGCGCCTCGATTCGCTGCTCGCCTATTGTGAGGCGGCGCAGTGTCGGCGCAAGGCCCTGCTGGCCTATTTCGACGAAGACATCGAACCCTGCGGCAATTGCGATACCTGCCTCAATCCTCCGGTCTGCGTCGATGGCACACGTCATGCGCAGATGGTGCTTTCGGCCATCTACCGAACCGGCCAGTTTTTCGGTGCGGCCCATATCATCGATGTCCTGCGCGGCTCGGAGAACCAGAAGATTCTCGACCGCGGCCATGACAAGCTGCCCACCTTCGGTGTTGGCGGCGACCTGAGCAAGCAGTACTGGACAGCCTTCATCCGCCAGATGGTGGCCGGTGGTGTCCTGTCGATCAACATTCAGAAATACGGCTGCCTGGAAATGACGGAACTCGGCCGCGACATCCTGCGCGGCAACGAGAGTTTTGAATTCAGGGATATCCCGGCGACGGTCAAGACTCAGCGTCGCAAGTCGACCCGGTCGCAAGCCGCGGCGATCGAATTGACAGACTCCGATGAGCAACTCCTGGGTCAGCTCAAGACCTTGCGGTTGCAACTGGCCCGGGCTCGCAACGTACCGGCCTACGTCGTGTTCCCGGATGCGACTTTGATTGAGATGGCTGCCAAGCGACCACGTGATCTGGACGCGTTGGCCGATATCAACGGAATCGGACCCAAAAAACTGCGGGACTTCGGAAGCGATTTTTTGGCCGTCGTCAACGCGGAGACTGACCCAGCGGGAGGGGAATCCGCAATCTCGGAATAGGTGGCAACAGAAAATGTTACCTATCCAGAGTTGCGCATTGTCGATTGTTCAAATTTTCTGTTTCCGGCAATAAGCCTTTGTGCCAGCGAAATTTTTCACTTTCGCGAATTCCTTAAAATTCAAAAATTCTTTCGTTTCTGAAGTATTGTGTGAACAATTTGGTCTGATCCGACCGGTTGCAGGTCAAGTTTTTCTGTGTCATCCTCAAAGCCATCAAGGTGTGGGGTAACCCTTGATCAGGTCGCTTCTTGCGGCACGGTCATGCAGCGGATCGAGTTCGAACCAATGCACCCACACAGCGGCTTGCCGAAAACGGCGCCCACAAACGCTTCCGAACATGTCAATCGTTCGTTCGTTTTCGCCTGTGCGCAGCCGGCAACGACCCGCGTGAGGCTGCCTGTCCCGACAGGCCGCGCCGAGACCTCGAAGCCACCCTCACCACAGCACGCTTTTGCCCGCGCTGACATCGCGGCGGGCCCCTTCGCATCGCCCATTCTCGCTGAAAACCCATGGAGGACGACATGCCTGTAGCGGTCAGCTATCCCGGCGTCTATGTCAACGAAGAACCGTCCGGCGCGCGCGCCATTGCCGGCGTCGGAACGTCGATTACCGCCTTTCTCGGCATGGCCGGCCGGGGTCCGATGTTCTCGCCCGAATTTGTTGGCAGCTTCGCCGATTTCGAACGGACCTATGGCAGCGAAACCGATGGCGAACTGGCTGACCAGGTATTCCAATTCTTCGTCAATGGCGGGACCCAGGCCTATGTGGTGCGCATCGCCAACAACGCTATTTCTGCCGATGTGGTGCTGCGTACCGAAGAAGCGACGCCCCGTGATGCCCTGCGCCTGACCGCCCGCGACGCCGGCCTTGAGGGCAACCTGATCCGCGCCGAGGTGGACTACGACACCGCCAATCCCGAGCGCAGCTTCAACATGACCCTGTTTCGTTCACGCCTGCAGGATGATGGCACTTTCAGCCGCGAGGATGAGGAAAGCTTCTCCGGCCTGTCAATGGATCCGAACTCGGCGTTTTTTGTTGAGACCATCGTCAACGGCTCAAGCAACCTGGCGACCACTTCGGCGCTTGCGGCGCCGGCCGGCATAGGTTGGTCGATGTCCGGGATCGTCTTCCCCGCCAATGCCACCGCCGCCCTCGACATCGTCAATGCACTGATCAATGGCGGCGCCAACCGGTTGCGTGTCAGCGCTGATAACCTGCCAGCCGTCGAAGTGACGGTCGCCGCCGGCAACAACGATATCACCCAGCCGGACAACACCGGCGCGCAGATCGCGGCCGCCGTCAACGCCATGTATGCCGGACAGGCAACGATCACCTTCAACTCCGATTCCGGCGCTGCCAACGCGGTGACCGGTGGCCGGTTGATGTGGTTTGAAAGCGCCAATGGGCCGGTGGTCATCACCCCGGCATCGGGGGCCGATCTGTCCGTTCCGATGATGCTGGGCACCGCCGCTGGCGGCATTGAAGTCGATCCGAGTTCGGCTGCGCGGCCGGCGCCAACCAACGCCAGCGCCCGTCTCGGCGTCAACAGCAATCAGCTCGAGGCGCTGCGTGAACTGGCAAGCCAACCGCGCAACAACATCCAGAGCTATACCCTTGTCGACGGTGCCGGTGCCAACGTCACGGCGGCCACGGGCCTCGTCAACGATGCCACCCGCCTATACGAGGGGGCTGCCGTCGTGCCGGTCGGCGCCGTCGGCGCCCTGTCAAACATGCAGTCTGACCTTGATACCCTGGCAGCCGCCGTTTCGGCCGGCACTGACTGGGCGGCCACGCGCCAGGGCTGGCGCGTCGTATTATCGACGGATGAAGGCGGGCCTGACGGCGACCTGGCGCTGCGGCTGACCAGCAGCGGCGCCGGCGCCTACAATATCGGCGCCGCCGGCAACCCGTTCGACGACGGAGCCCCGGCGCCAAACCTCAACGCCTACAACGTCAGCGCCTACACGCTCGGCCAGATCGCCGGCAGTGGCGGTGCCGGGCCCTTCCAGGACGGTGCCGGCGCAACGCCGGGCGATGATGGCGCGGCGCCGCTCATCGGCGACTACAACACCGCCTTTGACCGCATTCGCCGCGAAGTGTCACTGTTCAACCTGATGGTGCTGCCGCGCGCCTCCGGGCAAACCGACGACATGCGGGCAGCCATCTGGGGTGCAGCCAGTTCATTCTGCGCTGCCCAGCGGGCCTTCCTGCTGGTCGATCCACGCGGCGATTGGTCCGACATCGACGCCGCGGTCGGTGGCATTGACGGCCTGCGCATCGGCGTCGACACCCGCAACTCGGCAACCTTCTGGCCACGTCTGCGCGTCGCCCAGACGGGCAGCACGACCGGGCGGCCAATCGATCCGTCGGGCTCCATCGCCGGGCTGATGGCCCGCACCGATGCCCGCTTCGGCGTCTGGCGCGCCGGCGCCGGCATCGATTCCAGCGTGCTCGGGGTCATCGGTGTCGAACACCCGATGTCCGACCAGGATAACGGCCGCATCAACCCGAAAGCACTCAACGCCATCCGGGTGTTCCCCTCCGGCGTCGTCAGTTGGGGCGCCCGCACCCTCGTCGGCTTCGACGGTTCAGGCAATATCGACGACAAGTATATCCCGGTGCGCCGCACCATGCTGTTCATCGAGGAAAGCCTGTTCCGCGGACTGAAATTCGCGGTCTTCATGCCCAATGACGAAGACCTGTGGTCGCAGATCCGGCTGGCGGCCGGCTCGTTCATGAGCGGGCTTTTCCGTCAGGGCGCCTTTGCCGGATCGAAGGAGTCGGACGCGTTCTTCGTGCTCTGCGACAGCACCACGACGACGCCCAACGACATCAATCTCGGCATCGTCAATGTGCGGGTCGGCTTTGCGCCGCTGAAACCGGCCGAATTCGTCGTGCTCACCATCACCCAGATCGCCGGCCAGGCTTCGGCCTGAAGCTGACCGCGGACAAGCGAAGAAAGGACACATCCCATGGCCATGTTCTCGGTCAACACCTACCGGATCGATCCCTACAAGAACTTCAAGTTCCGCGTCAGTTGGGACGGTCGCGACATCGCCGGCGTCAGCAAGGTCAGCGGGCTTAAGCGCACCACCGAACTGGTCGAGCATCGGGACGGTGGCGACCTCAGCGGCAAGCGCAAATCACCCGGCCTTTCGACCTATGAGCCGATCATGCTGGAGCGCGGCCTGTCGCATGATCCGGATTTCGAGGAGTGGGCCAATCTGGTCCACAATTACCAGGGCGACGGCGCCGTTTCGCTGCGCAATTTCCGCAAGGACATCGTCATCAGCGTCTACAACCTGTCGGGTCAGAAGGTGCTGAGCTGGAGGGTCTTCCGGTGCTGGGTGTCCGAATACCAGCCATTGCCGGAAATGGACGCCAACGCCAACGCGATTGGTATTGAGACCTTGGGCATCACGCACGAAGGCTTCATCCGCGACGACAGCGTTGCCGAACCGACTGAAATCTAACGCATCGGCGGCGAAGAAGCCGCCGGTCGCCCTTTTCCCAATCGGGTGGTCCAATGGTCCTCATAGACACAGCTTTGCCGGAACCGATCCGCCTCTCCCTGAAGGAGCTGGACGGCTGGACCGAACACCGCCTCGATCGGACAGATCCGCAGGCGGCAATGCAGGTCGCCCGGCAGCTTGCGCACCATGTCAGTGGCCAGCCCATCACATTGGACGATTGGCCCATCGCAGCCTTTGACCGGCTTCTTCTGGTCATCTACGAGAAACTCTACGGCGATCGCGCGGAGTGTCGCGTGACCTGCAAGGCCTGCGGCGATGCATTCGAGTTTGATTTGTGGCCGCGCCGCATCGCCGACGAACAGGACAGGGAAGTTGCAGACCTGGCACCCCCGGATGCCGACGGCTGGTGGCACGTTGAAGAGGGCTTCGACGTGCGAGCGCCGCGCTTGTCCGACCTGGCAGAGGCAGCCGATCGACTGCCGTCGCGAATTACCCGCGGACCAGCGGCCCACCCCGAGCGTGTCGAGACATTTCTCGAACGCGCCGCACCAGTTTTCGATTTTGATATCGAAGCCCAGTGCCCCCACTGTGATAGCCATCAGACCGTCCGGTTCAGCCTTGCTGACTACCTCGTATCGGCACTCGCCAATGAGCGACCTTTTCTGATCCGGGAAGCTCATCTGCTGGCCTCGCAATATGGCTGGTCGCAACAGGAAATCTTCGATCTAAGTCGCGCCGATCGCCGCGCCTATGCCGCGTTGATTGAAAGCGAACGGGCCGGCGCACAACGCCTGAGGCGAGTGCAGTGACCGGTTATCTTCAGCGATTGCTCAACCGCTCGCAGCCGGCCTCAGCGCCGACCGCGTCTCCAGGCGGCGATGCGAGTCTCGCCCGCCCGGCGATGCCGTCCCGTTCTCCCATCGCTGCGGCTGATCAGCGACTGCACGATCCGGCGCTGGCAAGTCTGATCGGCATGACGCCACCCGGACAGCCGAGCGATCCCGATTCACCTGCGCCGGAGGCGCGTTTCGAAGCGGCTGCACATCGCGATTTTGCAGGACCACAACCGTTTACGGAACGCGATGCAATCGCTCCGGCAAATCGGCAAGCGCGGCGACCGGAGGAAAGGCCATTGCCCACGCCAGCGACTCGTGAGGCAGCCCCGACGGATGGTCCTGCGGCGCCGTTGTCCACCTCGACAGAAACCAGCGAAACCGCTCAATCCACTGCACCGGAAGCCGATTCCGTCGAAATGCAGCCGGCGCCGGCACCCGTGGAACATCCTCTCCGTCGTCTCGATATCGACTATCCGCAACCGCCGGCCGAAGCGCCTTTACAGCCAACCTCTCCGGCCCCGCCGACTCCGGGACCCCTGCCGGAAACAGCCCGACCGGCTGTTCCGGAATTCCGGCCGGTGAAAGAGCGTGGTCCCCATATCCAGAACCGTCCCGTGCCGGAGTCGACTCAGCCTTCCGCTTCAGCGGCTTCTCCCCCACACCCAGCCGAGCGGCAGCAGGCTTCGATCGCCGCAGAAGCGCCGCACACAGTCGAGCCGCCGCCGCTTCCGGCCCCACCGCCGCCGCCATCTCCCGAACCGGAAACCATCATTATCGAAAAGACCGAACCGGCCCCACAGGTGGTCCGGACCGAGCGACCTGCGCCGGAAGCCAAGCCGCCCGAGCCTGTGGAGCGGCCCCGTCCCCGGCCGAAAACCGCCGCCGCGGCATCGCTGATCGGGCCATTGCCCCAGCGCATGCGGGTGCGCACGCTGTTCGGCGTGAGACGGAGGTAGAGCGATGCTGTCGTCCGACCTCTTCTCAGCAACCCAGACGCTGACGCGGCTGCTGCGCTTCAATGTTGAACGCCTTCGCGGCACGGTGCCGGCGCTCAACATCACCGTCATGCCACCGGAGAGCGTCAGCGGCTCCGACACCATCAACCTGCATCTTTTCCACGTGGTTGAAGATCCGGCGACCCGCAACCGCCCGGGGCCCGCCGCCGATGCGCCGATCGCCACCAATCCGCTGGCGCTCAACCTGTTCTACATCCTGACGGCCCACCACGAGGTCAACCAGATCTTCGATGCCGAGACCCAGCATCACCTGATGGGCCTTGCCATGAAGACGATGCATGACTTTCCGCGCATCGACGACAGCGTGACCTTCGACCGTGGCGGCGTCTTGCCCGAGCCGGTGCTGCCGCCGGCGCTGGTCGGCACGCAATCACGGCTCGACATCATCCAGCGGCCGATCACGCCGGAGGACGCGATTAACTTCTGGTCGGCCGAAAGCAGCGCCACCGTGCGGCTCGCCGCCTATTACGAGGTCCGTACCCTGTTCCTCGAACCGGAGGCCGCGGAAAGCGTTTCGGGAACGGTCTACGATGTCGGCCTGTTCGTCGAAGTCGGCGGACCGCCGGTGCTCACCCGCGCCACCTCGCAGATCATGTTCACGCCGCCGCCGGCGACCGGTCTCGGTCCGCAAACGGTCACCGCCGATCCGGCGCGCGCCAGCTTCGCCCCCGATCTTGTCCCTTCGCCCGCCGAAATCCGGATCGCCGGTTCCGCCATGGGCACCCCGCCCGACACCCGTATCGTGCTGCGCAATACCGACTGGATCGCACTCGATCCGACGCTTGAGTCGGCCGAGATCGACAGCGCGCTCAACCCGGATTGGGCGCCGACCGTGGTGGGTGAAACCGCCAGCTTCAATTTCCGCCCCACATTGCGGGTCAGCCAGGCCGGCGGCGTTCGCCTGGTCGACATCCTGCCCGGCAATTACCAGGTGAGCCTGCGCGTACGCCAGGAGATGCCGGGACCTGGCGGCACGACGCGCGTCACCGACTCCGAGAGCAACCGCCTCAACGTCTCGCTCGGCGCCCATGTCGCCAACGTCACCCCGCCGGGCGGCAACGGCCGCATGGTGCTGGAGCTGACACCCGAATTCACCCTCGACGACCCAGCCCTCGACTATGCCCTGTCGATCGGCGGCACGGTCTACGACCTGACCGGCGCCTTCTCCGGCATCGCCGCCGACGATGCCGGCCTGTTCCTACCGGTGCCGACCGGTCTCGAATTCCATCCGCTGTTCGACGCCACCGTGCCGGGTTTCCACCACGTCCGGCTGTGGGTAAACGGGGCAGAAAGCCAGCCATTCTGGGTGCAGACATGACGACGACCGCCAAACACGTCACCCAGCCGCACATCCTGCAAAGCGCAGCAGAACTTCTGGCCGTGCGGGCCCGGCGCCGGCTGGAAGCCCGCATCGCCTGGCTCGACACGGTGGCCGGCCCGCAGGACGACCCGCTGGCTGAGAGACAGTGGCGGGCAACGACCTACGGCGCTGACGCCTCCGATATCGAAGACCGGTTGGCCGGCGCCGAAGGCGCCGCGTGGCGCCGGCTGACCGAACTGTTCCAGATCCCGGCGGGCGAAGCCGATCTGCTGTCCCTGTCGGTTGCCGTCGCCGTCGAGCCGGCGCTCGGACCATTGGTTGCCCGCGCCCAGGGCTCGCCCGGACAGTTCCTGCCGACCGCTGCCCTGGCGGCCCGGCTGTTCGGCCATCCGGCTCGGCCGATCTGGCGCTCCAATGCCCGCGCCGGCACTTGGCAACTCGCGCAGCTGCAGGAGCAGCCGGGCGGCCAGCCGCCTGTTTTCAAGGCCGATCCGGTGGTTGTCGACTGGCTTTCCGGCCATCTGGCCTTCGACCGCAATCTGGTCTTTGCGGTCCACCGCTCGGCTCCGCTCGACGCCCTGCCCGAGTGGCCGGTCGAGGCGACCGCCGCCCAGGCCAGCGCGATCCTTGGCCGCGCCAATCCGGTCTCGATCGTCGTCGAAGGACGCGACAGCACCGGCCGGGCCAACTTTGCCGGCAATGTCAGCGCCGCTCTCGGGCGCGAGGCGCTCATTGTCAGCGCGCCGCTGATTCCGGCCGCGCAATGGCTCGATTCATTCCTGCGCATCCAGCGCTTCGCCCTGTTCGCCGATGCTGCCATCATCTGGCGCGGCGACGTGGCTTTCTGGCCCGAGGGCATTCCCGATGCGCCGCTGCAGTTTTTCATCCGGCCGCCGCGAACGACCATCCCGCAACGCCGCGACTGCGCCGAACTGCGCGTCGCGCTGCCCGAGCCGTCCACCGAGACGCGTCGGCACCTTTGGAAGACGCATGCGCCGGGGGCGGCGCGCGATGCCGGCACGGTCGCCGCCATGCCCGGCATCCCCCTGGGCGACCTCATCGAGGTCGCCCGCACCGCACCGCAGAGCGCCGAGGACGCCGGTGCCCATCTGCGCGCTCGCGCCCGCGCACGGCTGAGCGGTTCCGGCCGCGCCGTCGAGCCGGCCTATCGTTGGGACGACCTTGTCGCGCCGGAGTCGGTGATCCAGGGCCTCAAGGCGATCGCTTTCGAGGCGCGTCATCGCGACGACCTGCTCGCGGACCCGGAAGCTGCGCGCCTGTTTTCGGGCACGGCGGCGCAGTCGGCCCTTTTCAGCGGTCCGCCCGGCGTCGGCAAATCCATGGCCGCCCAGATCGTCGCCCGCGAACTCTGCGTTCCACTGCTGATCATCGATCTGGCCGCCATCTCCAGCAAATATGTCGGCGAAACGGCGAAGAACCTCTCCGCCGCATTCCAGGAGGCCCGTGCCTCGGGCGCGGCTCTGCTCTTCGACGAGGCCGACGCCTATTTCGCCCGCCGCTCCGACGGCGCCGATGCCAGCGACCGCTATGCCAATGCCGATACCAACCACTTGCTGCAGTTGCTGGAGGAACATGCCGGCATGGTGTTCCTGTCGACCAACCGGCGCTCGGCAATCGATCCGGCGTTCATCCGCCGCCTGCGCCACATTGTCGAGTTTCCCATGCCGGGCCCGGTCGAGCGCCGCGATCTTTGGCTGAAACTGCTGGCAACCGCCGGTGCCGACACGGCAGCATTGTCGCCGGTGGTCGAGGACCTGGCGCAAACCCACGAGAGCTCACCGGCGCAGATCAAGAGCGCCGTGCTGACCGCCAGATACGCCGCCATCGGTGAAGATCGCGCCATCGCTGCCGCCGACCTGGAAGGAGCACTGAAACGTGAATTCGCCAAGGAAGGGCGCACCGTTCCGGCCGCACAGCCCAAACCGCCCCGGAGGACACGCTGATGTCGTTACCAGGTTTTCCCGGTTCGGCCGTTCTCACCCGCGGCGCCTTTATCCAGCTCACGGAGGATTTCAACATCATCCTCCCGAACATCATTCCGTTCCAGTACAACCCGGTTGGGATCAGCCGCAAGCTGACGCCGTCGCAACAGATGGAAGGCGATTCCGCCAACCGCACGGCCCAGGCGCCGATGGTCGAGCCGTTTCGGCCGGCTGAGACCTTTTCCATGGAAATCGAGTTCGATGCGACCGACGACCTGGAAAAGGGCGACCCGCTGGCGGTTGCCGCCGGCGTTGCACCACGTATCGCCGCCCTGCGCAAACTGATCGAAGCGTCGGAAGGCCTGTTCGGCGACCTGATCGCCAGCGCCCAGGCGCTGGCCGGCAATCCCGCGGCCCAGGCCGCGCGGCCGGAAGTTCCGGTGACGCTGCTCATGCTTGGACCCGGCATCATCCTGCCGATCCGCATCACCACCTTCAATGTCGAGATGAAAGAAATGTCGCCATTGCTCTATCCGGTGATGGCGAACGTCTCGCTGGAGATGACGGTGCTCACGCCGGAAATGTTCAAGTGCAAGAGTTCTCCGGCAAACGATATCGCCGTCGCCGCCTACAACTTCACCATGCTGCAGGACGACGCCCTGGCAATCGCCAATCTGGCGAGCGTTGCCATCGGCGCCGTCGGAAAGCTGCCGATATGAGGAGGCAATCACGCCATGGCCGTCTTTGACCGCAAAAGCCGCTACGTGCGCCATGCGAAGATCGTCCAGGCCGACGACCTGACAGGCCGCCGCGTCTCCTGTCTGACTCCGGCACTGCCGCCGCGCAAGTTCGAATTGGGCCTGCACAAGCGGCGCGAAGGCCAACGGCTGGACCATCTATCGGCCCGTTATCTCGACGATCCGGCTGGATTCTGGGAAATCGCAGAGGCCAACGACGCCATGTCCGCGGAGGCGATCGCCGACAATCCGCTGATCAAGATTCCGCAGAAGGGCTGACGGTATGGGTTTCGGCGCGACCATCACGGCTGGCGACGGTCTCGACGCACTCGACGATGCGGCGATGCAGCGGCTGGTCGAGGCGCGGGTGGAGCACGAGCTGAGCAAAACCGCCCGTTTCGCCCTGCGCTTCGAAGATGATATCTGCGAAGAGGAACCCGCTGTCGCCCGCCATCCGCAGCTCCAGGCCGGCACCGTCATCGGCATTTTCGTCGAGTCCGATGGCGAGACGGAATGCCTGATCTATGGCCCGATCACCCGGGTGCGCTCCGCCGCGACCACTGGCGGCACCGGCAACTGGCACGAAGTCCATGGCGAAGACCGGCGGGTCGAAATGGACCGGGTCGAGATCCAGGCCGCCTATGAGGGACACGCGTCCGATACGGCCAGGCAGATCCTCGAAGGCTACAGTTTCACACCGGAGGTCGAGGACACCGAGCGGGTCTACAATTCCAGCGACAACAAGCTCACCCAACGCGGCTCCGACCTGAAGTTCCTGGAGAGCATTGCCGAAAAGAACAATTTCGAGCTCTGGATCGAATACAAGGTCGGCGCCACCGATCCTCTCACCGGCGGGCTGTCGCTCGAGGAATCCGGCAAACTGCAGCCTTCGCCGCCACGCGGATCAGCCTCGCCGGTTCCGGTTCCGCCGGTTCTGGTGCCGACGGTCGAACGGGAAATCCGGGTCAGCCCGCCGCCCACCGAATGCGCCAACGTCACCCGTTTCGAGGTGACGGTCGACTACGAGCGGCCGCATGCCGCCAAGGGTTTTGCCATGAACCTGACGGCCGGCGACATGACGGCCACCGACTCCGAGCCTGCTGCCGACCCACTCGACCCGGGGCGCAACGACCTCGCCTCGGTCTCGGCGATCGAGCGCAGCGTGCTCGCCAGCACCAGCGGCGATCCGATCGAGCAGCGGCTGGCTCAGGAAGCGGCGGTGACCGAAGCCGCCTGGTTCGTCGAGGTCAAATGCTCGGCCACGCTCGACCAGTTCGGCGCCATCCTGCTGCCGCACGCCATCGTCGGCGTCGCCTTTGCCGGTCCGCAGCTCGAGGGCCCCTACCAGGTGACCCAGTCGCTGCACGTCATCAACGCCATCGAACACCTGATGGATTTTACCATCCGCGCCAACGGCCTGAAGGAAACGTCGTAATGCCCGATCCGGATCTCGAAGCCGCCATTGGAGCGATCGCCGGCCGTTACTTCGGCAAGTATCGCGGCGAGGTCGTCGACAATGCCGACCCGACCAGTCGCGGGCGTCTGCTCGTCAAGGCGACATCGGTGATGGGCGACACGGAGCTCTGGGCCATGCCCTGCGTCCCTTACGCCGGCGACCAGGTCGGCTTCTTCGCCCTGCCGCCGGTCGGCGCCAAGGTCTGGGTCGAGTTCGAGGGCGGCGATACCGACTATCCGATCTGGACCGGCTGCTTCTGGACCGACGGGCAGATCCCGACCGGCGACGCCGAGCCGCACATCGCCTTTTTCAAGACCGACGGTGTGACCATCCGCGTCGATGGCCAGTCCGGCTCGGTCGACATCGAGACGTCGGGCGGCGCCAAGATCAGCATGAGCAGCCAGGAAATCAAGCTGGAGGCGCCGCAGATCAGCCAGTCGGCCAATGGTGGCACCGCGGACCTGTCGGCCGCCGGTTTCGACGCCATGGGCGGTGCCCTGAAAGTGCTTTGAGAGGAGACCGAGATGAGCGGAAACGTGATGGCACTGACCCCCGGCCTGCAGGGCGGCGACGGATCGATCGCCGTGTCGCGGGTGCCGGTCAACTTCCGCGTCAACACGGCAAGCTTCGCCATCAGCGTGCTGGCGGAGGTGCCGCAATTCGGTGGCCCGTCCGTGACCGGCACCTGGGCCGTCGGCACCACCCGCGTGCTGATCGGCGGCATGCCGGCGATCAACACGGCATCGGCCGGCATCAGCATCGGTCCGCCGCCCGCCTCGGTGCCGACCGGACCGATGCGGCTTGTTTCGCCCGACCCCCGGGTCGCGGCTTTGTAGGAGAGCAAGGTGGTTAGCGAACTGGACCGCAGACTGCGATTCCCCTTTGCCATCGACCGCAATGCCGGCCGGGCGGTGGAGGAGCGCGATTACGAGGCCTATGTGCGCCAGTTGATCCGCCAGGTGCTGCTGACGGCGCGCGGCGAGCGGGTTTGCCGTCCTGATTTCGGCGCCGGCGTGCGCCAGCTGGTCTTCGCGCCCAACGGCGCCGGCGCCGCGTCACTCGCCCAGACGCTGATCTTCGAAGCGCTGACCCGCTGGCTCGACCGGGTGATCAAGGTCGAGGAAGTCGCCGTCAACGCGGTCGAAAGCACCATGGCCATCACCATTCGCTATCGCATCCTGCAGACCGGCACCTCCGCCATCCTCAATGAGGAGGTGACCTTCTGATGCCAGACCGCAAGTCCCTGCTCTGCGCTCAGGTGCCGCTGGCGCTCACCGGCATCGATTTCATCCAGGTCGTCGACCCGGACGTGCAGACCGTGTTGCGGGTCTTTTTCATCGTCGATCCGGTCGACATGCAGCCGCCGCTCGCCCCGCCGGCATCGCTGGTCAATGATGGCGACACCATTGCCTCCGGCTTAACGGTCGAAATCGTCTCGCAGGAGAGCGGCGAGGCGTCCGAAGTCGAACGCGCCGACTGGCATCGGCTTGCCGGCGTCGCGGGCTTGCGCACCGTGCTCGAAGTCGAGGTCGCCGAAGCGGGCGGCTTCTCGCCCCACACGCTGACCATCGACGAACCGCGCATCGACCGCTTCTTCAACGGCGTCACCTTCTCCTTCAAGCAGGGCTGTCCCAGTGATTTCGATTGCGACGACGAGCCGGATTGCCCGCCGGATGAACTGGCAACGGCGCCGATCGACTACCTGGCACGGGACTTCCATTCCTATCGCCGCGCGCTGCTCGATTTCGCCGGCCAGAAATATCCCGACTGGCGCGAACAGCTGGAGGCCGACCATGCTGTCATGCTGGCCGAGGTGCTGGCCCATGTCGGCGACGAACTGGCCTATGTCCAGGATCGCAACGCCCGCGAGGCGCATCTGGAAACCGCCACCCAGCGGCGCAGCCGCTCGGCGCTCGCCGCCCTGGTGGATTACGTACCCGATCCCGGCCAGGCCGCCACGACCGAGCTGGTCGTCACCGTGCGTTCCGGTGAGGGCGGACAGGTGGCCGAGGCCGGCCGCCATGTCTGGGCGGTGGTTACCGGCGTCGCCAGCGTGCCGTTCAAGCTCGTCACTGACCTGTGGCTGCACGAATCCTGGAACCGACTGCCCTTCCATACGCCCGACCCGGACGAGCCGTGCCTGGAGATTGGTGCGACGGAGGCCTTTCTCGCCACCAACGCACCGACCATTGCGCAGATCGATCCGCTCAGCCCGCTGACGCCGGAAGAATTCTGGGTCGGACGGCGCATGGCGATCATGAACGAACCGACCGACACCTCGGCGCAGCGCCAGGCGGCGATCGTCACCGTCGCTGAAGTGGAACGAACCACCGACCCACTGATCCAGAGCGGTGGCGGACCGACCGAAATCACCCGCATCCGCTGGCTGGAGCCCCTGCCCTTCGCCGCGCCGACCGACACGCTGTTTGCCGATCTCAACGTCGTTGCCGCCGTGGCCGGCGCCGAAACTGTCGAACAGTTCCGGGTCGGTTCCGATGACGCCATAAGGGCCCGCCATGCGGCACTCAACGAAGCGCAGATCGATGCGCTCCTGGCACTGCCGCGCATGGTCGAGCGCGAGGCGCCCTTCGATCCTAGCACCGACAGCCGCGGCCGCATCCTGCGCTGCGGCCTGATCGCGGCAGAGACGGCCAATCTCGGCTGGGATGGCCCCGTCGCCCCGCGGCTGCGCGTCGAGCAGCTCTTGCCGGACACGCTGACCGTCGATCCAGCCGCACCCGGCTGGGTCTATTTCCCCGACCTGATCGCTTCGGACGCCAACGACTTCGCCTTTACGATGGAGGAAGGCACCTGGCGCGAGGTGCAAAAATGGCGTCTGCCCTTCGGCGAGTTCAACCATCTCGACTATGCATCCAACAGCGGCTGGACGGTGCGCTTCGGCGGTGGCGGTTTCGGCCGCGGTCCGGAAACCGGCGACGTGGTGCAGGTTACCTACGACACTGGCCCCGGCAGCCAGGCCAACCTGCCCGCCGGCGCGGTTTCGATCGTAGCCGACCCGACGGGAAGCGGCACACCGGGCCTCGATTTCGCGTCGGCGGTCGAAAACCCACTACCGATCGAAAACGGTCGTGACGAAGAGAGCGCCGCGTCGATCCGCGTGCGCGCGCCCGAAGCCTACCGGGCCCGTCCGCGCCGCGCCGTGCGGCCCGAGGACTACAGCGAAATCATCCAGCGCATGGACTGGGTGCAACGGGCCAATTCGGTAACCCGCCACACCGGCTCCTGGCCGACCGACTTTGTTTCCGCCGACCCGCTCAACGGGTTCGCCACGACTGAAGAACAGGACCGCGAGCTGGCCCGCGAGGTCGACTGCATCCGCCAGGCCACCCGCGACGCCCGCATCCTGCCGGCCGATTACATCGATATCGACCTGGTGGTCAGCGTTTGCGTCAAGCCGGACGCCTATCCCGGCGACGTGGCGGAACGGGTGACGGATGCCCTGACGGCCCCGGGTTTCTTCGATCCGTCCAACTTCACCTTCGGCCAGCCGCTGTCGCGCTCCGCGTTGGAAGCCGCGATCCAGTGCGTCGCGGGCGTGCGTGCGGTCGAGGAGCTGACCATCCGCCGGCGCCGGCGTCCCGGCTGGCACCCCTTCACACAGCCGGAGATCGAGGTCGGTCCAGGCCAGATCATCCGGCTGCAGAATGATCCCGACCGGCCGTCGCGCGGCACGCTGCGGGTCGAAACGACGGGAGGCGCGTGAGCCATGGGCATCGTCCACAGCAATGGCTGCGACTGTTCGGGCTGGGAACACCCGCCGGATCCATTGATTCCCGCCGGTCTCGCCACGCTGCCCCAACGCCAGTGGCTGTCCTACGGCGAGTACCGTCGCGCACTGCTGGCCGCCATCAGCGAACATGGGCCGCTAGAGCACTGGCGCCCCAATCTGCGCGCCGGCGCAACGCCCGATCTCGGCGTCATGCTGCTCGAATTCTGGGCCTATATCCTGGACGTCACCGGCTTCTACGACGCCCGCATCGCAGAACGCAGCTATCTGGCCACCGCCCCGGATGCCGAAACCCTGGCACGCATCGTCCGGCTGGTCGGTTACCGGCCGCGCCCGGCCATGGCCGCGCGGGTGCTGCTGGCGCTGGAGGCGGATGATGCCGACCCGGTCGCGGTGCCGGCCGGCACGGCCTTCCGCTCCGAACCCTTCGACGACGAACCGCCGCAGGTCTTCGAACTGCTCGATCCCGCCACCATCTGGCCGCAGCGCAACCGCTGGCGCTTCGCGCCGATCCGCGAGACGGCTTTCGACGGCGTGCTCACCTTCCCGGCCGGCAGCGCTCCGAACCGTGGCGCAATCGTCGTGGCCTGGGACAAAGCCGGATCGGCCTCGGCCGCCGGCCGGGTCGAGGCGATGGAGACCATCACCGCAACCGGCAACGAAAAGCTGGTGCGTACCCATCTCGACGCCGCCGGAGAAACCGCCTTTGGCGGATTGGCCGGCCTGACGACCGCCAACCTGGGCGTCGCCCAGTTGCGCATCGCCGCCGGCCTGTCGAGTTTCGTCGCCAATGCCTATGACGCTTCCGGCGGCGAAACGACCTCGGTTCTCGATTCGGTCTATCCGCAGGTCCGCAAGAACGACCACGTCGTGGTCGAGATGGCCGGCGCCATGCATCCGGCAAAAGTCAGTTCGGTGACCACCAACAATGTCGAATTGACGCCGGAATCCGGGACCATCCCCGCGACCATCCTGCCGCAGACGCAGATCGTGCTCGATACCGAAATCGTCGAGACCGGTGACGCCGCGCCGCTGATTCACATTTCCATGGCGCCGCTGCCGTCACCGCTCCGTCCGACAAAGGCCTTCCTTGAGCTTCCAGACCTGCAGCCCACCGCCGTGCTGTCCGGGCCGGTGGAACCGCTCGACGACGCGCCAGTTTCAGGCGCTGCCATCGCGATCGGCCGCCGCAAGCGCGGTGCCGATCTGCCCGGCATGGTCGCCCTGCAGGCTGACGGCACGGGTCTGTTCACGCCCGACAGCGGTGCCGACCCCTTCCCGGAACCACTCGCTGCACCGGCGCGGCTTTTCGGCAACGTCGTCGAGGCCATCCGCGGCGAAACGGTCTACAACGAAGTGCTCGGCTCCAGCGACGGTGCCAGCCCGAACCAGGCCTACCCGCTGAAGAAGAAACCGCTTGCCTGGACGGAGGACCCGTCCTGTCCAGACGGTCGGCGGCCCTACCTCGAAGTGGCGGTGGACGGCATCGTCTGGGATCGTGTCGACACCTTGTTCGATGCTCTTCCTGATGCCCGCATCTACATCGTTCGCCAACAGCCGGACGAGACCTCGGAGATCGTCTTCGGCGATGGATTCAACGGCGAGATCCCCGCCTCCGGCGGCAACAACATCGTCGCCAACTGGTACCGCCACGGCGCCGGCAGCGCCAAGCCACCCGCCGGCTTCATCCAGCAATTGAAGAAGCCCGTGACGGGCGTATCGCGGGTACGCAGCCCGCTGCCGGCAACCGGTGGCGCCGACGCTGATAATGCCGACGAACTGCGCGACAACGCGCCCGGCTTCGCCCTGGCCCTCGGGCGCGCTATTTCGATCGATGATTTCGAAGCACTATCAAGAAGTTACTCCGGCATCCTCAATGCCTCGGCAAGCTGGGCCTGGGACGGCCGCAAGCAGCGAGCCGTCGCCACGGTGTGGATCATCGCCGACCAGGGCGATCCCGGTGACGAACTGGAATCCTGGCTCAAGGGCATGGCGGCGCCGGGCCTCGGCATCACGGTCAAGCTGGCCGTTCCGCATGCCTTCGACACCCTGGCCATCGATATCGCCGTCGATGCCGCCCACGACACGGAAGAGGTCCGCAATGCTGCTCGAGCAGCATTGTTCGACACCGATGACGGCGTGCTTACCCCAGCCAACGTCGTCATCGGTCAACCCATCTACCGCAGCGTCATCGTCAAGGCATTGCATCTGGTTCCTGGCGTGGCATCCGTCCGCAGTGTGCGGCTCGGCGGAGTACCGCTCGACTATGCCGTCCTTCCGGGCGAAGGCGGCTGGTTCGATCTCGAAGCCAATGCAAGCGTGGGAGTGGTTCAATGAGTTTCGAAGGCCAGGCCACCGCCACCCGCGCCGATGATGGCTATGAGCGCCACTACGCCGAAAAGCTCTGGTCGCTCATTCCGGAAATCTATCGCCACGAGGACGGGATCGCCGCCGATCCCGGCCAACTCCGCGCTCTGGTCGAGATCATCGCCGCCGAGGCGGCGACCGCGCGTCGCAGTGCCGACCGGCTCTGGGCCGATACCCGCATCGACGAGGCCGACGACTGGGCCATTCCCTATATTGGCTCGCTGGTCGGCGCCCGCCTCGTCAACGCCCTCAACCGCGCCGGACGCCGCGCCTCGGTCAAGCGGGCGATCTACTATCGGCTTCGCAACGGCACCCGCGCGCTCCTGGAAACGCTGGCCGACGATATCGCCGATTGGGACGCGGTGGCCTCGGAAGCCTTCAAGCGCCTGTTCCGCACCATGCACCTGCTCGACGGCCCATCGCCGGTGGGGCCGATCACCGCGTCACCGCAATGGGGCTACCCCGATTTGCGGTCGGCACGGATCGGCGACACCATCGACGGTCCGTTCGACGATGTCTCGCACCGCCCGGATTTCCGTCGCATCAGCGGTTTCCGGGGGCGCTACAATAGTCCCAAGGTCAATCTGCACCTGTTCCGCCACTATGCTTTCGCACTGCGCAACGTCACACCGGTGGCGCTCGACGATACACGCTGGACGCTCGATCCGAGCGGCCGCGATGTCGCCCTCTACCAACGCGGTGGGACGCCCGGCGAGGAATGCCGGCTGCGGCGTGAATGGGAAATCCGCGGCCCGCTCGATTGCCGCCGCCTTAACGCAGCCTCGTTCGAACCGTCGATCGAAGACGCGCCACCTGGAATGGAAACGGATCTGTCGCTGCTTTACGGCCGCCTGTTCCGCAGCGAAGCCGCTCTGCTGCACCTGGCGACCGCCTTGCGCAACGACATCACGCTACCGGCAAATGCTCGAACATTGCTCGCCGGCGCCATTACGGACGATTGCCCGAAGCGCAACCTGCTGCCTGGCGGCGATCCAGCCACCCTGTCGCTGGCGCTCGCTGTCGATGACGACCCGGACGGTGATCCGGTCGGGCCGGAACTGCTTTATGCGGCGGACCTTTCGACCTGGGCCGACGGCCTCATCCTGCCCGAATGGGCAGAGATCTTCGTCGATCCCGACACCGGCCGGGTGCTGCTCGATCAGGCACCGGCGGATGGCGATCGGCTGCGGGCGCAGCTGCATTTCTACGGCGCGTTCTGGCCGGTGGGTGCCGGCACCCACGACCGTTCGGCCTATCTGGAACCGAGCGGCTTCACGGCCATCAACACGCTGACTCCGGATTTCTCCGGCAACGAAACCGGCACCGAGCGTATTGTCGACTCGGCCACCTACAGGCCAACCATTGGTGCCGGCGGCAGCATCACGGTGGACGAGAGCTGGCGGCTGGAAGCGGCCAACGGCCAACGACCCTATGTCGAAATCACCGTGGTCGGCGGCACGCTCACCATCTCACCCCTCGGAGATACCGCCGAACTCGCAATCGACGGCCTGTGGCTCGCGCTGCTATCCGACGTTGCCGGTACCGCGACGACGCGCATCGTGCTCGATGGCGGCTGGTCGCTCGTTCGGCTGTCCAACGTCACGCTTGATCCCGGCGGCGAACTGGCCGCCCTTACCGGCAACCCGCCGGGCATCCAGCCGGCTATCGTTCTCGAAGCCGCGGGCGAAGTCGATACCTTGGTCATCGACCGCTGCATCACCGGCCCGATCCGCGAGAATGTCGACGCGGTCGATCCCTGTTCTGCAAACGAGATCGTCATCTGCGATTCAATCATCATCGGCCAACCAGCCGTCCCTGCGATCCGCGCCCGCAACGCGCATTTGCACATCGAGCGCAGCACGGTTTTCGGCGACATCGTTTCCGGCCGCATCCACGCCGATCACTTGCTCGCAGACGGCCGACTGATCATCGAGGATGCGCAGAATTCCTGTGTCCGCTTCAGCGCCGCCATCGCCCATGGCAGCCCCAATGCCATCGACGGCTACGAGTCGACCTTCTATGCCGCAGCCCTTCCCGCCAACCTGTTCGTGTCGCGTCGTTTCGGCGACGCGGCACTGGCGCAGTTGCGCCGCACGGCGCCCGCGGAAATCCGTCGCGGCGGCGAGAACAACACGGAAATCGGCGTCTACAACCGGGCGCTGGCCCCCATCAAGCACGACGATCTGCGCGCCAAGACGGCCGAGCACATGCCGATCAACGCCATCGCCCAATTCGTTTTCGAGACCTGAGATGCCACAGACACCGTCACCCGCAAACCGCCAACACGACCCGGCAAGTTAGGAGAGCCCCATGTCCGCCGACATTTCCCGACACTCGCTCCGCGTCGACCAGCTCTATTCCTCCGTTGTTCGCCAGCAGGGCCGCACGCCGCTGGACTCGGAAGAAAACGAAGCGTCTGACATTTTCAGTCTGAGGTTGCGCCAGAGCCTGGCTGAAACCATCTGCAGCGGCGGTACGCCGGACGGCGGTTTCTTTGTGGAATCGGTCGAAATCCAGCCCGGCGACGAACATTACGACCTGACCTATGGCGCCGGCAGTTTCTATCTGGGCGGCCTTCGGGTGGAAAACGGTCCGGGTTCTGAGACTTTCGCGAACCAACGCGACTGGCTCGACCGCAGCCTCTACCAGGATCTGCCCGACGTGCCGGCACTTGCGGCCGGCGAAACGCGCACGGATCTGGTCTGGCTGGAGGGGTGGGAGCAACACGTCACCGCTTTCGAAGACGGTGAACTCATCGAAACGGCGCTCGGCGGCGTCGACACGACGGGGCGCAAGCGGCCGATGCGGCGCGTGCGGGTGGCGACGGATGTGCCGGAGGACGGGTGCGCCGAGGCATTCGCCGAACTGATCCAGAGGATCGGCGACGATGCCGTGTTCGATCCGGGTTCTGCGTCTCTCGTCTCGTCGACCGAACTGACCATCGGCTTTGTCGACACCGAGCCGGTGGAAGACCTTTGCTCGCCGCGCGCCGAACCGGGTTTCCTCGGCGCCCGCAACGAGACGATCCGGGTCGCCATCACCCAGCCGGGCGAGTTCGTCTGGAGCACCGACGCCGCCCTTTACCGGGTCCAGGTGGAGGATGACGACAATTTCAACCGAAGGCGCCTGGTGTTCCTCAACGAACCGCGCGACGCCTTCGCATTTCCGCTTGCCGGACAGACGATCGAATTGCTGCCCTGGTCGGCCATTCTGTCGAACGGCGAAAAGGCCGCGGCACCCATGGGCCGGTTTTTCGAAATCGAAAACGGCTATGACGAAACCGGCAGCGTGGTGCTGTCCAGCGACGTTCCCGCCGACTGGGAAGCGTGGCTCGCCGCCCTGCCCGCATCGCTCGACGGTCAGTTCGACGTCGCGGGCGAAAACCGCTTTTTCTACGCCCGGCTTTGGACCAACGGCCAGGGTGGCGGCGGCGCGCCGACCGTGCCGACGGCACCGGGCCCGGTGACGCTTGGCGATACCGGCCTCACCGCAACCTTCAGCCTCGACGGCCGGCGGCGCGACCGCTGGACCATATCGGCCCGCACCAATACCCCGGCACGCATCCTGCCCTGGGGCCTGCACAATGGCGAACCGCCGATGGGACCAAGGCGTCGTCTGGCGCCTTTGGCGCTGATCCACTGGACGGGCCAGGCCGGCGGCGTGCCGACTTTCGAGATCGTCGATTGCCGCCATAGGTTCCGGCCGCTCTGCCGGGTCAATGGCTGCTGCCGTATCACCGTCGGCGACGGCCGCCGCAGCCATGGCGATGTCGACCGGATCCAGGTCGCGGTCAACCTGCTGCCGCCCGAAGGCGGCGAAATCTGTATCCTGCCGGGCGAATACGAAGAACATGTCGTCATCGACAATCTCGAAAACGTCACCCTCACCGGTTGCGGCCGCGAGACGCGCTGGACGGACGACGGCACGGCCGCGCCGCTGCTGCACATTCTCGGCTCCAGCGACATCACCGTCCGCCGCATCGCCATGACGAACACACAAGCCGAAGCGATCCTGGCCGAACCGGATTTGGTCAACGCACCCAATGATTTGCCCGAACGTCTTCTTTTTGAGGATTTGCGCATCACCGCCACGGATTTCGGCGCCATCGCCGGCCGCGATGGCGCCGATTACATCGTCCGGCGCTGCCACGTCGAACTCGACGCGCTCAGCAACGGCATCGGTGGCGGCGCCGGTGTCTCGCCGGCTATCTTCCTGCTCGGCACCGGCCTGCTGGTCGAGGATTCCGCCATCATCGCGCTGAACCTCACCCAACGCCAGCAGCTCGGTCTGGGCGGCATTCACATCGGCGGCGGCTCCGACGGCGTAATCATCCGCCGCAACCGCATGATCGGCGGTAACGGTAACGGCATCACGCTCGGCTCGGTGCGCATGGTCGCGCGGCCGACGCCGGGCGCCAATTTCGATTCGGTGATCGAGGGATCCTTCGAAAACCGGGTCAATTACACCACAGACTACAAAGCCAATATGGGCATTGCCGGCTATTACGGCACGCCGCTGATCATCAACGATCTCGGCTGCATCGACATTGGCCCCATCGATCCTGGCGGTGACGGCGAACAGCCCGATCCGATGTTCCCGGTGTCCGAGGGGCCGGTGGAGAACGTCCGCATCGAAGACAACAGTATTGCCGAGATGGGTATGAACGGCATCTCGACCCACCTTCTGTCGATCTTCCAGATTGTGCTGGTGAACGAGCCGGTGGACGCCATCGCGGTCGAAAACATGACAATCCGCCGAAACCGCATCGAAAACTGCGTGCGCGGTGAAATCCCGGATCTCGGCGCCATCCTGCGCCAGTTCATCGGCTGGGGCGGCATCGCCCTGTCGCTCGCCGCCGATCTGGAGGTGACGGACAATCTCATCGCTGGCTGCGGCGAAGGCCATGACAGCCCGGTCTGCGGCTTCTTTGTTGCCATCGGAGAAAATCTGCTGTTCGAGCACAATCGCATTGAGCGCAACGGCCGCGGCTTGGTCGACGGCGGTGCGCCCCGACCCGGCCGCCGCGGTGGCATCATCATCGGCCTCGGCATGGGCGGGCTGTCGACCAACACCGTGTCCGATGACAGCCGGCGACAGGTCAACCGCGCCGCCTTCAGCTGCCGCTCCAACGAAATCCATGCGTCGGGCGGCCGGGCGATCAAGGCGATCCTTGCCGGGCCGGCCCACGTCAACGACAACCGGCTGACCGGATCGGGCCAGAGCCTGCTGTTTTCCAACCCCTTCGCTGCACTGGCAGCGGCCGGGATCGGCGCCGCCTCCATCGGCAACCGGCTGATGAGCCCGGTCGGCGATCTCGACTTCACCGACTATCTCATTCTGGAGGTCTTGTCTGAAGTCGCCGGTGGTGACGTGGTCAACATTCTCAATGTTGCAGTCGGCGAGGATTTCGCCTCCTTCTTCAATCTCGGCGGTCGGCTTTCGCGCGACCAGCAGGCACAGCCTCTCCGGCTGACCGGCGGCGAAACCATGTTCAACGACAACCAGGTGAGCCTGCGCGCCTTCGGCGAGAACCAGGCGGCATCGCTGTCGGCTGTGTTCCTGCTCAGCGCCGACGACGTGTCGATGGAGGACAACCAGGTCGAGTCGGAAAACGAGATGGTGTTCGTCTTCACCAACGCCATCGTCATGGCCAACTCGATCCGCGTCGAGGGCGGTCGCTTTCAGGCGAAAATTCTCGGTTCTCTGCTGTCTGCGGTCACCGTGTCGAATTTCATGAACACGACGGCGCTGAACCAGGGCACCCACTGCTTCTATGTCGTCGCACCTCTGAGCGGCCGCATCGCCCAGGGCAACACGTCGATTTTCGGCATGGCATTCCCGCAATTCTGCAGCGGCATCGACAGCGTGGCACTGCAGCAATCGAAACTGAAGACTGCCCAGATCGGGCAGTCGATCAAAGGCTGACGCAGAAACACAGGTGCTGACATGGCCGACAAAAACGACAATTGCGACGACGCAATTCGCATCGACCAGAACGCCATTCTAGGCGAAATGGGCAATTTCACAGGCGCAACGCGTCACATCAAGGCGGCCGGCTACGGGTTGGCCGCCCCGCTGTCGACCCTTCGGCTTGGTCAGATGCGAGCGGAAAAGGCGCGCGCTGTCGGGCGCTACGGCGCAAAAAGCGCCGCGGCAAAGACCCGCGACGCGCAACTGACGGCGGCAACCGTTCGGGCCGAGGCGTTCGATGCGGAATTCAGCCGCACGCTCGTCGACCCGCCGGTGCCCGATCCGGACCGGGCCCAGGCCGGTTTCCACGGTCGCATTGTCGAAGATGGTGATCCACGCCCAGGCCTGATCGTCGGCGCGGTCGACGACAAGGACGAATGGCAAGGCCACACCTGCACCGGCGAGCGAGGGGATTTCGCCTTCTCAAGCACCGCGGACGTTCCGTTGCGACTGATCGTCACCGAAAAGTCTGGCGCGACACTCTATCGCGACACCGTTGAACGCACCTACGTGGCCGGCCAGGTGGTTTGGCGCGAGATCGACCTGGCAATCGCCGACGATCCTTGTGACTCCCGTGACGGCGGAAATGGCGAGGACCCTGAACCGCAGCCGGTCACGGTGCCGCCGGTCGTCGGCTTGCTGGAGGCCGATGCCGTTGCCACCTTGCGCAAGGCCGGACTGGCGCGTGGTGACCGCACGACAAGACCGGACGAGGACAATGTCGACAAGGTGGTCGAGCAGAACCCGGAAGCCGGCTCGCAGGTCGAGCGCGGTTCGGCAGTGGCCATCGTTGTCGGTATCTCCACCCAGATCCGCATGCCGGAGGTCGTCGGCATGCCGATCGACATCGCCAGGGAGAAGCTGTCGGGCATCCCCCATGAATCGATTGAGGTCGAGGAAAAGCCGGATCCCGACAAGATTGGCATCGTGCTGGCACAGGCGCCGAAAAAGGACTCCGTGGTGAGCCAAGACACGGAGATTGTCCTGACAGTCGGCGTTGCCGACCGGCTGGTCATGCCCTCGCTTATTGGCGATAAGCCGGCGCAGGCGAAAATAACCCTGGCGGAACTCGGGATCAGCAACATCGAGACTGCCGAGTCGGTCGATCCGCAACGGATCGGCCTCGTGGTCGACCAGAAGCCACGATCGGGCGAGACCGTCACACCGGATACCGAGGTCACACTGGTCATAGGAGTCGCCGAAGACCGGCCTGGCGAGGACACGCGAGAACGGTTCCGCGCCGTCATCGATCACATGGCCGCCGATGATCGTTTCACCCAGCTCCAGATGAGCCGCGAGAAACTGGAACAGGCCTTCAAGGACCGTGGTGTCGACAAGACCTCGGCGCTTCGTGGCATGAGCGAGTCCCAGCCGCAGGACGTGCGGACCCGGATGGCACTGCCGACCCTGAAGGCAGCCAAGCTTCTGCACACCTTGCTGCGTGCCGCTTTCAAGGCACTTGATCAGGGCTGAGACCGGCTATGGCAACGCGCGCGATTGAGCATGCCGTGAAGGAGGCCGCGAGGCCGGCCCGCCGCGCCAATGCTGCATTGCCGCTGCAGGCCAAGCTGGAGGTCGGACCGTCGCATGACCGCTTCGAGGCTGAAGCGGACCGCATAGCCGATCGCGTGGTCTCAGGTCCCGGCCCGCTCGGCACCACTCCGCCTGCGACGATCTCGGCCCTGCCAACCGTCGGTGCCGCCAGCCGCAAGGCCAACGGAAGCGCGCCGGAAGAGCCGGAGGAGACGCCACCGCTGCTCGTCCAGTCCAAACGGGAAAATGGCGCCGCTCCGCCGGAGGAACCGGAGGATCCGGCCGAGTCCCTGCTGATGCAGCGCGATGCGGCGAACGGCGCTTCCGGGAGTGCCTTCACGGCCCCTGCCACGGTCGAATCCGCAATTTCGGGCATGCGATCCGGACCGGCTCGGCGGTTGGACCCGGGAACACGCTCGACGATGGAAGGCGGCATTGGCCGCGACTTCTCCAACGTGCGAATCCACGATGGTGCCAGGGCGGCCAACGCTGCCCGGGATCTGCGTGCGAAAGCTTTCACCGTCGGCAACGACGTGTTTTTCGGCGCCGGGCAATACCGGCCGCACACCAGGTCCGGCCAGCGGCTGCTCGCCCACGAACTCACCCACACGGTGCAGCAGGCCGGCGGTTCTGGCCATGCCCAGCCGGCGCGGATCCAGCGCGATACCGGCGCCGGCAATTCCGACATCGAACCGGACAACGACCAGCGCGACACGGACGAACCGCCGCCGCCCGACTCGTTCGAGCATCCGCAGAAAGGCAAGATCGATCTCGCCAAACGGGAGATCGAACTGCCGGAGCTGGAACTGCCGGAGCTGGTCGGTGCGCTCAAGGGCGCCGCGGGCGGCCAGAATTCACCGGCGGCCACCAGCGGGACATTGCCGGCGGCCGGTTCGCAATATCGGTTGGCTCCGGTTCCGGCCCGTGATCCCAGCAGCAAAGCCTTCGAAGTCTGGACGGCCCATGCGCAGTCGAACTGGGCGGAGGCCGTCGCGCGCGGGCTGACCGAGCACCTGGCCCAGTACGAAGACGCGGCCGATGTTCAAAAGGACGGTCAGAAGGTCTATTTCCTGCGCCGCGGCAGCGGGCAAAATCCGAGCTCGCTTCTGATCGGCACCGTTCCGGAGATCGCTGGCAGCGATTTGGGTTTACGGCCGCAATGGACCCAGGGAGGTGGCGAGGCGTCACTTGATGCCGACCACATTTTGGAATGGCAGTTGGGCGGCGCAGACAGCGCACTCAACATGTGGCTGCTCAAATCCGACTACAACCAGAATGTCGGCAACCAGATCAAGAACCGAGTGCGCGACAATGCCCGGGAACTGCTCGACGCGGCTCACCGGGACGATACGATCAAGAGCGACTCGCGGCTGCCGCCGGCAAGCGTCGCCGGGGTCACGGCCACCCGCCAGAGCTGGACCTATGTCTTTCGCGAAGTCAAAAGCGGCCGCGGTTTCGCCCGGGCGCCGCGCAACGCCTACTGGACGAGGGCGCAGATCCAGAACGCCGACCACCTGCGGGTCACGCGACCCCTCGACGACCAGAAGCTGATCGACCTCGGATTGAAATTCGAACCCGGCACCATGCCGTCGCAGTTCCTGGTGTTTCCCAATGAACAGGGCGGAAAGTTTGCGAAGTTCAACATCAACCGCGACGGCTCCGTACGCCGCCCGAGTTTCTTTTTCCCGGGCCTCGTTCTGGTCGGCAACCCGACCTACGATCCGCCCGGTTCATCCGACGACCCCGCCCACGCACTGCATCTGCGCATCGCCCGCCAGAAGCGAAAAAAGGGCGACCTGTTCCAGTCGACGACAGAGCAGGATATCGACGTGATGGCGCAGCCGCATCTTGGCGCTGCCGGTTACGCCAACCGCGAGCAGCTGCTTCGCCTCTTCCACGGTGCCACCTTTACCAAGCTCAGTCCTGTCACCTTTTCCGAAATGGGGCTCGACGCAAACGGTGTCCTGGTCGGTGTCGGCGAAATCGCGGCAACAAAGTTCCTTTTCCCGGGCCTGCGGATCCCGGTGATGATCCACGGCACCGATGTTTTCATTTCCTTCCCGGTTCCAACGGAGAGCCTCAATTTCGGACCGCTCGAAGTCACTGAGGCTGCGCTCAATCTCGGTGTCGGTGAAAACGGTTTCTTCGTCGAGGGTCTGGCCAATCTCGTCGTCGCGTCCGTCGGCTCGGGTCAATTGGCCGCGCGCGTCGAGCGCGACGATGTCATCCTGTCCGGTGCATTCCAGCTCGACATGGACTTCCTCAATCCGGCGGAGCTGTCGCTTTCGTATTCGTTCAACAACGACCAATTGAGCGGCACCGCCACCCTTGGTGTCCAGTCCGAGGCCCTGCCCGGGATCGAAGGCGGCGAGGTCACGGTCACCTTCTCCAACGATTCTCTCGGCGTCACCGGCCGGCTCGATCTTGGCGGTCCGCTGTCCGGCTCGGCGATCACCGTCGGCTACACGCCGCAGGAGGGCCTGACCATCGCCGCCGACGATATCCCGTTGCCGGTCGACCGGCTGCCCGGGATCTCCAACGCGATGGTATCGATCTCGGCAAACCGCAATCCCGAAACCGGCTTGTGGGTTGTCGCTGGCTCCGGCTCGGCGGACATCACAACGCCGGCGGCGTCCGGCTCGATCGACGTCTCTTACAATGCCGGCGCTATCCTCATTCATGGCGAAGGTCAGGTCGCCGCGGGTCCGGCCACGGGGACCATCGATGTCACCGTGACCAACATGCCGATCGACGAGGAAGGACGACCGGTCGAAGGCACCGTCACCGATACCTTCACCGCCTGGGGTCGCGGCACCGCATCAATGACATTCGGCATCCTTACAGGAACCGCCGGGCTCGAATACACACCCGATGGTCGGGTTATCATTTCCGGCGAAATCGCCCTCCCGCCAAGTTTCGAAGTCTTCGAGCGGATGGAATACAACCGCCGACTTCTCGGCCTGGAAACACCGGAGTTTCCGATCTGGGGCCTGTCGCTGGGCGGCATCGGTTTCGGAATTTTCGCCAGCGCCGACGGATATATCGATTTCGACGCCTGGATCGGACCGGGCACACTTGAAAATGCCGTTCTTGGCGCCGAGATGGACCTGGCCGCGCCCCAGGATGCCACGGTCACCGGCAGCGCCAGTTTCGTCGTCCCGGCCTATGCCGGCTTTCGATTGGGCATCGGTGCCAATCTGACGGCTCGTGCAGCGGTCGCCTTCGTGCGTGGGCGCGTCGGCATTACCGGCGATTTGGGGCTCGGCGTCGAGGGCGGCCTCGACGTCGAGGTCAACTGGTCACAGGCAACCGGTCTGGAACTCGACGCTTCCGCCCGCGTCGAAGCGCAGCCGAAATTCCGGATCGGTATCGAGGCGTCCGTCACCGCTGGTGTCGATCTCTACATCAAGGAAATCTCGAAGACGTTCGGCCCGTGGGAACGCACTTTGGGCGAATTCGGGCCGGACATGACGCTGGGCGTCACCATGCCGGCCCGCTGGACCGAGGCCGATGGCCTCGATCTGGATTTGAACGACATTCAGGTTCAGCAGCCGAGCTTCGACACGCAGAGTGTCCTCGACAGCGCTTTCGACACGCTGACCTGACGTCTATGCGATGTCCATGTTGCCGAGATCGGTCAGTTGACTGATCACGCCATTGGGGCCGTCCAGGACGTCGCTCCAGTCCGGCGCAGTCAGGTTCTCGCGCTGCAGATCCTCTGCCTGAATTCCACTGAGAATATATTGGTGCCCGCCATTGTTGAGCACTTCGATAACCAGGTCGTTGCCCACTTCCGAGACATCGACGTTCTCGGTGGAAAGCGCACCAAAGTCGAGCACGTCCTCCGTCGGATCGAAATCCGCGATGGTCTCGATGGCTGCCCAGTTCCAGGTGAGTGTGTAGATGTCCTCACCATCACCCGCTCCACCGGTATCCGGTGTGTCGTTGTCCGGCGACGTGCTGTCATCGGGTGTTTCACCACCATCGCCGGCTCCATCGTCCGGATCGCCGTCGCCTGGATCAGTCGTCCAGAAGACACCATCCCGGGTCTGGTGGCCGTCGGTTATCTCGCCCGCCGGCGCTTGCGGAGTCAGCAGTGCTTCACGCGAAACCAGAGTGACATCGTCCTGACTGAAACCGAACGGCACCTCAAGCTGGTCTTCCATCACCTGGTCGTGGTGGAATTCCAGCGTGCCCGGATGCAGGTCGGCAAGGGTAACTCCGGTGAACGTGAAGCTCTGGCCCGACGGCGCGCTGCTGATCACCAACCCCTGGTCAGTTTCCTCAACCGACAGCCGCTCGCGCGTGCCGAAATAGAGGAAGCTGATTTTCATTGTCAGCGGGTCGAAATCGTCGATGACCTCATGCACGCCGTATTCGTGCGAACGGATGTAGACCTTGTCGGCCTCGCGCGGTCCGACACCCTTTTCCCATGACAGCACCGCGCCGAGGTCCTGACGAAAGTGTTCATTGCCGACAACGCCGAAATTTTCGACGGACATGTCGCTGAGCATCACGCCCTGGAGGATCTGCATGTCTGATCCCCACGGATTGTCGACGATCACTTCGCCCGCGGGCGTGCGGTTGATGACCATGCTGTGGACCGACGTATTGCCGACGCTCAGAACATCGCGGGCGACATCGAACCCGACGATATCGTCCCGCTGGTAATCCGCCTCGTAGATCACGCCGCCGGCATCCGTTGTGTCGATGGTGGCAGGTGGGGCGGACCCGTCATTGTCGTAGACGATCGCTGCTTCACCTCCTGGGTCTCCGTCTCCGTTTCCACCGTGGCCGCCATGGCCACCATGACCGCCATGGCCACCAGTATCCATCCCGACTTGACCGAGGATTTCCTGCGCCGTCGCGTCGCTCATGATGGTGAAGTTGGCAGCGCTGAGGTCGTCGAGCTGAATGCCGACCAGCGTTACGGTCTGCTGGTTGCTGGGCATCGAGAAAACGATATTGCCGCCGCTTTCCGTAACATCGATGGCGTCGGGACCGAACCAGTCAACAAAAATCGTGTCGGTCGCCGGATCGAAATCATCGACGACCGTGTCGTTGCCCCACGCCCAGGTAATCACAACACTGGCTGTATCCTTGGTGACGCCGGCGGTGCCATTGCCGGCCACCGGCGTGCCGCCACCGGGACCGCTTCCACCAGTGTCGCCGCCATCCGTGTCACCACCATCTGGGTCGCCGCCATCGGTATCGCCACCATCGGTATCGCCACCATCGGAATCGCCTCCACCGGTGTCCGTATCTCCCCCGTTCGCGTCTCCACCGCCATCGGTATCGCCACCGCTGTCGGTTTCACCGCCATTGCCGCCGACCAGGGCAAGGATCTCCGTCGCCGCTGTCGCGTCCAGAAAGGTGAAGTTGTCGGCATCGAGCTCTGCCAAAGACACACCGACAAGCGTCACCGACTGGTTGTTCGACGGGATCGAGAAGACGACATTGCCGCCCTGCTCGCTCACTTCGAGATGCGCGGACGTGAACCAGCCCACAAAGATGGTGCCCGCATCGGTGTCGAAATCGTCGACTGTGGTGTGGGTTCCCCAAGCCCAGTCGACGACGACATCGGCGGTTTCCGGTGTGACACCGGCGCCACCGCCATTGCCGCCTCCGGGCTCGAGGCCTTCGTCGCCGGTCAGGCGATCCTCGAAATAGGTAATGAGCGAGTCGACGGAAGGTGAGTCGTAACCGCCGAATTGCTCGATATATTGCAGGATCGACGTACCGTATTCATCGATACTGACCGATCCGCTGCGCAGCAGGTTGACCACCGCCGAAGCACCACGCAAATGGGCACCCGCCAGAATGCCTGTCAACGTCAGTTCAACCGACCCGGAGCCGCCGCTATAGGTGTAGCTGATGGACTGGCCGATATAGTCCTCGAGGCTTTCACCGTTAGCCGCAAGAAGGTTCTGAATGACCGTCAGATTGTAGCCGAAGGCCTCTTGGATCGCGACATCCTGTGCCTCCTGGGTCATGAACTCTTCAAGCGAATCGACGCCGTTCTTGCCGGTCCAGGTGCCGTCCCACGTATTCGATGACGCACCGTTACCGTAGTAGAAGTCGTCGTCGTAATATCCCAGGTCGATGAGCAATGCCTCACCGAACTGGTAGCCGACGAACCCAAAGGTGTTTGTCGACCGATAGGCCATGGACAGCCATTCCGCGTCGCTGAGTTGCGACCAGCTTGAATAGTGCGGAAAGAAATCCTCAACGGTGCCGCCAGCCCATTGATTCAACTGTGAATCGACAATGACGCCCGCATTGTAACGTTCACGATCCCAACCGGATTCAAACGCAAGAAGCGCGGCCAGGAAGTCTTCAAACATTCCGTTCATTTTTGTTAGTCTCCACCAGCGCCCGTCTTGAGTTCCGCTTAAAAGGTCGAATTGAGGCGAGAATTCGCCGACGCGTTTCACTCAGAAACGGCGGTGGAGACAGAAAGTGATCTTGCAGCCGCGCAATTGGACCGACGCAGCGATTGCAGGTTGCTGTCGAATTCGAGCGCCGCTAGCGGCGCAAATCGACGTTGGATTGGCCCGGACGGCTGCAATCTGATGAGATGGCGTCGCTCGGAAATCAGTTCACCCGGACAAAGCTCACCAGCGAACGCAGCACGGGAAGGCTGAGCCTAAGAGGCATTTTATTGTGTTCTCTAAGGGCCGGCACTGTTCTAGGTTGTTTGCATGAATCAGGATGTCATTCGCGCCAAAAGTGACAGGGCGCTTGAAGCCGCCGTCGGGCAGGCGTTGAAACAGATCCGGACCAGTCAGCGCCTGACGCTTACGGAGCTCGCGCAGGCGTCAGGCGTTTCAGCGACGATGATTTCAAAGATCGAGAGAGGGCAAGTTTCTGCTTCCTTGTCGACATTGCAGGCCTTGGCGTCGAGCATTGGTGTGCCGATTGCGAATTTCTTTGCCTCCACAGTCGAGCGAAAGGAGATATCCTACGTACCGGCAGGAAATGGGATCGAGGTCCGGAGGGCCGGCAGCACCTATGGTCATAGATACAGGCAGATTGGGAGTGCATCTTCCTCGGGCGCAAAGGTCGAGTCATTCCTGATTACCTTGACCGAACAGGCAGTGGGTCAGCCGGTTTTCATGCACCCGGGGCTGGAGTTCATTCATATGCTGGAAGGACAGATGAATTACAGAATCGGTGATGAAGAATTCCGGTTAAGCATCGGGGATTCCATTACATTTGATTCAGACATGCCCCATGGACCATTCGAAATTGTTGGCGATCGCGTCCAGTTTCTGACGATCATCTTCACCAGGTAAAATGTCATGTGATGACATTTGTGCACCAAGAGTATAATCTCCTCCCGGATCAGATGGGAGGCATCATTGTCGTCGGAAGTCCTCACCCCGATAACGCAGGCGCTGAATGACGGGGTCATTTCCCGCACGGAACTCAAGCAACTTATGCACCGGTCGAATGGACCGGCATTCATGCACCTGGCTGTGTGGGTCGCCACGCTCGCGGTCACCGGCTATCTGATTTACGCCGCGATGGAGACGCTCTGGGTCTGGCCCGCCATGTTTGTACATGGTGTCGTCCTGGTTCATCATTTTTCTTTGCAGCACGAATGTTGCCACTACACGGTGTTCAAGACGCGTTGGCTCAACGATGTTGTCGGAAATGTGTGCGGTTTCATCATCATGCTGCCGAACCGGCATTTCCGGTATGAACATTGTGATCACCACACCTACACACAGCTGCGCGGAGATGATCCGGAATTGATCGCTTTGCCCAAAACCCTGTTGGGTTATTTCTGGTACCTGAGCTCAATACCCTATTGGAAAACCAAATTCACAGAACTGGCCCGGCACATGATGGGACGGCTAACCGCAGAGGAAGAGCGTTTCATCCCCAAGACTGAACAGAAAACCATCTTTTGGGAAGCGCGGCTGATGGTCCTGGCTTACGTGGCCATTCTCGCTATTTGCTTCACACTGAACTGGTGGGCACCGCTTTGGTATTGGTGGTTACCGGTTATTCTGGGTGAGCCGGTCATGCGGTTTATCCGAATGACGGAACATGTCGGCAAGCCCAACGTGCGGGACATGGGGGAAAACACCCGAACCAACTATGTGACGCGGCCAATGCAGTTCCTGTGCTGGAACATGAATTACCATGCGGAGCATCACTACGCCTCGTCGGTTCCGTTCCACGCACTGCCTGAGCTTCACGAAAAGATCAAGGACATCATTTCGGTGGAGGAACGTGGCTATCTGGGCGCGCATATTGACATCCTGAGCCAACTGACAGGTCGAAGGGCACGTGCCGATACGATCACGATGGGCGTGGATTGATGACTCGCGAAAAGACGTGGCATGACTTGATCGCCGTATCCGAACTTTTTCGCGGTGATGCGACGCCGGTTTTGTTCGGCCACCGTGAATTGGCGGTCTTTGACACGGTTGATGGCATTACGGTTTCAATGGCTCGCTGCACCCATGGTGCGGCAAATCTGTGTGATGGGTACTTCAACGGCACGCACATCGAATGCCCGCTGCATCAGGGTCTGTTCGACGCCAGATCGGGTGAAGCGGTCGCCGCCCCGGCGCGCGTGAAACTGCGCATGCTGCAATCCCGGGTCTTGAACGACATGGTGCAGATATTGATCTAGTCTTAAGCCACCGCCGAGGTCGACCCATGGTAATCTTCTCGGAGAACGAGGACACGATGACATGAGCATTGCCGAATATCCAACCGTGCGGGACGACGTTTTGGCGATACCTAGCTACCCGGGAAATGACCTTCCCGACTCGGCGGCGAATGAAATTAAACTCAATTCGAATGAAAATCTGTTCGGCCCCTCGCCCAAAGTCTATGCAGCGATTCAGGCGGAACTGGCCCGGGAAAACCTCCAGTATTACCCAGCCGTTGAAGCACGAACGCTTAATTCGGCGCTGATGGCTCACCACCGCCTTGGCCCGAATTCTGTTCTGTCGATGGGCGGCGGTGAGTTGATGCTGCCTACGATTTTGCAAAGCTACGTCGAATCGAAAAGCGAAACGCTGAGCTACGAGGACGGGTTCCCGAAATACCTCAACTATTCCCTGATGGCCGGGGCAAAGCTGACCAAAGTCTCACGCGAAGGAGATGCCATCGAGCAGATGTTGGCGGCAGTCACGCCCGAGACCACGGCTGTCCTTGTTGACAATCCGGGCAATCCCTCCGGCAGGCTTCTACCAATCGAGAGCATCCGAAACCTGCGAGACAAACTGCGCCCCGATATTCTCCTGGTTCTGGACGAGGCCTATGTCGAGTTCTGTGATCTTGGAAACGCAGGACTGTTGCTTGCTCAGGAACGCAACAACGTTCTCGTGGTGCGAACCTTCTCAAAGGCCTACGGACTGGCCGGAATGCGAATTGGCTGGGTGACAGGACACCCTGACCTCATAGCGCCGTTGCGCCGGGTCTTGCCCTCCTTTCCCATCCCGCGTCTGTCCTTGGTTGCAGCATTGGCTGCTTTGGAAGATCAAGCCTTTCTGCAACAGAGCGTCGCCGAAATCCGGCGGCTGCGAGACCTGACCGCGGATCGCCTCCGTGGGGCGGGATGGGAGGTTGGTCCATGCGAGGGAAATTTCATTCTTGTTCGCCCTGGAAAAAACGGATCGGACGCTTTGAATACCGCCTTCTCAAATTTGACTGAAGGCGGAGTTCTGGTGCGCCCCCTGCCCGATGTTCGAGGCGAGCCCGCGCTGCGCATGACTGTCGGACGGGAGAGCGATATGGCACGCGTTCATGCGCTCCTGAACCTGTGATGGCCGCACACGGGACAGAAGCTGCCATAGAAATCCTTCGCGCTCGGTTCGCCGACAATCTTTCGGTGTCTCGCACGGTGCGTGACGCCCACTCTCATGGTGAGTCCTGGCACGAACCGGCTGCTCCCGACGCCGTATTCTTTGCAGACGACACCGAACAAATCTCCGAAGTGCTTGCGGTCTGTCACCGCTATGGTGCACCTGTCATTCCCTTTGGTGCCGGCTCGAGCGCAGAAGCACAGGTCCAGGCTCATCAGGGCGGCATCGCATTGGACACCACGCGCATGAGCGCAGTTCTTGCCGTACGACCCGAAGATATGGATTGCACGGTTCAGTGCGGGGTTACCCGTCAGCAATTGAACGAGGAGCTACGTGCAACGGGGCTATTCTTCCCCGTGGACCTTGGTGCCCATGCAACACTGGGCGGCATGGCCGCCACGCGGGCATCGGGAACGACCACGGTCCGCTACGGCTCGATGCGCGATTTGGTGATATCGATGACGGTGGTGCTGCCCGACGGAGAGATCGTGAGCACAGGCGGGCGGGCGCGCAAATCGTCCTCAGGATACGATCTCACACGGCTGATGATCGGCTCGGAAGGGACGCTGGGCGTGATCACTGAACTCACACTTCGGCTGTTCGGCCTGCCTGATACCGCTCAGGCGATCATGTGCAGCTTTGACTCGGTTGAAACGGCGGCGCAGATGGTTGTCGAGGCGCTGCAAATGGGATTGGTGCCGAACCGAATCGAACTGGCTGACGCCCTGCAGATGAAGGCAATAAACCTCTATTCCAGGACCGACTGGCCGGAATGGCCAACGCTGTTCTTTGACCTGACCGGATCCCAGCCTGCGGTTGCACACGATCTGACACTTTTGGAAACCCTGGCCGAAAACCACAACGTCTTGAGCTTTGACCAATCGGAGAACAGTGACGGCTACAACGCCATTTGGCGTACCCGGCACTCGGCCTATTTTGCGGCGCGAGCGTTGCGACCAGGCTCGAAGGGCATCTCGACAGATGTGTGTGTGCCTATTTCACGACTGCCTGAGTGCATACGCAAAATAAGCAGCGTTATTGAAGAGCAGCGGATCACCGCACCGCTGATCGGCCACGTGGGAGACGGGAATTTTCATCTGGTTCTGTTGTTCGATCCGGATGATCCCGAGGAGTTCACCCGTGCTCGTCATGTCAACAAAACTCTTGTGCAAATGGCTATCGAGATGCACGGGACAGCAACGGGAGAACACGGTGTCGGACTGGGAAAAAAAGCCTATCTGCAAGAAGAGCATGGATCGGCACTGAACTTGATGCGGACGATCAAACGCGCCATTGATCCGAAGAACATAATGAACCCGGGGAAGATTTTCGATCTGTAGGACCTATGCGCAACCATTCCATTCAGAATGGTCGTCTCGTGGGCCCGGTCATTGACCGCCAGCTCAGATGCGTTCGTCAGACCCCATTCGACGCTCCAGCCACCGGACACCAGCGCTGATCACCAACACGAGTATCAGATACTCGAACACCAATAACGTGTAGATCTCCAGCGGTCGGTATTCCGTCACGACCAATTCATTGGCCCGTCGCGTAAGCTCCTGCATTCCGATCACTGATGCAAAGGCGCTCATCTTGACGATGTAGATGAACTGATTGGCCAGAGGGGGCAGGATGCGTCGGATCGCCTGCGGAAGAATGACGTACCGCATGGTCTGAAAATAGTTGAGACCAATGGTTCGGGCTGCTTCTGATTGCCCCTTGGCGATCGACTGTATCCCGGCCCGGTAGATTTCTGCGGTAAAGGCGCTGTCGGAGAGCGCCAGCGTAATGATCGCACCCCAGAACGGGTCGATGGGAATATTGAGACCCATTTCCCGAAAAACGATGGGCAACCCGTAGAACACCCAAAACAACATCGGCAGAAGAGGGATGGATCGGATGAACTCAACGTACACCCGGTTGATCATCCGAAAGCCCCACCGATCCGACAGACCGGGAAGTGCGACGACAAGACCGAGGAGAATCGAGATAACCGCCGCGATGATCGAAATCGCGATGGTTGAGCCCATACCCGAGATGAGGAACTTTACATTCGTCCATCCGGTGGCCGTGGTGGGATCGATGACATACCAGCCCCAGGTTGACGAACTGGCACAACCCGACAGCGGCAGAAACAGCAAAAGCGCAAGCGAAATTTTCTTCATCGGATGTTTCACGAGTGGTGGAGAATCTGTGACAGGAATTTCTTGCATCTCTCAGATCGCGGTGATCCAAAAAACTCCTCGGGCGGTCCTTGCTCAACAATCTCGCCGGCATCCATGAAGATCATGTTGTTGGCCACCTTGCGGGCAAAACCCATCTCGTGTGTGACCACGATCATCGTCATGCCTTCTTCCGCCAGTTCCACCATCACATCGAGGACTTCGGAGATCATCTCTGGATCGAGCGCTGAGGTCGGTTCGTCAAACAAAAGAACCTTGGGCTCCATGCACAGCGAGCGCGCGATGGCAACGCGTTGCTGTTGACCACCGGAAAGTTGGCCCGGTCGCTTTTGCGCCTGATCTGGAATGTGCACCCGTTCAAGATACCGCATTGCCTTGGCCTCGGCATCGCTGCGCGACAGGCCGCGCGCCTTCTGCGGACCGAGCGTCAGGTTCTCCAAGACCGTCAGGTGCGGGAAGAGATTGAATTGTTGGAACACCATTCCAACCTCTGAGCGGATCGCCGCTACCGAATTGGGATCGTTGGTAAGCTCGATGCCGTCAACCCGAATCGTCCCCTCCTGATGCTCCTCCAAGCGGTTGATGCACCGAACGACTGTTGACTTGCCGGACCCCGAAGGTCCGCAAATCACGACCCTTTCGCCGGATTCGACCTTGAGATCAATGTTCCGCAAAACATGAAAGTCACCGAACCACTTGTTCACGCCGATCATCTCGATCGCGGCGTTCGTCATTGGGCTGTCTCCCTCTGGAATTTGGCTCCCCCTACTTTCGTGGTGGTAAACTTTTTTATTGAGAATAAGTCTACAATCAACAATGATGCAAACGTAAATTAAATGAAGGTGACATGATAGCGCCCTAAGCATGAGGAGAACCAAGAAGTGAAACGCATATTGAAAGCCGTCGCCTTGGCCGTGGCGGCGCTCGCAATTTCGACGAGCGCGCAGGCTCAATCCGCACTCAACGAGATACTTGATCAAGGAGTGCTGAAAGTCGGCACCACTGGTGACTGGAACCCGATGAGCGTGCGCGATCCGGCGACGAACAGTTACAAGGGTTTCGATATTGACGTCATGAAACAGCTTGCCGACGATCTTGGCGTCGAGCTGGAGTTCGTCCCCACGGACTGGAAGACACTGGTCAACGGCGTTGTGGCCGGCAAGTATCACATGACGGGATCAGCTTCGATTTCTCCCGCAAGAATGAAGGTAGCCGGCTTCTCGGACAGCTACCTTGCCGTGGAGATCTTTCCGTTCACGACCAAAGACAAGGCGGGCAATTTTTCAGGCTACGAGTCCATCAACCAGCCCAACGTGAAAGTCGCAACAACGCTCGGTACGACGTTTGAGAAACTCGTTCGCGATTGGTTCCCCAACGCGGACATCAAAGTCGTTGAAGCGCCAGCTCGCGGTTTTCAGGAGGTTCTGGCCGGCCGGGCCGATGTATTCATCACATCCAACGTCGAAGGTGCTACTCTTGCTGAAAAGTTTGGAGTCGTTCGCGTTCCCGACGCTGGACCGCGGGAGCCGTCTCTGGTTGCAATGCTGCTTCCCCAGGATGACAACGTCTGGATCAATTACGTGAACAACTGGATCAAGCTGAAGACGGCACAAGGCTTCTTTGACCAAACGAAAGCCAATTGGGGTCTGTAGGGATTCCATGCAAGGTATGAATGTTCCGGCAGCTCTGCCGGAACATTCATAAATCTCATTCAAAAAATCGCATCGTGTTGTGAGCCAGCTGAAAGCAGCCGGGTTCCGAGAAATTTTTGGTGTGAGCTCGCCGATGCTCCGCACATAAATGACGCCAAGAAATACCTTGGCCGCCGCCGACGGGATCACGAGCGGGGCGATCTCAGGTTTTAGCTCAGGCTTATCAGGCGTTGCTGCTTGCAGGGACAGTCTCTTCGGCGATCCGAGTTTCAAGCGCTCGCCGGAACAGTTTGGCGCCTGCGTCCAAACCAAGATCGATGCTCGGGGTCCGCTTGTGTTTCATGCCCCTGTGGACCTCCTCGAGAATCTCACGATCCTCATTGAAGGCCATAACGGCACCGGCGTTCATCTTTTCCGAAATCGCCCGATCATTGGGATCGGTGTTGCGATGCTGAAACCAGATGTATTTGCTGCGGTCCTCGTCGATCGGCGTCATGAAGTTATAGGAGATATTGATGTAGGTAAGGTCGACCGGCGGTTGGCCCGGTCCCCCGGTCCCCACCGGCGTGTAGACGGACATGTTGAGTGCGACCGCCGGAAAGCACATCTCGTAATGCTGCAGTCGATCGCAGTTACCGCCGAACTTTAAGAGGTCCGCATAGTAAGGCGACGGCGGCTGATCATAAATCCAGCGAGAAACGATGACGCCCCGCTCGGTCTTTTCGACATCAAGCGGCGTGCCATCCGTGCCCGCACCCGCAAAGGACGTAACGTGCACCCAGGCGACATGGCTTGGATCGAGCAGATTGTCGACGATCCAAAGGTAGTTGCAGTTGATCTGCAACTCGCCGCCATCCGTGGCGCCCCAGGCTGGATCATCGTAATTCTCGATGGGAAAAATCGTGTCTGGGTCGGCCTTTTCCGGATCGCCCATCCAGATCCACAACAGGCGATAGCGGTCAACAACCGGATAGGAATGGACTCTTGCCCGGTGCGGAATCATGTCGGGCTGTGTCGGTGCGGCGACACAGGCTCCGCGGCAATCAAAAGTCAGACCGTGGTATCCGCATTCGACGGCATCGCCCTGCAGACGTCCTTTCGACAGCGGCAATTTGCGGTGAGGGCAAGCATCTTCGAGAGCGACCGGATCACCCACTTCCGTCCGGTAGATGACGATGTCTTCACCCAGCAGCCTTTCGGCCTTCAGCGATCGGTCGTAATCCTTGCTCCAGCCGGCGACATACCAGCAATTCCTCAAAAACATGCGACAAACCCTCCATCCTTTCCGCGCCGTTCGGTCTGATGTGAATTGGCGCCGTCCAGAAGCGGACAATTGTTGAAATGCGCAGAAACATCATAACGTTAGGCGCAGGCCGAACAAATTTCAAGATAATAAATATATTGCATAAGGAACAACCTTTTGATCTATTCATCACGCTGACTTAAACAAGCAGAAGAAGAGCCGTGGAGATGCAATGAGTGCCTGGATCAGAATGGTCACCGACGAAGAGGCCGGTCAGGAGCTGCTGGGAGCTCTTGAATTGGCTCGAACACCGCACGGGACCGTCGACAATGTCATGCGGGTGCATTCGCTTCGTCCGAGCACGATGAGGGGACATGTCGCGATTTACCGCGCTGCTCTGCACGATGACGCCAACACCTTGCCCGGATGGCTGCAGGAGACAGTCAGCTCCTATGTCTCCATTCTCAATGACTGCCCCTACTCCTATGCCAACCATTGGGCCAATGCCCGGCATCTGATCGGCAATGGCGAGCGCGCCGATGCGATCGAAGCGGCACTCCAGATACGCCGGCCGCAGGATGCCTTCGACGGGCGCGAACTGGCGCTTCTGCGCTATGCGGAAAAGCTGACGATCGACCCCGGCCGCATGGAAAAATCCGACGTGGATCGCCTTCGCGATGCTGGCCTCGATGATGGCGAGATCCTCGAAGCCAACCAGATCGTCTGTTATTTCAACTATGCCAACCGCCTGCTCAACGGTCTCGGTGTTACGACCGACGGCGACGTGATCGGGTACTACAGCACGGAGGCGAGCCAAAGCTGACCTCCCCGCGTGCGTGATGAAACAAACCAAACAGAACAGAATCGAGGTCAACGCCGACAGTGCCATTGGCGTCGCCGTACGTGATCTGCGCAGCAAACGCGGCATGACTGCCCGCGAACTGGCGCAAAGTTCGGGCATTTCCGCCGCGATGATCAGCCGCATCGAGAGCGGCCAGGTGTCACCGTCCATTTCAACGCTGCAACAGGTCAGCAGCGCGCTCAATGTGCCGCTGGTAAACCTCTTCCGCGGCACCGCGGGAGGTCGTTGTGACTTCACCCATGTTCAAAGCGGGGAAGGTATCAAGTCGAAGCGGATTTTCGATGGACATGTGCACGAATATGTCAATCTCGCCCTGCACGTGCGCTGGGATATTCAGTTCGAGGCCCGTCAGGTGAAACTGACCCGACAGGACGTTCGGCCACCCGAATATATCGGCAGCGGCGTGGTTTTCGTCTACATCCTGTCAGGAAGCGCGATCTATCAATATGGCGAGCGCGAGGTCACGGTGGAGCCCGGTGACAGTCTATGCCTTGACGCCGAGATGAACTACGGCTTCAAGGAACTCCTGACCGAGGAACTCGAAATCCTCACCGTTCAGGCCGAACGCCGTAACTAGTGCGAGCGGTCGGATGGAGGAGCTGTCGGGACCGTCATGATCAAGGAGGCAGACTGATCCGATGCATCACATCGTCGTTGTAGGTGCCGGCCAGGCCGGATGTTCGCTGGTCGCTAAACTGAGAGCGGAAGGCTGCGAAAGCCGCATCACGCTGATCGGCAACGAAGACGCGCCACCGTATCAGCGACCGCCCCTGTCGAAAAAATACCTGACCGGCGAAATGACGCTGGAACAGCTTTACCTGCGCCCGCCGGAATTCTACGAGAGCAACAATATCGAGCTTGTCACGGGCAAGCACGTTTCGGCCATTGATCGCGCCAACAAGCAGGTCACGCTTGAGGACGGACCGCTTTCGTACGATGAGCTGGTGCTGACGACCGGGAGCACGCCGCGCCGGTTGCCGGCGGCTATCGGCGGAGATCTGGAAGGGGTCTATCTGGTCCGAGATCTGACCCACGTCGATACGATGTCGCCGGAATTCGTCGAAGGGCGCAAGGCACTGATCGTCGGTGGCGGCTATATCGGTCTCGAGGCGGCCGCCGTCGCCGCCATGCGCGGCGCGGATGTAACCCTGGTCGAAATGGCCGACCGCATCCTGCAACGGGTCGCATCGCCGCAGACCTCGAATTTCTTTCGGGATCTGCACGGCACTGCAGGTGTCAATGTCATCGAGGGCGTCGGCCTGAAGGAGCTCACCGGCGAGGGTCGCGTCACCGGCGCACGACTTTCAGATGGCAGGGAACTCGCGGTGGATTTTGTCGTGGTCGGCGTCGGCATCGCGCCTTCAACCGAACTTGCCGAACAAGCGGGACTCGACATAGACAATGGCATCAAAGTCGATGCATTCGGCCGGACCTCCGATCCGAACATCTGGGCGGCCGGTGATTGCACATCCTTTCCCTATCGCGGTGGCCGTATCCGCCTGGAAAGTGTGCCCAACGCCATCCACCAGGCTGAAACCGTTGCCAGCAACCTTCTCGGGGCGAACGAAGAATATGTAGCCACGCCATGGTTCTGGTCGGATCAGTTCGAGACAAAGCTTCAAATCGCGGGCCTCAGCTCAGGCTACAATCGCATTGTCACCCGGCAGGGCAAACGCGAGGGTGCGGTGTCGCACTGGTATTACCGCGACGAAGAGTTGCTCGCTGTGGACGCAATGAACGATCCGCAAGCCTATATGGTCGGCAAGCGTCTGATCGAAAACGGCAAATCTCCGGATGCGGCGGTGATTGCCGACTCGGAAAGCAACCTGAAAGCACTGCTGAAATAGAGCCAGGGTCGGTTACTGGAGGCCAGGCGAACGCCATGGACGCAAATACGACAACAGACCTCGAACAAGGTGCGGCCAATCTTCTGGTCAACTGTGCCGGGACGCAGCGCGGGGACGATCTCTTGCTCGTATGCGAACCGGCAAACCTCGACTATTACGAACCCGAACTTGTCGGCGTTGTGGCTGACTGCGGTCGCGCGATCGGTGCCAACGTCCGCATCTTTGAAACGCCGTTCGATCCCGAGGGGCAGATGTCCACGGAACTCGAGGACGCGATGCAGACGGCTGATGTGACCGTGTTTCTTGCTCGCATCGGCGACCAGATCCGATTTAGCGATATTGGCACCGGTCGAAGGATTGTCGTATCCTATGCGCTCAGCCGCGCCCTGCTTGGGTGCCGTTTCGGAACGGCCGACCATGACAGTTTCATCGCACTGAAAGACGCCGTCGATCAAATGGCGGCAACGGCTGAAACGATCGAGATCACCTGCCCCGCCGGAACATCGATCCGCGGCCGGGCGCCGTCGGATCACGCGACCGGCGGTGATGTCAGCATCCGCCGTTTCCCCATGCTTGTTCCCACACCCGTCCTGGCGAACGGCTTCTCCGGCAGGGCAGCGATGCCCGGTTTCCTAGTGGGCACGGGGTCCAAATACTATCAGCCCTATGAATGCCTGTTTGAAGGACCACTTCTCGCCTACTTCGAGGAAGGGCGGATCACCGGATTTGAAGGATCGGCCGAAGACGTAAACCGGGCGAAAACCCACTACCGATTTGTCGCCGACAAGTACGGCATTGATGCCGACTTCGTGCATTCCTGGCACGCCGGCATCCATCCCGGCAGCCGCTACGACTGGCGCCTGGAGGACAGTTACGAACGCTGGAGCGGTGCGGCTTTCGGCAATCCGCGCCTGCTGCATTTCCACACCTGCGGCGCTTACGCGCCCGGTGAGATCTCCTGGAACATCGTCGACCCAACCGTGTCCTTCGATGGCGTCAGGGTATGGGAAAACGGCAGACTGCTTGCCGAGCGGGTACCCGGCGGAGTCGAGTTGCTAGAGGCGAATGGCGGATTTCGCGCGGCTTTCGACAGCCCGGCCACCGAAATCGGGTTCTAGAGCGCGGTTCTTGCGGATCTATGCTGTTTTGCCGGTAAAATCACACGTCGAGTGTGTAGTCGCGCTCCCAGGTTGAAAAATGCGAGACGTAACTGTCCCATTCCTTGTTTTTCAGCTTCAGGAACGCGGCGCTGAATTCTTCGCCCATCTGAGATTTGAGGGCACTGTCGGCGTCATAACTTCGTAACGCATCGAGCAGATTCAGCGGCAGGCGCTTTGCATCGGTGACCAGATGCCCCTCGGCATACATGTCGATGTCATACCGTTTGCCGGGATCCGCCTTGGATCGCATGCCGGAAAGGCCGGCAGCAATGATGACAGCCTGGAGAAGGTATGGATTGGTCGCGCCGTCGGCCAATCGCAGTTCGAAGCGACCCGGTCCCGGAACGCGCACCATATGGGTGCGGTTGTTGCCGCTCCAGGTGACGGTATTGGGCGACCATGTTGCACCCGACATCGTCACGGGTGCATTGATGCGTTTGTAGGAATTGACCGTCGGGTTGGTAATCGCCGTCATGCCGACCGCATGTTGCATGATGCCACCCAGAAAGTTCATGGCGCCTGCCGACAACCCCAGTTCATCACCATCGTCGATGAAAATGTTGTCGCTGCCGCTTTCGTCCCAAACGGATATGTGCGCGTGGCAACCGTTTCCGGTGAGGTTTTCAAACGGCTTTGGCATGAAGGTGGCGCGCAGCCCGTGCTTTTCCGCGATGGATTTGACCATAAATTTGAAGAAGGAGTGCTTGTCCGCTGTCGCCAGCGCATCGTCAAAGGCGAAGTTCATTTCGAACTGACCGTTGGCGTCTTCATGGTCGTTCTGATACGGCCCCCAGCCCATCTGCAACATGTAGTCGCAGATCTCGGCGATGACATCGTAGCGCCGCATAACGGCCTGCTGATCGTAACAGGGTTTTGCCGCAGTATCGTACGGATCCGAGATCTGGGTGCCATCCATGGTGGTCAGAAAATATTCTGCTTCGATCCCCGTCTTGATGCGCATGCCCTCGCTGGCCGCTTCGGCAATCAGCCGCTTCAGCGTATTGCGCGGGGCTTGGGCAACAGGCTCGTCCTCCATGACACAGTCACTGGCCACCCAGGCCACTTCGGGTTTCCAGGGCAATTGGACCACGCTGTCAGGGTCGGGAATAGCCAGCATGTCCGGGTGCGCGGGCGTCATGTCGAGATAGGCGGCGAAACCTGCGAAACCGGCACCCTCTTGCTGCATGTCACCAATGACCTCTGCCGGCACCAGCTTGGCGCGTTGCCCGCCGAACAGATCGGTGAAGGAAATCATAAAGTACTTGATGCCATTCGCCTTCGCAAAGGCCGCCAGATCATTCGCCATGGTGTGCTTTCCCTGTTCTTGTTGTCGTCTACTTTGCCCTCAAGAGTCTCGCTTGCCCGGGATCCAGTCGGTGCCGGCAAGCGGCACGCCCGACATGGCCGCCGCCTCGACCGTCAGCGCACAGAGATCCTCCGGCTCGAGGTTGCGCAGATCGCTCTTGCCGCATGCCCGGGCGATGGTCTGGGCTTCCAAGGTCATGACCTTCAGATAGTTGGCGAGCCGACGGCCTGCTGCAACCGGGTCGAGCCGCATCGCCAGCTCTTCGTCCTGCGTGGTGATACCGGCCGGATCCTGGCCCTCGTGCCAATCGTCATAAGCGCCGGCGGTACTGCCGAGCTTGCGATACTCTTCCTCCCATGTCGGGTCATTGTCGCCGATGGCAATCATGGCTGCCGTGCCGATCGAAACGGCATCCGCTCCCAGTGCCATCGCCTTGGCCACGTCGGCACCGTTGCGAATGCCGCCCGAGATAATCAACTGCACCTCCCGGTGTACGCCGAGATCCTGCAACGCCTGAACCGCCGGTCGAATGCACGCCAGTGTGGGCTGCCCAACATGCTCGATAAACACTTCCTGGGTCGCAGCAGTACCGCCCTGCATGCCATCGAGCACCACGGCATCTGCTCCGGCCTTCACTGCCAGTGCCGTGTCGTAATAGGGTCGCGAACCGGCGACCTTGACGTATATGGGCTTTTCCCAACCGGTGATTTCGCGCAACTCGAGAATCTTGATTTCCATATCATCCGGACCGGTCCAATCCGGATGCCGGCAGGCGGAACGTTGATCGATGCCCTTCGGCAGATCACGCATCTCGGCAACGCGATCGCTGATTTTCTGCCCCAGCAGCATACCACCGCCGCCGGGCTTGGCCCCCTGCCCGACGACGATTTCTATGGCATCAGCGCGGCGCAAGTCATCCGGGTTCATGCCGTAACGCGAGGGCAACAGTTGATAAACCAGCTTGTCAGAGTGACCGCGTTCCTCGGGCGTCATACCGCCATCGCCGGTGGTGGTCGAGGTGCCGGCGGCGGACGCGCCACGTCCCAACGCCTCCTTTGCGGCACCTGAGAGGGCGCCAAAGCTCATGCCGGCAATCGTGATTGGGATGTCCAGTTCGATTGGCTTTTTGGCATACCGCGTACCCAGACTGACCTTTGTGTTGCAGGTTTCCCGGTATCCTTCCAATGGGTAGCGCGACACGGAAGCGCCGAGAAACAGCAGATCATCGAAGTTTGGGACGTAACGTTTGGCGCCACCGCCGCGGATATCATAGATTCCAGTGGCCGCGGCCCGGCGGATCTCGGAATTGGTGTAGGGATCGAAGCTCGCCGGCTGGCGCGGATGGGTGACAGGTCTGGCCATTGTCATGTCCCTCAATAGGCTTCGATGTTGTCGATGTTGAAGTTGTAGAGCTTGCGGGCCGAACCGTAACGCCTGAACTCTTCCGGTTTGGCATTGATCACCTCACCGCGTTCCAGGAGATCAGCCAGCAATTCGAGATGTTCAGGCCGCATGTCCTTTTCCACGCAATCGGCGCCTAGCGACTTGACGGTCCCTTTGACGAAAAGCCTCGCCTCATAAAGGCTGTCGCCGAGAGCATCGCCCGCATCACCGCACACAACCAGGTTGCCCGATTGGGCCATGAAGGCCGACATATGGCCAATATTGCCGTGGACGATGATATCGATGCCTTTCATCGATATCCCGCAGCGCGAGGATGCATTGCCCTTGACGACCAGCGTGCCGCCACGGCCGGTGGCACCGGCATACTGGCTGGCGTCGCCCTCGATGACCACCTTGCCGGACATCATGTTTTCGGCGACGCCGGGGCCGGCCGAGCCCTCGATATGCACGGTTGCTTCCTTGTTCATGCCCGCGCAGTAGTAACCGGTACTGCCGCGCACCGTGACCATCAGTGGACCGTCCAACCCGACCGCCACGGCGTGGGAGCCACGCGGATTGAGCACCTCCCATTCAGTCTCGTTGGTGCCGGCTTTCTGATCCTGTAGCGTGGCGTTGAGCTCGCGCAGGGTGCACGATGTCAGATCCAGTGTTGGCATGGCTCAGTGCTCCCAGAAATAGACGGTTGCCGGCTCCGGTTCCCAGACGCGCGCATCGAGAATGCCGGGAAGGTTGACCAACGCACGGTATTCCGACCCGAAAGCAACATAGCGGTCAGTCTCTGCCAGGACCGCCGGCTTGCAGGCGATCGGATCGCGCAGCACACCAAAGCCCCTCCGGGTACCGACCACGAACGTATAAAAACCATCCAAAGCGCCGAGGCAGTCTTCCAACGCTTCGCCGAGGCTGGCGCCCTTCTGCATGCGGTGGGTCATGTAAGCGGCGCCGACCTCGGTGTCGTTTTCCGTTTCGAAATGCATGCCTTCGCGCACAAGCTTACGGCGCAGGGAGTTGTGATTGGAAAGCGAACCGTTGTGTACCAGGCACTCGTCCCTGGCCGTCGAGAACGGATGAGCGCCCATCGTGGTGACGGCGGATTCGGTCGCCATGCGCGTATGGCCGACACCGTGGGTGCCCCGCATGGCGCGAACACCAAAACGATCGACGACCGCAGCCGGAAGGCCCACTTCCTTGTAGATCTCCATCGCCTCTCCGCGGCTCATGACCCGAAGGCCCTCATGGTTGGCAGCAAGATGAGCGCCAACATCCGCTAGCCGGTCGGACGGGACGGTAATCACCGCGTGGGTGTCGTTTCTCGAAAGGGAAGCCGTTGTTCCGGCCGCATTTTCCAGCAGCTTTTCAATCGCCGGAAAGTCCGAATCGGGCCGATCTGACTGGATGGTGATCTTGCCGATGGCCTCGTTGCCATCACCATAGACAGCGATGCCGGCGCTGTCGGGGCCGCGGTCCGTCATGGTGATCAGCATGTCGGCCAGCAGATTGCCGAGTTCCGGCTTGAGGTCGTTATCCTTCAGAAACAGGCCCACTATTCCACACATCGAAACCTCCGCGCTGAGCAACTGCGATGAGCATAGTGAAGTCGTCGACGGCATGCAACCATCAGGAATATTTATTTCCTAAGAGGAATAATTTCAGTCTTTTAGCGGGTAGGAAATGATCGACAGGAAGCGGATCGGCAATTGCCTAAGCTTGTCGGGACCATGGGGCGCATTGGCGTCAAAATAGAGGCTGTCGCCCGGCTTGAGATGATAGGACTTGTCGCCGTGGCGGTATTCCACCTCACCTTCCAGCACATAGAGGAATTCCAGTCCGTCATGTTGGAACGTCGGAAAGACGTCGGAATCGCTGGTCAGCGTGATCATGTAAGGCTCAACCATCAGGCCGCTGGTGTTGCCGCCGAGATGCCCGAGCAGACTGTACTGGTGTCCGGCGCGCGAGCCGCGGCGTTCGATTTCCAGTCCCTCCCCGGCCTTCACATGGACCGCGCTGCGGGTTTCTTCATACTCCCGAAAGAAACTCGAGATCTGAACACCCAATGCCGCTGACAATGTTTGCAAGGTCGTCAGAGATGGCGATGTTATGCCATTTTCGATTTTCGACAACATGCCAATGGAGATACCCGTTGCCTCCGAAAGGTCCGCCACCGTCAGTCCAAGCGTATTTCGAAAAGCCTTGACCTCGCGTCCAATCGACAGTTCGAGGGTTTTTTCCTCATGACGATCGACCCGGTGCGGGTTCTGTTTCAGGGCCGTTGGTTTCTGTGGCACAGCTGTCATCCTTTCAACGTCACCGTACGACGCCAAAGTGCTCGCGAAGGCTATCAGTTTAGCGATTGTCTACAAGGCGATGCCGAACTGGTCGACATCAGAGTTCGAAAAGCGCTACCGTCAGCAACACGGCATCACCACTCGGATACACTCTCAAGCCAGCCATGGGTACAATCAAAGCAATACTGTTCGACACATTCGGCACAGTGGTCGATTGGCGGGGTTCAATCGCGCGTCGCGGCGAAGCCATCGCACGATCCAAGAACATTGAAGGTATCGACTGGGACGCCTTCGCCCGCGCCTGGCGGGCCGGCTATGTTCCCGGCATGGCGAAGGTGCGCACCGGCGAGCGGGCCTTTACCTCGATCGACGACATTCATCGCGAACGCCTGGACGTCATTCTTGACGAATTCGGCATCGCGGGTGCTTTCAACGAACATGAAAGGGTCGACTTCAATCAAATCTGGCACCATCTGGACCCGTGGCCGGATGCCGTGCCGGGCCTGATCCGCTTGAAATCCCGATTCCTGATCGCTCCGCTGTCCAATGGAAGTCTAACTTTGCTGGCGACCATGGCCAAACGCACCGGCATTCCGTGGGACTGCATTCTGTCATCCAACGTTTTCAAGGCGTTCAAACCGGACGCAGCCGTCTATCTCGGAGCGATCGAGCTGCTCGAATTGCCGCCGCACGAGGTCATGATGACGGCCGCCCATAATGATGACCTGGCGGCAGCGCGCTCACACGGTATGCGCACCGCTTACATCAACCGGCCCTACGAATATGGTGTCGACCAGAGGGTCGATTACGGCGCCACCTCGGATTGGGATGCCGCAACGGATTCAATAACAGGGCTTGCTGATCTCTTGCTCGGCGACAACTAGCGCTCTCTGCACCTCCGCCACCGGATAGCCCTTAGATCGGCGCTGGAAAATCCCGATAAACTGCCTGGATGTCGGCCAGCACATCCTCGTCGAGGACCAGATCAGCGGCAGCCAGGTTCGATTTCAGCTGATCCATCGACGTCGCGCCGACAATGACGCTGGTCATGAACGGCCGCGTCTTGCAGAAGGCCAGCGCCATCTGCGACAATTCCAGCCCATGCTTGCGCGCCACGTCGGCATAAAGTCCTATGACTTTTTCCGATTGCTCCACATAGCGCCCGTTGAGCGTCGGTTGCATTGATCGGCGAGTGCCTTCCGGTGTGTCGCCACCCAGATACTTTCCCGACAGTCCTCCGGCCGACAAAGGTGAAAAGGCCAGCAAACCGACGTCTTCATGCACAGCCACTTCCGCCATGTCGAGATCGAAGTGGCGACAAATAAGGTTGTATTCGTTTTGAACCGACACCACCCGCGGCAGTCCGTGTTTGCGGCTGACTTCGAGAAACTTCATGGTTCCCCAGGCGCTTTCGTTGGAAAGGCCGAAGGTGCGTAGCTTGCCTTCCTCCTGTAGGAGCATCACTTCGCCGAGAATATCCGCCACCTCCTGGTCCATGTCCCCGGGCTGAAGATTGCCCGGATCGAAGGTCCAGTTTTTACGGAAATGATAAGATCCACGATTGGGCCAATGCAGCTGGTAGAGATCGACGACATCGGTTTTCAACCGGGTCAGACTGCCCTCCAAAGCTTCGCGGACAGTTGCACCATCCACCCGTCGCCCATCACGGAAATCGCCATTGCCCTCGCCGGTGACCTTGGTGGCAACGATCAATCTATCCCGATCGGGCCGATCCTTGAGCCAGTCACCAATATACTCCTCGGTCAACCCGCCCGTCTCGGCAGCGCGCGGCGTCGTCGGATACATTTCGGCGGTGTCGATGAAATTGACACCTTCGCCGACGGCAAAGTCGAGCTGCTGTTTGGCCTCGGCGAGCGTATTCTGCGATCCCCAGGTCATCGAACCGAGGCAAAATTCGCTCACCATCAGGCCGCTGCGGCCAAGCGCATTCAGTTTCATGGAAGGCTCCAGAGGCTGTGGCGCTGCCAGTCGTCGGGCGGCGCTGGGGAAGAGTTTCCTTTTGCCCTAGATCGGACCTCGAATGCAACTGACCTCGTCGGCTTCCGGCGGACCTTCAGTTCACTTGTGCGGCATCAGGTGCGATGGTGTGAATCGCGGTCAACCGATCAGACTGCTATGGACGGCTTATCGAACAGACTGAACTCTCAACCAAAGGAACTCGTCACCATGCCCACACGCGATGGCGCGATTGAACGAACCGAAGCGTATTTCGACAGCGGCGATTTCCTGGAGGATCTCGGCAGGCTGGTTGCGGTGGAAACCGAAAGCCAGAACCCCGAACAACGGCCTGAGCTTTATCGCTACCTGCATGAGGTCATCGAACCGATGCTGACCGAGCTCGGCTTCAGCTGCGAGGTCTTCGACAATGCCGATCCTGCAGGCGGTCCCTTTCTGGTGGGTTCGCGGATCGAAAGCCCGGACTGTCCAACCATCTTGACCTACGGCCACGGTGACGTCATCCGCGCCCAGACCGATCAATGGCGCGACGGGCTGCACCCTTTCCGGGTCACGGTCGAAGACGATCGGATCTACGGACGCGGAACGGCCGACAACAAATCGCAGCACCTGATCAATCTGAAGGCCATGGCCGCGGTGATCGCTGAGCGTGGCGCCTTGGGCTTCAACGTCAAGTTCGTGGTCGAGACGTCGGAGGAAACCGGCTCCGCCGGCCTCGCCGAATTCTTCGCCGACAAGAAGGATTTGTTGAAAGCGGATGTCTTGATCGGTTCCGACGGTCCGCGACTGCAACCCGACATTCCAACCGTCTTCATGGGCACCCGCGGCGGGTACAATTTCGATATGGAGGTCAACCTGCGCGATGGCGCCAACCACTCCGGCAATTGGGGCGGGTTGCTGGCGGACCCGGCGCTGATTCTCGCCCATGCGATCGCCTCGATCACCGACGCCCGTGGCCAGATCAAGGTGCCGGAATGGCGCCCGGACAGCCTGACACCCGATATCCGCAAGGCGCTGCGTGGTCTGCCGGTCGGCGGTGGCGGGCCCACCATCAGCGAAAACTGGGGTGAAGAAGACCTCGACCCGGCCGAGCGCGCCTTTGGATGGAATTCCTTAGCCGTCCTGGCAATGAAAAGCGGCGTGCCGGAAGCACCGGTCAACGCCATTGCCGGTCATGCGACGGCCCATTGCCAGCTACGCTACGTTGTCGGAACCGACGAAAACGATATCCTCCCTGCCCTGCGGCGCCATCTCGACGCCCACGGCTTCGAGCAGGTCGCCGTCAGCCCGGCGGAAGGCCGGTCGTTTCGCGCCACCCGTCTCGACCCGGAACATCCATGGGTGACGTTTGTCGCCGACTCCATCAGGAACACCGGTGGACGCGATCCGCATGTGCTGCCGAACCTGGCCGGCTCCCTGCCCAATGACACCTTCACGGACGTGCTCGGCCTGCCAACGATCTGGATTCCACATTCCTACGGCGGCTGCTCTCAACACGCGCCGAATGAACACATTCTCAAGCCCGTGACCCGCGACGCCATCCGCCTGATGGCGGGTGTCTGGTGGGATATCGGCGAACTGGAAACGCCCTCCTGAAGGTCTGCGATCAGGCGGTGTCCTTGCAGTATTGCGCGATTTCACCGTGCGTCGCGAACCAGACGCCGTCATGCGACGTGATGTAATCGAGCAGTTCGTGGATGAGCTGGATGCGCGACCGATAGCCGATGATCGGCGGGTGCAATGTGAGCAGGAACAGACCGCCTTCGGCATAGGCGCCATCAAATTCCCGCTTGAACACATCGAAGACAGCCGACGGCGGCGTATAGGGCCGCAGGCCGGCAAATCGATCCATGTTGAAATAGACCGCGTCGTCGCGGATCCACTCAACCGGCAGTTCGACAATCCCGGTCGGTTCACCGTTCTCGAGGAGCTCGTAGGGCTCGTCGTCGGCCATCATGGAGGAATCGTAGAGAAGCCCCATCTCGCGGGTGATCGACAGCGTATGCGGACTGAAGTCCCAGGACGGCGTTCGAATGCCGATCGGCCGCACCCCGGTGACCTTTTCCAGCGTATCGGCGGAGCGCATCTGCAGATCGCGCTCGACATCGTAGCCAAGCCGGCTGTTGAGCTCATGGATCCATCCATGGATCCCGACCTCGTGACCATCTGCCACAACGCGTCGCTGCTCGTCCGGATGCAGCAAAGCGACGACGGCGGGCACGAAGAATGTCGCCGGAACTGAATATTTCGCAAGCATGTCCAGGATCCGAGGCATGCTTCTGCGAGCCGCATATTGTCCTTGCGACAGACGTCCCGGCGAATCGTCGCCCCACCGCAGGGTCAGCGACTCATGGTCTGAATCGAAGGAAATCGCCACGGCGACCTTGGCATCCGACTTCCACTGTTTCGGTTTCAGAGATCGACCGGCTCGCACCCGGTCGACGACTTCGCGCCATTGTTCTTCCGGCCATTCCCACGGCCGTGCCTTGTCGCCGGCCAGCCGGATGTCTGACAACTCATTCATAGCTTTGCCTCCGCTGCATGGCCTGCATGCTGCCACAGGCAGGCCAGCCACCGGAAGGGCTTAGCGATAAAGCAGGGACTTCTCGTTGTGGAAGATGTGGACCTTTTCGGGCGCCGCCGTCATCCGGACCATATGGGTGCGCAGATCCGAATGGATACCCGGAAGTTTGCCGATCACCGGCGCGTTGCCGTCATTCGGGTGGAAATAGAGCAACGTCACCTCGCCAAGAGCCTCGGTGATGTTCACCTTGCCTTCGTAGATGAAGCCGTCGTCGTCAGCCGGCGTGAAATCCTCCGGGCGCACTCCGATATTCACCCGCATGCCCTGGTCGTTGCCGTTGGTCGGCACGCTGCTCACGGCTGTACCGCCGCCCTCCACCTTGATCTTTGTGCGCTCGCCGGTTTCAACGATTTCGCCGGGCAGCAGGTTCATCGCCGGTGAACCAATGAACTGCGCGACGAATTCGTTTTCCGGCTTTTCGTAGAGTTCGAGCGGCGTGCCGACCTGGGCGATGCCCTTGTTCGCGAGAACGACGATGCGGGAGGCCAGCGTCATCGCTTCGACCTGATCGTGGGTCACATAGATCATGGTCGATTCGGGCATCGACTCCTTCAGTTGGGCAATCTCGATCCGCGTGGCGACGCGCAAAGCCGCATCAAGGTTCGAGAGCGGTTCATCGAACAGATAAACCTTCGGGTCGCGAACGATGGAACGGCCGATGGCCACGCGCTGACGCTGTCCGCCGGAGAGCGCCTTGGGAAGGCGGTCGAGATACTGGTCGAGCTGCAACACCTTGGCCGCACGTTCAACGGCTTCATCGATCTCCGCTTTGGACTTCTTGGCGAGTTTGAGCGCGAACGCCATGTTGTCGCGCACCGTCATGTGCGGATAGAGCGCGTAGCTCTGGAACACCATGGCAATGCCACGCTGCGCCGGCGGCACGTCATTGACCACGACATCGTCGATCTCCAGCGTGCCGCCGCTGATCTTTTCCAGACCGGCAATCATTCGCAGCAGCGTGCTCTTGCCGCAGCCGGAGGGACCGACGAAAACGATCAGCTCGCCGGTGGTAATGTCGAGATTGATGTTCTTCAGCACCTCGATGCCGCCGCCATAGATTTTAGCGACATCCGTCAGCTTCAGATTGGCCATGATTACCCTCCCAAAATTACGTTTGCAGCGCCAGGCAGGGCTGCCATGGACCGAGTTGCACGGTGCCGTTCGTCGAAAGACCCGCGCATCCGAGTTCGGCTCCGACAGGAGCCCACGAACCCGGGGGCAATGGGAGCTCCGATGCGGTATCGCTCAAATTGAAGGCGCAGAAGATCGTCTGGTTGCCGAGCGATCGGGTGAAGTGCACGACATCGCCGGTCACCTCCACGCCATCATGATTGCCCGTCGCCAAGGCCGGATGAGCCTGCCGGAAAGCGATCGCCCGCCGATAGTGGTGAAGCATGGCACCGGGATCAGATTCCTGCAGATCGGCCGCCAGCGGCAGATGGTCGTCGCCCACCGGCAACCATGGCCGGCCTGTGGAGAAGCCGCCATTGGGGAAGGCATGCTCCCATACCATCGGCGTGCGGCAGCCGTCGCGTCCCTTGAAGGCCGGCCAGAACTCCCGGCCATAGGGGTCCTGCAAATGCTCGAAATCGACTTCGGCCTCGCCAAATCCCAGTTCTTCGCCCTGGTACATGCAGACCGAACCACGCATGCACATCAGCATGGTCGCGAACAGGCGTTGCGCCGCCCCATTGAGGTTCCAGCGCGACGCGTGCCGCATCACGTCATGGTTGGAGAATGCCCAGCACGCCCATCCATTGGCCGCCACGTCATCGACCAACCCGAAAACTTCCGCCACGCGGGCCGCGGTCAGGGGCTCCTGCGCCAGAAACTCGAAGGCGTAGCACATATGCACGAAATCATCGCCGGCAGTGTACTGGCCGAGGATCTCCAGTCCCTTCTGGGCATCACCGATTTCGCCAAGCGAGATAGCCGCCGGATACTCCTCCAGAAGCGACCGGAAGCGTTTGAGGAAATCGAGGTTCTCAGGCTGGTTCTTGGAGTGGATGTGATCCTGATGATTATACGGATTGACCGAAGGCGCAATGTTGGCGTTGCGTTTCTCAGGCGCCAGTGGCGGATTGTCACGCAACTGCTTGTCGGCAAAGTAGAAGTTGATCGTATCCAGTCGAAACCCATCGACGCCACGATCAAGCCAGAACCGGGCGACATCAAGAAGCGCATCTTGAACCGCCGGTTCGTGCAGATTGAGATCGGGCTGCTCGATCAGAAAATTGTGCAGGTAGTACTGCTCCCGCCGGGCATCCCAGTGCCAGGCCGAACCACCGAAAATCGACAGCCAGTTGTTCGGCGGCGTTCCGTCCGGTTTTGGATCGGACCAGACATACCAGTCCTTCCTGTCATTCGTCCGGTCGACACGGCTTTCGCGGAACCACGGATGCTGGTCCGATGTGTGGGACAGAACCAGGTCGATGATCACCTTCAGGCCGAGCTGATGCGCCGCGATGACGAGCCGGTCGAAATCACCAAGCGTGCCGAAGATCGGATCGACGCCGCAATAGTCCGTCACGTCGTAGCCGAAATCCTTCATCGGCGACGGAAAGAACGGCGAAATCCAGATGCCGTCGACACCGAGGGAGGCGATATGGGGCAGACGCTCGATGATGCCGGCCAGATCGCCGATGCCATCGCCATTGCTGTCCTGGAAACTGCGCGGATAGATCTGATAGATCACCGCGCCGCGCCACCAGTCTTTTTGGGTGGCCGGGCCGACAGGCACTATGGATTGATCGATCATGCTCATCGTGGGGTCTCAATCCGATTCCTATTTGACCGAGCCGGCAAGCAGCCCGCGGACCAGATAGCGCTGCATGGTGAAGAACACCGCGAGCGGCACGGCGATCGACACAAAGGCCGCGGTCGCCAGGATGCCCCAGTCACCGCCGCGCGAACCAAGCAGGTCGTCGGCGATCTTCACGGTCATCACCTTTGTTTCGTCCGAAGATGGCAGGAAGACCTTCGCAACAAGCAGGTCGTTCCAGGTCCAGAGGAACTGGAAGATGGCGAAACTGGCCAGCGCCGGAAACGAAAGCGGCAGAACAATCTTGACGAAGACCTGGAAATCGGTGGCCCCGTCGACCTTTGCACTTTCAATGATGTCGCGCGGCAGCCCGACCATGTAGTTTCGCAGAAGGTAGATCGCCAACGGCATGCCGAAGGCCGTGTGGGCGAGCCATATCCCCATGAAACTCTGACCGATGCCGATCTTGTTGTGCAGGTTGAGAAGCGGCACCAACGCCAGTTGCAACGGCACGACCAGCAATCCGACCACGGCCGCAATCAGCAATCCCCTTGCTGGAAAGTCCATCCACGCCAGGGCGTAAGCCGCAAAGGCCGCAATCAGGATCGGAATGATGGTCGCCGGAATTGTGACTGTCAGCGTGTTGATGAAAGCCAGATCCATATTGTCGGCCGTCAACACCGTTCGATAGTTGTCGAGCGTGAAGTCGGGCGGTGTGTCCGCCTGGAAATAAATGCGCGGTCCACGCTTGGTGATTTCCTTGGGCGACGTCATGACGTAATCGCCATTGGCCTCCACCATCAGCGTGCGGTCGGCCTGAATGTTCTGTGTCGTCCCCACCGGGAACTCGCCCGGCGCGCGCCCCTTGCTGCCGAAGGCGGTGATCTTGCTGTCCCCAGACTTGAAACGTTCGGCAACGTCCGGATCGGTGAAGATATTGCCTTTCAGAACCCAGACGCCGTTTTCTTCTTTCTGGGATTCGAGATCAGCGCGACCCGCTTCAGCCAACACGACGGAGAACGGCGCACGCCACCAACCGGAGGCGGAGATCTGATCCCGGTCGCGGAAGGACGAGACGAACAGCCCGACGGTCGGTATCAGCCAGATGATGACAATGGCGATCACCGAGATGTAGGTGACGATGGTCAGGCCTGATTTTTGTCCGGCGATATTATCCATGACCCGCCTCCCTCAACGCATTTCTTTGCGTGCCTGGACGATGTTCCAGATCATCACAGGCATAACGATAATCATGATGATGAAGGCCACCGCGGTGGCACGGCCGTCGTCGCGGAACATGTAGGACATCATGTAGCTCGGCAGGATTTCGGTTCCGAAATTGCCGCCGGTCATCGTGTAGACGATGTCAAACACCTTGAGCACCAGGATCGTGGTCGTGGTCCAGACCACGACGATCGTCCCCATGATCTGCGGCACCTTGATCTTGAAGAATATCTGGAACGGGTTGGCGCCATCGATAATGGCTGCCTCGATGGTCTCTTCGGGAACGCCGCGCAGGGCCGCCGACAGAATAACCATGGCAAATCCGGTCTGTGTCCAGATCAGGATCACCATCAGGAAGAAGTTGTTCCAGAACGGCACCTGCAACATGTCCACCGGATCTTCGGCTCCAAACACCGATCGAATGGCGTTGATGAGGCCGATATCGGCATTGTTGGCGTAGACGAATTTCCAGATCAGCGATGCACCGACAAAGCTGATCGCCATGGGCATGAAGATCATCGACTTGGCCAGATTGCCGCCGCGCATTCTGTCGGTCAGCTGAGCCGCCAGCAGGCCGGCGAAGGTTGCGGCCGCAGGAACAATCAGCGCCCAAAGCATGTTGTTGAGAAAGCTCTGCCGGAATTCCGCTTCGCTGAACATTGCGATGTAGTTGCCGAGGCCGATGAACTCATCGCCCTGGCGGTTGAACAGTGATCGATAGGCGGAAGCAACGACCGGGTAGGCAAGATAGAGCCCGAGGGCGATGATCGCCGGCAGCAGGAACAGCCATGGTCGAACCATGTTGGCGCGGTTGATATTTCGACCGGCATGTTCGCCTTTTGCCGGAAAGATCACCTTGTCGAGGATGAGGTTGGAAAAATAGAAATAGCCGACGCATCCACCAACGCCTGCCAGGATGGTAATGACACCCTGTAACACCGGGTTCATGACTTTCTCCTCCCCTGTTGCCTCGAACGGGCACCCGCAGCGCAATTGGCCGCGAGCGCCCCGCAGTCCGCCCTACTGCATTGAGTTCCAGCGCTCCTGCACGGACTTGGCCACATCAGCGGCCTCCGCACCGGAGGTGTAGTCGACCATGCCGGTCCAGAAGGCACCGGCGCCGATTTCACCTGGCATCAGGTCCGAACCATCGAACCGGAACGTGGTGGCATTGAGCAGAATGTCGCCCAGTGCTTTCAGGGTATCGTTGGCATAGGCATCGCGGCTGACGCCCGTGTGCGGGGTCAGGAAGCCGCCTTGCGCCATCCAGACCTCATGCGCGATCGGCGTCTGCAGGAATTCGATGAAGCCCCGTGCCACCGGCGTATCGTCGAGGATTGCGAACAAGGTTCCGGCACCAAGCACCGGCTTGCCGAGATCCTTTCCCGCATAGGCCGGGAAGTAGAAGAAATCGACATCCGTCCCGAGCTCCGTCCCATCCGGGAAGAAGGTGGGAATGAAGGTTGCCTGATGGTGCATGTAGCATTTCGGTGGCAGCTCGAAGAGACCGCCCGGGCTGTCGCGGAAGTCCGTGTTGGGAACGGCTTCCGTGCCACCGGCTACGTAATCGTCGTTCTTGGCAAAGTGACCGAATTCCTCGATCGCCGCGATGATACGCGGATCATCGAACGGGATCTCGTTGGTGACCCATTGGTCGTACACTTCCGGCGGCTGGGTGCGCAGCAGCATGTCTTCGACCCAGTCCGTGGCGGGCCAGCCGGTTGCGGCACCCGAACCCAAACCGATGCACCAGGGCGTTCCGCCATCGGCGACGATCTGGTCGGTCAGTTCCTTCAGCTCTTCCATGGATTCCGGCACTTCATAGCCGTTTTCCTCGAACTGCTCCGGCACGTACCAGACGAGCGACTTGACGTCGATCTTGTAAGGAAACGCAAAGAACTGCTCGCTGCCATCGGCGCCCTTGTAGGAACCCAGACCAACCCAGGACGGACCGGCGGCATAGTTGTCGCTGACCCAGCCGGCTGAATCGGCACCGAGCGGTGAAAGAAAGCCGCGGGCTGCCATGTCGGCCGCCAGACCCGGCTGTGGGAACACCGCGATGTTCGGAGCCGAGTTGGCCTGAGCAGAAATAACGATATCCTGTTCGAAGCTGTCGGAACCGGAGTAGTCGACCGTGGCGCCGGTCGCTTCCTCGAAATAGGCCAGCATGTTGCGGACCAGCTTGTCGTCCTCACCGGTCCAGGGACCGGTCATGCTCAGGGTCTGCCCGGCATAATCGTGAGCAGAGGCAAAGGTATCGTAGCTGCCCCAGTTGAACGGCCCTTCTCCGGGCTTGAACAGCAGATCCGCATTGGCCGTGCCCGCCGTCAGAGCAATCGCCGCAACACCGGCAAAAAACAGACTTTTCATTGAGATCCTCCCAGGTTGAACGAGCGGTCGGTGGATTGACGAGTTCCGCCGAAGCTCAAAATCAAAGCGCTTTGAATTTGTCAAACATCGCTCACATGAAGCGGTTTGTCAATCTTGCTCGCGCATTTTCCTTATTTCGTGGGAGAAACCAAAGTTACACTCTGCAGACCTCCCTTTGACGGAAGAGGGTTTCGGTACTAGTATACCCAAAAAATATAACCGCTTTGGAAAACGGGGAATCCATGAATCTCAAGGAGTTGTCGGAACACCTGGGCCTTTCCCAGACGACGGTGAGCAGGGCTTTGAACGGCTTTCCCGAAGTCAAGGAAGCGACCCGCCTGCGGGTGCTTGAGGCGGCAAAAAAACACAACTACTCGCCCAATCTCCGCGCCAAGAACCTGGCCACCGGCCGGGCCATGGCAACTGGCCACGTGATCCCGCTCTCGTCGAAGCACGAGATGGTCAATCCCATTTTCGGCGACTTCGTCGCAGGGGCCGGCGAGATCTACGCCCGCGACGGCTACGAGATGGTTCTGTCAATCGTTGCCGACAGCGAGGAAGCGACCGTCTATCGGCAATTGAAGGCCAAGGGGACCGTCGACGGGCTGATCGTTCACGGGCCGAAAATCAACGACAAGCGCATCGCCCTGTTGCGGGAAATCGGCATTCCCTTCGTTGTGCATGGACGTTCATCCGGGGTCGATGCCCCGTACTCCTGGCTTGATGTGAACAATCGGAGCGCCTTCGTCAGGGCGACCGACTTTCTCCTCGATCTTGGCCATCGCCGCATCGCATTGATCAACGGCCTGGAGACACTGGATTTTGCCTATCGGCGCCGTGATGGCTACGAACAGTCTTTGCGTGCCCGTGGCGTGGAACCGGACCCCCGGATCATGCGCTCCGACGAGATGACGGAATTCTACGGTTACCGCTCCGTGCGGGATATGATGGCTCTCGACGAACCGCCCACGGCCTACCTGTCCTCGTCGATCATCGCTGCATTCGGAATTCGTCGCGCCGTCGAGGAAGCGGGATTGCGCATCGGCCGGGATATTTCGATCATCACCTTCGACGACGCCCTCTCCTATCTGAGAAACGGCGAGGACGTTCCGATTTTTACGGCGGCGCGCTCGTCGGTGCGGGACGCCGGGCGGCAGGCCGGTCAGATGTTGCTTGACCTGATCCGAAAGCCTGAGAGCGGCCCCCTGAACACCTTGCTGGAAGCCGAATTGATGGTCGGCACGTCAACCGGTCCGGTGAGGGACAGCTAGGACGTGTATTCAAAAACGTGCGAGCACCGATGACCGCTGTCGGCGGAATCTCAAGACGATCAATCGATCGAGTAGACCAGCTTTGCGGAACAAAACTGCCGTTGCTTGATATCTCGACATCTAAACATTTCGTGGCGATTATAGAAGCCTTGGAAGGGCTTCAAACCGATTCAGGTGCTTCATATGCCGTTTAGTTTTCGATGCCGAACCTGCGGTGAGACCCATGAGGGGCTTCCAAGTTTTGGACCAGATGCGCCTTACAGTTATGCCGCCATGAGCGAACTTGATAGGTCCAACAACGCAGTTTTGGGTAGTGATAACTGTATAATCAATGACGAACTTTTCTTCGTGAGAGGTCGGATGGGGCTCCCGATCATTGGAACGGATGATTCCTTCGTCTGGCTGGTTTGGTGCTCACTTAGCAAAGAAAGTTATGCTCAATGGGAGGATGCATATGAGCTGGATAAGCGGTCGCACATTGGCCCATTTTTTGGCTGGCTCAACACGGAGATACCGTTCTACGAAGGCTCCCTAAATCTGGCGACTTCCGTTCATCTACTCGATAACGGCATAAGACCATTTGTCGAAATACAAGAAAAAGATCACGCGCTCTTCACAGACCAAAACGAGGGGATATCGCTTCAAAAAGCAGAACAGCTAGTCCACGATTTGCTGCACGCCCAATGATCAATCGTCATCTTTTGGAATGTACATTTCGGGGCTCCAAGCGGCCGGTTGACCTAACCGGCGGGGCCACGATGTCTGGATGCAAAGCAGACATTGAACTTTAGCATACCGACATGATTCAAGCTCCGAAAGGGAGCCTTGAATATGAGACACGCCCTCTCCGATGCCGAATGGCGGGTGATAGCACCAGTCCTCCCTTGCAAGCCGCGAGGCGTCCCGCGTGTAGAGGCGTCCCGCGTGTAGATGACAGGCGTGTCCTGAACGGCATGTTCTGGATTTTGCGGTCGGGAGCGCCTTGGCGTGATCTGCCCCAGCATTTCGGCCTTCTACACCACCTGCTACAATCGCTTCGTGCGTTGGCGTCGCGCAGGCGTTTGGGATCGTATGCTGACTACCATCTCGCATCGGCACGATGCCGAGGTGCCGACAGCACGATTGTCCGCGCCCATCAGCACACAAGTCGCATCCACAATGCTGCTAGCGAAGGCTTTGAGCGTTCGCGTGGAGGACTGACGACAACAATCCATTCCGTTGTCGATGCGAACGGACTGCCGCTCCAAGTCATGATTACTGGCGGTCAGCAGTTCTGATGGCTCGGGCTCTACTTGAAAACCTACCGAGCGGCGGAATGGTTCTTGCCGACAAGGCTTACGACGTGACCGAGATCAGAACGTTCGTAGCTGGGCGAACATCCCACCCCGGCGGAACCGGCGCGATCCGATCTGCTTTAGTCCGTATCCCTACCGGTATCGAAATCACGTTAAGCGGTTATTCAACCGGATCAAACACAGTCGGCGCATCGCTATGAAGAAACACACAGCCAACTTCCTTGCCTTCGTCTAGCTGCCATCCGGCTTTAGCTGCGCGTCCACGACCTAGCCCGTTGAATTTAATGGGAACGTGGTCACACAATACCGAGCGTCAATCTTCCTGATTAACGTTAATATGTTACTCGGGGTCCGATTGCGAGCACAACGAAGAATCGCATCAAAAAAGGCCTTTTGAATCTATTAAAAATTGTTTAATGTCTGAGCGCGGCGTGGTTTTGGGGAAGTTGACTGCCCTTGGTCGGTCGTTTTCCCAAAATATGTTTGCAACCTCGTTGGTGTTTTAATTTGACACCAAAAGTATAGCTTTTTGTGTGAGAGGGGGTTCAACCCAATGGCTTACAACTACGGCCAGAGTTCGTATGGATATGGCGGATACCAGCCACCAATCATGAGTTGTCGTGATGACAACTAATATAATATAAAAAATGGCGGGTTCTACGACGGCCCTTGTCAACCGTGCGTGCAATTTACACTTGGCGGATTCTTCGATTGGCATGGCAATACAAATTGGCCGTCCGACTACGGAGGTTGGCATCCCGGATTCATTAACGTGATCAGCGCGCCTTGCAAGCCGGTGGTTCCAGACTGCGGGTTTATCGACGACGGAAGGTCGCAGCTCAATTTCGGAGGATGTGAAAAGGAAAGCAGCTACTACGACGATCCCAGGGGATACTATTATAGTCCCTTTGAATTGCCGAGTTGCGGATGCTACCTGGATTGCGAGCCAAGAGAACAGCCACCCTGCGAAACGGACCGCACTGAAGCAACTCAGTTTCTTGGCGACTACGGTGGTTGTGACATCCCTAAGTACGATCCATGCTACGACCCTTGCGCTTACGACGTTACCTGATAGTGAACACCGGCGCATCCGTTTAGCGCGCCGACACATTGCTGCAAACCGAGCCGGCAAAAATCATTGCCGGCTCGGTTTTTTTGTGTCGCCCAAAGCCCTGTGACCAATTTCGACGGCCCCGGAACACGGCGTCCCCGACGAAACTTTCAACAATTTATAAAGCGGCAACGGCGTGCACTGTGTTGCGCCGTCAGATGGTTCCGCCTACCTTTGTCCTGAACAAGCCAGTTCATTGGGGTTTTGAAGTGGACTTGATCAAGCACGCGCAAAGCGCCTGCCAGTTTCCGGAGTTTCAGGAGGAAGAAAGGCGCCTGGTCGACATGATCGGCCGGTATATCATGTTGCTGCCTGAGCCCTCTCGACGCAATTGGCTGGCAGTTGCCGCCATGTGGGTTTTGATGGCGATCGGAGCGTTTGTCTTTGCCTCCGTGCCGCTTGCCGCCGGGAGCGATCCCAAAGCGTATGCGGCCCTCCCTTTGCTCTTGCTCCTCATCCTTCTGGGTGCACTCTACAATCTGCTCACGGTTCGATTGAGCGCACTGCAAACTCCGGAAATCTTTGAGATTCAGCAGCAGATCACGGAACACGGTGCGCAAATTGCCTTGATGTTCCGGGCCTATCGACGGGGCATCGTCGCCATCAGCCACGTTTTGTTCATCCATCTCAAGACGTGCACCCGCATCAGGGCGGACCAGCTCGACACGGCACAGGAGGCGATCGAAACCCTCTTCTCGCAGATTCGCCCAGATGCAAACGAGGCCAGGCGCAACCGCAAAACGAAGACCAAGGTTCCACGCGAGTCTGACTATACATTGGAGGATTTCGTCGGCGGCTCCGACAGCGCGGTGGCGGCGTTCGAAAAGGTTGTCGAACAGTACAAAAACGCCCCCGAAATCACTGCTGCGCAAGGGAATGACACGGGTGCAACCGACAATCTGCCGTTACGCATGATGGCCATCGAAAAGGCAACGGATATGGAGTGCCGCACGGAGCTTCGCTTTTTGAATGTGATTGTCACAGAGAACCAGGATCGTCTCATCGCCGATCTGCGCGCCAATGCCGAAGATCTCCGTCCTGGCGAACTCGCTGCAGAGGCTGAACGGTTGACGCAATCCTATATCCTGGACCCGGTGCAGAATCTGCTGGAGAACCTTCAGGCTGCGCAGGATATCCTGTTGGACACCGTTTATGCCCGCGGTGACGACGCACCAGAAATGTGGACCGTGAATATCTCCGCGGTTTCGCGCCGATTGATCGCCGCGCGTCGTATCAGACGCCGCAACTACCGCTTGGCCCGCGCCCTCGGAGGCTGGCTCCCGATTGGGGTGGTAACTGCCGCGGCGGCCTATTTGATCGTCACGCAGGCTCTCTGAGTGACCAGCGTTTCACTGTCGACTTGGGTATTGAAGTGCAGCGCCTTTTCGCAGTATGCAGTGGCACTCGGGTTTGCCCTCGATTGACCCCAACCACGTGGCAGTTTGGCAATATCCTGACCAACCTCCGTGCCGTCCCGATCGGAACGAAAGACCACAGCCAAGCATGACGACAAACCCGATTTTCCATTCAGCGACACAGTCGGATCCGAAGTGGCCAAATTCACGCCAGCAGACTGATACCACCCTGTCTGGAAAAACCGCTTTATAATGGCCGCGTTGAACGACATTGCCAGTGCTCTGCGACGGTGGCCACTTTGGCTGTGGTTCGCCCAGCAAGATATCAAATCCCGTTACCGCGGCTCCCTGCTCGGACCCATATGGCTTGTTCTCAATCTGGGAATTCTCGTCGCTGCCCTGTCGCTGATTTACGCCACGATCTTTGGTCTTCCCATCGAGGTCTACACACCCCATGTCGGCACTGGTTTCATCGCATGGTGGTATATTTCTGGCGTCATGATCGATGCCTGCACGGCCTTCACGTCCAACGCCCAGATCATCAGAAACATGCCGTTGCCCATCGGTATCCATGTGCTGCGGGTGCTCGCACGCCACTCCGTGCTGATGCTCCACAACCTGATTGTCTATTTGATCATCGCGGTCAGTTTCGCCATTTGGCCGAACGCCAATACACTGCTGGTTGTCATCGGCTATGCGCTCGTGACCACATTGCTGTTTTCGATCGGTCTCTGCTTGGCGATCATTTGCGCCCGTTATCGGGACGTACCCCATATCGTCGCCAGTGTTGTTCAGGTGGTGATGTTCATTACGCCGATCATGTTCCTGAAGGACATGCTGCAAAAACGGATCTACATCGCCAACGTCAACCCTTTCTACCATATGATCGAGGCCATCCGGGCGCCGCTTCTGGGCCAGAACCCGGAGCCGATCACATGGGCTTTTCTTGTCGGCGCCAATGTGCTTGCAGCGCTGGCGGCCCTCTATCTGGTCAAGCGAACCGGCCACCGAGTGCCGTATCTGGTCTGAGCGAACATGTCCGATCTAGAGTTGAGTGTCGAAGACGTCTCCCTGCGATTCCGCATTTACGGGGTCGGCAGCCAGTCACTCAAAAAGCAACTGCTTTCCTTCGGGACCGGCGGCCGTTTGGGGCGGGACACGGAAAACCACTTCTTCGTGCAGGCTCTTACCGATCTGACTTTCAGACTGCAGACCGGTGACAAACTTGGGCTCATCGGTGCCAATGGCGCCGGAAAATCAACCTTGCTGCGAATCCTTGCGGGCATCTACCGCCCGCAGAGCGGCACAGTGAGAGCCACCGGACGGTTAGCAGCTATTATTGATCCGAGTGTTGCACTCGATCCCCTGGCGACCGGCTACGAGAACATTCTCTCGAGGGCACGGCTGCTGGACGTTCCACGCAGCCGACATCAACGCTTCATCGAACAGGTCCGGGAAATCTCGGAACTGGGCGACTATCTGTCAATGCCGGTACACACCTATTCATCAGGCATGTTGATGCGCCTGAATTTCGCGATGAGCATTTCAATTGAACCGGATATTCTGCTTCTCGATGAATGGCTAAGTGTGGCCGACCAGAACTTCAGCGAAAAGGCAGAGGCGCATATGCGCACACTCGTGGGAAAGACCGGAATCCTTGTCCTGGCGTCTCACAACCTCGAGCTATTGCGCCGAGTTTGCAACAAGGGGCTGCTTCTGAGAGACGGGGAGATTGCCAGTTTCGGAACAATCAACGAAGCGATCGACGCCTACAATGCCCACAGCTGAAATGATCTATCGGCGCGCATTTTGCACCGTTGATGAGATCACACGATCTGGTAGTCGAAATCGCTTGGTATCCCGATGAAGTACACGAGTGTACCGTCTTCCAGTCCGTACTGGAGAATCGGGAGGTCAGATCCGTTTCGGTCCAAATAGGCCGCTTCCTTTGCAGCCTGATTGTAAACGACAAAACGATCCAAGCTGTCGTCGATCAACGCATCGCCGAAACTTTCCTCAAATGTGTCAAAAAGGTAGGCGAGTTCTGAAAGACTGTTGTTGCTTGCGTTCCCGACATCGATGCCGAAATCAGGCGTCGGAACCTCGGATGCAGCCGCGGTCACCGGCGGCGCCAATGGCTTGGGATAGCTAAGCGTCGCATCATCATCGACTGAACCGGTCAAGACCGGAGTCGTCTCAATATCCAGATCGGTTTCAATCGGATTCGTGAGGATGGTTGTAAGCTCGGCCTCCAGCGAGTCGATCAAACTGGAAATCTCTTCACCCGCCTCCGCGAACACGGCGTTGGAGTTGAAGAAATCCATAACCCAATCACTTGGATCGGTCGCTGCCACCGCCACATCATTGGTTTCAGTGACCGGCTGCTGGATCAATGGCTCCGGATCAGACGCCACGGTCTGGGCTTCTTCCGCCGGTGCACTCTCGACCTGGTCTTCAGAATAGGCAACATCCCGAGCTTCCGGTTCCACATATCCGGCCGCCTCAGCGGCCAAAACAGCTTCCTCGGCAGACTGCTGGACCAGAATGGCGTCTTGTTCCGCTTGCGCCTTGGCTTCTACGCGCTCGGATTGCCTGTCAGACAGGATCTGGGCATATTCTTTTGACGCGGTATTGTCATCCTCGACCGGCAGGTAGCTTTCTTCCTGAACGTCGGCCGCCGCGAATTCAACGCCTTCTTCAGCGTCGGAACCGCCTGTCTCGATCAGGTCGAACACGCCGAAGGCCGCTTCGAGGCCAAGGCTGTTGTTCTGGACGATCGGTGAAGAGGAAAACGCAATCGCCGACAGGATTATGAACACCTGCTGAGGAGAGAACGTGAAGTCACCAAGCACGACTTGACGTTGGTCGGCGACATTGAAAATCTCACCGTCCTGGCGATTTTCATTGATCGAGTTCGCTTTGTCGTTTTCGCCAAAGCTGAAAAGACTCAAATTTTGCTCATCCGAAATCAGGCAGATAGCGGCGAAAACGGCAATCAGCACTGAACTCGGGTGGATCATGACATTGTTGTGTCGAGCCGCACCGAGCATGAAGGCCGGCTCGCGGGTCATGAACTGGCGAACGATATCGGTGAAGGAGTGGCCCTTTATGATGACCGAGGCCGTTGTGCCGGCAATGTGGTACTCGCCATCGATGATAGCGACGTGAACGAGCACCTCGCAGGAATCGGCCCCACAGAAAGCGAACCAGGGATCACCCTCGTCCGTTTCACCCATTTCGGTATCAACTGAAATCCCGGCCTGAACGAGGGCTGCTTCGATGCGGTATAATTCGGCCAGGTCCTGGTTGGACCATCCCCCTCTTCTTCTCTCGCAGCTTGGCTGTCCGTTTTGAGAAAAAAGCGGTATTACACCGTCTTGCATCGTCACTGCCCCTCAGAACCTATTCCACGTCCTCGAACAGAATCTGGAACGTAATAGGGTCATAGAATCGCATAAGCGTGTAAACAAACTTACGCGGTTCTACCTGCAAGGCATTGGCCCAGTCAACATATCTTGCCGGTGGAATACGGCCGCGACCGGTCTCCAACTGCGATATGAAGGTATAATATTCAGCGCCCACCAGCTCGGCCAGCTGGCGCTGGGAAAGGCCGATAGCCTCCCGTCTTTCTTTCAACCAGAGTCCGGCCTCTTTGCGAAGCTCTTGAACACCGGCGTCTGTGCGTTTCTGCGGATTCGTATACATATCTAACACCACCTCTGCAGACACTTATATAGCGCACTTTTTTCAGTGGTACAAGGTTTACTGTACACTTCTGTTTTCATGTCGCGCTTTCGCGTGAACGCACTGGTTTTCACGCCCTTTTGTCGCACCGTCAGGCCGCAAAATCGCTACTCTTCCCGCATGGCTTTGACCAGCCGGTTCACCAGGGGCTGCGTCAGGTAATCCAGCGTGGTCCTCTCACCGGTCGCGATGATCACATCACCAGGCATCCCAGGCGTCAATGCACCGGCAATTCTGTCCGGAACACTGTCGTTGTCGACGATGATCTTGGAGAGGAAATATTCTTCCCTCTCCATGTCGTCGATGAGAATGTCTGCGGAAATCCATTCAACCCGCCCGAAAATGGTTGGGACCTCTTGGCCGGTGAATGAGGAGAAGCGCACCTCGGCTTGCATGCCGGTATGCACGCTATCGACATCGAGCGGCGAAATCCGCGCATTGATGATCAGATCGTCATTGACCGGGACGATTTCCATGATGGTTTCGCCAGCCTGGACGACACCGCCCAGCGTATGAACTTGCAGGTTCTGAACGACACCGTCCTGTGGCGCGCGGATCTCAACGCGGTTGTAGACGTCGGAGGCGATGGTGTGCCGCTCGCGGGCATCGGCCAGCGTCAGGCGCGCCTCGCGTAGCGCTTCCACGACATTCTCAACGAACTCCTGCTGCAATTGAAGGATTTCGATCTTCGCTTCGCCGATGCTCTGTTCGGTGCGGGCGATAGACGAGCGCGACTCGGCTTTCTGGCCGAAGATGCGGGTGCGCTCACGCTCCAGCGCGGCCAGCCGGTTTTTGGCATAGAAGCCCTTCTCCGCCGCCGGTCGCACGGCCTCAATTTCCTCATCATAGCTGCCGATCTGCGCATCGAGCGATTCGATCTGTTCGCGCGTTCCGGCGATAAACTCTTCCTGCTGGGCGATCTGGGACTCGAAGATGTCGATGCGGTTTTCGACCGATTCCTTGCGCTCCCGGAACTGACGCTCCTGATCGGTCATCATGGTCTTGACCGCCGGGTCCGTCTTGTTCTGCAAAATAAGCTCGGGAAAGCTGATCTCGTCCAAACCGTCGCGTTCGGCCATCAGCCTGGCCTCGTGGGCCAGCGCTTGAAAATACTGAACCCGAGTCAGATCGGTATTGGCCTTGGCCTGGGTCGGATCGAGCACGACCAGCAGATCGCCCTCGCTCACCGGCTGGGCATCGCGTACCAGGATCTGCTTGACGATGCCACCCTGCAGGTGCTGGATTTCCTTGGAGTTGGATTCAACCGCCACCTTGCCGGGTGCGATCACCGCGCTGTCGAGGCGCGCGGTCGCCGCCCAAACGCCAAATCCGCCAACACTGATCAAGAGGACGATTGCCCCGAAAATCAGAATACCGAAATAGCTGGTTGATACCTTGGGTGCTTGGTCCTGATTGCTCATGGTCCGATCCAAATTGAAAGTGTCGACGCCTTCTGGCGCATATATAGGTCCAATTGATGGCAGAACCTAGAACCTGGTATGACGAATCCGAAGGGCATCCGCCCTTCCGATTCAGGACATCAGTCGGCTTTTTGCGTGCGCACCGGAGCGGCCGAACCGGTATCCGAAGCCGGTTGCGCAACCGTTTGAGCCCGCTGCGCCGGCTGCCCCTGCAGCGACGCGCCCGGCCGGGGCTGACCTTGCTGCTGCGGCACAGGCTGCGGACCGCGTTGCGGCATGCCCTGCGGCGGCATCGGCATCACTCCGGGCTGCTGCTCGCGCGGAGGCGCCTGCACAACCTTCGGCCCCATCAGCTTTGGCAGCATCTGTTCGCGCGAACCGATGCCCTGCAACTGGCCATCCATCAAGATCATGATCTGATCCGCGATGGTCAGCAAATTCGGCTTGTGGGTGATGACGATCACCGCAATGTTGGCGTCGCGCATCTTTTTCATCGCATCCGACAGGGCTTCTTCCCCCGCGGTGTCGAGATGAGAGTTGGGTTCATCCAGAACCACCATAACGGGATCGCCATAAACCGCACGGGCAAGAGCAACGCGCTGCCGCTGGCCGCCCGAGAGCACCTGGCCGCCTTCGCCGATCTCCGTGTCGTAGCCCTGCGGCAGCCCCTGGATCATCTCGTGAACGCCGGCGAGCTGCGCCGCGGCTATCACCCGTGACTCTTCGATCTCCGAGAAACGCGCGATATTCTCAGCGATGGTCCCGGCAAACAGTTCGACATCCTGCGGCACATAGCCGATGAAGCGGCCGAGTTTCTCCTGGTCCCAGTGATCGATATCCGAACCGTCGATGCGCACATGACCGGACGCTGCCGGCCAGACCCCGACCATGACACGGGCCAGTGTCGACTTGCCCGCGGCCGACGGACCGACTATCGCAAGGATATTTCCTGGATCGACGCTGAATGTCAGGCCTTTCAGCGTTGGTTTCTGCGCGCCGGGCGGGCCGGCTATGACGTTTTCGATCGCCAGATTGCCAACCGGATCCGGCAGATCCATCTGGTCCAGTTGCTCCGGTAGCGAAGCAAACATGGCACGCAACCGCTTGGTGGCCTCGCGCATCGCGACGAAGGATTTCCAGCTGCCAACGGATTGCTCGACCGGCGCCAGTGCCCGGCCCATCATGATTGATGCAGCGATCATGACGCCCGGCGTAATTTCGCCGAGAATGGACAGATAGGCGCCAACGCCGAGGATTGACACCTGCAAACCCATGCGCACGAATTTCTGAAAGGCAACGATGCTGCCGGCGCGGTCGCTGGCCTTGCCTTGCCAACCGAGGGCTTCCAGGTGCTTTTTGTCCCAGCGTTTCTGGATGTTGTTGCGCATGCCAAGTGCGTTGATGACCTCGGAATTGCGCAAAGTCGTTTGGGCGTTCTGTGCCGCGATGATCCCGGCACGATTGCCCTTTGCCAGGAGCCCCCTGGTGGCCACTTCGTTGAGCAGGGCGAGCGAAAAAATGACAACGGCACCACTCAGGGCTACCAGCCCGAGATAGGTGTGCATGATAAAACAAACCGCGACGAAGATCGGCACCCAGGGTGCGTCGCAGAACGCCATGATGGCGTTGCCGCCTATGAAGTCGCGCACCACATCCTTGTCGCGAATCGCTTGGGCGCTGGCCGAGTTCGCCTGCATTGACTGCAACTTGACGACCGAGTCGAAAACCGGCTTCGAGATCTCCCGGTCGAAACGGTTACCGCCGCGCGCCAGCATCCGCGATCGGACATATTCCAGACAGGCATAGGTTAGAAGCATCGCCACTGCGATGACCGTGAGCAGCACCAGCGTGGTTTCGTTGCGGCTCGACAGGACGCGGTCATAGACCTGCATCATGTAGATCGGAGCCACGAACATCAACATGTTGGCGAAGAGGGAAAAAAAGATCGTCAGGATGAGGGTCGGCTTATAGACGCCGAACGCCTTGTCCAATGGTGTTTGTTTTTCGTACATGAACGTTTGCCATCCAAACCGCGCGATATGCCCTATATCGCCGCACACACACGCCCCTGTCTGTTGCGATCAGGCTATAGAGTATTTCCTATACTCCAACGGCTCGCTCAACGCAATCAGCGGGGTCGCACAATTCGCACTTGTATTGTCGCTCCCCATAGCAATATTTTGATCGGCGTCAAAGCCTCCCGACGCTTTCGCGGCAGCAATTCTATTCCGTCAATGCAGTCAGCCGGTTACGCGCATAGATGCATCACGGGTAACGGATCACAATTTTGTGTAGGAATCATGTGTCTTCGAGCAGGCTGGCGCCTGTGGCGGATCGTTCGACTTCGGACATACTACGGATTTTGCCTTGCCACAGGTCCCGCTGATCATGCCAATAATCGAGCAGGCCATGCCGCTCAAAGGTCGCATCATCCTTCGGCTGCATAATGCCCATGGCCATGACGGGGATCTTGCGCCACAGAGAATAGGCCGTGTAGGAGCCGAAGCGCTCAAGCCGCTCGGCCCGCAACTCTTCTTGGCTCTTGGCTTCTTCGATCTCCTGAAAGGCGGTCGGGGAATCAGCGACCTGAGAAGCGGCCTGATCAACGGCACCCTGGTCAGCCGGTTCTGTTGACGTATCGGGTGTCCCGCCTGAACGACCTTGCAGCTCCGCCGCCGTGGTCGCCGGGGCAGCGGACGGGACGTCCGCGATATGCGAACTATCGAGCAGACTGGTTCCGGTCGCGGCCCGTTCTTCCTCGCTCATGGCCGCAACCTTTCCCTGCCAGGCGTCTCGCTGCTTGTGCCATTCATCCAAAAGACCGTGTTTCTCGAACGTGGCATCGTCCTTGGGTTGCATGATCCCCATGGCCATAACGGGGATTTTGCGCCACAGGGAGTAGGCTGTAAACGAACCGAAGCGCTCGACCCGTTCTGCCTGGAGTTCTTCCTGACTTTTGACGGGCGGCTGGACAGTCTGCACAACCTGACGGGTATCACCCACGTTTTGCGCCGCTTCGGTTCTCGCGGTCTGATCCGGACTGCCCGCCGCGGGCACCGGGTCGGGCTTGACCGTGGCCGCTGGCTGGGATTGATGCGCGTTCGCATCATCCGATTGCGAGGAGCTCGCCTGCAGGCTGGCGCTCGCAGCCGGCACATGAACAACGGATTGTTCGGGCGTTGGTGGAGTGACTGTCGAAGCCGTGTCGAGAACAGTGGCCCCCGTGGCTGCCCGTTCCGCGTCCGACATGGCGGAAACCCTGCCCTGCCAGGCGTCTCTTTGCTTGTGCCATTCCTCCAGAAGACCGTGCTTTTCGAAGGTGGCGTCGTCCTTTGGCTGCATAATGCCCATGGCCATAACAGGGATCTTGCGCCACAGCGAATAGGCCGTAAACGAGCCGAATTGAGCAACGCGCTCGGCTTGCAGTTCTTCTTGGCTCATTATCCTTTCGGCAGCCTGCGCCGGGGCGGCCGCCGTCTGGCTGTCCGTACCGACCACACCAGAGGTTGCGGCGACGGCAGGCGCCACGGGAGCTGGTGCCGCAGCATCCGGCGGAGCTACCGCGGCCTCGGCAGAAACGCCAGCCGTCGCAGGTTGGGCAGCAACATTGATGTCAAGCACGGCCCCCTGCGATTGGGTCGTCGACACCGTTCCGGTGGATTCGGTGGTTTCAGCTGGCGGCCCGGCTGATGAGGCTCCGGTAGGCACGGTGGCCCCTGTGGCAACCTGAGAGCGAACCGCCGCCACCGCTTCGGTCGCATCGGCGGTCGGTTCAGCCGATCCGGCAGGAGCGCCATCGAGCACGGTTGCCCCTGTGGCAGCCCGCTCCGCATCGGACATGGCAGACACTTTGCCTTGCCAGGCATCCCTCTGCTTGTGCCATTCATCGAGCAGGCCATGCTTCTCGAAGGTGGCCTCGCTCTTCGGCTGCATAATACCCATGGCCATGACGGGAATCTTGCGCCAAAGCGAATAGGCCGTAAACGAGCCAAAGCGAGCGAGCCGTTCAGCCTGCAATCTTTCTTGCTCGTTGGGTTCCGGCTTCGTGGACGTCTTCTCATCGCCGCCATCGGCAGGTGATCCCGACTCGCCGCCTGGATTCCCCCCTTCGGCCAGGCTCAAGGCCCCCTTGAAATGCGCTCCGCCCTGTGAAGATTGGTCCTTCGTCAGGGCTTGTTGCGCGCCCGGCGCCTCGCGACGCTGCGCCAGATTATGTATGTCCATTGTAGCTCAATACCGTAACCGTTGCTGACAACGATCCTACGGGACCGAGCTTGCGTTAACCTTTCCTTTACGGGATAGGGTCGGACGGGACCGAAAAAACGCGATCAGGACCGGCAGCCTCAATTGAGACGGCTGCCGGTGGCCCCGGCCAGCTTCGAGCCGATATTGGAGTAAGATGTTTCCGGCAGGGCCCATTCGGCCTTGCGAAAGGTTTCCTCCAGCATGTCAACGATGCGAAGGAATTGAGACCGCGTCAGCGTGCATCCCGCGGCCTCCTTTTCACCAATCAGGATCAGATTGAGGCTCTCATCCTTCTTTTGGACCTGGATCCGGCGCACCAACCAGGTGGCATTGCGGATCGGAGCCGCGGCCTTGGCATCCCTGCGGCTAACCTGTCCCTTGGTCTCCTCGCGTGCCTGTTCGACGGAATATCCGTAGGTGACCAAATCGCGAAGATCGGAGGATGTTTCGACCCGATCCGTTTTTTGATCCGACGCCGGCTGGTTTTCATGCATGGATTCCAGAAACTGGAAACCAAGCCGATTGGTCACCCACATTTCGATGTGACCGGTTGCGACCCCGGCCGGCACGCCGATACAGCAAATCCGATCCTCCGTCGGATCGAAGCGGAAGGAAAGGCTGCTAATTCTGCTGACCGGCAGCGCCGTCTCGGACATGGCCGATCGCTCCCTAGTTCAAAGCCTGGTCGGAACCACTCGGAGCCGCCGTCGTCGTATTGTTGTCGGAAGGTGCAGCGGTGCCGATTGGCGTAAGCGCCTGAACGATTTCCTGCAAAGCACGCGCATAGGCAGCGCGAGCCGTTTGGGTGATCGCTGTTTTGCGACGCAGCTCAATCATCTCCATTTCGCAGCCGCGAAGATTGTTGAGTTGGATTTCTCCGTTTTCACCGATATCACTGGTCCGATAGATCTTGCCGTCGATCGTCACTGTGCGTTCATCTTCAGCCATGGTTTCATGCTCCTGATTCGAATTTGAGTCTGCTTGTTGGAAGAGTTGTGTGTTCGCTACCGAAGCTCTTTGTTTTTTCTTTGGCAAACGCGAGTGGGCGTGAAAGGTGTCGCAGAAACGCCCTTCCCGGTTGGTCCTTCCGGTGAAAGATCAGCTGTCCTTGAAGCCAATCGTTTGGGACGGGTTGGACTCGGCGCTCGGCGCCGTTCCAATTGGCGTTAGCGGATTGAGAATATCCTGCAACGCACGCGCGTAGGCGGCACGGGCAGTCTGCGTCAGCGCAGAACGACGCTGGAGCTCCGCCAGTTCCATCTCGCAACCCTGAAGATTGGTCAGCTGCGCTTCCCCTTTTTCTCCTATGTCGCTTCGCCGGTAGATTTTCCCGTCTATGGTCACAGTTTTCTCTTCGTCAGCCATAGCATCAATTCTCCATTCATTCCGGTGTTCATACGCCCAAGCATGGTCTTCAGCCGGGCATTGTATGTGACCAATCAGTGTTGTTTTGAGTCGTTCTGCCGAAACTCTCCGCACCAGTCGGTTTCCGAGACCACCGGCCAATGATAGTTTACGATTTTCTTCTGACCCGGCCCGGCAGCAGGCGAAACATGGATGTTCGGCGGATATCGTCGGCAGAACCGGAATTTAAGCGGGCGGTTTTCTGTACCTGCCGGCACCGCCTCATCGTACCAGAATAGGCAATCGTTGCAGTTCATGTCTTTCCATTTCCTCTAGGCCGAAGTCCGGCAATGTGTGATCTTTTGTGTGTTTGGCTATTGGGCGGATTCCGACTCTCCAGTCGAAGCGATCGGGGATATATTGACCAGCGCCTGCTGCAGTGCCTTGGCATAAGCACTGCGTGCTGTTTTTGCAATCGCCAAATGCCGTTCCAGGTTTTGTATTTCCGTATCAGCGCTTCGCACATTGTTGAACTGCGTTTGCGCCTCTCCGGCCAGGTCCGAAAGGCGATAACGCTGGTTATCGATCGTCACTATTGTTTCCTCGGCCATTTGTTTCTCCCTTGTTGTGCTTGCGATTGAGATCGCGAAATCCACTTCTCTCACAATAAAGGCCCCGGTTGAAGCCGGGGCCCTTTGGTTTTTGTGGAGGCGCCTGGGGCGCCTCCCGCATTGTCAGACGATTAGCAGAAGTAGTCGTCGATATTGCTGACACCGGAACCTTCATAGATCAGCGGGCACTGGGTGCTGTCCGTGATATCCGTGAAGGTGATTTCCGTCTTGCTGTCGTAGCCGACCAGCTCGAAGACTGCCTCCGGTGCTTTGTCGGTGCCTTCCTCGTTGAAGTAGACACGCAGGTAGTTGTCAGCATCGGTCGCGCCGTCATTGCGAGCAATGGCGACATAACGCAGGCTCGGAGCGCCCTCGAAGATACCGGCCGCAGTCGCGTCGGCATCGTCACGCGTCGCCGAGATATTCTCGAATTCCGCGTAGTTGAGAGCATTGCCTGCTGGTCCAAGCGAGCCGTCTTCATTCTGGAAGGCCAGCAGATCGTCGCCGTTCTTCCAGTCGCCGACATAGGTGACGTTCTTCACGCCGCCATCTGCGCCTTCGACACCAGGCGTTCCCATGGTCTCCCCGGCCAGCAGGCCGCGGAAGTCGTAAGGAATGTCGTCATTGTCGAAGCCCGAGGCCTGGAATGCAAGCCAGTTGGCACTGTTTGCATCCATGTTGACGGCCTGCGCGACGAAGACGTCATTACCCTGGAAGGAGAAAGCACTTCCGTTGTCATAGATCACAGTGGCGCCATTGGCTTTGTCTTCACCGTCGGTACCATCAGTTCCGGAACCGGAGAATGACTGGGTGTCGTCATCCGACGGGCCTTCGCCGATCGTTTCGTCCGTTTTGAAGATATCCTGGTCGTCATTGCTGGCTGGAAGCGGAGCAGTATCCGTCGCCGTGATGTTGTTGGTGTTACCTGGACCACCAAGATCTTGGAGTTCGGTAACAAATGGCACATTTGTCAGAATACCATTGCTGCCGGCATTGGCAATGTGATCCTCGTTGCCGAGAACAAATTGCCCGTTCAGCGCCTCAATCGTAACAATACCAAGTCCAGCATTGATCGAGAAAGACACGTCGGTCATGCCCAACTGGTTTTCCAGGACGTTTTCAATCGCCTGACCAAGATCGGTCAACGATTGGGTCAACGATCCATTCCACGGAATGTCGACTGCCACTGGCGGCGTATTGTCACCAGGGAATGCGTCGGAATCACCCACGTCGGTGTCGACCTCCACATGGATAGTCTCACCAACCGTCCAGTTGTCTGTATCAATCTCCCAGACGTCACAAGCAAAGGTACCTGCTTCGTCATTGGAAGCTTCAACATAGATATCGTCGACCGCCGGCGAGGAGCCCGTCACCGTGATGACATTGCCTACAACGTTTACCGTGGCGCCCGCCAATCCGATATTGCCCAGCTCGACGGCCCAGTTCGCATTGATCTGGTTGGACAATGCCAGCGCGATAGATGCCGCTGTATCGCCCGACACCGTGGTATAGGTCTCGATGATGTCGCCGGCATCGCCAACAACACCGTTGCCGGTAGCATCGATTTCGACCGTATAGGTGTCGCCGATATCGATCTTCTGGCTGTCGTCTACCGTAATGGTTTCCTCATCGATACCGCCGATGAAGTTGACATCGTCAACCGTGATGACCGGGTTGGTGCCATCCAGAACCGCCAATTTGAAGTCAGTCGCTGCAACCGCAGGCGTCGGATCCTCAATCGACACATGAAGCATGTAGTCATTGCCAGAGGCAGTGAATGGATCGGGTATAGTGCCACCCAAATTGCTGTTTCCGACTTCAACAAAGTAGGTTCCAGCACCCGGTGCAGCAAACGTCAGGAACGAACTGAAAATCGATCCATTGTCGCCGGGATCCGTAGGAGCGTCATCGTTGTTGAACAGAACCGTGGTGCCGTCGACGTCGTAGACGGTGATTTCCGGGTCGAATTCAAACCGAGCGATGTCGATGTCAATCCTGACGGTCTCGTCGCCGGTCAACGTGAAGCTGTACCAGTCGGTATTGCCAGCCGTGTTGCTCGGTTGAACAACAGAAGCCGTCGGACCGACACTCTGGATCCACGGATGCAGACCGGTTTCGAACAACCCGTTGAGGCTGAGCGCCGTACCGAAGCTGGTGCCCGGACCGCCAAGTGTGTTGACGTCAACCGTGTTGATCAGTCCGTCATTCACCATCTGCGACGACGAGTAAGCGACGATGTTCGGGTTGTTCAACGCATTCACAGCATTGATCAGGCCTTGATAAACATCGGCAAGAGAATCACCGACCTGAACCTCATACTGGGCATCGTAAATGCCATCACCATTCAGGTCCACACGATAAATGTCACCAGCCGGGCCCGTTCCGAGATTGATCTCGTAGCATACGGTGGTCGGTGTGCCGATCATGTCGTCTTCTTCGTCACCGAAGTTTGGAGGCAATGCATCTTCGGTGGCGGTTGCCGTCACCGTGACTTCACCGACCTTCTCGGTGTTGGACGGGTTGCTGTCAATGTCGATTTGACCCGCACCAGCACCGGCCCCGATGACAATGCCATCACCCGGAGGATCAAGTGCGACCTCGGCCAGAAGCTTGGCACGAACATCGTTCGCAGTTGGCGGGTTGGCCAGATCTGGGAAGTCGCGCCACAGCACCGTGTAGCTGTAGGTCTTGGACCCACCGCTCCAGTCGACCGTGAACTCGAACTCGTCGCCGTAGCCGATCTTGCCGCCAACGACAACCGACAGATCTGCAGGCGTTCCGATAACATCACAGAAGGCACCATCTGTTGCATCGGCCGTCGGCAGGATCGGTGCGTTGGTCGCATCCCAGTTCTTGATGATCAGAACATCGTCGAACTGATTGGCCGGGTCGCCAGCATCGATATCAACGATGAGGCCACCAGGTTGATCGACCCACTGGCTCTCCAGAGCGGCTACAATGTCGTCAATGCCGAAGTTCACATTGTTAGCGTCGGCATTGGATACCGTGTACATCAGGTCGTTAAACCCGTCGCCATCAACATCGACAGTGTAGACATCGCCTTCACCCAGGATGTTGTCTTCAGCGGTCAATTGGACCGTGAAGCACTGCGGTTCGCAGGTGGAGTCACCAATCAGGAAGTCGATACCCGTACCGGCGAACAGAACGTCACCCTGCCAGTTGATACCGTCGATCAACTGTCCGGTGTTGTCGTGGCCACCGATGAGCAGATCGTTGCCCGTGCCGCCATGCAGGCAGTCGGAGTCCTGATCACCACACAGTGTGTCGTCACCGGTGCCGCCTTCCATGTAGTCACGGCCGGTACCGCCGAACATGATGTCGTTGCCATTACCACCGAACATACGGTCGTTACCGGCATCACCGAACAACAGGTCGTTGCCGGTGGTCAGGTCACTATCCCGCTCGTCACCATAAATGGTGTCGTTGTGGTCACCGCCATGCAACTCGTCGTTGCCAGCGCCGCCTTCCATGGCGTCTTCACCGTCATAACCGAAGGCGAGGTCGTTGCCATCGTTCATTTCGAACGAGTCTTTACCAAGGCCGGTACCGCCAGGCTGCCCGAGAGCAATCCCGTTGGCGTTCTGGTTGCCGGAGACCCAATCCGAGCCGGAGCCCATATTGAAGAACGCACCGTCCGCGTGAACGACCACTTCATTGGTCGGTCCACCCGAGCCCTGCGTGAACGTGTTGAACGACCCGTCGTTGAACGGATTTCCAATAAAGGTATCAGGAGTCCAGTTCGCGAACACCGGCAGGAACATCATCGCCGGGCTGGTCATGTTGAACAGACGCTGGTTGAACGTGCCGGAAGAACCATTGACCAAACGCAGGTTCGGAGTCGAACCAGCCTCCTGATCCGGTTCCAGGATCGTGATCGTGCTGGCTGGGCCAGTTCCGTCATCCGTCAAGATGATCGCTTCAAGGCTACCGTCGTTGTCGTCGATGTCGTTGATCGTCAGAGACGGATCTTCGACATTGATACGCAATACATCGATATCCGTAAGTGAAAGCGTTGCAACCTCGGAGTCTGCAGCAATGGCGAAGTTGAGGTCAACTCGCGTTCCGCCATCAACGGCACCGTCAAGCTGCAGATCGAAGTCTGCTGGCAAAGCGCCACCCGGCTGACATTTCTGCTGGATGTTGATCCACACACCAGGTTCGCCGACCGAATTGCACAATACGGTGCTGTTGTTATCGGTGTCCGTAAACAGGTCGTGTTCGGAACCGATGCGGTTTGGAATGTTGATGATCGCAAGATCACCGTCCACACCATCAGCGAGCAGAACTTCGTCAAGTGTGCCGTCGAACGCAGCCAGATTGAGAGGAGAGTCCCCCCAGGCGCCGACGTCCTCAAGAAGCTTCAGCCGCTCGACGTCGTTGACATCGCCAAGTCCCGTCAGGTCTTCAGCGAAAAGCCCGATGGTATCGAAGTCATCAACACCATAACCGTTGACGGTAACACCGCCACCGCCGAAACCGCCTTCTTCAAAGAAGAAGATGCTGTTGCCGCTGACGCTCGGGTCAATCGGCAGGCCGGTCAGCGGGTCAATTTCCGTGTCATTGATGGTCAGAGCGTTTCCGTCCAGGTCGGAGTCGAAATCAGCGCTCGTTCCGAAGACGCCGAAGAAATCGCCGCCACCACCGATGTTGAAGAATTCAAGACCCTGAAGCCCGTCCGCGATACCGTCAGCATGACCCATGAACAGGTCAACGGCGGCCGTGTTCAAAGCCGGCGTGTTCAGCGCAGTAGGTCTGGAAGACGTCAGGTCCGTCACATGGACTTCAACCGTATGTGTGGTGCTGCCCGTGGGATCGAATGGGCCAGCGCCATTGTTGAGGCTACCGATTACGGACGGAATACCATCGGCTTCGATCCGGATCGTGCCAACCTGCTCGCCGCGCATAGGTCCAGGTTCGTTGCCGGACGCATTTTCGGTGATCAGAAGCTCGTTGATCCGCACCTCATCAATCGTAAACGTCAGCATATCGATCGGATCGCCCAGCAATTTGGCTTGCGGGTCGGAGTCGAAATGCACGAAGTCGGCTGTTACGTCATCAATATTGACGACCGGACCAAGATCATTTGCATCCAGCGGATCCAGCACCCAGAACGGGGCCTGAACATCCCAAATCCCAACAGAAGACAAGCTCTGATAGAACGACACGAAGTCCAGATCAGGGGACGTCGAAGCTTCGTAAATCAGCGGATCGTCAAAGAAGGGAGCCAAGTCCGGAATTTCGACGCATGGAATACACAGGAAAGCCGTCTCGATAACCGGAGGTGCCGATGGGAATGGGCTGATATCACGGTTGCTGATGCCAGCGGCTTCAATGTCATTCAGGGTCACACCCGAGATGAAGGTCAGGCCATCACCGCCGTTGTCATCCTGTTTGGTCAGCAGGAACCAATCATAGCCTTCACCGCCATTGGCGATGTCACCAGCATTCGCTGTACGACCAAACCCAGGCGGCAACGGGATGATGCCGTTGGCGCCGAGACCGGCATTTGCCGTGAACGCGTCATTGCCGGCGGTGCCCTCGAGCACTTCGACAGTCGCACCAGTGAACGGCAGAATGATGCCGGTCTGGTCGACATTGATCACGATCGTGTCGTCGTAGGAGTTACCGGCATCATCGGTAACAGTCACTACAAGGTTGACGACCGGGTTGGTCAGAACGTCAGAACCAAGAAGCCCCGGATCTTCGAGAAGAAGCTGGGTGCCGCTGGCGTCGATCTTGAACGCACCACCGGTCGGGTCCGTCTTGATCGCGAACGTATGGGTGCCCGGCGTGGTGTCCGGATCGTCCGCAAACAAGTTGGTCAGGAGGAAATCCTTCGGCAGCGTTGCCGAAATATTCAGAACGTCCGGGTCAACATTCGTCGGATCTTCATCGTTGATCGCATCGACGTTGATAGTGAACGTCTTAACCTGCGTCAGGCCGCCCGAATCCTCAACCTGGACCTCAACGTCGATGCTCGCCACACTGGCTTCGGAGTCGATCACCGACGGATCGAGAACCCTCAGCTCGTTGCCGACGATCTCAAAGGCGCCCGCAACAGACTGGCTCAGCAGCGTGTAGGTCGCCGTGTCGCCATCGTCCACATCGGTTGAGGTCAGAACGCCGACAACAAGACCGCCGACGCCAGGATTGGAAGCAGAACCGTCCTGCTCGTCAATCGTCAGGTTCGAAAGATCCAGATTTTCAGGCGCTTCGTTGATGTCATTGATGTCGATGTCGACATCTTCTTCGTAGGTATTGTTGTCACTGTCCGTCACACGGATCGTAACCGTCATCACATCAGCGGTCTCGTGATCAAGAGCGCTGTTGTTAATGACAATGATCTTCGGCTGCTGGGCATTCGGGTCGTCAAGGCCGAAAGTGCCCGTCGGATCGATCAATTCCCAGGTGAAGGTCTCACCACCATCCGGATCAACAACGGTCAGCTGACCCTCGTTGACCGCAACGTTGTTTTCGGCGTTCTCATCAATATCGGTGCCGATCAGGATGTCGATCGGAGCTTCGTTTCCGAGCTCGCCCGTGTAGGGATCACCGCCCGGCAACTCGTAGGGGAGATCGTCAACCACCGTGTCGCTGTCGATCGCGGCAGCGGCTTTCAGAAGGCCATTGGCCTCGTCATCGACAGCTGCCTTGAACTCGTCCGATTCGGTGAACTCGACGATCAGCTGCTCGCGGGTCATGGCGCCCGACTTCAGAACGGCAAGCCAGAAATTGTAGCCATCCTGGTCGGCAGGGCGTCCCAGAATATTGAGGTAAACAAGCGACAGGAAGTCTTCATCCGAAAGATCGCCACCGAAACGGGCGATGTATTCATCCGACTCGAGCCACTGGGAGATCGTCTCGATCAGGGCATCGCGATACGAAAGGTCCGGATTGGCTTCCTGGATTTCACGGAAACGGTTGGTCCAGAAGGTCAGGCCACCGCTGTCGGACATGCGGTCGAAAACCGCCTGGTAGAGCCGCAGGACGGAGCGAACTTCATCAGCCTGCAGGCACAGCGCCTGAGCAAAGTCTGCCAGCGCATCTTCAAGATCGTCAGCCTCAGCCAGAAACACTTCCCACTGATCAATCTGCGACTGTGTCGGCGCTTGACGTAGGATCGCTTCATAATAGGCGATAATTGTCTGTTCCATGATTATCCTCTTCTGGCAGACAGAGACCGGTTAATCCGGTCAATGAATCTCTCTGGTTTCGAATTGGCTACACGCACCCCTAACGCAGCGCGCACCTCATCCCATCGAAGTCGACGGATACAGTAATTTACATACCTGCGCAAGCGGGCAATTTGTGAGGAGTAACATTTTTTTGGATTTTGCCGGATCGGCGGCTTCAAAGCCAAGCGCTGTGTCGCAATATTGCCACAGTTGCCGCGCGTCCGGAGACCGAATACCGAGGATCTCGGTTGTCCCTGGCCTGCCTTAAGGCACCAATCTGCGAATTGCAAGGACGGTTTTTGATTTTCCGTCGCAAAGAGCATGCGCTCATGAGGAAACGCGGTCCCCGCAAATCCGCATTGGTCATTGCCGTCAGCTAGTCATCCTTGATGGAGTAGATCGTGGCGCCGTGCATTCCGTCCTGGTCTTCCATTTCGATGAAATGGCGTCGGAACCCGTTGGCATAGAGAAGTGCCACCAGCCGATCGAGCCGGTAATCATTCATCATCATCGCGTCGTCATTATAATAGGGGCCATCTGACACATAGTCGCGCACACCGTTCTCATCGACGCTGAAATATTTGAGCCCATTGCCAAAATAGTGACTGTGGCGTTCATCCTTGAACAGCGTGAAATGGACCGAGACCACGCCCCTCACCCGAATCAGATTCAGCAGCATTTCGAAAAGTCTGTATCCCAGCCGCGTTTCTATGTGCTGGAAGACAATGAAACTGTTCAGCCAGTCGAAGCGGGCCTCGCCGTCCAGCGCTGCCGGGCCGTCGTAACAGTCGATGTTTCTAAGCCGCCGGGACCGGGCATTGCGCAGACATTCCTCGCGCATGGTCTCCGATACGTCGATTCCTGCCACCAACCGACAGATCCGAGCCATCGGTACGGTCAAACGACCGACTCCGCAGCCAAAATCGATGGCTGAGTCGTCAGCACCGATTCGGCGATCAAAATGTGTCGCGATCCGGTCAAGGTTCTGCTTCACATGTTTGGAGCCGGTCCGGAAGAAGGCCTCGCGACCGGCGGCGTCCAAACCACCCTTGAACCGATCTTCCGTCAGAACCGCCCAGTAGGCATCGTCCTGTGCGAATTTCTCCCAGGCATCGCCCGACATGGCATCTCCCATCGAAATCAGCCGACTGCCGAAGGCAGCGGTCAGGCGTCCGATATCATCGCCGGCCGCCGGCCGGCAAGCGTCACGATGAAAATCTTCGGCATGCGATTCGCAACTCTGGACCGCACGATTTCATTCGTTTATGGCTCCTGTGTTCATCTCCCTTACCACGCATTCTCGAACCGCATGTCAGCACCTTTGAAACCAGCAAAACCGGAACGGTCGGCAATTGAGGCGCTGATCCGCAACCGGCTTCTGAAGGAAGCTGAGGCAGTGCCCGAGAATGCCGGACCGGTGGCCGCCCGGCATGGCCGCGCTTCTCGGAGAAAATCCATGGTTCGCATTCTGAAAAATCTCTCGGAGCATCTTCGCAGCTTTCGCCTCATGACGGCGACACGTCTGCGCACGCAGGAGATTGAAGCGCTGATAGACGAACTCGGTCTGACCCCTGAAATGATGGGAGCCATGCAGGACAAGGTTCGGCGGCTCTCGGGAGAAGCCAGGAATTTCAGTCGTCAGATTGAGCAGAACACCGAGATGATCGACGCTTACAAGGCCCGAATCGCCCAGTATCGCGAGGAGATCGCCGACCTCAATTCGATCGTCGACCTGCAGCGAAAATCCTATGTCGGCATTACCCGGCAGCTGGCAAGAACGGCAAACGATGCAGCCGCGAGCAACGGTAAAGCGAAACCGACAGTCGACGCAGACCCCTTTCTAGACGTCTTCCAGCAGGAACTGGAGCAGGACCGCCGTGGCAGCTCGGACGAAACAAGGCATCGTCTTCGCCACTATCTGGCGCATATCGATTTCCTGGCCGACCTCAAGAAACCGATGGTGGTCGACCTGGGCAGCGAAGCCGGCGAGTGGGTCAAAATGCTTGCCGAACGGGGTCAACCGGTCACGGGCGTCTTCCCTCGCGAAGCCGATGCGTTCGACATTGATGCGGACAAGGACACCGAAATCGTGATTTCCGACCCGTTGGTGTGGATGCAGGAGCAAAAGGACCGGTCCGTGGACCTGATCACGGCATTCCAGATAATCGAGCGCCTGCCTTTCGACCGGCTTGTAGCACTCCTGCGAGAGGTGTTTCGGGTCCTCAAGCCGGGCGGCCGGGTCATTCTGGAAACGCCCAATCCCGAAAGTCTGCTGGTTGGGGCTTACAAGTTCTGGCTTGATCCCGCCCGTCAGCGCCCGCTGCCGCCTGAACTGATGGAACGGCTGATGCACTCGCTGGCGTTTGATTCGGTCGAGGTCATTCGCCTCCACACCGATCCCCGGGCGACAACCTGGCGCGATCGCGACGGGGTACCACAGGACCTGTGCAATCTCATCGCCGGCTTCGACGATTACGCCATTATCGCGGAACGGCGTTAGAATGCGGATTGCCGTCGTCAACACGCAAGCGCCCTTCGTCACAGGCGGCGCCGAATTGCATGCCCAAAACCTCATCACCGCTCTGCGCAATGCGGGACACCAGGCGGAACTGGTGACGATCCCCTTCAACCCGAGCACGGCGGACCTGATTGTCGATCAGGCCGTTGCAGCGGCGGGCTTCGACATCAACAGTTTCTTCGAAAACCGTGTCGATCTCATGATCGGTCTGCGGTTCCCGGCCTACCTGATTCGCCACGACAACAAGGTGCTTTGGCTCATTCATCAGTACCGGGAAGCCTACGATCTGTGGCAGGATGGCGGACTTCGACCGCAGCCCGCCGGCGACCGGGTGCGGCGCATGATTACCGAGATCGACACCAGGGCTATTTCCAGCGCCCGCAAGGTGTTCACCAACTCGAAAAATGTCGCCGATCGGCTGAAACGCTTTAACGGCATTAACGGCGAGCCGCTCTATCATCCGCCGCCGGTCGAGCCGGTGAACGGCGAAAAGAAATATGGCGACTATTTCTATTATCCAAGCCGGCTTTCGGGTCTCAAGCGACAATTGCTTTGCCTTGATGCGCTGAGCCATTGCACCCAACCGGTTCGCCTCGTCTTCACCGGCGCCGCCGATAACCAGCCGACCGAACGGGCCTTTCGACAAAAGGTCGAGGAACTCGACCTGGGCGACCGGATCGAATGGCGTGGCTTTGTCGATGACGATGAGCGCACCGATCTGATGGAACGCGCGCGGGCGATCCTGTTCACACCGCTCGACGAAGACCTCGGCTACATCACCCTGGAAGCCATGGCCGGCGGAAAGGCCGTGGTCACAACGCGTGACTCCGGCGGACCACTTGAATTCGTCGATGACGACGTGACCGGGTTTGTCGCCGAGCCCACAGCGGAAGCGCTGTCGCAATGCTTCGACCGCCTGTGGCGCGACCCGGACCTTGCGGCAAGGATGGGCGCTGCCGGCAAGGCCAAATATGCCCGGCTCGATATCGCCTGGGACAATGTGGTCGCCAAGCTGACCGGGGAAGCCTGATGCTGTCCTGCGACTGGGTCTCACCGCTTCCGCCGGACAGAACCGACATCGCCAATTATACCATGCGTGTTGAAACCGCCCTCGCCGGATCGGTGCGCCTGAATCGCATTCATGACGAGCTGGCAACCGATCCCAGTCGCTATGAACTCGCCGAAGTCCCGCCCTTTTACAATGTCGGCAACGATGCGCGCTTTCACGGCGGCTCGGTTCAGGCGGCGATCGCCATGGGCGGGGCCGTCATCGCCCATGACCATGTGGTCCAGGAACTGCTCGTCAGCACGCTCAAATCTGCTCCTGGTGATTGGCATGGGCGCTACCGGACGCTGATGGCGCAAGCCTATGGCAAGCCCGGCCACCAGGCCGCGCTTGAATTCGAGGCCGGCAATGTGCCGCTGGCTCAGGTGGCAGCGGAGTTTTCCGGTCTTGAGATCATCTGTGCCAACACGTTGTTCATGGTCACCCATAACGGATTGATTGCCGACATGATCAGCAACCGCACGGGTCTGCAGTGCTACACATTGCCGTTGCCGATCAACATTCCGAACGAGCCGACGAATCATGCATCGGACAATCCGGGTCTGGACGTACTGGTGTTCGGCTATATTGGCCACAACCGGAACATCGAGTCGCTGCTTGACATCATGCGCAGCCAATCTGCGCCTCCGTTTCGCCTGACAATCGCCGGAACGATTGTCTCCAGGCATCTGCGCCAGGACGTGGAAAATGCCATCGTCGATGGCTACGACGTGACATTCCCCGGATTTCTGGAAGATGACGAACTCGACCGACGCATCCAGCAGGCTGACCTGGTCGTCAACGTCCGATCGCCATCCATGGGCGAGGTGTCCGGTTCGCAGCTTCGTGTGTTCACCAACGGCGGTTTGTCCGTCGTTTCCAATGAAGGGTGGTATGCGACCCTGCCCGACGAAACGGTGTTCAAGGTTGATCCCGCGACCGCAGCGGCGGACCTGAAAGCCGTGATCGAACGCCTGGCCGACAGCCCCGAGGCCAATCGTGACAAGCGCCGGGCCGGTTACCGTTTCGTCAGCGAAAACCACTCGCCAGACCGCTATCGAGAGGCGTTTTTGACCATGCTGGAGGATTGTCCACGGGCCATACAGCACGGTATCGGCGTCCGCATTGCCTCGCGCTGGGCCGACCTGTTCAACCGCGCCGGTGTCGGTTCCTATATCGACCCGGGCGCAATCCTCGAAAAGTCCCGCACCCTGTCCGGCTGGTCGGTCTGAGCGCCGGTGAGACCATGATCCCGGTGAGACCATGATCAATGTCGGAATTGACGGGACCTGCATGAGGCATCCGAGAACGGGTGTCGGCACGTACACCTTTTCCCTGGTCAATCACATTCCGGAAGGCGATGTCGCCGTCAGGATCCTCGACGGCACCCGTTACCGGCCGATCACGGACTACGCTCAGGATGACCCCGGAACACAAACCGGCGGCTCGTTGCGGATGGTGACCGACATCGCCCGAAAATCACAGCTGTTGCGCAAGATTTATCGCGGCTTCGTCGACCGACAGTTCGACTCAGCGGTCCGTGTGCTCGACCTGTTTCACGCCACGAACTTCCTGCCCACTCGCCGGATCGATATTCCGGTTCTTCCGCTGATCCATGATGTTTCGCACCTGCGCCATCCCGAATGGCATCCCCGGCAGCGGGTCGATTTTCTGACAAGCCGAGCCGACGAATTTGTCGACGCACCGCTCATCAACACCGTATCGCAGTTCAGCGCCGACGAAATTGTCGAAACGCTCTCCATTCCCGCGGAGCGCATACGCATAACGCCACCCGGTACCAATCCGCTCTATTTCGGCAAACCGGATCAGGCCGAACGTGTGCTGCACGACCTGGATCTGGCGCCGGGCGGCTACTTTCTCAGCGTCGGAACCCAGGAACCGCGCAAGAACCTGGCCACCCTCCTGTCCGCCTATATCGACTATTGCGGGCACGGCCAATCCGAGCGCCCACTGGTCGTCGTCGGGCCGCAAGGCTGGGGCGATCTCAAACTGCCCGCCGGAACCGATGCGCTGCGGCGCAGCGGAAGTGTTCGGTTCCTGGGATACGTGTCCGAGCGCGTCATGCATGCGCTATACGCCAATGCAGCCGCCTTCCTCTATCCTTCGCTCTATGAGGGCTTCGGCATGCCGGTCGCCGAGGCCATGGCGGCGGGCACGCGACCGATAATCTCCGCGGGCGGTGCGCCGGAAGAGGTCGCCGGGCCCGAGGGCCTCACCGCTCCCGCTCTTGATGTCTGCGCGTGGAGTTCAGCCATGCAAAAAGCGGTCGAGGAAGAGTGGTTCCTGAACGCTGACCTGAGATCCCGCCTGAGCCAACGTGCCGGTCGATTTACCTGGGAAGAAAATGCTGTAAGCACGCTTGGCATTTACCATGAAATCGCCTGACGTGCGGGCACCGCGTAGCACGCGCTGAAACGCTACACCTGTCAAAAGTACCGGTTTTCTGGCAAATTGAACCGAATCGTCTCTTGGTCTCGCGTGCACAGCACCGGACTGGGGCGCCGGACACATCGCGCTAACGCCAATGATAAAAATGTGAAGATCGCTTAAACGAAGTTTTTTGCCTCGTCGGTTATGATGCCGTCACTGGATTGGGGTGAGAATTAACGATGTTTGCCATATGCGGTTGCTCGGGTTGCGTATCTCAACGGCTGAACGACGCATCAGATGCCGTCGAGAAGACCGGCAACCAGGAATACAATCTGAACGGTGTCCGTTGGGAGGTCGATCCGGTCGTCCACCAGGCGGGTGCGACGGTTACATGGTCGATGGCAACAGCCAATTATGCTGCCGACTATATTCAGTTTGACGGCTTCATCTCCGACGCCCAATTCACTGCGGCCATTCGCGCCGCCTTCGATGCGTGGGAGCAGGTCACAAACATCGACTTTGTTGAAGTCTCGGACAGCTCCAACGTCGACATCCGATTAGGGTACGGAGATATCGACGGCTCCAGTGGAACGCTTGGTGTCGCCTATTACTCGTGGAACGGCAGCAACGAACTCACGCAGTCATTTATCGAATTCGATTCTGCCGAAAACTGGAACCTCAATATCGGTGGAGGCGGTCCGGGAATCAGCGCCTATCTCGTCGCATTGCATGAAATCGGGCATGCCATCGGCATTGGTCATTCCGATGACAGCGGCGCGGTCATGGCTGCATTTCTCAACAATTCGCTCACCGGACTGACCCAGGACGATATCGACGCAGGACAGGCGATCTATGGTTCACCCGCTGCGGGCGGTGGCGGCGGAACGCCAACCAACTCGGATCCGGACGGGGTGAGCCTGTCGGCGAATTCCGTTACGGAAAACGCGTCCGCTGGCACATTGATCGGCACGCTGACGGCCAGCGACCCGGATGCCGGCGACACCCACAGTTTCGAGATCATCGCCCAGGGCTTGGGCTGGAGCAACTTTGAGATCGTCGGCGATCAGCTGCGGCTCGCCAGCGGCGCAGACATCGATTTCGAAGCAAACCAGAGTTTCCAGCTGACAATTCGCGTGACCGATCAGGACAACGCCTTTTTCGACCAGTCACTGACGGTTCAGGTCGACAATCAGGCGATCACCGACATCGCCCTCACCTCCGGCGGTTCTGTGGAAGAAAGTGCATTCGGCGGAACTTCGGTCGCAACCTTTGCCGCCTTCGAAAGCGGCACACAGGAGACAGCCCAGCTTTCCCTGATCAACAACGCAGGCGGCCTCTTTGTCCTGGATGGCAATGTTCTGCGGGTCGCCAATGGCGCGACTCTGGACTACGAAACCGAAACCAGCCACGTCGTTCGAATCCGCGCCACCGACGGAACCGGACCGGCGCATGAAGAAAATTTCGTCATCCAGATCGAGAACGTTGCGATCTCCGACATTGCCATGTCTGGCGGATCGGTCAGCGAAGACGCCGGGACGGGAACGTCCGTAGCACAGTTCCAGGTCTTCGAGGGCGCCGCCGGCGTCGCAGCGCCGCTGACACTGCTCGATGATGGCGGTGGATTGTTCGTGCTCGATGGCACTACGCTGAAACTTGCCGCTGGAGCGCAGCTCGACTACGAGACCGAAACCAGTCACACGGTGCGGATCGGTGCTGCCGATGGCAACGGTGCCGGTCTGCAGGAAGACTTCGTCATCCAGGTCGTGAATGTGCCGGTCCAGGACATCACCTTGTCCGGCAATTTCATCGCTGAAAACGCAGCGGCGGGCACCGAGATTGGCCAGCTGCAGGCTTTCGACGAACAGGTCCTGCCATTTGCCAACTTCACGCTTGTCGATGATGCCGGCGGTCTGTTCGTCCTGGACGGCGATATCCTGAAGCTGGCGTCCGGGGCGCAACTCGATTTCGAAGGCAATCCAAGCCACACCGTACGGATCAGCGCCTCCGATGGATCGGGCCCTGCCCATGAAGAGGAATTTACGGTCCAGCTTGTCAATGCGGCGATTTCCGACATTGCCCTGGCCACGGGTGGATCGGTCCAGGAAGGCGCCGCGGCCGGAACGGAAGTAGCGCGCTTTCAGGCCTTCGACGATCAATTGGAGTCGACTGCGCAATTCGCGCTGTTGGATGATGCCGGTGGCCGATTTGTTCTCGACGGCAACACGCTGCGCGTCGCCTCGGGCGCGGCGCTGGATTTCGAGGACGCGACCAGCCACACCGTCAGGATCAGCGCGACCGACGGAAACGGACCGGCCCGTGAGGAAGTCTTCGTCATCCAGGTGTCCAACACCTCGATCAACGACATCGCCCTGGTCTCCGGCGGCTCGATTCAGGAAAACGCCGCTTCGGGCACTGAAGTGGCAACATTCGAGGCCTATGAATTCGGTGGCCTCGCAAGCGCTCAGTTTTCCTTGCTCGACGACGCCGGTGGACTGTTCGTGCTCGAAGACAACGTCCTCAGGGTCGCGAGTGGGGCGGTGATCGATTACGAGACGGCGACGAGCCATACCGTCGTGTTGCAGGCCGTTGATGGATCCGGACAGCCTTACGACGAGGAATTCGTCATCCAGATCGCCAACATGGCAATCTCGGATATCGCCATCGCATCCGGTGGTTCCGTCAACGAGAATTCCGCCGCCGACACGGTCGTCGCCACATTTGAGGCCTTCGAGAATCCACTGGAACCGGCGGCGGTCTATACCCTCGTCGACGACGCCAATGGTCTTTTCTATCTCGATGGAAACACTTTGAAGGTCGCGGATGGCGCGACGCTCGATTTCGAAGTCGCGACAAGCCACACCGTCAGGGTCAGCGCGACCGACGGAACGGGACCGGCCCATGAGGAAGAGTTCGTCATCCAGGTGTCCGACACCTCGATCGACGACATCGCCCTGGTCTCCGGCGGCTCGATTCAGGAAAACGCCGCTTCGGGCGCTGAAGTGGCAACATTCGAGGCCTATGAATTCGGTGGCATTGCAAGCGCCCAGTTTTCCTTGCTCGATGACGCCGGTGGACTGTTCGTGCTCGAACAGAACGTCCTGAGGGTCGCCAATGGGGCGGTGATCGATTACGAGACGGCGACGAGCCATACCGTCCTGTTGCAGGCCGTTGATGGATCCGGACAGCCTTATGAAGAGGAATTCGTCATCCAGATCGCCAACATGGCAATCTCGGATATCGCGATCGCATCCGGTGGGTCTGTCCACGAGAATTCCGCCGCCCATACGGTCGTGGCCACATTTGAGGCCTCCGAGAATCCGCTGGAACCGGCGGCGGTCTATACCCTTGTCGACGACGCGAATGGCCGTTTCTATCTCGATGGAAACACCTTGAAGGTCGCGGATGGCGCGACCCTCGATTTCGAGGTCGCGACAAGCCACACCGTCAGGGTCAGTGCGACCGACGGAACGGGACCGGCACACGAAGAAGACTTCGTCATCGCTGTGAACGATGTCGGCGGCGCGCCCATTACGGGCGATGGTGGTGCCAACAAGCTGGACGGCACCCAGGAAAACGATCAGATCGAGGCCGGTGACGGTGACGATACAATCGAGGAAAGCGCCGGTTCGGATGTGATCGACGGGGAAGGTGGAAACGACACCGTGGTCTATGGCGGGTCCCGATCCGAGTATCAGCAGCAGCTGTTGGGCCCGGGCATGGTTCGGGTCGAAAAGCCTGGCGGCAACAGCGACACGCTTTTCAACATCGAGCGCATCGATCTCACCGATGGCGACTTTGTCTTCGACATTGACAGCCCGAATATCGGTTTCAGCTACCGGATTTACCAGGCGGCTTTCGGGCGTACTCCCGATGAAGGTGGCCTGCGCTTCTGGACGGGCGTTCTCGACAGTCTCGACGCCCGCGGATGGAGCGATGAGGTCAAACAGCAGTACATCGCCACCCAGTTCAACCAGTCGGACGAGTTTCGCGATCTCTACGGGACAAATCCGAGCAACTTCGATTACATCGACGCGATGTACGTCAACGTGCTCTTCCGGCTGCCGGATCAGGAAGGTTACGACTTCTGGGTCGGCGGCATGGAGAACGGCTTGACGCGCGAACAAATCCTCGTCGCTTTCTCGGAAAGTGACGAGAACGTACAGAACAATCTGGAAAATCTTGACGACGGTGTCTGGGTCGTCTGACCCTCCGTCCCGGTTCTGCCGGCATAGCTGAAAACGAAGCCATTACAAACACATATCTAACGTGAAACGCCACATTTGTGATCGTTTCGAACACGAATTCGCCCAGCTGTTTGAGGACAAGACACCTGTCTTCTAACGGGTGGATTTTCAGATGCTTCCATATTGCGGATGTGACGGCTGCGTAACATCGCGGCTCAATCAGAACGCCGACACCGACCAGCAGGTGGCCGACTTCAGGCTGACCGGCGAACGATGGCCGGTCAGCCCTCAAAACGCCAGCCAGGGCAGCACGGTCACCTGGTCCGTCGCAACGGCCAACTATGCCGCAGACTACATTCAGTTCGCAGGTTTTATCAGCAATTCCCAGTTCTTATCGGTTATCCGCGCAGCCTTCGAGGCATGGGAAAGGGTCGCCAATATCGATTTCGTCGAAGTTGCCGACAGCTCCAATGTCGACGTCCGGCTGGGATGGGGCGATCTTGGAGGCCCCGGCGGCACCATCGGTTCGGCCAACTGGTCCTATAGCGGCAGCACAATCACCCAGTCCTTCATCAGGTTCGACCGAGCAGAAAACTGGACCTACAATGTCGGCCCGGCCAATTCAGGAGTTGGCGCCTATCAGGCTGCCTTGCACGAGATCGGTCACATCATGGGCATCGCCCACTCCAGCGCCACCCCATCGATCATGTACCCGACCATATTCAATTCACTGCCAGGCCTGACTCAGGATGACATCAATGCAGCCCAGGCCATCTATGGTCCTCCACCAGCCGTCACGCCTCCGGATCCGCCAAGCGATCCCGATCCGGCCCCCCCTAGTGATCCGACACCGCCGCCCAATCCGGGTGATATATACGGGACCCCCGGTGCGGACAGGTTGTCCGGAACACAGGCAAACGACCAGATCTATGCACTCGCCGGTGACGATACAATCAACTTCAGCGGCGGATCTGACAGGATTGACGGCGGCTCGGGCAACGACAAAGTGGTTTACCGGTTGGCGCGAACCGACCTGACCGTCGACAAGCGCGCCGATGGCCAGGTTGTGGTCGGAAAACCCGATGGCGGCACCGATACTCTGGTCAACGTGGAAAGGGTCGATCTAGCGGATGGTGACTACGTCTTCGACATTGGCGGTCCGAACCTGGGTTTCGGCTACCGGATCTATCAAGCCGCATTTGGTCGCACACCCGACGAAGGCGGGCTGCGGTTCTGGGTCGGAGAACTGGACAATCTCGATCGAAATGGCTGGAGCGAGGGAGCCAAGCATCAATATCTCGCTTCAGCCTTCTACAACTCCGATGAATTCAGGCTCAATTTTGGCAGCAATATCAGTGACGGCGCCTATATCGAGGCGATGTATTCCAATGTTCTGGGCCGAACTTCGGATGCTCTGGGACGTGACTACTGGGTCAGCCGCCTGCAATCCGACGCGAGCCGCGAGGACATCCTGATCAGCTTCACGCAAAGCGATGAAAATGTTCAGAGGAGTGTCGGCAACTACGAGGACGGTGCCTGGGTTGCATAACGAAAGGCTGAAAACGTGACCGGGAGAGGCAAGGACCCGGTCACGTCTGCCTCATTCAGTTCGTGAAACGCACCGGAATGCAGGCACCCGGTTTGGACGAGGATGAACCGGCGACAATCCCCTCGGCGATCGCGGTGCTTGCCAGTCCAAGCACGCTGGGCTGATTTTTTCCGCTTCGAACACTTCCCACATGCACCCCGACGAGAGTCCAATCTCCGGACTGCTCCACCATGAGCGGCCCGCCGGAGGCGCCGCGGGTCGCATCGCATTTGTGGGCCAGAAGATAGTCGGATGAAAATCCGCGTTTTTGCGAGCATTCGCCGTGGACGGACAGCATGTAGGGTCGGTCTTGCTGGTATCCCGCCAGAAAAAGGCTGCCGGAGGAGGCCCTGTCAGGCGCCGCGCCAATCGCCAGTGGCTCAATGTCCTCTATTGGCTCCGCAAGCCGCAGCACGACCACGTCGAAGGCCATCTTCTCTATTCCTTTGATCGGGCCCTGAAACGCGCCGCAATCGGGAAATGCGAATTCGATCACATCGCGAACGGCCTGATAATCGCCGCGATCATAGCCAGCCACGAATTTCATCGATTCGGGACGGTGCATGCGCCTGGTTCGCTGGTTGAGAAGGCAGTGGCTCGCCGTGACCACCAGATCCGGTGCCACCAGGGTGCCGGTACAGTGACCGTTTCCCGATTTGTTGACGCGGCCAATGGCAATCCACGGCCAGGTGTCACTTTTCCTCGCCTTGCGCTCATCGGCGCCGATGATGCCGGGAAGAATGATCTTCTCGGAATGCACGGGCATTGCCGTGAACGCCGCCATCGCCACAGCAATGAGTGCAGCCGTCGGTTTGAAACTCATTAAATTCAAAACTTTATCCACCTTTTGCGGTCGTCTTGCCAACACCTTTTGCCAACCGGCCAGCGACAGCCTCGGTCACCGTGGAATCGATTCCGAGATCCTCAAGCATGATAGCCGCTTCGCGCATTTCCGCAGCCCTGCGGTCTCCATGGTGTGCAACGCGATCGAGAACGTAATCGACCCTTTGCGGCCAGTCGATGCCCGGAAAGGACGCTGCCAGTGACGATAGCACCCGCTCGTTCATACCAGTCGCCTGGCAGCCCTGATAGCACTCCACCAGAATGGCTTCCATGCCCTTGATGACCACACTTCGCAACAGTTTGAGCGTTGCAGCATCTCCGACGGTTCCGGACAAAACATCCGCATCCAGGTCCAGCGCCCGAACCATGTCCGCAGCAGATCCGGCATCAGGCCCGCCGATCGCCAGCGGAGCCCGATGACGTTTCGGGTGAACAGGCGAGAGAACGGCGACATCGAGATAGCGCACCCCGGTGCCAGCAAACAGTCCTGCCGCTGCACTCTTGGTGCTGGGCGCCACCGAATTCAGGTCCCAGAAGGATTGGCCCGACGTCATATGAGGCGCGGTTTGCCGGGCCGCCTCTAGCGCCTGATCAGCGGTTACAAGCGAAAATACGACATCGGCGCTTCGATAGACATCGTCTCCGGGAAGAACGGCTCGCACCCCGCGCTGTTCAATTGCAGCGCGCATTTCGGCAGCGGAGTCGGTGCTCTGCAATTTGATATCATAGGTGCTGAGGTCGACGTCAATCTTCGCCGCCCGCCAACCATCGGCAAAGGCTCTGCCCGCCTCCCCGAAACCGATCAGAAGGACATTCACGCTTTTTTCTCCCACGAATCGGCGACCGATCGTTATCGATGCGGTGTCCGCAACACACCGGAATGAAATCCCAAATATCGCCAGCATTGTGGCACCGACATTCGAGGAAACCAACTGGTCGGCGCAACCCATATTGAAAGACCACTCCGAGCGCTGACAATCGAACCAATCTGGCCGTTGAAACATGTAACAGTGGAATAAATCGCGGCGGTCTGCGTTTTCCTTCCATGTCCCCATTGAGACACCGAAGGAGTGACCCTTGACCGTGTCGAGCCAGGCCGTCGCCGGCCCTCAGATTCCGTTTGCCCTATTGGCACTCCGTATCTCCAACGCCAAGCCGGCTTTGGTTTTGACGATCAGCGTCGCGATTCTGTTCACCACGTGGGCGCTGCCGCATGACCTTGCCGATGAAGCCCGCATCGCACTTGCCGTGACGGCGCTGGCAATTGTCGGTTGGACCCTGACGCCGTTGCCCGATTCCGTCGTCGCCGTCAGCGCCGCCCTGGCGCTTGTTCTGACTGGTGTCGTTCCCGATACGCAGCTTTACGCCACGCTCGGCCGGGAACTCGTGTGGCTGTTACTGGCAGCTTTCGTAATTGCGGCAGTGGTGAAGACGAGTGGCCTCATGCAACGGCTTGCCGTTGCAGCGGTCAGTCCGTTTTCGGGACTAACGAGCTTCTTCCACGCCATGACTTTCGTCATCGCCCTGACGGCATTTCTCATACCGTCCACCTCAGGACGCGCGGCGCTTCTGCTGCCGGTCTTCATGACCCTGGCCGATCGCATGCCCGGCAAGGCCTCGGAACGCGCGCTCGCCTTGCTATTTCCGACGGTGATCCTGCTGTCGGCTGGCGGATCGATCATCGGCGCCGGCGCTCATCTGGTTGCTGTTGAGGCCATTGACCGGTCGGTGGGCGTTTCCATCGGCTATGTCGAATGGCTGATGCTCGCCTTTCCGCTGACCCTGCTTGCAAGCCACACTGCCGCCGCCCTCATCCTGCTGCTCTTCGTACCACGAAGAGCACGAACAGCGGTCCTCTCCAGCCGATTGCCAAGCAAGGCGCCGACCGATGCGCAGCAATGGCGCATTCTGGCGGTGCTCACCTGCATCGTCACACTGTGGATCACGGCCCCGTGGCACGGCGTCGACATCGCACTCGTCGCCGTCGGCGGCGCGGTCCTGCTGTTAACTGGACCGTTCACCGCGCAGTCGCCCAAGCAGGTGTTTCGGCAGGTCGAGGTCGAATTGCTGGTCTTCCTGACCGCCACAGTTGTCATCGCTGACGCCATTATTCTGTCTGGCGCCAGCAAGTGGATGGCCGGCTCGGCGCTTGATCTGCTGCCGGCAAGCGCCCGTCATTCCAAGCCGCTGGTTGTCTTTTTTCTGGCTTCGACCGCCGTTCTATCGCATTTGATCATCAACTCCCGAAGCGCCCGCGCAGCCGTGCTGCTTCCGGCTGTGACCCTGCCCCTGGCCGGCCTCGGCCACGATGTCGTGACCCTCGCGCTGGTCACGGTGCTCGGCACGGGATTCTGCCAGACCATGATGGCCAGCGCCAAACCGGTCGCGCTGTTCGGCAATGCCGATCGCGCGACGTTCAATCAGTCCGACCTGCTGCGACTGGCTATCCCGTTGCTGCCGGTCAAGATTGTCATGATCACCGCCTTTGCGCTTTTCGTCTGGCCCAACCAGCTTCCCGAAAGCCGTGAGCGGCCGGCTGAAACCGCGAGTCGGGTCGATGTCGAAGGACGTACCGCGCCGAAAGCCGACTCCAAGACAGCTGTCTGCACGGCACAGCGACTGAACACGGTGATGTTGGCAACGATCCGCGACCGCGCCATGTGGGCGGCAGGCTGGTGGCATGTCTGGGACCGGCTCCGTCGCGACGGCTACCCGATCGAACGCCGCAGAATACGGGACCTGTACCGCGGGGGCGACATGGTACGGCTGCGCGCCCACTCGCCGCGTCTCTACGCTCCCGATGTCACACCAACTGCCATAGCGGCAGCGCGCCAGGCGTGCCGCATTCCAGCCTATTCCCAGGTTCTGCCGGACCGCATTCCGATTCCAAAGCCGCGACCACCATCTGATTGAAAATATTGGAGAAAAATCGTTCAAATCCGGCATTTTCCTTGCCTCATCGGGAATAAACGCCGTGCCGGGTCGTTGTCCTTTCACACCAACAGGAAAGGACCGAACCATGTCACTGAATGTTTTGATTGCTCCCTCCGGCTTCAAGGAATCGCTCGATGTGGAAGACGTCGTGGAAGCAATCTCCGAGGGCGTCAAGCGCGCCATGCCGGACGCCAGGCTTCTCAAGGCCCCGATGGTTGACGGCGGCGAAGGATTTACGAAGGGACTGGTCCAGGCGACCGGCGGCAGCTTGCATGAGGTCGTCGTCACCGGACCCGTCGGTCGACCGGTAGACAGTTTCTTCGGCTTTCTCGGCGGCCAGGAAAAGCCGACGGCGGTGATCGAAATGGCCGCTGCCGCCGGGCTGCGTCTGGTGCCGCGCGATCTGCGGGATCCGACGGCAACGACCAGCCGCGGTGTCGGTGAACTCATCCTGGCGGCTCTCGATGCTGGCGCCCGACGGCTCCTTGTCGGCTGCGGTGACAGCGGCATCAACGACGGCGGCTGCGGCATGGCCCAGGCACTCGGCGCCCGGCTCACGGACGCTTCGGGTCGCCCGATTACACCCGGTGGGGCCGGCCTCAAAACCTTGTCCAAAATCGACGCATCCGGCATTGACCCTCGCCTTGAGCGCATCACGGTCGATGTCGCCGTCAACTGGCACAACGTGCTGCTCGGGCCAAAGGGCGTCGCTCGCGTGTTCGGACCACAAAAGGGCGCAAGTCCCGACCAGGTCATCCAGCTTGAACGGGCACTGGAAAACTATGCGATGCGCATCCAGGCCGACCTCGGGCTGGACCTGGGGCATGCGGAGGGCTCCGGCGCTTCCGGTGGACTTGGTGCCGGCCTCGCGGCGTTCACCGGCGCCACTCTGCATCCCCGCTTTGACATCGTCATGCAATATCTCGATTTCGAGGCTCTGCTCGAAGACGCGGATCTCGTCATCACCGCGGAAGGCGCGCTGGACAGCCAGAGCCCCTTCGGCAAGGTCCCCTGCGAAGTCGCCCGCCGGGCGCGGGAACGCGCAATCCCAACCATCGCGCTCGCCGGCACGATAGGCAACGGGGTCGACCGCACGTTCGAGGCCGGTATCGACGCCTTCGCTTCGATCATCAAGCGCCCCTGCACGCTCGAAACTGCCATTGGCAGCGCCCGAAAGCTGCTTCGGCGCGCGGCCGAAGACGCCATGCGCATGATCCTGGTCGGAACCCGCCTCGACATGATGCCGCAGCCGCTCGAACTGCGTCGCGGCACACGCCGATAGACCATTGCTCGTGCTCCGGACCAAAAGGCTCGCGACCGGCCGCGACGCGAGCCCTTGTTCCGCCGCCCGTCTCCGACTGCCAAAAGCGGGAAGAATCTGTATCATCGTTCTCGTGGACATCGCGAGCCATCGCCGCTCTCTGAAATTGATGCCGAGGAGGAACAATGTCCGACACTCTAAAGCCACCCTACCGGGCCGACCATGTGGGGAGCCTGCTACGCCCGCAGTCGGTCAAGGATGCGCGCAGGCGCTTTTTCGAGGACAAGACGATCGACAGCGACGAGTTGCGCGATGTTGAAGATGCGGCGGTGCGTGACGAGGTGAAACTTCAACAGGACCTTGGGCTGTTGTCAGTGACGGATGGCGAGATGCGGCGCTCCTGGTGGCACTATGATTTCATGGAGCTGCTGACCGGAATGGAGCTGGAGGAGCGCGACGAAGGCATCGCCTTTGCCGGTGCCCAATTGCGGCCGCTCTATCCGTGCATCAAAGGCCTGCTCGATTTCCCGGCCGACCATCCGCATCTTGAGCATTTTCGCTTTCTTGCCTCGGTTGCCGATGTCACTCCGAAGATCTCCATTCCCGGCCCGAGCTGCTGTCACTACCGGGTCGCGCCCGAAGACATCGCACCACCCGAATACGCGGACGACGAACGTCTGTTTGCCGACATTGCAGCCACTTACAAGAAGGCTGTGAAGGCCTTTTACGATGCTGGCTGCCGCTATCTGCAGATGGACGACATTTTCTTTGCCTATCTGTGCGATCCGAAACAGCGCGAGATCAAGAAGAGCGAAGGCCGGGATCCCGACCGGCTGATCGAGCGCTACGCCTGGATGATGCATGAGGCGATCAAGGACCGGCCCGACGACATGTTGATCGCCATGCACCTTTGTCGCGGCAATTTCCGCTCCCGCCATGCCGCCGATGGGGGCTACGACCCGGCCGCAGATGCCGTGTTCAACCAGACCGGGGTCGACATATTCTTCATGGAATATGACACCGAACGGGCCGGTGGCCTTGAGCCGCTTCGGCTGCTCGCCAAGGGCAAGCAGCGAGTGCTGCCCGGTTTCATCACAACCAAGAAAGGTGAACTGGAAGAGCTCGACTGGCTGAAGGCGAAATTCGACGAGGCCGGCCGATATGTCGACATCGACCAGTTGGGTATCGCCCCGCAATGCGGCTTCGCCTCCACCGAGGAGGGCAACGAAATCACCTATGACGACCAGCAACGCAAACTGGAGCTCGTGGTCAAGACGGCAGAGGCGGTTTGGGGTGGCGTGGCTGCCTGACCGCTTGACCGATGCAAGAACAGGAGAATTCCATGGGTGATATCGTCCTGATCCATGGCGCCTTTGCCGGACCCTGGTGCCTGGACAATTACCGACGGTTTTTCGAAGATCGTGGCTGGACCTGCCATGCTCCAGCCTTGCGGTTTCATGACGGCGATCCGGAGGCCGAGCCCGATCCGGCTTTCGCCGACACCAGTATCATGGATTACACGGCGGACATTGCCGATTTCGCACGCACTCTGGACTCACCGCCTGTTTTGCTCGGCCACGCGGTCGGCGCGCTGGTCGCACAGCAGGTGGCCGCGAAAGGCCTGGCATCGGGACTGGTGCTGATCAATCCAAACTCTGCCTGGGGCATGCTGCCGGAAACCGACGACGAGCGCGCCGTGGCCCGCGCCTTCATGGAGCAAGGGCCATTCTGGAAAGCGCCGAACCGGGTCGATTTCGACCTGATCGCGCCTTTTGCCTTCAACAAGTTGGATGAAGCAACGCAACACGCGGTATTCGACCGATTGGGTCCCGAATCGGGCCGTGTCATGTTCGAGATGTTCTTCTGGATGTTCGACGATCACCGCGCCATCGCCGTCGACTTTGACAAGGTCACTTGCCCGGTCCTGGTGGTTTCCGGCGAAGAGGATCGCGCGGTTAGACCGGCCGTCGGGCTCGAGATCGCCGCAAAATACGGCGCCAACGGCACACACATCATGGCTCGCAACCATGCGCACTACCTGTTCATGGAGCCGGGCTGGGAAACCGTGGCAGGCACTTGCGCAGACTGGATGAAAGAACTGACCTAATTCGCGGGCCGTTTGGGCGGATCCGGTCGTCAGAAACCGAAGCTCATGTTGTTCCAGTTCTCAACAATCCGGTTGCCAAGCCAGATAACCCCCTGATCGATTACGGTCGAAACACCCATGGGGTCCATGAAGTAGGCGATGTATCCGAAAACCAGACAGAGCGAGATCGAAATGGTCAGGTTTTTGCCGCTGTTGAGATCGTAATATCCGTAGTCGGTGAACTCCACGCCGAGGATATGATCAAGCGTGCTGTAGTCATCCGATACAACGATGTTTACCAGATCGTTGTCGGAAATCTTGTCCGGATAAAGGTTGATGAATCCTCGGATTACATGGGCAACGAAGCCGAAAATCACCAGAGCCAATCCGACGACCAGTGAGTGCCAGGCGGGAATCAGTTGCGCTGCATCCATTGGAAATCTCGGCACCAAATAATGAAAATTGCATTAAAGCGGACCGGGATGAATATTCGGTAAAGCCCTGCCCTCTTGATCAGCTATCAGGCAGCTGCTGGAGCGCGCCCGCGTTCCCACGGCGGAACGTGGCCGAAGACCTCAACCATGAAGTCGATGAAGGTGCGAATCTTGGGCGAGAGGTTTCGCTTTTGCGAATAGGTCGCGAGAATGTCTGAACTGTCATCTGCATAGTCTGGAAACACGTTGATGAGCCTGCCCGACTTGATGTCGTCGTTGATCAGATAGGTGGAAAGACGGGCGACGCCTGCGCCGGCAAGCGTCGCATGGTAGATGCCATCTGCGCTGTTGACTTCGATGTTTCCGCCCAGTCGCATCGGCTTTCCGCTGTCGATATCGAGGATGCGCCAATCGTTCCATCGCTCAACGGTCGAGAGCTGAAGGCAGTTGTGATTCTCAAGATCCGATAGTCCGGACGGGTGACCGTGGCGCTCCAGATACTTCGGCGCGGCGCAGATCAATCGTCGGTTTCTGGCGAGTTTCCGTGCAATCACTCTTTCGTCTTCAACCTGTTCGCTGAAGCGAATCGCCAGGTCGAGACTGCCGCTGGAGAGATCGACATTGCGATCAGTCAGCTCCAGCGACACCGTGACATCGCGATGTCGCTCCAGGTATGCCGGAAGGATCGGCAACAGTTGAGATTTTCCGAAGGCGACGGTCGAGACGAGTTTCAGTCGCCCGCGGGGATGATCACTCATGGTATCGGCAAGGGATTCCGCCTCCAAAACCCTGTCCGATATCTCCACACACCGTTTCAGGAAGATTGCGCCCTCCTCCGTCACGACGAGACCATTGCTCGACCGATTGAGCAGACGCACGCCGAGCCGATCTTCGAGATGTCCGATCTGTCGGCTGACCGCGGAGGGAGTGTGATCAAGATTTCTGGCTGCCGCGGAGAAACTGCCTGCATCGACAACCTGGGCAAAGAGAATCATCTGGCTCGGGAGGTCCATGGGATCTGCCTCGCTTTGCGTTTTCTGCACAGCCCCTTTGATCAGGGCACGGGTTTCGAATCTCCTCCGCCTCAGTATTTTTGCAATGCAGCATAATTGCTGCGGTGCGTCAATCACCCGCGAAGACTCGTGGGACGGCCACCTGCAAGTGACCTCATACCCGCAATACAAGGAGCAAGGCGATGAGCCACAATTCAGCTATACGCACTCTTTTCGCCGATGGTCGCCGTTCGTTAGTGACCGCCGTCGCACGGCGCAGGAGTTACATTCGAACCATTCACGAGCTGTCGATCTGTACCGACCGGGACCTCGCCGATATGGGGATCGCCCGGAGCGATATCCGTCGGTTGGCTCGCGAAAATTCTGCAATGATTACATGAAGGTAGGGCCGAACATGGCATACACTTCAACCGAGCCGCACAAGCTTGCCGATCTGAGCACGATCGGACGCTTTACCCATCAGATCCTGAGGTCGATCGGAAGCCGCTTCATGGCCGCAATCCGCCTCATGCAATACGGACAGATGAGGGGAGTGCTCAACAGGATGCCGGACGATGCGCTCGCGGAAATCGGCGTGGCACGCTCCGACATTCCGGAGCATGTAAGATCGATGATTTACGGCGATACAGATTGAGCTGGATTTCCGAGTGGGGAGCAATTCTGCTCCCCACGAGAAAACCATTTACCTTTGACCCACGACACCGATAATCGGGCCATACCCGCCATGGCCCGGCGGGTCATTGCGGCCGAGTTCGGGCGCATAGATGCCAGGTGCGGAACCGCCATCAAGGAAAAGCGCGTTGTCACAGCCGAGATGGTCGCGGACAAATCGACCGAAATCGTGAAAATTGACTCTGCCATCGGAGATGACGAACCGAACCTCGGTCGGGGTCGGTGCACACACACCGTTACGTGGCTTACGGGAATGTGAATCAACTATGAAGGCCGGATGGAGGTCGCCGTCTATGACCAGCATGGGCCCGGATTGAGTCGCAAACCGTGCTCGCGGCGGACTGGTCAGATAGGCATCGGTCGTCATCACCCCGGCAACGCCGTCGCCGATAAAGAAGACACCGTTCGGTTTCTTGAAAAAATTCGGCTCTGGCCTTTTATGTGAGGTTGCTGTGTTGGCTTCGCGCAGGGTTCGCCCGCCTTCCACATGCAGGCCGATTGGACTGAGATCGTCCCCGTACATCCCGCCATTCATCGCAAACTCCAGTTGCATTCCCTCCAGATCGAGAGCATTGGCCAGCGTCGCGAAGGTAGCATATGGCCGGCCATTCGACTGTTGCCAAAAGAGCCGAACGTCGGAGTCGACAAGGTCGAACCCACAGACGATATAGCGGTCGTCCTCAAAGGCCACGCGATGGCACGCTTGGACACGTTCCGTCGCGCCGCCCGCAGCAACACCAGCCAAAGTCACGATCGCCGATGAAATGAGCAGCTTGTGAACCCAGGTCATGGTCGGCTTCCCCTGAACTGCATAAATGAAATCGCGATGTCACCATATAGCCGGCATGGTGCTTTGTTGAGAGGCGCTTGGAAAGGGAGATCTGCCTCGATAGAAGGCATGTAACGGCCGCACCAGAAGCACCCTTTGTCGGCTTCACCTACCACCAATCGTGAAAATTGCAGTAGCCGCCATCATACCAAGGATCAATTGGAGCAAGCGTCGCGCCGGGCGAATAAGGTGCCGAAGCCTGATGGGAAGAGCTCCATGGCTGCATCGGCTGAGGATCAAAATAGCTCCAAGGCTGCGTTGGCTGCGGCTGGAAACAATACCAGCCCAGCGGTTGGTATCCGGGAGAGCCAATATCGTTGTTGTCGTAAGAACTACCCGACAACGGCAGTTCGGATTGGATGGGTTCTGACATCAGTGGTTGATTGACCGGGCTGTCAGGCCACAGATCGAGTTTTAGAGACCCCAAGATCGTGTCCCAATCATACACGACGGTATGGAGCTCCTCGTCATTGTTGTCTGGCACCGCCCCTTCATTTCGCCCATTTTCCATCGTCATACCGTCTACTCCCTTGATTGTTCAAACCCGTTTGTTTTCGCAGAGCATCTCGACTCACTGATCAGGCACCACCTATCGGCGCGGCAAGAAGGCCGATCCTTGCGTCAATGATGGCCTTCGCTCTGGTCGAGCGTGCTCTGCCGCTAGCAACGCCGCCGAACTTTGGACGTTCCGGTCATGGCTTGAGAAATCGTCAATCTGTATCGCGGATATTTACACGGTTGATTGGCCGGTCATCTTCGGCATCGTTCGGCGCTTGAAACAACTGCTGGTGAGGTCTCGGCGCTGCATTGCAGGCATCGCTTTAGGATGACGGGTGCCAGCCTCCTCCGGTGCTCCAGTTCTCGCCGATTCAGATCAGCGAAACTGAACTCCGGGTGAAGTGTTCAGGAAACCGCTGCCGCGAGCAACTTCACGAACTGAAAGGGTTCAGGCATTGAATGGCGCCGATCTTTCATCTCGGTCGCCGTATTGTTGCGTCCGACTCGTGGACAACTCAAAATTTCACGCGTAATAAATTTAAATCGGACATATACTTATTGATATGTAAATTAATCAAAAATATTCCCATTTTATACTTGAGTCAGGCTCAAGGCCATGTCTTTGATCTGCTCTGCCGCCACATCTTGTTCCCCATCATTTGAGGTGTGGAGGCCTACCTTCGGGGCCGCGTTTTTTGGACTCCATTGTGTCCTCCTCTTCGGAACGCGGCCCCACAGCACGAGGAATTGCTCCCGGAATGCGCCAATTGACCCCATTCACTGCCCCCTGAACTGCAGCCTTCCCATCGCGATCCTGGCCGAAAACAACAATGACGGTCTCCACCCTGCTGGAATGATCGGCTTTGGACATCTAGCCAATGCAGGTTTTTCGAGCAACGTCGTCGCTGACCTTGCAGAAGGGAATATCAATTCGGATCAGGCCATTCACCGCCGCCCGATGGGCTTTGCCAGAATGGCACCGCGCGTCCCGCAACTGGGCGATGTTTCCGAACGGTCGTCGCAGGTTGTGGCAAGCGCAGCCAAATGCGCCCCCGAATTCGCAGTCTTGGAAAAGTGACTTACCGGGACGCGCCTGAGAAGAAAGTGGTACACATCCTCAACGCACTCAAGCAGCATCTACATACCCTCAGGTGGTTCACGCGAACCCGACTTCGCAGCGAGGAACTTCACCGTAGCGTCACGGGGCTGACTGGTTGGGCGGAGGACATCGACAGCCAGATTGGCAATCAAACCCGTCAGATCAAAAACCAAGATTGAGGCTGTTCGCTCTTAAAGCGCGAGCACGGCCACATTGTGAGAGTCGGCAGGGGTCTTTGCATGGCATAAAATGTGACTTTGAACTGCCAACCCGAGCGAATGTGTGGTCAAGCTTGCACTCAGTCAGATCACACCCCCTGGACAGTGGACGGGCAGGAGAGAAGTGCCTGCTTAAGTGCTTCGAGACGGCCCATGAGATCGGCAATCTCGATCGTCGTAGTCTTGCCACTCATCGTCCCCAACGGGGAGCCTCCAATCACCATGCCATAGGTGTCTCGCTTCAATACCAGACGGTGTTTCGCTATTGCGATTGCGAGGGCTTCGTCGACAACGACCTTTTCATTCCGCAACTGATTGCAGTCCCATCCCGCAATGTCATAGGTCGTTCCAGGAGAATGAGTTTCGGGGGCGTGGGCACAGGACGTCAGACCCGTCACCAGGACCAACGCGATCGGGAAATTACCGCGCATCAGTTGAACCGATATCGCAGACCGATACCGATATCAAAGGAGTGATATTCGGTTTCCAGGGTTTTTGCTTGCCATTTAAACTTCGGTTTCTGGGTTCGAAAGTAGCGCAGGCCCAGGCTGACGGTTGTATTTTCAATGACGTCATATTCGAGTCCGCCTCCAACCTGCCATGCCAGCCCGGTATAGGAGGCATCGCCCAGTTGCGAGGTATTCGCGGTCAACTTGGCAACGCCGATCCCGGCGCCGAAAAATGGCCGCACGGCTTCGTCGATCTCGAACGCACGCCAGGCGTTCGCCATGCCCGATACCGCGGAGATACTCGTTCCTGCAATTTTGATCTCCTTAAACTCAGTCACGTCGATATTGCTGCCGCCATCGGCAGCCGTGCCTTGATCGAATTGGGGGTTGTGAACCCACGTGGAATCCAAGCTGTTTTTACGCCAACTCCCCTCAACCTCTAAACGCCAGAGTTGGTGCTGGTATCCGATCGCTCCGGAACCGACGATCCCATTCTCAAAACCGAGGACGGCCCAGTCAGTGATACCGTGGTTCGAATTGATTTGCCTGTCCGGAAGATCAGCGATGAAGTTGCTCGAAAAGTCTGCATCGGTCAGGTTTCCCAAGCTGATCATTCCTGCCACGTAGAAACCGTTCCTGTTGTCCTCGGCCATGGCCGCGGTGTGCAGGCTGATCGTGAGGGCTGCGATAAGGGTCCATTGGCGCATTCGGGCCAGCTCCTTGTGACGGCGCCGGAGGCCGCGTTCTGAAGTGGGGATAAAGAGAAAATTCAAAAAAGCGCGGTCCTGAGTTTAGACATCCACATCCATGAAGCAGACGTGGTGGCAATTCGCTAAATTGCACTTTATAGGTGTATTTTCAACTATAATTCGGAATAGACAAATATTATTTTATCGATTGATAAGTTTATTACAGTATGAATTATTGGCCGTGTTTGTCCGAGGTTATGAGGCGGCTCGCCCTTGAGGACCCCGACCAGAAGCTCGTACGCAAGCCCAGGGTCGAGATTTTTGGAGGTCGGTGCGCACGAATGCGAACCACTTCGCGCGGCTGATAAAGCACAACCACGAGACTAGGTCGTGTGATCGAACCAATGGCCAAAAGGCCTTTTCCATGTGTGATTTCTGTCAACGATAGTGATGATACAGCCGTCAAGTTCAGCCGCAAATCGGCAGGCTCACGGCCTCGCCATTTGCGTTGGTGGTCAACGCCCGAATTGACGGCGTTCAGAAGGAGTTGTTGCTGCGCCCATGTCACAATCCGGTCCGTCTGAATTCAGAAGGCACGATCAGAAGGCACGATCGGCATCCAGTCAAAACGTGGGCCGCCGAACGAGGAGCCGAAACGGTTCAGGCTTCTTCCATTAGTTCCGATGTCTAGATGGCAATGCTGATAAGGCGCGTCTTGGCGGACCTTTAGCGGGCCACTGAACGATGTTTTCACGATGCCGAAACCCTGAACCGTGTGCGGCTTTAGCTTACAACCTGCATTCAACGATCCGGAAAACGACTTGCACTCTTCCATCCAATTCAGGGGGAAGCACCATCAACCGACCACGCGCAACAACCTAATGCTTGGTTGCTGGCACCACGTCGACCGTGGCTGTGCCCATATGACCACACGACTCTGTTTCGCGATGTCCCAAGAAGCCCTCCTAAGCCCCAGCGCAGCCCCGACAAACGTTCTTCGGCTCGCTCATTCTATGCTCTGCCCAGTACATCACGCCTTCCTACGTCCCTTGTATTTGCTGGCGAGGTATAGTCAGAATGTAACGTCGTCGATTTGGATCTGAATGACGATGCCCGCGTTGGTCAAACCGTTGATCATCTCAGCGCCATCGGCGCAATCATCCTCGCCCAGTCGTTCGTCGTCGCAACTCATGGAGCCGCCTCTGCCCAACAGGCTGGCAAATGTGCTGCAGGTGTTTGACACTGAGCATCGACTGTTTCGGCTCTATTGAAGGCGCTTCTCGGATTCCAATGCTTCTAAGGCTTCGCGAAACCCTGTGAGTTCGTCCGTCCCAAGCATAAATCCGATCTGTGTACCCGAGGATGTACCTAGCATCAGAACCCAATTGGCCCGATCATTAACGTAACCGACTTTCCAACTTGTGGTTGGAAGCGTCTGAACCGGTGGAGTCTCATCCCCTTTGGTCTGCGACTTTCCCAGCTGTGCCAGTAGGTTTTCAATCAACGGGAGAATCTGGCCGCTGGGTATCGCTATCACCCTCTGATCACCTGTGGTTAATTCAAATTTCGCGAGAACATGATCTCCATCATTGGTGAGGATTGTACTTACGAGGTTTTTGATTCCGAGGGCTGAAACTTGTGACATGATCTTCCTTCTTGAGTACCCGCTGCAGCGAACGAGTTAGTTTTCAGAATGCCGCCGCGGCTTTTAATGACTGTTCGAGAGCAGTATTCATGGAAGCGTCAATTCCTGCAACTGGCTCCAGTATGCACCGGTGATCTTAGGTGGCGAGGTCGGCTCATCTTCGTCCCTTTCGTGATATTCGTCAGAATTCAGGTGACGCGCCTCAACTCAATCTCATCCCGGTGGCTTAGGTTGTTCCAGTTAGCCCCGCCCATCGTACATATTCGCTTGATCTGTCGGGGTCGTTCCCGCCGTGTTACTCGCTCAATCCAGTACTCCCTTCGGTCTGGCCCGAGCCTAAGCCGACAACGTTACATTGTTGACGCCGGGCACTTCACCTGAATTCGTCCTTCGTCCCTTCAGGCGGCATCTTTTTGACCGGCGACTTCCCGCAAAGCGTCGAAATTTTGACGCACGACGTTCGTGACAAACGGCGATGTGTCCGATGTCACTCCCATCGCGCTCACTTCTGAAACAGTGCCGCCATAGCGCTTGTTCCAGTGGTGCCGTGTCGGCAACACCCGTAACGTATGCAAGCTCATCAACCCGCCTCAGTCGGATCTCCATGTACGGGTGGAATCTCATCGCCTATGTACCTTCTGTTTAGGCTGCTTCTGCTCATCCGACATTTCCGAAGCAGACCAGCTTAGAGAACGTGTCGTTCTTTACGGCTCGCTGGAACCGAGCGAACTTTGCTGCGAGTTCGGGATATCGCGTGGTTCAGGCGCGGCAACGGTCAGTTTGTTACCCCCTGACGGTCACCGACCATGTGTCACGCATGCTGCAGATGTGCGAAGCTCATGAATCGACCAAAGACATCAACGCCTTGTCAGCCTTCAAGCGATTGTTCGACGAAAGTGGTTCCAAGGCCAATCAGAACCGACAACCAGTGTATTGGCTCAGGCTGGGTGTCAGGATTGAGCGCATCAAGCCGGGAAACCCACAGCAGAACGGCCGCACGAGCGTATGCACCTGACCCTAAAGAAAGAAACAACCAGACCGCCAGGCAAGAACAGCCTGCAGCAGCAGCCCCGCTTCGATGCATTCATCAACGAATTCAATATCGAACAGCCCCACGAGGCTCTCGATATGAAGTGTCCTGGTGAGGTCTATTCGCCCCAACCAGATCGCTATCATGGACTGCCCGATGTGGAATATCCCCTTCCATGACCGCGACATACTCGTCACAGCGTGCGGACGAATCTGCATGCATCGCAAGAAGATCAACGTATCGCAGGTCCTGGCCGGTCAGAGGTTGGGTATCAAGGAGGTGGAGGATGGAATTTGGCTTCTAAGCTTTATGAACTATGATTTCGGATACATCGATCTGGAGCAAAGAACACTGCAAACCATCGACAACCCGTTCGGCACGAGGTTGTCACCTATGTCTTAGGTACGTTCTGTTACCTATGTCTTCGGGTCGGACACATAAAATGATTGGTAGTGGGGGACCGCTACCGATTGTCACCCCGACTGAAAACACTGCAGATTTTGTATTTGTGGTGCAGGCAACCGGAAATGAATAGCTCCAAACTTGATACAAGCGTTAATGACCGAAATTCAATGATTGATCACTCCCACTCGGTGGTCAATCGGGCTTCCAATCACTTGATATTACTGATGATTTGTCCGCGAAAGTTTGCGCTTGTCGTCGCAAGCTAAAGCGATTGAATTTGCTGCACAAAATCTGGATTTCCAGTCGAAATTTCAACTCAGAACCTGACCGCCCTGAACCTGATCGACGGGGGTAATCTCGTTCCGATATGTTGATCGGCTACTCCGTCTTACGTTTGATCGATTGACAAATACTCGAGGAAGGCGGGCTTCAGTGGGCGTCTGGCGTGCCGCACAAACAAGCTATGGGTTGCGCAAGATCATTCTGGAAGCTCATATTGCTAAACTTTTCTGCCAATTCGTCCATCTTGTTGGCAATGCGTAGGTCCAAATCGGTAAGCCCGCCGGCATCGTGGGTTGTCAGTGTCACATCAACTGTCCGATAAACATTTAGCCATTCGGGATGATGATTTTGCTTTTCACAGTGAATAGCCACCATTGCCATCCAGCCCCACGCATCGACAAAATTCCCGAAAATATAGACTTTCCTGATCGCATCCCGCTCGGGTACGCCGCCCCATCCCTTAACTCCAAGGTCGGGAAGCAGTTCGTTGCGCTGCTCTTCGGTCAAAAGGTCAGCCATGATCGCTCCTTAAAGGATTGCCTCTAACAAACAGAAACCAGCTTCGCATTTAGGGCGAGCCACAAAAAGACCAAGCACTAGCACCTTCGACCTCATGCAAACTGGTTGTCCGATTGGGCTTTGGCATCCGGTGTCTTGGGCCATTCAACGGCGGACAGCCAGTGCTTGTCTATCCTTGCCAATAGGTCGAGATCAAAAGATGTATCGTGTTCCCAATACCGACCATGCTCGACTAGATAGCCGGCTTCCTGCTCCAGGCTCTGGGCCCTGTCGGCTGATTCCGGGTCGTAGCCGGGTATCGGCAAATTAGCGACCAGTGCCTTGTGACTTACTCTCGGAAAAAGCAGTCGGCTTTCCTGCTTGTCAGACAGATTGATGCATGCGCAGTGCTGTTTTGCTGCGATCGTCATCAGCCGCGCCGATTTGGCTTCCAAAGATGCCAGGGTAACATCTGCACGCAGGGGATCAGGCGTGCCGCGCCCATAGAAATGCGTGTTTCGTCCGTTGTAAACCATGTCGCAGCCCAGATAGGCCAGGACGCGAGGTTTCAGTTCACTCAGCGCCCAATAACCAGCCGTGAACGCCATTGTCGCCCCGGCGTAGACAATTCCGCCAAACCTATTGTTGGCCGGAACATAGGTTGACGATTTGATGATCTTCTGCGCGCTGTCTATCCGATCGGGCGTGTTTTCGGCGGGGAAGTCGTCCGGGTAGATATTATAATCCCAATCGCCGCGGACCCTCCATGCGTTGTTGATACTGACTATTTTGCAAGAATCCGGCTTTGGCCAAGTTGCCGCACGCATTGCGTCCGGAGCACTGCCCAGAATGAGAACAATCAAATCAGATTTCATGCTTGGCCCACTGACAACTGCAAGAATTTTAGACACTGATAACGCGTTCGCTGCCTTGAAATTGGAACTATAGTTGACTGGAGGAAAGGCAAGCGCAAAACGCACCGATGAGATTTGTGATCCCGTTCCGGGCAATCAGACGCTATCAGGTTTTGCTGCCCTGAAATCCGCCTTCAATGCGTATTCGTCCGACCTTCTGCATTCTTGTCATATAGATTCGGCCAACGGCATGATTCACGGCTCCAATCGGCCATGATTTTAGTTCAAGATCGTGGCCTGCCTGTAAAATCATGACAAAAACTGATCTGACCCGCAGCCTCGCTCGTATGTCTGTCGCGATCCAAGGAGTGCAAGCTGTGAATGAGATTGTCCGTTCCAATCAGCTGACAGAAGCGGATGATTTGCCCGCGCCCACTTGCGATGAAGTAAAAGCCGCGCTTGACGTTATCAGACGCTACAGGGCGTCGGGGCTGGACAGTAATCTTCTTGCCGAGACGATGCGCGGTCGCAACGAGGATTTCAACAGGAGCTACCCCGAACAATTCACTCCGGATGATGCTTACAAGGCGAGCATGCCTGACCTGCAGAACGGACCCCCGAGTCTGATCAAGGGCGCCAAAACTGAAATCCAGCATGTCGGCATTTCAAACTTTCGCCTTCCACTGAAGTGGCAAACCCGCGCCGGTGAACTATTGATGCTGGAAACATCAGTGACCGGCTCGGTCTCCCTTGAAGCCTCAAAAAAAGGCATCAACATGAGCCGGATCCTGCGCTCATTCTATAAGCATGCCGAAGAGCCCTTCAACTTTGCACAGCTAAACAGGGTTCTTGAAACCTACCTGGATGATCTGGAAAGTCTTGATGCGCGGCTTCAATTGAGCTTCCGGTACCCCATACTGAAATGCTCGCTGCGCAGCAATCTCGAAGGTTTCCAGTATTACGATGTCGCCTTTGAAGTGGTCCGGCAGGGTCCGAAGTTAACATGTATTGTGCATTTTGATTACGTCTACTCTTCAACTTGTCCATGCTCGCTGGAACTGTCCGAACACGCGCGAAACACGCGCGGCCAAATTGCAACACCGCACTCACAGCGTTCAGTTGCGCGGGTTTCCGTGGTGATTGACAATGATCAGACCATTTGGACCGAAGACCTTGTTGAACTGTGCGTTGCCGCAATCCCCACAGAGACTCAAGTAATGGTGAAGCGCGAAGACGAGCAAGCCTTTGCGGAGCTCAATGGTTCCAATCCGATCTTCGTTGAAGACGCAGTACGGCTAATCTGCAACGGTCTGGAATGCGACGATCGCGTCGGCGATTTCCGCGTGGCTGCCAGCCACCAGGAATCGCTTCACAGCCACGATGCGGTATCTATTCTAATGAACGGTCCGACGTTCCAGCAAATCAGTTACGATCCACGTATGTTGGCGTCGCTATATCACGTAGGCTAACTGTTTCGTGAATTGCGTCGCACGTTTGGATTGACGATTGACATGATCACCACCATCGAGCGTGATCATCTGGCCAGTAATTGCCCGTTGAGCAATCAAGAAGCGAACAGAGTCACAGACTTCCGACAACGAAGCTGGCCGCTGCAGCGGAAGGCGCGTACAACGAGCGCGAAACTCCTCAACAGCTTGCCCCTTTTCAGGCAGGATGGGACCCGGTCCTATCGCGTTGACTCGGACCCGGGGCGCAAACTCCTCGGCCAAGGCCCGGGTCAAGGTCCACAATCCTGTCTTTGAGAGGGTGTATGTTAAGTGACGCGGCGTTGGATTAAGGACCCGGGAGTCAATCACATTGATGATTATGCCGCCGGCCGTATTCGGCAGGCGTTCAGCGAACTGCTGGCACAGGATCAGCGGCGCCTTGAGATGGATATCCATATGGAGCGCGAACGACTGCGCAGTCGCCGACGACGCGTCGTCCCATTCAAAGACAGAGGCATTGTTGATCAGTACGCCGACCGGTCCGAGCAGATTTTCTGAACGTTCAATGAGGCAACGCACATCGTCTTCAATCGACAGATCAGCTTGTACGATTGCAGCGCACCCACCGTCCCGTTCTATGACATGCTTTGCCTGAAGAGCAGCATCTTCCGAGCCGTTATAATGGATTACGACCGGCCAACCGGCGGCCGCCAGGTCCACTGCAATAGCCCGCCCCAACCTCCTCGCACCGCCCGTGATTAATACAGCGTTTTTTTGCGGAGTCGGCAGGTCGAACATCTCGGGGAAATAGATGTCATCAGCGTTTGTTGATTGTTTGGTCATTTTTTGGTGAGTAGCGTTTTTGATCATACGATTTGATAAAAATGCCCTCCACGGGCACTCACCGGTTTACGCAGTGTTATGGCGACCGGATCACAACCAAGAAAAACAACGCAAGTGCAATCAATAGACTTTGAACGGCGATGTGACCTACCCATTCCATGACAGGGACATTCTCGTCACAGCATGCGGGGCATCTGCCTGCACCAAAAGAAGATCTACATATCGCAAGTGCTGGCCGGTCAGCGGCTCGGCATCAAGGAGGTCGACGATGGAATTTGGATAGTCAGCTTCATGCACTATGATCTGGGATACATCGACCTGGAGCAAAGCACTTTGCAAACCATCGACAATCCGTTCGGCTCGAGATTGTCACCCATGTCTTAGGAACAATCTGTCACCCATGTCTCAAGAACGGACCCTGAAATGATTGGTAGCGGGGGAGGGACTTGAACCCCCGACACGCGGATTATGATTCCGCTGCTCTAACCAACTGAGCTACCCCGCCGGGAACGGCGCGATATAATGGGGCGTTCCGGCCGGTGTCAAGCAAAAGCTTGCGGCAAATCGCCCGCCCCCACTTGCGTGCTTTCAGTGCTGCCGATATTGCAGGCCAAAAGCAGGAAATCCACGGATCGGCACATGACCAATCTTCCGGCCGTCGCGGTCATCGGTTGCGGCTATTGGGGCCGAAACCATGTCAGGACATTGAGCGAAATCGGCGCCCTCGCGGCAGTGGCCGATGCCGATTCCGCGCGGGCTGCGGAGATCGGCGCCGAGTTCGGCGTGCCAACCATGTCGATGGACGAAATCTTCGCTTCACAGCAGGTCGATGCCGTCGTGCTTGCCCTGCCCCCGCAATTCCACGCGGATGCCGCCCTGGGAGCGATCGCAGCCGGCAAGCATGTGCTGGTCGAAAAGCCGATTGCGCTCCACACCGACGCCGCCGAGAAGGTCGTTGAAGCCGGACGGCAAGCCGGCCTTGTGGTGATGACCGGCCATGTGTTGCGCTACCATCCGGCGTTTGAAACGCTGGCCGACATGGTCGTTGCCGGCGAACTCGGCGCGATTCGCTATATCCACACCCATCGGTTGGGACTGGGCAAGTTTCACGCCGAAAACGACGCGCTCTGGGATATTGCGCCGCACGACCTGTCGCTGATCCTGGCGCTGACCGGCGAGCAGCCGGCAACGATTCGCGGCGAAGGCTCGGCCACGCTTGATCATCTAAGCGACTTCGCCCATCTGCACATGAGCTTCCCCGGCGGCATCAGCAGCCATGTCTTTGTATCGCGGCTCAATCCCTACCGGGAGCGACGCCTTACCGTGATCGGCGAAAAGGCCATGGCGGTTTTCGAAGACACCCTCCCCTGGGATCAGAAACTCGCAGTTTACGATCACCGCGTCTGGCAGGACGACGCGGGATGGCAGTTCGAAACCGCCGAGCCGCGCCCTATCGCCATCCCCGAAGGGCTGCCGCTGACCCGCCAGGATCAGCACTTCATCGATTGCATCCAGGGCAAAGCCGAACCGCGCACACCGGCCGCGGATGGGCTTGCCGTCATTCGCATTCTGGCAGCCGGCACGGTCAACCATGATCGGGGCGAGATCATTGCAGGCGATAACAATTCGTGATCACCTGCAGTTACATTTTGCCCCGGAGTGTGATGGCGGCAGGGCTGGATATTGGTGAAAAGACAGCGTATTAGCTAAAATTAGATGGCCATGTCGGTTTAATGTGCCTGACTTTGAAGGGTTCAGTAGGTTGAGGGGCTGAACTTCGGATTGTCAGGGTCCGGACGCCGACATGGCCCGACTTGAAATCGTTTCGCGGTGAAGGGCTTTGACCGCAGGGGGACTGGTACACATATGCAATTTATCGATCTTGCCGCGCAGCGAGCGCGGATAGCTGCCCGCCTTGAGCAGGCCGTATCTAAGGTTCTGCACGACGGACGCTATATCCTGGGGCCCGAAGTCACGGAATTCGAAAAGCGTATTGCCGACTATGTCGGCGTCAAACACGCAATCGGCTGCGCCAATGGCACGGACGCGCTGCTGATCCCGCTGCTGGCGCACAATGTTGGGCCAGGCGATGCGGTCTTCGTCCCGTCATTCACCTTTGCCGCCACGGCAGAAGTGGTTGCCCTGGTCGGTGCGACGCCGGTCTTCGTCGAGATCTCGCACGAAACCTACAACCTGAGCCCGACCCACCTGGAAGATGCCATTGAGGCAACGATCGCCGAGGGCCGTCTGACCCCGAGGGGCATCATCCCGGTCGACCTGTTCGGCACTCCCGCCGACTATCAGGCAATCGACCCCATCGCCCGCAAGCACGATCTGCTGGTGTTGTCGGACGCCGCTCAGAGTATCGGCGGCGCGACCCGCGGCGGTCGCTGCGGTTCCTTCGGTCACGTCGCGGCAACCAGCTTCTACCCGGCCAAGCCGTTGGGCTGTTACGGTGACGGCGGTGCCATGTTCACCAATGACGACGCGCTGATGGAAAAGTTGCGTTCCTACGCATTCCACGGCAAGGGGGAAAGCCAGTACGACAATATCCGTGTCGGCCTAAACTCACGCCTAGACACCATCCAGGCTGCAATCCTGCTGGAGAAGCTGGCAATCTTCGACGAAGAGCTGGAATCACGCCAGGCAATTGTCGAACACTATTGCGAGCAGCTGAAAGACTACGTGCGGGTTCCGCGTCTGCCTGAGGGCATGCGCTCGGCCTGGGCTCAATTCGCCATCGAAACCCCCTATCGCGACGGTCTCAAGCAGCACCTGGCTGATCAGGACATCCCGTCGGTGATCTACTACGTCAAGCCGCTGCACCAGCAGCCGGCCTACGCCCATCACCCGGTCGGTCCGGGTAAGATGACGGTGACGGAGCAACTGCCGAACACCATCCTGTGCCTGCCCATGCATCCCTATCTGAACCGTGAAGACCAGGACCGCATCATTGGCGCCGTTCAGGAATTCGTCGGATCGCAGCAGGCCGTGGCTGCCGAATAGAGTTTTCGCTTTCGCCCTTCAGGGGCAGCACCGATCCGAATCAAAAGGCCGGCTTCATTGAAGCCGGCCTTTGTTTTCGAATCGAACCGATTGTCAGTGGGTTGAGACCGGTTCCGATGAAACATCGGTGCCTGAGAGCACATTCTGCAAAAGCCGTTCCGCCTCGTCCGAGCGCTCGGTGCGATCGATAAAGCCGCCGCCAAAAACACGGGCATCATCCCCATCACTGGAATAGAGCACGCAGGCCTGCCCCGGCGCCACGCCATCCTCGGCATCGGCCAGCTCGACCATCAGGCTTCCGTCACGGAACCAGACCGTTGCCGGGCGCGGCGGACGGGTTGAGCGCACCTTGGCGAAACAGGCAAAACCGTCTGCGGGCAAGGCATCAATCGCGCCGTCGCCGAGCCAGTTGATATCGCGCAGATGGAGCCGCCGGGTCTCAAGCGCCGTCCGCGGGCCGACGATCACACGAGCCGTCGGCGCATCCAGGTGCACGACATAAAGCGGTTCACCGACGGCAACGCCGATGCCCCGCCGCTGGCCAATCGTGTAGTTGACGATGCCCTCATGATGGCCAAGCAGCCGGCCGTCGATGTGCACGATATCGCCGCCGTTGGCCGCACCCGGCCGCAGCTTGGCGATGATATCGCTGTAGCGGCCCTGGGGCACGAAGCAGATATCCTGGCTTTCTGCCTTGTCGGCAACCGTCAGCCCCATCTCGGCCGCGATCTCCCGGGTTTCCGCCTTCGACCGGTCACCAAGTGGAAACCGCAGAAAGTCGATTTGCTCCTGCGTGGTGGCAAAGAGGAAGTAGCTCTGGTCCTTGTCGGCATCGATCGGCCGGTAGAGCGCCCGGTGCAGGCCGTTTGCGCGCGACCGGATGTAGTGACCCGTCGCCAGCGCATCGGCTCCGAGTTCCTGAGCCGTCTTCAGCAAATCGGCGAACTTGACTGTCTGGTTGCAGGCAACGCAGGGAATCGGCGTTTCGCCGGCCACATAGCTTTCCGCGAACGGGTTGATCACCGCCTCGCGGAACCGCTTTTCATAGTCGAGCACGTAGTGCGGGATCCTCAGCGTTTCGGCGACACGGCGCGCGTCGTCGATGTCCTGGCCGGCGCAGCAGGATCCAGCCCGGTGGACCGCGGCCCCATGGTCGTAAAGCTGCAGGGTGACGCCAACGACGTCGTAGCCCTCGCGTGCGAGCAGGCCGGCAACAACCGACGAATCGACGCCGCCCGACATGGCGACGACGACCCGGGTCTCTTCGGGCCTCTTGTCGATATCAAGTGTGTTCACGTTTTTCGTCCGCGTTCAAAGGCGTTCAAGGCGCCGATCAAGCATCCGCGCAACATATATGCAATTGCCACTGCCGCGGCAAGCGTTGAGCCTTGAAAGCCTTGCTGAACGGGAAATTCGAAGCCGTGAGAGATCCATTGTTCACAAGTTGAATCAAGTGTGAATCAAGTTGGATGGCTTTGTTTAGACAATCTTTAATCCTCAATCGGTATGGTGTCCTTCAGTTAGGTCTTTGAGTGTGTACAGAGAGTCCAATGACCGAAATGGTGCGACCCAGAATCAAATACGTGATCGGTCCGGACGGCAGTCCGCTGACGATTGCTGATCTTCCGCCGACCTCGACTCGCCGTTGGGTCATTCGGCGCAAGGCAGAAGTCGTGGCCGCTGTTCGCGGCGGTCTGCTGAGCCTGGAAGAAGCCTGCGAACGTTATGCGTTGACGGTCGAAGAGTTTCTGTCCTGGCAGGCATCGATCGATGCCCACGGCCTCGCCGGCCTGCGCACTACTCGGATTCAGCAGTATCGCCACTGACGAATAACGTTTCGCCGCGCCACCGAAATCAAGCCGGCTCGGCGTTTATCCTGCCAAGAATGAAATGCGCCGCCGTCACCGACAGGGCGGATCCCGCATAGAACCACAGGCCCGGTTGGGTAAAGGCGTCGGCCACGCCGCTGGTTTTTGCAGCAACAATGACAAGCGCCACCAGCATCACATCCATCATCGACCATTTCGACAAGAGCGGCAGCCATCGGCTGACCGGCCGGTGAAGCCCGTCGGCTCGAGCCTTCGCCACGGCTTCCACCATGACGGCCATCAGTTTGGCAATGGGAAACACGGCTGAAAACAGCGCCACGAGCAGCGCCAAGGCAATGCTACCGTCCTGCCAAAGTGTGGTGACGATGGCGATCAGCGATGGGGTTTCTTCAAAAAAATAGAGTTTTTCGAACCGCACCAGCGGCAGGGTCAGCCCGAGAGCCAGGAAAAACGGTGCGGCAAGCAAAAGCAGCGGAAGCGCAATGCGGTAGACCAAGATTGCCGAACCAATGAGTTTGTAACGATGCGCTCACAAAAGCACATCGCAGACACGCGCGCCAGACTAATGAGGCGAACTTCGGATTCAGGACGCTAACCCGCCTTGGATCCGCGCGTGTGGCCGTCGCGCTCCTCAAGCGCTGTCGCCTTTTGCAATTCCGACTCCGCCTCCTCGAGCGCCAGTTCAGCAGCATCCTGCTGGACCCGCAACTCGCGTATCGATCCCTGCAGGTTGTCGGCCCGCTGACGCGCCGCCTTGGCAAAGGTCGGATAGGCGAAATGCGCCGGATCGCTGATCCCGGCTTTCTTCTCTTCGGCCGCAATCTGGTATTCCAGCTCTGCCGCCATCCGCTCGAACTCGGCCATCATCAACTGAATCTGGTTGAGCTGGCGGCGTTTGTCGTTGACCTGAAATTCCTTCAGGCGAACGAGGCTCCCACTCGACTTCATACGCAATACTCCCGTGACGCGAGATCCCGGTAAAACAGCTTCCCCTCCGCAAATCGGTCACCTGGCACGCAGTGTCCCGAACAGCCGGGAACGGCAATATCCGCCATTTGGTAACCTTTCGTTTACGGACATCGTTAATCATAGGGCCAATCGCTTAAAGCCGAGTAAATGAAAGGCTCTCGAATCCAGGAATTTTTTCGTGAGTCTACGGAATCGGTTAGAGGGATTTCTTAAAGCAAATTGTTAACCAATCACGTTACGATTTTCTTTAAGAATCAAAAGATTACATCGCGGACCTTACAAGTACATTAAGGGTTGCCAGACCGAATTAGAATTTGTTAACCATTTGATGGCAGTTTTCGGTATGGCAACGACTGGATCCGTGGGACGTCAGAGGCCGTTGCGACCTTTCTGCGGCGGAAAAGGGGAAATTCATGCGGGTTTTACTAATCGAGGATGACAGCGCAACGGCGCAGAGCATCGAATTGATGCTCAAGTCGGAAAGCTTCAACGTGTACACGACGGACCTCGGTGAAGAGGGCGTCGATCTTGGCAAGCTGTATGACTATGACATCATCCTGCTGGATTTGAACCTGCCCGACATGTCGGGATACGAAGTTCTGCGGACACTACGCCTGTCCAAGGTGAAAACACCCATTCTCATCCTGTCCGGCATGGCCGGCATTGAGGACAAGGTTCGCGGCCTGGGTTTTGGCGCGGACGACTACATGACCAAGCCGTTCCACAAGGACGAGCTGATCGCCCGCATCCACGCCATTGTGCGCCGGTCCAAGGGCCACGCGCAGTCGGTCATCACGACGGGCGACCTGCTGGTCAATCTGGATGCAAAGACTGTCGAGGTCGCCGGCCAGCGCGTCCACCTTACCGGCAAGGAATACCAGATGCTGGAACTCCTTTCGCTGCGGAAAGGTACGACGCTAACCAAGGAAATGTTCCTCAACCATCTCTATGGCGGGATGGACGAGCCGGAACTGAAGATCATCGACGTTTTCATCTGCAAATTGCGGAAGAAGCTGGCAACGGCAGCCGGCGGACGCAACTACATCGAAACGGTCTGGGGCCGCGGCTATGTGCTGCGCGAGCCGGAAGACAGCGAGATTCTCGAGAGCGCCTGACGGGCGAACCGAAAAACCAAAAAAAGCCGCCCGGCAAGCAACCGGGCGGCTTTTTTGGTTTGGGAATTCAGCAATGCCCGCTAAGGACAGCTGCTCGCCCTAGCCGTGGCTTAAGCCTAGGCGGCGCTGCGTGCTGGTCCGGTAAATGTCTTGGTGAGGATTTCGCGATCGAAAGGCTTCATAAGGAAATCATCGGCCCCTGCCCGCTTTCCCTGCATCATCGTCTTGAGCTTGCCTTCGATCAGGCAGTAATAGATTTTGACGGCATCGCCGCCCGGCATCCCACGCACCTGGCGAATCAAACCCGTCGCATCGTCCATGCAGGAATCGACCACGAGTATTGCCGGCAGGCCGCCTTCGCAAAGGTCCATCGCATCCCGCGCGTCTTGAGCCTCGTTTACCAGGAAACCCAAATCCGAGAGGATGCGCTTTCCGACCTTGCGGATGATGACAGAGCCATCGACCAGGATAATCCGTTCCATATCCGGTTCTCCTTCCAACCATCGGTTTCGAGCAGGTATCCGGATAGTATCGTTGACCCTTGCCCGCTCGTCTGCACCCCCATCGGTAGGCAGACTAGCGCAAGGTCACCAACATTTGGTTATCGGATAGGATTAATTTTCGGTTGTCCGGGCCGCTCGATTTCAAACAGCTCATCGGGCTCCATGGAGCCCAGCGGCCCTCAGGCCGGAAGAGCAGTGAATGTCACCTCGTCCGGCCCGACTGTCGATGTGATCGACATTTGTGCCTGCTGGGCCAATAGCACCGTGTAATAGGGTTGAATGGAGTGGGCGTCGACGGCCTCATCCAACTCGCCGTTCTGGATCTCGAGGAACTTGGGCGGCACCCGCACCATCCGGCCGCGGGCAACTAGCGAGAACCGGGGATTGGTTTCCAGGTCTTCCAGCTTGACCGCAATCGATCCGCCACGCGGGATCGACCCGTAGGCCACCAGGAACAGGTTGAGAAGCAGCTTGACCTTGTTCTTGGCGACAATCGCCCGTGGGCCTTCCCAGGTGATTTCGGTCTTGTTGTCGGCGCTTGAAAAATCCTGCACCGCCTTTTCCGCTTCCCCCGTGTCGATCGATGCTCCGACAGACCCGGAGGCACCAAACGCCAGGCGCGCGAATTTCAGCCGCACCGAGGCATTGTGGGCGCTGGATCGGATCAAATCCATCGCGTCCTCGTCTGCCCCTCCTTCATCCAGCAACTCAAGCCCGTTGTTGATGGCGCCGACCGGCGAAATAATGTCGTGACAGACGCGGCTGCACAGCAGCGCCGCCAGGTCGGGACCTGAAAGGTTGAGATTGGGATTCGACGACATGGTCCGCTCCTCTTTAAGCAAAGCCGCTCTATTGCCTGTTTCCAGCCATACGCAAAAGCCCATTATCGGGAATGCGCCATAATGACACCACATTTGGTAAACCGACTGTTAATGTCCTGCCGTCATCATAGAGACACATATTTATCAGCTTCTTAAGGTGATGACGGAGAATCCCCGATGAATTTCTCACTGCGCCCGCTTGCGGCAGCCGTCGGCATGTCGCTGCTGCTCCTTGCTGCCGCCCTATCACCGGCTGCAGCACAGTCGGCCACAGGTGCCTACCCACCGGCGCCAGGCACCCAGCCAGCCCAGTCCCAGCATTACACCGCGCAGGAAATGGTCGATGCCGGCCATCAGTTTTTCGGTGCGGCGACGGACGGACTTGCCCGGGTCGTGGAACGGGCCTTCGAACAATACGGCCTGCCCAACGGTTACATCTTGGGCGAAGAGGCCTCCGGCGCTTTCATCGGCGGCCTGACCTATGGCGAAGGCCGCATGTACACGAAAAATGCCGGCGAGCACCCGCTCTTCTGGCAGGGACCGTCCGTGGGCTTCGATTATGGCGGTCAGGGCAGCCGGGTGATGATGCTGGTCTACCATCTTCAGAACACCAATGACATTTACGGCCGTTTCGGCGGGGTCAGCGGCCAGGCCTATCTGGTCGCCGGTGTCGGCATGACCGTCCTGCAGGGTGGCCGGGTGCTCGTCGTCCCGATCCGCACTGGTGTCGGCGCCCGACTGGGCGTCAACCTCGGATACCTCAAGATGACTGCGCGTCCGACCTGGAACCCGTTCTAAGGCTTCGTCGAACCGACTGAAAGACACTGCATCAAGGGGCGGGACGATCGGCGTGGCCGGTCGTCCCGCCCCGCTTTTGTGCTGGTTACCATATTATTAAAATGCCGCGGACCGGCCTTTACGGTCCGCCTGCACCGTGCTTAATGCAGTGTCTGGCACGCCTATCCACAAGAAAGTGTGCCGCTAGGGGACAAGACAGCGGAAGAACCCTGTGATCGAATTCCTGCTCATATTTGCTCTGGGCTTTCTCGCGGCAGCGCTCATCGGCATGCTGATCACCCCGGCCATCTACGGCCGTATCGTGAAACTGACCGAGAAACGCATCGAGGCGACGGTCCCGCAGAGTGCTGCCGAGCTGAAGGGCAAATCCGATCTGTTGCGCGCGAAGTTTGCCAGCGAAACGGCCAAACTTTCGACCCAGCTTGCCGAGGAACAGGAGGAAGCCGCTACCGGCAAGGTTGCCGCAAACAAGTTGCGGGAAGACATCGCCACGCTTGCCGGCAAAAAGAGCGAGGCCGATCAGAAGATCGAAACTCTGATCACCGAATCGGCCGACCTGCGGTCCGAAATCCGCAAAAAGCAGCAGGTCGTCGACAAGCTCTCCGGCAACCTGACGGAATATGAGCGTGTCAAACGCGCAGATACCGATGAGATCAACCGGTTGAACACCGAACTGGTCACGATTTCGACGGAAATCGAATCGATGAAAATCGACCTTGCGGCAAAGGGCACGGAGATCGTCAGCCAGCGTGCTGAAATGAACGCCCTGGAAGAGGACCGCGAAAGGCTGCAATCCGATTTGCGCACCGCGACGGAAACGGCGAATGATTTCGAGCGGCAATTCAACAACGAACAGAAAAGTCACAACGACACCCGCATCGAGCTCGCTGGTGTGCAGACCTCTCTGAGCGATGCCGAGGTCAAGGTCGAAGCACTGGAAACGGTCCGGAGGGAACTGCAGGAGGAGTTCGACCTCGAACAGGAGCGCCACAACAACACGCGCATAGAGCTGGCGGGCGTGCAGACATCACTGAGCGATGCTCAGATGAGGGTCGGCGTGGCCGACGAGAAGATCGAAGCCCTGGAAACGGTCCGAGGGGAACTGCAGGACGAAATCAAGAACTGGAGCCATAGGGCTGACGAATTGCTGCAGGAGCGGGAGATCGAAGAAGACCGCCACAACAGCAGCAGGATCGAGCTGGCCGCAGTTCAATCGGCTTTGACCGATGTGGAAATGAGCCTCGGCAATGCGCAGGAGCAGATCGAAGCGCTGGAGACGGTGCGCGGCGAACTGCAGACGAAAAACATCGCCCTCAAAGAGTCGGCCGACACCCTGCGTCAGGAAGCCGAACTGGAACGCCAGCATCACGACGAAACCCGTGCGGCCATGGCCTTGACGGAAGGCAATCTGGAGCAGGCCCACGAACGGATCGAAGCCCTGGAAACGGTCCGCCTGGAGCTGCAGGGCGAAATCAAACGCCTGGCGGAAACCGCAGACACCCTTCGCCGCGAGCACGGCGAAGAACGCGACCAGTTCGAGCAGGTCCGCTCGAGGTTGGCGGAGATCGAAGCCGACCGGACCGACACAGCCCAGCAGATCGAAGCGCTTGAAGCCATCCGGTTGGAGATGGAGCAGGATATCAGGGAACTGACGGAGATTGCCGAGGCGCGGGAACGCGAGCGCGAAGCCGAACTGGAGCTGTTCGAAAGCACCCGACTCGAACTCGCATCCTCTCAGCGATCGTTGGCCGACGCTTTGGCCAATCTCGACCAGGCCAACGAGAGAATAGAAGTCCTGGAAAGCGCCAGGCTGGAACTGCAACAGGAAATCAAGGCACTGGCGCTCACTGCGGACGAGTTGCGCCGCGATCAGGGTCGCGAGGCGGAGCTCCATCAGCAGGCGAGCCTGCAGTTGACAGAAGTCGAGACCAACCTGAGCACTGCAAGCGAGCAAATCGAAGCGCTGGAGAAAATCCGCAGGCAATTGCTGAAGGAGGTTGCCACCCTGTCGGAGGCCAGGCAGGAACAGCAGCGCGAACAGGAACTTGAACGCCAGCGCCACGAGACGACCAGAGCCGAACTCACCGCGGCGCGAGAATCACTGCAGGCCTCGGAAGAGCGGTTGCAAGAATCGCTGGACAATGTCGAAGCATTGAAATCGGTTCGGCGCGAACAACAGGCCGAAATTGTGGCCCTGTCGGAGGCCATGGAAAAGCGCCGCCAGGAACACGGCAACGAGCTGAATCAATACGACAAGACGCGTCTGGAACTGGCCAGCTCGCGCTCGGAGCTGGCCGAAACCGAACAGATGCTGGTCGACAGCCAGGCGAGCATCGAGGAGCAGCGGCGGCAGCTTGACCAGGCTGACCGGATGCAACGGCAACATCGGCAGTCACTGGAAAAATCCGAACGGCGCGCAGAGATGCTAAGCGGGCGGTTGGAAGAGGCACTCGATGCCCTGGAAAAGAGTCAGGCAACGTCCAAGGAGTTGAAGGCGACCATCGCCAAACTGAAACTGGACGAAGAAGCGCTGCGCACTGAAATCGCCACCACGACCCATCAGTCGGAAACGCTGCAGAAACGCCTGGATCAGGAAGAGTATTCGGGTCGGGATCGTGATTCCGAATTGGAGGAAATGCGGCGGGAGCTGGATGCCCGTAACAGGGAGCTTCGGCAAAGCCGTGAAGCTGCCGAAGAACTGGAAAAACAGCTGGCGGCCAAACTCGAGCAAGTTGCATCGCTGGACGACAGGCTGACTCAGGCCGAACATTTGCTGGAAACCCGCGACAATGCGCTGGAGGAATCCAGCGCCGACGCCAAGGCAAACGAAGCCGCGTTGCGCCAGACCCAGTCCGAGAACGAACAGCACCAGAATGCACAACGAAACGCGGAAGAACGAGGCAATCGACTCGAGACACAAATCGATGCCCTGAAGACAGCGTTGCAGCGTAGCAAGGCCATGTCCGGTGAATTCCGCCAGCAGTTGAACAGAATGCGCCGCGACGTGCATCAGCTTGGCTCGCCCGAAACCAATGGTGGAAAAGCACCGGTGCCCGCCTCGACCGAACCGGGGAATTCCGATACATCGGAACCGGCAGCCAACCGTGATGGCATAGGACGCGCCATGCAAACGGATCCTCAACTCAAACAGCGAGTTGATGAATTGCGTGCCCGTCAGAGGGCATTGATCGACGACTTGAAGGCGTCAAAGGATTCCGGCCGGGATGAAGCTCTGCGCGAGGAAATCACCGACATCGCGGCGATCGTCGTCGGCCTTTCCGGCCAGCGCGAAGGCGACACGTCTTCACTGCTCAACATGATTGGCGATGATGATTCGTCCCGCTCCGGCCGCAAAAGCCTGGGCGAACGGGCACGGTCAGAGCTCCAGCGTTAAACGCCGGTCTCAGATCCGCCCCATGGCGGAGGCAACCGCGTGCAGGGCGATGCCCGCCGCCATGCCCACATTGAGACTGTCGACGGTCGGCACCTGTGCAACGCGTAGCGTCTGCAAGCCCTTCAGCAGGGTTTTGGGCAGACCCTCCCCCTCGGTGCCGACAAGCAGAGCAACTCGTTTGCCTGGCCGGAATTCGTACAGGGGCGTATCACCGCCAGGCGAAAGAGCCAGAACATCGAATCCGGCGTCGGAAAACTCCGAAAGGGCGGACTCGATCCCATCGACCTGCGCATAGGGCATGGTCAGCGCCGTACCGACCGAAACGCGGATTGCCTTGCGGTAAAGCGGATCGCAGCATTGACCATCAAGACAAACGAAATCGGCCCCGAACGCGGCCGAATTGCGAAAGAGACCGCCAAGATTGTCGTGGTTTGAAATGCCGCTGCACACCAGCGCCAGCGCAGTTTCACCGCAACCGGCCAGAAGCGACTGCAGCGTATCGGGCTCACACACCCGCCCGACTGCGAGAATACCTCGATGCATCGGAAATCCGGCAATCCGGTCGATCACCGTCCGGTCGCAACTGAAAACAGGCGTATCGGGACCGAATGCGTCCAGTACATCGGCCAACCCATCCAGTCGACCGTCGAGAACGAGAACCTTCTCCGCCTCGAAGCGCCTCGAACGGGCGAGCATGGCAAGAACCACCCTCCCCTCGGCTATGAACCGTCGCCTCCGCCCAACCAGGTCGCGTTCGCGTATATCCCGAAATTCGGCTACGCGCGGGTCGTCCGCATCGACAATCCGAACGACGCGCTGCAACGGATCGCCCATTTCACTGCTTTACGTGCACCGTGGCAGACAGCTGGCCCGTTGCAATGTCGAAGACGTAAACGCTGAACCGTCCCACCGCGTTGCGACCCGTAAACATGATACGCGGACCGTCCAGCGAAACCTGCTGGATCTCAAAGCCAGAGGGCAACTGCGCCGTCGATGTCAACGGCGTATCTCCAGGCACCGGAATCGTTGTGTTCGCAACCGCCGGTTCCTCACCATCTTCCAGGACCTTGTAGACAACGCCGACCAGCACCGCCATAACACCCAGGAACATGACGCCGATGGAGACCACGAGAAGCCGCACCATCTTGCGCCGCACTTTCTCCATTTCCGGATCGAGCGGTTTTTCTTCTGTGTCGTCTGTTTCGACCGTGGTCATGGTTACCCCTGAAAACAACGGGCGCAAGCGCGCATGACAGAACCCTTTACCCAAGGCGACGACGATAGAAAAGAGCTGACCGCAGACAACGGGGCCAGCGGGCGCCTCGACGCCTGGCTGGCCGGGGTCCTGGACGGTGATCTCTCGCGTGTCCGCGTCAAGGCTTTGATCACCGGCGGCGAGGTTACTGTTAACGGCAAAACCGTGCGAGAAGCGAAGCACCGCATCAGACCCGGAGACCGTGTCACGTTGGCAATTCCGGAACCTGAGAACGCAGTCCCAAGGCCGGAGAATATTCCTCTCGACATTCTGTTTGAAGATGACGACCTGATCGTCTTGATCAAACCGGCCGGGTTGGTTGTTCATCCCGGAGCGGGCAATCCCGCGGGAACTCTGGTCAACGGTCTGCTTTACCATTGCGGACCGTCGCTATCGGGCATCGGCGGCGTTCGTCGTCCGGGAATTGTGCACCGGCTGGACAAGGACACCAGCGGTGTAATGGTGGTCGCCAAGAACGACCTGGCGCATCGTCACCTGGCTAATCAATTTGCAGATCACGGTCGCTCGGGGTCGCTGCGGCGTTCCTACCAGGCGCTGGTTTGGGGTGAGCCTCAACCCTCCAAGGGAACCATCGATGCCGCCCTCGGCCGAGCAGGTTCGGACCGCACGAAACGTCGCGTCAAATCTGCCGATGCATCCGATGCCCGCCACGCGGTGACCCACTACGAGGTGCGCCAGCGTTTCGGCCCCTCGGGGGAAATCCCACCGGCAGCGGCGCTTGTCGACTGCAACCTGGAAACCGGGCGGACCCATCAGATCCGCGTGCATCTGGCCCATATCGGTCATCCGCTGATCGGTGACCGGGACTATGGTGCTGCCTTCAACACCAAGGTCAACAAGCTCCCACCGGACGTCGCTGCCGTTGTCACCGGGTTTCACCGGCAGGCGCTGCATGCCTGGCTGCTGCAGTTCGAGCACCCGCGCGATGCTCGTGTCCTGCGTTTCGAGGCACCGATTCCGACCGATCTGGAAACGTTGATTGCCGCTTTCCGTAACTGGCCGCCAGAAAGCAACTAGCTGTTTTTATTAAAATTTCTTCATCTTTGACAAACTGCCTGCTTCGACTTGATTCCGCCTTCTTCAATACCTATCTGAAACTAGAATGTGCTTGGACGACAATGGGCACAGCGGGCTTGCCTCATCAGGGAGCCCAGATCAACGAAGGGGGTGCTGAATATGGCCCGGAATACCTTGCCTACCGTGACCGCTGGCGAGGGCGGTCTCAATCGATATCTCGAAGAAATTCGTCGCTTCCCGATGCTTGAGCCTCAGGAAGAATACATGCTCGCCAAACGCTATCACGAACATGAAGACACCGACGCGGCCCATCAGCTGGTGACCAGCCATCTGCGGCTCGTGGCGAAGATCGCCATGGGATACCGCGGCTATGGCCTGCCGATCGGCGAAGTCATCTCCGAAGGCAATGTCGGCCTGATGCAGGCCGTCAAGAAATTCGATCCGGAACGCGGCTTCCGCCTCGCCACCTATGCGATGTGGTGGATCAAGGCGTCGATCCAGGAGTACATCCTGCGGTCCTGGTCGCTGGTGAAAATGGGAACGACAGCCAACCAGAAACGGCTGTTCTTCAACCTGCGCAAGCTCAAAGGCAAAATCCAGGCGCTGGACGACGGCGACCTGCGGCCCGACCAGGTTCAGGAAATCGCCACCAAGCTGAATGTCAGCGAAGAAGAAGTAGTCTCCATGAACCGGCGTTTGTCCGGCGACGCTTCCCTCAACGCACCGATCAAGGCCTCCGAAGGTGAGTCGGGACAGTGGCAGGATTGGCTGGTCGACGAAGGCGATGACCAGGAAACCATGCTCATCCAGCAGGACGAGCTTGATGATCGCAGAGCGATGCTCGCCTCAGCCATGGACGTGCTGAACGATCGCGAAAAGCGCATATTCGAGGCTCGCCGCCTGTCGGAAAACCCGTTGACGCTTGAGGAACTGTCAGGCGAATTCGATATCAGCCGCGAGCGGGTCCGCCAGATCGAGGTTCGAGCCTTCGAAAAGGTGCAGAGCGCCGTCCGTAAGGCAGCCGAAGAACGAGCCCGCAGCCTCCAGCCGGTTTCCGAATAACTCAATAACTATTGCGATTGGGAGGTGTTGGAAGCCCGCGCCTCCCAGGCACGGATCACCTGATCAAACACCTCGGCGCCGGTCGATCCCTTCTCCATGGTGAAGAGAGCCCGGCGTCCGTTACCATAGGCGACAGCAAGGTCGATCCAGTTGCGGTCGCGCATCAGACTCAGATTGAGTTCCACCGCTTCGGAAAAATCGTTCAGCGCGATCATGAAAAAACTGTCGGTGATCTTGGCAGGCACAGCAATCAGCCGGTCTCCGGTATCCTCTTCGGTCTGCTTCATGGCGAAGTTCTGGATCGACCGGATCCCGTTGCCGTCGAAGGCTTCTCCCAGCACGAAGATGATTTCGATGATGTGACTGGCCGGCAAGGATGCGTCGGCGTTGCGCTTGATGGTCATGATGGCGCTGAGACCCTTGCTGGGGACCTCGATATTCGCCTGGATCGCGGGTTCCGGCGGCAGGTCATCGCCTGGTGATTCGCGCACGATGTTCCACACGACCCGTCCGTCATCCGCAGTTGTCGCCTGCTGACCGGGCAGCTCCTCATAGAGGATCATCTTCTGCCCAATGGCAGGCGGTTCCGTGGTTGTCGTGGTTCCTGCTGCCGGTTCAGTTCCAGTATCCGTGCCGGCATCCGTCGTCGTTGGCGCCGTATCGGCCGGTTGCGGTGTCTCCACCTGAGAGTTGTCGATGGATGCGACCGATTTGCCTTCCTCGTTGGACGGCCGCTCTCCGCCTGCAGCCGGGCCGGCGTCGACTTCCGACCCGTCCTCCAGCAGCCTTTGAGTGAATTTCTGCTGGTCGGTCAGCCCGCTTTCCAGTGCACCGGGACCGGTTTCGTTCAATGCGGCCGTTTCGACCTCTTCTTCCGGTGTTTCCTCGCTCTGGGTGTTCTCGGCTGGCGTTTCGTCGGTCGTCGCCACGGTCGTGGTTTCCGCCGACCTGTCTGACGACAGAAGCAGCCTGATCGAGTCACCCATGGTCCACCAGGCACCAAAGCCGATCCCGACCAAGACCACAAGGATCGCAAAGGCTATGATCAGCGTTCTGACGGCCCCGCCGCGGCGTTCCGGTTCGAAGTAGTCACCGGCCGGGTGGTCCGAAAGATAATCTTGCGCGGGGTAGCCCTCGCCGCCGGGAGGTGCTTGCTGAGTGTCCTGGAGGCCGAATTGATCGTATCCGGGTGTCTCGGGACCCTCGTCATCAACGGGCTGCGGATTGCGCCCGAACAGGGAACGACGTTGCGGGTCGGGTCCCGCAGGCTCTGATGGTGGCGGTGGCGGAGTTTTGGCGGGTGCGGGTTCATCCCCGGCTTCCGCCAGGATCTCCGCAAGCGCGTCCTCATCGAGATCCGGAAGCGCCTCGGTGTTACGGTCTTCAACCTCGGCGATCGCTTCATTCAGCTTCGCCAGCTGTTTTTCCCTGACGGCACCACTGACCGGTGGATCCATGGAATCCAGCTGCCGGTTGATGGACTCACGCGCCTTGTCGTAGACCAACTGGCGCATTTCCGGCGTATTGTCGCTCAGCCCACTGACGGCCTTTTCTATGACTGCAACAAAATCCACCATCTAAATGCTCTAAATGCTCATCCCCGCGGACGTCGACGCGATCGAAAACCCAACCTAATCTTCAAATGGGTCCGTCACAAGGATTGTATCGTCTCGTTCAGGACTTGTTGATAAAAGAGCGACCGGCGCACCGATCAGTTCTTCTATATGCCGGACATATTTGACGGCCTGAGCGGGCAGATCGTTCCAACTGCGCGCGCCGACGGTCGATTCCTTCCAGCCTTCGAGCGTCTCATAGACTGGAACAACCCGCGCCTGTTGTCCCTGGCTGGCCGGCAGGAAGTCCATTTCCTGGTCATCGAGCCGATATCCGACACAAATCTTCAGTTCATCCAGTCCGTCCAGCACATCGAGCTTGGTCAGCGCGATACCGGTAATGCCATTTGTGGCAACCGCCTGACGCACAAGCACCGCATCAAACCAGCCGCAGCGCCGCTTTCGACCCGTTACGGTGCCAAATTCGCGGCCACGCTCTCCGAGAAACTGGCCAACCTCATTGTCCTGTTCCGTCGGAAACGGCCCCTCTCCCACCCGGGTCGTATAGGCCTTGGTTATTCCCAGCACATAGCCGACGGAGCCGGGCCCCATGCCCGATCCGGCAGCGGCCTGTCCGGCAACCGTGTTCGATGACGTCACGAACGGATACGTGCCGTGGTCGATATCGAGCAAGGTTCCCTGAGCGCCCTCGAACAGGATGCGCTTGCCGCTGCGTCGCTTGGTGTCGAGCAGTCGCCACACCGTTTCACGAAACGGCAGGATGCGCTCGGCCACCGAAGCCAATTCTTCCATGATCGCTTCGTGCGACACCTCGGCCTGGTCAAGTCCACGTCGCAACGCGTTGTGGTGGGTGAGCAACCGGTCCACCTTGGCCGGCAGAGTCTCCATATTGGCCAGGTCCATCACCCGCACCGCGCGTCGGCCGACCTTGTCCTCATAGGCAGGCCCGATACCGCGTCGGGTCGTGCCGATTTTGGTTCCCGAATTGGAGGCGGCATCCTCGCGGATGGCATCGAGTTCACGGTGCAGGGACAGGATCAGCGTGGCGTTGTCGGCGATCCGCAGGTTTTCCGGCGTAATGTTGACGCCCTGCTCTCCGAGCCGGTCGATTTCGCTGACCAGAGCATGCGGATCGATCACGACACCGTTGCCGATAACGCCGAGTTTTCCCTCCCGCACGACCCCGGAAGGCAACAGCGACAGCTTGTAGCTGACGCCATCAATGACCAGCGTATGTCCTGCATTGTGGCCGCCCTGGAAGCGGACCACCACATCGGCCCGCTCCGACAACCAGTCGACGATTTTACCCTTGCCCTCGTCGCCCCATTGCGAGCCGACTACCACGACATTTGTCATGCAATCCCCTTGCCGTCGGCCCGTCCAGACCGCGATAGAGTGAAACCCGCGTTTCTATAACGCATGTTCCCCGGGTATGGAATCACCAGAATATGTTTTCTTTGACGTTTCAAGGCGATAGGGAAACCGCCGGAAATCTGCAAATCAGGTCGCGCGGCATTTACAAAGCACAATAAAGGCCATACTGGCAAGACGACTTTCAACCCTTCGGACCCAAGATGGCCGCGCGCGCCTATCTCTATCTGACCATCACCGCAGCGGGCTGGGGCGGCAATGCCGTCGCCGGCAAGCTCGCGGTGGGCCACATCAGTCCCGCGATGCTGACCAGCCTGCGCTGGGTCGTCGCCGTGCTGATCCTTTTGCCCTTTGCCTGGCCACATCTTCGACGCGAATGGCCGATTATTCGCACCAACGCCTTGATATTGCTCTTCCTAGGCACTCTCGGCTTCACGCTGTTCAACAACTTCCTTTACCTGGGACTGAACTACACCAGCGCCATCAACGGTGTAATCCTGCAGGCGGCAACGCCGTTGGTCATCTTCATCGCCAGTTTCGTGCTGTTTCGCCAGCGCACTCTGGTCGCGCAAGTGGTCGGGTTCGGCCTATCGGTTATCGGCGTCGTGCTTGTTGCCACTGATGGACAGCCTTCGCGTCTGCTCGAGCTTGATATCGGTCTCGGTGATGCCCTGCTGCTGGCGGCAGTGCTCTGCTACGGCCTCTACACGGTAGCATTGCGCTGGAAACCGCAGCTTCACTGGCTCAGCCTGATGACCATGCTCGCCATTGTCGCCATGGTTGGCAGTCTTCCCTTTACTCTGTGGGAGAGTGCAACCGGCCGCCTGATCTTGCCCGACGCACAGGGCTGGCTGGTCGTCCTCTACGCCGCGACGATCGCATCCATCGTCAGCCAGGTGCTCTATATCCGCGGCAACGAGATGATTGGCGGCAATCGGGCCGGCCTGTTCTTCAATCTGGTGCCGATATTTGGCACCATCTTCGCCGTCGTTATCCTGGGCGAACAGTTGCAGGCCTATCACCTGATCGCCTTGGTGCTTGTGCTCGGTGGTATAGCCCTTGCCGAACGACGCGGCCGCCGTCAGGCGGCGGCCCGTGGGGCATAGGCCTGGTCTATTCGATCGCGAACACCAGCGGCTTGGCCGACTGGATTTCCCTGTGGTTGCGAACCATGTCGAGCACTCCTTCGGACACCGGTGCATCGACATAGAGCAGCGCGATGGCATCGCCACCGGGGTGATTGCGGCCCAGCGAGAAGTTGGCGATGTTGACGCCAGCGTCACCGAACACCGTTCCGAGAAGGCCGATAATGCCCGGTGCATCGGCATTGGTCGTGTAGACCATGTGCGCGCCCACCTCGGCATCAAGGTTGATGCCTTTGATCTGGATGAAACGCGGCTTGCCGTCGGAGAAACATGTCCCGGCGACCGACCGGGTCTGGTTGGCCGTCTTGACAGTCAGTTTGATGTAGCCGTCGAAAACCCCCGATTTGTCGCGCCGCGCCTCCGACAGGATGATGCCGCGCTCCTTCACCATGATTGGAGCCGATACCATGTTGACATCCGCGACCTGTGGGCGGATCAGTCCGGCGAGCACGGCGCTCGTCAGCGCCTTGGTGTTCATGGCCGCGGTCGAACCGTCATAGAGGATCTCGACTTCCTTGATGGCGCTTTCGGTCACCTGCCCGACAAAGGCGCCAAGCACCTCGGCAAGTTTGACGAACGGCTTCAGCCGCGGCGCTTCTTCGGCCGTGATCGAGGGCATGTTGATGGCGTTGGTAACCGCGCCCTTGAGCAGGTAATCCGACATCTGTTCGGCAACCTGCAGCGCGACATTTTCCTGCGCCTCCGTCGTCGAAGCGCCGAGATGCGGTGTGCAGACCACGTTGGGCAATCCGAACAGTGGACTGTTTTCGGCCGGCTCCACCTCGAACACATCGAAGCCCGCGCCGGCGACCTTGCCGGAATTGATCGCGGCTGCCAGGTCGGATTCGTTGACGAGGCCGCCGCGTGCGCAATTGATGATGCGCGCGCCGTCCTTCATCTGGGCGATGGCCTCAGCATTGATGATATTGCGGGTCTTGTCGGTTAGCGGCACGTGAAGGGTGATGAAATCGGACCGCCGCAGCAATTCGTCCAACTCCACCTTCTCGACGCCCAGTTCCTCCGCCCGTTCGACCGAGAGGAAGGGGTCATAGCCGATCACCTGCATGCCGAGGCCGATGCCACGCCTTGCCGCAATCGATCCGATATTGCCGCAGCCGACGACCCCCAGGGTCTTGCCGGTGATTTCGACACCCATGAATTTCGACTTTTCCCACTTGCCGGCCTGGGTGGAGGCATCGGCCGCCGGGATCTGCCTGGCCACCGCAAGAAGCATGGCGATGGCATGCTCGGCTGTGGTGATGGAATTGCCGAAGGGCGTGTTCATCACGATGATGCCGCGACGCGACGCGGCCGGAATGTCGACATTGTCGACGCCGATGCCGGCGCGACCGACAACTTTAAGATTATCGGCAGCGCCGATCAGTTTTTCAGTGACCTTGGTCGCCGAGCGAATGGCCAGGCCGTCATATTGACCAATGATTTCAAGCAGCTTTTCCTTGTCCTTGCCCACATCGGGCTGGAAGTCGACATCGATGCCGCGATCACGAAAGATCTGAACGGCGGTTTCGGAAAGCTTGTCGGAAACGAGGACGCGCGGTGCCATGATTGGCCTCCTTGGCTTTAATGGCTGTCGTTTTTGTCAGGGGAAATGGGCCGCCATTCCGGCGACCCGGATCGATGTCAGGCGGCGGATTTCATGCCGGCGCACTGCTGATGAAAGGCCCAGTCGAGCCAGGCGGTCAGCGCTTCAAGGTCGGATGTTTCAACGGTCCCACCGGTCCAGATCCGCAGACCGGCCGGGGCGTCGCGGTATGCGCCGATATCGAGGGCAACACCCTCTTTCTCAAGCAAAGCAACCAGCCCCTTGGCGAAGGCCGCCTGCTCGTCCTCGGGTAGAGCAGCAATCTGCGGGTCAGTGATCTTCAGACAGACTGAGGTGTTTGAGCGCGTTTCCGGATCGACCGCCAGGTGATCGATCCAGGCGGTGCGCTCGACGAAATCCGCGATGACCGCAGCATTGTCATCGGCCCGTTTGAACAGGCCGTCCCGGCCGCCACAGCTTTCCGCCCATTGCAGCGCATCCAGGTAGTCTTCGACGCACAACATGGATGGCGTGTTGATGGTTGCCCCTTCGAAGATACCCTCGATCAGCTTGCCGCCCTTGGTCAGGCGGAAGATCTTCGGCAGCGGCCATGGCGGCGTGTAGCTTTCCAGCCGCTCGACGGCCCGCGGGCTGAGGATCAGCATGCCGTGACCGCCCTCCCCGCCAAGCACTTTCTGCCAGGAAAACGTCACGACATCGAGCTTGTCGAAGGGCAGGTCCTGGGCGAAGGCCGCCGAGGTGGCATCACATATGGTCAGCCCCTTGCGGTCAGCCGGAATGAAGTTGCCATTCGGAACCCGAACTCCGGACGTCGTGCCGTTCCAGGTAAAGACGACGTCACGGTCGAAGTCGACTGCCGACAGGTCGGGCAGAAGCCCATAATCGGCCTCCAGGCGCTTGACATCATCGAGCTTCAGTTGCTTGACCACATCGGTCACCCAGCCGGAGCCGAAGGATTCCCAAGCGAGCATGTGCACGCCGCGTGCACCAAGCAGCGACCACAGTGCCATCTCGACCGCCCCGGTATCGGAGGCCGGCACGATGCCGATGCGGTAGCCTTCCGGTACACCAAGGATGTCGCGGGTCTTGTCGATCGCCTGCTTCAGTTTCGCCTTGCCGACCTTCGCACGATGCGAACGGCCGAGTGCGGCGTCACTGAGCGCTTGTGGCGACCAGCCGGGTCTTTTGGAGCAGGGTCCAGACGAAAAACGGGGATTGGCCGGACGCACGTCCGGCTTGGCAGTCTCTAGCATGTGGCTATCCTTCCAGATAGTTGCCCCTCGTTGGGGAGGGGTGTCCCACGCGCGGAGATAGCGGAAAGCCCAGAAAAGCGCAACAGTTCCGCCAATTTGTCGCAGCGCAACTTGCAGGTTCATGCACCTGATTGCGGAACGGTACAGGAACGCGCACCTAAGACTGACACAAAATCGACACAGCCGTGTTCCCCCGTCGTTCTCACGAACAACTACGGTAGAGAGCGGAGGCTGCACATGTCGAAACCAGTCCGACCCAGACACCTAAACAAAGTCGTCACCCGGCATGGCCGAACTGTCTACTATTTTCGCTGTGGGCAGGGTCCGCGAATTCGCCTGCCAGATGATTATGGCTCACCAGAATTTTGGGAAGCATACAGTGCCGCCCTTAAGGGGCACCCAATTGAGTATTCGACACCTCGTAAGCCTACGGTAGCTGAAAACCGACGGTTAGATACAAGTGCCGCGATTAAGAAAGCCCTGAAACGTTCAGCGACTCGCGCACAACAAAAGGGGTGGGACTTCGACCTGACACTCGAATGGGCCGAGGGCATCCTTGAGAACAACGATTACCGGTGCCCAATGACAGGCATTCCGTTCATGAAGCTCTGCGAGCAGCGTGGCGCTATGCATCCGTTTGCACCGTCTATCGACCGCATCGACACATCACAGGGCTACACCCAAGACAACACCCGCATCGTTCTCACGGCCATCAACATAATGATGTCCGACTGGGGCGAAGACGTCATGGATGAAGTGTTCGCGGGTTACCTCAGAAACAAGAAGCGGCGCGGTCGAGACTGATTGCCGTTTTCGGAGAGCGAAAGGAGCGTGAATATGGAATGGCTAATCGTAATCGCAATGATCCTCGCCGCCCCACTGGGCTACTCAATACTGGCACTGAGTTGGTGCATCGAACTGGCGTTTGCTTGGGCTGGCCTGTGTCTTGCAGCCGCTGTTTTTACGGCAGGCGCGCTCACCTAACCCAACCAATGCAAAGAGCGAAGGAGAATGACAGATGGACGGGCGGCCAGACTGGGATGAGCAATTCCGAGAAGACGAATGGGAACGGAGGGAGCGCTGGCGTAAGACGAAAGCGAAGCGCAAGGCCGAAGGGAAATGCTGGCAGTGCGCGATGCTCGTAGCCGAGTGCACGTGTCCGAACATAACTCACCCCCTACCCGAGCCAGCACAGAATGAGGAAAGGTGAGAGCGATGGAAGACACAGTTCGAAGCATCAAAGCTAGCTACAAGGGCTATGACATCGAGGTTTCTAAAGAGGGATGCCTTGGTGGATGGGAGCAGACCTACTTTTCGATTTACCGCCAGTCTGACGGCTTTGAATGCGAGTGCTCCTTTTCGGACGATGAAGACACTCTCGAAGATTGGGTCGGCTTTATGAAAGAGCGCATCGACGCAGAACTGGCTGAGGATGACCCCTGGGAGGAAAAGGCGAAATACGGAGAATGGGAAGCATGATGACGCCCGACCAAAAACGCACTGACATCCGCCATGCCATGACAACTGACACCAACTTCGGCCAGCGCATTCGTGTAGCCATGGCAGCGGCCAATATCAACGGAATAGCAGTCGCCAACGTATTGGGCGTTTCTCCGCAAGCCGTCAGCAAATGGGCAAAGGGTAAGGCTTACCCAAGCAGCAAGCATCTGGTGGAGTTTTGTAAGCTCACAGGCTGTTCCTTGGATTGGGTAATGGAGCCATCTCCCGTGGACTTACGAACTGCTCCTTCTCTAGAGCAAGCGGAGTAGATTATGGAACGGCGCGAACTGCTTGAAAGCCTCATGTGGCTGCGCGACGAACACCAGTTGATGCTGGAGGAGTTGCGCAAGATAGCTCATGAGCCGTTCAAAAAGCCTGACGGGCCGGCTCAAGTGGCCTTGCTCACGGTGGATGTCATTGAGACGCGGAAACGGCTTCGAGAGCGATCGGAGGTAGCTCCATGAGAGTGCTTGTGTGTGGCGGTCGGCACTACGCAGACCGTGACCACATCTGGAACACGCTGACGGCTCTTGACGAGCAACGTGGGCCGTTTGAGGTGGTCATCCATGGCGCTGCAACCGGTGCCGATAGCGAGGCCATGATATGGGCCCAGACACTTGGTCTAAAGCACGCACCGTTTCAAGCTGACTGGCGCACCCATGGGCGAGCAGCAGGCCCTATCCGAAACAAGCGCATGTTGGACGAAGGAAAGCCAGACTTGGTTGTGGCATTTCCGGGAGGCCGTGGAACTGCCAATATGGTGAAACAGGCCAGAGCTGCCGGTGTCGAGGTAATCGAGGTGGAGAAGTGACATACGCTTTCGCGCATAAAGCAGAAACATACGCGGGCGCGTTATAAGAAGGAGTCGAGACCGATGGACAGAGCGATAGATAGAATAGAGCGATTGAATTTTCGAAGGGCCCGAGCGCAGGCTTTGGCAGCAGCCCTGATGGATGAGGTGAAAGACGTGCTCCCCGGCGACTTTGACCAAGCGGCTGTGTACGACCGGCTACTCGACGTTCTTTACCAAAACGGGGCAGCATGGACGACGGATGAAGAGCGGCGCAGGTACGGGCTCGAACCGCGCGACGAACTTGGGTGGACTCCTTCCGAGCGCGTGGAGTGGGAGCAGAAAAAGGCGGAAGCGCTGCTGGCGGCAATGCAACCACTTACCGTATCAAAAGAGGACCTCAAACAGTAGGAGCCGAGGCATGGCCAGCATGGTAGACAATGCAGCCGAGAAAGTCGCGGAGCGGTTCCGCGAGGCGCTTGCCAAGGCCTATGACGACGCCCGGCAATCTGACGAGTTTGCCGACATCCCCGACATGAACGCTTTCATAGGCTTCATTGTCTGGGACTGGCTCATGTCCCATGGATACTTGCAGCATGATGAAAGCACGGAAATAGAGCTTCCCACTTAAGCCAGACACAGCACCATAAGCTATATTCTGCACAGCACCATAAGCTAGCGACGGGCAGAACTCGGCGGACTGAAATGCAGCCGGCCGCCCAACCAGCCGCACTTCTCGCAACGTAGCCTTCGGGTAATCTCAATCTCGTCTATCAGGCAGTGGTTTTCGCCGAACCGGGATATCAGCTTGTCAATATCAAGCTCTTTGCCGTGGCCGCAGTCCCGTCCGAAACAGTTGGCGACAAGCTTGCAGTTGCCGCGCTTCAAGTCGCCCAGGGTAGTGAAGGTTATGTTGCTCACGCACTGTCCACTCTCCCAACCTGAGTGTTGCCCCGTCACAGGGTAGCGAACGAATGCGGAACATTCAAGCTGAAAACAACTTGACAACTATGCTGTATTTTCGCATAGTTTTTGCATGTCCAACTGGAAGACTTTTTTGACTGAGACAGAGCGGCGACAGCTTGAAAAGCTGCAGGCCACCCATGACATGGCAGCCGATGCGCTACGGGATCTGACACGCACTCTCAAGTCAAGGTGCGAGTGGCGTGCGCGAAAGGCGAAAGATGACGCTCCAGACGAAGGAAGCTAGACATGAGCAAGTGGCAATACCGTATCAATATCAAACAGCACTTGGGTGACAGCACCGACGCTGCGGCGGTAATCAAGGCTGCTGACGGCATACTCGCTGAAATCAGCGATGATACCCTGCCCGCACAGAATAGGCTAAATGGTGTGCGTGAATGCATAGAAGACGCAAAGCACTCCGCTGAGATGGGAGAACCTGATGCCGATCGCATGTTTAACCACGCACTGGACCGCCTCTACGACTATGGCGATGACAATTCAGTTTGGATGGGTGACTCGCGTTGGTAGTGAACAGCTCACGAACCTATCGAGCACAGAACATTAAATTTTCAAGTCTGTGTCGGATTCGGCCCGGTCAGTTCGTCCCTTGGGTGGGCGATGTTACCTGAAACCACCATTGCGACAGGCAAGGTCACATAAACCTGACATTGAGCACTGAATAATAAATTTGTGCGTGACTGTCGGATATGCTCATCTCCGTTCGTCATAAGGGTGGATAGCTATGGGAGGGTGGCATGTGCGGCAGATTCATCACAACGGGGACCTGGGCGGAATACCGGAAGTACCTGTCCATTTTGCCGCCTGATGTCGAGCAGCGAAACGGGCCAGAGCCGAACTACAACACAGCGCCGACAAGCGAACTGGAAATAGTCGTTCAACGGGAGGGAGAGAACGTCGTCGCGCCTGTGCGTTGGGGCTTAATTCCCCATTGGGCGAAAGACGACAAGGTGCGGATGCAGATAAACGCACGCGGAGAGACTGTAGCTGAAAAGCCGTTCTTTAGAACTGCATTTGAGTATGGACGGTGCCTGATACCGGCGACAGGCTATTATGAATGGCTAACAGTTTCGAACGGCAACAAGCAACCGTATCTTATACACCTACCAGGGGAAGCGCCGTCATTCGAACCGTTCACCTTTGCGGGTATCTGCTCTTACAACAAGAAGCTCGAAACCAAGACGTTCGCTATCGTGACACTGGCTGCTGCACCGCAGATAGAGCACATACACAACCGTATGCCGGTCATTCTGAAGGGTGACGCACTGGCAGATTGGATGAGCATGGACACCGACAAGACCAAGGCTCTGGAGCTGCTTCAGGAGAACCGTGGTACGGACCTTGTTTATCATACGGTGTCGAAGGACGTCGGCAGTGTGAAGAACAAGGACAGCTATCTGATTGATGAAGTGGCTGCTTGACTACCGAAGGCGAAGAAGCTCTGGGCCTGTCCTGTCTTTGATGCTGCCAGTTTTTCGGCGTTTCAGACACCCAAACTTGTGACAACTTAAAGAGTGCCGTTCTCGCTCATACAAGCTCACTGAGCGCTATCCTTCTGGCCCGGACTTCAGGGACCAGCGAAGCGTTGAAAGCGCCTGCTGAACAAACTCGTGAAGCTCTACGGTGTTTCTGAACTCATAAATGCGACGGCCGTTCTCAAGCAGTTCGTATTTGCGCGCGACAACGTCGGTTCGTATCTCAAGGCCACGGCGTTCTGTCATGCGGCATCCTCTAAGCGAATGGTTCGAGTATCCCGTGAAACCTCCCCGTGGTCTCGGTGGTAAGTAATGGCTGTCATGGAGCGCCCGGAGATGTACCCTGCCCCATAATGGTAAGCGTCTGGCGGTATCGGTGCTGGCAGCATTTCGGTTATCATGCCGCCTTCTTCTGACGCGATGCGCTCTTTGTGGTGAAAGTGGCCGACGAAGGCATACACCTTCTCAGCCTCGCCCCACTCTTTGCGATACCGAGCGGTGACAAAGTCCCGAAGCTTTTGAGGCTTCATTCTGTCGCCATGGGTGGCCACCAGAAGCGTTTTACCGAAGGAATGGGAGAAGTAGAGCGACGGGTCAGTATCGACCGTCACGCGGCTCTCAGACTGGAATACGCCCCGTAGGAACTGGCTTATACCGACAGCCGAATGTTCGTCATGGTTGCCTGGAAGAAACCGAACGATAACGCACTCGTGCTTCTGCAAGGCCATGAGCACCATGTCAGCCGCCAAGTCACAGGCCGCGTGCATTATCTTCTGGTAACGCTGGTCCACGTCCAAGGCATTGCCAGACTTGTAAGTGCGGTTGTCTTTGTTGTCTGAATGGATGAAGTCGCCACACCCAAGCACGATGCCCGTCTGGCTGTTCGGTGTTGCCGCGAAGATATCGGCCATGGTGGATTTCATGGCTTTCTGGGCTATGGACAAGTCCCAGTTTTCAACTGTCTCTTTGCCCCATGCCATCATGCCCAGGTGCCAGTCGGCCAATGGGTAGAACGTCAGAATGTCGGTATCGGCATGCTCTGGCTTCGGTATCTCTGGAAGCCGTATTTCCATGCCGTCGAAGGCTTCGCGAACCTTCTTTGCAACTTCGGCCGGATCTGGCTCGTCTACCCTCGTCTTTATCCATTGCTGGATTGTCCGGCCGTCTCCGGTGACGAGTGACGACATGCCTCTGATACTGTGGCCATCGGGTACGGGATTGGCGTCTCCGTGCTCTGGTCGCTGCTGAATGAACTGGCGCTCAACTTCACCAGTAGGCCCAATGACGTCTGTGCTCTTGGATATCGCGTATCCTGGCAGCACTACCTTGGTTCCAATGAGCCCACGCTTAGCAGCCGCACGTAGCCGGTTTGCATAGGTGGATACGTTCATACCCAGCAGGTCTGCTGCCGCCCGCCTGTTACCTCCTGCTGCTGTGTACGCCTTTGCTGCTTCTTCTATTTGGTCGTCCGTCAGTCCGGGGTTTGGCATGGCCGCACCTCATCGCTACTCGTCGCTATGGATAAAAGGGTGTCACCGTCTGCCAGAGAAAGTGACAGCGGTGGAACACGAATGCATGCGTGCCCTTGAGTGTGTTGACGCCCAGAAGACGCCATGGGCCGATGTACTGCCCTCCTGTCGGTCGTGTGGGTGGTGCAAGGTGGTTGTCAGGCTCAAGCTCCAGAACCAGCCGGTTGTCGCCCAGATACCAGGCAATGCCGATGTATTTGCATTGCCGAACCTTGTCGAAATTGACGTAGAAGCTGACACCGCCTTCGTCTGGCGTGACACTCTCGACACTCAGTCGCTTTGTCACCGGAAGAAGCTTGCCCTCTATCTCAGCACCAAGCGGCCAGAGCACAGGGATAGCTATCAGAAACACCAATGCCAAAAGGCCGGTGCGGCTCAAAACGCGGTCAACTGACAACATTCAAGCCACCCCGGAATATGAAGCTCAACAGCGCTGCGATAATCGATGCGACAATGAGCCAGACAACTCGGGAAACGTTCTTATCGACGTTATCGAGGCGGCTTTCTATGCGGTTGAACCTGTCGTCCATGTGCTTGAGGCGTTCTTGGGACACAGCCTCTTGGGTGGCCCGCCACCGCTCAAGGTCTGATACCCTGGCTTCTAGGTTGTCGTCCTGGGGCATTAAGTCGGCCCCCCGAAGAAGTTACGGCTCTCATTGCCTCGGGCAACGATGCAGGCAACCACGCTGTCTGTCTTGGCGATAACCAAGAACCACGTGCCCTTCTCATCGTTTGAGTAAATGACGTGACGAACGGGCTTGCTCTCGTCTCTGCCTGTCCATGAAACCGGGTGCTTCAGCTTCTGCTCAAGAGCCTTGAACAGCGTGCCCTTGTTGATGCAGTGAGGCAGTGGCGCTTTGAAGGCGTAGTGGTTGGCGGTGAAGTAGATGTCTGGCTCAGCGCGTGCCTTGCTCACCATCACGCCAATGAAGGGAGCGGCGACACAAAGCGCCACGTAGAGCGCCAGTGCTATCCTCCTATCCATCGGACTGTTCCAGGCGGTATTGAATCTCCGGATGCTCAGCCAGATACTCGCATTGTAGTTTGATATCTGAGCAACGGAACGGCGCATCAGCAGGTGCGTTGCTATCATCGCAGCTTGCCAATTCGCTAGCGATGAGTTTTTCACACTCCTTCATCGAAAGCGGCGATGGCCCGATACTGCCAGCCACCAGGCCGAATATGTAAACGACAACGAATAGCTTCATACGGGGTCCGTCGCGGCCGTTAAGCCACGCCTTTCGTGCTGGTGGTGGGAGGGTTAGTGCCTAGCGCACTCTGACTTGGTCCAGACGCCGGCACCGCATACACCGGCAACCGTGTCGTCTATCTTGTCCTGGTCCTTGGGTGTCGCTCCGCGTGCGCCTATAAGCGATGTACCGACAATGGCTCGTGCCGTGGCTTTCTGACGGTCACCGCTCGCACTTACCATCTGCGAAGTTGTACACCCCGCCAGAGTCAACACACTGACGACGAAGATAACGAGAGCGTTCCGCATTGTCGGATATCTCCTGTGCGGCCTGTTTGGTGGCAGCATCGAGTTGGGCAGCTTTGGCAAGTCCACCGGCTTCGTATTGGCTGGGCCCGTGGATGAAGACCGCCCACATGACGGCAAAGGCTGCACCGACGAGCACGCCTATCCATGCATTCGGTGAGAGCAAGACGCCCATGGCTTAGACAGACGCTTTGGCCTGGTGCGCGAGCTTGGCCTTACGCCGCCTGTCCCAGATGATGAAAATGGCTGCTGCGACACCGACACCGATAAGCACCAGAGCAACACGCTCCGGTATCATGCTGAGTGCAGACAACGCGGACGAGCCGCCGGCAATAATTGCGCCCCACACCGTCTTAGATGCTCCCAGAGGCTTGTCAGCGTCGTTCAGCACGTCTTCGATAGGCGAAGGGAGAGACGCCATTTGTGGAGCTTGTATGGACTCAGAAACGCTATCCATGAGCGCCCTGATGTTCTTGCGCTTGCCCTGGCTCCAGAGAACCTTCCCGCCTGGGCTTGCCGGATACACATTCGCCATGCCACCGCTTGAGTATTTGCGATGGAAGAACAGGTCGCATTCCTTCTGACGGCGCGGGATAATCTCAGGTGGTTTGCGCCAGCGCATGAACGCCTTTTGGGCTGCTGTTCGATTGCCAGCGTTGATGTCTTTCACCCAAGAGGCTTTGTGAATGCCGCCCGTGTTGAAGTCGAAGCTCACGGCCGCATCGAACTCGTGCTGTCTCAGTGGGACGTTGAAGGCACGGTTCACCCTCGCCTCAAATTTGGCGACATCCCGTGCGAAAATATCCATGACTTCGGCAATGGTGTACTCGCGTCGGTCCTTCGCTGGGTTTGGGTGGCCTGCACTTGCTGTGTGGCCGATACCCACGGTCCAGACGCCCACGCTGTCTTTGTAGGGTGACGTGACAATTCCTTCGTGAGAAGCGATTTCCATCAGCCCCTCACGGCTAACTTTCATAGCCATGGTTGGATACCTGTTGTTGTGTGAGTGTCGAAGCAGTCGGTACGCAATGCCAATCGTCAAAAGGCCGGCCAACATGATGAAGCCAACCCACCAGTAACCGGCATCTGAGACGCATTGATAAAGCTGGAAGTCAGAAGCCAGCATCGGCTGGTCCGATAAGTCATGTGCTACACAGCAGTGCAGCCATTCGTCACCGTTTCCACCAAGCCAAGTCGGTATTCCGTCCGGCCAATGGGTGCATTCAAGGTCCGGCTGCATCCGGCACGAGGGCGTGCATTACGGCCAGTGCTTATCGTCTTCAAAGTCCGACGGCACAGGGTTCATCTGCTGAAGTGCGGCAGACGCTTCAAGGACTGCGGAACGATATTGGTTCGCGGTGTTATAGAATGTCTGGGCCGTTGCTTTGTCTGGGAATGAAACCGTTGTCCCTGCTTTGGTGCGGTAGCTCACCCCACCAGGCGGCACCAGGCTTGCATCAAAGGCGTCTATCAACCCACGCAGACGAATCATTGTCTCATCATCTGTTTTGAATGTAAGGCTATTGATGGACATGCCTGCGTTGATACGACGCTCGGCTTCTGCCTGAATCCCCTGCGGCAGAGCTGCAATGCGCTCTGCTTCCCTGGCCGCCTCATCGGCAACTTGCTCAGCGCTTTTGCTGAACTTTCCGTCCTTGTAGATTGCCCCAGGATTGGCACCAGAACCTAGGTCAACAAGTGAATAGCCGTCCGCCGGTTGCCAGCTGGCGTCTGGCACAGTGATTACGTTCACAACCTTTCCGGTTGCGTCATCAATGAGTGCTTTTTTCATGGGATTAACCTCAGTAGACAATCACGATGCAGTAGCCGTCGCCACCGTCGCCACCCACGCCGGAATCGAAACTATTCAATACGCCGCTGCCGCCACCGCCGCCGGAACCACGCCCGCCATTCCCGCCGGCGGCTCCGTTGCCGGATTTGTTGCCTCCAGCACCAGACCCACCGCATGACATTAGTGCGTCGATTTGCACACCATTGGAGCCGGGGTTACCACCACCAAGTCCGCCCGCAATGGTTGTCTGTGAACTGTCCGTGGTGAAAGAGTAATAGCGAGTGTCAGCGCCTTGTACTTCGACATCGCCACTGCTGATACCGCCACCACCGCCGCCGCCACCAACCATGTATCGTTCACCACCACCGTCCAATTCTTCATAGTAACCGGTCTGGTCTACATCGGGCGGGGCTCCATTACCGTCACCCCTTGTGCCATCACCCGAACGACGACCCATATTGCCGGACCCGTTGCCCCCCTGAAGACCTGACGTGGTTGCACCACCACTACCCCCGGAGCCACCACCAGCAAAAACGTGAGAGCCGAAGGTGGTATCCCCACCGTCCGCTGCGTCATTGCCGTTGGTATCGTCTGTTGTTTGAATGGCACCACCGCTGCCACCAGCACCAATCGTAACTGTTTCCGTAGAACTCAAATCGCTCAAAAGCATAACCCTACGGCTTACGCCACCGCTGCCACCGCCGCCGCCGCCTGATCTTTCTGTTGCAGCCGCTCCAACTCGGCCCGATCCACCACCGCCACCGCCGCCAATGCACCAGACTTCTGCAAAGGTTCCGGAACTCGGCTTGTTCCAAGTTCCTGATGCCGTGAAGGCTTGCACATCGACACCGCCACCGCCGCTGATATCTTCAGGGTTTATCTTCTTGAGCGCACCGTCTGTCGCGTCCCTGACAAGCAATTCATCGTTTGCGTTATCGAGACTGCCACCAATGTCTGCACGGCCATTCAAATAGCTTGCCATGAGTGCAAGGACATCATCCACGCCAACGGTTTTGAGGGCGGTGTCTGTATCGTCAACGACTGCAATTTTGTCTGCCGTGAGGTCCAAGCTGGAGCCAAGGTCAGCGCGGCCATCGATGTATGTGGCAAGAGTCTCCTGAAGGAGCAGTGTTCCGTCGCTGTCTGGACAGGTGTATGTCCGTGTCGTTCCGGTTGTGACGCCGGATACCTGAAGCGCAACTATCTTCGTGTTGTCGGTGTTGTCGTAGACGTTGAAGACGTTGTCAGCGAAACGGGTGTCGACATAGTTCTTTGTTGCACCATCTTGGGCAGCCGTCGGGTCAGCAACGCCTGTCAGCTTGTTATTGTTGAGTGGGATGTCAGCCGTTACCGTCTGACTGCCGTCCTTGAGAATGGCGGTCGACAGACCCGTTGCAATGCCATCCAACTCAGCATCCATGCGGTCAGCACGAATTTTGATGCCATCGTCACGGTCGGTAACGAAGCTATAGAGGCGCGAAAACACGCCACCGCTAAAAGCCATTGGTTATCCCCTGTAGGTGCTCACCCAGGGTGCTGCCTGGGCGCTTACAAACGTGTTCTGTGGTGCTGCCCTGCGGCTGCGGGGCCTTTGTGGGTACAGAGGCTGTTCTGAGAACTCCTTGAGGTTCTCGGCGAGCTTGTCCTTGTCGAAACCGGCGAATAGGCCCTGTGGCTTCGGTGCTGCTCCCTGAGCAGGTGCTGGTGGTTGTGATGGGAATTGTGCCAGAGGGTTCGTGCTGGCCGCTGGTGAGCTTGTAGGGGCCACCTTCCCGCCCATGCTGCGTTCAGCCCAGGCAAGGAAGTCACCGACCGACCGATTGCCACCCAAGACAGTTGGATTGGCTCGCACTGCGGCCGGGTCAACGAAATTCGCGATAGGCGATGAAGGGTCAGCGCCGATGACGCGAGGAGCGGCCCCTGCCCCGAGAAAGTGCATGGCGTACAAATTGCGAGGTGTGGCTTCCAAACCGCGACCGGCAAGGATGCCTGCGTTGTCCCGCGTATGCGCCTCGGTCATTTGACGCCCAAGAACCGGGTCGGTCTTCATACCCAGAAGTTGCGCGTTTGACATGCCAGCTAAGTCGGGGCGGTGCTTTCGAACCGTTGCAAGCCACGTGCTATCTATGAATTGGCCGGGGCCTTCTGCGCTGGAATTCGGATTCTTCGCATTTGCTCGCCCGCCAGACTCGCGCTGGATAATCTGGTCCACAATGCCTGGGCTGACACTTGCAGACTGGGCAGGCGTGCCGTCCGGTGCAGAACCTACGCTAGCTTGTGGTTGGATGTTTGGGCGAACAGCCATCCCATTATCTTTGAGGTGAGACGCGGGCATGGGTTTCCGCCCCGCCCGAGACAGTGCACGGGCAAGTGAGTTGTTGCGCGGGAACATGGCTTTATCCTCAGTAGAGGCCTGGACGGTTCTGCATCAGAGCACGAGCAAGCTGCGGGCTTCGGCGCATGTGACGGCGGCCATAGCTTGTGACATCGCCCCTGTCTTCTGGACCTTCAGGCTTGGGTGGGAAGAAGGCGCTGCCTGGAAACGACTTCTGTGGGGTCTGTGCCGCGAACGAACTCATGAGACTGGCCGGCTGTGCCGTGTTCGAGATATTGCGAACCCGTGGCCCTTGTGCATTGAAGCCGTTAGCTAAGGTGGGTGAAGGGCCAACAGATTGTGAGTTGGGCAGTGTTGGCGCAGGAGAGCCCGGCTGGCGCGGTGCTGGCGCAGGCATGGGAACCTGCCCAGACATGCGTTGTGTGAGGTTGTTCGGCTGAATTGCTCCAGCGACAGGCGGTATGGCCGGCGTCCGAACATTGCCATTCATTCTGTCGTTCATGCTCGGCCCGATGGGCTGCGGTGGTTGTGGCGGTGTTGGACGGTCCATCTTTGCCCATCCCCGTTGCATCGCGAAGTCAGCCGATTTCTGAATGGCCTCTTCATGCGACACGCCCGAGCCAACGAGCTTGTCGTAATACGCCCGCATTTCGAGTACCTGTTCCTGGTTTAGCCCACTGAGCGGTCCGTCAGTCATTGCCTTTTCCTCATTGGGCTGTTCACACGTGCTCGCACACCATCGCCCAAAGGATGTGCGGGTCTATCTGCTCAACGAAGAATGCCCATTCCTCGTCAGTGAATTTCGAAATGTCAGTGTGGCCAGCTGCTTCCAACGCAATGATGCGGAACTCAGACTGCAAGCCGTAGTTTGTCTTTGCACTCAGAACGTAGGCTTCGTTCTCAGCGCGAAAGGGATCTCGTGATGCCATGGGGCGTCCTTCCTGTTTCAGGTCAGGACAACACTTGATACCGTTTTGGTATGCCGCTTCATAGCGGGTAGCCCATCGACGGCTAGACAACAGCGATACGTCCACCGTAAGCTACCCACAGTTGAAGTGGGGGCTTTCAATGAAAATAAGGGTTACGTTTGCTGCTCTTGCATTGGTGCTTTCTGGTTGTGCATCTTCGGATGTCACACCGTTGGCCAAGGATACCGTCCAGATAAATGTCGAGGCCGCGCCAGTTTGTGGCAAGTCAGGCGCAAGGCGCTTGGCATTCAAGAAAGCTGCTGTTGAAACCATCAACCGTGGCTACGACAAATTCGTCATCCTGAACTCACAGACCGCCAGTGAAAGCCGTGTGGTTGGCACTACTCCGTTGTACGTGAGCGGCAACTACATTTACGGCGGACAACCTATCCGCTCTGGCAGTCACAACACTGGTGTTGTCGTCAAGATGTACCGCAATGGACAGGCAGGCAGTGGTAACGCGCTCGATGCTCGCTCACAGCTTGGTGCTGATTGGCAAACCATCGTTCAGGAGAAGACTGTTACCTGTTAGGAGACCGCCATGGCTACCGAATGGAAGGTGAGTGCCTACGACGGGCAAGAGCTGGCTGTTGGGGTGAAGATGCACTTCTCAATGGTCGCCCAATTGGCTGGTGACAGCTTCCCAATTAGGCCTGACGACTGGATAACCGTTACTTTCAAAAACAACACTCAGATTTCGTTGCGAGTTACCGTGGCACCTGATGACCTTCGGCTCCTTCGCGTAATGGATGATGAAGAGCCCAGTTCGTGGCATCTAACCCTCGCTACTGCCGTTGATGGGGCCGACTACGTAACCCAAGAAGCGGACCGATCGTCTTGGCAATGGTGGGTTATCCGCGAACAGCTTCCCATGCCATGAGCAAGGTTTGACTCTCTCTGACAGGTTGTGCGTATCTTTCCCCCTCAACTGTAAGGGGGCAAAAATGAAAACATCACCGATGATGACTCGTGTTGTGGGAGACCGGGTGGAGCTCTGTACACTGAAACACGGCCGACCGAAAGTTATGGCGAGGTTGGATGCTAAGGGCATTGAGGAGTTTGTAGCGGGCATTTTAGCAACAGCGGCCAACGCTGGGAAACGGGTCAGCGAGGGCGATGGGTCAAAGCGACCAGTGGTCAAACCTGACGCTTACTCCCTAGGTGAAAACGAACAAGTACCGTTCCCTGTTTTGACGCTCCATTTTGGAGAGGCTGCCGTTGGCTTTGCTATTGCGGACCCACGGGAAGTTGGTGAAGCGCTGTTGGCTATCAGTGCCAAACAGGAACCCCAAACTAGCAATAGACAAGACTCGGCTGCGTACCTACATTCCAGCCATGGCAGATGATGAAGATAGGCTTGGCAACACGTTAGGACGCCTCATTCACGTGTTGATCTTCGTGGTCGTGTCATATGGACTTTGCGCGCTGGCGATACTTGCAGCGCAAGCTGTATTCAGCCTCGATCCAAAAACCACGCTCCAACGTGGGCTCATACTGCTTGCCGCGTTTGGCCCTTTCGGGATCTTAAACGCTATTTTCTACATATTTCGGCCCCAGAACATTCTGCCGACCATACAAAGAATGTTGCGCTTCGGGCGTCAGTAAGTCGTTTCGTCGTCCCGGATGCGGTTCTGCATTCCGAACTTTTGAAGCATAAGTGCACGCACCAACGCTTCATGCGAAGTGTGATTTGGGATTTCTAGCGGCGCGTTTTCAACAGCCTGTCGGTGCAAAGGGGAATTTGCCCGGACAAGGTCATCGGCTTGGTGCAGCGCCTTACGGGTCAACGCATTCGAGAGTTTTCTTGCGCCAACGCCTGTTGCTAATGTTCCCACACCACCAGCAAGTGCACCCGCAGGACCCGCCAACATGTGCCCAAGACCTGCTGCAACACCACTCGTGGCTGTGCCACCCCAACCACCGCCACCGCCGAGCCGGTTGCCAAGGTCACGTGCCTTATTCGCCATGAACGAGCCGTTCACCACCCCTTCGAGTGCGGCAACCTCTTCTGGATTGTACCGCGATCGCTTCGCTGGCTGAGTAAGCACCGAGGCAACACGTCCCCGGATATTGTTTCCGATGTTCTGACCGCTGTTGGCTGCCGCTGCTCTAAGGTCGGCACCGTACTCAAGTCCTGTGATGTCTTTAGAACCTTTCGCCGCTCGGTAATTGGCATTCGCTTCATCGAGCAGACGAGACGCTTTACCTCGTCCACCCATAGGAGATCTCTTACCAACTGCTTCAATGAAGCCGTCCAGCTTTGATATGATACTGGCGGCAGCGGCTTGGTCGTGAGCTGCGTTCTGACCAAAGTTGCTGGCAACTTTACTGAGCCCTTTTCGAGCGGCCTGTAGTTGCGTGATTGTGGCAACACTGCCCTCCGGCGGATTTTCAAGTCGCTTGAGTATGGCATAGGCGCCAGGTGCTAGCTCTTCTACAATTCCATCTGCTTCTAGTTGCCCACGAATGCGGCCAGCAAACTCACCAACAAGTGCCCCCGGATATTCCGCGCCCGTTTCACGCAGCGCCTTGTAGCCTGCCCGAGAGGCATCCTTTAGCTCTACCGCAGTTGGAGTCGATGGCGCAACACGCTTTCCTTTGACTGGGGCTCCCAGGATACCAACACCGGACCGTGCCGCAACGCCAGTAGGCGTGATAACCATGCCCATTTCGATCGCTCGATCGATTCCTTCATTGGACATTGGATCGACTTGCCCACGCATGACCTCACCAGGGAGGGAAACCGCTCGTTTAACTGCCCCAGTGATGCCTCCATCGATGTCGAAGTGGGTGCCGTCTTTGTCATAGCGAAGCGGCAGGATGTTGCCATACTCCACCTGATTTGTCGGCCGCTGTGCTTCCGCGCCTTCAGTTGAATAGTGGTGAGCCCATGGCGTACCTTCGGCCGGCTGAGCAGCATCAATCTGAACGCCGTATTTCTTCTCCCAGGGAGCAGGCATTACGGCTGCACCTTCTGCCAGTTATTCTGGTCGTTCGGGTCGCCGCCATTGAAGCGATACCCTTCGACTACGTCACCCGCCTTTGGCATAGGCAGAATGTCATTGTCGCGACTGCTGTCACCGTTGGCCTTGAATGCTTCTGACAGATCCGCGAACATCGGATTTTCGTCCCGCCACTCCTTCAGCTCTTCGTCAAAACCGAAGTCGATTCGGCCACCATTCCGGCTGGCGTAGTCTCTCGCCAAATCAGCGACCTCAATCTTGCGACGGTTCATACGACGCTGCACCTCGATAAGCATTCTATTGCCTTCGGGTGTGGTGCTGAGGCCCGGCACTTGGTCAAGCACAAAGTCGCGGTCAGCGTTCGAGAAGCCGGTTCCAAGCGAGCCACCCATGGCATCGAGTGCGGCGCTTTTTGCCTGAGCATTGAACGTCTCCATTGACGAGATGCCGTCAGGGTTGAAGCCCAGAGCTGCGCCGGCGCGTTTCAGTGTGGCAACCTGGTCGGCTCCGAAACCTGAGTAGAAACCCGGCTGCGCCATGGCTTGGTCCATAACCTCCAGTGAATCAAGCGCGCCGCGAGCAGAGTTGGCATCGTCCTGGAATTGAATGAAGCGCTCGGCATTTTTCTTACCGAGGGCCTTGTCGTATTCGGTCTCACCCCTGCCAACCGAAACACTGGTGGCTCCTGCCTTTTTCAGTTCCTTCAGGTGCTCAAGATAGGCTGGGTTTTCCTGTCCGGCCGCAAAGTCCCTCTGACTCGTCGTCATACCTGGGTTGGCCATCTTGTGGTCATGAAGGGCCAACGAACGCTCATGTTCTGCCTCTGCATCCTGAAGCTGTTGCTGACGCTGCACGGCCGCAGCCTGCGCTGCCCTCTGACGCTCTGCTGCCGCTCCCTGTGCATTGAGATAGGCTGTCAGTGCGTCTTCAGGATTGTGCTGGGCATAGGTATCGAACGTCTCCTGGTCGATGCCTTCGATGGATTTGCCAGCCAAAGCCTGAGCAAGTGACTGCTGTCGTTGGTTCTCCATGCTCCGTGCACGGCCACCAGCAAGCGCAGCAGCAAGGTTCTGCCCTAGTGGTGCCAGCGCCTGCTGCGGATGCGTAAACCGTGGCTGACGAGCCACCTGACGGCTTAGCACCTGAGCAAGGCGCTGTTGCGCCGCAATCTGCTGCTGCGACGGCGGAAGCGATGGATTGTATGACTGAACATCAACCGGCATGGGCCAATACCTTGCTGTAATCGACATGAGCGATGCCACCCAGTGTGACTACTGCTCCTGGGATGAATCCGACTTCGTCTGCCATGACGCCGATGGCTGGTTTATCGTTGTGGCGATACTGATACGAGTAGACGTTGACGCCGCTCTTCAACTTGCCAACGGGTTTGATGTTCTTCTTGATACGCCTGTCAGAGCCAAATAGTGGGCCCAGAAGCGCACCACCAAAGCCGAGAAGCCCCTGAGCAGTGGCCGCCGAATTGGCCAGCCGGGCTTCGTACTCGTCTTGTATGTATTGCCCGATTGGAACCGGCGGCGTGCCCGTTTGGAACGGCGCTGTGAACTGCGGCATCATCAACTGGCTACCAGACATGAGGCTGGTGACTTCATTGATGGGCTGGCCACGCAACGCGAACTCTTCCTGCAACTGAGACTGCCGAAGAGCGTTGTCTTGTGACGTGCGTGCCTGGTCCAGAGCGAACTGTTGCGACAGATACTGGTTCAGTGCTGCCTGTGCAGTGGCTTGGTTTTCATTGTCTTGCTGTGTCGCGGCGTTGTTGAACCCCAGTAGTCCGAGGCCCTGTGCGAAATCCTGCCCAACCGCTGCATTCTGAAAAGCCGCAGCGTCGGCCGCATTGTCAATCTCACCCTGTATCGCGTCATTGTTGAAGCCGGTCGACAGCAAGTCCATGTTCAGGCCTTGAAGGGCGGCATTGTTGGCGAAGTTGGCCTCATTCAGAACAGCGCGGTTTTCAGCTTCCTGTGCAGCCAGAGCCAGCTGCCCCTGCTTTACCGCAGCATCCGTGGCAGCAAGCTGTGCATCGATAGACAGCGCACCCTGACCCAACGCGTATTGATTGATGGCATTCGCAGCCGACGTATTCGCGTTTGCCGCTGCAATGCGCTGGGCCTGCTGTTCGGCCAACTGGCTAAACCGCTGTTGGTTGGCATCGAGGCCGTATTGAGCTTCCGCAAGAGCAGAATCCCGACCGAAACCAGCATTGGCAAGCGTCTGCTGGAACGTCTGTCCCTGCATGTCCGCTCCAAAGCGTGCACGTGCTTCCTCAAGCGCGTTGTTCTGGTTGGCGGCTGCCATGTCCATCTGCGCCTGAGCGACGTTCTGACCGAACTGCTGGCCTTGTGCGGTGTTTGCGAAAGTGCCCTCGTCCATGGCTTGCTGGAAGCCCTGTCCGACTGCCTGATTGTAGAACTGGTCACCAGCCAAAGCTGTGGCATTGTTCAGACGATTGACATCCATGGCGAAGAGGCCACGAGCCTGGTTCTGGCCGAACTGCTGCTGCTGTGCCTGGTTGGCGAATTGGCCAGATGCAAGGTCCAGACCGAAGAGGCGCGATTGCTCCTCTCCGCCTCTGATGATGGACTCCATGATGGCGTCGTTCTGCATTTCGCGCATCTGACGAAACTGGGTGTCATAAGCCTCTGAACCCGGCACAAGGCCTTGCGCGCGTAGCTTGGCGTCCAGACCGGCTTCGACGTCCTCGAAATGGCGGTTGTGGCGCGACATCAGAGCGTCTTCAACACGTCGCCTGTCTTCTGAGTAGTCGTCCACACCTACCGAGCGCTGAATATCCCCTGCGTCTGCAATATCACCCGTGAACTGCTGCATGGATGTGTCGTAGCGAAGGCCCGGGCCCCGGTAATTCACATCGCTCTGTATCTGGCCAGCGTCATCAATGGCACCCGTGACGCGGTCACCTCGAAACGTCTTCGGCAGCTCACCGATTTGGCCACCAGACCTGTCCAAGGTGATGGAGTCCTGAATGCCCTCGCCTGCCCCGGCAATGTCACCTGATGCGGTAGTGATGAGATGGTTGCCATCCTCAATGGAGCCCACATCGAAATTGATGCCACCGCCAAAGTTCGGAACCTTGAAGTTGGTGTTGAGCGATACACTGTTGACCAAGTCGTCAGGCTGGTTCACCCGGCCAAGTTCAGTATCAGCTCCGGCATAGTCGAACGTGACGTTCTGCGATGGTCCGCCATAGCTTTCCATGCTGCCGAAGTTGAGCGGCTGTGTGTTGAGCTGTGGTGCGTCTGGCGCGTTCTGCCATGCCGTCAGGTCGTCAGTGTTGATACCGTCTTGCAGATAGTCGCCCAGGAATGCTGAGCGGTCTTTGGCGATGCCCAGAAGGTTTTGTGACGTATCTTCTGTCAGGTCCAGAATTTCTTGCTGACCATCTGACAGGGTGATGACACGGTCGCGGATGGGAATCTCACGCGTTTTGCCCTGACTGTCGACGATAGTCTGTACGCCCTGGTCGATATAATCGATACGGCCAGTTGGCGTTATTTCTGTCCTGTTGTTGAGCAGGTCATTTGCCACTGCCGAGTCGATATTCGCCCCGGCTTGCGCACTCGCTTGCTCATATGGATCTGGAGGTTTCGGCGTCGATATCATCGTCAGCTCTCTAGCCAGAAGCAATCTTCCCGCAGCATGCCGTAGATTGCCGCGTCGTTCACACCGTCCAAGCCACGGCGCATCGTCCCCTCAAACTTGAACCCGCACTTTCGAGCGAAGGTCTGTGAGGGTTTGTTGTTTGGGTCTATGAGGCAGGTAACCCGTTTGAGTTTCAGTTCATCGAAGGTCCAGCGCATCAGGTGCTTCAGTGCATGCAAGCCAATGAACCTTGGCGTATCGGCGTATATCGACACCTGAGCATCGAAGCCTCGATAGTCCGTCATGACGAGACCGCCATGCATGACATTGCTCTCATCAACAAAGGCTACGGCCCGGAATGGTTTGAACCGGCCAAGAGCATTGAGGTTTGGGAATTGCTCCAGCACATAGTCGGCAACCATCTGCTCGAACTCTGGCCCGCCAGTAAGCACCCTCAAAGCGGGTTGCCCGTCTCAAACCCTATCTTGACGGCCTTCAGTTTGAATTCTTCGAGGGTTTTCGTCTCGATTTGTACGTACAATGCCCCGACATCGCCGTTGCCGTTTATGCCGACACGTTGGGTGAACTCAAGGGTTGCCCCTGCCCATGCAGCAACGTCCCATTCTCCCTCATCCCAAGCCGCGCCAGATGTTGCATCCGTGATTGTCGGCTGGTTCGTCGGTGGCACGATTTCGTAGTCTGTCATCATTTGCATGAAGACAGTCGGTTGTGCATCCGCGCTCATGTGCGGCCGCGCCATTTTGAAGTTCTTTACGCCTGGGTATCCGAAGTGGTTCCAAGCCCACAGGCAGCGCCCCTTTATGGCTGTGCCGTTGTCGCCGTCGAAAGGACTGGAACTCTCCTTGTACACAGAACCATCCGCAGCGCCGTAATAAAGCAAACCGTCCAGTTCAGCCCAACACAGAGCTGGCAGCTCCCGAAAGCGAAACCATGCACCTTCGTTCAGAATGTATTGCCGATATGTTTCTGTGCCGTAAGAGACAGGCACGTTGAACATAAGCCAGCCACGGGACGTGTAGAGGTGCACTTGCCACCCAAAGGTAGCTGCGTTTTGAAGTCCCCCAGCAACGAAGTCCGGGCGAACCAGCTCTGCGAACTTCTGGTCCTCAATTGAAACGGCACGCATCAGTTCAGAACAGGCCACCGGCCCAGAGCGCGTTAGAATGACCAGCTCGCCGCCATACTTGCTCAGACAGCGCGTTCCGAGGGGTCTGGCAGTCTGGAATACCCCAATGAGCGAATAGTCGCTGGCGGGGTCCGTACCGCTGTAGATAAGCACCTCACCCTCAGAGGTAACGAGCACGAACAAGTCATCTTGGCCATCGCCTGCATCCAGTGACCACGACGAAGCTGCAATGAGCGAACCACCCTTCTTGCAAAGCGTGCCAACGGGAAACTCCGTTGCCGCTCCTGCAATGGCATTCGCTGCCAGATACCAGAGCGACAGCGTGTCTTTCTCAATGAACCAGAGCCGGCCCTTGTGTTCTGTGACGAAGTTCAGGTTCGAGCTGGTGACGCCAGTTATCGAAGGCGTTGACCAAGTGGTGCCATTGTAGTTTCGAACGCTGTCAGCGCCGTTGGCAATGACGAGATACGAACCCGATGTGGTGCTGTACATGACGTCAGACCAACGGGCATTCGTCAGGCCGGTTATGTCAGCCGAGCCAACTGCACCCGAAGACGTAACGTCGAATATTGATGTGCCAGCCGCCGCAAACAGCTTCTTCGTTCCAGCCGTGGTGTACGGCATCAGGCTTTCGACACTATTGCCCAGTCCTGTGGAATGAGAGCCAGTGCCATTGCGCAGCGATACCTCGCCGTTTTCAGCCACGAAGTTATCAAGCTCCTGAGCGTATTCGGTGGACAATGCCTCCAAACGGTCGCGGGTGTTCAAGCCACGCCATGGCGCAGTGATACCCTTGACCCGAGTGACTGACCCGCGCCTGCCTTTATCCTTCAGTGGTTGTAGCATCAGCTTGTTGGCCAGTTACCCTCTGGAACCTGCGGAGCGAGAGGCCTGCGACGGAGTGAGCTGTTACCCAGGTCCATGACGCGACTTCCGCCGTCCTTGCCTTTGAGGCGTGCCTTCAGCTTTTCGTAGGAACGGAACTCTTCGCCATAGTCGAAGCCATTGGTTGCCTTGTGCCGCCAAATGGCACCCAGCGTTAGAAGCTCTTCGTCAAAGACTGTTGTGTTCGTGTCGGCGTCAAAGGTATCGGCGTTGGCTGAGCCATTCCCAGTAGTGTCAATCCAGTTCTTCGAAATGTATTCGAAGGCCATGGTGTCGCCGGCATTCGGGTTCGGCACCATGCGAATGTTGTTACCGCTCTGCCTGAAGGCGTCCAGAACGACGGTTGATGTCAGACTGACTTGTGCCTGCCATTCCTGCGGCGTGAGCGGGCCGACTACCTCGCGGGTTTGAGAGCGGTTGTAGAAGGTGTGATTGATGAACCGCTCGAAGTCATCCGGAACGGCATTCGTCTGGATTTCTTGAGCGGCAGCGGCGAAAGTCTGTTCAGACTGAAGCACTTGCCAATCGTACTCATCGACCAATTCCCGGCCTTCCTGCGTAACCAAACGCAGCATGAGCGTTACCTCGTCATCGTCGTTATTGATGACTGTGGTAGGGACCGGGAGTTTGACGCCTCTTGCGACGTCTTGGACGATGGTTTTGAGCGTCATTTAAGCCGCTTCCGTTTCCTGTTTGGGTGGACGCCCTGGCTTACGCTTGGCTGGCGCTGTCTCACCCTGATTGAGAGGCGTGCGGTCGCGCTCCATGGCTTCAAGACGTTCCTGCATGGCCTGAAGTTCTTCACGCATTGCGTCGTTCTCTGCGCGCAGTTCGGCACTGCCAGCCCGTTCATGGATGAATTTCTTCGCTAGCTCCTGCCAACGGGACACGTTCGGATATTTGATGCCGCCAACCTGATGGTTGGGAACCGCACAAAAGGCCTCCACGGTGTAGATTTTGAGTTCTTCAAGGATGCGAACCAATTGAGTATCAACGCCCTTCCACTCGTCGAAGGAAGTGCCGTCTTCTGCGCGTTCCTTGCCCCGCTTCCAACCCTCATAGTGAGGCTCTACAACAGCCCATTCAGGCATCGGAGGACGGCCACGAAGTGGGTTTCCTTTCAGGCGGGCGATTTTCTCTGTCGTTTTCGGCTCATTCCGGTCGCCGATGCGCGTCCATTCGACGAAGTCGACATCTTTGGGATCGCCAGATTCCAGGTCAATTTTCGTCTCGGTCCAGAACTGAAAAAGTCCGATTGCAGGACGCTCTTCAAATTCAGTGCCCTTGTAGACATCCTCGTTTCGGATGTTCGTTGTGTCCATGTACATGCGTTTCTCCAATGGCAGGCAGGGCCTGTTTGGTCACAAAAGAAAGACGGGGGCCGAAGCCCCCGCCAGTTGGTTAGAATGGGAAGTCGCAGATGATCTCCTGGTCAGAGATGTCACCTGCATAGGCGCACACATGGTCCGTCACCAACGCTGACACATCGAGCGTGCCATCAGCTGAGCCGGTTGGTGTGAGCGGATCGCCGTCAGCACCCGCCGTAAGTGCGATGGTGAGCGTTGCCGGGCCCTTGATTTGGATCCAGCAATACTCATCCTCGCTTGGCGAAGACAGAAGAACACCGGCCCCGATTTCCACCGAGTCCGACAGGTCAGAGGTCACCTGATTGTTCTTGTATCCGTCCAGGGTGTAGTAGTAGCAGACCTCGCCGGCCACGCCGTCGACAGCTGCTGCCCCTTCCTTGTACTGGACGAACTTGTACCATTTCCCGCCCGCACCTTGGATCACGTCACCAAGTGCGTGCCCACGGCCTTCGTTGAGCGAAGTGAGGACAATGTCATTGCCCTGTCCGATAGTCGTCATAGCTATTGCTCCTTTCCGACTTTAGGATTCGTCGATCAGCACGCCTTGCAGCGAGCGGTTCGAACAACACATCTGTCCCATCCAGAGCAGGGTTACGACTTCAGCGTCCTGATTGATGGAAATCTTCTTGTCAGTTGGCGTCCAGTCAGCATCCGGATGCACCCGCAGGGACAGATAGTCCGTGTTGATGAAGTACATCTTCTCAGCCGTGGCCCCGAAGTTGTCGTTGTTGTCGTAAACGACATCGGCGCCATTGAACTTCAGTGACTTGAAGGTGTCAGGATTGTCGTCCTTGGTGTAGCGCTGGATGTCAGTCAGCGCGTCCCAATAGGCCGAGTACAAGTCTCGGGTGGAGACGATGATATCCGGCTGATCGGTGCCGCGAGTACACGCAAGGTAGAGGTCCAGCATATCGGCCTTGATGTCGGCGTATGTGCCGGTTCCATCAAGCTCTTTGAACTGGTTCTGCCAGAACGTGTAGGTCGACGAATTGATGCCACCAACCGTGCCAGTACCTGCCGACTGAATGATGTGCGCGAGACCGCCCATCTGGTTCGACAGAGAGCCGGACGAATAGATATCCAGGGACATCTTGTTCGCAGCAGTTCGCATCGCATTTTTCATGCGAGCTTTCACCAAGTTGATGAGCGCCGACTTGCCGTTGTTCATCCGCAGCTCGCGGCCTGAAGCGACCACGGAAACTGCCGACTGTACCCAGTCATACTTGGCGGCTGACAGAACGTCGGACTGGCCGATGTTCAGCGTGTCGTAACCGCTGTATCGCTGGAACGTGCCGTTTTCTTCATAGTCGAGCGGTTCGACGATTTCATAACCGCCGCCTGTGTACTTGGTGATACGCTTCTTGTCCTTCATACGCCGGTAGAGCGCATTGTGGCCAGAAACGTTGTCGGCAATTGCCGTTGGGTGATCGCGAAGCGTGGTGGTCACCAGCTCCGTGAACACAGAGTTTGGGGAAGCCATGGATTAAACCTTTCTGTGGGCTACCCCGCAACGATCTGATCAAACCGAGCTGCCATTGCGTCATCGTCTAGGAATGCGCCTGGAACGGTCGTCATGTTTGCCCTGTTCCCACCGTTCGTTGATGCCTTGCGCTTCGCTTCCTTGGCTACTCGGGCTGCCGCAAGTTGCTCTTCCTGAGCCTTCTTGCGTGCTTCCTCGTCTGCCTTGGCTTGCTCTGCTGCGCGTTGGGCCTCCAACAGTTCGGCACGGATGGCAGGGTCTGCATGGCAGGCCATGTCGTAGGCCGTATCCAAGTCTGATGTCTGATTGGTCTGGATTAAGGCAACCATGGCCGCTTCGACCCTGTCGAAATACGGCTTGTCACCACTCTCCAGCCATTCGGCAATCTTGCTGTCTGCCTGCTCTTCTGCTGCGCGTTCCGCTGCTTTGCGTTGCGCATGCTGATCTCGTTGCGAGTTTTGAACTTGAGCTTCTAGCCGACGCTTGTCCTCCAGAAGCTGTCTCGTTACCGGGTCCATTTGCTGTGCTTCTGGCCCGAATGCCTTCGGAAGGTCGATGCCATATGTCTGGGCAATCATGGCAATTCCCTTCATGGCATCCTGATCGAGCATCATCTGCGCGTTCATCAGGGACTGAAGCCCCTGTTCAAACGTCACACCATGCCGGTCAAAATGTTGCTGGTACTTGCTGACCACCTCGACAATGGGACGTGCCCTTGCGAGTTCATTGCCCTGCTTAGAAAGGCTCTGCTGGGTCTCCAGTTCACGCTGGGATACGTACTCTTGTATCTGCGGGTCTGAAGTGGCCCAAAGCTCGGCCATTTCTTTCGACCAGGTTACCGGCATTGCGATGGCAGTCACATCAGACTGTTCGCCTGCGGTATCCATGGGCTGGTCGACTTTCTCTTCGCCACCCTCTTCAGGTGGTGTTTCTTCACCTTCAACCGTCGCGTCATCGGCCTTTGCCTCCACGCCAGTTTCCTCAGGTGCATTCATTTCATCGAATTTCGCGCTCAGACGCTCGTCTAGTGACAGTTCTGCGTCGCTGGGCTGTTCTGCCGCCGGAGCTTCGTTTGCCTCTGGCTGAGCTTCTACGGCGGGCATAACGGTATCGTTCGCGGCTTCTGCCACGTTAGTTTCGTCTGTCATGAAAGATTTCCGTTTCTAGGATTGGTACGGCGTGGGCTGGTCGTTATCCCAGGTGCCGTCTAGGACCTGCCGAATCTGGTCAAAAATGTCGCCCTGTTCTGAGGTGAGCCCAAGAAGAGTTTCACGCAGAGCGTCTTCGTAATCGACATAGTTGCTCTCATCACATGAGTTGCACCTTTGGTCACCCATGTTAACGGCATTCCACACCCACTGCTCAAAGGCAGACAGCGGCTCACGGTCGCTTTCTGGTAGTTCAATGTTCAAGTCATCAAACGCGCAGTATCGCTGATACGTGGTGTTCGCATCGGTCATATCGAGTTCCTGGCTCGTTGACTGGCAGGTGACGCTGATTTGCTACGCTGGCTCAGCGCCCGAAGCCTCGATTGGTTCAAAGCCGATAGGCAGTGAACTCGAATTCAGTTGAGCAGCCTTGCACCATTTTAAGGCTTTCGACGGCGATCACATCGATTACGCCGGTTACTCGTCCACTCCAGGTTCCTAAGCCACCACAGCTGTACACGGGCGTCTTTGCGCACTGGTTGTATTTGCTGGAGCCGTGTTAATCCCTTGCAAGGTAGGGTGTTGGTTAGTCGCTTTCTCTTTGCTGCTCGAAAGGTGATGTAGGGGCCTTACCCTCCGGGAATGGAACCCACCCAACGTAGAGTTGGTCTGGGTCCTCGAAACCATCATTGGCCCAGTATAGCGGCGGCTGCTCGCCCGGATTTATTTGTTCCCACCAACAATCCTCTTCCTTTGGCTGATGCACTCTGCCCCACACCAATGTGTCCAGTATACCGTCAACTGTCAGCGCAACTATCGGGGTCCCATCCCTTGGAGCTGACGCCATTGTCTGCCACACACCCCCTGTCATGCCCGCTTGCCTCTCGCATAACGCTCTTCAAGCTTCGGGCTATTGAACACCGGCTCATACTCGCTCGGGTCCACCTCACGGCACCCGTTACGCTTCAGGTCTTCGCGTCGCGCTGCGTTGCCATCGACCATGTAATTGCCGAGCGGTGATTTGTATGGCTCAATGTCAGAAACGACACGTGGCATGGCGACAGGCTGGCTTGCCCAGTCGTTTGGCAGCATGGGTTCGCCAGTGTGCTTGTTGACGAACTTGCCGTTGCGGCGGACGTAGATAGTCATCCGTTGTAGTACCCATCTTGGCGGCGGCGGAATTCGGCAATTATTTCGGCAAAATCAAAATCGCCTTCAACAAACACCCATGGTGGGCTCTCGTCATCCATAAGCTCGACAGAAACACCCAGGCGGTTCCGTTCTTCGTAAGCCTTGAAAACCCGAAAGAGGCATTGAGCGTCTTCAATGTCATCACCTGTGACTTCAAGGTCTACAAACGGCTCCTTCACTCGCTCCACTCCTTCTGCTTTCGCCAGATACCCAACGGCATTTGACGCCAGCCTGTGCGCTTTCTCGCTTTTGCTGAATTCAGTGCATCAAGCGTCGTGTAGAGCCCGACAACACCACGCTCTTTGAGCTTCGAAACCGGATGACACTTGACGGTGGTTTTGACTGGTTCGCCCAGTTTGTATTCGCCCAAGGCATCAAGAAAACCCCGGTCAACATCGTCAATCGGCGTCTGTAGGTTGGTTACGTGGCGGTAGTCTGGTTGTTCGTCTTTCGGGCGGTTGAGGTATGTGCCCATCATGGCGAAGACCATTAAACCCACCGTTGGCTTTTGGCTTTGACACGAACACGTGGCTTGGGCACCCAGCCTAGTCCTCGGCAATTTGTGCAATACAGCAAGTTGCCTGGGTACTTTACTTCCCGCTCAATGCAGCCTTCGCAGGGAACGCCACCGAATTTCCGAATTGCGGCACAGCGCTTCTCAAGCTCAGCGGCAATGTCATCATCAGTTTTGGGACGCTCCTGGCTCTGCAACCACTCGTATGTTTCGATTTCCTTCTGGACTACAGAGGCCACGTTTTGAACGTGCTCACCAAACTGCGCATGCAGGCGTCCCGAAGCGTCAATGTATTCCTCGTAAGTCATCACATCACAATCCCAGGACCGCTTGGCACGCCCATGGCGGCATTCCGGTTCTCAATCTGCTGGCCGACGTTCTCAAGCGCCTGCTTCTCGACGTCCTGCTCCTTCTTCTGAAGGTCCAGTGTGACTGCGTGCTTCTGAAGCTCACGCTGTTCGTTCTCTTGCTGCTTGGCCTGCATTTGGCTCTGTTGCTGTTGCTGTGCCAAAGGCCCGGCCATTTCAGAGAACTTGGCCAGCAAGTCTTCAACCTGCTTGCCGACTTTGAAGCGTGACGAATACGACTGGTACAGTGCAATAGGCAGTTCTGCCGGTATCATCTGCTGCTGCACCATGGGCCCGAATATCTGTGCGAATTGTGCCGATGCTGTCAGGAAGTCATTCCAAGCATCTTGGTCACGGGTTCTGTCAGCCTGAATTGTGCTGTCAGTCTCGATGTCGATGAGATACCGACGATGAATGTCGCTCTTGAGCAGTTCGAAAACTTGGCTCATGAGCTGTTTCCATTCCTTGTTGGCTTTGACAGACTGCTCGTGCTGTTGAAGCTGCTGCTCGTATTGCTGCTGCAGTTGTCTCGCCTGCAGCTCTGACGCGTTCAAGAATGCAGGCGCCTCTGGCCTTGGTGCAACTGGCGGCTCATTCTCACCCGAGATGGCCAAGAGCGTGTCCGGCTGGAAATGCTCTGCCATGATTTCAGCTTTGATGCGGAACAAGTCACGCCAGAAACGTTGAACCTCGTTCTGCCATATCTGGATTTTCAAGCTGCCCCATTGAGCTTTGAGCTTTTGTGCGCCCAAGGTTTCGGTGGCCGCCGAAGCACCGCGCATGATGTCCGCAATGCCCATCAGTTCGAAGATGGTGGCCTTGATGCGTTCGCGCTGGTCAATGAGCGTTTGAATGACAGTGATAAGCTCGCCCAACGGCATTACCCAGATGGATTTATCCAGCCCGCCAGCCTGCAAGATTGGCATGGCGTCCTCTGAGGAGAGAAACTGTCCGTCATCAAGGTTTTCGAGGCTGTCCAGCTCCGCCAGTTCGGCGGCCCGGATACCGCGGAATTTGGCCATGCTGATGAGCGCCAGAATGCGCGCCGATATGTTGTCCAGCTCCTTGGCTTGCTTCTCATAAATCGAAAACGGAACCAGTGGCACCATTGTGCCGGGCTCATAGAGCACCTGAAGTGGGCGAGGCGAGGTGAAGAAGTCTACCAGACCAAGTGGGTCCGAAATTACGCAAAGCGGAGCTGGCTCGTAGGACTCCGTAACATAGGCTACTTGCCGACGATCCTTGTCCCAAACCTCCCATACAGAAGCACAGCGGAACACTTCCTTTTCACGTGTGGCCTTGTTGTCCTTCTCCTCGGCCTTGCCGTTTGTTGAGCAGTCCAGCGACACTTCATTGACAATTGCTGCCGCTACCCTCATGCGCTCTTCGGGTGGAAGCTTCTGAAGCTTTTCGTCCTTCTGAACCAGTTGGAACAACTCATCCTTAGTGAAGAACTTCTGAAACGCCTCCCATGGAACCTGCTCTCGGCATGTGCCTGGACCACGACGGTATCGGTCAAAGGGAACGAATTCACACTTGACCTTTTCCCAAGCCAGATATTCCTCCATGACCGGCTCATTGGTTTTCTTGTCCAGTTTCGGCTCTTCGACAGGGTTTCCGTCTTCGTCCCGAACTGGCTGTTTAAACTCGTCCAACTTTGGCTGCATGACAGGACGGGTATCGAGCAGCGGGTCATAGACAACGCGCGCATGGCCTCGACCAGCAACAACGAAATCCCGAACGGCCTTCTCGGCTATCTCCTGTGCGTCGTATTCGTCCAGTTCGTAAGACAGGCCACGCTCAAGAATCTGCGCACCGCGTCGTGCTACCTCGTCTCTGTCATTGAACCGTGTGCGAATGTCTGGAACAGGCAGGCTGTTGAATACTGCTGGAACGATTGTCTCGGTGTTCGAATGCAGGATGTTGAAAGCGCCGCCTTGCTCGCCTGTGTAGACCTTCCACGTCTCAGCGGCTTTCTTGCGCCACTTGTCCTCTTCGTCAGACGCGGCCGCAATCGAATCCACATAGAGTTGGCGAAGCTCGCCGGGCGTCCTGATATCACCCAGGCTTTCATAAGTTCCGTCAGCGCGTTCTGTCATGACTGACTTCCTCTAACGAACGACTGGCATTCTCCAACGCAGACCACACCGCTTCATCGCTTTCGGGAAGCGTCATCCAGGATGCGAACATCCCTTCAGAATGCTCCATCCAGTAGGCACAGCATGTGCGAGCGTCCCAAGCTTTGCCTTTGCCAGCCGCAACGCTCTGGAGGCGTTCAATGTCATCTTGGTAGTCAAACAATGCATTGTGGATTGCGCGTGCCGCAGAGGATACGAACGCCTCCCTGTACCGGTCGGCCAGCGTCATGTTCTCAGTCATCGCGCCGCTTGCTTTCTATCCGCATCACACCGTCCCGAACCGAAGGGAAAATCACGAGGTTTTTTGTCCATGCGGTGAATGCCTCACCTTTGGGATGTCCACGCTCATTGACGAATTCACGCGTCAACGCTGCGTCGGAAAGCGTGCAGTCCTCAACGTCATCGAACGAATGCCCCAGCGTATCGAGGTGTTCGGCGATGAGTTGCTTCCAGTTCGTCACGCCTGCTTCCGCCTATGTCCGTCGATTATCTCTTTTGCGCTCGGTAACCGTGCTGCCATTTGGCCATCTTCAGCTTTGACTGGCCACTTAGGCTCTGACTTTGGCGGCTTGGGCGGCTGCATGTCTTTCCAAGCCAGCCCGAGATACCGAAACGCTGAACCGATATGTTCAGCCCAGTCTTTCACCGGGTTGTCCCGAAACGTCTTGAACTGGTCATCCCACTCGCGGCGATATTGCTTCAGTCCGTCGATACCAAGCTCACAGCGCGTCTTGTCGAACACGGCGACCTTGATAGTCTCACGAGCAGCTGTTCTGCCGTCTTCCAAGCTCACACGTGGGATGCGGCGAACCTTTCGCTTCAGAGACCGAAGAAGCTCTATCCGCGTTCTGCCTGTGCCCCATTCTGGCGTGGTGGCGTCATGCGGCACATAATCAATGCCGTCGTATCCGCGCTCGTTGAGCCAGTTCACCCAGACTTCAACATCGTCCACTTCTGGCCGGTAGAAGTCTACTATGCGTGGCCAGCCTTGAATGACCTGAAAGCACCAGATTGGATTGTTGACTGCCTTGCCTAAATCCCAGGCCGTATGAACAGGATGCGCTTCATCAACCGGCACTTCACAAATGCGGCCGGCTGCTTCTGCCTGCGCCATCTCGCGACCGAAGTAAGCACCGAGGATAGCCGCGTTGAATGAACAGTCGTATTCCTGCTCATATTGCGCTGCTCCTACGTCCTCACCAAAGAGCGAGATGTATTCTGCTTTGGCCTCAACAAGCTGCTCTGCGGACAAGGCCTTCGTGTGTGAAACCGGTGACCGTTCGGCAAACCAGCGCGGGTTGTTCTGCGCCATGTCGAACATGGTCTTGGCATGGTTCTGTCCACGAGGCGTGGTGATGAACAGTGCCCAGCCGTCGTTCTCTTCGAGCATTGGCCGGTGGTACGCCCAGGCTGAAGGATTCCCCAGGGCCCATTCTGAATAGACAATGCCTGCCGGACCAGCGCCAACTGTCGCGTCGTACCTGTCCGAACCAATGAGCTGCCACGTTGACCCACACTTGAGCCGAATGAACATTTCCTGCTCGTTCGTGCTCTCGCGTATCTCTGGCGGGAACGCTTCGTCCATCCGCCGTTTGCCCGTCTGTGCATTGACCGCTGTCCAGAGCGCCTTACGGGCCTGGGCATATTCCGGGAGACAATGCCAGTATGAAGCCACACGTTGATGTGCAAGCTCACACGTGGCCGACATGGCTATTTCGTCTTTACCCCACCGACGATGCGCTATCTCGATTGCACGAGCACGAGGCGTCGTTACGAGGTACTTGTGAAGCGCTTGCTGATACCAGCGAACACGGCGCTCAATCTGGCGGGGATTCATATACGGTTTTGAACACCACAGGGCCGCCGCCCTCGCCCGTATGCTCTAGCTGCTGACGTTCTCCGTATTTCTTCGGACGCAGCTTGCCGGCCATCCATTTGCGAGTGTCGATGCGTAGCTTGGCCTTCTGAACGTCGTCACTGCCTTCGTCGGCGATGTGCAAGCACTCATCGAAGATTGCGTCTGCCTGTGCTTCCCTCGCGCGCGCGTATTGTTCTACCAATGAACCGCTCTCATCCTTCGCCAGCCATTTCATGAAACCAGCAGTGGATGGCATGTTTTCGTCAGCGCAGATTGAACGAAGGCTCTCACCATTCGAAATGGCTTCGCAGATGTAGTCGAATAGCTCCTGAGAGAAGGTTGCCATTGAACGCTGTTCCTTTCGGATGGCAGCAAATTAGCGTCCGGGATAAAGCTGGCCCGGATAGATTGCATAGGTGACGTCGTCTGTATGCGCCGTGCAGTTGAGGCGGATTTTGACAATGGCCTCGCCCGAATACTCGAAGTCCTCGGTAGCTGTCTTGGTGACAACGTCCTTCCAAGTCGTGCCCCCATCGAAACTGCGCTGGAGCTGAACCGTGGCCGTACCAGCAAACACCAAGCTGATGCTTGCATTGCGACAGGTAACCACCGTGCTGGTGCCGGTTCCCGTAAACGATGAGCTTACTGGTGCTTCTGCCATATCTATCTCCTACGGTCCCGGTGTCTGGAATAGGGTTAGGCCCTTACCAGAGAGCCAGGTTTTGAAAGTCCGATGTCGCTACAGAGCCGGTGCCTGCCATATTTGCAGGCCATGACTGGCTACAACTGCATAGAAGTTGGTTTCTTCATCCGGATGCAGCGTTTTGCCTGCCGCTATTTCTTCGGCGGTTGGCGGGTAGATATCGTCCTCTAAGGCGTCTATCAGCTCTGCCATCCGCGCTTCGGTGACGACCACGCCAGTCAATTCCGGATAAATACCCTGCTTGGCACCCAACAAGACGGCCTTCAGCAAGCTTGACGATGCGAACCGGGCTGCATAGTGCGTGATAGGTTCTTGACCATCAGCAGAAAGTGGGATGCAAAACGTGTTCCACGTCTCTGGTGGCCCACGGTCAAACCCAAGTCCAGCAGCAACACGGTTCCAGTCATCCTTTGTGTCGGCGGGAATGATGAGGGTGAAATGAAGACGTTTGCTCATGCCAATAACGTTGCCCCCGATAGCTCAGCCAGTTCGGCTTCAATTTTCTTGCGGGTGCTTTCGTCTGTGCCGCCTTCAATGATTACTGGCGGGATTTGTTCGCCGCCGTAGTATACCTGTACTGTCGGTCGCTCGATTGCAAAAAGGGTACCGGTATCTACCGTCAAAGCTCCAGTTCGTGAGTAGCTAGTTCCACTATTGGCATCTTCAACTCCGTCAACCCAAACCCGGATTGAATTGCCAGAATCAACGACCGACAAGACATGAGGTTGACCATCAAAGACGGTCGTTGCAGTTGACAAGGAGAGTAAAACAGAACCAGCATCGTTCCGAAGGAAGATGCCCAACGAACCACTCGTGGCGGCATAGATACCATAACTCGTCTGCAGGTTAGCTGAATTTCCTTCTGCGTACAGATACCCATCTGATGCTGGGGTTGAGCCCCTTACAGCAAACCCAAAATATGCGGAACCTGCATCATAAGCGAAAGGTGCTGTTCTCAAAAACTGATTGGAGCCGTTGCCCTTGACCCAATAGTTACCGCTTGCATCGATTTCGAATGTTGGGCGGTTCGCATCGGTGGTCTGCTGGTAGTGTTTGTCTTCGACTTCTTTGACGGAGAGGCTTTCGATGACAATGCTGTGCGTGGACGTGCCATCTGTGACAATGTTGATACCTACAGCACCAGCAACTTGAACCCCGTTAATCGCACCGGTTGCTGCATCATAATTCAGGTCGTTTGCGCTTCCAGATGTTGCCAACCTAACTTGATTTACATTGGAAACGTCACCCGACAATTGCCCTTTTACGTGATATCGCTTTCCCAGAGTTAGGTCGCAATCAAAAGTGAAACGAGGATACGAAGCGCTTGACCCAACTATTGAGTTGGACATCGTGGCAGTTCCGGCGTCATACGCCCCTGAAGAACCGCCAAAGTCGGTCACGCTGACAGCACCATCAGTGAATAGCTCCGGCTGCCCTGCCAGATACTCCGACAACGGCTCGCCACCCATATGCGAGGTGTCCAGAAACAGCCCGATAGGGTCGCCGTCTGCCGTGACCGGAGTTGTTCCTGCGCTGTCCTGGTAAAGGATGGCGTCTTGAGCGCCGGCGGGAAGCAATTGGGTGGAGACGTTGTCGACATAAAACTCATTGGTGATGCCGTTATTCTCCGACGAGATAAAAGGCCCGTCCTCCCTACCATCGACGATGGTCGCGATAGTCGAAAACGATCCCGTGCCCGTTAAATTCCTTTCAGACAGTATGGTGAAAAAGGACGCGTTTCCCACGCCTATGTAAATGGCGCCTTGCACCACCTCATAGTCCACAGTGATACGATAGGTTTTACCGACCTCCAGGCCAGCGTCAGTATATGATCGTTGGCTCGCAGGCCCCAGATAATGAAGCCTTCCGAACGAATGGGATATTGTTCCACCGGTGCTCGACCAGTCTGATATATCCGCATCAAACCTGCCATTCGTAACAAGCTCAACGCCGCTGGTGTTCTGCTCAAGAAACGCCTTATGGCTCTCCGGTAGCCATAGAGCGCCATCCAAATCCGGGTTACGCTTGAAAAGCTTGGGCAGTGTGAACGGATATTTGCCTTTCGTTGGGCTGTAGACAGGAGAACGTACGCAGTCTCTGTCTGGGTACCTGTCGAGCATTATCCCGGCCACACCCGATGGCAGACTGTGCTTTCTTCAGGCCGTTCTGGGTACTGAATACGGTTGTCTTCGGGTGGATAGCCGAGACGTTTGTGCTCTTGCTCGCAGAGTGCGTAGGCGACCACGAAAGCCGTATCCACGTCATCGAACCTGGCCAAGTCTTCCTCAACGTCATCGAAGGCACCGAGCCATGAGCGCTTCACGGCATACTCTGAGCCCGAAGGCTCAATGGCATACGTTACCGTGCCTTTGTCGGCTAGCAATGCCCTGTCCTTACGCATTGTGTGTGCCCTCAACACCGCGAGCCATTCGCCCACGAGTACGCTCCAGAAGCCACATTTGAGCCTCCTGAAGCTTGGTGAGAGCCAAAGCGTTCTCCCGACATGCAAACTTGCCAGCTTGGAAAGCACGCAGCCTGTCGATGACTATGGCAAGAAGAACCTCATGCGTGAGACCGTTCACACCAGCCTCATTGATTGGCCCATTCTGAAAGTCGATGTTCGTTATGTCGCCGTTGGGAAGTTCAGCTATGTACTCATGGCAAGCCCCACCCGAACCGGGCTCGTCAGCCACGTAGATTTCAATCTTGTCGTTCGCTGGGTTGACCTTGTGGTCTTCAATCGTGCGCATAGCCGTTCCTTTCCTTTTGGGCTGATTGGTTTGATTGAAAATGAAAACACCCCCGAGGCCGGAGCCCCGAGGGTTCTCACAGGTGGACCGTGAGGGAGGAATGAAGAAACGGCCCGCCGAAGCGAGCCGCTATCCAAAGGCGCGTAGCCAGTGGGAGGATTATCGCCGGTTATGTCCTTTGCACTCGCACCGGCGAGCAAGTCTCATGACGCTTGTGACACGAAGCTTCCCAACCCTCTCGGGCTCTGGTTATGGGACTAAGAGGGCCGCCCATGGTTTGGGCCCGCCTTTGACTATCAAAAACCGCTGATTTCGTTACTTAAGCTGAATAGACTAACGTGGATGATACACAAGGGGTCCGGCGCTCTATCCTATTTGAGCTACGTCTGCGCGCTGACGGCAAGGACTCGAACCTGCAACCTACCGGATCTGGTAGCGCGCCCCCGGCCCATAATTGCGATTGCTTGCCTGCAAACTCTCGAATGCTCTGGGGTGTTCCGGCGCTTGCGCGCTATCTGGTTGCAGGGGCCGGATTCGAACCGGCGATTTCCTGGGTATGAGCCAAGCGAGATGGCCACTTCTCTACCCTGCAAAACTGTGATGTATGGAATTGATTTGCCCGCGCTTCGTCGGATTGCGCGATGATACTAGTTTTGTAGTTGTTTGGTGTACACCTGTCAAGAGGCATGCCGATAGCTCCGAACCTTGGGTGTCTGAAAGCCCCAAAAGATGGCCAGAGAATCCAGGCAGTCCTTCATGTTCTCAGAGAGCTTGTTTTGAGTTCGGCGACGTGGGTCCAGTTGGCTTATGAAAATGCACTGTCCGCAAACCTTCTCGACAAGGTCATACCCAGCCGGGCCAAGACGGGTGGCAACGCCTGCAAGCTCTTTGGCTGCGTCAACCATTCTGTCGTTGAGCGGGTCTGTAACGCCACCACCGTCGACAGGTTCGCGGGTATAGTCGAATGAACCTACCCCAGCCCCGCCTGCTGTTTCATAGAGGCTTCGAAATTTGCCCGCAGCCCTTACCTGGGCCTCAGTAACGCCTGTCTGCTTGTGGTGTACATACATCCACGTTATCGGGCTCTCACGAGCATTTTGGAGCGCCCTGATACGCTTTGGATTGCCAGTGCTCTCCGCATGGTCTGTGGAGAAGTGCGGATTGTCCACCTCCACCATAACGAAGCCCGTGCCGATGGGCTTTGCTGTCTTCTTTGTCCGCCGCTTCTTTTTTGCCATGTGGCCCCTCGTGCTTATCGCCGCTCGACAGTCAAACGCCGCTTTGGATGCTGACCAACCACGGCACTACCGGTTATCCTCGGCGGCAGTGGCTCGAACCGCTTGATGTCCAAGAATTCGTCAATGTCCCTCGCCCATATCTTGCCGCCCTTGGTGGAGACGTAGAGAATGCCCGGACGGTTCGTCGCCTCAAGCTGGCAGTGTCCAACCACGATGTATGTGCCGCCTGTCTTCAGGTGCTTGTAGAGCGTGCCTATGGGAACGTGCGCCATGACATGTGGCCCCTCGTTAATAACCGTCGTGCTTGTACCGAATTTGCATTGTGTCATTGCACGCATTGAGCATCTTGCGACCAGCCTCGCGCAGTGCGCCCTCTACCTCGCTCTCAATCGCGCGCATGTCCTTGTCGAAGATACCAGCTGAGAGCGGCACCCTCTTAAGGATGGAGCTGACCAGCTTTTGAGCGGTGCCTTCGGCAGCGGCTTCAATCTCGCGAATTCTTAAAGCCCGCTCGTTCCACATATCTCCCATCAGACGAGTGCTCCTTGTCGCTTAGAGCTTCAGCTTCGTGGCAACCCAGAAGATGCCGATGATTATGAAGGTGACGATGAAGTCGAACATTGCAGGAAGGATGAACTGCAACAGTGCGAACACGATGGACGTGGAAAACGCCAAGCCCATCGCTTTTGCCCGGAGAAACCCAACCATCAGAATGCTGCCTTGATTTGGTTGGCAGCACGACCGGCTGACTGGATAAACCGGCGCAACGTCTTGTCGTCCATACGGTCCTTGTTGATGTAGAGAACCGCGCGCCAGCCTATGGTGTCTTTCGGCTTACCGCCCCAACCTTTCTGGAGGTTCGGATAGGTGCGCTTCGGAATCTTCGTGTAGGTATAGAGCGGCTTTCCGTCGATATCCTTGGCGTCATTGAAGTCGCGGTCGTTGGCTTCTGCCAAGACAATCTGCTCGGAGTAGAAGCTGTCCACCTCCGTGACTGTGCCGTTGCCAAGACCAGCCGGAACAAGCATGCACGTGGTGTCGTTGCTGGCCACGCTGGTTGTCGCCAGAATGCCGCCCTCATTCTTCGTCGGCACCTCGGCATAGTCCTCGTCCTCAGTGATGATGTTCTGCCAGACTAGCCATGCGCCGGAGCCATATTCTCCGATGTCCAGTGAGTAGCCGTTCTTCTTCGGGCTGTTTTCCAAGTCGCCCAGGTCATCGACGCCACTATCCGCATTGCAAAGCACGTGCAGATATTCATGGTGCAGACCGATGATGGATTTGAGTGCTGCCTTGTGGGCTGGAGATTTACGAGTGAAATAGACTGCACCATCGGGCTGCCCGATCATCGCATCGCATGCACGCTCGTCAGTAACGTCCAGCTCAAGCATGCGCTCCAGATTGTCCAACGTACCCTTCGTTTCAACCACTTGCACGTTGAGAGTTGTGGCTGCATTTTTGAGCATGGTGCCGGCAGCGAAGTAGTTGCCATTTACACCGCCTGTGCAGACACGGATTGTTGGGTCATTTGCCCCTGCGAATGCTGCCATAGACAGCACCGAAACGAATACGGCGGTCAGGCCCATTATTACCAACTTCGCGATTCTGGTCATAACATTGCTCCTTGTCTTGTTTGGTTGAGTGAATAGAGGCGGGTGAAACGGCTATGCACAGCGGCGCTCCTTTGCCTGTTCGCAAAGCGCGTCGTTCCAGTCCCACCCAACGGTGTCCGGCGCTTTCACGCTCACTGAAACCTTGTGTTTGTTCGCCAGATTCGACGCCAAGTCATAGGCAGCTTTCTGGCCGGCGAAGTTCGCGTCATTGTCCGCGAATATGACGACGGACTTTGTTTCTGCCGGTGGCTGCCATTGCCTGAGCAGTGACGTGTTCAAGGCTGCCCAACACGGCACGTTGAACAGCTTCGAAGCGCTCAAGGCTGTCTCAATGCCTTCGGCTATCCCGAGCGTTTCTGAAGCTTCTGTGAGACGCACAGAGCTGCCAGCAGCGATAGAGCCAGGCATGAGACGTCGAACGCTTTCAACGGCCGCCTTCTGTCCGCCCATGGTAAGGTAGGTTCGATGCAACGAAACCGGCGTGCCATTCGCGTCGCATATCACAGCCAGCATGGCCGGGCGCCACGACGAACCCTTGTCCTTGTCTGAATACAGGCATTTCGGCACGTAGCGGATATGTTCGATAGCCGGGACGTCGCAGCCGCGGTTGCGAAGATATCGCCAGACCGGGTCGCCTTCAGTAACCGGTTGAGACTGCTTGTAGAGCGCGCGCAGTGAACGGCGTTGCTGTGCTTTGGACAGTCCAGGTGGCGTATGAACGATAGGTGCTGAACCGATATGTTCGTTTATCCGTGCCACAGCGTTTTTGAAGTCAACGCGCTGCGTCTCCATGACTAGCTTTACGCCGTCGCCGGCACCGCAGTTTGAACAGAAATAGGTGCCCTCACCGTTTTTGTTATCCCAGCGAAACCTGTCCTTGCCACCGCACATGGGACACGGCCCGTGCTTGCCGCTCAGGTAACTGGACGAAACACCAATGGCTGGCAGAATGCCTTGCCAACGGCCGCGAGCGCGTTCTTTGATAGGCTCAAGCTGCATGAGCTGTCTCCTTGGACTTGGCCCGACCTTTGGCGAAACGAATGTCTTGAGCCTTCACCCAACTGAGCACTTCAGGTGACGCGAATTCTGCAGCAGGAGCGTCTTTCACCCGTCCGTCATTCGGCCACACACCGAAGCGCGACTTGTAGGCATGAGCTACCCACCCAGGTGAGCGGTTGCGTTGTTCTGCCACGAACCGAAGCTCCCGGATGAAGCTCACCTTCTCCGGCCATTCGGTGTCCCGATTGCGCTTCTGCGCCACCGACAAACGGCCAGTCATTTCGACAAGCTCGCCGTCCACTGTTTCGACTTCGGTTTGCTTCTCAGGTGCAAAGCCGCAGTTCGGACACTTGTGCACCTTGGCTGGCTTCAGGAACGAACACACCGAACATTCTTTCGGCAGTGGTGCCTTCTTGTCGTGCTGCTGCGTGGCGCTGGTTTTCTCACGCCCCATGTCCAGCGAGTCATGGTGAATGTCCGTCACGAAGCCAAGCCGCATGGTGGTGTCTGAGTGGTCCAGTATCAGGCAGTCCTGTTTGCCTTCGGCTGTCCGAAGTCCACGGCCGACTATCTGGACGAACAGCATTTCGGATTTGGTTGGACGCGCCAGGACAATACAGCGAACGTCCCAGTCAACGCCTGTCGTGAGTACGCCGACATTGCAGACAACCTTGATTGCGCCGGCTTCGAATTGCTGGCGGATTTGCTCACGTTCAAGCCTGTCGGTGTAGGCGTCCATGTAGGCGGCTGATACGCCAACCTGTTCGAATTTGCGCTGCAAGGACTTCGCGTGCGCCCTGTCCACACCGAAGCACAGGGTTGGCCTGCCCTCGCCCAACTTGAGCCACGTTTCAACAACGTCTGCCGTGATTGCCGGCCTATTCATGGCTTCGGACAACTGGCCCTCGTGGTAGTCACCAGCAATGGTTTTGACGCCAGTCAGATCCGGGTGTGTTGGTGCGAATACCCGAAACGGTGAAAGCCACCCAAGTTGGATAAGCTCATGCGTCGTCGTGGCGACAATCAAGTCGTCGTAGTGACGGCCAAGGCCCTTCGTCCAAGGTGTCGCTGACAGACCAACAAACACCATGTCCGGCTTGTCCTGCATCCACTGAAAAACCTTCTTGAAGGCCTTGTGTGCCTCGTCGACAACCACGACGTCGGTATCCGGGAATTCGCGGCGCGATATCGTTTGGACACTGGCAACCTGAACCGGCTGAGAGTAGTCCGTCATTGGGTGGTCCGCCTGAATTACCCCAACGTCCCGGATACCTTCGTCGTGGAAGGCTGCTACCGTCTGATCGATAAGCTCAATGGCCGGCACCACGAAGCAGACGCGGTTGCCTTTGCGCCGTGCACCATGGACGATGCTTGAGGCGATGAGCGTCTTTCCACCACCAGTTGGGAGCTGGAGGATAGGCCGCTTGTGTCCACCCAGGAGTGAGTGCTTGAGGCTGGACAGTGCGTCCTGCTGATACGTGCGGAGCTGTCTCACCGCTTGCTCCCTTCAGCAAACGGGATGATCTCCCCCGTTTCCCTATCTACCTCATCAGTTGTCGCTCCCTCTTGGGTGGATAAACTACATCCTCCATCTTCCCCTCCATCCTCCATCTGTTTGGCCAGTTCCCCCTTTTTCGGAACTGCACCCCCCTTAAACGAGGCTGAGTTCCGAACTGGTTCCGAACTCGCACCCCCTTTAAGGCCCTTGAGTTCGGTACTGACACCCCCTTGAGAGCCTTCGAGTTCGGAACTCGCAGTCCGTAAACCGGCGAAAACATGAAGCTCTTCCGGCAATGGATAAACGTCATTTGGCTTCTTGGGACGCTGGTGCTTTCGAAAATTCCGAATTGCGCCATAGCCCTTTCCGTCGAAAGAGTAGCGCCGCACCAGATCTGCGTTGACTAGTTCTTCCAGCAGCGGGCCAATATCAATCGCATCGGCCGGAAACAGTCGCATCTTTATTGTCGTGGGCTTCCATGGAAACGTACCCTTGTCGTCGGACTCTGCGCCCAATCCCAGAAGCAGCAGCCGCGCCGGGATGCTGACTGAAACCACATCTTCGTCTGTGTAAAAGCCTGGATGAATTGATCTAATTCTCGCCATCGTCCTCGCCTTTGATCCGCCGCCAGCAAATGCCGCAAAAGTATCGAAACGCGCTTGTGCGCGAGTTCATTCGGTTCACTGCCAGCTCCATCGCCTCAAGGACGACTGCGTATGGCAATGAGCTTAGAAAGCGTCGGATACTGCTTAGCTGGTTGCGCCGTATGTCCTTGTCGCCGAAGCGCTCCATGAACACGTCAGCCACAACCCACATCTCGTCGTCACGACGGCTCTTGCTTTCGAACAGAACTTCGTTGAAGGCCTTGAGCTGCGCTTCGCGTTCAGCCACCTCAGCAGCCTTATCCTCAAGCGACTGTGGGACTACCGATAGGAGCCGAGCGCCTTTTCCGAGGTTGCAGTTCTTACAAGCTGTGGTGAGGTTATCCATGTCATTGTCACCGCCTTCGGCAACCGGGTTGATATGGTCTACCTCCAGCAACGCATCAGGTGGCTGTGCGCCGCAGTACTGGCACTTGAAACCATCCCGTTTGAAGACTTCGAAGCGCACGCGCTTACTCAATGCCTTGCGCTTACTCACGCTGCGTTTTCCTCGTTTTTCGCGTCTCGTTCCGCCGCTCTTCGGTAGTCATTTTGCGCCTGCTCCAGCACGCGCAGCTCTTCCTTTCGTCGTTCAATCTCCCAGTCGGGACGCTTGTTTCTGCCGCTCGAAAAGTTGGCCAGCCAGTGCGCTTTTGAGCCAACCAGCCGCGCCAACTCCCAAGACATGTCGCCATGCGGTATTCGGCTCACTGAAGGTTCTCCAGTGACTTGAGTTCAAACGTCTGGCTGAAGCCGTCGAACAGGCCGTCACCGTTGGGTGACAGGTGTCCATGCTCGATAAGGTACTGACACCCTTTCGTGGGCAAACGTCTGCCTGTCAGGTGTGTGAAGAACAGAAAGCCGTGCGCTTTCTCTGCCTCTTCGCTTTCGCTTCGAACGCGCAAACAGAACTCACCAAACAAGTCTATTTTGTCGGCGGCTTTGCGTGCGTAGTAAGGTATCTTGTCGCTCATGCTGGCTTCACTGTCAGTTCGCACGGCACACCTTCGTCCACCCAACGGGCGTCAATCGCCACCACTTGACTGTCGTCCTTGATGGTCTGCGTTGACGTCAGAAGGTCCAGAAGTGCCTTTAGAATGTTGTCGAGGTCGCGCCGTTTGTTCGCTTCCCGATAGGCACGAACGCTCACAGTCACGTCGCCGTCCAGGCGCTTATGGCGGCCTTGCCGGTTTCGCTGGGCAATGAGCATCCAACCTGCATCGCCAGCCCATTTCTTGTACTCGGGCGAGCGCGAGCGGTTCTTGCCGGAGCCGCGATAAAGCTTCCAGAGACTGGGTGGCATCGGGAGTTGCACAGTCAGCGTTTCTGTCATTCTCGCCACCAAGTTTTCGCATTGCGTTTGGACTCGGTGTAGGTGCGAATGCCATGCAGCGCAGTCGTGTGGTCACGCCCACCCAACCGTCGGCCAATCTCTGGATATGACGAACCGCAAAGCTCTCTCATCCAATACATTGCTGCCTTGCGGGCAAGTACGATTTCCTTGCTCCGGCTTGGCCCTGAAACCTCCCTTGGTGACACTCCATAGAACCAACACACCCGCAGCAGAACAGACTTTCTTGTGTGCACTGGTATGTCGAATTGAGCCGCAGCGAGCTGACGAGAAAGGTGACTTTTCCAGGCGCTTACGGTATACTTCTTAGTCTCGGTATCCGATTGTTTTGGTTCGGATATCTGCTCTTTGACATGGCTGTCCGAACGCTTCGCAAGCTGCGCCTTTATCGCTGCTTGGGTAACAGGATTACGGTTCACGTGGCGTGAGCAGACAACCGCACTCATAGTGCCAAACCGAAGCTGAAGCCGATGACGGCGCTGAAGAACATCAGTGCAATGACGACGGATATGTAAATGGCACCTTGCATCGGCTATTCCTCACTCTTTGGTTGGGCTATCTCCGGAGCTATCCACTCGGCTAGAGACGCCGCGTAGTCCCTCAACATCCAGGCAATGGAAATCCGGGTCCGTGTGCTCAAGAAGCGCAGCAATATTGGCGGTCTTTTCGACGTATTCGGCATGGGCCTTCCGGGCCTCCTCTATTTCGGCTCGGCGCGTTGCCGCTTTTTGCGCCACGTGAGCCAGTTCACACATTTCGTGAAAGCGGACTCCTGCCGCCTCACGAGCCCAGAACGCTTTGAGCCGCCGCCGCGTCCATCGGTTTGCCAGTTCTTTGGGTAGGTGTTGGTTGAGGGAGCGATACACGCGCTCAAGCATGTCGGACTTCCCGTCCCAGCAATCGCCCCCGATATGCCTTATCAACCCTCTTGCAAGCGCTACGTCAGACATTTTCTTTTCCGTATTCCTGGTTGAAATTTCCGTGTTTGTGGATGGCTTTTCCATGAATCCCGACCTTTCGTTGCACTACGTTCGAATTGTCAGAGACGAACTTGTGCAACCTGAGGTCGGAGGTGTTTATGGAAAGCCGAGGCTCATGCAGCCACCCGAAGGACAGGGAGCTGTTCGCTCCCGGCTATGAGGATGGGTGGATGCTCGGGGAAGGTGCGAAGATCGAAGTATTTGAACCGTGTGCCATCCTTATTCGAGCCTGCCCCGTAAGTTGGCTGCGAACTGTTGTTCATCCCTTTTCGAATGAGTGCGGCGCGGAAGGCATCCAAGTCGATCAACCACCAAGGATCGACATTGAAATTTTCACTCTGGAAGCCGTAAAACATCCAGTCGCCCCAGCCATTGACGATTTTCTCAAGTTCAGTTGTGGTTCCGGATGGGAGGTGCGATCTCAGCGTGAACTCGTATTTGTACTTCTTGACGTAGTCACTCTCTCGGATGCGAACCGCAATACGCATATCCCTGGCCTTAACCACCCAGAGATCAGTGGCCTCTTTCCAGTCGATCTCATCTGGTGCGGCATCCAGCAGATATTGGCCAACAATTCTTTTGGCCGCCGGTAGGTACTTGTCAGATGTAGCGCGCTGCTCTTCGTACGATGACATCAACCAGCCTCATCGAATTTTTCAGTTTCATCACCAAGCTGCTCAAACCCGACGCGTTTTTCGCGGGAAAACACATCAACACGCCGGCCATCAGTCACTCGGCCAATGGTTTCGTAGAAATTGTCTGGCTTGCGGGAGTGCTCGCGCCTTGGGCCTTCAAAGCAGCAATTGAATGCCTTGGTCGTGATGAAGGATGGGCTACCCTTCCGGGCGTAGACAGCGAACTCACAGTTGTACTGCGGCAAACCGTATGGCTGGAAGCCACCGGGCTTATGCCAAACCATGGTAAGGACATACTTCCATCCCCAAGCCTGCAGCAGCTCGAGCGCATCCAGCAAAAACTTGTGCGTCGTCCACATGAACATGTGGCAATCGGTATGAGCGATGGAGTTGACGACATCGCCGAACTCGATCAGTTCAACCTGCGTCATGGTTTTATAATCCAAGTGCTTTGTTTGGTTCGGCGTGACGTCGCGCTCAATCTTTTTCATGTCCCACGGCGGGTCGATGACAATGGTGGAAAATTTGCCTTCAGGCAGCACCACCGGCTTTGGCGCTGCCAAGTTCTCTGCGTTCTTGATCCGCATTCCCATGCGGTAGACATCGGTGGACGTTATGTCCTTGCCCTTCTCGCGCTGAGTGGCGAAGTAGGCTTGCAGATCCCCATCGGGCACAAGGGCCATTATCTGCCAGCGGTGTGCGGTGGTTCGCTCAAGCCCAGCCTCATCGCAAGCCTGCTGAAAACTCGTTGCAGTCTGCAACGAGTTTATTTCTGGCCGTCCTCCCTTACCCCGATCGATATCCTTGAGAAGCCTCCCACCTTTGTGTTCAGCGACAACCTTCGCTTCAGCTATGTCGTACATCTGATCGCGGTTCATGCCCGACGCCTTGGCGTAGCTGCGCAACGCATCCAGCTTGTCGCGAATATCTTTGACTTCGGCGACCGACTGCGCCTGATCCAATTCACGACGCGCATGATTGGTGTTGACGATCGCACCCGTCATTCCGCAGCCTCGCGAAATTCATGCTCGTATTCGTCTTCGAGAATTGAAACGTATGCGAGGGACACACTGACGGTGCGCGGTTTATCGGACATGGTGTGCGCAGGCCTGCGGTCCACTATTTCCCAGGTGACTTTGTGGATACCCATTTCGGCGGCCATGGGTTTGCGGGTTGGGCCTTTGGGATATGGGCCGCCATTGCTGATCTGTCCCTTCATTGTCCCACCTCTGTTTGGGTGGTTCTGGGGGCCTCATAAAGGTCAGGGCGCAACTCGTGTCTTGGAACGCCTGAAACTCGTTCGATGGCAACTGCTGCCTCTGCTGGGATTTTTCGGCCAGCGTGAAGCCAGTTGGAGATCGTCTGTTGCGTGACACCGATGCCAGTGGCCAGTTGTGTCTGGCTGCCAGCCGCCCGGATGGCCCTCTCGAAAGGTGTAAGTTCGCTTTGCATGGGGTGCATCATTACAATTTTCTTTGTAAATAGCAACAAATTTTTTTGTGGCGCATTACAATTTCGTTTGGGCTCTAATCCGACGCATGGATGAAATCGCCAAAAGAACCCGCGTTCTGCGGGAGGGCAAAGGCCTCAGCCAGTCTGAGTTGGCCAGGACGATTGGGGTAAAACCGCAATCAATTCAGGCGCTGGAAAAAGGTAAGGTGAAGAGCCCGAAATACATCGTCCAACTTGCCCGTGCGCTCGGTGTAAATCCTGAGTACCTTGAAAGTGGTAGAAGCGCCATTGAACCCGTCCCAGTTGAGGGTATACGGGTTGAGGGAGTTTCAAAGGCAGGTGAGTTTCTGGACATATCTTTGATGGACGATGACGAATATGAGCGAGAGTACATCCCTGCTCCACGGGACGCTCAATATCCAGAAGCGCACCAATATGCTCTCCGAGTCGATGGCGATAGCATGAACAGAGAGTTCCCAAACGGGAGCTACGTCATTTGTGTGGCGTGGGGCGATACCGGCTTAGAGCTTGAGAGCGGGATGATTGTCCATGTTGAGCGCTACACAGCGGCAGGCCTTCGCGAGACAACAATTAAGTGTTTCCAGTTGCAAGGTGAGAGCGCCCAATTGTCACCGTTAAGCACCAACGCTAAGCACAAGCCAATCCCCGTCGATGGCGAAGAGGATACTGAGATCGTCATAAAGGGATTGGTTGTAAGCAAGTACCAGAGAGTTGGTCGATATCGCGCTTAGTCTGAACCGCGTGGCACATGCTGCTATCGGAAGAGCGATCTCACCACCACAAAAGCCAGTCCAATAACCTGCCCAAGGTTCTGAATGAGCAGGGCTGGCAGCAGCCAGCTATATTGCGTGAAATCCCAAACTCCTGTTCCAACCTTCCACAAGAGGAACGATTGGAATGCTATCATGAGAAACATCAATCCCATGAGGAACCAAGACCACTTTCGTTTGTGAGAATAGTGGTCCCTCAGCCCTTTCAGATGCTCATACTTGGCCTGAGCATCCGGTGACTGTTCGCTTATTTTCTTTTGGAACTGCCGCTGCGCGCGCCGTGCATCCTTAGGAACAAGTGTTTCAAGAATCTGCTCGGGCCGAGGCAGTGTTATCTTTGGATCCTCACCGTCTTCTTCAGACATTCTTCAGCCGGTGTTCCATCATGGTAACCGACACGAGGAATATCGAAGCGAGCTGAGACACTGGAGCGTGCCGTACTGGCAGAAGCAAACGCTTCGGAACAAGCAGGTTGGCTGCAAAGTGATTTGCTTCTTGCTCAAGCGAATCAGACTTCGATGGCTTTTGAAACCTGGGGAGCACCGGATAACTTTCCGGGTCTTCTTTGAATATCTCCCTATGCAGCATCCAATGGCCGAACTCATGGGCGATCGTGAACATTTGACGCTCTGTCATGTCATCGTTGTTGACATACAGCTTGGCCGCTTTGAAGTCGCAGAAACCTGCCACGGTATCGCTGTTCTCGCCGAAATCAGCGAAAACCACATCGACACCATTTGACTCTGCAATTTCGATAACCGGGATGGGTGGTGTGCTGTAACCTGCCGTAAGTTTGTCGGCGGCTGATGCAGCACTACCCCACCGCGCAAATTGCGGAACTATATTCATGCTCGCCTCCGTCGGTGGCTGATTGTAACCGATTTGGTTACACGTTGGCAAAGTGGCTGCGAGACAGCCTTTAGGGTTACCCAATATGTAGTCTCGCCAATTCAAGTTTTCTAGAAAAAGCACCCCACCGCCCGAGCACTCTGATTCGGCTCGTGCGGGGCCTAAATTCCATATCTACAATTTTTTTTGTTGCGTTCTACAAATTTATTTGTAATACTCCTCCCATACCCAAGGAGGAACCCCATGGCCCACATCAAGCACAGACCGTTCGTGAACAGCCGGGATGTCCTGCTCATCTACATGCAGAACGACGAGGGCCAGTACATTCTGGAAACGGAATACCTCCACGTCGAATTCGCGACAGTTCAAGACGTCCATTCTTGGATGGAAAAGAACATCACCTTTCCAGAGCAGATACAGCGCATCGTCCGTTTCGACACGGAAGTGTTGAAGGGTGAGGACGTCACCGAAGACTTCTCCGAAGCTCTGGCTGAGTACGAACTGGAGGTGGCGTGATGCGCAGGTACGGACGCAAAGGTGCCGAGCTGAAATCTGGCATCCGTGTTTACATCACGGACCAGTCGCATCCGGTCCAACAGCACCATCTGCCGCCTGACGCGGTTTTTCCCGGTTTCGTTGTCACAGTCATGCGCAAGAGAAAGGTGCTCGATACCTTCTGGGCGCAGCGGCGACACACAGCCGAGTACATCGCTCAGGAATTCATCCGCGAATACGAGACGAAGCACGAATGTGGCTGGCGGTGAACCCCATGACTCCCCTCCCCCACACCCAAGAACAGGAGGCGTAGATGGCTGAGAAGCGAAACATCGTCGACAGGCTCCGCAACGATGTGTGCCTCACTAGCCCACTGGGCTGGCAGGAACACGTGGCACTGGCGCGTGAGGCTGCGGATGAAATCGAGCGGCTTCGCGGCATTCTCGTTGAGGCTAACAACAGGTGGCGACACGAGTTCGATGCTGCGGTTGGCGAAGCAACAGACACCCTGTTCAAGCGCCTTTCGGCCTACCAGACAGACCCTGCCAGACTTCGCGTCGCAGACTCTCTCCCTTCAGAGCGAGGGAGGGACTGATGACTGAGACAACTGAACTTCGCTGGTTCGAGGAATTCAGCCGATGCCGCTGTGGCAAGCGTGCTCATGGCATTCTTCGTGGCTCCCGGAACGAAAGCTACGGACCGCATTGCACGAAATGCGCAAACAAACGGCTCCGTGACTCCGAACGCGAGCGGCTGAAGCGCGAGGCCAACTGACATGGACAACCATGAGCACTGGATACTGACGCGTCTCAACAGCCTACTGATTCACAGCATGTCGCTCACCCCGTCTGAAGCGAAGCCATTGGTCGATGCCGGTTTCATCGAATGGGTTCCGCCTGTTTGGGGTGGCGCTGAATACGCCATCACTGAAAAGGGCCGAGACTTCCTAAAGAGCCTATTGCCGGAGGGCGTTGGCCATGACTGACCCCATCAGCACGGAAGAGCTGGTTCGTCGGCAAGACAACTACCACCGGTCACGTGAAGTCTACCACGAAGCTTGTGAACGGTTCGCCATCAATGCGGCAGCATTCGAAAAGCTTAGCAATGAGCTGGAGCGGGTTACCGCCCTGTTGGAGATGGACCGTCAAGACGTTCAGGAGGCGGCGCTGAAATACGAGGAAGCCATGGCACGCTTCAAAGCAGCCGGCGGCTCCAAAGAACTCCTGCGCCACTCCGTTGAAATGGGAGAGAGCGCATGAATATCGCTATTCGCCCAGACACCCAAGAAAAGGCCACCTGCCCCGACGGTTACGGCCTGTCGCACAGCAAGTTTCAACACGTCAACAAGACGGCCATTCACGCTGTCCTTGGCGGTGACACCGAAGAACTTGGCGCAGTGTGCGTTTGGTATCGTGAGAAACACGGCATGTACTACTGGCTTAAACGCTCTCTTGGGCAAAAGCCGCTCTCCGAAACCGACAAGCAGTTTCTGCGCTTCTTATTGGAGGGAGAGTACAGTGCTTGACCCGTTTGAAGATTTTCTCAGAGACACCTGCGCCTTCGCAACCCTGGTCATTTTCGGCTCTGCGGTTTGCCTATGGGCGAACCAATTGGAGGGCTTTTGGCAATGAGTGAACTGACACGCTCTGAAGTGCGAGCCAACAGAGAGAAATGGGCTGGAGGCGTTCAATGACAAAGCGTTCTGAATTAACCGGAAGGCGCTTTGACCGACTGTTGGTTATTGGGCGCGCCGAAAACGACAATCGTGGCAATACACGATGGCGCTGCCAATGTGACTGCGGGGAGAGTACCACCGCTGTCGGCTATCAACTAAAGGCAGGAAACAAGCGCTCCTGTGGTTGCCTTCAACGGGAACGATCATCCGAAACCCACCGAGTTCACGGCGGCGGTGACGACCCAGAGTATGACGTTTGGCGGTCCATGCGGCTGCGTTGTTTAGACAAACGCAACCCAAACTATGGTGGCCGTGGCATCGCGGTCTGCGAGCGGTGGCAGAGCTACGCCAACTTCATTGCTGATATGGGGCGGCGACCATCCCCCAAACATTCGCTCGACAGGGTTGATAACGACAGTGGATACAATCCGGATAACTGCCGCTGGGCCACGCAGAAAGAGCAGTGTCGCAACACCCGGTTCAACCGCTTAGTCAATTATGCAGGGCAGAAAATGCCCCTTGTCGAGGCTTGCGAGCAGGCTGGCCTCCCCTACGGCCCCGTTCTTTTGCGCCTCAACAGGGGATGGAGTCATGACAGGGCGCTTCATACGCCCATCGAAGGCGGCCCCTCTACTCCGTTCAAACCTCTGTCTGAATACAAGGAGGAGCAGTCGTGACTGACAGCACCGGAAGACGCATCGGCCAGTTCGAACCTGTCGGCAATGTAGCCGCCTCCTTGGTCGAAAAAATCCGTCCCAAGGAATACGCGGAGTACCAGCTTCGGCAAGCCATTGCCGACGCACTCGCGAAGATAGGACGGGCGAACACCCAAGAGATTATCGAGGAGGAGCTAGCGGCGTGACTGACAAGGTTATCCACCTACCTGCATTGAAGGCTCCCTTCCCTCCGGACCGCATAAGTTGGCGTGTCGGCGCGACGAACAAGGACAAGACCAAGGGTATCGCCTTGGCTTACATCGACGCCCGAGACGTCATGCAACGCCTGGACGAAGTGTGTGGGCCTGAGAACTGGCAATGCGACTATCCGCACGCCGGACAGAAGACAGTCTGCCGCATCGGTATCCGCCTCAATGGCGAATGGGTGTGGAAGGCCAACGGAGCCGGTGACACCGACATAGAAGCCGACAAGGGCGCTCTCTCAGACGCATTCAAACGTGCCGGAGTGCTCTGGGGTATCGGACAGTATCTCTACGAGTTGGACAGCCCGTGGGTGGCTCTGGAGCAAAAGGGCCGGACGCACGTCATTTCGAAGCACGAGTTCACCCGGCTTCACAAGCTGGTCGGCGGCAACTCATCCCATCAACTCCGCGAAGCGGGAGCCTGGGAAGTTTTCATCCAAGACTTGGGCCAGTGTGAAACCGTCCATTCCATTGAGCGGCTTTACCGCACCCTTCGCGAAGAAGGTTGGTCGTCACAATACCTCAGCCAGGCCGCCGACAAGTGTGCGGCTCGCAAGTCCGAAATTCAGGAGGCGGCATAAATGGCATACGAGATGCGCGAGGGACAGGGCTCCCTTTTCGTCAATGACAGAAAGCAGCAGGAGAACCACGCCGACTACCAAGGCTCAATCATGGTTGGCGGTGTCGAGTACTGGTTGAACGGCTGGAAGAAGCAGACGCGCAACGGCAAAAGCTGGACGTCTCTCTCCGTCAAACCCAAACAGGCCCGTAGCGACTCACACAAGCTCGCTGACGAGGATATCCCGTTCGGTGGCACCCAAGACGGTGACGCACCATGGTAAGCGCCTCTCCGCCTATTCTGGCCGTTAAAAGGCCATTCGGTTTCGCACCGGCAGACGCCATGTCTGAAGACAGGATAGCGGACATACCGCTTGATACATTTGTCGAGCTGAAGCCGAAGCGCAGTCGTTCGCTGAAACAGCTCAACCTCTATTGGGCGGTATTGGCAGAAGTCGTCTCAGCCACAGACGCATGGGCTACGGCACGGCACCTACACGACGCCATTCTCATGGACTTGGGATATCGGACTGTCGTTCAACGGCTGGACGGCAAGAAGTACTGGATACCGGACTCGATAGCCTTCTCGAACATGAAACAGGAGGAATTCAACCTCTACACCGACAAGGCTTTTGCCAGACTGGCCGAAGTCGTCGGTTTCGACCCGCTCGAAGCATATGAAGAGCTTCGCGGAGCCAATTCAAACACGCAGCGCCCTTCCTCCTCCCGAGCGCAGCGTCAGGACGGCGGCGAGTTTCCTCCTCCCTGCCCGTCGTCGTCCGCATCTAACGCAAACACCGGCGCGTCACTACCCGCGACGGTTAAGGGTGGCGGCAGGGTTCCTCCCGACTCGTCGCCACCCGCACCTATTCCTGGCGCAAACATATCCCCCAAAGCGTCAGACGAAGCCGGGCCCTTATCCACCTCGGCTTTGGGCGGCGGCACTGGCGCATCTGTGTCGTCGCCCACCAATTCCTACAGAGAGGCTACCCAATGACAGGCTTTGGACACACTGCCATCAACGGCAACGGCTTCTTCGCTGACAGTTGGGGGCGCGGCCCGTTTGAAATTGAAGCCAACGGCAAGACCTACCGGTTTGAGGACAGCGACATGTTTGGCCCCGCGCTACTTCGGAAGGACGGAGAGTTGCGAGCTAACCCATATCCGAATGAACGCAGTCCGTTTTGGCGCGCTCACTCGCTTTGGCGCAAGCAAGGACGTCGTGTCGCTGACGATGGCGTTACCTGCATTTGGAACGAACCACGCCCCATGCTTGTCCGACATATCGGCAATCGCAACGAGGTTATCGACTGCGGTGAAGAGGACGTTGACGGCGCCATTCAATACCAAACCGAAAAACCGTTCGGTGACATTGGGAGCAACTCATGAGTTCGTATGTGAGCAATAGCCCCTGCCTTGCTCACAGAGCGGGTGGCACGAATGTCCCTGCCGTAAAAGCAACCGTGCCGCCCGCCACTTCATATGGAGAACACAGGCAATGAACGAGACGCTCAAACCAAAGCAAATCAGCGAAGAAGACAACTTGCAGGTGGAGTGGATGAAGCGCGCCAAGGGCATGACTCTTGCCGAATTACCGGAGTTTTTGCAGGAACTCTCCGCAGGCTACAAGCACGATTATGGCACAATCTGCCATGCGATTGCTGCCGCTGCTGTTGCCGCTGCATGGGCGGTGGAGAAGTCGCCACAGGGCGGCATATCTGGCTTTCAAGCTGGCGCAGTCGGGTGGGAGTTCCTGCGTGGGTGGGGCTCACCTGGCTTGGGTAAAATCGGCACGCGAATTCAGAGAATGGATGACCTTCTCTTCCCGCAATACGTGGACGACTTCACCAGCATCACTTCTGATGTTTGGGAGGCGCTGCAAGCCAAGGCCGCTGAAAACATTGCAGAGAAATCAAAGCATGTTCACCCAAGGGTTTTGAGCCATTGGGAAGCAATTGCTGCTGGCCATCTTCCAACTGGCATCCGTGTGAAACCAGCATGAACCTCCAAGACTTGATAGCCGAACTTGAAGCAGCGGACGAAGGCTCCAAGGACTGGGACGCCACCATACACTGCGTTCTCAATGGCTCTTGGTATCCGTATGCGCAGACTGTCGCGGAGCCTGTCACGACGTCCATAGACGCTGCCATCGAGCTGTGTGAGCAGCTTCTGCCAGGTTGGAGCTGGGCTGTCAGCGTCAGCACCTTTCGCAACAAGGCTTACGGCGATGTCATGAATCCCGGCAAAATGCGTAGAGACGCTGTGACCGGCGAAACAACGCCTGCCCTCGCGCTGACAATTGCGGTTCTCAAAGCACATGAGGCCCAGCAATGACGCCTCGAATCCTCAAGTCCCCCGCATTCTGGCGAGGTGTTCGTGACGACTACCTTCTGGCCTTTCGATACCTGTTCATTCCCTGGGTGGTTCTCATGGCTGCGATACTTGCATGGAGGGCGTTGGCATGAGCGACAACTGGGCCTCAGTCCTGAACACGTTTGCGGAATCCTTGGTGTGGTGCGTGCTGCTCGTGTGCCTCACCTACTGCTCAATAAACAGAGACAACCTTGAGCAAGAACGCTGGCTTATCGAAAACCAATCGGAGGCCCAGCAATGATACCCGAACGCATGCGCTGGCTCGCAGAAGTCACCTACCGCACAAGGGCCGGAGACAACCCTGTCTATCACGCTTTTGACGAGCTGGAGGACTTGCACGACATAATCGAGCGCGGCCCGAACTTCTACAGCATCAAGCGCATAACCATTGAGCCACAGCCATTGGAGGGACTGACAGGGCGGACGCTTGAGGACATGGAGGCTGAATAGATGACGAGTTTCTTCCTGGGCCTGACCATCGGCATCATTGTCACCACAATCGTAATGGGAAAAGCATGCCTCATGCTCACAAGCCGGCAGATTGAAACGGGCATGTTTAGCCACAAGGGCAAAGTCTACCGCGTTACCGAGGGCGAATTGAAATGACGCGGCGTAACTTCACCAAGCCAGTAAAGCGCGAAGCTCTCAAGCGTTCGGGCATGCACTGCGAAGCCGTCGGCAAAATGTACGGCCTACCAGAAGGCAAACGCTGCAACGCGCCGCTCTCATATGGCGTCGAGTTCGACCACATCATCTTGGATGCCAACAGTAAGGACAACAGCCTAGAGAATTGCGCGGCTGTCTGCCTTCCTTGCCACAAATACAAGACGGCCAAGCACGACATTCCATTGGCCGCGAAGACGGTTCGCCAGCAGGACAAGCACCGAGGCATCAAGCGCAATAAGCGCCCCTTCCCCGGCGGCAAGGGCTCGAAATTCAAACGCAAGATATCTGGAGAGGTGGTGCTACGTGACTGACCTTGTCGAATTCGTCCGCGAGTCCAACCGTATTGAGGGTATCCTTCGGGAGCCCCTGCCGGAGGAAATCGCGGTGCACGAAAACCTGCTTTCAGCGGAGAAAGTCGAAACCGCCGACCTGTGCAGCTTCGTTTCTATCATCGCACCGGGCCATCGCCTACGTGACAGCGCCGGCTTGAATGTTCGCGTTGGCAACCACATCGCACCACCCGGTGGGCCTGAGATACGCGACTGCCTGGAGCATCTTCTTGCCAATGAGGCCAACCTGTCGCCGTGGGAACAACACGTAGCCTATGAGACGCTTCACCCGTTCACGGACGGCAACGGACGCTCTGGCCGTGCACTATGGCTCCATCGTCATGGTGGACATGCGCCACTGAACTTTCTTCATCAATTCTACTACCAAACCTTGGGCGAAATTCGCCACCTTGAAGACAAAATCGACGGCCTCGAATGCGACTTGGATAGCGCTGTTGAGACTGCCTACAAGCGCGGCGCAACAGAATGGGCAAGGCTCAACTATCCGAACCATTGGCTGGTGAAGAAGGAGCAGAGCGGTGGCTGACTGGTCCAGACACAAAGATGGCAAAACCCATCGAGATCCGGCGTGGCCTGTAGGCCGGTACGCCCCTGGCAACTACATTTCGAAATGCAGCCACTGCGGAGAGTTCTTCGCAAACATGGATAAGCGGGCAGCGTCCTGTTTCCCGTGCGCAATTGAAGAACTGGGTAGGTACGTCGGTGCCGTCAACGCTGAAAACGAAAAGCTTCGTCAGCAGGTAAGCGACCTCAAGGGTGCTGTCGCTGCAGCCTATTGCTCCGAAGACAGACTGGAAGAGTTCGAAACGCGCATTGCCCTTCTCGAAAGCGACGAAAAGGACGAGCGATGACTGCCGAGACATGGAAATGTGCCGCCCAAGGTTCGACCTACCCAGATTTCCAAGACTGCGATTGGCCGTTTTGCGGATGCGATGAAAATGCGTTGAAGGTCGTGGAATCGCTTCACGAATGCGGATGGCTGTCCGACAGTGAAGCCCGCACCCTCCAATCCCAATGCGCCAGAATGAAAGAGGCGCTTCAAAACGCCATGGGATATCTGGACACACCAGTTGCTAGGCGAAAGCTTTGCATTGATGCCGACGAGCCTTGGTTGCTTGAAGCTCGCGGTGCCCTCGAAGCCAGCGACAAATCCGACACCCACCGCACAGCCGGATAGACAGAGAAAGAGCGATGAAAGCGAACGACCCTTTGAACGCAATGGCGACCGCCATCAATTCGGCACTCATCAAAGACTTGCCTGATATCGAGTTCAAACGACGGAGCGGTGAAACGGCCAAACGGCGACCGCGCAGTGAAGAAATTGCCGTTTACCAGTTCCCTCAAGGTTGGGGCTCTACGGCACTTGGCTTTGGTGGCATCGGTGGAGCTGCAATTACGTCTGCCGATACGACTGTGGTCGAGTCACTGAACCATTGCGCCGTCTATTTCGCTGGGCGTCTTGCCTACGTCGTGGAGGCACCCAACCAGAAGTTCTGGGAAGACGTTAACAGCCGCTCCCTGGCCGAAGTCGGAAAGCAGGGAGCATACCGGCGCAAGCGTCCCACCACCACCTAACGGAGCAACCCTTGTTCATCTCCAACACACACCACTGGGAGGAAAGGTAAAGCATGGAACAGCTCAGATTTGAAAATGCAATAACTCCCTCTGATGCTGTCGGCATCCTTGCGCAGCGCGGTGTGAATATCTCGGAAAGGTATCTCCGAAGACGCGCACGCGAACTTGGTGCCTGTCGCATCCTGGGCAAAACCATGTTCTTATTCCCCGATGACGTTTCGGCAATTCTGGAGGCGAGCCGCCCATGCCCCTTAAAGCCTACAAGCGCGGTAAAGTCTGGCACTATCGCGGGACAGTTGCCGGAAGGCGGCTACGCGGCACTACTGGAACTTCGGACAAAGCAACAGCGCAAAGAATCATCGCGGAAAAGGAAGCGAGGGAATGGAAATGTAGTCTCGATGGCCCAGAATCCATCCTGACATTTTCGACCGCTGCAATGCTGTACAGACAAGCTGACAAGCCGACTCGATTTTTGCGCAAGATAGAGGACTACTGGAAGGATGCTCCAGTAAAGGACATCTCACCTGGTGCCATCAAGCAGGCTGCGATAACGCTTTACCCAGAGGCAAGCGCCGCTACTCGCAATCGACAAGTCATCGTTCCAACCCAGGCAATCATCAATCACGCAGCGGAGATGAAGCTGTGCAACCACATTCGTGTGCAGCGCTTTCAGGTGACGAAGAAGGTGAAGGAACCAGCGACATGGGAATGGGTTTCTCGGTTCATGGACTCGGCTAATCCGCACCTTGGGGCGCTGGCATGTTTCATGCTCCTGACTGGTGCCCGCGTATCAGAGGCTCTGAACGTCCAATGGTCTGACGTGGATCTGTCCAAAGCACGCGCCATCATCAAGGCGACCAAGATAGGCGAAGAACGCGAAGCGCATTTACCTCCTGCCCTTGTCGCGGCGATAGCGAACATCGAGGGCGAGCGACATGGAAAGGTGTTCAAGTACAGCTCTCGTTCTACAGCCAAGGTGCAATGGAACAAGGCCATCGAACGGGCTGGGATGAAGCGCCTGTCGTTCCATGCCTGTCGACACGGCTTTGCGACGTCGCTGCTTCACCGGGGCATTGACGTCATTACCATAGCTCGCTTGGGCGGATGGAAGACGCCGGCCCATATCTTCGAAACCTATGGCCATGCTCGCGACGATGCGACGCTCACCAATCTAATTATTGACACACCCGTGACACAGGCTGCCGAAATGAGCCAAAAAAGAACGAAAAAACAATGACATACGGTCACACAACCGCACCCTCGTTGGGGAGGGGTGTCCCACGCGCGGAGATAGCGGAAAGGGATACGAAGCGCAACAGCTGCGTTTGTCGCAGAGAAATTTGCGAGTGGAACGAGGCGGAGGGTCAGCTGAATTGACACGGCACGCTTCATTGCCGTTCACTACGGCATGCGCGCCGCCGAACACGGTAACGGCCGGCATGCCCGGCGGCGGATCGGGAAACGAATAAGGAGAAGCACTGAAAGCAGCGCCGAACTCGACAAGAGGCCAGTTTGGCTGACACCAGGGGAGAGATCCCGCCAACAGGGAGAAGAGAATGTGTGATCTATGTGTGATGGAAGCGGTGAAGGACAAAATGCTTTCCCGCCGAAACTTCTTCAAGGCCAGCGCCGCTTCCGCAGCGGCAATCACGGCTGCGGCGGCTTTCACGCCGACTCAGGCTTCAGCAGCGGGTTTCGACAGTGTCGAAGACATGACTCACGAGCTTTTCGAGGATTTCCCGACCTATTTCGGCAGTCCGCAATTCTCCAAGAAGACACTGTTCAATCACGCAGACCATAGTTTCGGCGTCCACGAGTTGACCATCGTAGAGCACACCGGAACCCACATCGATGCACCTCTGCATATGGATGCCGACGGTGCGTCGGTCGCGGAAATTTCTGTCAACAACCTGGTGGTCCCTCTATGTGTTGTGGACATCAGCGCCCGGGCGGCGGACGATCCTGACACACAGGTCACACCAGATGACATCAAAGCGTGGATATCGACTAATGGCGATATTCCCCAGAATGCCTGTATCGCCATGAACTCCGGCTGGGCCGCAAAGGTGGGAACGGGTGGTTTCCGCAATGCGGATGCGGACGGGAAACAGCATTATCCCGGCTTCCACGTCGATGCCGCGAAGATGCTGATGGAAGAGACGGGTGCCACCTCGCTCGCAGTGGACACGCTATCGCTGGACCATGGGCCGTCAGCGGACTTTGCCACTCACTTCACCTGGCTGCCGACGGGTCGCTTTGGCATCGAAGCCATTGCCAACCTGGACAAAATGCCTGCGGCCGGCGCAACGTTGGTTGTCGGCGCCCCCAAGTTCCGGGGTTGCACCGGGGGCCCGGCCCGAATATTCGCAATGACCTGATCAGCCGCTCGCGGCGCATGGACACGTGCGCCGCAGGCGTCCACTGCCCTTCCAGGCCGTCCACCATTTCGCAAATCCGCAACACCGAAAAATACTCTTCACCAAAGAAAAAGGCGGACCGAAGCCCGCCTGAAGTCTGGAGGATGGAAGCTTGTGTCTACCAGAGGGCGTAGCGCAGCGAAGCGCGAATCTGGTGAATGTCGTAGCCGTTGTCGGTGCCTTGAACGCCGGTGGCGCCGGCAGCCGTGGCGGCTGTATCGAAACTGTATGCGTCACCGCCGGCGACATTGATGTAGCGATAGCCGAGATCCGCCTTGAGATTGCGGGTCAGGTCATAAGAGACACCGGCCATCAGCGCGTAGGTGAAGCGCCAATCGGATTCGCCGCTATGGGTTCGCGCACCGAAGGTTGCGCCGCCACAACCCGCGCCGCCGCCGACGCAGAAATCGCGCGAGGTATAATCCTCGTAGTCAACCAGCGTCATGCCCGCGCCGGCTCCGATATAGGGCGTGAAGCCGACATAGGTGCCGAGATCGACATAGGCGTTTGCCATCACACCCCAGGCGTTGAAATCAGCCGAACCGAGGGTCGAGCAGCCGGTACCAACCGGTCCGCCGAGACACGGTGCGCCCGTCAAGGTCGTGGTGTCGAACGAGCCGTTGTAATAGTCCAGCGACGCTTCGGCACGGAACCAGTCGGTGAATTGGTAACCGACCGCGGCACCGACACCCCAATCCGTGTCGAAGTCCGATGTGGCGTAATTCTGGGTTCCATAGGTCTGATGAATCGGATGGAAAGTCCGATAGGACGATGCATCGCCTTCGGTTGAGAAGTTGTAGTTTATGTCACCGCGCAGGTACCAACCATTGCCGACTTCCACGGGCACTGTTCGCGGCGGTCCCGGGGCATAGACGACTTCATCAAGGTCAGCCGCGAATGCGACCCCCGATGTCGACAGCAGCAGCGCCGCAGCGATGGAACGAGACATGATCGACTTCAACATACAAACGGTCCTTTACCTGGCCTTCGGCTCTTTCTGCCCCACTCGAGAACGGATGAGATGCATTGACTATGAGGCAAACTGGTTAAGGTGCGGTTAAGCATGTTTGTTCACCACATTTGTTCACACACCGTTAGGGTTTGCACGGCGGACAAACGAAAACCGCCCGGCAAGCCGGGCGGTTCGAGGAGAGATGAACCCGGATCCTACTTGTAGATCGGAGGTTCCGGAATGACCGGCGGCGCACAGTCGCGGCCCGGGTAGTAGCGCAGACCGGCACGCACTTCGTGAGTGTTGAAGTCGTTGTCGTAGCCAGGTCCGCCGAAGGACGCGTATTTGAACATTTCGCCGCCGGCGACCCAGCGATAGCGATAGCCGACATCGGCTGCCAGATCACAGCGGAAGTGGTAGGCACCACCGGCCATGACCGCCGCAGTGAAGCGCCACTCGGAATTGCCACCGTGGACGACGACATCCGGACAATTGTTCGGGTCGGAAACCAGGCAAGACGTGTTCGTCAGGTCGTCCCATTTGACATAGGTGCCGCCAATACCACCGCCGACATAAGCGGTGAAGTTGCCGTAGGACCAGAAGTCCACGTAGGCGTTGGCCATCAGGACATAGGCGCTCAGGTTCGACGTGTCGGTCGAGACGCAAACAGCGCCTGTGCTGCAGAAGCCGGACGTGGAACCGGTGAAGTCGGCGTTGAACATGTAGTCCAGCGTCACATCGGTGCGCAGATATTGGTTGATCTGATAACCAATACCACCACCGAGGGTCCAGCTGTCATCAACGCTGTAAGAGTTGAAGCTGCCGGGATAACCGGGTTTGCCGTAAAGGATGAAGTCGGCGCCACGGAAGTCTGTGATGACGTAACCGATGTCACCGCGAACGTAGAGCCCGCTCCAGTTGTTGACAGCAACCCCATGGGAAGGTCGCAGCGGCTCCGGCTCGACCGGAATATGGGTGATCGTGTCTGCCGACCAGGCCTGTGTCGATACGAACACGGCAGCGGCTGCAAGCAAGGTACTCTTCAATTTCATGGCTCGACGCCCCTTAGAATTTCGTGACACACCGCCATTGCGACGGACGCTTTTTAAGTTCACGAGCCGATGATGCCGGAAAAAGGTTAAGAGGCTGTTATCTATATCTGTTTACCCAAGAATCCGAAATTTCCCAATGTTTTCAGAATCTAAACGATGGATCCCGGGCAACCTGCGGATGATTTCCGTCATCAATCCGGACTTCCGGGTTAATTTCTGATGTCCATGACAGAAACGTGAAGCACGTCACTTCGCCTGCATATGCCCATCGAAGAACTCCGGGACGCGCTGCAATGCATCCTCACGCGCTTTCGCATCGGTTCCAAGCCATGGTCGGCTGCCATCGGCGAGCACCGGCCGGCTGCGCTGTTGCAGCCGCAAGCGCGGGGCGTCGAACGAGTGCACGGCGTCGGGATAGATGTGGAAGGAGACCGGCTGGCCCCGCCCCTGCACCTCCTCAACAAAACTCTGGCACGGTTCCGGCCGGGTCCAGTTATCCTTGGCGCCATGCAGGATCAGAAGCGGGATCCTTGTATTCCAATGCCCGCGTTCCACTGTAGTGAACGGAGTATGCTGCCACTGCAGACTGCAGGCGCTGGGATAAAGCGCAACCGCGGCCTTGAAGTCATGCTCCGGCGGCGGTGATGGTCGTCCGATGCTTTGCGATACGACGGTGAGCAGTGTGATGCCGCCACCTTGCGACCATCCCATGAGGGCGATGCGATCGGGATGAATGAACGGCTGTGCCTGGAGGTAGCGGAGCGCCGAATAGGCATCTCCCGGCCGCTCGGCATACATGATCCTGCGCCTCTCGCCGCCACCGCAGGTCGACGCAAAGCCCCGCGACCCGGCGCTGTCGACAACGAGCACGGCGTAGCCCTGCCTGTTGAAATGGCGGGCCCAGCTTGAATAGGTCGCCGAGATGCCGCCGCCCAAGCCGATACCGCTACAGCCGTGCAGGAAGACGACGGCGCGATGCGGCGGCTTGGTGTCAGGCAGGAGAAGGGAGGCGCGAAGACGGGTTTTCCCGTCAAGGCTATTGAATTCGACCGGCGCCGCCCTTGCGATGACCACTGCAAAGAACAGGGCCAGTGAACCCATGAGCCAAATAAGGAACATCCGGGACTTCTGCATGGACACCCTTGTTCGCCTGTGCAGCCGGCGAAAGTGAGAATCAGACCTTCAGACGCTTCAGGCCCCAAGCTATGTGGTTGCGCTGGACGTAGCCGAGCGCCACCGGATCGTTTTCGACAACGGCCCGACGGACTTCTTCGAGTTCAACGCGCAAGGCTTCAGCCACGCCGGTCGGATCGGTGCGAGCCTGACGATACCAGATGCGCGCAGACTGGAAATAGAAATGATCCCACATCTGCCGCAGGGCAGAATTTCCGATGATGCCCGCAATCAGAACATGCAGTTCGTGATTGATCTGCCAGTATTCCTCGATGGCGAAAGTCCGGGTCAGCGCAACGGCTCGGTCGAGCAACCGGTCGCACTGCTCCTTGAGATCTGCGGAGAATTCGAGCGGCGACAACACACCAATCATTTCCGCAATCTTCAGGCGCATGAGATAGATGTCACGCACCTCCTCGTCAGTCAGATCCGTCACCACCGTTCCGACGCCATCGCGTGAATCGATCAATCCGGCCTGAGCGAGTCGTTGAAGGACCGCCCGAACCGGTGTTCTGCTGACACCGAACTCGGCTGCCAAATCGGTTTCGCGCAACCTCATGCCGGGCGGATAATCGAGCAGACAGATTCGGTCGCGCAGAATGTTGAACATACGTTCTGCTGAAGGTTTGTCGGAAGCGCTCATCAATGGTCCTTCAGAAGCCTGCCATAACCTGCAATGCGATCATCGATGCCGGCGATGCGCAAGGTCTCCCATATCATGGCCTGGTTCGAGCAGATGACGGGCTTGCCAATCTCAGCTTCAAGCGCGTCAACGACGTCGAGCGTGCGCAGTGCACCACATGACATAAACACGGCGTCGGCTTCCGGCCGGTCGAGCGAAAGCGCGAACGATCTGAGAAAAGATGGCGTCACCCGCACCATGTCGCTGTCGTTGGCGATGTTCAGGCCCCGGATGTCGAGGACGTCGAAACCGGCTGACTCGAGATAGGCTTCTTCCTGTTGGTTGATTTCGTCAAGATAGGGTGTTCCAACCACAATCTTCCGTGCCCCGATCGCGCGCAGGCCATGAATGACCCCGGTAATCAGCGACGTCGGTCGAGCGCCCGGTGCTCCCTTTCGTAGTTCGGCGAACACACGATCCTCACCGATCACCAGGGATCCGGACGTGCAGGCGTAGCAAACGACATCGAGACCGGCATCCGGGATCAGAGACGCCGCGCATTCGGCCAATTGTTGCCGATGTGCCGATAGTGTCTCGCTGGTGATGGCGTCCGGGCTCCTCAACCGAGTGAAGTGGACGCCGACACCCTTGGGTCGCAACCGCATGACATCATCTTCGATCGTCTGCTCGGAAGCCAGCAGCACAAAACCGATTTTTGCACGCCCATTGCGACCAGCATCGAATTCGATCTGCAGGTTGTGCGATTTCACTGCCCACTCCAGATTTCTGATTGCCATTCAAGAGTCAGGTGTATACACCATGTGATGATTGTGTCAAATTCGCAGCTGAATTTGCGGCTTCAGTAAAATGATGTGTACAGCAAAAGGTTCAAACCATGCTTGACCAAGCGCGCCAACGCACTCGATTGCTGCAATCTCGTCTTGCCGAGGCGGGAATAGAGACAGCCATCCTGACGGACGAGAGCACGATTGCCTATTTCGCCGGATTCTGGGGCTATCTGTCCGTTGAATTCGGCCGCCCGACCTTCCTGATCGTGCGCCCCGACGCACCACCGACAATCGTCACCCCACTGATGGAAAGCGAGATGGTTTCCGCCATGACCTGGGTCGAAGACGTGGCGACCTGGGAAGATTCCGGCCCCAACCGCTGGGAAGCGGTTCTCGACCATATCCTTGGAACCAGCCCTCAGAACCCAGCCATCGAAGCCGGGGTCGTGCCGGCCATCGTTCGCAACTGGCTTGAGGAACACTATGATGGATGCGAGCTGAGCGACATTTCGCCGATCGTCGCTGAATTGCGAACCATCAAATCGCCGGAAGAAATCGAAGTTATGCGCCAGGCCGGCGAAATCGCCGGAGCCATGATGGCGGCGGCCGCAACTTCGCTCCATGAAGGCGTGCCCGAATACGAGGCGGCCCTTGCGGTGATCAATGCTGGAACCCGCAAGGCTGCCGGCTTCTTGACGGACCGTGGCTGGGAGGCCTTCATCTCGCCAATGATCCACAATCTGCAGATCATGCAGTCGGGGCGCGACACCTCCATGGTGCACCGTCGCGCCAGCGTCAAACGGCTTGAACGAAACGACCCGGTCTATTTTTGCTTCTGCAACATGGCCCAGTTCAAGCTCTACAAGCTCGGTTTCGACCGTATGTTCTTTATCGCCGATGTCAGCGACGAGGCCGCCCGCGTGCAGCAGGCGGCGATTGATGCGCAGCAGGCTGCAATCGCGGCCATCCGGCCGGGCATCACCGCCGAATCAGTCGCCGAAGCAGCCAACGAGGTTTATCGCTCGCGCGGCTATGAGACCGGCTACCGGACCGGCCGCTCGATCGGCATGTCCTATCTCGAGGCCCCGGAGCTCAAGCAAGGTGATCAAACCGTGCTTCAGGCGGGCATGACCTTTGCCGTTGACGGCGGCATTTCGGTCGATGGCCGGCTCGGTGGACGCATCGGTGATTCCATCGTCGTCACCGAGGACGGTGCCGACTACTTGACCCATTACGATCGAGGCATCCTGGTTGCCGGCGGTTCTGGGAATTGAGATGCGCGCGGGAATATTCCAATGCAACGCCAGTGGGCTATCGCCCGACGAACGGATAGACGTGCTGGCCGGACGTCTTGCCGGTAACGATCTTGATCTCGTCGTGTGCCCTGAGTTGTTTCTGAGTGGCTATAATGTCGGTGAGGCCCTTCAGCTGCGTGCCGAAGCGACGGACGGTCCTCATATTCGCCTGCTGTCTGATCTTGCAAGGATGACGCGAACGGCCCTGGTGTTCGGCTACGCGGAGCGATATGGGGATCGGCTCTACAATTCCGCCGCCTGCCTGTCGTCGACAGGAGAGCTCATCGCCAACCATCGCAAACTGCTGTTGCCGCCGGGGTCCGAGGCCAGGTACTTCCAACCCGGAAATGGCCTCACCCTCTTCGACCTGGGCAAATTTCGATGTGGCATCGCCATCTGTTTCGATGCCGAGTTTCCGGAAACGGTTCGCGCCCTGTCGCTTGCCGGCGCCCACGTCATCATTGTTCCGACTGCCCTGGCTCAGAAATGGGACGTCGTCGCCCGCAGGGTAATGCCGGCGCGCGCGTTCGAAAACGGCAGCTGGTTGCTCTATGCCAATCACGCGGGTGAAGAAAACGGCCTCTCCTATCTGGGCGCAAGTTGCATCGTCGCCCCGGACGGGCGGGACGCCGCGCGGGCCGGCAGCGCGGAGATCCTGCTGTCTGCGTCTCTCGATATCGAAGCTGTCGAGCAGGCACGCGCGACGTTGCCCTATCTCGCGGAAACCGCAAGCCTGCTCAAAAGACTTGGCCGATGATTCATAGGCAGCTCAGAAATCGCAGACGATACGGCTCGAGGCCGGTTCGTTGCGGCAGAGCTGCGGTTCAACCGTCACATTGCCGATCTCGTAATGCCGACCGGTGCCGAATTTCCTGCGCGCGACCGCGAGCGCTTCATCAAACGTCACACCGCCATCGCCGACCGCGACGATGAAGCGGGACAGGGTCATGGCCGCTGCCGGCATTTCGTAGAGATCCGGGGCAAAGCAGATCACCGTGCAGGCTCGCTTCGAGTCCGCCGGACAGATCTCGACATTGACGAACACTTCAGTGTCGTCTTCGTCACCAAAGCAGATTTCGGCCGCTGCCGGGACAGGTGCCAGTGCGACCGCGATCAGGCCGAGCCTCAACATCCTCAGCATGGACGTACCTCCCGGAAAAGCCGGTGGTCGTTAGGACCAACATTCGACGATCTCAAACCCAAAGCGCAATGAGTTCCTGCGGTGTCAGGACCTTGCGTTCCGGCATTGCGTCGAGATCTAGATCGTCACCGGCAATTTTGATCTCATCTCCATCCCAAAGCCACCAGTAAATCGGGTCACCGTTTTTGTCCCGTACGGCGAATTTGAAACAAAGCGGCAGGGATTCTTCGACCACGCGGTCGCCGACATGGCGGGCGCTGAGAGACTGCGCCTTGATCGCGGCCTCAATCGGAAAAATCACCACCTGCTCGTGAACAATGCCCGTCGGATCGGGAGACGGTCTCTCGTAGATCATCGGAGCGACACCGAGAACGTCACCATAGGTTGGGTGCCTGTGCAGCACACAGACATATCCGAACCCGGTCGGCAGGGCGATCTCGTAGACTGGTTGCATCAAAGTGACCAGCTTTCTGAAGTTGCGGGATGAAAGAGTTCGGGCAGCGCCAAGCGGCGCGACGACAGACCCTGTTCGAAATGGGCGTCCAGAAAGGTGTCGAGGACGTGCTCGTTACCCTTCACGCCGTAAGTCCAGAGTGTTCCACCCATCTTCTGGGCCCTGCGCAACGTATCTTCGACAAAGGGCATCGTGACCTTGGTGGCGGAGGTGTCCTCCAAGGCATCCGTCGCCAGGTCCTTTGCCGCTGAGAATGCCTTTAAAAGTGCACCCGGGAGCCAGGGATGCGCATCGGCAAGGGGCCGGCGGACACCAAGCACATGCATGATCGGGAAGATCTCGGTCTTGGCGTACCAGGCCTCGGCAACCGCCTGGCTGTCGGAGAAGAGCCGGTCGACCTGCGGATGTCCTTCGGCATAGCAGCGCGGCCAACGGGGACCGATGAAACCGTCGATATCACCTTCTTCGAGCATGGCGTTTAGCGTTGCACCTTCAGGGGCGGTTTCAATTACCAGGCCTTCGGGCGGTGCAAACTTCAGTTTTTCCGGGCGCCCCGGCGTGTCCATACCACCACGGATCCAGGTGATATCATTCGGCGCCACTCCATATTCTGCGAGGATTTTGCGCACCCACACATTGGCGGTCAGTTGATACTCGGCGATGCCGATCCGGCGTCCAGTCAGGTCTTCCGGCGAATTGATCCCCCGGTCGGTCCGGACATAGATCGATGTGTGACGGAAGGCCCGACTCAAAAAGACGGGAATGGCGCAATATGGCGGGTCCTCGCGCGTGAGTGACACGCAGTAAGAACTCAAGGACAGCTCGCTCACATCGCAGGTTTTGTGACGAAAGGCATTGAAGAACATTTCCTCGGGGGATTGCAGCATCACCACCGGATCAACCCCGTCGATCTGCACCCGCCCGTCAAAGATGGGACGCGTGCGATCGTAATCGCCAACGGCCATGGAAAGCTGGAGTTTGGACATGTTAGTCCTCCTTGATCTCGACGCGCACACCGTCACGGGCACTGTCGAGAATAGCATGACAGACACGCAGAGCTGTGCGCCCCCAAGCGCCCGTTTGAACCGGTTGCGGCCCACCGCGCAGAGCATCGACCAGCGCCTGCGCAAAACCCTGGCGTGACGAGACAAACGGGACATCGATCCGTTCCGTTCCCGCCTCGGTGAACTGGATTACTCCATCCGCTGTCAATTGCAGATCCCCGTTTTCGCAAAAGACAACCACCGGGCCGAAGTGCTCGTGCCGAGTTGCGTTCGGCAGCCCGTCCAGGCCATGAAAGGCGCGCGTGCGTTTGTGGGCTGCTTCGTCGACGATCTTCGCCAAAGCACGCCGGGATGCCCCTGCGGTGTCCTGATGCTTCTGCACACCGAGTTCCGAGACATTGTCCATCAACCGGTCGCTGTCGAAAAACCCATAGCCGGAATAGGTCAGCGAGGCGTTTGCTCCGCCGTCAAAGCCTACAATGGCGGTGAACGCGCCTTCGGTCGGCCGCGCGGCATCCCACCTTCCGGTGGCTGCAAAGACCGAGCGCGGTTGACCCAGCAGCCGCATGGCCACATCGACCTGGTGAACCGCCTGGGAAAACACGACCCCGCCGCCCTCCTCGGTCCTTAGCTCTTCGGGACGTCGGGGACGATAGAGGAAGTCTGTTGCGTTGAGCCCATGCAACATTCTGGGCGCACCGAGGCGACCCGATGCGATGATCTCGGCTGCAATGGCCACTGGCGGATCATAGCTGTGACTGGGCCCGACGAAAAGCTTGCGACCGGTTCGTTCCGCAGTCGCCACCATCGCATCGGCGTCGCGCATCGAGATTGCCAGGGGTTTCTCGACAACGACATGTTTACCAGCTTCCAATGCTGCGCAGACATGGTCACAATGGAGCCCATGCGGGGTCGCGACGTAGATCATCTCGACGCGTTCATCTGCCAAGAGACTGCCATAGGCGGCATAGGCCGTTCCGCCAAAGACGTCGGCGAAGGCATCACGCGACGCTTCGGATCGCGTCGCTGAGGCAACGAGGGTAATGCCGTCATGAGCGGCCAGGGCACGAGCCGTCAAGGCAAAGCCGCGGCCCAGACCAACAGCACCGAGACGAATGGGTTCAAAGGTCAAGAACCAGTGCTCCCGATTTGGCACGTGAGACGCAGATCATGATGTGATCGGCTTTGTCCTCCTCCATCAACACCATGTCGCGGTGGTCCACGTCGCCCGAAATCAGTCTGCATTTGCAGGTGCCGCATGTCCCGCTTTCGCAGGAGCTGGGCACGATGGCCCCGACGTCACGCAGTGCTTCGAGGATGGACTTGTCAGCAGGCACTTCGAGCGTCTGCCCGGTTTTTTGAAGGGTGACCTCGAAGGCTGTGTCGTCCTCGCGCACCGCCTCGACGCCTGCGAAATCTTCGAAATTGACCCGGCCTTCCGGCCAATGGCCCGATATGTCCTTGATTTCTTCCATCAATGGTTCCGGGCCGCAGCAATAGACATGCATCATCTTCGGCTCGGCAAAGTGATCCCAGAAATCATAAACCCGATCCGGGCTGCCGCCATCGTGGTGCAGCGTCAGCCTGTCGCCGAGCAGCGCTTCCAATTCCGATTTGTAGGCCGTGTCCTCTGGTCCGCGGGTGCAGTAGATCATTCTGAAATCCGCACCCTGGCGCATCAGGGCCTGTGCCATGGCATAAACCGGTGTCACACCGATGCCGCCAGCGATCAAAAGGTATCTGGACGCGGTTCCGATGGGAAAGTTGTTCGCGGGGTGCTGAATCTGGACGGTATCCCCCGTGCCCCACGCGTCATGGATCGATGCGGAACCACCGCGACCGTCAAGTTCGCGCTTGACGGCGATCCGATAACTGTCCGGCGTGTCTGTAGGGTCAACGAGCGAATACTGCCGCCACGCACCTGACGGGGTCTCCACCGCTATATGCGCGCCGGCCTCGGCAGGGGGCAATTGCACCTCTCCTTTCGGCGACAAGACGAACTCGCGGATCATTGGCGTCAGATCGCGACAGTCGGAAACCGTCATTTCAATAGTCTCGAGCACGCATGCACTCCCGAACACTTCGTAGGCCAAAATAATTAGATAGCTAATTTTATCTTGTCAAACTTCAATATCCCTGTATCATTTATCCAAATGGCACCCATCCGGAACCTGAAATGCTGAGCTCTTCTGAAAACGACATCCTGACAAGGGTTGGACCGGGGACACAAATGGGCAAGCTGATGCGTGCGCACTGGACGCCGGTTTGTCTGAGCGAGGAAGTGACGGAGGCTGACGGCACTCCCCTGCTGATTGAAGCACTTGGCGAACGGTTTGTGGCCTTTCGGGACAGCGAGGGGAAACTCGGCCTGCTGGATGAGTTGTGCCCGCACCGCAAGGCATCGCTTGTGCTGGGCCGCAACGAAGAATGCGGCTTGCGCTGTCTATATCACGGCTGGAAGTTCGATGTGACGGGCAAAGTCGTGGCCATGTCATCGGAACCTGAAGGCAGCCCGCTCAAGGATAAGGTTAGCACCCGCAGCTATCCGACCCAGGAATGGGGCGGCTTTGTCTGGGCGTGGCTGGGCGATGTCGAAGACATGCGACCCTTCCAACGCCCATCATTTGCGCCGACCGACAGGCAGCGCACCTCCATCCTGAAAATCCGGATCCCGGCCAATTGGGCACAGATCACCGAGGGTCAGATCGACAGCGCGCATTCCTCCAGCCTGCATTCGTCCGACATGGTGCCGGCACGGGTCGAAGGAGCTGCTGCCGACGACCGTAGCTGGTATCGACCTTCGACGGACAAATCTCCGCGAATGCAGACGCAGACGACCAATTACGGTTTTCACTATGCGGCCATCCGCAGGCCGATCAAAAACGCGCGCACCCACGACTATATTAGGGTGACGGAGTATGTCGCGCCCTATCAATCGCTGATCCCGCCCAATGCCTCCTACAACGTGGCAACAGTGATTGTCCCCATCGACGACAACAACTCGATGTTCCACTTCATTGCCTGGGGCGATCCGGAGAGCACGCCCGACACCCACACCTGGCGAGCCTTTGCCCACGCCGTCCCGGGTGAAGATCTGGACCCACAAACATGGGAAACATATGGCACGATGAACAACCGGTTTCGCCAGAGCCGCGAGCGGATGAAGGAAGGCAACTTCACGGGCATCCAGGGTATCCCCAATCAGGACATTGCGATGTGGGTCTCCATGGGCAGTCGAGTGGATCGCAGCAAAGACGTGCTGGGCGCGTCCGACCTTGCCATTGTCGAATTTCGCCGGTTGATGGTGGACGCAGCGGTTCTTGCCGGGCAAGGAAGTCAGATCCTTGGGACATCACCTGAGGTCGTGCAGACTCAAATCGCGTCATTCGAAGGGGTTGTATCCAAAGAGCTCGACTGGCGGGACCTCGCCCGTGAGGCCGGAACAAAGGTGGCAGCCGAATGATAAAGGATCCGATCCACCCGCACCTTATGCCGGCCTACAAGGAGATGGCCAAACACTCCACGATCCCGTTGTGGGAGATCTTCCATTTGCTGGTCTCGTCCGAGCCCAAGCCCATGGGTGCGCCGACCCTTTGGAAATACGCGGACCTGCGCCCTTTGCTTCTGGATGCCGGGGAGAAGATTTCGGCTGAGGAAGCTGAACGTCGAGTGCTGGCGTTAAAAAATCCTGCGCTGGAGCGCCCGGGCATTGCGCAAACGCTCTTTGCAGGCCTGCAACTGGTCATGCCCGGAGAGGTTGCGCCCGCACACCGTCATACCCAGGGAGCGATTCGCTTTGTCCTTGAAAGCACCGGCGGCTACACCGCGGTAGAAGGCGAGCGGTGCACGATGGAACGCGGTGACTTCGTCACCACGCCAAGCTGGTGCTGGCACGACCACGAAAATACCGGTGACGGGCCGATGATCTGGCTCGACGGACTGGACATTCCACTTGTCAATTTTTTCGGCGCAAAATTTGCCGAAGAGAACGAAACGAGCCAACAAGCGATCCATCGTCAGGATGACGACTCGGTGCTGCGGTTTGGTCGGGGCCTGCGTCCTTTCCAGGGCGCGGAGCAGAAGCCCTACTCTCCGATCTTCCGGTATCCCTATGCCAGCGCCAAAGCGGCAGTCATGCAGCTGGCGGCGAGCGAGGAAATCGATGCGCGCCACGGCTACAAGATGGTCTACGCCAATCCTAACGACGGCGGGCACGTCCTGCCGACCATAGCTTCATTCTTGCAATATCTGCCGCAAGGGTTTGAAACAGCCGGCTACCGTTCAACAGAAAGCACGGTCTTCAGCGTCGTGGAGGGGCGCGGCACCGCGAAGGTTGGCGAGACGGAGTTGCGGTTCGAGGAGAACGACACCTTCGTTATCCCCAACTGGACCGAATTCCAGATCCAGGCGGACACTGATCTGATCCTGTTCAGTTTCTCCGACAGGGCGGCACAGGAGAGGTTGGGAATTTTCCAAGACGACGCTTAACGAACTCATTGGGGAGGAAAAAGTGAAACTTGCAAAATGGCTTGGAGCTCTGGCACTGGCTTGTCTCAGTACAGGCGCGGTTGCTGAAACCCACGAATTGAAAGTGGCGACGTTTGTCACGCCAAAGCATGCGATGTCGCAGTGGATCGAGTCCTGGGCGGCCGAACTCGAGGAGAAATCCGAAGGACGATTGAAGTTCGAAATCCTGCACGGCGCCCAGATGGGCCCGCCACCGGCCTATTACGACCTGGCAGCGAATGGTCAGGCTGATATTACCTGGGTGCTTCATGGAGCCACGCCGGGCCGGTTCAAGATGACCGAAGTCAGCAACATGCCGTTCCTCTTCTGCTCGGCCGAGCAAGCGACGCGGGTGATAAACGACCCTCGCGTCCGGGAATTCACCGACCCTGAACATCGCGGGGTCAAGGTCCTGACGGCGTTCATGCACCCTCCGGGGCAGATCAACATGAAGGGTGGCCCTGTTCTGGCGCTGTCTGACCTGCAAGGCAAAGCGCTGCGTCCGCCGTCGCGGACTGTTGGTCAGTTCATCGGCATGATGGGTGGCAAACCCGTCGGCCTTCCGCCAACGGCAATGGCCGAAGCGCTTCAGAAGGGCACGATCGACGGCACGATGATCGACTATGGTGGCGCGGGTCTCGCCTTTCAGCTCGGACCCTTCTTGAGCGATATTACGGAGGTCTACGCCTATACCTCATCCTTCGCTCTGGTCATGAACGAGGAGAGCTTTGCCGATCTGCCTGAGGACCTGCAGGCGATGATAGACGAAAGCATGACCAATGTGTCCGGCGAAATCGGCCAGGCCTGGGACAAGCTCGACGCCATCGGAAAGAAGGTCCTGACCGATGCCGGCGTGACAATCCACATGCTGCCCGATGCCGAGATGACCAAGCTGCGCGAGTTGGGTGTGACCCAAACCAACGGTTACATCGCCAGCCTGGATGATGCCGGACAAGCCGGTTCTGACCTTTTGGCGACGATCCAAAAGGTGACCTCCGAGGTTGGGCCGGTCGGGCTGGGATGTCAGTAGGCCGAAATCTTCATGCCATAAACAAGGGGCTGGCGACCATTGTGACGGTCGCAGGCTCCTTGGCACTTTTGTTCATGATGGGCGTCGTCGTGTATGATGTCATTGCACGGAGCATCAACCCCTCCTGGCGGCTTTTTGGGGCACTCGATCTGGTGGAGTTTTCACTCGATTGGATGATCTGCCTGTCCATAGCGGCCGCCATTTTTGCAGGACAGATCATTTCGGTTGACCTGGTCGACGCGATGGATCGGCGCGGCGTGCTGCAATGGACAGGACTGGCCGCGCTTCTTGTCATCCTTTCAGTGATGGGATGGCAGACCATTCGCCCTGCCCTGAACGTCCTCAACTGGGGCGAGATTACCTTTGACCTCGGCCTGCCCAAATTCTGGTACTGGATTGCAATCTGGACCGGGCTTGGCCTATCGGTGATCGGTCTGACGCTGCAATTGGCGCGGAAAGTCTGGCGTTCATGACACCACAGCTGGTCGGGGTTTCCGGGATCGTTCTTCTGGTGGCGTTCATCTTTTTGCGCGTGCCTGTCGCAGCGGCATTGATGATAGTGGGGCTCGGCGGCTACTGGGCCATCGATGGATCGCGCACAGCCCTGTTTACCCTGGGCGAGGTCCCATTCAACATCGCCCAGGCCTACTCCCTGTCGGTCGTACCACTGTTTTTGCTGATGGGCGTCGTCGCGGCGCGCACAAAAATGGCCTCCGAGCTCTACACAGCCGCCAACGCTTTGTTTTCAGGGATGCGTGGCGGAATTGCCATGGGCACGGTGGGCGCATGCGCAGGCTTTGGGGCAATTTGCGGGTCGTCACTGGCCACGGCGTCGACCATGACACGCGTCTCGATCCCGGAGATGCGGAAATACGGCTATTCGGATGCGATCGCCTCTGGCGTTGTGGCCTCGGGCGGGACTTTGGGCATCCTGATCCCGCCGTCCATCATTCTGATAATTTACGCCATCATCGCCCAGGAAAGCGTGCCGGTGCTGTTTGCCGCAGCGATCCTGCCAGGGTTGTTGATGACGGTGCTGCATATCGTGACGCTTTGGATTCTCGCGCGAACACGGCCGGATGAGATTCCACAAGAGGCACCCCCGTCAGTCGATTGGCGTGCTCTGTTGAAGCTGTGGAAACTCGTGCTTCTTTTCGGGATCGTGATCGGGGGCATTTTCGGCGGCGTGTTCTCTCCGACCGAGGCCGCGGCGGTCGGCGCGGCACTGGCGATCGTTATCGGTCTTGCCACACGCCAGATCGGGGTACGCGGCCTGATCGGCAGCTTTGCCGAAACGGTCCGCACCACGGGATCGCTGTTTCTGATTGTTTTGGGGGCGTTCATGTTTGCCGCCTTCATGGTGCAATCGCGCATCCCCGCGACGCTTGGCGACTGGATTGTCGCACAGGAACTCAGCCCCCATGCGATCATCCTGTTCCTGATCGTGATCTACCTGATACTGGGCTGCTTCCTCGACAGCATCTCGATGATCCTGATCACGGTTCCGGTCTTTTTGCCCATTGTCGAAGCCGTGGGCTTTTCTCCGGTTTGGTTTGGAATTTTCCTGGTGATCGTGGCTGAAATCGGCCTGATCACGCCACCAGTCGGGCTCAACATATTCGTCATCCGAGGCCAGGCCCCGGACATCCCATTGCGCCGGATTTATCGCGGTATCCTGCCGTTCCTGGGCGCACAGCTCGTGGGTGTTGCCCTGCTGATCGCGCTGCCCGGTCTTGCCCTGTGGATGCCCGAATGGCTCTACTGAATCGAGGCGGTCAACTCCCCGAGGTCAGGTGAGGACAGAACAATCCGATCACCTGCGACCACCGGCCCGACACCTGCCGGTGTTCCTGTCATGATCACATCGCCGGGATGGAGCGTGTAGAAGGCACTGCACATCTCGATCAGCTCGGGAACAGAGCGGATCAAAAGGCTGGTATCCGCCGCCTGTCGCACTTCGCCATTGATCGTCAGTTCGAATGCGATCCTGCTGGGATCCGCAACGTCATCAGACGTGGTCATCGGCCCCAATACAGAGAACCCATCGCAGGACTTGCGCATCGATCGATCCTGCTTGCCGCGTACCGACATATCGAGCGCCAAGGCGTAGCCCGCGACATGCTCCATTGCATCTGGCGAGGCCACATCTTTGGCCGCCTTGCCGATGACGACTGCAATTTCGCCCTCATAGTCCACCCGGTCCTGACCGGCAGGTCGGGCAATTGTTGCACCTGACCCGACCAGAGATGAACCAGCCTTCAGGAAGCACCCGATCTCATCAATCGGATGCACAACGCGCCCTTGGTGCAGCGCATGGTCGCTCTGTGCTTCCTCCAGATGGGCATGATAGTTGACCGGGGCACCGATAATCTTGGACGGTGCCGCAACTGGCGCGTCCAAAACTACATCCGCCACATCAATGGAAGGGGCATCTGAAATCGCCGCTTCGATCGCGGTGCGCAGAGACGGCAAAGCGGCAATCACCGGATCTGCCATCGGGCGCGCCCAGCGAAAGGGTGGAAAGTCATCGAGGACAATGGAGATGTCACGCAAGACATCCCCATCGATCACCCCAAGTTTGTCCGTGTTGAAACGACAGAGCCTCATTGTCCTACCCGTCGGCTTTCACGGCTTCCAATTCGATCTCGATCGACAATTCGTCACCCAAAGGTCCGACAAAGGCACCGACTCCCCATTTGGATCGGGTCAGCATGCCCGTCGCACTGACACCAAGTGTCTGCTTTTTGGTCAACGGGTTCTCACCGAGGTTGTTGAACGTCGCGTCCAATGTCACTGGCACGGTCTGTCCATTCATCGTTAGGTCGCCGGTGATCTTGCCCGTCGTATCCGAGGTCTTTTCGATCCCGGTCGACTTGAAAGTGATCGACGGGTTCGCAGCAGCATTCAAGACCTTGTCCGACTTGATCCATCCGTCGCGTTCAGCATGGTTCGTATTCACCGATGCAACGGCCAAGGTCGCGGTGACGCTGCTCGCGGTGACATTGTCCGCGTTATAGTCAATCGTGCCGGTGACATCCCCGAACCAGCCAATCGTCGAGGAAAAACCCAGGTGGTTTAGCTTGAACGAGACCAGGGTGTGATTCGGATCAATCGTGTATTCGTCGGCGATCGCTGCGCTGGACAGTGACAGAAACAGACAAGCCGCCATGCCAATTTGCTTGGTGAACAAGAGTCATCTCCCTTAAAATTAGACATCTAATTTTAAGCACAGGACGTTCGATATGGCAAGCCGGGACCGCAGTCACACCGTTTTGGACAGATTCTCAATCATGCGAAGCATCGTCGCTTTGGTGGTCGCAAGATCATCGTCTGAGATATCGTCGCCTGCCGTCGCGTTGATTGCTATGGCCAAAGGCTCCAATACGTCTCTCAAGCCGCGTCCATGGTCGGTCAGATAAATCAACGGACGTGTCGTATTCCTCTCTGGAACAATGCGCGTAACGGTACCAAGGGATTCCATCTTGGAAATGGCCGTATGTGTTGTCGGCGTCGTAAGCCCGGCGCGGTCCGCCAATTCCTTTTGTGACAGGCCCTCCTCCTTCCAGAGGATGCGCAAAAACACCCAGTGGCCATAGGGAACGCCATACTGTTCTAACTGCGATTCCAACGCTTTGCGGAAGAGTCGTTCCAGTGAAATGACCACATGTGCAAAGCGCTCGTTTTCGAGTTGTGGCAGGAGCATTGAGACTTCCAGATTTTGTCAGTCCCCTTACCTATCCAATTTGGATGCGCCAATGCAAACGCGGACAATCCATATCAGCGGTTGCAGGTTCACTCGAACGAACCAATTGGGTGGGGCCACCTGCCACAATGGTGCGCGTGCACCCATTTCCAAACAGAAAACGGCTCAGGCAGCGTTGCGGGCTCCGGAGATCACTCCGACCAGGTCGTCGACCACGCGCTCGACCATCTTCGGATCATCACCCTCGGCCATGACGCGGATCAGCGGTTCGGTGCCGGACGGGCGAATAACCAGGCGTCCGGACGCTCCGAGCGTCGCCTCCGCGTCCTTGATCGCTTCCTTGACGGTCTTGTTTTCAAGTGGTTTGCCGCCGGAATAACGAACGTTCTTCAAAAGCTGCGGAACAGGGTCGAAACGATGACAGACTTCGCTCACCGAGCGGTTCATGCGCTGAACGCAGGCAAGCACCTGCAGCGCGGCGACGAGACCGTCACCGGTGGTTGCGAAGTCGGAGAGCACGATGTGACCGGACTGCTCGCCGCCGACGTTGAAGCCGTCCTTGCGCATCTGCTCGACGACATAGCGGTCGCCGACTTTCGTTCTGGCCAGCGTAAGCTCTCGTTCAAGGAGAAACCGTTCCAGGCCCAGATTGGACATGACCGTGGCGGCGATACCGCCGCCGGAAAGCCGCCCGTCACCTGACCAGGATTCGGCAATCACCGCCATCAGTTGGTCTCCGTCGACGACGGCGCCTTTCTCGTCGACAATGAGAACCCGGTCGGCATCGCCATCGAGCGCAATGCCGATGTCGGCGCGCACCTCGTGCACCTTCTTGATCAGCTCGGCCGGATGAGTCGACCCGCAATTGAGGTTGATGTTGTGGCCGTTCGGCTCGTTGCCGATGGTAACCACGTCGGCACCCAGTTCCCAAAGCGCGGCCGGCGCCACCTTGTAGGCAGCTCCATTGGCGCAATCGATGGCAACCCGCAGGCCGTTGAGCGAAACATCGCGCGGCATAGTGCGCTTGGCAAACTCGATGTAGCGGTCATGCACGCCATCGATACGCTTGGCACGGCCAATATTCTGGGCGCTCGTCAGTTGGTCGGAGATGTCGGCATCGATCAACCGCTCGATCTGCAGCTCCAGTTCGTCGGACAACTTGAAACCGTCGGGCCCGAACAGCTTGATGCCGTTGTCCTCGAACGGATTGTGCGAGGCCGATATCATTACGCCGATATCGGCACGCAGCGAGCGCGTCAGCATTGCCACGGCGGGTGTCGGGATCGGACCAAGGAGAAAGACATCCATGCCGGATGCGGTGAATCCGGCAACGAGGGCGTTTTCCAGCATGTAGCCGGACAGCCTGGTATCCTTGCCGATCACCACCCGGTGCCGGTGGTTGCCGCGACGAAAGACCTTTCCGGCCGCCAGGCCAACCCGCATGGCCACTTCCGGTGTCATCGGAAATGTATTCGATTTTCCCCGAATTCCGTCGGTACCGAAATAGTTTCGCGACATGATATCCCCAATCGCCCCGGGCGCGCGTTAAGTTGCCTTCAACTTATGGATTAGCAAATCCGCGCCTCACTAGCAGCCGCAAAAAACGATAATGGCCGCCGAAGCAGCCATTGTCGCACACTTTTCTTGACCAGCCGTTACCGTATCTTGACTTACGATAACCGCCTCTGCGCCCCGATCTACTGAGGCTGAGGCTCCATGCCGGTGTCAGGGTTGTCGTCCGGCTTCTCTTTGCCGTCCTGACTTTTCACGCCGGTTTTGGGGACTGCCGAACCGCGTGATGGCGGGGTATCGTCGCCCATGTCGCGTGACGGTTTTTCGCCGCGCAGCAGCGCGTTGATTTCATCGCCGGACAGGGTCTCGTACTCCAGCAGGCCTTCGGCCAGCGCATTGAAGTCGTCGTTCTTCTCGGTCAGAATCCGCCGCGCCGAGGCGTAGGCGTCATCGATCAACCGATGGATCTCGCTGTCGATCTTCTGCGCCGTCGCTTCAGACACGTTCTTCTGCTGCGCCACGGAATGGCCAAGGAACACTTCCTGCTGGTTTTCACCATAGGCAACCTGGCCGAGTTCGTCCGAGAAACCCCATTGAGTCACCATGGCGCGGGCAAGCTTGGTCGCCTGCTCGATGTCCGAGGCGGCACCCGAGGTGATGTTGTCCTTGCCGAACGTAAGTTCCTCGGCAACGCGGCCACCCATCATGATCGCCAGACGGGAAACCATGTACTTGTAGCTCATCGAATAGCGGTCGCCCTCAGGAAGCTGCATGACCATGCCAAGCGCCCGGCCACGCGGAATGATGGTCGCCTTGTGCACCGGATCGGCCGATTCCACGTTGAGCGCCACGATCGCGTGGCCAGCCTCGTGATAGGCGGTCAGCTTCTTTTCTTCCTGGGTCATGGCGCTGGAGCGACGCTCCGCACCCATCATGACCTTGTCCTTGGCATCCTCGAATTCCAGCATGGTGACCAGCCGCTTGTTGCGACGGGCGGCCATGAGCGCTGCCTCGTTGACCAGGTTCATCAGGTCGGCGCCCGAGAAGCCGGGTGTGCCACGGGCAATCACCTTGAGGTCGACATTCGGCGCCAGCGGCACGTTGCGCACATGCACTTTCAAAATGCGCTCACGGCCGACAATGTCCGGATTGGGGACAACTACCTGCCGGTCGAAACGGCCCGGCCGCAGCAGCGCGGGGTCGAGCACGTCGGGTCGGTTGGTGGCGGCAATCAGGATGATGCCCTCATTGGCTTCAAAGCCGTCCATCTCGACCAGCAACTGGTTGAGCGTCTGTTCACGCTCATCATTGCCGCCGCCAAGCCCGGCACCACGGTGCCGACCGACGGCGTCGATTTCGTCGATGAAGATGATGCAGGGCGCGTTCTTCTTGGCCTGCTCGAACATGTCGCGTACACGGCTGGCGCCGACGCCGACGAACATCTCGACGAAGTCCGAGCCGGAAATGGTGAAGAACGGCACGGCAGCTTCTCCGGCCACCGAGCGAGCGAGAAGGGTTTTACCGGTTCCGGGCGGTCCGACCAGCAACACGCCGCGCGGAATGCGTCCGCCCAGGCGCTGGAACTTCTGCGGATCGCGCAGGAACTCGACGATTTCTTCAAGGTCTTCCTTGGCTTCGTCGACGCCGGCGACGTCATCGAAAGTCACCCGGCCGTGCGATTCCGTCAGTAGCTTGGCCTTTGACTTGCCGAAACCCATGGCGCCACGCGAGCCGCCCTGCATCTGGCGCATGAAGAAGATCCAGACGCCGAGGATCAGCAGGATCGGCAGCCATGAGATCAGGTAGCCGAAGAACGTGTTCGAGCCGTCAACCTCCGGCGCCGCTGTGATGCCGACACCACGGTCTTCAAGCCGTTGCACCAGTCCGGAATCGCCAGGCGAATAGGTCTGGAACGACTTGCCACCCTCGGCATAGACACCGGTAATCGTATCGCCAACAATTTTGACGTTGCGGATTCGGCCGTTGTCGACGTCCTGCAGGAACTGCGAATAGCTGATTTCCCGTGATGACGTGCGTTCATTCGGACCCTGAAACATGTTGAACAGGGCAATGAGCAACAAGGCAATGATTGCCCACAGGGCAAAGTTTCTGAAATTTGGGTTCATACGGTTCCCGCCGGCCAATCCGCCATTTTGGCGGTCGATATATCTGCTGTTAACATAGGTCTCCAGAGCCCCGATGCCAAGACCACCAAAGTCGTGGTTTTGCCACGTGGTTTATTTTATCGGCCGCCCGCGATTTGCGTTGCCGTCTACAGCTTTGCGAGCAGTGGCTCCCGATAGTCCGCCCGACCGAAAAGATCGGCACATCTGTCGGCGAGGATAAGGTCGAATTCCGGCAAAAACAGGTCGAACAAGGCGAGATGGCGATGGAGGGTCAAAGAGCCTGGAAGATGGGCCGCCGGAGTGTCGCCACCCGCTTCGAATATGACTGGTTCCGCGCCCGCTGCCCGTGACACGACGCCCGGCGGCAGATTATCCGGAAGGTTTGCGTTCGACCGTAATTCAGTCGGTATTTGCCCGGATGCCGCCGGCGCGATGACGAAGCTTCGTTCCAGGTCACGATTTTCGAACCAGTATCGATTGTCCCAGAGCCCCGTTTGACCGGGCTTCAGGGTCAATCGCGGCAGGTTTCGTTTCTCGCGGTAGATAAAAATGCGATCCGCGCGCCGATCGAGCACGGAGCGGCCAAGATTGGCGCGCGGTGGACCGACATCGGCTGAAAACCGCGCGATTTGGACCTGCTGCTTTGCCCCCGGAACGTGAGCGCGACCACCCATCAGCGCCGCGAAAAGGCCGATTGCCTGCTGCAAAGGCTCCGATATCTCCGCCGGCACCTGCGGCAATTCGGCAATAATGCCGCCATGGATTTCGCCGTGCTGGTCGACGAACCGTGCTAATGTCTGCGCATCATGCCGGCGCGCCGACGCCGCGCTTCCGATCATCGACAGCACCTCGGTATCGGCCTGCGAGGCCGCGCCACTGCGCCGCAGACGTACGCGCTCGAAGCGCTCGTCATCATTGCTCGGATCGTCGATCCAGGGAACGCCGCTGTCCCGCAGCACGGCCTGCAGCGCGTCCCGCCGCACCGCCAATAGCGGCCGCAGCACCCAGCAGTCGTCCTTGAAAAGAACCGCTTCCGCCATGCCGGAAAGGCCACGACCCGGCGCCCGCTCCCCGCGCATAATCGCGGTCTCGATCTGATCGTCCTGTGTGTGTCCGGTCACAACGGCATCCGCGCCGACCGAATTTGCCTCCTGGGACAACAGGTCGTACCGGGCCAACCGAGCGGCCTCTTGCAAACCGGTTTTCGGCTTTCGCCCTTTCCAGGCGGCCGTGCGGTGCTCAATTCCGAATTCGGCACAAAGGGCCGCGACCAACCGGGCTTCCTTCCCAGACCCTTCACGGAGGCGATGATCAACTGTCACGGCCACTAGCCGCGGGGAATCCGCTGATTTCAGACGTTGACGAAGTAGGTGCAGGAGGGCCGTCGAATCGCTGCCGCCGGAGACGGCGACAACCAGGCATCGAACGGGTTTCAGACGCGACAGAAACCGATCGATCGCAGCATCCGGGGTGAGATCCGTCTCCATCCAACCACTATGGGCAAGATGGCTTGAAAATGAAACCGCAGCTTCGGAATCAGCACTTCATCCGGCTTTGCTCCACGGCCACCTTGGCCTGAACAGCATCGCTGGTATCCGGATATCGGGTCAGCACCTCCCGATAGGTCGCGCAGGCCGTGTCACGATTGTCCAGCGCAGCCAGGGCCATACCCAGCTTCAGCAGCATCTCCGGCGATTTCTGTGCATTGGGGAACTGTTTGTGGGCCGTCAGGAGAGTCCGAGCAGCATCGTGATACCGACCTTGTGCGTATTGGGCTTCACCCAGCCAGAAATAGGCATCCGAAACCCGCTGCGACTGGGGATACTGCTCGATGTAGTTGCGAAACCCAGTCTCCGCGAGACCGTAGTCGCCCGAAAGCACATAACCGTAAGACGCTTTGTAGAGCTCCTCCGAATTGCTCGGCGGAAGGGATGCGGTCTGCGTGCCGTCCTGCTGACCGCTGGTGATGATCTCGCCATCCTGGTCAAAGGTAATCGTGCCAAGCGTGTTGCCCGACTGGCCGTCGACCGGCTCCGTAACCGCAGCACGCTGGTTGGTTCCGGCCGCGCGATCGCCGGCGTCGGTGCGACTGCCCGAGCCGCCTTCAAGCTCCTGGAAGCGAAACTCGTTGTCTTCCTGCATCTTGCGCATCCGCTCCTGCATTTCCAGAAGCTGGAAACTCAGTTCCTCGATACGCCCGTTGAGCAACCGCACGCGCTCTTCCAACTGACCGATGCGGTAAGTTGCATCACCGGCCTGCGCCAGGCGGACTGGTTCGGTTTGGCCGGTATCAACGGGAATGCCCTTAGCCCGCTCGGCGACATCGAGTCCGCGTGCTGCCTGCGCTGCGCCCGCCGACATGACCAGCGCGCAAACGCACACCGCCATTCGTGGAAGGAGTCTCATCTCGTCTCAACCTGCCTTTCTTCGCCTCGGGCGTCCGACTTCGTCGATCGCGACGCCCCGGCCGCCGGCGTCAACTGCCGACGCCGCTGACCACCGTAACGGCCCGCCGGTTCTGCGACCAGCAGGAAATGTCGTCGCACACCGCAACCGGCCGCTCTTTGCCATAGGATATGGTTTTGATGCGCGCTGCCGAAACGCCGCGTGACACCAGGAAGTTCTTGGTCGCCGCGGCCCTGCGCGCGCCGAGCGCCAGGTTGTACTCACGGGTGCCGCGCTCGTCGGCGTGGCCTTCGATCGTAACCCGCTCGTTCGAATATTTCGCCAGCCACTGGGCCTGCCGGCTCAGCGTCTGTGCTGAATCCGGCCGGATGGCCGCGGAATCGGTATCGAAGAAGATCCGATCACCGACGTTCAGAGTAAAATCCTGCTGCGAGCCCGGCACCGCACCGTTGGCTGCAAGTCCCAGTTCACCGGGACTGTTGGGCAGGGTTTTCTTGTTCGCGCAGCCCGCAAGGGCGAGCACGGCGACGAGCCCGATGGCCGCCGGATTGCGCGCGATGCTTGTTAGCAGTTTCATGGTCGGTCTCTCCTCGAATTTGACGACTCAGGTATTGTGATACCGAAAGTGCCCCCCACCGAATTCGCAGCCCGGGCACAGGCCGCTCCGTGCCCTTAGCCAAAAATTGCGGCGTTCATGGGACGATTTCTCCTATTCCAACAGTGGCGACCAGGCCGGGTCAGACGCGAAATTCGGTGTCGCCACCAGTTGTTCGTTGTAGCCAGTCAGGTCGATCGAATGCAGTTGTGGCCCGGCAGCGCCGGCCGGTTGACGAAAGAACATCAGAACCCGACCGTTCGGCGCCCAGGTGGGCCCCTCGTTGTGGAAGCCGGTGGTCAGAATTCGCTCGCCGGATCCATCGGGTTTCATGACGCCGATGGAAAACTTGCCGCCGGATTGCTTGGTAAAGGCGATCAGGTCACCGCGCGGCGACCAGACCGGCGTAGAGTAGGACCCGTCGCCGAAGGAAATACGCTGCTGGTTGCTGCCGTCGGAATTCATCACATAGAGCTGCTGCCGTCCGCCACGATCTGATTCGAAAACGATCTTCTGACCGTCGGGCGAATAGGACGGCGATGTGTCGATCGCCGGTGTGTCGGTCAACCGGGTTGTCGCTCGCGACCGCAGGTCCATCGTGTAGATGTTGGCATTGCCGTCCTGCTGCAGGCTCATGATCACCTTCTGGCCGTCGGGTGAAAAGCGCGGCGAAAACGTCATGCCGGGAAAGTTGCCGACGATTTCGCGCTGCCCGGTCTCCAATTGCAACAGATAGACGCGCGGCTCACCGCCGGCGAAGGACATGTAAGTCACTTCCTGGCGCCCCGGCGAAAAGCGCGGCGTCAGGACCAGGTCGTCACCTTGCGTCAGGTAACGCAGATTGGCGCCATCCTGATCCATGATGGCAAGCTGCTTCTGTCGGTTGTTGCGCGGGCCTGTTTCGGCGACGAAGACAACACGGGTGTCGAAGTAGCCACGCTCACCGGTTAGCCGTTCGTAGATGGCATCGGCGATGATATGGGCGACACGACGCCAGTTTTCCGGCTGGGTAAAGAACTGCTGGCCGAGCATCTGCTCCTGCGCAAAGGTGTCCCAAAGCCGGAATTCAGCGCGCAGCCGACCATCGGACTCGCGATTGACCCGCCCGACAACAAGCGCCTGGGCGTTAATGACCTTCCAATCCTCGAACCGTGGTACCACGTTCGGATCATGGATTTTCTGAATGAACGCAGCCTTGTTGATTGGCGCGAACAGACCCGAGCGCCGGAGGTCATCGGTAATGACGCCGGAGATCTTGGCGCCGATATCATCATCGGCAAGAAAATCGGTGACTGCCATTGGCAGCGGTTCGATGTTGCCCTGGTTGATATCGATCTCGACGACCGCCTGCGCCGGTGCCTGTGCCATCAACAGCGCCACCGCCGCGGCAAACAGGACCGTCCAACGGGTTGGCAACCGTCTCTTCTCAGGATTGGGCAGGATTTTCGTGAATGCGTTCAACGCCTTCTCCATCAAAACATCTTGCTCGGGTCGAAATTGACGACAACATCGGCCCAGGTCTCGTATTTCTCCGCCGGCAGGTTGTAGGGCGCACAGCGCAGCACGGCGCGTCGTGCACCACCGGCCAAAACTCGGCGTGTCTGTTCGGATCCACCGCTCGCATTGACGCTCGGCTGCCCGTCGATTTCGCCCGACCGGTTGAGCCGCATCGTCACCTGAACGCGCACGTCACCGCCGTCGGCCATCCCCGGCACGATCTGCCAGCAGCGCTGGATCTGACCGCGAAGGGCGTCCATCTCGCTTTGCGACAGGCTGTTGCCGCCGGTTGTCCGGCGGCCGCCAAGGGCTGAATCCCGCGTGCTGCGTTTGGCGCCGCCACCGGCCGCTTCCTCGCGATTCAGCAACGCCGCCACCTCGTCGGAATCGAACTTGCTTTCCTTTGACGAAGCCACTTTCGACGACTGGTTCTGGGCTTCGTTGTTCTTGCGCTCGGGCGTCTTCGCCGTTTGCGCCGGCGGTCGTTCGGGACGGGCTGTCGGTGTCGGCACCTTGTCGGGCAACGGCGCGAATTCAGGCTTTTCCGTTTCGGCAGATTTGATCGCCTCTTCCACCGGGTCGGGCTGGACCGTCTGGCGAGGTTCCGGCAGGGCTGCCACTTCGGTCGCCGGCACCGGTTCGGGTTTGCTGGCCGGCTTCGGTACGGCCTTCGGTTCCGGGACCGGAACAGGCGTAGGGACTGGCACTTTGGCCTGCTCGGGTTCCTGCGCGGCCTCGACGGTTTTCGGCTTTGGATTCTCGCTGCGCGACGTCTTCAGGTCGACGGTGTTGTTGCCGACATTCTGAGCATCTTCAACTGGTTCAGGGCGCTCGGTCGGCCGCGGGGCGGCGCGTTCTGCCGCTGGCGCCTCGCGCTCGCCTTCCTGGATGCGGGTGATAGACGACACAGGAATGATGTCGACCGGCAGTGCCTCGATATCAGCCACTTCAAACGACTTCGGCGCTGACAGCCAAAACAGCCCCCAGCCGAGAAGTGACGCGTGCAACAGCGCGGATATGATGAGGCCGAACTTCATCGCGAACGCTCAGCCATCCTGCTCCTGAAGCGTCACCAGCCCGAGGTTCTTGTAGCCAGCCGACGAAATGCGGGCCATCACCTTCATGACGGTTCCGTAATCGGCATTGCGGTCGCCGCGCACATAAATACGCTCCTGGTATCCGGTCGTGGCGATCGCCTCGAGTTTCGGCACCACCTCATCGAGGGGAATCTCGGTCTCCTGCAGGTAGATCAATCCGTCCTGATTGACGGAAACGGTGATCGGCTGGGTCTCCGAATTCAGCGCCCGTGCCTCGGTTTCCGGCAGATCGATGGGCACACCGACGGTTAGTAGCGGAGCCGCCACCATGAAGATGATCAAAAGAACCAGCATGACATCCACGAACGGCGTCACGTTGATCTCGCTCATCGGCTGAATCCGCCGGCCGCGCCGGTGGCCGCCGCGGCGCCGGTTTCCACCCGACGGTGCGTTTGTCGCCATGGCCATGGACTTACTCCGCCGCCTGGCGTGGCTGCAATTTTTCGTCGATCTGGCGCGACAGGATGCCGGAGAATTCGTCGGCGAACCCTTCCATCCGGGCATTCAGCTTGCCGGCATCAGCGGTAAACTTGTTGTAGGCGATCACGGCCGGAATAGCGGCCAGCAGCCCCATCGCCGTAGCCAGCAGTGCTTCCGCAATGCCGGGAGCGACAACCGCCAGGTTGGTCGACTTCGAACCGGCAATGGCCTGGAACGAGGTCATGATACCGATGACAGTTCCGAAAAGGCCGATGAAGGGAGCCGACGAGCCGATCGAAGCCAGCGAGCCGAGGCGTGCCTCCAGCCGTTCGGATTCGCGCGCGAGCGTCACGTCCATCGCTTTGTCGATGCGCATCTGCAGGCCCATGGGCGATCGCGCCCCGCGTTCGAAGGACTTTTTCCATTCCTTCATCGCAGACACGAAGATCGAACCCATGCCGGTTGTCTTGCGACCCGACAGCATCTGATACAGCTCTTCAAGCGACTGCCCCGACCAGAAAATCTGCTCGAACCGGTCGAACTGTCGGCGCGCCCGCATATAGTTGATGCTCTTGTCGATAATGATAGCCCATGTCCAGATGGAGGCCCCGACGAGACCGACCATCACCAATTGGACAACAAGACTGGCCTCGATAAAGAGCGACCAAAGCGTCACCTCGCTCGTGGCCGCCAAACCTACCTGTTCCATCGCTTGTACCTTCGAATCCGAACGCCCGGGCACAAGGTGCACCGGGTCCCCAGGGCCTTTTCATGCGTGCGACACGCTGGCAGGTTCGGCGAATTCCGCTCCGTCCACTCACCCGCCCGCTTTGTCGCGGGAAATTTTGGTCAAAGGAAGGCGCGGATTTTTGCGCCATCCCGACACCTGCCATTAGGACATGATTATGGTTAACGACTGGTTTAGCAAGTTGCGAGGGCTGGCCGATCAACCGTGCATTTGGGTGCGTGGCGCACCCAAATGATGTCGAGAGTGCTTCGCGCACGCCTTCCGCGCCGCGGCCATCACGTTTTCAAACGATCGTGTTACCGATCAACGCCAAAGCGGTCGGCCACGGCACCCGGCAGGCGGCGCGGCCGACCAGCCGAATTGATCACGGCGATTGTCACCCGGGCGCGCATCAGCAGACGTTCACCGACGCTGATTTCCTGATCGAGAACCAGCTTCGCGCCGCCAACCCGCTGTGGCCAGGTCCGGATTTCCACCAGATCGTCCATGCGCGCCGGCGCCAGAAAGTCCAGGTCCATGTGTCGCACGACGAAGGCCAGGCCTTCTTCGTCGTGGATGGTCATGTTGCCCTGCTCGATGCCGAGACAGCGCAGATAATCCGTGCGGCCACGCTCGAGGAAATGCAGGTAACGGGCGTGATAGACCACCCCGGAAAAATCCGTATCCTCGTAATAGACCCGTTGCACAAGTCGGTGACCGCCGTCGGTCAATGAGCCCGAGAGTGATTCGCTCAACGCATGCTCCATTCACAACTATTGGTGTGTCCGCTGTTGACCGACCACAATTCTGTTGTAAGAGCAAGCGCATAGGCAGGAAATCCGGTTGTCTGTGCGACCCATGCAAACCTGTCACATTCGTGCGCTAGAGCAGCGGCAGCTGAACGGAGGGATGGTCCATGAAAATTGCAGTTCTCGGCGGTGACGGCTTTGTCGGCTGGCCGACGGCACTTCACCTGTCGGATCAGGGCCATGACGTTCACATCATTGACAATCTGAGTCGCCGCTGGATCGACACCGAACTCGGGGTGCAATCGCTGACACCTATGGATTCCATCCAGGAACGCACTCGCATCTGGCATCAGGAAACCGGTCGGCGCATCCATTTCCATCTGATCGACATCGCCCGCGACTACGACGTATTCAAGGCCTGGCTTGCAGAGCAGAAACCGGATGCCATCGTGCATTTCGCCGAACAGCGGGCAGCACCCTATTCGATGAAATCCGACCGCCACAAGAACTACACGGTCAACAATAACGTCAACGCTAGCCACAACCTGCTCAACGCCATGGTCGAAACCGACTGCGATGCGCATCTGGTGCATCTGGGGACCATGGGCGTCTACGGCTATTCGACCGTGGGCGCGGCTATCCCCGAGGGCTATCTGCCGGTCGGCATCGAGACCATGGACGGCGAAACGGTCCAGCAGGATATTCTTTATCCGGCCAATCCCGGCTCGATCTACCACATGACCAAGTGCCTGGATCAGTTGCTCTTCCAGTTCTATGCCAAGAATGACGGCGTGCGCATCACCGATCTGCACCAGGGCATCGTCTGGGGCACCCATACGGATCAGACGCGACGCCACGAGCAATTGATCAATCGGTTCGACTACGACGGCGATTACGGCACTGTGCTCAACCGCTTCCTGATCCAGGCGGCCATCGGCTATCCGCTCACGGTTCATGGCACCGGCGGGCAGACTCGTGCCTTCATCCACATCCAGGATTCGGTGCGCTGCATCGAGCTGGCGCTGAAAAACCCGCCGCAGCGCGGCGACCAGGTCAAGATTTTCAACCAGATGACCGAGACCCACCGGGTCCGCGACCTGGCCGAACTCGTCGCCAGTCTCACCGGCGGCGATGTCGCCTATCTGCCGAACCCGCGCAAGGAAGCCGCCGAAAACGACCTGGTGGTCAAGAACGACCAGTTCCTCGAACTCGGCCTCGATCCGATCACGCTGGAAGAAGGTTTGTTGAGCGAGGTTGTCGATGTTGCGCGCAAATATGCCTACCGCGTCGACCGCAGCCGGATCCCGGCAGTCTCAGCCTGGACCAAGGACATAGCGCCGACCATCAACACCGACCCGGAAGGCAAATCGCTGAAGACGGTTTCCTGAGCCATGCAGGACCCGGGCGGGAATGCCCTGAAAGCGTCCCGGCCAGCCGGCGCATCCAACGCCTATGTCACGCTCGTCACCAATGAAGACTATGTCGGCGGCGCCCTCGCCCTGGTCCGTTCTCTGACGCTGACCGGCACCGAAGCCGACATCGTCGTTCTTTACACCGGTGGCGTTTCCGAAGTGGCACTGGGACCCGTCAAGGCGCTTGGCGCGCGTTTGATCCGGGCCGAGCTGCTGCCGACGTCCGACGCATTCAACGAACGTCACGCCCGCAGCCAGCTGCACGGACAGGCGCCCTTTACCAAGGGCCGCAAACCGGCGTTCCACACGCCGCTCGACAATTTCGTGAAGTTGCGGCTTTGGCAACTCGAAGAGTATGCGGTTTGCGTCTTCATTGACGCCGACGCTCTCGTGCTGCGCACCATCGACAAGCTATTCGGCTATCCCGAGTTTTCAGCCGCTCCCAACGTCTACGAGTCACTTGCCGATTTCCACCGCCTCAACTCAGGCGTCTTCGTGGCCGTTCCCTCGGCGGCAACTTTTGCCGACATGCAGCAAGCACTCGACAAACCGGACGCGTTCTGGCGGCGGACCGACCAGACCTTCCTGCAGTGCTATTTTCCTGACTGGCACGGCCTGCCGGTTTATTACAACATGCTGCAATATGTCTGGTTCAACCTGCCGGACCTGTGGGACTGGAAGTCCATCTCCATTGTCCATTACCAGTATGAAAAACCGTGGGAGGCGGACAACCCGAAGGCTGCCGAGCTGCAGCCGCTGATCCAGCTCTGGCAGGCCTATCACGATGGCTCGCCGATCCCATCGATTGACGAACTTCCCAACCCGGCGACTTACGGGTGAAACGGGTTCTAGTCACCGGCGGCACTGGATTGGTCGGCCGCTTCACGGTCGAAGCCCTTCGTGCCGGTGGTTGGAAGGTGACGATTGCCGGTCGCAATCCGCCAGGCCCCCACTTTCCTTCAGACGTCGGATTTCGTCCATTGAGCCTCGATCTAGCAGACGACTTTGATGGCCAACTCGCTGGTTTCGATGCGCTGGTGCATGCAGCATTCGACCATGTTTCCGGTCGCTATCGCGGTGGCGAGGGCCGCGACGTCCAGGGGTTCTGGGACCGCAACTACATGGCAACGCTGCATCTGTTCGAGGCAGCCGCAGCAGCCGGTCTTGAGCGGGTGGTTTTCCTGTCGAGCCGTGCCATCTACGGTCGCCAACCCGCCGGCGCTGTGGTGACGGAGGAAGTGTCCTGTCGCCCCGACACCCATTACGGATTGGTCAAGTCAGCAGCCGAAGAGCATCTGACGGGTATGTCGGCCGTCTGCGGCGTCAGCCTCCGGCCGACCGGTGTCTACGGCCAACCGCCCTACGGCGGGACACACAAATGGTCGGAACTCTTCGAAGCCTATCTTGCCGGTCAGCCCATCGAACCGCGTTTCGGAACCGAGGTGCACGGCCGCGACGTCGCGGCAGCGATACAATTGGTTCTGGAGACGTCGACAGACAGCGTGGCCGGCGAAAGTTTCAATGTTTCCGACCTGGAGCTCGATCGGCGCGATCTTCTGGCTCTCGTGCAGTCACAGACGGGATGCAGGCATCCGCTTCCGCCGGTCGCCGATCGGTCGCGCTACAATCTGGCGGATACCGCCCGTTTGCGGGACCTGGGATGGCATCCCGGCGGAAACACTCTGCTAGGCCAGGAAGTCGGTTCCTTGTTTGGCAGTCTCTAGTCCAGCTTCAGCGGCACCGAAAGATAAACTCCGAACTCCTCGCCAATATCGCAGCTCACCCGGGCATGAACACGGCCCTGCCGGTCGAGGAAGCGCTGGTCGTCCTGCACCGGAAAGATGCCCTCGTGCCAGATGTTCGGATGAATGTAGAGACCGCGTGAGCCATCACACCAGAAGGCCACCACTTTGTTCGGTCTCAGGTCGTCTCCGGGCAGCGCCACTGGAACGACGAAGGGCTTATTGTCCAGCGGGAAAAACATCTGGCCGCCGTCCGGATGATAGTTCATGTGCCACAGCAGGACCTTGTCTCGCGGTGCTGTCGCCGCCTCCGTCGAAGCATGCTGCGGATCGGTCGACCAGCCCAAGACGTAGTTGCCGTTGACCGCCTCGTTCGAACCGTAGAGCACGTCGCCTTTCCAGTTGCCATGAAAGATGCCTTCCACGAAACCAGCTTCGTCCCCGGTCCCTGCATCGACCGGCCGCCAACCCTGCGCCGGCCATTGAACGATTTCAATCTCGAATCCCTCCGGATCATCGACCAGGCATCCATATCCCTTGACGGAGTCATCTGTGGCGACGATCAGCGGAACATCAACCAGATCGAGAGAGGGTTTCTCACTGGCATCGAAAATGTAGGTCGGGGCGGATTGGCTCATCATTGCTCCTCCAGTCATCGTGCAGTGCCATTTAGTGGGAGGAATGACGTATATTCAAATTTATTTTTTTATAATTTTCTTTAGTATGAGTTATGAATTCGATCGGCCGGAGAGAATAGGAAGCTTGTCCTACGCGCAGCTCAGAGCGTTTCATGCGGTCGCCGCCGAAGGCAGCGTTCATAAGGCGGCTGCCAAGCTGAACGTGACACAGCCTGCCATATCACTGCACCTCAAGCGGTTGGAAACCGAATCCGGAACAAGCCTCTTTCGCCGTAGTGGACATCGGTGGGACCTGAATGCCGAGGGACAAGCCCTATTCGAAGCGACAAGCCGAATGCTGCGCGCCGAGCGGGACGCCATGGCCATTCTGCGGCCGGCCGCAGGCAAATACCGTGGCAGCCTGGTGATCGGCGCCGACGGACCGCACGTCGCCATAGACATCGTGCAAGCGTTCTGCGAACGCCGACCTGATATTCAGGTGGAGGTCACCATGGACAACGCCGCAGGCACCTGGGCAGCGCTTTTAGACCTGAAGGTGGATATCGCAGTACTCGCCGGAGCGCCTGAGAGCAGCAAAGTCCTGCGCCATCCCGTTGCCGAACAGAGCCTGGTCGCATTGGTGCCCACCCACCACGCGCTTGCATCCGCAGACCAGGTTTCACTCGCGTCGCTCGCGTCGGAAAAGCTGATCTTCCGCGAGACAGGTTCCAGCACCCAGGCCAGGGTCTCGGCTTACTTTCAACGCGAGAGCATGACCGTGACACCGGCACTGACGCTCGGCAGCCGGGAGGCTGTGTTTACAGCTGTCGTGAAAGGTCTGGGCATCGGCTTCGCCTATGACCGAGAGGTCTCTGGCCAAGAGCAATTTCGCACGATCCCGGTTTCCGGGTTTGAAAATGCCAATGTCGATGAGGTCATTTGCCTGACGTCGAGCCGCAACACTCCGACGGTAGCGGAATTTCTCCGCTGCGCCGCCCATATCGACTGACCAGCTATCCGTCATCCTCCTGGAACAGGTTGATCTGCTGCTGTTCCAAGTCCTTCGGCACGGTCAGCCCCAGATGTTTCCAGGCATTGGCGGTCAGCAGCCGGCCGCGCGGCGTGCGCTGGATGAAACCCTGCTGGATCAGATAGGGCTCGATAATGTCCTCGATGGCGTCGCGCGGTTCGGACAGTCCCGCGGCAATGGTCTCGACGCCGACGGGCCCTCCGCCGAAATTGTGCGCAATCATGGTGAGGTAGCGCATGTCGAGCTGATCCAGCCCGCGACCGTCGACCGACAGGCGGGTCAGGGCCGTATCGGCAATCTCGCGATCGACCGCCTCCGCCTTGGCGACTTCCGCGAAGTCGCGAACCCGGCGCAGCAATCGACCGGCGATGCGCGGCGTGCCCCGAGCCCTCCGTGCAATTTCCAGGGCGCCATCGTCGGTCATGCCAAGGCCCATCAGCCGAGCTCCGCGCCGCACGATCTGCTCAAGCTCCTCGACCGTGTAAAAGTTGAGCCGCACCGGAATTCCGAAACGGTCGCGCAGCGGCGTGGTCAGAAGGCCGAGCCGCGTCGTCGCCGCGACGAGTGTGAATTTCGCCAAGTCGATCTTGACCGAGCGGGCCGCCGGTCCTTCGCCGATGATCAGGTCGAGCTGATAGTCCTCCATCGCCGGATAGAGGATTTCCTCGACCGCCGGGTTAAGGCGGTGGATTTCGTCGATGAACAGCACATCGCGTTCTTCGAGGTTCGTAAGCAGTGCTGCCAGGTCGCCGGATTTGGCGATCACGGGGCCGGAGGTCGAGCGAAAGTTGACCCCCAGTTCCTTGGCCATGATCTGCGCCAAGGTCGTCTTGCCGAGGCCGGGCGGGCCCACGAAGAGAACATGGTCGAGCGCTTCTCCGCGCGCCTTGGCCGCTTCGATGAACACCTTGAGATTGGCGCGCGCTTCGGCCTGACCGGTGAATTCATCGAGTGATTGCGGCCGCAGTGAAGCATCGGCCTCGCCACCGGTCGGCTCCGGCGAGATAATACGCTGCTCTTCGATCATGCCGCTTCACCAATCACTGGGACAATTCTTTCAAGCCCTGACGGATGAGCACCGCCGAGTCGGCCCCCTCCCCAACCTGCTTGAGTGCAGCCGCAACGGCATTCGCCGCCTGGTCGCGGGAGTAGCCGAGGTTGGAGAGCGCCGACACGGCGTCGCTGATGGGCCCGGAGGCAACCCCTTCGCCGATCTCCTGCTTCAGGCCAATCGTGCCGCTGCTATCGCCCGCATAGGCAGGTGCCTTCGACTTCAGCTCGGTGACAATGCGCTGCGCCACCTTGGGTCCGATTCCAGGCGCCCGCGCGATCATCGCCTTGTCCTGCAACGCCACGGCATTGGCGAGGTCAGCCGCAGACAGGGTCGACAGCACCGCCAGTGCCACTTTGGCTCCGACGCCCTGCACGCTCTGCAGCAAGCGGAACCATTCGCGCTCCAACACGGTCGCAAAGCCATAGAGCTTCAGCTGGTCTTCGCGCACGAAAGTCTCGATATGAAGCACCGCCGCTTCGCCGACCCGGCCGAGCCCCGATAGGGTACGTGTCGGGCAATAGGCCACATAGCAGACGCCGTGAACGTCGATCAGAACGTGGTCGTCGCCGATTTCATCAACGGTTCCCTTGAGCTTTCCGATCACGCGAGCCTCCTAACCGCCGGCAGCCATGCGCAACCGCGACACCGCGCTCTGGCGGTGATGGGCATGGCAGATGGCGATGGCCAATGCATCGGCGGCGTCGTCGGTGTCGAACGATGCCTTCGGCATCAGCACCTTGACCATCATGTGGATTTGCCGTTTGTCGCCGTGGCCGACGCCGATCACCGATTTCTTGACCGCGTTGGGCGCGTATTCGGCGACGGACAGGCCGGCGAGCGCCGGGACCAGCATGGCCACGCCCCGCGCCTGTCCAAGCTTCAGCGTTGCGGTGGCATCCTTGTTGACGAAGGTTGCTTCCACCGCTGCTTCGTGCGGCATGTGCGTATGAAGCACCGAGGAGAGGCCGTCGTGTAATTCACACAGCCGTGTGGCCAGATCCGCCTTGCCGTCCGAGCGCACCGTTCCTGACGCCACGAAACGCAACGAATTGCCGATCGTGTCGATCAACCCCCAGCCCGTCCGGCGCAATCCCGGATCGATGCCGATGATTCGAATGATGTCCGCCGCAGGCATGACTGGTTTTCGTTCCCCGATTTGCGGTCAAGATATGACACACAAATGCGAACAAAACAAAAACATTTCTGCAAATTCCAACAATCTTGCAGCCCGGGTCAGGCGCTCGCCAGTTTCTCCATGACGTCGTCGGAAATATCGAAATTGGCATAGACGTTCTGGACGTCGTCCTCGTCTTCGAGCGCATCGATCAGCTTGAGCAGCGTCCCTGCCTTGGCCTCGTCGACGTCCGTGCTGGTCTGCGGCTTCCACACCGGTTTCACTGATTCCGGCTCGCCCAGCGTTCCTTCCAGAGCGCTCGAAACCTCGCCGATGGATTCGAACGCGCAAGTGATGATGTGGCCGTCTTCGCCGGACTGGACATCGTCGGCGCCGGCCTCGATGGCGGCTTCCATTACCGCATCCTCATCGCCCGCTTCCGGCTTGTAGGTGATCTCGCCGACCCGGTCGAACATAAAGCCGACCGACCCGGTTTCACCCAAGGCACCGCCGTTTTTCGAGAAAGCTGCACGGACATTGGAGGCCGACCGGTTGCGGTTGTCGGTCAGCACTTCAACAATGATGGCAACACCGCCCGGACCATAACCCTCGTAACGGATTTCCTCGTAATCATCCCCGTCTCCGCCGGCGCCCTTGTTGATGGCACGCTGGATATTGTCTTTTGGCATCGACTGGCCGCGGGCGTTCTGCACCGCCAGGCGCAATCTCGGATTGCCTTCAATATCGCCGCCGCCCATTTTCGCGGCAACGGTGATTTCCTTCGAGAGCTTTGAAAACAGCTTGGATCGCACCGCGTCCTGACGGCCCTTGCGGTGCATGATGTTCTTGAATTTTGAATGGCCTGCCATGGCACCCTGCTCACATCTATTCGGGAGATTGCGGCCTTATAGAAAACTCGATCCGGAACGTCCAGACGGGTCGGGCCTTCTGACTGGGCAGTCCGTCGTGAATGTCAAACCTGCGTGAACCGACACCAGGGGATGGGAATGAGCACCCCTTGGCCCTAATTTCTGCTAACATGGCCTCGCGCCCGCAAGCAGCGGTGCGAGGGCGGCGATGAAATCTCCGGCCATAAACGGCCGTGACAGTGAAACATGATGGGGTCACCGATGATGCGACTGTTCACCCTCGACCGGAATTGGCCATTGCTCTCAGCGCTCGCGATCGCGTTGGCGGGAGCCGGATTTTCCGTTTCGTCGGCGCAGACCCTGAGAAGCGATCCAAACGGAGATCCACCGCCGGTATCCATTTGCCAGGCCATTGCCCAGGCACCCTATTCGAGGGACATCGTAAGAGTGGCCGGTGAACCGCTCACACGCGAACAGGTGCGCATCACCTTTGTCGGCCATTCCACCTACTACATTGAAACGCCGGAAGGCACGTCAATCGCCACCGATTACAACGGCTTCGTCGGAACGCAACCGGCACCGACCGTGGCCACGATGAACAAGGCGCACTCCAGCCACTACACGCTTTATCCGGACCCGGAGATCAAATACGTACTGCCAGGCTGGAACCCGGAAGGCGGACCCGCTGATCACGATATCGTGGTCGGTGACACCTATATTCGCAATGTCACGACCGACATTCGCGCCGGCTTCGGCGGTGCAGAACCCGACGCCAACTCCATTTTCATTTTCGAGGTTGCGGGATTGTGCATCGGTCATCTGGGGCATCTTCATCACAAGCTCGAAGACAAGCATATCGCTCAAATCGGCCGACTGGATGTGGTCATGGTGCCGGTCGACGGCGGCCTGACGCTCGGTCATGAGAGCATGAGCGAAACCATCAAGCGCCTGCGTGCTTCCGTGGTCCTGCCCATGCACCGCCGCGGCCGTGCCATGGGCGATTTCATCGGCATGTTCGGCGAGGATTTCGACCGCCGGTTCGTCGATGACACCAGCATGATCGTGTCGCTTAGGAACCTTCCGAAGCAACCGACCATCGTTGTGCTGAACGGCGTCTGATCTCTGTCAGTCAGAAAAATCCGGCATGGCTTCCTGAAGCCGGGGCCCTATACGCAACGGCATGATGCGCTCTGCCAGACCGGTTCGATCGGAGATTTCGACCGCTACGCCGGCGAGGGTTGCTGGCCCGGCTGCCGCCTCGAAACGGCCCTTCGGAATACGGGTCACAAAGCGGTTGATCGGCTCTTCCTTGTCCATGCCGATGGACGAATCGTAGTCGCCGCACATGCCGACATCAGAGATGTAGGCAGTACCGCCATCGAGGATCTGATGGTCGGCCGTGGGGATATGAGTGTGCGTGCCGACGACAAGGCTGGCGCGGCCGTCGACGAAGTGACCGAAACACTGCTTCTCGCTGGTGGCCTCGGCATGAAAATCGATGATCGCTGCATCGCATTGCTCCCCCAACGGACAAGCAGCCAGTTCGCGCTCACCGACCATGAAGGGGTCGTCGAGTTCCGGGTGCATGAAAATGCGACCCATGATGTTTGTAACGAGAACCCTCGCCCCATTGCGCGCCACGTAGACACCGGTGCCGCGACCCGGCGTTCCGGCCGGATAGTTGGCCGGCCGGACAAAGCGGTCCTGGCGTTCACAGAATGACAGCGCCTCGCGCTGGTCCCAGACATGGTTGCCGGTGGTCACCACGTCGGCGCCGGCGTCGATGGTCTTCAGGAAAATCTCTTCGGTGATGCCGAATCCGCCTGCCGCGTTTTCGCCATTGACGATGACGAAATCGAATTGGAAATCGGCAATGAGGCCCGGCAGCTTGTCCCACACTGCCGTGCGACCGCTGCGTCCGACCATGTCGCCCAGAAAAAGAAGTCTCATTCGCTCAAACCAATCCCGTCCACCGGATGCAGCCCGCTTTGCGTCAGGATCGCCGAAAGCGGCACATCATGCGGTTCATTTGGTATCCGCTTGACCCTCTGTTCGTCAAAGGCGACACCGATCAGCCGGGGCGTGTGTCCGGCTGTGCGCAGCCGATCGATGGATCGGTCGTAATATCCGGCGCCGTATCCGATGCGGTGACCGCTTGCATCGAAGGCCGCCAGCGGCACCAGCATCAATTGCGGATCTAGAACGGCCGCCTCGGGACCAGGGCCCACCGTGCCGAAACCTGTTTCCACAAGATCGGCACCCCGGATCAGTTCACGAAACTCCAGTGTGATCCGGTCGATCACAACCGGCAGGCAAAGCCTGGCGCCGCGTTGCATGAGGGCGAACATCAAAGGCCGGATATCGACTTCCGAACGAATGGGAAAGAAGCCGGATACGATCTCTCCCGGGAACACCTGGATTTGTTCCTCGCCGATGCGGGCGATGGCCAGCCCCGCTTCGATACGGGCCTCGGTGCTCATGCGGTCCCGGGCTTCTAGGGCATCGCCGCGGAGCGCTGCCTTGGCTGCTTTGAGGGACATGGAAATCGTCTTTCCGGGACAGTCTTCTTGGAGCGATCCGCGACAACCGGCGGAAGTATTACGATCCCGGGAACCTACAAAGTAGGTGGGCGCCGTGTGTAAAAACCCACGAGTCTAAACAGGGACAGCTCCCTAAGGATCGATTAAGGCCCCGGGGATTGTGATTCCAACCGGGAAGCGCAGATCGCCGCGGAAATATAGTGACCACACAGGCAAAGTGCCAGAGCAAAAATTCCGCCGGTCACAGCATCCGTCAGAGCGTCGCCTGACGAATTCTCAAGCCTGTTCCAGCTTGGCCGCAATCTGTTCGAGTTGCGCCGTGACCTGCCCGATGGACTGCGCCAGATCGGTGTCGGTATCGTCGATCTTTGCGAGTGCCGAATCCCGGGTCTTTTTCAGGCTGCTGATCTCGCCTTCGACGCCCTGCAACTGCTGCTGAACCTCGTTCAACTCATCCATGACCATGATGCCGGCCATCACGGTAATCCGAAGATCGCCGATCTCGCCGAACTGGCCTTTCAGGTGTCCGACATAGCGATCGAACTTGGCGGCCAGTTCGGTCAGGTGATCCTCCTGACCTTCTTCGCACGCCATTCGATAGGCCTTGCCATCGACCGTAACCGTCACCTCTGCCATGCCACCCTCGACTATCGATCCAGCACGGCGCGAATGGTCTCCATCGCCGTCACCAGCCGCCGCGAAACTTCGCGGTTTGCTTCTTCAAGCCGGCTCGCCCTGTCCTCGGATTGATCCAGTTCCTGTGCCAACCGTGTACGATCGGCGTTGAGACGCTGGACCTCTTCCTCGGCCTCGTCGAAATCCCGTTGCTTTTCGACCCGGCCATCCACGGCGTTTTCCAGCCTCGAGAGCGCTTTGACCATCTCTTCAAGCGCGGATTTTGCTGTTTTCTCGCCCGGCATCGTCTTTCCCGTCCCCGCGAAATCTCAATTCGGTTGATTCTCGGGCACTTAACGAACAAAGATTAAGCAATACAGGAAGCTACCGTCAATCAATGTCGCCCCTGCCGACTCACTCGTCTGGGGATAACCGGCGTAACCACCAGATTTGCCGAAATCATGGCAACCCACGGAAATCGCAGTTTATCCACGCCTGGGGCCCACCAGTCTGCTTTGATTCGGTGTCAGGAAGGTACTGGATACAACGCTCGTCTCGTTTGTTGACTCCGTGTCGCCACCTGCTATGTGTCACCTGCTTTCGAAGGGAGCCCTGATTGGGTGGTCCCGTTACACCCCTGCTGAAGCTGAAATTTTGCTATGATCTCACGCGAAAAACACGATCGGATGGCAAACGCGATCCGGTTCCTTTCCATGGATGCTGTTGAACAGGCCAAGTCCGGACATCCGGGACTGCCGATGGGCGCGGCCGATGTCGCCACTGTTCTGTTTACCCGCTTCATGACCTTCGATCCGAAGAACCCGAACTGGCCCGATCGTGATCGGTTCGTGCTGTCGGCCGGACACGGATCGATGCTGCTTTATTCCCTGCTTTATCTTCTGGGTTACGAAGACATCACGATCGACGAGATCCGCAATTTCCGTCAGCTCGGTTACAAAACCGCCGGCCACCCCGAATACGGTCATGCCGCCGGCATCGAAACCACGACCGGACCGCTCGGCCAGGGGCTCGCCAATGCCGTGGGCATGGCAATCGCCGAGCGTAAACTGGCCGATGAATTCGGCGGCGACATAGTCGATCACCACACCTATGTGCTGGCCGGCGATGGCTGTCTGATGGAGGGGATCAGCCAGGAAGCCATCAGTCTTGCCGGCCACCTGCGGCTCAACAAACTGATCGTGCTTTGGGACAACAACAACATCTCCATCGACGGACCGCTGGAACTGTCGGATTCGACCGACCAAGTCGCCCGCTTCCAGGCCTCGGGCTGGAACACCATCTCCGTCGACGGCCATGACCCGGATGCGATTGCCGCAGCCATTGAGGAAGCCCAGGGCTCGGATCGTCCAACGATGATCGATTGCAAGACGGTGATCGGCTTCGGTGCTCCAACCAAGGCGGGCACGGCCAAAGCCCATGGTTCACCGCTTGGCGGCGAAGAGATCGCCGGCGTACGCGAGGCACTGGGCTGGACCGCCGATCCGTTCGAGGTTCCGTCTGACATCCTCGATTGCTGGCGCATAGCCGGTTTGCGCTCCACTAAGGAACGCAAGGCCTGGGAAGAACGCCTGGCTGCGTCCGATGCAGAACGCCGCGCAGCTTTCGAGCGCCGGTTCGCCGGTGAACTTCCCGGCGGCTTCGATGGAGCCATCGAGGCCTACAAGAAACAGCTGGCCGCCGACAAACCGACCATGGCGACCCGCAAGGCATCCGAAGCTGCCCTGAAAGTCATCAATGGCGTCATCCCCGAGACCATTGGCGGATCCGCCGATCTGACCGGATCCAATAACACCAAGACCGAACAGACCCCGGCCATCACACCGGACGATTTTTCCGGCCGCTATATACACTATGGCATCCGCGAACACGGCATGGCTGCCGCGATGAACGGAATGGCCCTGCATGGCGGCCTGATCCCTTATTCCGGCGGCTTTCTGATCTTCACCGACTATTGCCGTGCGGCAATCCGCCTTTCGGCCCTCATGGGGATTCGCGTCATCCACGTCCTAACGCACGACTCGATCGGCCTCGGTGAAGACGGCCCGACGCACCAGCCGGTGGAGCATCTGGCCTCGCTGCGCGCCATGCCCAACTTCATGCTGTTCCGGCCGGCCGACACGACGGAAACGGCCGAATGCTGGAAACTGGCGCTGGAGTCACAGGCTCGGCCATCCGGCATCGCACTGACCCGCCAAAACCTGCCGGCGGTGCGCGAAGAATACATCGAGGAAAACATGTGCGCCTATGGTGCCTATGATATCGCGCCGGCGAGCGACGCGGACGTCACCATCTTCGCATCGGGTTCGGAGGTCGAGATCGCCCTGGAAGCTCGTCGCAGGATCGAGGCCTCAGGAAAAACCGTACGAGTGGTCTCCGTTCCCTGTTTCGAGTTGTTCGAAGAGCAGTCGGAAGAATACAAGCGCGCCATCGTCGGTTCGTCACGCGTCAAGATCGCCATCGAGGCTGGTGTTCGCCAGGGATGGGACCGTTTCATCGGCAATGACGGCATATTCATTGGCATGAGCGGCTTCGGCGCATCCGGACCGTACAAGGAACTCTACGAACACTTCGGAATTACCGCTGACGCGGCCGTGGCTGCCGTAGAAGCCGAACTCGATGGGCAGGCGGGTCGGGCGGCTTAGCCGTCACCGGCCGGCACGGCCTACCATCACAAAGTCAATGGCAGGGACACCCTGTCTCAACAGATTGGAGAGCTATCCATGACCGTCAAAGTTGCCATCAACGGATTTGGCCGCATCGGCCGCAACGTGCTTCGCGCCATCATCGAATCCGGTCGCACCGATATCGAAGTGATCGCCATCAACGATCTGGGCCCGGTCGAGACGAACGCCCATCTGATGCGCTACGACAGCGTGCATGGCCGCTTTCCGGGCACCGTTACCGTCGAGGGTGAATCGATCGATGTCGGCCGCGGTCCGATCCGCGTCACCGCCATCCGCGATCCCAAGGAATTGCCTTGGAGCGACGTCGATGTAGCGCTGGAATGCACCGGCATCTTTGCCTCTCGCGAAAAGGCCGCCATGCACCTGGAGAACGGGTCCAAGCGCGTGCTGGTTTCTGCGCCGGCTGGCGGCGCCGACAAGACCATCGTGTTCGGCGTCAATGATGACTCCCTGACAGCCGAGGATCTGGTCGTTTCCAACGCCTCCTGCACCACCAACTGCCTATCGCCCGTTGCCTATGTGCTTAACAACGCCCTCGGCATCGACAAGGGTTTCATGACGACGATCCACTCCTACACGGGCGATCAGCCGACGCTCGACACCATGCACAAGGATCTCTACCGGGCACGCGCGGCGGCGATGTCGATGATCCCGACCTCGACCGGCGCGGCCAAGGCGGTTGGTCTGGTGCTGCCGGAACTGAACGGCAAACTGGACGGTGTGGCTATCCGCGTACCGACTCCGAATGTGTCGGTTGTCGACCTGAACTTCATCGCCAGCCGGCCGACCACGGTTGAAGAGGTCAACGGCGCGATCCGCGAAGCCGCCGACGGCCCGCTGAAGGGCATTCTCGGCTACACGGATGAATCGCTGGTATCGATCGACATGAACCACGATCCGCATTCATCCGTATTCCACATGGACCAGACCAAGGTGATGGACGGAACATTCGTTCGCATCCTCACCTGGTACGACAATGAGTGGGGTTTCTCCAACCGCATGTCCGACACCGCCGTGGCGATGGGCAAGCTCATCTAGAGAACGCGAGCGGCGCATTCACCTGAAACTCGACCGGGTTCATCAGCAGCCTCCCCTGCAGGCCCCGGTCTATCCTTTGAGTGCTAACATGACCGACTTCAAGACACTTGACGATATCGGCGACGTTGCCGGCAAACGCATCCTGGTACGGGTCGACCTGAACGTACCGGTCCAGGACGGTCGCGTGACGGATACGACCCGCATCGAGCGCGTCGCTCCGACGATCCGGGAATTGTCGTCGCGCGGCGCGCGAGTGATCATGTTGGCTCATTTCGGACGGCCCAAGGGCCAGGTCAACGAGACAATGTCTCTCGGACCGATCGCCCGGGTGGTCGAAGAGGTACTCGATCATCGGGTCCATTTTGCCGAGGATTGTGTCGGTGATGCCGCGGCCAAAGCGGTCGGGCACATGGTCAACGGCGATATCCTGCTCCTGGAAAACGTCCGTTTCCATTCCGGTGAGGAGGCCGATGATACGGATTTCGCCGGCCAGCTGGCCGCCAATGGCGACATCTATGTCGATGACGCGTTTTCCGCTGCGCACCGCGCCCATGCCTCGACGGAAGCGATCGCACGGCTTCTGCCCGCCTATGCGGGACGCGCCATGCAGGCCGAGCTGGAAGCCCTTGAGAAGGGCCTCGGCAATCCCGACCATCCGGTTGTTGCCATCGTCGGCGGTGCCAAGGTGTCCACCAAGCTCGACCTTCTGATGAATCTCATCGACAAGGTCGACGCCCTGGTGATCGGTGGCGGTATGGCCAACACGTTCCTGGCCGCCAAAGGCACCGATGTCGGCAAATCGCTGTGCGAACATGACCTGACGGGAACCGCCAAACAGATCATGACCCAGGCGGTCACCGTCAATTGCGCCATCGTCCTGCCGGTCGATGTTGTGGTGGCCCGGGAATTCAAGGAAGGCGCCGCAAGCGAGACCGTGGGTCTCGAGTCAGTACCGGCGGACGGCATGATCCTCGACGTCGGCCCGCAAAGCGTCGCTGCAATCCAGGACTGGATCGAACGAGCAAAAACACTGGTGTGGAACGGGCCGCTTGGCGCCTTCGAAATCGCGCCCTTCGATACCGCCACTCTGGCGGTCGCCAAATATGCTGCCGACCGCACCGAGGAAGGGCTGCTGATCTCCGTTGCCGGAGGCGGTGACACGGTGGCGGCACTGAACAAGGCCGGTGTCGTCGAAGACTTCACCTACGTATCGACCGCCGGCGGCGCCTTCCTGGAGTGGATGGAAGGCAAACCGCTGCCCGGCGTCGACGCCCTGAAGGGCTAGAGCTAATCTTGGTTGGGCTCTAGACCCCTTCGAAGATCACCGTCGTGCATTCGGCGTTGGCATTTCGGATAGCCTTGACCGGCCGATAGGCTTCGCTGGACAAGAAGGCACGGGCGCTGTCCATGTCGGGAAATTGCAGCAGGACCAACCGGGTTGGCTGCCACAACTCATCTTCCACGACATCCATCGCTCCGCCGCGGGCGAGATAGACCGCTCCGTGTTGCTCGGCCAAGGGACGCGCGAGCGCCTTGTATTCCTCGTAGGCTTCCGGGTCGGTGAGTTTGGTATCGACGAGAACGTATGCTGGCATTGAGGGTCCTTTCACAATTTTAGAAGGTCCGGCGCCACAGGGCACGGAATGCAGTTGGTTGATATTGGTCAGTGTTGTTTGAAAAGAAGCGCCTTGGCCTCGATCTCCTTCACCAGCGCATCCTTGCCGTCCATGTAGGCCTCGATGTCATCGGGATGCGCCTGCGCCAGCGCCAGCTTCAAATCCGAGTAACGCTGAACGTCGTCGGGATTCGTCCGCAGGTAATCGCGCAGCGCCAGATGCCGGTCGGCATCCTCAGAGCCGCGCCGGAAGATATGCACATGATGGCTGCGGGTGCCTGCCTGGTCGTGTTTGCGAAAATAGCGGCGCCCCGGAATTCCGAACTCGCCCATTGCCTCGTACCCGCTGTGGGCCATCTCGGCATTGCGGGCGTCGATGGCCGAGAGCTGCTCGGCCTCAACCATGATATCGATGATGGGCTTGGCGCTCATCCCGGGGATCGAAGTGCTGCCGATATGGTGTATGGCGATGGCATTGCTGCCCAAAGCGGCTGCAAGAACAGCAGCTTCGTTTTTGAACAGGGACGGCCAGGCGGGATCATAGGTGGCGACGACAACTTTCATTGATGGCTTTGGTAATCGCTGTGCGCATCTCGCGCAACACATTCAGGAAGCAATCCGAAGTTTGACATCAGATGGACCCAATTTGAGGCGATGCAGGAATGGTCCATCGTCCGTGAACGAGCAAGCGCCTCATGACCGTCAAATCGTCCCAAACTTCAAGCTGTCGGATCCGGACAAGGCCCGATACTTCTACGAGAACGTCCTCGGCCTCGAAGTGATCATGGATTTGGGTTGGATACTCACCTTCGTCAGCGACCAGGACACGCGTCCGCAGGTCAGCATCGCGGCCGAAGGCGGCGCTGATGCCGAGGTGCCAGACCTGTCGATTGAAGTCGACGATGTCGACCAAGTGTATCGCAAGGCCATGGCGGCGAAGTGCGAGATCGTGCGCGAGATCGCCGACGAAGAATGGGGCGTACGCCGCTTTTTCGTGCGTGACCCGTCGGGGCATGTCCTGAACATCCTCGCGCATCGCCCCGAATAACGACTTTTTTGACCGTTTGAGGATTATGAGCCGCCGCAAAACCGCTTCGCCGTTTCCTTGGGCGGCAAGTTCTGGTATCGCCGGTGCAAAGTGGTTAGCGGGCCTTTGTGGAGGCCGAGCTACCACGACAATAGCATCGACAGACAAGAGGGAGCTCCACGCCATGAGTGAACGTCTCGAAGACATTGCCGCCGCAATCGCACCGACAGGAAAGGGCATTCTTGCCGCCGATGAATCGAGCGGCACCATCAAGAAGCGCTTCGACTCGATCGGTGTGGAGTCGACAGAAGAGAACAGACGCGACTACCGCGAGATGCTGTTCCGCTCCACTGACGCGATGGAGAACTATATCTCGGGCGTGATCCTGTTCGACGAGACGCTGCGGCAGAAGGCAGCGGACGGAACGCCTCTGGCCGAAATCATCCGTGCTGCGGGATCGGTGCCGGGCATCAAGGTCGATGGTGGCGCCAAGGATTTTGCCGCTCATAGCGGAGAGAAGGTGACGGAGGGCCTCGACGGTCTGCGAGACCGGTTGGCCGAGTACTACGGACTTGGTGCGCGTTTCGCCAAATGGCGCGGCGTCATCGCCATATCCGATACCCTACCGAGCCGCGGCGCGATCAGCGCCAACGCTCATGGATTGGCCCGGTACGCGGCGCTCTGCCAGGAAGCAGGCATCGTACCGATCGTTGAGCCGGAAATCCTCATGGACGGTGAACCGGGCAATCATTCCATCGATCGTTGCTACGAGGTCACTCAAGAAGTGCTGCGGACCGTATTCGCAGAGCTCTATGATGCCCGGGTCAATTTGGAAGGCACGGTGCTCAAGCCGAACATGGTGATCGATGGCAAGAACGCCCGAGTGGCATCGGTCGAGGAAGTGGCGGAAAAGACAGCCCGCTGCCTCAAAGCCACAGTACCAGCCACGGTTCCCGGCATCGCTTTCCTCTCCGGTGGCCAGAGCGACGAAGAGGCGACCGCTCACCTTTCGGCGATTAATGCCGGGCACGACCTGCCCTGGAACGTCACGTTCTCCTATGGCCGCGCCCTGCAGGCTGCGGCCTTGAAGGCCTGGAGCGGAAAGACCGAAAATGTCGCCGCTGGCCAGCGGGCATTCGCGCACCGCGCGAAAATGAACGCGCTTGCTTCGGCCGGCAACTGGAACGCCGGGCTGGAAAACGCTGCCTGACGCCAAAAACTGTTCAAGTCTTGACAAACGGCGGGAGGCGGGACGACAAGTCCGGATGACGACAACCGGACTTTTTGTGCCATGGGAAACCGATTGTACGGCCTCTTTACCTGGCTGCTGGCGCCATTAGCCCTTTACCAGGGTCTGCAGGTGCGCGCCCGCACGCCGCGCCTGCTGCCACCACCTGGATCGCGCACTGGACAGGTCGGATCGGATGCAGACGCTGCGTTTCGTCTGCTGATTGTCGGTGATTCCTCGGCTGCTGGCGTCGGAACCGACCGCATTGACGACTCTCTTGGCCCGCAACTGGCCGAAATTCTCCAACAACGCACCGGTTCGACTGTCGAATGGCGCGTTGCCGGCGCAAATTCCGCGGTCAGCGAACAGGTTCGTGACCACGTCTTGCCGCATCTTGAACCGGTTCCCTACACCCATATCGTGATATGCGTCGGCATGAACGACATGAAGAACTTCCTGAGCGCTCGCCGGTTCAAGAAGGGCTTCGGCGGCTTGCTGTACGCACTGCACACCAAGTGGCCGGGAGCGACCCTGATCTGGACGCCCCTGCTCGACATGACAACGGTCCCCAGTCTGCCGCCTTTGCTTGCCCGGATTTTGGAGATGCGGGCCTCGATCCTCAACCCATTGGGACAGCAACTCTGTCACGAACGCTGCGCCATCGTCACACCGAGGCTCGATTCGACCAATCCGGAAGGGTTTTCCGTCGATGGCTTTCATGCCAGTCCCGCTGGCTATCTTTACTGGGCCGGGGTCGTGGCCGACACGATACTCAAGAATCAAAATTCTGACGATCAGCCCACAGATAATCCGGGTAGCTGACCCTTAGAACTGCAACACCACGACCAGCATCATCGCGATGAAGGCAAAGACGGCAATCTTCCAGAAATCCGATCGCTTTTTGAGACCGGGCAGACCGAGGGGACGAATGATGTGCGCCACCATGGCAAGCAGCAGCACCAGTGCAAGAACCTTGGTCAAGACAGTCTCCAGATTCTAAGTCAGTTCGAGCACGATCTTGCCGATGTGCTGGCCGTCTTCCATCCTCTGATGCGCCGCAGCGGCTTGTTCCAATGGAAGCAGCGTATCCATCACCGGTGTTACTGAACGCTTTTCAAGCATCGGCCAGACCTGATGTCTCAACTCGTTGGCGATCGAAGCCTTGAAGTCCACGGAGCGAGCCCGCAAGGTCGAGCCGGTATGAACCAGGCGTTTCAGCATCAGCTTGGAGAAATCTGCCTCGGCCATCCGACCCCGTAGAAAGGCAATCTGAACAACCCTCCCCTCAATGGCCGCGGCATCGTAGTTGCGGCTGATATAGTCACCGCCGACCATATCGAGAATGACATCGGCACCTTTGCCATCAGTTGCCTCGCGAACAGCCTCGACGAAATCCTCTTCGCGGTAGTTGACGGCCCTGTCGGCACCAAGATCAAGGCAGGCCTGGCATTTTTCCGCGGAGCCGGCGGTGGTAATCACCGGCGAACCGAAGGCTTTGGCCAGTTGAATGGCCGTCGTGCCGATACCGGACGATCCGCCGTGCACGAGCAGGGTCTCACTCGGCTTCAGGCCGCCACGCTGAAAGACGTTGTGCCAAACAGTGAAATAGGTTTCCGGGATTGCAGCCGCTTCGGAGAAACTGAAACCGTCAGGGACCGGCAATGCATTGCTTTCGTGGACCGTGCCCAGTTCAGCATAGCCACCGCCCGATACGAGCGCGCAAACCTTGTCACCAATGGAATAGGTCTTGGCACTCTCACCGACCGCCACGACTTCGCCGGCGATCTCAAGGCCTGGAATATCCGACGCACCCGGTGGCGGTGGATAGGCCCCCTGGCGCTGCAGGCAGTCAGGCCGGTTCACCCCGGCTGCCCGAACCGAGACCAGCAACTCACCGGAACCGGGAACCGGATCCGGCCGCTCGGTGACCTCCAGGACATCGGGACCGCCCGGCTCACGGATCTGCACTGCCTTCATCGACCTGCCTCGTTTCTCTCGGGACACGCTGACACGATCAAACTTGGAAAACCGGTGCCGATGCCCATATCATTTCAATATGTAGCGCACATATGCACGTGGAGGATTGGATGTCCATTTTCGAGGACGAACCCCAGAAAAAACCGGTAGCCCATGAAATCGGCGGGGATCTATCCCTCCTTTCGGTGGATGAATTGCAGGAACGGATCGACCTGCTTCACGGCGAGATTTCCAGGTTACAGGAGGAGTTGTCATCCAAGCAGAAGAGTAAAAACGACGCGGAGTCGCTGTTCCGGTAAATCAGATACCAGGCCGAAAAATCCAGACAGGAACAATAAAACTCTAACTTTCTGAAAACCGTTAACCTGACGTTAAGCTTTACGAGTGTTTACTGTTGATATCCAGTTTTGCTGGATTCGGACTGAATGACCGATCGTCATTCTGTTTGATGCCTCCCTGTTAAACTTCTGAGAGCCGCTATGCGGCTCTTTTTTTTGCACGGCTGAGACTTCTTGGGGACAAAACCGGGTCCGTTGCCAGGTCGTTCGCATTCGCCCTTTGTCGTTAACCTTTCCTTAAGAAACACCTTGCGTTAACCGTCATCACGCCTCAGTGTGCGGCAGGTCCTGGAACAGGGTGTGGGTGTTTCCGTGGCTTGATCGCATCAACAACGGCGATATAGTTGGTACAGGGTTTGGGAATGGCGGACACACACACGAATACCATCCGATTTGCAGACAAAATGACGGCCTCCGGGTCGTTCAAGGCGCTGTATGCGGAAGGCATGGGGCTGGTCGAAGAGACCGCCAATTATCTTGATGGAGACGGGCGCAACGCCGCCAAGGTTTTGCCGCGCATGGCATCGGTGCTCTATGCGGCCGAATCCATGCGGCTAACCACGCGCCTGATGCAGATGGCGTCGTGGTTGCTGCTGCAGCGCGCCGTCAACAATGGCGAAATGACCCGCGAGCAGGTCGTGGCTGAAAAGTCCAAGGTTCGTCTGGACGGTTTCGTCTGCGATCGCAGTGCACCCGGCTGGAACGATTTGCCGGAAAAATTCAAGGATCTTGTCGAACGCTCCCTGCGTCTGCAGACCCGCGTCTCGCTTCTCGACAAGGAGATCTACCGACGCAAGGAACAGACGATCTCCACGCCAAGCCCGACCAATGAGAATTCGGTGCAGGCGCAACTGTCCTTGCTGCAAACCGCCTTCGGCGGCAATTAACAACAACAGGCATCAACAGAAGCGATCCGGCCGGGCCTTTGGGCCCGGCCTTTTTTGTTGCCATCAAAAAACCCCGCCGGAGCGGGGTTTCGAAACTCGCATGAAGACTGTGTCTACAGTCCGAGGCCCTCAAAGCGCTTCTTGAACTTGGAAACGCGTCCGCCACGGTCAATCAGGTGCTGCTGACCGCCGGTCCATGCCGGATGGGCCTTGGGATCGATTTCAAGCGTCATCGTGTCGCCTTCAGAACCCCAGGTGGAACGGGTTTCGTATTCGGTGCCATCGGTCATGACGACCTTGATGGTGTGGTAATCCGGATGAATGTCAGCCTTCATGTGCTCTGTCCTAGACCATCTGCGGTTGGCGAACGGTCGCACCCTGCGACAAACCAACCCATATAATAAAACAAAGCCGCACACCGGACCGGTCACGGCTTCCCAATTCGTTGGCGAGCCTATACATGAAGGGCGATCCGGTGACAAGTGGGACGGCGTACTTTTGCCACCGCGAATGGACGGGAAAGATCATTGGCCGACAACAGGCAAAACGGCAAGAACCGCATGAATACGCTGCGCCCGCTAGCGCGGCTTCTGCCCTACGTGGCGAATTACAAAAACCTGGTCGTCGGCGCTCTGATAGCGTTGTTCCTGGCGGCTGCGGCAACCCTTGCATTGCCGCTTGCCGTGCGGAGGATGATCGACATCGGCTTCTCCGACGCCGACACCCAATTCATCAACAGCTACTTCGCCATGTTGCTGGTCATTGCGGCCTTGCTCGCGGTCGCCAGCGCCTTGCGATACTACTTCGTCATCACCATCGGTGAACGGGTCGTTGCCGACCTGCGCCGAGATGTGTTCAGCCACGTGACATCGCTGTCGGCGTCCTTTTTCGACGTCAACCAATCGGGCGAAATCATCTCGCGGCTGACGGCCGATACCACGCAGATCAAATCCGTCGTCGGCGCAACCGCCTCGATGGCCCTGCGCAATGCAATCCTCTGCATCGGCGCCGTCCTGATGATGATCATCACCAGCCCGAAGCTCTCCAGCCTCGTGCTGCTGGCCATCCCCGTCATTGTCTTTCCGATGGTGGGATTCGGCCGCAACGTCCGCCGTCGCGCTCGCGAGGCACAGGACACATTGGCCGACGCCACCGCCTATGCCAGCGAAGCCATCAGCGCGTCACGTACGGTTCAGGCGTTCAACGGTGAGAGAAGCGCCAACAGCCGCTACGCCGAAGCGGTCGAATTTGCATTCGAAGCGGCCCGGGACGCGGTGCGTGCACGCGCTTATCTGACCGGCTTCGCCATTCTCCTGATCTTCGCCAGCATCGTAGCGATTTTGTGGATCGGCGCTCAGACCGTGTTGACTGGCTCCATGTCCGCCGGAACGCTCGGGCAGTTCCTGCTCTACTCCGTGCTCGCGGCAGGCAGCCTTGGCACACTGTCTGAAATCTGGGCGGAAATCTCCCTTGCTGCCGGCGCTGCCGAACGGTTGTCCGAACTGCTCGATGAGCGGCCGGAAATCGCAGCGCCCGAGCATCCGAAGGCGCTACCGGAACCGCCAGTTGCTTCAATTTCGTTCGAAAACGTCTCATTCGCCTACCCGGCCCGGCCGGAACAGATGATCCTGGAGGGCCTCTCCTTCGCGGTGAAACCCGGCGAAACCGTCGCCATTGTCGGTCCGTCCGGCGCGGGCAAGAGTACGCTGTTTGCCCTGATCAGTCGCTTCTACGATCCGCTCGGCGGAGCGGTTCGGCTTGACGACATCGACGTGCGCGACGTTGATCCGAACGCGTTGCGTTCCCGTCTGGCAAGCGTGCCTCAGGATGTTGCAATCTTTGCCACGAGCATCCGCGACAACATCGCCTTCGGCCGCCCCGACGCGACCGAGGCAGAGGTCATTGCCGCCGCTGAGGCAGCCCTTGCAGACCCTTTCATTCGCACACTGGACAAAGGGTATGACACGCTTGTCGGTGAGCGTGGCATCACACTTTCCGGTGGGCAGCGACAGCGCATTGCCATCGCCCGGGCAATCCTCAAAGATGCCCCTGTGTTGCTGCTTGACGAAGCCACGTCTGCGCTCGATGCGGAAAGCGAAACCCTGGTGCAGAAGGCGCTCAACGGCCTCATGAAAGGCCGCACGACGCTGGTGATTGCCCACCGACTGGCAACGGTCAAGAAGGCCGATCGCATCCTTGTTATGGACGGTGGTTATCTGGTGGAAGAAGGAACCCATGACAGCCTGGTGGCGCAGGATGGCATCTATGCCCGCCTTGCCAAGCTGCAGTTCCACTACCACGAACCGGTTTCGATCGAAGCAGCAAAATAGTGCGGCTCAGCGCGGCTCCCGCTCCCAACCATCCGCAAATGCCACGCTTTCGCATCGCGCAAAGCGGGCGATTCTCTCAAGGGCTGTTTCAAGCCGCGCCAGCCGGCTTCGGCTGCGCCTGACTTTTCGCTCTGGCCAGTAGGCTGCCACCCGCAGCACACCGTCGTCACGCTTCATGTCGATGCGACCCACCAACCGGTCACCTTCCAGAACCGGAAAGACGTAGTACCCGTATTGGCGCTTCGCCGCCGGCACGAAAACCTCAATCCGGAAATGGAAATCAAAAAGCCGCTCGGCACGCTTGCGGTCCCGCAGCGCCGGGTCGAACGGGCTGAGGATGCGCACGCGTCCGGGTGGTTCCGGCGCGTCGGCAGCGCATTCAAACACATCCGGACGCGCGAATGACCGGCGCGGCCGCGAGCCGTCCGCGTTCTCAACCTCGATCTCAATCAACTCGCCGCGACGCAACGCCTCGCCGCACCAGATTTTTGCCTCGGCCGGTGTGACAGCTTCCCAGAAGGCAGCCACTTCACCCGACGTTGCAAAACCCAATCGGTCCAGAGCAGCATTGCATGCCCAGTCGATCGTCTCCTCTGTCGAGGGTTGCGGCTCCCGATGCTCAGCGGGGATGACCCGTTCCGTCAGATCGTAGGCTTTGAAAAACCCCTTCCGGTGGCAGACGCTGAGTTCACCCGACCGCCACAGATATTCGAGCGCCGTTTTCGACGGATGCCATTCCCACCAGCCGCCACTCGACCGCTCCTCGTCCTCGCCCACCTCGCTGGTGGTCACCGCACCCTGCTCACGCACCCGCTCGAGCACGTCACCAAATTTTTCCGTGAACCCCTCCCCGTGCCAATTGTGCCAGCGATCGCGCAGGCGATCGGCGCTACGTTCGAAGCGAAGCTGCCAGTAAGGGAAGAACCGGCAGGGGATGACCGATGCATCGTGAGTCCAGTGCTCAAACAGCGAGCGGTCGCGCTCCAGCAGCGGTTTCAGGTTCTTCGGCCGGTAACTCTGCCGCCGGGCGAACAGGATCATGTGATGCGCCCGCTCGACCGTGTTGATGCTGTCGACCTGGACGAAGCCAAGTCGCTCGATCAGATCCAGCAAGTCGGCGCCACGGGAAGGTCCGGTCGGTTGTTCGGCGAGCGCATGGCGGTCGAGAAACAGTCTGCGAGCGTCGCGATTGTTGAGTCGGGGAAAGGCCTTGCTCATGAATTCGCTCTAACATTGCTCATTGTCACGCTCCAGCGCTATCGAACAGTCGAGGACATTTGCCGTGCGTATCCTGGTTATATTCTGTCACCCCTACGAAAAGAGCTTCAGCGCTTCCTTATTCGAATGCGCGAAAAGCGCCCTGGTGGACGCCGGGCACGAGGTGCGCTCAATCGATCTCTATCGCGACGGCTTCGATCCGGTGCTCAGCCGCGATGAGTGGCTAAGCTACATGGACGAGACCGACAAGAATATCGCCCGCCTCAAGGAGCATGTCGATGCGCTCCTGTGGGCGGAGGGGCTTGTGTTCGTCTACCCGACCTGGATGTACGGCCCTCCTTCCATGCTCAAGGGGTGGATGGAAAGGGTGTGGCTTCCGGGTGTCGCCTTCGAAGTACCACCGGGCGAAGGCCAGCGGCTCGTCGGTCGCCTCAGGAACATCCGCCAGTTCGTCGTTATCACCACATCAGGATCGCCACGCTGGTGGTTGCTGCTGATCCGAAATCCTGGACGGCGCATGATGGTGGACGGCCACAAAATGCTGTTCAGCAGACAATGCCGGACACGCTGGCTGCAGCTTTACGACATGGATCATACGACTCCGGAAAAGCGCTCTAACTTCCTGAAAAAAGTAGAAAAAACGCTGAAGCAACTGTGACCGGAAGCGGCCGGTTATCAACCGGCTGCACAAAATTTTTACAAGTAGTTTGACCGATCGGTCGGATCGTACTACCCTAAAAAAAACATAAGATCAGGGGTACGCATATGTCGGCTGACACTCGTCACGCCGAGCCGGGGAACTTTGCGCGCAAAGGTCCTCGCCAAGGCGCATTGGCATTTCAAACAAGCAGTCAAACATGTGTCGGCAGACAACGCCGCCCGGTTACTCGGAGCAGTTGAATGGAGCGCTTTTGGTCCGACAACACCAGCGAAGCCTTTGCAAAACTCGACCATGAGCGACTGATTGCGATCCTTCCGGTCGGGGCGACCGAACAACACGGTCCGCATCTACCGCTTAACGTCGACACCGCCATCGTCAACGGCGTGGTGGAGGCGGTCATCGAACGGCTGCCCGCCGACAGCCCTGCGCTGTTTCTGCCAACACAGGCCATCGGAAAGAGCAACGAGCATAGCCGCTATCCGGGCACCCTGACGTTCAGTGCCGAGACACTGATCCGCACCTGGATCGAGATCGGCGCATGTGTCGCTGCAAGCGGCGTTCGGAAAATGGTGCTGCTGAACGGACACGGCGGCCAGATCTCGACCATGGACATCGTTGCCCGCGAACTGCGTGTACGCCACGACATGCTGGTTTTCAGCGTCAATTGGTTCGGCCTCGGCATGCCCGACGGGCTTTACGACGAGCAGGAAATGCTCACCGGCATTCACGCCGGCGACATGGAAACCTCCATCATGTTGGCCCTTGCTCCGCAGCTGGTCGACATGGACAAGGCGCGCGACTTTCGGCCGTTGATCGACACCTTCCAGCGCGACTATCAACACATTGGCCTCAACCGCGGCGCCAAGCCGGGCTGGCAGGCACAGGACATGCACCCCGCGGGCGCTTGCGGCAATGCCACGGTGGCGACTGCAGACAAGGGCCAGGCCACAATCGACTTCGCCGCCGACCGCATAGCCGAGGTGCTTCAAGAGGTCGACCGGGCGCCGCTCACTTGGCTCGACAACCGGCCGGAATGGTGACCATGGACCAGCGTACCGACACCGCAATGATCCGCATGGAAGGCGTTCACAAACGCTTCGCCAACGGGACGGTCGCTGTCCGCGACATGTCCATTGCCATCGAGCCCGGCCAATTCGTCAGCTTCCTCGGGCCCTCCGGCTGCGGCAAGAGCACCGCATTGCGCATGATTGCCGGCCTGCTGTCCTCATCGGCTGGGAACATCACGGTCAACGGACACCCGGCCGGCAAAGGCGGCGACGGCAGCGACGTCGGTTTTGTTTTCCAGGAAGCCACCCTGATGCCGTGGGCGACGGTCTTCGACAACGTCTATCTGCCACTGCGCCTGGCCGGCTTGTCCCAGGGCAAGGCGCGGCCCCAGGTGGAAGAGGCTCTGGCCATGGTCGGGCTGTCGAATTTCACTGGCTCTTACCCGCGTGAACTCTCCGGCGGCATGAAAATGCGGGTTTCGATTGCCCGCGCCATGGTCACCCGCCCGACGCTGCTGCTGATGGACGAACCCTTTGCAGCGCTCGACGAAATGACCCGTTTCAAGCTCAACAATGATGTCTTGAAGTTGTGGGAGGACCACAAACTGACGGTCATCTTCGTCACCCACAGTATTTTCGAATCCGTCTATCTGTCGAACCGTGTGCTCGTCATGGCGGCCCGTCCCGGGCGCGTCGTCGACGACATCGCCCTGCCCGGCGGTTATCCGCGCACCGACGAATATCGCACTTCCGGCGAATTCGCCGAAAACACCCGCATCGTCACCCAGGCGCTGAAGGAAACGCTGAGCAATGTCGACATCGACCATTGACGACGAACACGATGGCATTGTCCTCAATGCCGAACAGCTGCAACGCGAAAAGCGCGAGCGCCGCCAGCGCATCGTGATGCCGGTGGTTGTCCTCATTGGCGCTGTGCTGATCTGGGAGGCACTCGTGCGATACTACGAGGTACCGCACTACCTGATCCCGGCGCCAAGCCGCATTCTGCAAACGCTGGCCAGCGACGGACCGTCGCTGATGACATCAGCCTGGTTCACCATCAAGCTGACGCTGTTTTCGCTGTCCCTGGCGATTATCGGCGGGGTGTTTCTCGGCATGCTCTTCGCCCTGTCACGCACGGTTGAAATGAGCCTGTTTCCCTTCGCGGTGATCCTGCAGGTGACACCGATCGTGGCCATTGCACCGCTCATCCTGATCTATGTCGAAAGCACATTCGCCGCACTGTTGATCTGCGCCTGGATCGTTGCCTTCTTCCCGATCCTCTCCAACACGGTGATCGGGCTGCGAAGCGCCGATCACAACCTGCGCGACCTGTTTACCCTCTACAAGGCGACCCCCTGGCAGCGGCTGCGCTTTCTGCTGGCGCCGAGCGCCCTGCCCTATTTCATGGCGGCATTGAAGATTGCCGGTGGACTGTCACTGATCGGCGCCGTCGTCGCCGAGTTCGTAGCCGGCACGGCCGGCCAGAATTCCGGCCTTGCCTCACGCATTCTCGAATCGAGTTTCCGCAACGAGATCCCGCGCATGTTTGCCGCCCTCATTCTGGTGTCACTGCTCGGTATTGCCATTTTCCTGGCGACCAGCTGGCTGTCGAAACTGGTGCTCGGCAAATGGCACGAGAGCGAAATCAAGCGGGAGAGCTAAGCGCACCATGATCCAGGCGACCCCATCGATTCAGCGCGAGATTGCACCGGCCATGCTCTACGGAGTTCGCATCGGTGGCGGCGCGCCGGTCGATATCCGCATCAGCAGCGGCGCCGTCGAGAGCGTGGTGCCGGCGGCCAAGGGTGGCGGCGGCGTGATCCTGCCAGTCATGAGCGACATCCACGTTCACCTCGACAAGACCTACACCGTCGACCGCACGGGCGGATCGCCATCATCGCTGTTCGACGCCATCGAGCTGATGAAGGGTGACCTGCGCCACTGGACAGAAGACGATATCCGCGAGCGTGCATCCCGAGCGCTGGACAAGGCGTGGCGCCACGGGGTCGGCATGATGCGCTCCCATGTCGACTGGGTCGAGCCGGAAGTGCCCTTGGCTTGGGGCGTGCTCAACGAATTGCGTCAGGAATGGCGGGGGCGTATCGAATTGCAGCTGGTGGGTCTAACCCCAATTGATCTGCTTTATGAAGCCGGAAACGATATTGCAAAAAGGGTGTCCACCGACACCGGTGTCCTCGGCGCATTCGCCTACCGCAACGACGCCCTCGACAAAAAGATAGACCACAGTTTTGAACTGGCCCACCGATATGAACTCCCCCTCGATTTCCATGTCGACGAGGGGCTCGATGACGAGGCGCGTGGATTCGAGCTGATCGTATCGGCAGCGGAACGGAGCGGCGCAGATCGGCAAGTCCTGTGCGGCCATGCCTGCTCGCTATCCGTTCAAGATGCAGAATCGGTGGCCAGGGTGCTCGAACGGGCAGCGAATGCCGGTGTCGGTCTTGTCGCTCTCCCGACGACCAACAGCCATCTCCAGGATCGCTCCTTCGAACGCACCCCCCGGCTGCGCGGCCTGGCCCCGGTCAAGGAGGCTCGCGCCGCCGGCATGCACGTGATGCTCGCCTCGGACAACGTTGCGGACGTTTTCTACCCCTATGGCGACTACGATCTGTTCGATGTTTTCCGGCTTGGTGTGTTCAAGGCCCATCTCGAACCGCAGGACTGGCTGGACGCCATTACGGACATCCCGGCTCGCTGGTGCGGCGGTACCGCGGTTGGCATCGGTGCCGGCTCAAGCGCCGATTTCATTCATTATCAGGCCGCAGACCTCCGTGACCTGCTGTCTCGCACCAACGTCCGGCGCCAGGTGTGGCGTGCGGGCGTGCCGATCGAATCCCAGGGAAAGGACTGACCATGAACGACGTGGCCACGGCGCAGCGCGAAATCGATTGGCAGGCATTCCGAAACGAGATCGACGGCGTATCGGTGATTGACGACGAGCGCACGGTCAAGACGCGCTCCGGCGACTATTTCTGGTACAGCCCGATCCTCGACGAGCTTCTGAAAGACAAGACCGGCGACCTGCTGGTTATGCCCAAGACCCAGGACGAAGTGCGCATCGTCGCCTCAGCGGCGGCACGTCACCGTATCCCGGTGACGGTGCGCGGTGGCGGTACGGGCAACTACGGCCAGTGCGTGCCGCTCGAAGGCGGCATCGTCCTTGATGTCACCAAGCTGAATCGCGTCATCGAGATCAAGCAGGGCAGCGTCCGTGTGGAAGCCGGCGCCCGTATCGCCGCGCTCGACGACGCCTGTTCCGAAACCGGCCAGCAATTGCTCATGTACCCGTCCACCCGCCGCATCGCCACGATAGGCGGGTTTCTGTCGGGCGGCTCCGGCGGCATCGGTTCGCTGCGCCACGGCATGCTGCGCGATCCGGGCAATGTCAAAAGCACCACCGTCATGACCCTCGAACCCGAACCCAGAATCATCGAACTCGAGGGCGACGACATCCAGAAGGTCCATCACGCTTACGGAACCAACGGCATCATCCTGGAACTGGAGCTTGGGTTGACCGGCGCGACCGACTGGATCCATACCGCGGCGCTCTTCGACGGCTATGACACTGCCCTGCGGTTTGCCATGCACGCCCAGGACAGCGGTCTCGACTGTTATCTGCTGACCACCGTGGAGCGGCGCTTTGCGCCCTACTACACCAAGTTCGGAGACCTGTTTCCCGACGACAGCGACGCCGTTTTCGCCATGGTTGCGCCGGCGGAGATGGCAAAATTCGAAGCGCTGGCCAAGGATTTCGGCGGCCGCGTTTCATTCGCCAAGGAAAAACCGCAGCTGCGCGCCGAGGGTCTGCAACCCGCCTATGAATGTGGCTGGAATCACACCACGTTACAGGCACTGAAAGTCGACAAGAGCTGGACCTATCTGCAGGTCGCCTATCCGCGCCCCTTCGATCCGGATCTGGTGATGAAACAGATGGCTCGTTATGGCGATGAGATCTACTGGCACCACGAAATGGCACGCATGGACGGTGATGTGCAGATCTTCGCATTGCCGCTGGTGCGCTTTCGCGGCCGCGACGCGATGTACGCCCTGATCGATGAGCTCGAGCAGACGGACGGCTGCACCATCTACGACCCACACGTCGTCACCATCGAAGATGGCGGCATGAAGGAGATCGACACCGCACAGATCGAATTCAAGAAATTGGCCGATCCCTACGGCCTGATGAATCCCGGCAAAACCCGGGGATGGACAGCCGACATGGCTGCTCAAGACTGACCAAGAAACATGACGGGAACAATGAGGAGACTGAGCATGAAAACTCTGCTGAAAATGGCAACAGTCGCCGCCGTTCTGGCGGCCAGCACCGGCCTTGCTGCGGCCGCCGACAAGGTGGTGTTCGGCACCAACTGGCTCGCCCAGGGCGGTCACGGTGGCTTCTACCAGGCCGTGGCCGATGGCACCTACGAGAAATACGGACTCGACGTCGAGATCCGCATGGGCGGACCTCAGGTCAACAACCGGCCGATGCTTCCCGCCGGACGGCTCGACTTCCTGATGGCAGGCAATCTGCTGCTGTCCTTCGACAATGTGCGCAACGAAATCCCGACCACGGTCGTCGCCGCCATCTTCCAGAAGGATCCGCAGGTGTTGATGGCCCATGACGGGTCCTATTCGAACTTCGCCGACCTGACCTCCGCGCCGACGATCCTGATCTCAAAAGACGGCCAGTTCAGTTTCTGGAAATGGCTGGTGTCGTCGCACGGCTTCAAGGACGAGCAGCTCAAACCCTACGGCTACAACCTGGCGCAGTTCCTGTCCGACGACAAAATGGTGCAGCAGGGTTACGGCACCGCGGAACCCATCTATGCCGCCGCCGAGGGCGCGAAACCGACCGCCTATCTGCTCGCAGACCAGGGCTGGAACACCTATTCGACCACGATCGAAGCCCGCACCGAGATGGTTGAAAGCAATCCGGATCTCGTCCAGCGCTTCATCAATGCCTCGATCGAGGGCTGGTACAACTTCCTTTATGGCGACCGCACGGCTGCCTATGAGCTGATCATGAAAGACAATCCTGAAATGACGAAGGAGAAGCTCGACAAGGAAATGGCCCAGTTCGAGAAGCTCGGCATCATCGATGTCGGCGACGCCCAGACGATGGGTATCGGCGCCATGAGCCCCGAGCGTATCCAGGCCTTTTACGATCTTGCCGTTGCTTCGGGCATCCTCGAGGAAGGTTCGGTTGACGTCTCAAAGGTCGCCACCGATCAGTTCGTCAACAAGGGCCACGGGCTCGACATCGCCAAGAAACTCAAGGGCAACTGAGGCAGCGGGCCGTGCGGTTCCTCATCGTATTCTGTCATCCTTACGAGGAGAGCTACGGCGCGGCCCTGTTCGCCTGCGCTAAACAGACGCTATCGGCGCGCGGTCACGAAATCCGCGCGTTCGACCTCTACCGGGACGGTTTCGATCCGGTGTTGAGCCGCGAAGAGTGGCTGAGTTATCTGAGCGACACCGACAAGAACATTGCCACCTTGCAGGACCACGTCGAGGCGCTGCAATGGGCCGAAGCCCTGGTGCTGATCTATCCGACCTGGATGTATGGACCTCCGGCCATGCTGAAGGGCTGGCTCGAGCGCGTCTGGCTCCCTGGCGTCGCCTTTGATGTGGCGCCGGGCAAGAAAAAGCGCGCAGTGGGGCACTTGCAGAACATTCGCCTCTTTGTCGGCATCACCACCTCAGGCTCACCCTGGTGGTGGCTGCGGTTGATCCGAGACCCTGGCCGCAGCCTGTTCATGCGCGGTCAACGGGTCTTGTTCAACGTTCGATGCCGCATGCGCTGGCTGCAACTGCATGATATGAACCACAGCACGGATGCGGATCGCGCGCGCTTTCTGAAGAAGGTCGAGACCGCATTGATGAAAATATAGGGGGGAGGATGTCGGGGGAGATCGCCAAACCGCTGGCCCGATACGCCGCTTACAAGCGGCGCGGAGATTTCATATTCATGTCCGGCGTCATCGCCGTCGATCCGGACCGCAGGATCGTCGTACAGGGCTACGAGGACCTGCCGGACCACGCCCGGGCGGAACTCGGCGAGACCGGCGAGTTTTCGGTCGACGCCAAGGAGGGTCCCATCAAGGCCCAGACCTGGTACGTGCTCGACCGCATCCGCTCGATGATCGAGGCCGAAGGCGGTCAGATGAGTGACGTCTTCAAACTGGTTCAATATTTCAAGGATCTTCGTGACTTCCCTGACTACAACCGGGTCCGGTCGCTGTTCTATCCAGACGAAGCGCCTGTTTCGACCGTCGTCGAGGTCAGCGCTATGATGCCGAGCGATAACATTCTCATCGAGGTCGAGGCCACGGCCTGGCTGCCGGAGGCCAAATGAGTTCTCGGGAAAAGGTCCTCGACCGGCGCCAGAAGATCCGTGAGGCCATCCGGGAGGCCGCCATCGAGGAATTCTCTGCAAACGGCATGGTCGGCGCTTCAACCCAGGCCATCGCGCGTCGAGCCGGACTCTCCAAGCCGCAGCTCCACTATTATATTTCCTCAAAGGAAGAGCTCTACGAAGAGACGTTGCTCTACATCATCGACAAGTGGAGCAACCTGTTTTTCCTGTCATCGCAATCGGACGATCCGAAAACGGTTATATCCGATTACATCGCCATCAAGATCCGCCATGCCCTGGCCGAACCCGAGGTCTGCCGGCTGTTCGCCAACGAGGTGGCGCGCGGAGCCCCGATGTTGCGCCGTCACTGGTCGGCGTCACGGGAAGCGGTGGAAAAAGCCGCGGTGATCATTCGCTCCTGGGTCGCCGACGGCAAGATCAGACCGGTCGACCCCTATCTCTTTCAGATGGAGATGTGGGCGGTGACCCAGCACTTCGCCGACTATGAGGCCCAGGTCCGCTTCATGCTCGACCTTGCGGATGATGAGCCGATCGACGAAGACCGGCTGATCAAAGAGGTGACGGCACTGTTCCTGCGCCACTGCGGATTGGACGGTTAGACTAGCTGTCGGCCACCAATGCCTCGGCGAGGATTTCGTCGCGCCCGTAGACATCGCGGCGGTAGTGGATCGAGCCATCCTTGTTGACCCAGGCCGTGAGATAAACGACATGCACCGGAATCGGGGCCTCCAGCTTGACCACCTTGCGTTTGCCCGAAGCGGTGATCGAATCGATTTCCGCCCGGGTCACGCCCTGCAAACCGAGGATCGTCTCGGCCATTTTGAGCGGGTCCTCGACGCGAATGCAGCCGTGGCTGAAATACCGTGACGCACGGTCGAAATTCGATTTCGATGGCGTGTCATGGATGTAGATGTTGAACTTGTTCGGGAACATGAATTTGACCCGCCCAAGCGCGTTTCTCGGCCCCGGGTCCTGACGCAGGCGCACCGGAAAATTCGACCTTGAATAGCTGCTCCACGGGATTCGTCCCGGATCCACCACGCTGCCGTTCCGCAGCACCCGGATGTTCTGCGATTGCAGCGCATAGGGGTTGCGTCTCAGTTTGGGCAGATATTCCTTGGTGGCGATGGAATACGGCACGTTCCAATAGGGATTGAAGTCCAGATATTCCATCTCGTCGGTGAAGACCGGGGTGCGGTGATAGGGCTTGCCGACCTGGGTGACGGCCGCGTGCACCGTCTTTTCGTTGTGCACGACCTTTACGACCTGATCCGCCAGGTTGACGAACACGTAGGGATCGCCGAAATCCGCCTGCATCCAGCGCCGCCGCTCGAGATTGAGCCGGACACTGCGGATGCGATCCTCCACGGTGATGTTGAGTTGACCGAGCGTCGCCGGACCGATGACGCCATCGGTTTCCAGCCCCATGCGGAACTGGAAATACTGCAGCGCCCGCACCAGGCTGCCGTCATAAACGTCGCCTTCGTGGGCATCCGGTTCGAGATCCTTCGATTCAATCAGCCGCTTGCGCAGCAGCGGCACTCGTTCGTCCGTCATGCCGGGTTTGAGCACAGGCCCTTCTGGAATCGGCGTCCAGCCGCCTCGGGCCTGCGCCACGAACAACTTCTGCAGAAGATCCCGCATTCGGTCGTAGCGCGCCGTGTTGGGTGAAAAGTCCCTCAGTGTTTCGGTCAGATTGTCGGATTCGGACAGATGCTGGAGGATACGATTGGCCGATATGTTCTCCGGATAAAGCACCAGCTCGCGGTTGATCGCGTTGGGTTCCACGCGACCGCTGCGCAAATGCTGGCCATAGCGCGTCACCGTTTCCGACAGCGAGATCTCGAAATCCGCCAGGCCCGCATCGCCGCCCTGATCGAGTTTCGGGAACATGATGTCGGCGTTGTAGTCCGCCGGATCGAGGCCGTCCTTGTCCGACCGCAGCAATACGAAGATCGCTTCCTCGGATGCTTTTGTGGGTTGCCCGTATGCCAGCCATAGCGGCTCGAAATCACGCTGTTCGTACCAGGCGAGAATGTGTTCGGCACGCGCCTTTTCAGCTTCAGTCCGCTGGCTCATGCGGCCGATCCGGTCGCGCATCGCCTTCTGCCAGAGGTCGCTGTCGAAATCTTCCTGGTGTTCCACCTGCTGGCTGTCGTCGTCCGCCTGGATAATGGATTCGACGGTATCCGATTGCGCCCATGCCGTGCCGCATAGCAACAGCGCTGCAACGGTGGTCAGTCCTTGCCTGAATATGCCTTTCACGATGTCCTCCATCGGTCGTGACCGATCATCTGTGTTCCCGCATTCTGCGGCTAAAGCCACACGATTTGCTGTCCGGTGTCAATGAAGGGGTTGTAGACCCAATCCAAGCCCCCCTTGATCTGCCGGTGCTTGTTCGCCCGCCGATGCGCTGCTAGTCCTTCACGAATGCGTGACCCCCACCGCAACGGACGCACAAAAATCAATCGGCTCAACCCGATTTTGATGCCCGGTATCGACATCGCCTGTTGTCGCGTTTCGCCGGAGTGCGAGAAGCACCTTACCATTGACGAACAGGCTTCAGTGGCCGGGTGTGTGCCGCCTGTCCGCCAGCAGGCCGCTGCAGCCAGAATAGCCGCGCGGACCTTGCTCGACGAAGCCGGCAACTCGGACTGGTCGCTGCCTCGACGACAGGGAAATCCCCCATCCTGGCCTCCGGGCATCGTTGGTTCGCTTTCCCACTGTGGCGACCTCGGGGTTGCCGCGTTGTCGACACGCGGAACCTGGCGGGGGATCGGGATTGACGTCGAACCCGCCGAGCCATTGGATGCGGAATTACTCGATACCATCGCTTCCCCGGAGGAACTGTCGGAGACCGGCCGCGATCCGATGGCCGTCCGTATCCTGTTCTCGTTGAAGGAGGCGGTCTACAAAGCGGTGCATCCAATGGACAGACAATTCCTGGAACCGCATGAAGTGCGCGTGCATTTTGGCGAGCATCGTGCCGTAACAATCTATGGTCGGGAAGTCCCTGTCAGATACATCGTCAACGGCCATATAATCGCGCTGGCGGCGGTACCGGCTTCGCAATGAATTGTTCCTGGTGCGGTGGATTTGAAGTTCCCATGACTACTCCGGCGACCTCGTGAAGGAACTTCAAAACCGTAAACAGGACACTAGGGAGTGACATAAGGTGGATCGTGGGTTTAGGTAGCTACCAGCGGCAAACTACAATCAGTGTGAAGCCAACTTGAAGGCCCGGCACGAACAAGGGTCCACCACGGGGAGCTCCAGACGTTCGCGATGACCGTCGAAATCGGATCCGATAGTCAGGTCGATTCCTTCACCGGCAAGTTTGCGCGTTCCGTCATTACCCACCGGGTATGGGCCATCCTGTTGACCCTGATCGTCTGCATTGCAGCGGGCAGCGGGCTGTTGACCTTGACCTACAATCCCGACAGCCGCGTCTTTCTGGGAAGCGACAATCCCCATCGACAGGCGCTGGAACAGATCGAAAAGACCTACAGCGCCGCCAATTCGGTCCAATTCATCATAGTTCCGGGAAACGGAACGGTCTTCGACCGCGACGTCCTGTCCTTGCTGCAGCAGCTCACCGAGTTGGCGTGGACACTCCCCCATGCCTTTCAGGTCAGTTCGCTCGCCAACAGCCAGATCAGCACCGTTGCCGGCGACGACATTGCCATCGAAGACTTGTACGAGGACCCTGAGGAGCTCAGCGATCAGCAATTGGCGGAGCTGCGCGATCGGGTCCTGTCCGACGATTCCCTGTCCGGCCGGAGCGTCTCGGAGGATGCCCAGGTCGCATTGGCGACGGTGCTGGTGCAGGTTCCTGATGTGGCCAGAAGCAAGGCCATCGTGGAAATAGCCACGGCGGCGCGGGAAATCGCCGACCGCATGATGGCGCAATTCCCGCAAACGACGGTTCGCCTTTCCGGCGGCATCATGGGCGACATGGCGTTTGCGGAGGCAGCGCGTCGCGACTCGCTGACCCTGGTGCCACTGATGCTGGTTGTCGTCACTGTGACGCTTCTTTTGGCCCTGCGATCAGTCGTGGCAACGGTGGCCACGCTCATCGTCGTTTGCCTCTCGACGGCGATCGCAATGGGCTTGGGTGGCTATCTCGGGTTTTCGGTAAACGCGGCCACATCCGGCGCGCCGGTGATCATCATGACCCTGGCGATTGCCGATTGCATTCATTTGCTGACCAGCGTGACTCATTACCGCCAGCGAGGCAGATCATTGGATGAGGCCGTTGCAACTGGACTGCGGGTCAATTTTGCGCCAATCGCTATCACGAGCCTGACGACCGCCATCGGCTTCCTGTCACTCAACTTCAGCGAATCCCCGCCATTGCGTGAATTGGGCACCATAGTCGCCATCGGCGCGATCGCCGCCTTTGTCTTGAGCGTTTCATTTCTGCCTGCACTGTTGTTCCTGTTGCCGAAACAGCGAATTCCCGCGCAGCGCAACGGCCGAGTCCCCCTACGAAGGATGGCCGACTTCGCCATCGACAAGCGTCGTTGGTTGACCGCAATCTTCCTGGTGGCGATCCCCTTGGCGGCCCTTGGAATTACTCAGTTGCGGATCGACGACAACTACGTCCGCTACTTCGATGAAAGCTTCGCCTTTCGCCGCGATACCGACTTCATGGAAAACCGGCTTGCCGGTCTGCATGTCGTTCAATTCTCGCTTCCCTCCGGTGAATCACAGGGTGTGACCAGACCGGACTTTCTTGAACGCATGGATGCCTTTGCCGACTGGCTCGAAGGACAAGACAAGGTATCCGGGGTCCACGCGCTGTCGCGCTCGCTCAAGCAAGTCAATCGAACGTTGAACGGGGACGACCCGGATTTCGAACGACTTCCGGAATCCCGGGAGCTTGCGGCTCAATATCTGGTCTTTCTGGAGCTTTCGCTGCCGCCCGGCTTCGATCTCGGCAACACCATCGATGTTGACCGGTCGAGGACATTGGTCACCGTTCAGCTGTCCAAGGCAAGCTCAACGGACATCAGGTGGCTGGTCGAGACCAGCGAGGCGTGGCTCGGCGAAAACGCTCCTGACATGATGACGCAAGCTGCCGGCATGTCTGTGGCATATGCATATGTCACCGAGCGAAACATTCGCGCCATGTTGCGCGGGACGCTTTTCGCGCTGCTTCTTCTTTCGGCCGTCATGCTGATCTATCTCAGGGATATCCGCATCGGCCTTTTGAGCCTCGTGCCAAACCTGATCCCTGCGGCGGCGGCGTTCGGACTCTGGGGGTATTTCGGAGGCGACGTCAATCTTGCAGTGTCGGTCGTCGGTGCCATGACGCTGGGCATTGTCGTTGACGACACGGTTCACTTCCTGACCAAGTTTGCTCGCGCGCGCCGCGAACAGGGCCTGCCTCCCCAAGAGGCGATCCGGTCGACATTCGAACTGGTCGGCCCTGCCCTCATCATCACCTCGGCCACCCTGTTTTTGGGCTTTTCTGTTTTGGCGATGTCCGGTTTCGCTGTTTCAAGCCAGGCCGGAATGATGTCGGCAATCACGATTGCCATTGCATTGATCGCCGATCTGTTTTTCCTTCCTTCTCTCTTGCTTCGATTTGCGGACAAAAAACCATGATCAGAGTGTGCGTAGCCTTTTTGATATTCGGAATTGGATTTCCCCAACTTGCCAATGCGGAAACGCCGGAGGAAAAGGGCCTGCGGATCGCCAAAACGGCAAGCCAGCGGGGACAGGGTTACGGGTCGGTCGAATCGGTCGGCGAAATGAAACTGCGTGACCAGCGGGGTGTCCGCAGCGTGCGCCGGTTTCGTACAAAGTCACTTGAGATGGGCGACGGCACCGACCGTTATATTATCGTGTTCGAGCAGCCGCGCGACATTGCCGGTACCGCGGTCCTTACCCAAACCCGCCGCGGTCGCAGCAGCAATCAATGGATCTACCTTCCGGAACTCAAACGGGTCAAGAGGATCTCCTCCGGCGGTCGTACCAGTGCCTTTGCCGGAAGTGAATTCAGCTACGAAGATCTGGCCAGCCCGCCGGTCGATCGCTTCACCTACAAATGGTTGCGTGACGAAGCCTGTCCGGGTCAGACGAAGCTCAAGTGTCATGTGATTACGCGGTTTCCTCGCGACAAGTCGTCTGGATATTCAAGCCAAACCGTTTGGATGGACGTCAACCAGTACCGTCTCTACCGCACCGATTTCTACAATCGCGCGGGAACGCATCTCAAAACCCTGTCGGCCCGGAACTATCGGCGCTATGAGGGCCGCTTCTGGCTTGCCGACGCCCTGACCATGACGAATCTGCGCACCGGCAAATCAACTGTCATGACCTGGAGCAGCCGTGATTTTTCGGTCCGGTACAGCCCCAATGACTTCACGCAACGCGCGCTGCGCCGACTACGATGAATACCCATATCCAAACCAGACCCAACGGATTCTCGGGTGAAAGTCGCAAAAGCTGTTTGAACTCAATGGCGCCTCGGGCATAGTGTGGGTTCCGTTTGGTAACGACACGCGAAATGTCGTATCGCGACCGACTGAGCAGTGGCCGTATGGCTGGGTATCGAATGCCCGGTTATCGAGCAGCGGATGGACTCGGGAGATGCGGAGAACATGCGAGGACGGGCAAAAACGCCGCTGCTTTGGTGTGCTCTGGCACTAACGTGCCTTGCCCTGATATCTGCTCCACGCCCGACTCAAGCGGGTGATTTCAAGATCGAAGGATCGATCACCGGAGAACTGCGCTATTTTCCTGACGGCCCGGCCTATGGGGACCCTGATGGCCCTGTCTTTGACCATCTGCAAGATGCGGTTCGCCACATCGCTCCTGATTTCATCTTTCCATTCACCGGACAGGAGGACCGGCGTTTGTGGCCGTCGGTCGCCATCCGGCTGGCAATGACCTATGAGGCCGACAACGGCAAGGACGTCTTTTCGCTTCGGCCCTTTGCACGCTACGACCCCAACAATAACCGGCGAACCCATTTCGACCTGCGCGAGGCCTCCTGGACCCATGAGGAAGAAAACTGGGACCTGCTTGTTGGTGCGTCTCAAGTGCATTGGGGAGTGACGGAGTCGCGACAACTGGTCGATATCGTCAACCAGCTCGACTTTGTCGAGGATATCGGCTTCGACCGGGAGAAGCTCGGTCAACCGATGGTCAATCTCAATCTGTTCGGAGATTGGGGCGAGCTATCGCTGTTCTACCTTCCCTATTTTCGTGAAATGACGTTCCCGTCCAACAACGCGCGCCTGCGCGGTCCGTTGCCGATTGATACGGACGCCACCACCTACGAATCGAGCCTCAAGCAGTGGCACCCGGATTTTGCCGCCCGTTACTCCAACACCTGGGGTGACGCCGATCTCGGCTTGTCCTTCTTCCACGGCACCAGCCGCGAACCCAAGATGAAGATCGAGCTGACCCCGCTTGGCATCTCGGCTGTTCCGACTTACGGGATCATGACCCAGGTCGGGGTGGACGCCCTTTATGCCCAGGAGAACATTCTCTGGAAACTGGAGGCCATTACGCGCTGGGGACAAGGTGATCCATTCTTCGCAGCCGTCGCCGGGTTCGAATACACAGTCTTCGACGCCTTTGGATCAGGCGCCGACATCGGAATTCTCGGGGAATACCTCTATGATGGCCGGGATCAAGAGGCGCCGGCGACGGTCTTCGACAACGACATCTTTGCCGGACTCCGCATCACGATGAACGACCCCCAGGACACAAACATTCTGATGGGCGCCACCGTCGACCTCAACAATCAGCACATCTTCTTCAATCTCGACGCAACGCGCCGGATCGGCGAGAACTGGCAGTTGCAGCTTGATGCCCGACTGTTTCTCAACACCCCGGCATTCGAGATATGGGATCTGCCGCAATTGTTGCACTCCCAGCCGGACCCACTCGAATACGTGGCTGATGACAGCTACATCCAGCTCAAGCTGGCGCGGTTCTTCTAGTCTGGTCTAGCCTGCAGCAACCGCGCGGCCGGCGACGCGGCCTGAAAACAGGCATCCTCCGAGGAATGTTCCTTCCAAGGCGTTGTAGCCGTGCACACCGCCGCCACCGAAACCGGCCACTTCTCCGGCCGCATACAGGCCCTCAATCGGCTCGCCGTCAGCGTTGAGAACCCTTGAAGACAAGTCCGTGTGGATTCCGCCGAGGGTTTTTCGGGTCAGGATGTTCAGCCGCACTGCGATCAGCGGCCCATGCTTCGGATCGAGGATGCGATGTGGCTTGGCGGTGCGGATGAGACGGTCGCCCAGGAACTGTCGTGCGCCTCTGAGCGCAACGATCTGAAGGTCCTTGGAGTAACGGTTGCCGATCTCCCGGTCGCGAGCCTCGATCTGGTCTCGCAACCGATCGACCGAAACAAGAGACTTCTCGGTCAGCGCGTTCATGCCATCCACCAGGGCCTCGAACGAATCGCGCACGACAAAGTCCTCGCCTTTCTGCTTGAAGGCTTCGACCGGCGCCGGCGCGCCTTTCTTCACACGTTGCAGCACCTTGGCGATGCTCTTGCCGGTCAGATCCGGGTTCTGCTCCGACCCTGAAAGGGCAAATTCCTTTTCGATGATCGACTGGTTGAGAACAAACCAGGTGTAGTCGTGCCCCGTCTTCATGATGTGCTTCAACGTCGACAGCGTGTCGAAGCCCGGCAGGCAGGGCACGGGCAGACGATTGCCCAGTGCATCGCACCAGAAAGAAGATGGGCCGGGCAGGATTCGGATCCCGTGGTTGGGCCAGATCGGATCCCAGTTGCGAACACCTTCGGTGTAGTGCCACATCCGATCGGAGTTGATGATCGCCGCGCCGGCCTTCTCGCTGATGCCGAGCATTCGCCCGTCGACATGCGCCGGAACGCCGGAAACCATGTTTGCCGGTGGTTCGCCCAGTCGCTCTCGCGGCCAATTGTTGCGAACCAGTTCATGATTGCCGCCAATTCCACCGGAGGTGACGATCACCGCATCGGCTGAAACCTCAAAATCGTCGGCGACATCGCGGTTGGACGATTCCCCCCGCGCGGTGTCACTGGGGGCCAGAACACTGCCACGCACACCGGTGACACGACCATTGGTCGTGACGATTTCGTCCACCTGATGGCGAAACCGAAGGGTGACCAGGCCGTTTGCCACTCCTTCACGCACCCGCCGCTCAAACGGCTCGATCAGTCCCGGCCCGGTCCCCCACGTGATGTGAAACCGCGGCACCGAATTGCCGTGCCCGTCGGCTAGCGCGCCGCCGCGCTCCGCCCAGCCGACGACCGGAAACCAGCGCACACCCTGCTGATGCAGCCAGGGGCGTTTTTCGCCGGCTGCAAACTCGACATAGGCTTCGGCCCATTTTCGCGGCCAATGGTCCTCGGGACGGTTGAAACCAGCGGATCCCAGCCAGTCCTGCCAGGCGAGGTCATGACTGTCCCGGATGCCGAGCCGTCTTTGCTCTGGCGAGTTGACAAAAAAGAGTCCACCGAAAGACCAGAAGGCCTGACCGCCTATGTTGGCCTCGTTTTCCTGGTCGAGCAGGATCACGGACTTTCCCGCATCCGCCAATTCGGCGGCGGCAACGAGGCCGGCCAGCCCGGCACCGACCACGATGGCGTCGCAATCCATGTCCAACCCCGCTTTAACGCTCTGTGAGTTTCAGTTCGATACGACGGTTCGTCGCCCGTGCTTCTGGCGTATCGCCCTGCTCGATCGGCTGGAATTCTCCGAAACCGGCGGCAACAAGACGATTGGCCGGCACGCCCTGTTCGATCAGGTATTTGACGACAGAGGTGGCGCGACCGGAAGAAAGCTCCCAGTTGTCGGCGTAACGTCCGGTCCCCGACAACGGCACATTGTCGGTGTGCCCATCGACGCGCAGCACCCAATTGATGTCGTCCGGGATTTCCCTGGCGAGATCGATCAAAGCCACCGCCAGTTTTTCCATTTCTCCGGTGCCTTCCTCGTTGAGATCGGCACTGCCGGAGGGAAAGAGGACCTCCGACTGGAAAACGAAACGATCACCGACGATGCGGATGTTCTCCCGGTCGGACAGAATTTCGCGCAAGCGACCGAAGAAATCGGACCGATAGCGGTTGAGTTCCTGTACCCGCTGCGCCAGTGCGATATTGAGCCGCCGGCCGAGATCGGCGATCTTGGTCTGCGATTCCCGGTCCTTGGCTTCCGAGACCTCAAGCGCATCCTCGAGTGCGCCGATCTGGCGTCGCAAGGCGGCGATCTGCTGGTTGAGCAGCTCCACCTGTGACAGCGCCCGCTGGCTCAGTTGACGCTCCGCATCAAGCGTTTCGCTCAGCTCGCTGATCCGTTCTTCCGCGGCACTTGACGCGCCGGCGCCACGTGCCAGCAGTTCCTGAAGCCGTGACCGTTCGCTTTCTGAATCCGACAGCGTCGCCTGCATGTTCGCCAGCGCATCCTCTAAATCCTGACGGCTCGATTCCTCCAGCGCCAACAATTGCGTCAGCTCGTTGATCTGGCTGTTGAGACGGTTCAGAACCTCATCGCGGCCACTGATTTCGCGGCTGAGCAGAAACTGAGCCAGCACGAACACCGACAGCAGAAACATGATCGCCAGCAGCAGGGTCGACAGGGCGTCAACGAAGCCCGGCCAGTAGTCGACACCCCCCACCCCGCGGCGGTTTCGAGCAAGCGCCATGTCGGCTTACCGGGACCCGGACTTCTTGTCCGGACCCATTTTGCTGATCTTGTCGGACAGATTGTCGAGCGTTTCGCGCATCGCGCGCGACTCGGTCTGTTGCGCCTCGATCCAGTCTCGCAACATCTGCTGTTCATTGCGCATATTCTTGACCAGACCCTGAATGCCCTCCGCCAGGTTGGCCATCGCTGCTGTGGATCGCTGGTTGATGCCGCCACCCGACTGGGCCATCGATTGCACCGTTTCGGATAGTCTGCGGATGTCCTCGGAGCTCTCTCCACCGGACGATACGTCGTGGGCGACGACATCGAAATCCGGATCGGTGACGGTCGAAAGCCAGTTTTCCAATTCGGTGTAGAAACGGTTCTGGGCTCGACCCGCCTGCAGATCGAGGAACCCAAGCACCAGCGAGCCGGCGAGACCGAACAGTGACGATGAAAACGCCGTGCCCATTCCGTCGAGAGGCGACGCCAGTCCGTCTTTCAAAGCCTGCAGCACGTCGTTCGTATCGCCCGAGCCGGGATCGAGAGACTGAATGACCGTGTTGATTGAGCCGATGGTTTGCAGCAGGCCCCAGAACGTGCCGAGCAGGCCGAGAAACACCAGCAATCCGATCATGTAGCGCGAGGTATCGCGCGACTCATCCAGCCGCGTTGCGATCGAATCGAGGATCGAGCGCAGCGATGTCGTCGACAGGGACATCGATTGCTTGCGGCTCAGAAGCACGCGCATCGGTGCCAGCAATGTCGGCGTTCGGCCGCTCCGCATCCGGTCGCCACCCTGTCGGAACGAGTTGACCCAGCTGACTTCGGGGCGCAATCGAAGGACCTGGTTGAAGACCAGCAGAATGCCGACCGCCAGAACGGCCAGGATGAGACCGTTGAGGCCGGGATTGGCGAAAAAGGCGTTGGAAATCTGGCGATAGAGTATGGCGGCAAGGAAGCCCACGATGATCAGGAAGATCAGCATGCTCCAGAAAAACACCAGCGGACTGGACAGCCGGTGCGGCTGCAATCCGATGTCCTGATCTGAAATGCCCCACCCCGATAGTCTCAATCTGGCCATACGCTAAGTACCCCGGGCAAAACGCCGTCCTTTTTATGTTGGCCGGACGGAGCCCGCCTGTTCCCTCAGTTTTACCGGAGCCGAGGACTTCGGCGATTTTCCGACGCTGACGCCGCGCGTGCCGACTCCACCCCCAAATTCGAAAGCCCCAATGAAACTAATCAAAAACAAGGACGAATGGGAAGAGTTGAAGCCGAAGAATGCAGACTTCCCACGAATTCGCGACCTATTTGTGTTCACGTTCGTATCAGCAACAGCCGAAATGGTCCGCAAAGACAAGGACTAAGCGCTCACTCAAGGGCAAATACCATCAACGCGCTCGTTCGAGCTGACGTTTTTTCCACAATCACCGATTCGCGCTGGTCGGTCGCCTTGTGACACCATAAGATCAATTTGCTCAGTTTGCGGTGGAGAGCATGGCGGTACCAAGTGGCGTAATCTGGATTACGGGTGCCAGTTCAGGCCTGGGGCGGGCCCTGACGATGCTCTTCGTCGGCGAAGGTCGGGTTGTTGCCGGCAGCGCCAACGACCCGGCGGGGCTCGAAGACGTTGCTGCCCAATGCAACTCGCTATCCGGTCGGTTCGTATCTCTGCCGCTTGACGTACGAGACGCAGAGGCTGTTGCCCGGACCGTCAAGACAATCGAAACCGACATCGGACCCATCGATACGGCCATTCTTGCCGCTGGAGTCTACAGGACGGTGACAGGTGACGATCCGGATCCGGGCGTCATTCGTTCGGTTGCCGAGGTGAACCTTTTCGGCACGATCGAATGCCTGCACGCAGTGCTTCAACCCATGAAATTGCGCAAGGCGGGTCGAATTGCAGTGATTGCATCGCTCTCCGGATATATCGGGCTGCCCTACTTCGCCGCCTATGGCATGACCAAAGCGGCACTGATCAACTTCGCCCAGTGCCTCTATCCGGATCTCGCCCGATTGGGCATCAAACTGCACCTTGTCACACCCGGATTCATCGCGACGCCGATGACGGCCACCGACCAACTGCAAATGCCCCACAAGATGAGTGCCGAGGAAGCCGCGCAACGCATTCGATCGGGGCTTGAAAAAGACAACTTTGAAATCAGCTTTCCGCGTCGCCTGTCCTGGGCTGTTCGTATCCTGCGAGTACTTCCCTTGCGTTGGGCACAGGCCGTCAACGGCAGCGCGCGGCAATACGATTCAATCACTCCCAAAACGACTTCGAAAATACCCGACAATCCTTAGACCACAGATGAGTTGAAACGATCCCGAAGCAGGATCGATAGAGGGGCGCTTGTAATGAATTTGCACACATCTTCTGAGAATTGGACTGAAAATCGTGGCGCAGAAACCCGCCTGGCAATCGTCGGAATTGGCTGCCGTTTTCCGGGTAATGTCGATCGGCCGGAAAAGTACCTTGATCTTCTCAGAAACCAGACCTGTGCAATATCGGAGGCGACGGACGGTCGCTGGAACAGCGATCATTTCTTCAGTTCCGAACCCGACGTCCCGCAGCGCTCAGTGACCAAATGGGCCGGTTTTGTCCCCGACATCACAAAATTCGATGCCGATCATTTCGGCATTTCGCCGCGGGAAGCCGAAGCGATGGATCCGCAACAACGGTTGTTGTTGAGGGTGACCTGGGAAGCCTTCGAGGACGCCGGCATTGCGCCAGATCGCCTGGCGGGATCCAATACCGGTGTCTATGTCGGCATCAGCATGAGCGACTACAAGGCTCTGCAAAACACGGTTTCACCGGATGTGGATCTGTCCCATATGGCAACCGGCGTTGCGATGAGCGTCGCCTCGAACCGCATTTCCCACAAGATGAACTTCAACGGGCCGAGCATCTCGGTCGACACCGCCTGCTCGTCTTCACTGGTGGCGACCGATCTGGCCTGCCAGGCATTGCGGTCCGGGGAGTGCAACCTCGCCGTGGTCGGCGGTGTGAACCTGTTGCTGGACCCGGCGGCATTTGTCAGTTTCAGCAAGGCCAGAATGGTCTCGCCGACCGGACGCGTCCTGACTTTCGACGCCCGGGCGGACGGATTCGTCCGCGCCGAAGGAGCTGGCATCGTTCTGCTCAAGCGGCTCGAAGACGCCGAAGCCGCCGGCGACAAAATCTATGCGGTGCTCCTTGGATCAGGTGTGAACTCTGACGGACACACCAGCACATTGACAGTGCCGAACCCCGAGGCTCAGGCAACGCTATTTCGCAACGTTTGCCAGCGCGCCGGCGTGGCTCCCGAAGACGTCGGCTATGTTGAAGCGCACGGAACCGGAACGCCGGTCGGCGACCCCATCGAGGCGCACGCGATCGGCGAAGTATTCGGCCAGGCCAGGCCCTCCGATAACCCGGTGCTCATCGGCTCGGTCAAGTCGAACATCGGTCACCTTGAAGCCGGAGCCGGCGTCGCCGGGTTGATCAAGGCCGCGCTGTCGCTCAAGCACGAGCAGACCTTTGCAAACCCCAATTTCGAGCAGATCAGCCCAACGATTCCGGCCGACCGGCTGAACATCGAGGTGTCGACGAATACCCGCCCCTGGCCGGCAGGCGACGAACCCCGCCGCGCGGTGGTCAATTCCTTCGGCTTCGGCGGCACCAACGCCTGTGTCCTGCTGGAGGAAGCTCCGACCCGGTCCAAGTCATCTGAAGCACCGCAAAATCGGCGAACCTGGATCGCGCCGATATCTGCCGCAACCAACACGGCTCTCGCAAGCATCGCCGATGATGTGGCCGACAGCCTCGAGGCCGGTGCCAGTTTGCGCGATACCGTGGCAACCCTGGCCATGGACCGCGCGGCTCTGCCGGAGCGGATGGCGATACTTGCGTCATCGCGAAGCGAACTGATCGAGCGCCTGCGAGCGGTGGCCGAGGCGAACGATGCCACATTCCGGGAGGGAGCCAACCCATCGATCATTGCCGGACGAAGCAGCGACCAGCCGACAACCGCCTTTGCCTTTTCGGGCCAGGGCAGCCAATGGCACGGCATGGCGCGGCGGCTGATCGAGAAGGACACGGTGTTTGCCGATGCAATGCGCGAGGCAGATATTGCCATCCGCAAACGGAGCGGCTGGTCGGTTTTCGAGGAACTGGCCCGGCCACGCAGCGAAACGCGAATCGACGAGACGACGGTAACGCAGGCCTGCATTTTCGCCGTTCAGGTGGGTCTCTATGCACGCTGGCGTGATTGGGGCATCCGGCCCGACATGATGTTCGGCCACAGCCTGGGCGAGATTGCTGCTGCGCACGCTTCCGGCGCGCTGTCGCTGGAGGATGCAGTGACAGTGCTCCACTATCGAAGTTCCCTGCAGGCCGAGACCGAGGGCAAAGGCGCCATCTACGCTGTCGGAATGTCGGCGGAAGCCATGCAGGAGCAATTGCTTGCCGCGGGAGAGGAGAACATCGAGATCGCCGCCATCAACAGCGATCAGATGGTCACCATCGCGGGTGAGAAAGATGCACTTGCAGGCTTCCTCAAGCATCTCCGCAGTATCGTTGGCAGCGACCTTTTCCGAACCCGGATCCGGATGAATTTCGCACCCCACAGCCCCCAGATGGATCCTCTTCGGGACCGGTTCCTCGAGGGGCTTGCCCATCTGAAGCCACAGGCAACCGAGCATTCGCTCATTTCGACCGTGACAGGCGACCTCATCGACGGATCGACACTGGATGCCGAATACTGGTGGCACAACATTCGCCGTCCAGTCCTGTTTCAAAATGCGATGCAAACGAGCATCGAACAGGGCGCAACACTTTATCTTGAAATTGGTCCTGACGCTCCACTCAGCGGCCTCATCGCGACGTCGGCAAGTGAGCTGGGCGAACAGCCAAGCGTGGTGATATCGCAGAAGCGCGGTCGCAACGACGAACGTGCATTGCAGGCGGCGCTTGCTCGCCTGTTCGTCGCTGGTGTCAGGCCGGACTGGAGCCGTGTCTATCCCGGGTCGCACACGCGCCTGGACCTGGCCCGTTACCCCGAGGAGACGAAGGAATACTGGCTGGACGGCGGCAAGGCCAAGGAACTGATGAACCGACCGGCAGCCCACCCGTTGCTCGGTCACCGGACGGATGCTCCCGAACCGACCTGGGAGAAATCGCTGTCGCTGTCGGAACATACTTATCTGCGTGATCACAAGGTGAATGGAAGCTGCATTTTCCCGGCTGCCGGATACCTGGAAATGATGTTTGCCGTCTATCATGAGATTTTCGGTGACGGACCGATCGAACTGGCCGATGTCGAGTTCACCAAGGCCAATTTCCTGGATCCCGAGAAAAGTGAGCTGTTCCAGACCCGCTATGACCCCGGTCGCCGCAGAATTGCCATCTACAGCCGACCGGCGGACATGGAAGAGGAATGGGATTTGCGGGCCTACGGGTCCGTTCTGACCGCCTCGGGCAAGTTCGAACACATGCCGCCACCCGACATGAGCAATCCGGATCGGGTTCTTGAAGGCAAGACATTCTACAAAAAGGCAATTGACCTCGGATACACTTACGAAGGCGGTTTCCGCGGCATCAAGAAGACTGCCACGACCGGAGACCTTACCTGGGCCAACCTGGCATTCAGGAGGCATGAAGCAAGAGCACCTGGCTACATCATTCACCCGTCCATAACCGACTGCATGCTGCAGATCGGAATCGCCGAGCTCTTCGAGCTGGAAACCGAGCAAAAATCGGCAAAGGCCTTTGACTATATCTACCTCCCCAGGTCCCTTCAGCGCCTCCGACTGGAGCGCCCGTTGCCCGGCCGCTTCGACGTGTTGGTCAAAAAACATGCGACCAACAACTCGCGGGCGGAACTGGACAAGAAGGCCTACAATACAAAGGGAGAGCTTCTGCTTCAGATCGACCACTATACGGCTGCTGCAGTGCACCGCAGCGACGTGCAGGAGGAAGAAGGCGCGGTTACCCGCTACTACACCGACGATGTGGTTCCGGCGCAATTGTCACCCGTCAGGGAAACGGACAAGAGCGGACTTTGGCTGATATTCGGCGATCAGGGCGGAATCGGATCCCGCCTCGTCAGAAAACTGAGGCAACTGGGTTATAACTGCCTGACAGTCTCAAGCGGCCAGCCGTTCAATGGCTTCAAGCGGCAGCGCTGCAGCATCGATCCACAAAAGCCGGGTGAGTTTTCGGCTTTGATGGAAGCCGTGAGCGAAATGGATGAACCGCTGTCGGCTTCCGTTTTTCTTTGGCCATGCGATCATGCCCATGTCTCCGAAGGCTTGAACCAGGAAACGTTGAAAGACGTCGCGCGTCGCGGCGTATTTCCGGCGCTCGATCTGGTCCAGGCGCTGATCGAACACCGGCTGGCAAGCGCGCTTTACGTTGCCACGAAGGGAGCGCGGGTCACGGCCGATGATGCTGACCGAGATGACCACACCAGCATTGCACTGTCGCCTCTGCTGGGTCTGGCACGCACGGTGCATTCGGAGTGCCCGGCCATCCGCATTGCGGCTCTGGATCTGGATGCTGGCGAGACCTCGGCTGCTACCCATGCCCGACAGGTGGTTGCCGAAGTGACGGCGGTCGAACAGGTCCGCGAGACCGAAATCGCCTATCGGAAGGGCCAGCGCCTGGTTCCCCGCTTTGCAGCCAGGGGACGTACCAGTCTGTCACCACGCATGGTTGCCGGCCAATCGGCACGGGGCGAAAACCCATTTGCGCTTGAAATCGACCAACCGGGCGACCTGGAGGATTTGCATATTGTCGAAACGCAGGCGCACGAACCGAAAGAAGGTGAAGTCACGGTCGGCGTGCGAGCCGTCGGACTGAACTTCCGTGATGTCATGGCCGCGACGGGCCTGCTTCCAATCGATGCCGAGATTGACCCGGCTTTTCAGAAACTTGGAATGGAGTGTGCCGGCATCGTCAAAGCCGTCGGCCCGGACGTCGAAGACCTGCAAACCGGCGACCCGGTCATTGCAACCAGTCGCGGCTGTTTCCGTTCGGATCTGACGGTCGATGCAAATATTGTCCGCAAAACTCCGGATGGAATGGGGCCGATCGAGGCTGCCACGCTGCTGACCGCGTTTTCAACGGCCTATTATGGTCTTCTGACACAGGCCAGATTGGCCGCTGGAGAAAGGGTGCTCATTCATCTTGGCACCGGCGGCGTCGGCCTGGCTGCCATTCAGATCGCGCAAATGGTCGGTGCCGAGGTGTTCACAACAGCCGGCTCGCCCAGGAAACGCAAATATCTGCGCGACCTCGGCATCGAACACGTGATGGATTCACGCTCGATCGATTTCATCGACGATATCGACCGCATCACGGAGGGCAAGGGCGTTCACGTCGTTCTCAACGCCCTCTCGGGCGAGGCTCTGCAACGGGGCCTCGACGTGCTGGCGCCGGGCGGGCGGTTCGTCGAGATCGGCAAGCGAGACATTTATGCCGACACCGCGCTGGGTCTCAAGGTTATGCGACGCAATATCAGCCTCTTTGCCGTCGATATGGCGCGGCTGAGCGATGACAATCCGGACGTGCTCAAGGAGGTGCTGACCAATGTTGCCGACCTGGTCCAGGCGGGAACGCTGAAGGCTCTCCCGGCCGAGACCTTCTCGCTGAACCAGGCCAGTGACGCCTTCATGCGCATGGCCAAAGGGGAGCACATTGGCAAGATTGTTGTCACAGTGGACCCCGAAGAGGTCCAGGTTGCGCTGTCCGACGACAGCGAACTGCAACTGGATCCCGACGGCAGCTACCTTGTGACCGGTGGCCTGGGTGGCTTCGGCCTTGAAGTTGCCGTCCGCATGGCCGAGCGCGGCGCCGGGACAATATTTCTCATGAGCCGATCCGGAGCGTCAACCAAGCAGGCAAAGGCCGGTGTTCGGCGGATCCGGAAGGCCGGGGCAAAGCCGGTGGTGGTCAAAGGCGACGTGTCCGAAGCGGCCAGCGTGGCGAAAGTGATGGCCCGCATCGACGCGGGCGATGCCCCGCTGCGCGGAATCATTCATGCAGCCGTTGCCTATGACGATGCCCTGCTGCCGCAGCTCGATCACCAGCGAATGCAAACAGTGTTTGCACCCAAGGTGGAAGGCAGTTGGAATCTGCACACGGCAACGGCCGACCGCGATCTGGACTTTCTGGCCTTCTTTTCGTCGACATCCGTTCCGCTTGGCAACGTTGGCCAGGCCAACTATGTCGCAGCTAACATGTTCATGGAAAATCTCGCCCGATACCGTCGGGCGATTGGCCTGCCGGGTCTGTGTATTGCCTGGGGTGTGATGGCGACCGGCGAAGTGGAGCGAAACCCGGAACTCAAAAAGCTGTTTGAATCATCCGGTGTTCCTCCAATGCCGGTCGAAACCGCATTGGCCGGACTTGAAATCATGCTGCGGAAATCCGACCCCAGCTTGGGTTACGCGGCGATCGACTGGCAAAAATACGCAACCGCAAACAGCCACGTTTTCGCCCAACCGCGTATGGTGGGACATGCGGTCACGAGCCGCAGCACGGGGGACCGACAAGCTTATCACGAGACCATGGCCGCTCCGAGAGCTGCACGACCGGCAATCATCGGTCGATACCTGACCGAAGCAATCGCCAAGGTTCTGAAGATCGAACCGGAGCGCATCGATCAGGATACATCTCTTCAGGATATCGGTCTCGATTCACTGACTGCATTCCAACTGAAAAACCGGGCGGAAGCGGAATATGGTCTGAACCTCCAGGTATCCAGCTTTCTGCAAAAGCCCTCGGTACGAAAGCTCACCGAGGTCGTCGCACAAGGCCTGGAGCGTGGGGAAGTGGCGGAACTCGTCGCCGGCGGAGGCATCGACAGCAGCATCGCCCAGATCTCCCAACGCCAAAGCGATATTCTGACCACCGCAAGACAACACAAGGACAATCCAAGCTATCTGAGAAGCTTCGAGAATGCCGGCGCAACCCACATCAGCCCGCCGATGGACCTCAGGCTGCTTCGCGAGGCCGTCACACGACTGGCAGAGGAGAATCCGGTCATCGCATCTCGTTTCCCGACGAAGCGCGGCCGCCACACAATTGCCCAGTGCCGTGCCGACAAACTGGTCGATGTCGAGGATTGTCGCCACATGGACGATGCAACCTTTGACAGGCACCTGCAGCAAACCGTTCTGACGCCCATGGATTTATCCAGGGGGCCGCTGTTCAAGATCACGGTTTTTCACCGATCCGACGTCAGCGATGTCGTTCTGGTGCGTTCGCACAACGCGGTCCTCGATGGGCTCTCCTTCATGCTGGCAACGGAGTTCGCAGGCGGGATCTTCCTGCGCGCCAGCTCCGCCCGGATCGAGGCGATGCGCGACAGTCTGTCCTATGCGGACTTTGCCGAGTGGCAGCGCAAATTCGTGGCCAGCCCGAAAGGCCGAACACAACTGCTCTACTGGCAGAAGAAACTGCGTGACGCCGGCCCGGCTTTGGCTCTGCCCTATGACCGCGCCAGGGTTTCCTCGGTGCCCGAAGCATCCTCCAGCCACAGCTTTCTGCTGCCAGGAAACGTCAAAGATCATCTCAAGCAGTTGGCGGCGGCTGAAGGCCGATCGATGTTTGCGATCATGTTGACGGTGTTTGCAAAGCTGTTGCGGCCGTTCTCCAATGATCGCGACATCTTCATAACCACGACGGCGAGTGCGCGGACGCGCACCGAGCTCGAAGGAACGATCGGTGCCGTCAGCAACACGATCATCGTTCGGGCTGGAAGCTCACCCCTGGTCGCTGACTTGCAGACGCTCGACGCGATTGAGACCGATCTCACCGAATCCCTGGCCAACCAGGACTATCCCGCCGGCGCGTTGCGTCGAGATCTGAACCTGAAGTCCGCACCGGACACCATTCTGGATCAGGTTTCCTTCAGCCAGTTTCTGCCGGAAAGTGCGGGGCAACAAGGAAGCCTGGGCGTCCTTGCCAACGTGCCGGGTGCGCGAGTCGAACGCGGGCAAGGTTGGGCTGAAAGCGTCGACCTTCCGTCACGCGGCGTTCGTCGTGATCTGGCCGTCCTCGTTCAGGACCACGAAGGGGACGTTACACTGCGGTTCGAGTACGACGCAGGCCTCTTTGAAGCTGAGACCATCGAGGCCTTGGCGGCCCGGTATATCGATATAGCCTCGGAGTTTGCGCCTGATAGTTCAACTGCCGAGGCGCAGGTCGGGTGACGGCGGCTGGTTTATGATTGTCGCTTGAGCAGATCAAGCATCTCTTTGTGAATGCGCTCGTTGCCTGCGACAACATTGTTCTTGTCGAACATTTTCGGACCACCGGTCTTGTCCGATACGAACCCGCCGGCCTCACGCACCATGATGATGCCGGCGGCGATGTCCCAGGGGGAAATTGGTTCTTCCCAATAGGCGTCAAAACGACCGGCGGCGACATAGGCCATATCGAGCGCGGCCGATCCGGTTCGCCGAATGCCGGAGACCTCTCGCATGACTCGACCGAGTTCCTGCAGGTAAGGACCGTGTGAACCGCGACCAAGATGCGGGACACCCGTGCACACCACGCAGTCCGACAACTGTCGGCGACCGGCAACCCGCATGCGACGATCGTTGAGAAAGGCGCCATTGCCGCGATCGGCCGTGTAGAGTTCGTCAACGACCGGATTGTAGATCACTCCGGCGACGATCTCGCCAGCTCGCTCCAGGGCAATTGAAACCGCAAACTGCGGAATGCCGTGCAAGAAATTGGTGGTTCCATCGAGAGGATCCACGATCCACCGGTGTTGACCATCTGTCCCTTTAGTTTCACCGCCCTCTTCGCCGAGAAACCCGTAGGTTGGCCGGGCGCGCAAAAGCTCCGAATGAACGATCTCTTCTGCTTTTCGGTCGGCCTGGCTGACGTAGTCGCCCGGACCTTTCAGGGAAACCTGCAGGTTTTCGACTTCGCCGAAGTCACGCGACAGCGCGCGTCCCGCCTTGAAGGCGGCCTGAACCATGACATTGAGAAGAGCGGAACGGGCCATAAAATCTATCCGGTGAAAGCGATGAAGCCGATCTAGTCGGCGCGGCGGATATAGGTGATTTCGTTGGTGTCGACCAGAATGCGTTCCCCGGATTGAATGAAGGGAGGCACCATGACGCGAACACCGTTCTCCATCACCGCCGGCTTGTAGGACGAAGCAGCGGTCTGTCCCTTCACCACCGGATCGGCTTCGACGATCTCCAGCACCACCTGATCGGGCAGCGAAATGCCGATCGGCTTCTCTTCATAGAGTTCCACCGTCACCATCATGCCATCCTGGAGGAACTTGGCGCGGTCACCAACAAACTCCATGGGCAGTTCCAGCTGTTCATAGGACTCGTTGTCCATGAACACCAACATGTCGCCCTGCTCGTAGAGGTACTGGAACTCTTTTTGCTCGAGGCGAACGCGCTCTACCGTTTCGGAAGCGCGGAAACGCTCGTTCAGCTTCGTCCCGTCGATGACGTTCTTCAACTCGACCTGGTTGAAGGCGCCGCCCTTGCCGGGCTTGACCGCATTCGTCTTCACGGCGACCCAGAGGCCGCCATTGTGCTCGATCACATTGCCGGGGCGAACTTCATTACCGTTGATTTTCATGGGATACGTTCCGGAAAAGTCAAAAACCGGCGCCTCAAGATCACAAATAGCCGTTCGTTGCAAGCCCGGCGTCAAGCAACAGGCCGCCGACGGTGCCTCAGCGCGACCGGAACGTGTTGGCCGCTTCGATCCCGGCCTTCTGTTCCTCAGCCGTCAGCCCCTGGAAAAAATCCTCGAGTGCATGATCTTCCAGGCCCGAACGCCGCGACACGATGTACCACTTGGCGGCTTCTATCGGGTCAGGCCGGGTGCCGATGGCATTGATGTAGAGATGTGACAGGCGGTTTTGCGCCATGACATTGCCGGTGTTGGCTGCGCGGCGCATCCAGGAAAACCCGGCTTCATAGTCGGTCTCGCCACCGATTCCATCAATGAGCCACACCGCAAGATCCAGCTGTGCGGTGTCATATCCGGAGCGCGCTGCGCGCAGCATCCATTGTCTGGCCTTCTCGCGATCTGCCACTCTGAGGCCTACGCCGTGGGCATAGATCTGCGCCAGCGCGAATTGCGCATCGGCGATCCCGTTTTCCGCGGCCTGCTGCATATAGGGCAAAGCCTGCCGAATACCCTCATCGCCGGGCTGGTCGGTGATCAGCAACTGACCATAGTTGAACTGTGCCGAGGAATTGCCGCCATCGGCGGCCATTTTCATTAATTCTCGCGCCCGATCCCGGTCCGGGGCGACGAAGCGACCCTCCAGCAACAGCAGGGCGTATTTGAGCTGTGCAGCAATGTCACCGCTATCGGCGGCCGCCTTGTACCAGAAGACCGCCTCCTTCATGTCGCGCGGCACACCGAGGCCACGCGAATAAATCTCGGCGATCAGTGTTTGCGAAGCCGGATCGCCGAGCTTCGCGCGCGGTTTGGCGAGTTCGAGCGCGGTCAGATAGTAGCCCCGCTGAAATGCACCATAGGCAAGGTCGCCCGGATCGATCGCATCAGCCCCTGCTCCGTCCGCGGCACTTTCCGCGCCAATGGCCGATGATTGCTCCGCAACCGGTTTTTCTTCGGTTGTTTTTGTCGACTGGGCCGGCGCCGTCAGCGCGGCCAAAAGCAGCAATGGAAGCGTTCGATTCATCACGACAGTCAATCCTCGAACCGTGGCGCTTTTTCGTCAAGCAAGGCATTCACGCTGGCGACCTTCATCGCCGCCTGCCCGGGATCGGCAAACACGGCATGGCCCAATGCGACGAATTCCGCCCCTGTCGCCGCCACCGAGAGGGCTGAGTCCGGATCCCGTCCGCCCATCACGACACATGGAATTTCCACCATCGATGCCCACCACTCGCCAAGATCAAGGTTCTTCGGATGCGGCTCGTCCTTGATATCGCCGTCAATCTTGCCGAAAAATATGTAATCAGGTCTCAACTCGCCTATTTCAAGCGCAGAGTGCCGGTCCTTGGCCCGCCCTCCTCCGACGATAAGTTTCGGAGAAAACCGCTCCATTGCGTCGCCCAGACTTTCGACATCGCCAACAATGTGGAGGCCGTCCGCACCGGCCCGTGCAGCAATCCGCTCTTCACCGGCGATCAGCACCGCTGCTCCAGCCTTTTGTGCGACCGGGATCAACCGCTCGGCCAATTTCTGAAAACCGCCGTCATCCAACCCGTATTGAGGCAGGATCACCGATGCGACATCTCCGCCGCGCAGCGCGTCGGACAGGCTCTTCTCCGCCAGATCCGCGTCCGCGATATCCGGCAGGACCAGCACCAGGCGGCATCGATCCTCTACATTCGGCATTTTTTGTGTTTTCCCGTACGAAGCGACTGGCCTATAAGAGCTCGACCTCTTCTTGAACCCTCTTTGACGATCCTCCCGGATAAACCAGCATCGCGGACGGATCAACCTGGAAGCTTATGCCAGCCGATCTGACCTTTTTTGCCGTCGCGGTCCCGGCCGTCATTCTCGTCGGCTTGGCCAAGGGCGGTCTGGGCGGAACGTTGGCCCTGATGGGCGTGCCCCTGATGGCGCTGGTCATATCACCTGTGAAGGCGGCGGCGATCATGCTGCCGATTTTGATCGTCATGGACATCGTCAGCCTCTGGGTCTGGCGCCACTACAACGACTGGCCGACGCTCAAGGCCATCCTGCCAGGCGGAATCATTGGCATTGTCATCGGATGGCTGGCGGCATCGCTTGTCACCGACGCGGTTATCAGGCTGCTGGTCGGCGGTATCGCGATCAGTTTCGTTCTCAGCTATGCCCTTGAGCGTTATCGCCGGGGAGGCGGCGAACCACCCAGAAAACCCCAGAATCCGGTCAAAGCGACGTTTTGGGGTACTGTTTCGGGCTTCACGAGTTTCGTTTCACACGCCGGTGGACCGCCCTACCAGGTCTACACATTGCCCCTTGGGATGACACCGAAGGTCTTCACCGGTACCAGCACCCGCTATTTCGCCGTCGTGAACGCCCTCAAACTGGTGCCCTATTTCGCGCTTGGTCAGTTCGATGCAACCAATCTCAAGACATCCGCCATGCTCTTGCCGCTGGCGGTCGCAGCGACCTTCGCAGGAGCCTGGGTCATCAAGCGCATGAGACCGGCGGTATTTTATCCGTTGATGTATTTGATGGTGACGATAACCGCCATCAAGCTTGTTGCCGACGGTCTGAATGCGTTATTGGCCTAGAGAACAAAGAGGCACCGCATTTTCATTGCCGGAGGCGAAATGACCAATCCTTTTGAAACCGACCTCGATCGCAATCCCGCCAACTACCAGCCGCTGACACCGCTGGCGCATCTTGCTCGCGCGGCTTATGTCTATCCCGACCATACAGCGATCATTCATGGTTCACAGAAAACCGACTACCGGACATTCTATGCGCGCTCGCGGCAACTGGCATCGAGCCTTGCCGCATTGGGGATTGGCAAGGGCGACACGGTTTCGGTGATGCTGTCCAACACACCGGCGATGCTGGAAGCCCACCACGGAGTGCCTATGACCGGCGCCGTGTTGCACTCCCTTAACACCCGCCTCGATGCCGCAATCATCGCCTTTCAGCTCGACCATGCGGATTCGAAAGTTCTGATCGTTGACAGGGAGTTTTCCGGGGTGGTCGCCGAGGCGCTGGAGCAAACCAGCGTTTCCCCGCTGGTAATCGACTATGACGATCCGGAATACGGAACCGATACCCCCTTCCCCAAAGGCGAGCGAATCGGCAGCCGCGACTACGAAGAATTCCTGACCGCCGGCGATCAGGACTATCAATGGTCCGGCCCTGATGACGAATGGGAATCAGTTTCCCTGAACTATACCTCGGGGACAACCGGCAACCCGAAGGGCGTGGTCTACCACCACCGCGGTGCGGCGCTGATGGGATATTCCAATGTCGTTGCGTCCGGAATGGGCAAGCATCCCGTCTATCTGTGGACACTGCCGATGTTCCACTGCAACGGCTGGTGCTTCCCCTGGACGTTGGGCGTGGTGGCCGGCACCCATGTCTGCCTGCGCTGGGTGCGCGCCAAGGCCATGTACGATGCCATCGCCGACCATGGGGTTACGCATTTGTGCGGAGCGCCCATCGTCATGGCGACACTGCTGAATGCGCCGGAAGGTGAAAAAAGACAATTCGAACAACAGGTCAGTTTCAACACCGCCGCTGCACCGCCGCCAGAATCCGTGCTGTCGCAAATGGCCGACGCCGGGTTCGAAGTCGTCCATCTCTACGGTCTGACCGAGACCTATGGTCCGGCGGTCGTCAACGAGTGGCACGAAGAGTGGAATGCGCTCGATCCGGCGCATCGGGTCTCGATGAAAGCGCGTCAGGGTGTTCGCTACAATGCGCTGGAAGACCTTTCGGTGCGCGACCCGAAGACCATGGAACCGGTCCCCGACGACGGCGAGACGATCGGCGAGGTGATGTTTCGCGGCAATATCGTCATGAAAGGTTACCTGAAAAACCCGGAGGCCAGCGCCGACGCCTTTGAAGGCGGCTGGTTCCACTCCGGCGATCTTGGGGTGATGCATCCGGACGGCTACATCCAACTCAAGGACCGCTCGAAGGACATCATCATCTCCGGCGGCGAGAATATCTCATCGATCGAGGTCGAGGATGCGCTTTACAAGCATCCGGCGGTTCAGGCGGCCGCCGTGGTCGCCATGCCCGACGACAAATGGGGCGAGACGCCATGCGCTTTTGTCGAGCTCAAACCCGGCGCGGAGGCAACCGCGGAAGAGGTGATCGCCCATTGCCGCGAGCATCTGGCGCACTTCAAGTGCCCCCGGCACATCATTTTTGAGCCGCTGCCAAAGACCTCGACGGGAAAAATTCAGAAATTCGTGTTGCGCGAGCGGGCCAAAAACCAGAACTGACGGCCCGTGGGACTGAAAAACGGCGAATTTTGAAAAACAAAGATCCATGCGCGCCAGCACAAGGCGGCGCGCCGGTAAAACGGTGTTTGTGAAACGTGCCTACTGCAGGGACAATTCTCCCCGCAAGCGCTCGATTTCGTCCTTCACCCGCAGCTTGCGCCGTTTGATTTCGGTGATTGCCGAATCGTCGGAGGATGGATGGCTAAGTGCCGAATGGAGTTCCTCTTCAAGAGCGCCGTGCTTTTTTTCCAGCGTTTCAAGACGAGCATGGATTGCCATGGAACGACTCCTTTGTATGCCTGTTTCTCCGCCCCGCAACCGCAGAGCGGCCATCATCGAGTGTGCCACTAACATATGGCGATTGTCGAAGGATTATTTCAATGCAGTGGAAAACTTTCTGCTGTTGGCGGTTTTGCGAATTCCGACAAAATGTTAGACGAAAGTGACGTCGGGTGACTGCAAAACGCCGATTCCGACCACAGCGTCCAGGGTGCCGATATGGGGAAAGAGGATATGTCGGATCAGGAACAGGCTGAATTGCGTCTGAAGGCAGCACGTTTGCGCCAGGAACACGAAGACTTCGATACGGCCATCAACGCCATGATCAAGACCGGTTGCGACACATTGAGCATTCAGCGGATGAAAAAGAAAAAGCTGGCCCTGAAGGACCAGATCACCAAGATTGAGGATCAAATCATCCCCGATATCATCGCCTGACGAATGCAGTCGATGACCAGCAAACCGCCAGTCGCCATCATCATGGGCAGCCAGTCTGACTGGCCAACCATGAAGCACGCCGCCGAAATTCTCGACCAGCTCGACATCGGCTACGAGGCATTGATCATTTCGGCGCACAGAACGCCGGATCGCATGGTCGATTTCGCCAAAAAAGCCCGCGCCAACGGATTCAAGACGATCATCGCCGGCGCCGGTGGCGCAGCCCACCTGCCCGGCATGACCGCGTCATTTACCACGTTGCCGGTTTTCGGCGTCCCCGTGCAATCGAAAGCGCTCTCGGGTCAGGACAGCCTGCTGTCGATCGTGCAGATGCCCGCAGGCATTCCGGTTGGCACTTTGGCGATCGGAGTTGCCGGCGCCACCAATGCAGCGCTGCTCGCCGCTTCAGTGCTTTCAATCGAAGACGAGAGCGTGGCGCAGCGTCTCGAATCATGGCGGCAGGCACGCCGTGATTCCGTGCCGCTGGAACCGACGGACGGAGCCTGATCATGCCGGCTTTGAAACCGGGCAGCGCGATCGGCATTGTCGGCGGCGGCCAATTGGGCCGTATGATGGCCATGGCGGCGGCACGTCTCGGCTTCCGCACCATCATTCTCGAGCCGGATGAGTATTGTCCGGCCGAACAGGTGGCAAGCAGCCATATCACGGCGGCCTACGACGATACCGAAGCTTTGGAAACGCTTGCAGCGCTCTGCGATGTCGTCACCTACGAGTTTGAGAACGTTCCGATGGAAGCTGCTCGCCTGCTCGCCGAAAAGAAGCCCGTATTTCCGCCGCCGCGGGCTTTGGAGGTCGCGCAGGATCGACTGGTCGAAAAAACCTTTCTCAACGATTGCGGCATTGCAACCGCCGACTTTGTCGCCGTAGACAGCCAGGAACAACTGGAACAGGCGCTCACATCCTTCGACGGCAGCGGCGTTCTGAAAACCCGCCGCCTCGGCTATGACGGCAAGGGTCAGCGGGTCTTCCGGGGAACGCAGGACAAGCCGGCAGGCGCCTTCGGGGCACTCGGCCACGTTCCGCTTATTCTGGAAGGCTTTGTGCCCTTTGCCAGCGAAATCTCGGTGATTGCAGCCCGCTCCCAAGACGGCGCAATCGTTGCTTACGACCCCGCCAGGAATGAACACCGGGAAGGCATTCTTCGCACATCGACCCTGCCCTGCGGCGCCGCCGAATCGACATTGAGGCAAGCCCGTGAGGCAGCGGAAGCGGTTCTGACCAAGCTGGACTACGTTGGCATTGTGGGCATCGAGTTCTTCGTTCTGGACGATGGAACCTTGCTCGCCAATGAACTGGCACCGCGTGTCCACAATTCCGGCCATTGGACAGAGGCGGTCTGCACGGTTTCCCAGTTCGAACAGCACATCCGTGCCGTCACCGGACTGCCGCTTGGTCCGGCAACGCGGCATTTCGATTGCCAAATGGAAAACCTCATCGGCGACGACGTCGACCAGGTTAACGCAATCCTCGCTGATCCGGGTGCTGTCCTGCACCTCTATGGCAAACGGCAGGTCCGACCCGGTCGCAAGATGGGACACGTCACCAGGCTGGGTAAAGCGAACTGAACTCGGCGCTCAATGCCCCCCAAACGGTTGACATACCGGGATCGGGCGTTTAAACGCCTGCGTGATGAACGAAGCGCGTCACCCGGCGCGCTTTTGGTTATTTTGGAGCTCGACGGCCTGCGGCCATCAAGAGCGGCGACCGAGGGTCCGGAACGATGAAGATCAAGAATTCGCTGAAAGCGCTGAAAGCACGCCACCGTGAGAACCGTCTGGTTCGCCGCAAGGGCCGTGTTTACGTCATCAACAAGCAAAATCCGCGTTTCAAGGCGCGGCAGGGCTGAGTGCGCGCCGGTTCATCCGGCCGCGATCACCAAAATTTGCCTTTGACCACCGGCGGATGCGCACTAGAATCTGCGCATGCGCCGATTTTTTTTGATTCCAGCCGCCCCTGTCGCCATCGTCTGCGCGATGTTGGTGGGAACCGCAGTCTCCTCAGCCCAAACCGACGAGAGCAAACAGCCTGAAGCTGCTGCGCTCGAGGCACCGCAAAGTCGCGCTGAGCGCCTGGACAACTTCTTTTCCGATCTCAAACGCGAGTCCGATCCGGAGCCGGCCAAACGCATCGCCGACAGCATCTGGACCGAGTGGCGACAATCCGGCAGCGCCACCGCCGATCAGCTGATGGCCTGGGCCAATGAAGCCATTCGCGACAAGCGCCATTACACTGCCTTGGACCTGCTCGATCAGGTCACGGTTCTGATGCCCGACTATGCCGAGGGTTGGAACCGACGCGCCACCCTGCATTACATGATGGACAATCATTCCAAGTCGATGGCGGATATCAACCGTGTTCTGGAGCTGGAACCCCGTCATTTCGGAGCGCTCATGGGCATGGCCTCCATTCTGACCGCTGCGGGCCGAGACGAAGCGGCGCTTGGCGCCTACCTCAAAGTGCTTGAAGTTTACCCGGCAATGCGCGAGGCTCAGAAGAAGGTCGGCGAGCTATCTGAAGAGCTGTCCGGCGACGAAATCTAGGGTTATCGATCAACTCAAGAACGTCAGACGAGGTTGGATTGACTTTCTTCGTTCTGGTTCCGCTGATTGCGGTCGCGGCACTCCTCCTTTTCACCAGGTATCATACCAGGCGTATTGAACGCAGTTTCCCGGTCTGCGGTAGCTTCATCGACGCGGGCGGTTTCGAACTTCACATCAGTCATATTCCCGGTCCCGAACACGCAGAGTTGCCGCCGGTTGTTTTTCTCCATGGAGCCAGCGGAAATCTGCGCGATCAGATGATGGCCTTCCGGGAAAAATTGGAGGGGCACACCGATCTCATTTTCGTTGACAGGCCAGGCCATGGCTGGTCTCAGCGCGGTGATGCAGACAACGGCCGCCCAGACGGTCAGGCGCGCAGTGTCGCTGCGGCCCTGGATACGATGGGCATCGATCGGGCGATCATTGTCGGCCATTCCTTCGGCGGTGCAATCGCATCCAGCATGGCGCTTGAAAAGCCTGACAAGGTAGCCGGGCTTCTGCTGATTTCAGCTCCAACCCATCCCTGGCCTGGCGGTATAGACTGGCATCATCATGTTTGTGCGGCGCCGCTGATCGGTCCTGTCTTCAGCCAGCTTCTGGTCATGCCGATCGGTCTGGCTCGCATCGACCGGGTTGCACGCTGCGTTTTCTCGCCCAACGACTATCCCGAAGACTACCTTGAGGTAAGCGGAACGGAGCTCGTGCTGCGCCCAAGAGCCTTTCGCAACAATGCGGTCGACGTGGTCAATCTCTACGATCATGTGGTTCGGACGGAACCGCGTTATCAGACCATCGCCACACCCACCGTCATCATCACCGGAAATCGTGACGATGTCGTCTCACCGGACATACATTCCGAAGCGATGGCACGCGAAGTCCCCGGCTCACATCTGTTGCGCATCCGTGGTGTCGGCCACAAACCGGACTTTGCCGCCACCGATCTGTGCATCGCCGCCATGCAGAAGATTGCCGGAAAGAACGTCGATCTTGACGCAATGGTGGTCGAATTGGAATCCCGGCTTGAGGGCCAGCAGCGGGGGTCACACCAGGCCGGGCCAAACCCCGGCCGGGCGGATCAGATCCCGGTCATGCCGTCCGATCCGATATAGGCGATGCGCAGCATGTTGGTGGCTCCGGGCGTGCCGAAAGGAACCCCTGCCGATATGATCACCCGGTCGCCGGGTTTGCCGAAGCCTTCCAGGAAGGTCACGCGACAGGCGATATCGACCACGTCGTCGACATCCTTCGCGTCCTCGCTGACGACGCAATGAAGACCCCATACCAGCGACAGCCGCCGCGCCGTCTCGACGATCGGTGACAGGGCGATAATGGGAATCTGAGCCCGTTCCCGCGAAGCCCGCAGACCGGTCGTGCCCGATGAGGTGAAACAGACAATGGCGCACAGTTCCAGGGTTTCGGCAATTTGGCGAGCTGCGAGCGAAATCGCATCCGCACCGGTCGCTTCCGGTTCGGAGCGCTGTGCATGGATAATCCCGGTGTAGTTTTCGTCCCGCTCGACCTTGCGGGCAATCGCCGCCATGGTCGAAACAGCTTCCACCGGATAGTCGCCAGCGGCTGATTCGGCCGACAGCATCACCGCATCGGCGCCCTCGAATACCGCCGTTGCAACATCGGACACCTCGGCGCGGGTTGGGACCGGCGCCGATATCATCGATTCGAGCATCTGCGTCGCAACGACCACCGGCTTGCCGGCCTTGCGACAGGCACGCGTCAACCGCTTCTGCAGGCCAGGCACGGCTTCCAGCGGAAGTTCCACGCCCAAATCGCCGCGCGCCACCATCAGTGCGTCTGTCAATTCGATGATTTCCTCGATGCGTTCGATCGCCTGAGGTTTTTCGATCTTGGCCATCAACCCGACCTGACCGCGCGCGACCTTGCGCACCTCCGCCAGGTCGTCCGGCCTTTGAATGAAGGACAGCGCCACCCAATCCACGCTCTTGGTGGCAAGCACGGCTTCCAGATCCTTGTGATCCTTCGGCGTCAGCGCTCCGACGGCAAGCGTGCTGTCCGGCAGGCTGACCCCTTTGCGGTCGGAGATCTTGGTGCCGGAAATGACGGTACACTGGATAATGTCGCCGTCGCAGACATCCGCCTTCAATTGCAGGCGCCCGTCATCGATCAAAAGTCTGTGACCGGGCTCGACGGCAGCGAAAATCTCCGGATGCGGCAGGAATACCCGACTGGCATCGCCGGGTGCTTCGTCCTTGTCGAGCGTGAAAGTCTGCCCTGGCATCAACTCGACCGCCGTGTCCTTGAACTTGCCGACTCGCAGCTTCGGTCCCTGGAGATCGGCCAGGATGCCGATCGGTCTGCCGCAGCGCATTTCGACGTTGCGAATGCGCTGGACCAGTTCACGCATCAGGTCGTGACTGGAGTGGCTCATATTGATTCGGAAGGCGTCCGCACCCGCTTCATGCAACTTCTGGATCGTTTCCTCATCCGACGAGGCCGGCCCCAGTGTTGCCAGTATTTTGACCTTGCGCAGGCGCTTCATTAATTCCCACCTTCCTCGAGTTCAGTCGAATCGGAGAGCTGGACCATCCAGCTCGCCTGCTGACCAGTGTCGTATTCCTTGAAACCCATGCGCAGGAAACCGCGAGTGAAGCAGTTTTGAACACCGACGATCTTGAACTCGTCCTCAGCCACGCACATGTTGACGTCGCCGCCCCAGCGACCGCCGCGAGCGGCGTCTTCCGCATAGACGTAGTAATAACGCGACGACAATTGCCCCTCGATCAGCGTTGCGCAGGAGGTTGCCGGTATTTGCCACCATCCCTCGGTAATCCAGCCCTCCTGGCCGCGGTAGCCGATCGCCACACCCACCAGGTTCTGGGTTCCGTTGCAGACCCTAAAATCGGCCCTCGCCTCCTGAGAAAACACTCCACCGGCCAAAAACGCCAAGAATGCTACAACGATGTGACAGCGCGACAATCTTTGACCCATCCATCGACCCATCCACTGACCCATCACGGCGCTACTGAACCCCCAAAGGCATAACGAAGCAGGATGCACTCAAAAAAAAAGCCCTGCCCAACGGTTTTTGTATGTGCCGCATCGGCGGCCTGAATGTCAACGAAAGACGGGTCTTTTCAAGGCCGTTGGTTGTTGCCATAACACCATGAAAGGGCACCGCTTTAGCAATCGGGGGCACCAGCTCTGCTATCGCTTCACGTGCTGGACCAAACCCGGACATTCGGGTCGCTGCCCGCTTCGACCCATCTTGGAGATCAAAATGACAGAACTCACCGACCAGCAGAAAACCGAATTCGAGGCCGCCGCTTTTCGAACGTTGGTCGCGCATTTGCGCAATCGAACCGACGTTCAGAACATCGACCTGATGAATCTGTCGGGATTCTGCCGAAACTGCCTGTCCAACTGGTACATGGACGCCGCGACCGAAGCCGGAGTCGATCTCAGCAAGGCCGATGCCCGGGAAATCGTCTACGGCATGCCCTATGACGAGTGGAAATCGAAGTACCAGACCGAAGCAACGGACGAACAAAAGGCAAAATTTGCCGCCTCTCGACCTGATCATTGAGGTCGTGCCGGTTTGGTCTTGACGAACCGGCCTGACCGGGGCACCAGTCGACAGCCTTAGAACAGCACACAGGAATCGCCTTATGTTGGAGACCCAGGGAGTCGCCCGAGATCAGCTACGCGCCTTTGTTGAGCGGATCGAGCGACTGGAAGAAGAAAAGAAAACCATCGCCGACGACATCAAGGATGTCTATGGCGAGGCCAAAGCCATGGGCTTCGACACCAAGGTCCTCCGCAAGGTGATCTCCATCCGCAAGCAGGATCAGAACGAGCGAATGGAGCAGGAGGCTGTTCTCGACACCTATCTGCACGCGCTCGGTATGGCCGAGGAGCCGCCTGAAAGCTGAGCTAGTTATTTAAGATCAGTTGCGTACGACGAAGCGGGCAACCGTCATGAAATTGACGGCCCGTCCGCTGAAGCTGTCGGTGCTTGCAACACGGTTATCCGTCGAGAAGCCATCCATGTGGACGGTGTCTGGCGCACTGCGCATATAAGCGGAAACGAAATGCGGTGCCTTGCCGGGCCCATGCATGGCGGCAATGCGGTTGGCGACGAATGTGCGGCGGGTCGCCAAGTTCTGCGTCAACACCGGTTCCTTGCGAACCGAACTGCGGCGATTTTCTTCAGCATCCTGAGCATCAGGCCTCCCACCCTTGCCAAGATTGGGCCGAACCAGCGGAGCGAAGGCGCTCTCCAGAATGCCGTTGGACCGCATCGAACTTGATGAAGGCGGCGCCAGAGCGACCTCGATCGGCGCCAGGGCAATCATCTCGCCGACATTGTGCTGGAATGGAGACGGCGCCGGAACCGGAATACCCGTTTCGTCCTCGTTCCGCGTCGTATCCTGGGAACGCGGATTGAAGGCCGCCGCTACCACAACTGCGTCGGAGGCAATGGAATTCGGACGGATCGTCGGCCGTGGAACGAAAGCCAATTGAGCGGTGTCTTCCTGCGTCGATGCAACCAGCGGGTTCGCGGCGGACGGTTGTATCCGGCCTGTTCTCAAACCGGCGCTGTTCGTTTCAACCGTTGCAGGCGCCAAAAGGAAGGCATCTCCGGCGGGCGATTCAGGTGCTGAAGCAAGCGTCACGCGTGTCCCGGCATCGAGGTTCGGCCGCACTGGCGCAACCGGTATCGGAACGCCTGATCCGTTTGCAAGTCTTGGTGCGGTAACCCGGATCGGCACGCCACCGCTTTCTGGAATTGCAACTGCCGCCGTTGATGTGTTCGGCGCGAGTGCGACCTCGACCGGCGCTTGCTGCAGCGCTGCGAGCTGGACGCCGCTATCCGGCGTAGCCGGTCTTGGTGTCGGCGTCGGAATCGACGCCAATTGGATTGTTTCCTGTTGTTGCTGCCGACGCGGCGCGGCCGCGACAGCAGTCCGCCGGGTTCGCGTCTCCGCGGGTTTGTCCTCGTCCCGGTTACGATTGCCGAAAACACCGGCCAACAGGTTGCCACCGCCTGACGAGCGTTTGCCGGCTATGCGAATTTCCTTCGACGTCACGCGCTTTTTGTAGTCGGCCATTGCCTGTTTGTAGCCCGGCAGCGGCTTGCCGTTTTTCGGCAGGTGCAGCGTCTTGCCTTTCGGGAAGACCTTTGCCAGCTCCTGACGGCTCATGCGCGGCCAGGAGCGGACGCTTCCGACATCAAGGTGCACGAACGGTGATCCAGATCGCGGATAGTAGCCAACGCCGCCCACCTGCGCCTGCATCGCAACGCGGCGCAGCTTGCTCAGTTTGACATCCGGGATATAGAAATCGATCGCCTTGCCGAGCATGTGCTGGCTCTTCGATGCAACACCCTTTGAGCGTCTGCGCAGCATGGCGTTGGTTGCCGGGGAACGGTAAGCGGACACCACGTGGATGTGCTTTCGGGCCCCGGTGCCACGATACACTTCCCAAAGAAGGTCGAGCAGGCGTGGGTCCATCCGGGTCGGTTCGTTGCGGCGCCAATCGCGCAAAAACCGGTTTATCTTCTTGAGACCGGACGGGATATAGCGACCATTCTTCTTGTAGGTGATGGTGGCCCGTTCCTTGGTGTGCAGGAAATAGAGTTTCAGCGACCGCGTTTCGGCGGCGGCCGGGCCGGCGACGAAAACGCAAAACAGCGCGGCGACAAGCATCGCCACGCGGTAATGACGCACCCGCGTCCATTCACTCAATCTCTGTGAGCCCCTCACCAAATCCTATGGGTCCCCTGCGTCCCGCCGCCCGTGTATTCCTGCGTTCACGGCCCCCGGTCAATTGGCGTATACCAAAAGATATCGATATTGCCTACTTCCCGTTCGCCCGTATGTCGACTGCTCTATCACAATTGCGGTCAGAGCATGGCAAAGCGCTCACACTCCGTTTCAACCGTTATTTATAGTGAACAAAGAACTAACAAGGAGTGAATAAAACGAACTATCTTCGCTCCGATTCGAGGCATGTCTGCCTCGCTGGCCGATTTGGTGGACCGGCTGATTCGGATTTTGTAAGGATACCGCACCCTGCACCGGCCCCATGCGGTTGCCGAGGCAAGCAGGTGATTGGATATTTTCGGGGACCAGACGAATGACTCGAGTGCCGCGCGCAACAACCTTTGTTTCCAGCATGCGTCGGCATCCCGGCGATCCGGCAGCAACCGCAGGACAGGGAAACCTGGGAGACCTGCCGGAATGGCAACTTGCCGACCTGTATGAGGGTATGGATGCGCCGCAACTGCGCACCGATCTGGAGAATGTCGACCGCGAGTGCGAGGAATTCGAATCCCGCTGGAAGGGAAACCTTGCTTCGGCCGCCGGCAAATCCGGGGAGGAGGGGCTCGGCGCGGCTCTGAAACAGTTTGAGGCTCTTGAGGAATTGCTCGGCCGCATCGTGTCCTTTGCCGGTCTGACCTATTTTTCCGACACCAGCGATCCGCAACGGGCGAAATTCTATGGCGACATCCAGTCGCAGGTCACCGATATCAGCAGCCGACTGTTATTTTTTGCGCTCGAGCTCAATCGCATCGAAGATGCCGTCATAGACGCAGCAATGCAGAATGACCCGGAAGCTGCACATTATGCGCCTTGGCTGACCGACCTGCGCAAGGACAAGCCATTTCAGCTCGAGGATCGGGTCGAACAGCTTTTCCACGAAAAATCGGTGACCGGTCACGGCGCCTGGAACCGCCTCTTCGACGAGACCATGTCATCGCTTCGCTTCACCATCGGTGATGAGGAACTGACGCTAGAGCCGACACTCAACAAGTTGCAGTCTGCTGACGGCGGCGAGCGAAAGGCCGCCGCGTCTGCACTGGCGACGACGTTTTCCGAAAATCTGCGGGTTTTCACCCTGATTACCAACACGCTTGCCAAGGACAAGGAAATATCCGACCGCTGGCGCGGCTTTGAAGACATCGCCGACAGCCGCCACCTGTCCAATCGTGTCGAGCGCGAGGTCGTCGACGCCCTTTCGGACGCCGTTACCAAGGCCTACCCTCGCCTCTCCCATCGCTACTACGCCCTGAAGGCCAAATGGCTTGGCATGGATGTGATGGATTACTGGGATCGCAACGCCCCGTTGCCGGAAACGCCCCAGGCCGTCATTTCGTGGGATACAGCGCGTGACACCGTTCTCAGCGCCTATGGCGATTTCGATCCGCAGATGGCGGATATCGCGCGCCGCTTCTTCGACCGCAACTGGATCGACGCACCCGTTCGCCCTGGCAAGGCGCCCGGCGCCTTCTCGCATCCGACCGTCCCTGCCGTTCACCCCTACGTCTTGCTCAATTACATGGGCAAGCCACGAGATGTGATGACCCTCGCCCACGAGCTGGGTCACGGCGTTCACCAGGTTCTGGCAGCGGAACAGGGCGCGCTGATGGCGCAGACACCTCTAACGCTTGCCGAAACCGCGTCTGTCTTCGGCGAAATGCTGACCTTCCGCGTTTTGCTCCAACGCACCACGGACCCGTCCGAGCGCAAGGCCATGCTCGCCCAGAAGGTCGAGGACATGATCAACACGGTGGTGCGCCAGATCGCCTTCTACCAGTTCGAACGCAAGGTCCATTCAGCGCGCCGCGAAGGAGAACTCACAGCCGAACAGATCGGCGAACTGTGGATTTCCGTGCAGCATGAAAGCCTCGGTCCGGCCATCCGCATTTCGCCCGGTTACGAGACCTATTGGGCCTATATCCCGCACTTCATCCATTCGCCGTTCTATGTTTACGCTTACGCCTTCGGCGACTGCCTGGTGAATTCGCTCTACGCCGTTTACGAAAACGCCGAGGAAGGGTTCCAGGAGCGTTATTTTGACATGCTGCGGGCCGGTGGCACCAAACACCATTCAGAACTTCTCGCACCGTTCAATCTCGATGCCGGCGATCCGGCTTTCTGGGACCGCGGGCTGTCGATGATCGAAGGTCTGATTGACGAGCTGGAAGCGCTCGACCGACAATAGTGTGTTCTGACAGGCAATTCTTTTCGCGCGTCGACCGATGGGCGACGCGAAAAGAATATGGCGTTCTGCGATATTGAATATTATGCAGTGGCAAAGATCGGCTGTTTGACGGCGCCGTCAATTTCGCGAAAGGAACCACCATGGCTGAGGCCGAATACCCCGTCTATGGCGAAATCACCGGCCCGATCGTGATGATCGGATTCGGTTCCATCGGTCGCGGGACCCTGCCGCTGATCGAGCGGCACTTCAACTATGACCGCAGCCGGATGGTCGTCGTCGACCCGCGCGATGATGATTCCGGTCTCATCAGCGAACACGGTCTGCGCCATGTCAAGGAAGCACTGACACCGGAGAACTTCCGTTCCGTGTTGCAACCGTTGCTGACCGAAGGCGAAGGCCAGGGCTTCTGCGTCAATCTTTCGGTCGACACATCATCCCTGGACATCATGAAGTTCTGTCGTGAAATCGGCGTCCTTTATATCGACACTGTGGTCGAACCCTGGCTCGGCTTCTATTTCGACGACACGCTCGACAACGCCGCACGCACCAATTACGCGCTGCGTGAGACTGTGCGCGGCGAAAAGGCCGCCAATCCCGGTGGCACCACGGCAGTCTCTTGCTGTGGCGCCAATCCGGGCATGGTTTCGTGGTTCGTCAAACAGGCGCTGGTCAACCTGGCCGACGACATGGGTCTCGACTACAGCGAACCGGATCAGGACGACCGTGAAGGTTGGGCTGCTCTGATGCAGCGGGTCGGCGTCAAGGGTGTCCACATTGCCGAACGCGACACCCAGCGCGCGATCAAACCGAAACCGCTCGACGTGTTCTGGAACACCTGGTCGGCAGACGGCTTCATTTCAGAAGGCCTGCAGCCGGCGGAACTCGGCTGGGGCACCCATGAGAAATGGCGGCCGGAGAACGCTCGCGACCAGGCCGAGGGGCACAAGTCGGCGATCTTCCTCGAGCAGCCGGGCGCCAACACGCGGGTGCGCACCTGGTGTCCGACGCCTGGCCCACAATACGGCTTCCTTGTCACCCACAACGAATCCGTCTCGATCGCCGACTACTTCACGGCACGCGACACCAATGGCAATGTCGTCTACCGTCCAACCTGCCACTATGCCTACCACCCGGCCAACGATGCGGTGCTCTCGCTGCACGAAATGTTCGGCAATGGCGGCACCCAGCAGCCGGTTCTCCACGTGCTTGATGAACATGAGCTGGCCGACGGCATCGATGAACTCGGCGTCCTGCTCTACGGCCATGCCAAGAATGCCTATTGGTACGGTTCGCGGCTGTCGGTTGAGGAAACCCGCGATTTGGCACCGTACCAGAACGCGACCGGTCTGCAGGTAACGTCAGCCGTGCTCGCCGGCATGGTCTGGGCGCTCGAAAACCCGGAGGCCGGCATTGTCGAGGCCGACGAGATGGATTTCCGCCGCTGCCTCGAAGTGCAGTTGCCCTATCTTGGACCAGTCGAAGGCCACTACACCGACTGGACTCCATTGACCGGCCGACCGGGCCTCTTCGCTGAGGATATCGACGAAAGCGATCCCTGGCAGTTCCGCAACGTGCTGGTGCACTGATCTCTGTTGACTGCCTGGTTTGGTGGATTTGAAGTACCTGTGATTATTGCAGCGACCTCTGGGAGGAGCTTCAAAACCACAAACCACACCAGAATCATAATCTTGCTAGGCCGTGTACTCATAAACGAGCGAGCGCCAATGACTGTTTTCGGCGGATCCTCCGAAGACGATCAATCAACCGCGTGGGTCGGCATTGCGGCCGAAGCGGACATTCGCCGCTGTTTCGCAAATGGTCAGCACACGGTGTCCAACGTTATCTCCGCAATCCCGCGCAGTTCTTCCTCACTGGCGTGAGCTCGGGCAGCAATTTGGATTCCATCGTTCACGGTGGCGATATACCGGGCGAGCTCCTTTGCGGTACGGGTGCCATCGAGTTCGCCCTCGTCGATGGCGCGCTGGAAGCGGGCTTCGTAAACGGCCGTCAGCAGGGCTTGCCCCCGAGCGACGCGGTCGCGGGTTTCGTCGTCTTCAGCGGGTATCTCAAGGAGGGAGCTGGCCACCAGACAGGTCATGCCCCCGCCGCCCGGCCGCATCTTGTCGACCATTAGGGCGTACAGGCGCTGAAAACCCTCTCGCAGCGTGCCATCTGCGAGCAGCTCAGTGAGGAACGATCGCTGCTCTTCGACATAAAGATCGAGTGCTGCAAGAAACACACCCTGCTTGCTGTCAAAGGTTGCATAGAGACTGCTGCGAGACAGGCCGGTTGCATTTATCAGGAGTTGAGGAGTGGTGTCCCGCCAGCCGTTTTTCCAGAACGCCAGCATGGCCTTCTGGACGACATCTTCCTTCTTGAACTCTCGGTGGCGTCCCATAGCGCCCTCATCCTGTGCAACTTGCGTTTTGGAGCCGGGAGGCTGGTATCAGGTTTCTCGTGCCGAGGCCAGAAGCCGAAAGCACCGTGGGTTACACATCCTAGGCCGCGGAAACGGCAAATTCGAGCGAGAGTGAATGCAACGGTAGCATCCGAAGAGCGTCCATAAAATCGACGCGCACGCAGCCTGCCTTCGCCGCCTCATCATAAGCCACAAACCGTTCAAACACTTTCATGCCGCTGCCATCTGGCTTGAACTCGCAAATCCGCCCTGTGGCTGTAGCGCTTTCGAATTGTTTCCCGCGATCTGTACCGTAGGAACGTGCTGCCGAAGAAATCCATTGATCAGCCGCATCGAACTGATGCGCGAATACCTTCCAGACTTCATCTGCTGATGCGTTGATCCTCGTTGTTGTCGAAAATCTCATGGTAATGCCCTCATGCGCGGTGCACTTAGCGCGCGCATAAGTTTTCAGAAGTTGTCCAAGGCGACTGCTGCGGGCAGGTTTTCATCCAGAAACGCCAAATCTTCGGCGCTCAGAGCCACGTCATTTGCATCCTGGTTTTCATCAAAGCGATGCTGTTTGGTCGTCCCGGGGATGGTGACGATCTCTTCGCCTTGATGCAGGAGCCAAGCGAGCGCGAGCTGCGCCGGTGTGACGCCTTTTTCTTCGGCCATAGCGAACACGACCTTTCCAAGTTCAAGGTTCTTTTTTAGGTTATCGTCCTGAAAGCGTGTCCAATGCCGCCGAATATCGCCTTCCTCAAAATCATTTGCGGAGGTGATGGTTCCGGTCAGGAAACCATGGCCCAATGGTCCATAAGCCACAAAGGTAATACCTAACTCTTTGCAGGTGGCGAGAACACTATCTTCGGGGTCCCGGCACCAGAGCGAATACTCCGATTGCAGGGCCGTGATGGGGTGAATGGCATGCGCGCGACGGATCTGCTCAGAGGTTGCAGCCGAAAGGCCAAGATGGCGCACCTTGCCATCTTGAACCAGTTCCGCCATCGCGCTCACTGTGTCCTCAATCGGGGTATTGGGGTCAACGCGGTGCTGGTAATAGAGGTCGATTGACTTAACACCAAGACGCTCCAGAGAGGCATCGCAGGCCTCTTTGACATAGTCTGGCGCACCACTCACACCCGCAAACCCGCCATTTTCATCCCATAGAAGACCGAATTTGGTCGCAATAACCGCTTCATCGCGGCGGTTTCCAAGCGCCTTTCCAAGAAAGATCTCATTTTCGCCCTGGCCGTAAAAGTCAGCCGTGTCGAAAAAGTTCACACCACGATCAAGGGCATGGCGGATCAGGTCGTTACTGCTTTCCGCATCAGGTGCGGGTTTACCGAAAAGCTGTGTCATGCTCATGCAGCCCAGGCCAATTGGGGAAATTTGGATATCGGCATTGCCAAGGCGGCGGCGAGGATCGTTGGACATATTTGCTCCTGAGATTGAACGGCAAAGGTGGCTGTTTGAAGCGTAGACGCCGACTCACTCGACGACCTGTCCAGTCACTCTAAGAGTATTGGAACTTCAGGTCCAGTATTTTCTGAACCTACAGTTCCGAAAAAAGTTGCGACCGAGCGTGGCAGGTTCCGCACCCATCCAAGCAAGTTGCAACCAGAGCAATGCCAGCGAAGGTTTTGGACGTTCGCGTGGAGGGCTGACGAACAAAATCAATTCCATCGTCGATGTGAACGGACTGCCGCTCCAAGTCATGATTACCGGCGGTCAGCAGCATGACAGTTTGATGGCACGTGCTGACGAACTTCAGATTGGGATGAAAGATCGCCCCAATGTTCATGATAGGGATTGGCGGCCTTTTCCCAGCCGGTTCGCTCGAATTCCGAAAACGCTTCAAAATCCTGATCCGACGACGGCATTCTGGTCCCCGCTTGTGGGCGTCCAGCCGATCGAGCCCATCAGATTGACGGCTACAATAGACCGTCGATCCAGAACCCGACACCTTCTACTTTCGTCTATGCTGGCCTGTTTCCGCGGTGCATTGCCGGCATTGGCAAATCGTCATGTTGCCGCGACTGGTCCACGGATGGTATCACTTATGCACTGTTCGGTGCGCGATTCCATGGCGATTGGCGCGACCGACCACCTTGCTTCTGGAGGCGAATATGCGGCATCGGATCTGGCTTTTTCTCTTGGCTATCTCGGCTATCGGCCTGGCGGGCTGCGTGCCGAGCTACGGCCCTGGTCCGGGCGGCAGCAGCAACTCTATCGAGGGCGTGTGGCTCGATCCCAACGGTATTCAGTCGCGCTTTTCGGCTGGCACCTTCGAGACCCGCACCACAGACACCAATACCCTGTTGGCAACAGGGCGATACAACCTGATCAATCCTCGACTGGTTCAGATCGATATCCGGTCGCTGGTGCGGCAGACGAACACGACGGTCAATTGTTCCCTGGTGTCGCCAAATCGACTGAACTGCACTTCAAGCAATGGCCAGCAATTCTCCTTGACCCGCCGCCTCGCCTGATAGATCAGCGCGGGTCTTCGCAGCGGCTGCGAAAATCATTACTGAGTAACGGGCCGGAAATCAGGCCCGTAGGGATGTTGTTATGACCGAGTATTTCGACGATCTTGAAACCCGTGAACCGGCCGAGCGCGAAAAGGCGCTGTTTGCGCAACTGCCGGGGTTCCTCTCAGACGCACTGGACAATACCGAAGGCCTCGCAGGCTGGCTGGGAGACATCGAACCGGCTTCGATCGAGAGCCGCGAAGCGCTTGCGAGCCTTCCTGTGCTTCGCAAGCCGGAGCTTATGGACATGCAGGCCAAAAACCCGCCCTTCGGCGGAATGGCCAGCGCCGATGCCTTGCGCGGCAACCGGGTCTTCATGTCCCCTGGCCCGATCTGGGAGCCTCAAGGTCCGGGCATCGATCCCTGGCAGTCGGCGCGGGCCTTGTTTGCTGCCGGCATGCGGACCGGTGACAAGGTCCACAATGCCTTCTCCTACCACATGACACCCGGCGCATTCATATTGGACGAAGGCGCCCGGGCTCTCGGGTGCCTGGTGTTTCCGGCCGGCGTCGGCAACACCGAGGCTCAGATCGACGCCGCTGTGGCGCTTGGGCCCGATGCCTACACCGGAACACCGGACTTCCTGAAGATCCTTCTCGACAAGGCCGCCGAATCAGGCAAGGACCTGTCGACGATCAAGCGGGCCCTGGTATCAGGCGGCGCCCTGTTCCCATCGCTGCGAGAGGAATACAGCGAACGCGGCATCCGGGTCCTTCAGGCCTACGCTACGGCGGATGTCGGCATCATCGCCTATGAAAGCGCCGGCGAAGACGGCGCCCCGCACCCTGGCATGATCCTCAACGAGAACATGATCGTTGAAATCGTCCGGCCCGGCACCGGAATACCGGTGGCCGATGGTGAAGTCGGCGAGGTCGTCGTGACCGCCCTCAACCCGGCCTACCCGCTGATCCGTTTCGGAACAGGTGACATGTCGGCGGTGCTTGATGGCCGCTCACCCTGTGGCCGTACCGGCATCCGCATCAAGGGCTGGATGGGCCGGGCCGATCAGCGCACCAAGGTCAAAGGGATGTTTGTCGATCCCAAACAGATCGCGGCGGTGCTCGCGCGTCACCCGGAAATCGCCAAGGCTCGATTGGTGGTTGTCAGGCAAGGCGCGGAAGATGCGATGATTCTGGAGGTCGAACCGCATGGCGAGGGCCACGCCGATGCGCAAGCGCTCGCAACGACACTGACCGACATCACCAAGATGCGCGGCGAGGTGGTCATCCGGCCGGCCGGCGGCCTGCCCAATGACGGCAAGGTCATTGCGGACGAGCGCGATTACGACGCCTGACGAACAGCGCTTGAATTCAACGGTGCCTCCCATATGTTCCAATCCGGAATGGACGGCCGGATTGGAATAGACATGGACAGCACCCACAAGGCGGCGCAGACGAAAACAACGCAGCCATATTTGCCCGGCGATCATCCGCCGGTTGCCTTCGGCAAGGTCGGTGTTCTGCTGGTCAATCTCGGCACACCGGACGGCACGGACTATACCTCCATGCGCCGCTACCTGAGGGAATTCCTGACCGACAAACGGGTAATCGAATGGCCGCGCGCCCTTTGGTATCCGATCCTGTTTGGAATCGTCCTCAACACCCGGCCGGGCAAGGTCGGCAAGGCCTACGAATCCATCTGGAACACCGAACGCGACGAAAGCTACTTACGCACCTACACCCGCAGCCAGTCCGACCGGCTTGCGGAAGCTCTGGCCGGTCATCCGAATGTGGTCGTCGATTGGGCGATGCGTTACGGACAGCCGTCGATCGGTGATCGCCTTTCGGCCCTGCAGCGATCGGGCTGCGAGCGCATTCTGCTGTTTCCGCTCTATCCGCAATACGCAGCCAGCACCACAGCGACCGTCAACGACAAGGCGTTTGAAACACTCGCGAAAATGCGCTGGCAACCGGCATTGCGAACGGTACCGCCGTATCACGACGATCCAGCCTATATCGCAGCGATTGCCGATTCGATCGAAGCGCACCTGGCGGGTCTCGACTGGCAGCCCGACGTGGTTCTGGCCTCGTTCCACGGCATTCCGATGTCCTATTTCAAGAACGGCGACCCGTACCACTGCCACTGCATGAAGACGTCACGCCTGGTGCGCGAACGCCTGGGTTGGGACGAAAAGCGGTTTGTGACCACCTTTCAGTCGCGTTTCGGGCCGGAGGAATGGCTGCAGCCCTACACCGACAAGACGGTGGAGAAGCTGGCGCAGGACGGTGTGAAGAATATCGCCGTCATCAATCCGGGCTTCGTATCCGATTGCCTGGAGACCCTCGAAGAGATTGCCGGCGAGGCTGGCGAGATCTTTCATGAACACGGCGGCGAGAACTTCACACACATCCCGTGTCTCAATGACGGCGACCCTGGAATGTCGGTCATCGAAGCCGTCGTTCGGCGCGAACTGGGCGGCTGGATCTGACCTAGCCCGCGGTCAATTTGCAACTTTTGTCGATTGTGCTCACATTCGCGTGAGCCAAGCGCAGGTGATTCGGCCCTCCCGGGACCTGTGCGTGCGAACTTGAAAATCGCGCCTGACAGGAGATCCGCTCATGCCGCTGGAAGGTTTTGACATCGCGGTCATCGCCTTTGTCGTCCTCGTCGTTCTGATCCTCTTTGCCGGAGTGAAGACGGTGCCGCAGGGCTTCAACTACACCGTCGAGCGGTTCGGCCGCTATACCCGAACGCTGAGCCCCGGCCTCAACCTGATTGTGCCCTTCGTCGACCGCATCGGCGCACGCATGAACATGATGGAACAGGTGTTGGACGTCCCGACACAGGAAGTGATTACGAAGGACAACGCCAGTGTCGCCGCCGACGCCGTGTCGTTCTACCAGGTGCTCAATGCGCCGCAGGCCGCCTACCAGGTCAGCCGGCTGGAAACCGCCCTGCTCAACCTGACCATGACCAACATCCGATCGGTGATGGGCTCGATGGATCTGGACGAGCTCCTCTCCAACCGCGATGCCATCAACGACCGTCTTCTGCGGGTCGTGGACGAAGCGGCAAGCCCCTGGGGCATCAAGATCACTCGTGTCGAGATCAAGGATATCAACCCGCCGGCCGATCTGGTGGACTCAATGGCCAGACAGATGAAGGCGGAACGCGAAAAGCGCGCCGAAGTGCTGGAGGCCGAAGGCTCGCGCAACGCTCAGATCCTGCGCGCCGAGGGCAGCAAACAGGCCGCCATCCTGGAGGCGGAAGGCACCCGTGAAGCCGCGTTTCGGGAAGCCGAAGCCCGTGAGCGCCTGGCCCAGGCCGAGGCGAAAGCCACGCAAGTCGTATCGGAAGCCATTGCCAGCGGCGATGTCCAGGCCATCAACTACTTCGTTGCGCAGAAATACACTGAAGCGATGGCTTCAATTGGAACGGCTCGTAACCAGAAGATTGTTCTGATGCCGATGGAAGCATCGTCGCTGATCGGCTCGCTCGGAGGCATCGGCGCCATTGCCAAGGAGGTGTTCGGGGACACTGGCGGCGGTGATGAGGCCGCGTCACAACGCAGCCGCACAGTGCCAAGCGCCGGCAGCAGGGATGATTCGCCATGATCGAGAGCGTCATCATCGAACTGGGCCCATGGAGCTGGTGGGTCCTGGGCCTGGTGCTGCTTGCCGCTGAGGTCGTTCTGCCTGGCTTTTTCCTGATCTGGATCGGTCTGGCGGCGGTCATTGTCGGTTGTCTTTCGCTGCTCCTGTGGGGCACCCCGATGTGGGGTTGGCAAGTCCAGTTTCTGTCATTCGCGGTCATTTCGGTCATCGCCGCCATCGTCGGACGGCGCATGATGTCACGCTACGGCGATGAAACGGACCAGCCGCTTCTTAACCAGCGAGGCGCCAGTCTGGTCGGACGCACGGCGACCCTGTCCGAACCCATCCAGGAGGGCCGCGGACGCATCCGGATCGACGACACGCTTTGGGTTGTCCAGGGACCGGATCTGCCGGTCGGAACCCAGGTGCGCATTACCGAAAGCACCGGCCGGGAATTGCGCGTCGAGGCGGTTGCGTAAAGGAAGCCTTAACCATGTCGCTTTACGGTTTGACAAGGATTCAAACCGGTCTGGTTCAGGGTTTTCATGGCAGCGCGCAGGCGAAACAACACCGAAGGTGAGCGACCTATCGCGCTGCCCAGATGGACTGCGCTCTGCCTGACGTCAGCGCTTTCTGCCGTCATGGCGACCGGTGCCGATGCCCAGAACATCGAAGACGAGGATCTCTTGCTGCGTGGCATCGTCGCCACCGAGGGCGTGCTGACGGCAGAAGATCGAGAGGACGCGCTGCGCGAAGCCGAAACCGTTGGCACCGGAGGCGGCGAAGCGTCGATTGACAATCGGCCTCTCATCACCGGTGCGGTTCCCCCGGTTCAAACCGCTGGCAGCGTCAACCAGCGACAGTCCACAATCGATGATCAGAGCAACCTCATCTTCGACCCGGAACCATTCGGGCCCGTGGGCATCCGCGTCGGCAGCTTCATCCTGCGCCCTTCTGTCACTCAACAGATTGCACATGACATCGAGCAGGACGGCTCATCAAGAACCGAGCGGACCTACAGTCGCACGGTGCTGCGAGGTGAGTTGGAATCGGACTGGTCGCGCCATCAGCTTCGGGTCTTTGGCGAACAAGTCATCGACAAGACCATCAGCGGAGACGGTCCAGAGGATCCCCAGACGCTTGCAAATGTCGATCTGCGCCTCGATCTTTCCGACAGCACCACCATCGATCTTGGGGTCGATTACGAATTCGGCCGCGAGAGCCAATCCGATGCCAACTCGGTGGCCGATGCCTTTGCCCAATCCGATGTGCACGACTTTGCCGCCAGTGCCTCACTGACGAAGGTTTTCGGATCGTGGCGCGGAACCGCGACAATCGAGGGTGGACGGTCGACTTACGGCGACGCGGAGCTGAGTGACGGCACCATCGTCACCCAATCGGACCGCAACGAACACGACTATACCGTGACACTGCGTGCCGGCGTCGACATCGGCGCAAACCACCTGCCTTTCGTTGAAGGCGATTACGGCCAGATCAACTACGATGATCGACTCGATTCGGACGGATTTGCCCGCTCATCAAGAACCTACGGAATCCGTGCCGGTACGGCTTTTGATTTCGGCGAAAAGCTCAATGGAGAGATCGCCGTCGGCTATGCGCAACGTGATATCGACGATCCGCGCCTTGCGCCGATCAAGGGCGTAACGATAGACGGCTTCGCCAACTGGTCGCCGCGCCGCGGTACCAACGTGGTTCTGGGCCTATCGACCACGCTGGAGGATTCGACCACGGCGAACGAATCCGGCTCGATCTACTACACGGCCACCACAGAGGTGACGCATCAGTTGCGCGAAAACGTAAGCGCCAATCTCAGCACCCTTATCGGCTGGCGCGATTACATGGAATTGCTTGGCGACCAGACCATCTACGGGGTCGGCGCCGGCTTCACATGGTGGATCAACCGTCGTTTCGGTTTCGAGGGCGGTGTCGCCTACGAAAAGACCGTTACCCGCGGCGGCAGCGACAACGACGAATTCTTCGCCGGTCTTGGGATCACGCTGCGGCCCTAGGTCGAAGCCACCCTTGCCCACCAGCACAATTGCCGTTAGAAGGCCCCTCCAAACAGGAGTGCGCTGCCAGTGATCAAGTAACCGAATTTCTAAAACGGCCTGCGGGCCCATTGGTTACTTATTTCCTGGAGCAGCACATGCAACCGATCATCTATGACGTCGCCGTATCGGTCGACGGCTTCATCTCCGGACCCGACGGAGACATCTCCAAATTTGCTTATGAGGGGCCGGTCGTCGACGACTACAGTGCACGTCTGGCTACCTACGGCACCGCCATCATGGGGCGCCATACCTACGAGTTCGGCTATGGTTTCGGGCTTGAGCCCGGGCAGAACCCCTACCCGCACATGAAGACGGTGGTTTTTTCCGAAACACTGATTGTGCCGGACGACGCCGAGATCCTCGTGGTCCGCGCACCCGTCGAACCGGTGTTGCGCAAACTCAAGCAGGAGTCGAATGCTCCGGTCTATCTGTGCGGTGGCGGACAGTTTGCCGGAACGGTTCTGGACCTGGGCCTGATCGACTATCTTCGCTTGAAGCGTGCGCCCATCCTCCTCGGTACAGGCGTTCCGCTTTTTGCCGGCGCAAATTCAACACCCGATTTGCATTGTCTCGAAACTAAATCCTATGACAACGGCTATCTCTATCAGGAGTACCGACTGCAAAACCGGTGATGGATCATCAGGCCACTGTGCCAAGGTTCTTCGCGAATTCACGAAGCGCATTTGCGACGGCGCCATCGGTGGCGCCGTCAAACTCTCCCGAGCGACCGAGTGCCGCAACCGCACCAACCATGTGGCCGAAGGGATCGTTCAGTGGCGCAGCAAGGGCACTGATTCCGGGCTGGAATTCGCCGTCGGTTCGACCAAGCCCCGCGGCTCGTGTGTGATCGATAAGATCCTGAATGCGATCTTCGTCATAGTCGGCAACGTCGGCAGCCAACTCACGCGCAACGAGTTGCCCGGTGCTTTCACGTGGCAGATGCGCCAGGAAGGCACGCCCGGTGGCTGATGTCAGCAGGGGCATGGTCGAACCCACCTGAACGATGACCGTGACAGGTCGTTGGCTGTCTTCCCAGCGCAAAATGACCGGGCCTTTGTCACTCCATCCGGTTACGAAACAGGTAGCGCGGACGTCGTCCCGCAATTGCTTCAACCCGGAGCAGGCTGTTTCGATGACGTCAAATCGGCTGAGCGCAACGGCCCCCAGTCGCATGGCCATCGGGCCAAGATCGTAACGTCCGGACCGCCCCGACTGGCTGACCATTCCAGCTGTGATGAAACTCGCCAAATAGCGATGTACCTTGGCCGGCGGCATCCCTGCCTTGGCAGCAATGTCCTTCAGCTGCATCGACCCGGCAGCACTGGCCAGCACGTCAATGATCGTGAGACCCGTTTCGATCGCACCGATTCCACGCTTTGACGGACCATCCGATCCCGGTGGGATGGGTTCTGTGCCTGGCATGCTTCAACAGTCCAATTTGACGGCAGTCCGAGTGTTTTATATTATGTAATATAATTATACAATACGTAATTTTGGAGCAATTAAAGTGATGGTGCATTCAGGCGCAGAACACCTGCGTGAGGCCAATGACATCGATGTGTCCGGCTTTGACCTCTTCAATCTTCCCACGGATTTCGTTGAAAACGCTTATGGCTACCTCGGCGCACTACGCGAACGAAGCCCTGTCCATCGCAATTCCGATGGCTCCTTCATTCTCACCCGTTACGACGACCTGGTTGCCGTCTACCGCAACCCGGCGGCTTGGAGCTCCGACAAGAAAGTCGAATTCAAGCCCAAATTCGGCGACTCGCCTCTTTACGAACATCACACGACAAGCGTCGTCTTTCGCGACCCGCCGGACCATACGCGCATTCGCAAGTTGTTCCAGGCGGCCTTCACCCGCAAGGCTTTGGCAGCGCTGGAACCGCGCATTGAAGCCCTGGTCGACAGCTATCTCGACGAGCTCGCCGACCTCGGCGAAATGGAGATGGTTTCGGCCTTTTCCTTCAAGCTGCCGGTAGAGGTCGTCTGTGACATGCTTGGCGTGCCGCGGTCCGACCGGATTCAGATCCGCGACTGGGCGCTGCTGATCCTGGGTGGACTGGAACCGGTCCTGAGCGATGAACAATTCCAGAAAGGATGTCGGGCAGTCGAAGACTTCAAGGCCTATCTGCGAGAGTTGATTGCCCACCGCCGGGCGAATCCGGGCGAGGTCAAACCAGGGGAAATCCTGACCGCCCTGGCGGAGGCCGAGGAGGATGGCGAACGGCTGACCGAGCTGGAGCTACTGCACCAGTGCATTTTCCTGCTCAATGCCGGCCACGAAACATCAACCAACATGCTGTCCCACGGCATCCATGAACTGCTTCGCCACCCGGACCAGGCGCAACGGCTGCGCTCTGATCCGGCTCTCGACGAAAGCGCGGTCGAAGAGGTGCTGCGCTATCAGGCGCCGATCCAGATCAACAACCGGCGCGCCATCGTCGACACGGAGCTTTCCGGCGTGCCGCTTCCGAAGGGCAGCCTGGTCCATCTGATGATCGGCGGCGGCAACCATGACCCCGCCCAGTTTCCGGATCCCGAGACATTCGATATCGGCAGGCGGCCCAATCGCCATCTGTCATTCGGCCTGGGCATCCACATCTGTGCCGGCAATTCACTGGCGCGAATCGAGGGCAGCCTGGCGTTCGGCAAGCTGTTCAGGCGCTTTCCAAAACTGCGCCTTGTGGCGCCGGCCAAACTATCCGGACGCATTCGGTTTCGCGAAATTAGGGAACTTCGCGTCGCGATCGACTAGATCTTCCGTCAGTTGACCTTCAGCAAGTGATACATGTCGCGCGTGCGCAGCAACTGACCATCAATCACCTGCCAGACATGCATGGAGCGCCCGGAGATATTCTGATTGCCAGCCTTGATGACCCATTCACCCACCTCGACGGCCATCGTGTCGGTGGCTCGAATGTCAAGGGTCCTGTATTGCAGGTCGCCCGCGCCTCCCTTGAAAGCGCGATCATAGTGGGCAGCAATGGCTTCCCGCCCCTGGATGGCATTCTGTTGTGGCGGCAACAAAACAGCGTCAGGACTGTAAAACGTAGCGATAGCCGCAGCATCTTGCGCATTGTAGGCAGCCACAAACTGGGCCATCCGGGCAACAATCGGATTGTCCTGCGCCGTGGCAGCCGTCGCCAACAGTGCGGTGAGAATGAAAGCGTATATGGCTGACAGGCCTAATTTGCGGATCATTGGGCATACCTCTGGTTGGGCGCAGTCCAACTCGATTGGCACACGGCAAAGAGGCCGAGTCAAGCAAGTGTCGATGAGCATGACGGAGTGTCTTCGCATTTACGGGAATTGAAGCACCAATCGAACTTGCCGGCGAGATCCTAGGCTCGCTCATCATCACGGTACCGCTGCCGCTGCTCATCCATGGCGGCACGCCACCGAGCTTTCAGGAGATCTCGCCTGCAGGGAATCTTGTCGGTCATGATTTCACCAGCCAGGATTCGATCCGTTCGAAAATAGCGGAACCCCTCTCGGAGTTCGCACCAGGCGGCCACGATTCTTCCCTCATCGCGATAACCAATGAGAATCGGCCAGATCACGCGCTCGGTCACGGTCTCATGAGAATCCCGATAAATAATCGTCACCTTCACCTGTCGCCGAATGGCCTGGCGGATGTCTGCTGCGCCCAGGGCTTCATAGGGTTGGTCGACAGGGGCGACGCTGACCGCGGGCTCTACGAACGACGTTTCAAACCGAGTTGGCGCGACTGTTCTGATCTTCGTCAGCAACTTTTCGGCAGCAAGGGCAAGTTCCGGCTCGCCGCGTGTCTGCACCCATTGGGCACCCAGGATCGCAGCCTCGATTTCATCGGAGGTCAACATCAGGGGTGGCATATGGAAACCGGGCTCGAGAATATAGCCGACCCCTGCTTCCCCCTGGATCGGGACGCCCTGTGCCGTCAACGCCGCAATGTCTCGGTAGACGGTCCTTCTGGTGACACCCAGTTCGTTGCCGATGGACTGACCCGAAATCGGGCCACGGGCACGCCGAAGGATTTCTATGATTTCAAACAGCCTGTCGGCGCGCCTCATGTCGAACTCCTCTGGACCAGCCTAATGCTAGTGACACAATGGTGACAACACGGTGTCACCATGGGCGTCGTACAAAGGGTGAGTGACGGCAAAGAGAGAGGAACCCAGATGAATATCGTAGGCGGAATTGACAGCGGATCGACCTTGGCAATCCTGGCAATGGGATCATATGTTCCGACCGACAACATGTCCGCTTCGAAAGACTTTTATCGCAATCTCTTCGAGAGCCGGCCGGCCATCGAGCTTGACGACTTCATCGCCTTCAATGTTGCCGGCGGATGGTTCGCGATTGTTACCCGCGAACGCTATGCGCCTGGTTCGATCGCAGGCTCCGGATCCGTGCCCTATCTGCAATCCGGAAATCTGGAAGAATTGCGAGCCCGGCTGACCCGGTTTGGACTGGATGCACCCGAAATCATCGAAGAGCCCGGCATTCACCTGCTCAAGGTTACCGACCCAAACGGCCAGTTAATCGAGTTTTTTCATCTGGTTGGCCAATAACCATTCTCTGCGAATGGCCGATCGCAAGTGACAGTCAGCCACCATTGAGCATGCGCCGAAGGTCATCCTCGACCTTCGTGCGGATGTCCGGCCGCTGCAGGGCGAACGAAACATTGGCCTTGATGAAACCTTCCTTCGAGCCGCAGTCGAACGTGTTGCCGCGGAAACGATAGCCCCAGAAATCCTGGTGCTCCGCCAGTTTTAGCATGGCATCGGTAATCTGGATTTCGTTACCGGCCCCTCGCTCCTGGGTCTGCAGGATCGAGAAAATTTCCGGCTGCAGAATGTAGCGCCCGTTGATGAAGTAGTTGGACGGTGCCGTGCCCGGTGTGGGTTTCTCGACCATTTTTGTGATGCGGAAACCATCATCGTCGATATCCTCGCCGATACCGACAATGCCGTAGCGATGAGTTTCTTCCTCCGGCACTTCCTCGACGGAAATGACGTTGCCGCCGGACTTCTCATAGAGTTCGACCATGCCGGTCAGGCACCCCTTCGGATCCTGCATGACCATGTCCGGGAGAAGCAGTGCAAAGGGTTCATCGCCGACCAGTTCGCGGGCGCACCAGACGGCGTGCCCCAGTCCAAGCGGCTCCTGCTGACGGGTAAAGCTGGTTTGCCCGGGCTTGGGCTGGCGGGCCTGAAGGTTGCTCAGCTCATCCAGTTTCCCGCGATTGCGCAACGTGTCGTAGAGTTCCACCTGAATATCGAAATGGTCCTCGATCACCGCCTTGTTGCGGCCGGTGACAAAAATGAAATGTTCGATGCCGGCGGCTCGGGCCTCATCAACGACGTATTGAATGACCGGCTGGTCGACCACCGTCAGCATTTCCTTGGGAATAGCCTTGGTAGCCGGCAGAAAGCGTGTGCCGAGCCCCGCCACCGGGAACACCGCTTTACGGACCTTGGGCTGCTGCGACATGGCGATTTACCTCGTTACCGTCTCCAATTGGCGGCCACTAACCGCTTTCGCGCTGGCGCGCAAGGGCGTTGCCACCGGGTCGCATTTCCTTTACGGCACCAACTCCTAAAGGAGCGCCAATCGCGCGACCGACCTTGTTGCAGTGGTTAACAGATTGTTGACGGTTCGTGCCTAGGATCGTGAAGAAAGTGTTAAGACCGTCTGGGGCTGCGGCGCCTTTATTGCGCCTTTTCTTGAAGGTAACGTAACGTCGCAGTCCGACACAGTGGAGAAATCGATGCGTTTCCATGACACCGCACCGAGATTGCTGTTGGTCCTGTTCATCGTATTGACCCCAGCCCTATTACTGGATGTTTCCGCAGCTCACGCCGATCCCGGCTTCCGCAAGTGGATCTCCAACTTTCGCAGCGTGGCCGCGAAAAACGGCATTCGGAAGTCCACCTACGACAAGGCATTCGCCGGCGTCAAAACCCCCGATCCGGAAGTGTTGCGCAAGGCCCGGCACCAGCCCGAGTTCAAGGAAAATGTATGGAGCTACGTCGATACGCGGGTCCACGGCTCGATCATCAAAAAAGGCCAGGCTCTGGCACGAAAGCACAAGCGGACCCTCGACGCCATCGAGAAACGCTACGGGGTCGAGCGGTCTGTGGTCATCGCGATCTGGTCGGTCGAATCGAGCTACGGCAACGTCTTCAACTATCCCGACCGACTTCACTATGTTCCGCGCGCGCTGGCCACGCTTGCCTACTATGACAAGCGGCGCGCAAAATATGCCCGAGGCCAGCTGATTGGAGCGCTGAAAATTCTCCAGGCCGGTGATGTCAAGAAAAAGCAGCTCGTCGGATCCTGGGCCGGTGCCATGGGGCATACCCAGTTCATCCCGACCAGCTATCTTGCGTTTGCGCAGGACCTTGATGGCAACGGTCGACGCGATGTGTGGAACTCAATCCCCGATGCTCTTGCATCTGCCGCCAACCTGTTGCGAAAGAACGGTTGGCGAACCGGGCGGACCTGGGGCTACGAAGTTCGTGCGCCGCGGGGCGCCAGCCGTTATGTCGGCAGTTCGAAAACGCTCGCCCAATGGACCAAACTCGGCTTCAAGCGGCCTAACGGCAGGGCATTCGCCCGGCCGGGAGAAAAGGCCGTGCTGAAGATGCCGGCTGGGGGTAGCGGTCCGGCTTTCCTGATGACGCGAAATTTCTTCATGCTGAAGCGTTACAACAATTCCGACACCTATGCGCTTACGGTCGGGCTGCTAGCCGACAGGATATCGGGCTATGACGGTCTGGTGCAGAAATGGCCCAAGCCCAAAGGTGTCCTGTCGATGGACGAGCGGCGCGAAATTCAGGTTCATCTGCAGGCGCTCGGCTACTACAAAGGGGAAATCGACGGCAATATCGGCTCCGGTTCGCAATTAGCCATTAAAACATTCCAGTCGAAGCGCGGCTTGACGCCGGACGGCGTTCCGTCGCACAACCTGCTGAAGACATTGCGACGATGACGGGAGTTCTTCTTGGTTGCGTTTCTCGGCCGGCGTCTGATCTGGTTTCTTGTTCCTGCCTTGATCGCGGTATCAGGCATGATTGCCGAAACCATGGTGCCCATCGCCGTCGCTGAGGCGCAAACGGTCATCAAGCGGCGATCCATTTTCGACCGGTTGTTCAATCGGCGGCGCGCCCGCCCCGAACCCGTGGTTCGAGAACAACGGCGGCCGGTTCGACGCAGTGGTAAGCGCAGCACCAAGAGGTCATCGGTCACCCGTCTCCCGAAACGCCCACCGGCCGTCGTCAAAGTGGAGAATGCCAGCCGTGTCTTGGTGGTGGGAGACTTCCAGGCCAAGTCCTTGGCCGAGGGGCTGGAGACAGCTTTCAGCCAGGCTCCCGGGGTTGCGATAGTCCACAAAACCAATGGCTCATCGGGTCTGGTGCGCGACGATTACTACAACTGGCCGGAAACACTGCCCGGCGTTCTCGACGAGACCAAGCCGGCGGTCGCCATCGTCATGCTCGGTTCCAACGACCGTCAACCGTTGCGAGACGGCGGACAACGGGTCGCCGTACACTCCGATGCCTGGGTCACGGAGTACACCAAGCGTGTGGATGAAATGGCCCAGGCCATTCGATCGCGCGGCATCCCGCTGGTCTGGGTCGGGGCACCGGCCTACAAATCCGCCTCCATGTCGACCGATATCCTCGCCATCAACGGGATTTTCCGCTCCGTCGTCGGCGATGCCGAAGGTGAATTCATCGACATTTGGGATGGCTTCGTCGACGAAAACGGCAAGTTCATCTACACCGGCTCAGATATCAAAGGTCAGCAGGTGCGGCTTCGCACCAAGGACGGCATCCGAATGACCAAGGCCGGCCGCCGCAAGCTCGCATTCTATGTGGAGAAATCGGTGCGCCGTCTGCTCGGCGACGAAGCGGATGAGGGAACCGGCAAGCTCGGTGAGGACAATCTTCCCGAGCTGTTGGTTCTCGATCCGAACCGTGGCGATACGCTGACGGTGCGCACCAGCCCGATCGACATGAACGACCCGGCGCTTGACGGTGAACAGGCCCTGCTGGGAGCCGAGAACCCGCGCGTGTCGCAGAGCCGCACGCCGCGCGACGAGCTGGTGTTCGACGGCAAGACCACGGCGCCGCCACCCGGTCGCGCCGACCACTTCGTCTGGCCGAAAGAGCGCGACGGCCCGACTCTCTAAAGCGGCAGCGTCGTTTCGCCCATCAGCGAGAGATCGATATCGCGGGCGGCCTGACGGCCCTCGCGGATTGCCCAGACCACCAGCGATTGTCCGCGGCGCACGTCGCCGGCGGCCCACAGCCCATCAACCGATGTGCGGTAGTCGTTTTCGTTGGCCAGCACATTGGTTGATTTGCGCTGATCAACTTCGATTTCAAGCCGGTCGCCCAGATCCGCCAGCACACCGCTTTCCATTGGTCCGCGAAAGCCGATAGCGATAAAGGCGAGGTCGGCCTTGATGATGAACTCGGTGCCGGCGATCGGCTCGCGCTTCTCGTCCACCTGGCAACACTTGACCCCGGTCAGCATGCCGTCTTCGCCCACGAACTCCAACGTGCCGACCTGGAACTCGCGTACGGCGCCTTCGGCCTGCGACGACGACGTGCGCATCTTGGTCGCCCAATAGGGCCAGACGGCCAGCTTGTCTTCGCGCGCCGGCGGTTGCGGCCGAATGTCGAGCTGCGTGACCTTGACGGCACCCTGACGGAAGGCCGTTCCGATGCAGTCGGATGCCGTGTCACCACCCCCGACGACGACGACATGCTTGCCGCTGGCGACAATCGGTTCCGACGGCCAGCCGACACACTCGACACGCTCGCGTGCCACTCGCTTGTTCTGCTGCACCAGATAGGGCATGGCATCGTGGACGCCGACAAATTCGACACCCGGAATGCCGGCATCGCGTGGCTTTTCGGAACCACCGCAATAAAGCACAGCATCGTGATCGGACAGCAGCGTGTCGACGCTGATATCGACGCCTATGTTGGCGTTGTAGTGGAAGGTGACTCCCTCGCCCTCCATCTGGGCGACTCGCTTGTCGATGGTGTGCTTTTCCATCTTGAAGTCGGGAATGCCGTAGCGCAGCAGGCCGCCGGCGGCGCTTTCGCGCTCATAGACGTGGACATCGTGGCCAACGCGGCCAAGCTGTTGGGCGGCAGCCATGCCAGCCGGTCCGGAGCCGATAATCGCAACCTTCTTGCCGGTCTTTGTAGCGGACGGCCGCGGCACGATCAGGCCCATCTCGTAGGCCTTGTCGGCCAGCGCCTGCTCAACCGTCTTGATCGCCACCGGAACGTCTTCTAGGTTCAGCGTACAGGCTTCCTCACAAGGCGCCGGGCAAATGCGCCCGGTGAATTCCGGGAAGTTGTTGGTCGAATGCAGGTTTGCAATCGCCTCTTCCCAGTTCTTGTTGTAGACGAGGTCGTTCCAATCCGGGATCTGGTTGTGGATCGGGCAGCCCGTCGGGCCATGGCAGAACGGGATGCCGCAATCCATGCAGCGAGCCGCCTGTTTTTTGATCTCCGAATCCGACATCGGCAGGGAAAACTCCCTGTAATGACGGATCCGGTCGGATGCCGGCTGGTATTGTGCGACTTGGCGATCGATCTCCAGAAATCCGGTAACCTTGCCCATAATTCTCTAACCCTCAATCGTCGAAACAGGCTTCGTTTTCGGTGTTGCAAGAGACTGGTGCCTCTTGTCCGGTAGCCCGTTCGGCTTTGATCCTTTTCGCGAAGACCGGCTTCTATTCCGCCGCAACGCCCATGCGCATGCGTTCCATTTCCTCGAGCGCCCGCCGGTATTCGACCGGCATCACTTTGCGGAACTTCGGCCGGTAATCGGCCCAGTTCTCGAGAATGTCGCGCGCCCGGTCGGAACCAGTGTAGTGCACGTGGTTGGAAATCAGCTGGTAGAGCCGCTCCTCGTCATGCCGCGTCATGTCACCCGACACATCGACCCGTCCGTGGTGGGCGAGATCGCCGCCATGGTGGTGCAGCTCTTCAAGGATATCATCCTCCTCAGGCACCGGTTCGAGTTCGACCATCGCCAGGTTGCAACGGCGGGCGAAATCGCCCTCTTCATCGAGCACGTAGGCGACGCCGCCCGACATGCCCGCTGCAAAGTTGCGACCGGTTTGGCCAAGCACGACGACAATGCCGCCGGTCATATATTCGCAGCCATGGTCGCCGACGCCTTCGACCACCGCAATGGCGCCCGAGTTGCGCACGGCAAAGCGCTCGCCGGCAACGCCGCGGAAATAGCACTCGCCATCGATGGCACCGTAGAGCACGGTGTTGCCGACGATGATCGACTCCTCCGCGACGATGCGGCTTTCCTCCGGTGGCCGGATGATCAGACGTCCGCCGCACAGGCCCTTGCCGACATAGTCGTTGCCGTCGCCAACGAGATCGAACGTGATGCCGCGCGACAGAAAGGCGCCGAAGGATTGTCCGGCCGTGCCGTTGAGGCGCACCGAAATGGTGTCGTCCTTGAGCCCCTTGATGCCGTACCTGCGGGCCACCTCGCCCGACAGCATTGCGCCGGCAGAGCGATCGACATTGCGGATGTCGAACTCCAGAGAAACCGGTTCGCGGTTCTCCAACGCCGGGGCGGCAGCTGCAATCATCTTGCGATCAAGGACATCGTCGATCGGATGATTTTGCCTTTCGGTCCAGTAGGTCGCCTGCCTGTCGGCTTCGACCTTGTGGAACAGGTCGCTGAAATCGAGCCCCTTGGCCTTCCAGTGTTCGATCAACTCGTCTTTCTTCAGCAGGTCGGATTCGCCGATAATGTCGTTGAGCTTGCGGTAGCCCATGGCGGCGAGCAGCTCACGCACTTCCTCGGCGACAAAGAAGAAGTAGTTGATCACATGTTCCGGCGTGCCCTTGAAGCGTTGGCGAAGCACCGGATCCTGGGTGGCAATGCCGACCGGGCAGGTGTTCAGATGGCACTTGCGCATCATCAGGCAGCCGGCGGCAATCAGAGGCGCCGTGGAGAAGCCGAACTCGTCAGCCCCCAGAAGCGCGCCGACGATAACGTCGCGCCCGGTGCGCAGGCCGCCATCGACCTGCAGCGGCACACGCGAGCGCAGACCGTTGAGCACCAGCGTCTGATGGGTCTCGGCCAGTCCCATTTCCCAGGGCGAGCCCGCATGTTTCAGCGAGGTTAGCGGCGACGCGCCGGTACCACCGTCGAAACCGGCAATGGTAATGTGGTCAGCGCGGGCCTTGGCGACGCCGGCAGCCACCGTACCCACACCAACTTCCGACACAAGCTTGACCGAGATATCGGCCGTCTCGTTGACGTTTTTCAGATCAAAGATCAGCTGAGCCAGGTCCTCGATCGAGTAGATGTCATGGTGCGGTGGCGGCGAAATCAGACCGACGCCGGGCGTCGAATGGCGTGTCTTGGCAATCGTCGCGTCGACTTTGTGGCCAGGCAGCTGCCCGCCTTCACCGGGCTTGGCACCTTGCGCCACCTTGATCTGGATCATGTCCGAATTGACCAGATATTCGGTGGTCACGCCAAAGCGGCCGGAAGCAACCTGCTTGATGGCGGAGCGCTCCGGGTTCATCGAACCGTCAAGCAAGGGCGTGAAGCGATCGGTTTCCTCGCCACCCTCGCCAGTGTTCGACTTGCCGCCGATTTCGTTCATCGCCCGGGCAAGCGTCGTGTGTGCCTCCCGGCTGATCGAGCCAAAGGACATGGCGCCGGTCGAAAACCGCTTGACGATATCGGCCGAAGGCTCGACCTCGTCGAGCGCCACGGGTTCTCGCCCTGCTTCCTCAGCCGACGTAATCTTGAACAGTCCTCGAATGGTGTTGAGACCCTCGGCGTGCTCGTTCACCAGCTTCGCAAACTCCCGATACTTGTCCTGAGCATTGCCGCGCACCGCGTGCTGCAGCAGTGCCACGCTGTCGGGCGACCAGACATGGCTCTCGCCGCGCATGCGGTATAGGTATTCGCCGCCCACCTCCAATGCCGTTCTCAGCACCGGATCGTCGCCGAATGCTTCGGCGTGGCGGACATGGGTTTCCCTGGCGATTTCATCGAGCCCGACACCTTCGATGGTCGTTGCCGTTCCGAAGAAATATTGCTCGATAAAGTCCGACGACAGACCAACAGCATCGAAGATCTGCGCGCCGCAGTAGGACTGGTAAGTGGAGATGCCCATTTTCGACATCACCTTGAGCAGACCCTTGTCGATCGCCTTGATATAGCGCTCGACCACTTCCACCGGATCGACTTCCGGCGGGAACTCGCTGCGCTCGTGCATATCGGCCAGTGTGTCGAAGGCAAGATAGGGGTTGATCGCCTCGGCACCATAGCCGGCCAGCACCGCAAAATGGTGTACTTCGCGCGGCTCACCCGATTCGACGACCAGCCCGACCGAAGTCCTCAAACCTTTGCGGATCAGGTGGTGGTGGACCGCGGCCGTCGCCAGCAGCGCCGGTATGGCAATGCGGTCGGCCGACAAAAGCCGATCCGACAGGATGATAATGTTGTAACCGTTCTCAACGGCCCTCTCCGCCCGCTGGCAGAGCCGGTCCAACGCCTCGACCATGTAGTCCGCACCGCGGTTCTGACCGTAGGTGATGTCGAGCGTCTGGGTCTGGAACTGGTTGTCGGAAATCTCGCCGATCACCCGGATTTTCTCCAGGTCATCGTTGGTCAGAATTGGCTGGCGTACTTCCAGGCGCCGGCGCTCCGCCAGACCTTCCAGGTCGAACAGGTTTGGACGCGGTCCGATAAACGAGACCAGACTCATCACCGATTCTTCGCGGATCGGATCGATCGGCGGATTGGTGACCTGGGCGAAATTCTGCTTGAAATAGGTGTAGAGCAGCTTCGACTTGTCCGACAGCGCCGAAATCGGCGTATCGGTGCCCATCGAGCCCAATGCTTCCTGGCCGGTGGTCGCCATCGGCGCCATCAGGATCTTCAGGTCCTCCTGCGAGTAACCGAAGGCCTGCTGACGGTCGAGCAGCGAAGCGGAGGACGTCATCGGGCGCCGCTGGATATCCGCCTTGACGTCCTCGAGCACGATCTGGGTCCGCTCCAGCCATTTGCCATAAGGGTTGCGGTTGGCAAGGTCGCGCTTGATCTGGGCATCCGAAATGATGGCACCTTCTTCCATGTCGATCAGCAGCATCTTGCCGGGCTGCAGCCGCCACTTGCGCACGATCGACTTTTCGTCAACCGGCAGCACGCCAGCTTCGGAGGCCATGATCACCCGGTCATCGTCGGTGACGATGTAGCGTGCCGGCCGCAATCCATTGCGATCGAGGGTTGCGCCGACCTGCCGGCCGTCCGTAAAGGTGACCGCGGCCGGACCGTCCCACGGCTCCATGAGCGCCGCGTGATACTCGTAGAAAGCCCTCCGGTCCTCATGCATCAGCTTGTTGCCGGCCCAGGCTTCCGGAATCAGCATCATGACCGCATGGGCGAGCGAATAGCCTCCCTGGACCAGGAACTCCAGGGCGTTGTCGAAACAGGCCGTGTCCGACTGGCCTTCATAGGAGATCGGCCACAGCTTGCTGATGTCATCGCCGAACAGGGGTGAGGAAACCGACGCCTGGCGCGCCGCCATCCAGTTGACGTTGCCGCGCAGCGTGTTGATCTCACCATTATGCGCCACCATCCGGTATGGGTGAGCAAGCTTCCAGGACGGAAAGGTGTTGGTGGAAAAGCGCTGGTGCACCAGGGCAAGCGCCGATACGAACCGCTCGTCGCGCAGGTCCGGATAATAGGCGCCGAGCTGGTAGGCCAGGAACATGCCCTTGTAGACGATCGTTCGGCTCGACAGCGATACGATGTAGAACCCGTTGTCGCGTCCGTCGGTTTCCTTGAAGATACGGTTCGAGATCACCTTGCGCAGGATGAACAGGCGACGCTCGAACTCTCTCTCGTCTTCAATCTCCGGATTGCGGCCGATGAAAACCTGACGGTGATGGGGTTCGGTGGCGACGATATCCGGCGCCTTGGACAATGACGAATTGTCCACAGGCACGTCGCGATAGCCGATCAGGGTCTGGCCCTCGGCCTCGACCACCTCGGCGATGATGTCCTCGATATGGGCGCGCAGATCGTCGTCCTGCGGCATGAACAGGTAGCCAACCGCGTAGTGGCCCACCTCGGGCAAGACGACGCCGCGATCCGCCATGTCTTCGCGAAGAAAATCGTCGGGAATCTGCACCAGCATGCCGGCGCCGTCACCCATCAGCGGATCGGCGCCGACGGCGCCACGATGGGTGAGGTTTTCGAGCATGAACAGCCCGTCCTTGACGATGCCGTGGGATTTTTCGCCGCGCATATGGGCGACGAACCCGACACCACAGGCGTCGTGCTCATTGCGCGGATCGTAAAGACCCTGCTTTGCAGGAAAAGCGGATGTGCCCGCAGGTTTGAGCGTCGCACTGCGGCGTTCAAAAGCGGCGTCCTTTGATGGCGTTTTCAGCGTCATCTCTTTTCCTCCTGTCGTTGCCCTGAAAGTCCCTGCCTTCCTGTGGCGACCTGATTGTCCATGCCGGCGTTTCAGTTCCGGTACAGTTTTTTTCTTGCGCGGCAAATTCGGGCGATAAGCCGTTCTACCGTTGCAACCCGTTGCGAGCAATCCCGGGTCGAAGCGTTGCGCATCAACCGAAGCCGATAATCCTCGGTCCGGTTTCTGCTGGTGCGGCGGGCACGTCTTGCCCGCTGCGGCACCGCTTGAGCGGCCTTTGGCGTTTCCGTTGCCCGGTCACACCAAAATAGGACAGTATGGCTGTCCTATTTGCCCCTCTATGCCAGAAACCGTCGGCCGGAGCAAGACGGCACACGCAATTAAATCGACGCCTGTAACAGCAAATTGCGGCAACACGGCCTGAGGCGACACAATATTACACGGATGCGACGGGAGTATGGAAAAAATATCAACGGGCCGTGCGGCCCTTTGACACCCATCCGTTCCGTGGCATGAATACCCGTTTTCTCAATCTGCATCGTTCCGATGGGGTTTTCATGCATTTTTCCTCCGACAATTGGAGCGGTGTTCATCCGCGCATCGCTGAATCGCTCACCCGTCATTCCTCGGGCTTCGCACCTGCCTACGGCAACAGCGACCTCGACCGCCGGGTCGAGCGCACCTTCAGCGAAATTTTCGAGCGCGACGTGGCAGTTTTCTTTGTCAGTACCGGCACGGCTGCCAATTCGTTGTCCATGGCCTCGGTCAACCGCCCCGGCGGCGTGGTCTTCTGCCACCGCGAAGCCCACCTGCTGGAGGACGAAGGCGGGGCTCCGGAACTGTTCACCCATGGCGCCAGGCTTGCGCCGGTCGATGGCGCCCTTGGCCGCATCGATCCCGAAAATCTTCGGCAGCAAATAAAGCGTTATCCGCCGGAGTTCATTCAGGCGGGACAACCGATGGCGGTGAGTCTGACCCAATCCACCGAAATCGGCACGGTTTATCGGCCCGAAGAGATCGACGCGATCGCTGACGTCAGTCGGCACCATGGCCTGCCGATACATATGGACGGGGCGCGGTTTGCCAATGCGCTGGTCCATCTCGATGTCAGCCCCGCTGAGATGACCTGGAAACGGGGCATCGATCTCATGTCGTTTGGTGCCACCAAGAACGGATGCTGGTGCGCCGAGGCAATTGTCGTGTTCGACCCAGATAAGGCCAAGCAACTACCATTCATCCGCAAGCAAGCGGCACAGCTCATTTCGAAGACCCGGTTTGTCACGGCGCAATTCGAAGCTTATTTCGAGGACGGACTGTGGCTTGACATCGCCCGGACTTCGAACGGCATGGCCGAACATCTGCAAAAGGGCATCGACGCTTCAGCCAATGCGCGTCTTGCCTGGCCGGCCGATTGCAACGAAGTCTTCATGATATTGAAGCGCAGTCATGCCGATGCATTGTTGGCGGCCGGCGCGCGGTTCCACGTTTGGAATCACCCGCACAGCATGGTTGAGCGACCGGCCGAGGACGAAGCATTGGTTCGGCTGGTGACCAGTTTTGCGACAACGGAGCAGCACGTTTCGGACTTCCTCGATCTCCTGGGCTAGCACCTCATCCACACCTGGGCGCAGGCCCAACACGACGTCCTGAAATATTCGTCACTTCAACATGGCGGATTATAACGTGCTGTTGATTTCCAATTTATCCGGCGGTTTCCTAAATCAACAGTCGACCCGGCAAATTCGGGTGAAGTAGATTACGTGTAAGCCCTGACCACACACACAAGGAGATCGAAATGTCCAAGAAAACCCTCGTAGGTGCGTCCGCAGTTGCAGGTGCCGTTGCAATGGCTCTGTCCGGTGCAACTCTGGTTGCCTCAACGACCGCTGCCTCGGCCAAGGAAAAGTGCTACGGTGTATCCCTCGCCGGTCAGAACGACTGCGCCGCAGGTCCCGGCACCACCTGCGCCGGCACCTCGACCGTTGATTACCAGGGCAATGCCTGGAAGCTGGTTGCAGATGGCACCTGCGCCACCATGGAACTGCCGGGCAACCGCATGGGTTCGCTGGAGCCGCTGGACCGCGATATTCCGGCCTGATTTCCCACCGATGGCCGCCCCCCAGCGGGCGGTCATCGCTTCTGGCCACGATGGAGTAAAGTCATGCCGATTTCAGCGAATGGAACAATCGTAGACGCCGCTGGCTTTGCACCGTCAAAGATACCGGCACGGGCTGGCGCCGGTCTCAAAGCCACCCATATCGATGCCATTCTCGGCGACGACTACCGCATTGGCTTCCTGGAAGTGCATGCGGAAAACTACATGGGTGCCGGCGGCGCACCGCATCGCGCCCTGACCGCCATCCGCAATCAATTTCCTTTGTCCGTCCATGGCGTCGGCCTCTCGATCGGCAGCGAAAAGGGCATCGATGCCCAGCACGTCGATCGATTGAAGGCGGTCGTGGAGCGCTACGAACCGGGTCTTGTCTCCGAACACCTGGCGTGGTCGACCCACGATAACAGCTACTATAACGATCTGCTGCCAGTGCCTTACGACGAAGCGACCCTGCGGCGCGTCGTCGATCACATCGACCTCGTCCAGGAGAGGCTCGGTCGCAAGATCCTGTTGGAAAACCCGTCGACCTACCTGCAATTCGAGCAATCGACCATGAGCGAGACGGATTTTGTCCGCGAGATAGCCCGGCGAACCGGCTGCGGCATGCTGCTCGATATCAACAACGTGTTTGTTTCGGCCACCAACCAGAAATACAAGCCGCTGACCTACCTTTCCGAGTTTCCGCTCGAACTGGTCGAGGAAATCCACCTGGCGGGTCATGCCTCCGACACCGACGACGAGGGCGAACCGCTTCTCATCGACGCCCATGACCGCCCGGTCGATAATGAAGTCTGGAAGCTCTACGATATCGTCATCGGCCAGATCGGTCCGACGCCGACATTGATCGAATGGGACAATGAAGTCCCCGAATGGCCGATCCTGCGCCGCGAGGCCATGCTTGCCGACGATATTCTCGCGCGTCACGCGCAAACCTACATGTTGGGGACCCGTCATGCGGCCGTCGGCTAGCTCTTCCCAAGATGCAGGAATGACGCTTTCTTCGTTTTCCAAAGCCTTGACCGATCCCGATACCAGCCTGCCTGAAGGGCTCGTGGGTCCGAACGGCAAGCAGGCGGTCAAACGCTTCAACGTCTATCGCAACAACGTCACCGTTGGCCTCGTCAATGCCATGGCTGACACCTTCCCGGCCGTCAAACGTCTGGTCGGCGAACAGTTCTTCAACGCCATGGTGCGAGTTTACGTCCAGTCGGAACCGCCCAGCTCGCCGCTGCTTTTTCAATATGGTGAGACGTTCCCGGAATTCCTGGAACGTTTTGAACCTGCGCAGAAGCTGGTCTACCTGCCTGACGTCGCCCGCCTGGAACGTGCCTGGCTTGATGCCTATCACGCGGCCGACGCCCCACCGCTCGACCCGGCGCGCCTGGCTGCGATCGGTCCGGAAGATCTGGCAAGTGTCCGATTTGTTGCTCACCCGGCCAGCCGCGTTCTGCGTTCGTCATTTGCCGCAGTCACCATTTTCTCGGCAAATCGGTCAGACCAGCCGATGCCCGCGATTGACCCAGGCGTCGCCGAGGACGGCCTGGTGACCCGTGCCGTCGACGACGTCGAGGTGCGCAATCTTCCGCCGGGCGGCGCTGTCTTCCTCACCGCCCTGATCGATGGCTCTCCGCTTGGAGAGGCGGCCGGACTTGCCGTCGCCGAAACGAGTGACTTTGATCTTGCCGCAGCCATTGCGGCAATGCTTGAGGCCGGTGCCTTTACCGACCTATCCCAACCGTAACCGGGGACCTTCGCCATGACTTCTCTCATCAACGGACTTCGTCTGCTGCACAATGGCTTTTTCGGCGCACTGGAAAAGGTCACCGACGGCTGGTTCCTTGGCCTTTTCACTAGGCTGGCATTCCTGCTGACGCTTTATATCTACTACCTGAATTCGGCAAAAACGAAGATCGGCGATGGCCTTCTCGGCTTTTTGTCCATCACCGATGGCGCTTATATCCAGATTGCCGGTCCGGCATTCGAAGCGGCCGGATATGAGCAGAGCGCACTTTCGCTGCCAACCCATATCGTTGTCTTTTTCGGCACCTATGGCGAGTTCATCCTGCCGGTGCTGATCGTCCTTGGTCTTTTTGCCCGCATAGGTGCCATCGGCATGATCGGCTTCATCATCGTGCAGACCTATGTGGACGTCAGCGTCCACCAGGTAGCTCTCGGCACGCTCCTCAACGGCCAGCCCGGTGAAATTATCGACCAGCGCCTTTTCTGGATGATTCCCCTGATCTATGTCGCTCTCAAAGGCCCTGGTGCGGTCTCGCTCGACAACATACTGTCCAGATGGTGGAACCGCCGCATGATCGACACCGGTCATCCCGTCGGCACCAGCCAGGCCTACTGACCAGAGCGGGAACCGGTCGAGTCCGGTAACCGCCTCCCGCACCTTAAAGTTTGAACGACTGGTACTGTGTGCGACCAGAGGGTGCAGTGACCTCTGAAATCAGGTGCCCACCTCGCGTTCTTGCCCCCTTGAATCAACCGACCGTGTCTTCACAAGCCTGATGCTGTGGCCTAATGATTCCGGCAACCGATGTTGTCTGGAGCCACGCAATGCCACTATTTTCGGGGTTTATTCTTCGTTTCGCAGTGCTGATCGCCTTGTGCTTGGCTGTTACCGCAATAAGTCCGGTACCGGCTGAAGCACAATTTCTTCCTGGCACGACCAGCACCGCTGACGAAAGTCCGCCGGACGGTATGGAGGCGTTGCTTGAGGAAGCGCGCCGGGATGGGTCGACCGTTATCATCGTCAGGCCGGGCAATGAAGACAGCGAGGCCGCGGCGGCCGATGCCAGTGCCATGCGGGCTGACCGCTTCTTCAGAGCACGGTCGCGTATCCAGGAAATCGTTGAAAGCGTTCCGACCCTATGGCCAAACATCCAGAAAACGCTGCAATTGGCCAGTCCCGACGGTTCATATTTCTGGATTTACCGGGCAGTGGCGACGGCCATTGTTGGATTGTTTGTCGGCTGGATCGCCATCAAACCCATCCTGCGCTGGGGCCGCGACTACTTCCGCTACATGTACGATCCGGAACCGGCGACGACGGCCGACAAAGCCAAATATCTGATATTCCGTGCGGTCCTGGCGCTGGTCTACATCGGCATTTTTTTCGTCATGGCGATGGCCGTGGCAGTGGTTTTCGACACGGGCCGAGAACCGTCCAGGCGCATTATTTTCGAAATCATACTGGCCTATCTCTTCTACCGGGCGATGATCCGCGCAGTTTCCTGGAACCTTTTTGCCTATGACGCACCGAACCACCGAATCGTTAACCTGACCGACGAAGAGGCTGTTCGGCTGCACCGGGACTGGGGTGTTGCGGTTGCGATTGTGGTGATCTTCGCTGCCATCGCACGATCTTTGAGCTTTATCGGCGCAGGTCAGGACTATGCCGGTCTGACGGTCGAGAATATCCTGTTCATCCAGATTTGCACCGCCTGCGTCGTGACACTGGTGCTGATGGTGCTCACCATCAAGGACTGGAAAATCTGGCAGCACATTTTCGCGCCGCGATCGCCGAGCGCCTATCTCTTCCGCTTGAGATCGACGCTTGCACGCCTCGTGCCGGTTGGTTTCATGATCTACATGCTCCTTGCAGTGGCCGTATTCGTCTTCCGACTGGCGCTTGGCCTCTCCAACCCCGGCGCCATCATCGCGGCACCGTTCATTGTTTTCTGGGCGGCGCTGATCTCTTACGGCATCGTCATCATCGTCATTCAGGCGCTCTACAACCGACGTATCAGGCAGTTCGAGGAAAGGGCTGCCGCAGAGCGGGAACGTTTGGCCAAGGAGGCGGGACAGGTGGATGACGAAGCCGGCGAAGAGATGATCGTCGGACCGTCGAGTGTCAACTTCGAGTATCAACCGGTGTTCAAACCGTTCTTCGAAATGGCTGCGATGGCGATCATCGCCACCATCGCTGTCGCTCAATTGGTGCGCAGTTGGGGCGTCGATCTGAATGCCGAAAACAGTTTCTGGTCTTCCTTTCTCGACATCGTTCTCTCGGTTGTTCTGTGCTGGCTCGCCTATCGAGCGCTCTCCGTGTTCATCGACAAGCGGCTTGAACAGGAAGGCGGCGTTCCGGAAACCGACGATGAAGAAATGGGCGGCGAAGGCGGCGGCGCCGGTGCGACGCGCGTGGCAACACTGTTGCCGATCATGCGTTACATGATGATCATCGTGCTGTTTTCGATCGCCGGCATGATCCTGCTGTCGCGTCTGGGCTTCGATATAGGCCCGATATTCGCCGGCGCCGGCGTGGTCGGTATTGCCGTCGGCTTTGGCGCGCAGACGCTGATCAGAGACATCTTCTCCGGCGCCTTTTTCTTGCTCGATGACGCGTTTCGCAACGGCGAATATGTCGAGATCGAAGGCATCAAGGGCACGGTGGAACGGATCTCGATCCGGTCGTTCCAACTGCGCCACCATCTGGGCGCCCTCCACACGATTCCCTTTGGAGAAATCAAACGGCTGACCAACTTCTCCCGCGACTGGGTCGTGATGAAACTGCCACTGCGCGTCACCTATGACACCGATGTCGAGAAGGTCCGCAAGCTGGTCAAGAAACTGGGGCAGGAACTGATCAAGCACCCGCAGATTGGCCACACATTCATGCAGCCGCTGAAATCGCAGGGCGTCTACAAGATGGAAGACTCCGCGATGATCATCCGGGTCAAATTCATGACCAAGCCGGGTGAGCAGTTCGTCACACGCAAAGTCGTCTATCAGTCTATTCAGGATCTCTTTGCCCGCGAGGGCATCCATTTTGCCCACAAGCAGGTCACGGTCCGGCTGGAGGATGGAAAAACGGCTGACGGGTTGACCGACGACGAAAAGAAGGCCGTCTCTGCGGCAGCACGATCGATCATCGATGAAGAGGAAGCCGCAGCCGAAGCGACCGGCGGTGGCGACGGTGATCGGTAAAGGGTCGCCATGCGTGATTATAAAACGGCGCCCCGGGTGGGCGCCGTTCGTTTAGGGCAGATCGTTAAGCGACCGTTTCGGCTTCGATCTGCTTGGCTTGCGTCGCGGACTTGTCGACGGAAATGTCGATCCGGCGCGGCTTCATGGCTTCCGGAATCTCACGGGCAAGATCGACATGCAGCAGCCCGTTTACGAGCTTGGCGCCTTTGACCTCGACATGCTCGGCCAGTTGGAACCTGCGCTCGAAGGCGCGCTTGGCGATACCGCGATAGAGGAACTCGCCGTCCTTGTCGCCGTCTTCGGCCTTTTCGCCGGTAACGGTCAGGACATGTTCGCGAGCCTCGATCGAAAGCTCGTCTTCACCGAAGCCGGCCACCGCCATGGTGATCCGGTAGGCGTTATCGCCGGTTTTTTCGATGTTGTAGGGCGGGTAGGTCTGGCTGCCTTCCGGCTGGGCAAGCGAGTCCAGCATGGTGAAAAGGCGGTCGAAACCAACCGTTGAACGGTAGAGAGGGGAAAAATCGACATGACGCATGGTCTTGTCCTCCTTTGAGCGACGTTTTTGCGTTTTGGCCTTGGGCAACCCCCTTGGTGTGGCGGGTCTCGTTGGCCAGCAGGTCCGTATTGGCACCTGCAGGGTATAGGTGGTGAACGCGGAAAGGCATTTCAAGACCGTGGCAACCATCGCCGAAAACACCGGATTTTCAGCGGTCTGCCCCTTGATCCGCCCTTCCGGAACGGCTCTATAGTTAGCCCGATGAAAGCCGATATCCTGCACAGCACACCTGACAATCCGGCACCGGAAAATGTCATCGCGGACTATTTCGAAACGCATGACGGCAAGAAGGTTCGCTATGCCATCTTCAAGGCGGATGTGACGCGCGCCAAAGGCACCGTCGTTCTGCTCCAGGGGCGTAATGAAACCATCGAAAAATACTACGAGACCATCGGTGAACTCACCGCATCGGGGCTTTGGGTCGCAACCTTCGACTGGCGTGGTCAAGGCGGATCGCAACGGCTGCTGAAAAATCCGATGCCCGGCTATGTCCGGCGCTTTTCCGACTACGAAAAGGATCTGGAACAGTTTCTCGAGGAAATCGTGCTGCCTGATGCGCGGCTGCCGTTTTTTGTCATCGGTCATTCGACCGGTGGGCTGATTGCTCTCTCGGCGGCTCCCCGGCTTGCCAACCGTATCGAGCGACTTGCCGTGACTTCGCCTTTTATCGGCCTGAAGCACGACAGTTTCGGCCAGACGACCCTGCGCATAGGAACGACGCTCGTCTGCTGGATGGGCCTTGGTGGTCTGGCTCCCACCGGGTCGCGACGCGGCAACCTCGAATTCGCACACAATGTGCTTACCTCCGACCAGGCACGCTTTCGCCGCAACCTGGCCATCTACGACGCCTGCCCGGATTTCATCCTCGGCGGCCCGACGTTCCGGTGGCTTTCTGAATCATTGAAGACGATCGCAAAGGTCCAGCAATCCAGCCACCTTGCGTCGATCCGCATTCCCACTCTATTGCTGGGCGCCGGGGCGGATGACATCGTGCCCCACAACCTGCTGGAAGACATGGCCTCACGCTTTCGCGCCAGCGAACTGATTACCATCGACCGTGCCAGGCACGAGCTCTTTCAGGAAGCCGATCTCTACCGAAATCAGGTCATGGCCGCCATCAAGGCCTTTATCCCCGGGGGCGAGTAGCGGTTACCAGGCTCCCTGCCGACTGGCCGGCGATGGATCCGAACGCGATCGCGGTGAGCAAGCCGTTGCCAGACAGATATCCCGCCAGTTCGGTTCCCGAAACGCCGCAGGCGGCACCGCCACCAGCAAAAAGATTGTCGAACGCTTCACCGTCTTCACCAACCACGCGCGCCGTCTCGTCGATGACCAGCCCGCCCTGGGTGTGAAACAAGGCACCGCTCACCCGAACGGCATAAAACGGCGGCTGAAGCGCCGTGGCCTTCGTGAAGTCGCGACCAAACGGATCGGCGGCCTGGCCGGCGGCGCAGCCTTCGACATGGGCAAACTCCGCTTCTAGGGTCGCCGCGGAAACACCGATAGCGCTTGCAAGAGCTTCCACGGAAAGCGCCGATTTGATCAGGCCAAGGGCTTCAGCCTCACGGAACTCCGCAAGACCGCTCGCGACCTCTCGTATGCGCTCGTCAAATATACACCAGGCCCGTCCGCCCGGCTGGGCAACAACGTCGACCGCCTGTTCCGAATAACCGCGATGCTCATTGGAAAAGCGGCGTCCCGCGGTGTTGACCTGGAAGCCACCCTCCATCATCAGCGCCCAGCTGATCAGGATGGCGCCGGGATCGGCCAGAGATCCGTGCCCCTGGCAGGCCGACAAGCAGGCGAGCTGCGCCTTGATTTGCTGCCCCCAGAGCACCGCCTCCCCGGTATTTCCGTCGTGACCGTGATAGGGCGCATCCTGCATGTAGGGCAGGTGTTGAGAGACAAGACCTGCGTTGCCGCCATAGCCGTTGCAGGCCAGGATCAAGGCGTTGCAGGCGATGGTTTCACGGCTGCCGTCCGGTCGCGTGAGAGCAACACCGGCAATCGTCCTGCCCTCAGTGAAAAGCGTGTCGACGGCCGCGTCGCAGACAATAGGAACACCCTCTGTCTCAGCCGCCGAAACCAGCCGTGCCAGCAGCGCTTCGCCGGTCTTTTCTGGAACGGCGTGCATGCGATGGCGGCTGTGACCCGGATAGAGAAAGTCGTCAAGCACAACCCACTCGACGCCGTGACGGTCACCCAGCCACTCCAGCGCCTGTCCTATGGACCGCGCTGCCATCTCGACGAGATGTGGAACCGCTGTCCCATTCGCCTTGTTTCGGATGTCCTCGGCGAAAAGAGAGACGGAGTCTTCGATGCCCTGTTTGGCCTGAAAGGCCGTTGCCGCCGCTGGTACAAAACCCGATGACATCGAGGTCGAACCAAACGGACTTGCTGTCTTTTCCAGCACCAGGACATCGGCACCGGCATCAGCGGCCCTCAAGGCCGCGGTCAGCCCGCAGGCACCGGCGCCGACGACAACCACATCGACGGACACCTCTGCCGTAATCTGATCGGCTGGCTTTATGCTCGCTTTGACTTCCACGGCGCGGATCTTTGTTCAGATGCAGGCGGTCGTCAATCGCGAACGGCTTTGACGACACCTGCCGCCAAAGAAAGCACCGCGATCTCGCCCAGCAAAACCGCCGGCCAGATTTGGTCAATGGCAGGATCGACCCATTTTTGCGGACCAAAAGATACCAGCGCCAAAACGCCCGCGAGAAGCGCCGTCGCCCGACCGCCGCGCGTTGTCGTCGATCCGAGGAAGAAGCTGGCAAAGGCCACGGCGAGAGAGCCGCCGAGAAAGGGCCCGAGTGCAAACGGCGCAACGGCGATCGGTGGATGCGGCGGTGTCTGCGTAAACAGGGCAGCAAGCATCACGGCTTGCAGGACGATCAGGGTAGCCAGTGCGGCGCGGCAAAGTTGGTCAGGTGTGTTTTGCATGATCAATATCCGTAAACTTGTGTACGTATTTGACATATCCGTACAGAGTTATACGGTTACTGTCAAGCCAGATTCGGAGGCCCTATGCGGCAGGAAAATCAGCAGAAACGGCGCGATCAAATCGAGACGGCGGCCTACGAGCTGCTTTCCGAGAAGGGTTACAAGTCAACTTCCATGCTGGCCATTGCGCGACGCGCTGGCGCGTCCAACGAAACGCTCTATCGATGGTATGGCAACAAGCAGGCGCTGGTCAGTGCAATGGTCGACAAAAACGCCCATGCCGCCGCTCAACTGGTCGCAACTTTTCGCGAAAAGGGCCTCACTCCAATGCAGACCATTGCCGAGCTGGGACCCGTCCTGCTGCGCATCGTCACCGGAGAAAAGGCCATATCACTCAACCGAGCCGCTGCTGGCGACGTTCATGAAACCGGCACTCTTGGCAGCCTGATTGCGGCGGGAGGCAAGGCGACGATCATGCCGCTGCTTGCCGAGGTTTTCGAAGCCGCAATGGCCGATGGCACCCTCGCGCCTGGCAATGCTGAAGAAGCAGCCGAGATTTACATCGCCCTGCTGATCGGCGACCTGCAAATCGAGCGGGTAATCGGCGTGCGAGCCCCCCTGTCCGACGACGCGGTCGAGAGCCGGGCTGGCCGCGCCTACCGGTTGATCAGCCGGCTATACGTGCCCGGATGAGATCGTCAGGGCCCGTCCAGACCAAAAGCCGAACGGGTCGCTTCGTCTTTGAGAACACGGGAAAGGTTCCCGGCCAGGTCCTTGCCTTCGTGGGCTGGGTGGTCGCGAAACAACGAAGCATACTGCTCGTCCACCAGCTTGTTCAGTTGCCGTGACGCGGCCGGCACATGGTCGCTCATCCGGTCCAGGGTCCGGCTGGCAAACTTCATCCTGTTAGGATCCAGCCATCCGGCATCCAAGAAGGCGCGTGTCTTCTTTTCACAACGGCACGGATTCGATTCGTTGATCAGCCCGCATTTGTCGTTCATGAAGGCCGTCAGGTCGGCGCGGGCGCGTTGCAGTTGCTTGCGGAAGGCGGCCGGCGTCAGGCCAAGGATTTCGGCAGCCACGTCCGATGGTGCCTCGAAGATCTCGCCAAGAATATAGGCCAGCCGCTGAGGCCGGCTCAGACACAGAAGCATGCCGAGCATGCATCCGTTCTTCGCCTCTTCGACGATCAGCGCTCTTTCCGGTTCGTAAGCGCCCGGCAAATCAAGGTTCTGCAGCGGCAGCGCGTCGAGCTCCGCTCCATACGCGTCGAAATTGGTGATTGCGTGTTCCATCCGGCCGCGCTTTGCATCACTGAAGCAATTGGCAACGATCCGGTAGGCCCATGTGCGAAAGGAGGATCGCCCCTGAAATTGGCCGATGCGGGTGACGATGCGGATCATCGCCTCCTGCGCAAGATCGGCGGCGTCATCCGGATTGAGCATGAAACGCAGCGCCAGATTGTGGATCCAGCGCTGGTGCCGGCGCACCAATTGCTCCAATGCATCGCGCTCTCCGTCGGCAGCAAGCCGGGCAAGGTCAACATCCGTCGCGTCCTGCGCGACGGATGCAGCGAGCGGGTTTATCCGATCGGTCATTCGGCCCTGTCTTTCTCAAACAGAGCGAAGACGATGGACTCGTCTGCTCCCTCGAAGAAGGGCGCCAGTTCCTGCGTTTCCATCATTGCCTTCCCCGTTGCTTCATGGGAGGCAACGTCACGCCAGACCAGCAGATCACCGAACCCGTTCTCGACGCCTTCCCGGCGCATACGAGCGCCGCCAACCAGTCCCTCGCGACCAGCCAGGCGGGTGTAGAGCTCAGCGTGGATTTCGGCATGAACAATCGGATCCTTCACCGTATAGAGAGCAATCTCCACGACCGGCCCGTCGTCGAGCTGCTGCGCCAGAGTGCCGGCTTTAGCATGCGCCCAATAGTGCCCGAAATGCACGGTCTCATCGATAGCCGAAATCAACGGTCGGAACCGCGCGTCGCTCTCCACCAACTTGGCGGCAGACTGGGCCGCTCCCGGGCTTTCCCAGGCAACGACATCGGCAAATTGTCCGTCCTCGCCCTTCAGGCGCTTCCACCACAAAAATCCATCCGCAGTCGCTTCGATCTCGCGTGCTGCGGCTGCCCGGGTGGCCGGGAAACCCGCCTCGTCATGCACCGAGTAAACGACGAACTCCAGATAGACCTGGTCTTCGGCCTGGGCCACTCCGCCCATCAGAGTTCCAACGGCAACCGTTGCTGCAAGCATCTTGTTCATGGGGCTCTCCTATGCTGCGCCCGCCATTTGGGGCGACCACAGGGTTAGACGGATGTAACCGTCCTCTGTGACCGCACGCCCGGACTTTTTTTTTAAGCCTGATTGATTCCAATCAAACCTGATCTTCCCGATTGCCCCTAAATCCGGCAGGCGCAAAATGAACGTCCTGGTAAGACCGGATTGGAGATCATTGGGTGATGAGCAGAAATGCGGCGATCGTCTGCTATTCACGAACCGGAACGACTCGAACGCTTGCAGCGCTTTTGGCGGACAGGCTTTCTGCGCCAATGGAAGAAATCGGCTGCGCGCGTTTTCGCCCCGGTGGGCTCAGATACCTGGCGGCCGGATATCACAGTGTCCGCGGCAACCTGCCACGCATCGAGACACCGACAATCGATCTTTCCGGCTTTGACCTCGCTCTGCTGGGCACACCGGTCTGGACGAGCCATCCCTCTTTGCCCATGCGCGCTTACCTTGCCATGAACCCCACCCTGCCTGAACGCGTTGCCGTCTTTCTGACTTATGGCGGGCACTCGCCGGCCGAAACGGCCATTGCCGAACTCACGGATCTGCTTCCCGTGCCGCCCGTGGCCACTCTCGCCGTAAGCCAAAACGATCTTCGCCAGGATAATTACCAGGCAGCCGTCGACCGTTTTATCGGTGACCTCGAAAGGTTACCGACGGAACTCGCCTGATCGACCGATCGCTTCTAATTTCGGCGAAGCGCTATTCGATCTATCCAGCGTAGTGTCGTGGAGTTGCGCCGGTCACCATTCGGAACGCATGCGCGAACGCACTTGGGCTTTCGAAACCGACATCGAGTGCGACATCAGTGACCGAATGGCCAAGCGCCAGCCGTTCCAGCGCGGCCATAATCCGCGCCTGACGGCGCAACTCTCGAAAGGACATGCCTGTTTCGGATCGGATGCGCCGTATCAGGCTGCGTTGCGACAGGCCGAGTTCCACAGCCCATTCCGATAGAGGCATTGCGTCCGCCGGACGGTCGCGCAACCGCTTGACCAGCCGGAGGACACGCGGGTCGCGCGGCATCGGCAGGCGGAAAGGTTCAGCGGCCGTCGCGGTAATTTCATCAATCAGCAGAGCCTCCAGATGTGGAACCTGGCGATCGGCGCATCCTTCGGCCAGGCGCACCAGGATCTCGCGCATCAGCGATGAAATGCCGATAACCTCCACCTGCGGACGGTCGGCGCGAATATTGCCGTTGAGATAGACGGTGCGCATCTCGATGCGGTTGATGCAGTGGATTTCGTGGGGCACCCGTGCCGGCACCCAAAGCCCCCTGCCCGGCGGCAGCACCCAGCTGGCCTCCTGCGCAAAGACCCGCATGACGCCACTTATCGCATGCACGATCTGGTGGCCGGTGTGAGCATGGGGCATGATATGGGTCCCCGCCTCGTAGGCGGTTGCCCGACCTTCGATCCGCACGATGTCACTTTTGCGATAGAAATTGGCAATCCATCGACAGACAGTAGTGCACGGGATCGCTAAGTTGCAAGCTCCGCATCTCCCAAGGACGCCGTCATGAGTCGCAACGCAGCGCTGAGATTCGTCAACATTGCGCATTTTTTCGATCATTTCTTTCTGCTGATCTTTCCGACAGCTGCGCTGGCCATCGCGTCCGCCTGGGACATGAGCTATGCCGACACACTGGTTCTCGGCACACCGCTCTACGTCATGTTCGCAGCAGGAACATTGCCGGCGGGCTGGTTGGGCGATCGCTTCGACCGCATGAAGCTGATGATGGTGTTTTTCGTCGGCTGCGGATGTTCCAGCCTGTTGATCGCCGCTGCGCCGGGACCGCTTGCCCTGTCAGCCGGTCTCGGGCTCCTGGGTCTTTTTACCGCCATTTATCACCCCGTCGGCGTGGCCTTGGTCACCGATCTTGGCAAACGCACCGGCCGTGCGTTGGCTGTCAATGGTGTCTTCGGGAACATGGGCCTTGCCGGGGCGGCTGTCGCCACCGGCGTGCTAGCGGATCTCTGGGGCTGGCGCAGCGCTTTCGTCATTCCGGGTATCGTTGGCATTGCCCTAGGTGTGGCCATGTACGCTAGCGACCGCAGAGCCCGACGAAACAGCGCTGCCCTCGACCGAACTCCTGTCAATCAACCCATCGCCATCGACATACGCACTCAATACGTGATTTTAGCCGTTGTCTGCATAGCTGCTCTTTTCGGCGGCGTTATCTTCAACGCCATTACCGTTTCGCTGCCAAAATTCTTCGATGAGCGCCTGATTGCCTCTGGAAGCGATCTCGGTTGGATCGGCGCGTCGGCGGGCCTGGTCTTTGCTGTTGCCGCCTTTGCGCAATTGCCGGTCGGCGAATTGCTCGATCGTTTCGGTGCACGACCGATCATGGCTACGTTGCTCGCCGCCCAGTGCCTGATGCTGGCATTGCTGTCCGATGCCACCGGCTGGACAGCGCTTATCCTTGCACTGTTGATGGTGACCGCGGTGTTCGCCAGCATTCCGATAACCGGATGGCTGCTTGGTCGCTACATTCGCTCCGACCTGAGGTCGCGGATCATGTCAGTCGAGTATGTTCTGTCGCTGGGCATGGCCTCCGCAGTCGTGCCATTGATTGCCTTCATGCACGGCCAGGGCCTGGGCTTCAATGTGCAATACGTGCTTCTCGCTGGCTGTGCGGCGATCGTTGCGTTGTCCGCCCTGTTCCTGCCCGGGCAAAGACGGCCGGTCGGCGGCAATCTAACCGCCCAGGAAGGCTGACACCTCGCCGATTGCGAGCCTTGGATCAATCCACTAGGTTCAGTTGAAAAGACACCGGGAGCGGGCGATCCTGATTTGAAGCGGCCGATCAAAATCGGAAGACGCGAGATACGATCGGGTGTGCTGGGCAGCCTCTTGGCCCTGCTCGTTCCGCTGTTTCTCTGGCTGGCACCGCCGCAGCTGTCTGATGTCATCGAGCAGCCGGCCATCGATACAATCGCTTCGGTCCTGCCGCCGCCGGCCACCGACCGGGTTGTCGTCATCGACATTGATAGCGGCAGTCTCGAGGCCTTCGAGGGGCGTCGCCTGTCGCGCCCGCGTCTTGCCGAGTTGATCGGACAACTCACCTTTCTTGGTGCCGCATCGGTCGCCCTCGACCTGGTGCTTGAAGCGCCCTGCGAACCCGGACAGGCGGGAATCCAACACCTGGAAACCGCAATTGGAAGCGGCAAAGTCACCACCGGATTCCTGCTGTCAGCCAGCCCGACGGAACCCCCGCCTGTCCGCAGCCCGGTTGCAATCGATGCCGACGTTAGACTGCCTCTGGTCTGGCGTGCCCTCGGTGCCGAAACGTCCTGCACGCCACTCACCGATGCAGCCGCGGGTTTGTCCAGCATTTCGCTGGCTGGCGATTTCGACGCCCTCGTCCGGCGAGTGCCGGCCGTGGTGACCGTTGCCGATCGAGCCTACCCATCACTTGGCGTGGACGCGCTGCGGCTTGCCGAAAAGGCCGGCGCGGTGTTCCTGCTCGGTCAACCGCCACGCTTGCGCATCGGCCGACTGCAAACGCACATCGACAGCGGCGGCAATCTGAATATTCGGCCTGCCACGGCAGAACAGCAGGACGCTCGAACGATCTCCGCATCGGACATCCTCGAGCGCTCGATAGCGGCCGACCGTATTGCCGCAAAGATCGTTTTCGTCGGATCGAGCGCGGCCGAATTGGGCGGACTGCGGCCTGTCCCTGGCGACCCGGTCAGGCCGTCGGTCCAGATTCACGCCGATCTTGCGACGAACCTGTTGCTGGGTTCCGCCCCGATGAAACCCGACTGGGCACGATGGGTGTCCTTTACCGCGGCCTGTGCACTGGGAATCATCATGGCATTTACGGTGGCCATTACCAGACCGATGATCGCCACCGGTATCGGCGCCATAGCCCTTCTGGGGTGGATTTCAGCCTGCATTGTTGCCCACCATGGCGCAAACATCGTGCTTGCCCCGGTCCTGCCTGTACTCGCCATGGCAACAGGCGCATTTGCTGGAAGCGCCATCCAGTTTTCGGCAGTTCGGTTTGGTGAAGCCGTCATCCGCCAGCGCTTCGAGCAACGCCTACCGGCGACAGTCGTCAGGCAATTGGTGGCAGAACCCGACCTTCTGAAGCTCCAGGGCGAGCAGCGTGTCGCAACCTCCCTGTTTACCGACGTAGAAGGCTTCACCACCACAACCGAGAAAATAACGCCCGTCGAGTTGATCGGCCTTCTCGACCGCTACTTCGAAGGCCTCACCGCTATCATCACCCGCCACGGCGGGATGGTCGACAAAACCATTGGCGATGGCATGCATGCCCTGTTCAATGCCCCGGTGGACCTGGAAGGCCACGCGGACGCAGCCATCGCCTGCGCCCGGGAGATCCTGTCCTTTTCGGAAGACTTCCGATCGTCGGGTTTGGCCTATCGGGTTGGTTTCGGCCGGACGCGAATCGGGGTCGAAACCGGAAAGATCATTCTTGGGGACGTCGGCGGCAGCGGCAAAATCGACTACGCCGCTTTCGGTTCCACGATCAACATCGCGGCCCGACTGCAGGACGCCAACAAGCGGTTTGGAACGTCCATCCTGATCGGACCGGGAACGCGCACTCAGGCCAAGGCCGCCGACCTGCGGGAGTTGGGCGACACGGAACTCCGCGGAATTGGCATTCTGCAGGTTTTCACGATCACCTAAGCGATATCTCAGTGCGTCAGTCAAAGCCCAACGCTGGCAAAGGCCGCATCGATCCTCGGTTGCGACCAGCGTGTGACGCCAGCGGAGGCAATGCCGGCTGCTGACAGATCCACACCGTCGCCCTCACCCAGTTCAACCGACTGCCCCCCTGCATTCACCTCCAGACGGCCTCGATCCACGAAGACGCCGAATGTGTCGTTACTCGGGCCGGCAAAAAACCGGGTCCCGCGTACGCCGAGCTGACCGAAAACCGTCATCACAGTGGTCGGTGCCTTGGGCGCATCCTCGGGTCGGTCGAACACCATTGCGCCTTGCGACAGGTCGAAGATGCCACGGATTTCGGCGATGTACTCGTCGATCAGCAGTTCCGATTGCGCGCCGAGACGGACGGTTGTTTCTCCGCCCAATTGCATCGCCAGAAAACTAGCCTCGCCGGTCTTCACCAGATCACGAACCAGCACCTCGGAACCGACGGAGAGGTCATACTGCCGCGACTTGCGCATGGCCATGGCCTGACCTTCCAGAAAGGTCACATCGCCGATCGGACCTGTTTCGGATGCCCTTGCGGCCGTGCCTATCATGGGCGTGGCCATCAGCATCGCCAGGAATTGTCTGCGGTCAGCCGGTCGGGCAATCATTCGGTCATCTCCTGTTGGTGCACCAGGCACCTTCAGGACACCCTAACCGTCGTTTACGACGCTTTCCAGGCAGGCAGCTTCCATCAGCCCGAGTCACGCATCTCGCACCAGGCAATGCAGATGGCAGATAATTCATCTGCCTTTCCGTCAAGATCCTCAAGGCTGGCGACCTTGAAGGATCGGGCTTCCTTGCCGTCACCTTCCAGATGCCGAAAGGTGCCAGGGATCTCAGCCCCCTTGTGGAACATCAGGCTGGCATGCTTTTTCGATTTGGGAAAAAAACTGGCGATGTTGCCCTTGTAGATGAAGGTCGGAGCCTGCCATTTGATCGCTTCCGTGATGCGTGGATCACATTGCAGAATGTGGTCCCGCATGGCGGCGACCACGGGCTTCATCGGATTGTCATAGGCCGACAGCCATTCGTCGACCTGCGGATTTCGGTTCATTCCGCCTCCCCTTCGCGCAATGTCGTCACCAGGCTGACAATCAGGCCGTCCTGCATCGTGAAACGGTTGAGACCGTGCCCCTTGCCGCCCGGCAAAGACGGTGAAAAACACGTCCATTCTATATGAACTTCGCCGCCGCTGGCAGCCGCCCGGTCAATGCGGATACGCGTGTCGACCATGGGCATCTCCCAACCGAGCGCCATGGCCTTCATGATTGCGTCCTTGCCGCGATGGGTGCGCGCCTCGCCGGTGAAGGGCTCTTCGTAGACTGCATCGTCGGCAAAGCAGGCTTCAATAGCATCGTAGCTTGTCTTGCCGGCTTGCATTGCCAGAAAAAAATTGCTCACCTCGATGGGAACACCGGTCATTGAATTTCTCCTTGGGAATTGCACATGTTGGATCGCGACGAGGCCTTGAGAGTCAGGGATGCGTTGGATGCTCTGGTGGATGCGGCTGGCTCCGCGGGTGGTTGGGAAGCTCTGCCGGCTCTGTCTCGCCTCGACACCAAAAGCCTCGATATCGACATCGACCTGCGTGCCACGGAAGTGGTTGGCACGCCGGTCGTCATCGCCCGCCAGAAAAGTGCCGCCGATCCGTTTGACGGACGTCTCACCGAACGCCAGCGCCAGGTCGCGCTCTGTCTCGCTCGGGGTCTTTCCAACAAGCAGATCGCACGTGAGCTTTGCATAACTCTGGCCACCACCAAGGATCATGTCCACGCTGTGCTGACCCGATTGGGTCTCGACAGCCGCAGCAAGGTCGCATCATTCGTCTTTGGTGAAGCAGGATAGCCGTCGCAAACGGCGGTGAAAATCCATCGGAAGATGGATGGGAATCAGACCTTAAGCAACGCAAGCGCTTCTTCGTGCACCTGCTGGCTGCCCGCCGCAATGATGTTCCCGCCATTTTCAGGTCGATTGCCCTGCCAGTCGGTCACGACGGCTCCGGCTGATTCCAGAATGGCTATGAGGCCTCCGATATCGTAAGCCTTGAGACCGTTTTCGACGACCAGATCGGCGTTACCAGAAGCAACAAGCGTGTAGGCATAACAATCGCAGCCATAGCGGAACATGTTGACGCGCCCCTCTACGGCCCGGTAGGCGCGCTCTTCACTGCCCGAGAACAGGTGCGGTGAAGTCGTGAACAGTGTCGCGTCGGACAATCCGGCGCAGGGTCGGGATTCGATCCTTCCCTGCCGGCCGGGCCCGCGATAGTGGGCACCATCGGGATCGGCCACATAGCGTTCTCCGGTAAACGGCTGGTCCATCAATCCGAGAAATGACCGGCCGTTGCGATAAAGACCGATAAGCGTTCCCCAGACCGGCAATCCGGAAATGAAGGCCCGCGTTCCGTCGATCGGATCGATCACCCAGACAAATTCCGCGCCCAGCGCTTCACTGCCGTACTCTTCGCCCATGATACCATGATCGGGAAACCGCTGCCGGATGAGGTCCCGAATCGCCGCCTCGGCCGCCCGGTCCGCTTCCGTTACGGGATCGAAACCGCCTGCTTCCTTGTTGACCACGGCTGTGCCGTTGCGAAAACGCGGCAGCGTCTCAGCCGCGGCGGCATCGGCCAGTTCGTGCATGAAATCGAGATCCGGCTGCATGAGGTGTCCTGTAGCAAGATTGCGGAAGGTGGTTGTCGGGTGATGACAGACCTCTCGCTACATAAATCAATTGCCTCCGGCTTGCACGATCAATCAGCACATGTCCGAACGCCATTCCATGCTGCAGCTGCGAACAAATAAACCCTCAAGAGCTTGACATTTGTGCACCGCAACAATATATTGATCATGCAGTCAAAGACTGCATTCGCCCAGACGGGCGTTTCCTCCCTAGATTTGACCGCGCTCGAAACGGCTGCGGTCTTTTTTTTGAGATGTGCCGATCTACTCGGCAGCAAGCGCGATTTGCGGCGTGTCGCTGGCGAAAAGTTCCGTCAGCAGCGTCATGAAACGCGTTAGATCGGCCTGCAAGGTGTCGAACCCGGCAGATTTAGCGAGCGTTTCTTCATCGATATAGAGTCCGCGATTGACCTCTATCTGCAGGGCATGCAGTCCGCGCCCGGGTCGACCGTAGTGCTCCGTGATGAACCCGCCCGCATAGGGCTTGTTGCGCGATACCGAATAGCCCAGGTCCTGCAGGATCTCGATCGTCAGTTGCGACAGTTCCTCGCTGGCGCTGGTGCCATAACGATCACCAATGACGAAGTCCGGCCGGTTGCGTGAACCGGCCTGGGCATTTGCCGGCATGGAATGGCAATCGATCAACACGCCGTAGCCGAACAGCGAGTGCGTTTTGACCAGCAGGCCACGCAGTTCGTCATGATAGGGCCGATAAAGCGCATCGATGCGCCGCAACGCGTCCCGAAGCGGCATCGGCCGGCCGTAGATCTCCATGTTCTCCGCCACCAGCCGCGGGATTGTGCCAAGCCCGCCGGCCACGCGCAGTGAACTGGAATTAACGAAAGCCGGAACCGGGCCGTCGAACATTCTCGGGTCGAGTTCGTAGGGTTCTCGATTGACGTCGACGAAGGCGCGCGGAAAATGCGCCGCCAGCAGCGGTGCACCCAGCCCGGCAGCCGCGCCGAACAATTCGTCGACGAAATAATCCTCCGAACGGCGGATCTCCAACGCGTCCAGTTGTGATTCGGACAGAAACGGCTGCGGATAGGTCCGGCCGCTATGCGGGGAATTGAACACGAATGGGACAGTCTGGTCGACCGGCGCACGGGTTTCGAATGGCGCGTGACCAAAAAAACTGTCGTCGGTCAATGACTCACTCCCGTTCGGCGTCAACTCGTTACGGTCCCGCACCGCACGCAAATCGCTCCCGTCTCATGTTGCCAGTTGCCAACTATGAAGTCCATACGAACGGCGGCATGACAGGAGATCTACGCAAAGGATGTGCCTTTTTTGCGACGCCGGATGAATTGGCACCATACGAAGCCTTGGAACCCCGTCACTTCGCCGCACTGGCTGCGTTTCGTTGTCCGCACGCCCAGAAACAGCCAAAATTCACCTGATATTTACTTGCATCGGTTTGAATGGCGCACACCTGCATGCTATGCGGCCAACCCGGCGCGCGGATGCGGGAACCGCGCTTGTTGAACGGGTGTTGCGTGGCGGCGCGCAATGTGGGGCATGGGGAACAGCATGAAAATTCTGCTCGCGGAAGACGATGATGATATGCGCCGCTTCCTGGTCAAGGCCTTGGAAAAGGCCGGCTACACGGTCCAGTCATTCGACAATGGGGCCAGCGCCTATGAGCGGTTGCGCGAAGAGCCGTTCGCACTGCTGCTCACCGACATCGTCATGCCTGAAATGGACGGCATCGAACTGGCGCGCCGCGCCACCGAACTCGATCCCGACCTGAAAGTGATGTTCATCACCGGGTTTGCTGCTGTCGCGTTGAACCCCGAATCCAATGCGCCAAAAGACGCAACGGTGCTGTCCAAACCCTTCCACCTGCGTGACCTCGTCAACGAAGTCGAAAAGATCCTGCAGGCCGCCTGACAATTCTCGCCCGATGGCGCGAGATGGGGCTTGACCTTCCTCCACATTCTATGGTGTATGCGCCCGGTCAGATGGGCGTGTAGCTCAGCGGGAGAGCACTACGTTGACATCGTAGGGGTCACTGGTTCAATCCCAGTCACGCCCACCATCTTTCTATAGACTCAGCGCGCAAATACACGTTCCCCCTTGTTTCAATGAACCAGCAGGGGCGGATTCGCTCGGTTTGGCTCTTGGATCTAGCAATCAGCGGCAACAATCATCGTTTCAGGGTAATCGTTATGATTGCAGGATGCCCGCTTGCCTATGCCCTGAGTCAATTGCCTTTATTTGGATGAGTCCGGAACGCGTAACCCCAACCACGAACCCGAAACAAATCATCGGCGGTTCGCCCCGGGTGGGATGATTCTGCAGGAAGCAGATGAGGATGCGATCCGAGGGGCCCATGATGAGTTTTGTGCACGCTGGGGATTACCTACCCGTTACACTCCAGTGAGACCCGACATCTTTGGTTGGCTGGGCAACAATTCGAGCGACGAGCGGAACATGGTGAACCTCTCAGAAATTCTCACCTCTCTTCCGGTTACAGGACATGCCTTCATCGCGCTGGTCCCGGCGCTCGTGATCGAACCGGAATTGGAGCGCGAGAATACAACTCAGGAGCAAAATCCACATCGACGGTGAAACGAAACACGCGCACAGATGGATGCAGCTTTTCTAAGGCGTACCCAGCAACATCGAGATGGCAATGCGAAACTGACTAGGAATAGTTGTATTTTTAAATCAAAATAAACCTGTGGTAGTGCTATTTCGATCAAGGAAGATCCATTGGCCAGGGAATGGAGGCTTGGGGTTGCTGCAGCAACACTCGCACAGGGCGTTTTTGCCCGGCCAGTGGTGAATAGGGCTCATCAGGCGCCCCTGTTCACAACCAAGGTGAGGCCCAACGACTGAAATCGGTAGGTGGCGGATGACAAAATACGATCAGCATCAGCCGGCGGTTTCGGCGCCGAAAATCGGGCTGGCGATTACTGAGCTTGGGTTCTCTTACAAGGATAACGTCGTCTTTTCGAGACTCTCCATGACGATATCACGCGGCCAGTGTGAAGTGGTTTTGGGCGAGAACGGCGCTGGAAAATCGACGCTCTATTCCTTGATTTTGGGGCTGCGAAAAAAGGACAAAGGCACCATATCGATCGGATGCGATCCGCAACAAATAGCATATTTGCCGCAAATTCTTCACACCTCACCCACCCTAACAGTAAAGGAAGCTGTGACGCTTTGGGCGTCATTGGAGCGCGCCGACCCCATCCAGGTCTGGGATTCTCTACATGATCGGTTGCCTCGCCATACGAAAGAGAAAATGCTGGCCAAGGCAAACGACCGTACAAGGCGCCTCAGTTACGGCGAAATGCGGTTGATCACATTGGCTACATTGTTTGCATTGCCCGGTAAACGTTTGTTTCTGCTAGACGAACCAACAAATGGACTGGATGTAAGCGCCCGCGCAACATTTTGGGAACTGATAGAATCCCGAGAGCCTGATTCAACCGTGCTGTGGTCAACGCACGAATTAGGTGAGGTAAATGAGCTCACCAACGGCATTAGGCTGCTCGTAGACAAGGGCAGTCGGTGGTTCTGTTCGCTTAAGGCTTTTGCGGCATCAGAAGCCGAAACGGACGCCGCCAAGGCGTTTTCAAAGCTCATCGCGAGATCCGCGTTGATTTAGGACTTGCGCTCTATAACCGGGAATAGAAGTCCCGCGAAGCCTGCAAATGCCAACATTAGCACCAGCAATGAAATCGAAACAAAATCAGGCCTTGCCCGATAATCGAATGACCACGAAATAATCGATAGCGGATTAAACGATGCGACAAGCGCCGTCATCGGGCTGTCTGACGCTTCGCCAAAAAACAGCGCCGTTAAAAGGATGAATAAAAATATACTGGATATTGTACTCATGGACCGCATGGAGATGGACAAACACATAAAAGAACACGCGCCAAATGATGATATTGTCAGCCATCCCGTGAATATAAAAGCGGAAACATAGACAAATGACAAAGATGGAGGTTTGCCTAATAATACAGATATAACCAATAGAATAATCATTGATGATAGCCCCATCGCGACCGATACGATTATTTGGGACGAAACGATCATTTGGTAACATCCCGGAATATAGGCAAATGCTTTTAAAAAGCCCGATTCTCGACGAGCGATCAAGACAACAGCGCTCGTATATAGAGCCATGGACCCGCATAAATATGCTAGCATAACGGCAAATGTACCCTCTGGGGACAGGTCGCTTTGGCTCATAATCATCGCATAGAAAATCCCCGGGACAACCATATGCCAGAAGAGGACAATAGGCTCGCGGAACTGTTCTTTGATCAGAATCCCCGTTGTTCTCGCCAGAGCGGAAAAAATCATGATTCTCCTCCGGACTTTAACAACGTTACATTGACGCAGGTTTCATCCACGCCGTTTAATCCGATCAACCTGTCAAGCGCATTGTCATAAAACGCCACCCATATCGGGGATCGTGGGCGGACCCTGGGCAGTCGCTTGTGCATGTATAGATTGCCCATTCATTCATTCACTCGCAAATCCTCCAATACCCGCTTTTGCGCGACGGCAACGGATAGTGATGGCAATAAGGTCCGCTAAACGGCAGTTTATCAAAATTCCACGCGAAGAACAGGGAACCACACTCTAAAATTGCATCCGGTAGCCCAATTCCGACGGCACCCAATTGCATTCCGCCAACGAATCTCGACAGTACAGGCCAATCGTTCCTGCCAACGGCAAGCCCTCGGTGGCCTGCGTTTTGCAAGCCATCCAAATAACCCTCCGGTAGGCCGAGCCAGCCTGCCGGCTCTGCCCCCCGGATCGCGGCAGTGATCGAAGCAACAGCTTATCTGGGCCAGGCGCTTGGCGGTAGCTCGGTGCACCCTCCCCCGATCAAGCCAGCAACCGGATCTCAGCTGCGCTCGGTGCAGGCGCTGCTCCCTATGGCTCCGTGTGATCCCGGACAATCCGGTCTGGCAAAAAAACTGCGGGGGAACCGTCCCGCTCATGCCAGATCGCATCCAAACGCAAGCGCTCGATTGCCAAAAGCCTATCATGGTTAGATTGAATCATTCTGCCGAGGTGCATTTTCATCAAGGTCGAGGTCTATACGCAGGTCGGGCTGTCCGAGGCATTGAGCGAAGGAATTGGCGCAAATGCGCCCGGCCTTTCGGGTCGGCGGACGTCCGCAGTGTCAGGATACTCAAGAGATGCCTCCCTCTGCGCTCCTTCCTTGCGGATCGCCTCGCCGACCACAAACAGAATTGCTTCAATCTAACCATGATGGGCTAGGACACACGGCGATGCCGTGACGGTTACCTCATCGAGAAAGCTATATGCCGCCTCAAGGATTTCCGTCGCATTGCCACCCGATACGACAAGTCATGGGAAACGACTTCCCGCGGCCGCGCTCGAAACTCTCACCGCATCCTGGGTTTGAATGAATCTCGGCCCCAGAAAGTGCTGATACCTATAAAAATTACTATACTGGCTTCCATTTTTATTCATATAAATAAATAATCCTTTCGTAAGTGAATAAATTGCACCATTTCGCCCAAAATATTACTTTTATTGTTGATTTCTCTCGATTTTAAATATTTGAATTCAAAAATTAGATTTTGCGCCAGATAAAGGCACTTTTCGGCGCACATGGAACGGCAAAAAGCCGACCAGCATCTGATTGCAGGTGCTGATCTCTTTTTGTTATCCAATATAACAGCTCAGGTAAATAGCATGAAAAATATAATAATATGCAAAATTAATATTATTATTATATTATCCATACTATTCGATTTAGTTTTGGAGATCGACTCCGCCTTGGCTTTTACTTCCTACGAGCGCCCGAACGCCGAAATGGTCGCCGCATGGAGCAACTTTGCAAGAGAAGCCAGTGATTTGCATGAGAAGGGCCCCAGACAACTTGCTCCCACGGGAGAGAACGGAGACGGTGCGCTTTTCCAAGATGACATTGCGGTCGAAAGGGATGCAAGTCTTGGTGCGGTCGGTGGACCGCTGACTTTCGACGGTGGTGCTTTGCGCTGGCTCGGTCCTTTCGACATCAACGCAAAACGAGCGATTGCGCTTGAATCGGGCGGCGGCGTCTTCAACACCGGCGGTTTTGATACAACCGTGGATCAACCCATAACCGGATCCGGTTCGCTGACAAAGATGGGTGGTGGAACTCTAACCCTCAAAGGTGACAATAGCTTCGAAGGTGGCCTGGTTTTTGAGGACGGCGTGGTTGCGGTCAGTCGCGACCGAAATCTTGGAGCCCTTGACGGTTCCCTAACTTTCAACGGCGGGGAACTGTATTTCCAAAACTCAATGGTCCTGTCAGAAGATAGGACGATTACCCTTCTGGACGGTGGCGGCCGGATCCGAACCAAGGGTGGGAAAGATCTCAATCCCGTTACCATCAACCAACCGATAGTCGGACCTGGTAAACTATCCAAGCTCGGCGCCGGAAAGCTATTCCTGAACGGCCAGAATTCTTACAGCGGCGGAACATTTGTAGGAATGGGCAAACTCATCGGCGATTCGACATCAATTCGAGGAGATCTTGCGATCGCACGGTCGGGTACCGTGGTCTTCAACCAGCACAAAGACGGGGTAATTGCCGGATCTGTGGCCGGCCAAGGACGTATTATAAAGCGCGGTCCCGCGACGCTGAGCTTTACTGGCGACGGTTCCAGGTTTGAAGGCAAGACCGATATTCGTCGTGGTTCATTCGTCGCGAACGGGCAATGGGGCGGCGATATTATTGTGCGTCGCAATGCGACGTTTGCAGGAAATGCGGCGATCGATGCTAGATTGGATATCAGGCCTGGTGGACAGCACCGCCCCGGCAACTCCATTGGCACCACTCGGTTAAGAAACTACACATTGGCCGAAGGAAACACCTCACAATTCGAAATCGGAAAAAACGGGGAATCCGACCTAGTACAGGTGACCGAAACGGCAACTATAAAGAAGGGTGCGACTTTAACTGTTGACTGGTACGGAGACGAAGGACTTCTGCACGATCGCTATCGGATAATAACTGCGAACAAAATTGAAGGAACATTTTCCGACGTGATTGACAATGTCGATGCGCCGTTTGTCGATCTGGTAACCACAACCGACTCTCAAAACGTCTATATCGAGACAAAACCCAACAACGTGCCATTTGGGCAACTCGAACTATCGGAAAATGGAGCAGCTCTGGCCAAAGCAATCGATGGCCAGCATCTGCGAGACGATTTGTACAAAGCAATTGAACTGCAACGGAACTCTCAGAACGCGCGATTGGCTCTCGAGGGGCTTTCCACTGAGATTTATGCTTCGGAAATAACGGTGCTCCTCGAAGATGACCTGGCTCTTCACAAGATAGCCAGCGATCGCATTCGCGCTGCCTTCGCTGTGGAGGGGTCTAAGGTTGAGACGTTGATGAGCTTTGGCCCCAATGGCCGCGAAGTTGCGCCCGCCACATCCAGCGGATTTTCAGTGTGGGGAAGCGGTGTGGGATCGTGGTCCGACTTCCAGGGAGACGGTGCTAATGTCAGCGGCATTGAGTCCAGCACATCCGGTTTGTTTTTTGGTGCGGATACCGCGGTCATGGATTGGCGCGTTGGCGTTTTTGGGGGATTCAGTCGATCCAATTTCTCGATCAACACCAAGACTGCCCATGGCCAAAGCAAGAACTACCATTTGGGACTTTTCGGCGGCACGAAAACCGATCATTGGACTTTTCAATCCGGGTTGACCTTTTCACGGCATGAAGTCTCCAACGACCGTACCATTGCGATCCCGGGATTGCTCGAGCAATTATCCTCTGACTATGTTGCAAATGCATTCACACTGTTTTCGGAGATGGGCTACCAGATCGACGCGAACGCAATCATGTTGGAACCGTTTGTCGGCTTTGAGTATGGCCATCTTGAGACTCATCAATTCTCTGAACACGGCGGAATCTCTGCTGTTCACGCCTCCAAACAAAGCGACGCAAGAAGTCTCATTAAGCTTGGACTCAATACAAATTCCAACGTCTCCATTGGTAAGAGCGATGTGATGGTCTACGGGACAATTGCCTGGCGTCATGTCTTGGGAGACGTCAAATCCAATACCTCACAGGCTTTTGCCAATTCCGAAGACTTCGTCACTACAGGGGTGTCTTTTGCGAAAAATGGTGCCTTTATAGAGGTAGGTTTGGATATCGATGTAGGTCGGGATGCGAACCTGGCGATCTCCTACAACGGTCGGATGGCCAATACGATGCAGCAACATGGAGTCAACGCGAGTCTCCAGATCGAATTCTAAAGGGGGTGCCTCGCGATTTGCCGATACTTGTCGTCCGCCTGGCTTCCATTATCTACTGCTGTCTTTGTGACGATAAGCAGGAGTTTGGACTACGTTCAGACGAAGTCCAAAAAAGCAGCGCACTCCCGCGGCCCGGCTCGATCAGACAATCAAATCAAGATGAGATTTCGACAATGGTCACAAGCGCCTGACATCATATGGTGGCCGGCACCCAGCTCGACGCATTAACCCCGCGTTAGGCCGCAAGGGATACACGTTCTGGTAGGGGCGACATACACTGCTGTCAAAGGACATTATGTTATGCGTACCCTTAAATCTTTCCTTCAGGACGATTCAGGTGCAACGGCTATTGAATATGGCCTGATTGCCGCACTGATTTCGGTTGGCCTGATCGCGGCCGCCAACCTCCTCGGCAACGAGCTCTCTGAGACATTCAACAAGATCAGCACAGAGCTGAACAAGTCGAACTCATAATCTCAGGTTTTGAATTCCCTTTCGCAGGGATAGGGGCGACATTGGAAGCATTCCAGCTTCCGTGTTTCAGCATGAAATCAACTTGCCGGCCTTCGCGGCCGGCCTTTTTGCGCCGGAACGCCTCCCGCTGTTTAGCTGAACCGTTGTTTTTCGTTGGTTTTGCCGGCCGGCACAGATGAAACATGACTGAAACAAAGTCCCGCCTTCCCTGAAATCCAGCTGAAACGTCAGCTCCATAAATAGTCAGCATCGAAACAAGACGCCCAACGGCAAAACGCAGAAGCGATCCAGGTTCAAGGAGCTGACCGATGACCACGATGACTGACCAGGGTATCCCGCACCCGACCCATGCCATGACAGCCGCCATGATCCGGGCGCTGTGGAACAAGATAAGTCCCTTTTCCGAGCAGGCGCGTGCTGACCGGCAGATCCGCAAGGAACATGACATGCTGATGGCCATGTCCAACCACGAACTGCACGACATCGGCATGACCCGTGGCGATGTTTCCTTCGGCATTTCCAGCGGACGCGGCGTGTTCCGCGATGCCGACCGTTGATTGCGCGACCGGGTCCAATGGAGCCGGTCGCAACAGCTGAGGCCTATCTCCCGCTCACCAAGCTAGCCGCAATCAGAATTTGGCTTCGGACTGATGAATCCTTGACCCAAGCCAGTCCGAACGCAAGAGAAATACTGGGAGAAAACAAGCCCGCGCCAAGGTAGATCGGTGCAGGCTTGTTCGTTTAGCGTTTTACCGAAATCGTCGCTTACTGACCAATCAGACCGGCTGCATAAGCAATGGCACGCTGATAGTTGCCGCTGTCGTTCCACTTCGACAAAACACGGAAATTGGCCGACCCTTGGGCGAAGGACCGTCCGGCTCGCCAACCATTGCGGCGCAGCATATTGGCTGCTGTTGCAAGAGCATCGGCCGCATTGTTGGGGTCAGCACGCCCATCGCCACTGCCATCCACGGCAAACCGGACCCAGTTGCCGGCCAAAAATTGCATATGCCCCAATTCGCCCGAGGGACCACCACGGCTGTTGCCTGAGATAAGCCCTCGATCGACGAGTTGCAGTGCTGCTATGGCGTCGTCTTCGAAGCGCGGATAACGACGGCAGTAGGAGGCCAGGGTTATAGCACCGCTCACGATGCGCGTGTCGCCCGTATAGCCGCCCCAACTGGTCTCATAGCCCCAGATTGCCACCAGGATTGAACCGGGCACGCCGTACCGCTTTTCGATATTCTGGAACAATCTTGCGTTCTTCTGCAGCCTTCGTTTGGCGCCGGATACAAATGAATTCACGCTCGAAAACCGGCTCTTCAGAAACTGCTCAGGACTGCGATATCGCATACTGGATTGTGAGGCCGGGTTTGATTCAAAACGCCAGGTGATGCCGGACAGCTTCGCCTGTTGCAGCGCCGTCAGTCCGCGTTTCCCAACGCCGGACCGTGCTGCCTTTTTGGCGAGTTGCTGCTTGTAGGTTGCAAACTGCCCTTTGCTGGTAATGCAAGACGCGGCCAAAGTCGGTGTTGCCAACAGCGCTCCGGCAACGAACGCCAGCATCTGCAGTGTGGCCCGTGTTGGTGTCATATCAATCTCCATCCATCCGGAAGATCCAGGATCAAACTGACTACTACAGGTACTTCATCACCAAATGTTCAACGATGCCGTTTTGGTGCCCCTCGCAACCAAGTCCAGATACCTCGATGCGCCCCAACGCGGACACATGAAAACGACTCATTCGGTCATTCGATGAATCCAACACGATTGCGCCGCCAAATTCAACAAGCGGCCCGTTGCAAAACCACGCATCCGCGCCAATACCGGATCATCTGCGCTGCAAAGCGGAACCGTTGCGGCTGGAGCTCGGCCATGAGATACCTTTTTCACCCCTTCCTCCCTCATGAGACGTTCCATGCGGCTTGAACGCCCACTTTCCCTCACCGTCGACCTCCGTCACCTGCTCAGCGGTTTTCGCGGGGTCTACATGGTGAACGCTTTCGTCGCCTTTCTCTTCGCGGCTTCCGCACCGGTGGCAATCATCCTGACGGCGGGTGCGGCAGGCGGCCTGGCCGAATCCGATATTGCCTCGTGGATGTTCGGCTGCTTTTTCATCAATGGATTGATTTCGCTTGCCTTCTGCCTTGCCTACCGTCAGCCGCTGGTTTTCTTCTGGACGATCCCCGGCACGGTTCTGGTCGGCCAGGCGCTTGTACACCTCGAATTTGCTCAGGTGATCGGTGCTTATTTTGTCACCGGCGCGCTGTTGTTGATCCTCGGCATAAGCGGCTGGATGCGCAAATTCATGACGCTGATCCCGATGCCGATCGTCATGGGCATGGTCGCCGGGGTCTTCCTTCAGTTCGGCCTCAATCTCATCTTTGCAATTCGCGACGGTTTCGTCATCGCAGCGCCGATGACGGCAGTGTTTCTTCTGCTCACCGCAGTGCCTGCACTTGGTCGCCTGATGCCGCCGCTGATTGGTGCACTCATGACCGGAATTGTTGCCGTCACTCTGACAGGCTCCTTTGGAATGAGCGGATCGGCTGTCCCTGTTCTTGCAAGTCCGAACCTGTACATGCCGGAATTTTCCTGGGGTGCAATGGTGGAACTGGTGCTGCCGCTCGCAATCACCGTGCTGGCGGCGCAGAATGCGCAGGGCTTCGCCGTGCTCGAAGCGGCCGGTCACAAACCGCCCATCAACATGGTTACGGCCGGGTGCGGTATCGGCTCTCTGATTGCGGCATCGGTTGGATCGGTTTCGACCTGTCTCACCGGGCCAACCAATGCCATACTTGCGAGCAGCGGTGACACGGACAAGCATTACATTGCCGGTGTCATGGTTGCGCTGCTGGCTTTGCTTTTCGGTGTTTTCGCTCCGCTCTTCACGAGCTTCATGCTGGCAACGCCCAAAGCGTTCATCGCCGCGCTCGCAGGGCTTGCGCTGGTGCGCATTCTCGAGCGCGCCTTCGTCGTTTCGTTCAAGGGTGGCTTTTCTCTCGGCGCCACGGTGGCCTTCCTCGTCACCGTCGCCAATGTCCCGATCCTGTCAATCGGCGCTCCCTTCTGGGGCCTGCTGTTTGGCTTTGCCGTTTCCTGGATGCTTGAAAGGCGCGATTTCGATCAGCCTTCACCAGAATAGATCGGAATCTCAGTCCGGACCTATTCCAAACACGGATTGCCAGACCCCGGCGGATCCGACACCTGTACCAACAGGAGCACGCAAGGCGCCTTTCCGATCGTACCGGACAAATGTCCTTCTCGACCTTGAGCATCCGGCCGGGCCAGTTGGTCCTCACCGAATGACGCCTCACCGGGCCCCATTTCCACACGGGTCCCGTCCATGCTTTCCACGAACCAAGAACCGGACAGCGGCACGATCCACTGCGGACGCGGATTCCGGTGCCAGTCTCCGGTCCATCCGGATTGCAAAACAAGAACGGTGATATCGTCCACATTCTCGGTCAATCGCTTCACCCACATGTCGGGCGACGGCGGCGCAAAGGTCTTCTTTTCAAACGCCTTGAGATGACACCGGGTCTGGTGGGTGACCCCGTCTTCGTCGACCCACAAATGCCAGTAGCCAACGGCTGGAGCGTCCGCTGAACCAACGCTCTTTTCCGCATCATGCTTCCTAGCCGTCATCATGGTTCTCCTTGCTTGAATCCGTACCGGAGCGAAACCCTGTCCGATCACGAAAAAGTCAGAGATCATTACAGCGAGTTAATTCTACCGCCGGATTCTCTCCCCAATGCAATCCCATCTTCACCACCATAAAGAAAAGCAAAGGCTGTTTCATTCCGGCGGTTGCCGTTTGGGGATCGCCGGTTTCTTTTCCGACACGTTTTTGTCGGGCTTATTGGTTCATGGCCGGGGCAGTGGCTCGACCATCCGGAGGCGGCATGTCACCTCCGGATGGTCGATGCTCTACCGGACATTTACGGCAGTTTCCCAGATGACCCGTATTCCGCGCCGCACGCGCAGCCGGCGGCCGTGATATTCGGAACGAATTCCATCGAAGAAAAGCTGCGCATGGGTCGATTTGGCAAATCGCGCCAGCACCTGCTGCACAGCGCTGTCATCGTCGAACCACAATTCAACCGAAAAGACCAGTTCCTCCGGAGGCGCCTTTTGAGGCACCGGCGCCTGTTGCGGTTTGCGGCCTTCGAACACATCGGTCAGCGCCCTCGCCTGCGCGGTACAAACGAGCCGCGCATAGTCCAGCGAATGCGGCACATTGCTGGAGTACGCCACCGTCGTCACCGCCCGGTCACCGGCGTCGAGAATGTAGACATGCGTGGCATTCTTCATCACCCGCAACGGGAACCGCAAATGACTGACGATCTTCGACAAGGACCGATACTCCGATCCCGACCTGCCTGTTGATTCACCCCGGAAAAGTCCAATAGTAAAAAATTGTGGAATTGGGGAAGGAACCTTTGGATGTGCGGGCGCTTCATTACAACCGGAACCTGGGCGGAATATCGAAAATACCTGAGCATTCTGCCACCGGAAATTGAACAGCAGAACGGCCCTATTCCCAACTACAACGTCGCGCCCACCGACGACCAGGATATCCTGACCAACGGCAGGGAGGGGCTTGTCGTCCGATCCGTCAGATGGGGGCTGGTGCCGCATTGGGCCAAGGAAGTGTCTTCCAGGCCAATGATCAACGCCCGTTCCGAAACCGTTGCCGAAAAACCTTTCTTCCGAACCGCTTTCCAACACGGGCGCTGCCTGGTGCCAGCCACGGGCTACTATGAGTGGAAAACCGAAGACGGCGTCAAACAGCCCTACCTCATTCATCTGCCGGGCGAAGCGCCGGTCTTCGAGCCTTTGGCCTTCGCCGGCATCATGAGCTTTAACAAGACGCTCGACCTGGCGACGTTCGCCATCATTACGCTGCCAGCCGCCGCATCCGTTGCGTCGGTCCACAATCGCATGCCGGCGATCCTCAAACCCGATGTGATGGCCGCCTGGATGGATCCGGAGACGGACACCGCCACCGCTGAAGAATTGTTGCAGCAGAACCGCGGCTCGGACCTCGTCTATCACCCGGTTTCAAAGGCCGTCGGTAACGTGCGCAACAAGGGCGAAGAGCTGATCGACGAGGTCGCCTGAACCGGCCTTTTGGCCGCGCGGGCAAAAAAACTCCAAATCTTCCGGCGCTGAGCAAAATAATACCACCGCGCCAAGCCAGGCAGCATAGCATTCCTTCAATCCGAAAGGCCGAAACGCCACATTGTGGTCCGATGGACAATCGTCCGATCACAGGTTGGTGTCATGATCGATCAGAACCGCAAATTGTCGACATTTCCGGCGTTCTTCAACGTTGCCGGGCACAAGGTCGCCGTCTTTGGAAATGGTGAGGAAGCCTTTGCCAAATCCCGACTGCTTGCCAATACATCTGCCGCGATCACTGTCTATGCCGATGCCCCGGCCGATCGTTTCGCGGCGTGGCTGACTGAGCGGAACGTTGCTGTCGTTCACGCATCATACCGCCCCGACCAGCTTGACGGCGCAACACTTGTCTTCGCGGCCACCGGCGATGCATCGCTTGATGCACGCATCGTTACCGACGCCCGGGCAAAGCGTATTCCGGCCAATGCTGTCGATCAGCCCGACTTTTGCGATTTCCTGACACCCGCCCTCGTCAACCGTGCGCCCGTAGCCGTTGCCATTGGCACCGAAGGCGCAGGGCCTGTGCTTGCCCAGATGATCCGGGCTCAGGTGGACCAGTTGCTGTCACCGTCGCTGGGAACTCTGGCGCAGCTCGCCGCCCATTACCGCTCCGCCGTCGACAAGGTGCTGCCGAGAGGCGCCACCCGCCGCCTGTTCTGGCGCCGCTTCTTTTCCGATTCGGTGCGCGACGCCGTTTCGGCCGGCGACCTGCCGGCCGCCCAGCAGGCAGCCACGCATCTCCTGCACAATACCGACAAGGTCAGCGGGTACGTTTGGCTCGTCGGAGCCGGTCCCGGCGCCGAGGACCTTCTGACGCTGCGCGCGCAGCGTGCGCTAATGGAAGCCGATGTCATTCTGTATGACGCGCTGGTGCCGGAAGCCATCGTCGACATGGGCCGGCGTGACGCCGAGCGCATTTCCGTCGGCAAGCGCAAGGGCTGCCATTCCAAGTCACAGAACGAGATCAACACGCTGATTGTCGACCTCGCCCGCAAAGGACAGCGCATTGTCCGGCTGAAATCAGGCGACCCGCTGGTTTATGGCCGCGCCGCCGAAGAAATGGCCGCGCTGCGCGATGCCGGCATCGACTATGAGATCGTGCCGGGCATTACATCGGCATTCGCAGCCGCCGCCGATTTCGAACTGCCGCTGACGCTGCGCGGCGTTGCCTCTTCGCTGGTCTTCACCACCGGGCACGACCTCAACAGCAATGTGCTTCCGGACTGGGCAAAGCTTGCGATCTCCGGGGCCACCATCGCTGTCTATATGGGCCGCTCCGTCGCCGCTTCGGTCGCGGGGCGTCTGATCGAGGCCGGCCTTGCCAGCGACACCGCCGTGGCCATTGTCGAAAATGCCAGCCGCGCGGACCGCACGCTGCTTCACTGCACGCTGAAGGACCTGCCGGCGATCGAAGATCGGGACGAACTGACCGGCCCGGTCATGGTGATCATTGGCGACGCCGTCGCCGGTGCCAATTTCGAAAACTCGACGCCACTGACGAAAAGCAAGGAAGTTGCAGCGGCCTGATCGCTGCCGAAGGATGAGGAACGCCGTCATGATGAAAGTTCTTACCGCCAACCGTCTTACCGATGGAATTGCCGTGTGGCTGGGTGCCAACGGCCAATGGCAGGAGCGCATCGACCATGCCCTGATCGGTCGCCACCCGGAAGCCGTGAAAGGCCTTGAAGAAGCCGGCAAGCTGGCCTTCAACGACAATCTGGTGGTTGATGTCGACCTGATCGATGTCGAGGAAATCGACGGCGAGATCTATCCGATCCGGCTGCGCGAACGCATCCGTGCCTCCGGCCCGACTTTCCGTCCGGACCTCGGCAAGCAGGCTGAATTCCGGCCGGCCACCGCCGCCTAGAGAAACAGACAAAACCAAGCGGCCGCATCGCGCCGTCGGGAGCTGATCCATGTATCGTTATGACGAGTTCGACCACGACTTTGTCGGCCAGCGCGTTGCCCAATACCGCGACCAGGTGGAACGTCGCCTGTCCGGCGAGATCACAGAGGCCGCTTTCAAGCCGCTGCGGTTGATGAACGGCGTTTACCTGCAGCTGCATGCCTACATGCTGCGTGTTGCCATTCCCTACGGCACGCTCAACAGCCGCCAGATGCGTCGCCTTGCTCGCATCGCCCGCGATTACGACAAGGGCTACGGCCACTTCACGACCCGGCAGAACATTCAGTTCAACTGGCCGAAACTGTCGGACACGCCAAAAATTCTGGAAGAGCTCGCCGAAGTCGAGATGCACGCCATCCAGACGTCCGGCAACTGCATCCGCAACGTCTCGGCAGACCACTTCTCCGGTGCCGCCGCCGACGAGGTCGCCGACCCGCGCCCCTATGCCGAAATCCTGCGTCAGTGGTCGTCCAACCACCCGGAATATTCCTTCCTGCCGCGCAAGTTCAAGATCGCGGTTACCGGAGCCGAGCGCGACCGCGCTGCTATCCAGGTGCACGACATCGGCCTGCATCTGAAGCGCAACGACGCCGGCGAACTGGGCTTTGCCGTCTATGTCGGCGGAGGCCAGGGCCGCACGCCGATGATCGCCAAGAAAATCCGCGACTTCCTGCCGGAAGCCGATCTGCTTTCCTACACGACGGCGATTATGCGCGTTTATAACCTCCATGGCCGCCGCGACAACAAGTACAAGGCGCGCATCAAGATCCTCGTGCATGAGACGGGCGAAGCGGAATTTGCTCGTCAGGTCGAGGCCGAATGGGAGAACCTGAAGGACGGCAACCTGAAACTTCCGGATGCCGATCGGGCCGCCATCGCCAGCTATTTCGCTCCGCCGGAACTGCAAGACCGGGCCGAAGGCTGGGCTGATCTTGCCACCCGCAAGAAGGACGATCAGGGTTTTGCCGACTGGGTACGCCAGAACGTCACGCCGCACCGCCATCCGGACTACGGTGTTGTCACGATTTCGCTTAAGCCCATCGGCGGAGTTCCGGGCGATGCCACGGACACGCAGATGGAAGCGATTGCCGATCTGGCCGAACGCTACAGCCAGGACGAGATCCGCGTCTCGCACGAACAGAACCTGGTGTTGCCGCATGTGGCACTGGCCGACCTTGAGAAGGTCTATCGCGGCCTCCTTGAGATCGAGCTGGCAACCGCCAATGCAGGTCTGATCACCGACATCATCGCCTGCCCCGGCCTCGACTATTGCGCGCTTGCCAATGCCCGCTCCATTCCGGTGGCGCAGGAATTGTCCAACCGTTTCGGCTCACTTGAGCGTCAACGCGAAATCGGTGAACTGAAGATCAAGATCTCCGGCTGCATCAACGCCTGCGGCCACCACCATGTTGGTCATATCGGTCTGCTGGGTGTCGAGAAAAAAGGCGCCGAGCTTTACCAGATTACCCTGGGCGGCTCAGGCGACGAAAACACCTCGATCGGCCAGATCATCGGCCGCGGCTTCGAACCTGAGAAGGTGACCGATGCCGTCGAGACGATTGTCGACACCTATCTCGGCCTTCGCCAGAACGCCGAAGAAACATTCATCGAAGCCTATCGGCGGGTCGGCCCGGCGCCCTTCAAGGAAGCGCTCTACGGCGAGACCTCGAAAGCCGCCTGACCGGAGGACATATCATGACCGAGACCCGACTTTGGAAAACCGACGGCTTCGTCACCGATGATCCCTGGAAGATTGTCGACGCAGAAACCGATCTCGACAGCGAGACCAACGAACGCCTCGTCGTTCCGCTCGCGCGCTTTCTGGAACTGGCGGAAACGGATCGGCGATCCGGCCGCATCGGCGTGGTGCTCGCACCGGAAGACGATGTATCGGCTTTGGAACCATACATTTCCGACCTGGCATTGATCGCCGTGACGTTCCCGGCCTTCAGTGACGGGCGCGCGTACTCCCAAGCCTCGCTGGCGCGATCCCGTTACGGGTACGCCGGCGAGCTGCGCGCCACCGGCGATGTCCTCATCGACCAGGTGCCATTGATGCTTCGCTGCGGGATCGACAGCTTCGCCGTAAGCAATCCAGTGGCAATCCGCCGCCTGGCCGAAGGCCGTCTCCCCGGTATCGACAGTTATTACCAACCGGCGACCCAGCCCGCCCGCGCCGCCGGAACCTATAGCTGGCGCCACGCATCATAGTAGCAGCCCAGGTATTAATTCAATCCAGCTGGGCGAACGCCCGGCTGGAAATCGATATCGGATTATTCGACGGGTCCCGGGCGTTGGCGAATACATAACCGCCGGCATTGTGGAGGGGTCCGATCTCCAATCCCTGTTCGATCAGTTCGTCTCGAAATCCTTCGACATCCTCGACGTCAAACACCAGCTTGACGAGCGACTGCCCCTCCCGTTGCCCCTTCGATGCCGGGTGCAGCATCAGCACCGCGCCAGCGTCTTGCGGCTGCAACTCAACGATGCGATCGCCGTCGTGCCGCACAGCCCGATAACCGAACAGACGCTGGTAGAAGTCGACCATTTGATCGGTCTTCTTGGTGTAAATCATGATTCTGCCGATACCGGGCATGGCTGGATCCATTCGCAATGTGCCCCACACATAAACGGCGCGACTGAGCTCTTCAAAAAAATTTTGCCCTGCGGCCAAGGAATGGACATGCTGATGCGTCCAACTGATCGACATGCGCATGAGCACCGACGACAACGAGCTGGCAGCACGGGCTGCTGAAGGCGATGCGGTGGCGTTCCAGAGTCTTCTGGAACGCAACTACGACCGTATCTATCGCATCGCCCTTCGCTTCACCGGCATGCAGCAGGATGCCGAGGATCTCACCCAGGATATCTGCACGACGCTGGCGGCGCGGCTGCGGTCGTTTCGCGGCGAGGCGCGGTTTTCCACTTGGCTCTACAGAATTGTCGTCAACGCCGCCCGTGATCTGCATCGCAGACGGGCGACTGCCGACCGGCTGCACGCGACCTACGGCGAGGTTGCTGAACTGGCACGCGAGCAGGCCGCAGAAACTGCAAAGGAGATTGCCTGGCTTTACGACACGCTGGAACGGTTCGGTGAAGATTTGCGTCAGACGGCAATCCTGGTTGTGGCCGAGGGCCTCAGCCACGCCGAGGCTGCCGAGATCCTGGATGTCAAGGAATCCACCGTCTCCTGGCGCATGCATGAATTGCGAAAGAAACTCAAAGCGCAGGCAGAACTGGAAGCATGAGCGACGAACTGGACAGGATGAAGCGGGCATTCGGAAGGCAGGAGCCTATCCGGCCTCGCGACGATGCGCGCAAGGCCGCCATCGATGCCGCCCTGCAGCGTTTTGCTGAAGAAAATGAAAGCGTCCGCCAAGGATTAGCCGACGAGGATCGTCAGAGGGAGCGGGGTTCAAACAAACCTGAAGCTTTCAACTGGAGACGACTGATGATCCTTCCACACATGACCACGACCCGCGTTCTCGCCGGCAGTGCGAGCCTAGCCGTACTGGCGATTGCCGTGGTGAGTTTCAACCAGGTTCAACCCAATATCATCCCACCCCTGGTGCAGGACAGCGCGGAAGAAGAAGCAGCTCCTGTCGCTCAAACGGCCGAACAGGATGCCTACAAGCCCGAGGTCCTACTGGAGGCCTTCTCCAAGAAGGCGGCCCCGGAACGGATTGTCGCGAAAGCACCACCACCACCGGCTGAAAGCAGATCGCGTGCCCAGGGTCTGTCGGATTCTCGTGTCGAGAACCAGTCACTGGCTGCAGGCGCTGTCGCAAGCGCGCCGCGTGCGGACGCCCCGGCGCCCAGCTTCTACCAGGACCAGGGCCGTGACAAGTTCACCGATATCGACCCGAACGGCGTCAAGCTGGTGACCGAAGAGCCGGTCTCCACTTTCTCTGTCGATGTCGACACCGCCTCCTATGCCTTCATGCGCGGCGCCCTCAATCGTGGGGTGCTGCCGCAAAAGGATGCCGTGCGGGTCGAGGAGTTGATCAACTATTTCGATTACGATTACGCCGTTCCGCAGGATCGCACCGCACCCTTTGCCGCGCAGGTTTCCGTCATGCCCACGCCGTGGAACGACAGCTCGAAACTGCTGCAGATCGGCATCAAGGGATATGAGCTGCCGCAAACGGAGGCGCCGCCCGCGAACCTGGTGTTCCTGATCGACACCTCCGGATCGATGAGCGCACCGGACAAGTTGCCGCTGTTGCGCAATGCTTTCCGCCTGCTGGTGTCGTCGCTGAAGCCGGACGACACGGTGTCCATCGTCGCCTATGCCGGCAGCGCCGGTACGGTGCTCGAACCGACGAAGGTCGCCGACAAGGACAAGATCCTCGCGGCCCTTGACCAGATGCAGGCAGGCGGATCGACAGCCGGTGCCGAAGGCATCCGCCTTGCCTATCAACTGGCGGAGGCAAACAAGGCGAACGACGCCGTCAACCGGGTGATTCTGGCAACCGACGGTGATTTCAATGTCGGCATCACCGATACGGAAGAACTGAAGGACTTTATCGAGCGCAAGCGCGACAGCGGCATCAGCCTGTCGGTGCTTGGCTTCGGTCGCGGCAACTACAATGACGAACTGATGCAGACGCTGGCTCAAAACGGCAACGGCAATGCCGCCTATATCGATACGCTGAACGAGGCCCGCAAGGTGCTGGTGGAGGAAGCCGGCTCGACCCTCTTCACCATCGCCAAGGACGTCAAGCTGCAGCTGGAATTCAACCCGGCGACGGTCAGCGAGTACCGGCTGATCGGCTACGAGACTCGGCTGCTCGACCGGGAAGATTTCAACAACGACAAAGTCGACGCGGGCGATATCGGTACCGGCCACACGGTAACGGCGCTCTACGAATTCACGCCCGTCGGCAGTCCTGGCAGGCTGGTCGATGACCTTCGCTACAAGAAGGCTGAGACCGCCACCGCAGACGGCAACACAGATGAATATGCCTTTCTGAAAATTCGCTACAAGCTGCCGGAAAGCGACACCAGCCAGTTGATCACCGTGCCGGTGACGCGCGCCCACGAAACCGCAAGCGTAGCGTCCGCGCCGGAAGATTTCCGCTTCGCTGCAGCGGTCGCCGGTTTCGGCCAATTGCTCACCGGCGGTGAGTACACCGGCGGCTATTCCTACGACGATGTCATCGCGATGGCACAGGCATCCAAGGGAGACGACCCCTTCGGTTATCGCTCCGAATTCATCAATCTCGCCCGGCTCGCCAAGTCGGCCGCAGCACTCGAACCACTGAAACAGTAGACGGTGCATTCGCTAAAGGGTACTCAAGCCTGTCATCATCGATGGCAGGCTTGAAATCGTTGTCGATAAACGTTCGACATCAAGAATGCTTAGTGCGATTATGTTCGTTTTCTTGAATGGTTAGAAATCATGATCATTGACGCCTGGGGACAGCATCCAACACTCCGTCACAGCCAGGATCCGATCTTCGATTCGCTGCGCCGTTGGACAAAAACACAGGCACCGACCGAGCAATTGCCTGTTTCCTTGACCGTTGATCTGATGGATCAGGGCGGAATCGACCGTATGCTCATCAGCGCGTGGTCCGCACCGAGAAACAACATGATCTCCAACGACGAAGTCGCTGATTTCGTTGCGGAAGCGCCTGATCGTCTCATCGGTGTTGGCAGCGTCGACCTGTCGCGCCCGATGGAAGCTGTAGCTGAAATCCGGCGCTGTGTGCGCGAATTGGGGTTCAAGGCAATCCGCGTTCTGCCATGGTTGTGGGAGGTTCCACCGACCGACCGCCGTTTCTACCCGGTCTATGTCGCCTGCGTCGAAGAAGGCGTGCCGTTCTGCACCCAGATCGGACACACCGGACCGCTCATGCCGTCAGAAGTCGGACGGCCGATCTATCTTGACCAGGTCGCCCTCGACTTTCCCGACCTGGTGATCGTCGGCGGGCATATCGGCTACCCCTGGACGGACGAAGCAATCGCCGTCGCGACCAAGCATGAGAACGTCTATATCGACACGTCAGCCTACACGGTTCGGAGATACCCACCGGCCCTGCTCGATTTCATGCGTTCGAATGGAGCAGCGAAAGTTCTGTTCGGAACCAACTACCCGATGATTACCGGACAGAAGGCCCTTGAAGGACTGGATCAGGCTGGCCTGACCGACGAGCAGAAGTCGCTGTTTCTCGGCGCAAACGCGCAACGGGTTTTCAAACTGTAGAGGCTGTCACGGTTCCCTGACAGAGCGCTCAGCCAGCGCTTTGTGCGCGAGCAGACAGATCAGTTCCAGCGCGATCGCTGAACCGGCGACAGCCGTTGCGCCGCTCGGATCGTAGGGCGGGCTGACCTCCACGACGTCTCCGCCGATGATGTTGATGCCGGCAATGTCGTGCAGGATGATCGATGCCTGGCCGGAGGTCAGGCCACCAAAAACCGGCGTGCCGGTTCCCGGCGCAAAGGCCGGGTCCAGACCGTCGATATCGAAGCTGACATAGGTCGGGCTGTCGCCGACGATTTCCCTGATCCGCTTCGCCGTTGCAACCGGCCCGTTCTCATGCACCCAGCGCGCATCGAGCGTGTGTACGCCCAAGGGATCCTCATTGGTGGTGCGGATCCCGACCTGCACCGACGTCTGCGGAACCACGACGCCCTGCTTGATGGCGTGGTACATCATCGTGCCGTGGTCGATGCGGCCTGGATCAAGATCGGCCCAGGTGTCGGAATGGGCATCGAACTGGATCACAGAAACCGGACCATGTTTGGCGGCATGAGCCTTCAGCACCGGATAGGTGATGTAATGATCGCCGCCCAGTGTGATGGCGGCCACGTCATGGGCCAAAATGCCGGCGATATGGTCTTCAATGGCCTGCGGGATCGTCTCGACCCGGCCATGGTCGAACGGACAGTCGCCATAGTCGATGATGGCCAGTTCGTCGAAGGCGTTGAAATCCCACCCATAGGGCGGGTCGCAGGACAGCAGCGCCGACATCTCGCGGATTTGCCGCGGTCCGAGCCGCGTCCCGGCGCGGTTGGTCACCGAGCAGTCGAACGGCACGCCGGTCACCGCCACGTCGACACCGGCCAGATCCTTGGTATAGCGTCGGCGGGCAAAACTGGTGACGCCTGCAAATGCGAGTTCGTCACTGATGCCGTAATCGCTCTGCCGGACGATGGCATCGTCCATCGGGCGGCCGTTTTCCGAACTCATGGCAGTTCCTTTCCGTCATCGCGCTTCATGCGTGACGACCCCATCGCATATTGTCATGTGCACTTCCATATCGGCGATCTCGTCTCGAGGGCACCGTTCGATGTCAGCAGACAGAATGACGATATCGGCAAAATGACCGGGCCGCAGGCAGCCGAACCGATCCTCGCGAAAAGCACTTTTTGCGCCATTGATCGTCACCGCCTTCAGTGTGTCCGACAGACTGAGCCGTTGGTCCGGCAGTGTGTCGGTCCAGGGTCGGCGTGTCACGGCGTTCTGGATATTGTTCAGCGGGCTTAACGGCGACACCGGCCAGTCGGTTGAAAAACACACCGTACAGCCGGCCTCCTGAATTTCACGCCAGGCATAGGCCGTGGGCCACAGGTCTTCGCCAATCAGCGACAGCGTTGGCTCCAGCGGCAGCCCCGCGCTGCCCGGCGGATGCACCGGCTGCATGGAGGCGATCACATCGAGATCGGCAAGCCGGGCGACGTCTTCGGGACGGATCGTCTCGATGTGCTCGATCCGGTGTCGGCTGTCGCGCACCCCGTTGGCCACGCGCGCCGCGGCGTAGCCGTCGAGGACAACGCGCACCGCGCCCTCGCCGATGGCATGAACACTGATCTGCAGCCCCAGTCGATCGGCCCCCGTGGCAATTTCGTTGAATTGGTCGGGCGGAAAGAACGGGTGGCCGCGCTCGCCTGGATATCCGGGATAGTCGGTCAGGCGATAGGCCGTGCGGGCATCGATCACGCCATCCATGAACAGCTTCACACGACCAGACCAGAGTTTGTCCGAAGAATAGTCGTTGCGCATGGCAACCGCTTCGGACAGGTCGGCCAGGGATTTCTTCGGGCTGTGGGTATAGGGCACCTCGACACGGCACGGCAGCGCACCCTCCGCAGCCATCTCCGACAACAGATCGGCCTGATACCGGTTGCCGTCCATGTTGAGAATGGTCGTGATGCCGAGCGATGCGCAATAGGCCAGGCCACTTTCCAGCGCCTGCCGGTCAGAATGTCGCTCGCCGGCCGAAACAGTGTCCGGCTCGATCCCGTCCAGACCGAGCGGTTCGCGACCGCCTGAGGTGCGCAACGCAAAGACCGCCTCCTGTGCACCGAACTCCTTCAGGAATCCAGTGGCAAGTCCATCCTCGCCAACGACAATCTCGGCATGGGGACCGGCATCGCCGCCGTGCAGAATGCCCGCCCGTTCCAGCGCTGCGGTATTGGCCCAGGCGTTGTGCAGATCATCCGATTGCAGCAGCAAAGGCCGATCGGCGATGATGGCATCCAACACATGGCGATCCGGCGCGCGGTCGCCGAGGACCTTGTAGCTCGTGCCTTGAGCAATCAGCAGCCCTTCATCCGGATTGGCCTTGGCATGGTCGAGCAGTTTTTGCCGCAAGGCATCTTCACCCCGGACCCCGGCGAGCTGCAGATGCCGCAATGATATGGAGCCGGGAAAGATATGCATGTGGCTTTCGACGAAGCCCGGCATGACGGTCGCTCCGCCGGCATCGATGGATCGGCTGTCGGGCCCGGCAAGCGCCACTATGTCGGCGTCCGATCCAACCGCTGCGATACGGTTGCCCACTATGGCAACAGCCGAAGCGCGCCGGTTACCATCCATCGTCAGAACATTGCCGTTAAAGATGAACAGGTCGGCGCTATGGTCAGTCATGATCTGCTCCAACTAGACAAGCGGAAACCCGAGCCGGGTGACGAACTTCAGCCAGGCATTGCGCCAGCCGCCCTTTTCGTCTGCTGTGTCCATGGCGTACATGGTAATTTGAGCGCCTAGATAGCGGAACGGTTCGGGCGGGATCCAGTTGGGCATGGTTGATGCGAACGTCATGCGCGTGGCTGCCCGGTCGCTCCCGTCGAGCAGCGCCAGGCCGATGTCGGCACCGAAGCGGCTGGCAGACACGCCGAAGCCGGAATAGCCGCCGGCATAGATCGCTTTGCCGCCAAAGTAATGTTGGAAATGCACCGCCATGCGCGTGGTCAGGCCGATTGGCCCGCTCCAGGCATGGGAGAAGCGAATGTCGTCAAGCTGCGGATAGGTCCTGAAAAAGGCACCGGCCAATCGTTCATAGGTCTCCGGCCGCCGGTCGGCTTCCGGATCCTTGTCGCCGCCGTAGAAATAGCCCAGGCGCCCACCGAACAGGATCCGGTTGTCGCGGGTCAGCCGCATATAGTTAAGCTGCGTGCGGGTATCATAGATGCCCTGCCGATTGGCCCAACCGATGCGGCCGAGCTGCTCGTCGGTCAGCGGCTCGGTCACGATGATACGGTCTCGCACCAGGGCAACACGCCGTTTGATATTGCGGTGCCCCTCGGCGAAGGCGTTGGTGGCCAGCAGCACCTTGCGAGCCGTCACAGTGCCATCGCGCGTCACCACCCGCAGCCGGCTGCCCTCATCCTCGACCCGCTTCAGCGGGGTCAATTCATGCAGTCGCACGCCGAGGCCAAGCGCTGCCTTCTTCAGGCCCCAGGCCAACCGGGCGGGATGCACAGTGCCGCTGGCCTTGCGTGACCAGACGCCACCGGCAAAGAGCGGCGACGCGACTTCGGCCTGTACGGCCTCACGGTCGAGCAGTACAGCATCGTGGCCGTACTGAACATGCAGATCATACTCGTGCCTGACGTCATCGACCCGGTCGTCGCCGATCGCCACCGTCAGTTCACCGTTCCACTCCTGATGGCAATCGATCCCGTGCCGGTCGATCGTTTCTATGAAACCATCAATGTTCTCGCGCCCAAGTTCCTCCAGCGCCTCCAGGTCGTTGGGAAAAATCCGCAGGGCATTCGAGAGGCCATGCATGACGGAGGTCGAAACAATGGCGCCCGGTCGCCCGGACGCGCCATAGGCAACCCGGTCCGCCTCGATCAGCACGACGTCGCGATCCGGCTTCGCCTCCTTTGCGAGGATCGCCGCCCACAGGCCGGTAAAGCCCCCGCCAACGATCAGCAGGGCGGTCTCCTCATGACCGATCAGCTGTGGCTCGACTGGCGGCGCATCAGCGCTGTCGAGCCAATAGGGAAACAGCGTGACATCCTTGAGGGCGGTCTTTACGTCGGTCATCGTGTCGTCTTGCGGCCCTTATGGGGAAATCCGGCTGGTTTTGTCGCCACGGAGCCTAGGCATTGGGCCTCTCGGGTAAATGGCGATTTGCAATTTTCAATATTTGCAATATTCAATGTAACTCATGAAACTTTCAGGATCTGACATCCATCTCCTGCGCATTTTCGACGCCGTGGCTCGCAATGGTGGATTTTCGGCGGCGCAGGCCGAGCTCAATCTCAGCCAGCCGACCATCTCCAATCACATCACGGCACTCGAGCAGCGCCTCGCAGTACAGCTATGCCAGCGCGGTCGCCGTGGATTCCTGCTCACCGAAAAGGGGCGGATGGTGCACGAAACGGCCCAGTCGCTCATTCGCTCGCTGGACGATTATTCCGCGCAACTGAGCAGCCTGAAGGGCAAGCTGGTCGGCAAACTCAGAGTGGGAACGGTGGACAGCACGGTCACCGATCCACAGATGAAACTGCCCCAGGCCTTTGCCGCGTTTTCAAAGCGCACCGGCGAAGTCGAGATGGAACTGTCGCAGGACAATCCTCAGGAACTGCAGCGAAAAGTTCTGGAAGGGATCATCCATGTCGGCATCGGCAGTTTTGAGAACCGACTGTACGGCTTGGAATACCGGGACCTTTATACCGAGCACCACTATCTCTATTGCAGCAGCGGCCATGCCCTCTTCGAACGGCCGGACTGCGAGCTGACGCTGGATGAACTCGGCACCTACCCGATGGTCCGACGCGGCTATTGGAGCCGACGATTGCAACGCATGATGAATGCGCCCGAAACCGGTCACACTTCCTATGAGATCGAGCCGCAACTGATGTTGATCCTGAGTGACCGCTTCATCGGTCTGCTGCCCCGGCACTACGCTGCATCCTACGTTCGCGACGGTCGCTTGCGCTGCCTGTTGCCGGAAGAAACGGAGTATACCTGTACCTTTCAGGCGATCACCAAGACCGGCCGCAAGACCCGGGTGATCGCCGCATTTCTGGACGATGTGGAGACCGCTTTTGCCGCGGAATAAACATTTGCAAAGGCAAATGTGAGCTTTTGGCCTGCAATATGGTTCTCGCAACGGGCTGTTCGTAATCTTGAGCAATCAAATCCCCGCCGGTGGCCAGACATTGATGCATACAAATCTATCCGAAACGCCTTCCTACAATCAGCCCCTCGGCGGCAACAGCATGCCACGTTTCGGCGGCCCGGCCACGATGATGCGGCTGCCTGCGCAGGAAACCGCGGCCGGTCTCGACGTCTGTTTCGTTGGCATCCCGATGGACATCGGCACATCGAACCGCGCCGGAACACGCCACGGGCCTCGGCAGATCCGCGCCGAAAGCTGCATGCTCCGGCCCTATAACATGGCCACTGGTGCAGCGCCGTTCGACCGCATGCAGGTCGCCGATATTGGCGACATCGCCATCAATACGTTCGACCTGAAATCGACGATCGACCTGATTACCGCCGCCTATCGGGAAATCCTGACCGCAGGCGCCTTGCCACTGACCCTGGGCGGCGATCACACGCTGACGTACCCGGTTTTGAGAGCCATCGCTGAGAAGCACGGACCGGTCGCCCTCATCCATGTCGACGCCCATGCCGACACCAACGATGAAATGTTCGGCGAAGCCATTGCCCACGGGACACCGTTCCGCCGCGCTGTCGAGGACGGCCTTCTGATCAATGACAAGGTCTTTCAGATCGGCCTCCGGGGCACCGGCTACAGCCCGGAGGATTTCAATTGGGGGCGCGAACGCGGGTTCCGTGTGATCCAGGCCGAAGAGTGCTGGCACAAGTCGATGACGCCGTTGATGAACGAAATCCGTGCGGCAATAGGTGACGCACCCGTCTATCTCACTTACGATATCGATAGCCTCGATCCGGCCTATGCGCCTGGAACAGGAACGGTCGAACCGGGTGGTCTCACCACCATTCAGGCGCTGGAGATCGTGCGCGGCTGTGCCGGACTGTCGCTTGTCGGCGGCGATCTGGTAGAGGTTTCGCCGCCCTATGATCCGAGCGGCAACACGGCACTGATTGGTGCCAACCTGCTCTACGAGATGCTCTGCGTCCTGCCGGGCGCGAAGCGGGAGGAACAATAAGCGAGGCGGAGGATCCGCCGACAACAGCAAAAGGAAGGGAATGCAAAAAATGATCAGATCGAACCGAAGGGAATTCCTCAAAACCGCGGGCGTCGCCGCTGGTGCACTCGCACTGGGTGCGCCATCGATCGCAAGGGCTGACGACAAGACGATCCGCGTCGGCACCTATGGTGGTTACTTCGAGGATTCCTTCAAGGAACATATCTACCCGGACTTCACCAAGGAAACCGGGATCGAAGTCAATTCCGTGGCCGTGCCAACCGGGGAGACCTGGCTGATCCAGATCCGCAACGCTGCCCGTGCCAAACAGGCACCGGCCGACGTCTCGATGATGGCGGGCATTCCGCGCATTCGCGGCGCCCAGCAGGGCCAGTTCCTGGCGCTGGACGAAGCGAAATTGCCCAATGCGCAAAACCTGCCGGAACGCTTCCGCTACCGCAATGACAATGGCGAGCTCTATGCCTGCGGCGCCGTCTCCTGGTACATCACGCTGTGCTCCAACACAGACGTGGTGAAGGAAGCCCCGACCAGCTGGGCCGACATGTGGGATCCGAAAAACGAGGACACGCTCGGCCTGCTGGCACTGCCGTCCAACTCCTATCTGCTGGAGATTACCGCTTCGACGTTCTTCGGCGGCACGGATATCCTCAGCACCAAGGATGGAATCGGTAAGGTGCTCGACAAGCTCGGCGAAGTCGGTCCCAACGTCCGTCTTTGGTACAAGGACGAGGGTTCCTTCCAGCAGGCCTTGCAGGACGGTGAAATCCCCATGGGTCAGTATTATCACGATGTCGCCGGACTGGCGGCTGCCGATGGCTTCCCGGTGCGCTCGACCTTCCCGAAAGAAGGCGGCGTGGTCGATTCGGGGGCCTGGATTGTTCCCACGCACGCCAGTTCGGTCGACTCGGTTCACGCCTTCATCGACTACATCTGCCGTCCGGAAATCCAGGCCAAGCTGTCGCGCAAAGTGGGCACCGCCCCGGTCGTCGACCGCAGCAAGACCGACCTCACCGACGAAGAGTTCGCGGCGGTTTCCAGCGCTACGCCACCGATCATCCCGCGCTACGACATCTATCTCGAGCACGGCGACTGGATCAGCGACCGCTGGAACGAGATCATTTCGCAATAATACCTAAAGCGGCCGGGAAACCGGCCGCATCCATAATGGGGAACTGCCATGCACGGTCTGCGCATTGACGGTGTTACCAAGCGCTTTGGCGCCTTCACCGCTGTCGAAGACGTCAACCTGGACTTCGATGAAGGCAAGATGATCTGTTTCCTCGGCCCATCCGGCTGCGGCAAGACAACCCTGCTGCGCATGGTCGCCGGCCTGGAAAGTCCAACCGAGGGACGCATCCTGTTTGGCGACTCGGACGTCACCACTGTGCCCGCGTTCAAACGCGATGTCGGCATGGTGTTTCAGTCCTTTGCACTGTTCCCTCATCTCAATGTCGAGGACAACATCTCCTACGGAATGCGCATTCGCGGCGCCGGCAAGGCCGAGTGCAGCAAACGCGCCGGAGAACTTCTGGAACTGATCCGACTGCCTGATGTCGCCGACCGCCGCATCTCGCAGCTTTCCGGCGGCCAGCGCCAGCGGGTCGCCATCGCCCGGGCCCTGGCGCTCAACCCGAAGGTCTTTCTTCTCGACGAACCGATGTCGGCACTTGATGCGAATCTGCGCGAAGCCATGCAGATCGAGCTGCGGCAACTACAGCAAAAGCTCGGCATCACCACCATCGTCGTCACCCATGACCAGACCGAGGCCATGACCATGGCCGACCAGATCGTCGTTATGGGCAAGGCCAAGGTGCACCAGGTCGGCGCGCCGATCGATATCTACAAGAAGCCGGTCAACCGTTTCGTCGCCGATTTCATCGGCACCAGCAACCTGCTGCCCGCGAAGATCGTGGAGGCCAACAAGGTTGCGCTCAACGGTGAAACGCTTGCGGTCGCCAATGACCCGGGTAGCTTCTCCTCTGGCGCCGACGTGCTCCTCCTCACCCGTCCGGAAGAGATCTTCGTGCGCCCGGCGGCAAAGGCTGAAACGGACAACGCCCTGCCCGGCAAGGTCACCTTTATCCGCGACATAGGCGCAACCATTGAGATCCTTGTCGATTGCAACGGCCACGAGGTGATTTCGGTGCTGACTCCAAAAGACTGGCCCGATGTCGAGGTCGGCATGGATGTCAAAGTCGAGATGCCGGCCGAAGCCTGCTCGGTCCTGGCGGCGTAGCGATGTCGACCATCTCACAACCGCCTCGCCTCGGGTTGGCCGCCGCTCTGACGCCATCCATCATCGCCATCGGCATTTTCTTCCTGGTGCCCTTCATCCTGGTGCTTCTGGTCAGCGTCGCCCATCAGCAGACCAGCGGCGAATTCTTCTTCGGTTTCGACACCGCCCACTACCAGCGGCTGTTCACCAGTACCTTCATCGAGCGCGCCGTCTTTTCCGCCGGCATTTCCGCTTCGATCGCCGTGCTCAGTCTGATCATCGCCTTCCCGTTCACCTACATGCTCACCGGATTTTCTCGGAAGATCAAAATTCTCTGGCTGATCTACATCCTGGCACAGCTGTCGCTGTCGGAAGTTCTGATCGCCTTCAGCTGGCAGGTGCTGTTTTCGAAAACCGCCGGCCTCTCAAACATACCCGCCTGGCTGGGCCTGATCGACCGGCCCTTTGCCATGGCACCGTCGGCAACTGCCGTCGTCATTGCCCTGGTCTATCTGGTCATTCCGTTCGCCGTGCTGCTGTTGTTCCCGTCGCTGAGCCGGCTTGACCGCAGCGTTGTCGAGGCTGCTCAGACCATGGGCGCTTCACCGGTGCGCACTTTCTTCACGGTGGTCATGCCAATGTCGCGCATCACCCTGATCTCCAGCGGCATCACCATTTTTGTGCTCACCCTGGGCGCGATCATCGTGCCCCAGGTCCTGGGCCGACCAAGGCATTGGACACTGTCCGTGCTGATCACAGATCAAGCAATCTATAATTCCAACATGCCCTTTGCCGCCGCGCTCGCCGTGCTGCTGCTGGTGATGAGCACGATCGTCATTCTGGTTGCCAGATGGCTTGGTACGAGGGAGGGCCGCTGATATGAACATCATTCGCCAGCTTTACCTCTGGGCGTTCGCCCTGTTCCTGATCGGCCCGATCATCGTGGTGACGTCGGTCTCCTTCAACTCTCGCAAGTTTCTCTCCTTCCCGCCAAAGGGCTTTTCGCTGCGCTGGTATGTCGACATCTTCGCCGAGAACGACTGGTTCTCCGCCCTGCTCAACAGCCTGATGGTCTCAACTGGTTCAGCAACCCTTGCCGTTCTGGTGGCCATGCCGGTCGCCTACACGGCATGGCGCTATGGTTTCTTTTACGCCAAGGCCTTGTTCAGTCTCGGCGTCGCGCCCTTCATCCTGCCGCCGGTGATCATGGCGCTCGCCTTCCTGCTGTTCTTCACCTCGATCGGGGTGCACGGGTTGATGATCAACGTCATCATCGCGCACATGATCTTCCTGCTTGCCCTGCCGTTGGTGACCATCTCGCTCGGGCTCGAGAGCATCGATCGGGAGTTGCTTGAGGCCAGCCACTCGCTCGGCGCCGACAACTGGACCATGTTCAAGACGGTGATCGCGCCCATGGTCCTGCCCTATGCGGTCGCCGGCTTCGCATTCTGCTTTGTGCTCAGCCTCAACGAGTACATCATCGCGCTGATGACTGTCGGCTTTACGGTTGAGACCCTGCCGATCAAGATCTTCAACGCACTACGCTACGGCTACACACCCATCATAGCGTCGGTTGCGGTGGTCTTCCTGCTGCTCAACATCATCACGTTCGGCCTGATCGCCCGTTTCAGCAGCCTGCCGCGCCTTCTCGGAGCTCTGGACGAATGAGCGACGAAACACTGCGTCTTGGCCTGGTTCAGCATGCGGGCTCGCCGGCCGGGATTGAAGGCAACCTTTCCGTTATCGATCGCAACTGTGAAGAGGCTAAAGCCGATGGCATCGACTTTTTGGTTTTTCCGGAATGCTTCCTGACCGGCTATTTCCGCGAAGACGGCATTGCCGACCTGGCCGAGCAGATCGACGACGCCGTGATTGCCCGTCTTGAACAGACAGCTGCCCGAACCGGCGTCGCGTTTGTAACAGGTGGCTATGAGCGGCGCGACGGCGGCGTTTCCAACAGCGCCTATTGCGTCACACCGGAGGCCGGCTGCATCACCCGCCACCGAAAACGGGCTCTCTACGGTCCGTGGGAGCAACGCAGTTTTGTGCCAGGGGACGGCCCGATCCTCTTTGATTACAAGGGTTTCCGCATCGGCCTGCAAATCTGTTACGACATCGAGTTTCCGGAACTGACCCGCGAACTCGCCCGCAACGGCGCAGACCTGGTGCTTGTCCCGACGGCGCTGATGCAGCCCTACACCTACATTGCCGACTACCTGGTCCCGGCTCGCGCCATCGAAAACCAGATCTTCGTCGCCTATGCCAACCGCATCGGAAGCGAAGACGCTTTCCACTATGTCGGCCGAAGCCGCATCTGCGGTCCTTCCGGTGTGCTCTGCTCCGCCGGGCCAGATGACGAGACGATGATCCGTGCCGACCTGCGCAAGACAGATATCAGTACCAGCCGCGCCGTTTCCTGCTATGTCGATGAGATCCCGACGCGGGCCCGATCATGGTCCTGACAGAAAGACATTGTCAGCGTTTATGATGGAGCTTGCCATTTCGAACAGGGTGACCTGTTTGTTCATCGCTTCACGGCGGATGAGGCTGTAAGCCTCGTCATCGGAAATGGTCTTGTGTTTTGCCAGAATTTTTGTTGCCCGCTCAACCAGTCGCCGGGTTTTGAGCGTTTCGTCAAGTTTGTCGATGCGCGCAATGAGTCGGCGTTCATAGTTGAAGATCGACAAGGCAGCCACAAGTGTCGCAAGGACCCCGAACGGGCGCACGGGTTTGGTCATCGTGCCATGAATGTTCGCGTCGGAAATCGTCTTTAGCACCAAGGGACTTTCGAAGCCGATCAAGGCCACCAGCGCCGCCTTCCTGTCCTCTGCCAGGCGAATCAAGCGGTCGTCCGCCTCTGGCTCGACCAGAAAGAACACGGCATCGATGTCGTCGGCAAAAGTTCTCGGCGCCGGCCAGAAACTGCTGACCTGGCAACCGATGCGCTTCAATTGCAGTTCCAGATTTGCGCAGTCTTCATCCTGCGGATGGACCACCGCAACTTTGGTGTTGCGAAGCGATCGGATCAGGCGTTGGTCCCTGGCCACAGTTCCCCTCACTGACGATTAGCCGAACGCCGAACGCGAAATCGTGCGATCATAGGCGATCAGATAGGGATCCGGCTTGGTCCAGCTTCCGCTCTGCCATAACACATCAAACCCGCCATCGCGCCGCGCTCTGCCTATTTTTGGAGTAGCATAGACGTGATTGTTGTCGGGATCGATCATGATCATGCCTTGTGGTGCGTCGAAGCGTGCGCCGAGCAGGGCGCTGAGCAGTGTATCGGCATCGTCGGTCCCGGTGGCGGCGACGGTCTGCGCGAAAAGGTGAACTTGGGAATAGGCCGTTTCGGCATAGACGCTGGGCAGTTCACTCTCGCCGAACCTCCGGGCGTAAAGTTCACGGAACCGGTTGCTTGCCGCATTGTCCAGCGCCGCAAAGTAGCAGGCGGCCGTCAGATGGCCGGCTCGCGCGTCCTCCGGAATTTCCGCCAATTCGCTTTCACTCGTCGTCAGGCTCGCAACCGGCATACTTGCGACATCGAGCCCCTGGGCGTGAAAGGAGGCATAAAGTTTGGCCGTGTCAGACCCGACAACCGTTGACAGCACGGCATCCGGTGCCGTTGCAGCTATTCGGCTGACAGCATTGCCGAACTGGTCCCTGGGAGAACCAAGCGGAAGATACATTTCTCCAACCACCTCGCCGGCGCTTTCCTGGAGGAACTCGGACATGATCCGGTTGATCTCGCGCGGGTAGATGTAGTCCGACCCGATCAGAAACAGACGTTTTCCGTGATATTCGAACAGGTATTCCGCCAGTGGTATGACCGTCTGATTGGGCGTAGCGCCGCCGTAGATCACGTTTGGGCAGTACTCGAAGCCTTCGTAGAATGAAGGATAGAACAAGACCGCTCCGTGCCGCTCCAGCACTGGCAGCACGGCCTTCCGGCTGGCGGATGAACAGCAGCCGAACAATGTCGACACACGGTCTTCAACTACCAGCTTCTTGGCCATTGCACGGTAAAGATTCGGATCGGAATCCGGATTTTCGATGATCGGTGCGAGCCGCTTACCGGCAATGCCGGACTCGGCATTGATCTCATCGATCGCCACCAGAGCGCCCTTCAGGTGCGCCTGCTCGGTCACCGCCATGGTGCCGCTTTGTGAAAACAGGATGCCGACATGAACGGCATCGTCGCTGGCAAGGTCCGAATCGGTGATCAGCTCGGTCATGCCAACTCTCCCTTGGCTTGCTTCTCACCACCGATCGGTCTGCACAGGTGCCAGTCGGTCACCGCTTGATAAGCGGAGGCAATCTTCAGCAATTCATGATCGGCCGAGGCGGAGCCGATCATCATCAGACCCACCGGCAGACGCGCACGGTCGAAACCGCACGGCACCGAAACCGCCGGCAATCCGGTCATATTCGCAACCCAGGCGACATAGGTCATTGCATCCTGGCAACTGACACTTCGATCGGCGATGCGAACAAATTTCTGGCCGATCCTCGGTGCGGTCACAGGCAGTGTCGGCAGAAGCAGGGCATCATATGGTGCAAGCGCCGCGGTCACGTTCGAATTGAACCGTTCACGAAACTGCTGAGCGCGCAGATAATCGACGGCAGTCATGCATCGGCCTGCCTCCAGCTGACTGCGGACATTGTCCGAATAATCGTCGTATCGGTCTTCAAGACTTTCAGCGTGATAGGCGGCGGCCTCGCAATGCAGGATCACTTTCCAGATCGCAAATCCAGTTTCCATTTCGTCGATCTCAATCTCTTCGACGACTGCACCATGTTCCGTGAAAGCACCAACCGCGCGATCAAAAACCGCCGACACTTCCTCGGAGCGTTCGAAACCGGGGCCACGTGGAACAGCGAACCTGCGCCCGCGCAAAAGGGTCGCCAATTCGTCATGAGTATCAGGAAGTTCGGATCCCTGTCTCCAATCACCCTCGGACATTGCGCAGAGCAGCAGATCGAGGTCCGCCGCGCTGCGCGCCATCGGCCCAGCAACATCGAGAGACCAGGAAAGCGGCAACACTCCTTGCCTGCTGGTCATGCCATAGGTCGGCTTGATACCGCTCACTCCGCAGGCCGCCGCCGGAATACGCACCGAACCACCGGTGTCGCTGCCAAGCGCGGCCGGAACCATGCGCGCGGCGAGCGCCGCACCAGACCCGCCGCTTGAACCACCCGTGATGGCAGCAGTGTTCCAGGGATTTCGTGTCGGACCGAAGGCGGACACTTCGTTGGTCGCTCCGTAAGCCCATTCGTGCATGTTGGTCTTGCCTACAATTATGGCCCCGGCCCGCTTGAGCCGGGCCACGGCTTTCGCGTCGACGCCGATCTTTCCCGGACAGACCTTCGATCCGGCCGTCGTTGGGAAATCGGCGGTCAGGTAGTTGTCCTTGACCGCGATCGGAATGCCGTGCAGGGGACCGACGAAGCGACCCGCGGCTGCCTCGCCATCACACCGGCGAGCCTGTTCGAGCGCCGTGGACCGATCCCAGGTCACAAAGGCGTTGGTGTCGCCCTGGCAGGCATCAATACGGTCGAGGCACGCCTCTGAGAGTTCAACGGCTGAGATCTCGCGCCTGCGCACAAGCCCGGCAAGTTCGCGGATTTCCATCCCCGGCAACATCGGCTCACTCATGGCCGTCCTCCGTCGGTCCGATGCTGAAGCAGGTCGCCGGCTCGATATCCGCGAGCCCACGCAGACGCCGCATGGCGCTATGGGCATCGTTGAGAATTGCAACGGCCTCATCGCAATCGCCCGCTTGGAGTTTTTGCCAATTGCGGTCGCTTCGATAGGTCAGGAACGATTCCCGGGTCCATATAGTCATTGCCGCCTCCTTCATACGCCCAGCAACTCGTGCAGCAGATCTTTGTCCGCCAGCAGGTCCTGCCTGGTGGTCTCCCGAGCGATCAGACCCTTGTCCAGGACATAGGCACGCTCGGCGAGCGACAGGCAGAAATCCAGATCCTGTTCAGCGACCACGATGGACAGACCAAGTTCGGCATTGAGTCGTTTTAGAATCCCGGCGATCTCGTCGATGATCGACGGTTGCACCCCCTCGGTCGGCTCGTCGAGTATCAGCACCTTCGGTTTCGTGGCGAGAGCCCGGGCGATCGCCAGGATCTGCTGCTGGCCGCCGCTGAGGCTGCCAGCCAGCGACGATGCCTTTTCTTCAAGGATGGGAAAGTCGGCGAAAGCCTTGGCCACGGCATCCCTGCGGTTATGGCCGCAAGCAATCGCCGCTGCGGCAATATTCTCAGGAACCGTCAGCCGCGGAAAAACAAATCGCCCTTGCGGGACGTATCCGAGACCGGCGCGAGCGCGGCGTGATGCGGCAGGTGGCAGCGCGCGCCCCGCCAGCGATACCGTTCCGCCGAACACGTCGATCAAACCCATCGCATATTTGAGCAGTGTGCTCTTGCCAGCTCCGTTGCGGCCGAGAAGCGCGACAATCTCGCCATCGGCCACGTTTATGCAGACGTCGCGCAGAATTGTGGTTTTGCCGTATCCGCCGGTAGCATCAGAGATCGCGAACATGCTCTCTCCTCCCCAGATAGATGTCGAGGATGCGTTCGTCCTTGCGCAGTTCAGCGATGTCGCCGCGCGCGAACACGGCACCGCGATGCAGCACCGTAACGTCCGCGTCGAGGGTTCTGACGAACTCCATGTCGTGTTCGATGACGACAACGGAAGCCGTCTGCGCAAGATCGCGAACGAGGCGCGACAACTGCCCGCGCTCCTCCCGGGTCATTCCTGCTGCCGGTTCATCCAGCAGAATGACATCGGGTGCCAGGCACAGCACCATGGCGATATCCAGCCACTGCTGTTCACCATGCGAGAGCTCGCTGGCCGGTTTGTCCGCCTGTTGAGTCATGGCAAGCATCCGCAACATTTCCACCGTCGTGGCATCGGCACTCACGCGGTCACGGTCGCGACTGAAAGCGGCGATCCACAAATTGCGCCTCACATCCAGTTCGCCAAACACCTGCGCTTTCTGCATTTTGATCCCGAGGCCCCTTTGAACGCGGGCGAAAGGATCCTTCTGGGTGACGTCGGAACCGCCTAGGAACACCTGTCCGGAATCCGGTTTGTAGATGCCGATGCAGGTTTTCAGATACGAACTCTTGCCAGCCCCGTTCGGACCGATCACACAACGAACCCGGCCGGGACGAAAATCCTCACTGACATCATCGACCGGTACGACGCCACCGAACCGTTTGGTGGCGCTCCGGGTTTCCAAGGTGGCGCCAGCGCGATTGCTGGCGTCACGCAGGCGTCGCAGCTGATCGAAATCGATAGCTACGCCTGCCGACTGTTCGTCCAGTCCGGAGCGGTTATCACTGTCGCGGGGCCAGAGAGCGGTCTTCAGTGTTGCGACACCACCCAATAGACCGGTTCGCAGAAACAGCACGAGGACGATCAGGCAGAGCCCCATGATCAGCGTGGTTTGGCCACCAATGGCACCGCCGCCACCGAGCCAGAAGGACAGGCCTCCGACCGCCAGCGCGCCGATGAATGGACCGGCCAGCGTTCCCAACCCTCCGACCAGAACATAGATCGGGATCAACAATGCCTCCTGAACGCTGAATAGCGAAGGATTGAGATAATTGGCCCACGCGCCGAACAACGCGCCGGCAATGCCGGCCACTGCTCCGGCGATCGCGAACAACCGCAACTGAAATTGGCGAACATCGTAGCCCAGCAGTTCTGCCTTGACCGGATCGAGCCGGATACAGGTGATCACGAGGCCAAAGGGAGAGCGCATCAGCAGTTTTGCGAAAAAATAGACGACTGCCGCAATGACAATCGTTGTGATCAGCATGCCACGCGGCTCCAGAGGCAACGCATCCGGCCCGAAGCCAATCACGAATCCGGGAATGTTGGACATTCCGTTGTCACCGCCAACCACAGCCGATCCGATGGTTGTTCGGAAGGAAACCGCAACCGTCCACAGGATCAGGGTGAATGTATAGGTCAGGATGGTGGTCTGAAGCGGCCCCATGCGGCCGTAGAATATCAGCCAGCCGATAGCGCCGGCCGTGATGCCGCCAACCGCGGCACCGACCGGCAGTGACCAGATGAGAGTGTTGCCGGTCAAAGCGGTCAGGTTGATTGCGGCAACACTGCCGGCATAGCCGCCCAACCCGAAAAACGCCGTCTGCCCGAGGCTCAGAACGCCAGCCCGCCCCCAAACGAGGTCGAGGCTGAGGCCGATCAGGCCGAAAATGACCCAGGACGTAGCAACATAGGCAAGATAAGGATCAACGGATGCCGCGGCGAAAATCGCCGCAACGACGCCTGCGGCGGAGGGCAGCCACCAGGCCCGCCTGACGAAGCCCGGAGCGGCAACCGGATTGTTCGGATTGGATAGGGTTGTCGTATTCATCGAACGCTCCGACTTAAAGCTTCAGGCGCCAACGCTCGGAGATACCGAGCGGAAACAGCCGCAGAAGCGCAATCGTTAAAACAAAGAAGGCAATGTCGCCGGCGACCGTGCTCCAGAAGCTGGCTGTAATGCTGGCGATCGAGCCAAGCACGCCGCCCGAAACCACCGTTCCAGCCAGCGTCACCGGCCCAGCGACGACGACGGCCAAAAATGCCTTGATGACAAAGGCAAAACCCATGCTGGGCGTTGCCGGGATCGCAGGCAGCAAGATTGCGCCGGCAAATCCGGCAAGCCCGCATCCAAGAGCAAAGGTTGCCATATTGACGCGCGAGGATTCGATGCCCATGGCCGAGGCGGTCTCAGCGTCCTGGATGGCCGCCCGGGCCATGATGCCGTATCCGGTTCTGGTCAGCAGCCAATAGACTGCCGCAATCAGTGCGGCGGCAACGACGATCAGAAACAGCAGATAGGTCGAAATGCTGTAGTCGCCGACGGTCACATTCGTCTGCGGCAATCCGATGCCCGGGGTGACGGTTCCGAAGATCAGAACGGCACCCTGGTACATCACCAGGCTCAGGCCCCAGGTCGCCAGCAGCGTGTCGAGCAGCCGGCCATAGAGGCGGCGGATGATCATCCATTCGACCAGCGCGCCAAACAAGGCAGTGCACAGGCAAGCGACTGCAACAGCCAAAGGAAAGGGCAGGCCATACCCGTGAGCGATCAGCGCGGCATAGGCGCCGAACATGATGAACTCACCGTGAGCGAGGTTGATAACACCCATCAGTCCGAAGACCACGGCAAGACCGAGCGTTGCAATCAGCAGCACCGAAGCGCTGGACAGGGACGACAGCAGAACGATGCTGAGATAATCGAATTCCATAAGAGCCCCGATTGGTTTGGCTTCCGGTGGGCGGCACCCTCCGCGGCACCGCCCGTCAGGTTTGCTAGAGACCGGCGGGCGTGAAGTGCGCCGCAGTGTCCGGTTTGGCGATCAGGTCGCACATCTCATCCTCGAAGCTTGGCGCCGTGTCCTCGAAGGTCTCGATGACGTCGAACCCATGCTCGCGATTGCCGCGGACGATGTAGATGTTCTGCCGCAGATGATGCGATCCGGGCTGCATCGTCACCGTGCCGTTCGGCCCGTCGAAGGACAGTCCGCTTTCCAGTGCGCCGATCACCGCATCATTGTCGACCGATCCGGCTTTCTCCACGGCAGCAGCCCAAAGATGCACTGCGTTCCACACATCGGCGGCCTCCGATACGATGGGCTCATCGAGGCCGTAGGCCGCTTCCCATTTTGCCTTGAAGGCATCGTTGGCCGCGCCGTCGATCCACATGAAGTATTCCTGAGAGGCAATAATCCCCTCGCCGGCATCCGGCGAAACGACGACCTGCTGGTTGCCCGATCCATAGTTGGTGGAAACAATGCCCATCTTGTCCTTCAGTCCGGCCGCTGCGAACTGCTCAAGAAACCCGGTCTGGTTAGCGCCGACCGGCAGCGACACCACGAAATCAGGCTTGGCTGCCTGGATCTTCTGGATGGTGGGCGAATAATCGGTCACCGTCAGCGGTAGAAAATCCGCACCGAGAACTTCGCCGCCGAACTTGTCGGCATAGTGCTTTACCCAGTGGGCTGAGATGGTGCCGAAATTGTAATCGGGCGCCATGACGTAGATCTTTGGCCCGTATTCCTTGATCGCCCAGTCGATCAGCACGCTCATCTGCTGCGAGGCCGTGGCACCGGTCACGAAGGTTTGCTTGTCGCAGGCACCGCCTTCGTAGAGCGAACTGTAGAAGTACGGAACCTTTTTCTGACGAACGATCGGCCGGATCGCCTCGCGCGACGAACTGGTCAATCCAGCAAAAAGCACGTCGATATCATCACGCAAAATCAAGGTATTGGTGTACTGGGTGTATTTGGCGAGCTCGGACTGGGAGTCGTTTTCGACCAGGTTGATCTGTTGGCCGAGCAATCCGCCGTTTTCGTTGATTGCATCGACTGCCAGATGAAGCGCGCGGCTTTGCTGGATGCCGTAGATGTTGAGGCCGCCGGTTAAATCGAAAATGGCGCCGACGGTGATATCGTCGGCAATCGCCGGCGTCGTGACCAGCGCGCCGCTCAAAGCTATCGTGCGCAACGCTGCCATCGTTTTGGATCGAACGGAGTTCATCATGGATTTTCCTCCCGGTCGCGGCGGATCACGCCGCGGTGCGTTTGAACCATAGTAGCAAGGTCAACCGGCTGCCGACGGATCGGCATACGGATGGTCGCACGGAGAAGCGGGAGGATCGATGAAACAGCCATCACTCTCTAACCTGCTTCACAGGTGAGACCATGACTGCTTCGCCACTGATTTTGTTGAGAGCGTGTTTGCTTTCGGGCAGCGCCGTTGCTGCTGTTATTTAGCAAACCGGCGAAGATCGAAAATGTCAAGGGGTACTGCAACAATGGGTCTTTCGCAGACCGTGTCGGCGATGTTGCGCACTTAATAAAATGCTGAAATTAATGAATAATTCACCAGTAGATGACCCGGAGCAACTACGAGCCAAACCGCGGCCGATGCCACTCTATCCAAACATGCAACCAAAATTGCGCGTGATCAAATCGTCGACCTAAACGCGGCGTTAGTCTGCATGCATGGATATCCAACTGTTGCAGGCCCTGGGCGGTGTCGGCCTGTTTCTGATCGGCATGACGGTGATGACCGACGGGTTGCGGGCACTTGCCGGCGACGCGCTGCGCGGGCTGCTGCGTCGATCGACCAACAACCCGGTCAGCGGCGCCACATCCGGAGCGCTGGCCACCGCTGTGCTTCAGTCCTCCAGCGCGACAACCGTTGCTACCGTCGGGTTTGTCGGTGCCGGCCTCATTTCCTTTCCGAATGCGCTCGGGATCATTTTCGGTGCCAATATCGGCACGACGATCACCGGCTGGATGGTGGCTATTCTCGGCTTCAAACTGCATCTCGGCACGGTCGCAACTCCCTTGGTGCTGGTCGGCGCTCTATTGCGGGTTTTCGGTTCCGGTCGCTGGCGCCACGTCGGTTGGGCACTCGCTGGATTCAGTCTGCTGTTCATCGGTATCGATGCCATGCAACAAGGCATGACGGCGCTGAGAGACATTGTCAGTCCGACAGACTTCCCCGGCAATACGTTGCTCGGCCGGCTTCAGCTGGTTTTCATCGGCATTGCCATTACGCTGGTCACCCAGTCCTCAAGTGCTGGCGTTGCGGTTGCGCTGGCTGCCCTCGCCGCCGGATCGATTTCCTTTCCGCAGGCCGCGGCCATGGTTATTGGGATGGATGTCGGCACGACCTTCACCGCCGCATTGGCCACAATCGGTGGTTCCACCGCGACCCGCCGGACTGGGTTCGCCCACGTTCTTTACAACGTCCTGACGGGCATCATGGCCTTTGTCCTCCTCATCCCCCTGAACTGGATTTTCGAGCAGGACCTGATTTCAAGCCACGCATTTGATCCGCAGCTGGCTTTGGTGGCATTTCACACAGCGTTCAATCTCATCGGCGTTGTGGCCGTCATCGGCTTCACCGACCGGTTTGCCAGTTTGGTGATCCGCCTGGTTCCCCAGCGGGGACCGCAACTGACAGCGCGGCTGGACGACCGACTTCTATCTGATGCGGGCGCCTCTGTTGACGCCTTGAGTGCAACCGTCACCGAGATCTCTCAGGTGCAGTTCACCGTGCTCAGCCAACAAATCGGCCGATCCACAGGTCCCGTCTCCGGCCTGTTGGCCGCTGTCGGCGAAGCACTGGAGACGACGAAACGGTATTCGGAACGCGTCACCGGCATACCGGACAATTCAACGATCCGCGCACAGTTCAATTCAACAATACATGCGCTTGACCATCTTCTCAGGCTTAACCACAGATGCCAAAGCAGGAAGCGGATCGAAACGATCACAGAGGATCCGACGCTGTCCCAAGCTGCCGATGCGTTGTTGGCGGTCATTCCCGAAGACATAAGATCGGGGGTGACCGAAGATGACGACGGACGTCTCGACGCTATGCGAATACGGTTACGCGAACAACGACGTAAATATCGGGAAAGCCAGATAGCTGCGGCACCGGCTCAAGCCGATGTGGATGACATTCTGAAACGGCTAGATGGAATGCGCTGGCTGCACCGAGTGGCTTATCACGCTTGGCGCATCGTCCACCATCTGCGTTTCGCCGCATTCGGTATCTCGGATCAGACCTTTGAAAGGGAGATTGTGCTCGATGAAAGCGAAGATTGATCAGGTTGTGATGCTATCATCAAGTTGTTACATTTCGCGCGTTTTTCAGGCGATGACGGGCCGGGCGTTGAGTGAATGAGTAGCACGGAACTGGAACTCAAGCTCGAGATGGGCGAAGACGCCATCCGCAAGCTTGCCAAGAACCCCGCCCTGCGGAAAATGGCGTCCGGCAAGACCGCCAAGCGGGAACTGCGGTCAACCTATTTCGATACTCCGGATCTGCTTTTGCGCCGTGAACGCACGTCGCTGAGGGTGCGTTGGGACGGCAAGAAATGGGTCCAGACCCTGAAGCGAGGCACCCGTCTGGAGCACGGTCTCTCAAAGCCCATCGAAATCGAGGACGATCTCGACGGGCCGGACCTGAACGTTTCGAAAATCAGCGACCCAGATATGAAGTCTTGGCTGCTCGAGCTGGTGAACGGTGCGCCGCTGGAGCCCGTTTTCGAGACCATTATGAATCGCGAAATCAACCTTCTGAAGGTTAAGGATGCCGGAACCGTGGAACTCGCGATCGACCGCGGCGCAGTACAGATTCCTGACCTGAAGGAAGATTTCAACGAAGTCGAACTGGAGCTCAAATCCGGCAGCGCATATGCCATCCTGTCGGCGTCCGAAAAACTGTTCCAGTCCGAGCCGGTAACACCGTCGGGCAGGAGCAAGGCAGAACGCGGATATGCCCTCGTGAGCCGGGAAAAGGCCAAGGATGCACTGGAAGTCGCGCCGCACCTCTACGTTCGCGCTGACCTTGCTTCCGATCTGCCGTGCGAGGAAGCACTCAAACGCATCGGAAAAGCCGCGACACGTCAGATCCTTGGCAATTGGCATGCCATACTCACCTCAGACGAGCCGGAGGTCCCGCACCAACTACGCATCGGCCTGCGCCGTCTGCGGACCGCCCTGAAGATCTTTCGCTCAGCTACCGGCATCGACAGGTTACAGCCCCTGTCGACCCAGGCCCGGGACATGGGTCGGATTGTCGGTGGACTGAGAAATGCAGATGTCCTGGTTTCAGATATCGTTACACCGGCCGTCGAAGACATTGGGCTGAAGAAAAGGCATCAGGCGCTGCTTGATTTCCTCGAAGGAGAAAGGCAGCGCCAGCGCGGTCTGGTCCGCGCCTCGCTGACGCAGGCGGACTGGACCATCATGAAGCTCAACTGCATGCTTTATGAGCAGGCGGTTGACCGCGCCCTTCGGGGCAGTGATCTGAAAGACGACCTCCTGGCTCTGTCGGCTGACGAACTCGACCGGACATGGCGCTTTGTGCGCAAGAAGGGGCGGGGCTTCGCCAACCACAAAATCAGCCAGCGGCACGAGTTGCGCAAGGCACTGAAGGAATTGCGCTACGCCTGCGATCCCTTTCTGCCGCTTTACCAGGACGAAGCCGCCAAGAAGTTTCTGAGAGACCTTCGCCGGTTACAGGATGTCTTCGGTTACCTCAACGATGTCGCCATGGCCGAAGAACTTGCGGAGATGATTGCCACCGACCATGGGGACCGAAAGGATCTCAACAAAAGTGTTGCGGCCGTCTGCAAATGGCATGACGCGCGGGCCAAAGAAGCTATGAAGAAGGCCGAATCCCGTTGGCGCAAGCTGGTCGATGACAAGAAGTTCTGGCGGCCGGTCTAGAGTTTGTCCTGGTTGGATTGAACCATGAATCGCTCTAAGCCTTGAGCGGCTGCAACAGATCGACCCCGCACTGCCTGGCAAAGTCGATCAGATCGATCAGCACCCAGTTTTCATGCAATCTGTCGCCGCGACGCACATAGAAATCCATGATGTTTTGACCAATGGGCTCACCGGTCGGTGCAATGCCGCGAAAGGGCTCGCCGGAAAACGTGCCGCGCAGGCTGGGCCAACCGGTGAAGGCGCCTGTCAGGCCTTCCGCGATCCGAGCTCGATGGAAACCACCACGACGGTCGGGAAAACTGGCAACTGACGGCCCCTGGGCGTGGTCCTGGAAGTCACGAAAGCCGCGGCAGGAGCCGACGCCCCAGGGTCCATGCCAAACCATGTCCTCGTGCCAATAGGCGGCCATGCCCATGCTCTCGAGATCACTGCCGTCGAGGCGGTTGCAGCCGCCCAGCATGTCTTCGATCAATTGCAGGGTGTCGATCGACGCCTGATCGTCCTGCGGCGAATGACAGAGACCGTTTCCAAGAACCGGGCCCGAGGGTGGTCCCGGCTCACCATGAAACGGCGGCAACAAATCGAAGCCGGCTTGCGAAGCCAGCCCCAGAATGTCGAACAGACAGCGGATTTCAACGACTTTGCCGCTGGCGTCGACACGATAAAACTCGCCGAACCGAAGGCGCCGCTGGCCGTCGCCGGGTGGAATGCCCAGCCAACCGCCCTCCTGCCGGCCAATGAGATCGCCGGTTGTGGCCACCCACACATTGCCTTCAAAGATACCGGCCAGAAACAGATAGGGATTTCGGCGCAAGGTCGGAAACGCCGCTGTCAAAGGTCGATATACCGTTTCGATCAGCGCCTCTTTGCCTTCGACACGGTCGATCGGCGCCGGCCCCTGAAAGACCACGGCTTCATCAAGAACCCGACTATCCGGTAGCCAGGCGCTCGCTTGCTGCACTGGCCGCCAGAGCTGATGAACAACTGATTTGGCCTTTTGCAGGCCCACGGTTGGGGCTGTTGGAAGGCTGTCGGCGTACACGGAGTTGGCTGCCTCGATCGTCAAAAAGAGGGCGCACGTCGAGACGTGCGCCCAGTCCGGGAGGAGTGATCTATTTCAGAATGCCGACTTCTTTAGCCGTCGTTAGATAGTCGGCTTCAATGTCGCCGAGTGTCGCTGCGGCGTCCTTCCGTCCGCTCAGGTAGTCGGCAATGTTGTTGGCGATCGCTTTCTGCATCACACCCATATGAGCACTTGCCGGATAGGGCTTTGCTCCATTGGCCGCGGTTGCCGCCGCGCCCTCTGCAAGCTCGCCGGGCTGATATCCCTTGATGATCCAGATGGCGTCGCCGGCATTGGCATTGGCCATTTCAGCGTCCATGCCTTCCAGCACGACTTTGAAGGCGTTTTCCGCTTCAGCGTCGGAGATGTTGCGGGCGATGACGATGCCGTCCCACCACAGGGTCGACGCCGGGATACCTCCCTCGACCGGCACTGGAGCCGATGCAAACTTCACCTTGCCGACCACCTGACTTTCAGCCGGATCGTTCATCGCACCCGCCCTGGAAGCCCAGAAGTTGGCCATGGCGATCTTGCCTTGCTGAAACTGCTGCTGCGTATAAGTGGAATCGGAAACCAGGAATTCAGGATCCATGTAGGCCGACAGGTTCTTCATCATTTCCAGTGCCGCAATCCCCTTGTCGTTATTGATTGCCGGCATCAGATCGTCCGTGAAGAACTCTCCGCCATAACCCAGATACATGTTGACGAATTCCAGCCAGGTGGTTTTCCACGAACCGCCCAAGGGGTATTGCACCTTGCCGGAAGCCTTGATTTTTTCGGCCGCCTCAAGAACCTGCCCATAGGTGGTCGGCACCTCGATCCCCAGTTCCTCAAGGATGTCCGCCCGGTACATGAGATGCTGGGCATTGACCATCATGGCAATCGCCATGGTCTTCCCATCGACCTGGATCAACTGGTTCGCATCCAGTTCTTGACCATACTTGGCGACCAGGTCATCAAGCGGCCGCACCAGGTTTTCGTTGATCAACGGAACCAGCGACGAGTTGGCCACACCGCCGACGGCATAGAGCGAGGGTGATGTCCCCATTCCGGCGGCCTGTTTCTGTTGAAACTCCTGGCTGAGTTCTGCTTCGACATTGCCGCACTCGGCCATGGCGGAGGTCATTGCCTTCCAGGCCTGGAAGGCAGCAGCCGAAATCTTGACCGGTGTGTCGTTTTCAAAGGCGCAGGCCGCATTGGCCGCCTGCCCCGCCAGCAGCGAAAGCGCCGCAGCAGCGATGATGGTGCGGAATTTCATGATGTCATCCTCCCTGTGTGAAGCTGTTTGCCTCCTCGTAGAATTCACGGTAAGGCAATCATGATATCAACAAAAATGAAATCGTTTCATGATTGATATGAATGAAAATGCGATCAGGCAGATCGATGCGACCATTCTCCTGGTTTTTCTGGCTTTGATGCGTCGCCGTAAGACGACAGCAGTTGCCGATGAACTGGGCCTCACGCAATCGGCCATCAGCCACAGTCTGAAACGGCTGCGGGCGCTGTTCGACGACGAGCTTTTTCAACGCCGGTCGCGCGGCCTCGAACCGACCCCGTTCGCCAGGGCGCTTGAGCCGCGGATCGTTGACGTCGTCGACGGGCTGTCGGCCATCCTGCAAGGACCCGAACCGTTCGATCCCGCCAACAGCACCGGTTCAATCCGCATCGCAGCCTATGATTATGAGTTGGCCGTTGTCATGCCCCGTCTCCTGCAACAGACGCTTTCGCAGACCCCCGGGATGAGCATTGATGCCGTGCCGCTTCAGCCGACGGCAGCTCTGGCCGAACTGACCGACGGCTCGGTCGATCTGGCCATCGGCATTCTGACATCGGTCAGGGATGAAATTGTTGCTGATCCGCTCTATGCCGAGACCTATCGCGTCGTTGGCCGCGCCGGTCACCCACTGTTTCAACGGCCCATGTCTGAAGAGTCTTACGCCGAGGCTCGCCATCTGTTGGTTGCGCCGTCAGGAGAAACACGTGGGGTTGTCGATTTCGAGCTCGCCAGACGCGGCCTTTCGCGCAACGTGGCCTCTTCGGTCCCGTTCTTTTTTCCTGCGCTCGCAACGCTTTCAGGGAGCGACCTGGTCGCCACCCTGCCGAGCCGCATTGTCGCGGCCTACGCATCACCTTTTGGCTTGGATAGCCGCCCGCTTCCGCTGGAGGTCGGCAGTTTTACGGTGTCGGCCCTGCGTCACCGACGATGGCGCAACAGCCCGTTGCACAGCTGGCTCGTCAGCCTGATCGGTGACATCATGTCCGACGCCGAACCGGGTCCCAGGTAACAGCTTGGAAACGAAAAAGAGGTGCGACCACTTGGGTGCGCACCTCCAGTCTCCGGAGGGAGCAACTCGTATTGAAAGGGTATTCAGTCGAGCACTTGCATGACAGCGGCAGCCTTGCGGCCGCTCGCTCGGCGGATATCGGCATGCTCTCGGAATTCAGAAAAGGCTTCGCTCGCCATCAGTTTCTCGGCGAGGTCCGCGGGAAGCGACAGCAGCACATGATCGTGACCGTCGCCCGCATCGATCCCGCCGACACTCTCCGAACGCCCGACGATCATGCCGCCGGCCACCGTATTGTGGGTGTCCGGATCGATCAGAACGAACGCGCCGGTATTGCGGTTGGCCTCGTAGGGGTCAAACATCGCGGTTTCATCGAACGCCAGTTGCACCGTGCCGATGGTATTGAGTGACAGCCGGTCCGTCTCGTTCCACTGGCCGCTGTTGAGATCGAGCATGGCCTGCGGCTGAACGCGCACGCGTTGCCGGCGACTGGATGATTTCAGCCAGTAGCGCTTGCTGGAATCGATCCCATCGGACGACAGGGCCACCAACTTGGCGTCGAAGGCAAAACCGGATACCGGCGCGGCATCGATGGAGGCGATCATGTCGCCGCGTGCCACATCAACCGGACGATCCAGCACGAGCGTGATGGCATCTCCGGCCACAGCGGCATTGCGCACCAGGTCGAAAGTGACAATCTGCTTGACGTTTGCGACGATTCCCGCCGGCAGCACGACGACGCTGTCACCCGGCTTGACGGAGCCGCCCGCAACGGTTCCCTGGTAGCCGCGAAAGCTCTCGTCCGGACGACTGACCCGCTGAACCGGCAGCCGGAAGCCAACCGTCTGCGCCGAGCGCTGCGTGGCCAGTTCCAGCACGTGGACCAGGGTCGGACCGTTGTACCACGGCATCGCCTTTCGACCATCATAGACGACGTTCTCGCCGAGCAGCGCTGACATCGGAATAGCCGTGACATCCGTTACGCCGATCGACAGGGCAAACTGGCGAAACTCGGCGGCGATCTCGTCGAACCGTGCCTCGTCATAGTCGATCAGGTCGATCTTGTTGACCGCCAGCACGAATTGCCGAATGCCCATCAGTGCGGCAATGGTGGCATGGCGACGGGTCTGCTCCAGCATTCCGGCACGGGCATCGACCAGCAGCACCGCCAGATCCGCCGTCGAAGCGCCCGTCGCCATGTTGCGGGTATACTGTTCGTGACCGGGAGTATCCGCCACGATGAACGAGCGGCTGTCAGTGGAGAAATAGCGATAGGCGACATCGATGGTGATGCCCTGCTCGCGCTCCGCCTGCAGTCCGTCGAGAAGCAGCGCAAAATCGGGCAGGCCGAGATCGTTCTGCTGGCCCCGATTGTCACGCTCAAGCGCCGCGGCCTGATCTTCCTTGACGGCTTTGGTGTCCCACAGCAGGCGGCCGATCAAAGTTGATTTGCCATCATCGACACTGCCGCAGGTGATCAACCGCAGCGGCCGTGCATTGCGCCCGGTTGGTTCGGCAACAACGCCATGTTGCACGGTTGCTTCCATCGTGGCGGTCATCAGAAATAGCCCTCGCGTTTTTTCTTTTCCATGGAGCCGGCTTCGTCCTTGTCAATTGCCCTTCCCTGGCGCTCTGAAACGGTTGCCGTTTCCAATTCGCCGATAATGTCGTCGAGCGACGTCGCGCGAGATCGGATGGCGCCGGTCAGCGGAAAGCAGCCGAGGGTGCGGAAACGAACTGATTCCATGCGCTTGGTTTCGCCTGGCAGCATTTCGAGCCGCTGGTCCTCGGCCATGATCAGCATGCCGTCGCGTTCAACCACGGGCCGCTGCGCCGCGAAATAAAGCGGTACGATCGGAATGTGCTCAGCCTGGATGTAGCGCCAGATGTCAACCTCGGTCCAATTGGACAGCGGGAAGGCACGCACGCTCTCGCCCTTGCGGATCATGCCGTTATAGATCGACCAAAGCTCCGGACGCTGGTTGCGCGGATCCCAACGGTGGTCCGGCGTGCGGAAGGAGTAGATCCGTTCCTTGGCGCGCGAGGCTTCCTCGTCGCGCCGGGCACCGCCGAAGGCCGCGTCATAGCCACCTGCATCGAGCGCCTGGCGCAGCGCCTCGGTCTTCATGATGTTGGTATAGGCCGACGAACCATGGCTGAACGGCGTGACGTTTTCCAGCTTGCCGCGCGGATTGGTATGCACAACCAGATCCAGATCGAAACGCGCCGCCATCTCGTCGCGAAAGGCGATCATTTCGGTAAATTTCCAGCCGGTGTCGATGTGCAGCAGAGGAAACGGGATCTTGCCCGGATAGAAGGCCTTGCGCGCCAGATGCAGGAGCACTGAGGAATCCTTGCCGACCGAATAGAGCATCACCGGTCGCTCGAATTCAGCCGCGACCTCGCGGAAGATGTGGATGGCTTCGCTCTCGAGCGCCTTCAGGTTTGGATCGAGAGGCGGTTTTGTCTCTGACATGTCTCTTCTCTGTTATTCGGCAGCGATCACCGGACTGGCCGGCTCTTCGGTGACGTGCAGGCCACACTCACGTTTCTGGTCGTTTTCCCACCACCAGCGACCGGCGCGTTCGTCCTCACCCGGCTTGATGGCTCGCGTGCAGGGCTCGCAGCCAATGGACGGATAGCCGCGTGCGTGCAGTGGATTGACCGGCACGTCATTGGCCTCGACAAATGCGTTGATATCGTCGATCGACCAGTCGGCAAGCGGGTTTGCCTTGACCAGTCCACGGGCCTGATCGAACTCGGCGAACGGCACTTCCGCCCGGGCGTTCGACTGTCCTCGACGCAGCCCTGTCAACCAAAGGTCTGCGCCATTCAGCGCGCGATCCAGCGGCTCCAGCTTGCGCACACCGCAACAGGCATGACGCGCTTCGACACTGTCGTAAAAACCGTTATGGCCGTACTGCTCCACGTAGCGCGCCAGCTTCGCCTCATCAGGTCGGAAGCGCTCGATCTTGATCCCATAACGGCGTTCGGTTTTGTCAATAAGGGAAAGCGTTTCAGGAAACAGGCGACCGGTTTCCAGGGTCACAATCCGAACTGACGGCGCTGCAAGGCAAAGAGCCGCGGTCAGCACCTGGTCTTCGATGCCCAAGCTTGTGGTGAAAACAGCGTTCGTTCGGTCAGCCGCCAGTAAGGCAAGCCGCTCGAAGAGGGCCATATCGGCAAATCCGGCTGTGAGCACGGGATCGGTCGGGGTATTGGGTTGCACGGACATCGGGGGCGCTCCGTTCTTAAACTGGCCCCAAGACTGAACCAGGTCTGGCCCTATTTGAAACAACCCGGTTCTATATGCGTCGCAAAGCGGACAATGAATTGTCCCGGCACGGCCGGAAACTGGAATTTGCGTTTTTTTGAGCCGTCATTAAATCGGCGCATCCATGTTTCAAGCTGTCAAAACGCTGTGATAAGGGTGCACGGGGATATTTGGAGGGAGCCGCACAATGCCACGCATGATGAGCCTTTCGGAGCTGATGACACTGGTGGGAACGGAAATCGGCGTGTCCGACTGGATCACGGTCGATCAGGCCATGATCGACAAGTTCGCCGATGCGACCCACGATCATCAGTTCATTCACACGGATCCCGAAAGGGCGGCAGCCGAAACACCCTTCGGCGGCACCATCGCGCACGGCTTCCTGTCGCTATCGCTGCTGTCGGCCATGAATTATGAGGGCACGCCGCAGGTTCCCGAACAACAGATGGGCATCAATTACGGCTTCGACAAAATCCGCTTCATGGCGCCTGTAAAGAGTGGTGCGCGCGTGCGCGGCCGCTTCATGCTGAACGACATGCGCTTTCGCGGCTCATCGATGGCCATGCTGACCTACGGTGTCACGGTCGAAATCGAGGGCGAACGCAAGCCCGCGCTGACAGCCGAATGGCTGACCATTTGTCAGTTCGACCCCAAGGATCATCCAAAAAAACTCAACGCAAAAACCGAAGATGCCGGTCAGTCGATGAACCTCAATTAACTGTCAGTCGCCGAAGACTCTCGACGACATCGAGTACTTGCTCGATGTCGTCCGTCGTCGGGACAAGATCGAGCTGACCATGCGCCAAATGATTGCGTTGGCCGGCCAGTTCAAAAAGGCGCGCTCCAACCTTCTGTGAAACGACGCCCTCGGTCATCAAAAGACTAACTATCGAATGTGGTGACAGTGGCCGCGAGTCGGCTTCGGATAACCGATCTCTAGCTACCGCCTCCAAAACAGCCCAGGCTAGCAAGTAGGATGCACTCGGCTCTGCTTCCTTAAGGCCGCGCACTCTATCGATTGAATCCTCAACTGTTTCCTCATCCACAGCACCAAGGGTTGGTTCCAACGAGGAGTAGTAGAAGACCTGCAAGTCCCAATCGTCGTGTCCTTGCAATCTAGCGCGCAGTCGGTTGACCTTATCGGCAGCGGCTCGTCCCTCCTTGCGAAACACCTCGATCAGCAGCGAAGGCTGAGGTCCTGTCGCGATGGCATCGGGCTGAACATCATTCAAGAACGGCGGCAATTGATCGGGGATAGGCGCGCGGACGACCGTATATCCAAGCGGTCTGAGTTTGGATTCGACTTCATCGAGCGCCACCCGTTCGATTTCCGAACTAGACATCATCATGGTGCTATTCTCCACGCAGGTCGTCTGCCACCTTAATATAGACAATTGGTTGATCAGCTGCGAGAGCCGTTGCAAGCCTATCCGTTGTCGCTCCCGATACGATCAAAGGCCTCTGTGGTTCGAATTTCTGGACTACTAAACGGTCGATCAATCTGTCATCCATGTAGACAACATCAGACATCGCATCGAGTAGCGTTATCCAGATCGCCTCGCATCTCAGCTTGCGGGAAGAAGTAAATGATAACCGCCAGCGGATCGTTGAGAAGAAAGTTGTTTTGAGGCAGGGCTTCTCGAGCTGCCAGTACAACCCTTTCTTTCCATTCATCCCTCGACGCAGACAGTTTGGCTTGCTGGCTGACCGCTGTCCCGTAAACGAGAAACTCAAATGGCAGATCAGGATACAAGTAAACTCCCAATACCCTGGGCGCAATTCGCGCAATGCGATTAGTTAGCCAGTTTATGGTGTAGTGAGTGTTTATATCAACTAAAAATTGCTAATTCAGATGACCGGATCGCGGGCAGCTTCCGAAAGCAGCGTGAACACGTAGTCGGAAAACGATCGCCAGCATTCCACCCGAAACTCTGTTTCCGTTTCGCGCAGCAGTACAATCTCGGCCTTGCCGAGCAGCGTGCGCGAGCACGCGCCGACCGGGAACGTCGTTAGCGACAGGTCCTGTGGGCAACCGGCGCTGAGAACCGATTGCGCCGCTTTACCGGACACGATGATCGCGGTGTTGCGGTGGGAAACGTCGACAGCAGAGTGCAACTTCTTGACCTTGCGACACGGCGTCATCAGATCCGCACCGGCCGCGTCCAAAATGAGCCATTCATCCGGACCGAGCCACAATGCTGTGCGACCGTTGGTGCGCGCGGCGCTGGATCGAGCAGAGGTTTTCGGTTGTTGCGGCAGCTTGACACCGAGTGCTTTCGACAATGGCGCAACGGCATCCTCACGGGCACGCAACGCCAGTCGGCTGGCCGGTTCTGCCGGCATGATCTGAACACGAGCCGATCCGCCGGCTCTGCCGTCCAGCGGAGCGCTGGCTTGTGCGGTCTTGTTATCAGCCATTGACCCGCTCTCCATTCTCATCGACGAAAACCGTACCGGTGATCTCCACTTCGATGGTGCGGTCCGGCATGGGGACATAAAGCGTCTCCCCCATGCGGCTGCGACCATCGGCGATCAGCGCCATGGCAATCGAATGGCCACAGTTTTCCGACCAGTAGGATGAGGTGACGTGACCGATCATGCTCATCGGGATCGCCTCATTTGGATCGGCGACAATCTGCGCCCCCTCTTCCAACACCGTCTTCGGGTCCTTGGTTTTAAGCCCGACCAATTGCTTGCGTCCATCGGCCGTCAGGTCCGTTCGTTGCAAACCGCGAATGCCGACAAAGTCGGGTTTGCTCTTGGCGATCGCCCAGCTCAGTCCGGCATCCTGCGGCGTTACGGTGCCGTCGGTATCCTGACCGACAATGATGAAGCCCTTCTCGGCGCGCAGCACGTGCATCGTCTCGGTCCCGTAAACGCAGGCGCCCAACGGTTCAGCACGCTGCCAGACGGCCTCCCAAACCGCCCGGCCGTAGTCGGCCGGCACGTTGATCTCATAGCCCGCCTCACCGGTGAAGGAGACGCGAAACAGCCGCGTCGGCACACCACAGATGCGTCCTTCTCTGGCGCTCATATGCGGCATTGCTTCGTTCTTGAGATCGATGCCCTCAACCAGCGGCTCGATAATCTCCCGCGCCTTCGGTCCCTGCACGGCAACAACCGCCCATTGCTCCGAGGTTGACGTCAACCAGACGTCGAGTTCCGGGAACTCGGTCTGCAGGTAGTCTTCCATGTGGTTGAGCACCCTGGGAGCGCCGCCGGTCGTGGTGGTCACGTGGAACCGATCCTCGGCCAAACGCGCGATCACCCCGTCGTCATAGATGAAGCCATCCTCGCGCAGCATGATACCGTATTTGCAGCGCCCTGGCTTCAGCTTGGTCCAGCCGTTGGTGTAAAGGCGATTGAGAAATTCCGCCGCGTCAGGTCCGACAACCTCGATCTTGCCCAGCGTAGAGGCATCGAACAGGCCGGCGGCTTCGCGCACAGTCCTGCATTCGCGGTTGACGGCGGCATGCATGTCTTCGCCGGCCCGCGGGTAGTACCAGGCGCGCTTCCACTGACCGACATCCTCGAATACGGCGCCGTGTTCTTCTTCCCAGCCGTGCATCGGCGTGCGCCGGGTCGGATCGAACAGCTTGCCCCGACCATGATGGACAATCGATCCGAAGGTGACCGGCGTGTAGGGCGCCCGAAAGGTCGTCAACCCGACTTGCGGCATGTCGCGGTTCAGTGCCTCGGCAGCAATCGCCAGACCGTGGATATTGGAGGTCTTGCCCTGGTCGGACGCCATGCCGTTGGTGGTAAAGCGCTTGACGTGCTCGATCGACTGCATGCCCTCACGCACCGCGAGCCGTATGTCCTTGGCGGTTACATCGTTCTGGTAGTCGACAAACGCCTTGACCGTCGTCTCCGGCCCGGCACCGGCGGCCGCTCCCTGCATGCCGCCGGTCCAGCCGCGGCCGCCTTCGGCACTCGGTTTCGATTTGACCTTCTTTTTCGATCCCGTCGCATGCGCGGCGTCTATGCCCGCTTCCCGCGCTTCATCGATCGTATCCTGCAGATCGTCCGTGCCGTTGCAGGCGCCGACGCTGACGCAATCCTGGGCGTAATCGCCGGGCAGGAACCGCTGGGTCATATCGTCAAAGGTGACCTTGCCACGGGATTGCGAGAACAGGTGAACGGAGGGCGTCCATCCGGCCGACGTGATCAGCGCATCGACTGGAATCGAACGCCCCGCACCACCGGTATTCGGCTGCACGATCATCGACGTGACACGACGAGAACCCTTGACGTTCGTGACCGCATGACCGGTCAACACCTCAAGGCCGAGATCAGCGGCGGTCGAAAGCAACCCCTCGCCCGGCGCATCGCGGCTGTCAACGATCGCTTCGACAGCCACGCCGGCGCGCTTCAGGTCGAAGGCAGCGTCGTAGGCCGAATCATGCGCCGTGTAGACGCCGACTTTGGTGCCGACAGTAACGCCGTAATGATTGAGATAGGCACGGGCCGCCGATGCCAGCATGACACCGGGACGATCATTGTTGGCAAACACCATGGGCCGTTCGATCGCGCCTGCTGCGATGATCACCTTCTTCGCCCTTACCTGCCACAGCCTTTCGCGCGGCAGCTCCGGATCAGGATCGGACAGATGGTCGGTCACTCGCTCGACCAACGCCACGAAATTCTGAGCATAGTAGCCGAAGGCCGTGGTGCGGCTCAGCAGTCGCACGTTGTCCATGGCCGATAGCGCCGCAGTCGTATCCGCGGCCCACTCGAAGCCCGGTTGGCCGTCGATCGTTACGCCGTTTTCATAGGAAAGCGCACCGCCGAATTGCGGCTGCTCATCGCACAGGATCACATCGGCACCGCTTTCGGCAGCTGCGAGTGCGGCGGTCAGACCGGCAGCGCCGCCGCCGAGAACCAGCACATCCGTATACACATAGCGGTTGGAATAGTGGTCCGTATCGCGCTCATCCGGCGCCACACCCAGACCGGCCGCGCCGCGGATCACCGGTTCATAAAGGCGTTTCCAGGCGGCTTTCGGCCACATAAAGGTCTTGTAGTAGAAACCGGCCGGGAACATCGGCGAAAGAAGGTCGTTGACCGCGCCAACGTCGAAGGCGAGCGACGGCCAGCGGTTTTGCGACACCGCTTTCATGCCGTCGAACACTTCCTGAACCGTTGCTCGGACATTGGGCTGCTGGCGCGCCCGGTCGCGTTCGATGCCCATCAGCGCGTTCGGCTCTTCCGCTCCCGCGCCCACCACTCCGCGTGGCCGGTGATACTTGAAGGAGCGGCCCATTAGGTGCACGCCGTTGGCAAGCAGCGCCGAGGCCAGCGTGTCACCTTCATGGCCGGTATAGATACGGCCATCGAACGTGAAGCGCAGCGTCTTCGCCGGCGTCAATCGGCCGGCGCCGGCAATGCGATTGGCGCCGCTCATCGCACTGTCTCCTTCTTGGCCGATGCCGCAAGCCGCTCAAGCAGCGCCTTATCCGGCCTCGGTTCGCCGGCCTTGTAGGTCAACAGGATCTTGTCCGAAACGGTGTCACGCACGGCGTTGAAAAACCGGCCGCAGCCATGCACGTGGCGCCAACGCTCAAAGCTCAGGCCCTTGGGATTGTCCCGCAGAAAGAACATTTCCTCGAAGGCCTCGTCGCTGATGGAAGCTATGTCGGACGGCCGCACGATATGGGCCTCGCCGGCGTAGCTGAATTCCACTTCCGGGCGTTCCTCTTCGCAATAGGGGCAACGGATGTAGAGCATTGTCGGCCTCCTAGTCTAGTGCGCTACGGCCGCGGCAGCGGCCTCATCGATCAGCCGTCCGGACCGGAAGCGTTCGAGGGTGAAAGGTGCATTGATCGGATGTGGTGCGTCGTTGGCAATCGTGTGCGCGAACACATCGGCCGAACCGGGTGTCGCCTTGAATCCGCCGGTGCCCCAGCCGCAATTCACATAAAGGCCGGAGACAGGGGTCTTGGCGAGGATTGGCGAGCGGTCGGGCGTGACGTCAACAATACCGCCCCAGGAACGCAGCATCTTCATGCGGGTAAATATCGGGAACATCTCGCAGATCGCATCCAGGGTGTGGCTGAGAATATGCAGACCCCCGGTCTGCGAATAGGAGGTGTACTGGTCAGTGCCGGCGCCGATCACCAGTTCACCCTTGTCGGACTGGGAAATGTAGGCGTGCACCGTGTTGGACATGACAACGCAGGGGAATATCGGTTTTACCGGTTCCGATACCAGCGCCTGCAGCGGATAGCTTTCCAGCGGCATGCGCACGCCGGCCATTTCCATCAGCACCGAGCTGTGGCCGGCCGCGACCACGCCCACCTTCTTGGCTCCGATGAAGCCGCGAGTCGTTTCAACACCCTCGACGGCGCCGTCGGCCGAGCGCTTGATACCCGTGACCGCACAGTTCTGAATGATGTCGACGCCGCGGGCAGCAGCGCCGCGGGCATAACCCCAGGCCACCGCATCGTGGCGCGCCACGCCACCGCACCGCTGCAGGGCAGCACCCATGACCGGGTAGCGGGCCGTCTGTGAAATATTGAGCGGCGGGCAAAATTCCTTCGCCTGTTCCGGTGTCAGCCATTCGTTCTGCACGCCGTTGAGCCGGTTGGCATGGATATGCCGCTGAGCGCCCTGCACGTCATGCACATTGTGCGCCAGCATCATCACGCCGCGGGCTGAGTACATGACGTTGTAGTTGAGCTCCTGGCTGAGCCCGTCCCACAGCTTCATGGCGTGATTGTAGAGCCCGGCGCTCTCGTCATAGAGATAGTTGGACCGAATGATGGTGGTGTTGCGGCCGGTGTTGCCGCCGCCGAGCCAGCCCTTTTCGACCACCGCGATATTGGTAATCCCGTGCTTGGTCGCGAGATAGTAGGCCGTTCCCAGGCCATGCCCACCGGCACCGACGATGATCACATCGTAGGATTTTTTTGGCTCCGGCGATTCCCACTGCTTCGGCCACCCCTTGTGGCCGCGCATCGCTTCGCGCGCGACGGCAAAAATGGAATATTTGCGCATGGGCGGGCTCCAAGCTCCGGTTGGGATTCGGTAAAGTCGGACCTGAGCGGTCAGTAGCGCATCTGATTGCAGATTTGCAGACGCGATAATAGCTGTTTTGCGACGTCAAACGCCGCGCCATCGGACGCAAAATGCGACGAAGCCGAAAATTGCCGCAAAATCTCCTCAGATTGCCTGCACATTGTGGACTTACCTCAAATTTTCTGATAGGGGCAGCGCAGTCGCAAGGTCCCTGACCTGTGCGAACCGAAAATTGTTGCCGAAGCAAAGCGCCCAAGCGGCGCGGTCGAAATTAAACCGGAAGGAACGGGTTCAAGGTGCAAGTACTTGTCCGCGATAACAACGTAGATCAGGCCCTGCGCGCTCTGAAAAAGAAGATGCAGCGCGAAGGCATTTTCCGTGAAATGAAGATGCGCGATTTCTACGAAAAGCCATCCCAGAAGCGAGCACGCGAAAAGGCCGAAGCCGTTCGCCGCGTTCGCAAGCTGGCACGCAAGCGCGCTCAGCGCGAAGGTCTTCTGGTCGGCCGCGGTCGCTAGGACCTGCCATTATTCAAACGCATTTTTTGCGTCTGCTTGGGCGGGGCGAATCATCGCCACCGCCCTTTGTTTTGGGCGATGCGATGCGAGAGGGGCCAAAGGGTGAGAGCAGACAAGGCGGGCCGGCATAGACTTTGCACATATGCGGTGGTCGCGTTTGCGGGACTGGCGATTGCGGGATGCACGTCGACCAACCCTGAAGACGTAATCCGCATCGAAAAGGCGCAAGGTTCGGACAGCAACATTGCGTCGCTGACCCAGGTCATCAAGAACAATCCGGGTGACGCTCAGGCCTATAATGTGCGGGGCAGTGCCTACGGCCGGGCTGGCGACTTCAAGAAAGCGCTGAAGGATTTCGACACCGCCATCAAGCTCAATCCAAATCTCTATCAGGCCTATGCCAATCGGGCCTTGATCTACCGCGGCATGGGCGATCTCGCCAAGGCCTCCAACGACTACAACACGGCGTTGCGGATCAATCCGCGTTACGATGTAGCCTATATCGGCCGCGGCAACATGTACCAGCAGGCCGGTCAGCAAAACCGGGCGTTCAGCGATTTTCAGCGCGCCATCGATCTCGATACGACCGACCCGCGCGCCTACAACAACCGTGGCCTGATCTACCAGAAACGCGGCCAGCACCAGCAGGCGATTGAGGATTTCTCCAAGTCCATCTCGCTGTCGCCAAGTGCGCCCCTGCCCTACAACAACCGCGGCCTCTCCTACCTGGCGCTGGGGGATGAGGAAAATGCCTTTACCGACATCAACAAGTCGCTGGACCTCGACAAGAATATTGCCGAGGCCTGGGTCAACCAGGCGCTGATCTACGAGCGTCGCGGTGAGACAGAGAAGGCCCGCCGCTCCTATGCGCGAGCCGCCCAGCTCGACCCGAAATACCAGCCCGCGAAAGACGGTCTGGCCCGCACCCGCGGATAAAAAAACCCGCCGGTCGGCGGGTTTCTTCATCGCATTGCGTCTGTTCAGTGATCCATGGCCTTGAAGATGTCTTCCGTCATCTTCTTGGCATCGCCGAGCAGCATCATCGTGCCGTCCTTGTAGAACAGCGTATTGTCTATGCCGGCATAGCCGGAACCCAACGAGCGCTTGACGAACAGGCAGGTCTTGGCCTTGTCGACGTCGAGGATCGGCATGCCGTAGATCGGCGACGACGGATCGTCGCGGGCTGCTGGGTTGGTGACATCGTTCGCGCCGATGACGTAGGCCACGTCGGCCTGAGCAAATTCGGAGTTGATGTCTTCCAGTTCGAAGACCTCATCATACGGCACATTGGCTTCGGCAAGCAGCACGTTCATGTGGCCTGGCATGCGGCCGGCCACCGGATGAATGGCGTATTTGACCTCGACACCCTCTTCCTTGAGCTTGTCTGCCAGTTCACGCAGAGCGTGCTGGGCCTGAGCGACGGCCATGCCATATCCCGGAACAATAATCACCTTGGACGCATTGGCCATCAGGAAGGCAGCATCGTCGGCCGACCCCAGCTTGACGGAACGATCGATATCGTCATCAGCAGCCGCGGCGGTTTCGCCGCCAAAGCCGCCCAGGATCACCGAAATGAACGACCGGTTCATGCCTTTACACATGATGTAGGACAGGATCGCACCGGACGATCCGACCAGCGCGCCGGTGATAATCAGGGCCAGATTGCCGAGTGTGAAGCCGATGCCGGCGGCCGCCCAACCGGAATAGGAGTTGAGCATCGACACAACGACGGGCATATCGGCACCACCGATCGGTATGATGATCAGTACACCGATCAGCAGCGACAGCGCGACGATCAACCAGAAAACGGCATAGCTTTCGCTCAAAACCAGAATGACGACAAGCACGACGATGGCAATAGCGATGCCGGCATTCACCGCATGCCGCATCGGCAGCAGGATCGGTTTGCCCGACATGCGACCATCAAGCTTGAGAAAAGCGATGATCGAACCGGTAAAGGTGATGGCGCCAATGGCCACACCGATCGACATTTCGATCAAGGCCTGGGTGTGAACGTCACCTACCGTGCCGATGCCGAAGGATGACGGCGCATAAAGCGCCGCCGCGGCAACCATGACAGCCGCCAGTCCGACCAGCGAGTGAAACGCCGCAACAAGCTGCGGCATGGCCGTCATCGGAATGCTGCGGGCAACATAGGCGCCCACACCGCCACCGACCGCGATACCGGCGACGATCAAAACAAAGCCACCGAGCGACGGTGTTGCCAGTGCGAGGGTTGTCAGAACGGCGATGGTCATACCGACCATGCCATATACATTGCCCTGGCGGCTGGTCGTCGGGTGAGAAAGACCACGAAGCGCCAGGATGAAAAGAACCCCGGATACGAGGTAGAGGAAGGCTGCGAAACTCTCGGACATCAGTCAGCCCCTCACTTTTCTTTTTTCTTGTACATGGCCAGCATGCGCTGCGTGACCAGGAAGCCGCCGAAAATATTCACCGATGCCAGCACCAGGGCGACAAAGCCGAACCCCGTCGCCAGTCCGCTGGCCGAGATACCGACCGCCAGCAACGCACCGACCACGATGACGGACGAGATGGCGTTGGTAACCGACATCAGCGGCGTGTGCAGAGCCGGCGTGACCGACCAGACCACGTAGTAGCCGACGAAGATCGCAAGCACGAAAATGGCAAATCGGAAGATGAAGGGGTCGATCATACCGCCGCTGGCGCCATGTGCTGCAACCCCTGCTGCATCTGCCGCCGCCGGCATTTCTTCGACCGCCTGACGCACTGCCTGCGCGGCCGCGTCAAGACTGTCGAGCGCATTGTCTACTGCGGTGTTGGCCATCATGCCTCTCCCTTCGCGTCTTCGCCGCCGAAATTCGGGTGGACGATCTTGCCGCCATGCGTGAGCATGGTGGCCTTCACCAATTCATCCTCAGGGTCGATGGCCAGGGACTTTTCGTCTTTGTTGATCATCGTGTCCAGAAAAGCCAGGAGGTTCTTGGCGTAGAGCTGCGATGCGCTGGCGGCAATCCGACCAGGCACATTGTTGTATCCGACGATCCGCACGCCCTCGACTTCCGCAATCTCGCCAGCCTTGGCTCCCTCCACATTGCCGCCGCGCTCGACAGCAAGATCGACACAGACTGATCCAGGCCGCATCGATTTCAGCATCTCTTTCGACACCAGCTTCGGTGCCGGACGCCCCGGGATCAAGGCCGTGGTGATGACGATATCCTGTTTGGCTATATGGTCGGCGACAAGGGCCGCTTGCTTTGCCTGGTACTCCTTCGACATCTCCTTGGCGTAGCCACCAGCCGTTTCGGCGGCCTTGAATTCGTCGTCTTCCACGGCAATGAATTTCGCGCCAAGCGACGCAACTTGCTCCTTTGCCGCCGGCCGGACGTCGGTTGCCGAAACAGCACCGCCCAGGCGCCGCGCTGTAGCGATGGCCTGGAGGCCGGCGACCCCGGCACCCATGACGAAGATTTTTGCGGCCGGCACGGTTCCGGCGGCGGTCATCATCATCGGCAGGGCGCGGTCGTAGATGGACGACGCATCGATCACCGCCTGATAGCCGGCCAGGTTGGCCTGGGAGGACAAGACGTCCATGACCTGAGCCCGGGTTATCCGCGGCATCAGCTCCATGGCGAAGCTGGAAATTCCGGCCTTGGCCATGGCGGCCAGCGCCTTGTCGTTACCGTAGGGATCCATGGTCGCGAGGACCGCGGCACCCTTCTTGTAGTTTTTCATCTCCGCATCGGTGGGTCGTCGAACCCTCAAAACCACATCAGCTGTCTTGGCCGATGCGGCCGTTCCGAGTTTGGCCCCGGCGGCCTCGAACTCGGCATCCGGAATGCGTGACCCAAGGCCCGCACCCTTTTGCACGACCACGTCGAGACCCATGCCCACGAGCTTCTTGACCGTATCGGCAGAAGCCGCGACCCGGGGTTCGTCGGCGTGTGATTCCTTGGCGATGAAGACGGTGGCTGCCACGCTTCATACCCTCCTGGTTGTGCGCCGACGCACTCCCGCAGGGAGGATCGCGACGGGCAGGCCGATGGACTTCTACCTGAGCACGTAGTAGCCGACGGCAAGAAGAATGATGGTGAGGATTGTTGACGTGATGAACCCGGCTGCCGTGAAGAAGCCGACGGCCATGCCGATCAGGAGCACGACGACAGCTAGCGTGGTGTACTTGGCCAATGCCAGGAACATTGAGTAAGTCTTTTCATGTTCCGGATAGTCCATTTCGGCACCCGTTTCGACGGGCCCGGTGTCCAGCTCAGCCATCTTGTTACTCCCCTGCCTGCCTGCGCTCATCCAACGGGCAGATCGTCATCAAATTCGACAAAAGGCCGCTAGGACGGTCGCGACGTCTCCATCGACATGTCGGCATCCGAATACACAATGCCGCCGGAGAGGGCAAGACGCCAAGGCTGGCAAGTTTGCCAACTGCGTCAGACCGTCTCATGGGGATCGCAACGCCAAGCGCACTCGGCGTTCCTGGCCGCTTCAAAAGGTTCAAGCAGCCTGAGCTATATAGCGCGCCGTCGGGAGGATGGTCAGCGGTTCGGTCGCAAACTCCTCCAGAGGAGCGAACATCATGCGCCGCTCGAAAGGCTGGGACCGGAAGAAGGGAAACCGGCGGTAGAACAATTCGCGAATGACATTGACCTCGGTGGCCAGCAGCGTCAGTTCGATATTGTAGCCCTTGCAACCGGAGCGCGGTTCGACCAGTTGCTGCGCTCTGAACACCCGGCGATAAAATGCCGAGTGGTTCGGCGGAATCAGGGAAAGGCACTTGTCGGCATCAAAATAATCCGACGCCATCGTTGCAATCCGCAGCGTCAGATAAGGCAGAGCCGGCAGCCCTTCGAACGCGTCCGGATCAGAAGCATGACGCACCGGATCAATCAGAACCTGGCCGGCGTCGAGCAAGGGATCGAGCACTTCCGGGAATACACTGTAGGAGACGCCAACACGATGGGCCGGCGTGATGTGGTGAATGCGAATGGTGCTGATGAGCTGTTCGTTGTAGTAGACGCCGAACACATAGGCCTGCGGATCGAAATCGATATCATCGATCAGCATGTCCCCTTTCAGCGGTAGAATATTCGCCTTGGCATACGCCTTGTAGCGCAGCCGTGCGACATCCTCCATGTCCTCCGCGCTGCGGATCCGCCGATATTCCACGCGGTCCATGATATCGAACAATCTGTTGGTGAATTCCGATACGCCGCCTATCCGCCTCATCACACGCCCCGCACCTTGGTTAACTAAGAGTTAACACTAATCCAACAATTCAAATTGTTAAAGGTAAATGGCGCGAATCCTTGGATTAACTTCCAATTAAGGTTAACGCGGCTCGACTATGCATTAGGCAGAAACACGCCGGCGTTGCAACGCGGATTTGATTGATATCCATGGGCTAATTCGGAGTACCTGATCGTTTCGACAGATACTGGTCTGTTACTTGTGACAGGGACAAATGGCCGCGCAATCGACGACCGATTGGTCCCCGAACGAGGTCACCATCTGATAGGCAGAGCCCAATCGGATATTGGAGCGGTTGGCGTTCAGCCCGAACGGGCTTCTTCAGCTTTTTGCTTGACCTCTGCCGGCGTCAGGTCACGCCTGCCGGAGGTGCTTTCTGCAAGCGCCATGATGCCACTGTTGGGCATTGGCGTTCCAAAGATGAAGCCCTGAATGAGATCAGCGCTTTTGGTCGTCCGAATCAGAGCCAGTTGCTCCTCCGTCTCGACCCCCTCGACGACGATTTCCAGCCCCAGCTCGCGGGACAGATGCACGACACCCTTGAGCAGCTTGAAGGTGCGATCGTCATTGGTGATGTCGGACACAAAGGACCGGTCAATCTTGATCTTGTTGAGCGGAAGAACGTTGAGGTAGCTCAGGCTCGAATATCCGGTGCCAAAATCGTCGATGGCGATCGTCACACCCTTCGACCGCAGATCCTTGAGGATTGCCTTCGCCTTTCTGGCGTCCTGTACGAAGGCGCTCTCGGTGACTTCCACCTGAAGCCGGCTTGCATCGAGATTTGCAGACTTCAGCGCTGACATGACCATGTCGACGATGTCACGGTTCCGCAAGTCGTTGGCCGACAGGTTGACGGAAACGGCGGCGCCATTGGTCCAGCCGGCACAGTCTCGGCAGGCGACATCGAGCATGTGGCGGGTCAGTTCCCCGACGATACCCATTTCCTCCGCCAAGGGAATGTAGTCAGCCGGAGAGACCGCTCCGAAGTCCGGGTGGTACCAGCGCGACAAAGCCTCGCAGCAGGCCACCTGGATCGTGTCGGCCGTGAACATCGGCTGGTAGACCACCGAGAAGGAACGATCGCGTACCGCTTCGCGCAACGCTGCCTTGAGCCGCTGGCGCCGCATGTACTTCTCATCCATCTCCTCGGCGAAAATGGTCCAGGTGTTCTTGTCGTTGTGCTTGGTCTCATAGAGCGCCAGATCAGCCTTGATCTGCATGTCGTCCAGACGAAACTCGCTCTTCGACCCGATGACCACGCCGGCGCTGAGGCTGACGAACAGCTTGTTGCCATCGACCAGGTAGGTTCCCCTGAGCGTATCGAACAGGTTGGACATCAGGGCGTTGATGTCGTCGGGCCCCTGAACGTTGCGGACGAACAAGACGAACTCATCACCGCCAAAACGCGACAGTGTCATGTTTTCATTGGCAACGCTGTTGAGGCGCGCCGATAGCGCGCACAGCAACCGGTCGCCGGTCAGATGTCCGTTGGTGTCGTTGACGTGTTTGAAATCGTCGAGATCCATCACCACCAGGGCAAATTTCTCGTCATCATCCGCCGACGCGACGCATTTCTCGATCGTCTCAGCGAAATAACCGCGATTGGACAGCCCGGTCAGACTGTCGAAGCGCGCCATATGCGTGATCTTTTCTTCCGCCTTGATGCGGGCCGTGACGTCTTCGAAGATCAGGACGACGCCCTTCTCCTTCCGCCGGCGGGCGGAAAACTCGAGATAGAGCGTGTCGGAGAAACAGATCAGCGTCCGCGATTCCCGCCCGGCGACCAGATCATCAAGCTGACGTTGTATGACCTTCGCCCGCTCCGAGGCGATAACGTTGCGGTGCACCCCATATCTCAACACGGCGTTAATGGAGTGATCGCGCAGAATTTCCCGATTGGGAACCTTGAGAAGCTCGGCTGCCTTTTTGTTGGCGACGAGAATTCGATTTGCCGAGTCGAGCATGAACAGCCCGTGCGGCATGTTGTTGAGCGCCGCATTGAACCGGTCCGCGATAATCGCGATTTCGCGATGGCTCATGACGTTGTCGTAGAGAAACTCTCGAACGCCATTGGCCATGGAGCGCGTGGTCAGGATGAACGGGACGATCAGGAGCGCCAGGATTGCCATGTAGGTGTTGCCGAGCAACACAAGGCTGATCATGATCGGCACCAGAGCGGCAGAACTGATGATGTCGACGTTGATCTTCGAACCGAAGTTGCGACCGACAACGGAGACCATTGCGGCGAGCGTAATCGACGTTGTCGCGATCTGCGCAAAGGTATCCTGGGTCATCAGGAAGCTGTAGCCCGTCATGATGCCGAGCATCAGTGTCGCCAGGCCGGCGCCAAATATATAGCGCCACTCCCAGACCGCAATCTGGTGGCTGTCCAGCGAAGACACGTCGCTTTTGTCAAACAGGCCGAGCGAAAAGAGCCGCAGCAGTCCGATGCTGAAAACGATGGCGGAGAAAACCAGATAGGCGGGATCGCCCAATTTCATGTAGATCAGCAGGCAGGTCGAAACATGGACAATCATGCCCGCACGAAGGGTCATGCGATTGCCGTATAAAGACCGAACAAACGACAGATACACGTCTGCCGGGATAGTGTCTTCTGTCTTGCCGCTCATGCGTACCGCCAGGTTTCGACGGGCGATACCTACCGCAAAAGACTTAAAGAAGGTTTTAGACAACCTAAACTCAAGATTGCGGTAATTGGCGATGAATCAGGTTTTTGAGACACTTGACGCCTGACGACAAGTGCCCGATTGGCTCCTATTCAGCGGCTTGACGCGCTGCAGCACCCGAATTGGCGAACTCTGCCTGAAGACGCGGCAGATCATTTTCGACTTCACCCATAGACTGCAATTTCACATGGCCGAAGCCACGGATACGCTCCGGATAACTGAGCAACGCCGCCGCGGCATCGCCGTTCGACGCGGAGAGCTGGTCGGACACCGTGTCGAGCAGGCCTTCATAATCGCGAAGCAGTCGCCTCTCTGCCCGCCGATCGCTTTGATAGCCAAACGGATCGAAAACCGTTCCACGCAAGCCGCGCAGCGATGACAGCACCGGAAACGCTTTCATCATCCATGGCCCGAAACTGCGCTTCTTCAACCGGCCGCCTTCGTCCGAATCCGCCAGCAAAGGCGGCGCCATGTGGAACTCCAACCGCTGCCAGCTTTCGAACTGACCGGCCAGTTGCGCTGCGAAACTACCGTCGCTGTAAAGCCGTGCCACCTCATATTCGTCCTTGATGGCCATCAATTTGAACAGGTTTCGGGCAGCTGCCTCCGTGACCTTGCCGGCCTTGCCGATCGCCGCTTCTTCTGCCGTCCTGATCGCGGCGACACGCCGGACGAACCCTTCGGCATAGGCATCGTTCTGGTAATCAACCAGGAACTGGCGCCGCCGCTCGATCACCTCATCGAGATCCGTCGACAAGGTCTGTATCGGGGTCTTTTTCAGCGCTCGTTTCATCCTGTCGAGAACGGCCTGCGGTTCATGCGCCGCCCGTCGTCCCCAGCGAAAAGCAGCCAGGTTCAGGTCAATGGCCTGACCGTTGAGCCGAATTGCCTGTTCAACCGCCTCGGCAGACAACGGCAGACCACCGCGCTGATAGGCCAGGCCGAGCATGAACATGTTGGCAGCTATGGCGTTGCCAAACAGCGCATTGGCCGCCCCGGTGCCATCGAAATAGGTCGTATTTTCTTCCCCCGCCGCGGATACGATCGCCCGCTTCAGCCGCTCCACCGGTAGGGAAAAGTCGGTATTGCGGGTGAAATCACCGGGCATCACCTCGGCGGTGTTGGCAACAAATACGGTCTCGCCCTCGCGCACAGCCGCCAGGACCTTGCGAGACCCCGAAACCACCAGGTCACAGCCCAGTATCAGGTCCGCCTTGCCAGCCGGAACCCGAATGGCCGTGATATCTTCGGGCCGGTTTGAAATACGCACATGCGAATGGACCGCACCGCCCTTTTGCGCCAAGCCCGCCATGTCGATCATGCCGCAGCCTTTGCCTTCCAGGTGGGCGGCCATGCCAAGGATGGCTCCGATGGTCACAACTCCGGTACCACCGACCCCGGTGATGATCGAGGCCCAGCCGTCCTCATAGGAGCGCTCGACCGGATCCGGCACACCGGAGAGCGGATCGTCGTCTGCAAGATCCGCGGCCTTCGCTTTTTTGAGTTGACCGCCGTGCACCGTCACGAAGGACGGACAAAAACCGTCCACGCAGGAGAAATCCTTGTTGCAGCTCGACTGGTCGATTTTGCGTTTGCGACCGAACTCGGTTTCGACCGGTTGCACCGAGACACAATTCGATTGAATGCCGCAATCGCCGCATCCCTCGCACACCAACTCATTGATGATCACCCGCATGTCGGGGTCGGGAAAGGTGCCGCGCTTGCGACGCCGCCGCTTCTCCGCGGCACAGACCTGGTCGTAGAGCAACACCGACACGCCCTTGACCGTGCGCAGTTCCCGCTGCACCGCATCGATTTCCGAGCGGTGGTGGAAGGTGGTGCCGATCGGCCACTCCGTTCCCGGCGGATACTTGTCGGGCTCATCGGAGACAAGCGCGATGCGCTGCACACCTTCGGCGCGCACCTGGCGAGCAATCTCATCGACCGTCAGGCCACCTAGCGACTGGCCGCCGGTCATGGCGACCGCGTCGTTATAGAGGATCTTGTAGGTTATGTCGGTCCCTGCGGACAGAGCGAAGCGAATGGCAAGAATGCCGGAATGGTCGTAGGTGCCATCGCCAAGATTCTGGAACAGGTGTTCGCGATTGGAAAACGGCTGCTGACCAACCCACTGGGCGCCCTCGCCGCCCATCTGTGTGAACCCTTGCGTATTTCGGTCCATCCACACCGCCATGGTGTGGCAGCCGATGCCGGCGGCGGCGATCGAACCATCCGGTACCTTGGTCGAGCTGTTATGCGGACAGCCTGAGCAGAAATAGGGAATTCGGTTGGCGACATCGGTCATGTCGGACAGCATCGCCTGGAACTGGCGGATCCGTTTGACCCGATTGTCGATCTGCTCCGACGGTCCGATCACCCGAAGAATACGCTCGCCGATGGCGACGGACATGTCGTTCGGATCGAGGGCTCCCCGGGCGGGAAACAGCCATTCGCCCTGCTCATTGCGTTTGCCGACGATCGTCGGCTGATTGGCAGTGCCGTAAAGCGCCTCTCGCATCTGAGATTCAATCAGCGATCGCTTCTCTTCGACGACAATGATGGTGTCGAGGCCGTCTGCAAAAGCGCGAAAATCCTCCAGATCCAGCGGCCAGGGCGCCGCCACCTTCATCAGACGAACGCCGAGCCGATCGGCTTCGTTTTCGTCGATACCGAGATCCGACAGGCTCTGCAGCACATCGAGGTAGCTCTTGCCCACACTGATGATGCCAAGCTTTGCGGCTTTGCCGCCCGAATAGACAACGCGGTTGAGCCCGTTGGCACGGATGAAGGCGCTGGCTGCGGCCCGCTTGTATTCGTGCAGCCGAGCCTCCTGACCGAGAAAGTCCATTTCGTTGGGACGGATGTTCAATCCGCCAGGCGGCATGTCGAATTCCGGAATCACGATGTTCAGGCGATCCAGCCCACCATCAACGGAGGCGGTCGACTCTACATTGTCCTTGACGCATTTGAGCGCGGCCCACAGACCGGAGAACCTGGACAGCGCAAAGCCGTAGAGTCCGTAGTCGATGATTTCCTGAACCCCGGCCGGATTGAGGATGGGACTCATCGTGTCGACGAAACGAAACTCCGTCTGGTGGGCATTGGTGGACGATTCTGCCGTGTGGTCGTCACCCATCAGGGCCAGGACGCCGCCATGCTGTGATGTCCCAGCCAGGTTGCCGTGACGAAAGACATCGCCGGACCGGTCGACACCGGGTCCTTTGCCGTACCAGACGGAAAACACGCCGTCATATTTGCCCTTGCCGTCAAGCTCGGCCTGCTGCGTCCCCCAACAGGCCGTAGCGGCCAGCTCTTCATTCAATCCCGGCTGGAAAACGATATCGTTGGCCTGCAAATGGGCTTGCGCCTGGGCCAACTGCATATCGAGCGCACCAAGCGGCGAACCGCGGTAACCCGATACGAAACCGGCGGTGTTCAGGCCCGCGCGCTTGTCGAGTGTCTTCTGCATGAGCAGAAGTCGGACGATGGCCTGCGTTCCGGTCACGAATATTCGATCCTTGGACAGGTCGAACTTGTCGTCCAGCGAAACGTCCAGCAGTTGCATCAGGTCCTCCAAGGCGTGGTCCCGCCGGACCCGGCAATGATGTTTGAAAGGCTAAAGAGCATTTGATCCCTGCATCATTTGGGATCGGTGTGCGGCGCGTCAAACGAATTTCGTTGTGCGCCGCACACAATCGGCTCGCAGAAGATGGCGGAAGCTCCTATAAGCGGCCTGCCCGCTGCTGCAGCATCAGGAAAGTGTCCTGGGCATATTCTGAAATCTGGAACCACAGATAGGCGTCGCTGCGATAGTCCATGTAGGAATCCAAGAGCGTTTTGAAGTCCGAATTATCGGTGGCGATCGCGGCATAGGTCTCCTCGGCCGCACTGAAACAGGCAAGCAAAATATCGTGCGAATAGGGGCGCAAGATCGTGCCCCGCTCGACCAGGGTGCGCAATGCCGTTGGATTAAGCGTATCATACCGCGCAGTCAGGATGGTGTTGGCCAGGGCTGACCCTGTCCGCACGGCTTCCTGATAGCTCTTCGGCAATGCGTTCCAGCGTTCGATATTGATCAGGTTGGTCGCCGCCACACCACCTTCCCACCATCCCGGGTAGTAGTAGTACTTGGCGACCCGGTTCAAGCCGAGTTTTTCATCATCATAGGGACCGACGAACTCGGCCGCGTCGATCGTGCCTTCTTCCAACGCCTGGTAGATCTGGTCGGCAGGCAAGTCGATCGGTTCAACGCCGATGCGCTCGATAATCCGCCCGCCGAAGCCACCGATGCGAAACTTCAGATTCCTCATGTCGTCAAGCGAGTTGATCTCGTTGCGAAACCAGCCGCCCATCTGGGCGCCGGAATTGCCGGCCGGAAAACCGATGATGTCGTATTTTGCGTAAAAGTCGTTGAGCAGTTCCAGTCCACCGCCTTCGTATAGCCACGCATTGGTCATCCGCTGATTGAGACCAAACGGCACGCCGGTTCCAAGCGCAAAGGCCGGATTCGTTTCCCAGAAATAGTTGGACGCCGTATGGATCATGTCGACCGTGCCTTGGCGCACGGCCTCCAGTCCATCCAGAGCCGAAACGATTTCGCCGGCCGGATGGACTTCGATGTCGAAGTTTCCGTCTGTCGCTTCGCGAATGGAATCGGCAAAGACGACCGCGGCTCCGTAAAGCGTTTCCAGTTGCTCCGGAAAACCGGACGAGAGTTTCCAATTGATCTTGGGTGCGGAAGCCTGAACTGCCGGGGCTGCCGGTGTCGAGGCCGCTTCGGCCGTTGTCTCCTGCGCGATCGATCGCGATGTCAGGACCGTCCCCGATGCGGCCGTCGTTGCGACGGCGGCGTTTTTCAGAAATGAGCGGCGGTCCATGGGCTCCTCCGTTGCGGTGGAAGAATTGCTTCGGCAACAGACCGTAACAAACCTTGAAGTTCGAGCACACTCTTCTGATATGGTGCCTGCGGTTATTTCTCAAGGTGTTTTCCGGGTCATACACCATCCTGGAAGGGCAATATGCCTCGGGCACCGGCAACCGGGAAATTCGGAGTACAAACATGAAGAAAGCGGTCATAGCCATTCCTGCCGACACGCGGGAGTTGGACGGGTATGTCTGGCATGCCAGTCCTGAACAATACGCGACGGCCGCCCTGCTCACCGCCGATGTGATACCTCTGATTGTTCCCGCATTTGGAACCGAGGTCGACGACCCTTCGGTCATCGATACGGTTCTCGACCGGGTCGACGGTGTGCTCATATCCGGTGCACGCAGCAATGTCGGGCCGGAACTTTATGGAGAACCCGCCCGGGAGGTGAACGGCCCATATGATCCGGCACGCGACGCTACCAGCCTGCCGCTGATCCGCCGAACACTGGAACGCGCCATTCCATTGCTCGCCATCTGCCGAGGCATCCAGGAGCTCAATGTGGCACTCGGTGGAACGCTGGCAACGGAAATTCAGGACCAGCCTGGCAATCTCGACCATCGGCGCCCCGAAAGTCCGGATCCGGACCTCCGCTTTGCCATTCGCCAACGGGTGGCTATCGAGCCGGAAAGCCAACTTCATCGCATCCTGGGAAGTCAAACGGCCGAAGTGAACTCCTTGCATCGGCAGGCAATCGGCCGCATCGCACCTGGGCTGACCGTCGAGGCGCGTGCGGAAGACGGTGTTATCGAGGCCGTTTCTGTCGATGGCGCGGCGGCATTTGCGGTCGCTGTGCAATGGCACCCGGAGTACTGGGCCACCAGCGATCCGACATCGCGCGGTTTGTTCGAGGCTTTTGGAAACGCTGCGCGCCAATACGCCTTGCAACGCGACAAGCAAGTGGCGGCTTAGTCTGGGGTCAGTTCGACAGCGGCGACGTCGATTGCCGGATGCGCATTTCCGGTTTGATCAGGTGCAGACCATCGGCTTCCGACGATCCGTTCAGCTTGTCCAGCAGAGCGCGCGCTGCCATGCGGCCGACTTCCGACTGGCCGTTCCACACCGTTGTCAGTGACGGTGTGGCGATCGATGCTTCTTCCAGATCGTCATAGCCGGTGACGGAGATGTCCTTGCCCGGCGTCAATCCCGCCCGGGCAATGCCGTTCATAAGTCCGATGGCCACCAGGTCGTTCCAGCACACGGCCGCCGTCGGCTTCTGCGGCAAGGACAGAAAGGTCACGGCCGCTTCGAAACCCGCCTGTTTCGTGCGAGGCCCGGGAATGCGAAGCTCCGGATCAACGGGGATATTGGCCTTCTCCAGGGCGTTGACATAGCCCTCGTACCGGTGCCGCCCGGTCGAAGTCTGGTCAGTGCCGCCCACCATGGCAATGCACCGATGACCAATTCCGATCAGGTGATTTGTCGCCAGCGCGATGCCGTAGGCGTCATCACCGCGAAAGGTCGGCATATTGACGTTGTCGACCGACCGGGCGATCAGAATGGCCGGCATGCCATTGTCTTCGGCCAGTTTGATATCGCTGGCAGGCGTGCCAATGGCCGGTGACATAATCACCCCGTCGCCGCCCAGCTGCAGCAGGGTTTCGATGAAGTTACGCTGTTTCTCCACCGAATCGTAGTGGTTCGACAGAATGAAGGTTTGCCGGTTGCGGTCCAATTCGCTTTCGATCGCACCGAGAATTTCCGCATAAAACGGGTTCATGATGTCATGCACCACAACCCCGATAATGCCGGAACGAGAGGTTCTGAGACTGGCGGCCCGGCGGTTGTAGATATAACCGAGAGCCTGAGCCTGCTCCTTGATCCTTTCACGTGTCGTGTCTGCGACCAGAGGGCTATCCCGAAGTGCCAGCGAAACCGTGGCCGTCGACAGTCCCAGCGATTCCGCAATGGTGGAGAGTTTTATCTTTTGCGCCAAGCACAGACCTCCGCCATCCGACCGCCGCGCAGATCCGGCCGGATCATTCACTCAATGACGTGTTTTAAAATGGATTCAAAAATTTTAAAAGGTCGGCGAACGCGGCGATGCTAATCCAGCGCCTCGGCGATATTGCGTTCGACCTTCTTCAGCAGTTTTGTCAGCGATTTTAAATCTTTGCCGCTCAAATCGGCTGTCGCCACCCGCTGTGATTTTCTCAACGCCTTTCGCACCCGGGCCACGGCATCCCGACCGGATTCGGTCAGATAGACATGCGACAAACGGGCATCGACAGTCGATTCGCGCTTGTCGACGAAGCCTTGGGCCGCCAGCCGATTGACCGTCTTGGTCATGGTCGGCGCTCTTACCCCCAATTGCTCGGCAATGGCCGAGAGCGACATTCCGTCATCGGCATCCAGCGCCAGGATCACCGCATCCTGGCCGGCATAAAGCCCACAGGACAACAGCTGCCGGGATAACAGCGTGCGCGAATATCTGGCAGTCGCAGCCAGTTGTGCGAACAGGTCATGGTTCTCGTCGGCGTTCTTCTTGGCACCGTTGGATTTGCTCTTTTTGGCCATGGCGGCCCCCCTTCCCGCGTAAACGGTCTCGCAATCCAGACACGCAATTATAGCTCCTGGGTTTGCCTAAATCAAAAATGGCTCGCGTGGTTGATTGCCGGCTAAGCCGGACGCTAATCTCGCCACCTCGGAAGTTAAGCCGCGAGACCATGGCATGACGAGGCATCCACTGCCCCGCTGGAACGACTTGAACCCGCCCGTGATGCGTGAAGAAGCGGCATCCACGATCGCCGTTTTGCCGCTTGGCGCCCATGAGCAGCACGGGCCGCACCTGCCGCCGCAGACCGACACGATCATTGCGGATGGCTTGGTTTCCGCCCTGGGGAAAGCAATGCCCGCTGATCTGTCCGTGGCGTTTCTGCCAACTGAAAAGATCGGTTATTCCGTCGAACATGTCGATTTCGGTGAGACGGAAACTCTTGCCTGGGATGAGGCAGTTCAACGCTGGATCGACATCGCTGAAATGTTGCATCACTTTGGAATTCGAAAATTCCTCATGCTCAACGCCCATGGCGGCAACTCGCCGCTCATGACCGTGGTCGCAACGGAAGCGAGGGTTCGGTTCGGCATACTGGCGGTCGCCACCAGTTGGACCCGGTTCGGCCTTCCACCGGATACCGTCGGTGACGAAGAAAAGGCATTCGGCATTCACGCCGGCGAGATCGAAACCTCCGTCATGCTGGCCTTGCGGCCCGATCTGGTCGACATGAGCAAAGCCCGGACATTTCCTTCTTTCCAGGAACAGCTCCACAACAACGCCCAATTTCTGCGCGCCTATGGACCGCATGCTTTCGGCTGGTCCATGCGCGATCTCAACCCGGATGGAGCGACCGGCAATGCCGAGAACGCGACCGCCGAAACGGGACACAAACTGATCGATCACGCGGTCGCTGGCCTGATAGCGCTGCTGCGCGAGATACATGCCTTCGACGTCGGCCATTTCGACCGTAAAAAATAGCGCCTGGCGGCGCTGGCGAACCGCAACACCATCTTCTATATGGGGCTTCTGAAACGGAGCGCAGCATGAGCGACACGGACACTTCCATTCCCGTAACCGTCCTCACCGGCTATCTCGGCGCCGGCAAGACCACCCTGCTCAACCGGATCCTGTCCGAGGATCACGGCAAACGATACGCGGTGATCGTCAACGAATTCGGCGAAATCGGCATCGACAACGATCTCATCGTCGAATCGGACGAAGAAATTTACGAGATGAACAATGGCTGTGTGTGCTGCACCGTGCGTGGTGACCTGATCCGCGTTGTCGAAGGTCTGACGCGACGCTCCGGCCGCTTCGACGCCATTGTGGTCGAAACGACCGGCCTGGCCGACCCTGTTCCCGTGGCCCAAACGTTTTTCATGGATGAAGACGTGCGCGCCAAAACCCGCCTGGACGCCGTTGTCGCACTGGTGGATGCCAAGCACTTGCCGTTACGCCTCAAGGACAGCCGCGAGGCAGAGGATCAGATCGCGTTTGCCGACGTGATACTGCTGAACAAGACGGATCTGGTTGATGAGGCTGAACTCGTCAGGCTCGAAGAGACAATCCGGGCCATCAATCCGTCGGCCCGCATTCACCGGACCGAGCGAGCCGGCGTCGAACTCGGTCGCGTGCTTGACCGCGGCGCATTTGATCTCAAACGGGCCCTGGATAGCGATCCGCACTTCCTCGATCACGACCATCCGGATCACGAATGCGGTCCGCATTGCGACCATGATCACCACCACGACCATGGCCACGATCATGGCCACGATCAGGGGCATGATCACGACCATGCGCATCATCACCACGGCACTCCCTCGGACATCCATGACACCAGTGTCGAGTCCATCTCGTTGCGTGCGGGTCCGCTCCGTCCCGATCGCTTCTTCCAGTGGATTCAGAAAATCACGCAGATTGACGGGCCGAACATTCTTCGGCTGAAGGGCATCATCGCCTTTGATAACGACGATGACCGCTACGTCGTTCAGGGCATTCACATGATTGTCGAAGGCGACAGCCAACGCCCGTGGCGAGACGATGAAAAGCGCGAAAGCCGTCTGGTCTTCATCGGACGAGACCTCGACCGCGAAAAGCTCCAGCGCACTTTCGAAGCCTGTCAGGCCGGCGGCTGATCTGCCGATGCCAACGATTGCACCCCTTGATCTGCCCGGTCATTGCGTAAAAGTCGCGTTTCTCGGGGATGTCCCCTTTTTCGCGCTCGCGGAAGGCACGGTGCATCGGCTCGATCACGGACACAAGGTCAGCGAATTGCATGACGGTCTGCTTTGCGCCGCCATCGACGAACGGAGCAAAAGCCTGTTGACCGGCGGTGAGGACGGCAAGGTCATGCGTTTGTCGGCAACCGCCGAGAGTGAGTGCATTGCGGACTTGAACGGCAAGTGGGTCCATTGTGTCGCCACCGGTCCGAACGATGCCGCTGCCTGGGCGATCGGCCGCACGACCTTTGTCCGGCGGCGGGACGGAACAATCTCAGAGTTTGAGGAAAGCCGAACGGTGGAAGGCCTTGCTTTCGCGCCAAAGGGGCTGCGTATCGCGGTTGCTCGTTACAACGGCGTATCCCTTCACTGGGCGGGAACCAACGCACCGCCGGTGGATCTCGAATGGAAAGGCGCCCATTTCGGCGTTACGATTTCTCCCAACGGTGAAAATGTTGTCTCCGCCATGGTGGAAAACGCTCTTCACGGCTGGCGCCTGAAGGATGGCGGGCACATGCGCATGACCGGTTATTCCGCCAAGGTCAAATCGATGAGTTGGAGTGTCCGCGGAAAGTGGCTGGCCACCTCCGGAGCCCCATCGGCAGTCCTTTGGCCGTTCGGCGGCAAGGACGGCCCGACGGGGAAGCCGCCAATCGAACTGGGAAAACGCAGCGACACATCCGTTTCAACTGTTGCCTGCCATCCAACCGATGACGTGGTCGCAATCGGCTATGTGGACGGTGTGGTCCAGATGTCACGGTTTTCGGACCAAAGGGACGTGATGCTGCGCCGCGAAGGCAAAGGTGCGATCAGCGCTCTACACTGGAGTTCGAACGGCGTTCAATTGGCTTTCGGATCGGAAGCAGGCGATTGCGGCATCATCGATCTTTCCGGGTGAATACGCTGGACGATCTTGATTGTTCCGGAAAGCGGACAATTCCATTAGACTTCCGCAATACTGATCGGTGCCAACGAAACCGCAGGCGGAGGTGAGAATCGATGGTCAGAAACTGCACAATCGCAACATTCATCCTTGGGGCCGTGCTGATCTTAGGATCCGGTACAGTGTCGCCGGCAAACGCCAGTGGGCTGATGGAGGCCTGCTCCAAGGACATCTCCTCCCTCTGCAACGGCATCAAAGAGGGGCGCGGCCGCATTTCGGCTTGCCTGTTTGCCCACAGCAACAAGATTTCCGCCGCGTGCAAACCGGAGCTGGATAAAGTCACGACCAGCCGGATGTTCGAACGGATGATACCCAACGGTATTCGCACCTTGAACGATACGCCCTATGAGGCCGAATTGAGAAAGGCCTGCGGGTCGGACTTCAACAAGCTTTGCTCCGGCGTGGCGGCGGGCGACGACCGGTTGCTGGCCTGTCTTTATGCATGGTCCACCAAGGTGAGCAAGGGCTGTCGGACCGAAGCAAAGACGGTACTCGACCAATTGCGGTGAGGCAAAAGAGGAAAAGCCCATGGCGTTCAAACCGACGGATCTGATCGAACGCTTTTACAACGAGGTCTGGAACACGGGCGACGAAATGGTGGCGCGGGAAATCCTGCACAAAGATTTCGTCTTTCGCGGCTCGCTCGGTCCGGAACATCGCGGGCCCGCTGGTTTCATTGAGTATTTGCGCGCGGTACGCCGGTCGCTTCCGGACTTCATCTGCAATATTCAAGACATCATCACCGAGGAAAACCGCGCCGTCGCGAAAATGGAATTCGTCGGCACCCATGGCGGTGAATTCTACGGCGTCGCAGCAACCGGCAAACAGATTGTCTGGGCCGGTGCAGCATTTTTCACCACCGATGGCCGACAGATCACCGATCTCTGGGTGCTGGGCGACATCGACGCAGTCAAGCGGCAACTCGGCGTCCACTCAGGCGGCAGCTTCGCCTCGATTTGAGCCTGGAAATCGAAGCGCGGTCATTGCTCCGGCGACAGCTTCAAAAACCCTTCAGCCAACAACAGGATCTGTTCGGCAAATGCGGCGTCGTCCGTTTGACTGACGGCAGAAAACCGCTGGTTTGGGTCTGCCCGTGCCGCCAGCATTGCGCCGAGCTGATCGATGAAAAACGCCGCCGCGCGGGACGGGTCATCATGCGCAATCTCAGCTTCGCGCGTCATGATCAAATCAAGCAGGGTCCTGCGAGACGCGCCTTGCAGCTCTGAAAAGTGCTTTCGCAATTCAGGATAGTCGGCGACGACGAGCGACACGGCCGCCTTTGCCGCCGCTGCGTCACGGGTTGTCCGCAAGGTGAATTCAACATAGCCCCGGATCAGGTCACGAACACTCGCTCCTTCCCAACGCGCCGGGTCCGCACCTTCTCGCAGCAGATCCGAATAGGCCTGTGTCATGCGGTGAAACAGAGCGAAATAGAGTGCCTTCTTGTCCTTGAAGTGGTGATACACCGTGCCCACCGAACAATTGGCTTCACTGGCAATGTCGGCAATCGACGTTGCTTCCGTGCCCTTCTCCAGGATGAGGGTCTCGGCTGCATCCAAAAGGGCGGTCTGCGTTTTTTCGCTGCGCGTCTGCTGGCCCTGCCGGCGCCAATGGAGGTCGGAGATCCAGCGGTTTTGGCTCATGGATGTCAAAACTGAACTTTCATTCGAATTCATTGACACGAATGCCAATCTCAGTCAAAACTGAAACTGAAACTGAAACTGAATTCGGTTTCAGTCTTCTTGTCACAGGAACAGTTATGGCCATCACGGATCAAGTCCCCACCCAGTCCGGCTTTCAAGCCAAGAGCACCGGCGCCGAAGTTACGCAGGATATCGATTTGAGCGGTAAAACCGCAATCGTCACCGGCGGCTATAGCGGCATCGGTCTGGAAACGGTGCGTTGTCTGGCGAACAGGGGAGCATCAGTGGTCGTGCCTGTCCGTTCACCCGAGAAGGCCGCTGAAAACCTGGCTGGCATTCAGGGCACGGTCGAAACCGCGACCATGAATCTGGCGGACCTGGCCTCGGTGAAGGCGTTCGCAGCATCGATACAAGACAAGTTTTCGAGCCTGGATCTGCTGATCAACAACGCCGGAATCATGGCTTGTCCGGAAACCCGGGTCGGACCTGGCTGGGAGGCACAGTTCGGTGTCAATCACATGGGACACTTCGCCTTGGCACAGGCCCTCTTTGCGCTGTTGACAAAGGCTGAGGGTGCGCGGGTCGTCGCCTTGTCGTCGACGGCGCACAAGATCACCGACGTCCTGTGGGACGATATTCAGTTCGAAACGACGCCCTATGACAAATGGCAGGCCTACGGTCAGTCAAAGACAGCGGACGCTCTCTTTGCAAACGCCCTGTCGCGGCGCCTGCGCGACAGTGGCGGACTGGCGTTCTCCGTGCATCCGGGCGGGATCTTTACGCCGCTTCAGAGACATTTGCCGCAGGAGGAAATGGTTGCGCTGGGCTGGATCGACGAAACCGGCGAACCAACCGAACTCGCGAAGCAGGGGTTCAAGACGCCAGAGCAGGGAGCATCAACGACCCTTTGGGCGGCAACCTCACCCAGCCTTCTGGGCAAGCCGGGTGTCTATTGCGAAGACTGCGACATAGCGGCCCCGACCGATCACGACAGCCCGCTGGCCCGCTACATGGGCGTGGAAAACCACGCGGCCAGCGATGAAGGGGCCGAGCGTTTGTGGGCGATCAGCGAGAAGCTGCTCGAATCTGCCTAAGTCGCGGCGCGCCGGGGCGCATCAGACCCGCGTGAGCCATTCGGCCAACGCCTGGCCAATTTCATGAGGGTAGTCTTCCTGGACGAAATGCCCGCCGGGCCCCAGAAACACGGTCTCGAGGTTCTTCAGGGTTTTCTGCAGGTGTTCGGCCTGCGCCATCGGAATGATCGCCCCGGGATCGACGTGGAACATCAGCTTCGGCAGATCGCTATCTAGCAGCCAGGCATTATTGGCCTTCGCCACTTCGAAGACGTCCGCCGGTTCGCCAGCAATGGGAATCTCGCGCGGCCAGTCCAGCAGGATCTTGCGGCTCTCGGGCGTCGGATAGTAGCGGTTGTACTCGGCCATGACCTTGTCTGGGAGCGGCCCATTGGGACTGCCATGGCGCATGAACTGATCCAGAAGGATGTTCTGCTTCATGATCATTTCTTCTCCGACGCCGACGGTGTTGACGTTGCGGACGAATTCGGCAAACGGCCCCAGGGCTTCGTAACTCTCATAGGGGATGAAGGGCGGTGTCATCGCCTCCATGAACGCGATGGCCGATATCCGGTCGGGCCGCGTGCGCGCATAGTGCCAGCCCAGGCCCGAACCCCAATCGTGTATCACCAGCACCGCATCGCGAAGATCAAGCGCATCGAGAAACGCGAAGAGATAGTCCGCGGTGTCCATGTAGGTGTCGGTGAGAACTGGCTTGTCGCTGTCGCCCATGCCGATCAGGTCCGGAGCGATGGCTCGGTGACCGGCAGAAACGTGCGGAATGATGTTTCGCCACAAATAGGACGACGCCGGATTGCCGTGCAGGAAAACGACAGGCCGGCCCTCCCCGACATCGACATAGGCGATTCTCTGACCTTGCACCGTCATGAACGACTTTTCGGGTGCGTCGGCCGTGGTCGCCCATCCGGTCGAGGCAATTGCCACTATTGCGGCAACCGAGGTGGCGTTTTTCAAAAATGACCTGCGATTCATCGCGATCTCCCTGCTTGCGTCACCCGGAACCTATGTTAATCTTGGTGAACATAAACAGAGAATGATGAAACATCGCGTTTCAGAATTGAAACACTAAGGTTGGCGCATGCAACAGAACGATTGGGAGGCGATGCCCTTCTTTTTGGCCGTGGCGCGCGGCGGAAGCCTGCGGGCGGGCGCGGCCATCATGAATGCCAATCATGTCACCGTGAACCGCAACATTCAGAATCTGGAAACAAGCTACGGCGTTCAACTTTTCACCCGTACGCGCCGCGGATTTCAGCTGACACCGGCGGGCGAGGCGCTGCTGCCCCTGGCCGAAGACGCCGAGCAGATCTTCCTTGCCGCCCGGCGGCGGGTTGAGGGGCTCGACAAGACCGAAACCGGAACGATCCGGTTTTCGCTTTCACCGATGATGGCTTTCGACGTCGTCACGCCCATTCTGGCGCGTTTCTTCAAGGCCTATCCGGAGATCGACGTCGAATTCAGCCTGACGGACCGACAGGAGGACATCAATCGGGCTGAAACGGATGTTTCGCTGCGGGTCGCCTATGAGGTGACCGACGATGTGGTCGCTCGCAAGCTGTATCCCATGGCGATCGGCACCTATGCCAGCCGAACCTACCTGGAAGACGTTGTTTCAAAGGCTGAACCGGGAGGGGCCGGGCTTTGCTGGATTGGTTGGACCGGACCGGGCGACGATGCCGCGTGGCTCAGCCAGTCTCCCTTTCCGTCAGCCGCCGTTCGTCATGCATCCGACGAAGGATATATGCACCTGAGCCTGGTCCGGCAGGGGTGCGGCCTGTCGAGGCTCCCGGTCATCTACGAACACCTCTATCCCGATTTGTGTCAGGTCCCGGGGACGCAGATCGAACTAAGCCGCACGCTTTGGATACTGCTGCATACGGATTTGCGCCGCACGGTCCGCGTTCGCCGATTCGTGGATTTTCTGGCGCAGGGTCTGCATGACCTGCAACCCCAAATGCAGGGGGCGCTCTATCGCCCGTGATCCTATCCGAACCGGATCCGAAGGACGGGTGCCCTGACGGGACACCCCTCCTCGCGGAAGCGTCAGATCACGTAGGACCGTAGCGGCTCGAAGCCGTTGAAGGCAACAGACGCGTAGGTCGTCGTATAGGCCCCCGTGCCTTCGATGAACACTTCGTCGCCGATGGTCAGCGATACGGGCAGCGGATACGGCGTCTTTTCATAAAGGACGTCGGCACTGTCGCAGGTCGGGCCGGCGAGCACGCAAGGCTCGACAGGGCCGTTGTCGCGCTGCGTGCGGATCGGGTAGCGGATCGCTTCATCCATGGTCTCGGCAAGACCACCGAATTTGCCGATGTCGAGATAGACCCAGCGCGGCGATCCTTCGTCGTCCTTGCGTGAGACCAGAACGACCTCGGCCTTGATCACGCCGGCATTGCCGACCATGCCGCGTCCAGGCTCGATGATGGTTTCCGGCAGCCGGTTGCCGAAATGCCGGCTCAGCGCCTGGAAGATAGCCTGACCATAGGCTTCCGCCGTCGGTACGTCTTTCAGGTAACGGGTCGGAAATCCGCCGCCCATATTGACCATCTTGAGGATGACGCCATGCCCGGCAAGCCGGTCGAAAACGCCGCGCGCATCGGCCAACGCCTTGTCCCAGGCCTCGAGATCTGTCTGCTGCGAACCGACATGGAATGACACGCCATGCGCGGTGAGACCGAGCCGGTCGGCATAAAGCAGCACGTCGCTGGCCATGGAAGGCACACATCCGAATTTGCGCGACAGCGGCCACTCGGCGCCCTCGCCGTCGGTGAGCACGCGGCAGAAGACCCGCGATCCGGGAGCGGCGCGAGCGATCTTCTCGACCTCTTCCTTGCAGTCAACGGCAAACATGGTCACGCCCAGCTCGAAGGCGCGCGCGACATCGCGTTCTTTCTTGATGGTATTGCCATAGGAAATGCGATCGGGCGTCGCGCCGGCCTCAAGGGCCATTTCGATCTCGGTCACCGAGGCAGCATCGAAGTTCGATCCCATCGAAGCAAGCAGTCGTAGGATCTCCGGCGCCGGATTGGCTTTGACGGCATAAAAAATGGCGCTGTCGGGCAGTGCCCGGCGAAAGGCGGTGAAGTTGTCGCGCACGACATCAAGGTCAACGACGAGGCAAGGGCCGTCTGGTCGTCGGGTGGCGAGGAAATCGAGGATTCGCTCGGTCATAGCAGTCTCCCATTCCGACCGGGCGGTGGTACGTCCGCTTCCGGTCCCTGCCCGGATGGCTCCGGGCGACAAAGGCATCGGGTCCTTTCAATCCTGCTTCCGGCGGTTGGAACGTCCGGCTGCACGATATCCAGTCGATGCAACAAGGAAACGCGAATCCATCGGATTCACGGTTTCCGGCTTTGTCTGCCTTGGATTGGATGGGAACCCCAACCGCACGTCCGGCAAAGAGGGTGTGCCTTCGCAGTAACCCCGGCCTGTGGACAGCCGGCAGACACCATAAAGGCCCGCACCGTCGTTGCTTCAAGATGTCCTCGATGTGTCAATAGGCCAACACACCGACTGGAGGGGTTAGTTCCAGGTACCTTACCGATTCCCTCACCTTTACGAGGGTCGGCGGACACCCACAGGCACGTGCGACTTTGGGCAAGGGGGACATAGGGCTTCGCGCCCTCATAATCAAGCGGTTTTTCCGGCAATTTTGATGGACATTCGGGCGCCCTTGCGAAATGATGAACGAAGAAGCTCCACCAGTTCAAGAATATGAGACAATTGCCGTGCCGATCCATCGCCACGATGAATTTTTCGCTTTCCTCGACACTCCCGGACCGGACATTACAGCCGGCAACGGATCGCTCTCCGGCAATACCGTGGCGGTCAAAGACATCTACGACGTCGCTGGCTATCGGACCGGTTGCGGCAATCCGCAAAAGTTTGCCGAAAGTCCGCCCGCAACGGCGACGGCACCGTCCGTGCAAAAGCTGTTCGACGCGGGCGCTGAATTTGTTGGTAAGACACAGACCGACGAATTGGCGTTTTCCCTGATCGGCAACAATGCGCATCACCCGCGTCCGATCAATCCGGCCGCGCCCAAGCGAATTACCGGTGGGTCCTCCTCCGGCTCGGTCGCAGCGGTTCGCGGCGGCCTGGCCGATCTTGCCACCGGCTCAGACACCGGCGGCTCGGTGCGCGCGCCGGCGTCCCATTGCGGTCTGGTCGGGCTGCGGACATCACATGGCGCAATTTCGCTCGAAGGCACCATGCCGCTCGCACCGAGCTTCGACGTCTTCGGCTGGTTCGCTTCCGACATGGCACTTTATCGAACCATCTCGGAACTGTTCCTTCCGGAAACCCAGACCACCTTCAGCCGAATCATGCGCTTGCCCGAGCAGGAGGTGATGCTGGCAGGCGACGAGGAGCGGGCTGTTTTCGAAACGTCATTGGCAACAGTGCAGGCGGTACTCGGCGAGGCCAAAGAAGCTTCGATCATGAGTGTTGATCGCGACGCGCGCTACTGGTGCATCCGCCATATACAAGCCTATGAGGCCTGGCGCATGCATGGCGAGTGGATCAGCGCCGCGGAACGCGAACTCGGGCCCGGCGTCAAGGATCGGTTCGATTTCGGCCGAACCATCGGTCCGCAAACGTTGCAGGCCGAAACCCTGATTCGCGAAGCCCTCACACGTGAACTGACCGATCTTGTTGGCGACGACGGTCTCATCGTCACGCCGACCGTTCCGGGTGCCGCGCCCCTGGCCGATATCTCCTTCGAAGAATTGCAGGATTACCGGGAGAGAGCGATACGGCTGCTGTGCGTGTCAGGCCTCACCGGCCTTCCAGAGCTGACACTGCCACTGGGCACCGTCCATGGCGCGCCTTTCGGTCTTTCCCTGACCGGTCCAAAGGGTTCCGACTGGGCGCTGCTTTCCATCGGACAGAAGGTTCTCGACGCCCACAAGGAAGGCGGCCATTGATGGACTCACTTACCCGCATCCGAGCCTTTATTGATGTTGTTGAAGCGGAAGGCTTCTCCGCCGCCGCACGACGCAACGGCCGCTCCAAAGCTTTGCTATCGAAATATGTGCGCGAGCTTGAAGACGACCTGGGCGCCTTGCTTCTCAACCGCACCACGCGCCAGTTTTCGCTGACCGAAGCCGGCCACACCTACTATCGCACCGCCTCCGACATTTTGAAGGAGATCGACAATCTCGCCGACCTGGTGCGGGAAACCAACAAGAACCTGAAAGGCACGGTTCGGGTCTCCGCCCCGCGCACGTTTACCGACGCCGGTGTCGGGCAGTCGATGATCGATTTCGCGCTGGCCAATCCGGAGATCAAGCTGGAAATCACCTCCGAGGACCGGTTTGTCGACCTGGTCGAAGAAGGTTTCGATGTCGCCATCCGCATCACGCGCCTGACCGATTCCACCCTGATCGCCCGCAAACTGGCTCCCTTCAAGGTGCATTTTTGTGCGAGCCCCGCATTCCTGAAGAAACACCCCGGCCTGAAGAAGCCAAGCGACCTGGCCACCGTCCCCTGCATCACCGACACCAACCACCGGGCACTCAACAACTGGCAGTTCCGCACCGAAAACGGCGGTCTTGAAACCGTGTCGGTAAGCGGCCCGATGGACGTCAACAGCCCCTCCGCCAGCATGCTGGCGGTCAAGGCGGGCCTCGGCGTTTCCATGCTCCCGGATTTCGTCGCCTGGCCTGAGCTGCAGAGCGGTGAGATCGTCTCCCTGTTCCAAGATCGCATTCCGGACGACGCAGGCATCTATGCGGTCTATCCACACCGTCGCTATCTGCCGGCCAAGGTGCGGGCCTTCGTCGACTACCTCGCTGTGTGGTTCAAGAAACACCCGGGCTATTGCGATGTTTCCAACTGACGTCCCTTCGTCCACACACGTTGCGCGTTCGTGGTATCACTTGGCCCGGGCGCAGAGCATCGTTTAGCAACCCAATGCAAGCGGAGAGGCATTACCGGTGGATATGAACGCGGTTCGGTTCGAGCGTTTTGAAACCAAATCTCTTCCCGTCCATGAACGTATCAAGAGATACGAGACATACCTTAAGGAGTCATCGAAGGTCGCGGTAGGCGACTGCAGCCGGCTGCTCTTCCGTCCAAGCAGCGCAGACAATCCAAACATCGTCAGCCATGAGAGGTTGATCGCCGATGATCTCACACTTTCGGTAACGGAAACCAGCGGATTGATCATGACCGCTGAAACCAGGGTCCCCCGGTCATCGATCGTTGTAAATCTTATGAACAGAGGGGCATTTGATTTGCGTCTACCGACGCAGACTCACGGCTTCAAGCAGGGCGATATCTGCATCAGCACAGCAGAATCGGATTACCAGGTCTCCGTGAGTGACGGCGAAGTCGCACGCATCATGTTGCCACACGGAACATTCACGGATCTGCCGGATAGTCTGAGCAAACTTGCCGTATTGCGACGGACAAATCCGATGGCTGATATCCTGAATGCGACCTTCGAAAGAATGTACACGGAGTTGCGCAACGGCAATCATGAACACCTGTCCTGGATGTCAAGAATCATCAGAGAGATGATCCATGCGATTCTTTTGGCCGAAAGAGGGACAACTCATGAGGATAGTTATACGCTATTGCGCATCCGGGCCTGTGCTTTCATCGATGACAATCTAGCCTCTCCAAATCTGAACATTGACGACATCGCGGACCACGTGAACGCATCAAGGGCGACACTCTACAGAGCATTCAAGGACGTCGGCGGGGTGCGTGAATACATCAACCAGACCCGTCTGGACACAGCGCGACGAATGCTCGAAGCGGGGCGATTACGCAGGGGTTTTGTCCTCGACGCGGCCTACTCTTGCGGATTTTGTTCGCCGAGCAGCTTTTTCCGTGCGTTTAAGAGACGGTTTGGTTGTTCACCAAGCGAATATGGTCTCAATTCGGCGACCAGACATCGCTCCTTTGACAGCCGCCTGCCCAACAATCCAAAATAGTTCAAACCTTCGATTTCGGTGTGCTCTTTTTGGTGCCAGAGCTGCGGTTTGGCAACGCCGATCAATGATCGACCAGGTTTAGTTTCCGTATTGGGTTCATGACCTAATTTAGACCGAGCGGGTGATTCCCCCGTCTACGCGAATGTTCTGCCCGGTAATGTAGGCGCCGCCCTCGGACGCCAGAAAGGCAATCGTGGCCGCGATCTCCTCCGACTTTCCATAGCGACCCATTGGAATGCGTTGACGGAATTCGGGTTTTTCCGGCAGGCTGTCGATAAATCCGGGCAGCACATTGTTCATGCGTATGTTGTCTGCCGCGTAGGTATCGGAGAACAGTTTCGCAAAGGCCGCCAAGCCCGCACGGAACACGCCGGATGTCGGGAACACGGGATCCGGTTCAAACGCCGCAAAGGTCGATATGTTGACAATGCAGCCGGACTTCTGCGCCTGCATGATGGGCGTTACCAGCCGAGTGGGACGAACGGCGTTGAGGAAATAGACCTCTAACCCCGAATGCCAGTCGTCGTCAGTGAGCTCCAGCACCGGTGCCCTTGGCCCGTGCCCGGCGCTGTTCACCAGCACGTCAACCCGGCCCCACTTTTCCATCGCGGCGTCGATGAGGCGGCTCACGTCATCACTCGACTGGTTCGAGCCGGTGATCCCAACGCCCCCAAGTTCCTCGGCGATTGCCTCGCCTTTGCCTGACGATGAGAGGATTCCCACGTGGAATCCGTCCTGTGCCAATCGACGGGCAGCTTCGGCACCCATCCCGCTTCCCCCAGCGGTCACAAGTGCGACTTTTCCGTTTTCCATTGCCAAGCTCCCTGTTGCTTCAACGCGGGAATATGGCGAGACGAAGCGAGCTTGACCAATCATGTCTCGTCGCGTCAGACTGTAGAAAATCTACTGCCTTGAGGAGACCGGGCATCGTCCGTCGACCCAATCTGAACGCATTGCGAATGTTCGATGCTGCGGCACGGCATCTCAATTTTCGCCTCGCCGCAGAAGAACTGCATTTGACCCAGGGTGCGGTGGCTCAACAGGTCAGAAAGCTGGAGGCTGAGCTCGGCAAGACGCTGTTTCGCCGCAAGCCGCGCGGCCTTGCATTGACGGAGATCGGACGCAGCTATCACGCGTCCATCAGTCCCGCGCTGCAGATGATCGATGATGCGACACGGAAACTGGTTCCCGAAAGCTCACGCATTGTGGTCAGCGCGACCCCTTCGTTTGCCTCGAAATGGCTGGTGCCCCGCCTTTCGAAATTCGCCGCGTCTCACCCGGATGTCGAGGTGCAGATCATCGCCAGCGAGGAGTTGGCAAACTTTCGCGGCGATGGCGTTGACGTCGCCATCCGACTGGGGAGCCCTCCCTTTGGATCAGGCCTCCACGTTCAACGCCTGGCAGCACTGCAGCTTTGCGCTGTTTGCAGCCCCGGTATGGCGTCGGAAATGCCGGTTATAAAGAGTCCCTCTGAACTGTCGAACTACCCGCTTGTCCGGGACAGCCACAATCACCGGGATCTTTTACTGAAGAACGGCGAAACCAACGCCGACAGAAGATCGATGCGGTTCAATCAGACGGCCTTGGCAATCGACGCGGCTTCCAACGGACAAGGCATCGCGCTGACGCCACGCCTTCTGGTGGAGCGGGAACTGGCACTGGGCCATCTGGTTTCGATTTGGCGCGATCCTCAACCCTCCGAGAACGGGTACTACGCCGTGTGGCCGGACAACCAGAAGATCAATCGAGCCCGGGATGCATTTGTCGAATGGATCAGGGCTGAGACTGGCGCGGACGACGGTAGCGTGCCATCAGCACCGGGGCAGCAAGTGTCGCCAGAACAAACAGGCCCGTCAGCAACTTCAGATCGGACGGATTGAAGCCAAGCGCCAGAGCCATGGCAATCACCTGAAAATAGACCAGAGCGCCCAGGATCGGCGCCAGAATCTGCCGCCGCAGCGTGCTGCGACCGACGATCGCCTCGCCGAGGATCGTCGACGCCAGTCCCACGATCAGAACGCCGACTCCCATATTGACGTCCGCATAGCTCTGATATTGGGCCATGACCGCACCGCCGGTGGCACTGAACGCGCCGGCGAGAGCCAACCCGCCAACCACGTAGCGGCTGGTTGCCAGCCCCTGCGCCCGCGACATCATCTGGTTGGCGCCGACAGAACGCAGGGCGACGCCGATTTCCGTGTGCAGGAACCAGTAGAGCGCCAGCGCCAGGGCGACGATAACGCCCATCACCAAAGCAAATTGCGACAACGGTGTACCGCCATCCGACCCCAGCAACAGCGTGAAAGCCGTTTCGTCATCAAAGATCGCGGTGTTCGGTTTACCCATGACTCTGATGTTGATGCTGAAAAGCATCGTCAGGATGATGATACCGGCGAGCAGCGAGGGTATTTTTAAAAGCAGATGGGTCGCCGCCGTTGCGCTGCCAGCCAGCATGCCGCAGGCTATCGCCGCAAGCATCGCGACGGCCGGATCGTAACCGGAGGCCAACAAGGCCGCCGCAACGGCGCCGCCGAGCGGAAACGTTCCCTCAGAGGTCAGGTCCGGCAAGGACAGGATGCGAAACGGGATCATCACCGCCAGCGCCACGAACGCGTAGACGGCTCCCTGGGCCAGGCTGACCGGAATGAGGTTCACGTAGTTGGAGAGAAATTCCATCGCCGCCTCAGTTGAGCAACATGCGGTCGGTGACCACTGCGTGAAAACGATCGACCAGCGACGAGACGGTCAACTTGCTCTTCTCTTCTCCCGCCACGTTCAGGATGATGCGTCCCTCATGCATCATGATCAGGCGATTGCCGTGAGAAACGGCATGCTCCATGTTGTGGGTGACCATCAGCGTCGTCAGTCTTTCCCCTTCCACCGCCTGGATGGTGGCAGCCATGACCAACTCGGCAGCACGTGGATCGAGTGCCGCCGTGTGTTCATCGAGCAGCAGCAGGTTCGGCGCCTTGAGGGTCGCCATCACCAGGGTGAGCGATTGCCGCTGACCGCCGGAAAGCAGCTCGACCGATTCCGCCAGCCGCTGTTCCAGCCCCAGTCCGAGCGCTGCCAGTCTTTCGCGAAACAGGTCCCTATCTGCCGCGCGGACGCTGGCTGCAAAGCGGCGTCCCATGCCACGCCTCATGGCAATGGCAAGATTCTCCTCGATTGTGAGGGCCGCGGCCGTGCCCAGCATCGGATCCTGAAACACCCGTGAGATGTATTTCGCCCGGCGATGCGCCGGCAAAGCCTGCAAGGATGTGCTGCCAATGGAAATCGTACCCGCGTCAACCCGGACTTCACCGGCCAAGGCATTGAGCAGCGTACTCTTGCCGGCACCATTGCTTCCGATCACGACTGCGAAATCACCGGGTGCCAACTCGAATGAAACATCGGCCAGCACCCGGTTGCTGCGGACGGTCCCAGGATTGAAAGTCTTGCTGAGACCTTCAACCCGGACCGCGTCCCCCGCCAGCGATTCCCGTTTCGCCATCAACTAAATGGTTACTGCACGCAGTCGCAGTCGGCAAGCGCATCCGGCAACGACATACCCGTCGCCTCCATGTTCTTTGCGCTGATCATGGCCTGATGATCCTCGGGTGACGGGCGAAACACCGATAGGGACGAAGGCTTGGCACCGTTGAGAATCTCGGCCGCCCGCAGCCCTGCCTGACGTCCGACATCGAACCAGGAAACCGACATGGACGCGAGGATCAGGCCGTCCTTGACGCCGGCCGGCGATGCATTGATCACGGGGATTTGATTGCGCTTTGCCGCCGCCGCGACCGCAGGCATGGCCGGCTGCAACATGCTCGATGGAATCAGATAGATGAAATCGGCGTCTTTCAGGGCTTCGACACGCACAGGAATGTCGCCGGTGGTTTCGACGCTGACGGCTTTCAGCGTCATGCCCATGTCCTCCGCCGCCTTGCGAGCGTACTCGACATTGACGACGTCATTGGCGTCGCCCGGATTGAAAAGCAGGCCGACGGTATCGACGTCGTCACCGAGCAGCTGCTTGGCAAAACCAAGCACCGTCGGCATGGACTGGAGGTTGGATGCGCCGACAAACCGGTCGCTGCCATTGTCCCAGGACGGGACCAGCCCGGCGTCGATCGGATCGGTCACCGGCGCGAAGACGATCGGCAGGCTCTTGTTGCGCACGATGCGTTTTGAAGCCTGTGTGATCGGCGTGGTCACGGTCAGCATCAGGTCCGGACCAGTGGCCTCGAGGGCCGTGATCATCTGGGCCACGACCGCGGAATCGAAGTTGGCGTCCTTGTACTCGAAATCGACGCCCTCGCCTTCCTTGAAACCGCCCTGCTCCAGTCCCTTCTTGAACCCGGAGACCACGGCGTTCAGCGCCGGATGCGGCCCGAGATTGGCAATCGCCACCTTTTTCGATTGCGCCCACGCTGCGCCCGTAACGGCACTCGTCGCCAGCAACACTATGGCGGTCGCAGCGATCGCTTTGATCAGTCTTCTCATGGGTCTTCCTTCCTGCTGTGCCTCAACCGCTCGTCGCGGTTAGACGAAAATCAACGGAGACTTCGCCGCTCCGGTTGCCCGGGTCAGCGAATGCCAGACGGAATCGGCCATTTCTGTTCCCGAAACGCCAATGGCCGGTTGGCGCTTTTCGGTTCGTATCCAACCACCGTCGCTGGACCGCGCCTCGACTTCCGCAACCGCGCAATCAAGCGCAGGATCGGCGACCAGCACTGCCCTGCAGGCGTCCAGTCCGGTGGACAGGAGCGCGCACGTTACCATCGTGTTGACGTTGCGCGGATATTTGAGGGCGATCTCCCGGACCGCACCATCGAATACCGTCGTAGGCTCGACGATGTCTTCGGCATTGGTCGCCACATCGCTGAAATCGATGTTGCGCGGGTGCTTGCGGAAGGTGATCGTGACCTGGTCCCAGAACTGCTGGCGCATGAACAGCGCATTTCCGCCGATCAGGGCGCCGGCCGGAAGACAGAGCCGGGTTCCGTTGCTTTCTGCCGTCTCCAGCAAAGCGGCGCGCAACTCGTCATCGACCAGGGCCGTCGTGGACAACGGCATGTAGTCGCATTTGGATAGAATCTGTGTCCCGAACCGTTGGGTGTGAACCGGATGGGAGGCTTCAACGACAAGGTCCGGGGAGCGCTCGGCAAAGGCCGCAAAGTCGCCCAGATGAAACTCGGGCTCCAGGTCGACCAGCTTTCCTGGGTCTCGATTATGGACAAACGCCAGTTGCAGATCGTTGTCGCTGCTTCGAACGCGGTCAGCAATCGTTCGCCCGATCAGGCCAAATCCGATAATCCCGATGCGCACGGATTGATCTCCGTTATTCGCAGTTAATACGTATACGTAGTATTGTGGATCAAACCTTGGCTGTCAACGGCTTTCGTTCTCAGAAGTGCCGACGCCCAGCATGCGCTGCAGCAGCCTGATCAGTTGCTGTTTCTCCTCGTCGGTCAGCCTATTCGAGAAGCTCTCCTGATAGGCAGGATCCTCTCGGGCAGCAGCTTCCAGGATTTCCTTTCCACGATCGGTCAAAGACAGAACCTTCAACCGTTTATCCAGCTTCGACGGCTCCCGCCCGATCAGCTTCTTGCGCAGCATTCTCGCAGTCATGTCACTCATCGTGTTTTGATCGAGAGCGATCATGTGCCCGAGTTGGTTCTGCGAAGCATCCGGTTTCTGAGCGATCGCAACGAGCAAGGCCATTTGACGCGACGTGACGCCGTGTCGGCCCAATGTCTCGGCAAACTTCGCCTCGGCTGAAAAGTGCGCGCGCCGCAACAGATGCGACAGCATGCCGCTCAGATCGAATTCATCACCAACGCCCACCCTGTTCTCCAAAAAAGCCAATCGAACGGGTTTATCTAACCGGAAGACCAGCCCCCATCAAATGACATCGGCCGCATTGCGCCGCAGCATTCGACGGCGCTTCATTGCCCCGGGTCCTATTCCGGCCTAAATTGTTAGGCAAAGCGCTTTTGAGTCGATCGCCAAGCGTCGCATGGAGCCGTGCATGTTATCCAGGATTGCCGTGACAACGACGGGCGTCGCCCTCGGGTTCGCCGCACTGACCTCGACAAATGCAGACGCCCACCCGCATGTCTTTGCGGAGGCGCGGTTGGAAGTCGTCATCGGCAACAACGGAAAGATTGAAACCTTGCGCCATGTCTGGCGTTTCGATGAACTGTTTTCATCGACCGTCCTGCTTGAATTCGACGCCAATGCCAACCTCAAACTCGAAGCGGAAGAGGCTGCGGAGGTTGGGGCTGTGGTCAAGGCGTCGCTTGCCGATTTCAACTATTATACCTCGGTCACTCATGACGGCGCCGATATTCCGGTCACGCCGCCCGAGCAGATCAACGTCGATTTCAATGACGGCCAATTGCTGATGTTCTTCGCCGTCGAACCGTCCAGGGAAATGCCACTCTCCGGCAAGCTTGCCTTCGGCGTGTACGATCCGACCATGTATGCAGCCATGGATTTTCTGTCCGACGACGACCTTACCGTCGATGGACCGATGAACACTTGCCGCCGCGATGTGGTGCGGCCCGATCCCGATGAGATCATTTCTCAGAACCAGCAGTCGCTTACCGACGCGTTCTTCAATGACCCGACCGGAAACGACTATTCCAAATTTTTCGCCACGAGACTTGAGCTGACATGCTGACAGGCTTTCGCCGTCTTCCTGCCTGCCTCTTTCTCGCGGGCTTGTTGCTGCTGACCGTTCCGGCCATGGCACTGGCCCAGTCGTCTCTTGGCATCGGCTCCGCCGAACCTGCATTCAACAACGGCGGTCTGTTTGGCGGTTTCTTCAATTGGGTCAACAGCCAGCAGCAAGCTTTCTACCGGGCTCTGTCCGGTGCGGTGAAGGAAATGCGTGACGACCCGGCCAAACTATGGAGCCTGATCGCCCTGTCCTTCGCCTACGGCGTGTTCCATGCAGCCGGCCCCGGACACGGCAAGGCGGTCATCTCATCCTATGTCATTGCCAACGAGCAGACGCTGCGGCGTGGCATCACCATTTCCTTCATGGCAGCCCTGATGCAGGGTGCGGTGGCGATCCTGATCGTCGGTGCGACTTATGTGGCGTTGCGCGGCACCGGCATCTCCATGACCGAGGCAACCCACACGCTGGAGGTCGCCAGTTACGCGCTGATTGCCGGTTTCGGCGGTTGGCTGCTCTATCGAAAGTTACGGCCGAAGCAGCGGCCTGCACACCATCATCACGATCATGACCACGGCCATCATCATCACCATGATCATGCGGTCGGAGACGATGGGGTCTGTGAAACATGCGGGCATTCGCACGCTCCGGATCCCAGCATGATCAGCGCAGAAAAACTGGAGTGGCGGGAAGCACTCTCTGCCGTTGTTGCGATCGGCCTGCGCCCCTGCTCGGGCGCCCTGATCGTCCTGACCTTCGCTCTCCTGAACGGTCTTTATCTGGGCGGTTTTCTATCAGTAACCGCCATGTCCATCGGCACCGCCATTACCGTCTCAATACTGGCAACGCTCGCCGTTGGCGCCAAATCCGCCGCCATTCGTTTTGCCAGCAGTGATTCCGCCGCCAATCGGATCACCGGTTGGATCGAGATCGGCGGCGCTGCTTCCGTTCTGATCCTTGGTCTGATCCTGATGTTTGCGGCACTTCAGACCTGAACGCCAACCGCGGATTTTCGAACCTTGGCGCGCAGAAAGTCGATTGTCGCACGCACCTTCAATGGCAGATAGGAGCGGCTGGGATAGACCAGCCATGCCGCGGTATCGAATGTCGTGGCGGTCACCGCATGGTCAGGAAACAAGTCAACCAGGCGCCCCTCGGCTATATCCTGCGCAACCAGCCAATCGACCAGAAGCGCCGGCCCTATGCCGGCCAGCACGGCAGAACGCAGGCTCAGCGCTGACGAGATTGCCAGATCGCCATCGATGGCGACGGCCTCCTCAAGGCCATCGCTGCTTCGAAAGGTCCACTCCGAGCGGAAAGCAGGCATGGTGAACAGCACGCACCGGTGGTCTGCAAGATCGCTTGGCGTCTCCAGAGGCCGCGCTCCCGCCAGGTAGTCCGAGCTGGCACAAATCATGTAACGCGTATTCATCAGGCGAGTGGCGACCAGATCACCGCGCAATCCCGAGGCCAGGCGGATGGCCAGATCAATCCCCTCGGCAACGAGATCGACATTGTCGTCGGAAAACATCAGATCGAGCCGAAGATTGGGGAAGCTTTCTCTGAAATCGTCGACGAGCGGCAGCACGACACGCTCGCCGAAAGCGACCGATGCCGACAACCGAAGAGTGCCGGTCGGCCCCGCGGAATCACTGCGCAGGTCATCGCAGGCAGCCTCCATTTCCTCCACAATGACGCTCGCACGCTGCAAGAAATTGACGCCGGCTTCGGTGAGTGCCATACGCCGGGTGGTCCGCTGAAACAGGCGGGCGCCCAATTGCTTTTCGAGCTGGCCAATGGCGCGCGAGACGGAAGATGGGTTGACGCCGCGTTCCTCAGCAACCGCGGCAAAGCTGAGACGGTGAGCGACCTCCTGGAAGAGATGCAGGGTTTCAAAATCCATTCATGCAGACCACGCAGCATTCATTTGCATTGCGGGGCATTTATCAACGAATTATGAAGCAATACAAGCAGGCAACGAAACCATGGAAAGACGGACATGATTGAATTGAACGAAAAAATCGCGCTGGTGACAGGAGCCAGCCGGGGGATCGGGGCCGCCACGGCCAGGAAACTCGCCGAACACCACGCCAAGGTCGTTCTTGCGGCACGTACCACCCACGAAATCAACGCAGTCGCCGACGAGATCCGGTCAGCGGGCGGCACCGCCGATGCGATTGCCTGCAACGTCACCGATTATTCCGACGTGGCGGCCGCCGTCGATCATTGCGTCAAAACATACGGACGCCTCGACATTCTGATCAACAATGCGGGCGCGATTGAACCTATTTCCCGCATTGCCGACAGCGATCCGGACGAATGGGGCATGGTCGCCGATGTCAACTACAAAGGTGTCTATCACGGCCTCAGGGCTGCCATTCCGGTGATGGAGAAGCAAGGCAGCGGCATCATCGTCAATGTCAGCTCCGGAGCAGCAACCGGAGCCCTGGAAGGATGGAGCCATTACTGCTCTTCGAAGGCTGCGGCTCTGTCGCTGACCCGCTGTGCCGACAAGGAAGTCGGCGATCGCGGCATTCGCGTTGTCGGTTTCAGTCCCGGTACCGTCGCGACGGACATGCAGGTCGCGATCCGCGATTCCGGCGTCAATCCAGTCAGCGAACTCGATTGGTCAGTGCATATCCCGGCCGACTGGGCTGCCGAAGGCATCGCCTGGCTGTGCACGGAGGCGGCGGCACCCTTTGCCGGAACGGATTTCTCCATCAAGACGGAAGAAGGCCGGGCACTCGTCGGGCTCAGTCACGAGTGAGCATCAAGCCGGTGCTACGCGCCGGCGCCGGGTCATCACGTGCCAGATGCGATAGCCCTCCAGGGCTGCCAGCGGCACGAAGTGCACCAGGGCAGGACCGGCCTCATTGTGCACGAAAATCCAGTGCAGCAGCGTCGCAACCGCTGCTGCATAGACGAAGCGCTGCAGGGTCTTCCACCGCGAACCGAGCGCGCGCAACGACGCGTCATTGGATGTCAATGCCAATGGCACGAAAATCAGAAAGGCCACCCAGCCGGTCCATATGCCGAACTTGACCGCATCGCTCAGCACAGCGGAAAGCGATCCGAGATCGATCACATAATAAAGCGTGTGCAATGCCGCGTAGCCGAAGGCGGCAACGCCGATATAGCGCCTTCTCTTCATCAGCCAGCCGATCCATCCGGCCCTTGGAAACAGCATCCGCAACGGCGTCAGCATCATGGCGATGATCATGAATCGGGCGGCAAATTCTCCGGTCGGATGCAGCAATGGCTGCAGATCATTGCTGCCCAGTGCGCCTCCGATCATTCCGATCGACGGCAGCGCGAGCACCGCCCAGAAAAACCAGGGTGAATTCAAAAATGCCTTGATGGATGCCATGACCCGCTCCTCAGTCGAGGGCAATATGGAAGGCGGGCATCGTGGCAACAAGCGCGCGGGGTCGAACTTTACATTGCGGAAACCAAAAAGTCGGCGATTGGCCCCTAGGAACCGTCGCGGGCGCGCTGATAACGGCTGCGAAGCCAGAAAATGCCGAAAAAACCAAGAATGAAGATAACGGTCACAGCGTAACCCAGCCAGGGCGAGATTTCGCCAAGCGCGACCACAATTGGCGGCAAGGCCAGGAAGACCACCGCGATCAAGGCAAGAATGATGGCTGCGGCTATGGCTGCATTGATGGAACTGCCCTTCGGCACGCTGTTACTCCTGCATCTCGTCTCTCAGAACCTAAGTCACTTTGAGATGGATTCAAGTTTGCGCAATTGTTGGCCCTGCGCATCGAAATTGGCCGGATCGAGCCATGCCTCGAATCGTGTTCTCAGCGCCGGCCACTCCTTGTCGATAATCGAATACCACGCGGTATCCCGATTACGCCCCTTGACCACGACGGCCTGACGGAACACGCCTTCATGGGTCATGCCGAAGCGAAGGGCGGCACGTTTCGATGGTTCATTAGCGTTGTCGCATTTCCATTCGAAACGGCGGTAACCGAGCTCGTCGAACACCAGTTTCGCAAACAAGAAAAATGCTTCGGTTGCGGCTCTCTTCCGCGCCACGACACCGCTCCAATAAATATGGCCTGTCTCGATGACGCCATTGCGTTCGTCGATGCGCATCAGGCTCTGCCTGCCGCCAACTTGGCCGCTGGCCCGGTCGATGGTGGCAAAGAACATCGGATCGTCGCTCGCCTCCGCCCATTCCAGCCAAGGCTGCAGATCGGCGCGCCCACCTGGCGCAATGTCCGGCAGATAGGTGAAGCGGTCCGCTTCGCCTGCCATCGTGGAGCAGGCAAACAGACCGTCGCCGTGCCGTGCCGAATCAATCGGCTCCAGCCGCACATAGCGACCCTCCAGCGGCTCGCGCGACGGCCGCGGACATCCGGCCCAGGCGGAAAGATCGTCCATTCGGTAACGTCCCGTTGAATTGATCTCTCCATTAGGCCATGAATGCGCGCCGAAACAAGTCATTTGGAGAGCAAGCCTTGCAGACAGTCGCCGCATTCGACCGCATTGGAGAAGAAAACGCCTTTGCCGTACTGGCACGCGCGGCAGCACTCGCCGCGACCGGACGCGACGTGGTCAACCTGGGCATCGGCCAACCCGATTTCCCGACGCCACCACATATCGTCGAAGCGGCAGTCAAGGCGCTGCGCGACGGCCAGCACGGCTATACACCGGCCAACGGCCTGCCGGCGACCCGCGAAGCGGTGGCGCGACGCACGCTGACGACCACGGGCGTTGAAATCTCACCCGACAGCGTGATGATCATGCCCGGGGGCAAGCCGACCATGTTTGCTGCCATCACCATGTTCGGCGAACCGGGCACCGAGATCCTCTATCCCGACCCAGGCTTTCCAATCTACCGATCGATGATCGACTATACGGGGGCGGACGCCATTCCGGTGCCGATCCGCGAGGAAAACGGCTTTGCCTTTTCAGCCGAGGAGACACTCTCAAAGATCACACCGCGTACCAGGCTTCTGATCGTCAATTCGCCGGCCAATCCGACCGGTGGCGTTACCCCCCGCGCAGAGATTGAAAAACTCGTGGCCGGCCTTGCCGATTTCCCAAACGTGGCGATCCTGTCCGACGAGATCTATGACGTCATGACCTATGACGGCGAAACCCACACGTCGCTGCTGACTTTCCCGGAAATCCGCAACCGGCTCATCGTGCTCAACGGCTGGTCCAAGACCTGGGCGATGACCGGCTGGCGCATGGGCTGGTCGATCTGGCCGACCGGGCCGGAGGGCAACAACCTCTACGACAAGGTTCGCAAACTGGCGGTCAATTGCTGGTCCTGCGTCAACACGCCCAGCCAGTTTGCCGGCATCGCCGCCATCGACGGCCCGCAGGCGGAAGTCGAGTCGATGATTGATGCCTTCGACAGACGCCGCCGTCTCGTCGTGGAGGGTCTGAACGCCATTCCAGGTATCGGCTGCGCCGTTCCGAAAGGCGCGTTCTACGCTTTCCCGAATGTAACGGAACTCGGCATCCCGGCCAAGGAACTGGCAGGGCGACTTCTGGATGAAAAGGGCGTGGCCCTGGTCGGCGGGCCGGATTTCGGCACCCTCGGTGAGGGCTATGTCCGTCTGTCATGCGCCGCTTCGGATGACCGTATATCGGAGGCCATTCGTCGCATCGCCGAATTCGTCGAGGAGGAAAAGGGCGGCACCTGAACGCCGCCCCTCTTACGATCAGTTGGTGACAATCTCGGGCCCCATCAGCGCGTAGGGCAGCATCGTCGACAGCGCCGGTAGATAGGTGACCAGGATCAGGAAGGCGAAAAGCACGGCCACGAAGGGCAGCGCCGCCTTGACGACCTGGGCAAGACTCATGCCGGTGATCCCTGATGTGACGAACAGGTTGAGACCGATCGGTGGCGTGATCATGCCGATTTCCATGTTGACCACCATTATGATGCCAAGATGCACCGGGTCGACGCCGAGCTCCATGGCGATCGGGAAGACTACGGGTGCCACGATGAGCAACAGTCCGGACGGTTCCATGAATTGGCCGCCGAGCAGCAGCAGTATGTTGACGGCGATCAGGAAAGTGAACCAGGTGAAGCCGGCATCGACCATCAGCTCGGTGATGTGCTGCGGAATCCGCTCACCCGTCAAGACGTGAGCGAACAGCAACGCGTTGACGATGATGAACATCAGCATGATGGTCGTCTTCGAGGCGTCCACCATCACCCGGCGCGTATCTTCATTGAAGAACACCGCCAGCGAGTTGCGGCCCATCAATGCGAGATTGCGGCCCCAGATCGGCAGGCCGGCCAGCAGAAAGGCGGGCGTATGGTGCACACCGACCTGGCCGCGCCACGGCACGTAAAGCGCAGCGATCAGCAGCGACAGGATCAAACCAAGCAGCGCCCGGTCGCCCACCGTGACCGTACCGGATTCCGCCGTGGCGAAAAACGACAGGATCATCCAGACGAAGAAGAAGGCAATGCCATAGACACTGGCCGAAAAGCCGACCCGTGCCTTCTTGGTATCGTCATCGCTGACCCAGGGAACGTCTTTCATCGGTCCCATGTCGCGGTAGATGAACAGGGCAATGAAGAAAGCGTAGACCGCGGCGACCGCCGCTGCTTCGGTCGGCGTGAACACCCCGCCGTAGATGCCGCCGAGGATGATGATGATCAGGAACAGACCCCAGCCTGCCTCCTTGCCGCCTTCGATGATTTCCATGAAGCCCTTCCAGGGCTCCGCCGGCAGTCCTTTGATCCGCGCCATGATGTAGATGGCGATCATCAGCATCAGTCCGGCGACGATACCGGGCACCACGCCAGCGAGGAACATGCGGCCGACGGAAACATCCGTTGCGGCGGAATAAACCACCATCACGATGGACGGCGGGATGAGAATCCCGAGCGTGCCGGCATTGGCGATGACGCCGGAGGCAAACTCCTTGGTGTAGCCCACCTGTCGCATTCCGGCGATGGCGATGGTGCCGATGGCAACCACTGTCGCCGGCGATGAACCTGAGAGCGCCGCGAACAGCATGCAGGCAAGAACGCTTGCCATGGCCAACCCACCACGGAAGTGCCCGACGGTCGCAATGGCGAAACGGATAATGCGTCTGGCAACGCCACCGGTCGACATGAAGGCGGAGGCCAGTATGAAGAAGGGGATGGCCAGAAGTGTGTAGTTCTGCGAGGCCGTAAACAACTGAAGCGCCACCGACGACATGGAGTCGTTGGAGAAAAAGGCGATCACCAGGATTGACGACAGCCCAAGCGAAACAGCAACGGGCACACCGAGAAAAAGCAGCCCCAGAACCAGGACAAAGAGAACAATGGCGTCCATGGGTTCAATCCTTGAGAATGTCTTTGTTTTCGGCCACCAGCTCTTCGGCCTCGTGGCTGGCGATGATCATGTCGCGATCGCCGGTCCAGATCATCACCATCGCCTGCAAGCTTCGAAAGGCGAACAGGGCCAGGCCGATCGGCAGGATGAGATAGGCGATCCAGCGCTGGACCCGCTCCTGCAGGCCGAAGGTCTCCTGCATCCATTCCGGGTAGCGCAAGTCGTCGAGGCCGATACCGATCTGGAACATTTTGCCCCAATAGTGCATCGCACCGCCCTTGGTCTCGGCGCCGAACAGGTTAAGCCAGGCGGCGGAGATCAGCGTGACCGCATAGAGCACCGCGCACAGCGCTCCGAACAGGGCCGCCGCCCTGAACAGTTTCTGCGGCATCATGCGAATGAACACATCGACACCCAGGTGCGAGCCCATCTTGATACCGTAACTCATGCCGAACAGGATCATCCACGCGAACAGAACGCGGGTGAATTCGAGCGCTCCGCCCCAGCCTGTGTTGAAGCCGTAGCGCGCAATCACCTGCACAAATGACACGATGGTGATCATGGCCAGCAGCGTCGCCAGCACATTTTCTTCAAACCGCGTCACCACATCCGGATGCGATCTTTCGATGATGAAAAGCGCCGCGACAATCAGCAACATCACGGCATAGAGCCCGTAAACGCCCATGGTTCCCCCTTGCCGTCGACCGGGACTAAGCGGACGACGGCTGGCTGAATGCCCGCCCTTAGGCGGACATTCGGTTTATCGATTTGATCAGGAGCCGGTGTTGTTGGCGGCCACGGCAGCGTCGATGACCGACTTGCCGATATCGTCCTCGAACTCTTCCCAGACGGGCTTCATCGTCTCGACCCAGACCTGACGCTCTTCCGGCGTCAGCTGACGGATTTCGCCGCCGGCTGCGATGATGCCTTCCTTCGCCTTTTCGTTGATGGCGGTGGCTTGGGCATTGGCCTTCTGCACTTCCTCGCCGAAGATCGTGACGAACTGCTCACGCACATCCTGCGGCAGGCTGTCGAGCCATTCCGTCGAGGTAATTGCCAGGTAGGTCAGAAGCTGGTGGTTCGTTTCCGTGATGCCGTCCTGCACCTCGAAGAACTTCTGCTTGTAGATGTTGGACCAGGTGTTTTCCTGGCCGTCCACGACACCGGTCTGCAAAGCACCGTAGACCTCCTTGAAGGCAAGTTTCTGTGCCGAAGCGTCCATCGCCTCGATCATGGCTACGGCGACATCCGAGGTCTGAACCCGGAACTTGAGGCCGTGGGCGTCCTTCGGTGTCATGAGCGGTTTGTTGGCGGAAAAATGCTTCAGGCCATTATAGACGTAGCCGAGACCGGTATAGCCCTTGTCTTCAATGGCACCCAGAAGCTCCTGTCCAACCGGCCCTTGTGTGAACGTATTGACCGCGTCCATCGACGAGAACAGGAACGGCAGATCGAACAGCCGGTATTTCTTGGTGTAGGCCTCGAACTTCGACAGTGACGGCGCAGCCACCTGGACGTCACCGAGAAGCAGCGCTTCCATGACCTTGTCGTCGTCGAACAGGGTCGAGCTCGGATAGACCTCCATGCAGGCCTTGCCGTTCATTTCCTGGTTGATCCGGCTTGCGATAGCGCGCGCCGCATCACCTTTCGGATGACCGGAGTCGGCCGTCACGTGGCTGAACTTGATAACAATTTCCCCATCGTCGCAATCGGCCATCGCCTGGCCTGCCGACATCACGATTGCTACGGCCGATACGGCACCCAGCAGTTTTTTCATTTTGACCTCCATAGGGATGCGATATGCATCCGTTTCGTCTCCCATCCGGACCGGGTTTCCGGCCGGCAACTGGCGATCGCACAAGCGACCGGTCGAAACACGCGGCCTCGGGAGGTGGTTGGGCTAGCCGGTCAGCTGGCTCCTCCCATGGCCGGCATCTCGTTAGTCCAAGTTAGCAAGGGCCATGCCAATTGTGATCCTGATTGGATCCTCAGAAGAAATTGCAATCAAAAACAATCCGTTACCGGACACATACCAAATAAGGGCAACAACCAGCGTTCCGCCATCGTGGGTAGGAATCTACCCATCGATGTTCCCTTGCCGGGTAGCAACCTACCCATCGCAGCGCGTCAGTCCACATCGTCAACGACGATGCCGTGACGTTTGATCTTGTCATAAAGTCCCTTGCGCGAGATGCCGAGCGCTTCATAGACAGGCTTCAAGGCACCGTCGTGCCGCGCCAGCTCCGCTTCGATCGCGGCTTTCTCGAAGGCGGCAACCCGTTGCGCGAGCTTGGTGTCGCCCGCCGATTCCGGTTCGGCCGCGTCGTCGAAACCGTCCCACATTCCGAGAACAAATCGCTCCGCATAATTGCGCAGCTCTCGCACATTGCCGGGCCAGTCATGGGCCAGCAACTGAGCTTCCAGGGCGTGGTCGATCTCCGGTATCTCCCGGCGGTAGCGCGCCCGCGCATCCCGGGCCAGATGAAAGAACAGCAAGGGGATATCGTCCTTGCGCTGGCGCAGCGGTGGTATGGTCAGCGTAATGACATTGAGACGGTAGTAGAGATCGGAGCGGAACCGGCCGGCAACCCCCTCCTTTTCGAGGTCGAACTTGGTTGCCGCCACGAACCGAACATCCAGTGGAATCGTCTTGTTCGAGCCAAGACGTTCGATGCTGCGCTGTTCAATGGCCCTGAGCAGTTTCGCCTGCAGGTCAAGCGGCATCGATTCGATTTCATCGAGAAAGATCGTACCGCCCTGGGCATGCTCAAGCTTGCCCACCCGTTGCTTCTGTGCGCCGGTGAAGGCGCCCGCTTCGTGACCGAAGAGTTCGGACTCGAAGATGTCGGCGGGCAAGGCGGCACAGTTGATGGCGACAAAATTGCCTTTGGCCCGGTCTCCGTAGTCGTGCAGAGCCCGTGCCACCACCTCCTTGCCCGCGCCGGTCTCACCGACCACCAGCACGTCGGCATCAGTTCCTGCCACCGCTTCAATTTCGCGACGCAGGCGCAGAATACCTGGCGAGCGGCCAGCAAGACGCTGCGTCAGATCGTGTTTCTGATCGAGTTCATTGCGCAACGATCGGTTTTCCATCACCAGCCGGCGCTTCTCCAACGCCCGCTCGATGACCGCCGACAGACGCGACACGGCAAAAGGCTTTTCGATGAAATCATAAGCGCCGAGACGCATGGCCTCGACGGCCAGTTGAACATCGCCATGTCCGGTAATCAGAATGACCGGATAGGTGGGATCGATAGCCAGAACTTTCTTGAGCAGTTCCATTCCGTCGTCACCCGGCATGCGGATGTCGGACACGACGATCCCGTAGTCGTCACGTCCGAGCCGATCAAGGACCCCGACGGCCTTTTCATGGACGGTGACATCAAGCCCTTCAAGCTCCAGCCCCTGGGCCAGGGCGTGGCGCAGATCGTCATCATCGTCGACGAGGTGAACCATCGGCTCCGCGCTGTTCACTGAAGGTCACTCCGCTGCAATCTGATCGCTCTCCGCATGTCTGAGATGGACGGCAAACTCGGCACCGCCAAGAGCGCTGTCCCTCAGTTCGATCGTCCCATCGAAATCGTGCACGATGCTGGCGACGATGGACAGGCCTATGCCAATGCCGGAACCGACTTCCTTTGTGGTGTAGAACGGCTCGAATACCGTATCGCGGTCGCCGGCCGGAACGCCCGGCCCGCTGTCACCAATCCGGACCACCACTTCATGACCGATTTTGTCGACCGCAATTTCCACGCGGGCGCTCGTGCTTCCGGACGCGGCGTCGATGCCGTTGTTGATCAAATTGACGAAGACCTGCGAAAGGCGGATATGGCCGCCAAGCACCTCCGGCAATGGCTCGCTGGGCACAAGCGCCAACTCGACACCAGCCTTGCCCGCACGCGGTCGGGCCAGCATCAACGCCTCGTCGAGCACCGGTCCGAGCGCAACGGCCTTGGTCTGGGTGCCTGGCTTGCGGGAGAATGAAAGCAGGCTTCGCGACAATCCGGCCATGCGATCGATCAGCCGGCCGATGCGGGACAGGTTGTCCGAAACCCGATCCGTTTTCCCCTTTTCAAGAAATCGCTGAGCATTGTCGGCATAGGTGCGCAGCGCTGCCAACGGCTGGTTGAATTCATGACTGAGCGCTGCCGACATCTGACCGAGCACCGCCAGTTTGGCAGCCTGCACCAGCTCGGCCTGGGTCTTGCGCAACTGCTCCTCGGTCTGCCGGCGCTCATCGATCTCACGCGACAGCGACAGGTTGGTTTCGCTGAGTTCCCGAGTGCGTTCACGAACCAGGCGTTCGAGCCTGAGCGCGGTCGCCCGGTCCCGGCGCCGTTGCAATGCCCCCGCCTCGCGCCGCTGTATCAGAAACGCCAAACCGGCCCCAATCAGCAAACAAAACAGAGTGGCGATCAGGGCACCGGTCCATTGCGCCGTCAGCAGTGGCCGTTCATCGGACAGTACATGCAAGCGCCAGCCGAGCAACGGCAGATCGCGGGTCAAATCCCCATGCGGCACTCTCGCGGTGCCCAACAACAGGCGATCGGGCGAGTTTCCGGTCGACATCACCGCCGATGCCGATTGCATGCGCCAACCCGGCTGATTGGTCAGAAAAATCGTATCGCTGCTGTCCGTCACGAAAATCGGGTTGGTCGAAAGCGACCAGGTTTCTTCCACTGGATCGAAGTCGACATAGACGGCCACGATGCCGAGCAACTTTTCGCCGCGCCAGATGCCGGAGGAAAACCCGTAAACGCGCTGGCCAGATGGCAAGGCTATCGCCTGCCGGCCCAGGCGCCCTTGGCGGGCTGCTTCGAGCAATTCTTCCTGATCCGGCACCCTATCGCCGAAGAACCCTCGGGCTGCAGCCAGAATGCGGCCATCCGGATAGAACAGCACCACCTCCTTTGCGCCCGACATTCCGTGGATGTCGATCGCCTTGCTGCGAGCCGCATCGCTTGCATGACCGCCGGCATCGAAAAGCGAGACAATGGACGCTTCGCGCGACAGCAACGGTGGCAGGAGACGATACTTGTCGAGAATTCTGGTCAGCGCCTCCGTCTGAACAGCCAACGTCTCCGCGGCCTGCGCGCGCAAGCTTTGCTCGGCCCGCTGGCGCCAGAATTCAGCGCTGGCCACGACGACAATCACCGCCAGGATTAGAAAAGCCACGGCGGTGACAATGCGCGTTTGGCGCAGCGACCGGCGAATTTCGGCACCACTTGTCATGGCTCGACACTAGTGCCTGTGAAAAACAATTGGAACAGCACTGCAACGGCGCTTGGATGGACCATGGCCCCTAACCGGAGGGTCGCTCGGACAGCATGCGCTGACTAATGGCGACGGTCTTGATCAGCGCGAAGACCGGCTTGCCGGTCTCGATTCCCAGTTCGTCATGGGCCTGCCGTGTGATGCGCGCCCGCAGCGCCTGACCGGCGGTATCGAGCACGACCTCCACATAGGGACTGTCTTCAAGTGCCACCTGCCTTACGGTCGCCGGCAGCACATTGCGAAAACTGATCTCTTCCGGCCGCGTGAGCGACAGCGCCACATCGCGGGCCTTGATGCGCATGCGCACCCGGTCACCCGGGTGCAGACGTTCGTTGACGACACTGAGCATCACCGGTCCATCGATAACCACATGGCGAATGCCGTATTCGGGTTCTGTATCTGCAACCGTGCCAGTCAACAACGAACTGGCCTCATGGCGGCCAAGCGCCGGTCCGAAGTCCAGTCGGCAGAACATGTCGACTGCATCGCCCGACCCGAGTACCTGCCCTTCGGACAGCACAACCAGCGTGTCGGCAAGACGCGCCACCTCGTCCATGTCGTGGCTGACATAGACGATCGGCAGGCTTAGCGTGTCGCGGATCTCCTCCAGATAGGGCAGGATTTCCCGCTTGCGGGTATCATCGAGCGAAGCCAGGGGCTCGTCCATGAGCAACAGAGCCGGGTCGGACAACAGGGCACGGCCGATGGCGACCCGCTGTTTTTCCCCACCCGAAAGGCTCGGTGGGTGACGGTCCAGCAATGCGCGCAGCCCGAGCATGTCGCAGATGCGATCGAAATCGACCGATGCGGCTCTTCGGCCGGCCCAGCGTCCATAGGTCAGATTGCGCATCACCGTCATGTGCGGAAACAGCCGCGCATCCTGGAATACCATGCCGACGCGCCGCTCGTTGGCCGGCAGATCGACAGACCCTTCCGTGTCGAGCAACACCCGCCCGTCGGCCTCCACTCGCCCGGAATCCGGCCGGATCAGTCCCGCAATCATCTTCAGGATGGTGGTTTTGCCCGACCCGGAGTGCCCGAACAGCGCCGTGACTCCGGTACCCGCGCAAAACGTTGCCGCCAGATTGAAATCGCCGACTCGTGACCGCAGTGTCACCTCAAGGCTCATTGGCGCCCCCAGCGGCGGATCCGCATCCCGATGAATTCGGCAAGCAGGACAGAGCCGATCGCCAGCCCGGCAGAAATTGAAATCATTACAGCGACGGCGCGGTCACCGGTCGGGCTCTGCAGCAGCGAATAGATCGCCAAAGAAAGAGTCTGGGTCTCGCCCGGAATATTCGACACGAAGGTAATGGTCGCGCCGAATTCACCCAGGGCCTTGGCAAAGCCGAGCACCGTGCCCGCAAGGATCCCCGGAAGCACCAGCGGAAACGTCACCGTGAAAAACCGGCTCAGCCTGGTTGCTCCGAGGGTCGCAGCTGCTTCTTCCAAACCGCGATCAAGCGTCTCGATGGACAAGCGCATCGGCCGAACCAACAGGGGAAAGGCCATCACGCCGGCGGCAAGCGCAGCTCCAGTCCACTGAAACGCCAGTTCAAAACCGACCGAATGGAGCGAATGGCCGAGAATGCCGTTGCGCCCGAAGACAACCAGCAGCAGGTATCCGGTCACCACCGGTGGCATGACAAGCGGCAGCGTGATCAGCGCCTGCAGGATGCTTTTGCCGTAAAACTCCTTGCGGGCTAGAATCCAGGCGGTTGCGAATGCGATCGGTACGGAAAAAACCATGGCAATCGCCGCGACCTTCAGCGACAGAAGAACGATGCCGAGGGTCGCGCTGCCCGTCATAACCGATCCGTTTCCTCCGGCGGCCTGGAAAAGCCGAAGCGCGTCAAACCACCCTCGCGCGCCTGTTCCAGGAGATACGCGAGAAAGGCCCGCGCTTCGTCATCCGCATCCAGCGTTAATGCCACAGGATAAACGATAGGCAAATGGCTGCTTTCGGGAAATTCATATGCAATTTCAAGGTCGTCGCGCATCGTTGCATCCGATCGATAGACAATGGCGCTGTCCACGTCACCGCGTGCCGCCATCGCCAGCGCAACCCGTACGTTCTCGCCGAAGGCCGCATTCGGTGCAACGACCGTCCAGAGATCCAGGTTTTCGAGGGCTTCCCTGGCATAGATTCCCGCCGGCACATGGTTCGGATCGCCCATGGCGAACCGGCCTGCGCCGAGTAACGCTTCGGGTGTCGCGGCTCCAGCTTCCCTGCGCACGACAACCAGACGGTTGCCGGCAAAGGATGCCCTGCTGTCCGGTGCGATCAACCCACGGTCCGCCAGATAATCCATCCATGCGGGATTGGCAGCCACATAGATATCGGCTGGTGCGCCGGCCTCGATTTGCCGCGCCAGGGTGCCGGAACCAGCCAGCGAAATGATGACTTGGGTTCCGGTTTCGGCCTGAAAGTCCGATGCAATGGCCTCAAGGGCGTCCTTGGTGCTCGCCGCAGCAAAAACCAGCACGCGATCGGCGGCGATCGCCATTGAGGCTGCCACGAGTGCGACAAGAACAAGCGCGAAGCGAAGAAATACGTGCCGTTTCATGCGGTTACCTTACGGCGACGCAGCCTCCGACGAAACCCGTCAGTCTGTCACGGTCACGCACCCGCCGCGGCGACGGTTGCCTCGATGTGGTCGACCAGCGCATCCGGCAGGCCAAGCCGTCCGGCCAGCATGTCCAGATAGCCGCGTTCCGCACGGGTATCCGGATTGATGGCGAGCCGTGAAGCGGTGTAGATCTCGACCTTCTGCTCCTCGCTGCGCGCAGCACCGACAATGTCGTTGAGATCCGTCGGATCTGCCAGCTCAGCGTCGATGAACGCCTGCGCCTCAGACTCGATCCCCGACACGGCGAGTTTGTCCGCGATGCGAGCGCGTTCTGCATCATCGATGTGGCCGTCACTTCGAGCAGCTGCGACCATGGCGCGGATCAGCGCCAGAGCAAAATTGTCGTCGACCTGTGATGCATCGATGTCGAAAGCCGTTTCCTCGGGAGCCGGCAGCGCTTCCGGACTGACCGGTTCCTGGCTGGCGTCAGGCGCCTTGCCGGCCTTGTAGTTCTTGTAGGCCTGGTAACCAAGGCCTGCGACCAGAGCAACTCCGCCGAGTTTCAGGGCCGAACCGGTCACCGATCGACCGGTGTCTGTGCCCAGCAGAACCGCGGCAATAGCACCGGTTGCCAGCGGATTGTCTTTGGCAAGCTGTACCGCCTGCCCGGCCTTGTCGCGAACCGTGCCTTCGGTTCCGGGCACCTGAGAGCCGAGAAGTTGATCGAGTAGCTGTTTCGGGTTGAACATTAGAAGCCGCCTGTCTTGTTTGCGTTTGCAAACGAGATAGGTTCGACCGGTCCCGGTTTCAAAGGGTCTGAGGACTATTTGCCAAGTTGGCTCGCGTCTGCGGCAAGCTTGGTAATGGCCTCCCAATCGCCCGCCTCGACCAGATTCTTCGGGGCTACCCAGGAACCGCCAACACACACCACGTTGGGGAGCGAGAGATAATCCATCGCCGTTGCTGCTGTGATGCCACCCGTCGGGCAGAAGCTGACGCCACCAAGCGGCGAGGACAGCGACTTCAGATAGGCCGCACCACCGGCCTGCTCCGCCGGGAAGAATTTGAGGATCGCATAACCTTCTTCGCGCAGCGCCATGACTTCGCTGGGGGTTGCCGCACCGGGCAACATGGGCACAGGCGAGCGCCGCGCCACGTCGAGCAATTCCTGCGTCGTGCCGGGACTGACAATGAAGGTCGATCCGGCCTTCACGGCCGCGTCGTACTGGCGTGCATCGAGAATTGTACCAGCGCCCACCGCCGCGCCTTCGACCTCGTCCGCCACCGCCTTGATGGCATCGAGCGCAGCTTCCGTGCGCAACGTTATTTCGATGGCTTTCAACCCGCCGGCAACCAGCGCCTTGGCCAAGGGGATGGCCGTCGCGACACGGTCGACCACCAGCACCGGCACCACCGGCTGCATCTGCAGGATTGAAAGAAGTTTTTCGGTTTTCTTACCCATATCACTCGTTCCGCCCGATATCGGGAGAGCGATTAGCGTGCGCCGTGTCGCTTGTCCACTGCGCGGCCCAAGAAACTCACTCGATCGAATACTCCACGCCGGCTCCCGGGCCGAGCGGCAGATCGAGCCCAACCCAGGCGACAATGATGATGACACCGGTGATCATCAGCCAAATGGAATAGGGAATCATCACGGCCATCAGGCTGCCGATGCCGAAGTTTTCGTCCCAGCGCTGGCAAAAAATCAGGATCAGCGGAAAGTAGACCATGAGAGGCGTGATGATATTGGTCGCTGAGTCGCCGATGCGATAGGCGGCTGTTGCCGTCTCGGGGCTGATGTTGAGCAGCATCAGCATCGGCACCAGGATCGGCGCCAACAGAGCCCATTTGGCTGACGCCGAGCCAACGAAGAGGTTGATGATGCCGCTGAGGATCAGCAGGCCGGCGAGCAGCAGCGGACCCGGCATATTCGTCCAACGCAGGAATTCGGCCCCGTCGATGGCCAGGATCAGGCCCAGATTGGACCAGATGAACATGGCCACGAAATGCGCGGCGACGAATGCCAGGACCAGATAATAGCCCATGTCGGCCATCGACTCGGTCATCTTGGCAACCAGGTCGCGATGGCTCTTGATGCCGCCCGTGGTGGCGCCGTACACCCAGCCGCTGACCAGAAACAGCAGGAAGAAACCAGCGACCAGAGACTGATAGAACGGCGTCATGCGCGCTTCCGGCCGGGCATTCTCGTCGATCAGCGGGGTGCCCGGACCAACGGTCAGAAAGACCCAGACGAGGATCACGGCAAGCACGGCCAGCGCCGCCCGCCACAGGCCGCTCTTTTCCGTGTCAGTCAGCGGCCCTGAAATCGCCTCGTCCGAACCGGCCACGGCGCCCCCGGTCCAGGGACCGAGTCGCGGCTCGACAAAGCGGTCGGTCACGATCCAGATCACCGGCAGATAGATGAAGAACAGCGCCATGATCAGGTACCAGTTGCCAGCGATGTTGGCCTGCCATTCCGGATCGAGAATTTCTGCGCCGGCGGCCGTGATGCCAAACAACAGGGCATCGAGCTGGCCCGGAAACAGGTTCGCCGAAAATCCGCCCGACACGCCGGCAAAGGCAGCGGCGATGCCCGCCACCGGATGACGACCCGCTGCTGCAAAGATGATTCCTGCAAGCGGGATCAGCACCACATAAGCCGCATCCGCCGCCAGATTGCCGATCATGCCGACGGCAACGACAATGGGCGTCAGCAGTGCCTTGGGCGCATCCTGCACACCCGCCCGCATGGCCGTCCCCAAAAGACCGGTGCGCTCGGCAACGCCCGCGCCCAGCATGACCACGAGCACATAGCCCAGCGGATGGAAATGGGTGAAGGTCGTCGGCATGTCGGTGACAAGCCGCCGCAGGTTTTCGCCCGATAGCAGGCTTGAGGCCCTGACCGGCTCGTCGGTGACCGGGTGGACTGCCTGCAAGCCGATCAGCGCGGCGAGCACGCTGACCGCCATCAGGATGGCAATCAGCCAGACGAAGATAAAAACGGGATCGGGCAATCGATTGCCGACACGCTCGATCGCGGCAATAAAGCCCCTGTTGGCCGACTTTGCGGTATCGCTCATGATCGCTCCTGCCCTCGTTGCCGCGCTGGCGCTTCGATGCACCGTCTTCCAATTGCAGGCCCCAACCGCGTCGAGCTTCCGACAATCCTCCCATCCGTTCAAGACCAGCACGGCTCAAATATGTTGAACCGGACAATTGGTGTTGCGGATTGCCTGGGACCCCGCAAAACGCTATGGCCTGCCCATGACCAACACACAGGCCGCAAACAACGCGAATTTCCTGGTGGCGGCGCTCTATCATTTTACGCCGCTGCCTGAGTTTGAAACGCTGCAGGAACCGATCCAGAAGCTGTGCGACGCCAACAACGTGCGCGGTACGCTGTTGCTGGCGCACGAAGGCATCAACGGCACCATTGCCGGAGAGGCTGCGGGCATTGCAACGGTGCTTGCGGGCCTTCGGGCCCTGCCCGCTTTCGCCGGCCTGGAGCACAAGGAGAGCCGGGCGCGGGAAATGCCGTTTCACCGCATGAAAGTGCGATTGAAAAAGGAAATCGTCACCATGGGCGTCGAGGGCATCGATCCGCTGCGAAGCGTCGGAACCTATGTCGACCCTCAGGACTGGAATGCCCTGATTTCCGACCCCGACACGATCGTCATCGACACACGCAACGACTACGAAACCGCAATCGGCCAGTTCAAGGGCGCCGTCGACCCGCACACCGGTTCGTTCCGAGAGTTTCCTGACTGGGTGCGCAACAACCCAAAACTTTCGGACAAACCGAAGATCGCCATGTACTGCACCGGCGGCATACGCTGCGAGAAGGCCACCGCGTTCATGAAGGCGGAAGGATTCGAAGACGTCTATCACCTGCGCGGCGGCATTCTGAAATATCTGGAGGAGGTGCCGGAGAACGACAGCCTCTGGGACGGCGCCTGCTTCGTCTTCGACGAGCGGGTTTCGGTCACCCACGGCCTTGAGCAGGGCGAGCACCGGCTTTGCCGCGCCTGCCGCTATCCTTTGACGGTTGAAGAGGTGGCCAGTCCGCTGTTCGAGGACGGCGTCTCCTGTCCCTACTGCCATGCGGACCGAAGCGACGAAGACCGCGCGCGTTACCGCGAGCGGCAGAAGCAGGTCGCGTTGGCACAAAAACGCGGCCGCCGCCATATCGGCCAATAAAAAAAGGCGGCTCGAGGCCGCCTTTTACCCAATTGGATTCTTCACTGGCTCAGTTGTTGAAGCCAACCTTGTCGACCAGGACAGAAGCCGCTTTGCGGTTGTTGGCGATGTCGGCCAGCGGCAACGTGTCGGGATTGATTTCGCCGAAGGATTTGACGATATCCGACGCTTCGGCGCCAGGTGCGACCGGGTATTCAAACACCCGTTCGGCGTACAGCTCCTGACCCTTGGGGCTTGCGAGGAACTCCATCAGCTTGAGCGCGGCGTCCTTGTTTGGGGCGTTCTTGGCCAGCGCCATGCCGGAAATATTGACGTGCGTTCCCCGATCCTGTGAGTTCGGGAACAGCACCTTGATGGCGTCCGCCCAATCCTTCTGTTCCGGTTCCTTCTCGTTGGTCATCATCAGACCGACATAGTAGGTGTTGCCGATGCCGATATCGCATTCGCCGGAGAAGATGCCCTTGGCCTGGGCGCGGTCGTTTCCGTTCGGCTTGCGCGCCAGATTGTCCTTGACGCCGGCGAGCCACTCTTCCGCTTTTTCCTCGCCGAGGTGGGAAATAACCGACGAGATCAGGCCGATATTATAGATGTGCTGCCCGCTGCGGATGCAGATCTTGCCCTTCCACTTCGGATCGGCAAGTTCCTCATAGGTGATCGCATCCTGCGCAACCCGGTCTTTCGACGCATAGACCACGCGACCGCGGGTGGTGAGACCGAACCAGTGGCCCTCAGGATCACGGAAATTGGCTGGGATAGTGCCGTTGATGCCGTCGCTTTCAACGGGCTGCGTGACACCCTTGTCCTTGGCGTCGCTGAGGCGACTGATATCGACCGTCAGAATGAGGTCCGCAGGTGAGTTTGCCCCCTCGGCCTCAACACGCTCGACCAACCCCTTGTTGAGGAACAGCACATTGGTCTTGATCCCCGTCTCTTCGGTAAAGGCGTCAAGCAGTGGCGCGATCAGGTCCGGCTGGCGATAGGAGTAGATGTTGACTTCCTCGGCCATGGCCGAGGTTCCGATCGATGTGGACAGCACCGCCGCCGCACCGACGGCGATGAATGACTTGGCGTACATTTCCAACCCTTTGGATACGTGAAATTTGAAAACATGATTGCAATACTCCAATTATTAGTTGCAGCGCAAGGGGCCCATGTAAAACTTGACAAAAAAAATCGAATTTAATAGAACGATTCTAAATTTGCGCCCGAAACCAATGGGATGCGGGCCGGCCACGAGGCAAAACATGCGAGTAACAAAACAGACCAACTACGCCGTGCGGATGCTGATGTATTGCGCGGCCGACCCGGGTGCGCTGAGCCGCGTGCCTGATATCGCCCGCGCCTACGGCGTGTCGGAGCTCTTCCTGTTCAAGATCCTCAAGCCTCTGGTCAAGGCGGGGCTGATCGAGACGGTGCGCGGCCGCAATGGCGGCATCCGTTTGGGACGCCCGGCTGAAGATATCACTCTGTTCGACGTAATCCGCGTCACGGAAGACAGCTTTGCCATGGCGGAGTGCTTTGAGAATGATGCTGCCGAGTGCCCTCTGGTCGACAGCTGCGCCCTGAACTCGGCCTGGCGTGAAGCGCTGAACGCGTTTCTGGAAACGCTGCAACATCACACCATTGCTGATTTGTCGGCTGCGCGCTTCAACATCGCCGACCGGCTGGGATTGACCGAAAAGGCCGCGGCGGCGGGTTGACGTCCCGCATCGCGACCAAAGGCACGCCCGCTGCGGCACACCGATGAAACTGACCGAACGGTTCGCCCACGACCCGAACGATACGGCCGAGTTACGCGCCGAGAAGTTCGCGATATTCCTCGTCGCCCTCTCCTGCTCGCTTGCCGGCTGCATCTGGTCTGCGATGTATTTCGTCATCTTCGGCGCCACCATCATCGCGCTGCTGCCGCTTCTTTTCGTGGTCGTCGTGGGGACATCGCTGGTGCTGTCGCATATGCTTCGCAATCACCTGATTGCCGCCTACGCGCTGGTCGCCAGCATCATCTATGTCCCCAGCATCACCCAATGGGCGATCGGCAGCGCCGGCGATTCCGGATATTTGCTGGTCTGGGGTCTGTGCGGCCCGCTTGTTGCTCTGATGTATTTTTCCGTACGTCAGTCGACCCTTTGGCTGCTTCTTTACCTGGTCAATATCGCAATCACGGTTGCTCTCGAACCCGGATCGGCAACGGACAATGCCATTCCGGATGGAACAAAGGTGCTGTTCTTCTGGATGAACCTCACCTTTGCGTCGGTGATCGTGTTCGTGTTTTCAAGCTCTTTCGTTCGCGCCGCCTTGCGCGAGCGTGAAAACGCCAACCGGTTGCTGCTCAACATTCTGCCGGAAAAGACCGCCCGCCGGCTGAAGGCACATCCGGGAACCATTGCTGAACGGCATGACAATGTCAGCATCCTGTTTGCAGACATCGTCGACTTCACCCGCTATGCCGGCGACCGTCAGCCGGAGGAGATCGTCTCGACGCTCAATGCCATCTTCTCGCATTTCGACACACTCGCCGAAAACCACCGGTTGGAGAAGATCAAGACCATCGGCGACGCCTATATGGTCGTCGGCGGACTGTCGGGTCCGACCGACAATCATTGCGCCCGCATCGCCGAGATGGCGCTCGACATGATGACCTTTATCGAGACGTTTAAAGATGCCGGCGACCGCGCCCTGGCGCTGCGCATCGGCATCCACGTCGGGCCGGTGGTCGCGGGGGTCATCGGGCGCAGCAAATTCGCCTATGATCTGTGGGGCGACACGGTCAACGTCGCCAGCCGCCTCGAAACGACCGCCCTCAACGGCGTCATTCAGGTCAGCGAGACCGTCCACGAGGCGTTGAAGGAACGGTTTGCTTTCGAACAACGCGGCACAGTCGACATCCGCGGCCGAGGCCCGATGGATGTCTATTGTCTTGTCGGCCACCTTGACGGCGAGCACCCTTGAGAGTGGTCGTCCGGCGTGGCACGGTTGGCCTGCAACCACGATGACGGAGGCCGGTCGATGACCGAAAAACAGACACCGCGAACACTGCGCAAACCGCGTTCGGATGACCGGCTGTTCTTTGATCTGCAGGCCGGCCTGTTCGGCGGCCAGGCATTTGTTGTCGCTTATGATCTCGGACTGTTTGAAAAACTTGCCGAGCGACCGATGACCATGGCCGAAATCGGCGATGCGCTGGCGCTGGGGTCGCGCAGTATCGATGCGCTGCTCGTGCTGTGTACGTCGCTTGGCCTGCTGGAGCGGCGCGATGACCAATTCGCCCTGACCGAGCTGGCGGAAGACTATCTGGCGCCTGACAGCCCCACCTTCATCGGCGACTACTTGCGTCCTGCCTTCTACGGCCAGCCGGACCTGACGTCCTTCCCCACAGTGCGCAAGGCCATCGTTGAGGGCCGCTCCCAAATCTACGAGGGCAGAGAATTGTTCAAGACCCACGAGGAGGAAGTCGAACGCGCACGCGAGTTCACCATGATGATGCACGCCCATTCCGTCGGCCCCGCGATGGCTTGGCCGGAGGCGTTCGACCTGTCCGATGCGAAAAGCTTGATCGACATCGGTGGCGGATCGGGCGCTCACGCGATTGGCGCCGCAGATCGCTGGCCGGATCTCTCCTGCACCGTCCTGGAGATGCCCGTCGTTTGCGACATCGCCGATGAGGTGATCGCCAGCTATGGCCTGGAGGATCGCGTGGCAACGTTGCCGGGTGATTTCTGGAACGATCCGCTGCCCGCCGCCGACATCCATTTCTACGGCGACATCTTTCATGATTGGCCAGACGACAAATCCGCGGGCCTCATGAAAAAGAGCTTCGAGACGCTCAACGCAGGCGGCCGGCTCATGATCCATGAGATGCTCTACGATGACGCCAAGTCGGGCCCTTTCGTAGCCGCCAGCATGTCAGTCATCATGCTCGCCTGGACAGAAGGTCGGCAGCGTTCGTCGAGCGAATATCGGGCGTTGCTGGAGTGCGCCGGGTTTGTTGATGTCGAGACGCAAAACACCTTCGGACACTGGAGCGTGGTCTGCGCCCGCAAACCGGCTTGATGGTCAGCCGCCCGCGCGTTTTTCTTCAAGCTTGTCGATGCTGTCCTGGCGGATTGCGCGCAGTTCTTTCAGCGTGTCCCGGATCAGCGCCTGTTTTTTCTCGAGATCGTCGATCGCCTTATCGGTTTCGTCGATCAGGTAGTTGAGCTGCTTCACATGGCCCTCGCCATGCTCGCCATAAAGGTCGAGGAAGTGTTTGATCTGGGCCAGTGTCGACCCGATCGCCTTGGCCCGCAGAATCAGCGCCAGCCGTCCGCGATCGCGTCGCGTATAAACGCGACTCCCATTCACCCGCGTAGGGTGAATGAGGTCTTTGTTTTCATAGAAGCGGATGGTCCGGGTCGAAATGCCGAATTCTCTCGCGAGATCGGCAATGCCGAACAGGTCCTGCCGGTCGTCCCGCTCCGCCGGCATGCCGGTCATGTTCCTAAAGCACCTGGCTCAGTTTCATGGCCACGCCCATATTGCCCTCGACCTGCAGCTTGCCCTGCATGAAGGCACCGGTCGGGTCGAGATCGCCCGCCACCATGGCAGCGAGATCGTCTAGGCTGACACTGATGGTGCAGTCCGCGTCCTTGTCCTCGGTGCTGACGCTCTGATGATCGATGACGACGACACCGTCGTCCCCGCAATCGAATTTCACGACGCTGTCGAAGTCTCCCGACTCGACACGTTCCTTGATGGATGCTGCAATATCGGCAACGCTCATTGGGGCAGTGCTCCTGGCTGGATTTCGGTTAATCTGTTGCCAGCATATAGAACGTGATGCAGCTTTGTGCAATCAATTTTCCTTTGCTCGATGCAATTGACGTAAACGTCAATAAATGAAACGATGCGGCAATTACGCGCGAGGAGAAACGCATGCAACTGACGGAAGAGCATCGTCAACTGGGCCAGACCGTCGCCCGATTTATCGAGACGGAGGTCAACCCGCATGTCGACGAATGGGAAAAGGCCGAGCAGTTTCCCGCTCACGAGGTGTTCGGCAAACTCGGCAAGCTCGGTCTGCTCGGCATCAAATATGATCCGGTTTGCGGCGGTCTCGGCCTCGACTTCTCTTATTCCATGGTCATGGCCGAAGAACTTGGGACGGCAACCTGCGGCGGCGTGCCGATGGCCATCGGCGTTCAGACGGACATGTGCACGCCGGCGCTCAACCGCTTCGGGTCGGATGAGCTCAAGCGCGATTGGCTCGCCCCATCGATCGCCGGTGAGCTGGTTGGTTGCATCGGCGTATCCGAAGCCGGTGGCGGCTCGGATGTCGCGGCAATCAAGACGCGGGCGGAAGTCGATGGCGACGATTACGTCATAAACGGCTCGAAAATGTGGATCACCAACGGCATGCAGGCCGACTGGTGCTGCCTGCTCGCCAACACCGGCGAGGGGCAGGTTCACAAGAACAAGTCGCTGATCCTCGTGCCGATGGACGCCGCCGGCATCGAGCGGCAGAAGATCCACAAGATAGGCATGCACTCCTCAGACACCGCCCAACTGTTCTTCGACAATGTCCGGGTGCCGCGTCGCAACCTGATTGGCCAGGAAGGCGCCGGCTTCACCATGCAGATGCAGCAGTTCCAGGAGGAGCGCCTCTGGGTCGCCGCCTCCAGCCTGAAGGCGCTCGACCGGCTGATCGACCTGACAATCGAATACACGCGCGAGCGCAAGGCCTTCGGCAAATCGGTGCTCGACAATCAGGCGGTGCATTTTCGCCTGGCCGAACTGCGCACCGAGGTTGAAGCGCTGCGCGCGCTGACCTGGCAGGCGGTGGAAGATTATGTCGGCGGCAATGACGCCACGCGGCTCGCCTCCATGGCCAAACTCAAGTCAGGCCGCCTCTATCGCGAAGTGGCGGATGCCTGCCTGCAATATTGGGGCGGCATGGGCTTCACCGCAGACAATCCCATCAGTCGCGCCTACCGCGATGGCCGCCTCGGCTCCATCGGCGGCGGCGCTGACGAGGTGATGCTGGAAATACTGTGCAAACTGGAGGGCACGGCGCCGAGGCAACCCAGCTAGAGCGGCCGCGCCGACTGACAATTTTTGAGATTTGCAACATCTTCCAGTTGAACGTGGCATGGCCCGCTTGCATTGGAACAATTACAAACCCTATGGTCGCCCCAGCGAAACCGTGACCCATGATGCTTGGCGTTTGGGTCGAAAGATCAAACAACCAGGGAGCGTGCCATGAAGGGCAGCAAAAAAGTCATCGACTATCTCAATCAAGCCCTCAAGCACGAGTTGACGGCCTCCAGCCAGTTCTGGCTGCACTACCGCCTGATGGACGACTGGGGTTATGGCAAGCTGGCCAAGAAATGGCGCGAGGAATCGATTGAAGAGATGGAGCATGCGGACAATCTCATCGTGCGCATCATCTTCCTTGAAGGTCATCCCAATCTGCAGTCGCTCAATCCGCTGAGAATTGGCGAAAACATCCGAGAGATCCTCGACGCTGACCTGAAGGCCGAGTACGAAGCGCGGGCTCTCTACAAGGACGCCCGTGATGTCTGCAAGGACGAAGGCGACTACGTCTCAATGGAATTGTTCGAGAAACTGATGTCCGACGAAGAGGGACATATCGACTTCCTCGAAACCCAGATCGACCTCTACGATACACTTGGCGACAAGAACTACGGTCTGCTCAACGCGTCTTCAGCGGACGAGGACTAAAGTTAGCTTCGCAAAAATCATTGTTGGGCGTTTACCGAGGCGTAGACGCCCAGTCGATGCAGCATCTGCATAACCGATAACCATACCATCATCTCGATGATCTCCTCCGGTGCCAGTCCCTCGACGATCGTCTCGACGAGATCTGGCGCGAGAGTTACCGGTGACGGTGCCGCTTCCTGAGCCAACAGCAGGCAGACGGCCTGCTTGGCGGGAAGCCGGGTTCGCTCCGTCAGGAAATTGAGCCTGGTGCTGGCAGGGTCTGAAAGGTTTGCGAACTCCGCAAGCGCCTCGAAATCGTCGAATTCTCCAGTGTGGCACTCGGCAAGTTTGCGCGAGACCCGTTGCAAATCCTCATCTCCGATGACGGTGGCGAAAACGAACGCTGCGAGTGGTTTGACGGCCAGCCCGCAGGCACTGGTTTGCGCATCGAGATTGTCGCGCAGGATGGTCGTGGTCGCCCGGATGGCGCGCTTGTGCGTCAGTGCGGCGAGAACCGGAAACTCGTATCCGCTCTGCGTCTTCAGATATTCCCCGGCCTCCGGCCAGGTCGATGGGACTCCTCTTGTCCAGCCGGCCTCCTGCCGGATCGCTGCCGGCGCTTTGCGAAGAATCCGCAAATAGATCCCCAGATTGTCCACCGGTGGCCTGTCGCCGGCATCCGTGATTGGGCCAGCCCAGTGCTTGCCCGGCTCCCATCCCGTTTCCGGCAACAGGCCGCCCACATCCGAGATAATGCCGCTCTCCAATGCGATCCCCATGGAATCCATGAATTTGTTGAGGAACCCCATCATGGCAACTCCCAGCGCCAGCCACTCAAGGTCGGTTTCACTGATGAACCGCAGGACCTCTTCCCGCTCCTGCGGACCAAGGCTTGCGGGGATTTGTGAAAGGCCCTCGGCAAATCGGGAAACCGCCTTTGCCTGCTCTGATCCCTCACCGACAATGTCGTCGGTGCGTGCCCCGCGACGCAGTGCGAAGGTGCACGAATGGGCCGTGCAATAGCCACACCCTGCCGCTTTGCTGGACTTGTACATGGCAAGGCCCAGCAGATCCTTCGGCGGACCAAAACCCAGCAGACTGAACGGTATATTGGTGAAGTTGGGTATCAACAGATTGTAGGTGCGAAACCCCACTGGCCAAAGCTCCAGCAGAGAGTAGCAGTTGGCGTAAACACCCAACACCTCGCGCGCCAGCGAGATCATGGCCGGATAGCGCTTTTCAACCGTTCGCGCATCCACCGCGAAAGGTAGCAGTCCGTCGTAAAGCGTGGAGATTTTGGTCATGCCGTCGCCCTCCGCTCTTTCAACACCATATACCATGATCAAGCGTGTGGCGTCCGATGCCGGACATCTCCGGCACGGACCCGAACATATTGCCCTGCCGCAGTGCTTGTTGGTACTTTGCTGAATTAGAGGGATTCCAATTCGCCGCGTGCAGGAAGGATCCCCGGCTGGGAGGAATACGGATCTTGCAATGGTAGAGGTGCACTACTCGCCCTTGCTCGTGGGAGCGTCGGTGCTCGTTGCCATCATGGCGGCGTTTACCTGCCTGCGGTTGACCAGCGGGCTGCGCAACCTGTCGTTTGCACGGCGCAAGGTGCGCATCGCCGAGGCCGCCGTGGCGCTGGGCGGCGGCATCTGGTCGATGCATTTCATCGGCATGCTTGCGGTCACGCTGCCCTTCGTCGTGTCATACGATCCGCTGCTGACGCTCAGCTCCATGCTGCTTGCCATCCTGATCACGGGATGCGGTCTGCTGCTGTTGCATTTCGGTGAACGCACGAATTGGCGGATCCTGTTTGCCGGCACGTTCACCGGCGCCGGCATCGCGGCCATGCACTACACTGGCATGGCGGCAATCTCCGCCAACTGCATCGTCAGCTACAATTGGCTCGGAATTACAGCATCGGTGGTCATTGCCATTGCTGCCTCGACGCTAGCCATGTGGCTGGCCTATTCCAACCGGTCCCTCCTGCGCACCGCCGTCGGCGCGATCGTTCTGGGTCTCGCCGTTTCAGCCATGCACTATGTCGCAATGCTGAGCACCGCCTTTTCGGAAGCCGCGGAATTCGTTGCGCAACCGCTACCGGCACTCGATCCGCAGGTGCTGGCCATCTCGGTAACACTGAGCACCTTCGTCATCTGCGGCCTGTTCCTGCTGTTGGCCATGCCGATGGAGGAAACCACTGTAGAGGCCGAGGAACCGTCTGAACCCGAAGCTCCACCGAAGCCAAAAACCGCCAAAGCACCGGGCCTGGCGCTTAGCCGCGCCAGCTCGGCGGCGCCGGCCGCCCGCAACCGCATTCCTTACGAAAAGGAAGGAACGGTGCGGTTCATGAACACCGACCAGATCCTGGCGATCGAGAGCGATGGCCACTACACAAAAATCCGCACCGACAACGACGCCCTGTTCTGTCCCTGGTCGATGTCGAAAGTCGAAAGCAGCCCGCCGGCGCAGAAATTTCTCAAAACGCACCGGCGCTACCTCGTGAATCCCGCCCATATCAACGGTCTCAAAAAGGTCGGCGACCAGCTGTTCTGCTACGTCGGCAAGGCGGCCGAACTGGAGGTCCCGGTGAGCCGGGCGCGGGCCAAGGACCTGCGCCAGCAGCTCGGCGTCTGACTTACTTCAGATACATCGGAATGCCTTCCACCCGGGCGATCTTAGGCCGGTACTGGTCGATATCGTAGAACCGGTCGACGTCGACGCGGTGCAGGCCCTTGGTGCTGATATCAGCCGGCTGGGTCACGTAGCAGCCGTTCTTGATACCGACCATCAGGCCGCTTTTGCCCTCGTCGATGAGCTGAACACACATGGTGCCGTAATTCTTGCCGACCGTGAGATCCACGGCGTCCGGCGCGCCGGACCGCAACAGATAGCCGAGGTTCTGGATCATCACGTTGACGCCGGTGATCTTCTTCAGACCGGCGCCGACGCGCTCGCCGATGCCGCCGAGTTTCTTGTGGCCATAGGCGTCTTCTTCGCCGCCTTCGATGATGTCCTCGCCGACGACCGTTGCCCCCTCGGAAACCACCGACAGGGTGTAGTTGGAGGAGCTGCGCTTGCGGTCTTCGAGCAGGAAATCGCCCAGGCGCTGGAGATCGAACGGCACTTCTGCGATCAGCGTGCGGTCGGTGTCGGCGAGATAGCCGCTGGCCAGCGCCGTCAGACCGCAATTGCGGCCGAAGAGCTCGACGATCATGAAACGTTCATGGCTGCCTGCCGACGTTCTCAGCCGGTTGATCATCTCGACCGATCGGGTGATGCAGGTGGAGAAGCCGATGCAGTAGTCGGTCCCGAAAACATCGTTATCCATGGTTTTGGGGATGCACATCGTCTTCATCCCCTCGGTGTGGATTCGCGCGGCATAGGACAGCGTGTCGTCGCCACCGATGGCGATCATGACATCAATCCCCATCGTATCGAGCACGGACAGCACGTGGTTGGTGATGTCGATCTTTCCGTTGGCATCCGGCTCGCGGTCGACCTTGACGAAATCCGGAATGTCGTCCGGGTTCATGCGCGATGGATTGGTCCGCGACGTGTGAATGAAGGTGCCGCCGGTACGGTCAACCGCCCGCACCAGTTGCGACGTCAGACCAAAATGCGTGTCCGGCGTGGCGGACGGATCGGACGCATCGGTGTTGACCGGTCCCGCCCAGCCGCGACGGAACGCGGTGACGCGCCAGCCGTTGCGTTCGGCTTCATTGACGACAGATTTGATGGCAGCGTTCAGGCCGGGAACGTCCCCGCCGCCGGTCAAAATCCCAAGATGCACGGCGAACTCCTCACATGCAGATGAAAATCAGCCCGATCATAGGCCGTTTCAACCGATTTAAAAAGCCAAAATGCGGGATTTAGAGCAAAGGGCGCCCCGACCTCGTCTGAAAGGCTTTCGAGCAGCCCTGCGAGAAGGTTTTATGACGTTTTGTTGTCGTAATTCAGGTCGGCCGGAGAAATCAGCACTCCGAATTGGCGACACCAGATGACCACGCTCGGAAAATCGTCGAGGTCGACACCGGCTGGGATTTCGTAGCGCTGGCTTCCTTCAAAGGCACGCAGCTTGCCGAGGTCCACGAACATGGTGTCCTTTACGTCAGACGACTGCCGCACCGTCTCTTTCGGCACCAGATAGACGTGGAAGGCCGGCCCGGGACCAACTTTGAAGTCGCTGCCCAGGAAGACGACGTTCTCGAACACTTCCACCTGGCCCTCGCCATAGTGAATCGGATCGGCGGGATTGGCATGAATGAAGGTACCGGTCGCCACCCGGTTCTGCTGATCGTCGGCCGACAGCGTCTCCATCGCCGGCGGCGGTGGGAAGACGTAGGGAAAGGCGAAAAACCCGACAGCGATGCCGAAGGCCGTGCCGAGCACGCCACCGATCAGGAATATTGCAATCGAACGCCACATGCTGTGTCTCCCTTCGACTTGGCCTGGCCTTACCTGATCACTCTCAGGCCGGCTCGGTCAACTTCTCTTCGCGTGCAGCGTTCGCCGGGGGATAAAGTTCGTCCAGCGGGACCGACTTGCCCGTGTCCTGTACGATCCGGCAGTGAAAGCGTTTGAGCGCCCGCGGATGGGGAACGCCGCATGAATGGGCGATCACGCCCACGTCGTAACGGATGCGCTCGACATAATTCTTTACCCGCACGGCCTTGTTGGCCGGGTCGAGCCCGCGCTGCAGCCGCCTGTCATGGGTGGTGATGCCTGTCGGGCAGGTATTCTTGTTGCATTTCAGCGCCTGGATACAGCCGAGCGCGAACATGAAACCGCGAGCCGTGACCACCACATCGGCGCCGGCGCAATAGGCCCAGGCGATATCGGCCGGCGTGACGAGCTTGCCGGAGACGATGACCTTGATCCGGTCGCGCAGGCCGTTCCGGACGAGAATGTCGACCACCATCGGCAGCGCTTCCTTCAACGGCAATCCGACATTGTCCATCAGCGGCATGGGTGCCGCGCCGGTTCCACCGTCACCTGAATCGATGGTGATGAAGTCCGGTGCATTGGCGGCACCGCGGGCGTTGATTTCGCGGCACAGGCTGTCCAGCCAGCCATAGGCGCCGATCACCGCCTTGAACCCGGTCGGCTTGCCGGTCACCCGGCGCACCCGGTCGATCATGTCGAGCAGTTGCGGCACGTTGGAAATTTCCGGGTGTCCGTTTGGCGAAATCGAATCCTCACCGGCCGGAATGCCTCGGATCTTGGAAATCTCCTTGGTCACCTTGGCGCCTGGCAGGATACCGCCCTTGCCCGGCTTGGCGCCCTGGCTCATCTTCAATTCGAACATCTTGACCTGATCGTGGGCCGCGACCTCCGCCAGTTTGCCATCGTCCAGCTCGCCCGCTTCATTGCGCACGCCGTATTTGGCCGTGCCGATCTGAAACACCAGGTCGCAACCGCCTTCCAGATGATAGGGCGACAGTCCGCCCTCGCCCGTGTTGAGCCAGCAATTGGCAAGTTTCGCTCCCTTCGACAGGGCACGCACGGCCGGGCGCGACAAAGCGCCGAAGCTCATGCCGGAAATGTTGATAATCGACTGGGTCTCGTACGGGTGCTCGCAGCCCTCACCGATGGTGATCGGCGGCGCCGGAACGGAATCCTCGGTCAGCGTCGGAAAGGGGCAATTGTTGAAGATCACAGTCCCGACCGGCGACAGGCTGCGGGTGGAGCCGAACGCCACGGTGTTGTCCTCGCCGGAGGATGATTTGTAGACCCATTCCCGTTCGGCTCGGTTGAATGGCATCTCCTCGCGGTCCATGGCGAAGAAGTACTGGCGGAAAAACTCGCCCAAGGTCGAAAACAGGTAGCGGAAGCGCCCGAGAACCGGAAAATTGCGTCGCACGGCATCACGCGTTTGCATGATGTCGATCAGAAACATGACGACAATGACCGCCGCAAACAGGCCGATGACGAAGACGAACAGAGTCGACAGAAAACCCAGGCCGTCCATCGTCACCCGGGTCAGAATACCGATGTCCTCCATGATGCCTCTCCCATAATCCGGCTGTGTTCCTGTGGCTCGATAAGGGTATTGCCGGACCCGATTACACTAAACGTTTTTTCACTTCGGCTTTATCGCGATGTGAGACTCACAGCCGATTTCCCGGCGTCATGTAGCTGAATGACAGCCGACCGTTCGTGCAGAATATCGACCGTTCGTGCAAAAACCAGCCGATTGGTGCAGGCCGGATTCCCTTTACAAACAAGCCCTTCCAGATTGTTTCCATCGCTTTCTGGGAGGAAACACATGATACCCGGTTCATTCGACTACCACCGGCCGACAACGGTTGGTGAAGCCGTCGGCCTGCTTGCCGACAATCCCGGCGCTGCCTTCATTCTGGCCGGCGGCCACAGCCTCATTCCGATGATGAAACTGCGCATGGCGGTGCCCGAGCACCTCATCGATATCCAGGGCATTGACGGGCTCTCGTCCATCAATGTCTCGGGTCCGCAGATCGAAATCGGCGCCGCCGTCACCCAGGCGGAAATCATCGGCTCCGACGTCCTGGCACAGCACTGCCCGATCCTGCGCGAGACATCGCTGCAGATCGCTGATCCTCAGATCCGCAATGTCGGCACTATCGGCGGCAATGTCGCCAATGGCGACCCCGGCAACGACATGCCGGCAATCATGCAACTTCTCGATGCCTCCTTCGAACTCACCGGCCCCGACGGCAGCCGCGAAGTCAAGGCACGCGACTTCTACGAAGCAGCCTTTTTCACCGGCCGTGACGAGAGCGAGATGCTGACAGCCATCCGCTTTGCCGCACCGCCGGCCGGTCACGGCTCCAGCTACCAGAAGCAGAAGCGCAAGATCGGCGACTACGCCACCGCCGCAGCCGGAGTGGTTCTGACCATGTCGGGCGGCACCTGCGCTAGCGCTTCCATCGGCCTCACCAACGTCGCCGACACGCCGCTTTGGGCCGAAGCCGCCTCCAACGCGCTGGTCGGCACCAGCCTGGACGATGCAGCAATCGACGCCGCTGTTGACGCCGCTAAGGCCATCACCGCCCCGGCATCCGATGGCCGCGGCCCTGCCGAATACCGCACACACGTTGCCGGCATCATGGTCGCGCGCGCTATCCGCGAAGCGCAGTCGCGCGCCAGCTGAGCCCGGAGGAACACCCATGTCCAAGATCAATCTGAAAATGACCGTTAACGGCCAGCCGGTCGAAACGACGACGGAGCCGCGCACCCTTCTCATCCACGTGCTGCGCGAGGAACTGAACCTGACGGGCCCGCATATCGGCTGCGACACCAGCCATTGCGGCGCCTGCACCGTCGACATCAACGGCAAGTCGGTCAAATCCTGCACCGTCTTCGCCGCCCAGGCTGAAGGTGCCGACGTTACCACCATCGAAGGCATCGCCAATCCGGACGGTACGCTGCACGCGCTGCAGGAGGCCTTCCGTCAGCACCACGGACTGCAATGCGGTTTCTGCACGCCGGGCATGATCACCCGCGCCTGGCGACTGCTGCAGGAGAACCCGAGCCCGACGGAAGAGGAAATCCGTTACGGCATCAGCGGCAATCTGTGCCGCTGCACCGGCTACCAGAACATCGTCAAGGCCATTCAGGCCGCCGCCGAAGAACTCGCCGTGAAGGAGGCTGCAGAATGACCACCGACACCAAGGAACGTATCGAAAAACTCCAGGGCCTCGGATCATCGCGCAAGCGTGTCGAGGATGCCCGTTTCACCCAGGGCAAGGGCAATTATGTCGACGACATCAAGCTGCCAGGTATGCTCTTCGGCGATTTTGTCCGCTCGCCCTATGGGCACGCCCGTATCAAGTCGATCAACAAGGATGCAGCCCTCGCCGCCCCTGGTGTCGTTGCGGTCTTGACGGCCGAAGACCTCAAACCCCTGAACCTTCACTACATGCCGACGCTCGCCGGCGACGTACAGGCCGTACTCGCCGATGAAAAGGTGCTGTTCCAGAACCAGGAAGTCGCCTTCGTCGTCGCCTCCGACCGCTACGCCGCGGCCGACGCCGTTGATCTGGTCGAGGTCGACTACGAGGAACTGCCGGCGCTGACCGACGCGTTCAAGGCAATGGATGCCGATGCGCCGCTGCTGCGCGAGGACATCAAGGACAAGATGGAAGGCGCCCACGGGCCGCGCAAGCACCACAACCATATCTTCCACTGGGAAGAAGGCGACGAGGCTGGCGCCAACCAGGCGCTCGCCGATGCCGAGGTGACGGTCGAGGAACTCATCACCTATCAGCGCGTCCACCCCTGCCCGCTGGAGACCTGCGGCTGCGTTGCATCCATGGACAAGGTCAACGGCAAGCTGACCATCTGGGGCACCTTCCAGGCGCCGCATGCGGTGCGCACGGTGGCTTCGCTGATCACCAACATTCCGGAGCACAATATTCGCATCGTCTCGCCTGATATCGGCGGCGGTTTCGGCAACAAGGTCGGCGTCTATCCGGGCTATATCTGCTCGGCCGTCGCCTCGATTGTCACCGGTGTGCCGATCAAGTGGGTGGAAGACCGCATCGAGAACCTGTCGGCGACCGCCTTTGCCCGCGACTATCACATGACCGGCAAACTGGCGGCGACAAAGGATGGCAAGATCACCGGCCTGCACTGCCACGTGCTCGCTGACCACGGCGCCTTCGACGCCTGTGCCGATCCGACAAAGTTCCCGGCCGGTTTCTTCCACATCTGCACCGGCTCCTACGACATTCCGGTCGCCTATTGCGGTGTCGACGGCGTCTACACCAACAAGGCGCCTGGCGGCGTTGCCTATCGCTGTTCGTTCCGGGTGACGGAAGCTGCCTACCTGATCGAGCGCATGATTGACGTGCTTGCCCGCAAGCTCGACATGGATCCGGCGGACCTGCGCATGAAGAACTTCATCAAGAAGGAGCAGTTTCCCTACACCTCGGCGCTTGGCTGGGAATATGACAGCGGCGACTACCACACGGCCATGGAAAAGGCGCTGCAGAGCGTCGACTACAAGGCGCTGCGCGCCGAACAGGCGGAAAACCGCGCCGCTTTCGATCGCGGCGAGACCCGCTCGCTGATGGGCATCGGCATCACGCATTTCACCGAGATCGTCGGCGCCGGCCCGGTCAAGAATTGCGATATTCTCGGCCTCGGCATGTTCGATTCCTGCGAAATCCGGATCCATCCGACCGGATCGGCCATCGCCCGCCTCGGCACCATCAGCCAGGGCCAGGGCCACGCCACCACTTTCGCCCAGATCCTGGCAACGGAAATCGGCATTCCTGCCGAGGACATAACACTGGAAGAAGGCGACACTGACACCGCACCCTACGGGCTCGGCACCTACGGTTCGCGCTCGACACCGGTGGCTGGTGCGGCGACCGCAATGGCTGGCCGCAAAATCCGCGCCAAGGCGCAGATGATCGCCGCTTATCTTCTGGAGGTGCATGAGGGCGACCTCGAATGGGATGTCGACCGCTTCCAGGTGAAGGGCAATCCGGAAGCGCATAAGACGATGAAGGAAATCGCATTTGCGTCCTACAACCAGGCCATTCCCGGCCTGGAGCCGGGGCTCGAGGCAGTGTCCTATTACGACCCGCCCAACATGACCTACCCGTTCGGCGCCTATATCTGCGTCGTCGATGTCGATGTCGATACCGGCGTTACCGACGTTCGCAGCTTCTATGCGCTCGACGATTGCGGCACTCGCATCAACCCGATGATCATCGAGGGGCAAGTGCACGGCGGGCTCACAGAGGCATTGGCGATCGCTATGGGGCAGGACATCTCCTATGACGAGATCGGCAATATCAGCGGCGGCAGCCTGATGGACTTCTTCCTGCCGACCGCCGTCGAGACGCCATTCTGGCAGACCGACCACACGACGACGCCGAGCCCGCATCATCCGATCGGTGCAAAGGGCGTCGGCGAGAGCCCCAATGTCGGTGGCGTCCCGGCCTTCTCCAACGCCGTCAACGACGCCTTCGCCCACAAGGGCCTTGTTCATACCCAGATGCCGCACGACCACTGGCGCGTCTGGCAGACGGCCAAGAATCTGGGCCTGACGGGCTGACACAAAGCCGCTTCGCCGCCGGGCAAACCGGCGGCGAACTGGCCGTTTGGGGCGAAAGAGCTAGTTTATTGTCCATGACAACCGACATCACATCGGGCCTCGCGCAAGTCGGCTATCTGGCCGACCCGCAACTGGCCGTCGCTCTGCAACTGGCGCTCGATCTGCAGCGCCCACTCTTACTCGAGGGCGAAGCCGGCGTCGGCAAGACGGAGACTGCCAAGGCGCTAGCCGAAGTGCTGGATACGCGGCTGATCCGGCTTCAGTGCTATGAGGGCCTAGACTCCACCTCGGCCATCTACGAGTGGAACTACCAGAAACAGCTGCTGGCGATCCGCGCCCGGGAACACGAAGCCGCATCAGCCGCAAGCGTCGAGAAACACATCTTCTCCGAAGAATTCCTGCTGAAACGCCCCTTGCTGGAAGCCATCGGCCAGGACAAAAGTCCGGTGCTGCTGATCGACGAGATTGATCGCGCCGACGAAGAATTCGAGGCCTATCTGCTTGAAATATTGTCCGATTTTCAAATTACGATTCCTGAACTTGGGACGATATCAGCCAGCGCGAAACCACACGTCGTTCTAACCTCGAACGGCACGCGCGAACTGTCCGATGCGCTGCGTCGCCGTTGTCTCTATTCCTACGTTGAATTCCCCGACCACCAGCGCGAACTGGAGATCGTACTGGCGCGGCTTCCGGGCATCGAACAGCAACTGGCGACGCAACTCGTCGGCTTCGTGCAGAACCTGCGGCGCGAGGATCTGGAGAAGAAGCCCGGCATTGCAGAAACGCTCGACTGGGCGACAGCGCTGACCGGTTTCGGTCTCGCCGCGCTGGATGACGATCTCGACACCGTCACCGCGAGCATGATTTGCCTGCTGAAGACCGAACCCGACATCAAGTCCGTCACCCGCGAGGTAGTCTCGCGACTTGCCGGCAAGGCCGCCTGACATGGTCGCCGCACCGGTCCAGAACGTGACGGCACCGCTGGCCGACCGCATCGTCGGATTTATCGACCATTTGCGCCTCAATGGCTTCAAGGTTGGCTCCAACGAGGCACGCATCGCGGTCGAACATCTCGGCGCGCGTCCGCTTGCGCCCCTGCCGCGTGTCCGCCAAGAACTCAAGATCCTGTTTGCTTGCGGACGTGAGGATTGGCAGCGTTTCGACGATCTGTTCGAGGCTTTCTGGCTGGCATCGGGCCGCCGCCGCGACCTGGCCCGTCCGACCGCCTCGCCTGATATCCGCAAGCCGCCGAAGCGCGCACCGCTATGGCAGAGCCATTTCGGTGAGACCGCGGAGGGCAAGGGTCAGGAAACACCGCAGATCGAAACAGAAACCGGCAACGACATCGGTGGAGAGGCGTCAGGCCGGCTGATCGCGGCAAAGACCTCGGTGCTGCAGAAGACCGATCTGAAGCACATTGTCGACCCGGACGAGATCCGCGCCGCCGAGGAGCTTGCCTACCGGCTGGCCAGCGCCATGCGCTACCGGCTGACCCGGCGTTACCGACCGTCAGGGCGCGGCGCCCGCGTGGATCTGCGGCGCACCATCCGCCACGCCCTGCCGCGCGGTGGCGAGCCGATCGATCTCTTTCGCCGATCAAAACCGCAGCGCCCGGTCAACATCGTCATTTTCCTCGACGTCTCCGGCTCGATGAAGCACTACAGCCGCTTTTTCCTGCAGTTCGTCAAAGGCCTGGTCTGCAGCTGGCTGCACACGGACGCCTTCATTGTCCACACCAAACTGGTGCGGGTCACCGACGCGGTGCGCGACAACAATTCAGCCCGCGCCATGACCCGTTTGGCACTGATGGCGGAAGGCTTCGGCGGGGGCACGCGGCTCGGCGAGAGCCTGGCCACCTTCAACCGTCACCACGCAAAGAAATCGGTCAACTCCCGCACCGTCGCCATTGTTGTCAGCGACGGCTACGACACCGGCTCACCGGAAGCGCTGGCCGATGAGCTCGCCCGGATGAAGAAACGCGTGCGCAAGCTGGTCTGGCTGAACCCCCTGCTTGGTTGGGAAAACTACCAGCCGGTGACGGCGGCCATGCAGGCCGCTCGGCCCCACATCGACCACTTTGCCGCCGCCAACACACTCGAAAGCCTGACACGGCTGGAACCCCAGCTGGCCGCCCTGTGAGATCCGCCGATGAAACTCGCTGACACTACGCTTGATCTCATTGAAACCCTGCGCCGCGCCGGCCAGAGCTTTTGTGTCGCCACTATCGTGCGCACCAAGGACGCAACCTCGGCCAAACCGGGCGCCAAGGCGGTGGTTACGGAAGATGGCGAACTGCACGGCTTCCTTGGCGGCGCGTGCGTCACCGGTGCGATCCGCAAGGAATCGCTGGCGGCGCTCAAAACGGGTGAGGCAACAATGATCCGCGTCAAGCCGAAGGATGAGGTTGTGGCCCCGGTCGACGCCGACGGAACCACCCTGCACAAATCCTCCTGTCCAAGCGGCGGCACTGTCGAGATCTTCCTGGAACCGATGAAGGCAACCCGCCGACTGATCGTGCTTGGCGCCTCACCCATCGCACTGACGCTGGTGGATCTGGCCAAGGCCATCGGTTACCGCACCATCCTTGCGGCACCCGGCCTCAACGAAGAGCCGCCAGCGAATGCAGACGAGGTTCACAACGACTTCGCGTCTGCCGCGGCGTTGGCAACACAAGCCGATGCGCTGGTGCTGTCCACCCAGGGTCGCCGCGATCGTGAAGCACTGCGGGCAGCCCTTGCCAGCGATGCCGGCTATCTCGGCATGGTGGCGAGCCGCACCAAGTTTCACGCGCTTGCAGCGGACGTGGGGGAAGACGCCGCCCTGGCGGCACGTCTCGGCGACGTGCATGCCCCGGCCGGCCTCGATATATCGGCGGTGGAGCCTGAGGAAATCGCACTGTCTATCATCGGACAAGTCGTCCAGTTGCGACGTTCGCGACAGATCGCCGAGCAATCATCGGGTGAGGCGCAACGTGCTCCAGGTCGGTAACATCGACGCCGTTCTCCTGGCGGCCGGCCTGTCGTCACGCATGGGCGAAGCCAACAAGCTTCTGTTGGACTTCGGCGGCCAACCGTTGGTTCGCCACACGGCTGAAACGCTGACGCGAGCCGGTTTTGGATCCGTAACAGTTGTCACAGGCTTCGAGGCAGAAGCCGTCGCCGCGTGTCTAACGGGTCTGACTGTCACAACGACTTTCAATCCCGATTTCGCTGACGGACAACGCACATCCGTCGCCCATGGGTTGCGAACCATTGCCGCTGCCGGCCGCGAACCGGCCGGTGTCATGATCTGTCTCTCCGACATGCCCTATCTCGAAACACAGGACTACCGGACGCTCGCCGCCGCATTTCTGCAGAATGGCGCCGATCGCATCGCCCTGCCCGACTTCGCCGGACAGCGTGGCAACCCGATCGTGGTGCCGTCGCGCCTTTTGGCAGAAGCTTCGCGAGGCGGCCTCAACACCGGCTGCCGACGGCTGATCGAAAGACGGCCCGGCGAGGTCGATCGCATTCCGGTCGCCAACGCCGCCTTCGTCAGCGACATCGACACGCCGCCCGACTACGACCGCGCGCTGCGCGCCGCCTATCCAGGCCGCTCCTGCTGCGGCTGACCAGACACCCATCCAGCTCTACCGAAAGGATCTCTCTTCCATGGAAATGCACGACTCGCAACGCATCGCCGCCCCGCGCGAAGCCGTCTATGCCGCATTGAATGACCCGGAAGTCCTCAAACAGTGCATCCCCGGCTGTGAAGAGCTGGAGATGGTTTCACCGACTGAAATGAACGCCACCGTCACCCTGCGCATCGGCCCGGTCAAGGCTCGCTTCAAGGGCGCCGTCGAACTCACCGACCTGGTACCGCCGGAAAGCTACACCATCTCCGGCGAAGGCAAGGGCGGCGTCGCCGGTTTCGCCAAGGGCGGAGCCAAGGTCACGCTCATCGAAGAGGGCGACGAAACCGTTCTGCAATACGATGTGAAGGCCGACATCGGCGGCAAACTCGCCCAACTCGGCGGCCGGCTGATCGACTCGACATCGAAAAAGCTGGCCGGACAGTTTTTCAAGAATTTCGGCGCCGTGTTGGAGGAGCGGGTCGGGGCTTCATGAAGCCTGCAACTGCAGAGTTTATATCGCATACGGTACAATCCGCTTGACTGAACAGGCCGGTTGGCGTCTACGAAGTACATCTTACGAACGTCACCGGAGTGATTGCCTTGAGCGAAGAATGGGAATTTTATCCCCTGCTGGTTGACGATTCCCCGGCATCGATCTTCTTCGACCTTGGAATTCGTTCGGAAGCACCGTTGGCCGGCTACAATTGGCTCGGCTATTTACGAGTCCGGATGCGACAGCCCCGGCCGGACGGTCTTTCCAGCGGTGAAGAGTCTGACGCACTCGCGGCTCTCGAAGACGGTATTTGCGCGAGCGTCACGGCATCAGACGACACCATCTACGTCGGTCGCAATACGTCCGATGGGAACCGGGACTTCTATTTTTATACCCGAACCAAGAGCTTTTTCGAGAAGACGGCAAGCGCTGCCATGCTGCACTTTCCCGACTATGAATTCGAGGTCGGGTCGAGACCGGATGAGGCGTGGGACGCCTATTTCAGGTTCCTGTACCCGTCCGCACGCAGCATGCAGCTCATCAAAAATCGCCGCGTCTGCGACGCTCTCCAATCACACGGCGATCAACTGACCACGCCCAGGGACATTGACCACCGCGTCTATTTCCACACCAGTCCGGAAGCGGAAAAGTTCGCCGAATGGCTGAGACAAAACGACTTTGAAATCACCACGCTTGAACCGCTGGAGGGTGATCCATCCCGGATTGTGGTCGATTTTGTTCGCAAGGATCTCCCGAACGACATCGACCCGGTTGTGCTGGCGGTACTCGACAATGCCGCCGATCTGAATGGGGACTATGACGGATGGGGATGTGAGGTCCAGGCTAAATCTTCGGAATAGCCAGCTTCGCTGCTACTGACCCACAATTGGATCAAAGGCTGTACCGCGATCGGCCTCGACCAGTTGACCGAGAGCCTCTACCAAGAGTTATCAGATTGAACTCGAATGGGCCGGTTCCTCCGGCCAGAAAGCGCAGCACCTTGGCCATACTCGACTATCCGGCAGACATCTGGCGCGAAGCACTCGACCTGCCGCAGGGTGAGGAACCGCAAGCCTTGATCCTCGAGGGCACGTGGTGGCGCACGACGGCGACGAAGAACCGGCTTGCCAGACTTGATGACGTCCGCGAGCTGGCGTTCCCGGAAATGTATCTGGGCCGCTTCGGTGATGCGACCGTCGCCTATTGCTGCGCCTATGGAGCAGCCCGGGCGGTCGAGCCAGCCCATATCTTCGCCCAGCTCGGCACACCGCTGCTGATCCAGATCGGCACCTGCGGCACGCTGGACGTCGAAGCCACGACCGGCATGGTGATCCTGCCGGAGCGCTGCGCGGCACGCGACGGCATTGCGCCGCTTTACGGCGCCGGCGAAACCGTTGAGACGACCGGTACCTGGGTCGACCGGGCGGAGAATTTGCTTCAGGCCGACGCGGTGCGGACCCGCCGTGGCTTTCATCTGACCTGGCCGAGTCTGTTCGCCCAGTCCGACGCCATGTGCGACGATTGGGCCGCAGAGGGTTTGCTCTCCGTCGACATGGAAACATCGACGGTCGTGGCCGTTGCCGATCATTACGGTGTTTCGGCCATGTCGATGCTGACAGTCTGGGATGCCCTGCCGCTGCGTCGAACCTTCCTCGACCCGTTGGCGCCGGAAGACCAGGCGGAACTGCAGCGCTCCAACGAGAAGGTCTATGACGTGGCCCTGGCCCTCGCTGCGCAGGTGCCTCGGCCCTAGGGTTGCGACATATGCCGTGAACTCGCGCAGTCAGAGCCTGATGGCAGCGACAAGAGGAGCTTTCGATCAATGACGCACCAGCCGGATGGTTGTGTCCCGCACGATCAATTCCAAAGGGCTAGTGCCTAACGCAAAGTAGTAGACCTCCCCGGTAACGTTGTCCGAAAACAAGTCTGGTGGTAACCTCCGCTGCATCGTTCAGAGGACCATCAGACTGTGAAAAGCAGGGGATCACTCTTCATTGCTGATATCTCCGGCTACACAAAATTTGTGACCAGCACCGAGCTGGAACACGCGGATGGCATTCTCAGGCAAATATTCGAGACGCTGCTGCCCAAATTCAGTCTGCCCTTGAAGGTTTCGAACCTTCAAGGCGACGCGATTTTTGCCTACACAGCAGATGAAAAGCTGGCCTCCGGCCAATATATGCTTGATTTCGCAGAACGGATTTATGGACTGTTCTCGCAAACCCGAGATCGGATCAAGATCAACACCGATTGCCCCTGCAAGGCATGCGCAGGAGTGGGCGACCTTGATCTGAAGATAGTGCTCCATCACGGCGAATACACCAGCCAGGAAATCGGCGACCGAACCGAGCTCGCGGGACCTGCCGTGGTTGCCGCCTTCAGGCTGCTCAAGAACGATGCTGCCAAAACACAAGAGATGAACGCCTACGCGCTGATAACCGAAGATGCGCTAAAGAGTCTCGATCTGGGCAAATACTTCGACGCGGCGACCCGGCATTCCGAGATTTACGAGCATCTGGGCGAAATCAGCTTCGTGCTGCATGACCTGGCCGCCGTCTGGGCCAAGGAACGCGACCGCCACAGGATCAGAGTCACGTCACAGGAACGACTGTTTGCCGAAGATCTGACCTGTACAGTGCCTTTGTCTCCCGAAGCCGCATTTGCGCTTGTCTCCCGCCCCGATGTGCGGGTGCGCATGCTCGACCTAGGGAGTCTCGAAAAGACCGATACTGCAAATCCACGTTTCGAAGTCGGTACCACATATCGCTGCCATCACGGTAAAGAGGTCTCTTTTTTCGAAATCATTGATTGGCGACCCGGCGAATATATAACCAACCGGATTGAACTGCCGTTCGGGCTTTACACGCATGAAACTCTTGAGCTGATCCCTGACGGAAGCGCAACGCTTCTCATGGTCCGCTACAGTAAAACCAAGGGCGGGACTGTCTTCGGGAAGTTGGCCTCACGACCACTCAACCTCATGTTTGCATGGAAGCTGCCGAGGCAGGTTAGGGAACAGCTCGATCGTTTCACGTCAATCGCTGAAGAAACCGTGGCGGAGCAACAGGCCCGATAAGTATGGGTTGCGGGGCCGTCGAAACCGCGACCTGCGGCGACTACGCCCAGCAATTGGCCCGAACCGAGCGTTTCCTGGAGATGCTGCCCGGCTTGCCTCTGCCGGATGCTGTCATGGCAAAGGCGCTGGCCTACAAAATGCAGACGCCCCAATTGTGCGCCGCGCCATGGTGATCGACCGAGGACCAGCACGTGCTGCCTCGCTCGACCGAGATCATGCAGGAACTGGTTGAAGCCGGCGGCGGCACCACCAAACACATGACTTGGGCCATGCGCCGTTCCTGGAAGACCCGAAGCGATCCAACGCCGACCTCGGTTCTTTCGTGTCCGGCCTCTAGTCGGTCACCCGCATTGGCGGTCTGATAAAAGCGGCGGCTGTGCGCGACAAGCAAAGGAACCCGATTTGCAGTAAACCGGGTTACGCGTCGGCCGGGCATGAGATTTGAAGTGACATAATCGCCGGCAACTGGTTGATTGTTCCCGATGATGAGTCACGGAACGGCGGCCGGACCTTATGCCCGAAACATTATTCTGCTCAAAGCTCACTAGACTACATGTGCTTGTGATCTCGACTGCGATCCTGCTCCCGCAATCGGGCTGGGCACAGGACATCGTGATCCCGTCCGGCGACACGGTGACCGTGCCTCAGACACTGGACAACGCCGGCGATACATTGACGGTCGAATCGGGCGGTGCCATCGACGTCACCGGCTTCGGTCTCGATGCGGTCGAGGGCAAGGCGTCCGATCAGTCGATCGTCAACGACGGAACCATTTTTCTCAATGATGCCGGCAGCTCGGACGGCGGCGCGATCCGTTCGAAGGGTGACAATGCGAGCATCGTCAACACGGGGTCGATCGAGGCTGAAAACATAGCTATCGGCATTCGCTCGGACGGCAACTTCTCGGCCGTGACGAACAGCGGATCGATCGATGCGGACAGCTACGGCATCCGCTCGACCGGCAGCAACGCCACCATCACCAACACCGGTGTAATCAATGCACTCAATCACGGTATTCGCTCGGACGGCGATCATGCCAATGTCATCAATCGCGGAACCGTGAATGGCGATTCCCAGGGAATTGTTGTCGACATACACGGCATCCGCAACGGAGGTGCATTCTCCACCGTAACCAACTACGGGATGGTGAGCGGCGACGAAGACGGTATCTTCTCCATCGGCGACAATGCCACCATCATCAACCATGGCACTGTTGTCGGACAGAAAGCCGGCATCGGATCACAAGGCGACAACACGCGAATCGTCAACTACGGCACCGTGCAAACCGACGGCGGCCCTTATGCCATCGGTATCGTTGGCATTGGCACGGAGCTGGTTGTCATGCCGGGTTCGATCATTGAGGGGCCCGTCAGTTTCGAGGGCATTGACGAAAAGCTGACCATCGCGGCCGGCCAGAATGTGGTGCTCGATTATGCCGGCGTGTTCACGACGCTCGATGCGACAGCCCCGTTCGTCAATGACACCTCAAATGGTATCGTCGTCACCGTCGACCCAACTGGATTTGCAACGGCCAATCCCTGGCTGCAAACACTCACGCAAACGATCCAGGACACGGTGCGCCAGGCTGCCGATCCCGATGCGGTTTCAAGTCGGTCCGTATTCGGCTTCGGTGGTGAAGGTTATGAGGCCGGCGGGCCCAGAGGCTGGATCAGCGGGTTCGGCGGATATCAGAGCCAGTCCGGATCGGGCGCAGTCACGGGTGCCGATCAGACCTATGGTGGAGGGATTGCCGGTGGCCATGCGGTTTACGGCTCGGGCATCTATGGCCTGTTCGCGGGTGGCTCCCATAGCCATTTCGAGACAGACAACGACGCCCAGACAATCGCCGTGACATCGGCATTCGGCGGTCTCTATGGCAGCATGCAACACGGCTCGTGGCGTTATGACATGGCGCTGGCCGCCGGTTTTGCCCACCACGACTCGACACGCAATGTCGCCAACAACATGGTGGCGGGTGGTCGAGAGACCGCGTCGGCCGACTATGACGGCTACTTCCTGTCGCCTGCGCTGTCTGCCACCCGCCAGATCAACGACCGCACGTTCGTGACCATTGGCGGACGTTATGCGGCGCTGTTTCTGGACGGCTATCAGGAAACCGGATCCTCCGCCAATCTCTCGGTCTCGAGCCGGACCGTCCAGGTCGCTGCCCTGAACGCGGAAATGCTGCGCAGGCTGGGCCAATGGGACAAAGACAGCGGCATCCTGACACTTGACGGCTGGCTTGGTGCCAACGGCCTGTTCAATCTGGGCAACAATTCGGTGGACGCAACCGTGACCGGGCTGCCTCTGGATTTCAGCGGCAACTTCGCCGGCACCACCGCAGTCGGTGTCGCCGGTATCGGCATAGGCTTCCGTCCGCACAACGGCGCTCTATCGGTCAATATCGAGGTGGAAGGCCGGCTCGGATCGGACGATTACCGGGAAGTTCGCGGCGCGGGCCGAATCGGCTGGCGGTTTTGAGCAATCGGAATGAGGCGTTACCGGTGACGCGCCAACCTCGGCGCACCTCGGCTGCTTAGTCATGAGCCTTGATACCGCACGCAGTCGAGCGATCCTTTGGGCGCTGGCAGGAGCGCTCTTCTACACGCTGATCTTTGCGTCCGCACGCTTCATCGGGCCCGAGGCCAATCCGATCCAAATCGTCTTCATGAATTATTTTGTCGCGGCACTGATCATGGTCGTGATCGCGGCCTTCACCCTGCGCGGCACTGGCGCTTTGAAAACACGCCTGCCCGGCCTGCACGCCGCCCGGGCGCTCAGCAGCGTGTTCGGCGATCTGTGCATCATCTCAGCGCCGCTGTTCATCGCCTACGAGGACTCGACCGCCATCAGCCTCACCGACGGGGTCATAACAATGCTGCTCGCGGTGGCTCTGCTCAAGGAGCGCGCCAGCCCGTTGCACTGGCTCGCCGCGATGCTGTGCCTGCTGGGCGCCATGGTGATTGCGCGCGCTGATGCAGGCACTGGAGTCGGATCATCTGCTATCGGCCTCGGCCTTGCCGCTTTTGGTGCGGTGTTTTCCGGCTCAGAGATGCTGTTCATCAAAATGCTGTCCGACCGGGACAAGCCGATCCTCATCATGCTCATCGTCAACGTGCTGGGATCTCTCATGTTGCTCGGCCCGGCAATCTGGGTCTGGCAGCCCTTCAACGGCGGCGACTATCTGGTGCTGCTTTTGATCGGTCCGCTGGCACTGGCCGAGGAATACTGCTGGATCAAGGCCCTGCAAAACGCCGCTGCCGTTGCCGTTGTTCCCATTGGTTATGCGAGCATTCCTTTTGCGGCAGCGCTGGGTGTCCTGGTCTTTCACCAAAACCTCGGACTGCAAGAAATGTCAGGCGCCTTGCTGGTGATAGCCGGCGGTATCGTCCTGTCCAGATTGACCGAGAAGGATGAGGATTAAGAGGCCGTTGCGATCTTCAATAGGATGTCGCGCGAAAGGCCAGAGAATTTGTCTATCGGACAGGCCGGATTTCCGGCGATCGGCAATGCAAAGACTTTGCGGCGGGCGGATTCTCGCCAAGAGCTTCTACAAACTCGAACGACAGAACCCATATGGAGTTCAAGCGGCCAGATCAATCTGGCGGTGTCGGGACCGGTGGCTTCTCACCAACGGCCCCACTCTGGCCAACGACCAACAAGGAACGTGTCCCGAAAGGAAGACGCGCGATGGCCAATGGCGAGCATATCGATCTCCTGAAACACGATGTGGCGATGTGGAACGAGTGGCGTGCGCAACGTCGATTGAGGCCCGATCTCAGAGGCGCTGATCTGCGCGAGGTGGACCTGCGCAGAGCCAATCTTGCCGAAGCCGATCTTGCCTGGTCCAATCTTGAAGATGCAAACCTTGCCGGCGCCGATCTTGGCGGAGCGACCCTCATGGGCGCCCTTATGGAACGAGCCTGCCTGCTGGGTGCAAACATTACCTGGGCTGACTGCAGTGGAGCAGACCTGGCCGACAGCGTGTTGCGCGGTGCCCGCTTCACGGGCACCGATTGCTGCGGCGTCGACTTCAGCGGCTCCAACGCAAAGAGCGTACGGGTGATGGAAGCAAACGGCGCTGCCGGCCGGACGGACCTGTCTGGAGCGCGCAACTTAAAACAGATGCAGATCGACACCATGAGTGGCGATACCGGGGTTCTGCTCGGAGGTGGACTTGCACATCCCTGCCACTGGCCGGACTGGCTGCCGGAGGGTACAGCAAAGCCCAGGTCGAAACAGAACTATGTCCTGTCGCGCCCGGAAGATCGACAGACTGGCGTGCGACTGTAGTCATCAGCGCCGAGCACTCTCCGCCGGGCGCATCGTCTACCCGGTTCAAAGGCGCAGCAGCGCAATCAGGCCGGCTCCATCGCGGACCGTTCCAATTGTGTCCTGTTCTTCGTTCGTGGCGTCTTGAAGATCTTGTCCAGCCTCTGCAGGCGCCCGCGCTCATCCGGCGTGGCCTTTCCAGCAGCTTTCAACACGGCACGTACATCCGCCAAGACCGATCGCCGCCCTTCCGCGTCCGGAACCATCTCCGGCAGGCCCTTAGCGTTAAGGAAGCGTAAAGAGTGGCAGGTCCTCAGCCCCGGCGGTAGGCCGCCAGGATTTCGCGCATGATCCGCTTCTGCAATGCGTCCCGCTGAACCATGCTCCAGTGGCCGGCATCTTCGAGATCCGGCAGGTTGCGAATGTCAACGTTGACGATCTTGCCGGAAAACCCCGAAGCACCTTTGAAATCGCCGGGATTGTTCTGATCGCCCGAAGCTTTGTAACTGATGAACCGGCGTACGCCCTTGGGTACATTCGGCGCACCAAGGGAATCCATGACGATGACGAGATCGACCGGAATGCCGTCGGCCGTCAGCGAACGGGCGATCCTGACGGACGCGCCGGCCCCGAGCGAGTGCCCCACCAGAATGATCGGGCCGCGCCGGTTCCTTGCGTAAGCCTTCTCGATCTTGGACAAGACGGCGTTTTCGCTCGTCCAACTCAGCGCATGAGCAGGAACGCCCTTACCGCGCAGCTCCGCCGCCATATCGTTGATACCGCTGGAGAACAGATCGCCGAACCCGCCGCGAAACATGTAAACCTGCGCGGTGGAGGCCTTGCCCGAAGCCGGCAGCGGTGTCGCGGCAAAAGCGCGAGCCTGGGTGCTCGCCGTCTCGGTGGACGTGCAGGCTGCGAGAAGAATCATGGCAGCCAGTGCGACAATCGCCTTCGCAATCGAACCGTATTTTCTCAACGCCGGTGCCCCCAACAACACGTCCCTGGCCGCCTGCATACGCCAGCCATCGAACCTCACCGCGCTACCTGCTTCTCCGGTAGACGGATTCGATCTCCTTGACCGCCAATCTCTGCAGCTCCTGCTGGTTCACGATGTTCCAGTGGCTTGCCTTGTCGAGTTTCGGCAGCGTTCTAATGTCAACATTGACGATTTTCCCCTTGAACCCGGGATCGGGTTTGAAATCGCCGGGGAAATTCTTCCAACCGGATGCCCGGTAATTGACGAAGCGCTTGACACCCTTTGGAACGCGCGACGCGCCGAGCGCATCGAAGACGATGACAAGGTCGACCGGAATTCCGCTGCTGGTGAGCTTGCGGGCCATCTTCAGCACGACCTCAGCACCCAGGGAGTGGCCGGCGAGAATGATGGGCCGGGCTTGCCCTTTCGCATATTTCTGCTTGATGTCGTAAACAACCGAATTCTCTCTGGCCCAGCTCAGCGATTGGGCCGGAACGCCGCGGGCCCTAAGCTCAGTCGCCATTTCGTTGATTCCGGTCGAAAACACACCGTTGAAACCGCCCCGGAAAAGGTAGATCTGGGCGCGCTGATCCTTACTGGGCTTGACGGCCGCAAAATTCTGTTCCGCAGTAGATCCCGAATTCGAACTGGTGCAAGCCGACAACGCGGTCAATGCGGCCAGGACCGTGATCAATGCTGCCAGACGCGCAATAGTTTTCATCGTCAGCTTTCTCCACAACCCTTCGTGGCCCTCCACCCCTTTGGCAATAGTCCCGATAAGGCTCATTGACCAGCCCGGATCGCTGCGATTGCGAACAATTTTTCGTATGCCCGTTGTCCACCAGCCACAGTTGGCGTATGCGCAGGGCAGACGTAACCAGCTCTAATACGCGATGAGCCAAATGCAAGCAAAGCGGGAATCATCCAGTCCACCGACACGGCACCACACGGTCTGCGTAGTCGGAGCCGGACCATGCGGCCTGACAGCCATTCGCAACCTGTCAAAGCACGGCGTCGAGAGCCTGGTTTGCCATGAGGGCTACGAGGCCGTCGGCGGTTTGTGGGCTTACAGCGAAGATCCTGAGCGGCCCAGCGTTTACGACAGCGCCCATATCATTTCGTCACGTCGGCTCTCGGGATTTCGCGATTTTCCAATGCCCGACGACTATCCGGACTATCCGTCACATCGACAGATTCTGGCTTATTTCAACGCCTACGCAGACCGCTACAAACTGCGGCGCCATATTCGGCTGAACTCTCGAGTGGAAAGCGCGGAGCATCGTCCCGAGGGCGGTTGGCGGCTGACGATCCATGACTCGGAGGGTCGACACGAAGAAACGGCAGATCACCTGATCGTCGCTTCTGGCCATCACCGGATCCCCTTCACACCAGAACTCGAAGGATCATTCGAAGGCCGGCAGCTGCATTCGGGCGAGTACCGCGCACCGCGCGGTTTCGAAGGCCAACGTGTCCTGGTCGTCGGGGCCGGCAATTCCGCCTGCGACATCGCCGCCGCGCTGTCGCGGGTTTCCGACCATGTCAGTCTGTCGCTGCGAACGCCGCAATACATCGTGCCGAAAACCGTCTTTGGCCGCCCGATGGACATCCAGTACCGAAAGCTCACGCGGTTGCCGAGGTTTTTTCGACATGCGCTGCTGCGATTGGGGCTGCAGTTGATTGTCGGACCCTATGAGCGTTACGCACTGCCACAGCCCGACGCTGAGATCCTCTCGGTCCACCCAACTCTGAACACGGACATCCTTGAGCAGCTGACTCACGGCAAAGTAACGATCCGCAAGGCGACGCAATCGGCATCCGGCAAGAACGTGCGCTTCGCGGATGGGACGACCAAGGACTTCGATACCATCATTTGGGCGACCGGGTATCAGACCCGTTTTCCGTTCCTGAAGGACGAGCGCTTCGACTGGTCGCAGAGCATTCGCATCCCGCTCTACATGAAAATGATGCCGCCCGACCTGAACGACATTTTCTTCATTGGACTGATACAGCCATTGGGCTGCATCTGGGCGCTCGCCGACTATCAGTCAGAGATTGCCGCACACGCGATCAGCGGCAAATGGCAACGACCCGCCGATCTGGAGCAACGTATCGCGCACGAACATGCGCTGGACGCCAAGAGGTTCCAGCCATCGACGCGACATGCGGTCGAAGTCGATTTTCACGAATATCGGCGCCTCATGGAAACGCATTTGAAATCGGTAGCAGCGTAAGCGGCGGCCGGGATTTTCGGTACCGACCCGATTATTTCACCGCCACGCAGGTGACTGGAGACAGGTGCGCCAGCTTGTGCGAAACACTGCCCATCAGCAGCGCATGCGCGTCTGTGAGACCTCGCGCTCCGACCACCAGCAGGTCGACGTCTTCCGATTTCACGAGACCCAAAATGGCGTCGACTGGCTTGCCGTCCTCGATCCGTTGGCTGACCTTTGAAACACCATGGGAGCGCACGGTTTCTTCGGCCAACCTCAGCAATTGTTCCGCAATAGCACTGAGCATCTTGTCCGGCTCCGGGCTCCGCTGAGTGACCGTGACGGCCGGATAGCGTCCGCTCGGTACCGCCGCGACGATCGTTGCCAATGGTTCGCCCCGCTCGTCGGCCAGGTGCTCGATCTGAACCAGACGCTTCATGTCGTCTGAAACCTCGTGCCGCATCAGGACGTGAACCAGCAGCACTTCGGCATCATATTTGGAGGCAATGTCGGCACCGATGCCGACGGCCTTGGTGGCGTGCTCGGATCCGTCGGTTGCAATCAATACCTTCTTGAACATGGCTGTCCCTCCACGGTTGCCGGGATAAGAATAACAAAAAGCACGGGCGTGTCACAAAGATGACCGCATCTCAGTCCTTTCCCGTTAACACCGGATGAATCAGAAGAGCACTGACCGTTAACGTTAAGGTGAAGGATTCGTTGACTTCCGCCGCCTCTAAACCCCCTTTCTTAACGGTATTGAGCGTTCCCTAGGGGTACGTTGCAACGATTGTCACGAGGACTTCCGATGGTCACGGGCCACAATCTGTCGCTGCCGTTCTTTGCATCGGCGCGCGACAACCCAGAAAAAATTGCACTGCATTCCGACAAGGGAAGCTGGACTTACGGCGAATTGGCACAGACCGCGGCGCGGCTCGCCGGATTTGTCTCCGCTGGCCGATCCGGCAGAGTCGGCATTCTCGGATCGCGCAGTTTCGAAGCCTATGCCGGCATCCTTGGCGCGCTGTGCAGCGGTAAGGCCTATGTGCCACTCAACCTGAAATGGCCGGAAGCTCGCCTCGTCGACCTTCTGAAACTTCTCGATCTGGATGCACTTGTGGTTGATACGAATGGCGCGGCATTGCTGACCGACGCTGTTCTGGAAGCCGCTCCCCAGCGTATCGTCGTCGCAGACGAAGCGCACGCGGCCAATGACGCGTTGCACGATCGCACTGTAGCCCTGTCCGCAGTCGACGCTTCTCCGATTCTTGATCCGGCACCGCGCGAGCCATCCGACACGGCCTACATTATCTACACATCCGGAACCACGGGCATGCCAAAGGGTGTGGTTGTGCCCATCCGTGGTGTGCGCGCCTACATCGAAGAAACGCGCAAATGGACGCGCCTGACCGCCGAAGATCGCGTCGGCGAAAGCTGCGACATCACCTTCGATCTGACGGTCCACAACATGTTTCTGTGCTGGGAGGCCGGCGCCTGCCTGTATCTGATGTCGCCCCTCGACCTGATGGCGCCGGCGCGCTTCATACGCAAGAATGAAATCACCTGCTGGCTCTCTGTGCCGACTGTGATTGCCCTGATGCGCAGCACCGGATCTCTCAAGCCGGGCATTCTCCCGAGCCTCAGGCTCTCGGTTTTCTGCGGCGAGCCACTACCTGTTGCTGCCGTTCAGGCGTGGGCCGGAGCCGCGCCCAATAGCACGGTCGAAAACATCTACGGTCCGACCGAAGCAACGGTGATCTGCACCCGACAGACCCTGACTGATCCGCCGGTTGCCACCGAGGAGCGCGGCATCCTGTCGATCGGCAATGCATACGACACGATGGATGTGGCGATCTTTGACGAGAATCTAAAGCCCGTTGCAACCGGCGAAGCCGGTGAGATTGCACTGTCCGGCGTGCAACTTGCGGACGGCTATTTTAACGCGCCCGAACTGACCGCAGACCGATTCAGGATGATCGACGGCAAGCGCTGGTATCTGACTGGCGATCTCGGCCGTCAGGATGCCGATGGCCGTTTCCACCACCTCGGCCGCACCGACAACCAGGTCAAAATGAAGGGCAACCGCATCGAGCTGGAAGAGGTGGAAATGCACCTGCGCCGCGCCACCGGCAGCGAATTGTCGGTGGTCGTCGCCTGGCCGGTTGAAGACGGGTCGGCCCAGGGCCTCGTCGGGTTCACTGCTGAAGCCAAGCGCAGTGCAGAGGAAGTCCAGGCCGAGATGCTGAAGACCCTGCCGCGCTACATGGTGCCGGGCACCATCCAGTTTGTCGAAAACCTGCCTCGAAACGCCAACGGCAAGATCGACCGTAAAGCACTGGTGGCAGATCTCGACAAGGCCGCGACGGTTGCCGCCGCAGAGGCCGCCCAGTGAGCCTCGAAAGCCTGCAAAACCCGCCGGGCGGTCGCAATCCGATCACCTGGCTTCTCGGCTGGCGCCGAGCCTGGTTGGGTATGGACGGCAACGATCGCGCTATCGCCTTTGCCGGGACGTTACCCGGCATTCTGGTCATTCATGCCGGGTTTCTGCTGACCCTGGCGGTCAGTCTCAACATGAGCAAGGCCCTGCTGGCGCTGACGGCAGTCGCGCTGGCCGGCTGCGCGCTGTGGCCACAGCGCCGCAAACTGATCGTTGTCGGCGCTGGTCTGTTCTATCTTGCACTTCGACCTTTCCGCGTCGCCGAATGGACCCAGACGCTGCAGGATCTGGCAGCTTCGATCGCCGTACCGGCAATGACACTGCAGGTCGCCGCCGTTTTCGGATTTCTGATCATTGCCTGGTCAGCGCTGGAGTTGCAGCGTCGCTTTTCCGGACAGATGGCCGCCAAACGCCCGGTTCGGAGCATGATTGGCGTGTTCCTCGCCTTCGTGGTGATCGCAGCCATGCTTGACCCCGGCACTATCGTTCACAGCGGGCTTTGGGCCGTATTGGGCGTCTGGGTCTCGTCTTTCTGGTTTCTGTCCTACGCCCTGACCGACCAGAAAACCGGCGACCCGACCGCCAACGTGCAACGTCTTGGCCTGATGCGCCCGTTCTGGAGCGGCAGTGCGGCACCGATCGGCAAGGGTTTCGGCTATCTGTCGAAATTCGAAGCTAAGGACGAGGCGGAACTGGCCGTCACCCGTCTGAAGGCGCTCAAACTGGTGGTCTGGGCGGCAATCCTCAATGCGGTCTACCAGGTCGCGGCCCTGGCGGTTCACGATGCCGGTGCCGTTCCGACGCTACACCAGGCGATCCTCGCCCAGGCGGCTGGTGAAGGCGCCTCGCTTGGCGTACGCTGGACCAGCCTTCTCACCAACTACTTCCTCGATCTGCTGATCATTTCAGTCTGGGGCCATGTCATCGTCGCGGTGGTTCGCATGGTCGGCTACCGCATTCCACGCAACACCTATAATCCGCTGGCCTCGCGCACACTGGCCGAGTTTTGGAACCGCTACTTTTTCTATTTCAAGGAAATGCTGGTCGACTTCTTCTTCTATCCGGCCTTTCAGCGGTTCTTCAAAAAGCAGCCCAAACTGCGCATCGCCTTCGCGACCCTGTGTGCGGCCGGTATCGGCAACTTCCTCTACCACTTCATGCGTGAGACCTGGGTCTTCGCCTGGACACCGGCGTTGGAGACGTTGCCGAAGTTTTATTCGGCGATTTTCTACAGTCTCGTCCTGGCCATCGGCCTCATCTGTTCGCAACTGCGTGGCCGCAAACCGAAGCCGGAGGACGGGTTCTTCGCCTACCACGTGCGTCCGCGTCTCGGCGTTATCCTGTTTTTCTGCATGTTGAAGGTTTTCGACGATATTTCCGGAGAGGGAACCTTCGGCGAGCGCCTCACCTTTTTCGTCAGCCTGTTTGGAGTGAACCCATGACCGATGCCCACACGGCGATCCGCGGATCGATTGAATCCATCCTGAACGCACGCGGCCACACCGGTCCGGTTGCCGATACCGACTCACTGTTCGTCTCCGGCCGTCTCGACTCGCTCGCCGCAACCGAGGTCATGATGATGCTGGAGGCCGAATATGACCTCGACCTGGCGGATCCCGATTTCGACATGTCACGCCTCGATACCATCGCCGATCTGACCCAACTGGTCATGGAAAAGGCCGCCTGACGCCTACGCTGTCTTCGATCCGCGCTGCAATGCCGCGCAAAGAACCGCGCCCACGACCGAGGTGACGGCAAGGATCGTCACGACTCCTTCAAAGCCATGTTCCAGGGCGCGACCAAGTGCGGTCCGCAACTGAGCCGCATCATCATCGGTAAATGTCTGCAGGGCCCGCGCCACGGCCGAGTTCGATCCGTGAACCAGGTCATGGATCACCCCGTCACGATCGGTTGGCCCCGAGGACAGCCCCGCGATGACGGTCTTGACGGCCGTGTGGCGTATAGCTGCGACAGCGACCCCGCAGGCGGCGATGCCAAAGGTAAAACCCACGTAGAGACACACGTTGATGACGCCAGAGCCCTGTCCGGTATCGCTATCGGGAAGATCCCGCATGCCGACCCGCGGCAGCAGCCCGAATGTCAGTCCGAAGCCCAGACCGACCAGGCCCAGCTTCCACCACATGTCTCCATAGGAAACGTCCGCCGACAGATCGCGCAGGAGCCAGAAGCCAATTGCCATCAACACCATTCCAAGCGTCGTCGGCCACCGCAGGTCGGCATTGGCAAGAAGCCTTGGCAGTGCGATCGAGCCGATGAAGAACAGCATGGTGCAGGGCAGCAGCGCGGCTCCGCTCGCAAGTGCCGAGTAGCTCAGCCCCTGAGGCGATTGTACAAACTGGTTGAAGTAGTAGATCAGGCCGAACATGGCGAAACCAGCGATAAATGTGCCCACCGCCGCCGCCACGTAGCTTGGCCGGCGAAAGAAGCGCAATGCGAACATCGGACTTTCGGTTCGCAATTCACGCCAGAAAAAGCCGACGCCGGTGGCGGCCGCGGCGATCATGAGCAACACGATTTCGGCTGATCCCCAACCGCTCGCCTGCCCGCGGCTCAGCACAAGAGTCAGGGCACCCAGAGACGCCATCATCAAAACCGCGCCGATATAGTCGGTTTGGCTTTTAGCTGCAGTTTCCTCGGGAATGAGGTGCGCCCGGGCGACCGCCAGACAGGCAAGCAGGCCCGCTGCCAACAGCACGATGTCGAAAGCGAAGATCGCCCGCCAATCGAACCAGTCGGTCAACAGGCCGCCGATTAATGGTCCGATTCCCAATCCCAGGGCCACGGCCGCCGACCAGAGGCCAAGCGCCAGCGTCCTCAGCCGCTCCGGTGTGGCAACGGTCAACACGGCGACCCCAGTGCCAAAAATGCCGGCTCCACCCACGGCCTGCACGGATCGGCCGGCGATGACAACCGCGCCGCTGTCGGCAAACAGGCAGATCAGGGAGCCCAGCGAGAACATCACCGCCCCAAGCATCAGCAGCCGGAGCCGGCCGAAGATGTCGGAGAACCCGCCCATCACGCCGACCAGGACCGTGGCCACCAGCATGTAGGAAATCATCACCCATTGCAGGGTGTTGCTGTCCAGATCGAGGTCGATCTTCATAAACGGCGCCGCCGCCATGACAGCACCGCTGTTATACGCTACCGCAAGACCGCACAGCAAAGTTGCCGTCCAGGCCAACAAGGGAACGCGATCGCTTTGTTCGGTTTCCGCTGTCATCCCCCACCCCCAAGTCTCGGACCGCACCGGCGCTCCCGAGGGTTTCTCCGGTCGGATGAACCCCGAAGGAAATCCCACCAGATTTGCGGTGCCAAACCGAATCTCTGACATCTGGAATGATTGCAGGGTTTTCCGCGTATGCCAACGTTGTGTGCAACCACATGGCGAAAAAGCTTAACTAAACACAAACGACGTCATTCGGGATTGTCCCGCTTTGAGGAACCGGCGCGCAATTCGATTGCCGTTCGATCAGCATGGAATCGCCGAATTCGTGTGTGCGGTAACCGCGTGCTTCTGCAGTGACGCGAGCAAGCAACCGGGAACCAGCAAAGGCGCCCAGGAGTTGGTAGTGGCTTTCACCCGGTTGATGCATTCCGGTGAGCAGTGCATCAACAACACGCAATTCCGTGCTCGGACCAATCCTGCCCCGGGCGATGCTGCTGCCGGCGGATACGGTCTCATCGGATGACCTTGCCGCTTCCAGCGCCCGGACGACGGTGGTTCCGATCGCCACGATCCGTCGTCCTTGCGTCTTGGCGCGGTTGACGGCGGCGGCGGACCGTTTCGGGATTGAGAAGGGTTCGTCGAACGGAAGCTGGCAGTCCAGTGCATGATCTCCGGTCGATGACAGCCCCGCAGCATGGGTCAGCGTTACAAGCTCAGCGCCTCGTCGCCGCCATTCGGATACCAGCCGCCAAGTCAGGGGCAATCCCGCCGAGGGCGGCTCGAAGGCAACGGGGCGAGCAGCGAGATTGGTCCAAACATCCCACAGGGCCAAGGGTTCCGGCACATGCGCATACTGAACCGGCCGTCCGTGGCTGGCAATGCCGGCCCAGACTGCATCCATGTCACCTTCGAAACGAATGATCGGCAGTCGCGGATGTCCGGCCAGGCGCTCAATAAAGGCCGACAAGGGGCCGAGTTCGAGGCGATCTCCGGGTTGCAGAGACGGTGGCGGCCTTCGGTCTTCGGTCGGTATCCGATAGTCACCGGCCCCGAAAGCCAGTGCGATGAATCGCCCACCGGGTCGACCATCCTGCGGCCAGCCAGCCAGCCTGACCTCCAACGGCTTTCCGCTGGACACATGGCTACCGGTGAGGCTGGCAGGCAACACAGCGGCGTCATTGGCAACGATCAGATCGTTCGCTCCGAACAGGGTAGACAGTGCGCTCCGAGACAGGTGCTGTAATCCACCGTTAGCGGAGACGGTCATCAGCCGGCCTCCGCGGCGATTTGGTCGGTCGGCGGCAATCATGAAGCCACCGCCGCTTCGAAAACACCTTTGGATAAATGCACCCGTATTGATTCGATCAATTCGCTTGCGGCCTCTTCAGGCAGCTTGAGGCCGGAGAGATCGGCATCGGGCACTGCCGCACGATGCAGCGGTGTGTCCATATCGCCGGGGTCAAAAGACAGGAAGCGGATACCAAGGTCGCTTGCCTCCTCGTCCCATATGGCCGTCATGTGCCGCAGGCCTGCCTTGCTGGCGGAATAGGCTCCCCAGGTGGCGTAGGGTTCCACTGCTGCATCGCTGGAAACGTTGACGACCAGTGCCGAGCCACCCTCGCGCGCCGACGCGGCGAGCGCACCAAACAGTGCCTTGGTCAGCCGAAACGGACCCACGAGATTGACCGCCAACGCAGCTTCCAACTCCTCGCACTCCGTATCGGCCAGAAGCGCCAGCGGTTCAGGTCCAAGGCCCGAAGCGTTGTTGATGAGCAAATCGAGGCCATCCAGTTGACCGGTGATCTGAAGTGCCAGCGGATAAATATCGTCCTTGCGCGCCACGTCGCCGGCAAGTCCCACCGCACCGGTCTCGCTGGCCACGCGCTCGACCCGATCTGATCCGCGAGCGACGAAAACCACTCTGGCACCGGCCTCCGTCAGTTGCCGCACAAGAGCCAGACCAAGCCCTGATGTCCCGCCGGTTATGGCAACCCTCAGACCTGCAAATTGAGATTGTGTACGCATGTATGATGCCTCCTTCGAACATTGGAGGCACTGAAATACAAGTTCAAGTTAGCTTGAAGTCAAGCCTGTTCTATGGTTTTCTGTGGCCATGGAAAAAGTCATGACCATCGGCGAAATCGCCCGCCGCAGCGGCGTTGCCGCTTCCGCCCTGCGGTTTTACGAAGATCGGGGACTGATCGTGTCGGAGCGCTCCGGTTCCGGCCACCGGCGTTTCCCGCGCTCGGTGTTGCGCCGCATTGCCTTCATCGTCTTTGCCCAGCGTATTGGCCTGACGCTCGAAGAAATCGGAGCCGAGCTGGCAAAATTGCCGAACGACCGCACGCCCACCCGCTCGGATTGGGAGCGCCTGTCGGGCACCTGGCTCGACCGTGTCGATCGACGGATCGACGAACTTCACCGTCTGCGCGAGGGTTTGACCGGCTGTATCGGCTGTGGCTGCTTGTCGTTTGACAAATGCCATCTGTCCAACCCGGACGACTCGGCGGCGCGCAATGGTCCCGGACCGCGCTACTGGTTGTGACCGCCGATTTCAGTCTGAGATATCCTTGAGCGCCGCCAACAGCTGAGAGACCTCGTGCTCGGTATTGTAGTGGCACAGCGAGATACGAATGCAGTCGGAAAGGCCGAGCGGGTCAAGCACATTGCCGCTGTAGTGATCGGCCTTGCGCGTATGGGTTCGGATGCCCTGCTGGTTGAGTTTGGTCACAACATCAGGTGAGGCCATACCGTCAACCACGATCGAGACCAACCCCTCACGCGACGGGTTATCGGCGCCCGCAATGATCGTGACGTGCTCCATGCCCCGCAACCCCGGCAGATTGCCGATGCCATTGATCATGGCATCCGTCAGGCGGCTCTCATAGGCGTGGATGGCCTCACCAGCCGCGACGATACGCGCCCGGCGGTCCGTCTTGTCCGAGACCTGGCCGCCAAGCCAGTCGAAATAAGCCACGACGTCGGAAATCGTGGCGTAGGCACCGGTATCGCGGGTGCCGAATTCCCATCCGGTTGCCGGTGCGTCGATCAGCATATCGTGTGGCATCGCGCTCAGCCGGTCCGATATCCAGGCAATGCCGTAGCCATGCCGCGAAAACACCTTGTAGGGGGAAATCGCATAGCCATCGACCTTGTAGGAATCGAGATCCAACTGACCGTGAGCGGCATGCTGGATACCGTCGACAATGATGACACAGTCCGGCGAAACCTCGCGGATAACCTTGGAAATGGCCGCCACGTCCATGGCCATGCCGGTCACCGGCGAGGCGTGAAGGATGGTCGCGACCGCCACATCGGGGGTCATCAGTGCGCGGTAGTCCTCGGCTTCCACCTTGCCGGTTTCCGACCGATGCTGGACGTTGACATAGGTCAGGCCGGCAATGTCCGACCAGCGACGAGCTGCACTGCGCGTCGCCGGATGTTCGATCGAGCTGCCGACGACCTTCGTGCCCTTTGGCGCGTTCACACAGGCCGTGCGGATAAGGCGGAACAGCAACTCGGTTCCGCTTTCGCCGACAAAGAACTGACCCGAAGAGGTGTTCATGAAGGTAGCGAGATCCCGCTTCGCCTTATCGATGGTCTCGACCAGAGCATGCGCGGCCACATTATCGCGTCCCTGATTGTCGGGGATCCCCGCAAAAGTAGTCGAGGTTTCGACCACCGACTTCAATGTGAGCGCGCCGCCGGCATTTTCGAAAAAGATGCGCGGTCCCTGAAAGGGACAGGTGTCCACGTGGGCAAAGCGGTCGCGTACAGCCTCGATCAGGCCGGGTTTTTCGTGCAGCATGGAAGATTCCTGGTGGTCAAAAAGCGCGGGCGACGATGTCCGAGCAAAGTTCGGCGACCGCGATATGGCTGTTTCGGCGAAAGCCGTCAACGCTGTCGTCGATAATACCGTGAGTCGAATTGATCAGATGGTTGGACACCATCGTGTCGAGCAACAGCGCTTCGCGTTCTGGAGTGTGCAGCAATTTCTGGTTTGATGCGCGCGCCGCCATCGCCGCAGCAATCGCCGTGCAACCCCAATTGGAACAGGCGGCCGTGACCAGCACGTCGCAGCTCGTGACCGCTCCAATGCCGCCGCCGCAGCCACATTGGCACCTGTCTCCATAGGGCACATGGGTGCGGACATGGTCGGCCACCTTTCCCATGCCGATTTCATTGCCGCCATCGCCCACGGCGACCACCGGAATGCCACGGGTCAAAGCCTCATCGAACAGAAAATCAACCCGAGCCCGGCCCATGCCGTAATCGATCCCGCGCATGGAATGATAGATTCCGAATTCGTTGCGCCCGACGCGCTCCGTCGAGAACAGCAAGTCCGGCTCAAGGGCATCAAGCATTTTCGGGGCCTCAGCAGCACCTTCCACATCATCGACCGGATAGGGAAGCATGACCACGGTTGCGAGGCTCCTGTCCCGTCGCGCGATCTCTGCCTGTTCGAGCGTCACCGGAAACAGACCCGCCGCCGCCATCACGTTGCCGATCGCCTCCTGGAGCGTTTGCTCGCACACCACCACACAGGTTGCATTGCGCCCCAGGACGAGCGCCCGGGCGATTGCGGCAGCACCTGAAGGGCCATCATTTTCGCCCAGTTCCGGGGTAATCCATGCGCGTGAAACCGAGCCTGTGGTCAGCACCACAGTCCCGTCTTCCGGCACGGACATCAGGGCCTCCGCGGCGGCACCGACAAGCGAGCCGCCCTGCAGCGCGCGCGCCGCATCGAAGAGCGCTTCAACACCGCGCTCGCCCATATCGATATTGACCAGCTGGTCCAGCCGATCGTCGAGCCTGGCGATCAGATCCGTATCGGCCATCAGGCTTCTCCAAAAAGCAGATTGGCAAACCAGGCCGGGTCGTCCAGGTGAGCGGCCGTCTGCTCCATCGCAGACACAACGCACTGTGCCACCGCCCTGGCACCGCCGACACGCGAAACCGCACCCGAGGTTGGTTTGAGCCGCATCGATACCCGACCGCCGGGTTGGCCGTGGGTATTGACCGTGACAATGCCATGATCCTGCAGCATCAGCATGCCGATGGCAGCCGTGACTTCCGCCGGCACGCGCCGGGTTCCGTTCTTGCCCGCCAACGCCAGGATCCGGGCGTGCACATCCTGCTCGTCGATTTTCGGGCCCAGAACCGAGCGCTTGACACTATCTTCGCCGAGCAGGTCTTCAAGCGCTGTCGACAGTGCTTCGCCGTCACGAACTTCGTTATGCAGAAGGTCGGGTGTAAAGCCCTGGAGACTGCGCATCGCACCAACGGCCACGGGCGCTCGCGCTTCCATCCCCAGTTCGCTGGCTTTCGCCAGCACCGGCACCAGCGCCGCAGCATCGCCACACAGCACTCCGGCACGCGGGCCGGACAGGCCGGCCTTGTCCGCGTTTGTGATCACCAGATCCGCGCCGAACGACAGCGCCGGCGCACCGCCATGCAGGACCGGGCGCAGCCGTGCTCCATAAGCCTCGTCCAGCAGGACAATGCAGCCCTGCTGTTGCGCCGATCGCGTGGCCGAGGCCGTCAGGTCGTCGGGCAGCATGGCCAATTCGGACGTGACCGTCGTGATCACGGTCAGGGAGGGCCGATGTTCAGCCAGCAGCTCTTCGACCTCAGACAAGGAATAGGCCTCGACGACAGCCACTCCGGCAAGAGCAGCACCTCGGGTCACCGAAGCGTGCGACCGGTCTCCCTTCGGGACCAGCGACAGGACCGGACGGCCGTCACAATGGGCCAGTATCGTGGCCACAATGCCGGCGCTCGTGCGATTGATCACCGTAGCGGCTTCCTTGCCACTACCACCCATATGGGCGATCGCCGCCTGGCGCAGCTCTTCGCCGTAAAGCCCCGGCCCGACCCATTCCTCGCACAGTTCGGACAGATCGTTGGCGGTCGCCGGGTAGTAGCGCAGGTTGCCGGTAAAGATCGCGATCCTGTCGATGCCCTCCCGAGCGACAAAGTCACCGGCGACCTGCCCGGCCTGGCGCAGGCGGCGCACTTCGTCGGCTGAGGAGGCCAGCAGCTCGCCACGAGCATAGCCAACCCCCGGATCGATTGCATTGCCGAACCGGTCGGCCGTCATTCGCCGGGCTCCACATTGATGGTGACGCATTTGCGATAGGTGTAGGCCTCGAGCGCGCCCTCGATCGAGTACTCGCTGCCGGTGCCAGACTGCTTGGTCCCGCCGTAGGACATGCCAGGGATCTGCCCGCCGCCCTGATTGACCTGGATCCAGCCGGCATCAATCGAGCGGGAAAGCCGCGTGATGCGGCTGATGTCATGGGTAAAGATGAAGGCGGCGAGCCCGTAATGGGTATCATTGGCCATGTCGATCACTTCGGCTTCGGTCTCGAAGGGAATGGCGACCATGACCGGGCCGAACACCTCTTCCCGGGAAATGCGCCAGCTGTTGTCTACACCGGTGATGATGGTGGGAACGGGGCAGAAGCCGGCCGGGTCTTCTACCGGCGTTTCTCCGATCAGGAAAGTGGCGCCTTCGGCTTCCGCCTCGGCCACGAAGGCGCGGATTTCTCCATAGCGTTCGGCATTGACGACGGCGCCCATATCGACTTCCGGATCAAGCGCATCGCCGACCAGCAGCGCAGCGGATTTTTCCGCCACCTTCGGCATGAGCACGTCCCAGATGTCCCGATGCACGAAGAGCCGTGACCCGGCCGTGCAGCTCTGCCCCTGGCGGGCAAAGCGCATGGCGTTGGCGACCTGCTGCGCCGTTGCATCGAGCCGGTCGTTCTCGACTGCGTCCGGAAACACGATGGTCGGCGATTTGCCACCCAGTTCCAGCGTCAACTTGGCGATCCGGTCTGCTGTGGCATGGCCAATCAGTTTGCCGACTTCGGAAGAACCGGTAAACGACACCTTGTCGATGCCGGGATGAGCGGCGAGCGCCGCACCTGCCTCCTCCCCCAACCCGGTGACGACGTTGAACACGCCAGGCGGGAAGAGGCCCTCTGCCAACTCAGCCAGTTTGAGGATCGCCAGCGGTGCATCCTCGGCCGGCTTCAACACCAGGCAATTGCCCGTCGAAAGGGCCATGGAGATTTTCACCGAACCCAGTTGGAGAGGCGAGTTCCACGGGATGATCGAACCCACGACACCGTGCGGCTCGCGGGTCGAATAGCTGAAGATGCCGGGGCCGAGAGGCAGCGTTTCACCCTTCTGCTCAACGGCAACGCCGCCGTAATACTTCAACACGCCGGCCGCACCCATCGCCTCGCCCCGGGACTGGGTTTTGATAGCATTGCCGCTTTCAGCCGCCAGCACCCGCGCCACTTCCTCGGCATTCCCCTCCAGGCGGCGCCCCAGTTCGGCCAGCAGCTTTCCGCGCTCGCTGGCCGCCAGCGCGCGCCAGCCGGGCAGAGCCGCGCGGGCGGCCTGAACGGCAAGATCGATCTCGACGCCAGTCCCCCGGCCGACCTCGCAGATCGGGCTGCGGCGCGAGGGATTTTCAATGGTCAGTTTTTCACCGCTCTCCGGCCAGTGCCACGCGCCGTTGATAAACGATCCGGCAAGGCCGTCGGCAGGAAGAACGTAGTCGAGCAGCGGCATGATCAATTGTCCTCGGCGGTTTCCGGCAGAGCACGAAGGGTTCGGTAGTAGGCCGAAAAATCCTCCGCGCCGCCAGTGTCTTTGGCAAATTCCGTGAATGACGAAGCGGCGAGAGCACCGAAGGGCGTCTCCTGCCCGCTGCTGCGCGCCGCCTCCTGAGCAAGCCGCAGGTCTTTCGCCATCAGTGCTGCGGCGAAACCCGGCGCAAAGCCGTTGGAAGCTGGTGCCTGAGGCACGACACCGGGGATCGGACAACGGTTTTCGAGCGTCCAGCTCTGGGCCGCAGCGCCGGCACAAAGCTCATAAAACTGCGACAGGTCCAACTCCATTGCGTCGGCAAGTGCAAACCCTTCGAGCACGGCCATCGCGGTGATGCCGCAGATCATGTTGTGGCAGGCCTTTGCCGCCTGCCCGGATCCGGGCGCGCCGAAATGGGTGATCTTCCGGCCGAGCTCTTCAAGCAGGGGTCTGGCACGCGCAACATCCGCATCGGTGCCGCCAACCATGAAGCTCAGCTCGCCCCGACCGGCCGCTTCCGGTCCGCCCGAGACAGGAGCGTCGACCTGCGACAGACCACGCTCCGAGGCCAGAACGTTCAGCTGTCGCGCCGTGTCCACATCGATCGTAGAGCTATCAATCAGCAGGGTACCGTGCGCCGCACGGTCAAGAATGATGTCGCGATAGGAATTCAGCACATGCGCGCCTTCCGGGAGCATCGTCAGGATGGTGCCGGTGTTGGAATAATCCGCATCCCGGGGAGCTTGTGCCCCATCAAAGGCCGAACGGGCCGTCGGGCTTTCATCCACTCCGACCACCTCATATCCGCTTGATCTCAGGTGCCGGGCCATCGGCAGACCCATGGTACCAAGGCCGATGACGGCAATTCCGGACATGCATTTCCTCCTACAATTTCGTCCTGATAACCTGCCACGCATCATCAAGCGCTGCTTTGAAGCGGTCGGCCGCGATACCAACCTCCTCCTCGTTTATGATCAGCGGCGGCATGAAGCTGATCCGGTCGCCGATGGCTCGCAGATAGAGCCCGCGGTCGTGGGCAAAATTCTGCACCAGCTCGCCGACCTTCCAGAACGGATCGAAAGGTTCGCGCTTGGTGGCGTCCATCATCAGCTCGAAGCCGCAGAAGAGGCCAACGCCGCGAACCTCGGCAACCAGCGGATGATCGCGCAGGGCATGGCATTTCTCCAGAAAGGTTCGGCTGACCTTGCGCACATGGCCGACCAGGTCGATTTCATCATAGATATCGAGTGCCTGCAAAGCCACAGCCGCGCCGACCGGATGCCCCGCATAGGTGTAGCCATGGCCGAAGACGCCGACCTCGTCGGAATTCTTCATCATGTCGGCGTAAAGCTCGTCCTTGAACATCAGTGCAGAGACCGGGAAAAAAGCAGCCGACAGTGCCTTGGCGCAGGTCATCATGTCCGGCTTGAGCCCCCAGGTCTCAGCTCCCCACAAATTGCCAGTCCGACCGAAACCACAGACCACCTCGTCCACGACGAACCGGATATCGTATTTTCGCAATACCGCCTGCATTTCCTCCCAATAGCCCTTGGGCGGCATCAGCGCACCGCCGCCCGAGATGGCGGGTTCGGCGAAAAAGGCGGCGATCGTTTCGGGTCCCTCCGCCAGGATCAGATCCTCGAAGCTGCGGGCCATGCGGGCTGAAAATTCCTCCTCGCTCTCACCGTCGATATGAAAGCGATAATAATTGGGCAGTTCGGTATGTTTGAACTCGGGCAGCGGCAGACCGAACTTGGCATGCATATGCGGCTGACCCGACAGCGACGCAGTGGCAACGGTGTTGCCGTGATACCCGCGGATGCGGCCGATGATCTTGCGCCGGTTCGGCTCTCCGCGGGCCGTGTTGGCGTACCACAGCAGCTTGATTGCCGTGTCATTGGCTTCCGAGCCCGAACACTGGAACATGACCCGGCTCATATCGCCCGGAGCCAGGCCAATCAGCCGCTCGCCGAGCTCGGCGACGCGCGGGTGCGACCGGTTGTAGAATGTCGGCGCGAAGGGCAGCGTGTTCATCTGTCGCCTGGCAGCCTCGGCCAGCCGTTCATTGTGATAGCCCAGGCTGACACAGCCCAGCCCCGAAAAGCCGTCGATAATCTGCCGGCCCTCGGTGTCGTAGATGAAAACACCCTCGCCGCGCACGATCATCGTCGGACCCTGTTCGGCATGCTGCCGCAGGTTGGATTGCGGGTGAACATGGTGCGCGATGTCCGCGGCGATCGTGTGTTTGGCGTCGACGTTCATTCAGCTGCTCCGCGGCATGGTTCGGGGCGAATTTCACATTCAACTTGACTGAAGAACAATCTCGAAGTTTTCCTTGTTACGTGAATTTTCTTCAGCCACGGAAAACCGCATGAAGCCCCTCCTCGATCTTCGCCATCTGCAACTGATCAAGGCCCTTGATCAGACAGGGCGCATCTCCGACGCCGCCGAGATTCTGGGTGTCACGCCATCGGCGCTATCGCATCGCCTTCGGGAAGCGGAACGGCGGCTGGATGTGCCGCTCTTTACCCGCCTGCACAAACGGCTGCGCAAGACACCGGCTGCCGAACATATGGCGGTGGTCGCAGAGCGGATCCTGAGTGATCTCGGGCGTGCCGAAGAGGATGTTCGACGCATGAATGCCGGTATCCAGCATGTGGTCCGGATGTCGGTCGAAGCCTATTCGAACTATCGTTGGCTGCCGGAGTTCATCCGGTTTCTCAAATCGCGCACCACGGGCATCGATCTGCAGATCATGGCCGGCGCACGCAGCGATCCGATCACCAGCGTCATCAACCGGCACATCGATATTGCAGTCGTTTCGCGGGCACCGGCGCAGCCCGGGCTGACAACACTGGATTTGTTTGAAGACCCGCTGCTTTACATCATGGCGCCAGGCCATCGGTTGGCGGGGCGGGACTTTGTCGAAGGCGCCGACATTATCGGCGAGCCGTTCATCACCTACACCAAGGTGCCGGAACCCGACCGCGAATTCGCGCTGCTGTTTCGACCGACGGAAAGTTATCCGCGCTGGGCGGCGACCGTCGAACTGCCCGAGGCAATCGTCGAACTCGTCGCGTCCGATCTCGGCACCAGTGTCCTGGCAAGCTGGGCCATGCAGGCGGCCCTGGCAGAAGGCCGGATTGTGGGTGCACAGGTCACGCGCGACGGCATCCAGGTTCCCTGGTCCGCACTGCTGCGCTCCGACGACCGCACCGAGGGAGACCCGATCAACATCGTGGCCGATCTGCTCGTCGAATGGTGCGGGAGCCCTGAGGGCGGCTTCCACATCACCTGATCAAACCCGCATCCTCTGATTGGCTGGATCGTAAAGGGGGCGCAGGCTGGCGACGGCCCGCACCGGCCGCCCGGCCACCATGATGGCATAGTCAGAGGCGGCCAAATCGCTGACCGCCATGCTATCGGGGCGCGACACATAACCAAGCCCGACCCCGCTCCCCACGGTCCAACCGGTGCTGGCCGAGGTCAACCGACCAACGATCTCCCCCTCGCGCAGGATCGGTTCCTTGCCAAAGACAAGGGCTTCGGGATCATCGAGCCGGAACTGCAGCATCCGGCTCGCCGCGCCCTGCTGGCGGCGTAACTCGATGGCCTCTTTGCCAATGAAATCCGTGGCAAAGTCGCAGGCGAAGGTCAGGCCGGCCTCCACCGGTGTGTCGAAGGGCCCAATGTCGTGGCCCCAATGACGGAACGCCTTTTCGATCCTGCAGCTATCCACCGCCATGCCGCCGCAGAGCCGAGGCGCATCAGCCGCGCCCGTTACCGTTTCAAAAACATGCTGGGCGAACTCCGCGGGCACGTGCAGTTCCCAGCCAAGTTCGCCCACATAGGTGATCCGTTGCGCTCGCACCGGGGCATGACCCACGTGGATCTGCCGGAAGCTCGCAAATGGAAAAGCGTCGTTGGACAAATCCGCATCCGTCAGACCGCCCAGGAACTCGCGGGCCCGTGGCCCCATCACGGCCAGCGTCGCCTCGGACGATGTGATGTTGACCACACTGACGCCGGTGCCGCGCAGCTGCGCTTTGAGCCAGCTCTCACACTGTGGTTCGGCGGCCGCAGATGCCATCACCAGGTAGCGGGTCTGCGACAGGCGGGCGACGGTTACGTCTGCCTCGATCCCTCCCTGAGGATTGAACATGTGGGTATAGACCAGGGAACCTGGCGACACTGCCACGTTCGCACCGCAGAGGCGCTGCATCTGCGCCTCGGCCGCCTCGCCGTCGACGACAAAGCGGCCGAAGGTGAGGTCAATCAATCCGAGATCGCTGCGAAGGGCTTCATGCTCGGCGCGCCATGTGTCGAACCATGGCTGGCGGTCGAACCCATCGGTTACTTCGGCACCGAAGACCAAAGGACGCTCCCAGCAATTGGCGCTGCCGAATTGTGCGCCTGCCGTCTTTAAGGCCGCATGATAGGGCGTGCGCCGCAGGCCACGCGCCACCTTTCGCTGGTGATATGGCCAGTGCATCGCGTAGGCCAGTGACAAGGTTTCCGCCGCTTTGTCAGCGGCATAGCGCTGAGCGCTCAGACCCGGCACGACACGGCGAACATCGACATCTGTCAGATCCATGGTCATGTGCCCGGCCATGACCCATTCGGCCAGCGCCCTGCCCGCGCCCGGACCATTCTGAATGCCGGTGGAATTGTAACCGGCGGCGACCCAAAGCCCGTTCACATCCGCAACCGGACCGAGATAGGGTTTGCCGTCCGGCGTGAAACTCTCTGGCCCGTTGAAGAATGTGCGGATACCGGAAGTCGCCAGCGCCGGCACGCGCTCGGATGCCGCTTCGAGGATTGGGAAAAGATGCTCCTCGTCGCAGGGCAGTTCATCGAATTCGAAATGCTCCGGAATACCGCCTTCCGGCCGCCACGGCGTGGCGTCAGGTTCTGAGCAGCCGATCAACAGCTTGCCGGCGTCCTCCTTGTAGTAGGCATATTCATCCATAACCCGCAGCACCGGCAGATCACCGGTCACACCATCGATCGGGTCGGTGACGATGTAGTAATGGTTGGTCGCGTGCAGCGGCAGGCTGACCCCGTGGCTCAACCCGAAATCGCGCGCCCACATGCCGGTGGCGTTGACCACATGCTCGGCACGGACCATGCCGTCGGCCAGCTCAACACCCACAACACGACCGGCCTCGATGATAACCCGCTCGACCCGGGTGTCCTCGAATATCTGCGCACCATTCATGCGTGCGCCCCTGGCGAGCGCCATGGTGGTGTCGATCGGGTTGGTGTAGCCGTCGCCCGGAAACCAGAATGCGCTCTTCGCACCGTGAATTGACAGCAATGGCCAGCGTTCGCGGGCCTCGATCGGTGAAATCTCTTCTGCACGGATGCCACAGCCATGGCTGTAGTCGACCTTGCGGCGCAGCTCTTCAACCCGTGCAACGTTCAGCGCCAGGGTGATCGAGCCATTGCGCTTGAATCCGGTGCTCTGGCCAGTCTCGTCCTCGAGACGCTCCATCAGGTCGAGACCGTATTTTGCCAGCGCGGACATGACCGGCACGCCCTGGGTTTCGCTGACGAGCCCGGCTGCATGCCAGGTGGTCCCGCTGGTCAGCTTCTTGCGTTCGAACAAAGCCACCGACCAGCCGGCCCTGGCCAAATGGTAGGCTGTGGCGCAGCCGACGATGCCGCCGCCCACAATCGCGACGTTAACGTCCGAAGGTAGTGGTTTCGTCATCTCTCAGCTCTTCAAGCGCAGGTTTTCCGGATCGTAGAATGGCACCGTAGCAACGGTTGCGCGAACCGGCTCACCCAGCACCTCGATATCAAACACATCGCCGGGCCGTGTATCGACGGTCAGATAGCCGAGCGCCAGGCGCTTCCCGATGCGAAAGCCCGTGCCGCCTGAACTGACATAGCCCACCGGTTGACCGTCACGGCAGATCGGATCAGAGGGAAGCGCGTCAGCTCCGTGGCCGTCGAGAACAAAACCGGCGAAACGGTACTGACGGGGCAGCTCGGCCTGCGCCAGGAAGGCGTCGCGCCCGACAAAGCTCTGCTTCTTGCGGCTGACAAACCGGTCGAGGCCTGCATCGAAGGCGGTGTATTCGACCCCGAAGTCGGCGCCCCAGCCGTGATAGCCCTTCTCAAGCCGCATGGCGTTAAGTGCGTAGGAGCCAAACTGGACCGCGCCGACAGCAGCACCTAGCTCCATGATCGCAGCATAAACGGTCGCAAGGTCGTCGCTGCGCACATGCAGTTCCCAGCCCAGTTCGCCGACATAGGAGACACGCAGCGCTATGGCCTGTACCCCGGCGATGGTGATGTCACGCACCGACATCCAGGGCGCGGCCTCCCGAGAGAGATCATTGTGGCTCAGCGGTTGCAGCACCTCGCGCGCCTTCGGCCCCATGACCATCAGTGCTGCATCGAACTCTGACCCCCTCCTGAGGTCGACGCCGCTGTCGGGCAGGAACTGCTTCATCCAGTCAAGGTCGCGCTGATCGGTCAGCGTCGGGCCGCACAGCAGGTACCGGTTCCCCGCAAGCCGGGCGATGGTCGCCTCCGACCAGACCTTGCCCTTGTGCGTCAGCATGTAGCTGAGCTTCACCCGACCGATCGCGGGCATCGCGCCGCAGAATACTTGATCGAGGAATTCGGTGGCGCCCTCCCCCTCGACCTCGTAGCGGGTGAAGCCACCGTGATCCATTATGCCGACGCAATCGCGCACGGCTTCACACTCAGCTCTCACCGCATCGTGCCAGGCTTCATGCCGAAAGCTCAGTGCACCGTCGTCACGGACCGCGTCGGTCTCGAACCAGAAGGCGCGCTCCCAGCCGGCGACCTGGCCGAACACTGCTCCCGTTGCTTTCAATGTGTCGTAAAGCGGTGTGCGATTCACCGGACGGGCGGATTTCCAGATTTGGTGCGGATACGGGATGGCATATTGGTGCTCGTAGAGCTCGCAGGCGCGGGCAACCGTGTAATCGAAGCTTGCCCAGTCATCGAAGCGGCGCGGATCCCACATCGACATGTCCCACTCCGGCTCACCCTCGACGATCCATTCGGTCAGGGTCTTGGCGGCGGCGGCCGAATGGGTGATGCCCACTGGGAAACAGCATGCGTGATAGAAGTTCGGCAGGCCGAAAGCCGGGCCGCATAGCGGCGCCCCATCGGGCGAATAGGGGATCGGCCCGTTGACGAAGCGACTGACCCCGGCTTCCCCGAGGATCGGCACGTGCGCCAGCGCCGCCTCTAGCACCTCGGCAATATCCTCGACGCTGTCGGGAAAAAGCTGATTGGCAAAGTCTTCGGGCATGCCGTCCAACCAGGCCGCGCGGCCCTCGTGGCCGTAGGATCCGAGCAGCAGCCCGTTCCGCTCACGCCGCAGGTAGTATCTGATATCGGGATCGCGCACGAGCGGGAAGTTTTCCGGGTCGGCTTCCAACTGCGGCAGGCTGCCAGTCACCAGGTACTGGTGCTCCAGAGTGACGACGGGCAGCTTTTGGCCTACCATTTCACCGACCTGTCGACCGTAGTAGCCCGCAGCGTTGACGACCGTGTTGCAAATCACCTCACCCTTGTCGGTCATCACGCACCACTCGCCAGAGGGGCGGCGGTCGATGCCGATCACTTCGGTAAAGCGCGCAATCCGTGCGCCGCGATCGCGAGCGCCCTTGGCCAGAGCCTGGGTCAACTGACTGGGGTCGACATCCCCTTCATAGGGGTCGTAGATCCCGCCGATGATGCTGTCGCCCGGGCTGAAATGGGGATGCATTGCATCCATCTCGGATGGCGTCAGCATTGCCATGTCGTAGCCCAGACCCTTGGAAATTCCGATCAGGTGACGGAAAAGGTCCATGCGATCGCGGGTGTGCGCCGGCCAGAAGGCCCCGGTATGGCGATAGGTAATCGGATAGTCGACCTCCTCCGCCAGCCCCCTGTAGAGACGCCAGGCGTAGTTGCCAGCACGCATGCCGCCCCAGCTGTTAGCGTAGGTCGGGATATTGCCTGCCGCGTGCCAGGTCGACCCGCTGGTCAGCTCGTTCTTCTCGATCAGCAACGCGTCGGTCGCGCCGGCTTTGGCGAGGTGGTACAGGATCGACAGGCCAACGGCCCCACCGCCAATGATCACGATGTCGGCTTGCGTCTTCATGGATCACGCCTTCACGAGTTCTGGCAGATGTATTGGCAGGCGCGCCCGGATGGCAGCTTCGGCGTCTGCCGGAAGATGGTCGGGCGCGGGCATGGCCTCGATCTCCGCGACCCGCTCCCGGGCGCGATCCCAGACAGTCTGCGCCCCGCTTTGCAACCACTCGGTGACACTTTGCCGGTCGCCCAGCGCCGGGTAGACGTATTCCGTCGACATCAGATCCAACGTCTGACCGGTCCCGAGATAGTGACCTTCGCCCGTGACCACCTGGTCGATCAAATCCAGATCGATCGCACCGTCGAACATCTCCACACCGCGCACAGAGCGCTGGATGGCACCGCACATGTCGTTGTCGATGACCAGTGTCTCCATGCTGGCCGCCATGATCGAGCCGAGCATGCCGACGGACAGATTGATCATGTCGGCACCGGCCTGCGCCGCCAGTGCAACGGTATAGCCCTTTTCGTAACCGGCCTGTGCGTCCGCGACCTTGGCATCGGTCATGCCCGCGGAAACGGTCGAAGGCAGCCCCATGGTCAGCAGAAGCTGCGCTGCCGCCGCGTTGGCCACGGCCGCCTCGCCCGAGCCACCAGTCATCGCCCCGGTGCGCAAATCCGAGATAAACGGCAGGAAAGCGAGAATGCACGGAAACCCCGGTTGCATCATGTTGACGAGCACCAGCCCGGCCAGTGATTCCGCCAGCCCCTGGGCGAGAGCCCCGGCGAGCGCTGCGGGACTGGTCGCCCCGGCCTGTGCCGCCGAACAGATCTGCAACGGCATGCCCCGCCGCACGCATTCACGCATGACGCCGCAGGCTTCCTCGGCCAGAGTCAGCGGCGGCACCACATGGCAGACCGCGGCGAAGCAGAAAGGCTGCGCGCGAAACCGTCCTTCACCTGCAAGAGCGGCATCGAACATGTCGACCACAGGCGCCACGTTGGCCGGCTCGAAAAAGCTGGTGCCGATGGGTTTCGACGTCGCTTTCAGTGCCGCAAACGCCGTGTTGACGTCGAGCATCAACGGATCCGCCAGATCGCGCGCGACCACCGGACGCAGCGAATAGTGGATGTGGTCGCAGGCATCGACGATGCGCATCAGACCGTACAGATCCGCCAGTGTGCTGTCGCGAAACGTCAGCCCGTCGGATTCCAGTACCTGCACCGCGGCCCCACCGGTACCGATATGCACACGTCCGCCGCCGACTTCGATGCCGCGGTCGCGATCGAAACCGGGCAACTCGACCCTTTTGCACGCCGTCGCTAGCTTGTCTTCCACCAGAGCCCTGGACAGAACGATCCGACCGTCGCCGCGCTCGGCCGCACCGTTCGCCAGAGCCAGGTCGCGAATTTCGCTCGGAGCTCCGGAAACGCCGATCCGTTCGAGAATGGCGAAAGCGGCCTCGATGATCTGATTGCACGCCGATGATGACAATGGCGCGAATCGGCCCCCGGCCGCCGGCGCCGGACGGGTATTCGCTTGCTGTACCGCTCTGTTGCGCTTGCCACGTCGCATGGGACCCTCGCCATCTGTGACGATGATAGGCAAACCAAGCACAAAGAAAATTCAATAAGTCGGGGATTAACATGAGCGGATTTCAGTCACGATCCCAGGCGCTTGCAGCCGAATCTCGCAAACGCGACCGACAGGTTGTACATTTCTCCTTCAAGACCAACCGAGGGCACGACTATGGCAAAAGAACCGGTTGCTCTGCACTGGGCCGACTGGGCGGCTGAGCCGGGCATATGGCACGGCAAGCTCGAAAGCGAAAAGCTTGGAACCAATCTGACGATCCTGTTCGACGTCCAGGACAAGGTCGGCGTCGGGCCGACCCTGCATGTTCATGACTACGATGAGATCTTCATCATTCGCAAAGGCCGGGCGCTCTTCACCATTGGTGACCAGGAAGTCGAAGCCCAGGCGGGCGATATTCTGATGGGCCCGGCGCAGGTTCCGCACAAATACCACAGCCTTGGCCCAGACCGTCTGGAAACCACAAACATCCATTTGAGTACGGCGTGTGTATTGACCCGATTGGACGATCCGGATGCGGATTGATCGGTCCTGGCATTGGTCACGATCAGGTCGATTTGCCGGCCAGCACTTGAAGAAAAATCGGTGCCACCCGGGTGTCGGCGACTGTGGAATTTGCCAGCGCGGCCTCTTCCGAGGCTCGCGGTTCAGCCAACTGCCGGATGACGAAACCGGCGCCGCCAAGCATCGAAACCCAGCTGCTGAGTGTCCGGTGAAAACGCGGCACGTTGAAGGGCTCAAGCCTCTCCCGCTCCTCTTTCGGGATGTCGGAAAAAATCCAGGTCTCGACCCGGCCGTCCATTTCCTCGAAATAGTCGGCCACCTCGACGGCACGCACAGCACCCTCTTCGTCGCGCACATTGCGTCGAGTGGGTGGAACGAAACAAGGATGCAGAATGGAGAATTGCAGAAACCCATCAGGCCGCAGCACACGATGGATTTCGGACAGGGCCCTTTGCTGATCCGGCATGTCCATGAGCGACATGAAGGCGGTTGCAAAATCGAACCGGGCGTCCGCGAAGGGAAGCGCCAACGCATCAGCCTCCAGATAGTGGATGCCGCGAGGATCCTCCTTCTCAGCCTCACGCGCGTGCCGCACGAATGTCGGAGCAATATCGATGCCGGTCATGCGCGCACCGCGTTCGGCAAGCTTGCGTGTGTTTGATCCTTCACCGCAGCCGACATCGAGACCGGTCAGTCCGGCAACGGGCGGCAGCATTGCCAGGAACGCGGGCGTGTTCAACAGATCACGGTAAACGTCGTGGCCGGCCCTTGATGTCCTGGTCCAGACCTCGGCGTTCTTTTCCCAATGGGCGGCAACCTCATGCGAATCCATGATAAGGCTCCTGTTTTGGGGCAGGTGGCAAATGGGTGATTTTTGTTCGGTCTGCGCGAAAGGCTGATAACCGACTCAACACATGCGGGCAAGTGATCTTAGCTGAAGCCGATAGATGTCGAACGCAAAAGGCTCTGAACCAATTGGTGCGAACACAACAAAAACAAGCGATTGGAAAACAATGCCAACAACGTCTCTCAGGTATCGTGTGTAAACCGTCATTGTCTGCAGCCAACCCGAAGGACCACCCACATCTGTGTCCGGGCCGGATGGTTCCATTTGTCCCTGACAGGCCCTGGACCTATCATGGTTCCTCCTGGAGATCGGTTGAATGCATGGCGAGATAAAGCTGGAGCGACTGGCAATCTGGACTGCCGCAATTTGCCTGGTCATGCTCGCCTTCTATTTTCTCATCCGTGAAGATCCGGCGGAAAAGCCTTACCTGAAGGTCGTTGGCGGCAGTTTCATATTCAACTACCGGGTCTCGGACATTTACATGGGCTTTACCGCGATCCCGGAGAAACCGATCCCGGTCGGCAGCACGCTGGTGGTCAGTTTCGAGAATCCTGCAAGCGACACACCCTTTTTCGTCACCCGACAAATCGGATTGCCCGACCGCAGCATCTCCGTGCGCAGTCCCTCGATGCGCGGCGTTCAGGCGAATGTGCCCTACCAGGTGTCACTGCAGTTGCTTAAGACGGGAACTCAGGAGCCGTTCTGGCGTCACGACTTTTCCATCAGTTCCAACATCAGCGACAACATCGTACCCGATGAACCACTGGTCATCGGCCCTGGTTATCACTCGAATATGATGAACGAAACAGATCGATAGCACGCGAACATTCGATTTTACTCATTTCTATCTAGCCGTCTCCAAAGCGCAAAAGTTGACCTGGTTCAAATTATATTTCAACATCTCTTGAAATATAGAAATATTGCGTTTATCTCGATGATCGAAACCGGGCGACTGAGCCCAGATCCCCATTCGGAGCAACGACCCACCATGAAAGTCATCAGTTTCAAGATCTGCCCCTTCGTCCAGCGCGTCACCGCACTGCTTGCCGCCAAAGACATCGACTACGAGTTGGAATTCATCAGCCTTAAGGAAAAGCCGCAGTGGTTTCTCGACATCTCTCCCAACGGCCAGGTCCCGGTTCTGATCACGGAAAGCGGCAAGGCGCTGTTCGAATCCGATGCCATCGTCGAATATCTTGAAGAGGCCTACCCGCCCCTTCAGCCGAACGTCTCGCCTGAAGACCGTGCGGTGAACCGTGCCTGGAGTTACCTGGCTGCAAAAAACTATCTTGTTCAGTGCAGTGCCCAGCGCAGTCCGGATCGCGACGTGCTCACGGAGCGCTGCGGCAAGCTCGGCAAGGCCTTTGAACGGATCGAAAAGCAGCTGGGCGACACACCCTATTTTTCCGGTGACACGATCGGCATGGTCGACATCGCCTGGCTGACTCTGTTGCATCGCGCCAAGATCATCGAAAACCGCACCGGCTTCGATTTCATCGGCCCCCGCCCAAAGGTCAAGAACTGGCAGCACCAGCTTCTGGAAAGCGGCCTGGCGGAGCGCTCGGTGGCGGCGGATTTCGAGGACGCATTCTCGGACTTCTACCTGTCCGAGCAGACCTATCTCGGCCGCGGCTATGAGGTGGATGACGACGGCTTCAGCCAGTCCTGCGCGACCGACTCCTGCTGCTGACAGGCAGCACGCTCAGCCTGCACCCGCCGGCTTTCCGATCGCCCACTCACGCATCCGCTGAAGCAGCACATAGAGCACGGGCACCAACACCAGGCTGAGCACCGTGGCCACGATCATGCCGCCGAAGACCGCGGTGCCGAGCGATCGGCGTGCGGCCGATCCGGCGCCCGTGGCAATCACCAGCGGCACGACACCCAGGATGAAGGCGAAAGCGGTCATCAGAACCGGCCGAAGCCGGATGCGTGCCGCCTCCATCGCCGATTCCTCGATCGAGAGGCCCTCTTCCCTGCGTCGCCGGGCGAACTCGACGACCAGGATGGCACCCTTGCTGGCCAGACCGATCAGCATCACCAGGCCGATCTGGCAGTAGATGTTGTTGTCGTAACCGCGCAGCCATTGCGCCGACAGGGCTCCGAATATGGCAAGCGGCACGGCCAGCAACACCATCAGCGGCATCACGAAGCTCTCATACTGGGCCGCAAGAAAGAGAAAGGCGAAGATCACCGCGAGCGCAAACAGGATGGGTGCAACATTGCCGGCCTTGAGCTCCTGGTAGGCGTTGCCGGTCCATTCGTAGGTATAGCCCTGCGGCAGGACCTGCTTCGACAGGCTGTCCATGGCGGTAATCGCCTGGCTGGAGCTGTAGCCTTGGCCGGGGGCTCCATTGATGCTGGTCGATCGGAAAAGATTGTAGTGGTTGATGGTGCGTGCACCGATTTCAGGATGCACCGTCACGAGGGCACTGAGCGGCACCATGCCGCCGCTGTCGTTGCGCACATAGAGCCGACCGATGTCCTCCTCGGCCTGGCGTGCATCGACATCGGCCTGAAGATAGACCTTGTAAACCCGGCCGTAGATATTGAAGTCGTTGACATAAATGCCACCGAGGAAGGTCTGTAATGCATCGAAAACGTCGCCAATCGACACGCCTTCGGTCAGCGCCTTGGTGCGGTCAAGATCGATGTGCAGTTGCGGCGTGCTGGCAGAGAACGGACTGAACAGGCCGGCCAGCTCAGGCCGTGCATTGCCCGCCGCAACCATGTCCCGCGTCACAAGTTCCAGATCCTTGAGCGACCCGCCCGTGGTGTCCTGCAATTCAAACTGAAATCCGCCGGTCGGCGACAGGCCGAAAATCGGCGGCGGGTTGAAGGTTGCGAACACGCCGCCCGGCAATTCGTTGAACTGAGACTGCGCCTTGGCGATCAGCGCCGCAACGCCCTCGTCTGCTCCGCTGCGCTTGCTCCACGGCTCCAGAACCGCAAACAGATTGCCCACGTTGGGCGCCGTCGTGTTGGTCAGGAAATTGAAACCGGTGAAGGTGATGACGCCCTTGACACCCGGCATCCCGTGCAGGATCTCGTAGGCCTGATCGACGACCTTCTGGGTTTGCTCCAGGGCCGTTCCCTCCGGTGTCTCCAGACTGATGATGAAATAGCCCTGGTCCTCATTGGGAATGAAGCCGGTTGGCACCACGGTGAACATGGTGACGGTGCCCGCTAGCAGCGCAGCGAAGCCAAGCGCCACCGGCTGCCAGATGCGAACAAACCATCCGACAACGGCTTCGTAGCGCTTGGTGAACCAGGCGAAGCCGGCATCGAACCGCTGAATGATCTTCGCCTTTGGCCGCGCGCCGCCCAGCAACAGACCGCACAGTGCCGGGCTGAGCGTCAACGCGTTGATGGCCGAAATGGCGACGGCCGACGCGATGGTCAGCGCAAATTGCTGATAGAGCTTGCCGGTCAGACCGGGCATGAGAGCGACCGGAATGAACACCGCCATCAGAACAAGTGAAGTGGCGACGATCGGACCGGTCACTTCGTCCATGGCGCGCCGCGCCGCCTCGCGCGCGTCCGTTTCCCCCTTCTCGATATGCCGGGAGACATTCTCCACAACAACAATGGCATCATCGACCACCAGTCCGACCGCCAGCACCAGCCCGAACAGTGTCAGCAGATTGATCGAAAAGCCCAGCGCCAGCATCAGCGCAAAAGTGCCGATCAGACAGACGGGAATTGTGATCACCGGAATCAGTGCCGCCCGCAGATTGGGCAGGAAAACAACGATGACGAAAACCACCAGCAGGATGGCCTGCCCCAGAGTGAAGAGGACGTCGCGGATCGCCTCGCGGTCGAACTCCGTGGTGTCATAGATGACCGTATATTCCAGCCCTTCAGGGAAGTCCTGCGCAAGCTCGGCCATGGTCGCGCGAACTTCCGCCGACAATTGCAGCGCGTTGGCGCCGGGCAATTGCATAATGCCGAGGCCCACGGTTGGTCCGCTGTTGAGCGTGGAGGAAAAGGTATAATCCTCCGCACCGAGCTCGACACGGGCCACGTCCTTCAGACGGATAACGGCGCTGTCAGGACCGACGCCGAGAACGATGTCCTCAAACTCCTCCTGGCTTTTCAGCCGTCCCTTTGCGGTCAGCGTCAGCTGGAATTTCTGGTTTTCCGCGGTCGGTGGCGCACCGATTGCCCCGGCCGCGACCTGCTGGTTCTGCTCGGTGACCGCGTCATAGACATCCGCGGCGGTCAGCCCCAGGCTCGCCAGCTTCTCCGGATCAAGCCAGACCCGCATCGCGTAGACCCGCTCGCCCCAGACCATGACGGTTCCTACACCCGGAATGCGCTTCAACCGGTCTGTGATGTGGATGTCGGCATAGTTCGAAATGAACAATTCATCGAATTGCCCACCCGGCGAAATCAGGTTGACGCCCAGAGTCAGATCGACGGATTCCTTGGTCACCGTCACGCCCTGGGCGACCACCTCGTCCGGCAATTGAGCCATCGCGGTCGACACCCGGTTCTGGGTATCCACCGCCGCAATATCGAGACTATAGCCCTCTTCGAAGGTCACCGTGATGTTCGACGTACCGTCATTCGAACTCGTCGAAGACATGTAGACCATGCCCTGAACACCATTGATCTGCTCTTCGAGCGGGATTGTCACCGCCTCCTCGACCACCTCGGCGCTGCCGCCGGTATAGGTGGCGCTGACCACAACGGTCGGCGGCACGACTTGCGGGAACTCTCCAACCGGCAGCAGCGGTATCGAGATCAGCCCGGCGACGACGATGACGATGGCGATGACCGAAGCAAAGACCGGACGGTCGATGAAAAACCGGCTCAGCATTCAGCCGCTAGCCTTGCTGCCGGACGTACCGGTTGACGGTTTGTCGATCTGAACCGCCATGCCTGCTCGCACTCTCTGCTGTCCCTGAACGACGACCGTTTCGCCGGCTTTCAAACCGGATGCGATGACACGCTGACCGTCGTTTAGCCGGCCAACCGTGATCCGACGCATCTCAGCCTTGTTGTCCTTGCCGATGACAAAAACGAAAAAGCCGGCCTGGTCCTGACCGACCGCCTCGGCCGGAACGGTTACCTGCCCTTTCTGTTCGGTAAGTTCTATGCGCACCCGTGCATACTGACCCGGACGCAATGTCGCGTCAGGGTTGGGAAACACGGCCCGCACAGCAATCGTCCCGGTCGAGGGATCGACGCCAGGACCGGAGAAGTCCAGCGACCCGGAATGCGGATGGGTGCTTCCGTCAATCAGCGTGATCGCCACCTTCAGCTCCGGGCCGGCCGCCTGGTATTTTTCCAACTCCAGAAACTGGCGTTCGCTCGGGCTGATATAAACGTAAAGCGGGTCCATCTGGACCACGTCCACCAACACCGTGTCGTTGGCCGAAACAACATTGCCGACATCCTGGTAGACGCGACCGACGCGACCGGCAATTGGCGCCGTTACACCCGTGTAGTCGAGATTGACCTGGGCCGTTTGCACGGCCCCCTTGCTGCTGTTGAGGCTGCCCAGCGCCTCAGCTGCATTCGCGGTCTTTTCATCCAGTTGTTCCGGCGAAACCGTGCCGTCCTTGGCCAGAACGGAAAACCGCTCTACTTCCTTCTTGGCGAATTCCAGGCTCGCCTGGTTGCTGTCGCGCTCGCCCTTGAGCCGCGCAAGCTCAGAGGTGAAGGGGCGCTGGTCGATGACGAACAGCGCGTCGCCTTTGCCGACATCGTCTCCCTCGGTGAAGCTGCGCGTCATGACGTGACCATCAACCCGCGATCGGATCGACACACTGTTGGGCGATTCCGTTCGCCCGGTCAGTTCCAGATACACCGGCACCGTTTCGGTTTTGGCTTCGGCGACAACGACTTTCGGTGGAGCTGCCTTCGGGGCCTCTGATTTCTGCTCCTGGCATGCGCTGATCAACAACAGACCACACAGCACGGCAACGAATGAAGGTACTCTGCCCACTTTTCTCGATGACCGCCCCTGCACCACCGTTTCCCCCAAAGGTCGTTCGGTTGCTGTTGAGCTTATGTTGGACTCAGCGCCATGGGCAACCGTTTTCTGGCTGATGAAAGGGCGCCATGAATCCGGAGACAAACCGGCCTATATAGGCGGCATGACACTTGCCAACCGAATCTTCAGACCCTTCGAGACGCTGATCCGCCCGCTCGACCTGCCGGCGCGGCCGCTGCCGGATGACGGACCGCTGAAGCTGATCTGGTTCTTCGCCAGCATGTTTCGCGGCGTGTTGCTGGTGGTTGGCCTGCTGTCGGTCATCTCCGCGCTGATTTCGCTCACCGTAATCTGGGCACTCGCCTTCATCGTCGACGGCGTCACAACAGAAGGCGCTGCTGCCTTTCTGCGCGACAATGCCTGGACGCTGACGGTCTTCCTGGTTGTGTTTGCCGTCGTCGACCCGCTCCTGACTTTCGTGCGCTCGGCATTTCTGTCGCAAACCGTCCAGACCTTATTGCCGGCGGCGATGCGCTGGCAGGGTCACAAGGCGGTCGAAAGACAGGACGTGGCGTTCTTCGAGGACTTGTTTTCCGGCCAGGTGGCCTCGCGCATCGCCCAGGTGACGGCGTCGGTGCAGCGGCAATTGATGGTCGCGATGCAGACCATTCCGCGTGTCACCATCCAGTTCGCTGGCTCTTTTGCACTGCTGGCGGTGCTCGCCTGGCCGTTGGCGATTCCGGTGCTTGTCTGGATCCTCGCCAATATCGCGGTCGCCCGCATCGCTGTACCGCTTTATCTGGAACGCTCCTCCAAGGTCGCCGCTGCGGCATCTCGCGCCACCGGCGCCATGACGGACGTCTACAGCAACATCGCCATGGTAAAGCTGTTTGCGGCTGAGGATTCCGAAGCCGGCGCCATCCGCAGGGTTATCGACGAGACCATCGCGACCCAGCACCGGGAAAACCGCGCCTACATTCTGTCCGACAGCGCCGTTCAATATCTCAACATCGCGCTGATCGTGTCGATCTTCGCCATCGGCCTGTGGGGCATGGTCGACGGCTTCATAACCGTCGGGGACTTTGTCGCGGCAGCCACCATCGCCCGCTCGCTCTCGGCCTCCTCATTCGCTTTCATCGGACTCGGGCAGTCGGTCACCCGGGCGCTCGGCACGATCCGCGACGCCATGCCGGTGATGACGAGCCAACCCACGGTCAACGACCGGCCGGACGCCGGAGAATTGGAGATCCACGAAGGTCGCATTCGCTTCGACCATGTGGATTTCTCCTACGACATTGACGGCAAACCGGTGCTGACCGACCTCAACCTGGAGATCGCGCCGGGCGAAAAGGTCGGCATCGTCGGCCTGTCCGGCGCCGGCAAGTCGACGCTGGTGGCGCTGCTCCTGCGGCTGCGTGACGTCCAGGGCGGCGCGATCACCATTGACGGGCAGGATATTCGCGAAGTTCGACAGGCGTCACTGCGCAGCCGCATCGGTGTCGTCACCCAGGACGTTTCGCTGTTGCACCGTTCGATCCGCGACAACGTCCGCTACGGCGATCCCGATGCCACCGACGAACAGATCGTCGAGGCTGCGGAGCGCGCCGAGGCGATGTCCTTCATCAAGGACATGCAGGACAAGGACGGCCGCACCGGGCTCGACGCCCATGTCGGCGAGCGCGGCGTCAAGCTGTCCGGCGGTCAGCGCCAACGCATCACCATCGCCCGGGTGCTCCTGAAGGACGCCCCGATCCTGGTGCTCGACGAGGCCACATCGGCACTTGATTCAGAAGCCGAAACCGCCATCCAGGCCAACCTCACCCGGCTGATGCAAGGTAAGACGACCATCGCCGTCGCCCACCGCCTCTCAACGATCGCCGCCATGGATCGGCTGCTGGTGATGGACAACGGACGGATTGTTGAGAGCGGAACCCACGACGAGCTTGTCGCCGGCGATGGGCTCTATGCGCGCCTGTGGGCTCGCCAGTCGGGCGGCTTCATCGCGACGGACTGAGCGTTTCGAGGTCAGCGAAGCGCAGACCGAACCGCGCGAGATACTTGCGCAGCCGGTCAGCGTCATTGCCACTTGTCTTCTGCAGGCGCGATTGTGCAAAAAGCGCGCGACCGGCATCGCTCAAACTTCGGCTGCTTTGACAGACCCTGACAACCGCGGCCAGTTGCGCCCGGTCGAACAGGTCCAGTTGCGCTGCAGCGTCGCCGAGGCAGGTTTCGAGCACCCGATCATCACCGGCCGACGTGTCCGCGGCATGCCAGACATTCAGCAGGCGCTCGATTTCCTCAACGACCGTCGGTTCGTCGATCCGCCCCTTCGGTGCCAGTGTTCCCATGCGCGCGACCGATGCCGACAGGTCACGGAAATTGGCTGACCAGGCCGCCTGCGGACTGAGGGCGAAAGCCAGGTAGCGCTCGCGCGCCTCCCGGTTGAACGTCACCTTTTGCCCCTCGGCATCGCTGAACCGCCGGAGCTCATAATCGATATTCGGTTCGATATCCTCGCGTCGTTCGGCCAGAGCAGGCACACGAAAGGTCCAGATATTGAGGCGGGCATAGAGATCTTCGCGAAACTGACCCGCGCGTACGCGCTCGGCAAGGTCGCGATTGGTCCCAGCCAGCATCTGGAAATCGGAAGCGACTTCACGGTCGGACCCGAGCGGGAAAAACCGCTTTTCCTCAATCGCCTGCAGACACATAGCTTGCTCGTCGGGACCGAGTTCGCCGATCTCGTCGAGAAACAACACACCGCCATCGGCAGCCTTCATCAAACCTCCACGGTCCGACTGGGCACCGGTGAAGGCTCCGCGCACGTGACCGAACAGGGTCGACATCGCCTGGTCGCCGCGCAGCGTGGCGCAGTTGACCTCAACGAAGTCGCCGCAGATCTGACGCTGGGCCTTTTTCAACTCAAAGAGGCGTCGGGCGAGCTGCGATTTGCCGGCTCCCGTCGGGCCGGTCAGCAGCACCGGTGCGCGTGAGCGCACCGCGACTTTCTCCATCTGATCGATCATGGCGTTGAAAGTCGGATTGCGGGTCTCTATGCCGGACTTGAGGAACGATGTGGCCTCGACCCGTTCGGCGGCGAAGCGAGTGGCGATGGAATCGTAGCGTGACAGATCGAGATCGATGATCGCGTGGCTTCCGGCGTAGTTTTTCTCCTCGCCCGCTTCGAGGTCGACCACCTTCGGCGGAGACAGTTGCAGCAGTCGCGCCGGCACGAAGTTTGCTTCGGTCAACAGAAACCAGCAGATCTGCGCCACATGGGTGCCGGTTGTGATGTTGACGAGGTAATCCTCTCGATCCTGGTCGAACGGATAGGCATCGGCAAAGTCGCGCATGGCGCCGTACATCTCGGCGAAGTCCCACGGATTGGCGACGTCCATGCGATGCAACCGCACCTCGGTACCGGGCGAAATCTGACCGATATCCTTTTGCACGTTAAGCGCCAACTGCAGCCAGCGATGGTCGTGGATCAGCTCCAGCCGGTCGACGACGAGATCGTCCTGTTGGCAAAGTGCGACCGTTGGTCGCCATTTGGGTCGCTTTCGTCCACCGGCATCTTTCGTGGTCCCCAGAAATCCGAAGATGACGTTACAATTCTTATCCATTTTTCTAAAGCTCTATCTAATCAGATAGATACTTGCATTCTTCAATAAAGTCGACAGATGATCGTGTTTCAATAGACGCAAATTTTTTTTCGAACAAAATCAATATGTTGAGAGAGTTTTGCGCCTTTGATCGTCAACCGCACCACGACTTGGCACGATGCTTGAACAGCACTGGGCATACCACCAATGCAATTTGAGAGAATAACCATGAGCGAGACACTGACCGGCAAGGACCTGATCGAAGCAGGGATGACCCAGGGAAAATGGCTGGGTGAAGCCCTGACAGCGGCCCGCAAGGCGCTTTCTGATGGAAGCACCCGTCAGGATGCGCTGGCGCTCGCCATGACCTTCCAGCCGCCGGCGGCGCTGCCGCTCAAGGCGCCCGGCGCTTCGCCGTTCTTCGAGAACATTGAGGCTGAGACGGAGGACGAACAGGCTAACCTGATTCAGGTGCGCGAGCACATGACCGAGTTGATGCGCACGCCGAAGATTATCGCCGGCGCGGTCATGCCTGACGCTTGCCCGGCCGGACCGAAAGGCACCATTCCCGTCGGCGGCATCGCCGTTTCGGAAGCCATTCATCCGGGTATGCACTCGGCCGACATTTGCTGTTCCATGGCGATCTCCGTCTATCCCGGGATCGCCCCGGCCGCTCTTCTCGACGCGGTGCATGCCGTTACCCATTTCGGACCCGGCGGTCGGGCTCGTGGCAGCCAGATCAAGCCGCGATCAGAGCTGATGGAGCGGTTCGAGAAGAACGCCTTCCTGGGCTCGGTTCAGAGTAAGGCCATCGAGCATTTCGGCACCCAGGGCGATGGCAATCACTTCGCCTATGTCGGCACCATTCGCTCCAGCGGTGAAACGGCACTCGTCACCCATCACGGGTCACGCGCACCAGGTGCTTTGCTCTACAAGGGCGGTATGAAGGTGGCGGAGCGTACCCGTCGACTGGCTTCGCCAAAGACGCTGCCACAGAACGCCTGGATTGAAGCGGACACCGATGAGGGCGATGCCTATTGGGAAGCCCTGCAGATCATCCGCAGTTGGACCAAGGACAACCATTTCCTGATCCACAACCTGGCCGCGGAGAAGCTGTCGGCGAAGGTGGCCGACCGGTTCTGGAACGAGCACAATTTCGTCTTCCGCAAGGCGGACGGACTGTTCTACCACGGCAAGGGCGCGACGCCGGCCTGGGAGGGTTGGGCCGATGATGCCACCGATCTGACGCTCATTCCGCTTAACATGGCGGAACCGATCCTGATCGCCCGTGGTAGCAGCGCCGATCATGGTCTCGGCTTTTCGCCACACGGAGCCGGCCGCAACTTCTCGCGGACCCGGCATCGGAAGAACCTGGCCGGCCGGTCCGACGCGGAGATCTTCGCCGAGGAAACCAAGACCATCGACGCCCGTTTCTTCATGGGACGCCCGGACATCTCCGAGTTGCCGAGCGCCTATAAGAACGCGGCCGCAGTGCGCGACCAGATTGGCAAGTTCGGCCTGGCTGAGGTGGTCGACGAGGTCATTCCACACGGCTGCATCATGGCCGGTGACTGGCAGCACGACGCACCGTGGATGGTCAAGGCGCGCAAGAAGCACGAAGCCCGGGCCCGCCGCGAGGCGAAGGCCGCCAAAACTCGAAAATAATAAAGGGGCCCGAGCACCGGGCCCCTCCTCCACAAGGATGAAAACGTCACCCGTCAGACCATTGTCATCGGGAGGCGGACAATGGATGAAACCAATGAAAAGGACATCAATCGATCCGGACCTGGAAGTCGCCGTCAGTGCCGGCTTCCAGGATTGCGCCTGGGGCAAGACCTGGTGGCTGCCCAAATCGATGCTTCGCAAGCTAAAACCGTGCGATACACGTACTTGGGATATCGCCGCACTTCTCGAAACACACGATCCGGCCCGCGTTGCGGCAATTGTGGGCCAGCTCAGGCGACTGGTGACCGACCAGATCTGGTCGCCCGAACGTGCCCAAAACTACTATCCGGGATCGGCGCAGGAAAGACGCCTGGTAACGCAGCTTATCAGCCGCAACCGTGATCTTGCCCTGGTTCTCTCTGCCAGCACCTCCGGTTACATACGCCAGTACGCCATCGCGAAAATCGATCGGTTGCACGGCCCGTTCTCGCTGGCATTGCTGCTTCTGCGGCTGAACGATCATGTTCCGCAAGTCCAGCTGGCAGCGACAAGTGCGCTCAAATCCATGCTGGCGCGACCAGCCGAGTCATCCGGGCTTACGGTCCACACCATCGTCGGGTGCCTGGACATCCTTCTGGCAACGCCTCGGTTCACCCGGCTTTGGGGACCACAGACGGCAATCGTCGATAGCCTTCTGGCGATGCCGGGCGTGCAGCAAGCGCTGGAGGACCTTCTGCTGAATGAGAAACGTGACAGGGCCTGCCGTTTCCTGAAGCTCGGATTGCGGCTGGACCTGGTTGACCGACTGCTGCCTCGTCTCGCCCTCTCTGCTCGGCATGCCGGGGTGCGGCGGCTGGCTCTGTCAGCCTGCCTTGATGGCGGTCGGGATGGTTCGCCCTGGCACGCAATCGACTCGTTGGTTCACGCCGCACTTGAAGACAGGTCGCCTGAGGTTGTCCGTGTCGCACTTCAGCATGTGCTCGAAAATCGGAAATCTGTGCACTACGACCAAACGGTCTTCGAACGCCTTTTGAGGCACCCATCGCTGCCGATTGCAGAAAGAGCCTGTTTCGGATTGCGATCGCTCGGTGTTGACATCGTGATGCTGCTGAGACGCTACGTGATGGGCAGCCGACCAAGCCTCTCTGCTGTGATGCTGCTATCGCGTTGCGGCGAACCGGCTGATGCGCAACTTGTGTTGGACGCGGCGAACTGCTTTGACGCCAGCGGGCAGATCCGCTGCCTGCAGGCTGCGGCTGCGCTCGGTTCGCTGGATGCCGCCGCAGATTTGAAGCGTGTGGCCCTGATAGCACCCTCCGATCTTGAGGCCAGATTGGCATCCAAGGCATTGGCGGCTGCTCGACTATCGGTCAGTTTTGCCGAGATCGCGCACTCGGTGGAACAGGGAAGGAACTTCGTCGACCGCGGTTTGCTGCGCTTCGCGCAGGCACTCCCGACGATTCAGTTCGCCCACATCATTGTCCTGGCGGTATCCAGACGTCTTGCCTGCAACTACCAGGCGCTTTGGGAGAAGCTTGAGAAAGAACGACAGCGCAAGCCGTTTTTCCCGAGCCAGGCCGAAGTCGAGACCCTGCGCCGGCTCGTCGCTGACCAGCCGGTCCTCGCCGAAAGCATGCGCCGCGTGCTCGGGGTGTGATGCAAGGCAGATCGAACCAGAGGGTTCGCCTTATCGGGGCGAACCCTCCACCGCTTTTGGATCCAACCTGCGCGCGCGCCCGTATAAACGCGGATTCTGCTGCACTGAATGCCACAACCCTACGGGTCAAGACGTCAAAGCCCCGAAGACCTCGGCATGCGGTTTGACAAACACGGGTTCAAAAAGCACCCGGGTTAACTTAACCGTTGCAGTGCGCGTTTCCGTCGATAACATTCCGCGGATGGGCTCAGAACTTTTGATTCGATTGGCGAAGCGTTCCGACCTGGAAGCGCTCATCGCCCTTTATGCCGACGATGATCTTGGGAAGGCGCGCGAGAGCGGCGAACCGGATGATCGGTATCTCGCCGCCTTTGAAGCGATCGAGAGCGACCCAAACCATCTGCTTGCCGTGGGCGTGATGAACTCTGAGATCGTCGCGACGCTGTTGCTGTCTTTTCTTCCCGGTCTTTCCCGGCACGGTGCCTGGCGCGCGCAGATCGAGGCGATGCGGGTGACGCGGGCGATGCGCGGGCACGGACTGGGCAAAGAAATGCTGGATTGGGCCGTGCAGGAAGCTTCGGCGCGCAATTGCAATCTGGTGCAGCTGACGTCGGATCGGCAACGGCCGGACGCGCATCGGTTTTACGAAAAAGCCGGCTTTTCGCCATCGCATGTGGGTTTCAAGCTTCTCCTGGACGAGCAGTGACCGAGTTTCCGGTTTTCGACGGCCACAACGACCTGATCCTGCGCCTGCTGAGAGGTACCGTCACCGCCGAGGGGGTAGCCTTCGGGCTGGCCGACGGTCATATCGACAAGCCGCGCGCAATCAAGGGCGGCTTCGGCGGCGGTCTGTTCGCGATCTTCACCCCAAGCCCCTATGACAGGGCGAAGCGGGAAGCCGAGATGAACAAGCCCGCCTACGATATCCCGCTGCCCGAGCCCGTGCCAGAGGACGTCGCGGTCGACTGGACCGACCGCGGTTTCCATGCCCTTGATGACCTTGAACGCGCTGGCGCGATCCGCATATGCCGAACCGCAGAAGACATCACGGACACTCTCACTGCCGACGAGATGGCCGCCGTTCCGCATATCGAAGGCGCGGAAGCCATCGATCGCGACTTCGAACGCCTGCATTCCTACTACGAACGCGGACTTCGCTCGCTGGGTCCCGTCTGGAGCCGGGAAACGATATGGGGCCACGGCGTTCCCTTCCGATACCCTTCCAATCCGGACATCGGGCCGGGCCTGACCGACGCGGGCAAAGCGCTGGTCCGCGAATGCAACCGCATGAAAATCATGATCGACCTCTCGCATCTGAACGAGAAGGGCTTTGACGACGTTGCCGCGATCAGCGATGCGCCGCTGGTTGCGACGCACTCCAACGCCGCGGCGATCACGCCGCATGCGAGGAACCTGACAGATCGCCAACTCGACATCATCCGAGACAGCGACGGCATGGTTGGCATCAACTTTGCCAGCGCCTTCCTGCGTCCCGATGGTCTGATGAAAGCGGATTTCGGGCTTGACATCCTGCTCAGGCATTTTGATCATTTGGTCGAAAGACTGGGTGAAGATCGGGTCGGCCTCGGCTCGGACTTCGACGGCGCGCTTGTTCCTAAGCCGATTGGCGATTGTGCAGGTCTGCCCGCTTTGGTTGCAGCTCTGCGGGTCCATGGTGCCGATAACAGTCTTTTGGCCAAGGTTACGCACGGCAATTGGGTGCGTGTCCTGCGCTCGACTTGGGGAATGTAGAGAATAGAACCGAACAGGGAGTGTTCACATTGAAAAAGAAACTACATCTTGCCGCCGCTGCTGCAGTCTCGGCTTTCATCGCCGCGGGTGCACTTACTCCGGCCAACGCCCAGACACCTCCCAATATGCTGGTGGTTGCCAACCGGATCGACGACATCAAGACCTTCGACCCGGCTGAGAGCTTTGAATTCGCCGGAGCGGATGTCAGCCGCAACGTCTACGAGAAACTCGTCAATTTCAATCCGCTGGACCTCGACGCGGGCTATCAGCCGCAGCTTGCTGCGAGCTGGGAAATCTCTGAAGACGGCAAGACCGTCACGTTCACCATGGCCGATGGCCATGTCTTCTCGACCGGCAATCCCGTAACGGCAAAAGACGCCGAGTTTTCTCTGCGCCGGGCCGTTCTTCTCAACAAAACACCGTCCTTCATTCTGACCCAGTTCGGATTCACTCCGGAGAACGTCGAGCAGACCATCGTCGCACCCGATGACAAGACGCTGGTTCTGACACTCGACAAGCCCTATGCGGTCTCGTTCGTTCTGAACTGCCTGACGGCGACCATCGGCGGCATTGTCGACATGAAAGCGGCCATGGAGAACGAGGTCGACGGCGACATGGGCAACGCCTGGCTTCGGACCAATACCGTCGGCTCAGGACCGTACAAGGTCGTCGAGTGGAAGCCGAACGAAAGCGTTCTGATGGACCTGAACCCGAATTACCACGGCGACAAGCCGGCGATGGAGCGGGTGATCGTTCAGCACATCCAGGAAAGCGCAACCCAGCGTCTGCAGCTCGAGCGCGGCGATGTCGACGTGGCGCGTAACCTGTCGCCCGAGGATGTCGCCGGTCTGGGCGGCGTTGACGGCGTCAAAGTGGTCGACGAATTGCGCGGCCGCCTGATGTATTTCGCAGCCAACCAGAAGAACGAAATGCTGTCCGACCCCAAAGTGCTCGAAGCGCTCAAATATGCGACGGACTACGACGGCATGTCGAATTCGTTCCTCAAGGGCCAGTACACCGTGCACCAGGCTTTCTTGCCGCGCACTTTCCTTGGCGCGCTGGAAGACAAGCCCTACAGCTTCGACCTGGACAAGGCCAAGGCGGCGCTTGCGGAATCGGGACACCCGAATTGCGGGCCCATCAAGATTTCGGTTCGCGAGGCTCAGGAACGCCTGGAGATCAGCCAGTCCCTGCAGAACACCTGGGGACAGCTCGGCTGTGACATCGAACTGATTGTCGGCACCGGGGCGCAGACGCTCGACCGCTATCGCGCCCGGGAGCACGACATCTATATGGGCGCCTGGGGTCCGGACTATCCGGATCCGAACACAAACGCGGCAACCTTCGCGCAAAACCCTGACAATGCCCAGGAAGCCGGAAACACCGGGTATCTCGCCTGGCGCAACGCCTGGAATATTCCGGAAATGAGCCAGAAGACGCTCGCTGCCGTGGTTGAAAACGACACCGACGCCCGCGCCCAGATGTATCGCGACATCCAGGCCGAACATCAGAAGGTCAGTCCCTTCGGCGTGATGTTTCAGCAGATCGAGCAAAACGGTATGCGCTCGAATGTCGAAAACTTCGTGGCCGGCGGCGCCACCACCGCGGTATCCTACTGGGTGATCACCAAGTAGATGGCGGAACGCCTCGCTCGGGTGGAGGGACGGCGACTACCGTCCCTCCCCTCTTGGCTGGGCAGGATTATCGCCACGCTCGCAACCGTGGCGGTGACGATCCTCGGCCTCCTGTTTGTGACCTTCATGATCGGCCGCGTCATGCCGATCGACCCGGTTCTGGCGGTCATCGGCGAGCGCGCCACCCAGGCCCAATATGACGAAACCTACCGGGCTCTCGGGCTCGACAGGCCGCTTCTGGTTCAGTTCGGTATCTATGTGAGCGATGTGCTCCAGGGCGATTTCGGCAAGTCGATCCGAACCGGACAAGAAGTTTCAACCGACATAGCGCGGGTCTTTCCGGCAACGCTGGAACTCGCCACACTGGGGACATTGATTGGCGTCGTCATCGGCGTGCCACTCGGCGTCATTGCGGCCGTGCGGCGCGGCAGCTGGATTGACCAGGTTGCCCGGTTTGTCGGGCTGATCGGTTATTCCATGCCTATTTTCTGGCTGGGGCTTGTTGGACTTCTGGTCTTCTACGGGATCCTCGGCTGGGTTTCCGGCCCGGGCCGTGTGGGCATTTTCTATCAGGGCGTCGTCCAGCCGATTACCGGCATGCTGCTGGTCGACAGCGCGCTGCGCGGCGAGTGGACCGTCTTCCGCAACGCCTTCTCCCATATCATTCTGCCCGCATCGCTGCTGGGCTACTTCTCGATGGCCTACATCAGCCGGATGACCCGCTCCTTCATGCTGGAACAACTCGGCTCCGAATACGTCACGACGGCGAGGGTGAAAGGTCTGTCGGAATCGCAGGTGATCTGGGGCCATGCCTTCCGCAATATCCGCATTCAGCTCGTGACCGTGATCGCCCTGGCCTATGCAAACCTTCTGGAAGGCTCAGTCCTGACTGAGATTATTTTCGCCTGGCCGGGTATTGGCAGCTACATCACCACCTCGCTTCTTGCCAACGACATGAACTCGGTGCTAGGCGGCACCATCGTCATCGGCACCATTTTCGTCGGCATCAATATCTTCTCCGACATGCTTTACCGCTTCTTCGATCCGAGGGCGAAATGAGCGGCGCGACAGGATGGAGGGACTGGCTCCTCTCCGACGAGCCGACATCGCGTAGACAGGCCCGTCTTTCGTCCTGGTATAAGGGCTGGCTGACCTTCCGTTCGAATACGCTTGCCATGCTGGGGCTGGCTGTGCTCGTGATCATCATCGTTGCGGCGATTTTTGCTCCACTGCTGGCAACCCACGACCCCTTTGCCCAGGACCTCGCCAACCGGTTGCTGGCGCCCGGCGAAAAGGGGCACATCTTCGGAACCGACAGCCTCGGGCGCGACATCTATTCGCGCATCCTCTATGGAGCACGAATCTCCATCTATATCGTCATTCTGGTGGCGATGGTGGCGCCTGTGATGGGCCTGATCATGGGAACGGTCGCCGGCTATGCGGGCGGCTGGGTTGACGTTGTGCTGATGCGGATCACCGACATCTTCCTTGCCTTTCCAAGACTGATCCTCGCGCTGGCCTTCGTCGCGGCTCTGGGTGCGGGCATCGAAAATGCCGTGCTTGCTATCTCGCTGACCGCTTGGCCTCCCTACGCCCGGATTGCACGCGCCGAAACGCTGACGATCCGGAACTCCGATTATATTCATGCAATCCGGCTGCAGGGTGCAGGACCGGTCCGGATCGTGACCCGGCATATTTGGCCTCTGTGCATTTCATCCCTGATCATCCGCATAACGCTGGACATGGCGGGTATCATTCTCACGGCCGCAGGGCTTGGTTTCCTCGGCCTGGGCGCCCAGCCGCCCAGCCCGGAATGGGGCGCCATGATCTCGGAAGGTCGCAAATACATTCTCGATTTCTGGTGGGTTGCGACGATTCCAGGCATCGCGATCTTTGCCATCTCGCTGGCGTTCAACCTCTTGGGCGATGGGCTGCGCGATGTTCTGGATCCGAAGGAGAGCAGTTCTTGACGGACGCGCCACTTCTCGATGTAGACAACCTCTGGGTCCGGTTCCCCACCCGGACCGGTATAGTCGAAGCAGTGCGCGGCATCTCCTTCACGCTTGGAAAGGAGCGGCTTGGGATTGTCGGTGAGTCCGGCTCCGGCAAATCGATGACGGGGCGCGCGGTGCTGCGCCTCATCCGCCCACCAGGGTTCATCGAAGCGAACCGACTGGAAATGCATGGCGAGGATATCCTGCACGCCACGGAACAACGGATGCGTCAATTGCGCGGCGGCCGCGTCTCGATGATCATGCAGGACCCCAAATTTTCGCTCAATCCGGTCATGACCGTCGGCCGGCAGATGGTCGAGGCGCTGCACGCGCACGCAAAGGTCTCAAAGGCCGAAGCACGGCAGCGCTCCATCGCCATGCTGGACGAAGTGGCGATCCGCGATCCGGAACGGGTGTACAACCTCTACCCGCACGAGGTTTCCGGCGGCATGGGCCAGCGCATCATGATCGCGATGATGCTGTTGCCCAACCCGGAAATCCTGATTGCCGATGAACCCACCTCGGCGCTCGACGTGTCGGTTCAACTCCAGGTGCTCGATATCATGGACCGGCTGGTGCGCGAGCGCGGCATGGGCCTGATTTTCATCAGCCACGACCTGAACCTCGTCGCCAAGTTTTGTGATCGGATCGTCATCATGTATGCCGGGCGGATCGTCGAAACCTGCAAGGCGCAGGATCTGAAGAATGCCAAGCATCCCTACACGATCGGACTTTTGAACTCGGTTCCCGACCTGGAAAATCCTCGCGACCGGCTGGAGGTGCTGCAACGTGACCCCGCCTGGATGGAGGCACCATCGGTGAGCGCGCGGGCATGACGGCAATCTCAATTGAAAACCTGGACGTTTGGTTCGGCCCGCCAGGCCAGCAATCCTATGCGGTGAGGGACGTCAGCTTCGATGTCAAGGAAGGCGAGAGTTTCGGGCTCGTCGGCGAGAGTGGCTCAGGCAAGTCGACCATCCTGCGGGCCATATCCGGGCTGGTTCCGACCTGGTCCGGGCAGATGACCGTTGCGGGGGAACAGTTGGGAAAGACCCGCAGCAGGACCTTCTATCGCAAGGTCCAGATGGTGTTTCAGGACCCCTACGCCTCGCTTCATCCGCGTCAGACCGTCGACCGGATGCTGTCGGAGCCGATGAAACTGCATGGATTCTCGGATGTCGATCAGCGCATCGTAAGGCTGCTGGACTCCGTCGGTCTCGGACCCGGCTTCCGCTTTCGCTACCCTCACCAGATGTCCGGCGGCCAGCGGCAGCGCGTGGCAATCGCGCGCGCTCTCGCACCCGAACCGTCGATACTGCTTCTGGACGAACCGACTTCGGCGCTCGACGTCTCGGTGCAGGCCGAAATTCTCAACCTGCTCGTCGATCTGCGAAGCGAGCACCACCTGACCTATCTGATGGTGTCTCACGATTTGGGTGTGGTCGGCCATTTGTGCGAACGGATAGCTGTGATGCAGGAAGGGCGCTTTGTCGAAACGCTGGGCGTTGAGCAAATGCGAAAGCTGGAAGCAAAGGCCGACTACACGAACCATCTGCTGCAGAGCTCGATCAATTCGGTGCGCTGAGAAGGACGGGCTCGGCTGCTGTCCCGACCACATCGTCAGCTTCGCGGACCTGCAACCCTGGCTGCATCAGTCGCCAAATTTTCGCGTTGACAGATTGCACCCGAGACCGCTCTATCCTGACGGCATGAGGAGCGCATGATGAGCAATGCCGTGGACCTGATTGCTGAAGCCAAGGCCGCGATGGCGGAGACCGATCGCGCTGTGCGCAATCACCGCTTCGTTGCAGCCGTTGAGGCAGGTCGGGTTGATCGACCGGCCTTGCAGCGCTTTGCCGGCAACCAGTATCAGATGTGGATCGGCAACTCGAACGACGTCACCATGGCGCGCTTTGCCGATCACCCCTACCGGGATGTTTTTCTGACGCCGCCCGAAGTCGAGGCCGATGCCGCACGCGGCTTCGCGGCCCTGGCGGCAGCGCTCGGCATGTCCGCCAATGAACTCGATCGATTCGAGCCGGACGCCGAAGCCTTTGGCTATGCCGGCTACAAGGCCTGGCTGATCTGTTACGGCTCCGCTGCCGAAATGGCTTGCAGCCGTGCGCTGAACCTTGAAGCCTGGGGCGCCTGCTGTCGTCGCATCAGTGCCGGTCTGCGAGACCACTACGGTTGCAGCGCCGACGATACGGCCTTTCTTGATTTCTTCGTCGACCTGGAAGAACTGGAGAAACAGGCCGCAAAGGTCATCGATGACGATCTGGCCAAAGGAGTTGAGCCGCGCCGGGTCATTCGCGCTGCCCGCATGATCCAGGACTACGAAAAAATGTTCTGGGACGCCATGGCCCGGCTTTCCGGGATCTGAGATCGGCCATGCCCCTGCCCGAATTCATTCCGTCCATATCGTCCGAAATGCGCCAGGCGATCGATGCCGCGCTCGAGGCTATCGAAGCCGAGGACAATATCCGCATCCTGTTCGCCATCGAAAGCGGCAGCCGGGCCTGGGGATTTCCCTCTCCCGATAGCGACTACGATGTGCGTTTCGTCTATGCGAGGCCACTCAATTGTTATCTGAGCCTGGATCCAGGCCGCGACGTGATCGAACGACCGATCAACGACGATCTGGATATCGGCGGCTGGGATCTTCAGAAAGCGCTAAAGCTGCTGTTGAAACCAAATCCCGTGTTGCTCGAGTGGCTGACGAGCCCAATCCGCTATCGCTGGAACGAATCCGAGTGCAACCGGCTGATCGCCCTTTCTGACGAGGCGTTCCACAGCTCGCCAAGTCTCTATCACTATCTCAATCTCGGTGAAGGCCAGATCAAATTGCACCGCCAAGGCAGAGAGCGGGTCAAGCTCAAATCCTATTTCTACATGCTGCGTCCGGCCTTCGCGATCCGCTGGATGCGCCTTCATCCTGGCAGCGTTCCCCCGATGAACCTCCAGGACCTTTCGGCCGGCCTGGATTTGCCGCAGGAAATCGAGGCAACCGTTGCGGAACTGATCGAGCGCAAGGCTGGCATGGTGGAAAGGCAACCGATCGAGCCGATCGGGATACTGGACAGTTTCATCCGCGAAGAGTTTGATTGGGCCCGACACGTCGAAAAAGAAAAGAGTGAAAACAAACTCAAGGACGAGGCCAACCGATTGTTTCGCGATTTGATCGGAGCGAACGGTTGAAGGTGACGCAAAGCCAGGGAGGACCACGTGGCGGCTGACGGAATGACCATCGAGGAACTGAAGGCATTTTTTGCCGAGGCCTTTGCACCCTGGGTGCAGCAGCTCAACATCGAAACGACCGCGGTGACCGACGACGGCGCCGTTTTGAGCGTTCCGGGCAACCCCGACCTGGCCCGCATTGGCGGCATCGTATGCGGGCAGGCGCTATCGGCCATTGCCGACACCGCCGGGGTACTCGCCCTCATGGCTCACAACGCCGAACGGCGGATCATGACGACGGTCGATATGACCACCCATTTCATGCGACCGCTGAAGACCGAGGAGATCGAGGTCACCGTCACGATCATGTCGAACGGCCGCCGTATGGCAACGCTGCGGGTGGATTTCCGCCAGGCCGGAAGTCCAAAGATCTGCGCCGGCGCGACCTGCGCCTATGCCTATGTCGATTGATACAGTCCGGTTGAAAGGGAGATCGCACCGATGAGCGAATTGCTTTGGGCAAACCTGCGCGCGCCGAAATTGCGCAAACTTGCCGATGAGGATGCCATCGTGCTCGTCCCAGTCGGTTCAACGGAACAGCACGGCCCCCACCTGCCGGTCCAAGTGGACGCCCTCACCTCAGGTGAGATTTGCCTGCGTGCCGCCCGCCTCGTCAGCAAAGAACAGCCGGTTGTCGTAACGCCGACCGTATGGACCGGACTGGCCGAACACCACATGGATTTCGGCGGCACATTCACTCTCGATTTCGATACGTTCCGCGCACTGCTCGCCTGTATCTGCGAATCGCTGACCCGCCACGGCTTTCGCCGCATCTTCCTGCTCAATGGCCACGGCGGCAACATCATGGCTCTCAACACGATCGTCCAGGAGCTGTCGCAGGAGCTTGAAGCACCGATCTGCACCGCGACCTACCCTCACCTGGACGCCGTGGCAGAGAAATACGGCCAGATCCTCGAGCGCCAGCGCAACGTCCAGCATGCCGGCGAAGCCGAAACATCGATGATGCTGGAACTCGTGCCCGATCTGGTCGACCAACAGGCCACTGACGAAGCCGTCGAGGTTCGCGCCGACTGGAAGGAAGGCGGCGTCTTCCGACTGCGCACCTTCTCCCAGGTCACCAAGAACGGCTACATCGGCGCACCAGCCAGCGCCGACGCAGAAAAGGGCCGGCAGTTGCTCGATGCCGCTGCCGAAGGATTGGCCGACACGCTTCTCAATGGCGGGCTCTGGTAGATCGGAGAGTCGAGATCTCCGTTCTCATGGCAGTCAACTGGTTGGTTTACGAAGCGTAAACCGCCTCCGCACTCTCCATCAGCGTCTTCATCGCCTGGCGGTATGGTCCGGGTCCATGGCTGATGCGGGCGACGCCGAGGACGCTGAGCTCGGACACTGATGGTGCTCCCGGCAAAGCCATCACATTGACCGGCAGGTCCGTGCTCTGACAGATCCGGGCAATGAGGTCCGGTTGAACCAGCCCCGGCACGAAGAAACCGCTGGCCCCTGCCCCTGCGTAAAGACCGGCGCGCGCAATGGCCTCTTCCACGAGGTCGCCGTGCTTTGACCTGTCCGATTCGCGCAGGAACAGATCGGTGCGTGCATTGATGAAAAACCCAACGCCCGCGGTGTCCCCGGCGCTGCGGAGCCCGGCAATACGCTCGGCCTGGGCCTCGGCCGCATGAAGGCCTTCGCCGCCTACGATGCGGTCCTCGAAATTGACGCCAATGGCGCCCGCCGCGAGGATGCGGGAGACGTTGTGCCCGGCTTCTGCCGGGTCGACCGCATAGGCGCCTTCGAAATCAACGCTGAGCGGCACATCAACCGTGGCAACGATGCGCTCGGCCACGGTGGCCAGCAGCGCGAGCGGAATCGCCTCGCCATCCGGATACCCGTGGGCAGCCGCGACAGACCAACTCCCCGTGGCAAGTGCGGGAGCACCGGCATCGGCAACCGCTTTGGCGCTGCCCGCGTCCCAGATGTTATAGAGAACGAGCGGCTCGCCCTTCTTGTGAAGGGCGGTGAAAGCCTCGGCTCTTTGTTGCTGCGTCATGATCCATGCACTCCTTGCGATTGTTCGTCGGCGTAGTGCCGCTCCAATTCGATCAGTTTCTGTTTGCGCCACAATCCACCGCCATAGCCCGTCAGGGATCCGTCGGCACCAATCACCCGGTGACAGGGCACGATGATCGCCAACTGGTTGGCGCCATTGGCCCGTGCAACGGCCCTGGTGGCCGACGGCCGCCCAATCATCTTCGCTATATCACTGTAGCTTCGGGTGGTGCCTGCTGGAATGCGACGAAGTTCGTCCCAAACTCTGCGCGCAAAGGGTGTTCCTTGCAATGCGAGCGGCGTGTCGAAGCGGGATTTTCGTTTGCCAAAGAAGTCCTTGAGTTCCGCATCCACCTGGTCGATCGGTGGTAACCGGCCGATCCCGAGATCGCCGCGCACCGCCTTGCGCAGTCTCGCCAACTCCGACCGCAATGCCTTGCGGTCAACGAATTCAAGCAGATAGAGACTTGTCCGGTCCGCGACGGCGATCATGGGCCCCAGCGGTGTCGAAAGCCAATCGGCCTTCAACATCTCCCGGCCCGTAAAACGCGCCGGAGAGTGGCCCAAAAGCCGGGCGAAGGCGCTGCGGAACCCACTTGCCGAGTCGAACCCGGCGTCGACCTGGGCATCGATCACCCGCCCGCCATCGGCCAGTGTCTCGAAACCATCGCGCAGCCGAGATGTTCTTGCCATCTCCAGAAACGTCACTCCGAAATGGCGCTTGAAACTACGTCGAACGGTCGAGGGATCGTGCCCGAGCGCCACAATATCGGCTTCAGACCAGCGTCGCCCAGGCTTGTCTTCGAGAACCTGCAGCAACTCCTGGACCAACGGCTCGGCTTGTAATACGGGTGTCAGCGGCCGGCACCGCTTGCAGGGTCGGAACCCTGCCTCCAGGCAGGCCGCCACGCTGTCGAAAAACCGACAGTTGCGCCGCGCTGGTTTGCGCGCCGGACAGGTCAGACGGCAAAATATACCCGTCGTCGTAACGCCGACAAAAGCCCGACCATCCCAGGCCGGATCGCGGTCGAGAAGCGCATTGTACAGAACATCGTCATTCGGGAGATCAAACAGCATGGCGGCAGGACTAGCAGGAGGCAGATCGCGATTGCGCCGCGTTTCGGGCGTTGTTTTCAGATTCCCACATCAATCCGGAATGCTCAGTTCAAGCGCACCCTTCAGGTAGGTGGCTCCACCCTTGTCGATCGCATCGAGACGGCGTCCGGCAAAGCCTCCGCTGCCGGTGGCATCCTGAAACCGACCCGTTCCGGTGAACTCTTCAAAGGATGCCTCGACCGATACGCCCTCCGGCTCCCGGCTTTTGGCCTCGCCCGAATAGGCCGCCCGCAAGATCGACCCGTCTTCAAACGTGAACAGGGCATAGCCGTGAAACGCGCCGGATCCTTTGGTCAGGTCAAACCAGCCATCGTAGCGGTGGATGGCCAGCTCCTCGTCGGCAAAGATTGCAATCCCGCGAAACGTGGCAAATCCGACGCGATGGGCCTCGTTGTCTAATATGGCCGTGGAGTCGGATGACGAAATATGCATGACGGCCTGATAGTCGAGTTTGAGGTCCTCGGCGCTCACGCCACCGGCGAGGAAAAGCATCAGCAGACCGCTGAGAATCGATCGAACAAACATTCTGCGCACCCGTTTCGTTGCAAAGTACGTCAGCCTAACCGCAGGCAGGTCACGGGTGAACTCACCTCTTTCAATAAGTGTCCGGTCCTCCTGACATTGCGTGTCAGGAGTTGGTTTTGCGCCCTTGCAATTCGCCGTTTGGTTGCCAATTTAAGGGGAATGTTCCGGTGTGTCGGCGCCGCAAACCGGGCAAGAAACAGGAAGCTTTGTCACGCGTTTTCGTGTAGGAGCTTCGGTTTTCCTCAATCAAACCAACGGATGACTGGCGGCACGATGGCTGACAAGACACTTATCACTGATATCGGCGAATGGCTGGTCGATCAGGCCCTGAGCGAACCGGACATTGTCGAAATGTTCGAGGCCGTGTGCCTCAGGCTCTATGCCGCAGGGGTCCCACTTTCACGAGCCCGGGTTTCGTGGTCCACCCTGCATCCGCTGTTCCAGGCTGAAACCGCCTTGTGGACTCGCGGCAGCAAGCCGGAATTCGAACAGTTCCCGCACCAGACGGAACGCACCGATGACTTCCTTAAAAGCCCGATGCATTTCATGTTCGACAACAATATCGGAGCGATACGGCGGCGGCTCGAAGGCCCCAACAAGCTGGTGGATTTTCCGGTTTTGCAGGACCTGATTGACCAGGGACACACCGACTACCTGACGATCACCACCGGTTTCGAAGGCGAAACCGACGATCGCGAGCGCGCGATGCTGGGTCTCATTGTTGCCTGGTCATCCGACCGACCCGGCGGATTTTCGGACGACGACGTCGCCGCGCTGCACAAGATCCAGCGACGCTTCGCCGTGGCCTGCAAGACGGCCGTTCAAACCCGCATTGCAGGAAATATCGTCGAAACCTATCTCGGCCGCCAGGCCGGTCGCCAGGTGCTCGATGGCGCCATCAAGCGCGGCGACGGGCAGGAAACCCAGGCACTTGTGTGGTTTTCGGATCTGCGCGATTCTACGGCTTTGGCCGATACCATGGCGCCGGACGCCTATTTCAATCTGCTCAACGACTACTACGAGTGCACCGCCGGATCGGCAATCAGCCATGGCGGCGAGGTGCTCGATTTCATCGGCGACGGCGTGTTGGCGATCTTCCCCTACGAGACCGACGCCGAATTCGCAGCGGCCGCGTCCGCTGCCACGGCAGCGTTGCGTGACGCCGAATCGATGCGCGATGAACTCAATGTCGAGCGCGGCAGCAAGGGATTGGTGCCGATCCGCTTCGGCATCGGCCTCAATACCGGAAAGGTCATGTTCGGCAACATCGGTGTCGAACAGCGCCTGACGTTCTCGGTCGTCGGTCCGACGGTCAACGAAGTCGAGCGGATCGAGGCGATGACCAAAGCGGTGGATGCCAATGCCCTGGTGACACGCAAGATCGCCGACAACGAACCCGGCCAGTGGGATTCAACCGGCACACACCGGCTGGTCGGCCTGTCGCAGGAGATCGAACTGTTCGCCCCGAAGCCAAGCGACAAGGGCCAGGCGGTCGGCAGCGTGCACAAAGAGGAGGAGACAGGGTCGCGCCTTTTGAACTAAGACATACGGGAAGGCAAATGGCGAGTGCAGCAGACCATGGCTGACAGGACACAAATCTCGAGCATCGGCGAGTGGCTGGTCGACCAGGCACTCAGTGATCCCGACATTGTCGCGATGTTCAATTCGGTCTGCTATCAGCTCTACGCGGCCGGTATTCCATTGGCGAGAGCGCGCGTTATCTGGCCGACACTTCATCCGTTGTTCCAGGCCGAGACGGTGCTATGGCAGCGTGGCCTGGGATGCGAATTGGAGCAGTTCCGCCACCAACAAGAACGCACCGACAAATACGATAGCTCTCCGGTCGCCTACATGACGCAAAACAATATCCCTGTCCTGCGGCGGCGGCTCGAAGGCCCCGAGAAACAGCTCGATTTTCCAATGCTCGAGGAACTCGTCGAGCAGGGCATGACAGACTATCTGACAATCGTCACTGGAACGTTCGGCGGACCTGGCAGCACGGAACGCGCATTCGGTGTCCTGGTTGCCTGGGCTGCGGACCGGACCGGTGGATTTTCCGATGACGATATCGAAGCGTTGCAAAAGATCCAGCGGCGTTTCGCGATGGCCTGCAAAACGGCAATTCAGTCGCGCATCGCCGGAACCATCGTCGACACCTATCTCGGCGGAAACGCCGGCCGTCAGGTCCTGGACGGCGCCGTCAAGCGCGGCGACGGACAGGAAACACAGGCCGTCGTCTGGTATTCGGATCTGCGCGGATCGACCGCTCTCGCCGAAACCCTGCCGCCGGATGACTATTTCGCGTTGCTCAACCGATATTACGAATGCACAGCCGGCGCGGCCATCAAGAACGGCGGTGAAGTGTTGGATTTCATCGGCGATGCGGTTCTGGTTGTTTTCCCCTACGGTTCTGCCGACCAGCTGGCGACGGCCGCCAGTGCGGCAACGGCGGCTCTTCACGATGCCGAAGCACTCTGCGCCGAATTCAACGCCGCTCGCGCGGAAGACGGTTTGCCACCAATTCGCATCAGCATCGGCATCAACACCGGCACGGTCATGTTCGGCAATATCGGGGTTGAACAACGCCTGACGTTTTCGGTGATTGGCCCGACGGTCAACGAAGTGACCCGGATTGAAGCCTTGACCCGCGCGGCCGACGCATTCGCACTGGTCACCAGCGACATCGCCGCCAGTGAACCGGGTAACTGGATGTCTACCGGGTACCACCGCCTTGCGGGCGTATCCCAGCAGATCGAATTGTTCGCGCCGAAGCCTGCTGACGACAGGCAGGAGGCCGAAATCCGCTCCGAAGAAGCGATCGACGCCGGGCTGAGACACTAGAACGTGTGACGTTTTGGCCTGCTGCTAATCCGAAACAGAAAGCCTCTTCTCAATCAATCTGGCCGTAAATGTCAGGGGCCAGATAACGATGATGAAAATGACCGCAACCACGGTATAGCTTTCGATTGGGTTGAAAAAATTGGACGAGATGATCCTCGCACTGTGGAGCAGTTCATAGTAGGCGATGATTGATGCGATCGCCGTGCCTTTGACCATTTCGACGGCACGATTTGTCAATGGCGGAAGCATGCGTTTGATCGCCTGTGGCAGGATTACCCGGCGCATGGTCTGCCAGTAATTCATTCCGATAGCGCGACAAGCTTCCCATTGGCCACGTCCGATGTTTTGAATGCCACCGCGAAAGATCTCCGCGCAATAGGCCGCGCCGTTCAGGGACACGCCCAGACAGCCGGCCCAAAAAGGCGTCAACTTGATGCCAGTGAAGATCGGAAAGGCAAAGAAGAACCAGATGATTTGCACCAGAACCGGGGTGTTGCGAAAAAACTCGACAAAAACGGTTGCCGGCACATGCAGGAAGGGATTTCGCGAATATCGCGCCGCGCCAACAACGAGACCGATGCTCAGGGCCATGAGAATACACGCAATGCCTAAATGCAGAGTGCCCAGCAAACCGCGCCAGAGAACCGGCCAGTTGGCAATGATGCTGCTATAGTCCCAATTCATCAGATCATCATCCCGCTAATGACCGCCGGCCTCGCCGGTTCGCGCCATGTAGACCTCCACGCGACCGGCGATCAGGCTCGCGATGTAAATGAAGACAAAATAGAACAGCGCAACGATGGAATAGATTTCCAGGGGTCGGTACGTCTCCTGAACCAGCGCATTGGCTTCATACATCAGGTCGGCATAGGCAACGGTCGAAACGAGCGTGGTACCCTTGAGGAGTTCCACACCGCGCTCGAAAAAGGCTGGCACCATCCGCTTGACCGCTATCGGCAATATGATGCGACGCATGCTCTGAAACTTGGTCATGGCGAGCGCTTTGGATGCTTCCACAAGACCCCGTTCGACAGACACGATACCGGCTCGAAAGACTTCGGCAAAAAATGCGGCCGATGCGATACCCAGGGTCGCAACCGAAGCTTCAAAGGATCCTATCTTCAGGCCAAGCACCAGCGGCGCGGCGAAAAAGACCCAAAACAGCATGACGATCGGCGGCGTCGACCGCATGATTTCAATGACAACAAGCGCAGGCCAGGCGACCACCCTGAAGGGAGAAAGGCGCATCAATGCCAGCGCCAATCCGATCGGGATGCCCAGTATGAGCGAAATCACAAATACTTTCAGTGAGTTCACGAAGCCGAGGGCGAGCATGTCCCAGTGCGCCCAAACTGGTGAGAAGTCCCATTGCATGGCATCGCTCGGTCTATAAGAGAGGCCCTGCGCCGACTATAGCGCAGGGCCCGAGGATATCACCAGAATTCACGCTGGATAGCCGGCACCGTGGTCGGATCGATACCGCGAAAGTTGAGGAACTCCTCGTACCACTGTGTCACGGTTCCCGTGGCATAGTAGTAGCTGACAGCCTGATCGACCCAGCGCCTGAAAGACTTGTCTTCGAACCGTTGGATCCCGACCTGGCTTTGGGCCACGCGCGTAGGTTGGGGAATAATGATTTTTCCGGTTTTGATCCGGCTGTGAAGCATGGTCAGCGCCGGGCCGAACAGGGAAGCTGCAGACGCCCGTCCCGATTGAAAGGCTGCTACCGATTCCGGGTTGTTCGGGAAGCCAAGGACCTCGGCATTGGGCGCCGACGCTTTCGCGTAGGTTTCCATCACCGACCCTTGCGGAACAGCGATCGTCACCCCTTCGTTGTTCAGATCCGCCCATGAAGAGGCTGCCGCCAGTTCGTCATTCACCAGGACAGCCTGAGCGTGAAAGACCAGCGGAGAAAGCGTAAAGTCGATTGCAAGGGCCCGCTGTGGTGTTCCGTCGAGAACCGGGACGAAGTCGACCTGATCGGATTGCAGTGCTGCGATCAACGAGGGAAATGCCATCTCGTTGACTTCCAGTTCGACACCCAAAGCATCGGCCAACGCACGTCCGAAGCTGATGGAAAAGCCTTTCCATTCGTTGGTCGCAGCATCGAGAAGTGCCCATGGCTCAGCCTTTGCAATTCCCATCCGTACGCGACCGGAGTTCCTGATCGCATCCAGAGACGAACCATCCGTTTGGGCTGCGGCTTCCCGGGGCGAGGTCATCGCTCCGACAGTAGCCACGGCACCCGCGGCCAATATTGTCGTTCCGGCGGCCTGGCCCACAAAACCACGGCGCGTCACATCATGTGTCATACCACTTCTCCCTGAAGAATTGTATATTCTATGATAGAGATTGGATACAATATGTGCTCAATTGTCAACTTTTTTCTGCTCGGAATTCAAAGAACGCTTGCTCGCGCTTTCTGCTTCAGACCAGCGACGAATGCTGCATCTTCCGATCGTGAAAGCCCCAGCTTCGCGGCATAGTCCGGCAAATCGCCCTCTGTGATGAGGTTTGCGGCAATGAACCCGGACGCGCAGGCGGCCATGGTTCCAAAACCCGAGAGAGCACCAACGACGTAGCTGCCGTCAGGCCCAGCCTGTCCGATGAGCGGCCAGTTTTCTGCTGTCATCGTGTAGTAGCCGCCGTAGTGGTTCATCTGCCGCGGCAGACGCCCGTAATACTGTCGAAGAGCCGGATTGAGCCTTGCCGCGCCACGCAGAACGACCTCGGGGAAGTGATCGTCGAGATCAGGCTCCCAAGTCGGCGATGTGGCCGAGCGTGTATAAGCCCAGCCCAATTTGATCCAGTTGCTGTGTTCACCGCCTTCCGCTTTGCAGTGAATGGCTCCGGGCATGGGTTCTGTCAGCCACGATGTCTCCGGATCTGAGGAGAGGAGCTCGCTTTCTTCGCTGGCCCAGTCGATCGTCTGCGGATCGAGGTCGATGGAAAACGGCATATCTCGGGGAATCGCCTTGTGCCGATCTTCAAAAGCGACCTTTTGCTGGCGAACATTAACGACTGGCAAGTCGTATCCCAGCATCGACCCGAATGCTCCGATGAAGGGGCCCGCCGCATTGATTACCAAATCCGCTTCGACGACTTGAACCCCGACCCTGGAACGAACCTCCATGGAAAAACCCGAACTGGTCGTTTTCGGATCGGCCGCCATGCCGGTTATGCGCTCTGCACCAGCCTCACGTGCCTTTGCTAGCATTATCGTCCCAAGCTGATGGCTATCGACATCACCCGCGCGACGAATGTGCAATACAGAAGCTACGTCAGTGTCGTAGCTTGGAAAGACCTGCCGGATCAGAGCCTTATCCGTCAGCACGTCAACCCCGCCCGGCGCAGATGACCAGTCACCATTCGATGGTCTGACGTAGCTCTGGCCCTGTCCGGTTTCGAAGAACCGGATCGTATCACCACTAGCGTCGGCGTAACCGTCGTGGAGTTCCGAGACCAGATCGCTGATATCCGTGCGTCGTGTGGCCAGGGCATAGCCGCGCCGGGTCATCTTGAATCCGTTGTCCGTTTCCCGCGCGAGATCTTCCATGAGCGAAATAGATAGATCGGTGAACCGCGTCATGACTGGATGGGGCCACCAATTCCGGTAGTTCTCACCCGATTGCGCGGAGGTCAGGGCCATCGGCTGACCCTGGTCAATGATCAAAACGCGGCCAATCCCGGGCTTTTGAGTCAGGTAATAGGCCACGGCAATTCCGGCAATTCCGCACCCGACCACAATTACCGATTGCCCGGTCATCCTATCCACTCCTTTACCAATTGTATCCAATTTGCAAATCTTTGGATAAATTGCAAGAGTGATTCAGACCTTCTTCGAGATTCCGAAATTTCGCAGATCGTCGAGAAACAGGTTTGCCAGCTCTTCGGGATTCGATTCGATTGCCCTGCCCACATCACCGGCGTCGATCGCGAGGAGCGAGCGAAGCCGTTCAGCGTAGTCCCTTGAGTTTGGGGCATCGATTATGGTGGCGCGACGTGCGGCGTCTGCAAGCCGTGGTCTTGCTGGCGGCGAACAGTCAATATCAACTGCCGTGACCGATTCACCTCTCGCGATTGAGTAACAGGGCATGTCAGGTTTGTCGGTCGAATGTCCGACCGATCCGACAAAGGGACCATCTGTCTCCCATGTCGCCCGACGCCCGTGATCCAGCGCCGTTTCGCAGCTCCATCCGTCAGAGAGCTGTTGCATCGACCTCAGGTCAGCGAGAACTGGCCAACCCAGCGCCTTGGCCAGGGAGTAGGACAAAGTCCCCGAGCCGATACCCTGTGCTGTCGTTTTACCAGTCAGGATGGCCACAGCGCCAGAGTCTGATGCCCACTGAAGCAACGCGGCAAGTGGATCAGCCGACCGGATCCAGACAAGTCTCGATGCGCCAAGCCCGGCATAAACCTTCAAATCTGTCGGGCTGCCGGTGTCCGAAACATGCACAACTTCGACGGCCACACCGGTCTTCAGGGCCATCGAAAACGCTGTCGCCTCGGCCGGATCGCGATAGAGATTACCGGTGGTCGGATGGCGCGGCAGCGATATGGCGACCAGGATGCGGCTCATTGTGCGGCCCCCAGTCGTTCCAAAACTGCCCGCATGAACAACTCGGCGTCAGTAACGAGCGTAAGACCGGCCTGCCGGGCCATCGTGCAGGATGCATCCGTATTGACCGCAATCACATGGCGGCAGTCGGCAATCCCTTCCATGTGCTGAACCGCGCCGGAAATGCCCATTGCCACATAGACATCGGCACTGGTGCTATGCCCGCTCGCACCAACTTGCCGGTCTCGGGGCATGAGGCCGGCATCTACCAGAACGCGGCTGGCGCCCGGCGTAGCTCCGAGTGCAGCGACGAACTTTCGAAATAGGCCGATATCCGCAATGCCAGCGCCTGCAGCGACGACAAAGGGCGCTTCCTGCAGAGGAAGCGTATCCGGTTCCGGATCGATCGTTCCTATCCTACGGGGAGATAGTGGTACATCAGCATCGACCAGCGGCAACTCAACCGCCCTGCATGGCCGAGCGCCGACTGCGGGCGCAGACAACCGGTCATCAACCAGCACGACTTGCGGAAGGGAAACGATCATTTCCTTTCCAGGCAGATTGGTATCGGACCGGACCATCGAGCCGACAATTTCCACAACCCGCACCGCAATGGACAATCCCAGCTCAACAGCCAGCCGTCGCCCAACATCGGCGTAGTGCCCCTCGTCATCGGGCATAACGACCGCTTGCGGCTGTAACGCGTTCCAATAGGCCGGTATCGAAGCGCTGTCCGCACTCGCCACGAAGTCGATACCATGCGAGGCCAGCATTTCCGGCCGCTCATCCGAAATCGCCAAAACGACGCCGTCCCCGGCAATCAAACGGGCGGCTCGCGTCACGGAAAGCGTCCGCAATCCCGACTTTCCGGGTAAGGCAATGACACATCCGCGCAACTCAGGCTTCGTCGGCGCGATCGCTTCTGCACCCTTTTGCGGAATGCTTCGTACGCCACGGGTGGCAAATGGATCACGGCGGCGCATCATGATTCCACGTTCGCGCAACGAGCGAGAATTTCCGCGATATCGTGAACCTCGGCCGACCGATCCGACACGCCCTCCAGCATGACGGCGCAGTTCGGGCATGCGACGGCGACCGCCGCCGATCCGCTCGCCTCGACATCGCGGATCCGCATATCAGGTATCCTTCTGTCGCCGGGAATATCGGTCACGGGCGCGCCACCGCCGCCGCCACAACAGCGTGACCGGTGTCGACTGCGATCCATTTCGACCACCTCGACGGCAATCTCTTCAAGAAGGCGCCGGGGCGCTTCGTATTCTCCCGACCAACGGCCCAGGTAGCACGGATCATGGAAGGTGATTTTCTCAGCCATTTTGGTCAGGTTACCGAGCTGCTGCCCGGCGACCAGATCGGCGAGAATCTGACTGTGATGCCGCACGGGCGGCATCGTGCCGAATTCTGGATACTCTTCCTTGAAAACATGCAGCACATGCGGGTCCGTCGTCACTATGGAGCCGATCCGGTAACGGTTCAAAGTCTCAATATTGTACCGGGCGAGCCGCTGGAAGGTTACTTCGTCTCCCATACGCCGGGCCAGATCGCCGCAATCACGTTCTTCGGATCCGAGAACCGCCGGCTCCAGGCCGGCGTGGCGCAACAAACCAACCACGGCGCGAAGTGTACGCTGCCCTCTTGCATCAAAGCCGGCTTCGCCTGCCCAAAGCAGCAGGTCTGCCTGGCCTGTCTCGCAAATCAGGGGAAGGTCCAGCCCGGCCGCCCAGTCGAACCGCCGCGCCGGGTCTTTGCCCGATGGCGTATCGGCAACGGCGTAGCTGTTCAGGACCGAGGCACCCAAACCGGGTATTGCTCCCTTCTCCAGCACTTCGTACCGGCGAAAATCGACAATCGTGTCGACGTGTTCGATGAACATCGGACACTCTTCGACGCAAGCACGACAGGTCGTACAGGACCAAAGAGTAGACGAGTTGATAACCTCCTCCGGCGATCCAGCCGGTGGGGCCGAGGCGTTGGTCGATGGAACCGGATGGCCGTTTCCGCCATAGGGCCCGGCCATCGAGTTCAGACCGGCTGATTGCAAGATGTCCTGGACGAGAGCTTTTGGATTCAATGGCTGCCCCGCGGCGAATGCCGGACAGGCCGTTTCGCAACGCCCGCATTCGACGCAGGCGTCGAAGTTCAGCAATCGCGTCCAATCCATATCCGCGGCCGCGGCATGTCCGAGCGGTGCTGCGCTGAGGTCGAGTGGACGCAGCGCCGTCGCATGTCCGACGCAATCGCGGAACCGCTCAGGACGCGGGTGCAGCGCCAGATTGAGCAAGCCGGCCACCGCGTGCCACATGGGTGATCGCCATAGGACCGAGGCTGCCAAAAACGTCAGACCGATGGCCACTATCAGTGTGGTGCCCCAATCTTTCCCCTCCGTGACGAACCAACCAACAAGACTCGCCGCCGCAACAACCAGAACAAATCCGAAGAGCTGCCACTGACCTTTTGACCGGGATGCCGGATAGTCGGCCCTCTTCATCACACGTCGCCAGATCGCCATTCCGGCCCCCAGTACCATGACGAGGCTGAATAGAAGGCCACCCAGATACAAGAACTCCGCGGTGGGCCACACCAGCGAAAACATCAGAAAAACCAGTGTTGCTACAAAGCCCCCAGCCACAGCGACGTGCATGACGGAAGCGTAACGGTCCCGGTCAACCTTGTGGTGAAGGTCTCCCAGATACCGGCGGGGCACTTTTGCTAATCCAGCGATGGACACCGGCCTGATTGCACCGCGCATGTAACCTGTGATCTGACGCACGACACCGACGACGAAAATCAGCACAGCCAAAGAGAATGCCAGGCGAAGAAAGTCGACGGGCTCCATGGGCTCTCATAGGTCCTTGAGTAGCCTGAGCGCGTCATACATCGCAGCATGAATATTGCGTTGACTGACCGCGTCACCAATCCTGAAGAGTTGGAATTTTCCCTCCGGATTGGTGCTTTGTGCCTGCATTGCGTTGGTGCGGAGCGCTACATAATCAAGCTGTCCGCCATTCCAGGCGCTCCTCTTCAGGGCATGATAAAGATCATCAACCGGAAGCGTGCCGCATTCGATAACAACCTGATCGATCTCGCGTTCTTCGTCCTCGATGGCATATTCATGGCGCAGCACTGCAATCAGCCGATTGCCCTCGGGGTAGATCCTGATCAGTCTTTGCGAAGTGGTCACCATCCCACCCTCGCGGTGAATGTTTGCGAGATGTGTGGCAATGTTCGTGCCGCCCAGATCAACACCGGCTGACCGGTATGGCGTCACGTATTCGACACGCGCACCGTGTGATGATGCCTTTTCGGCGGCGACAAGAGCCTGATGGCCACCGTGATCGTCAAAAACCAGCACGCGCTCGCCAATAGCGCAGTTTCCCGAAAGAAATTCCCAGCTGGTGACCGCGTGTTGCGCCCCTTCAATGCCATGGACAAACGGCCGACCACCAGTTGCAACAACAACCACTTCAGGATCCAGTGCCAGGACATCGTCAGCATCCGCCCGCACGCCCAGACGTATATCGACATTCAACTTGCGCAATTGGGTCTCGAGCCAGACCGGAATCTGCCCCAACGGTTTGCGCCATCCGACCGAGGAAGCGAGATGAATTTGCCCACCCAGCCGGGTATCGGCTTCGAACAGCGTGACATCATGACCACGCTGGGCCGCCACACGCGCCGCTTCCATCCCACCCGGCCCGCCGCCCACAACAGCGAAACGCTTTCTGGTCTCGGCGGGTTGCAGGACATGCGGCAATTGTGTCTCACGTCCAGTTGCAGGATTTTGCACGCAAAGCGCATCACCGCCCACATATATGCGGTCGATACAATAATTCGCGCCGACACAAAGCCGGATATCATCCTGGTGACCATCGCGCAGCTTGGAGACGAAGTACGGATCCGCCAACAAGGCGCGGTTCATCGCCACAAGGTCGACATGACCGTCTGCGACCGCCCGCGCCGCCGTCATCGGCTCGGCAATCTTCTGGGCCATCATCACAGGTATGTCGACGCTCGATCGTATCGCCGACGGCAGATAGAGAAATGGTGCCGAACCAAACGACATGTTCGGGATCGAGAGCGAACCGGAAACGAGATCGCCCGCCCGCGCACCGACGACGTTAAGATAGTCGACCAAACCGGTCTCGGCGAGCAGGACAGCTGCCTCGCGGCACTGTTCCTGGTCCATGCCACCCTTGGCCAGTTCATCGCCGACCATGCGCACGCCGATGATGAACCCGGAACCGGTCTCCGCTCTTATTCGCTCCAGTACCTCGCGCCCCATCCTCAGGCGATTTTCCAGAGAACCGCCATACTCGTTATCCAGTTGGTTGGTATCAGGCGAAAGGAACGTGTTCAGCAGTTGACCAGCCTGGAACACCACCTCCACACCATCCAGGCCGCCCTCCTTGCACCGACCGGCTGCGGTCGCAAAGTCATTCTGGATCATCTCGATTTCATAACGCTCAATGAGCTTGGGGGCCGCCCGGTGCTCAGGTTCGCGATAAGGCCCCGGTGCGACAGGTGCCAGCCAGTTTTTGGAATCGAACCGTGAACGCCGCCCAGGATGGGCGATTTGGGTGATCGTGTAGGCGCTGTACCGGTGGATCCGGTCAGAGAGCGACTTGAACGCTTCCACGATCCGGTCGTCCGCAAGATTGAGCTGTCCAAAGGACGGCGACCACGCTGCCGATACCATGGCAGACCCGCCAAACATGACCAGAGCAACACCGCCCTTCGCTTTCTCTTCGAGATAGGCCTGATAGCGTTCCAATGGCAGCCCACCCTCGCCATAGGCCGGTTCATGCGCCGATCCTACGAACCTGTTTTTTAGAGTTATGGGTCCGAGCTGGGTGGGTGTGAACAGGATATCGGTGTCGGCCATAGCCCGCTGTCAAATCCCTAGAAGTTAAACTCGCTGAACCGCGCAAGAAACTCACGTGTCCTGGGTTTTTGCGGATTTTTCAGGACTTCATCCGGCGTGCCTTGTTCGTAGATGATGCCGTTGTGCAGGAAGAGAATTTTGGTTGCGAAATGATAAGCGAAGCCGATTTCATGCGTTACAAGCAGCATAGTCAGGCCTTCTTCTCCAAGCTGTTTGATTACATGCAGAACTTCGCCGACGATCTCCGGATCAAGCGCCGATGTCGGTTCGTCGAAAAGGAGGATGTCTGGCTGCATCGCCAGCGCCCTGGCAATGGCGACGCGTTGTTGCTGCCCTCCCGACAGTCGTGAGGGGAAGACGTCAGCCTTGTCACCCAGTCCCACTCTGTTGAGAAAGTCTTCAGCCCGGGCGCGCGCCTCCGACTTCTTCGCGCCAAGAACCGTGAAAGGACCTTCCATGACATTCTCCGCCACGGTCATGTGGGGAAAGAGGTTGAACTGCTGGAAGACCATGCCGACCTTCGCGCGAAGTCTGATCAGTTCCGCGTTTGTATAGGACATCTCGCCCTGAACTTCGCGACCGATTTCCGTATCGCGGTAGATCATGCGCCCGGCGGTCGGCTCCTCCATATGGTTGATGCAGCGCAGAAACGTTGATTTGCCGGAGCCCGACGATCCCAGAATTGCGATGCGCTCGCCCTGATGCACGCTGAGGTCGACGCCCTTCAATACCTCAAGCGACCCGAACGATTTGTGCAGGCCGGTAATCGAAAGAATCTCCTGGCTCATTCGATCATCCCCCTTGCGGATCGATGAAGCGGTTCTGTTCGCGGTATTCGGAACACATGGTTTTATATTCCGCGCGAAGTTGCGCAATCACGGGATGCATTCGCCCGTCGCCGATGCGCCGCCCATCGATTTCGCCCACCGGCACCTGCGCGCCGGTCGTCCCGGTCGTAAACGCCGCATCAGCAGAATAGGTATCGAAAAGCGAGAAGTTCTTCTGCCGGCAGGTTATTCCCAACCGGTGGCAGGCTTCGATTGTCTTCGCCCGTGTGATGCCATTCATGCAGTAGTCACCTGTGGAGGTCCAAACCTCGTCGCTGCGCACGATGAAGAAGTTCACCGAGTTGCAGGTATTGACGAAGCCTTGGACGTCCATCATCAACGCCTCGTCGGCATCGGCCTGCATGGCCGGAAGCATGGCCAGGATGCAATTCAGCTTTGACAGGGAGTTCAGCTTGGGATCCTGGGTATCGGGCAAACCGCGTCGCTGATGAACCGATATCACTTTCAGCGGCTTGATCTCATCATCTGACTTTTCATCCTTGTATTCCGGGATGATCACCAGCGTCGGGCCTTGGGTGCAAAGGCGCGGGTCCTGGTCACAGATAATTCTCGTGCCCCTCGAAAGGATCATCCGCAAGTGAACATTGTGGTACATGCCATTGCAGCGCGCGGTTTCCTGCATTGCCGAAATGAAGTGACCTGCATCCCATGGGATCTCAAGTCCGATCGTCCTGGCACCCGCAAACAGTCTCTTCAGGTGATCTTCGGCAAAGAGCAGCGAACCGTGGTGCAGGCGGATTCCCTCCCACACGCCGTCACCGAGCATGAACCCGCTGTCATAGACGGGCACAACCGCCCTGTCGCGGTGGATCATGTCACCGTTGAGGTAGACCAGGTTGTCGACGTTTCTTGGGTCGGGTGCGAGTTTGCCTTCTCGCGCCAACTGTCCGACCAGGGCTGTCATTTCGGATCACTCAGGAATTTCCCGGCGACGGCCCAATCGGAGTTATCGACATCAAAGAAGACGACGTGCACGGATTCCGGCTGACAATTGCAGTGTTTGACCATCGCCGCGGTGACATCCTCTACAAAAGCGCGTTTCTGCTTCTCAGTGCGCCCTTTGGACAGCTCCACTCGGATCATGGGCATATGGCTTCTCCCAGTTTTGGATACTATTTTTCAAGATTGTATCCATTTTCTGGAAGGCGTCAACGTTTTGATGCCCGCCGCCGTATCTCCGCGCGCAGAAGCTTCTGAGTGCCGCGAATATGCTGTTCCAACTGTTTAACTGCGCCGGCTGTATTTCCCTCCTCGCACAGTTCCAGAAGTCGATAATGCTCTTTCTGAGGGACTTCCTTGCCTGCTATTTCTGAGACCGATATCCGAGCATAACGGTTGAAATGAATGTAATTTTCGCGAACCAGTTCCATCAGTCGATCGCATTCGCAAGGCGCGCACAGTGCCTCATGGAACCGTGCATTCATGTCTGTCCATTCCTCGGCAGCACCGGCCTGATCGTAGTCACTGAGAATGCGGCGCGCTTCCTCGATCTCTTCGGGAATCATTCGCGGTATGGCCAATCTCAGCGCATGGGTTTCCAATGCGATCCGCACTTCCAGCATTTCCAGCACTTTTTCGGGTGAGACCTCAGTGACAACCGCGCCGCGGTTGACGGAGTAGGTGACAAGTCCTTCCGCCTGCAGCGCCCTCAATGCCTCACGTATCGGAATGCGGCTCTTGCCAAACCGAGCCGCCAATTCATCCTGCCTAAGTGCTGATCCCGGTTGCAGTCGGCCTTCAATTATTTCTCGCCGCAACAGATCCGCCACCTCGTCTGCGGCCGAAACCACTTTTGCGGCATTTTCCATTTCATTGTTCTCCTTGCGCCGATTCCCTCATATCACGCGATCCATTTCGATTCATCCGGGTGCTGGCGCCAGTATTCAGTCTCTCTCTCATATCCACGAGCGATCGAGAGCAGGTCGGAATCGCCGTAGACCGGACCGGCGAAATTTATGGCAACCGGCAATCCGTCTTCGCTGAAGCCGCAAGGCACGGCGATTGCCGGCAGGCCGGTTACATTGAACGGCCGCATGAACTGACTGCGTGGCTGCGTTAGCGCAGTGGTAAAGCTCGTAGCAAAGGGCGTGGCCGGCACGGCTTGCCCCGGAAGCACAAGCGCTTCGACCTCTTTGAACACCCTGGCGAATTCTTTGGCCAAGCGCCCTCTCATTCGATGCGCGGTAACAACATCATGCGCCGTGGCGATGCCCCCGGCGATGGTGTTCTGCCTGAACCAATCGTTGTACAATTCAGGTCTCGAATTGATCGCATCCCGATGCACCGACCAGACCTCAGCTAGTAGTGTCGTGTAAATCGCATCGTTCCACTCGACCCCCTCAACCTCTATCTCTCGAAGGATTGCGCCAGCACGTTGAAGGACTTCCAACACCTTCTCGCAGGCCACACGCACATCGTCGCGGATATCAGCCCGATCCCAGAAGTAGCTTCGCGGCACACCCAAAACGCGACCGCGCAGGCCTTTGTCCAGCGTCGAAGAGTATCGGCCCAGGGCTTCTTTCCCGATCATTCCTTCCAGGTAAAGGCCAGCATCGACCACAGTTCGGCTCAGAATCCCGGCAGTATCAAGCGACCAGGAATAGGGGAACACTCCGTCCGACGACACAAGACCAAAGGTCGGCTTCAGACCGACGATATTGCAGTTGCCCGCTGGCATTCGGATCGATCCAGCGCTGTCGGTTCCGACTGCTCCCGGTAGCATTCCGGAAGCAACCGCGACGGCGGACCCTGAGCTGGAGCCGCCGGGAATACGGTCAATGTTCCAGGGATTCCTCCCGGTTGCCCGAGGCCCATCCTTTGTTGCGGCCCCAGCGCCGAACTCGTGAGTATTGAGCTGGCCGAAATAGACTGCGCCTGCGTCACGGAGATTGGCGAGCAATTCTGCATCGTCCGCGGCAAGGATATCGGAACGGCTTAGCGAACCCGCCGTGTGCGGAAGGCCTTGGGCAGCTACGAACGCCTTGCAGGCCACCGGAATGCCCTGCAATGGGCCAAGATCGTCGCCCCGAGAGAAGGCCACATCCGCTGCATCAGCGGCTTGGAGCGCGCGCTGTCCATCGATCCGTTCAAACGCTTTGAGGATCGGATCATGGGTCTCAATCCTCTGCAGGATCGCCTCCGCGATTTCCCGCGCGCTGATCTCCCTGCGTCTGAGCATTCCGGCGAGTTCAGCAGCCGGCTTGTAATGAAGGACTTCCTGCGTTTCCGCCGGTGGTGCAAATCGGTCTGCGTTTGACTGGACAGGTTGAGATGCGAGGGAAAATACCGGTTCTTCGGGTGCAAACTGCGCGTCACGCAAGGCCAGCCTGCGTTGGCGGTTTTCTTGCCAAAGCGCGAAGACGAAATCTCGGTCCTGCTCATCAATCCTTATGCCCGCGGCACGACAGTCTGCATCGAAATCGCCGTTCACTGAATCAGCTCCCTCTTCAATTGATCTCCCAGCTTCTCGCCCATTGCCATGCAAAGCGCGTTCGTATTGCCGGATATCAATGTTGGCATGATCGAAGCATCAGCGACTCTGAGACGATCGATCCCGCGCACTTTGAGATCTGGATCAACAACGGCCGCGGCGTCGCTTCCCATTCTGCAAGTACCCGAAGGGTGGTATATCGTAGTGCCAACCTCTCGCGCCCAGGCGAGCAGATCATCATCGCTATCCGCATCAGGACCTGGGTATTTCTCTCCGCCATAGTAGCGGCCGAGAGCCGGTTGTCTGACGATCCTGCGGGACAGTTTCAATCCCTCGATGACGGTACGACGGTCCAGGTCGGTCGCAAGATAGTTGGCAAAGATGGAGGGGTGCTCTGCCGGATCGGGGGAAGCAATATGCAGGTGACCGCGGCTTTCCGGCCGCAGTTGGCAAACCGTCGCGGTAAACGCGGAACCAGCATCCATGCCCTGACTCGGATCTGTCGATGATCCGGGCATGACGTGGAACTGAACATCCGGCGTCTGTGACTGTGGAAGAACGCGCGCGAATATGCCGATCTGCGCCGCACCGACGGTAAGCAGGCCACGACCACGCAGAAGATAATCAACGCCAAGCCTCATCAACTTGAGCGGATTGCGCATGGTGTCGTTGATCGTTTTGGCTTCCGTGCTGTGAAACACCGTCTTGACCTGAAGATGGTCCTGGAGGTTTTCCCCTACCGCCGAGCGATCGATCACCGGCTGGATGCCGGCCGACTTCAAGACAGCGGGATTGCCGATGCCCGACAATTCCAGAAGTTGTGGGGAGTTTATCGCTCCGGAGCAGAGGATCACCTCGCCGCTCGCTTGCAGATCTCGTCTGCCCTCCGGACCTTCGACCTCAATACCAATTGCGCGCCGACCATCCAGCAGAATTTTCCGGACATGGGTTCGCGAAAATATATTCAGGTTGTGCCTTCGGCGTGACGGCCGCAAATAAGCGGTCGCGGCCGAACAACGAAATCGACCACGAATGGTCAGTTGATAATACCCGACCCCTTCCTGCTCATCACCATTAAAGTCGTTATTCCAGCGGATCCCGGCCTGTTGGGCTGCCTCGGCATAAGCCCTCATGATCGGATCGGATTCGCGAATATCGACGACACCGAGTGGCCCGCCTTCCGCATGGAGCCGGGTCTCCCCACGTTCCTGATCCTCCATACGCAGGAAGTATGGGAGCATGTCCTCCCAGTCCCAGCCCACCGCACCGAGCTGCCGCCAACGGCGAAAATCCTCTCTTTGCCCTCTAATGTAAACGAGACCATTGATCGACGAACATCCGCCCATCACCTTTGCTCTTGGCCAGGAATTCCTGCGACCACCAAGGCCGGGATCGGGCTCCGTGACATATCCCCAATTGAGATCCGGATTGAACGCGGTTCGATAGTAGCCGACGGGAACGTGGATCCAGGGATTTGTGTCCCATCCGCCGGCCTCAACAAGGGCAATCTTCAGCGATTGTCGCTCGGACAAACGCGCTGCCAGAGCACAACCGGCGGATCCGCCACCCACTACAATGTAGTCGAATTCCATCCCGTCCTGCATAAATTACTCTCAGATTGTATACGTTACGTCTATTTTGTATATAATCCTTCACCAAGGATGCAAGAGGCTTGAGAACTTATGCGACTTGGTTTCGTTGGAACTGGCACATTGTCGAGCGCAGTCATCGAGGGATTGTTAAGTCTGCACGGTGACGCGGTGCAGATAAAGGTATCACCGCGATCTGACAGCACTTCCCGTTCGCTGGCTGATCGGTTTTCGTCAGTCGAACGTACCGCAACAAATCAACAGGTGATCGATGATACAGAAATCGTGTTCATCGGCTTGCGACCGCAGAATTTAACCGAGGTTTTGTCCGGGCTGAGATTTTACGCTGACCAAACCGTCGTCAGCTTCGTTGCAGGTGCCGACAACGACTCTATCGCTATGCATGTCGCACCAGCATCACGAGTGATCCGGGTCACGCCACTCCCGCCGATCGCAACGCGGAAAGGACCCATTGTCGTGTTCCCGTCGTCACCGGACATCGAGACCTTGTTTGAGGGATTGGGCACCGTCATTGTACCGGAAAATCATCGACAGGTCATGACCCTGGGCTATGCCGGTGGCTTAATGGCAAGCTTCTTCGAAATGGCCAACGCCGGCATCGGCTGGATGGAGGATGAAGGTGTTACAGTTCAGATGGCGCGCGACTACCTGATGTCCATGTATTCCGCGCTTGGCGACATCGGGCTAAACACTCCCGCGAAGGATCTGGCGAAGCTCCCAACAGAGTATTCGACCGCCGGCGGCATCAACGAGGCATGTCTCAATCACCTGACTGCCGAGGGCTGGTTCAAATCCTATCCAACAGGCTTGTCGACAATGAAGCGGCACTTGGAGGCACTGCAAAAGAAAGAGCAGTGCGAATGAGAGTAGCTCCAACACACCTTCAGGGCATGCGGTCGAAACCCATCAGATGGTCGCTGGAGCAATAGCCTTCTGGTCGACCATCCTCGTTGACGTCGACATTCGCCCAGCTGTCGATCGTTTCGATTATGTGGACGTTTTGTCCCTGTTTGAGCCGACCGACAACCTCGGCACCCGTGCTCGGCGCGTTGAACAAATCGACTGTTTTCTGGCCGACGAAGGCTCGCGTCTCGAACACGCTCCTGTCCTGACCGACATCCATCACCACGCCCTCACCGTCAAAGCTTCCGATTCCAGGCGACGCCGGATTGATGACGTTGGTGTCGGTATATCGGCCGCCGACTTTCAATCCATGATGATTGCGACAGACGGTCCAGGCACCGGAGTTGAAGAACTCTCGCGTTCCCGACCAGTTTTTGGACAGCGGCAACCAGAACAATTCGGCCAGCTCCTGGCGTCGGAGAAAGTCGCAAATGGTGCCCGATCCATAGACGCCTATCCTGTACGGTGACCCCGCCGCCTCGAACTCGGTCTTGATCGCACCAAAATAGTCGCCGACCGCCGCCAGATCATCGGAACCTGACCAATCACCGCTGACTTCGAAATAGATCGCCGAGCCAGCAGGCTGCCGTATGACAGCCTGTCCAAAATCCAGAGAGAAGCGGGCGTCGTCGCGCCCCTTGGCAGATGTCATGCTGGATAGCTTGTCGTTGTCGAGCTGAAAGACCACGCCCAGCGCAATTCCGCACTCGAACAATGCGTTTCTCTCCGCCAGCGACAATCTTTTCTCCGGCAGACCAGGTTGATAGCACGGGGCATAATATCTGAAGACGGTGTTGACGCCGTTTTCTTTCAACTCGGGGATAATCGGATCGGCCCGGGAGACCATGTCGGCAACGACACATCTATACATCGAAAACTCAAATGTATCCATCAAGTCTAAGCAAGCATAGTTTATTGAAGCTGCAATTCACAACTGTAAAATGTGAGGGGATTTTACATAAATATTGATCCAGTCGTGGCACTAGTTCCAAAATTGCCAGCGCTTGACCGCGCCGGAAGCCCGATCAGCGCTTGGAAAGACCGCGGTTTGCCAGCAATCGCCGCATCCAATCGACTTTGACGGCCACTGAAGATACTGTCGCTTCGGAGGGAGGGCCTATGACTGGAACGATCGAACTGCCGGTCTGGCTGGTCGCACTGGCGGGTGTTCTGGCGTTGATTGCTCTGGTCGACAGACTTCTGACGCCTGCCGTTCGGTGGATTTTGCATCGCCGCGTCAATAGAGCCATCGACGAACTCAACACCCGTCTGAAACTCAAGATCCGGCCCTTCGGGCTCACCGGTCGTCGGATCCTCACCGACCGGGTGGCCCATGACCCGGAGGTCTTGCTGGCGGCAGAACAGCATGCCCGGGAAGAAGGCATGCCGGTCGAAGTCGCCATGGATCAGGCGGAACGCTACGCCCGGGAGATCGTTCCGGCGTTCAACGCATACATTTATTTTCGCATCGGAACGCGACTCTGCCGCTGGGTATCGACGGCACTATACCGGGTTCGCCTGGGTTACTCCGATTCAGAGGCCCTTTCTCAGGTACCGCCCGATTCCACAGTCGTGTTCGTCATGAACCACCGCTCCAACATGGACTATGTGCTTGTCACCTACCTCGCGTCTGCATCGACAGCCCTCTCCTACGCGGTTGGTGAATGGGCTCGCCTGCCGGTCCTGCAAACCCTCATCCGCGCCTCCGGCGCCTATTTCATTAGGCGCAACGCGCGAAACAGGCTCTACCGCCGGGTGCTGGCAAGCTACGTTCGCATGGCGACGGAATCCGGCGTGACCCAGGCGATCTTTCCAGAAGGCGGGCTGTCACGCGACGGCCGGCTGCGACCGGTGAAACTGGGCCTGCTCTCCTACATTCTCGCGGCGCACGACAACACGGTCCGGGACACAATCTTCATTCCTGTTGGCATCAACTACGATCGGGTGCTCGAGGACCGGTCTCTGATAGCCGCCGCGGAAGGAGAAGCACCTCTTTCAACCGGCCGTAAGACGGCAACCACCCTGGCCTTTCTTTGGCGCAATCTGCGGCTGCGGCTTGCCGGCCAATGGCACCGTTTCGGATATGCCGCCGTGTCCTTCGGCCGACCGGTTTCCCTCAATGCCTTTCTTGAAGGAAAAGATGCATCGCAATGGTCCGCGCTGGATGAAACGGAGCGTACATCTCTGACAGAGGAATTGGGCGCTCAGCTGATGGACGACGTCGGCCAGCTCGTTCCGGCGCTTCCCGTATCCCTGGTCTCCCTGGCACTTTTGGATGCCGGAGACACCGGGCTCGATAAACTCACCCTGAAGGCCCGCGTCGACGCACTCATCGACCGTCTGATTGCCGATGGAGCGCATGTCCATGTGCCGCGCGAAGACCGCGACTATGAAGTGACTGTCGGCCTGCGCATGCTGACCCTTCGGCACATCGTGTCAGAAAGCGATGACGGCCTTTTGCGCATCAAACCAGGCGACGAACCGTTGGTAGCGTACTACGCCAACGCCATCCGGCACCTGACGGACCCTATCCGTCGACCTGTGCAACCGGATCAGAAGAAACAGGCCTGATACCGCCTCTAAAGCGGGCAAGCAGTGCGCCGAAGACGTTTGACCAGTCGTCACTCCATGCCGATACGCTCGGGTGCGGATCGACCGGGCGCCAGACCGGCTTGCCCTCCAGTGCTGACACGAGCCGCGCCTCGGGCGCGACGGCCACCGCATCAGTCGCGATCTTCAGCCGATGAAACGGCATCGACTCGTCCGCTCTGAACCCCGCGAAGCGGCTGTCGAGCCCCAGTGAGCGGGCACCGGCAACAACCACCGACGCGACATCGAGATATCGATTGGAAACGTGGAAAAACAGCAGGCCGTCCGACTTCAGTTTGCGCCGATAAAGATTGATTGCTTCGGTCGTAACCAGATGGACCGGGATCGAATCCGAAGAGAAGGCGTCAACGATCAGCAGGTCGAAGCTGCGATCCGCCTCGCGTTCGAGGGTCAGCCGGGCATCACCAAGCACGATCCGCGAATCGGGCGAACATTCGCTCACATAGGAAAAACGGCTCGGATCGGTGGCAAGGCGAACCACCGCCGGATCGATCTCGAAGTAGGTCCAATCCTCGCCGGGCTGGGCATAGCAGGAGAGCGCGCCAGCGCCGAGGCCGATGACGGCAATCGCAGGGTTCGAAGTGCCTTCCCGCGTCGCCCGAATGATGTCGCCGAACGGCCCCTCGAAGGAGTAATATGCCAGCGGGACCCGCGTCTGCCCGTCGACGCGCAATTGGGTGTTGTGCACCGTGTCGCCGTGGGAGAACCGATGCACCGGACCGTCTTCGGTCTGGACGGCAGTGACCGTCGAAATACCGAAGAAGCTTCGGTCGCGCGATATGACCCGCTGTTCGGTGCCGGAGAGCACCTGCGGCAATAGGAAATGCGCCGCGGCGGCCATCGCCAGCGCCGTGGCAGCGGCCTTTACCGGGCGCGTACGGGCAAAGAAATAAGCGACCGGCAACAGGCCGAAGAGCGCAACACCGGCGACAACCCTGGCATTGCCGATATCACTGAATACCGTTGCTGCAAAGACAACCAGCGCCGCCAGCAGGAAGGCAGTCGCTCCGAAGCCCAGATCCGCCAGCAGGGTTCGCCCCCGTCCGACGGCACCCGGCAGAAACAGGCAGGCAGCAGCCAGCATCAGCGGGTATTCGAACACCGTCGCAAAGACCAACGGAGCGGCCAACGCTGTCGCGGCGCCACCCAGAACCCCTCCAAACGACATGCAGAAATAGAATTCCGTCAGTTTGTTGGCTGACGGACGATGGGCAGCCAGGTCGGCATGGCATATCAGCGCACTGATGAAGAAAAGCGCAAGGTTGATCCCTACGGTGGCGGTGATGTAGTGCCGCAGCAGCACGGTAAACATGAGAACGGCGACGAGCAGCAGGGTGTGAACCGCCGCTATCGACCGCATCGGCAACGCCTTTCGGCGGTCGAAAACAATGATGAAGGTTCCCAGGTAAAGCGCCAGGGGCAAGACCCACAGGAACGGTGCGGCGGCAATGTTGGTGCTGATATTGGTTGTCGTACCCAACATCAAAGAAGCCGGTATCGCCGCAGCGAAAATCCAGCGCAGCCGGAGGCCCCAGCTGATGACCGAGACCGCTTCCGGCCGCTCGCGGTCGGCCTCCTTTCGCGCTGCCGGCATTTCTGCCGGCGGCATCGCAAACGCCCGCCCCCTCAAGGCCATGGCCGATGAGGCGATCACCAGAACGGCCAGGAGACCGTAACCCGCAGCCCAGATATCCGCCTGCATTTTGACCGGCAGAAGTGGTTCGATCAGCACCGGATAGGACAACAGGGCCAACACGCTGCCGACATTGCTGACGCCATAGAGAAAGTAGGGATCCTTGGCGTCCTTGTGGGCAGTGCGCGAGAACCAGCTTTGCAGCAATGGCGCGTTTGCGGACAGGGCGAAGAATGGAAAGCCGATCGACACGGCAAAAAGCACCAGCACCGCCGGCGCGATGGCCGCATCGGGCTCCGGCATGTAGGCCATGTTGACCGCGAAGGGCAGGAACAGCAGCCCGGACGCCATGACTGCCAGGTGCAGGGTGCCCTGCCATTTGAACGGAACCCGGCTGGCAAGCAGATGCGCGTAGAAATACCCCCCCAACAGTGCCGCCTGGAAGAAGACCATGGCGGTGTTCCAGACAGCCGGCGTGCCTCCAAGCAGCGGTAGAACCATCTTGGCAAACATCGGCTGCACGGAAAAGATCAGGAAAGCGGAAAGGAACAGGGCTGCGGCAAACAGCCAAAGCAGTGAATTTCCGGCCTTTGTCCCGACCTTCGCAGTGGTAATTTCAAAACTTGTCATGTCGCCCGGTCACCAGTTGTAGGCAAACAACTGCCACATCCGGGTAAAAACTTTCCTTAGAATTTTAGGGGCGGTTTTCGGGCTCAGGGAGCCGCGGCTTCAATCCGGTAAGCACAGCGCCGCGCGCCGGCCAGAATGTGGTCCGTACGCTCAACCGACGCATCAGGACCCAGAAGCGACCGAAACATCTGAAGTTCCGAGCGGCAGAGACCCTGGCAAAGCGTCGCCGCGGCGCAGACCGGGCAGTGGTTTTCGACAAGCATATAGAGCCCTTCGGCTTCGCGCAGCCATTCCGCCATGTAGCCTTCGGCAGAACGAAGTTTCGCCAGCCGATCGATCCGTTCTTCCAGAGATCTCAACCCTTCGAGCTCCGACTTGTACCGGCTATGGGTTTGCCGCTCCCGATGGTCGATCAGACGATCCAGTCCTTCATCGCCGAAAACCGTGCGCGTTGCGTTGATCAGTTCGATGGTCAGGTCCGCATGGCTGTCCGGAAAGCGAGCATGCCCCTCATCGGTCAGGGACCAATACCGCTTCGGCCGGCCGCGCGCCTGTTTCCGATCCTCCGGCACGACCAGCCCGTTGGTCGCGAGCCGCGCCAGTTGCTGTTGCGCACCCGGTGTCGTGATCCCCAGAGCCTCGCCGGCATCCTGGGCCGTCTGCGCACCTTTGCTCTTCAACAGAAATAGCAATCTTTCCTCGGAAGTCGACGTCACGTGTTGCCTTTTTAATAAGTTTATGCTTTTTTTAAGTTACTGCTTATTTTAAGGTGTTGCATGATGAAGGTCAATGTCACAGAGACCCATGTTGGCTGGAGCGAGATTCTCAACCGCACCTACGCGTCGCGGCTGCTTCTGGTCTGTCTTGGTGTATGGCTCCATGCTGCCGACAGCTTGATCGTGGCAACGATGCTGCCTTCGATCGTCACCGAAATCGGTGGCCGGGCGCTTGTCGCCTGGACCTCGGCTCTTTATGAGATCGGTTCGATTATCGCCGGTGCGACCAGCGGATTGATTGCGCTGAAATCCGGAGTCCGCCGACCCATGGCTATCGCAGCGGTGACATTCGCCGCCGGGTGCCTGATCAGCGCAGGTGCACTCAGCATGGAGATACTCCTGGCCGGGCGGTTGTTTCAGGGTCTCGGTGGTGGAGCGCTGACGGCGATGAGCTTCATCGCAACGGCAACACTGTTTCCGGCGCGCCTGACCGCGCGGGTCATGGCCGCTATTTCGGCGCTCTGGGGCGCATCCGCCTTTCTCGGACCGCTCATCGGCGGCACGTTCGTCACCTACTCCACCTGGCGCATGGGCTTCGTATTTTTCGGAGCACAGGCGGTCCTTCTGGCGGCATTCGTCCTTCTGGGACTGCAGGTCAAGGAGCGGCCGAACACCGGCGACAGCCCAGGCCGGATGCCGTTTCTGCGCCTCGCGATCCTGTCTATGGGTGTCGTGTTCATCGCCTATAGTGGCATTGAGGTTACCGCTACCGGAACGCCTCTCTATCTGGCCGCTGGATTTGTCTTCCTCGGGGCATTTCTGTGGATCGACGGGCGCAATCCGACCAACCGCTTGCTGCCAAGACGACCTTTCGATCCTCGAACGGCACTGGGTGCAGCTTTGCTCATGGTGCTGACCATGAACATTGCCACCATGGGCCTGACGACCTACGGGCCGCTGCTGTTGACTTCCATACACGGCACCTCGGCACTGACGGCGGGCTACGTCGTCGCGGCAGTTGCCATTGGCTGGACCGTTGCCGCAATCATCGTGTCAGGCGCACCCGAGCGATACGATCCGGTTCTGATTGCAGTGGGTATGCTGCTTGTTGCCGTCAGCCTGGTCGGCTTGATCTACGCCGTGCCAAACGGTCCGATCTGGCTGATCGCAATCTTCGCGACGATGGAGGGCGTTGGCTACGGCACCGCCTGGACGTTTATCATTCGGCGATCCCGCAGCCTGACGCCGGCGGATGATGTCGAACGCCTGTCGGGCGGTCTGCCAACGGTGAGTCGGCTGGGTATTGCCCTCGGCGCGTCGGTCAGCGGCATCCTCGCCAACGCGGCTGGCTTTGCCGATGCAGCAACTGCGGAGCAACTCGATAACGTCGCATTTGTTGTGTTCGCTGGGGCCCTGCCGATTGCGCTGATTGCGTTGGTCGCCATGGTTCGCTTCGTGACCGTGCGTCCATCACCGCAATAGTTTTCAGTCAGGCAAGTCCATCCGCTTTGTCAGACGCACCTGAAGATCGTATTCAGGCCGATCCGGTCGGCCAATCATACCCTCGATTATTCCGTCCTTGAGAGTGGCGTCGATAACGGTGGTGAACTGTTCGGCGGTTTCTCCGTAGACGGTTCGCGGAGGCCCGTAATAGTGCACCTTTAGTTCGGCGTGGAACTGGCCGTCTGTGAGCGTGTAGGTTCCCATCGTGTACTGACGGTGGTCACCGCCGATAACCCGGCCGCTCCCCTCGAGCACGAAGACGCCGCTGCTCTCCCAGCCGAACACACTGTAGATTTCGCCTGTCCAGATGCCTTCGACTGCCATCAAAACGCTCCATGTTCCAATATGTCGAGACTACCACAGGGCTGCGATAACCGATATAGTTGCTACGGGGAAAGGGATGTACTGCGTCCGTTCACTGATGGTTGGGGAGTTAAGTCAATTGGTTGCCGATCTCGACAATGCCGTCAACAGCCCGGAAACCGAAGCAATATCCGCCAATGGTCTGGCGGTGACTCGGCCGGCGCAAAAGAAACTCAGCACCCGGAAGTACGAAGCCAAGCTTGCCGAATTGCAGGTTGAGCTGGTCAAACTGCAGGAGTGGATCAAGCACAGGGGCCTCAAAGTCGCCGTCATTTTTGAGGGCCGTGATGCTGCCGGCAAGGGCGGCGTCATCAAGCGCATCACGGAAAGCCTCAACCCGCGGGTCTGCCGTGTTGTCGCCCTGGGAACGCCCACGGAGCGGGAAAAGAACCAGTGGTACTTCCAACGTTATGTCCAGCACCTGCCCACCGCAGGCGAAATGGTGCTGTTTGACCGCTCCTGGTACAACCGCGCCGGTGTCGAGCGGGTGATGGGCTTTTGCACGGATGCGGAATACCAGGAATTCATGCGCTCCTGCCCGGAATTCGAGCGGATGCTGGTGCGCTCCGGCCTGCTTCTGATCAAATACTGGTTCTCCGTCAGCGACGAAGAGCAGGAGCGGCGCTTCCAGGCCCGCATCCACATACCCACCAAGCGTTGGAAACTGTCGCCGATGGATATCGAGTCACGCAAGCGCTGGGTCCAGTATTCCAAGGCCAAAGACGAAATGTTCGCCCACACCGACATCAAGCAGGCGCCCTGGTACGTGGTCGAGGCCGATGTCAAGAAACGCGCACGGCTGAACTGCATCAGCCATCTGCTGTCTCTCATTCCCTATGAGGACCTGACGCCAGCGAAAATCGACCTGCCCCCTCGTCAGGAAGCGAGCGGCTATGTCCGGCCGCCGATCACCGACCAGACCTTCGTGCCGGACATCGTCAAGTGAGCGGATAATCATTCGCTCGGAATTCATCCCGGCTGTTTACCTGCTCTCAACGGGCTTGCGCTAAAAGCTTGTCCCGACGGGCAGGATATGTCGTTCCTGCGGATCAGCGTTCGGGAATTCAATGACGATTCAGACGCAAGATGCTCCGGCATTGGAAATCGCCGGCCTGCAAAAGAGCTTCGACAAACCCGCCGTTTGCGGGCTCGACCTTCGGATCGAGGCGGGAGAGTTCTACGCCTTACTGGGGCCGAACGGTGCCGGCAAGACAACCACCCTGCGCATGGTAGCCGGTCTGCTGCCACCCGATTCAGGCGCCATTTCGATATTCGGCATCAATGCTCTCTACAATCCGGTCGAAGCCAAACGCATCGTCGCCTGGGTTTCCGACGAGCCGATGATTTATGACAAACTGTCGCCGTTCGAATATCTCGAATTCGTCGCGGGATTGTGGGGTGTCGAGGCCGGCGTTGCCGAGGCCCGCGCCGCGGATCTGCTCGACTGGTTGGGACTCGCGCCCCATGCGCATGAGCGTTGCGGTGGATTTTCCAAAGGCATGCGTCAGAAAGTGGCGCTGGCCGGAGCGCTGGTGCATGAACCAAGACTGATCATCCTGGACGAACCGCTCACGGGCCTCGATGCCGGGTCGGCCCGCCAGGTCAAGAATGTGCTGCTGGAACGGGTCAGAACGGGCGTCACCGTCATCATGACCACCCATATCCTGGAGGTCGCGGAACGCATGGCACAGCGTATCGGTGTGATCGATTGCGGCCGGCTGATCGCCGAGGGAACGCTGGAAGAACTTCGTGCCCGATCCGGCCGTGACGGTTCCAACCTCGAGGACATCTTCCTCGACCTGGTGGATGACGCCAGTCCCGCAAGCGCGGCCGCTGTCGCCTGATGTCAACCGCTTCCCTGGCCTGGTTCGCCCGTCATGAGGTTGGCCTGTTCTGGCGCGACTGGACGGCTTTGCTTCTGCGCGGCAAGCCACGCCGCAAAATCATTGCGGGCCTCGCGCTGGCAGTGTTCGTCATCGGCATGCATGTCGTTGCCTGGCTGACGGTGACCGGATCCGTCGATCTGGCCGCCACCGATCCCAAGGCGATCTACGTTTTCATCAGTGGCTGCGCTCTGGTGTCGCTGTGCCTGATGGTGTCGCAGTCGCTGGAATCGGTGACACGCGCCTTTTATGCCAGGGCTGATCTCGATCTCATCCTGACCTCGCCCGCGCCATCCGCGCGGATCTTCACCATCCGAATTCTGGCCGTGGCCCTGACCAGCGTGGTCATGTCGGGGCTGCTCGCAGCGCCATTTTTCAACGTGATGGCGGCGACAGAAAGCCCGGTCTGGTTGCTGGGATATGCGGCCCTGCTGTCAATGGCTGCAATCGCGACGGCAATTTCGCTGACCATCGCAGTCCTTCTGTTTCGCACGGTCGGGCCGAAGCGAACCCGCTCCATTGCCCAGATTCTTGCGGCTGTCATCGGCGCCGGTTTTGCCATCGCGATGCAGCTCATAGCCGTGCTCTACTTTGGCAATCTTTCGCGCCTCAGCGTGCTGACCGCACCGGAGGTGACCGCAGTCCTGCCTGACACCGGATCACCGCTATGGATCCCGGCACGTTCTCTGTCCGGCGACGTCGTCGCGACGCTTGTCTTCACGCTGGCCGGGTTTGCACTTCTGGCCCTTTCAATCCGCGCCTATTCGGGCCGGTTCGCCGAACTTGCCCTATCGACCGCAGGCGTTCGTGAGCAAAGTGGCACCAACCGTCGGCAACCATCGGGTTTCCGTTCTCGAAGCATGCGCCAAACCCTGCGTCGCAAGGAATTGATGCTGCTGGCGCGTGACCCCTGGCTGCTGTCCCAGACACTGATGCAGATGCTCTATCTGCTCGTTCCGGCGGTGCTGTTGTGGCGCAACTATGGTGCGGATATTGGCGCCGTCATCGTTGTCGTCCCAGTGGTTGTCATGGCTTCCGGTCAGTTGGCGGGAGGGCTCGCCTGGCTGGCTATCTGCGGCGAAGATGCGCCGGATCTGGTGCAAACCGCGCCGATGCAACCGCGTGCCGGCCTGCGTGCGAAGATCGAAGCGGTGCTGATCGGCGTGGGCATCGTCGTTGCGCCCCTGCTGCTGTTCCTCGCCATAATCGACCCCTTTGCCGCTCTGGTGACGGCCATCTGCCTGATATTGTCTGCTTCGGCCGCGACAGCCATGCAGGTCTGGTTCCGAGCCCAGGCGAAACGCAGCCATTTTCGCCACCGCCACGCCTCCTCCAAAATCGCCACGTTTGCCGAGGCCTTCTCATCCATCTGCTGGGCCGGCGCCGCTGCCCTGATCGCCATCGGAAACTGGTTGGCACCGGTGCCGGTGATCCTGGCGCTCATGGTGCTCGCATTCGTCTGGATGATCCGGCCTCGAGAGGCGTAAAGCCAGGAGGGTTAGCCCCGCTCAGTTGGGAAGTCCAGCTGCCCGATAGGCCCCTTCAAGTCGGTCACGCCCATCGGGGTGGTGAAACTTCATCATGTCCATGATGGCTCCGACGGACGGCTCAAAGCCCATATCCGCATAGGCCCGGCTGGCGGCCTGCGCCTCGGCGACGCGCCCTGTTTCCCCGTAAACGGCGATCAGGTACCGCAGGCAGTAGGGCGAATTCGCCGAAAGCTCGAGGCATTTGTCGAGCGCTGCTTCCGCAGCATCGAGCTGACCGAGGTTGAACAGGGCGTTCCCCAATCCGAGATAGTACCAATAGGGCGGATGAGGATGAGATTTGACTGAAGGTTCCAGAATGGCAACGGCGCCCTTCGCGTCGCCCTGGAAGTTTTTCACAATACCGTAATAGGCGCGCGCGTCTTCGTTGTCCGGCTGCAAATTCATGGCGCGTTCAAGATGCTCTTCGGCAACCTTGTAGTCGGAAAAAACACTGTGAAGCCGTCCCAGGGCATAGTGGCCCAACCATGAATCCGGATCGAGTTCGACCGCCTTTTCTGCAAAAAAGAGCGCTTTGTCCCTGTCGGCATCCTGCAACACGGTCCAGTCGTTTTCGAACCGAACGGCAAACAGAGTGCCGAGTTCAGCATAGGCGCGTGCGAAGTTCGGGTCGATTTCGATAGCCCGGCGGAAATGGCGCTCCGCGATCAGGCTTTCGTCACTGCTGAATCGGTTTGCCGACACCCGCCCCTGAAGCACTTCCAAATAGGCTTCCGTGCTGCTTGTGCCGGGAGGCGAGATCGCCGCTGCCACATCCTCTGATGACGCGTCTGGCTGCACCACCTCCGACGGACGCATCAAGATGCCTCCAATAACAATCAACGCGGCGGCACCAAAGAGAAGAGGAAGCAGAAACGTCCTTTGCCGGACCTGCCCTTCGGCCCGCAGATGCATGCGATAGCCTTCCCGCGGAACGGTCTCCACGATCTGTCTGGCGTCCTTGCCGATGACACGGCGAATGTCGGCGATGCATTGGACCAATCCCTCATCGGACACGGTCACGTCCGACCACACGGCTTCCATCACCTCGTCCTTGGTGACCGTGCGGCTCGGATTGTTGACCAGAAAGCGCAGCACCTCCTTGGATTTGTTGCGCAACTTGGCCGGGCGCCCGTCCTTGAAGGTAACTGCTCGTGTAGCTGGGTTGAACTTGATGTCTCCCAACTGCACTTCGCCTGATTTCATAATATTTCATCCTGATTTCAGGACTCAGGGTTCAATGCTTCCCAATCTGAACATAGCCGGTTGCGCAAATCTTGCAATCCGGAGCAGCCATGGGAAAATGAAATTACAACTCTGGAGACATCGATGACAAACAGTCTATTCAACAGCCTCTTGAGGGCGGTATCGGGTGCGGCGATCGCATTGCTCCTGACCGGTTCAGCGCTTGCCGATGGAATCACAAAACCGATGAGTTGGACACCGCCCAGCGGCAAGCCGCCCGGGCCAATTGACGGAACCACAGCGGTTCTCGAAAAGGGTCCGTTCGGGGCTGCGATGGCGATCAAATCCGCCGGCCTGACTCCCGGGGATGTCGTGACGATTTGGTGGGTGGCCATTCAGAAGCATCAGAACTGCAAGGCCAATCCCTGCACGCCAAAGGAGGCGATGGGAGACGGCATCAAAAACGATACGGTCGTGACCCTGGCAGCCGGCGGCGTGGTGGCCGAGGACGGGACAATCTCGCTGGCCGGTTACTTGCCGAAGGGCGATGTCGAAGGAAACTTCTTCGACACGACCTTCCACAGCCCGGAAGCCGCCGAGTATCACCTGCCGATGCACAATCACGGGCCGCTGGATCCCGCTATCGCGCAGGACATGTTGACCAGTTTTCGCGCCGGCTGTGCCGATGAAAGTCTGCCGTCCTACTATCCGGATACGGCCCTGGCGGACGGCGCGAAAGGCGACTTCAACTGCAAAACCATTCAGGCGGCCCTGTTTCCGCTCGATGAATAGCGACCACTAGAGCAGCGCCTCGTGCGTTCAGGTGCGAGGCGCCGCCGTTTGCAAAAGACGACGTCCGCCTAAAACCGTTCCACCCAGGGCCGAACCGCGAGCTCATTGGTCCAGGTCGAGCGGTCCTGGCGGATGAGGTTGAGATAGTTGGCAGCAATGGCATCCGGGTCGAGCATGGAATCAGGCCGGTCGGCCGGCTCGTTGACACCGGGATTGCGGATGCCCCCGTCGATATTGATCCAGGCGACATGGATACCCTTTGGATGCAGCTCGCGAGCCATGGATTCGGCGAGCCCGCGCTGTGCGAATTTCCCCATTGCGAAAGGCGCGGATTGCGGAAAGCCCTTGACGCCGGCGGAAGCGCCGGTGAACAGGATGGTTCCGCGCTGGCCATCGTCTTCGGCCTGAGCCTCCATCTTCTGCGCTGCCGCCTGACCGACTAGGAATGCACCGAAGGCCGTAACCTCGATTGCATGGCGGACAGCCTCGGGATCGAGTTCGGTCAACGGGCCGCGCTGACGCGCAGAGGGATTGTAGATTGCCACGTCAAGTCGACCGTCGATGGCACCGAAAAGCCGTTTCACATCCTCGCTGCGCGCCGCATCGCAGACCACAACCTGCGCCCCGGTATCGCCGGCCAGCGTCCCGATCTTGTCGACATTGCGCGCCGCCAGGATTAGCCGGTACCCCTCCCGGTGTAGAAGCCGCGCCAACGATGCCGATAGGCCGTCGCCGACTCCGACGATCAGCGCCTGCGGTTGAGTCATGTCGTTCCTCCATTGACGGATTCATATTCCTAAGAAGCTCAATAGGTAGAACCGGTCGGCACAAAGGCCATGGTTTGCTGGCTAAAACCTGATCCTGGTCGAGCACTCAACCCCGACAGGTCAAGTTCAAGAAGCCGATTGTTACAAACTACAAAATTCCGCAATCAATCCGTTAATCATACTTTTGCAATTAACCCCTAGGTTTCACAACCATACCGGTCATTCGCGCCACGGTGCGAACATGCATGACGCCTCGGACCGGCTGCCGTGCGGCATGTTTTCTCCTCCCTTTTTCGCTCGGAAGCGCCATGCTCATCTCCAGGAAACTGCCGCTCGCGGCTGCAATCCTTACCGTCGTTTCAATCGCCGCCTCCAGTGCCGGCGCCCTGTTCATCAGTTCCAATGCCCTGAAGCAGGAATACCAGGAAAAGCTGTCCGCGATCGCCGACGGCAGGCGGAACCAACTCGAAACCTATCTTGATGGCGCTCGCAAGGATGTCGATGAAATCGCTGTGACCCATGACGTGGCCGCCGCGCTAAACCTCTTTGGCATCGGCCTCAGCATGGTCGAGGAAGGAAAGGGACAGGACTTCATCGGAATCGTCAAGGACAGCTCCAGTTCAGAGCCGGACAAGGAGCAGGTGAGAGCTGCCGGCGCCGGGGTATACTTGAATCACCACAAGAAATACGGGGCAATCTTCGATAAAATCGCCCAGGAAAACGGGTTCGAGGACATCTACCTGATCAATGCGGACGGCAAAGTTGTCTACACGCTGCTCAAGCGTGACGATTTCGGCGCCACCATCACGGAAGGGGAGTGGCAGGCCACGCCACTTTCCAAGGCCTACAGCAACGCAGTTGCTCAGGCCCCGGATCAGGGCCTTACATTTGTCGACTACAGCCCTTACGCGCCCGGTACGCAGCCCCTCACGGCCTTTATCGGCCGATCGGTGATCGTCGGAGATGAAGTCAAGGGCGCATTCATCGTGGCGCTCCCCACCGAGCGGATCGCGCAAATCATGAGCAACCGAACGGGATTGGGCCGCACAGGGGAAACGGTCCTGCTGCGTTCGGACGGTGCGCTGCTGACCGATTCCCACCTGTCGGAAAACAATGACATCGGCAGCGCCAGTGTCGATCCAACCGCCTTTTCTGCGTTGCCGACGCAGGAGGTGCTCAATGCCGAAGCGGCCGAATATCAGAACATGACGGCTGATGCTGCCTTCGCCAGGGTCGACTTTCTCAACTCCAACTGGGTGGTTGCCGCGCTCGTGGATAGCAAGGAAGCGGGCGCTGCAGTTACATCGATGCGCAATCTGGTGCTGATCGTGGCGCTGCTGCTTCTCGGCGCTGCGCTGGCAAGCGCGCTGCTGTTTTCGCGCACCCTGACCAAGCCGATCCTCGCACTGGTCACCAATATGCGGGCGTTGAGCGAGGGCCGGACTGATTTTGACATCGACAACGCGGATCGCAACGACGAAATCGGCGACATGGTCCGCTCCGTCGCAATCTTCAAGGAAGCGACGATCGAGAAGGAACGTCTGGAGCGCGAGGCGGAAGAACATCGGGCAGCCAGCGAACGGGAAACGGCAGAACGTGCTGCAAACGACGCTGATGAAGCAGCGCAAATGCAGCACGCGGTCGACGCGTTGGCCAACGGCCTGACACGACTCTCAGAAGGAGACCTGTCAGTGCGTCTCGATGAACCCTTCATGGACAGCCTTGATCGCCTGCGTGTCGACTTCAACATGTCGGTCGAAAGGCTCAACTCAACACTGACGCAAATCCGCGGCACCGCCGGGTCGATCGATGGCAATGCCAACGAAATGCGAGCGGCGGCCGATGATCTGTCGCGCCGGACGGAACAGCAGGCTGCTTCGCTGGAGGAAACCTCAGCGGCACTCGAGGAGATCACGTCGACGGTTCAGGAGGCGTCTGAACGCGCCGCCGAGGCTGCCGAAATGGCCAATACGGCCAAGGGTGACGCGGATCGCTCGAGCGCAGTCGTCGCAGACGCTGTCGCCGCCATGGAGGGGATCGAAAAGGCGTCCTCCGAGATCTCCAGCATTATCGGCGTCATCGACGAGATTGCCTTCCAGACCAACCTGCTCGCTCTCAATGCCGGGGTCGAAGCGGCCCGCGCGGGTGAGGCCGGCAAGGGCTTTGCGGTTGTCGCCCAGGAAGTGCGGGAGCTCGCGCAACGGGCGGCAAGCGCCGCCAGCGAGATTAAGCAGCTGATCACCAAATCAGGACAGGAAGTGAGCAGTGGTGTCGGCCTGGTCAGGGAAACCGGTCAGGCGCTGGAGGAAATCTCTCGCCACGTCACCGAGATCAACGATCGAATTGGCACCGTGGCCACTGCCGCCAAGGAGCAGTTGTCCGGCGTTCAGGAGGTCAACAGCGCCGTTGTACAAATGGATCAGATGACCCAGCAGAACGCCGCCATGGTCGAGCAGACGAACGCCGTGACCCATCAACTTGCGGACGACGTCGGGAAGCTCTCCTTGATGGTCAGCGAATTCCAGCTGACAGGCGCTGGCCAGCCGCTCGGGTTCGAGGAAGAGCAGCGCTTGGCGGGCTGAGCCGTTCCGGCCAATCGGCGGGGCAATAAAACGAAGGCGGTGGCCGCAAGCCACTGCCTTTTTGTTTTGGAAATTGCGGCCGAATTGAGCAGCAAAAATCGGAACAATCCTTGATATTCCGCAAACCGTTGTCGCATTGATCCCCTATGATGGGCGGCAGTTCGAGTGATTGGTGGCACTGCAAGGTGCAGCGCGATGGAGGGAGTGCGGAATGATCAATGCGAATGACGAAAACGAGCGGAGCTGGGTCGACGAGGAGCTGCAGGACAGTTTCGACGAAGAACTGGAAATGGAGATCGACGACGAGCGGATCAGCCGCGAGCTGCAGCAGATCTCAGACCTCAAGCACAAGTCGACCCTGGACCGCCGTTTCTACTTTCGTGAGTTGCTGCGACTGCAAGCCGAACTGGTCAAACTGCAGGATTGGGTTCAGCACACCGGCTACCGGCTTGTGGTGATCTTCGAGGGTCGGGACGCCGCCGGCAAGGGTGGCGTCATCAAGCGCATCACCCAGCGGCTCAATCCGCGCGTCTGCAGAACGGTCGCCTTGCCCGCACCGACTGAACGCGAAAAACGGCAATGGTATTTTCAACGCTACGTGCCGCACCTTCCGGCTGATGGGGAAATCGTGCTGTTCGACCGCTCCTGGTACAACCGCGCCGGCGTCGAACGCGTCATGGACTTCGCTTCGGAAGGCGAAGTCGAGGACTTTTTCGGCGATGTCTCGGAGTTCGAACGCATGTTGGAACGGTCTGGCATCAAGCTGATCAAATACTGGTTTTCGATTACCGACCAGGAGCAGCAACTGCGCTTCCTGATGCGCGTCCACGATCCTATCAAGCAGTGGAAGCTCAGCCCCATGGACCTTCAATCGCGCATCCGCTGGGAGCAGTATACCAAGGTCAAGGAAGAGATGCTCGAACGGACCAATATCCCGGAAGCACCCTGGTACATTGTCGAGGGCAACGACAAGAAGCGCGCGCGTCTGAACTGCATCCACCATCTGTTGTCGCAGGTCCCCTACGAAGAGGTGCCGCATGAACCGGTGGTCTTGCCGGATCGGGTGTTCAATCCGAACTACGAACGCAAGGTCCTGCCGCCGGAGCTTTATGTTCCGGAGGTTTACTGAAGAAACTCTGCATACAGGACCATCGAAAGGGTTCCAATGACGCTACTCGCCGCTCCCAACGACTGATCATTAGCCGGAATCCGTTCCCCATCGCCAAGCAGACAAATTGGGGCGATCACCCCAATTTACAATTCGGAGGATTCAGCCGACACTTGCCAGGTCGTGTACCGGCTAAACATCGATCAGCCCGTCGCGCATGGCCCTGACGAGGAGAGTGGCGGTGGAATTCACTTTGAGCTTGCGCATGAGATTGGTGCGATGGCTGTCGACCGTCTTGGGACTGATGCTCAGATGATCGGCAATTCCGCTGTTCGAGAGACCACGCGCAATGCACTGCAGGACCTCGGCCTCGCGCCGCGAGAGAGCGCCGGCTTCGGAGGAACGAGCGAGAATTTCCTGGGCACCTGCACCAATGATCCTGCGTCCGGCGGCAATGTCTCGCAGGCCATCGCGCAGTTCGGAAATCGGAGCAGACTTGAGGAAGATCCCCTCGGCTCCACCGTCGACGAGTTGTTGGAACAGACCGGCACTGGGACTTCCGGTGACAACCACGATCCGTGTCTGCGGGCTCCAGCGGCGAGCTTCGATCATCACTTCCAGGCCGGTTGCACCCGGCATGATGAGGTCAAGCAGCGCGCAATCCGGCCGGTGCTTCTTGATTCCCGCGATGGCCTCGATACCGTTCCCGACGACCGAGACGATTTCGAAATCGTGCATGCTTTCCACGGCAGCGCGTGTTCCCTGCGCCGTCAGCGCATGATCGTCGGCGATCAGTATCGTCGTCGGCATCGAATCGAATCCAGGAACCCCATCAAGGCCATGCTGGCAAGGATGGTCGTGCTTGTCACGGCTTTATTTCTCTGGAACGCACTCGCATTCGCTACACCAGCGACGGACCGAGCCCTTGAAATCGCCGGACCGGTCGATACGGAATCGGTTGGTGCTCATTTCGACTATCTGATGGACGACTCACACGCTCTCTCATTGGCGGACGTGATCGACGAAAAGGCCGAGGAATTCAAACCAATCGAAACCGTCGTTCCAGATTTCGGATACACCCATTCGATGATCTGGCTACGACTGGTCCTGACAAACGGAACTCCGCACACCACACAGTGGCGGCTCTTTTTTCAGGAAAACTTCAAGCAGATCTTCCACGTCTATGTGGTCGGGGCAGATGGCAAAACCACGCACCCGCTGGCTCAGGATATCGATTCACCGTTTTCGACAAGAGCCATCGCCTTCCCGGAACTCGTGGTGCCCTTGCAGACAGGTCCCGGCGAAACAGTGACCGTTTTCGTCCGGTTCTGGACGGAAGGGTCAACCAATCTGCCGCTCAGCATCGAGACAGTTGAAAGTTTCACCGATATCGCAGCACAGAGGTCAGCCAAGAATTTCGTCTTTTACGGAATGATGCTGATCCTGATTGCGATCGCGCTTCTCGCGATGTTGGTACTGCGGCAATCCATCTTTCCGGCCTACATCGCCTACGCCGCAAGCACCCTGCTCTACATCATGCATTCCGATGGGGTGGCGTTTCAGTATCTTTGGCCGGACTATCCGTTGTTCAACAGTGTGGCGTCCGTCGTGACCGGCTCGGCCTATGTCGTCTTCGGATCGGTCTACGCCCGGGTATTTCTCAACACACCCAAACATCATCCGCTGATCGATAAACTGCTGCTGGGCATCATCTCAGGCACCATCCTGCTGGTGCTTTCGGCTTTCGTGATCGATACCAGCATCGTCAAGAAATACCTGATCCTGGTGGCACTCTTCGCCGTTTCGGTTTTCACCATCGCCGGATTGGTCGCCGCCAGAACCCGCTTCCGTGAGGTGCGTTTTTACGTCCTTGCCTGGCTGGGTGCTGCCGCGTCGGCGGCCATGATGACATCCCGTCACTGGTTCGGGATCGAGATTTCGCAGGAGTTCCAATACGACAGCATGCGCGCGGTCATGGTCATCGACGCCATGCTGATGGGCATGGCCATCATCGACCGCTACAACCAGCTGCGGCGAAGACACCAGAAGGCCTTGCAGACGAGCCTGGATCAGGCGCAACGCAATCTCGACCTGGCAAACAGGTTGCGCGATCTCGAGGCGCGCTACGATCTTGCCACCCAGAATTCAGCCCGCCGTGATCGGCAGTTCCAGAATGCCGTTCACGACCTGAGGCAGCCGCTGCATGCATTGCGCCTCGCGGTGCACGGCGCAATCAGAAACGAACCGGACCGGGACGCCAGCTACAGCGACATCAATGACAGCTTCAACTACCTGGAAAATCTTGTGACCGATCACCTCGATCAGTCGACGACCGATGATCCGAATGTACCGGGCTGTGAAGACGAGATCGGCGACATGTCACTCAATGAGGTCCTGCGCGGGGTGCATGAAATGTTCCTCGCCGACGCCGCCGACAAGGGTCTGACATTCACCTATGTTCCGACGACCGCAGACGTACCCTTCGAACCTCTGGCGGTCATGCGCATCGTTTCCAACCTGGTTTCCAATGCAATCAAATACACAGCCGACGGTCGCGTACTTGTCGGCGTGCGCCGGGTCGGTGATGGTGTCAGCATCCAGGTTCACGATACCGGTCCCGGCATGACATGTGACGCATTCGAGGAAGCCTGCAGACGCTCAGTCCGGCTGACCACCGAGCAAAACGGCGCACATGATGGCCATGGATTTGGACTCGACATTGTTTCGGAACTGGCAAACCGCTTCGGTTACGGGATCAGGATTCTGGAGCAGCGACAATCCGGTGCCGGGATAGCGGTGGATATCCCAGCACAAATCTCCTGTGACAACGAGGCCGCAAGAGCCGACACCCAGGCCGTAGCCTGATCCCAATCGCAATGGACTTTTGACACTCGGCAGACCCGGGTGAGCTCCTGCACGCCTCGATTTCAGTGAGCCAAAAGGGCTGCAAGTCACTCATTAACAACACAAAATGGGGTGTTTACCGGATGTTGCCCCGACCGTTCGCACGCGACACTGCACCACAACAAAACACGGAGGCAGGGCGTGCGCGGTATGACAGGCATCATTCGGAGAACATTGCCAGCCATTGCAATGCTGACTCTATGTTCAACTTTGGCCAAGGCCGACGGTTCGGACAGTGAGTTCCGCGAAATCCGGGTTGCGCCGGGTCTGGCCACTGGTGATCAGTTCATAGACGTCATCACGCCCTTTCTACGCGATCATCCTGAAGGTCTGGAAGGAAATCCCGCCTTGGATATGGCGGTGCGACGGGTCGAAGCCGGCTTCCAGGTCGACATCGTCAAATCCGGATTTCTGGACGATTCCGTCAGCGGACAGCACTGGCGAGGCTTCGTCATCCTGAACAGCGACGGCCAATGGGAATTGCTGACGATGGCCGTTAAGGACGTTTGCCAGCGCGGTCGCAATGCCCAGGGCCTCTGCAGATAAATTCGACCGCTTTCTCAAACCACAACGAGAACGGCACCCGCTTAGCCGGCGAAGTGTCCGAACCACAGCATGGGAAAAGCCAAGGAGGAAAAGCACTCGAGTAAGCCGAATCCGGCATCCGACCTCAGACCGCCCATTCCAATCCGGGCACCATCAACCAACGAGGAGTAAGAAATGTCTCATCCAGTCAACGTCCGCCGCCTGTTTGTCGCTCTGCTGGGCGCCGTGGCACTCTCCGGCTGTGTCGCCGATACGAGCGGTGGAGGTATCGTGCCTCCGCCACCACCGCCGCCACCGGTCGACACTGGTCCGCCGCCCAGCGACATTGGCCTTAGCCCCGGATTTTTCAGTGGCCGCGACGGTGCCGGCACGAAGATCCGGGCTCAGGTCAAGGCCAACGGTCGCGACTACCGCGTTCAGTCGCTCAAGGGCAAGAATGGTCCGGAGCGCCTCTACCGCGATCAGGGTGGCAACAAGTATCGGGCGTCGAATGGCTATACGATCAGGGTCACCTCATCGCGGAGCTTCTATTGGAACGGCCCGCATGGCGGCCTGACGATGAACGACTAAAGCTACTGGCCCAACTATACTACGAATGGTCTGACGCCTGCCCGAACAGTCCGGTCGGGCGTCAGGCGACGCTTCTCTTCAAGGATCGGATGTATTTCACCGCCGAACGGTAGTGGCTTGGCCCGGAGGCTTCGGCCCAACGGCCGATCTTCCAGGTGTTGGTCCAGTCGTATTTCTTCGGACCGTAAAGCTCACTCTCGCTCAGGCTCGCCAGCAGATCCATCAGCTCACGATGGGCCTGCTCAAGCTGGCTCAGAGCTGCTGTCCAGGTGACATCGGCGGTCTCCGCCCGGATTTTGGCGTTGTATTCTTTGAGTTGGTTCCATTTGTAACCGGGCGCTGGCGTTGTCACGGCCTTGCCGGCGACGCCGTCCCGATACCAGCCCAGAAAGAGATGAATCCAGTGAACTCGGTGCAGCACCGTGTCCTTGATCGATATGCCGTCTTCGGGATGCAGCGTTGTCGCCAAATCCTCACCGACACCATCAAGACTGGCGCTCAGTTTTACGAATTCCTTCTCGGACAGATCCAGGAGCTGCTGTTTTGTTTTGGCGGCCATGGGACAATCAAACCACGTGATTGCCCTTTTGTCCTTGAGCGCGATCAATCAATTCGGATTTTGTCATCAAAGTGACGGCTGAAGCCGGGGTCAGCGTTCCGGTCATCGCGGATCATGTCAGCGGCCTTCTCGGCAATCATGATCGTCGGCGCATTGGTGTTGCCACCGATCAGCGTCGGCATGATCGAGGCGTCGACCACCCGCAATCCTTCAAGACCATGCACACGAAGCCTCGGATCGACGACGGCCTCGGCATCTACGCCCATTTTGCAGGTTCCGACCGGATGATAGATCGTATCGGCACGGTCGCGGATGTGGCTTTCCCACTCAGCGTCGCTCATGTCGTGCTTTGTGTGGAGCTCGTCACCCCGATAGGCATCCATCGCCGGCGCTTCGAGAATGGACCGGGTCAGCTTGGCGCCCCTGATCAGCACTTCGACGTCGCGGCGATCGGAGAGAAACTGCGGGTCGATGATCGGACCTGCCATCGGATCGGCCGAGGGCAGTCGGACCTCGCCTCTCGATTCCGGCCGCAAGACGCAGACATGGCAGGAATAGCCGTAGCCGAAGCGGATGGTCCGGGCGTGATTGCCGATCATCGATATGACGAAATGCAGTTGGATATCGGGCCTCTCCAGGGAAGGATCCGTTCGGATGAACGCACCGGCTTCGGCCAGAGGGCTTGCCATCATGCCGCCACCGTCCCGCCGCCATTGCATAATATGGCGGATAAGCGCCACCGTTCCCGCAACGCCGATGCCGGCAAGGTCCTTCGACTTCGACTTGTAGGTGAGAATGAAATCCGGGTGATCCTGCAGGTTCTGGCCCACTCCGGGCAAGTCGTGCACGACCTGAATTCCGTGCTGTTTGAGTTCTTCCGCGCGCCCGATACCGGACAGCATCAGCAATTGCGGAGACGCGAAGGCACCGCCACAAAGAACAACCTCACGCCGGGCCTCAACTGTTTTTTCAGTGCCACCCTGCCGGTAGACGACACCAGTCGCCCGCTTGCCGTCAACGAGCACCCGACAGGCATGGGCTCCGGTGACGATGTTTAGATTGCCGCGGTTGGTATGGGGATGCAGGTAGGCCGCGGCCGTGGAACACCGCTCGCCGCGCCGCTGGCCGTCGTGAAACTGGGTCACCTGGTAGAGACCGACGCCTTCCTGCGTCGCCCCATTGAAATCCTCATTGGCGGGAATCTGGTGTTCGCGTGCTGCCTCGACAAACGCATGCGAGACCCCGCGCGGCGCTTGCTGGTCGCAAACGCTGAGCGGGCCAGCATCCCCATGCAGCTCATCACCGCCCCAGGCATTGTTCTCCGCCCGTTTGAAAAAAGGCAGCACGTCTGCATGAGACCAGCCGTCGCATCCGAGGTCCGCCCAGCCGTCATAGTCACTTTGATGGCCGCGCACATAAAGCATGGCATTCATCGCGCTGGACCCGCCCAGCATCCGACCGCGCGGCTGATAGCCGCGGCGGCCGTTGAGGCCAGGCTGGGGCACGGTTTCATAGGCCCAATTGTTGATCCTGGGACGGCCGGGCAGCATCGCGATCCCGGCGACCGGCATGCGGATCAACAGCCCCTTGCCATCACCACCTGCTTCCAGCAGGCATACGCTGATATCTGGATCCTCGCTCAGGCGCGAAGCCACTACCGCCCCTGCGGAACCGCCGCCGACGACGACGTAGTCGTAACCCACTCGAACCTCCCGCCGCTCATCGCGCCCGCGGCACCTCTTGAAGAGCTTAATCGCGGACTCATAACACGGACGGAGAATGTTCTTGTTCGAGGCCTTTTTGTGGCCGGACCGGCGCCGTTACGCCTTTGGCGCCCCTTGCGGATGGGTAACTCCAAGCTGGGTGATCAGCAACGCCGCTCCTGCGAGCGCAAAGCCTTTCAGGAAGTGCGCCTGTTGGACCAGAAACCATGTTTCGTCCTGGGCGTTTGCCATTTCATAGCCGTGGACCACAACAGTGACTGGCAGCAAAAAGATGATAAGCAACCAGCCGCCAAGATGCGGGCGCCAATTGAAGAGGATCATGGTCGCGCCGGCCAGTTCGATGACACCGGAAAGGAAAACAAGGAACAAGGGAAAAGGCACCCAGAGCGGCATCAAAGACATGTAATAGGGGACGTTGGTGAAATGAGTTATCCCCGACAAAATGAACAGAGACGTGAACAGCAATCTTGCCAGAATCGTCAGGGCGCGGTGGCTTGGCAGGCGGTTTTCGGCGAGCATGGTGTTTGCCTTTCAGTCACTTGTCAGCCGCTTCAGCGGCCAACTTGGCCTCGTATTTGATCATCCACTCTTCTTCTTCTCCGGGCTCCGGGAAGACCTCACCGCCTTCCATGACCCAGTTCGCCGGCGTGTCGACGATCCGGACGACGACCTCCTTCCGGTCGTGGCCCGTATGCGCGGAAATGGAAGCGAGAATTTGCCGTCTGATGTTGTCTTTCTGTGTTTTCGTCCGCCCGGCACGGATGTTGCCGGTCAAGCAGATCGACTTTCCGTCGAGCGAATGGTTTGGCGCATTCTCGAGAAAGAACGCGTGCACAAACTTGGCGGGTGCGCCGGTCAACGCACAATGAATTCGGGTGATATCGGACGCTATTTTTTGCTTTGCGGCGTCTTGAATGGCACCGGCGACGGAGTTGCAAAGATAAAGCGGCATGTGTCTTTCCTATCCATCGCGCGGGTCGCCGATAGCGGCGACCACTTCGTCGAGAGAGCAACCGGTTTCCTGCATCCAGATATCGCATACCGCGCGCAGCAGCCGAGTGCGGTGTTCCTTGTCCAGAACCTGGTTGGAGAGCGCGAGAACGAAGGAGCAGCTTGATGGTTGTCCGGCAGTGAACCCACTGTTGGCCGGCACGACCAACCAGTTAAACACGGCCGGCGCACCGAACGCGCGTTTCGAAAACTCGTCCAGACGCTCTCGCAGGGAGGCCTCGACCCGCGAAGAAATATGACCTTGCTGAACCATGCACCTGTAGGGTATCGCCGCCATCTGTTCTCCTGCCATCTGACTGATGATTCCGTTTCGTGTGCTTTCGAAGAACGACAAGCCGAGGTAGCCAACCGTTGGCCGTTCCTATCGACCGCATTTTCCGGTGCCATCATGACCAATCAAAAGCTTTGGCTACATGATTGCGGCGGACAAAGTCTTGACAGTTTCGGACACGAAATTTCGACCTATTGGACCGAATCGGACAGCATCAGGGATATGGCCGGAAATGCGACGATGAGCAGTAAGACCAGAATGTCGACGCTCAGAAACCGCCAGATGCCCGAAAAGATCAATCCGATCGGCGCGTCCTTCCCCACCACATTCGACAACACGAAAACGTTGAGACCGACAGGCGGTGTGATCAGGCCGATTTCGAGCAGTTTGACCACCACAACGCCGAACCAGATCAGGTTCATGTTGTAGGATTCCACCAACGGGGTGATGAGCGGCAGGGTCAGGACCATGATGCCGATCGGATCGAGAAACATCCCCAACACCAGGTAGACCAGGCATATCGCGAGCAGGAGCGATGCTTGCGATAGCTCCGCCTGTTCCACCCAGTTGACCAGTTCCGTTGCCAGACCCGTGAGCGCGATTGCGCCGACAAAGATCTTTGCGCCGGCCGCAATCAGAAACAAAGCGCCAGTCTGAACCGCGGTTTCCCGGACGGCAAGCCAGATATCTCCGAGCCCGAGCCTGCGTTGCATCAATCCGATCATGCAGGTGACCACGACACTGACGGCGGCGGCGGCAGTGGCAGTAAAGAAGCCGCCATATATGCCGACAACGATGATCAGGAATATGAGAGCCGCCGGCCACGCCTGTCTGAACGCCGCGATTTTTCGGGCAACGGTGGTGCGCTCACCGCGAGCCGGTACAGCCTCCGGATTGGTTTGCGCCCAAATCATCACAACGCCAATGAACCCGACCAGGGTCAACAAACCTGGGAGAATGCCAGCGATGAAAAGCTTGTTGATCGATGTTTCGGTAAAGATCGCGTAGATGATGAATAGAATGCTGGGTGGTATCAGGGATCCGAGCGTACCGCCGGCCGCCACACTGGCGGTCGCTAACCTTGGATCGTAACCGAGCCGAAGCATTTCCGGCGTGCAAATTTTGCCCATTGTGGATGCGCAGGCCAGACTTGATCCGGTAATCGCCGAAAAACCGCCGCACCCCATGATCGAGGCGACGGCAATGCCACCGCGAACCCTTGTCAGCCAGACCTTGGCGGCATCGTATACGGAAGTGGTGATACCGGCTCTGTAGGCGATGTTTCCCAAAGCGATGAACAGCGGGATTGTGGACAGTTCGAATGAATGCACAAGATCAAAGGAATTGGAAAAGACCAGGGAAGACGTCGGCCTGATGGCTCTTTCAGGCATGAAAGTACCTGTGCGGAAGGCAAATATCGTGAAAGCCGCGAGTGTCGCCACACCCGCTAGGGCAAAAGCTATTGGCACACGCACCGCAAGCAAAATCAGCAAGACGGCGAAGGCAACGATACCGATTTGGGCGGGGTCCATGTCCAGTTCCTGGTGTTAGCTGATTTTGGTGCAGGCGGGCGTCAGGTGATCAATTCGCCTTTCGACAGCGTCCTTAAATCGAAGAAAATCATGACCGACAGGCGGATCCAGGCCAGCGCAATGCCGAGCAGAAAGGCCAGGCGCCCAGGCCATCGCGGCAGGTTCAAGTCGCCGTAAAAGACGCTGGCATTCGACCATTGATGCAGGAATTCCTTGCCGCCCGAATAAAGAATCGGCGTCAGAGCGAGTAACCCAAAGACCGATCCAAACAGAACAAACCAGCTGGTGACTCGTTCCGGCAGGGCATTGGCAAACACTTCGACGGAAATGTGAGCCCTATTGGCCGTTGCGGCCGCCAACGGCATGACGATCGCCAAAACCATCAATTCCCGCACAATGACGATGGTGTCCGGTACCGAACGATTGAAAACGTTCAATGCGACAACGTCTGCGAAGATCAGGATTGCCAGCAACATGATGGCAACGGTGGCAGTATCAACGCACACCTTCTCGATGCGCTTGAGCATAGCGGCCTCCCGACTGAAACGGCTCCGATCCGACTGGAGGGCCGGATCGGAATTGGGCGGCTTCTATTGACTGCGGGTCCAGGGATACCCCTTGGCCTCATATTCGGCTGAATACTCCTCAACAGCGGCGACGAAAGTGTCCATCAGGGCATCGGGATCGAGGCCCACGCTGGCTGCGTTTTCACGCCATTCCTCAATGAAGGGCAGCGCAGCTTCATTGAGTCTGGCGGTATCCGCGGCATCAAGATCGATGACTTCGATCTTGTTGGGGCCTTCACCACTTCGCAGACCGCGCAGCACATTCGCATTCACATCGCTGACGATCTTTGCATAGACGTCCGTCATTTCCCGCCCCGCCTGAAGGACGGCTTCCTGGTTGGCTTCGCTCATCGAGTCGAAGAACTGCTTGTTCATGAAGAATCCGACACCGCCAACCTGGCCCCAGTTCAGGATAGTGTAGCTGTCGACGACCTCATCCCATTTCAGTGTCGGTATGACGTAGGTATATCCCTGGGTGCAATCGATGAGGCCGGTATCGAGCGCCTGATAGGCCTCGAATACCGAGAGATTCACCCGTGTTGCACCGAGTTCGCCGAAAACCTTTCCGTAGACCCCCGTCCCACGGATTTTCTTGCCCTTGATATCGTCCACGGTCTTGATCGGATCACCGGCGCAGGCGACGTTGACAGCCGATCCCGTGAAGGTGCCGATGTAGACAAGATTGTTTCGGGCAAGGTGATCCCCAACCTGCGGCTCGGTGCGCATCAGCCTGTCGGTCGCCTTCAACGCAACCCAGACATTCGAGCCACTGATGGGCAGGTTTGCGAGGGAATAAGCCGCCATTTCCTTCTGGAAATAGGCGGCAATGATCGTTCCAGCTTCTGCAACGCCATCACCGATGGATTGAACCGCCGCCCCGGCCTTGAACAGGGCGCTGCCCCATTGCAACTCAACCGTGACATCTCCACCCGTCAGGTCGGCAACGCGCTTCTTGTACCACTTCAGAGTCGCGGGAATTGTGCCTTTGGAGGCAGTCCCATGATTGTAGTAGATGACAGTCTCTGCAGCGGCAGTCGTTGCGGCCAGTCCGGTGGCCAACGCAAGTCCGATGCATAATTTTCTGAACTTTGTCATTTCGAGTCCTTTCAGCCTGTTGCAGAGATCGAGGAGGATTGAATGGCGCCGCACCCACCAGCGTCTTTCATGTCCACGGTGATGGCGTAGCCTCCGAGAGCCTGGCTGAATGACTCCAGGCCCGAACGGATTGAGATGGTCGCGACCGCTCCCCGGCGCGGATCAATTGCCACGGTCAGGTCGTTTATGTCCGCACCCGCTCGTTCTGCTTCGAGCCGAACAATTCTCTCGACTTCCAGCATGTTCAGGGCGAGTTTGTTGATCTTTCCAACGGCGGTGAGCGGAAGGGAATCAAGACGAATGAAGTCCTTGGGGATCGCCGCCCTTTCCGGCACATGCACGCGCGCAAACCGGGCGATGTCATCGAGATCGACATCATCACCGTCGCAGCTTTGAAAATAGAGTACCGGTACTTCGCCGACGGCTGCGTCCGGCCGCCCTACAGCAGCGGCCATGGACACTTGCGGATGGGCTTGCATGGCTTCTTCGATCATCGCGGGATCGATGTTGTGCCCACCGCGAATGATCAGTTCCTTTTTGCGGCCAGTCATCCAAAAGTAGCCAGCGCGGTCCTGGCGAGCCAGGTCGCCTGTCAGGAACCAGTGCCGCCCGTCTTGATCGAACCAGACGCCCCGATTTTGGTCCTCGATCAAATATCCATCAAACAGGTTGGGCCCGGAGATGCAGATTTCGCCGCCTTCGTCGATCTCCGCCCAGCGAAGAAATGCGCCCGCCTCGTCGATGATTGCCGATCGCATCCTTTGGTAAGGAAGGCGCAGGCCGATTGACCCGATCTGCGGCTCGTCCGTGAACAACGGGTTGCGCGACGAGATGACGGTGCCTTCAGTCAGGCCGTAGCCCTCGATGATCCTGACGCCCGTGGTTTTTTCAAATGTGCGAAAGAGCTCTCGCGGCATCGGCGCTGCACCACACACGCCACAGACTAGCGAGGACAGACTTTCGTCTTGCCTGGGGATCTGCAGCAGCGCGTCGTATATGGCGGGTACACCGGAGAACACAGCAACTTGAAAGTGCTCCGCGATTTTCCAGAAGTTGGCCAGAATCCCCTCGGAGCGATAGCCACCCAGCCCGCCCAGCACCACGTGCCCGCCATACATCAGTGGAAGCAGCCCGGACACCATGATGGCGTTGGAGTGAAACAGGGGAAGACCACAAAAAGATGTTCTGCGGCTGGCGTAAAGGTCTGGATTGAACTGTGCGGTGGCCCAACACGTGAACGCTTCAGCGGAATGGGTGCGCTTGGCAATTTTGGGCGATCCGGTCGTTCCGCCCGTGCAGAGCAACGTCGACAGATCACTGCCTGTGGGAGGCGGGAAATCAAGAGAATCCGAGCGCTCACCGCGCAATTCATCCCAGAATGGGCTGACCGCAAGCCCTGCGGACCTGAGATAGGAAAATTCAGGAGATAGTGATTCAGAGCGCTTTTCCAAGCCGCCTGAGCCCCGGTACCGATCGGTGTCGCACATCAGAATGTGCCGCAGGAATACCTGGCCTCGCGCGGCCTGCGATACTTTCGTCCATATGTCCGGCGACGCAGCTTCGTCCACTGTTACAACAACACGCACCCGCGCTGCTCGCAGAAGGTCTGAAATCTGAACTGCCTCGAGCATCGGATTGATCGCCAGGACCTGCCCGGCAGCACTTCCGCCCCATATGACGAAATGGGTTTCCGGCAGATTGGGCAGCACATAGGCGACAACCTCGTCCCGCTCGACGCCCAAACGACGCAACGCATTGGCCGTGCGATGCACATTGGCAATGAACTCCCGGTGGCTGAAGACAGTCGGGGAATCGATATGGGACGCATCCGCGAAAAAGGATATGGCCGGAGCATCAGGATCGATGGCGGCCCCTTCTTTGAGCGCCTCATAGCTCGACGCCGGGATATTGCGCTGTTCAATCGGAACCTGCTCAAACGCTTCAATATCGTGCAAGCTTCGAAGCCCGGCAGACGGCATCGCCAAACCCATTCGTGTCCTTCCTCCCTGCTTCTGCGGGAGCTGGCCATGCGCGAACCGATCCAAAGGCAAAGATCGCGAGGTGCCACACTCCTCATCGTCGGTGCCAGCGAGCGCGTGACACGGCCACCGACAGCAAGCGGAAGAAATCTGGCACAGGCACCAGCCCCGGAGGCATGTTGGAAGAGGACAGAGTCTTGTCAGATTAGGACAATCTGTCCGGTAAACCGCCAGTTGACCGTAGCCTCGGCGAAACGGTGATCAAGGCTTTTGGATGATTAGTCTGCGCGGACGCTGCCCGGCGTAACACCGAATTTTCGGGAGAAAGCCCGCACAAAGCTGGCCGGTTCCGAATAACCGACGCGCCAGGAAACCGTCTCGACGGTCAGGCCCGCAGTCTTCAACAGTTGCTGGGCAATGGTCAGTCGGGCGTTTGTATAAACTTCCCGGAAAGTTGTCCCCTCATCCGCGAGACGGCGGCGAAGCGTGCGATCCGTTATGGAGAGCCTGGAAGCCATCTCCTCTATCTTGCACTCTTTTCCGATGTCCTCCAGGACCATGTCGCGGACCTTGCTGGACCATGGCGGCAGACTGCCATCAAGTTCTTCAAGCAGGTCTCGGCACTGGTCCAGGCAGAATTTCAGCGTGACCGGATCGAATTTCTTCAAAGGGCCGTCGATGATGCTTGCGGGGAAACACAACGCGTCGGATTCCGATCCGGCGGTAACGTCCATGTTGAGTATCTCAGCCAACTGCGCTGCATAGGCCGGGTCATCCAACGTGGTTTCAATGTGAAATTCTTCGTATTGCCACTCTTGCAAATATTCGCCGAAAAACAGCAGCGCGATGTAGCAATGCCGCTCCAGGACATAGGCACGGATTGCGTCCGGAAGCGGGGACATATCGAACCGAAGGCGATACTCTTCCCCAGCTTCTTCCAGAAACATGTCGGCGATGACGAATGACAGTTTGGTGAATTCGATGGCCGTTTCGATCGAAGCTCGGACCGTAGGGCTGGTCAGGATCGCAAAACCCCAAATACCAAATGCGTTGACGTGAAAGCGTTTTCCAACTTCGACACCGATCCCGGCCCGTCGTGGCGCCAGCGATACGAAATTCTCAATCGCCTTGATTTCCTGGCGCAATGTGAGGCGCACGGTCGCATCGGTCAGGTCGGATTCGGCAAGGCCGGTACCAAGCAAACATGCACCGACGTCCAATCCCATCTCATCTGCCACTTCGCACATTAAACGAATGCTCGTGGTCGATCGCAGGGTCTCCTGATCCATCTCAGCTGAATACTGGAAATGGCCAAAACTATCAATTTCTGGGACGGAACACATGGGTCTGCAGCCCACCCGCGGGAGCCCAGGACCGGTGTCTCGATCCTGAGCCTGTTAGGGTCAATTTGCCGACGCAGCCTCCACCGCACCCATGATGACCTGAGCGACGGCTTCAGGCTGCGACAGCATCGCCACGTGGCTTGACGCGACGGCAGTTGTCTCAGCGCCCATGCGTTTGGCGAAGAAAGCCTGCAACTTTGGCGGAATGATCTGGTCGTTCTCCGCGACAACATAATAGGTCGGTCGCATGGACCAGGCGGCGACGCTTGGCGCTTCTCCGTTGACCTTGTAGTTGATTGGCCCCTGGGTTGCGGCGATCAATGCGGCCTCGTCAGCCGGCAGGTCGGGTGCAAAATATTTTGCAATTCCTGCATCGCTGAGGCGCACATAACCACCCTCATCAGCAATGGCTTCCGCCCGCCATGGTGCGGGAGGCTTTCCTTCCAGGAGACTGGCTGTGCTCTGACCTGCGTCAAGTGCAAATGCTGCAACATAGACCAGCGCTTCAACGTTATCGTTTGCGCCGGCTTCGGTAATCACGCTGCCGCCATAGGAATGGCCAACCAGAACCACTGGCCCTTTCTGCAAGTCGACCAGACGCGCCACCGCCGCTGCATCGCTTTCAAGGGAGGTCAGCGGGAGTTGTGCGGCCCTTACATCGATGCCGGAAGCCTGAAGGATCGGGATGACCTTGTTCCAGGCGGAGCTGTTGGAGAATGCACCGTGGACCAGGACGACCGACACATCGGTTTCCTCGGCAACGGCAGATACGGGAGCAGCCAACAGCGCCGCAACAAACGCCGATCGGATGAATTTGCCTGTTTTTGCCATGGGAAGTCACCTTTCTAAATCTCTGACGAGGCTGGATTTTGCTCTGCCTCTACCCTTGGTTCATTTCAGAGCAAACGGCGTCCGTGAGTTCGGCACAGCCGATATGCCATGCAGACTCAGAGGGAATGCCACTCCTGCGAAAATGGCATAGGAAGCGTCGTTCAGGTCATGTCGGATCGGGACAATGTTTTGATATTTTCGGACACGCCCGGTCCGTGTCGGTTTCACCAAACCGCCCCGGTATTGAGCGCGTGTCCAGTTTCACGAATCGAAAGCCGATATCACCTTTTTGCCTGTACTCTTGCCCACGCTGCTGCGCTATAACCCCTCTTTGGAAGGGCCGCGGCGTTTGCGAGCCCGATGGGGCAGTAAGCAGTCCATGGACACACAATTGAAATCCGCTGCTGAATCGGAGCGGCAATCGGTCGAAACGGTCGTCGTGCGGCTTGCCGGCGATTCGGGCGACGGCATACAGGTGATCGGCTCCCAACTTGGGTTGGCGAGCGCACTGTCGGAAAACGATCTTGGGACCTTTCCTGAGTATCCTTCCGAAGTCCGGGCACCGGTCGGCACGACCTATGGCGTCTCGGCCTACCAGATCCACTTCGGTGGCCGGCCGATCAAGACCATCGGTGACGCCGCTGACATGCTGGTCGCGTTCAATCCGGCCGCGCTGAAAACCAACCTGGATATGCTGCGCAAAGGCGGCACGGTGCTGATCGATCAGGGCGCTTTCACAGAGCGCAACATTCACCGCGCCGGCTATGAGTCATCACCGCTCGAGGACGGAACGCTGGACGACTACCAGGTGATGGCGCCCGACATTTCCAAGCTGACGCTCGAAAGCGTCGCCGACAGCGGCCTCAACCGCAAGGCGTCAATGCGCTGCAAGAACTTCTGGGCGCTTGGCCTGGTCTACTGGATGTTCGAACGCGATCGCCAGCCCACGGTGGACTGGCTCAACCGCAAATTCGGCAAGAGCCCGGAGATCGCAGCCGCCAACGTCGCCGCCCTCAATGCCGGCCATGCCTATGGCGAGACGGTCGAGGCCCGGGGTTTCCATGTCGCACGCATCGACCCTGAACCCGGGGTCTACAGCTTTGCCACCGGCTACGAAGCACTGGCCTGGGGACTGGCGGCAGCCAGCGAACTGTCGGGCCGCGACCTGGTGTTTGCCTCCTACCCGATCACCCCCGCGTCGCCGCTCCTGCACACGTTGGCGCGGCTGTCCGATCTCGGCGTCAAAACCTTTCAGGCCGAGGACGAAATCGCCGCGATCTGCGCCGCACTCGGCGTCGCCTATGCCGGCGGTCTTGGGGTGACTTCGAGCTCCGGACCGGGCATCGCATTAAAGCAGGAGGCGATGAGCCTTGCCGTTTCCGCCGAGTTGCCGCTGGTCATCGTCAACACCCAGCGTGCCGGTCCATCGACCGGCATGCCTACCAAGACCGAGCAATCGGACCTGAACCAGGCGCTCTACGGCCGGCACGGCGAAAGCCCGCTGCCGGTTCTGGCCGCCGGATCTCCGGCTGAATGTTTCGAGATGGCCGTTGAAGCCGCTCGGATCGCGCTGACCTACATGACGCCGGTTATCCTGCTATCCGACGGTTTCGTCGCCAATACGTCCGGGCCCTTCGCGCTGCCGGATATTGACGCCATGCCACGCATCAAGGCAGAAAATCGTACGGACCCGGAGGGCTTCAACCCCTATCTGCGCGATCCGGAAACGCTGGCGCGCGTTTGGGCCGTGCCCGGCACACCGGGCTGCGAGCATCGCATCGGCGGCATCGAAAAGGACTTCAACAGCGGCCATATCTCCTATGAGCCGGACAACCACCAGAAGATGACCGACGTGCGCGCCGCCAAGGTCGCCGGCATCGCCAAGACCATCCCGCATCTCGCACCGGACCAGGGCGAGGCGCAAGGCGACCTGGCGATCGTCGGATGGGGATCGACCTATGGGCCGATCTCCCGCGCCGTTACCAACATGCGGGCGCGTGGTGCCAGCGTGTCGCACATTCATCTTCGCCATTTGCGCCCGTTTGCCGCCAACCAGCAGGACCTTCTGTCCGGCTTCAAGCGCGTCCTGGTGCCGGAAATGAATGACGGACAATTGGTTCGATTGTTGCGGGCCGAGGGCTGCGCACACGCCGAGGGGCTTTCCAAGATGACCGGCCGGCCATTCCAGGTGCAAGAAATCGAGGACGCGATCCTGTCCCGCGTGGAGACAAACGATGAATGAACATGTCGAATCCTCCGGCCTGACGGCCGCCGATTTTGCCACGGACCAGGAGGTCCGCTGGTGCCCGGGCTGTGGTGACTACGCGGTTCTCAAGGCGGTGCGAGCCGTGCTAGCAGACATCGGCGCCCGGCGCGAAAACACCGTCTTTGTGTCAGGCATCGGATGCTCGTCGCGCTTCCCGTATTACATCGACACTTACGGCTTTCACACGATCCACGGCCGCGCACCGGCGGTCGCCACCGGCATGCTGCTCGCCAATCCCGATCTCGATGTCTGGATCATCACCGGTGACGGCGATGGCCTGTCGATCGGCGGCAATCACCTGCTGCATGTCCTGCGGCGCAACCTTAACTGTCAGGTCCTGCTGTTCAACAATGAGACCTACGGACTGACCAAGGGGCAGTATTCACCGACCTCACACGTGGCAACCCGCTCGCCGTCCACCCCCGATGGCAGCATCGACAACCCGGTCGATCCGGCGCGTTTCGCGCTGGGGTGCGGCGCGCGCTTCGTCGCCCGTGGGGTCGACACCCAGATCAAGCAATTGAGCGAAATTCTCAAAGCGGCCTACCACCACCCGGGCGCCGCTTTTGTCGAGATCTTCCAGAACTGCATCGTCTACAACGAGGATGTGTTCGAAGGTTTCACCGCCAAGGCCAATGTCGCCGAGAATCAGATCCAGGCGGAGCCTGGACAACCATTGGTCTACGGCAAGGACGGCAGCCGCGGTATCGGCTTCGACCCGGCGACGCTTGGCCTCCGCACGTTCGAGTTGTCAGAGGGCGGCGACCCGCTGGTTCATGATGCGACCAACCACAACCTGGCGGTTGCCCTCGCCCGGATGGAAAATCCCGATTTTCCGATGGCGACCGGCGTGCTCTATGACAATCCCGGCCCCGTTTACGCCAATGCCGCCGACAGCGGTGGTGACGGCAAGCGGCGCAAACTCCGCGACGTTATGCGCTCCGGGTTCAGCTGGAAAGTCGACGGATAGCATAGCGAGCCAATCACGGTTCAGCAGCAGTCCACTGACCGCGACGCCTTTCAACCCAAAATGGCAATCACGGGAATGTGAACCGAACATTCCCGCCATAATGGCTTGTGTGAACGGGCTGTTTACCATGATCGGATACCCATGCCTTTGAAAGGTATTGGGGATTCACACCATGATGATTCGGGAATTGTTGGCCGACAAGCGGCCTCACGACGTGGTGTGCATCGGGCCAGAGCAATCCCTGCTCGATCTCGCCGATCTTTTGCGGCTTCACAACATTGGTGCCGTTCTGGTTGTGGACGATGACGCTGATCTTGTCGGATTGATTTCGGAGCGGGATCTTGTGCGCGCAGTCAGCGAATTCCGCGACGCTGCCGTGACACGGCCGGTCTGCGAAGCCATGACCCGCAGAGTCATCAGTTGCACGCCGGAGGACAATGTCGTCGAAACACTGGCGATCATGAATGAAAAACGCATCCGCCATATGCCGGTTCTTCAGAACGGCAAGCCGCTCGCGATGATCAGCATTCGCGAGTTCGACCGGGCCTGCCGCCAGTTGCAGACACAGTCCCGCACAGACGAGTTGACCGGCCTCGCCAACCGGCGACATTTCAGTGAAACGCTGGGCAAGGAACTCGACCGGTGTCGCCGCTACGGCACGCCGCTGTCGCTGGCGCTGCTCGACATTGACCACTTCAAACACGTCAACGACACCTTCGGCCATGATGCCGGTGACATGGTTCTGTGCGCCCTCGGCAAGCTTCTGGTCCACGAATTGCGGACTTTTGACGGCGTCGCGCGGCTGGGTGGCGAGGAGTTCGCCCTGCTTTTTCCAAACACCACGGCAACCAATGCCAGGATCGCTTGCGAAAGGGTCCTTGCAGCCATTCGTGCGCAAGAAGTCGTCAGCGAAGAAGGAACGATCCGGTTTACAGCCAGCTTCGGTCTCGTCGAGGTCGATGCCGGCACGCCGGACGGCCGTGCCCTGATGCGAGCTGCGGACCGCATGCTCTACCGGGCCAAATCCGAGGGTCGCAACCGGGTCATAGCTGAGTTCTGTGAGCCCCTGGACCTTGCCAATGGCGAGCTGGCTGTAAAAAAGGCAGCCTCGGCAAGTCGTCCGACCTACTGACTCTGCAATTGTTTGATCAAGTCCTGGACGCCGGCCGGCATCTGCGGCGCGCCTCCCTGCGTATCCCCGCCTTGACGCATCAGATCTTGCAGGTTGAGCCCGTTTGACAAGTCGATGCCCTGGCGCAAATTCACGCGCTGGTAAAGCGTGTAATTGTCATCTCCTCCATCCTCGCCAATGGCTACTTTTGTGGCGGTCTGGACGTTGCCCATCATGCTTTGCTCCAGCATGAGCGTGCCGTTTTCTCCCAAGCAAGCAGTTCCAGTGGCTGGAGACGCATAAACGTCGCAAGGCTGCCCGGCGATGGTCTTCGATTGACCGGTTGGCCGAAACTGCATGGCGCTGATGAAAGCATTGCCGATCGCCTCCGCACTTGAGCCGTTGCGACTGATTGCCTGTTGCATGGGCGCAAACATCGGATTGATCGACTCCGTCCCCGTCTTGGAGACCCTGTCGATGGCATAAAGCTTGTCACCGATGCCGATGGTGTGGCTGTTCTGCTTTTGCTTGATGCCGGCCATGCCGATTTCCATTTCCTGGATCTCGAACCACTCGAGGCCGAACTTGCGATGGCATCTGACGGATTGACCCTTCATCATCTGACCATCGGTCTTGTACCAGATGCACATCTGTTCAACCGGATGGAACCGTTCTGCAGCGGTTGTCGGTGCAGCCATCATCAGACCAGCCGCCAAAGCGGTCACTCTTACAAGCATCGATACCTCCAGCTGTTATTCCTGGTGCCTCAGCTTCAACACGACTTCGGTTGTTTCCCCCGATCGGACCTCGACTTCGGCGGGATCCATGTCAAAGCCTTTCCGGCCGGCAACGCTGTAACGGCCGGGCAACACCTTCAGTGGCCGACCGGGCCGCATGAAGCCGTTCTTGAGCGGTTGGTTGTCCATGGCCGACGCAAAGGCGCGATCCGGATTTGACGGATAGTCGTCAGATGGAGCGTAGGTGACGATCAGCGTGCCAAGCGGCTTTGGCTCAATCAGCACTTTGACCGTCTCTCCGCTGGCGATGTCGAACGGAGTGCCTGGGTCAAAGTAGCCGAGGGCATCATGCGGCTCGACCCGATAATTGCCGGGGACCACAGCGATCGGCGTGTTCAATCTCGCGTAAGCGTAGCTCGTTTTTGCTGACGGATAGATCCAGGCACGGCTCGGATTGGTCAGAAAATCCTCCGGCTTGTCGGCATAGGCAATCTCGATAAAGCCTGCCGCGATCGGGATAATGACCTCTTGCTCTTTTTCGTTGATCTGAACCTCGGTCGGTGTCGCCGGCAGCAGGAAATCGTCGGACCTGATCTCGTAGCTGCCCGGTCGAACCAGCGCGCCGTTGCGACCATGGGCCTCGTAAGCGAGGCCGCCATCCTGCCAGAGCTCCGAATTCCGGCTGATGATCTCGCCGTTCGGAAGCCTGAAACTGATATAGGCCCGAACCGTTGTCAGCAGTTCGAACAGCAATTCCGTTTCTTCACCCGCACTGACCGACCCGTTGATCGTCAGCTTGTTGTCCGGATTGGGTTGCGCCTGAAACCGGTAGGAACCCGGCCGCATCAAAACTTCGCTGCGATTGCCGATAGGGCCGGGCTGAAAGTGGAACAGCTTTTCGCCATCCCGGTACACTTCGACCAGCGCCCCTCTGTGTGGCTTTCCGTCTTCGGCGAAATTGGCCGTGACGATGGCCGGCCGTTTGACCGGGACCACCACGTCCGTCACGGCCTTGCTTGGGTCCACGGCAAATGGGTGGCTGACCGGCTCATAGATGCTGCCGTCGGCGAGGATCGGTCCCGCCTCGATCACATAGTCGCCCGGTCCGTCGACTGTGTTGCGGCGGTCGCTGCGTATGTCGCGCCCCTCACCTTCAGCCTTTTTCAAGGTGCCGGCGATGATGTAATCCCTGCCCTGGCTGTCCCGCCCGATCAGTCGGATTTCATAGGTTTCAATGTCCGGTTTTTTCGGCTTCGCAGGTTCGGCAACCGTTGATTTCAACTGCTTCTTCGCCGGAGGTTCGGCAACGGCCTCTCTGACTTCCCCCAAGGCTTCAGCAAAACGTTCCGCAGAGTCCGCATCAAGGTAGCGTCCGCCGGAAATCGCCGCAATGCAGCCGACCGCCTCGCGTTCGGCAGCATCGAGGCCCACGCCGACGACATGGACCCGAATGTCCACGTTGGACGCCTTCCATTCCTCCATCAGGGCACACGGATCAGCGTCACAGGTCTCGATGCCGTCGGTGATCAGCAGGATATCGCCTTCACCATCGCCGATATCCTTCAATCCCTCACGCAAGCTGTGGGTGATTGGCGTTCGGCCTCTCGGGGTGATCCCGCCAACAGCCTTGCTGATCTGCCCGGCGGCGCCGGCTGCATCGCCGAAGCCGACCATCAGCTCCGTATCGCTGCAGTCCTCCTTGCGTCGGTGGCCATAGGCTCGGAAGCCGACTTGCCTGTCGCCAAGATCCGATTGCAGCAGTTTGCCCAGGGCTTCCCGACCGGCCTCATATTTCCGCGTCCGATCCTTCAGTTCACCCCACATGGAGTTTGATGAATCGTAGATGATCAGCAGTTTGCCTGACGCATCATCTTCCGCGGTTGATGCGTTGGTTGTCATCCCTAGAAAGACGGCCACCATCGCCGCGATAATCCGGTGCTTGTGCATCGATATCCCCCTTGACCGAATCGTCGGCGACCCTGTTCCGTCCGCCGAAAAGCTACAGATCGGTTGTTTCGCTCTCAACTCGTACACATGCACTAGTTGATCCGTCCATGGCGTTTGTGCTGAGGTGCGGTCCATCCCCGATGGGGCGCGCGTCGGGTATTGGGGCGAGCCATGAGAATACTGCTGGTCGACGATCACCCGGTTTTCCGTAGCGGAACGGCAGTGATGCTGCGCAACCTGTTCGCCGACTCCAAAATCGTCGAGGTCGGCGACAGCACCGGCATGATGGACGTTTTGGCAAAGGATGACGGTTTCGACCTGATTCTGCTTGACCTGCTGTTTCCGGGTTTCGACGCCCGCTCGGAGTTTCCGGCGCTGCGCAAAAGCCTGCCTCTGACGCCCATCGTCGCCATTTCCATGTTGCACGACTCGCCGCTGATCGACCACGTCATGGCCCACGGCGCCAACGGCTTCATCTCCAAGACGGCTCGTCCCGATGACATTGCCGCGGCCCTGGAGGCGGTGATGGAGGGTGAGACGGTCGAGCTGCGCGCCGGTTCGGTGCCGCCGCGCGACGCCCGTTTGTCAGCGCTGACCGAGCGTCAGTGTCAGGTTCTGAAGCACATCGGCCGCGGCATGACCAATAAGGAAATAGCTCGTGAACTGGAGATCTCGCCCTATACGGTGAGGGTTCACGTATCGGCGGTGCTGCGTGCGCTGGATCTGCCGAGCCGGTCAGCGGTCGCTTCGTTCGCCGCCTCCCGCGGTTTTGTCTGACGTCCAGACAAAACGTTGAGCAACGCTGAGCGCAACTGGACAGGACGAACTGGCTTCATCAACAGCGGCAGATCACGCCTTTTTGCCGCCTCTCGCAAATCGTCTGAACCGTGGCCCGAAACCATGATGGCTGATACTTCGTTTCCGGACACCGCGGCGTAGTCGGCCAGCACGTCGAAACCAGTCTTCTCGGGGCTGATTTCGAAATCGCAAACCACAACATCGGGCCGCGCCCTCATCAAGTCCTGCCAATTCTGCGAGCCGTCGGCGCGATAGCCCCACTTTTCCAACAGCAACCGTGTCGCGGCCAACGTTTCCGGGTCATCGTCAAGCACGAAGACGTTGGCCCCTTCGGCAATGCGATCCTCCGTGGATGGCTGTTTGACTGTGACGACCTCGGCCGGGTTCACCCTATCAAAACCGGAGATCGTGAAGGTGGATCCCCTGCCCTGGCGCGAGGTCACGTCGACCGACAACTCCAATTCGCGGGCGATACGTTGAACGATGGCCAGTCCAAGCCCGAGTCCCGGGGTCGCCTTCTCACCAATCCGCGCGCTGTCCAGCCGTTCAAACTCGGAGAAAATGCGCGCCTGGTCCTCCTGGGCGATGCCGGCACCGGTGTCACTCACCTGGATCGCAAGGCGGCCCTGCCTGCGACGACAACCGATCAGAACGCTGCCACCTTCCGAGTAGCGGATGGCGTTGGAAATCAGGTTCTGCAGCAGCCGCCGAAGCAAAACCGGATCACCGCGGATCGCGGCGCTCGACGGGACTGTTCGCAATTCCACATTGCAGGCTTCGGCGATCAGCGCAAAATCATGTGTGACCTCCTCGATCAGATCGCCGGGGCGGAAAGCCGTTTCTCGAACTTCGATGCCGCCCGTGTCGAGAAGGGTTACGTCCAGAAGCGAATCGAACAGCCTGGTCAACACGTCGAGTGACTGGCGCACCCGCCCCATGATGTCTTCACGCTCCATCGTGTTCCTAGTCTTCGGCAAGGCTTCAACAAACAGGCTGATGGCATGGAGCGGTTGGCGCAGATCGTGGCTGGCCTGCGCCAGAAAGCGCGACTTAGCGTCATTGGCGACCTCGGCTTCGCGCCGCGCCTCCTCTTCGTGACGCCGCGCCTCGGACAATTCATCAGCCTGACGCGACAGCGCCTCAGTCAGTTTCTCCTGCTGGAACTGTAGCTGCGCGGCGCGCAGCGCCGATTTGTTCAGCCGTAGCGTCAGGTCGACAAGAACTGCGGTATAAAGTGCGAGACCGATTGCATGCACATACGGATTTGGAATGTCAGACACCGCATAGCGCACCGCCAACGTGCCCAAGGCCACGACAATCGATATGACGATGCCGACCGGCACCATGTGCTGCGTCGCCACGCCGCCCATCGCCAGGCCGCCGGCCGCAAAAGCCAGAAAGACAGCATTGAAATAATTGTCCTGCGGAAAGACCAGAACGATCAGCGCGGCCCAGCTGACACCGACGAAGACTCCGAAGCCGTCAAAAAAACGGTGGATCCGGTCGGACTTTTCAACCGTCATTGCGCCCGGCCGCATCGATCGCAGAAACAGCATCTGAACGGCGATCCCGGCGACCAACACCGCGAACCACGCGACCAGCGTGGCATGGTCGCTGTCCGGCCAAAGCACCCAGACGACAAGCCCAGCCAGAACCATATGGGCGAGGAAAGGGAAGTAGCCGACATCGAACAGCAGTTCGCAAGCGCGCATGCGCAGCCATTGCCGGTTTTCCGACATCTCCTGCGCTGCTGTTCCGCCATCGCCCGCCATGTGGCGATTATTTCAGAGTTCGCGGGGGATTCCTACGCGGTAGCACACAAGCACTATCGCGGTCAGGCCGCCGCGCTCGGTCGTGATGACATTGCATCGTGCCAGCGCATCAGGTTTGTGAGCTCGGTCGGCCGCTCGATCCGGGCGAGCTTCAGCATGTCGAGGGCAACCTGGGCCGTGATGTCGGCAACCGTATAGCGTTCGCCCGCCAGGAAGCTGCGTTCCGCCAGTTCGGCGTCCATGAATTTCATGGTTTGCAACGCCTTGGGGCCGCTCGCCTCTCCGAATTCCTGAACCTGCGGAACTTCCCATTCCTTCATGGCCGGATGGCAGTGCCTAAATGCGTTCATGACATGGGCCAGCAGATGCATTTCCATGCGCCGGTTCCACATATCCACAACTGCAGCGTCAAGCGCGTCGACGCCCATCAGCGGCGGCTCCGGATGGAGCTCCTCGAAATAGCGGCAGATCGCGATGGATTCAGACAGGACCGTGTCGTCGTCCAGCACCAGCACCGGCAGGCGTTGAAACGGATTCAAGGCCGTCACCTCGTCGGACCGGTGTTCGAAACTCGCCATATCGACCTCCCGAAGCGGCACTTCGATGCCCTTCTCGGCCAGAAAGATCCGAACCCGTCGCGGATTGGCAGCACGCCCGCCATCATAAAGCAGCATGGTTTTCTCCCTCAATCGGTGTCCGCAACGATCCATCGCTTCAATGCGGCATCGGTTGATGCACAGTCCGAAAGCATCAGATCGCGCGCCATGAAAGGCCCTGCCGTGCGGCTGGCCGGGCCAACTGCAAGGCACAAATCGTTGCGGCCCTCCGGATGAAACTCCCCGCTGTCGGCGGTAAACGTAAAGCGCTGCTCATCACCATCCGCACAATCGACAAGAGCCAGTTTCACCCCTGTGGCCGGCGCTTCCATCAGTGCCGCACATTTGTTGTCGAAGGTGGCCGAGCGGATTTGGCCACTGGTACTGTCGAACCGGAACTGTACATCTCCACCCTGAGGCTTGCAGGAATGCGCGTGCAGGCGATCCGACAGGCCGCGACCGACCGTGTCGATGCAGAAACCCAGCCGGTCCTTTTCATCCAGATTGTCGGCGAGATAGATCACCGGCGCCGGTGTTTTCAGGTCTGGCGGAGCTGACGATGCGAATGTGGTCGAGAGCGTGAGGCCAGAAACGACGGCAACGAGCAAACAGCAAACGCGGGACATAGGACACCTCTTCGTTGGCTGCGACGCTAGTCAATTGCACTGGCGCGCGCAACATTGCGTTCCGTCACTCGCCAAGGCAGACTCGGATACGAACTTGCCGGAAGGAGGCTAGGCAATGGTTTCGATGACGGTCGAATTGCGCAACGTGGCTGGCACCGAGGCGGCCATGGGATGGGCCGGAGCTCACACCATCGTCGTCGACAGGCCGGACGGAACGGCCGGCGGCCAGGGGCTTGGTTTCAACGGGGCGCAACTGCTTGCCCTGGCCATAGGCGGTTGCTTCTGCAACGACCTGCGCTACGTGGCCCATGATCTCGGCGCGGATTTGGACACCATTTCCGTCAGCGTGACGATCAACCTTGAAGGCGATCCGCTGATCGCCACCAGCGCCCGCATGGAAGTGAGCTGTACAACACCGGACGGCTCCGACCCAACCGCGATTGTCGAAAAGGCAAGGGCCATTACCATGGTGAGCAATTCATTGGCCCGTGGCTTTCCGGTCGCGATCGAATAGCTCGCAAGTGAGCAGTGCGCCGTCCGATGGTCGGTCGATCGTCAATGGACCTTCGATTACCGGGTCGAATATGGCCCGCTGGGATGGCTCGTGGGTCAGACGGTGATGGGCAAAATCTCGACGGCAACCTGAAGGGACTGGCCGACAGAGTTCGGTCAAACCAAAACGCCTAGGACAGGCTTTTGTCCGGAGAAATCCCCGGTCGCATCCGCTCGAAATACAACCGATCCATCTCGGGAAGATATCGGATCTCCCGAAAACCGATCTTCTCAAGCAAACGCCGTGAGGCAGTGTTTGCCTCATGCGCAAAGGCCGCAAGTTTGGGAAGCTTCCGGATCCGGTCGGAAAAATCGATTGCAGCCTGTGCCAACTCGCTGCCCAATCCGCATCCATGGTAATCGGGATGAAACGAGAAACCGATCTCCGGTCCCCAACCGGGGTCGAAGGGATCCTCGTAAACCCCGCCCCAACCGATGATCTCGCCCGTAGCCTGCAATCGCGTGGTCCAGGGTGCGATGCCATCACGCCTTCGGCGCCGCTCGTGCACGGCTATGCGACGACGGCATTGCCGCAGCGACGTGTCCACGTGGGTGTATTTCATGGCTTCCGGGTCGCCCAGAAACAAAAACAGGTCAGGCACATCAGAAAGTCTAGGTGGACTCAACAAAAGACGTTCCGTTTGGATCAATGCGCTTTACCTCCCTGACGGCGCAACACGGTTGAACAGCTCGATGTCAACGGGCACGATGCCTGTAGCGATAGCATTATGCCGGACAGCGGAACACTTTAGCCATGGCTCGACGCATCATCTCACACGGGTCCGAAGCACGTTCGCTTGACGAGATCATCGCCGACGTCAAAGCGCGGATCGATAGCCGCGGCGATACCGCAAACGCCACGGTGGGTGAGCAGCTCGAACTGCTGAACCAGCTTGCCGACTTCCCGTTCGGTCGTTTTCTCTTGTCAAACAGAGGCTGGAACGGCTTCTGGACCGATTTCGTCATGCAACATCCGCAAAACGGCAGACGGACCGGAACGGCTCCGGATGGTCGCTTGCTGACGCCGCTCGAACGCCGGCTCCTCGATACGTTTCCGATGATTCTGGCGACGCAGGAACGCTCGCGACATTTCGCGGATGCCATCCAGGGCGCCATAAAATCAGGAAAAAACCTGGCCTCCATTCCCTGCGGCTTGATGCGGGACCTCCTGGCTCGGGATTATTCGCATGGGTCAGACGTCCGGCTCACCGGCATCGATCTGGATAAAGACAGCCTCGCCGGAGCGGGGCAGCTAGCCGAGGAGTATGGCCTGTCAGCAGCGACTGTTCTGCTCCAACGCGATGCCTGGGATCTTCAAATACAGAGCCAGTTCGATCTGATCGCCAGTAATGGTCTCAACACCTATGAGCCAGACGACGGACGGGTCACCAATCTCTACCGCCACTTCAACACTGCCCTGCAGCCGGGCGGCCTCCTGGTCACCAGCTTCCTGACACCGCCGCCGGACATCGATCCGTCCAGCGAGTGGAACATGCAGGCCATCGACCCGGAAGCACTGCGCCTGCAGCAGACACTGTTCGTCGACGTCATCGGCATCGCCTTCCAGTGCTACCGGAGCTCAGAGACGACGAATGCCCAGCTCAACGAGGCAGGTTTTACTGAGACACAGGTGATCTGGGATCGCGCCCGCATCTACCCGACAGTTTTGGCACGCAAGGCACGGTAGACAGCGCGAGTTCGTAAAGCGCGGGTCACTTTGAGGCGGGTCAGAAATTTCAGCTTTCCTACCACTAAACCCGCCCGCGCCACGACGTCACGACACGAAAAAAGGCATCGACGACACGGCTGCTTGATCCGTCCAGCGCGAAGGCGACCTCGTCATAGGTTTTGGACAGATCGGCTAGGGTAAGACGACGTACGCCGTCGGTGCGGCTGGTCGCAAACTTCCAGATGAAACCGATACCGAGGCCGTTGACGACGGCCTCATAGAGACCGTCCCGGGTATCTAGCGTGAGAAATGGTGTCGGTGGTTCGGGCAAGCTGGCAAACAACCGGTCAACGACTCGCTGCGTGGACGATCCGCGTGACCGGAAGATCAGAGCCTCTTCATGCAATTCCGTGGCGGTGATCGAAGCCTGTCTCGCCGCCGGGTGATTGAGCGGAGCAATGGCGACAACCTGGTTGGGCGCCAGACCGATGCGGCGAAAGCGCGGATCTTTAGGGACGTTCGGCAAAATGCCGACATCAACTTCATGGCTGAGCACGGCCCGGGTGATCTTTTCGTGTGAACCGGTTTCGACACGAAGTGTCACTCCCGGATGAGCACGATGGAAATCGGCAATAACTGCCATTCCCGGCATGGCGTTGCCCAATCCGATGACAATTTCCCCATCTGCCAGCGAGGTCCTGCGGTTGAGAAGACGCTCGGCCTCCAGCCTCTCCTCCAGGATACGCTCGGCCATGTCGCACAGCTCGATACACAGCGGTGTCGGCATCAGCTTGCCGCGATCCCGCACAAACAGTTGCACGCCATAACGGCTCTCAAGATCCCGGACATGCTGGGAAACTGCCGGCTGACTGATCCCGATCACGCGCGCCGCGGCAGCAAAGGAGCCGGCATTGGCAACATGACGCACGGCGTCGAGGCGGGCGAAGGTCAAGTCCATTCCGATGCGATCCGATAGAGCCGATCCGGGAAGACTTGTTCAAGCAACCCGATGGCTAGCCGGCTCAATCTTTGAGCCAGTCAAACCATAGCTTTTGTTTGTAACAGCGGTGTCACAGTCACCGTCGAAACACGGGGCGGAACAACCCGCACTCCGTCGCAGGTTCCGCGAAACAGCAGCGCGCCAGCCCACCGTTGGCGCGAAAGGAAAGGTATTGCCCGTTGCCAGCTGAAAGTGTCGTTCTTGATGCCCGAGCCAGGCCTGCGAGATCGCTTTCGCCGGATCTGTGCGGCAATGCGCGACTGGTGCTGTGCGATCTGGACGGCTGTCTGATATCCGAAGGGCGCGCTTTCGACGACGCCCCGGCATTCGTCGAAGCCTGCGGCCATCGCCTCTGGATCGTCTCCAACAACTCTTCCGACACAGCGGCAACCTTGAGCGCCCATCTGAGTGCCCTTGGGCTCGTCGTTCCCTCAGAACGCATCCTGCTGGCTGGGGAACAGACCCTGTTGCATCTGGCTAGGACCCAGCCGGACGCACGGCTCGGCCTTTACGCAAACCCTGCTCTTCAGGCCGCAGCGACAGTCATGGGGTTTGAACTGGCGACGACCGGGCCCGATATCGCCCTGCTCTGCCGCGACGTGGGGCTGACGCTCGATGGCCTTGGCCGACTGGCCGCCCATATCGCTGGCGGCGCCGAATTCTGGATCAGCAACATCGACATCACCCATCCCGGACTTGCCGGCCAGGCGGTCCCGGAAACCGGCACATTGCTGGCGGCCTTGAAGGCGCTTCTGCCGAATGTTCGCCCTCAATGCCTGGGCAAACCCGATCCGTTTCTGCTCGACAGGGCCCTGCAGGCGAGCGGCCATGCCCCCGAGGCTGCGATATTCGTGGGCGACAATGCCGATACCGATGGCGACGCCGCCCGCAAAGCCGGCATCCACTTTGTCCATCTGGTCCGCGGGAGGACTGCGCCATGACCGCCTATGTCACGCGCACCCTGGCCAAGATGGTGCTCACCCTGTTTGCAGTCATCACGCTGGTGTTTTTCGCCACCCGACTGTCCGGAAGCCCGCTGGAAACGTTTCTCGGCGAAGGCCTGACGGCCGAAGACCGGGAACTGATGATCGACTATTTCGGCCTCAACGGATCGATCTGGGAACAATATTGGCGCTACATGCGTGGCGTTGTTGAGGGCAATTTCGGCCTCTCCTTCGTTGAGCGCCGGCCGGTCGCCGAAATCGTCGCGGAACGCATCGGACCATCTCTGCAGCTGTTGGCCAGTGCATTGTTGCTGACCATAGCGCTGTCCCTTCCGCTCGGCATTCTGGCCGCCATCTACCGCAAGAGCTGGATCGGCACCGGCATCATGATGTTCGCCTTCGTCGGCTATGCAGTGCCGAATTTCATCCTGGCGATCTTCATGATCCTGGTCTTCGCCTTCACCCTCAACTGGCTGCCGGTGGTCGGCAACGGGTCCTGGGCGCATTTTCTCATGCCGACGATCGCGCTTTCAGGCGCGCTGATCGCCGCTCTGACCCGATTTACCCGCAACGCCATGCTGGACGTTCTTGGCCAGGACTATATGCGAACAGCCCGCGCCAAGGGCCTGCCCGAATGGATCGTGATCCTCAAGCACGGCCTGAAGAACGCCAGCGTCACGATCGTGTCGGTGCTCGGCCTGCAGATTGCCGGGCTGGCTGCCGCCGGCAACGTGGTCGTCGAGTCGATCTTCTCCTGGCCGGGCATCGGTGAGCTGCTGGTGAGTTCGGCCATTACCCGCGATTACCCGGTGCTGCAGTTCGGCGTCATCGTCGTTGCTGTTGCGGTCGTCGTCATCAATGCCGCGATCGACATCGCCTATGCCTTCGCCGATCCGCGCATCCGCCTGGCGAAGGGGTGAGCCGATGACGTTTCAGAGCACCACATACGGCAATCGTTTTGTTTCGGCTACAGCCGACCTGTGGTCGTCCGCCAACGCCATTGAGCGTGTCGCCTTGCTGGTGGCAATTCTGCTGGGCTCGCTCGCGCTGTTTGCGCCGCTGGTCGCACCCTTCGACCCGGTCGATCAAAGCCTGATCTCCCGCCTGCGGCCACCGATTGGATTCGAACGATACAAGGAAGGCCACTTTTTCGGCACCGACGAACTCGGACGCGATGTCCTGTCGCGTGCCCTCTACGGCTTGCGCCTGACCCTGTCGCTGGCACTTGCAGGCGCCCTGATCGGCCTGCTCGTCGGCGGAGCGCTCGGTCTTGCCGCCGGTCTGCGCCGCGGTTGGGCCGAAGACATGATCATGGCCAGCGTCGACATCCAGATCGCCGTGCCTTTCACGCTGATCGCCCTGCTGGTCCTGGCCATATTCGGCTCGAACATCGAGGTGCTGGTTTTCGTCCTCGGCATTTACGGCTGGGAGCAATATGCCCGCATCGTGCGCGGTGAGGTGCGAAAGATCAGCGAATTGCCATTTATCGAGGCGGCGCGCGCCTCCGGCGGCAGCCACCGCTATATCGCCTTGCGCCATATCCTGCCGAACATCGTTTCACCGCTGGTCGTCCAGTTCACGCTGTCGGTGTCGAACATCGTCATCCTGGAATCGACCCTGTCCTTTCTCGGTCTCGGAGTGCAGCCGCCCACCGCCACGCTCGGATCGATGGTCGGATTTGGGCGCGACTACATGCCGACGGCCCCGTGGATCGTCATCGCACCCGCGGTGATGATCATCCTTCTCACCTTCACCGTGCAGATCCTCGGCGACTGGCTTCGCGACCGCGCCGATGTGCGACTGCGCGAAAGATAACGAACTTCATAAGAGGCAAAACGCCCGCCAACCCCAGAAGAAAGATGGAGAGACATCATGCAGAGAATGCTTCTATCGACTGCCCTTGCAACGCTCCTGGCGAGCGGCGCCTTCGCCCAGCAGGTCACGGTCGGCGCAGCCAATGTGTCGGACTACCTGGATCCTGGCCGCGATCACTCCAACGTCGGCTCGCAGTTCTACTACAACGCCTTCGACACGCTGATCGGCAAGAACCACGACAAGCTGTCTGCCGAATGGCGCCCGGCGCTCGCCACCGAATGGAAGCTGATCGAGCCTACCGTCATGGAACTGAAGCTGCGCGAGGGCGTCAAGTTCCACAATGGCGAAGACATGACCGCTGACGACGTCGTCTTTTCCCTCAACCGCATGTACCAGGCGACCTTCCCGCCTTACCTGGTGCGCTCCAAGGACCGGCTGGGCAACTTCGCCGAGGCCACCAAGGTTGACGATTACACCGTACGCGTGCGCGTGGAACGCGAAGAGCCGCTGTGGGAAACCCTGCTCAACCTTCAGCAGGTCATGATCATTCCGGAAGAATACACCAAGGCCCTGTCGGGCGATCCCAAGGTTGCTGAAGACGGTGACTACGAGGCGTTCTCATTGGCGCCCGTCGGCACTGGCCCGTACCGCGTTTCCGAGTTCCAGCCCGGCGAACGGGTCGTCTATGAACGTTTCGACGACTTCTGGGGCGAGCCGGCACCGCTGCAGAAAGCCACGGTCACCCGCATTCCGGAAACGGCATCGCGCATTACCGCGCTGAAAACCGGTGAAATAGACATCGCAACAAACATCGCGCCGGATCAGCTCAACCTGATCAACGCCGATCCCAAGCTGAAAACGGAAGGCTCGGCGACAGCGCTGTTCCACGTGATGATCATGAACGTCAATCATGACAACCTGAAGGATCCGAAGATCCGCCAGGCCATGAGCCTCGCCATCGACCGCGATACGCTCAACGAAGCGCTCTGGCTGGGCAAGGCCATCGTGCCGTCGAGCCACACCATGAAGGAAATGGGCCCGCTGCACCAGCCGCAGCTCACCACCTTTGAATACGATCCCGAAATGGCCAGGAAACTGCTGTCGGAATCGTCCTATGACGGCGCCGAAATCGTCTTTGATGCTTTCCCGGTCTACTACACCAACGGCGTGCTCGCTGCCCAAGCGATCATCGAGATGTGGAAAGAAGTCGGTATCAACGGCAAGCTCAATGTCACCGACAAATGGACCGGCAACGATCCGGAGATGATGACCCGCTCCTGGTCGAACCCGATGTACTTCGCCGACCCGTTCGGTTCCTTCGGTGTGATGTGGGCGCCAGACGGTCCTTCGGAAGGTGCCGGCCGTTTCAACACGGATGCCGAATACGCCGAAATGTGGGAGCGCTTCCGCTTCTCCAAGGATGTCGATGCGCGCAACGCGGCCTACGCTCAGTTGATGGATCGCATCAAGGCCGATCCGCCGGTTCTGCCGCTCTACCGGCCGTTTGAAAGCTGGGGCATGAACAAGACGATCAACTGGGCGCCGAAGCCCGGCCATATCCCTTACGTGCTCGACTTCCGCTCCGGATCGATTTCGATCAGCGGCAGCTGATACCCACACGCCCGCGGGGCGCGCTTGACGGCGCGCCCTTTCTTCTTTCGGAGAGAGCAGCCCATGAGCAAGCGCATCGCCATTGTCGCCGACATTCACCACGGCGCGCCGTCCCATACAAAACGCGGCGACGCGGCGCTGGACCTGATGGCCGAATTCGCCACCTTCGTTGCCGACGCCAATCCCGATCTGGTGCTCGATCTCGGCGACCGTATCTCCGATGTCGATCGCGATGCCGATCTGGGACTGCAGAGTGAGGTTGCCGAGGCATTCAAGCCGATATCCGCGCCCATTCGCCATATCAACGGCAATCATGATGTGCATCACCTGGAAGCAGCAGAAAACGCAGAGATCTTTGCTCAGGACCCGGGCAGTGAGATTCTCGACCTCGGTGACTGGCGCATCGCCCTCTGGCGTGCCGACAGCCGCATCCGGCTGGACGGCGATCAACGCGGCTTTCGACTGCCCGAACCCGATCTCCTTTGGCTGTCCCGGATGGCCCAGGCAACCGATCGGCCGACCCTCGTGGTCAGCCACGTGCCGGTTTCCGGACACGCGCAGACCGGCAATTACTACTTCGAAAAGAACCCGGAATTTTCGACTTATCCGGAGGCGGCCCGCGCTCGCGCGGCCCTGTCACAGGCGCGTCAGCCGGTTGTCTGCCTCGCCGGCCACGTCCATTGGAACAGCGTTGCCCAAGTCGACGGCATCGCCCATCTGACCCAGCAATCGCTGACAGAAAGCTTCACGACCCGCGCGGAACCGGCAGGCGCGTTCGGTCTTCTGGAGTTGTCCGATACGGTCCACTGGCAGGTCTTCGGCGACGATCCTTTCGAGACCCGGCTAACCCCGCAATCCCATCGGTGGACGCCGCCGATCGGACCGTTCACGAGGAAAGCCTGACCATGGTCGACACGTCGACGGCACCGGTCCTGTCGGTGCGTGACCTTGAAGTTCGCTTCGGCACCCATCGAGCAGTGCACGGCCTGTCGCTGGACATCCGGCCTGGGGAAACGCTGGCCCTGGTTGGCGAATCCGGCTCCGGCAAATCGGCGACGGCCCTGTCGATCCTGCGGTTGATCGAACGTGAGGGCGGAACTATCACAGGCGGTTCAATCCGGCTGCTCGGTGACCGGCCATTGGATATCACCCGCTTGCCGGACAGGGCGCTGCAGCACTTGCGCGGCAACCGCATCTCCATGGTCTTTCAGGAACCGATGACGTCGCTCAACCCGGTGATGCGCATCGGCGAGCAACTCTTCGAGGTCTTTCGCCTTCACCGCGGGATGGGCCGAACCGAAGCCTTCGACGCAGCCCGCAAGGCTCTGGAGACCGTTCGCATTCCCGAGCCGGCACGGCGCCTGTCGCAGTTCCCGCACGAACTGTCAGGCGGCCTGCGTCAGCGGGTGATGATCGCCATGGCGCTGGCCTGTCGCCCGGAAGTATTGATCGCCGACGAACCGTCGACCGCACTCGATGTCACCACCCAGGCCGAAATCCTGCAGCTGATCCGCAATCTGCAATCCGAACTTGGCATGGCGGTCTTGTTCATCACCCACGATATGGGCGCGGTGGCGGAAATGGCCGACCGGGTCTGTGTTTTGCGCCACGGCAAACTGGTTGAAGAGGCAGACGTCGAGACAATCTTCAAAGCCCCGAAGGCCGACTACACACGCGAGCTCATGGCCGCGACTCCGAAACTGGGCTCGGGCTCGCCGAAACCGCCGCAGAACAGCGAACCGATCCTGAGGGTGAAAAACCTGTCGACCAGTTTCGTCCAGCCCGGCGGACTGTTTCGCCGGCGCCGCGAAATTCCCGCCGTGCGGGACGTGTCGCTGACCCTCGCGCGCGGCGAAACGCTCGGACTGGTCGGTGAATCGGGCTGTGGAAAGTCGACTCTCGCCCGGTCGATCCTTCGGCTGATCGAGCCCAAATCCGGCTCCGTCAAGCTCGACGGAATCGATCTCAGCAGCCTCGACCAGGCCCATCTGCGCCCGTATCGCAAACACACCCAGATGGTCTTCCAGGATCCGTTCGCCAGCCTCAATCCACGACTGGCCGTCCGCGACCTTGTCACAGAACCGGCTCGCCTGCACGGCATGGTCAAGCCGGCGCAAGCCCGCGATCTGGCGGTCGACCTTCTGGAAAAAGTCGGGCTCGAGGCCGATGCGGCGGATCGCTTTCCGCACCAGTTTTCCGGCGGCCAGCGCCAGCGTATTTGTATCGCACGGGCCCTGTCGGTCGAACCCAAGATCATCGTCGCCGACGAGGCGGTCTCGGCGCTGGACGTCTCGATCGCCCGAAAGGTCACCGACCTGCTTCTGCACATTCAGGAGAGTGAGGGCGTATCGCTGCTCTTCATCTCCCACGACATAGCCGTTGTCGAACGCGTCAGCCACCGCATCGCTGTCATGTATGGCGGTCAGATCGTCGAAATCGGACCATCCTGGTCCGTGCTCAACGCACCGAAACACCCCTACACCCAGCGCCTCCTGTCGGCTGTCCCGATCCCGGACCCATCGCTGCGTCGCAATCGTGAGGAGCGATCGCTCGAAACCCACGCACCCCTGCCCACCGATCCCGCATTGGCGCTCGTCGAAATCGCCGAGGGGCATTTTGTGCGAGCTGAGGCGGCGTAGGCGCTTCACGCTCGGTCAGAGAGCGAGCCTCAGCTCGATTCATCACGGAATGCCACCGCGGTATCTTCCAGCAACCGAGACGTCAATCACGAAGCCAGGCGCGGCGTTGCCACATTTTGGCGCTCGGCGACACATGGCGTTCGCTCCAGCAGGCACTGCCCGCCCGGAACCATCCCGGGCGGGTTCCAGAAGCTAGTTCGAGTGTTTGGCAATCAGGTCCTTTGCGGACTTCACCAAGGCTGCACCATCGACGCCCTTGGCGTTCATGTCAGCGATCCATGCATCCGTGACGCCGGAAGCGGCATCGACCCATTGGGCCCGCTGGTCATCGAGATCGGTGATCGAATTACCGGCCTTTTCGGCCACCGAGCGGCCTGTCTTGTCGCCGGCATCCATGGCGGCCCCGAACAACGCCGCGGTATCGGGTCCTGAATTGGCATCGATGACTTTTTTGAGATCATCCGGCAGCCGGACGTAGCTGTCCCTGTTCATGGTCATCACAAAAGTCGCGGTGTAGAGGCCAGGTGCCGTGGCAAAGCCGGAGTGATTGGAGGTCAGTTCCGACATTTTCAGCGGCAGCGTGACCTCCCACGGGATGACGGCGCCGTCGATCACACCCTTCGACACCGATTCCGGCACCGATGGAACCGGCATACCGACGGGCGTCGCACCGAGTTCGCCAAGCATCTTGGTGATGACGCGGGTCGGACCCCTCAGTTTTTGTCCCGACAGGTCATCGAGACCGCTGACCGGTTTGTTGGAATGAAAGTAGCCCGGTCCGTGCACGTGGAAGACGATCGGATGGCTGTCCTGGAACTCGTCCATGGCATTGGCGGCCACGTATTCGTGGAAGGCGCGCGATGCCGGCTCCGCATCGCCGGTCATGAATGGCAGTTCGAACGCCTCGGTCTTCGGAAAGCGCCCCGGCGTGTAGCCCAGCACCGTCCAGACAATATCAACGACACCGTCAGCCGCCTGGCTGTAGAGTGATGGCGGCGCACCGCCAAGCTGCATGGACGGATAGTGTTCGATCTTGATCCGCCCGCCGGAATCAGCCTGAACCTTTTCGATCCAAGGCGTGATCGCCTTGGCGGGAATGGTCGCCTGCAGTGGCAGCAACTGGTGCAAACGCAGGGTCACTTCCTGCGCTTGAGCCGCGACTGACCAGGTAATCGCGGCGACAGCGGCGCCGACGACTGTAAGATATCTGAACATTGAGTTCCTCCCTTGCTGTTTCCTGCCGTCTCAATGCAGGCGGACAGGCAGATTGACGGGACCTCGAAAGCCGAAGCCCCTGAAACGGACGACCGACGGGTCGGGCAATTCCATATCGGGAAACCGATCGAACAGGATCGGCAGCATGATGTCGGCAATCATGCGACGGGCGATGTGCTTGCCCTGGCAGAAGTGCGGACCATTGCCGAACGCCTGATGCGGCCGCTTTTCGCGGAACAGGTTATAACTGCCCGGATCGTCCCAGATCTCTTCGTCATGATTGGCCGATGCTTGAATGGTCATGACGGTCTCGCCCTTGGGGATGGCGATACCGCGGATTTCGGTATCCTCCATCACCAGCCGTGAACTCGCCTGGATTGGCGCCACCCAACGCACCCCTTCGTCGAAGGCGTCGCCCCAGAGGCCGTCCTTCTTGGCGGCAGCGAACTGGTCGGGGTTTGTCAGCAGCCCGAACAGGATGGTGCAAAGTGCATCACGCGGTTCGTTGATGCCGCCACCGATGGCGATTTTGACGTTGGAGCGGATCTGGCTCATCTCGATCGGTTCGGGTGCATTGACCATCACGGCGAGCGCACTCGGATTGGGCTCGTTTTTGTGCTTGGGGATCATTTCAGCGAAACAGGCATTCATTTCCGCATTGGCGCCGTCGCAATCCTTGAAAAGCTCATCTCGCCAGCCGAAATTGCCTGATCCGTCGATCAGGATCTGCGACCACCGCTGCAAGTCGTCATCGGATGCATTGGTGATGCCGAGAAGGTTGGCCAGACAGCGTGCGGCAAAGGGGCCGGCCAGCCCGCCGAACAGATCGATTGTTTCACCGCGCGGCAGTCGCCCCACATAATCCTCTGCAACGCCGGTGTAGATCTCGCTCCAGGTGCTTCGGATGTTGGTCGGTGCGTAGGCTGGTCCCATCGCATCCCGCTCGCGCCGATGGGCCTCGCCGTCCTTGCGCATCAGCGTGTGAGCCCCGAAAGCACGCTTCATCGGCGTGTTCGGGTCGTCAGAGCTGAACAGCACCGGATCGTCCTTGACTCGTTTGGTATCTGCGGCTTTCGTCAGAAGGATACGGCCGACGCTCGACACTTTCAGCACCGGCGCCTCGGCGCGCAGCCGCCGGTAAATCGGATAAGGCGCGAGCGTCAACTGCTCAATCGTGATGTCGTTATCCACGGGAATATCGGCTTGATGGGTCATGTGAAAATCTTTCCGGTCGGTCACACAGATCGTATTACGGGAACAAAAATCGGACAATCCGATGCTTCCGATATGCTTCATCGAAAAATTTGATATATTGCCCAGGTGGAGGATTGACGATGCAAAAGGAAAAGGCCCAGTCGATTGATTTCGCTGCCCTGAACGTTCTGAAGCTGGTCCATGACAACCAGTCCTTTTCGGTCGCCGCCGATAAGCTGTCCACCAACCAGTCGACCATCAGCTACACCATCGAACGGCTGCGCAAAGCCTTCGAGGACCCGCTGTTCGTGCGCCGCCATGGCGGCGTGGTACCAACCGATCGCTGCCGCGAAATCGTCGTCGGAGCAAACGCAATTCTCGACCGCTACCGGTCGTTGATAGAACCGACGCGCTTTGAACCGTCCGAGGCGGAAGCGGCAATGACGATCTCTTGCAACTACTATGAACGACAGACGATCGTACCGACGTTGGTGCGGCGGCTACGCACCCTGGCACCGGGCATCAGACTGGAGGTAATCCAGTCCTCGACCGAGGGCAAACACCAACTTAACCGTGACGAGTGCGACCTGCTGATCAGCCCGATGACAATCGAGGACACCGATTTCTACCGCCGGCAGCTTTTCGAAGATCACTATGTTTGTGTCATGGACCGCGACAATCCGCTGGCCGAGCGCCGCCTCGATCTCGCCGCCTACACCTCGGCGCCGCATGCGCTCGTCACCTACGGAGGCAACTGGAGGTCCTTCTACCTGCGCGAACTGGAGGGCATGCAGATGAGCCTCAACAATGTCCTCAAGATTCCAAGTCCCGGAAACCTGCAAAACCTGCTGCTGGGAACGGACCTCATCTCGACCATTCCAAAACGCATTGCCGCCATGCTCCCCAAGGAGTTCGTGGTCCTCCCCTGCCCCTGTCCGGCGCCCTTTGCCATCAACCTTTACTGGACGCTGCGCCAGCACCATTCGCCAATGCACATCTGGCTGCGCCAACTGGTGGCGAAAATCACCAGCGAGGTTTGAGCTTGCCCGACACCGACATGTGATCCAGCCGCGCTTGCGGCTCTGACGGATCTGCTGCTAAGCGGTGCCGAGGGCTAATACCGGATAAACCGGGGCCGCAGACCGGGTTTTGACACATGCATCTTCGATGGACACTGGCAGCCTGCGTAACAGGATTATTGCTCGCAAACACGAATGCAGCGGAAGCGGCGGAAGGTCTGCGCTTTTCACTGCCGGTCGACTGTGTGATCGGCGAAACCTGTTTCCTGCAGAGCCTGGTCGACATCGACACCGGCCCCGACCGTCTCGACCCGTTTTGCGGCGCCGCCTCCTATGACGGCCACAAAGGCACAGACATCCGGGTTCGCGACTATGCGGAGATGCGCGCCGGCATGCCGGTGCTGGCCATGGCCGATGGATATGTCATGGGCGCCCGCAATACGGCACCTGAACGGCTGATCGAAACGGATGCCGACCGCGACGCGGTCAAGGGCAAGGAATGCGGCAACGGCGTTTTGATCAACCACGGTCGGGGTTGGACAGCCCAGCTCTGCCACCTGGCGAAAGGTTCTGTGCGCGTGCGAAAGGGCGACCGGGTTAAACGCGGCCAGCAGATCGGAATTATCGGCCTGTCCGGTCGCACCGCCTTCCCCCACGTCCATGTGACGCTTCGCAAGGACAACAAGGTGATCGATCCGATGATCGGGCTTCATCCCGGCGACGCATGCGGCCAGGCTGGAGAAACGCTCTGGACCGAGGAAGCTGCACAAGAACTGGGTACAGAAACCACCGCGCTTCTGCAGACCGGATACGCAGACGGCCCGGTCACCAGCACTGGTGTGATGAAGAATGAGGTCAACAAGCCGTCACTGAAGGGACCGCTGGTGTTCTTCGCCACTTTCATCAATGTGCGCAAGGGCGACATCATCGAAGTGGAAATCTCCGGGCCGGAAGGCATCATCGCGAAATCGGCCAGCAAACCGCTGTCTCGCAACCGAGCCGTTCACACGATTTACGGCGGCAAGCGCGGCGCCCTGCCCGCGGGCTCGACCTATTCGAGTTCAACCAGGCTGCTGCGCGATGGCGAGGTGATCGCAGAGGAGACCGGAGTCGAGATCGGGTTTTGAGGGAAGCCCTTCAGCCGAGACACGATGGCGTCAGCTGCGCGCGTTTTCCAATCTGCGCTCAAGAGCAAATGCCAGCTCGATCAACTCGTCCGCGACGGCGATATGCTTGTCGTCAAACACGTGCCTCGGGCGGCGTAACCGGGGTGTCGGATAGATGCCCTGTCTCCAAAGCATCCTTTTGAAGAAATGGATCGAGTGCTCGAGGTGCTGATTGGAGAACGCCAAAATCGGTAGGGCTTCCCGGAACAGCTTGGTGGCACCGTTACGGTCGCCGTTCCTGTAAAGCCGATACACGCTCACGTATATTCGGTGCAGAGACGTCGGCATGAACGCATCGATTCCACGATCCAGCGCTTCAATCAATTGCATCACTGCCCAGCCACCGGATACATGCATCCTGCCCTGTGTCTCCCGTTTGAGAGCCGTGTATTTGGGTCCGGAATCAAGTGTCTCGACTTTCAAGTACTTGAACGCATCCACTTTCTCGTAGGCTTCGATTAAGGCGGCCACTGGAACACCCGAACCGTTAGCATCCCAGTCCTGCACCATCAGGGGTTTTCCGGATGCGCTGGCAATGTCCTTGAGCGCAGCAATATACTTTTCGGTGGATTCAAACGGTTGGCTGACCAGAACGACGTCGCTGCCCAACGCCGCAAGCGTCTCGGCATTGGCACATCTCTGCGCATGAGAGTCGGCCGAGGCTCCACCTATGACGGCGGCTTGTCCGTCGGCGGCCTCAAGAACCGCAGCCACCATGTCTGATCGCTCCGTGCCGCGGAGGGATTGAACCTCCCCGGCATTGGCGGGCACGAGAAATCCGCAAACGCCTTCGTCGATCGCCAGCCGCGCGTGCATCTTCAACGCCTCAAAGTCGACTTGATCGTCATCCGTGAATGGCGTGTTCAAGACGGTGACAATGCCCTTTAACTCTGGATGCTGCACTTCTATCTCCTGCGGATTTTGCTGATCCCCGATTCCCGCAACCTATGCCAGATCCAATTCACCTTCCGCCAGCAAGCGGAGCACTCGTCCGACAATGCGCCAGACAACCCTTCAATCTGTGGCAAAACCCATGCGTCAGCTGCAACCGAAAAAACTCGAGCGTCAGACCAGATTGAATAGAACAAGCTGGCATTGACCTGGAGCTTTCGTTATTATCCAAACATGGAAAAGACGGACAAATCTCTTTCAAAAGAACAACTTGCTCAATCGCGCCAGTTACGACTCGAAGCGATGCACCTCCAGGATATCGAAGGCAATGCTCTGGACGAGGAGGATGTGGCGCTGTTCGAAAGGTTTGAAGAAGAAGGTTGGTCGCACGAGCGGCGTCTGGAATTCCTCAAGGCCCGTGCCAAGCAGATGTCGACTGCTTTAGCTGCTGAATGAGCGATCAACACTATTGTTATCCGCCAGACTACACGGTTCTCAAAAACAAGTTTGATTTACGTGACGCAGTTGCTCTTGAGCGCGTCGAGCGAAGATTCGCTGTTGAGCGCGCAACGCAGGGAGTTCCGTTGGGCAACTTTGATCTGGAGCATCTGTGCTCCATACATCACCACCTGTTTCAGGATATCTACGAGTGGGCAGGGCAGATCAGAAGTGTCGAGATTTCGAAAGCCGGAAACCAGTTTCAGCTCCGCCGCTATATTCTCAAGGGCATGGCAGACGTTCACCAGCGACTTGAAGCAATCAACTTTCTGAAAGGCCTCGGCCCAGAGGGTTTTGCAGCCGAAGCAGGTAAAATTCTCGGCGATATCAACTATGTTCACCCGTTTCGCGATGGCAACGGACGTGCCCAAGCGCTTTATCTCAAACAATTGGCATCTGAAGCCGGGCATCCGATTGATTTGACGCGCATCGATAAAGCGCATTGGATCAACGCTTCTGTCGCCGCTTACGCCGGCAATTACGGCATCATGAGTGATTGCATCCGCGCTGCCATGCAGACACCCGATTGAACACGGCACCGATGTCGTAATTTCGTCAAGAACAACACCGTTCAGCTAAAGCCCGCTCACCCAGGCCTGAACAGTCGCGCCCATCGTTCCCATGTGATCGGCCATCGAGAACCCGGATATTGTCTTGCGTGGCCGCAGGTCGTGGTCGCCGTCCTCGAACCATTCGACCCGAATGCTGTCCGAGAGACTGTACCCAGGCACCTCCTCGTGCGTTCCGAACGGATCGCGGGTGCCCTGGCAGATGAGCGTTGGCGTGCGCAGTGTTTCCAGATGGGCGGTGCGCAATTGATCGGGCTTGGCGGGCGGATGAAATGGGTAGCCAAGGCAAAGCAGCCCGATAATTTGATCCTCGGCGAAAAGCTTGTCCGCGATCATGCTGGCGACGCGGCCACCCATGGACTTGCCGCCGATGATCAGGGGACCGTTTGCTGCCAACACCGACACTGCCTCTTCGTATTCCGGGATCAGCCGATCGGCGCGCGGTGGCGGTTTGCGGCTCGATCCGTCCCGTCGAGCCGCCATGTAGCCAAACTCGAAACGGACAACCCGGAAGCCGGCGCTGGTCAGGGCATCGGCGATGGCATTCATGCCGGCCGAGTCCATCGGCGCACCGGCCCCGTGTGCAAGCAGGATGGTGATATCCGCGTCTTCCGCCCCGCTGAAGAGGAAACCCATCTAACCGGTCCGCTGCTGCTGTGCCTGGCGGTCGATGAACTGGATGCCGCGGCGAGCCCTTGCGGCCCAGTCGGAGTTATCGTCCAGTTCCAGATAGCGCACCCAGTGTCGTCGCGCCTCGGGCAGGTCGCCGGCGTCGAATTCCAGCGCGGCAAGATTGTAGATCGCGTCGGTATAGGTGTCGTCGACCGCTAGCGCCCGTTTCAGGCTGCGTCGCGCCGCGTCGATATCTCCACCCTCTTTCTTCATGCCGGCGTGATTGAACCAGGCCTCGGCGAAATCCGGATCGAGCTTGACGGTCTGCAGATAGGCGTTGAGGGCTTCGCCGCGCCGGCCTCCGGCCTTGAGGCAGTTGGCGCGATTGAAGGCTGCCATAGCATCACTAGGGTCCAGCCCCAGATAGCGCTCATAAGCCCGGACTGCCTCCTCGAAATGGCCTTCAGCCTCCCACGCCTCGGCCTGGCTGAACAGGCTTTCCTGGTCGTGCTTGTCCGGATGGGCGACCGGCATGACGAACTGACCACTCAATTCGGCCAGGCTGTCGCCGATCCGGGCATAGACGGCATCGTGGCCATCCGGCTGCATCGATACGGACGTCAGTCCTTGCGGATCGGTCGCTCGGTGGATCGATTGGGCGATGGTCTTCCAGCCGACGCCCTCGCGGCGCAATTCGGCATATTTTCCTGCCAGAATGCGATCGCGAAACGCGAAGGGTTCGCGATCCCGAACGAAGGCATCAAAGAGCGAGAGTTTCTCGATATCGTCCTGTGACAAACCGGATTGCTGGCTGAGCGCGGACGTTGACAGCGTGCCCACCTCGGTCTCCTCGATGGTGCCGAGGAGACGCAGCAGACCGTTTTCGCTCAAGAGGTTTTTTCCGAGGCTGCGTGCTTCCGAGATCCGCTTTTCGATCTCGGCCTCATCATAGCGTTCAAGCAGGCGACGTCCGAAAACCACCAGATCGGTCTTGCCGTTGACACCACGACGCAATCGGCCGCCCTGTCGTTCCACCTCTCGAGCGGCAAGCCGACGCGGAAACGCCGCCAATGCACCGATCAATCCGATATTTCTGCCGGCGAGCTTCGACACGGCGCCCTTTCGCCCTCCGGTCTATCCGGATTTCCGCTTCGATTTGGAGGCGCCGCGGGCCGGCGCCTTGGATTTGCTCTTGGCCGCTGGCTTGGCTTCCGTCAGGCTGGCTTTCAGGGCATCCATCAGATTGACCACGTTGCCGCGCTCAGGCGCCGCCGCGATCACCGGCTTATGTCCCTTCAGTTTGTCCTTGATCATCTGCATTAGCGCCGCCTCGTAGCGATCCTGATAATCGGCGGGATCGAACTCGGTAGCCTTCTGCGCGATCAGCTTTTCGGCCAGATCCAACATTTCCTTCTCCGGCTTGGCATCCGGGATGCTGGAGAAATATTCGGCGGTTCCGCGAACCTCGCTGGGGTTTCGCAGCGTGCAGACAAACATGCCATTTTCATGCGCGCCGATGGTGATCACCCGCTCGCGGCTCGACAGCACCAGCCGTGCGATCGCCACCTTGCGCGTCTTTCGCAGCGCTTCACGCAGCACGGTAAAGGTCTCTTCCGCCATTGCCCCGTCCGGCGCCAGATAGTAGGGCATATCGTGATAGATCTCGTCGACCGAACCTTCATCGACAAATGCCTCGATGTTCATCGTATGGTTCGATTCGATTTTCACCGCTTCGAGGTCTTCCGGCTCGATGATGACGTATTTCTTGTCCTCATACTGGTAGCCCTTGACCAGGTCGGAGCGTTCGACAAGACCCAGTTCCGGGTCGACCGGTTTCATGTTGATCCGGTTGTGAGTGTCCTTGTGGAGCTGGTTGAAGGTGATGCGGTCCTTCGAACTCGTGGCCGGATAGAGCCGCACAGGGCAGCTGACCAGGCTGAGTTTGAGATAACCCTTCCAACTTGCACGCGGCGCCATGACAATTCCCCCGAATTACGCAGCACAAATGGGGCTGCTAGAGCGTCGGCAACGGCTTCGCCGCCTGGTCGATTTCCGCCCAGGCGTCACCCGTCCCTTCCAGCAGTCCCGGCACACTAGAATAGTTGAATTCCTGCGGAGCGTCGACCGATTCCAGGTCATCCCAGTGTAAAGGCGTTGAAACTGGTAAACCAGGTCTTGCTCTGAGCGAATAGGGCGCAACCGCCGTTGCCCCCTGATAGTTGCGGTGGAAGTCGATGAAAATGCGCCCGCCGCGCTGTTTTTTGCTCATGGTCGTGATGAACACCTCCGGCGCCGTGGCCGCTATCGCCTCGGCGATCTTGCCGGTCATAGCGTGCACGGTCTTCCAGGTTTTTTTCGGCTCGATCGGCACGACGACATGAACGCCCTTGCCGCCCGAAGTCTTGACGAACGGCACGAGGCCGAGGCCGGCAAGCACCTCGCGCACCTGCACCGCCGCCTCGACAATCTCCCGCCAGGCAACCCCCTCACCGGGGTCAAGGTCGAAGATGATCCGGTCAGGCTTGTCGATCGGCTTGCGCAACGCGCCCCAACTGTGAAACTCGACGACGCCGAACTGCGCCAGCGCCAGGTAGCCTTTGACATTGTCCAGATAAAGATAGGATTTGGCCTCGCCATCCTTGCTCTTCTGGCTGAAGGTCGAAATCGTATCCGGCATGCCGGTGAATGCGTGTCGCTGGTAGAAGCAATCCTCCTGTTTGCCCGTCGGACAGCGCACCAGCGTCACCGGGCGGTTGAGGATGTGCGGCAGCATGAAATCGCCCACCTGGGCGTAGTACACGGCCAGTTCCAGCTTGGTCGGACCGTTCTTCCCGAACAGCCGCCGCGACGGATTGGTAACCCAGACGGACGCAAGATCGGCGTCGCTGACCAGCCTCGTACGCGGTGCGGATACCGTCGTCGACGACTGGGTCTCACGCAGCCCCTTGTAGACAGCATGGCGAAGTGCGTCTGTCTTTGTCCGCCCGGTATAATAGACCGTGGCCGACAGGGCCGGCCGCACCGGAACGACGACCTTCGGCATATCCTCAAGACGCGCTTCGGGGTCCTCGAGCTGTTCCAGCCTGGTCAGCAACATTCCGGCTTCCCTGGCGTTGAAGCCGGTGCCGATCTTGCCGCGATAGACAAGCCCCTCCTCGGTCCACTCTCCGGCGGCCAGCGCCGCCAGTCCTTCCGCAGCATGTGAAGTGGTGTAACCGACGATCGGAAAATGGCCCGTCAGCAGTGCCTTGGCCTTGGTCCAGACCTTCGACCGGCCGGACTGATAGAGTGACGATACCGGTTTCGAGATGACTCCCTCGAGCCCCATTTCACAGGCCCTGTCGAAAAAGGCGTCACCGTTGCCGATCACGTGATCCGAGAAATGAATGGCCGCCTGCTCGCCCGCGGCTCCCTGCAGAAGTCGCTGCAGGTGGTCCTTGCGTTTGTCGAGCGGGATATTCCGCAGATCCCAACCATTGAGATAGAGCAGGTCGAACGCGAAATAGACAAGCGCCGTTTCAGGGCCCTCCGACAAGGCCGTTTTGAGCCTGTCGAAACGGCTGACGCCCTTCTCGTCCAGAACGACGATTTCGCCGTCGATCACGGCATCGCGGCAGGGCAGTTTCGACAAATGCTGACCGAGATCGCCGAACCGGTGGGTCCAATCCAACCCGGCCCGCGTCAGCAGCCGCGCATCACCGTCGCGGATGTGGGCCATGGTCCGGTAGCCGTCAAACTTGATCTCATGCAGCCATTTGTCGCCCCTTGCGGGCACTTCGACCCGGCTCGCAAGCTGTGGCTCGATCCGGTCCGGAAAAGGCGCCTTCTTCGCTCCTTTCAAGGCACCGGGCCGCAGCGGCCGCATTGGCTTCGGTTCGTCGCTGATGATAAAATCTTCGATCACCCGGCCGGATTTGACGCTCTCCGGTCGGGTTTCGAGAATGTCCGTCTCCGGATCGGCGGCGAAATCCCGTTCCTTGAACAGAAGCCAGTTGGGCTGGCGCTCTTTCGGCCTGGGCTTGAGCCGCGCCAGCATCCATCCGCCCTGCAGCTTTTCGCCGACGAGGCGGAACTTGAACTGCCCCTTTTTGAAGCTCGCCTCGATATCGTCCATCGGGGCCCAGGTGCCGGTGTCCCAGACGATCATCGGCCCGGCGCCGTACTGCCCTTTCGGGATCACGCCCTCGAAGTCGGCATAGTCGATCGGATGATCCTCGGTTTCGACCGCCAGATGCTTGACGTCGGGATCGAGCGACGGCCCCTTCGGCACCGCCCAGCATTTCAGCACGTCGCCGACCTGCAGGCGCAGGTCATAATGGTCGGCGGTTGCCGAGTGCTTGTGCACGACGAAGCGGTTGCCGTCCTCGACACCTTCGATGCCGACCGGCTCGTTGGTCTTGGAGAAATCCCGCTTGCTCCGGTAGTCGCGAAGCGCCTTTGCCATCAACGTGTCACCAATGCGGTGCGCAGCTTATGCATAGCGCGCCGCCGCGCGCGCCCGGGCCTTCGCCGCTTCGACTTCACGGTCGCGCGGCGGCTGCGCCGTTTCCAGCGTGTCCATCAATTCGCGCGTTGCGGTCGCGATCCGATCAACAGCCCGGTCGAAGGCGGCTTCATTGCGACGCGACGGTTTGCGCGTGCCGGAAAGCTTGCGCACATATTGCAGCGCCGCGTCGCGCACCTCGTCGTCCGTCGCGGGCGGATCGAAATTGAACAGCGTCTTGATGTTGCGGCACATGGGCCCGTGCTCCTCGGTGAACAGTGCCGGAACTCTAGCAAAGCCGATACAGCCTGGTCAGCAAGTTTGTGTGACCAATCAAGAGGGTCGCAGCCTGCATCGCGTTCTGCTACTCAACAGCGCGTAGATACGGGGCGACTCATGCAATCTTTGGCAGATCAATCAGCAAACAGGCGGCTTTGCCGCTGATGATGCTGATCGCCGCCCTCTTCGCGTTGCTCGCAGGCGCCCTGTTCGGCCTGGTCTCGCATGTCCAAAAGAAGGGCCTGGCGCATCTTGACGACAAGACGGGAACGCTGGTCTCCGTCGCTACGATGGCGGCCGTGTTCTGGCTCCTCGCGCCGCTGATGATCGACTGGCGATGGTGGCTGACCGAAGCCGCGCTCCTCTTTGCGCTATGCGGCCTGGTGTTCCCGGCGGCCAGCCAGCGACTGCAAATCCTGTCCGTGGTCAAGGTCGGCCCGAACATGACATCCGCCTTCGGTTCCTTTGCGCCGGTCTTCGCGGTCGTGCCAGCCGTTCTGGTGCTCGGTGAAAGCCTGAGCCTTCAGGTGGCCATGGGGCTGTCGATCATGATTGCGGCGCTGCTGATTTCCGCGTCAGGACCAAAGGGGCCGAACCGAACATGGTCCGCTGTGGCGCTCCTGCTGCCACTGGGTGCCTCCTTCGTCCGCGGCATCATTCAGCCCGTCGCCAAGGCTGGCATGATCGAGGTGCCCAGCCCGTTCTTTGCGACAATGGTCATGGCAACAGTCTCAACCCTGGTTGCGGGTCTGTTGCTGGCGATGCGCCGACCACCGCAAGCGGGATCGCATGCCCGGCGCGGCTATTGGTGGTTCGCACTCAACGGCGCTTGCGTCGGCATGGGCATTCTGTCCATGCAGGTGGCGCTCAATCTGGGCGACGTCATCATCACCGCACCGCTGGTCTCCACATCGCCGCTTTGGACCCTGTTGCTTGGCGCGCTGATCTTTCGACACGAAGTTCTTCGACCGCGCCATGCCATCGTGGCGGTCATGGTTATGGTCGGCGTCACACTGATCGTTCTGGGATAGATCAGCGCGCTTCGCACCCTTCAAGCACAGCGGCGAACAGGTCAAAATTGGTCTCGCCATTGGTGTCCTCGATATAGAGGTCCCCCGGCCATGATGCATCATCAGCGAGGTCAATCGCGTTCCTGACATCCCTGATAGCTTCTGCGCGGGTTCGCGCGGTTTCGAAAAGCTCGGACCGGGCGCCCTGCGGATCAGTCACTGAATTGCGGTCGAGCAGCACGGCGCCAATCCCAAGATAAAGCGGCAATGCATGGTGAATGGCCGCGTCGCGATAGGCCGCAACGGGCGCGCTGTCGGCCTCGAGCCGGATCAGAAATTGCGGGCAGCAGGCGAGCTTCGCCTGAAGCAGCTCCTCGAAGGACAAGCTGGCTCGCTGCTCCGTCTGTCTGCGACCGCGCCCGCCGCGCGCCCGACCGGGAGGAGAGTCACCGCGATAGTTGGCGACGAACACCCTATGCCCCCATGGATATTCCCCGATCATCCGGCGCACCGGATCGACGGCAATCGCATGGAAGTTGGCCGGACCGATGAACATCGGCGATCCGCTGGCATCGGAGAGCTCAAGCCAAACATCAGGAACGGTTGCATAGAGATCCGCGCACCATGGAGCCAGCACCGTTTCGACCAAGTGCCCGAGAAAGATCTTCACCTTGTCAGGCGCCTCAAGCAGCGCCGCAATCAACGTCTCCTGGCCGAGAATTTCGGCGGCCAGACTATAGGGACCCGGCAGATGCGCCACCGGCTCGATGCCGGCAATCCTGCCAGTTGCAAGCAGTGAAGCGCGGATTAATCGGACGATTTGATTGTCCGGATCGAAGGCCGGAATATCGCGCCAGCCATCCAGGGTTACCAGCGGCACGCCCGGATCGCTGCCGGGCGCCTGGTCTTCCGGGTACATCATCGTCTGGCCAAGCGCCTCTGCGCCGAAAGCATAGACCGGCTGGCCGATCGTCAATCGGCGCAATCCCAGCAGCCGTTGCACAAACAGATTGAGCCGCACGTAGCGCTCGGCGTCGCCCTTGTAGAACTCCGCCGATGTCATCCCGTTATGTCGCCGCATCAGCGCCAACACCAGCGCGTGGCATGAGGTCGTCACACACACCGCGCCCGCCTCTGGCGCACCCTGGAGATGCCCGTCCAGATCGCCGGCCAAGGCAGCTTCAACCAGCCTCGAAAATGTTTCGCCGGCGTTCGCCTCCCCGGCCAGAACAGAAGAAATCAGATTGCGACCCGAAGCGCCGCAATGACCGCCAAATTCTGAACCGATCGTCATGATGCTGCTTTCCCATTGCCCCAGGAAGCCAGGCCGGGATTGTCCGCCAGCATGGGGAGCAGTTCCACGATGGCAGGCACACCGGCGATGACGGCGCCGCCCTCCGCGACAAACTGTTCGACCGGCGGAGCAAGAACTGCAGCACCCGCTTCCCGGGCGATAACCATGCCGGCCAGCGCGTCCCAGGAATTCAGGTGCTTTTCGAAAAACGCCTCAACCCGACCGTCGGCCACCGAGGCAAGTCCCGTAGCGGCGGACCCGTAACGGCGGTAATCCATGCCGATCCGGTAAAGGGCTTCGATCTGCCTCAGATGATCATCAAGCGGCGTACGCCGCGAAACACCGAGGATGGCGATCGACTGGCCGGGATCGGTGACTGCCGAGACGGCGATCGGCGCCCCATTGCAGCGGGCTCCACCGCCTCTGATCGCATCGTAGAGCAGCTCGGCGACCGGATCGAAAATCACACCGATGACAGGGCCCGAAGGATCGATAAAGGCGATCGATACCGACCAGTGGGGCAGCGCCTTGATGAAGTTGGTCGTTCCGTCGATCGGATCGACCACCCATCGACCGCCGCTCTCAGTGTCGAGCAGACCCGTTTCCTCGCCGAGGAAGCCGTCCGACGGGAATTCGCCCAGCAGCCGGTTCCTGATGATGGTTTCTGCTTCGAGATCGGCCTGGGTGACAAAATCCTGAAGCCCTTTTGATCGGACATCAAGACCGCCACCGCGACTGATGTCCAGCAGCGCATGACCGGCTTCCCGCGCCGCATCGACTGCCGTCTGATGGCGACGAACCATTTCTTCTGAACTGGCTTGCTCCGGTGTCATCGGGTTGTTCCGCGAACCACGAGGTCGACGGCGGCCACTCGGTTTTCAGGGGCCCGATCGGGTTCCTCGATACGCGACATCAGCAGCGAAACAGCATCTCTCGCCAGCGTCCCGGCGGGTTGCTTGATGGTGGTCAGGTTGGAAAACAGCCAGGCCGATTGGGGGATATCGTCGTAACCAACGACGCACAGGTCTTCGGGGACTGCCAGGCCGTGTTCCACCCGCAAGGCATCCAGAAACCCCAGGGCCATATAGTCGGTGGGACAGAACACACCGGTTCGGTCCCGCTTTCGCTGCACGAAAGTTGCCGCAGTCGCCCTGCCGCCTTCATAGGTCTGGGCACCGGACGGGAAGTTCTCGACTCGAGCACCGGCCGCTTCGGCCTGGGCTACGAAACCGTGCATTCGGGCATCGACGGAGTAGGACCAGCGCTCCGGCTCCAGGAACACCAGGTCACGACATCCCGATTGCAGCAGAGCGTCCGCCGCCAAGCGTCCGCCGCGGTCATGATCGGCCGTGACACAATCGACATTTGACAGCTCCTCGGGACGGTTGACCAGCACCAGCGGCACACCCACGCGAGCACACTCCAGACAGATTTCCGCTGGCGGTGCATGGGACGTCACGATCACCCCGGAAAGGCTGTATTCGAGCAGTTCGTGCACGATCCGCTCGGTGTCTTCCGGACTGTCAGCTGGAAACAGGATCGGCCGATAACCCTGGTCGACCAGCTCACGAACAAGAGAATCCACCTGTTGCGAGCGGAACGGATTGTCCATGTCGGCGACGATGAGCCCGACCAGTTCCGACCGCTGGTTCGACAGGCCACGGGCAAGCTGGTTGACGCGGTAGCCGAGGTCCTTGGCTGCCTGCATCACCTTTTCCCGCGTGTCGTCGGAAATGCTGGCACCGGGCGTAAAGGCACGCGACACCGCCGAGCGGGAAACGCCTGCGCGCGACGCCACGTCGAACGACGTCGATGGCTTCTGTTTGTCGAACTCGCTCGTCACGGATCCGGGTCCCGATTCGTCGCCCGCATTTTCGCCCGCATGGCGCGCTTGAACAAATCCGGACGGTCGAGATTCACAAGGTCCGGCCCGATTTCGACCAGTCGGTCCATGCCTGCGAGGTCCCTGGCTCGGTCATGAACCATCGAGCGAACGCCAAGCCGGCGGCAGTCTTCCAACTCATCAAGATCATCCACCGCGGTATCGAATTCGACGATCTGCGACCGACTGTCGGCAATGGCTGCCTCCAGCGATCCGAAATCGCATCGTCGGGCCATCAACATCGCTTCCGGCGAAAGGCGGCGCAGGTCACGCATGGTTTGCGGCTCGACGGAACCGAAGAAACATCGATCCATCATGCCCGCCTCCTGAACGGCAGCAAGCAATGCCGCCGGGTCGACCTGCTTGGGCTCGATATAGAGGCGACCACCGCATTCATCGGCCAGAGCCATCATCTCATGCAACGTCGGGACAGGCTCGCCGGCGAAATGGCTCCCGAACCAGGAGCCGGCATCGAGGCGCTGCAATTCGGCAAGCGTCATATCGGCAACCCGTCCACTGCCATCGGTGGTCCGGTCCACGGTTTTGTCGTGCATCACGACCAGGTGTCCATCGGCGCTGGTGCGCACGTCGAGTTCGACATAATCGAACCGTTGCCCGAAGCAGATCCGTGCGGCCTCCAGGGTGTTTTCCGGGGCCAACCAGTTGGCTCCGCGATGGCAGACAATGGAAATCGGCCTATTGTTGTCGCGGCAATAGGGTTTGACCGTTTCGGGTCGATCGCTGCAAACACCAAGGATCGGGAACCGGGCGAGCCCATCCAGAACCGCTCTGCGTTCTTCATGCCAGGTGACGATGGCCATGCCGCGGGCGCGCGCTCCGGAGATCAGAGCGTCGGTGATCGCCAGATGGGGCTGGTTGTTCAATTCACGCCAGCACAGATGGATGATGTCCGCGCCGCAGGCGTCAGCCATCATGATGGCATCCATTCCCCGGGGAACCATGATCGCCAGGGGAACGCGGCAGTCGGCATCGCGAAGCTCACGAATGACAGAAACATGAAACGAGCCGATAATCGCCCGCTTGAAGCCGACCTCCACAAGATGGTGCCAGACACGCTGCCCTGCGGCCGGCGCCTTGATTTCAACGTAAAGGCCGCGATCCAGCTCCTGCGCAAGAGCAATCGCACGCTCTAAGGACAGCAGCTTTGACCCACCGGCGGTCACCGTCGAGGACAACGTGCTCCAATCGGTTTCCGCAATGCGCAGAATGTCACCCGCTTCTGTGATGATGTCATCGTCATGACTGAGGACGCAAACACCATCGGCGCTCAGCTGGATGTCGATTTCGCTGTATTCCGCCTCAAGCTCGGCGGCCAGGCGCAGGGCGCTCTCCGAATTGTCGGCCGCATAGGCGCTGGCGCCGCGATGGGCGATGGCGAGCGGAAACTCGGCGGTTTCCAGGCCCGCCAGTCCGAGCTCCGATAATCGTTGATAGCCCAGGATCAAATGCGCACCCCGTCTTCGGCGAACAGCAGCACCTGGTTCATGTCGATGCCCCAGTCCACCTGGCTGCCGAGTTGTGCCGTTTGACCCGCCGACTGGATCGATCGGAGCACACTCCCGTTCGCCAGTTCGATGTCATAAAGGGTCTCGCGGCCCTGGGTTTCGACAAAGGTGACCTTGCCAGGCAGCGACGAACCGGCTCCAGGCTGGAAAGCTTCGGGCCGTACGCCCATCCTGGCCGGCCGACGTTCACCATTGCCGCGCCCGGACGGCAACGGCAGGCTGATTTCGGTGCCCGCTATCTGAAAGGCGCTGTCGGCAATTTCTCCCGACAGGAAGGCGATCGGCGGATTGCCGAGGAAGGAGGCGACGAATTCGGTCGCCGGATTGGTGTACATCTCCATCGGCTCGGCGATCTGCAGGATCTTGCCCTCGTTCATGATCGCGATGCGGTCGCACATGCTCATCGCCTCGACCTGGTCGTGGGTGACCAGAATGGCAGTGATCCCGGTTTCCCGCTGGATCCGGCGTATTTCCGAGCGCATTTCCAGCCGCAGCTTGGCATCGAGATTGGCCAGCGGTTCGTCGAGCAGCAGCACCGCCGGCTCCCGTACCATGGCCCTCGCCAATGCGACACGCTGCTGCTGTCCGCCTGAAAGCTGCGCCGGCCGGCGTTCCAGCAACTGACCGATATGGACGAGATCGGCCATGTCGCGTACCCGGCGATCGATCTCCTTCGCGTTCGTGTTCCGGATGCGCAAGGGGAAGGCAATGTTCTCATAAATCGTCATGTGTGGATAAAGTGCATAGGACTGGAAGACCACACCGACATTGCGTTCCTGCGACGCCACATTGCTGACGTCCCGGTCTCCGAACAGGATACGGCCGCCATTGACGCGGTGGATGCCGCAGATGGCGAACAGTGTCGTCGACTTGCCGCAGCCGGACGGCCCCAAGAGGGCGATCATCTCGCCGTCATTGATCTCCAGATCCATCTGGTCGATGACGGTCAGCGATCCGAAGGTTTTGGTAAACTTGTCGAGTACGATGCGCATCAGCCTTTCGTGCCTCCGCTGTACATGCTCATGAGCTTTTTCTGGAAGAAGAGGAAGAGAACGATCACCGGCAGCACGTAGAAAACGCCGACGGACTTGAACAAGGCCATGTCGAAATTGTTGTCGTCGGCGATCAGCGCGGCCAGATAGACCGACAGGACCTGGACGTCATTGTCGGGTGCCAGCACCAGCGGCAGGATGAATTCAGACCACCCGGCCAGGAACGAAAAGATGCCGAGGGCAACGATTGCCGGTCGCACCTGCGGCAGCACCAGTTTGCGCCACACGGTGAAGCGGCTGGCGCCATCCTGGATGCCGGCCATTTCAATTTCCCAGGGCACGGTGTCGTAGAACCCCTTCATGATCCAGATACCGAGCGGCAGCTCCAGAGAGGCCTTCACCAGGATCACGCCGATCAGCGTGTTGTAGAGGCCGATCATCTGCAGGATCAGGAAGATGGCGATGATCAACGTCACGGTCGGGAATGCGTGCAACACCATGACGCCGGCCAGGAAATAAGAGCGGAACGGGACGTTGAGACGCGACAGCGCATAGGCCGCTGTGGAGGAAACCGCCAGCACGATCAGCGTCGTCGAGGTGGCGAAAATGAACGTGTTGAGGGTCGCGACCCAGATCGAAGGCCGCCCCGGCAAGGTGCTCCACAGAAAGCGCCAGTGCTCGCCGGTGAACTCGTTGGGGATCATCGAGCCCGGCGGCGAATTCGTCACCGTATCGACGAACAGATAGACATACATCAGCACCAGCGGGAGGGTGAGCAGCCCCAGCGCCAGAATCATCGGCCAGCTGCGATAGTTCTGTGACATGGCCGCCTCCTACTGCTCGATCCTGGGGGGCGACACCAGCGTCTTGAAATCGAACAGACGCAGGTAGACAAGCGACAGCACGACACCGACGACCACCAGCACCAGCGCCAGCGTAGCCCCATAACCGTATTCAAGATTACCGGCATAATTGTTCAGCGCCGTCAGGTAGGCGGACAAAGCCCAGACTTCCGTTGCCCCGCCGGGGCCGCCTTCGGTGGCCAGCAGGATGTATTCGAACGATGTCAGCAGCGACAGTGTCTGGTAGCAGGTGATGAACAGGATGGGCCAGCGCAACTGCGGCAGAATGATGTGGCGGATCTGCTGCCAGCGGTTCGCGCCGTCGACTTCGCTGGCGTGAAACAGCGACACGGGAATGGCCTTGATCGCCGAGGAAAAGATCAGCATGCCCATGGATGCGCCGACAAAGCCGTTGATCAGGATGATGAAGATCCAGGCGTCCGAGGCGGTGTTGAGCATCCAGTTGCGCGGTGCGACACCGAACGGCTCCAGAACAGCCGACAGGAACCCGGTGTCCCAGGCCAGCCACTTCCACAAAAGCACGTAGAGAACCGGCGGCGAGATGCGCGGCAACAGCCAGACCGCCCGGAAGAACCCGGCCGGCTTTTCCGGCATGTAATGGGTCGAGATCGACAGGACCAGCGCGAAGCCGGTGTTGAACAGGATAAGCGTGGCAAAGACATAAAAAATGGTGTTCAGAAAGGTCCGACGGGTATCGGGCAGCGACACCATGCGGGTGAAGTTTTCTGTGGTCCAGGTCCAGCCGGTATAGGTCGCGTTCGCCAGTGCCTGCTGCTGTGTGGCATCAAGGTCGAAACCCAGGTTGTCGACAGCGGCAAACAGATCGGTTTCGGTCGGGAACCGTTCGTCGGAGATTGACCGCTCGAACAACGCGGACGCAGACTTGAGCGCACGGGTGCCGCGCGGCCTGTTGTCGAGATCCTTGATGGCGCGTTCCAGGTCGCGGCGGGAGCTGAACTCCTTGCCTTCAAGCTTCGCCCGCATCTCTTCAACGAGCTTCGGATCAGCGCCGGATTTCGCCAACGCCTCAAGACCTGGAGCATCGACAAGGAAAACAACCTTGGAAAGCTGCTCCGCCAGGTCCGGCTGACCCTGCTTTTCAGCCAGGTCGCGCATGGAACTCTGTGTGATCTGATAGGCGCCACCGGTGATTCCCGTCGCCGTGCTCATGTTGGTGAAACCGAAGACACCGGTCAGCACCACGGGGGCGAAGAAAAAGAGGATGACGAAGACGAAGGCCGGGGCGAGCAGAACCAGGCCCAGATTACGGGAGTTGCTCAGCATGGCGGTTTACCGCTGTTGGGTGGAGCACAGGCGGGCATTCGCGCCCGCCCGAACTCGCGGAGGAACCTTACTGGATGATGATGTCGTCGCCGAGCGTCGCCTTGAGCTCGGTTTCCACATCGGCGACGGCTTCGGCCGGCGTCTTCTGACCGGACCAGGCCGCTTCGAGCCCGCCCCACATGATCTCCCAATACTGCCCGAAATTGACGTTGTTGGGCATGGCCGATGCATACGGGAGCAGCCGTTCCGTGGCCTCACGCGCCCAGCGATCGCTGGCATAGAGGTCGACGGCCGACTGCGATTTGGCAATGCCCAGGTGCGCCGACTTGATGGCGTGCAGCGTGTTGATGCGCGGCTCGGAAGCGATGGTGATCAGTTCTGCCGCGATCGCCGTCGCGTCCTCGTCGTCCTGCTTGGTGACCAGGTAGACCAACGGATGGGTGATTGTGTTGGCCGCGCCGTCACCATCGCCCGCCGGGATCAACGTGAACTGGATGTTTCCGAAGAAATCGTCGAGGCCCTCACGCTTGGTGTAGCGGGCATAGTGCCAGGTGCCGCCGTGCCACAAGCCGGCCTTGCCGCTGGCTACTTCCGCGTACCATTGGTCCCAGGGCGTGCCGATATGGTTCTTCCGGGTGACGCCGGCATCAACCGCGTCGACGAAGAACTGGTAGAATTTCTCCATCGCCGCCTTGTCGAAGACGAGCTTTCCGTCCTTTTCAATGTCGCCACCGAACGACTGGTAGAACTGCCAGTAGTCAGGACCGTTGGAAACGCGCGGATAGAATCCGTAGCCAGGCTCGACCAGACCGGCATCCTGCATCTTCTTGGCATCTTCGAGCACATTTTGCAGCGTGTATTCGCCGGACTGAACCTTGGCCGGCAGCGCGTCGATATCGGCATCGGAATATCCGATCTGGCGCATGTAGTCTTTCCAGAAGAAGAACGGTCGCGATTCTGAATCCTGCGGCAGGCCGTAGACCATGCCGTTGAACGAGGAGATCTCCATCAGGTTGTCGTAGATGTCGTTCATCGGCCAGGCGTCGAGGTCGATATAGTCCTCGATGGGCACAATCAGCCCGGACTGCGCCCAGGGCGCGATATCCACGTGACCGGTCACCACGATATGCGGCGCCTGACCGGATTCGGCCGACAGCGTCACGCCCTGCTTGAACTCTTCCCAGCCATCATAGGGCTTGCCCTCGATGGTGATGTTGAGTTCTTCGCCACGGATCGCAGCTTCCTGTTCGAGAATGTCGGCGGCCATCTTGATGGCGTCGATGCGGTAATGATCGTTGGGTCCGCTTCCCCCTGACCACACGTTGATGGTCACGTCCTTGGCTGCCGCTCCGAAGCCGGTCAGCGCCGCAACGGTCATTCCGAGCATGGTCGCACGGGTCACGGTTTTCATCATCGTCATGTCATTCATCCTCCCTATCATCGTGGCAGATGGTTTGAAAAACTTGCAGTGCTACGAACCTTTGCACACGTGTGCAAAGAATTTATGACAAAGAGGCTCAGAGGTCAAATTTTGTTCTTTTGGAACGTGGATTCGTGCGCAGGGGACAGCGCCAAGCGCTGGTCGACGCCATTGCTGGCCGCCAAAAATAACCCGGAATCCATCGCAAGTCTTGAAACGCCACCCCGCGACAAGTGCGGGCGCAATGCCTAAATCAGGCGCGCAATCTGATACCCTTCCATGACGCTGTCATAGGGTTCACGTGGCCAGACACAGTCGCCGACGACAAAAAACTCCTTGACCGTTTCTGCGACATTGGTCTCGACCAACGCCTCTTCCAGGCTCTTGTCCATTGTACGCTCAATTGCGAACACGACCTGGTCGATACCGCTCAAGGTTTCAGTCTTACCGCCGGATTGCAGAACAATCTCGCCGTCACCGATCCGTTCGACATTGGTGTTTGTTCGAATGCTGATCTGATTTGACTGGGCCAGCCGCGCATTGAGGACTTGCTGGGCCATGTATTCGAGATCCTGCGCGATCGCGTCGGTCGCCTCGATGACGGTCACTTCCGCCCCTGCCTCGGCGAGCATTTCGGCAACCGACATTCCAAGCCATTGGCCTCCGATCACCGCGACCGCCAATCCCGGTTTTGCCCTGCCGGCAACCAGCGCGTCATAGTCGGTCACCATGTCGTTGTCCCAACCTGGGAGGTATTTGGGAATGAATGGGCGAGTGCCCGTCGCCACAACAAGAACATCGGGTGCTTAGGCGGCAACCAACTCAGGCGTAACCGAGGTTTCAAGCCGGATGTCGACACCTGCCCTGCGGGCCATCGCTTCCCGATCTTGCGCCGCGCGTCGCCAACCGGACCGGGCTTTCGGAGCGCCAAGCACATTGATCTGGCCGCCGAGCCTGTCGGACTTTTCAAAGAGCTTCACGGAGTGGCCGCGACTGGCGGCGACCCGAGCTGCTTCGAGACCAGCAAGTCCACCGCCGGCAACGATGACAGATTTCGGGTGCGCGGCCGGCGCCAGCTCCAATGCCCGCTCCTTACCGGCCACCGGATTGACCGTGCACACTGAAGGCTTGTTGACGAACAACTCCATGCAGCACTTGTTGCAGGCGATGCAGGAGACGATCTCATCGCGACGACCGCCGAGCGATTTCGACAGGATCTCCGGGTCAGCGTGGAAAGCGCGTCCCATATGCACATAGTCGCAGTCTCCCTGCGCAACGATGGCATTCGCCTTGGCTATGTCATTGACCCGGCCGGCGCCGACCACAGGGATCGAAACCGCCAGCTTGACCTGACGCGCCAAAGGCATCAGGCAGCCTTGTTCGACATCCATAGGCTGGATCAGCGTCTCGATGGATTCATAGAGCCCCGTCGATATGTCGACGAAATCCAGCCCCTGGGTTTCCAGTTTCCGGATCAAACGGATCGTGTAATCCACATCATACCCACCCTCGATTTCCTCACGCGCGGAAAGCCGCACGCCAATCGGCATTCCCGAGCCCACCTCATTGCGCATCGCCTGATAGATCTCGATCAGGAACCGCCAGCGATTTTCGTCACTGCCGCCGTATTCGTCCGTGCGGGTGTTGTGGATGAGGGACAGGAAATTCGTGATCAGATAACCATGGGCACCATGAATGGAGATCATGTCGTAACCGGCTTCCGCAGCGCGGCGCGCACCGGCCCGGTAGCGGTCGACGACATCACGGATTTCGTCGACCGTCAGCGCATGCAGCTCGTGACCACCGACCATGGGGAACGGGTTGTTCGATGGCCCGACCGGCTGAAGACCGGTCCGATGGGTGTTGGCGTTGCGGCCGCCGTGGTTCAATTCGGCCACGGTCCGGCAACCATAGGCCTGAACCGCCTTGTTCAGCCGGCTGTGTCCGGGGATGTTCTCATCCGACCAGAGCCCGAGCTGGTAGAGGTTGCCACGACCACGGGCATCGATATAGGTGGCCTCGAAATTCATTGACCCGACACCGTGCTTTGCCCGTAGCGCATAGTAGTCGACATAATTCTGGCCCGGATTGCCGAGACGGTCGCACCAGTTTTTCTCCATGGGTGACAATGAGATCCGGTTCTTGATCTCCAGAGAACCGATCTGCCCGGATTGGGTGACTGCCTCATACTCCATGATCTCGTTTCCCTTGTGTGTTGATCGTCCGCGTCTTCCCGGAGCGCGTTACCGGAGCGCGAACCCCGAATTCGCGAAACCTCTCGGTCGTCTCGGTGCCGTTGTTGTGAACGCCGGTTTGTTCAACCACAGCGTTCCGGTACTTTCGAACCACATGATCTTTGTGGTCTTTAAACACCCGCAAACGCGGGTGGAATTGCCCAAATTTGACGACGGGACAGAGACGGGACGCGTCGTTCCAGCCAATAAAAATTTGACATTTCGGTTCCAACAACCCAGTAACTGCATCCGAATATGGTAGCGCAAACAGCGAAATACTCCGGCTATACGAGCCGCGCATCCATGGCCAAGCGCAAGATCATGGACACGGCCGCTGAGCTCTTCGCAAAGCGTGGCTACGGCAATGTCGGAGTCTACGAGGTCGGCGTCACAGCGGGTTTCGGCAAGGGCGCGCTCTACTACCATATCCGCTCCAAGGAAGATCTCCTGGCCTCCATCATCGCGGATCACATGGAGCAACTGGTCGCCGGTGCGCGTGCTGCGGTCGACAGCGCCCAGGGAACCCCTGCCCGCATCGATGCGCTGACGGCATCCTTCGTCGAGCTGCTGATTGGCAGAACGCCCGCAATGACGGTTTGCTTTCGCGACGTTCATGCCCTGAACGAGCCGGAGAACATCGAAAGCGTGGCGGAATTGCACGCCGCCTACCGCGCGATCTGGTCGGATATGTTTCACCAGGGCGCAAAGGCCGGCGAGCACAGGACGGTGTCGGACATTGAAATTCACGCGCTGCTGGCAATGTATTTCGCCGCGGTCTTCTGGGTGCAACCGGACTTCGCGTCCGACGAAACGGCGATCGCCGATACGTTGTCCCGAACGGTGCGCAACACTGTGATGAGTGCTGATAGTTGAAAGGCCGACAAAAGGCCGCAAGCCGCTGAAGGTCCTAGCCTTTTCGCTCCGTAATTCCATCTCATTCAACCGGACGGCCGTATTCGTCCCGACCCAGCGCAGCACCGATTTCACGTTTCAACGGGATGGCCGCATAGCGCCAGAAATTGTCCTTGATCCAGGCGGCGGCGTCGGCGCGCGCATCCGGCCCTGAAATCCTGAACATCTCGCCCGTCACCGGGCATTTGGGCAGGATCATCGCAAGCTCTTCATCCTGACCGGGGTCGGGCATCGTGCCTGCCAGACGAGCAAATCTGATCGCCATTTCGTGCTGCTCCCGATAGCCGACATGATGGTTGTCACGCCCGCAATCGGCCACTCCCTGGCGCAAAGCGTCAATGCTCGGGGCCTCGATGGCGCCGCTCCAGGAGTAGGCAATCCAGCGGGCCTGCTGTTCCAGCACCACGGGATAAGGACCAAGTTGCGCCCACAATCCGACGAAGGCCAGGTTTGGCAGGTCGGGGTGGAACGTGAACTCACACAGATCCATACCTTTGGTGGTCAGGTTTATGGTCTGAGCGATCTCCTCCGACAAAAACGGCAGATGCAGATCGAAACCCGTTCCGATGACGATGGCGTCCACCTGCACTGTGGAACCGTCCTCGAATGTCACCTGATCGCCGGTGATGGACTTGACCCACGGGCGCACGTCGATCCTGTCTTCCGCCACCAGATTCAGATAGTGCTGGCTGCCCGTGACGCCGGCAAGAGCCATGTCTTCATGAGGTGCCGGGGCGTCGTATCGCGCCGGGTTGCCGCCCATCAATTCGAGGAACTCCTTGGCCCCGGTCAGAAGCTCCTCTTCGCTCAGTCCCTCGATCGCCTCAGCCGCTTCCTTCGTAAACACGTAGAACTCCAACGGCACGCCCGCGAACATCTTCGGCATGACATAGCGTTGCCGCCGTTGGGCCATGTAGACTTGCCCCCGCCCCATCATCGCCTGGTCGGATGCGACTTCCATCGATGAAATCGAGCCACCGAGAACGAGAATATTCATATCCCGCAGGGCAAACGGGTCCTTGTATCGGTGCGAGTGCAGCACACCTCCTTTTCCTGTAAACTCGGAAAGCCCCTCTATTTCAGGCATTTCGGGCTTTGCGAACCGGCCGGTGGCGACGACGACTTTGTCGAACACCTGGCGGTGGCTGCCTTGCGCATCCCGCCACGCGACGGCGTAGCCGTCACCGTCGCGGGCAACTCCGGTCACCTCGGCACCAAAACGAAACAGGTCGCCAATTCCGTTCGCCGCGATCATGTCCCGTATCATCGTCAAAACCTCTCCGTTGCGCGGAAAAATATTGACGCCCTCCCGGTACTGGACATCCGACAATTTGGTGGCGAAGCCTGCGGTATTGGTCCGCATCGTCGGCCATACGCCGGAGTTTGGATTCGACAGGTTCCACTGGCCGCCGAGATCCGAGTGAGCCTCGAAGACCGTCGGCGCAAATCCCTCAGATGACAGGTAACGTGCTGCGGAGACCCCCGCCACGCCTGCGCCGATGATGGCGACCGTTTGACTGCTCATCAGCTACTCCTCTCCGGTTTGTATCGCGCGTGCATTGCACTACTGGGACGCCGGACGCGGCGTCCGTACATCGAGAAAACGCGCCAGGTGTCCGAAAATCCGGGCTGCGAAATCCGGATCGTTGATGTTCTTCGGTGTCGTTTCGATCTGGATCGAATTGGCGGCGGCTTCCTTGAAGCCCGCGTGAAACGCTCGGACTGCTTCCGGGCTGTAGAAAACCTCGCCTTTCTGATCCATCATCGACGTGCCTCCGAGTGGGATGCAGACGACCGTTTCCGCCTCAGGGTCGCCCAACCGCTTCGCCAGGCATTTGCCGATCGCATGGCAGTCATCGGGTGTCGTCCTCACAAGCGTGACCAGATCGTTGTGGGCATGGATCACATGGTTCTTGAACTTGTCGGGCATGGTGTGGCCGGGGCCGAACGCGATCATGTCGATGGCCCCCGGGGCGATCACCTGGGGCAATCCGATGCGGCTCGCCGATGTCATCCGATCCGAACCGGCGGGAAAGGCTCCGCCCACGACCTCATTGGTCAATTCCGCCAGCGTCAGGTCCGCGACGGCGTCTATGAGCCATTGACGGGCGAACCGCTCAAGCGTCGTGCCACCGGCCCCGTTGGCGTGGAACACCAGCGGCTCCACCCCCAGAATCCGCAGATGGCGCTCCACTCTTTGCACGCAGGGTGTGGTAACCCCATACATGCTGAGCGCGACTCGCCGCTCGCTGTCCTGGACGGTCATGGGCCCGTTCGACTTGACCACCACGGCGGTGTCGGCAAGCCGCTTTATCATGGCCCTCAATATCGAGTTTTCGCCGTCCACATCGACGACCGGATAAAACAGCAACGTGTCGGCTCCATCCACCAGCGTCCGCACATCTCCTGAAACCGGTGTCGCCATCAGGATCTTGGGGATTCCGAGCGGTACCTCCGGCACCAGATGGGTGAAAACCGTTGATGCGTTGGATCCACCCATCAGCACCAGGGCTCCAACCTCACCCCTGGAAACCAGGTCGCTCAGGATCGCCGCGGCGCCTTGCGCCATCACGCGTACCGCTTTCGCTCGGCCACGGCTCGCGAGGTCCTGGTGGTTTTCGCCCGCGGCCTCCGCAACTGCGCTCGCGGAATAGGTGACCGTCACGTCGGCAGCAAAGACCCCGGTATCGATCGTCACGGGCACCTCGCCTGCGGCAACCAGCGCCCGCTCCAGCATCTGCAGCGGTTTGGCTTTGGTATCATAGGTCCCGACGACAACGATTTTGGTCACTGCTGGTTCCTCAACGCGATATCTTTGAACCCGCGAACAGTGCCCTCGATTGCCGTTTCGACCGGCAGCCGCTCCATGGTCGACGCGCCAATGAACCCCTGGGTGTTGGTTGCATGCAGGACGGTCGCCATGTCCTGCGGCGTTTCGATCGGCCCTCCGTGGGTCAAAACCAGCACCTCGGAATTGATAGCCCGTGCGCGTTGCACCATTGCGGCCGTCAATTCGATGCAGTCGGTCAGGTCTTTCGATCCGCCGGGCGATGCGCCGATCGAGCCACCGGTGGTGAGACCCATATGCGCAACCAGAACATCGATGCCAGCACGCACGAAGCCATCGACCGATTCCAGATCATAGCAATAGGCAAGTGAGAAGATATCGCGCTCGCGGGCCTTGCGGATCAGGTCCACTTCATTGTCCAGGCCAAAACCGGTCTCTTCCAGCGAGGCACGGTACTGGCCGTCGATATAACCGTGGGACGGAAAATTGATGATGCCGGAGAACCCCATCGGTGGAAGCGTGTCCAGGAAACGCCCGAGAACACGCGTCGGGTCCGACCCGAAAACTCCGGCGATGACAGGCGTGTCACGAACCACCGGCAGAACGTCGCGTTGGCCCATCTCGACGACAATAGCGTTGGCATCTCCGATCGGCAGAAGGCCGGCATTGGATCCGAAACCGTTCATTCGGAAGCGGCCGGAATTGTAGATCAGGATCAGGTCGGCGCCGCCGCGCTTAGCAAACTTGGCGGATATTCCGCTGCCGGCGCCGGCCCCTATGATCGGTTGATTCTGCGCCAGCGTACCCCGTAAGCGGCTCAACACTTGATCGCGGCCATACATCGAACACCTCCTGGAACCTGAGCAACTCCCGCTGTTGCTAGTCGACCATGATCATCCCGCCATTGACGTGGATCGTCTGTCCCGTGATGTAAGCGGAGGCATCCGAGGCCAGGAAGATGGCGGTTCCGACGAGATCTTCGGCGACCGTCATGCGGCCAAGCGGGATGTACTTCTCGTACTCCATCAGAAAGTCGCGGTGATGCGCATGCATCGGCGTGTCCACCCCGCCGGGCGCAATGGCATTCACCCGAACGAAATGCTCGGCCATGGTCTGCGCCGCGCCGCGCGAATAGGATTGCAGTGCCGCCTTGGCGGCACAGTAGTCGACGCCGCCGCCCGACTGGTTGAACACCGAGGCTCGGGAGGACCAGGACGAGCCGGTGTTGATGACCGAGCCGCTCTTCTGTTTCTCCATGACCGGCAGCACTTCCCGCATGATGCGGACCGGCGCTTTGAAGTTTATCTTGATCATCCGGTCGAACTCTTCGTCCGTGATGGTCCGGGGATCGGTGTAGGACATGATGCCGGCATTGTTCATCAGACAGTCGACGCGCCCGCCCAGGTCCATGCATGCCTGAACGATTTTCTGCGGCGCGTCATCCGCCGAGACATCGGTGATGACGGTTGCGCTTTGCCCGCCGGCTGCGTCGAGGAGAGCTTTGGTTTCGTTCAGCAAATCGCCGTTCATGTCGATAGCAACGACCTTGGCTCCGGCATTCACGCAGCCCTCGGCCAGGGTGCGGCCGATGCCCTGCCCGGCCCCGGTGATTGCGATAACCCGATCCGTGATGTCAAACAGGTTGCCCTTGATGTTCGGTACCGGAAGTCTTGACATGCCTTTGTTCTCCCTTGAATTTCAACGCCTTGAAGGACCAAGCGTGTAGGACATCAATAACGCGACGACCAGCAGGACACCCTGCACGAAGCTCTGCGCGTAGTATGGAAAGTTGAACATCGTTAGTCCGTTGATCAGCACCGCGACGAAGACCGCGCCGATGAGCGTCCCGAAGGCGTTAGCCTTGTTTGCGCCCAGCACCGCATAACCGACAAGCGACGCCGAAACGGCCTGCAACAGGAAGGGGTCGCCGACATTAACGTCGCCCCGATTCGATCGCGCCGCCAGCATCAGCCCCGCAACAGCCGCAAGGCCGCCTGAGATCAGGTAGGCGGCAATTCGGTAGCGCCCGACTCGAATGCCCGAGGCGGCCGCCGCCACCGGGTTCCCACCGACAGCGTAAAAGGCTCGGCCCCATCGGGTGAAGTTCAGCAAGACGGCCACGGCTGCGAACATCACGCCGGCGATGACGACGGAGGCTGGAATCGAGAAGACACTGCCCGAACCGATCCAGTTGAAAATCGGAGCGAACTGACCTTCGGTCTGTTTGCCGTTGAAGAACATCCCCTTGGCAATGGACTGCCCGCCAACGCCCATGAGGGTCAGTCCGTTGATCAGGAACAGGGATGACAGCGTCGCGACGAGGTCAGGTATTCGCGCATAGACGATCAGGAAACTGTTCAGCATGCCGACGACACAGCCCGCTGCAATGCCGATCAGGATTGCCGTGACGCCACTGAAATTTCCGATGACCATGGCCGCCGCAGCTGCCATGATGGACAGGCTCATCGCTGCGCCGACGGAGAGATCGAACCCACCTACCGTCATGGAAACCGTGCATCCGAGACCCACGACCGCGACGATGGATGCGGCCTGCAATATGAACATCGCGTTGACGAATGTTCCGAAGAAGGGCTGGGTGAGGCTGAAATAGACGATCATCGCGAGCAGCACGGCCAATAGCCCGTATCGATAGACCAGTGCTTTCACGGTTTCGGCTGCACTTCGCTTGGCGACCGGTGCGGCAGCGGGCTGTGATTCAGAATCGGATTTCATCACCAAGTCTAAGCTACCTCGCTGGGGACAGTGTCGATTCCGCCGCCCATGATGCCGGCCAACGCCTCGGCGGAGAGCTCGGAAGAATAAGCCTCATGGACGATGGCGCCCTCGACCATGATCAAAACCCTGTCGGCGACTTCAATCACCTCTTCGGGGTCGGAACTACAGACAAGCACAGGCACTTCCTCGGAAAACTGCCGGAGCGCCTCGCTGATCAGACCGCGCGCGCCAATATCGATTCCGCGAAACGGTTCGTCCAAAATCAGGAACCGCCAGCCGCGGCTGAGCCACCGCCCAACCAGCAGTTTCTGTTGGTTGCCGCCGGACAGATCTTCAATCTTCGAACTCACACTCGGGCAGACCACGTGGAAATCCTGAACGACATCAGCCGCAAACCGCGCTTCCCGCCCACGCCGCATGAGACCCACCCGGCTGAATTGGTCGAGCAATCCGATCGTGCAGTGTTTCCACAATGGATCCGTCGGAAAGATCGACTGCAAAGCACGCTGTTCTGGAACAAGGACGACCCCCTTGGCCATTGCATCGGCCACGTCGTCAGGTCGATAGCGCTGCCCGTCGAGCTCGATCTCGCCGGCCAGACAGGCGCGGTGACCGCAGATCTGTTCCAGCAGTTCAGTCTTGCCCGCACCGATAAGCCCGGTCAGGCCCAAAATCTCGCCACGCTTGATCTGAAAATCGATCGGAGGCGATTCCGGAAACGACCGCATGCCGGCCACCCCGAGGGCCGTTTCCGATGCGCGTCGGTCCTCGTGCTCAGCAGCCAATACCAAGGCGCCCAGGATCGAGCTGGCAATCGCAGCGGTGTCCATCGGCGCCGAATGTTCTGAAACGATCCGGCCGTCGCGCAGCACGACGGCCCGGTCGCAGAGACGCTTCACCTCACTGAGCCTGTGGGAGATATAGAGGATAGATATGCCCCGACGCCGAAACTCCTCGACGGCAAGGAACAGTTTCTCAGCTTCTCGCTCCGAAAGTGTTGATGTCGGCTCGTCAAGGATCAGAAGCTTCGGGTTTTTTGCCAATTCTCGGGCGATGGCCACTTCCTGCCGGAGACTTGGCGAGAGATCCTCGACCGGCGACTCCAGCGGCAGGTCGAGTTCCAGCCGCTTCTGAACCTCCCGCGCACGCGCCATGATCGTCTTGCGGCGCATGAAAATCTGGCCACCGGGTTTGGCGATTTCGTCCAGAAGCAGGTTTTCCGCGACAGTCATCCCGAATACGACCCCGTCGTCGATATTCTGATGAACCGTGGCAATTCCAGCATTTCGGGCATCGTCGGGAAAGCGAAACACTCGCTCGCGCCCGTCGACCAGAATACGTCCTGACGTCGGAAGGTGGTGCCCTGCGAGTGTCTTGATCAGCGTGGACTTGCCGGCGCCATTGGCACCCAGCAGCCCCACTGCCTCGCCTTTGTGAATGTTCAGCGACACGCCGCGCAGTGCAGGTGTCGCTCCAAAAGTCTTTGTCAGATCGAGGAGCGACACCAACGCGCTTTCTTTGGATGCGGTTGCGGCGCGTTCAGCTTCGGTTACGTCGGTCCGGGTTTCCACCAGGTCATTTCATCCAAGGAGCGACTGCGAGTCCAGGTGTCGCGAGCCCGGGAAAAGCCTCGGCCAGTTGATCGACATTCTCGACGCCCTTTTCCAGAAGATCGTCGCGGGTGATGACAAGCGGCGGGATCTCGAGGTTGTTGCCGTCATAGGATCCAGTGGCTTCGCCGGCTGCGACCCGCAGCGATATACGTCCAAAATTGGTCATATCGGTGGTGGCCGTCGCAACCCAGGGACTGTTTTCAGCAATCATAACCGATATGTCGGCGGTTGAGATGTCCATTCCGTAGGCCTTGACCTTTTCTTCCAGTCCGAGCTCCTGAATGGCCAGCGTGGCGCCTTTCGTGAATTCGTCATAGGGCGCAACGATGGCAACCGTCTTCGGATTGGCTTGCAACGCGGCAACAGCCTGGTTGGCCGTTTCCGCCGCGGTATTGGCATTCACGACGCCGATCTGTGCAACCTCGTTGATGCCCGGATTGTCGGACTTCCACTTCATCCACACTTCGTTGCGAAGGTCCAGCGGACGATAGCCGGCCACGTAGACATAGATCATGTCACCTTCGACCTTACCGCCCATATCTGTCTGCATCTGCTGCATGATGCCTTCCATCATCAGATGCTCGGACTGATTGACGAGGGTAACGTCGTCGGAGGCCTCGATGGAGGCGTTCGAAGCCACGACCGGGATGCCGGCCGCTGCCGCGGCGTCCAATCCGGCTTTCAGGCTGTCACCAAAACCCCAACCGATGACAATGGCATCGGGCCCGGAGGCAACTGCCTGCTGCAATTGCAAGGCCTGCTTGGCGTTATCGCCATCGGCATTGAAGATCGTCAGTTCCACGCCCAACCGCTCGGCCTCTTCCTGCACTCCCGCAATCCACGCCTGGTAGACGTCGCCGACGTTGAGTTGCCGCACAACGGCAATCTTGAAGCCGCCATCAGCAACATCAGCCGGCACCGCGCTGGGCGCGTCGGACTTGACTGTGAGCTGGACGGGTTCGGCCAAGGCCGCGGACGCGATGAACAGGCTGGCTGCCGCGGCAATAATTGGATTGGTCACATTCTTTGCGAATGACATGTGCTTTCCTCCTCAGCATTTGTTTTGGCGCTTGCTTTGCCAACTTCTGGGTAGCCGATGGCAGTCGGTCTTCTTTTTGGACCGACCGAACGGTACAAAGACGCCAGACCTTTGTCAAACGCCGCGCCGGATGACGCGAATCGCTGCGACCTCGGGCCGTTGCCATGCGGAGCTTTCCCGGCGCTTTCCGTGGCTTTGTTGAACATGCGCATCGTTCGCGCATGTTTTCCGAAGTCCCCTGCCAAACCGGCGATGATAGGTATGTTTCCGAGTCTGAAGTCCTGCCGGAACCGCCGACCCGAAATCGCTATTCGGGCGGCCCAAAATATGAGCACGCACAACCGGCAAAATCTGATGGGGATGCCGCTCCAACCTGGGTCGAACACCGAGGCACATCCAGGCCGCCTCAATCAAGGGCGCCCTAAAGAGCGAAGGATTTAGTTCGGGGGCAACGTCCGTCTGTGGGCAGCTGACGGTGCTATTCGACGCCTACCCTTCGAGCTCGACGAACCGTGTTGCCTGGGTCGTGATCCGACGCATGTGTTTCTTCTTCGAGGGCTCGTGGACAAACCGGTTCAGCGCCTGCAGTGCCACCGGCTTCCAGGCGGCATCGGGATACAGTTCAAGCTCTTCCTTCAGTGCGGTAGAGAGCTTGAGCGTGTGCGCCGGGAAGATGTAGAGCGGTTCGCCGTGGTCAAGCATCGAGGTCAGCACCTCGTCGATCAACCCGTCGCTGTCTTTCGGGGTCCACTGCGAAACGTCCTGCTGCCAGTCGACAAATTTCGCGTTTCGACCCAGGAAGCACCCGGCCTGCAGAAGCGCATTCGGCCAGAGGTCGGGCTGGCGCTCGCACACCTTGCGGGCGGCGTTCAGATGCGTGATGGCATGAGTGAAGTCCAGCCAGTCGATGTTTTCCTGAACCGGTCTGTCGGTCTGCTCGCGGTAGCGCCGGTCGTAGTGAAGCATCGCATCGCACGCGGCAGCCATCAGTGTGTGATAAAGCGCTTTCGATTGGCCGGAAGCCGCTGTTATCAGGTCCAAAGAGGCCGCAACACTTTTGCCGCGAAACGCATCGGGATCCGGGCAATCCTCTCCCGTATTGTCCCATTTGGCGAGCGCCGGCGCATAGGCTTTGAATTCGGGGATCAGATCTTCGCGCGCGGTCGTACAGAATGACCGGACCAGCGGAAGGAGCAAGGCCGTTTCGGCCTGTTCGCCAAGAACGCCGATCAGTTCATAGACTTTGTCCAGATAGATCACCGAGTGACCGAAATTCTGATAGTGCCTGAGTGATGCACGCTCCAGCGACGGCCGAAGAAGCTGCCCGCCGCCCTCCCGCAGCCCGGCCCGTGCTTGTGCAATCGCGATCGACTCGTTCTCGTCTTCAATGGCCTGCTCAAAACGGTCCGGATCAAAATTGTCGGCTTCGTCCTCAGTCAACGGAAACGGCCCGTTCTGCATCAGTACGTCCCAGGAAAGGTGGCCGATGATCTCCACAACCGGAATTCGTCGTTCAATCAGATCGTCTGCCGAAACGGTGGAACGCAGACGAAGCCAGTCCGGAGCGGCCGCGTGCGCGTGCGAGGTGCCGGTTTCGAGACCTTCGATCGTCCACTCGAAGGCATGGCGAAGTGCCGTATCGGCATCACCCCCTGCCCGTTCGAAGCGGGCCACCTCCCGCGCGATGCGCGTGTAGTCGTGTTCATCGAAGGCCTCTTTCATCCCGGCCAGTGCTTTGGCGCGCATCGCCTCCTGTGGGGGATCGGAGACATCCAGCCAGATGTCACCATCCCGGATCTCGTGCGGATAGCGGCGCAGCGCATCACCACCGGTCAGCGTTTCTCCGCTTTCCAGGTCGAAGCGCCAACTGTGCCAATTGCACGTGAGCACGCAACCTTCGCTGAGTGTCCCTTCCGACAACGGAAACCCTTCGTGCGGGCACCGGTTGTTGCAAGCGTAAATGGCGCCGCCCGAGAGCAGCAGCAGGATCTGTTTGCCGTCAAGCTTGATGACTGTTCTTGAACGGCTCTCCAGTTCGGCAAGGGAAATCGCCTTTTGCCAATTAACGCCGGTATCGGTCATTGAACGGCCTCCACGGATCCTGTTTCGGGCTGAGTCCCCTCAGCTATCTTGAGACCCTAATTCTTCAACCCGACTTTAAGTCAAGGGCTCGATGTTCTGGCGCCGGAAGCCAATCGAGAAGCATCAAGGGGCTGTGGAAACATGCTGGTGATCTCTTCACACCGGAATATAACCCTGGCTCTTGATTTCCTTCAAAATCAGATTGGTCCTTACGTTCGATATGCCGGGGATCAGGAACAGGAATTCTTCGAGAAACCGGTTGTAGGCCTGCTGGTCTTCGCAAATGATGCGCAGGTGATAGTCGGCATCGCCGGTCGTCGCCACGCATTCGAGCACCTCTTCGCGCCGCTCAATGGCAGAAATGAAATTCTGTAAATTGCCGGCCTCGTGGCGGATCAGCGTGACATAGACGATGGCCTGGAAACCCATACCGGCCGCCGGACCGTCGACGATCGCCGAGTAACGCCGGATGATGCCGGTCTTCTCCAGCGCATTGACGCGTCGCCAGCACACGGACGCCGATAGTCCCACCTTGTCGGCCAGTGCTTGGTTGGAAATCTGGCAATCCTGCTGCAGTTCCCTGAGCAAAGCCCGGTCCTGCTTGTCCAGTCTCGGCGCATTCATGTGAAAGGAATTCCCATATTGTGCTAACACCCGGTCAAATTATCCAATTTTGAGACGGCAATCAAGAAATCTGGATAATCAGACCACGCCTGACGGGGTAAAATGGTCGCAAACGCTCATTTCGAGGAATAGCGACCATGAACATTCACGCACCGGCCTTCGACGCCAGCTACAGCCTGGATAATCGCTATGCGGCGCAATCCGGCCGCGCCTACATGACCGGCACCCAGGCAATCACGCGCATTGTGCTCGACCAGGCGCGGCGCGATCGTCAGGCCGGCCTGAACACCGCCGGCTTCGTTTCCGGTTATCGCGGTTCGCCGCTTGGCGGCGTCGACCTGGAGATGTGGCGAAGCCGCGATCTGCTGAAACAAGCGCGCATCGAGTTCCTGCCCGCGGTCAATGAGGATCTGGCTGCGACAGCGATCCTCGGTTCGCAGCAGGTCGAGACTGATCCCAACCGGGAGGTCGAGGGCGTGTTTGGCCTGTGGTACGGCAAGGGCCCGGGCGTCGACCGCGCCGGCGATGCTTTGAAACACGGCAACGCCTATGGATCATCGCCGCATGGCGGCGTGCTGGTGGTGGCCGGAGACGATCATGGTTGCGTTTCGTCCTCCATGCCGCACCAGTCGGACGTTGCCTTCATGGCCTGGTTCATGCCGACGCTGAACCCGGCGACGATCGCCGAATATCTTGCCTTCGGCGAATACGGTTACGCGCTCAGCCGCTATTCCGGCATGTGGGTCGGCTTCAAGGCGATCTCCGAGACAGTCGAGTCTGCAGCATCCGTCATACTGCCAACCGACCGACATTTCCTGACGCCCGATTTCGACATCCCCGCGACCGGGCTGCACTACCGCTGGCCCGACCTGCCCGGACCGCAGATCGAGGAGCGCATGGAAGCCAAGAAGCAGGCGGTTTTCGCCTTCGCCGAGGCCAATCCGATCGACCGGCGGATCTACAACAATCGCGAAGCCACGTTCGGCATCGTCACCACCGGCAAAGGTCATCTCGACCTGATGGAAGCGCTGCGCCTTCTGGAGCTCGACGAAAAGGCCTGTCGCGAGTTCGGCATCGATATCTACAAAGTCGGCATGGTCTGGCCGCTGGCGCGCCGCGATGCGCTCGACTTCGTGCGCGGAAAACGCGAAGTGCTGGTGATCGAAGAAAAGCGCGGCATTATCGAAAGCCAGTTCAAGGAGTATTTCTACGACCATCCCGGCGACAAGCCGCAACACATGGCGGGCAAGCGCGACGAAAACGGCAATCGGCTGGTGCCCTGGACCGGCGAACTCTCGCCGCTGCAGCTGGCGCCAATCGTCGCCGGCCGCCTCGACCTGGTGTTCAAGACTGACCGTTTCAGCAACCGCGCACGGGCGCTGACGGAGGGGCACGGTGCGCCAATCCAGGTCGCAGGCGCCACGCGCACGCCCTATTTCTGCTCCGGCTGCCCGCACAATTCCTCGACCAAGGTGCCGGATGGCTCCAAGGCGCTCGCCGGCATCGGCTGCCACTTCATGGCGAGCTGGATGGACCGAGAGACCACCTCACTGATCCAGATGGGTGGCGAAGGCGTGAACTGGGCGGCCTCGTCGAAATTCACCGGCAAGGGCCATATCTTCCAGAATCTCGGCGAAGGCACCTACTACCACTCCGGCTCCATGGCCATCCGCCAGGCAATCGCCGCCGGCGCCAACATCACCTACAAGATCCTCTACAATGACGCCGTCGCGATGACCGGCGGTCAGCCGGTCGACGGGCCGATCAGCGTCCAGGCGATCGCCCAGGAAGTGCGCGCCGAGGGTGTGCAGCGTATCGCCCTCGTCTCCGACCAACCGGAAAAATTCAGACTGTCAGACTTTCCGTCCGGCACGACTCTGCATCATCGCCGCGAGCTCGACCCGGTGCAGCGCGAGATGCGGGAAATCACCGGCGTCTCGGTATTGATCTACGAACAGACTTGCGCAACCGAAAAGCGGCGCCGCCGCAAGCGCGGCACGCTGGAAGACCCGAAGCGCTTCGCCGTCATCAATGAACTGGTCTGCGAGGGCTGTGGAGACTGTTCGGTGGAGTCCAACTGCCTCAGCATCGAGCCGAAGGAAACGCCCTTTGGCCGCAAGCGCCAGGTCAACCTTTCATCCTGCAACAAGGATTTCAGCTGCCTCAACGGCTTCTGCCCCAGTTTCGTGACGGTCGAAGGTGCGACCCGCCGCAAGAAGGATGGTGACGGCACGGACCCGTCAGCCCTGGCCGCCGGCCTTCCCGCGCCCGACTTGCCCAAACTCGCCGCCCCTTACGATCTGCTGGTCACCGGCGTCGGCGGCACCGGTGTCGTCACCGTCGGCGCGCTGATTACGATGGCCGCACATCTGGAAGGCAAAGGTGCCTCGGTGCTCGATTTCACCGGCTTCGCCCAGAAATTCGGCCCGGTGCTGAGCTTCATACGGCTCGCTGACAATCCCGCAGCCATCAACCAGGTGCGCATCGACCGGGCCAGCGCCGATGCTCTGATTGCAGGCGACATCGTGGTGTCGTCGTCGCCGAAGGCCTCAGCCACCTATCGCAACGGCATGCGCGCCGTGCTCAGCCTGTCGGAGTCACCAACCGGCGACATCGTCCGGCATCGCGATGCCAGCCTGAACATCGACTTTCGGGTGCAAAGGATCGCAGAAGCAACGGGCAACACCCCGCCCAGCATCGATGCCAATCGGCTGGCAGAGACCCTGCTCGGTGACACGGTGTTCGCCAACATGCTGCTGCTCGGCTTCGCCTGGCAGGCCGGCCTCGTTCCCGTCTCGCTGGAGGCGCTGAAGCGCGCCATCGAACTCAATGGCGTCGCCGTGGAACGCAATCTCAAGGCGATTGACTGGGGCCGCATTGCCCACAGCAACCCCGATGCACTGCCGACGACCCCGACCGATGCCGGCGAAACCGACGAGACCCTCGACGCCATTATCGGTCGCCGCGAACGTTTCCTCACCGACTACCAGAACGCCGCCTATGCCGCCCGCTACCGGGCGCTGGTCGACCGGGTGCGCGCCCGCGAGACCGAGATTGGGTCAGACGGATTGACTGAAGCCGTTGCCCGGAGCTTGTTCAAGCTAATGGCCTACAAGGACGAATACGAGGTTGCACGACTGCACGCCGATCCGGCCTTTTTGCAAAGGTTGAAAGACACGTTCGAGGGCGATTTTTCGGTGCACTTCCATCTCGCCCCGCCGCTGCTGCCGCTTGGCAAGGACGCACGCGGACGACCAAACAAGCGCCAGTTCGGCCCGTGGATGGGTCGAGCCTTCCCTATGCTCGCCCGCCTCAAAAGCCTGCGCGGAACGCCGTTCGATCCGTTCGGATACACCGCCGAACGGCGCGAGGAACGGGCTCTGATCAGCTGGTATGAAGACCTTGTCGCCGACAATCTGGCGCACATCGATTTCGCCACCGCGGAAGACTGGAAAAAACGCTTCGAAGCGCCTATGCAGATGCGCGGCTATGGACCCGTGAAAGCAGAAGCTGTAGCAAGGATCAAGGCCGAGATCGAAGAAGGCCTCGCCGCCTGATAAGCGGCGACCGCCCCAACAAAACCAGGAAGACCGTCATGTTCGAATCCATGCAAGCTGCGCCCAAGGACAAGATCCTGGCGCTGATGGCCCAGTACCGCGAAGATCCGCGAACAGAGAAAGTCGATCTCGGCGTCGGCGTCTACAAGGACGAGAACGGCAACACGACGGTCATGCGTGCCATCCGCGCCGCCGAAAAGAAGCTGCATGAGACCCAGGACACGAAAACCTATGTGGGCTTGCAGGGCGACAAGGAATTCTGCGAAGAAATGGGCCGACTTGTGCTTGGCGATGCCGTGCCGGCCGACCGCCTGCGCGTCTGCCAGGCGCCCGGCGGTTCCGGCGCTCTGAGCATCCTGGCAATGATGCTGCATCGTGCCCATCCGGATGCCACGTTGTGGCTGTCCGACCCGAGCTGGCCGAACCACATTCCGCTGCTGACGACAGCTGGTCTCAAAACCGCGATCTACCCCTACTACGAAGCAGCTTCCGGCCGCATTCTCTTCGACGAGATGATGGCAGCGCTGTCCGGAGCCAATGAAGGCGACATCCTGTTGCTACACGGCTGCTGCCACAATCCGACCGGGGCCGATCTCAGTCTGGAACAGTGGCAGAGGGTGACGGATCTGTGCCTCGAAAAAGGCCTCTTGCCATTTGTCGACTTTGCCTATCTCGGTTTTGGCAGCGGCCTTGAAGCCGATGCGGCGGGCCTGCGCCACATGGCAAGCCGCGTGCCCGAAATGGTGATCGCCACAAGTTGCTCCAAGAACTTCGCGGTCTATCGCGACCGTGTGGGCGCGGCGATGCTGATTGCCCGCAACGCGGAACAAGCAGACACGGCCTTCAGCCATCTTCTGTCAGTCACACGGTCTGTCTACTCCATGCCGCCGGATCATGGCGCGGCGGTCGTGCGCCTTGTGCTGACCGACCCGGAACTGCGCGCCGACTGGCAGCAGGAACTGGAGGAAATGCGGGTGCGCATGGAAACCCTGCGGCGCAACTTCGCCGAAGAGCTGCGGCTGGCCTCCAACTCCGACCGCTTCGACTTCATCGCCGACCAGAAAGGCATGTTCTCACGCATTGGTCTGACGCCTGAACAGGTCGACAAGTTGCGCGAAGAGCATGGCATCTACGCCATCGGCGACAGCCGCATCAACATCGCCGGCCTGCCCGGCGACAGCCTCGACAAGGTCGCCCGGGCCATCATCTCCGTCATCGACTGACGTTCGTAGCCATGACCACCATCCTGCTGACCGGCTTCGAAGCCTTCGGAGACACACCGGTCAATCCGGCAGAATCCGTGGCGCGGCTGCTCGATGGTGAGACAATCGGCGATGCGCGTGTTGTGTCGCGCATCGTCACCAATACCTATTTCGTCTGTATCGACGAGGTGAAGGCGGCAATCGCCGAACTGCAACCCGATGCCGTGGTGATGATGGGTGAATATGGCGGTCGGGCGATGATCACGGTCGAACGTATCGCTCAAAACCTTAATGACAATGTGCGCTATGGCCTGCGCGACAATGACGGCGCGCTCCTGCAAGACCGCATGACAGCTCCCGACGGACCGACCGCCTACCGCTCGACCCTGCCGATCCGCGCGATGGTGCGGGCTATGCGCGACGCCGGCATTCCCGCCGATATCTCCGACGTCGCCGGGACCTTCTGCTGCAACCACCTGATGTACGGAATTCTGCACCACATCGCGACCGAGAGGCTATCGCTTCGTGCCGGCTGGGTGCACTTGCCGCACCTGCCGGAGGTCGCGGCTCTTGAAAAGAACCTCGGCGCGCCAAGCATGTCTGCTGAAACAGTGGCCGCTGGGCTGCGAATTGCGATAGCGGCGATATCGGACCATCCGCAGGATAGCGATGTTGCCATTGTCTCGCGTTTGCAGATCTGAATCCAGCCGTCCCAACGGCTGGCCCGTTTCTGAAAAGTGAACTACAATTTCAAGAAGTGGTGGGGCTGAACTGGATCAGCAGCATCGAGTTGTCGCTAGGGCAAGCCGGTGCGGAAGGTCGTATGTCCAAACACGACGAAACGCCATCAATGGACTGGAGAGGGGCGGCATCCAGGGTCCTCTCGATGGTGGGCCGATTTCGTTTTCTGTTGCTGCTCGTGATCCCGATATGCGTGTTTGGTGCCGCGTATCTGCTTTATGCCCAGACCAGCAAGTCCGTCGATTCCATCGTGCAACTCTACAGCGCGTTCCCGAGTGACTACCAGACGATATCACCGGCAGGGGCTCAACTTGCCCCTAAGGGATCCGGTCTTGATATCGGAGAAGACCTGGGCCTCACCACTGTCACCGTCAGCGTGGACAGAGTAACTGAATTCCGCGGACGGATACTCTGGCTGACCGCATTGCTTGTGTTTTTCCTTGTCGGGATCTGTGCCGCCGTCGTCAGTGCTTTTCTCACTTGGGAAAGTCTTCGGGATGGCCGGATCTGGCCACTGGTGGGTTTCTTCTCGCTCGTCATTATTTGGGCACCGGTTGCGATCTACGATCTTGCAGCGAGAATGCGTACGGAGGGCATGGTTCCAAGTGGCAATCCCATCCTGGATTGCCTCAGCGCGTATCTGGCCCGCACCGACCTTGACGTCTTGAGCTATTGCGTCGTCTTCAAGCCGCTTCAAGATTTGGAAGCGCAGTTCTACGGTTTTGCCGCCACCATGCACGCGGGATATGTGGCTTTACTCAGCATTCTGATGGTGATGCTTGGAACATTGGCGGCGGCTTGTTCGGCCGGCCCGCCCGGCAACAGCAATCTCACACCTCAATTTCTGTCGGGTCAAATGCTCCGTGGTCAGGTATTTCTTTATGCGACCTCAGCCGTCATGGCTTTTGCCCTGATCTACAACTCGGTTTGGCTTCGCTTGCCGATTGAAGTGATGCCGCACGGTGCCCTGCGCCAACAGTTGTCGAACTATGTATCGGCCGTCGTCGGTTTTGTCGGCGTAACCGCATCGGCCATGTTGTTGTCGACGTATATTCCGCTGGCTTTGATCCATCGATGGCGGGCAAGGCAATTGGCGCGGGATACGCTGTCCCGGCAGGACGGTGTCGAAGCTCCGGACGTCTCACACGATGCGATCCGCGCGTTCATCGTCTCCCAGAACATTCAGGTTCCGCTCGTTTCCCAGCTCCAGCGTATCGGTGCGATGCTAACCCCGGCACTCGTGAGTCCGATTATCTCGGCCTTTGAACTCCTGACGAGTCAGCCGGCGTAAATGCCCTCCCCGCAGCATGGTGTCCGACCGATATTTGTCGGTGGTTGCACCCCGTCGGAACTTATCTCCAATTCACCACCGCAAGTCGATTGCCATCGCTTCCAACTGTTACTATTCTGCCGTCATAATAGTGTCATAAAACTGTCACAATTGCCGATGGGAGGTCGCCATGCCACAGTTAAAACCTATTGTTTTTGCTTCTATTTTCGCCCTGACCGCGTCAAGCGGAGCAGCCTATGCCGACAAGCTGACCCTTTACTGCAGCGCTCAGGAAGACTGGTGCCAGCTGATGGCGCGCAGCTTCGAGGAAGCCACCGGAATCGACGTCAACATGACCCGCAAATCCTCGGGCGAAACCTTCGCCCAGGTGAAGGCGGAATCGTCCAATCCCAAGGGTGACGTGTGGTGGGGCGGCACCGGCGACCCGCATCTGCAGGCGGCCGAAGAGGGACTGACCGAAGTGTATGAATCGCCCATGCGCGATCAGCTGCATCCCTGGGCCATCAGCCAGGCCGAAAGTGCAGGCAACCGGACCATTGGGATTTACTCCGGAGCCCTCGGCTACGGCTACAACAGCGACATCCTGAAGGCCAACAACCTGCCGGAACCGGCGTGCTGGAAGGATCTGCTGAAGCCGGAATACAAAGGCCACGTGCAGATGGCCAATCCGAATTCGTCCGGGACCGCCTACACGACCCTGGCGTCGATGGTTCAGATCTTTGGCGAGGATGAAGGCTTCGACTTCATGAAGGGGCTGCATGCCAATATCAACCAGTATACGAAGTCGGGTTCCGCACCGATCAGAGCTGCGGGCCGCGGCGAAAACACGATCGGCATCGTCTTCATGCACGACGCCGTCAAACAGGCCGTATCCGGCTTCCCGATCCAGGTCGTCGCTCCGTGCGAAGGCACCGGCTATGAAATCGGCTCGATGTCGATCATCTCCGGCGCCCGCAATATGGACGAAGCCAAAAAGTTCTATGACTGGGCCTTGACCCCCGAAGCGCAGAACCTGGCACTGCAAGTCAACGCCTTCCAGGTGCCGTCCAACAAGGGCGCCCAGACATCCGACAAGGCGCCCGATATGTCGACCATCAAACTGATCGACTACGATTTCAAGAAATACGGCTCATCGGACGAGCGTAAGCGTCTTCTGAAGAAGTGGGACGACGAAGTTTCGACCCTGCCGCAGTAAGGGTTTGCGAACGATCCAATCCGAACGTACGACCCACCCGGTTCTGATCTTCTGGATCATTGCCGGGTGGGTCGGATATCTTCTGGTCCCCTGGTACGGGGTCGAAGATGGCATCCTTTCGTTCGAATGGCTGGTTGGCGGGTATCCCTTCGACGAGGATTTTGCACCAGCCGCCTTCCTCATAACTCAGGGCGAAAAGCTTTGGCTGGCGCCCCTGGTGCTGCCGCTTCTTCTGCCGCTGGCCGTTCTCGGACGGCGGAAGACTGACCCATTTTACGCCAAAGCATTGATCATTGCTGGCGGGGTCGGCTTCGCCTATCTGTTGGCGCAAGGCTTCGGCATTGGAATCCGCGGCTTCAACTTCGGTTGGCTGACCGCGCTCTTTGGTGATCTCGGCGACCGTCAGTTCGGTATGGGTTACGGCGCATTGATCGTCGCCTCGTCCTTTCTGTTCCTGTTCACCCAGGGCATCGCCGCGCGCGGAGCCATCAATGGTGATGTCTTCGTGGTCAGCGCGATCGGCGGCGTGGTGGTCGTGGTCACCGTGTTCGTCTTTTTCCCCATTGCCAAAATGCTGACAGCCGCCTTCATCACCGAGGATGGCGGCTATTCGGTAACGGTCTTCGCCTCGAAGTTCTTTGATGATCGGCTCTGGGGCTTGGGCTGCCTGTACGGAGCCCGCTGCGGCGCCGCTTGGAACTCACTGTTCCTGGCGATCCTTGTCGGATTCATCACCACGGTTTTAGGCCTCGTGTTTGCCCTGGTACTGACGCGCTCTGGCTTCCGCTACAAGCGCAGCCTACGCGCGCTCTCGGTTCTGCCGATCATCACCCCACCTTTCGTGATCGGTCTGGCCCTGATCCTGCTCTTTGGGCTGTCCGGGACCGTGACCCAATTTGTCGCCGACCTGATCGGCGTCCAACCGACCCGCTGGCTTTACGGCCTGCCGGGCATCTTGATCGCCCAGACCTTGGCCTTCACGCCCATCGCCTTTCTGGTGCTGATCGGCGTGGTCGAAGGCGTCTCCCCGTCCATGGAGGAAGCCGCCCAGACGCTACGCGCCAATCGCTGGCAGACCTTCCGCACGGTTTCGCTGCCGTTGATGCGGCCCGGTCTCGCCAACGCCTTTCTGCTTGGCTTCATCGAGAGCATGGCGGATTTCGGCAATCCGCTCGTCCTTGGCGGCAATTTCGATGTGCTATCGACGGAAATCTTCTTCGCCATCGTCGGCGCCCAGTACGATCAGGGCCGGGCAGCGGTGCTTGCCACGGTTTTGTTGTTCTTCACGCTGTCGGCGTTCTATGCCCAGCGCGCCTGGCTCGGCAAAAAGTCCTACACCACCGTGACCGGCAAGGGCGATTCAGGCGTTCATCCGCTCATGCCCAAACGTCTGTCCTACCCGGTGCTGACGATTGCGGCGATCTGGGGTGGCTTCACGGCGATCGTCTACGGCATGATTGTTTACGGCAGTTTTGTCGAGCTGTGGGGCGTCCGTAACACCCTCACGTTCAAACACTACGTGACTGCGTTTTCCGTGCGCATCGGCGAACACAGCGTTCATTGGTCGGGTGCCGCCTGGGACAGTTTCTGGACGACGATCCAGATCGCGGCAACAGCCGCACCACTCACCGCGGCAGTTGGTCTGATCACGGCCTATCTTCTGACCCGCCAGACCTTTGCCGGCAAGAGTGCCTTCGAGTTCGGCACCATGCTGAGCTTCGCGATCCCCGGCACGGTCATCGGTGTCAGCTACATTCTTGCCTTCAACGTGCCGCCGATCGAGATCACCGGAACGGGCATCATCCTCGTTGTCAGTTTCATTTTCCGAAACATGCCGGTCGGCGTCCGTGCCGGGATCGCGTCCATGTCGCAGCTCGACAAGTCGCTCGACGAGAGTTCGCTGACCCTGGGCGCCAACAGCTGGCAGACCTTTCGAAATGTCATTTTGCCGTTGCTCAGACCAGCGATCCTGGCCGCTCTGGTCTACAGTTTCGTTCGCGCCATGACGGCGATCTCAGCCGTGATCTTCCTGGTATCGGCGGAGTATGACATGGCGACCAGTTACATTATCGGCCGGGTCGAGAACAACGACTATGGCTTGGCGATCGCCTATTCGACGACACTCATCCTGGTCATGCTGGCAGCGGTCGGTTTGCTGCAATTGCTGGTCGGACGCACTCAGATAGGCCGACGCACCCAATTCGTCGCGGAGAAATAGCCGATGGCACAAATCAGCAGCAAGGCGGCACCCGTCAGTTTCCAGCGTGTGTCGAAAGTCTACGGTAGAGATGTCGTCGCGGTGGATAGCATCGATCTGCAGATCGATGCCGGACGCCTGGTCACGCTGCTCGGCCCGTCGGGCTGCGGAAAAACGACGACTCTGCGTATGATTGCCGGCCTGGAAATGGCGACCAACGGTCGGATTCTCATCGGCGAAAAGGATGTGACCGGGCTGCCCGCCACCGACCGCGATGTGTCCATGGTCTTTCAGTCCTACGCACTGTTTCCGCACATGACGGTGCTGGAAAACGTTTCCTACGGTTTGCGGTTTTCCGGTCATGGCAAAACCGAAACCCGCGATCGCGCCCTCGCCGGCCTCGACCTTGTCGGTCTCAAGGGCTTCGACGACCGGTTGCCCAGCGAACTGTCCGGCGGTCAGCAGCAGCGCGTTGCCGTTGCCCGCGCCCTGGTCCTCGAGCCGCAGGTGCTCCTGTTCGACGAACCGCTGTCCAATCTCGATGCCAAACTTCGCCGTCAGGTGCGCGAAGACATTCGCGCCATCCAGCAGGATCTTGGTCTGACGGTCGTCTACGTGACCCACGATCAGGAGGAAGCCCTCGCTGTCTCCGACGAGATCGTCGTCATGCGCAACGCAAAGGTGGCGCAGACCGGGACGCCGCGCGAACTCTATGACGCGCCGGTCGACGAATTCGTTGCCGACTTCATTGGCGAGGCCAACCTGATCCCGATCGAGATTTTGACTGTCGAGGGCGAGACCGCCGAAATCACGGTTGAGGACTACCGTTTCCGTCTGCCGTCACGCGGTTTGCCGACAGGCCCGGCAACACTGGCGGTGCGGCCTTCGCGACTGGTGATCGGAGCCAAGGGCGGGTTCAAGGCGAACATTTCCAAGGCCACCTATGTCGGCACGCGAATGGAATACACCCTGCAAGCTGGCTTCGGTTCGATGTTCGCCGTGCAGGAGGACGTCTACCATCCGCTGGACATTGGCAGCACCGTCACCGTCGGCTTTGCCGAACGCGGTCCGGTGCTTGTCCCGCGTGGTTGATGATCGCCACGCCAGTGAATTTGTTCTGCTCTAACACCTGACAGTTTCCCGCAACCTCTGCTGATTTCTGGACGTTGTCGCCTCACGCAATTGAAGCGACGGGCGGTGCGAACTACATCGATCAGGACTATGCTGCCAATCGAACAGCAGGAGCTCCATCGTGACGCAGAAAGCCCCAGCCGCCGCCGCAACACCCAATGCCGCTTCACTGGCCGAACTTCAGGAAACGGAGGACGGCGGCAATCAATTCGCCGAGGCCGCGCTTGAGCGCCACAAGCACGCCGGCATGGAACTGGCGGTCAAGGCCCGCTGGGTCGCCATGGCTCTCATCGCCATCATGCTTCCCTTCATCAATTTCGATAAGGAAATCATCTTCTATTATCCGCTGCTGGCGCTCTTTTGCCTCATCGGCTGGATCCAGATGCGGGTCGCCCGTGTTGGCCGGTCGAACACGGAGATATTGCTGATTCTTGGCGACATGGCGCTGATGACGATCGCGCTCGTCGCACCCAATCCGCTGTCGGACAACGAGTGGCCTCGCGCGATGCAGTACCGCTTCGAGGGCTTCATGTATTTCTACATCCTGCTGGCGGCTGGCACCCTCGCCTTTTCTTGGAGAACAGTGCGTGGCATCGGCACTATTGTCGCCGTTTTCTGGCTGCTGGCACTTGGAATCATCTGGCTGGTCTCAAATCCGAACATTGCTCTGACTGAGGCAGCCCAAGCTGCCTTTCTGCCTGATCGGGAGCTTGCCGAATTGCTCGACCCCAACAACCTGCTGGTTTACATCCGCGCGCAGGAAGTGGTTGTTTTCGTGATCGTCGCCTGGATCCTTTCGGCGGCGGTCCGTCGCTATGGACAGTTGCTGATCGGCCACGCCTCGCTGGAGCGGGAGCGCGCCAATCTCGCCCGCTACTTTTCCCCCAACGTCGTGGACGAGCTTTCGCAGAACGACGAGCCGCTCAAACAGGTTCGCACCCAGGATGTTGCGGTTCTGTTCGTCGATATCGTCGGCTTTACCAGCTACGCCGCCGAACGCAGTTCGGAAGACGTGATCGCCACACTCAGGCAGTTTCACAAGCGCATGGAAACGGAGGTTTTCCGCCACGACGGAACACTGGACAAATACCTCGGAGACGGGTTGATGGCGACGTTCGGCACGCCCTTCGCCAGCGACCACGACGCACTCAATGCACTGCGCTGTGCGCGTGCCATGATGGCCTCCGTCGCCCAGTGGAATGTCGAACGGGAAGCCGCCGGGCTGCAGCCCATTCGCGCCAGTTTCGGTCTGCATTACGGGCCAGCGGTGCTTGGCGACATCGGTGCCAATCGGTTGGAGTTTGCCGTAATCGGCAACACGGTCAACGTCGCCAGCCGGGTGGAGGCATTGACCCGCGGTCTTTCGGTGCAACTGGCCGCAACAGATGATTTGCTGAACCGCGTGCGCAGCGAAACCGGTGCGGATACCGATCTGGATGATCTCACCCGCCGCGACAACATTGAAATCCGCGGGCTCGATTCCAAAATGACGGTCTGGACGCTGCAGTAACTGGAGCGCCGCGGCTGCGCTATTTTACACTGTCCGTCGGCACATAGTGAGCACCTCCAATCGCTTGCTCGGTCGGAAGCAGCTCAATCGTCGTCACATTGACATGCCACGGTGCATCGATTGCATACATCACAGCGTTGGCGACATCACCGGGGTGCAGTTCTGCAATCCCGGACGCCTTCATGCCCGCGCGGCTATCGGCGTCACCAGAGGCTGCATCGTAGAACTCGGTGGACACGCGGCCCGGGCAGATTTCCGTGACCCGCAGACCGGTACCCAGCAATTCAACGCGAAGGTTCTGGCTGAACCGGTGGATCGCCGCCTTGCCACTGCTATAGACAGCGGAGGCAATGGTATGCAGGCCGGCAACCGATCCAATATTGACGATGTGACCGCGACCACGGCGCTTCATGCCTTCAAGCGCCAGAGCGGTGATTTGCGCCGGCGCAATCATGTTGATTTCCAAGGCTTCGCGGATTTCCTCAGGCTTCACATCGGAAATGCCCGTAATGCCGTGCCCGACCCCGGCATTGTTCACCAGCACATCCGGCTCGAATGCATCAATGGCGGCTTGAAGCACATCCGTTTGCCGCACATCCGCTCCCAGGGTTTGACATCCGGTTTCCGCTGACAAGTCGGCCAGCACATCGTGCCGACGCGCCACGGCCAGAACATCTCGTCCGCCCTCGGTCAGCGCCCGAACCAGTGCGGCACCGATGCCGCTGCTCGCTCCTGTTACCAGAACCTTCCTCAGTTCCATCATTATCTCCGATCTTTCGAGCGCCGAAAGCGAGGCGTCTCCAAAACAACATACCCCGACACAAGACGATCGATGGGTTGATCCATGTCATACCGCACCGGCAACACCGATGGGTATTCTTGCTGTATCAGCCCAAGCGGGCAAATCCCTGTAGAGCAAGGAGGTATTGCAATGTTGACCGCACTCTCCGTCAATCCTGATTATCTGGGCATGCTCATCCTCAAGGTTCGCGCGGTCATGGCGCGCGAAGCCACGGTCATCTCCGATCCGGGTGGCAATGCCAGCGACGATGTGGGGCCGGCGGTCCTGCAGGAGCAGGCCGGCGATCTGTCACGCGATGAGATTCTGGTCGAGATCGATGCACTGGAACCCGACAAACAGGCCGAGCTCGTCGCCCTGATGTGGCTTGGCCGCGGCGATGGTGAAGCCGAAGAATGGGCTGACCTGGTCAAGTTGGCCGACGAGCGCCACGAAACCGCGACCGGCCCCTATCTGCTCGACACGCCGCTGTTGGCGGAATACTGGGCCGAGGGCCTCGACAAGATCGGCTTCGGCAGCATCGTCAGCGGCGTTGAACATCTCTGAACGATCGCAAAAACGCCGGCTGCAAGGTGATGCAACCGGCGTGCCTGCAAATCGTTACATGTTCGCCGTAATGAACTGGCCCGGCTTGATTTCGATTTCGGGTGCAATCGTCATCCGCTTCGATCCCTTGATCTGCATGTCGAAACGATAGCGACCGGCACCCAGCGGCATGGCCGGCCACGGATTGCTGGAGCTGCGGCTCCAATGAATCTTGGCCTCCTCGCCGGATTCAAGGTTTACCGCGAAGATGGCAATCTCACCTTCTATCTTCGTATTGAACTTGATCCCCGACGTCAGCTGGGCATCGACGAAACCCGTCTCGCCGACGACAATCTCGCCGAACTCGGCTTCGGAGTGATTGTGCTCGGTCAACCGCAGCGCAACCTTGTAGCGCCCCGGCGCCAGAATGACCGGTCCACGTTTCCGGAACTTGTGCTCCCGGCCGGCTTCGTCCGTCATCAGGAGATAGTAGATGTTCTCCCAGTCGTCGTTCCACTGCAGGTTCAGACCCTGATCCAACGGCACCTGGGTCAGTTTTCCTTCTTCGAAGGTCATCTTGCCGAGATTGACGTCGGAATAACCGTGCTCCTTCTGGCGCAAGATAACCGTGTATTCGCCCTGCGGGACCGGAACCGGATACCAGACGCTGTAGTGAGCGGCGACATTCCTTTTGCCGCGGATCTTTTCAGCGTCCGCGGCGTTTGGCAGCAATTGCCAGTAGTAGGGCCGGTCCATGCCCTCAGGCGCTATGAACTGGGCTCCGGTGTTGATATTCACTTCCGTAACCTGGCCGCTGTCAACACTGACGACCTTGGGCAGATCGATTTCCTGCCCGCCATGTTCGACCTGGCGCCAGACGAGTTGATATTCACCAGCCATCACAGGCATTTCCAGCTCATTGGTCTTGGCCACTTCTTCACCGGTCTCCGGCTCGACGACCTTCCAGTACTTCGCCTGGGTGGCCCAATCCGCCAGGTTGATCCTGATCGTACCCGGACCGGCGATCTGCAACTGAATCGTGGTCGAGGTGTTCTCGACCTTCGGAGCTTCGACGACGATTTCCTTGTCGGTGGTAATGCTTTCGGCGACTTCGGTTAGCGCTCCGGACAGCGCAGCTGTGTCGTCGACGTCAAAATAGGCGCCGCCACCCTTTTGGGCGACACATTGCAGCTGGGCGCGCGCTTCGGCATCGACACCGTAGCCGACGACGTGGATTTTGAGGTTCGAGGCTGAGTTGCGCAGCGCCTCGGCAACCGCACAGGGATCACCCTTGCAGGTTTCGATACCATCGCTCACCAGCACGATCGTGCGCTCTTCCTCGCGACCGGTCAGCGTCTCGCCGGCCAGTTTCAGCGCGTCAGAAATCGGCGTCTTGCCGCGCGGCGTCAACCCGTTGAGGCGCGACGCAATCCCCGGTCCACCGGCAGCGGCAACAGGCTGTACGATTTCAATGTCGGAACAGTCGCCCTTGCGACGATGGCCATAGGCGATCAGGCCTGCCGACACCGAATCCGGCAGACCGGCGGCCAGGTCGCCCAGAACTTTCCGGGCCACGGTGATTTTGGTCTGGCCGTCGGCCAGCTTGCCCCACATGGATCCCGACGTGTCGAGAATGAAGAGCGATGTCTGCTCCGCATGGGCGGGTGCGGCGAGCGACATGGTCGCCCCCACGATCGCGGACAGAGCTGCGGTATGGATTGATCTCATGATGAGTCCCCCTGAAGTCCCGTATGGACAAAAATGGATGATCAGTTGCTCTTCGGCCGTGTATCGTCGGTCAGCCCAACGCCTGAGGCGCGATAGGGATCGACACCGCCCGCACCGAGTGGCAGCGAAGTCAGCAGGTCCAGATAACCTTCCGCGACATCATCAAAGGCGGAGCGCGGCGGCAAGTGACCGTTGTCCTCGTAGGCCTCAATCGCCTTTTGCTCGTAGTCGAGCAATTCCCGCGGCACCGGCGCACCATCCTCGTGGTCGGCGAGCAGAGAAAGTGAAGAACGGCCTGGAAGGCGGCTCGGATCAATCATGTAAAGCGAGAAGACTCCGGTCCCGAAAACATCGGCGCCGTGCCTGTAGCGCCCAGCGGACCGAAACTGCTCGAGACCGCCGCCGACCGTCGATGTGTTGGCAATAGCAAGGATCGTGAATTCGCGGAAAAACGCGTTCGACCCGTCCATCGCCAGCGCCGACATCCCGCCCGCACGCTCTTCGACGTTGCCGCCGCTCAACCCGTAGATCTTCAGATGCTCCCCAGGCAAGGCGGTCGGAACCATCGTGAGCGCCAGGGTAAGAGGCGCCTCGCCAGCGCGATCGAGATCATTGGCGTCCTCGCCGGCATGAAAGTCCAGCAACTGGAAGGCCGCATCCTTGTACGGATGATCCTCGTTATGGCGATGAACCGTTTCCAGAACACGGCCGGAAACCGTGAATGCACCATCGGTGACGCCAATCAACGTGCAATTGTTCCCATCGACGGGAGCAGGAGCCTCCCATTTGCAGGGAATGGCCCATTCATAGGTGATCGCACCTGAACCGGAGACCGTGCCGTCGGCATGGATCTTCAGCGGCGCCCAGAAGCCCAGAACGGTAGAGGCAACAGCATGCTCGGTCGAGAAAGCGTGGAGCTTTCCGCCGAAACTGTAGACGTGAACGACCGGTGAAGCGGCTATTTCACTCTGTGATGCCTGTATCGACACCGTACCAAACAGTATTAATGTCACCGCTCCGACGACTACGCGAGTACTACGAAAAATGGCCATTCGAAATCCAATACCATTTCTTTTCTCCGTCTTTTTTAACAGATGGAAATTAAAAGCCAGTGATTGGGTTTGATGAATAAAATCGGAAAAAATGCCCAAATTAATTGTATTGCTTGGCAGATTGCAACCCAGAAAAGAGCATTCAAACCAGGACCGCAATCTGGCTTCATCACTATCAAAACACAAAGTTTGCAGCGTCTGATCTGCATCAAATTTGACGGTCGGCGGGGACCTATAGTCCGCCGCATGCACTTCATCGATCCACGGAGGATGACATGGAAGACGTTGAACGCCTGCTGAAGGGCACCGTCGAGGAACTTGACCGCCTGCTAAACGCCAAGAACGTGCTTGGCGAACCCATCGAGAAGGATCAGGCAACGATCATACCCTTGGTCAGCTACGGTTTCGGTTTCGGCGCGGGAGGTGGCGCCGATCCGAAACGCGGCCAGGGCGGCGGCACCGGCGGCGGCGGCGGAATCAAGCCGATCGGCGCAATCATCTTCGACAAGGACGGAGCGCGCGTCGAAGCGGTTCAGGGCGCCACCAAGAACCTGATCGAGACCATTGGCGAAGTCGCCTCGCACGCCATCGATCGAAACACCGGCGGCAATGAAAGCGAAACCGGATAGAGCTTTGTCATGTCCGTCGCGATCTGGGGCGCGGCTTCTGTTCTGGCGCTGCTGGCATTGGCAGTTCTCGCGGTTCTAGCTTCTCCGGTAGTATTTCGTTTCCTGTGGGTGTCGACACCGACATCCCGCATGACGATCGGGGTGCGGCTCCTCGGTGGCTTCACCCCGATCATTACGGTCCACGACAGTGCAAGGCAGAAGTTGAAGAGGAGCAAACCCGGGAAGAAACGGCGAAAGAAAACATCCTCTGACAACAGGCGACGTTCGTCTGGCAAATTCGCGCGAGACGTTGCGGCTGAGCCGCGGCTGGTGACTGATCTTCTTGCGCCCATCCATGTCGAACGGCTGGCGATTGACGCGGATATCGGCCTCGCCGATCCGGCGGAAACGGGTCACCTGTTTGGGCTTCTCGCTGCTTTGCAGTACAGCCATCCGCCTTCCGAAACCCTGTTCATAGCCATTCGGCCCAACTTTTCCGGTCCGACTGCCGCCGGTCGTATCGATGCAAGGCTGCGGTTCGTGCCCTTGGCCTTCCTCCCGCCAGGCATCAGGTTCGCCCGGCAAGTTTTCGGAGGAAGCCGTGCCGGTTGAGCTGGACCCTTGCCTGCACATCGGTGAAACCGTTGTGGGCGCCCTCGTCAGTCGGTCGGTTTGCTGCAAGGGCCGAAACCCGGCATGGTTTTACGGAGCAAAGCGGCCACTTGCCGTTCTCATTCACCAAAATGGTGCCACCAAGGCCTTCGAGCCGGACGGTGCACCGATCACGCCAGAAGAGCTAGACCTGCGCTTCCCCGAACAGAGGATGCGATTTGAGCAACTTTGCAACTTCGGCTGAAACAGAGCGGTCACAAGTCAGTTGACTCGCTTGGTCACTCGAGCGCCCTGCGGATGCTGTCCAGCATCGCAGCACGATCGCGTCGCGCGGCCAGGGCGCCATTCATATCCGCACGGACGAACCGCGTTGGCGTGTTCGGCTGTAGCTGTCCGATCAGATCCATATCGGCTGACACCACTGTTCCCAGCATGAAATAGCCGCCACCCGAAACCGCATCGCGGTGCAGAACGATCGGCTCGGCGCCACTTGGCACCTGGATCGAACCGTAGGGATAGCACGCGTCGGTGATGTTGGATGGATCGGAACCGGCGCCGAAAGGTGGTTCGCGATCGACGAATTCGAGCTGGCGCCCGCCCTGGAAGCGGTAGCCCATGCGGTCGGCCTCCGAAGCGACCTTCCAGACATCCTCGAAGAAATGCGCGCCGGCCGCTTCGGTGATGCGGTGCCAGTAGAGCCCCGGCAACACCCGCAACTCGGCCTCCGCACCGGGCATTCTCCGCATCTGCTGCGGCACGCTGCGACCCTCCCTAGCAGGGCCGGCCTGCCCCAATGGCAGCTCGTCTCCCGGCTGGATCGCCCTGCCTTCGACGCCTCCAAGCGCACCGATTGCATAGGTCGAGCGGCTGCCGAGCATTTCCGGCGTGTCGATACCGCCGGAGATGGCAATATAGGCCCGCGCTCCACCGCGCAGGAAATCGAAGGACAGGACCTGGCCGGTCTTGACCGCAAAGGACGTCCAGCCCTCGCGCGCATTGCCGTCAACCTTGGGCGGCAGGTCGGCGCCGGTGACGGCAACAATGGCGTCTTCGGTGAATTCCAATTCCGGGCCCATGAAGACCGCCTCGAGGCAGGCCGCACCCTCCGGGTTGCCGACCAGCAGATTGGCGGCACGCAGTGCCAGCCGGTCCATGGCCCCGCCGATCGGGATGCCGAGATGATAGTAACCGGGCCGACCCAGATCCTGGATGGTCGTTGCGAGACCTGCACTGATGACCTTAACCATGGAGCGTCTCCTGCAGTCTGGCGTTGGTGCCGTCGATATCGGCGTTGAAGTCGTTGAGCGAGAAGCGCACATCACGCATCAGCGGAGCGAACTCGCCTTCCTCGACATCGGCCACGGCCTGGTCGTATTCATCCCGGCCGATCGGCTTCCATTTGACGATGTCGCCGGGCCGGAAGAACACCATGAAGTCCTTCAGGTAGCTGACCTGCTGCTGCGGGTCGTAGATCGGCATCGGCGTTATGCCGAACATCTGGTAGCCGCCGGCGCCGCGCACCGAATAGATGCACGAGAACGAACCGCCATAGCCGACGGTGAGCTTCGGCGTGTCGGTCCGCGGCCGCAGATATTTCGGCACCTGGATCTGTCGAGGCTGATCGACCATCTGGTAGAGGAACGGCAGGCCGGCAACGAAGCCGACCATGGAAACGAACCAGGGCGCGCCTGAATGGGCGGCGATGAAATCGTTCACCGTGCTGTAGCCATTGATGCTGGCGGCGTATTCGATATCGGTGGAATTCGGATCCTGATGGCGTTCGCGAAACCGCATCAGCGTCTCGTTCGTCCACGGATCCTGGTAATAGACCGGGATCTCGATGATCCGCGTGTTCAGCACCGGCTCTGCGAGACTTGCCGATTCTTCCAGCCGCTTGAGTTCGGCCATCATGTCATCCGGATGGATGCGGTCCGGATCGAACTTGATCTGGAACGAGGCGTTGGCCGGGCAGATCTCGGTCACGCCCTTGATATCAGCCTCACGCACCGCATTGGTGATGGACAGGCTCTTGAAAAAGGCTTCGAGCGACATCGCCTCGTCGATTTCGACAAAAACGTGCTCGTCGCCGCCGAATGTGTAGCGTGCGGTCATGCGGATCTCCCCGATGGTTCGTTGAGCCTCGCGGCATTGGTTTCCAGCCACGGTTCCAGCCAGTTGGTATGCACGGCGCCGGAGCGTACCTCGGCATCGTCGACAAGGGCCCGAAACAGCCCGGCCGTCGTTGTGAGGCCGCCGACTTCTATTTCCGACAATGCGCCCTTGAGTCGGTCAATGGCCGCGTCACGTGTGTCGGACCAGACGATCAGCTTGCCAAGCAGCGAATCGTAGAAGGGCGGAACCTGGTAGCCCGGATAGAGCATGTGATCGAAGCGCACGCCTGGACCGCCCGGCACACGCAGCTCCTCGACCGTCCCCGGAAATGGCATGAAACCGTTGGCCGGGTCCTCGGCGTTGATGCGCACCTCGATGGCATGGCCACGCCGGTCGACATCGGCCTGGCTCACCGACAGCGGCGCGCCGCCACAAACACGGATCATCTCGGCGACGAGGTCGATGCCGGTGATGCACTCGGTCAGCGGGTGCTCGACCTGGATGCGGGTGTTCATCTCGATGAAGTAGAAATCGCCGCTGGCGTCATCATAAAGGTATTCGATCGTGCCGGCGCCGCGATAGCCAACGGACCGGGCCAGTGCCACGGCGCTGTCGCACAGCATCGCCCGCGTCTCCGGCGACAAAGCTGCCGACGGCGCTTCTTCCCAGACTTTCTGTCGACGCCGCTGCAGCGAGCATTCGCGCTCGAAACAGTGCACCGCATCCCGCCCGTCGCCGAGGATCTGCACCTCGATATGGCGCGCCCGGGTGATCATTTTTTCCAGATAGAGGCTGCCATCGCCAAAGGCGGCCAGCGCCTCGCTGGAGGCCTGCGCCGCCAGCGCCTCGAAGGTCTCGGGGTCTTCGGCAATGCGGATACCACGACCGCCGCCACCCGCTGCCGCCTTGATCATCACCGGAAATCCGATGTCCTTTGCAACCGCCAGGCCGGCGGCCGGATCGGCGATCACGCCGTCGCTGCCCGGCACAGTGGGAACGCCGGCCTTCTGTGCGGCGTCCCGCGCGGCCGCCTTGTCGCCCATCATGCGGATCGTGTCCCCGGACGGACCGACGAAAATCATTCCGGCCGCTTCGACCGCATCGGCAAACCCCGCGTTTTCCGCCAGGAAGCCATATCCCGGATGCACTGCATCGGCGCCTGCCTGTTTCGCCGCGGCCAGGACCGCCTCGGTGTTCAGGTAGGACTTCGCTGCCGCCGGCGGCCCGATCTCGACCGCTTCATCGGCGAGTTTCACCGCCAGCGCATCGGCGTCCGCCGAGCTATAGGCCTGGACGGTTCTGATCCCGAGATCGCGCGCGGCGCGGATGATGCGCACCGCGATTTCGCCCCGGTTGGCGATGAACAATGTGCGGATGGCCATGGTCGCGTCAGCCATCCAGCTCAACCAGGGTCTGGCCCGCCATCACCGGCTCCCCGTCATCCGCCGGAAAGCCCGAGACGGTGCCGGCACCATCGCTCTTGATTTCGTGAAACGATTTCATCACTTCGACCAGTCCGATCACGTCACCGACGGCAACCGTGTCGCCGACCTCCTTGAACGCCGGCTGGTCGGGCGCTGGCTTGCGGTAGAACGTGCCTGGCAGGGGCGATTTGACTTCGTGATTTGCCATTGGTTCGGATCCCTCCTTTGCGCCGTGAAAGGCGTTTAACCCTGTGCCGCGACATGCGGCTTGAGTGCAGTGCTGACCGCGTGCGCGATGGCCACGGAATTAGGCGTGTCGGAATGCACGCAGACGGTTTCGGCCCGCACCGGAAGGTCGACCCCGCCGGCCGAGCGTACCAGACCTTCCGAAACCGCCCGCAGAGCTCGTTCGGCTGCCACCTCCGGCGCCACCGGTGCATGATGACGGGTCACCAGCAACTGGCCGTCATCGGCATAATCGAGATCGGCGAAAAACTCGGCCCGAAATTCCAGGCCGCGGGCTTTGTAGACATCCTCGTGCAGCGTGCCGGCGAGACCGAACAGCGGTACCCGAAAATGCTCGCCGATATCGGCTATCGCCTCAGCGATGTGCTCCTGCCGCGCCGCCATGGAGTAGAGGGCGCCGTGCGGCTTGAGATGGTTGAGCTCGATGCCCGCGACTTCAAGAAAACCCTTCAGCGCCCCGATCTGGTAAAGCACGATATTGGCCATCTCGTCGCGATCGATCTTCATTTCGCGACGGCCGAAACCTGGCAGGTCCGGCAGCGAGAAGTGCGCGCCGACCTTGACGCCAAAGCGCTTGGCCAATTCCACCGTGCGGCGCATGTGGTTAGGGTCCGAGCCGTGGAAACCGCAAGCCACATTGGCCTCGTCGATGTGCGGCATCATCGCCTCGTCGTCGCCCATCTGGTAGAGCCCGAAGCTTTCGCCCATGTCGCAATTGATGTTGACCGACATCTTCGTACTCCTCAGTCGCGCAGCGATGCGACGAAACGCAGCCGCAGCTGGTCGGCGATCACCGCCAGGATCAAGAGCGACCCAAGCACCACCGTCTGCAGGTAGGATTCAATGCGCGCCAGGTTCATGCCGTTCTGCACCAGACCGATGAAGAGGGCTCCGAGCACGACATTTTCGAGCCGCCCCACTCCGCCGCGCAGGCTGACGCCGGCAATAACGCAGGCGGCGATCGATTCAAGCGGCATCGATGCGCCGATGTTGGCCTCGCCCGTATCAAGCCGGGCGGTCAGGAGCATGCCGGCGATCGCCGCCATCATGCCGCACAGCAGGTAGGTCCAGAACAGCGTCAGCCGCGTGTTGACCCCCGACAAGCGGGCCGCTTTCAGGTTGCCGCCGACGGCATAGAAGTAGCGGCCATAGGGCGTTCGGTTGAGGAACAGCCACAGCACCGCAATGATGACGACCGCGACCACCACGGGCGTTGGAATTCCGAACACCGAACCGAAGCCGAACACGTCGCCGAAAGTCTGCGGCATGCCGTAAACCGGAACGCCGCCGGTGAGATAAAGCGCCGCGCCAAAACCGACCGAGGCCATGCCAAGCGACATCATGAAGGGTGAAACGTTGAACAGCGCTACGCCGACGCCGTTGACCGCGCCGATCAGCGTGCCAGCGGCAATACCGGCGAAACAGCCGATGGCGATCGCCAGCCAGATTGCCTCGGGCATGGCCGCGTGGGCCGACGCCATCGCCAGCGCGCCAACCACCGATGTCAGCGCCAGGATGGTTCCCACGGACAGGTCGAAGCCGCCGGTCAGGAGCGCCAGCATCTGGCCCAGCGACACGATGGTCAGATAAACCGACTGGCGCAACACGTTCATCAGGTTGCGGCCGGTGAGGAAATTGTCGGACAGCGCGGTGAAGATCACCACCGCTGCTACCAGCAGCACCGGCAGAATGCCGATGCGCACAAAGAGGTGTTTGAGCCGGTCGCCCGGTTGTCTGCCGTCGCGTGCGGTCATTTCGATCTCGCTCATGGTCAGGCGGCCTCCCTTTCGAAGAAATGCGCAAGAACGTTTTCCTCGGTAATGGCGTCGCCTGTCAGTTCGGTCTGGATGCGCCCCCGGTAGAAAACGAAGGCCCGGTTACACAGGTGCAGGATCTCCGGCAGGTCAGAGGAAATCAGCAGGATGGCAACGCCGCTCTCACAGAGTTGCGCAATGAATTCGTAGATCGCCGCCCGGGTGCCGACATCGACCCCGACCGTGGGTTCGTCAAAGGCGATCAGGTCGAAGTCGCGGGTCAGGCTGCGCGCCAGCATGACCTTTTGCTGGTTGCCGCCGGAAAAGTGCTCGACAGCCCGTTCCACCCGCCGTGGCGACAGGTTGAGCCGTTCGGCGAGCTCATCGACGGCTTTCGCCTCGGCCCGTCGATCGAGCGTCAAGCCGTTTGAGAAGGGTTTGGTGTTGAGCGCCGCCAGGCTCATGTTCTCGCGCGCCGGGCGCATCAGCATCAGCCCGTCGGTATGGCGATTGGACGGCAGGTAGAGAAAGCCGCTGCGCAACAGCTGCGCCGTGCTTTTGCCGGTCACGTCCTCGCCCTTAAGCCTGACGCTGCCGCCGGTGATCTCGCGCGCGCCAAAACAGGCCTGGGCAAAACTGGATTTGCCGGAGCCGACGAGACCGGCCAGCCCGACGATTTCACCGCGGGCAACGGAGAGCGAAGCGCCCCGCACCGCATCGTCCGCGGTTGCGAGGTCCTTGGCTTCGAGAATGTTGGCACCTGTTTTGAAACTGATGTCGGGGAAAACCTGGCCGACCACCCGGCCGGTCATCAGGTTGACCAGCGTGTCTTCCGACGTGGTCTTTGCGTCGACAGTGTCGACATAGCGGCCGTCGCGCAAAATGGTGATGCGATCACCGATGCGGCGGATTTCGGCCATGCGGTGGGTGATGTAAACGATACCGACCCCATCGGCCTTCAGCCGCTCGATTAGAGCGAAAAGCTGGTCGGTCTCGTGATCGGTCAACGAGGCCGTCGGTTCGTCGAGGATCAGCACGGAGAGGTCGGAGCGGAACGCCTTGGCGATCTCCACCATCTGCTGTTCGGCGCGCGTCAGCCTGTCGACGCGGCGGCCGAGCGGCAGATGAAAGTCCAGCCGCTCGAGGATTTCCTCTCCCTGACACCGTGCCGACCTGCGGTCGAGCAGTCCGGCCCGTCTTGGTTCGGCACCGAGAAAAAGGTTCTCCAGCACCGTCAATTGCGGGATCAGCGAAAACTCCTGGAACACCGCACTAATGCCCAGATCGCGGGCTTCATGCACCGAGCGCAACTGCACCGGACTGCCCTTGAACTCGATATGACCGCCATTGGGCTGGTTGGCCCCCGCGAGCATCGAGATCAGGGTCGACTTGCCGGCGCCGTTTTCGCCGAACAGCACATGAACTTCACCAGCTCGCAGGTCGAAGTCGACCCGGTCGAGCGCGGTAACGCCCGGATAGTGCTTCTGCAGGTCGTGGGTCCGGATCAGCGGATACGCGTCATCCTGACGCGTATCCGCCGTGCGGTGTTGGGAGGACATCGCCGGGATCCTGACTACTCGACGCGGAACACCGGTTTGTAGCCGGCGGGCGCCAGCGTCGAGGAGCTGTCGAAGCTGGAGTGATTGTCCTGGGTCACCACGCGCAGCGCCGGGCCGACATGCTTCTGGTAGTCCTTGCCTTCCAGAATGCGCACAGCCGTGTCGATGGCGACGCGGCCCTGGATGACCGGCGAATCCGTCGGAGCGGCAAGGATCTGGCCGCGGCGGATGCCCTGGTCGACGCCAGGCGTGTAGTAATAGGACAGAACCTTGATCTGGTCCGTGAGGCCGCGCGAGCGCAGGATCGGAATGGCCGCTTCGGCTGTCACCGCCGTGCCGACGACATAGTCAAGGTCCGGATGGGCTTCGAGCGTGTCTTCGACCAGCTTGGCCTGGGCTTCCTTGCCGGTATCACCGTATTTGGTTTCGACCAGGTCGATGGCGCTGCCATCAATGGCTCCAGTGAACCCGGTGTTGCCGGCCTCGACCCAACCGGCGCCTGCCGGTCCCGGGAACCAGGCGACCTTGACCTTGTCGCCGCCCGAAGGATGCAGTTCAGCAAGATAGGCACCTGCCTTGCCGCCCATTTCACCAAAGGACACCAGCGACTTGGCGCTGAGATCGGGAGACGACATGCCGTTGATCACGTCGATCACCGGTATGTCCTTGCCGCGGATTTCCTTGACGATGTTGTTGAGTCCGTCGAAAGAAATAGCGCCAATGACGACAGCATCCGCACCGGCTGCCACGCAGTCTTCGATCTGCGAGATCTGGTTGTTCAGTTCGGTATAGCCGCCGGCCTCGACCAGCTGCATCTTGACACCCAGGCGCTTGGCCTCTTCGGCAACGCCGTAATCGACACCGAGCCAGTAAGCGTCTTTCATATGCGGGAAGGAGACGCAGATCTCCCACGGTTTCGACGCTTTCTCCAATGGAGTGTAGTCCACGGTCGTGCGCGGGCTGGCCATGTCGAAGGGCGGATCCCAGACCTCCACCGGATAGGGATACCAGTCCTCGGCCTGGGCCTGCGCCACGGCAACAGCGCCGAGCGCGGCCGAACCGAGCAATGCGAGAATGAGCTTGTTCATGTGTTCGATTTCCCCTGTTGGGCCCTGTCGGACCGTTCGATGCGCGGTTCCGGAACGCCATAGACGACCGGCCGGCTGTAGGCGTCTGAAAGGATAGGTGTCGGATCGCTGTATTGTAAAATATGGAATTGCGCGTAGTATTATCGAAAAATCCGATGCTATGGGCTCAGCTGCAACCAAAGGACGATAGTGGCTTGAAGCGAAGCGAAAACCAGAGTCGATGGGTGCTAAACCGGGTAACTGGATCGGATGTCGCTAAACCTGCTGCCTGGCATCTTCTGACCGCTACAAACAAGCATCTGATATTCAGATAAAGGGAATCGAAAAAACCGATGGAACCCACACTGCGCCAGTTCCGCTATTTCATCGCCGTCGCCAATGCGGGCCAGGTCTCACGGGCGGCGATGGACATCAACGTTTCCCAGTCCGCTGTCACCGCGGCAATCAAGGGTCTGGAAGAACTGATCGGCGCACCGCTGTTCGAGCGCCACGCCGGCGGCGTTACGCTGACCTACGAGGGCAATCTGTTCCTGGACCACGCCCGCCACATCGTCGCCAACGTGGAAGAGGCCGTGCAATTGCCGCGGCGCATACGCGAAAACGTCAGCGGCACGATCAATCTGGCGATGAGCTACACCATCGCCGGCTACTTCCTGGCGCCGCATCTCTCCCGCTTCTCGCGCGGCTTTCCCAACGTCAAGATCAACCTCACGGAGACCGCTCGCACCGACATCGAAGAGGGCCTGATCGCCGGCACGTTCGATCTCAGCGTCCTGCTCACCTCAAACATCATCAACCAGGAGGACCTGTCGCACGACACCCTGTTCCGCTCGCGCCGCCGGCTGTGGGTGGACGCCCACCACCGCTTTCTGGAACGCCCCAACGTGTCGCTGCAGGACATCGCCGCCGAGCCCTACATCATGCTGACGGTGGACGAGGCCAGCAACACGGCGCAGCGTTACTGGAACCGCACACCCCACAGCCCCGACACCATCTTCCGCACATCCTCCGTCGAAGCCGTGCGCAGCATGGTCGCCAACGGCATGGGCGTCGCCATCCTCTCGGACATGGTCTACCGCCCCTGGTCCCTCGAAGGCCGCCGCGTCGACGTCATCCCGGTCGCCGACCCGGTCCCGACCATGGACGCCGGTTTCGCCTGGTCGAACTCAGCCGAACTGAGCGACGCGGCCCGCGCTTTCATCGAGTTCATGCACCTCTCGATGGGCCCGGAGCAGCCGATGAACATGATGGCGGGGAAAACGGCGCGGGGGTAGGATTCAGCGTAGTGAAGCAACACTGCGATCTGTCGGGCGACAGTAGTGGGCGGAGAGTTGCCCTTCCCTTCGTTGCAAAGGATGACCGGATCGTTGCCATTTGCGGACCGTCAGCTTCCAGGTTTCGAAATGGACAAAGCTGTGATCCGTTCGCAGTGAATGCACAAGTATTACTGACGCAGAGCGGTCATCCTACGTTCAATCGCAGAGTACGTACCTGTAAATCCTCCTCGCAAGCAACACAACCTTTCATTGCTGCAACAAAAAATATACACTTAGAATCGGAAATCCGAAAAATGAAAGCCTGAGTATATGCCTGAAAGATGGGTTGGAATTGTCGTAACTGGTGACAAGGCGATTGTGGTTGATGCTGAAGTTCCTGATGAGGGCCCACTCGTTCTTCAAAACGACGAAACATGGAGGCTGCAAGATGGTGATCGGGCTGCCGCCTACAAAGTAATTGGCCAACAGTGTCATGACTACTTACGCGCCAACGGCGTTACGAAGGTGTTGATCAAGGCAAGCGCGGTGTCGCTCGGTGCCACCAAACTCAGCCATCTTCGAAGCGCGGAATTAAGGGGTGTTATTATTGGCACAGCCGCGTCGGTTTGCGGAGTGAAGGAGTTGGCGAAGGCAGTGCTCAGCAGAAATTTTGGTGACAGGAATGTCGACGAATACGCCAAGGACGATGGCTTCTGGATAACTCATTTCACTGGTGAGAACCTTCGGGCAGGCAGTCGAGAGGCCGCAATCATGCTCTTGGCTGAAAGCGGTCGCAATGAATAATCACGTCGCAAACCTCGCAATTGGTAATCACCTTGGGAGTGGTCAATTCGGGGACGTTTATGAAGCGGTAGACCAAGTTCACGGAGACGTTGCCGTAAAGATCATTGCGCAGGAGCCAAAACAAAGCGACGCTGAATGGGCTGCCGCCAAAGCAGACTTTCTAAAAGAGGCACAGCACCTCGCCGCGGCGGAACACCCAAACGTCGTGCCTGTGTATCATCTCGGCGAAAACCCGGATGGAAAGAGCATCCGCTATTGTATGAAGCTGTGCTCAGGTGGATCGCTTCAAACACGATACGAAGCAGGTCCTATGAAACTGTCTCAGGTGCGAAAGGCGGGCACTGAGGTCCTGCTCGGGCTGGGCGCGTTACATGCGCGCGGGATGATCCACCGAGACATCAAGCCGGGAAACATCCTGATAGACGAGAACGGAAATGCGCGCCTTGGAGACTTCGGTCTTGTCACGGACGAATTGCTGTATGGATACGCCGTTGGCGCCGGCTACTATGACCACTTGGCGTTTGAATTTTGGGAGCACGGAATAACGAGTGCAAAGTCGGACATTTGGGCACTCGGGATGACTCTATATCGCATTCTTCATGGCGAGGCATGGTACCTGGAGTCTGGCCCACCGCGAATGGAGATAGCGGATGGCGGGTTTCGCGACACACTGAAATGGCTCCCGCATATTCCGGGACGCTGGCGTCGAACTGTTCGAGCTATGATGCACGACAATACGGATCGCCGATGCCAAAATGTTGCTCAGGTGCAGGCGGCATTCGCTGGATTGCCCGTCGAACCTGACTGGGAATGTGAGGTCGATGGACAGCAGGTCCGTTGGCGTAGGCAGCGAGATAGGCGGATCATACGGTGCGAATGGAACCGCATCTCACCCCGTCGCCACGATTGGCGGGCATGGAGCGAACCTATCGACGCGGGCCAGCCGCGCACTCTTAGTGGATCAAACGGCGTAGTTGGGGCGCGGGATGCGATAAACGGGCTCGAGCATTTCCTTCGCACCTAAACGGCGCGGCGTTTCGGCGGTATCGCATAGCGCCCCATATTCGGCCTCCTGACCGGCGGTTTCGCACCAAGCGCCTTGATAGCGAGTTGGCGACGATCACTACTACAGGCGCTGCAGAAGCCCTTTGCGGCAACGACGCCCTCTTGTGGATGCCATGTACGTCCACAGGACCTGCAAACAGGCAAGCTAAGGGCTTTCATGACTGTGCCGGCATCTTGGTTTGTCCTCCCGATTGACTGAGAACATACATGGAACATCGATCAAACGCAATTTCTCAGAAAGGTAGCGCTATAAGATGCGCAATAGTTGTTGGCTCAACTCCCGAAAGCGCTAACTTGCTCAGCGACTAAAGTTGGACGGCTGGAGCCACCGAAAGCGCGACCCGACATAGCGAACTTACGTTGATTTGGCTCCGTCAATTCTTCCCTCAAGACCCAACATCCTGATCTGGCATTTTACCCGCTTCGCTTGGGCGAACAGGAGTAGCGTTTGGGTCGCGAGGATCATCCGGAAACGGTATATCAAGATTGAGCTGCATGCCTTTCAATATTGACAACAGATACATAGCGTCCCCTAATGCCATGTCTAATTGAAACAGCTGACCCTCCTTATCCTTGTATTGGATACCCACAGCCTCGTAGCCAAAATTAAAGCGGGCTCCCAGCATTTCTCCAACAACTGGCAAAGCTTTGATTGGTGAGGCTTTTTTTTCTATTTCTGATTCAGACATATTTGGTTGCTCCGATGGATTGAAAACAACGGTGCCTTGCCTTGGCGAAGTTCTTTTATTGTCCGGCGAACTTAGCTCGGGATGTACGAACCAGTTACTGTTTTGGTAGCTGATTGCGAAGGTTTCAATGGGACGGAGCTGAATGGCGGCTGCTAGCTCGGAGGGCAGCATCAATGCAGTGTTGAGCAATGGGAAGCCCTTGAGTTTCGAAGCACGTCGGAAGTTCTTTGTCAGCGGCACATCCAAAACCAGAAAGCAGTAGAGGCCATTTCTGTGGGCAGTATGGATGTGCCACGCATCGAGGTTGCTTTTCTTGGGTAACATCCGAGCCAGCGAGGCAAAGGGCTCAGCTTTAGATCGCGCCAGACGCGCTTGCTGTGCGGCCTTCGGATTAACTGCGTCAAAATGATACCCATCAACCGACGGAATTTGTATGCCATCAAATACGTTAAGGTCCATTGTCCCATAACCACGGAAACGACCGAACGGTTGTCTTAAGCATTCAGCCTGCAACTCCGCAGAGGTTACAAGTTCTATGTGACCCCGCTTTGCAAGCTCGGCAATACCAACAAGGAATGTGACCTCACGATAGATTTGATCTGAGCTATCTGGCGCGTGGACGGGAATACGCATTGCGTATCCTGTGTCCACCGGATTCAGTCCTCCCCACAAGGTCTTACCGGTATTCATCCAGGCAGTCTGGTGTGTGGTGCCGTGCCCTAACGCAGAGTTATCAATGAGTATCTTTATCGGGCCTGTCTTTCGCAGATGCATCTCTGCCTGCAAGATCGACATGCGCACGTACGCGCGGCCAAGAATTTTTTTGCAGAAAACACTGAGTGTATTTCGCAGTAAGCGAATCCGAAGCCAAGTTTTATCACACGGCGATGAAATGAAGCCCAAAATAACACCAATAACGATTCTGTATGATCCGACCTGGAATGAATGATCACATATGTTTCTGGGAACTGTTAGAGATCGTTAAAACCGCTGGTAATGAGTCTCCATGCTTCGCAAAGTCTAACATCCGCATAACTATTTTCACGAAAGTCCGGCTACGACAATCGGGGAATGCTGGTCGCACCCCTGCAGAATAGTCCATGATGTTCCCCACGACCGCCCGGCTCAATGCACGCGCCGTCGACTAGGTAGCGGTGCTCGCCATTGGACACTAGCGACCGTTAGATGAAGCGAGCTTCCAGACCATCATTTCCGCAAAACCGCCTTGAACCGTCTGAACGCGGCCTGAATGTCCGCCCGGGGCGCGGCGATGTTGATGCGAATGAAGCGAGTCGCGTCTTCGTGGAACCGTGAGCCCGGGCTCCCGCCGAATCCGGCTTCAGCCATCTTTGCGGTGAGCTCATCGCCCTCCAGGCCGGTTTTGCTGCAATCGAGCCATATCTGATAGGTGCCCTCGACCGGCGACATGCTGATCGTCGGCAGTTCGGTTTCAAGGTAGTCCGCGAGCCAATCGATCGTGCCTTGCAGATAGACGAGCAATTCATCGACCCAGGCGTCACCCTTTTCGTAGGCCGCGATGGTCGCGTAGGTGGTGAAGGCGTTGCCGTGGCCTAGATACATCGATTCCTCGACGTGTTTCATGCGCGCCCGGAGCTCAACGTTCTCGGTGTAGATATAGCCATTCGAGATGCTCTGCAGTCCAAAGGTTTTCGACGGTGAGCCCAGGACGGACACGTGGCGGCCGTTATCCTGCGTCGAAAGGCTGTTGAAAGCATGATCGCCATGGATGATGTCGGCATGGACCTCGTCGCTGATGACGGTGACATTGTGTTTGTCGGCGATTTCAACGACGCGGCTGAGCTCCTCCTTACGCCAAACCCGACCCACCGGATTGTGCGGATTGCACAGGATCATGACCTTGACGCTCTCAGGCGCGAGTTTGAACTCCAGATCGTCGAAATCCATCGTGTAGACGCCATCGGTGTTGACCAAGAGGTTTTTGACCACCTCGCGTCCGGCAGCGTCGATCATGGCGGCGAAGTGATGGTAGACGGGCACCTGGATCAGAACGCCATCGCCCTCCTCCGTCAGCTCACGGATCAAAAAAGCGATCGCTGTCAGAACACCCGGAAAGGCAACAAAGTGTTCCGGGTTGAGTGTCAGGCCATGACGTCTCTCGTGCCAGGAGGAAATCGCCGCAAATATGCCCTCGGAGTTGAGTTCGTACGCGAATTGCCCGCGGTCCGCGATCGTTCGAACCGCGTCCTTGATCGGATCAGCAACCGCAAAATCCATGTCGGCGATCCACATGGGTGTCACGTCGGTCGTGCCGAACATCCTGTCGAGATAAAGGGGACTGTGCCGGGCAAAAGTGTCCCCGGTCTTGGCGGGAGCTTTGTCAAATCGGCTCATCCTGGTTCCTTATCCTTGTCGCAATCGCGGCAGAGTTAGGGTATCGGCAGTTTTTGTTCAATGTGCCGCATGCTACCATCCGGCCATGACCGAAGATCCCGCTTTCATAACGTCCTGTCGCGTTCGACCGATCATGGCTCCACTGCCGATGCCACACAAAACCGCGTCGGGAACACTTGAAGCCGCGCCGCTCGTTCTCATCGACATTACGACGGACAGCGGCCTGACCGGATCGGCCTATATATTTTCCTACACGCCGGCTGCACTCGAACCCCTGGCTAACCTGACACGGAACATCATCGACGGCCTTGTCGGCGAAGAGGCCAATCCGGAGAAGGTCTTTGATCTTCTGGATGCACGCTTTCGTCTGCTGGGAAATCAGGGCCTCGTCGCAATGGCCATCGGCGGGATCGACAAGGCGATCTGGGACATCGCCGCAAAGGCCAAAGGCAAGCCGCTTGGCGAATTGATCGGGCGCGGCGCGGAACCGATCCGGGTCTATGACAGCCTTGGCCAGATGCCGCCGGCCGAGACGGCTAGAGAGATCGAGGCATCGCTCGAGCGCGGTTTCCGGGACTTCAAGATCAAAGCGGGTCATCCGGACCCGTCGGTTGACGTCGCCGTCGTCCGCGCCATCCGGGACGTGGCGGGCGCGGACACCTGGGTCGCCGCGGACTTCAATCAGGCGTTTGGTGTCGACGAGGTCATTCGCCGGATGCGTATGCTGGATGACGAGAATATCGCCTGGATTGAAGAACCGGTGCTGGCCAGCGACCACCGCGGGCACGCAGCCGTTCGCTCCGAAATCCGGACGCCGGTGCAAACCGGAGAAAACTGGTGGGGCGTTGGCGACATGGAAAAATCGATCGAGGCCGGCGCCTCGGACTATGCCATGCCCGACGCCATCAAAATCGGCGGCGTCACGGGATGGCTCCGCGCGTCTCGTTTGGCGGAAACCAATTCGCTCCCCGTGGCGAGTCATCTCTTTGTAGAAGTTTCGGCGCACCTGCTCAAGGCGACACCGACGGCGATGATCCTGGAATGGTTTGATATTGCCGGCACAATCGTCACCGATTCGCCCAAAGTCAACGATGGTTTCGTCACGCCTTCGACCGGTGCCGGCATCGGAATCTCCTGGGACGAAGCGGCCATCGCAAAGATCGCTGGATAACCGACACGGGATCGTCAGCCCAAAGGCTCTAAGGAGAAGACGTCAACATCTTCTTCGAACCCCCGCAAGGATTGCGGTCCCAAATTGCGTGCTTCTTCGGAAACGAGAGCCACGAATTCACCCGTTGCCAGGAGCGGCGCGTCGAGCGACCGGGTCAGGCCCTCCAATCGGCTGACCTTTGCCACGGATGTCCCGGTGGCCGTGAAATCCAACCTTCTTTCTGTGCCCACATTGCCATAGATGGCTGCGCCCATGTGCAGGCCAATGCCAAAATCGGATCGATCCTTCAGGGGAAGGTCTTCTCGCCTTTGAAATGCATCCCGCGCTGCTGAAAGGGCAGCTTCGCACATATCTTCAGGCAATCGACGCTGGCCATCAAAGGGGAATATCGCAAGCAAGCCGTCACCGATGAATTTCAGCACCTCTCCACCATGGTCGTGAACCGCTCCGGCGACGCAATCAAAATACCGATTGACCGTGGCAACGAAATCTTCCGGTGACAGGCTTTGGCTCAGAGCCGTTGAACCGCGCATGTCACTGTAAAGAAGGGCGCAATCGATTTCGCGAACATCGCCACGCGATATCTGGCCGCTGAGAACGGATCGGCCGGAAATCCTGCCCAGATAGGCTTCCATCAACTCGGCCGCCAGGAACCGCTCGGTCAGCACACGAACGGTGACAAACAAGGGTGTAGACAATCGCCCGAGGCCGTCGATTTCACGGTCGGCAAAGCCGGAGCGCTTCTTCGTCGCAAAGGAGACCGAAACGCCAGTCGGCCATTCAGTGCCTTCATCAAAGGTAATCGTGCGTTTCCCAAACGGCGCACTGAGAGCCAGGTAGTCGGTCACACCCGCTTCAGCGAGTCTTCGATACAACGGGTATTTGTCGCGGATTGAAGGATCGGTCAGATCAGCCCGAATGCGAGGGAATTCAATCGCGTCATCAGCCAGGTCCCAGACATCCCTGTGAAAGTGCGTTTTGGCGATGTCATTGAACAACTTCGTGTCTTCGCCAAATGGCGAGTTGTCGAACAGGTCGTTTGTAACCGCACTGCGCGGCAAAACGGTCCAGTCGATGCGATCGCTTTCGGCATCCCAGGTGGCGTCCAGCAACCCGATCACCGGGTGCATCAGAAGACGACCCACCGAAATGCGCGTAACCGGAATGCCACCGTCGATCAGCCGGTGGCTCAGATGGTCTACGAGGCCACCCAGATCGGCGTCGAAAAAGGCCAACCTCTGCAACCAGTCCACGGTGCGATCGAAAACATCTGCCATGACGACCCCCTCAACCGGCACTTTGTTACAGTTGATCGGTGATGTCATACGATTTCTGGGACAATGAGCCGGTGCCCTGCCGTTCAACGTCCCTCGGCAATGCCAATGGGCGCAATCCCGAGGGCTGTTTTCAGGGCACCGTATCCGGTCGTCAAACAACCAGGCTTTTTACCAGAAGCAGCACATCGCCAGTATAATAGGGCTGACAGGGATGAAGGCGAACGGTTGCCGATTTGACACGTTCGTATCCAAGCCGCTCGTAAAGGCGCACGGCGCCGTGGTTCTGCCCGTAGACCTGGATGCTCATCCTGGAATAGCCAGCCTGCTGTGCAGCCCGTTCCGCTTGCTCCATGAGCTGGCTTCCAATTCCCTGACCGCGGCAGGACGCAAAGACGGCCAGCGCGTTGACGTACCAGGTTCCAACGGAATGTCGTTCCAGCTCGATAAAGGGAGCGATCGGCGCTGGCAGATCATCGGGATCGTCTTCCGGTGCTTTGTCGATGGCGTAGCTCAACACCATCCCGGCGGTTTCGCCATTCGCCTGGGCGACAACGGCATTGGTGAAAGAAAAGCCGCCCGTTGTCCGGCGCGCGCGTTCGGCGCCGATTTCCAAAGGTGACCGACCGGCGTCGGCAGACTTGCTCCAAAGCCAGGTGGGAATGCCTTCGCCGGCAATGTCGATCAGCTTCGCAAGGTAGTCGGCGTCGCTTGCCGTTGCGTCACGCAAATTGGGAACTGAGTGAACGTTCATTGGTTTCCCCGTTCATTGTGATGAGAATTCGAAAATGGGATCAGGCTGCGACGCCTGCGGCGCCGTGACCGGCAATGCGGCCGACATGGCGATGATCGGTGCCGCAGCATCCGCCGATGACGCGAATGTTCGGCATCAATGTCAGCAGTTCGGCATTCAACCGTCCCAGTTCTTCAGGGTCGCCATCGTCAAGCACTTCGGCTTCATCCAGTTCGGCATGGCTCATGCGCGACGCGTTCGACCGGATCCCGCCGATGCGCGCGATCCAGTCGGCGCGTGTGTCCAGCGCGTCCCTGAAATGGTCCGGGTGTGCGCAGTTGATCATGTAGTAGAGCGGAGCGTTATCCGTTGCTGCATCCACCTCGTCGATTGCTTCGCCGAGCGGCTGGCCAGACGGCAGACATCCATCCGTTTCCAGCGTGAAGGCAATGACCGCCGGGACGTCGATCTCCCGTGCGGCTCGAGCGATGCCGATGGCTTCGCCGGCATGGGTGAGCGTCATCGCACTGATCATGTCGACGCCGGCGCTACCGAGCGTATGGATCTGCGGCGCGTGAATGAGGAGCGCGTCCTGCGCATCGAGCGGAGCATCCGGCGCATAGGCGTCGCCGGCGGGGCCCACCAATCCGTTGATCAGGATCGGAAACCCTTCGCTTTCGTGCCGAGCCCGGATATCCGAGACGAACGCGACGGCGCGTTTGTTGGTCTCCAGGACTTCGGAGATCGTCTGACCGAGCGGCCCGGCCCAAGCCATGCCTGCTCTCCAGGTCGGAGCATCGAGGACGAAACCGCGGCCGGACTGCCGGGCGATGGCGATGTAACGTTCGAAATAGGTGGTCAGGTCGCGCCGGCCGGTCTCGCTATCGAGCAAAACGGCGGCCGAGAAACAAGGGAGTTCATATCCCTTGTCGAAGATCATATATGTCTCCAAACCACCGTCGGACAAAAAGAAACGTCCGCTGCTGGTCAGGTGTTGAATTCGCATGGTGCTGTTCCTTGTTTTTTGATGCCAGAGGAATAGCTTTAGGTGGCCGTCGCCTGATAGTTGTCGCGTGGTCCGGTTGTGAATTTTCCGTTTTGTGCTTTGTTTTCAATACACAAGGCAGAAACCAAACGACGTGAGATCACTGCGGCGAGGCACCAACTGGACTCGCAGTACAGTCGGGAGACAAGTCATGGATCAAAAGGGCGATACCCGCAGCCGCATTCTCGATATTGCCGAGGCGGCCGTTCTGGAAAAGGGCTTCGAGGCCACGTCAATCGAGGAGATTGTCGCCGGTGCCGAGATTTCCAGAGGCGGCTTCTTTTACCATTTCAAGGACAAGAATGCCCTCGCGCGGGCCATGCTGGAGCGTTACATCGAAACCGAGAATGCGCTCTATGACGATCTGTTCGCGCGGGCACGGGAGCTGAACGACGATCCGCTTCACTGCATGCTGATCGGCCTCAAACTGCTGGCCGAGATGCTGGAGGAAATGCCGACTGGCCATCCGGGCTGCGTGATTGCGTCGACGGCCTACCAGGACCGTCTCTTCGACAAGGGCGTGCGGGACCTCAACCGGCAAGCCATTCTGGGCTGGCGAAAACGGTTCCGTGGCATGTTCGAAGAAATCGCCGAAGTCTATGAGCCGCGAGAGCCGGTCAACATGGACGCGCTCGGCGACATGGTCTCCAGTGTCGTCGAAGGCGGCCTCGTCCTGCAACGCGCGCTGCGCGAGCACAACAACGCATCCGAACAGATCATGCTGTTCCGGACCTACCTGAAACTGCTGTTTTCGCCGCAAAAATAGGCCCGCACTCCCTCGGTCCTATCGCCCCCGAAAATGCGGCGCCCGCTTTTCGGCAAACGCCCGCCGGCCCTCTGCGGCATCTTCGGTGGCGAAGCAGATCGTCTGCAGATCCCGCTCATAGGCGACCGCCTCGTCCAGCGGCATGGCAGCGGCCGCCCGCAAATTGGTCTTGACCGTCGAAGCCGCGATCGGCGCACGGCTGGCGACGGTGCGGGCAAGTTCTGCGGCGCGATCCTGCAATTCCTCCGGCGGCCAGAGATCACTGACCAGGCCCCAGGCAAGCGCCTGCGCGGCGTTTACTGGGTCACCGGTCAGCACCATCTTGGCAGCATTGGACGGTCCGATCGAGCGGGTCAAATGTGCCACCATGCCGCCGCCTCCTATCCAGCCGAGCTTGATTTCCGGCGCGGCGAAACTGGCGGTGTCGGAGGCGACGCGGATGTCGCAGCTCATGGCCATTTCGAGCCCGCCGCCGAAGGCATAGCCGTTGATGGCTGCAATGACCGGTTTGCGCAAGCCGCGCAGCGCATCGCAATATTCCGGGCGGTTGCGAAACTCCCAGGGTGTTTCGTAGCGGTCGAGTTCACTGATATCGGATCCGGCGCAGAAAGCCCGATCGCCGGCGCCGGTGAGGATCACGCAGCGGATGTCCGGATCGGCATTGCATTGCGCCACGGCATCAATCATGGCCGCCGCCATCTCCGGTGTCATCGCGTTGAGTTTCCTGGGCCGGTTGAAGCGGATCGTTGCAATGTGCCCGTCGCGTTCGAACTGCAGCTCTTCGGTCATAACTATGCCTCTTCTGTTTCAGGCAGCGACGCGGTGAACATGGCGCGTAGCCGCTCCGCGACCGCGGATGCGGAGACAGAGGCCGCGAGCGCTTCGCACAACGTGGCAGATGCGGCGGTCTGGAACGCGATATAGCCGTCGTGCCGCGGCCGGACGGCGGCATGCTCCAGCGTGTTCCGCGTCGCCACGTAGAACTGCCCTACCGGTGCGTTCACGGACTTATCTGCCCAGGCAGAACGGTTCGACGGCTGGCCGTCATTGTCAGGAATGAAGCCGGACTGCACCTCTTCGCTCATCAAATGGGCGAGATGATTGATCAGTTCGGGCGTCGGACGACAGCGTTGCGACAGGGCAATGCCGGTTCCGCCGAGGATCGATCCGGGTCGCCCCTGAGCGCGCGCCCGCGGCGCATCACGAAAGAGAACGGTCTCCGGTGCGGGGCGCGCGGCATAAGGCACATAGCCATAGACCAGCGGACAAACCCGGATTTCTGACCCACCTGACATTTTCTCCAGCAGGCCGATGGGATTCAGGTCGATGCAGGTCTGGTCGGAATGAGCGTAGATTGCGGCCATCAGTTCGAACGCGTCGCGACAAAGCGTGTCGTCGAGCCAACCGCCATCCGCGAGATCCAGTTTTTCGTCGATAGCCGCAGCGATCGACATCAGGCTGAGCACGGCATGTGGTCCGGCTAGCGACAGTGCCAGACCGCCTTCGTCGCGGGCAAACGCCAGGACCTCCTCCCAGGTGCGAAGCGGAGCGTCTGCCAATTCAGGTCGAACCGCCATCACCTGGCTTGCGGCATCGAGAGGCAGAGCCCAGACGCGCCCGTTCATGCGGTAGCTTCTCAGGCTGGGGCCAATGCTATCTGCCTCAAGCCGTTTGAGCATGGCAATATCGAACAGCGCATCCAGCGGCTGCAGGCACGCGTGGGACAGGGCTTCACCCATATGCGGGTGATCCATGACGACAAGATCGTAACGGGCGCACAGGTCGGCAATCGGCGCGCTTTCAAAGCCTTCGAGGGGTTGTTTGTCCCATTCGATCAAACCGCTCTGTCGTCCGGCCCGATCCAGTGCATTGAAGCCGCGCGGGTGGTCCCAGGTGAGACCGCGGAACGATGGGGTCATGACCCCTCACCCAGATGAACGGCACCCGCCGCTTCAAGACGGGCGATGTCATCGTTCGAATAGCCGGCCTCGGCCAGCACTTCGGCACTATGCTGACCCGTCAGCGGTGCACCGCGCGTGACCTGGCTGGGCGTGCGTTGGAAGCGGATTGGGAATCCCGGTGTTTTGACCCGGCCCTCGGTCGGATGGTCATACTCGACCATGGTGCCGTTGTGGGCGATCTGCGGGTCATCGACCAGGTCGGCATAGCCGTAGACCGGTGCGGCCCAGATGCCGGCCGCCTCAAAGGCAGCCATCCAGTCGGCGGTGTTCTTGGTCGGCAGGGCTTCGCGCACCAGCCGATACAACAGGTCACGCTGCTCCCAACCGGCGGATTCGGGATCGAGACCGGCCAACCGCGGTTCGTCGAGCACGCGGCTGAGCACGTCGAGATCGGGCATCGCCATCGCCACATAGCCATCGGCGGTGGCAAACGTCCCGTAGGGCGAGCGGATATAGACATGCGCGTGCGGTTCATCGCTGCGGGTCTGGGGTTTGTTGCCGACGGTGAAGACAGACAATTCCTGCATCTGGATCGTGGTGATCGCATCCAGCATGTTGACCTCGACCTTCTGCCCCTCACCCGTGCGCTCGCGGTGCAGAAGCGCCGCCAAAGCGCCCTCGAACGCGGTATAGGCAGTAATGGCGTCGACCAGATATTGACCGGCAGCGAGCGGCGCCTCGCCCTTGCGGCCGGAGGACAACATCGCACCGCTCATCGCTTGCAGCAGCAGGTCCTGTCCCGGACGCTGAGCATGCGGACCATCTTCGCCATAGCCCGACATCGAAATGTAGATCAGCCCGGGGTTCAATTCGGAAAGCGTTTCGTAGTCGACACCAAGCCGCGCGGCCACGCCGGGACGGTAGTTCTGGATGAAGACATCCGCTTCCCGGACCAGTCGGTGGATGATGGCCCGGCCGGCATCGTTCTTCAGATCGACGGCCAGCGAGCGCTTGTTGCGGTTCAACGACAGGAAGGAGACATTGATCCTGTTGCCCTGCGCACCGCCAGCCGCGACGTGACGCTGCCACTCGCCGGTCACCGGCTCGACCTTGACCACATCGGCGCCCAGATCGCCCAGCCGCTGGGCCGCGAAGGGCCCGGCCATGGCAATCGAACAATCAAGAACCCTGTATCCGTCCAGAATGCCCATCGAAAAGCCTCAGTTCATGCTCCAGCCGCCATCGACGGCCAGACTGTGTCCGGTAATGAACCCCGCGCCATCAGAGGCCAGGAACAGGATCGCCGCCGCAATATCATCGGGCGTGCCGCGCCGTTTGACGGCCTGGTGATCCAGCACGTGGCGGGCGTAGCCTTCGGGGTCCGGATGGATTTTTTCCGCATCCGTCGGAAAGGCACCGGGCGCGATGGCGTTGACGGTAATCCCCCATTTGCCGAATTCGCGCGCCCAGGCGCGCGTCAGTCCCAGGAGCGCGCCCTTGGACTGCACATAGGGCGACAGGTTCTCCCAAGCGCCGGTCAGCGTGATGGAGGTGACATTGACAATCCGGCCCCAGCCCTGGTCGCGCATGGCCGGCAGCAGTTCTGCCATGCAGACAAGGGCTGCATCGACATTCACCGCCTGCACCTGACGTTGCTCCTCCAGCGAGAAGTCTTCGAACGGCTTGGACGGGTAGATTGCCGCGTTGTTGATCAGCACATCGACCGCGCCATCTCGAAGGATACCCTGCAACGTGTCGCGCAAGGCTGACGTATCGGTCAGGTCCTGTTCGATCAGATGAAGCCGGCCCGCCAATTCCCCAGGGGTCTCGGCCCGCAGGCATTCGTTTTTGCGGTGGTCGCGATCGATCGAGAACACCTCCGCCCCGGCCGCCAAAAGCGCCAGCGTTGTGCCGTGACCCAGCCCGCCGGCCGCGCCGGAATAAAGGACACGGCGGCCGTTCATATCGCCGGGCGCGCTCACGACCGCCCCCCGATCGGCCGGAAATCGCCCGACGGCGCCGGGTAGTCGGCGTCCGGCTGGACAGCGATATCGGTGATCCGCTTTTCGGCTGCTGCGATAGCCTCCGTGTCCGGCAGGATCGAAAAGGTCGTGTCGTAGCGGCGCTCATCGCCGTGACCGAGCCAGATCAGTTCGCCCCGCTTGCGTGCCGCGCCATGACCGAGCACATGGTTCGACGAGGGCTCGATCCCCAGCGCGTACTGGCCCGATTGCAGGTTCTGCCATTCGTACTGGCAGGGAAACTGATCCTTGCGGGTGACGACCATCAGGCCGAGCCCGAGCCGGTCGTTGACCAGCGCAGTCGGAACCTCGCCCTGATCGTCGGCCGTCAGTTCGTGCTGCCAGACCTGTTCATGAAAATCCGTCTGCGGCCCCGGCATGGCGCGATAGCCGACACCCTGCGCATCATAGGTTTCCTGGTGTGCAGCCCAGACCACATCGGCGATCGGCGCCAGATAGCGCGCGCCCTCTTCGAGCACAGGATGACCGACATTGATGTGGTAGCAGAACATGTGCGGCGTGCGGTAAAAGCCGCGATTGACCACCCGGTCCGTCAGCCGGATATCATTGCCGCCAACCTCCACCTCGATCCGTCGGTGCATCTCCAGATGCTCGCCGAACACGGTGCCCTGGGCCACGACCCCTTCGGCCCAAAGCGTGCAGCGGTCGCCGTCCCAGGCCTCGCCATAGCCGGTCAGTTTGGCCGGGATCGTGCCGACCCGTCCGTGAATCGAGTGGGAGACCTTTTCCCTTGGCGCATAGACATAATTGTCGGCCGGTGCGTCATACATGAACAGGATGTGGTCCAGGCCGCAGGTGACCATCAGTCCCGAGAAGGATCTCAACCAGCCCAGGCCGCCCTCGCCCTCATATTCATGCAGGCCCGGGTGGCGGAAGCCGGCCGGTGACTGCCAGCCAATACCCATGCCGCGATACTCGCAATCGCCGATATCCATGGCCCGGTCGACCAGCACGGTGAACCGCAAGCCGGTGCCGGTGCGAAACTCCAGCATCCGGATGCCCCGTTCGACACCGTCTTCCAGCGTCATCAGGCGCACTCCGGCCGCATGGGCGTTGGCGCCGCTGACCGCTTCGAGCTCGGTCCGGGTCATCTCTTTCCCGTAGAGAGTTGGCATGCGTCCTCCGTTTGCCGGCCCGACCGGACGGCATTGCAGAATTCAAGTCTGTTTCGGACCGCCTGGCCGCAGAACCGGGCGGTGGTTCAGCCGCTCAAAGTCCGTTGGCGCGCAGTTTTCCGTCGAGGAATTTCTTGGCGCGCGGCACATCCTCTTCATCGAGATGTTCGATGATCATCGGAATGTTCGGGTGCTTCCTGGCAAGCCGCTGCAGGTAGAGATCGTAATTGAGAGACCCCAGCCCCGGCGCCGGCAATTCGATCGAACCGACACCTCTGAAGGTGTGGCTTTCCGCAGCATCGTCATCGCCGATATCGGCATGCTTTTCGCTTTCATCGACCGATCGCATCACGTCCTTGGCATGGGCAATGCAGATCCGGTCGCTGAGCGCATCGAAGACGTGATTGATCGTCTCATCCATCTTGTCGATGTTGTGATCCTCGAAATAGTTCGTCGGATCCATAATCAGTCCCAGCCCCGGATGATCGACCTCGGCGAACATGCGCAAAGTCTCCTCGACCGAACCGACGACATTGTTCACATAGGTTTCGAGCAGGAAGACCGCGCCGTGATCGTAGGCGTATTGCGCCAGGTCGGCGATCACCGTTCGGCAGTCGTCCCAGCCCTCCTCGGTCTTGTTCTTGGGGTGGTGGGTCCAGTCGCTTTCCTCGTGGAAGGTGCCGGTTTCCGAGCATACGAAGGGTGACCCCAGATACTGGGCGTGGGCCAGGATTTCCTTGAACCGCGTCAGCAATGCCTCGCGTTTGGTCGGGTTGGGATGAATGATGTTGGTGTAGCAGGAGGTCGCGCAAATCGGCAGATTGTGATCGCGGAACGTCTCGCGGATCTGCTTGCACTTGTCGACGGTGATCTGCCCGTCGCCCACATCGACATCCTTGAAATGCATGTCGAGCTGCACGGTGTTGAAGCCGTGGTCGCGAATGACCTGGGCGGTCTTGTCCAGTTCGTAGGGGAAATACCCTGAGAAAATTCCTGTCTGCATCATGGCCGTGGCCCTCCCTTATGTGTCATTTATCCAGAAAATCGCCGAGTTTCACCGTCCGACCCGCATCGATGGAGGCATAAGCCGCCTCCACCAGCGCCATCGTCCTGACATTGTCTGCAACGTTGAGTGTCGGTTCGGTTTCCGCGTGCAAGGCATATTGCAGCTGTTCCATCACGCCGATGAAGGCGTGCGGGAACCACATGGTGTTCCATTCGGGCGTCACCCAGGCGCCGCCGGTGGCTTCCGTCGAGGCATAGCTCAGCGTCGAGGCCGCGCCGGTCGGCCAGCCGATTGTGCCCCTGGCCACGCCCTTGGTGCCTTCGACCCGCCAGGTAATGTGCTGGTCGTCCGCATAGCCTTCCTCGCGAGGGCCGGACCAGACATCCTCCAGCGACAGCGCCATCAGCCCGGACGGAAACCGCAGTGTCGTCATGACGATACCGTCGGCATGGTCGAAGCTGGTGCGCGGATCGCTTCGCGTCAGGCTTGTTACCTCGTCGGGATCGCCAAACAGAAAGCGCAGCGCGTCAAGGTGATGCACGCTCATGTTCGATAGCGTCAGCCGGTCGTAGTCTTCCAGGAAACCCTGCCAGTGCGGGATCGCATGCATGTCGATCTGCGCGAATACCGGATCGCCAAGCACGCCCGAATCGAGCAGCTGTTTCAGCACCTGCATCGACTGGTCGTAGCGCATGTTCTGGTTGACCGAGAGCGGTTTGCCTGCGGCCGCCGCCTCGTCGCGCAAGGCCCGCGCTTCTTCCAGGCTCAGCGCCAGCGGTTTCTGTGCCAGGATGGCCTTCACATGCGGTGCCGCAAGGGCTTCGCGGATCAGTGCCGGTTGCTGATCCGGCGGATAGGCGATGTCGACAATCTCGACCTGCGGGTCCGCTATCAGCTCCGAAGGCGTTGCGTGAACCGTTGGAATGCCCCAGCGCCCGGCCACTTCGGCTGCCCTCGACTGGGTCCGCGAGGCGATGGCGACAACCGGAAACCGAGCTTCCTTGTAAGCGGCGAGATGGCATTCTGCCATGATCATGCCGGCGCCGATGCATCCGATCTTGTAATCGCGGACGCGAATCTCGGGATCCGGTCGCAATGTCAGCTCCTGCATGGTGTCCTCCTCATGCTCCTGTCCCACCCAGCGCGATGCCGGCCTCGTCGAAGAAATGCAGTCGGTCCGGCGCAGCAGCAAGCCTTACCGGCTCGCCAACCTCAAACCGCGGCTGACCCCGCAACATCGCCTTGATCTGCATGTCGCGCACCGACAGCGTCACGATCGTTGTGCCGCCCATGGGTTCGACCGTTTGAACCCGGGCTTCGCCCGCAGTGTCGCGGTTTACCTCGACGCTTTCCGGCCGCACGCCAGCGCGCGCCGCCAGAGGCGGCGGCGGCATCTTTGCTGTTATGGGTCCATCCGGGCCGACATGGCCGGCGTCCAGTAGATTGATATGCGGCGCCCCCAGCATTCCGGCGACATATTCGCTGTTGGGCGCATCGTAGAGATCTTCCGGTGCGGCGATTTGGCGAACCCGGCCGTTTTCCAGGATGGCCATCCGATCCGAAATCGACATCGCCTCTTCCTGATCGTGGGTCACGTAGATCAGCGTGTGCTTCATCTCGGTCTGGATCCGGCGCAGCTCGACCCGTGTCTGTTCGCGCAATCGCGCATCCAGCGCCGAAATGGGATCGTCCATCAAGTAGGCCACGGGATCGCGAACCAGAGCCCGGGCGATGGCAACGCGCTGCCGCTCGCCGCCCGACAGCTGCGCCGGATATTTGTGCAGGATATGCGTCATGTGCATTTTCTGCGCCACATCAGTGACGCGCGCTTCGATCCGATCCGCCGGCACCCGGCGTTCGACCAGCGGAAATCGCACATTGTCCAGTGCGGTCAGATGCGGAAAGAGCGCCAGATTCTGAAACACCATGGCAACGTCACGCTCGGCCGCCTCGACGTGACGCACGGAGCGACCATCGATGAGTATGTCGCCACTGTCCGGCTGTTCCAGGCCCAGGATCAGTTTCAGAATGGTCGATTTTCCCGACAGCGGCGGGCCGAAGAAACAGAAGAACTCGTTGTCGGCAACCTCGAAGCTGACATCATCGACGGCCAGGGTGTCGCCGAAGCGCTTGGTCACGTTCTCAAACGTTATCCGTGCCATCACGCGGCCTCCCGCTCTGGCAGCAGCGCGATGGCGGCACCGTTTTCATCGAAGATGCGCATATCTGCGTCATCGATCGAAAAGCGCAGAACGCTGCCAATATCGGGCACCGGTGTGTCGTGGTCGAAACTGGCCTTGGCGGTGGACTCCCCCGCCTCCAGGTGAAGAATGCGGCGCGCACCGATGCGCTCCACGAATGTGCAGGTCATCGCGAACGGTCCGTCGGCATCCGGCGTGATCTGCTCCGGACGGAAGCCGAGCTGGACGCTTGACCTTTGGGCTGCCGCGGCAGCCACATCGTCGGAAAGCCGTTGCGACGTGCCGATATTACTCACGGTGAGCCGTACCCCATCGTCGATGGAGGCGTCGGCCGGCAGAATGTTCATCCCCGGCGACCCGAGAAACCGGGCGACGAACGTATCGACGGGATTGTTGTAGACATCGATGGGGGTGCCGACCTGCAGCAACTTGCCATGATCCATCACGGCAATGCGGTCGGCCATGGTCATGGCCTCGAGCTGGTCGTGGGTCACATAGACCATGGTCTGGCGAAACTGGCGTTGCAAGGTCTTGAGTTCGCTGCGCATGACGGCCCGGAAGGCCGCATCGACATTGGACAGCGGCTCGTCCAGCAGGAAGATCGCCGGTTGGATGACGGCCGAGCGGCCGATCGCAACGCGCTGCAGAATGTTGACCGAAAGCCCAGCCGTGGGGCTGTCGAGCAGCGGTGTCAGTTGCAGGAAGTCGGCCATATCGGCCACCTGCTTATCTCGCTGCGCAGTGGGAACGCCGGTGGCTTTCAGCCCGTAGGCCAGATTTTCACGCACGGTGAAATGGGTGAAGATGGCGTAGTTCTGGAAAACGAAGCCGACGCCTCGCCGGGCCATGGGCACATTCACGATGCTCTTGCCGTCGAAAAATATGTCGCCCGTGCTCGGACGCAGCATGCCGGCGATCATGTTCATCGTGGTCGATTTTCCGCAGCCCGAAGGACCAAGCAGCGCCACGAACTCGCCGTCGGCAATGGTCATGTTCATGTCGGCGAGCGCGGTGAAGTCACCGAAATCCTTGCCGAGGCGGGAGAGAACAATCTCGGTCATCGGTTCACGCCTCCTCCCGCGCCATGCGCTTAAGCGCGAAGACGGACAGGATGGACAACACGATCAGGATGAACAGAGCGATGGCCGCGACATAGCCCCAGATCAGCTCCTGCTGCGTCACCTTGTAGATGAACACCGAAATGGTTTCTGTCGCTACGCCGGGCCCGCCGCCGGTCATGATGAAGAGCGTATCGAAGATCTTGAAGATCTCGATCACCCGGATGGCCAGCGCAATGATGATGATCGCCTTCATCCGCGGCAGCACGATGGTGACGAAGCGACGCCACCAGGAGGCGCCGAGCAGAATAGCCGCCATCTGCTGATCTTGCGGCACCGAGATCATGCCGGCCAGAAGGATCAGGAACATCAGCGGTGTCCACTGCCAGATGTCGGCAATCATCACGGCGACCAGAGCAAGGTCCGGATCCGACAGCCAGGCGATGGTGACCGGCTCCGAGGTGAAGAGCGACAGGAGATCGTTGACCGGTCCGCCGGACTGGAACAGCATGAAGAACATGTATCCAGCAACCGCCGGCACGATCATCATCGGCACGAGGATGGTCGAATAAAAAAACCGCTTGCCGGGAAAGTCGTCGACGAAAAGAACAGCCAGACCCAACCCCAGCAGGAACTGCAACGGCACGCAAACGATCATCACGATACCCGTGCGCGAGAGCGCACCCCAGAAGCGCGGGTCGTTGACCAGATCGATATAGTTGAGCAGGCCGATCCACAGCTCGTAGGCCCGCCACCAGCCGATGCCATCAAGCGGCGACCAGTCGGTAAACGAAATGTAGAGCTGCATCAGGATCGGGAAAAGGGCAATGAACAGCACCAGAATCTGCGCCGGCAGCGTCAGCCACAGTCCGAGCCGCGAGGGCGCCATACCAGTCGAAGCGCTGGCGCCGGTTGTCTCGATCGGAGGACCGGATGTCTCCACGATGCTCATCCTTTCAGCGCTCCGAACGTCAGGCCGCGCACGAGATGCTTCTGGATCGCGATCCCCATGATCACCGGCGGGATCGCCGCGATCAGGCCAAGCGCCGCCTTGGCGCCGTAGAGCTGACCCGTCATCGATGACGACAGCGACGCCATGTAGACGGGGATCGTCACCCAGTCGCGGGTCGTCAGCAGCAGGGCGATCAGATAGTCCGACCAATTGAGAATGAACACGAACAGCGCGGACGAAGCCAAAGCGGGGCGCATCATGGGCAGCGTGACCCGGACGAAGACGCGCAGCCGCGAGCAACCCTCGACGCGGGCTGCGTCTTCGATCTCGCGCGGCATGTCGTCGAAGAAGGTCTTCATCAGCCAGAACGCAAATGGCAGCGTAACGATGCCGTAGATAAGGCCCAGTCCGAACCAGCTGTCGATCAGGCCGAGAAAGGCCCACATGATCATGACCGGGATCATCACCGCCATCGGCGGAAACAGGCGCAACTGGATCAGGGCGAGCGGCAGGTTGGAACCGGCGCCGAAGCGAGAAAGACCGTACGCCGCCATTGTGCCACCGACCATGGCAATCAGGGTTCCGAAGCCCGCGGAAAGAAGCGATGACAGGATCGGTCGCCCTGCCGTCCGCTCCAGCGCGACAATCAGTTCGGTCGAGCTCTGCCCAAGAATGAAGCGAAAATTGTCGAGCGTCGGATTGCGCGGCCACCAGGTGAGATCCGCTCCCGACGCCGTCCACTCGGCAATCGGCTTGAAGGCCATCGAAATCATCCAGGCCGTCGGCACCAGCGAGATCAGGATAAAACCCAAAATCAGCGTGTAGCGCATCACTTCGAAGGACAGGGAACGTTGCATCGAAAATCTACGGAAACCTGGAAGAGAAAGATTCTGGCCGGCGCGAACTTGTCCCGCACCGGCCGCGGGAGGCTCGTCTTATGAGCTCGGGTCGATCACGGTCGGCCACGCAGCCGAATTCGCGGTGATGGCGTCGATCAGCTTCTCTTCGCCGACGCGCCGGGCGATCCGCGCCCACTGGCGTTCCGTGTTGGCCATGGCCTGCTCGGCGGTCAGATCGCCCGTCAACGCCTGTACGAGGTTCTCGTCCAGCGCGTTGTGGAACGCGGTCGCACCCGGATAGTTGATCGTCGGCACGGTGCGGCGCACCGATTCCCGTACCACGTCCATGTGGTAGTCATGGTAGGTCTGGCGGACCAGCGGATCGTCGAAATTCGCCAGCTGGAATGGATCGAAAAATCCGCCCGGATTGGCCGTCATCCAGGAATAGATCCGGGACGATCCCAGCCATTGCAGGAAGAGATAGCAGGCTTCCGGGAAGTCCGACTGCGACGACACCGACGCCGACAGGTTGAACCAGAGCACGGTGCGACGCACCAGCCCCTCATCCGTCTCGCGACCAGGCGGCAGATGCGAGCCCACCAGGCCGGTGACCTTCGATCCGTCATTGGCGGCATTGTCGAGGAACTTCGGGAGGTTGGAGAAGGCGCAGGTCATTGCAGCACCGGCGGAGGCAAAATTGCCGTACTGCTCCGGCCAACCCCAGGAAATCGCGTCGGGCGAATGATGCGACAGCGAGGCGACATATTCATTCGTCGCCATGACGCCTTCATCCGAGTTGATCAGGAAGCTGCCGTCATCGGCAAACAGAGCCCGGTTCGGTGCACCGGCCGACACATAGCGCTGATACCAGTTGGTATAACCCCAGCCCTGGTTGCGCAGGTCCGTGCAACCGATCAGACCGTCATCCGGCCGATGGAAGAAAGCTGCAATCTCGTCGTGCTCCTTCCAGGTTTTCGGTGGCGCCAGTTCGTAGCCATGGCGGTCGGCAAAAGCCGCCTTCTCCGTTTCATCGTTGAACAGATCCGTGCGGTGATTCCAGGTCTGGAAATCGCCGTCGAGGCAAACGCCGTAAACCGAACCGCGATAGCTGTTCAGCAGCGATACCCCCTGCTCACCGCCGACATAGCCGCGCTTGGGATCGTCCCATTCCGGACGGTGCGCGGTGACGAAGTCGTCGAGATTGACGATGCCACCTGTTTCCGCCAGATCGCCCAGCCGGTTCCACTCCACGGCATAGATGTCGAACTCGCCTGTCTTGGTCGATATGTCCTGCATGACCTTGGTGAATTCCTGACCATTGGGCACGCCGACGATATCGAGCTCGATCCCGGTTTCCTGCTCCCACAAGTCCTTGATCGAGGGCGCACCGGCCGGAAATGGCTGTGTGATCTGTCCGATGGAGCCGTCTGAAAGGCCCAGCACGATGCGATCAGGCGCTTTTCCGGCACCACGCAGTGCCTTGACGGCCTCGATCGCCCGGCCTTCCGGCGTATCGGGACCGTATTGATAACGCTCGGCCCCGTCGAAACCGGTTGGTCCGCCAATCATGCCTTCCGCCAGGCCCGATTGCGCCCGCGCCCGGCCCGGACGCAACACCAAAGGCAAGGCCAATGCGGTGGAGGTCGCCACTCCACCTTTCAAAAGCGCACGGCGTGAAATCTCGGCGTTCTTCATCATATCCTCCCAATCGGCAGCCGTTCGAAAGCGGGTGCTGCCCCTGGGCGGACTGTCGCCCGACGCCTTAAGCGAATACAATCATCATTGCCCCTCAAAACCAATCATTTCGCTTCATTTCGGCGAAACTGCCTTTCTGAATTCGCAAATGATGTGTTTTGATGGGAGCAAATGATGCCTTCTGCGGCATCCAGTCACAGCAATGGTCGGAGCTCCAGTTATGAAAGCCACGATTGCCACGATCGCCCATCAGGCCAATGTTTCGATCGCCACCGTCGATCGGGTTCTCAACAATCGGCCAGGCGTCAAGGACCGCACGCGACAGACCGTTCTGCACATCGCCCAGACGCTGGGATACTTCGGACCCCAGCCACAGGAAGAGCCGGCGGTTCGCATGGATTTTCTGCTGCCGGCCGGAACCAACAGTTTCATGGCACTGCTGCGAAAACACCTGATCGAGGAAATCGAAGCACGGTCCGATGTCCTTGGCCGGGTGCACCAGGTTGCCAGTTTCAACGAAACGGCCCTGGCGGAAAAACTGCGGGAACTGACGGGCACCACCGACGCGGTGGGTCTGGTTGCGATCGATCACCCCAATGTTTCGGAAGCATTGGACCAACTGACCACACAGGGTGCAAAGGTCGCGACACTGGTGTCGGATGTGCCGAGCTTCCGTTCGGTTGGTTATGTCGGGATCGACAATCGGGCCGCCGGACGGCTCGCCGGCTACCTCATTGGCCGGTTCCTCCCGCCTTCTGACGAGGCCAGGGTCGCCGTGTTCATCGGTTCTCCCTCCTATCGCGGTCACGAAGAACGCGAGATGGGCATCCGGTCGATCCTGAAGCGTGAATTCACCCATTTGACGGTGTCTTCGATGCACGAAATCAACGATGACCGCGAACAGGCCTACGATGCGGCGGTCGAATTGCTCAGGAATGATCGACCTGCCGCCATCTACAACATCGGCTCCGGCAACCAGGGCATCGCCAGAGCCCTCAAGGAGGCGAACGCCGCTGACGACGTCGTGTTCATCGGGCATGACCTGACAAGCGCGACGCGGGCCATGCTGCTGGAAGGCACCATGGACGCGGTGATCGACCAGAACCCGCGCGTCGAGGCACGGGAGATCGTCAAACTGCTGATTTCAGCAGTGCGCGGCGGCGACGAGGCGGAATTTCCGCCGCGCCTGCAGGTGATTTTCCGGGAAAACCTGCCCTAACGCGACCAAATCATCACATCCCACCGCGTGTCGCACTTTAGGAGGATCGCCTCGGCGGACCAGAGGTGTATGGTAGGAACTGTTTGCGGCCGGGCACCTTGCTCGGCATTCGAGGGGGACATGCGGGCGTCGACGCGGTGGATTTTGGTGGCGCTTTGGGTTGTCGCAGTTGCGATCCCGGCCTTTGTTTCAGCTGTCGCTTATGCTGAGCCACGGCAGCTATCGTCCGTCGATCTGAATCCTGAGACCGGCGCGTTTGGTTTTGGAGAACAGATCGATTTTCTGATCGACGACGAGGGCGTGTTGACCCTTGAAGGCGCGCGAGATGCCTCTCGACAGGACGGGTTCTCAAAGCTGGGAAGGACCGAGGCGAATTTCGGTCTCGCAAATTCGACCTACTGGCTGAGATTCGATGTTGTGTCGGATGCGCCCGACACCACGCAATGGGTCGTCGCGCTCGGCAAACCCTACCTGCGAACGGCCGAGATCCACCTCGAACAAGATGGGGAGACGGTCGTTATCCTGCTCGACGGAAGCACCACACGGTTTGCCGAAAGATCCAATCCGAACCGCATGATGGTCTCGGCTCCGTTTCGCCTGACGCCGAACGAACCCGCTACGATCTGGGTTCGATACGCGGCGGACGCCTCGAGCAACCTTCCCATGCGTATTCAGACCCTGGACAGCTTTCGAGGCGAGGTTCTCTCAGCCGAAGTCCTGCTGACAGTCTATTATGCGGTCGGCACGATGATCGCCGTGTTTTCCGTCGCGATCGCCTTCGTGTTCCGCAGCCGCGTGATGACCTACTACGCGCTGTTCTTCATTTTGCTTCTGTCGTTCAACGCGCAGATCAACGGTTCTTTTTTTCAGCACCTGTGGCCGAACTTTCCGGGCTTCAACGCGCTGATCGCCCACCCGATCTCGCAGCTGAGCATGGCGTTCGCCATTCTGTTCGGGCGGGAGTTCGTCTTGGGGAGCGATCAGCCATTCAAGACGATGAGTCGGATTTCGGCGTTCCTTGCAGGGGCTGCGATCCTGTGCGCGGTTATGCCGCTCGTCATCGACATTCTGACGGCGCGGAAGATCGGCGCCATCATCGTGCTTATGATCATCCTCGTCCAATTGGCGAATGCCGGCGTAGCCTTCTATCACCGGCGGCCCGGATCGGCCTTCTTTCTGGCCGGGGCGGTGCTGCTTTTGCTCTATGTCGGGGCCTTTACGTCGGTGTTGGTGTTTTACCCGGGCGCGCACTCCGTTGTTTACGATACGATGCGGTACGGGCAGCTTCTGGACGGCCTGGTCTTCGCAGCCGCCGCCTTCCAGATGACCCACCAATTGCGCAAACGTGCAGACGAGAATGCCAATCTTGCCACCGAAAAATCTCTGGAACTCGCCCACACGCGTCATGATCTTCAGCAACCGCTGCTGCTCTTGCGCACTGCACTTCGCGAAATCGGCAAAGGTGGCCGGTCCGAGGACCCGGAAATTTCGGCACGGCTGGCGCAAAGCATCACCTACCTGGAAGGGCTGCTATCGGGATCTTCAGGACCTGCCGAAGGGAGTTCGACGGAGTCGCCTCTGACGGTAACCGATATCGCAGACGGCGCGCTCCTGATGTTCGCCGATGACGCGCGCACATCCGGGATTGTGCTCGAAAGGCAAGGTGAGAGCCGATTGCGGATTGAAGATCCAACAGCGCTTTTGCGAGTGCTTTCGAACCTCCTGTCGAATGCGATCCGACACAGCGGCGCGAATGCGGTGACGGTCTCGATCGAGAATACGAATGGTGTTGAAGTGTCGGTTCGCGATAACGGCTCGGGATTGCCGAGTGCGGACCGAGAGCGGTTCGTGAACTCACCCGGGTCCGAGGTGGTGGGCAACGGCGGACACGGCTTCGACATAATTCGCCGCGCCGCATTGGACCAGGCTTGGTCGGTCGGTGTGATGTCTTCGCCGGCCGAGGGAACGGAATTCACCATCCGCCTTACCGCTTCGGCACACTAGAATCATAACCTTGCCAGTGTGCTGAAACCCCTCTGAATTAATGACCTCAGGGCCAAACTGGGAGACCCTCCAGCCCCGCCGTCTCCGGCAGCCCACACATCAGGTTGGCGTTCTGAATCGCATGACCAGCCGCGCCCTTCCCAAGATTGTCCACCACGCCCATGGCGATCACTAAATCCCGCTCCTTGTCGGCCGCGTAGCTGACCAATGCGAGATTCGAAGCGGTTGCCCATTTTGTCTGAGGCTGCCTGTCCGTCACACGGACGAAGGCCCGTTCCGCGTAGAAGCGCCGAGCCGCATCCAGGCATTCACCCGTGGTGGCGCTGCCGCGACAATAGATGGTGACAAGGAGGCCTCGCGTCATCGGCACCAGGTGCGGCGTAAATACCAAACCGGAGGCGCTCGCTCCGCTCAGTCGCTCGATGGACTTGGCCATCTCGGGAATGTGGACGTGCTGGAGCGGGCTGTAAGGAACCAGGTTCTCGTTGCTCTCGGCGTAGCCGAACCCTCCCCCGTCACCCCGCCCGGCGCCGGAGATCCCGGTCTTGGCGTCGACCACGATATTGCCCGGCTCAATCAGTTTTTCGGCGAGAAGCGGCGCCAATGCCGTTAGTACCGCCACCGGAAAGCAACCGGGGTTGGCTACGCGGGTCTGTCCCTCGATCTGGTGTGGCCACACATCAGCCAAGCCGTAGGCCCATCCTGTGGCATAGCGGTGGTCCCCGCCGATATCAACGATCTTTACGGCCTCGGGGACACGCGCCAGCGCAGCGGCCGATGCGCCCGTGGGCAGTGACGCGAAAAGCACGTCGATCTCCGGCAGGTTTTCAGGATTCCATCTCTCGATTACCAGGTCGGCCAACCTGGGCGGCAAGCCGGGAAACCGATCGACCAATCGACTGCCGGCGCTGTTTTCGCCCGCGGCATAAACCAAGTCGAACGACGGGTGGTTCGCTATCAAACGCATCACCTCCCCGCCTCCGAAGCCACTGATCCCGACGATGCCGATACGAATGCTCATTGTGGTGTCCTACTTCTGGGGCGAGCGAAGGTCTCGTTCGGTCAGCTCGCCAATTTGATCTGAAAACAAAAAAACCGCGCCGGAGGCGCGGTTGCGGATGAACGGTCTCGGACGAGCGTTATCGGCGTCGCGCAGGGGCGAAACGGATACGGCGTCGGCTGAAGAAGGTCTCGTTCATAGCGTCCATATAGCGGGGCCTCGCCACTGAGGTCAATCTCGCACCGCAACTCAGACATCACGCTCCGCCCAGCACCAGTCTTGCTGGCGTCCCGTTTGAATCTGAAATTCGCTCGGTGTTCTGCACAAATCAGCACTCCAGTTGCCGTTGCGAATGAGGGATTTGCCTCATTTCAATCGGCCGGCGATCGGGCCAAATAACCTGCAAGCCGCACCATGCGCGGCGATACCGTGACGAGGTCGGAAATTGCGCTCAAAGACCATCAAGACACTTGCCCTCCTCGCCACTCTTCTGATCGGGCTGGCATCGACCAAATCGTCAGCCCTGACTTGCGGACGCGGATCGGCGGGCACCCACCTGAATGGCCTTTTTGCAGAAGGGTTCGTGCCGGTCGTTGTCTCCGGTTTCGTGACGGACATTCAATGGGGCGACGGATCAATCGATACCAATCCACCCGACCTTTTGGACTTGAGCCATGGGGATTCCGACGATCCGATTGCTACCGCCACGCTCGAAGTTGTCGGCATGATCATTGAGACCGACGGCAACACGAGCTACGGCCTGCTCCGTTTCACGATGACGGAGCACTGCGTTCTCGACTGGTGCGGCAGCATCCCCGATTTCGGGGACGCAAGGCTGTTCGTCCTCGCCGAACATGATGGGTCGCTCAAGGGAGCGGTCGGACCATGTGGTGGAGGCGCCTATCCGCTGCCGACCGGAGCACAGATCGAGGCCATCCGGCAGTGCCTGGCAAACGGAAGATGCGACAACACCACGGCGCTCGACGACTTTTCAGCGATAAGATAGCGGCTTTTGCTCAGGCATGCGGGCCCAGGGTCCCAGTGAAACCAGCCCGGGGATCGAGCGCCGTCAGCCCTTCGATGGAGAAGCGCGATCCCTTGCCGGGTCGGCTTTGGACGGTCAAGGTCAGTCCATGTTCGCGGGCCAGATCCTCAACGCTCGCCAATTCCAGACCTTCCCCCTCGTTCTCGCCGTCGGTATCGCCGCGCCGGCAGGATCGCCTGACGCGATCCATCTGTTCCTGGCTCAATCCCGGCCCGGTGTCATATATGTCGACCGACAGGGCACCGGCCCTGTGCCGAACCCCAATCAAAATACCACCCGCATGCGTGTACTTTACCGCGTTGGAGACGAGGTTTGAAACAATGCGGATAAGGGCAACTGGGTTGGAATCTACCACCGCCGTGGTCGTCGCGGCGCGGATCGACAGCCCTTTTGCTGTCGCTTCGCTTCGAAACATGCGCATCGCATTTTGCAGGACGATCTGGAGCGGGATCGCTTCGGTCTCGGCCGACACCAGCGGCGGGCGCAGATCGTGGCCGGTCAGGGCTAGGCGCTGCCGGTGCCGTTCGGCCAGTCCGCGGGCGTGACTCAGATCCGTTCGGGCTGCCAGCCGCCCTTTGGACAAGCGCTCCCGGGCAGTCTCAAGCGCTTCGCGGGTCGCTCGATCCCGTTGCGCTCGCAGACCGACGGTCAGGCAAACCATCGCGGCTGCGAAAATGATTGCACCCGCCAGCGCCAGGAAATTGCGAACGATCTCGGTTGGCAAGAGACCGCTATCTGACCGACCCAGCGCGGGCACTCCGACGAGCGGCGAGAGCATCAGCAGCCAGGCACCCGCAGCAAAAAGCCACGCCCCGTCCGTGCCACGACGAATGAGAAGAACGGATGACCAGACACTGAGAGTTGTCCAGAGAACAATGATCGAGCCGTCGTCGATCCAGGGAGCGACGGTTCTCAGCACCGCTCCGGTTGCAGCACCGCCTTCCGTAGCGTCCAGTTTCAAAGCTTCCCCCGCACCGGCGACGACAGCACCGAGGATTAAGGTACCCGGAACGGCCCACATGAAGCAGCTTGCAAAAGTCAGAATCCGGTGGGCTCCGATGCTTTCGCGCACAAAGGACGCCAAAAAACCGAAATAGAGAACGATCATCAGCATTTCGACGAGCCGGTTGGCAGCCGTAGTCCATAGAACCGGAATCGTCGGAAACAACACCGCAAAATAGCCGTCATAGGCTATCAGGCTGACGGTCGTTGCCATGAAGTAATAGGCGTATCGTCGGGCAGGCTGAAATGACAACAGCCGCGCAAACGCCAGAAAGAGCGCGGTGAGCAGAACACTGGCTGTCAGGTGCCCACCCAAAACGAACTGACGCGCGTTTGCAGGGAAAAGGCCCGGCATCGGCGCGCCAGGCGTGATTTCAACAAGCCCGGCTTTGGTTTGCGCCGCCGTCGATGTTGCGTAGATTAGGCAGACAAGCAGCCCAACCTTTCCCAGGGTCCAACAGCACCATGTCCGAGTCATTGCCTGTCGCTTCTGTGCTGATCGCCGACGATCATGCGGTCGTGCGAAACGGATTGAAGGACGTGCTCAGCGGTGTTGAAGGCTTCACGATCGAGGTCGTAGGCGAGGCCGAAAACGGGGTCGAGGCGATCGCGATCAGCAAGGAAACGCAACCCGACCTGCTGCTCCTGGACGTCGGGATGCCGCTGTCGCGCGGCATGGAGGTTTTTGGCGAAGTCCGCCGATGGGCGCCTGCCACGAAGGTTGCGGTTGTCACCGGCTTTACAAGCGCTGGATCCCTGTCGGACTGGATCGCTGCCGGCGTGGATGGTGTCTTCCTCAAATCCTGCACACCGAAAGAAATGAGCCTGGGCTTCACCCGGTTGCTGCTGGGCGAATCCTACGTTTGCAAAGACGTGGTGCAAATCCTCGAGCACGAGAAAGGCACCGGTGAACTGACCCTTCGCGAACGCCAGGTTTTGCATCTGATCGCCCAGGGATTTTCCAACGCGGCAATTGCCGAGCGGCTGTCGATCAGCGCCAAAACGGTCGACAACCACCGAACACGCATGATGGCAAAATTGAATGTGCACTCGGTTGCTCAAATGTTGGCCTACGCATTACGAGAGGGTCTGCTGGACCCATCCTCGCAAAGCTAGAGCGGGTTTCCGGGACATGGCCGCGGTCGGCCAAGGGTGTGAACATCCGGAAGAGAAGGCCGCAACGCGACCTTCCCTTCTCCGGTTCCCGATCGATGGGAGGACACTCTATTGGCAGCTCGCCAGAGGACTGCGCCAGAGTAATGCGCCAGGGTAATACGAATGAGCATGGGAATCATGCCCTTGCCAATCGTCGATGAATGGGTTTTGAGCCTATTCCTCTTCCTCGACAATCGGATAATGCACCCTTATCCTGGCGAACAGTGCCGGGGTGCTGGAGATGGAATGAGCCGGATTTTGATCCAGCGAGACTGATGTCTTGAAATCGTCATAGACGATATGCCCCTTCACGAGTTCAAGAACCTCGATGTCATCCGTCATGCCGGTCAGCAGGTAGTGCCTTTTCTCTTCAGGGGCATTGCTCGGCGTGTGGACCTTGAGCTTGTCTTTCGCGACCAGATCGAACTCTGTTGAGCCAACCGCCATATTGAAAGTCCCGGCGATGATATGTCGTCCCGTATATGGCTCCTTGTTCGTAGCAGAGCCGCAGTCGTCTCTACCAAGAAGTTGGCACATCTGCTCAAGGCGTATTTGTCCCCGTGATCCCTTGCCCGCTTCATCTACCTGCAGGTCTGTTGAATAAAGCCTGAAGAGCCATTGATAATCGACATGGTTCGTTCCGTCTGATCGTGGCGTGACCGTTTGACGGAGCTTGCCTATGGACAGCGCACCCTTTTCGACGGTCGCATCCCAGGTGCCGCCACCGACTGAGTCAAACTTGATTTCGTCGGAGGGCGTATCATCAAATTCGTGTTCCTCAAACGTATGGCCGATCGCCAACCCATGATGATATCCCCGCTCTGTGCCGACGCCCTTGCCGCGAAACATGAGGCGATCGATCCGAACAAAGTGGACGTCCCCGACAAATAGCTTCCGCCACACGCCTTGGAACGCCTTCCAGTCATAGCAGGCCATGACCTCTCGAATGGATTTGTAGCGCTGGAACAGGGTGACGCCATTGAGATCCGCCTCGCCTGCCTTACCCACTAGACCCGACCCGATCGGGAAAAGGTCCGCGTTGAACGACATCAGTGTGAAGGTCTCATATTCTTCGCCTTCAAGCGGGTCATCTTTGTCGACGTCCTTCAGGACCATGGCACCGGCCGGACATGCTTCCGGCTTGAGCACCAGCGTCGTGCGGCGGGGTACCACTGCATCAAAGAGGACGTCTCCGTCTTCGGTTTGGATCTGCACTCGGTGCTTCACCGCATTGGTGTTCAGGTTGAACTGCACCGGATCGGGATTATCGCTGATCTCCCTGGCCTGAAGGGCGATCAGGCGCGCGGCGTCCTTTTCGTTGAAAACGAAAGCCTTAACTTGCTGCCCGGACTTGTTGATGACTCGATAGTCACTGATCGTGCGGATATTGACTTTTGTCTTTCCATTGCCTCCGATGGTTGTCCGACCGCGTATCTGTTGGTTCTTCCGCCAAATGACATTGGCGCCCAAAAATCCCGTGCCGACCTTCCAGATATTGACATGAAAACATGCGCCCGAGCGGCTGAGCCGCCACGTCTTGCCATTGCCCAGCTTTTTCTCGTATCTCGCAATCAAACGCGCCACATCTCCGCAATTAAACACATGCAGCAGAACGGTGCGGCCGGATTTGTTTTCAATGACCGTATCCCGGTTTGACGGGGCTTGGACCGCAACGTTTTGCGACCACGCCGGCCCGAATGCCGCAACGCTGAATGCGACAAGCAAAAAAATGTAACGATGCATTGTTCACCCCCTATGTTCTAAACAGGGCGATTTGCCCTGCGCAAACCACATACTGTGCTCTGTTGAACCGTCTGGGATTTAGCGGACCGCTGCGCGCGCGTGGTTTTGTTGGCTTCATCTCGACAACTCCGTTGAATCAGAATCTCATCCGATGACCGACGGTAATTGAGCGGTTTGCATGCCTGTATGAGGGAGATCCCTCATTTTGGAGCCTTGGAAAGAAGCAGGTAACCTGGAACCAATGCGATGCAAGTGCGACCAGCCGGCCGCACCCTGAGGGTTTGTCCCGAAACCGTGTGTCAGGCCGACAGTCAGCCTTCGATGCCACCGAGGCAGGCGCAAACTGGAAAGCCAAGTTCGGAAATCTGCAGCGAATACCGCAGTCCAAGCGTCTCAGCCCGCAGTTCGGGCCGGCTGAGCGCTGACGGGTGACCGAACCAGCCGCAAGGATCCGCTGAGCAATCGCTCGATCTCCAACCCGTGGCTCAGGAGCCGAACGTCTCCGCCGCCGATGCTGGAAATCAGCAGGCTGGTCGGCATGCCCTGAGCGTCCTTGCCGTTGGGGAGAGCCAAGCCGGGCAAGTTGAGAAAATTGCCCAACGATGTGTTGCGTAGCACCTTCAGATTGGTGCGATGGAACAAGTCTTCGTCAGCATCCAGTGGCGCGATTTCCGGGGCCGTCATGGCCGTCGTCGGCATGGCGATCAGACCATCATCGACAAATGCGGCGAGCTGCTCGGCAAGGCTTTCGCGCTCGCGCAGCAGCAGGATGAAATCGGCGGCCGACATCGCCTTGCCGCCCATGATTCGAGCAACGACGCGCGGGTCGATGCGTTTCACGCCGGCGCCATCAACCAGATGGCGATGCTCAGCATAGGCGTCGGCGGCGGTGATCGTGCCGTAGTCGATAGCAAGCTGTGCCGCTCGCTCGAATATCTCCGAAGGGCCGCGCACAATTCGGGCGCCGGCATCCTCGAGCAGTGCCAGACTGCGATTGAAATTGGCTTCGACAGCCTCATCCAGATCGTCGAGAACCACCGCCTCGGGAACGCAAATCCGCTGACCTACCACGGAACGGCGTTTGACCGTTGGGGCGACTGCGCCGCGCAGGGTCATATCAAGAAGCACGCAATCCTCGACGGAGCGGGCCAGCGGGCCGACCGTATCGAGCGTGCGCGACAGCGGGAACACGGCCGTCTTGTCAATGCGTCCCTCACTCGGCTTGTAACCGACAATGCCATTGAACGCCGCCGGTATCCGTATCGAACCGCCGGTGTCGGTGCCAATGGCGCAGGGGACGAAGCCGGCTGCCACGGCAACGCCGGAACCGGATGAAGAGCCGCCCGGCGCCCTTGGGATTCCGGAACCGTGCGGATTGTGCGGAGTACCAAAATGCGGATTGAGCCCCAGTCCCGAATAGGCAAATTCGGTCAAGTTGAGCTTGCCGAGCGTCACCAGGCCGGCGGCGGTAGCGTTGGCGGCGACCGGCGCGTCGAGCCGTGCCGGTTCGGCCGACCGGTAGATGGCCGAAGCCGCCGTGGTCCGTTCGCCGGCCAGGTCCACCAGATCTTTCCAGGCAATGGGCACGCCATCCAGCGGCGACAGAGGCTGACCGGAGGCCAGGCGTCGTTCCGCCGCGCGGGCTTCGGCCAGCGCTCTTTCTGCCGTCAATCGGATGAAAACCCGTTTGGCTTCCGTCCGCTCCGCCTTGTCCAGCAGGTACTCGGCCAGGGCAACCGGACTCGCTTCGCCCGCCGCCAGGGCACGACCGACAGCGGACGCCGAGCGCCGGGACAGGTTCTCAAGATCAGCCATGATGACCGGCCTCCTTCACGCCGGAGCTGAGCAATGGGGCGTCGCCCACGCGCCGGGCAAGATCCAGGAATACATTGAGTGAATCGCGTACCGCCTGTTCATCCACCTCCCGGACAATGAAAACGATGCGCGACGTTCGGTCGTCGTCCGGCCACTCGGCCAGATGCAATGGCGCATGCACAATGTGTTGGACGCCCTGGATCACCACAGGCGTGCTGCTTTCGCGCACATTGAGCACGCCCTTCACCCGCAACACGGCTTCCCCGTGGGCGTGGAGAAGAGCGGTCAGCCAGACGCCAAAGGCCGTCCAGTCGATCGGTTCGTCGAACTCCAGCGTGAAAGCATGAATGGCCGCCGTATCGTGACCGTGATCATGGCGACTTCTATCGAGCCAGCGTGCAATCTCCGTCGCTCTGCTGTCTTCATCACCGGCGTCACTGCCGAACAGGGCGATTGCATCGAAGCCGCTGCCGGTTGATCGCCGCACCTCGGCGATCGGGTTCATGCTGCGGATCTTCTTTTCCAAACCGGCAACATAGACCGCTTCGGCAAGATCGGTCTTGGTGATCAGGATCCGATCCGCCACGGCCACCTGCTTGGCCGCTTCAGGCTGATTTTCGAGTGAGTTGATACCGGCAACGGAATCGACCGTGCACAGGATGTTGCCGACGCGAAAATGGTTGCGAATGATCGGCTCGGCCAACACGGTCGACAGGATCGGCGCCGGATCGGCCAGGCCGGTCGTCTCGATGAAGACGCGGTCGAAGGGCGGGATGACACCGGACGCGGCGCGGGCCTGCAATGTCCGGATCGTCTCCTGCAGATCGGAACGGATGGTACAGCAGATACAACCGTTCTCAAGCAGCAGCACGCCCTCTTCCACTTCCTCCAGGAGCAGGTGATCGAGACCGATTTCGCCGAACTCGTTGACGATCACGGCAGCATCACGGAAGTCCGGATGCCGCAGGACCTCCTGCAAGACCGTGGTCTTGCCCGAGCCGAGGAAGCCGGTGACGACGTTGACGGGAATCATCGCTGCACCTGCGATAGCGCCGCAAGATAGGTCGGATCGAGCGGGTCGACCGGCCGTCCGCCAAGCTGCTCAACCGTCGACCAGACGCCGGCCAGGTCGTCGACAATCTCACGTTTTCCGGTGGCAGACGCCAGGACGTAGCTGGTCGCCTGGAAATCAGCGACCTTCATGCGCAGGGGCTGAAGCAGCCCATTGACAAAACCGGTACGGCGGATCCGCTCGGCCCGCACCGTCGGTTTCCGGTTGCCCGTGAAGGCATCCGGATGAGCCGACATTTCGGTCCAGTGGACGATGCCGAGCAGGCCGCACAATCCGCACATGAGGACGCTCCTTCCAGTCGTGATCTAGCCGCGCGGTGACCGCTGCATGAAGTCGTCCGCTATGGCATCGAAGGTGGTGAACTTGACGCCCGGATGCGAGATGATGTGGTTGTAAAGGCGCTCCAGCATCATCAGCACTTGCGGCTTGCCGGAAACGTCCGGGTGGATGGTGAGCGTGAACACGCCGTAATCCATTTCGCGATAGACCCAGTCGAACTGGTCGCGCCACATCTCTTCCAGGTGCCGCGGATTGACGAAGCCATGGCTGTTGGGAGCGGCCTTCATGAACATCATCGGCGGCAGGTCGTCGAGATACCAGGAGGCGGGGATTTCCACGAGATCGGTTTCTCGACCGCGCACCAGCGGTTTCATCCATTCGGAGGCCGGCTTGGTGTAGTCGATCTTGGTCCAGGAATCGCCGACCCGGATGTAATAGGGCTCGAAATCCCGGTGCATCAGCGAGTGGTCGTACTTGATGCCCTTGGCAAGCAGCAGCTCATTGGAAACCGGCGAGAATTCCCACCAGGGCGCCACATAACCCGTCGGCCGACGGCCGCAGAGACCTTCGATCAGCTCGATCGAATAGTCCATGACGTCGGATTCCTGTTCCGGGGTCATGGCGATCGGGTTTTCATGGCTGTAGCCGTGCATGCCGATTTCGTGGCCGGCATTGGCGACGGCTTTCATCTGGTCCGGAAAGGTTTCGATTGAGTGGCCCGGAATGAACCAGGTCGTCTTGATGCCCCAGCGGTCGAACAGTTCGAGCAGACGCATGGAGCCGACCTCGCCGGAAAACAGTCCGCGTGAGATGTCGCAGGGACTGTCCTCGCCACCATAGGATCCGAGCCAACCGCCGACCGCGTCGACATCCACTCCAATCGCACAAAAAATCTCTTTGGCCATATTGGCTTCCTTCGTTTTGAGGACTGAAAACGTCCGGTTGAAATTGGTTTGGTCAGGGCGTCAGGGGCTGAGCACCACGGTCGCGCGCGCTGGTTTCCATCGCAGGCTGACCCGGCCGCCGGTTTCGACACCGCGGCCCGTCAGGTTCTCGGCATAGGTCTCGAGCCGCAGGCTGCGGCCGCCGTCCAGTTCGACGGTCGGAAATGCAAGCTGGCCGACCCGGTCAACCGAGGCGACTGTGCCGTCGACGCCCTCATAGGCGGAATCTGTTTCCCGGCGTCCGGCGCCATCGATTTCGACATATTCCGACGGCACGACGACCACCGCTTCATTGCCGGCCTCAGCGCCATCGAAACCGCAAATACCGGCCAGCGCGCCAAACTCGGTCATGACGGTTGCCCGGTCGCCAGTGACGTCCGACAGTTTGCCGGAAAACAGATTGTTGCGGCCGATGAAACGGGCGACAAAAGGCGATGCCGGGCGCGTGTAAAGCTCCAGGGGCGGCGCGATCTGTTCCACCCGCCCGGCGTTCATCACCACCACCCGATCTCCCATCGACAACGCCTCCGACTGGGCGTGGGTGACAAAAATGAAGGTAATGTCGAGCGACCGCTGCAGCAGCTTCAACTCTTCCTGGATCGACTTGCGCAGATTGGCGTCGAGCGCACCCAGTGGTTCGTCGAGCAACAGGATGTCGGGCTCGGTCACCAGGCCGCGGGCCAGCGCCAGGCGCTGTTTCTGACCGCCCGACAGCGAGCTTTCCCTGGCATCGGCGACATCGCCGAGCTGCAGCTTGTCGATGATCGCATCGACCCGGCGCTTGCGATCACTCGGCTCGATTTTGCGCACCTCGAGTCCGAATTCGATGTTCTGACGCACGCTCATATGCGGAAAAATCGCGTAGTTCTGGAAGATGGTGGCGGTTGGCCGCTTCTCCGCCGGCGTATTGGTGTAGTCGTGACCGCGGATCAGCAGCTTGCCGCTGGTGATGCTTTCCAATCCGGCAATCATCCGCAAGGTCGTCGTCTTGCCACAGCCAGACGGACCGACAAACGAGATGAATTCGCCGCGCCTGACCCGCAGGTCGAATGCCTCGACGGCCTGATGGCCGCCAGGATAGACCTTGCCGAGGTCCAGCAGTTCAAGATCGTAATCGGTCATGGGCGACATCGTCGGATATCCGGTTGTGGCGCGAGGGGCCGGAAGCAACCCCTCGCGCGGGTTCAAAGATCAGGCGCTCAGGAACTCGTCCCAGCGCATGATGAGGTGGTCGTATTCGGCCGGCCATTGGTGCCAATAGGAGACGTGGCTGGCGCGTTCTTCCAGCGAACCGCCATCACGCAGATCGCCTTCCTTGATGCCGCGCTCAGGCGCACCGACCCAGGGCTTGCCCTCGTACCAGAAGGCGTATTTTTCCGGCGCCATGACATCCTTGATGTTGGTCGTCGGTGAGTAGTAACCCTGCTCTGAAACGATGATTGCCGGCGGTCCCGACAGCCAGTAGTCGGCATAGGCCTTGACCGCGTCGGCATTGGGCGTGTTGCCGATCAGCGAGATACCGATGGACCAGCCGCGATAACCTTCGACCGGCACAGCATAGGAACATTCGATCCCCTGCGCCTTGACGGCCATGACCGCCGGCTGCCACGCATCGGCCAGGATCATCTCGCCGGAGGCGAGCAGGTTGACCAGTTCGCCGAAGTCGCCCCAAAGCGCCCGGAACTGGCCTTCCTTCTTCTTGGAGATCAGGAATTTTGCCGCCTCGTCGATTTCTTCGACGTTCGGGTTGCCGGGGTTCGGCACGTTGAGCAGACCCAGCGAGTTCATCGCCAGAATGGCCTGACCGAAGGCGATCAGCGGGTCGACATTGAGGCCGGTCTTGCCTTTGAACTTGGGATCGAACAGCGCCGTCCAGGTGTTGGCTTCTTCGGCGCTGACCAGGTCCGGCCGGTAGCCGATGGAATCGTAGTTGTAGACAGTCGGCACCATCCACAGTTCGGTCTTGGCGCCATCGGCCCAGATCTGTCCGGAGATCTGCGCGTCCGGAGCCATGCGCGGATCGGTTTCGACAAAGGTCGGCCGGATGTTGGCCCAGTTCGACAGGTCCGATGTGGCGATCGAATCGATGGTCTTCGTCGCCGTCATCGCCGGAAGGCGTTCGCCGATGGTTTCCCAACAGTCATAGGCTTTCGAGCCGGACAGCAGTTCGGTCTGGGTGTTGGGGAAGATGTCCGCCTTGCCGAAGACGGCACCGACGCCGGATTTGGCCTTGAAGTCGTTGAGGATGCGTTCCTGCACAGTGACCGACAGGCCGACGGTGCGCAGTTCCTGGTTCCCCAGGTTGCCTGCGGCCATGGCCATGCGCGGGTTGCTGAACGCAGCGGCAGTGCCCATGGCTCCGGCACCGGCGAGAAAAGTACGGCGTTTCATGGAATAGTCTCTCATAGTTGAGCTCCCTTCTGTCTTGGTGAGCGGTGTTCGATTTCTTGTTGTTTTTGTTCAATAGCGGCCGACCAGCAGGCCGCCGTCGACGGTGATGATCTGCCCGGTGAGGTAGCGGGCGGCGTCGGAGGCCAGGAACAGCGCCACATCGGCGATGTCCTCCGGATCTCCGACGCGCCCCAGGGGAATGAACTTGGCGGCAGCGGCGAGGCCGGCTTCGCCCAGCGAATGTTCTTCCGACAGCGCCTGAGCGGTGCGCACATAGCCCGGCGCCAATCCGTTGACGCGAATGCCCGACGGCGCGAGTTCCACGGCCAGTCCGCGCACCAGTCCGACAACCCCGGACTTGGCAGCCGAATAGTGCACGTGTTCGTCCCAGCCATAGGCAACGCCCATGATCGACGACAGGCAAACGACGTTGCCCGAGCCGCGGGAAATCATCCCGGGCGCCGCGGCGCGCACCAGCCGCATCATGCCCTTGAGATCCACGTCGAGCGTGTGGTCCCACTTGTCATCGCTGAGATCGGCCAACCGCACCCGGTGCGCTATGCCGGCATTGTTGACGATGCAGTCCAACGCGCCGAAGCGCTGATCCACCGACTTGACGATCGCATCGCACTGTTCAGTGGAGGTGACGTCGAGCGAAATGAATTCGGCCTCACCGCCATCGGACTGGATAGCTTCAGCGACCGATCGGCCTTCGTCTTCCAGCACGTCGGTGACAACGACCCGGTACCCGGCGCGGCCGAAAGCGATGGCCGTGGCCTTGCCGATCCCAATTCCTGCACCAGTGATCACAACGGTTTTCATCAATTCATCCTCACAGCATCACGTCGCCGCAGTTCGGCCCCAGGGTCTGGCCCACGAAGGTCTTGGCATCGCTCGAAGCCAGGAAGGCCACGCTCGCGGCCACATCTTCCGGTTCGCCGAAACGCTGCAATGGCAGCTCGGCCGCCTTGGCGTCGCGCCAGTCCTGGGAGAGCTCCATCACGAGGTCGGTATTGACGGGTCCGGGCGCCACGGCATTCACCCGAATGCCGCTGCCACTGACTTCCCGTGCAAGCGCCTTGGTCAGCCCGATGATCCCGGCCTTGGCGGCCGAGTAATGCACCAGCTCGACGCCGCCGATCTGTCCGAGCTGCGAGGCGACGTTGACAATGACCCCACCTCCGCGCGCCAGCATTGGCCCGATGGCCCGGCGGCAACCCAGAAAACATCCGCGCAAGTGCACGGCGATCATCCGGTCGAACGCGTCCGTCTGCATGTCACCGAAGCGAACCTGCTGAACGATGCCGGCATTGTTGACGAGCAGGCTGCAAGCGCCCCAGTTTTCCTCGCAAACGGCGAAGGCGTGCTCGATCCCGGCCTCGGTTGAGATGTCTCCCTGGACTGCCAACGCCTTGCCGCCGGCATCGGTGATCAGCGTCGCCGTTTCAGCAGCCGCGCTTTCGGACAGGTCGTTGACGACCACCCGCGCGCCCTCCGCCGCCAGCCGCAACGCAATGGCCCGGCCTATGCCGGCTCCGGCGCCGGTGACGATGGCCGTATGCAGCGGCAAACCGTTCACGCGATTTCCTCCTGGAGATCGGAGACGCGGGAGCGCGAACTGCGGGTCGATAGTCCCATGAGGATGCCGTAGACCGTCAGCAGGGCGAAGGAAAACAGCGTGGTCAGGATGCCGAAGGCGAACAGATTCGGATGGATCTCGACAGCGAAGGTGCCGTAGATCGCGATCGGCATCGTCACATCCGAACCGCCGGTGAACAGGGTCCGCGGAAACTCGTCATAGCTGAGCGTCAGCGCAAACAGCATGGCCGACAGCACGCCCGGGAAGATCATCGGGAACGTCACCTTGCGGAAGGTTCGGCCGGGCGGCACGCCGAGCGCCCACGATGCCTCCTCGACCGAGCGGTCGAAGCGGTTGAAGATTGCCAGCATCACCAGGAAGGCGAACGGATAGGTGTAGACAACGTGCAGGACAAAAGCCGTTCCCCACCAGGTGCGGTCGATGCCCATCTGGTCGGCGACCAGCGCCATGCCGAGCCCAAGCAGCACGCCGGGAACCATCATGCCGAGGACAACGAGATAGAACACCGCACCGGAGCCGCGAAATTTGGTGCGGAACGCCTGGGCCGTCAGCGTGCCCAGCACGGTCGAGACGACCATGGTGGCAAAGGCCAGCGACAGCGAGCGCGCCAGCGCTTCGCCAATCGGCAGCGGTGCGATGCGCGACGGCGGTGCCAGGCCGACCACATGTTCGTACCAGAAGGTCGACCATTCGCGGATCGGGAACTGAGGCCCACCCTCTGGCCCGCTCTGGAAGCTGAGGATTCCCATGACCACGAACGGGCCGTAGAGGAAGGCAATGAACAGGAGGGTGTAGAGGCCGAGCAGCCAGCGGAGGGGAGCGAGATGGTGCATGGTCTTCACAGCTCCTTGCGCAGGTTGACCACCCGCAGCAATGCGGTGATCACGATGGCCATGACCGCTGTCAGCACCACGCCGACCACCGCGGCGAATGCCCATTTGAGCGATCCGACCTGGGTGACGATGATGTTGCCGAGCAGGTTGACCTTGCGACCGGACAGGGCCGAGGCGGTGGCAAATTCACCGAGCACCATGACCGACACGAAAATGGCGCCGACCACCACGCCAGGCAGGCTGAGCGGAAAGATGATCTTGCGGAAGATCGTCCAGGGCGAGGCGCCGAGGTCGCGGGCTGCTTCCAGCAGGCTGTCATCGATCCGTGCCAGCATGAAGGCGATCGGTCCGACCATGAACACGACATAGATCTGCACCATGCCGATGATCACCGAGAGCTCGGTGAACAGCAGCACTTCGATCGGCCCGTCGATCAGCCCAAGCTTGTCGAGCACGATGTTGATCGCGCCTTCCTTGCCAAGCATCGGCCGCCAGGCGAGCACCCGGATCAGGAACGAAGTCCAAAAGGGGATGACGCAGGTAACGAGAAGCACAGTTTGCAGCGTCTTGTTGCGCACGAACTGACCTATGAACAGCGCCGTTGGGTAGCCGGCGAGCAGGGTCAGAACGAGCACCGTCAGCCAAAGCCGCAAGGTGCGGATCAAGGCGCCGAAATAGGTTTCGGAGGCAAAGAAGGTCACCCAGGATTTGGTCGTCAGGGTCGAGTTGATGGAAAATGTTGTCTGGGTCCAGAAGCTGACATAGACCATCATCACCAGCGGGACGATCAGGAACAGCACCATCCAGGCAACGCCCGGCGCCAGCAGGAAAACGTGCAGGTTGCGGCGCCAGAATCCTTCCTGGCTCGTGCGTTGGTCCACCACGCTCATTGCGCCACCTCCAGCAAGGGCCTGAATTCGGTCAGATCGCCGTCGGCGTCGTAGAACAACACGTCATCCAGGGCCCAGCACAGGACGAACGGATCGCCCTGACGCATCGGCTCCGCGTCGACCTGGCTCAAATGCCGTTCTGCCTCGACGACGCCGCCGTCGGGACGGCGGAAGAAATAGAGGACGCGCGAGCCTAGGAACTCGCTGGCGATGAATTCCACGTCCATCGAGGCCGTGCCGGTCGGGAGACCCGCCCCTGGCCGGCGAATGGAAATCCGGTCGAAGCGCACGACGTAATGCATGGCGTCATCGACATTGCGCGGAATGGCAAGCTGCGTTCCGGCACCATGGAAAACGCTGTCACGGACCGAGCCATCGATGATGTTGTAGCTGTTGAGGAAGCGTGCCACGTGCACACAGCCGGGCCGCTCGAAAATGGTGTCGGGAGCGTCGACCTGGATTGCGCGACCGCGATCGAGCACGATCATGCGGTCGCCCATGGCAAGCGCTTCCGCTTCGTTGCCGGTGACGTGCATGAAGGTGACGCCGAGGGTCGAACGGATACGCCGCAGTTCCACGGTCATGCGCTCGCGCAGGTTGGCGTCGAGGGCGCCAAGCGGCTCATCGAGCAGACAGATGCGCGGTTCGCAGATCAGTGTACGGGCAAGCGACACACGCTGCCTCTGGCCGCCGGAGATTTGCCCAACCATGCGCTCGCCCAGTCCTTCCAGGCCGACGAGTTCCAGCATGGCGTCGACCCGCCGGTCGACGTCGCGCCTGTCTGTCACCGGATCGATCTGGCGGTTGAGCAGGCCAAAGGCGATGTTCTCGTGCACCGACATGTGGGGAAACAGGGCAAATTTCTGCTGCACGAAACCCAGGCCACGCAAATGGGTCGGCGTATTCGTCAGATCGGCACCATCCAGCGTCACCGTGCCGGCATCCGGAAACTCCAGACCCGCCACGAGACGCAGCAGAGTGGATTTTCCGGAGCCGGAGGGTCCCAGGAGGGTGACGTATTCATCGTCCAGGATATCGAGGCTGAAATCGAACACGGCCGGCGTGCCGTCGTACGATTTGCTCAATCCCCGCAGTTGCATCATTGCCCTGTCCCCATCGTCCCATGCCCGCCAATTCGGGGCAGATAAATATGCACTTTGTGTTCATAGGTCAATTATTTATTCAAAGTTTCTCTGCTGCAATGCAGCAAATTGTTATTTTTCGGGCATTTACGCTGGACGTTGGCGTTCAATTTTTGTATAAAGTACACGAAGTTCATTTTGGAAAAGAGACGTTCATGGCCAGCGACGACCCATCAGCAATCACTCCGACGGCGCCTCGCTATGCGATCATCGAGACCACATTGGCCGCCGCAATTGACCAGGGAACGCTGTTGAAAAGAACGGTTCTGACCGAGGGACCGATCGCCCGATTGTTCGGCACGAGCCGCACGCCGGTGCGCGTCGCCCTCAACCGGCTGTGCGATGCCGGGCGGCTGCAGCGTTTCGAGGGACGCGGCTTCATCGTTCCGGGCGGTGGCACGGAGACGCCCTTGCGCGTCAAGCTGACCCGCGCCATGCTCGGTCTTTCAGAAGATGCACCGTCGGAGCCCGTCCCGGTCACCTCGCAGCGTATCGCACGGGATTTCGAGACGGTATTGGTCCACGCCCTGCCCTTCGGCCGCTTCGGCGTCAACGAACAGGCGATGGCCGACCACTATGATGTCAGCCGTACCGTGGTGCGCGAACTGCTGTCTCGCCTGCAGGATCGCGGCCTGATCCACAAGGACCGTGGTTCACACTGGATCATCGGCCCGCTGACGGCGCGCGAGGTGGCGCAGTATTTCGCCATTCGCGGCCGGCTCGAACCGCTGGCGCTGGAGGACAGCGCGCCACGTCTGTCGGGTGACGACATACGCGCCATGTGGCGGAAACTGGAAAACGCCCAAGACCTTGGGCACGACATGTCCACCGATCTGCTCGATGAACTCGAGGACGATCTCCACGTCAAGCTGCTCGCAGGCTCGCAGAACGGCCACTTGCTGCGCATGGTACATCAGAGCCAGTTGGCTCTTGTCGTCAACAGGGTATTCAGTTCGTTCATTGGCACCGGGCCCTTTGACATCGCGCTGCGCGAGCACGCCATGGTGCTCGAGTACATCATGCGCGGCGCTTACCGAATGGCGGCTCAGGCACTGGAAGAGCACTTGCGGCTCGCCGCCCAGCGCACCCGCCAGCGACTGATGACGATCTCGGTTTTTCCGGAGCCGGAATTTCCTCGCTATTTGGTCAAGCGCGCTTCCTGACGGACGGTATCACCCTGTCAGGGCATGGTCCCAGCGCCGCACGAGATAATTGTGCTCGTCCATCACCGTATCCCACACGACGATGCGGGACATGCGGTCGGCGTAAGACCCGCCACCGCGGCTCTCGCCGACGTCATAGACGACCTGGCCTTCATAATCGGTGATCGGCTTGGCCGCGGGCTTGCCTTCATACCAGAAGTCCCATTCGGCCGGCGACAGATGCTCGCGCACGGCCGCCGCATTGGACATGTACGAGCCGGAACGGGCCATGACCGCACCCGCATAGCCGTCCAGCCACCAGTTGAGATAGTCATAGGCCGCATCCTCGGCGCGGGGGTCGAGATGCGCCGACAGCGCCATGCCGCCGAACCAGCCGCGAAAGCCTTCCACCGGCGTGACCATCTGGACCGGCACGCCGAGGCGTCTGAGCTTGACGGCCCCGGACCACCACAAGCTGCCGATCGATGTGGCGCCACGCCGCAGCGAGGCGATCGCTTCGGCCTCGTCGGCCCAAACGGTGCGGAAGTGGCCGCGTGCCACGTAACGCCGGAGCGTATCGGTCAGGGTCTCGATTTCCTCAAGCGACAGATTGCCGATGTCCGGAACCTGCATTTCGTTGCGCGCGTGCAGCGCCAGCAGCATGTCGAGGCAGCCGATCGCCGCATCGCGCTGCAGGATGACCTTGCCGGCCCATTGTGGGTCGAGCAGGCTGCCCCAGCTTGTGAAGGCGTCGGCATCGGTACCGACGACCGCAAAACTGTCGGCGTTGTGCACTGTTGGCACCATGCTGATGAGATCGGACTGTGTCGGACCGAGCGAACCATCGAGCTGGACATAGAGGCGTCGGCTCGGATCGCCACCCAGCGCCGAGGGTGACCCGGAGGTCACCCGCCCGGTTTTTGGGATCGAACCGACCTGCTCCCACTGGTCGATCCTGTCGATGCGAATGCCCTTGATGGAGCCGGTCGGCCATATCAGGTCGAGGTCGTGGAACCACTGGTCGTAGACATCGAAACTCTGCGGAGCCAGCGCGCCGCGGCGCTGCGCTTCGGTGCCGTCGAGGGTAATGAAATCGAGTTGCAAACCGAGATCTCTCTCGGCCGCCCGTTTCAGCGGTTCGATCTGCGTGACCGACGTGCCAAGCACCCGCAGGGTATGTTTGCCGGCATGAACGGCCGGCGCCGCAGGACTGGCCTGCCGGCGCGCGCTATCAGACCGCGCGCCGGTCATATCCGTCGTCCGCGCACATGAGCATCAGCCCTCGATGCCACCAAGGCAGACATACTTGATTTCGAGGAAATCCTCGGTGCCGTACTTTGAGCCCTCACGGCCGAGCCCCGACTGCTTCACGCCGCCGAACGGCGCAACTTCCGTCGAGATCAAGCCGGTATTGACGCCGACCATGCCGTATTCGAGTTCTTCGGCCACGCGCCAGACCCGCGACAGGTCGCGGGCGTAGAAGTAGGAGGCCAGACCGAATTCCGTGTCATTGGCCATGGCGATGACATCTTCGACCGTGTCGAACTTGAACAGCGGTGCAACGGGCCCGAAGGTTTCCTCGCGCGCCACCTTCATATCGGTGGTCACGCCGGTCAGTACCGTCGGCTCGTAGAAAGTACCGCCGTGGCTATCCGGGTGGCCGCCGGTCTCCACCTTGGCGCCGTGCGAAAGAGCATCGGCCACATGTTCTTCAACCTTGGCAAGGCCCTGCGCGTCGATCAGCGGACCGGTGGTTACGCCGTCGCCGAAACCGTCACCGACCTTCAGTTCGCGCACCTTCTGGGTCAGCTTTTCGGCGAACTCGTCATAGACGCCGGCCTGAACGTAGAGACGGTTGGCGCAGACGCAGGTCTGACCGGCATTGCGGTATTTGCAGATCATGGCACCTTCGACGGCCGCATCGATATCGGCATCATCGAAGACAATGAAGGGGGCGTTGCCGCCCAGTTCCAGCCCGACCTTCATGATCTGGTCCGAGCACTGACGCATCAGAATGCGGCCGACCTCGGTGGATCCCGTAAAGGTCAACTTGCGCACTTTGTCGTTGTCACAGAACTCCTTGCCGACCGCCGATCCGCTGGAGCTGTTGATGACGTTGAAGACGCCGGCCGGCAGACCCGCCCGCTCGCACAAAGTGGCAAACGCAATTGCAGACAGCGGCGTCTGCTGTGCCGGCTTGGAGATCACGGTGCAACCGACGGCCAGAGCCGGTGCGATCTTGCGAGTGATCATGGCGTTCGGGAAGTTCCAAGGGGTGATCGCCGCAACGACACCGATCGGCTGCTTCATGACGACGATGCGTTTGTCCGGTTGATGGCCGGGAATGGTGTCGCCGTACACCCGCTTGGCTTCTTCTGCAAACCATTCGATGAACGAGGCGCCATAGGCAATCTCGCCGCGCGACTCGCCTATCGGCTTGCCCATCTCCATGGTCAGGATGATGGCCAGGTCTTCAAGATGTTGCATCTGCAGGTCATACAGCTTGCGCAGCGCCACCGACCGTTCCTTGCCGGTCTTCGCTGCCCAGGCCTTTTGCACATCATGCGCGGCATCGATCGCTGCCCGCGTCTCGTCGGCGCCCATATCAGGCAAAGTGGCAATGATATCGCCGGTCGCGGGGTTGTTGACCTCGAAGGTCGCGCCGCCCGGCACCTCCGTTACCCATTGACCGCCGACATAACCGGCTGCCTGCAACAGGCTCGGGTCAGTGAGTCGAGAAAGCAAAATGTCGGAAATGGCCATGGTCTATCCTCCGCCGCTGGCTGGGTGTGTGGCCCGGCATGCGGGCTTTGTCGTTTCCATAGTGCGGATGCTTCGGAAAGCCAACCGGAATCACAATTGTTGAAGCTGTTTGCGTCCGAAGCCGCCTAGATCAAAGGGCGATAAGTTTGGAGCATTTGATGGCTGCAGATCGGCTCCACTCGGCCAGGCGCGTCGCGCAGCGCGATGCGGTGCATCGGGCAAGCGGCGCAACGCAGCCGATGGGCCGATATGCAGCCACCCTTCGGGCCGGGCGCTTTTTGGCCCCTGGCGTCGTTGGCTTGCACTTGTGGTGGGGTGGCACCACGGCCTGCAATCCGCCTAGCCAGAGACCAAAATCGCCGCGGTCAAATGCTGCAAACTTATCGCCCTTTGATCTAGTCTCCATCCGTGTCAAGACATTGATAGTCCCGTCGGCGTCTCACAATACCAGCCGCGATGTGCTGCATGAAAGCTTCGACCTTCGGGGCCTTGCGCAGGTCTGGGTGGGTCAGAAGCCAAATGGGCAGATACCCTTCCCACGGAAGAGCCTTGATGCGTTCAACGCCTGCCAGCGTCTCTCCCAGCACACGGGGCATGCGCGTAACGCCCAGGCCGGCACGGACCATTTGCATGGCTGTGATCATGTCATCGCAACCGGCAACCACACGGACATTGGGACAGAGCTGGCTCAGCAGCCTTGGCATTTTTCCATTCCACGAGGTGAAGGCTATCAGCGGCACATCAGCTGACAGATCACCCTCTGCCAGCGGGCTTTTGGCGAGCCACCGGCTTTGCGCGTAAAACCCCGAATGTTGGTCGGTGATTTTACGGCCCCAAAGGGTTTCGGGTGGTTTGTGCGTGACGCGGATGGCCACATCCGCCTCTCTCTGGTGCAGGTTCAGCAGGTTGTTGTCGCCGACAAGATCCAGGTGAAGCTTTTGATGATCGTGAGCAAAGCGCGCGATATCGCGGCTGACGGCATCGGTGACCATCAGCGGCGGGATGGTCACACGCAGGGGACCGCTCAACCCCGTGTCCCGGTGTTGCAAATGCCTTTCCAGCGTGTCGATTTCCGGCTCGATCCGGTTGGCATGAGCCAACACCGCATTGCCGACCTCGGTCAGGCGCAGGCCAGCCGGAAGGCGTTCGAAAAAAGGGAACCCCGCATCGCTTTCAGCGCGCGCCAACCGGCGGGAAATGGTGGCGTGGGTGACGCCCAGAAAGCGGGCCGCCCCGGAAATGCCGCCCTGCCGGTCAATCGCCAATACGAGGCGAAGCGTATCCCAATCGGCAATCAGACTTCGATTTTTGTACATGGCACTTACAAAGATAGCGAATTTTGCACAGGCTATATCAGTGGCAAGACGGTGTCATCCATCAGGCGCGTCGAAACGACCAACGCCTGGAACATTGAATGAAGGAAGCAAACCCATGACCCACTACGCCCTTGTCACACTGGTCGTAAAGGACGCCGAAAAACTGAGCGAATATCTCGCCGTCGGCGGACCCGCGGTTGCCAAGCACGGCGGAAAACCGGTTGCCGGCGGCCCGGACGCCAAGCCGCTGCAGCAACCGCATGGCCCGACCCGCGGTGTTGTCCTTCAGTTTCCAACGGCGGATCACATCACCCAATGGCTGGAGGATCCGGAACTGGCGGAGGTCCACGCTCTGCGAAATGCCGGGGCGGATGTGACCATCCTGTCGCTGCCCGAACTATAGAGCAAAGGGCCGGGTCATCCGGCCTTGGCTTCATCCGCCAGAATACGGGCAATGACCGGGTCGCTGCCGTCCAAAACAAGGGATTCCGGGCACACGTCCGGTTTCTCGCCGCGTGGTTCCGTCAACCGCTTCAAATCTTGTGGATACAATCCGATCACACGGTCGATTGTGCCGGCGCCAAGGCGCCCCTGCATATCGTCATTCTGCATCATGATGCTGACCACGGTTCGCCGTGATGTTCCTCGGATCGCGCCCAGGGCTTCTGTCTGAAGGTCTCCCGGCAAAAACCCGATACCGCGAATAAAGGCGGGCTCAGCAAGGCGGACGATGGGCGAGAGCACATTGGACTGGTCGAGCGCTGGTTCGTTCCAGGCCCACCTGGCAGCACCGGAATAGCCTGCTGTGCTTCCGCTGCGCCTGACCGAGGCAGAAAGCCAATCGATCTGCCCCTCGTTTTTGGAATCGATGTGCAAAGGCACCGGGTCATGGTCGCGCAGCCCCGGGATTTCCATAACAGGTGCCACGCGCATGACGATCCAGGCCGATGCGAAGCCACGCCGGTCAAGCAGGTAGCGAAGGGACTGACCGAGCGGAAAATAGCCGTCGATGAAGTCCTCGAAGGGAACAGCTTCAACCGCAATGGGCTTCACTAGACGGATGCATCCCAGGGGCAGCCCGCACGGCGTTCAAGATCGGCCTTGTGGCTTATGCCGGACCAGTCATCGGTCGGGGCCACGGCGTCATTTGACAGCGGCCCGACGATTTTTGTCACGCGGCTGCGGTCTTGCATCGGCAAGGACGCTCGGTCGTCATTCTCCAAGGCCTTGATGGCCTCGCGCAGCATGCGGCGATAACGGATAATCGCCTTGTCGGACCGGCCCAGATGCTCGCGCGTCCGGTCCTGAATGGCGCCCATTCCTTCGACCGCCCACTGGTCATGCACATTGATATCCATTCCCATGCCCGTGTAGGTCGCGGTTTCCTGCTCCTTCGGATCATAGCCGTAGTGGTTGGCGCGGTTCTTCTTGGGCGCATAGGTCGGCAGCTCATGTTCCTCGAGCCGCTGTGCGCGCATCAAGTCTTTGTCAACCGGCTCCTTGAAGCTGGTGAAAAGTGTGTACCAATAGCAGTTCTCATCATCGATCGGCACATGCCATTGGGTAATCGTCATCTCCCGGCTCATCGGAATGCAGATCGCTTCCGGAAAGATCTGATTGGTAATGCGCACATGGGTCTGACCGTGATCCATGTGCCGCAAGGCGGTGATCTTCAGGCCATAGTCCGTTTCTTCCACGTCGATCTCGGGGCGCGGGTAGTCGCGCAGAACCTGGGTCGTGGCCATTTCGGTGCCGGCAACGGTGTCGCGGAACTGCTTGCCGTAACTGTCGGCGGGGTCTTCATCTTCGAGGAACCGATGCAGGAACGACGCGTGGGCAGGGTCGATGCCGATTTCGAGCGCCTGCAACCAATTGCACTCCCAGAGACCTTTGAAAGCAAACACGTGAGCGTCGTCGGCGCGGAAACAATCGAAATTGGGGAACTCGGGTGCAGCGCCCTGCCCCAGATAGGCAAAAACGACACCCTTCTTGAGAACCACGGGATAGACCGGGCCATCGGCATCGATGTCGATCTGGTCAGCCGCGGGATGCGAGACTGCCGGTTCCCCGTCCTGCGCCTTTCGGGTTGCCAAGCTCAATGTACCAGCCTCGTCGCACACCAGCGCCAGCCGTTCGCCCAACAGATTCACCGGCACAGGCAGTGTTGCCTCCAACTCTTCCGCCAAAGCAGCCGGCTGCCAGTAGCAACGCAGCACACCTCCGGCAGGGGTGCCTCTGCCGACGCGCGTGATCGTATCGTTCAGTTGCTGGGAAATCATGTCGCCGCCTCCTCGACACACGTCTTATCCGCGCCGTCACCAAGATATGCCCAGATCGCCCCGTCGCGTTCTTCGACCGCAATGTCGGGGGTCTTGATTGCCTTGTACATATGCGATCCCTCCGGCTCGGCCGGTTGCTCCACACATTGACCGGTGCGATCGAAATGCCAGCCGTGAAACGGACAGCGCAGCCCATTATCCTCCAGCCTTCCGTAGCACAAATCGGCCCCGCGATGAGGACAATGTCGCCCGATCAGCCCGAGCGCGCCGCTGTCGTCGCGGAAGAGGACCCACCGTTCTCCATTCAAGACCACCGGGATCAACGGGCGCGGAATATCCAGCGCTGCGGCATCGGCAAGCCGCACCCACGAACGAGCATCGTCAATTCTGATCTCCGGAGGGATCGGGGCAGTACTGGGCATTATCTATCCCTGTTGTGCGTTATTCGACCGAATGTGAAATAACTAGTAGACTTGCGAGCAAACACTTGTCAACACATGGTCAAGAGAAGGAAGTGTTTGGATGCAGCTCACCGACGGCCGATTTTGCAGCACCGCACGTGCTAGCCACCGGGAAAACACGCTTGCCATCGAAGGAGCCGTGATTTCGCAATCCGGCGGCGGCCCGGTTCGCAGCCTCGGCGGGCATATTTGCCTGCCCGGACTGACGGACGCCCATCTGCATATCTTTCCCATGGCGCTCTTTCGTTTGCAGCTCGACGTCGCGGCGGCGAAGCTGACTTCGGTTCCAGCGCTGCTGGCGGCCTTGGCAGACATTGCACAGGTACGACGCTATGGCGGCTGGCTCCAGGCTGCCGTCCTGATCGAGGATACGTTCGAGGAACGTCGCCTGCCGACCTTGGCGGAGCTGGATGCCGCATTTCCGGACATCCCAGTGCTGATCAGGCGATATTGCGGCCATGTGGCCGTGATGAATACACGCACCATGGAGACACTTGGCCTTCTCACGGAAGTGCCCAAAGTGGCGAGCGGCTCGTTCGCTCGCGACGCGGCGGGTGCGCTCACCGGCCAAGCGGATGAAGGGGCGGCGGCCTGGGTGTTTTCGCGCGCGCCCGCGCCGCCGGATGACAGGATCCTGTCGGAGATCCACGCCATTCTGACACAGTGCCTGTCGCTTGGCCTGACGTCACTGGTTGAAGCCGCAGTCGGTTTCACCCTCGGCTACGATCGGGAGGCTGCGATTTGGGCAAAACTGCGCGCACAGGGCGAACTGCCCGTGCGGCTGGGCTTTATGAACGAGCTGACCGCGGCCGAGGCCGCAGAGCGTGGACTGAATCCCGCATGGGATCGCGATTGGTCCAACGAGACATTGAAGTTTTTCGCCGATGGCATCATTGGCGGCCGCACCGGTGCGCTGAGCCGACCCTATGACGACACGGGTGGTCTGGGAGACCTGATGCAGCCCGAAGGTGTTCTGGAAGAGGAACTTGCCGCAGCCCACGCGGATGGCTGGCGCATAGCGGTCCACGCCACTGGCGACCGGGGGATCGATCGCGTGTTGTCCGCCTTGCTCGACGCACAGGCGGACGATCTTTCGCGCCGTCACCGGATCGAACATTTCTTTGTCCCGCCCCCCGACGGTCTGAACCGGGCGGCCGACGGCGGGATCTTGGTGGTGACACAGCCTGGATTTCTCTACCGCATGGGTGGGAGCATCGCACGTGGCCTGGGCGACCGCGTGCTCGGCTGCGTTTACCCCGGCGCCAGTGCTCTGCAGGCCGGCGCGTCACTGATTTTCAGCTCCGACGCGCCAACCGGGCCGCTTTCGCCCTGGGTGGGGATGCGCTACGCGGTGGAGCGGCTTGGGGCCCATGGCGCCGAGATCGGTGCCGGTGAAGCCGTGACACGGGCACAGGCCCTCGACGCTTATATCGCCGGCGGGGCCTTGGCCATGCGTCACGAGACTTTTCGTGGCACGCTTGCCCCGGGCATGGCGGCAGATCTCGTGGTCATGAACATGGACCCGTTCTCCGTGCCGCTGGACGAGTTGGAAGACTGCACCTGCCTGTTTGCGATGAAAGACGGGCGTGTTGTCAGGGATGAGCTCTAGCCCGCATTTCTCACACTCTCTGTCGTCTGCGTTGCCTTTCGGCGAGGCAGATACGGTTCCAGGCGACGAAAGGGCCATACGGTTGAGGCGCATGGGACCGGAGATGTCCGCCGAAAGGCGACCCTTCGGGCCGGCTGAAGCGCAGACCACAGAGAGTGTTAGAAATGCGGGCTAGCGAAACATGCGTGTGTGGGACATTTCGCGCGCGAGTCCGCTTAGTCCCTGAAGGACTTCTGCACGGCGTTGGTCCGACAGAACCTCGTTGGTTGGAAAGGATGTCCCGACCGCAGCACCAGACTCCCCTTTGCGACCGACCGGGACGGACAGCCCGGTGACGCCCGCTTCGAATTCGTCGGATACCACAGCAAAGCCCTCGGACCGGGCGTCCGCTACGGCCTTCGCAATCGCCGTGCGTTCCGTTTCGGAAGCCGCGGTAAACTGCTCGATCTCGCAGTCCCGCAAATAGGCCTCGGCCCATTCCGACGTCTCCCAGGCAAGGATCATCCGGCCGATAGCGCTGTGGGTGAGCGGCAGGCGACTGCCCACCGTGAAGCCAAACGTCACAGGCTGATCCCGTGGTGCCGATTGGCAGATGTAGACCGCCCGATCCCCGTCGCGCAGGGCCAGGCTGGTTGGCCCGCCGATGCGTTCCGAGTAGCGGTTCAGAAGCGGCTGAATTTCGATGCCGACGGCATTGCCCTGAAAAAAGCTCCCGGCCAGCGTCAGGATCTGGGGCGTAAGCATGAAGTGCCGACCGGACTGCCGAACATATCCCAACTCCACCAGGGTCAGCACAAGCCGCCGGACCGAGGCGCGGTCAAGGCCCGTGCGTGCGGCAAGGTCCGCCTGTGTCAGGTGCGTGTTGTCGTCGTCGAATGCCTTGAGCACCTGGATGCCCTTGACGAAGGTCGTGGAGATGTTCCGGTTCAAAGGTTTCGACATGGAATCTTGTTCGGGAGCGCTATTCGGATGACTATAGACAACGAACATCAGAACGTGCAAATTAATACGATGTATGCGTTATTCGACCAAACGTGCGATGAATTACCGGGAATGACCGTTTGAGCGCGAACCTGGACCAGCTTCGGGGCGGATCACTGGAGGCGATGGGTCACCTTGGGCCGGACGATTTGCGTCACGCATCTGATTGCATGGACCTCATTGCCGGGTCGGGAATCGAAACCGTTCGGGTTCTCTTTGCGGATCAGCATGGGATTTTGCGCGGCAAAACCGTCGTGGCAGACGCCTTTCCGTCCGTTTTCAAAACAGGCATTTGCGTGCCGAACACCCTGTTGCTGAAGGATACCTCGCATCGCACGGTCTTTCCGATCTGGACTGAAGACACGGCGGGCCTGCCCGCGGGCGCTGGCGATATTCTGTTGCTTCCCGACCCCACGACCTTTCGCATCCTGCCCTGGGCAAAAACATCGGCCTGGATTTTTTGCACTCCGATGGGCCGAAAAGGCACTGCCATTCCCTACGCAGCCCGGTCCGTTCTGCAAGCTGCCATCGAGCGGCTGGCAGCAACCGGGCGCTCGCTGACTGTTGGGCTCGAAGTCGAATTCCACGTTTTTGCGGTCAGCGATGACAGCCTTGATCACCAATCAGCGACCATGCCCGGCAAACCCGTGGTCACGCGCAACTTGACCCAGGGCTATCAGTTCCTGACCGAGCAGCGCTATGACATGGCGGAACCGCTTCTCGATGACCTGCGCCGCAAGGCACAGGAATTCGGCCTGCCCGTCCGCTCGGTTGAAATCGAATTTGGGCCAAGTCAATTCGAATTCACCTTCGAACCGGCAGGACCGATGGAACATGCCGATAACATGATGATGTTTCGTGCCCTGGTGAAGGAGGTCTGCGCGCGTCAGGGCCTGCATGCCACCTTCATGTGCAAACCGAACCTTCCCAACGTCGCCGCCAGCGGGTGGCACCTGCATCAGTCACTGTGCGACACCGACGGGACCAATTTGATGATGCCCGCACAAGGTGGCGCAATCAGTCCCGATGCGTCCGCCTGGATCGCCGGGCTTCTTGAGCATGCCGAGGAGTCCTGCCTGCTGACCACACCGACGGTGAACGGCTACAAGCGCTACCAACCGCACCAGCTCGCCCCTGACCGCATTTTGTGGGCTCGAGACAATCGCGGTGCGATGATCCGAGCTCTCATGGAACCGGACGACCCCGCCAGTCGGGTCGAGAACCGCGCACCCGAACCGACGGCCAACCCCTATTTCGTATTCGCAAGCCAGATCCTGTCCGGGCTCGACGGCCTGGAACGTCGGTTGACCGCTCCTGATCCGGTAGAGACGCCGTATATGAAAGACGCCAAACGGCTACCGGAAAGCCTTTTGAGCGCCATTCAGCATTTCGAGGCATCCGAATTCTACCGCGGAGCCCTTGGCGATGTCTTCGTCGACTACCTGTCCCATATCCGCCGTGCGGAATGGGATCGCTATCATCTTGCCATCTCGGAATGGGAGCAAACCGAGTATTTCAATCTATACTGACTCAACAATCACCAAAGGGAGGAAGACCATGACAATCATGAAACTGGGAAAAGTGATCGGCGCCGCGGTGGTCGCGGCGACGCTGACAACAGGCGCTTTTGCGCAGGACGTCACATTGCGCTTTCATCATTTCCTGCCGCCGCAGGCCAATGTGCCCAAACTGGTTCTGGGAAAATGGGCCGAGGACGTTCAGACTGCCTCGGACGGCAAAATCGGGGTTGAGATCTATCCGTCCATGCAGCTTGGCGGTGCTCCACCTCAGCTGATGGATCAGGCACGTGACGGTGTTGTTGACGTTGTCTGGACGGTGGTGGGCTACACCCCAGGGCGGTTTCCGCGCACCGAGGTGTTTGAGCTTCCATTCATGATGACCAATGCGCCGGCCGCCTCAAAGGCGTTCTGGCAAATGTTCGAAAACCACATGGAAGACACCGAGTTCAAGGATCTCAAGATCCTGGGCACCTGGGTGCATGGTCCCGGCCTCATTCATTCGTCCAAACCGATTGCCTCAGTGAAGGATCTTGAGGGCGTCAAGATCCGCGGCGGCTCGCGCACCGTGAACAACCTGCTGGTCGAGCTTGGCGCGACGCCTGTCGGCATGCCGGTGCCCGCGGTGCCGGAGTCACTCTCCAAGGGCGTGATCGATGCGACCACGATCCCATGGGAAGTCACCGCCGCGCTGAAAGTGCCGCAGCTTGTCAACAATCACACCGAGTTCGGCGATGAAGCGCTTTACACGCTGACCTTCGTTCTGGCCATGAACAAGGCAAAGTATGAAAGCCTGCCGGATGACCTGAAAAAAGCCATCGATGACAGTTCGGGTGAGGCCTTCTCGATCTTCGCGGCCACAACGCAGGCCGCCGCCGACGCACCTGCTCGCAAACTGGCGGTGGATAACGGCAACAACATTATCCAGTTGAACGAAGCCCAGGTTGCCGAGTGGAAAGCCGCGGCAGAGCCGGTCTATGCGGCATGGGTTGCGGAAATGGACAGCAAGGGGATCGACGGTCAGGCGCTCGTTGATGAAGCGCGCAAGCTGATCTCCGAGTACACCGAGTAAGTCCCTGAACACCCAACCGGGCGGACATTGCGTCTGCCCGGTTGTTGGATCATGAGATCGGGCGCAGGGTCCGCTCGAGGCACGCCAACCAGTTTTCACGGGCGAGCTTGGCCAGAAGCGCATCGTTGTACCCGTGCTCGGACATTGCCTGGAAAAAGCTCGGCACCCCCGTCACGTCACCAATCAGATCGGGCAGCACGCAGCCGTCGAAGTCCGATCCAAGCCCGACATGGTCTTCTCCCAGTTCGGCGATCAGATAGTCGAGGTGGCGAAGCATTGTGCTCCACGGAGTGCCGGATTGCGCGCTGCCATTCTCATTGAGAAAAAACGTTGCAAAGTTCAAACCGACCATCCCACCGCTGTCCCTGATCACGTGGAGCTGACGATCGGTTAGGTTGCGCGGCGACTTGCACAGCGCAATCGGGTTGGAATGGGTCGCCACCAGCGGCGCTTTCGAAACAGCCGCCACGTCGTTGAAGCCGGCCTCGTTGAGATGAGACAGGTCGATGAGAATGCCAAGCTCATTGCAGAGCCGCACCAGATCCTTGCCGACATCCGTCAAACCTGGTCCGATGTCGGGTGACCCCGGAAACGACATCGGCACGCCATGGCCGAAGATCGTCGGGCGGCTCCAGACCGGCCCCAGCGAGCGCAAACCCATGTCATGGAACAGGTAAAGCGCATCGAGGTTGGGACCTATGGCCTCGGCCCCTTCCATATGCATGACACCGGCGATCTTGCCGGCCGAGAAGCTGGCCCGGATCTCGTCGACCGTTCGACACAGTGCGAAATCGTCAGGGGCGGCCCGTTCCATCCAATGCAGAAGTCCTGCCATGGTCAGCGCGTCTGGCTGGGCCGCTGTATGCGCCATCTCAGGCGGCATGGGCATGTCATAGGGTGCACTCGCCATCAGCGCCTTGAAATCCGGCGGAGGCCCCTTGGATGCCGGCGGAACAAAGATGGCGAACAGGCCCCCGGCAAACCCCGCTTCCTTCATGCGTGCCAGGTCAAGATGTCCGGCCCGTCCGGTTCCCAGCCACGTTTCAGAACGCGGTGCAGGGGTCTTCATCAACCGCAGCAGAAAATCGTTGTGGCCATCGAAGAAGGGAATATTGGAGCTCATGGTTCAGGCCACCGTCGGTTCGCTGGGAATATGAGATGCCAGGAAGTCATCGACTTCCTGCAACAGGGCAACGCAGTCCGGATCGGCAACATTGAGCAGACCCAATTGATCGACAATTCCCGCAAGGTAATCCCGGCTGGTTCCGAGAAACCCCTCTCCGAGTGCGATGCAGCGGATCTGTTCGGCCCTGGTGAGATCGACTCGGATCGCTTCTGCATCGTGATTGGCCACGAAAGTCAGTGCATCGATACACGTGTCACCGATATCGGTGGTCACGAATCGCGGTTCATAACCGGGCCCGATCATTTCGCGCCGCCACAGAATTTCCGTTTCCACATCGACATCACGCGCTGGAACGCGAAACGCCAGACCCTCGCATCGTTCACCATTGTCGAGGGCGGCCATCAGGCCCGGAGCCTCTTCCGTACCACGGCCGCCCTTGTCATCCATCAGAATGAAGCGCCGGGCGTATCCCGCGACCACGGCGCGGCGTATTTCGGCAAAACGAATCGCGGGGTCCCACATCAGCGAACCGTATGCAAAGATCCAGAGATCAGTGCCGCCTCGCCCTTCCAGCGCCGCTGCACGAGTGGCTTCACGGTCGCTGTCGCTGTGCACCCATTCCAGCGCCGGTTCCAGGTGCGGAAACTGCTCCACCAGCTTTTCCACCGTGATGCCACGAAAAAAGGAATCCGCAGGATTGGTGATCTTGTCGCGCAGTTCGGGATGATGGGCGAAGGGATCCGGAGCATCGATCATGATGCCGTTTTATCCCCAAGCCGGCCAAGGAACCAGTCCAGGAATCGATTACGCAATCGCCCTGCCCCTTTGCGACGGGTCTCCGGCGGGCGAGCACACCTCTCTATCGACCTGCGACCTCGGCCGGTCCTTCTCCTCAGGAACTATGCTGCTCGGCTCAGCAAGGAGCAAGGCGCACCACTCGGTGGAAATCGCGCACGGCGGTATGCTGAAGTCCTGTGCAACACGCAGCCCGTCAGTGAGGCAGGTTCCAATTGAACCCGAACGGCTTCGATGTGTCTGGTCGGTTCGTGAAGAGCAGAATAGCTCTCTAATATTCGCAAACAATCTCATTTTCGGCCCCGTCGGTGTTTCCCGAGAAAGCCGGAACCGGTCCGTCATCGCTATAGGTCGGCCTAAAAAGATCTAAATCGGAGCAGGCGTTCAGCGAATGTCGTCCGCGGCCTCACCTGCCTCCAGACCGGCGGCAATGCGAAAGAACGTATGGGCTCGCTTGAGATAATCCGGGTTGGTGGCCAGCCAACGCCCGGAAAGCCTGGCTTCGACCAGAGTGGGCGCGATTTCGTTGAGCTCTCGATAGGCGTCCGTTGCCCGATCGAGTCGGCCGATTGCCGCATTGGCGATAGCACTCAGCACCAACGGCGTGGCGCTGCCTGCGACTTCCGCCAGAGCGGCCGATGCGGACTCGGCCGCCCGGTCATAGTCGCGACTGGCAAATTGTGCAAAACCGAGCGCTGCAAGCAACGATCCCCGCTGCGGGTCGCGGGGGCTGTGCCGCAACGCAGCCTCGACAAGCGGCACACCGCGATCGGCATCTCCATGCAACGCTTCATAAAGTCCAAGCCAGGCCGACGTCATCGAGCAATTGGGGTTCATTTCATGGGCCTGCCGAAGCTCTGGCAGGCCGGCTTCAGGGTTCTGGTTCATGAAATGCAGAAGTGCCCGCAGCCTGCGGGCGTGGTGATCGGTCGGATCGGCGGTGATCGCACTGGTGGCTGCCTCGATCCCCTCAGCCAGCGTTTGCGGAACTGACCGGGTCGTAGCGTGATAGGCATTGCCCCACGCGACCCATGCCATGACGCGCCAGGCCAGACCGGAACTCTCGTCGAGAGCCAAAGCCTGTTGGGCGAGTTCTTCGCCCTGATCGCGTGGTCCTTGGTCGTAGGCCATGTCCCCGGCGGAGGCCACCGACCACCCACGCATCGCAAGACCATAGGCGTTCAGATCTTCGGGCGGTGCCGAGCGAACGCGCACCGATTCGACCCGGTCGATCTGCGGCACCAGGCACCTGACAATGGCGCTCGCCACCTGCGCCTGCGTTTCAAAGTGCCCGGCAAGATCCGCGTCGAAATTCTCGGCCCAGACATGCCCGCCGCTTGTCGCGTCGATGAGCTGTGCCGTCACGCGGACCCGATCCGCCGCGGCGCGCACGCTGCCCTCGACGACGTAGCGCACGCCCAGGTCACGGGAAATCTCGCGCAGGTCGCGGGGGGTCTCACGATAGACAAAGGCTGAGTTTCGGGCCACAACGAACAGGTCACGAAACCTGGAAAGCTCGGTTGTCACGTCTTCAACGAAGCCGTCCGCCAACCAGGCCATGCTCGAATCCGTTCCAAGGTCCGAAAAGGGCAATACAACAACAGAGGGGCGATCCGGCATGCTGAGCGGCAACGGCGTTTCGGGCATGACCTCCAACGCAAACCGCAATCCGCGTCCAGGCACCGTGACAATGGCGTCCGCCCCAAGGATCCGACGCAGATTGGCCACCTGTACATTGAGGTTGTTTTCTCCGACCACCGTGTCGGGCCAGACGGTCGTCATGATGTCATCGCGGCCGACCACATCATTGCTCCTGGAGACCAGCAGATCGAGAAGGTCGAAGGCACGGGCGCCCAACGGGATCTCTTCACCGTCCCTCGTCAGCCTGCGCGCTCGGCGCTGCAAAGCAAAATCGGAGAAACGAACGGTGTCCATGGGCCAATTGGAATTTCAAAAGCAATATTATAGCTCTATCGCGAAGCAGCGTGCGAGGGAACCCGAAACCCTTTCATCGCTGTGGCTTACCGTTGAGCACAGAAACGGGCTTTACGCCGATATCGGGCCAGTCGATCCGCGCACGATAAGTTCGGTCGGTATCTGCTTGGTGTCGGGTTCCTGAAGCCGCCCGCCAAGAATGTCGAGCAGCATGGTCATGGCGGTCCGACCGATCGTCGCCGAAGGCTGTCCCACAGTGGTCAGCGGCGGACTGAAACTATCGGATATGACGATATCATCGAAGCCGACGACCGATACGTCTTCCGGAACCCGGAGCCCCATGTCGCGCAATTCGCCGATCGCGCCGAAAGCCATTTCGTCGTTCGAGCAGAACAGGGCCGTGGGCGGTTTGCTGCTTTCGAAGATCTGTCGGCAGCATCTGCGACCGCTTTGAATGGAATAGTCGCCGATCGCTTCGTGGTTTTCGGGAACATCAAGCCCGGCCTCGGCCATGGTTCGGCGAAACCCGTCTCGCCGAAGCTCGCCGAGGATCTCCGGAACCGGTCCGGCGATGTGGCCGATGCGCCGATGACCAAGCTCGAGCAGATGGCGAACCGCCTTGCGCGCCGCGTTGCGGTTATCGATCTGAACATGTGCGAGGCCGCTGTTTTCAATTGCTTCCAACGCCACCACGACAGGCGGAAGACCACTTTGTCCGCGCATCAGTTGGTGATCTTCCGGAGCATGCCCGGTCATGAGGATCATGCCGTCGGCATTGCCATCACGCAGCATGTCGAAATATTCGATATCGCGTGCAGCCTCGTCCTCGGTATTGCCCATCAGCAGCAGATAGCCGGCTTCACGCGCCACCGCCTCCACACCCTTGAAGACCTCCAGGTAGAACGGATTGCTCATGTTGCGCACAACCAAGAGCACTGCCATCGACTTCTGGATACGCAGGTTGCGCGCCCGCACATTAAGGCGATAGTCGAGTTGCTTGGCGGCCGCACGCACTTTCTCCCGCGTGGCCTCGGTGACCAGGCTCGAATCGCTCAATGCCCGTGACACTGTCGCCGTCGATACGCCGGCAACCCGGGCGATATCCTTGATTTTCGTACGCGCAACCATGCCGCGGCGAAACGCCAACCTCCCAGCAGGAACCCATCACATTGCCATCCCTACACCCGTTATAGCCAATTTGTAATCGATTGCAAAACCCGGATTTCCGGGATTTCTGGCCGAATTTCCCAAAACCAGCCAGATCAGAGAATCAAATTGAACCCTTTGGAATTCGCGCCCTTCGGATCTGAGGCGGCAAGGCAAACCCACCGGGCCATCAGGGCGACGGCGCTATCGACATCATACGACAATACCAGGCAACGAACGACAGTTCGGTCAAAGCCCTGCGCCAATGGCGCAGGGCCGAGGCGTTTGTGGTGCAAATACCTCTTCCGGACTAACCGGCCAGAATTTCTACCCCGCAGCCTCCGTGCGGACCATCCCTAAACCATGAGTCTGCACAAATTTTGAGCAGAGTTCTGCAATTGCCCGAATATTGACCAACGTGAGCCCAGCGAATCCACAACGACCCCAGTCCTCCCGAATCGTTAAAAAAGTCCTTATGAATCAGGAGACTATCCCCGAGCACTCCCGAATTTGGGCGATTGGCATGATTCCTGCGAGGCGGGTGGCGGTGCAAATACTTCTTACGGGAGACAAAAATGAAGCTTCTCACCAAAACCGTCCGGTCGATCGGCCTGGCGACCGTCGCAGCCGCAATGTTGGCGACGGGCGCGGCCCGCGCCGACGACGACACCATCAAGGTGGGCATCCTGCACTCGCTGTCAGGGACCATGGCGATTTCCGAAACGACGCTGAAAGACGTCATGTTGATGCTCATCGAGGAGCAGAACAAAAACGGCGGATTGCTCGGCAAGCAGCTCGAAGCGGTGGTCGTCGACCCGGCCTCGGACTGGCCTCTCTTCGCTGAAAAGGCTCGCGAACTGCTCGACGTTCACGAGGTCGCGGCGGTCTTCGGAAACTGGACCTCGGTCAGCCGCAAATCGGTGCTGCCGGTCTTCGCCGAACTGAACGGCATCCTGTTCTATCCGGTTCAGTATGAGGGCGAGGAAAGCCAACGCAACGTATTCTACACGGGCGCGGCCCCGAACCAGCAGGCCATTCCTGCCGTCGACTATCTGCTCGAAAACGAAGAGGTCGAACGCTGGGTGCTCGCCGGAACGGACTACGTCTATCCGCGCACGACCAACAAGATCCTCGAGGCCTATCTCAAGGCCAAGGGCGTTTCCGACGATGACATCATGATCAACTACACGCCGTTCGGCCATTCCGATTGGCAGACCATCGTGTCCGACATCAAGGATTTCGGCTCGCAGGGCAAGAAGACGGCAGTGGTTTCGACCATCAACGGTGACGCCAACGTGCCCTTCTACAAGGAACTCGGCAACCAGGGCATCTCGGCTGAAGACATTCCGGTCGTGGCCTTCTCGGTCGGCGAAGAGGAACTCGCCGGTCTGGACACCGCACCGCTGGTCGGCCACCTCGCCGCCTGGAACTACTTCCAGTCGGTCGAATCGGACGCCAATGAAGAGTTCATTGAAACCTGGAAAGCCTTCACCGGCGACGAAAACCGCGTCACCAACGACCCGATGGAAGCGCACTATATCGGCTTCAACATGTGGGTGAAGGCGGTCGAAAAGGCCGGCACCACGGACGTTGATACCGTGATCGACGAAATCATCGGCGTAACCGTACCGAACCTGTCCGGTGGCTATTCGACCATGATGCCGAACCACCACATCACCAAGCCGGTGCTGATCGGTGAAATTCAGGAGGACGGACAGTTCGACATCGTTGACCAGACCGACGGTCTCGTCGCCGGCGATGCCTGGTCCGACTACCTGCCGGATTCGGCCAAGCTGATCTCCGATTGGCGCAAGCCGCTCTCCTGCGGCAACTTCAACGTCGAAACCTCCAGCTGCGGCGGCAAGGGCAGCTAACATAAGACCCAGAGACGGGCACCTCACCGAGGTGCCCGTCTCTTTCCACTCCCCTCGGACTGAAAATTCAGCAGAATGACTTTATTGAGCCGATTGCTGACTGCCTTCATCCTGCTTGCCGCTTTGGCCGCGCCGGTCTTGGCGCAAAATGATGTAGGCAGCCTCATCGACACACTTGCCACTGGCAAACTGAAGCAGCGCAGCGGTCAGATCGAGGCGATCGCCGCCACCGGTGACGCACGGGTCGTGCCGGCGCTTGAAGCGCTCCGCGACGGCCGGCTTTACTTTCGAAAATCCGACAAAAAGGTCTTCATCACCGAGAAGGTCGGCAAGGAATTCCAGCTGATTGAGCCGCTGACCGGTGAAGCCATTGAAACCGTCGGCAAAAAGGCCATCAGGAAGGTCAAGGTCAACAACAAGCTGCGCCGACAGATCGGCGAAGCGGTCGGATCCCTGACACTTTTGAGCGACGATCCGCGGGTTCGCATTGCCGCGGCCAATACGCTGTTCAAATCGGGCGATCCAGGCAGCCTCGACCTGTTGCAGGCCGCACTGGCCAAGGAAGACGATCCTTCCGTGAAGGCCGTGATGGAGCAGGCCCGCGCTGCGGTCGTGCTGAATTCCGACGCATCTGACGACGACAAGGTGGCGGCGATAGAGCTGTTGCGGCGCGATGCAGGACGCCAGTCCATGCCGTTGCTGCGCGAAGTCTCTGCCAGCGCCGATGGGGTTGTCGCCAAGGCAGCCGACGATGCCATCGCCCAGGTCGAACAAACGATTGCCCTATGGGATGCCGGCCAGACGATCTGGTACGGCATATCTCTTGGTTCCGTGCTGCTGCTCGCTGCCATCGGCCTTGCGGTCACGTTTGGCGTCATGGGCGTCATCAACATGGCGCATGGCGAGATGGTCATGCTCGGCGCCTACACCACCTTTGTTGTGCAGGAGGTGATCCGTGCCTCCGCGCCCGGCCTGTTCGATTACTCGTTGGCCATCGCCCTTCCCCTGGCCTTTCTCGTTTCAGGCGCCTGCGGCTTTGCCCTGGAACGTGGCGTTATCCGCTTTCTCTACGGTCGTCCGCTCGAAACCCTGCTCGCAACATGGGGTGTGTCCCTGATTCTTCAGCAGGCAATCCGAACCATTTTCGGTCCCACCAACCAGGAAGTCGGCAATCCTTCGTGGATGTCCGGGGCCTATGAACTTGGCGGCTTGACCCTCACGGCCAACCGGCTGTGGATCGTGGTCTTTGCCCTGATCGTCTTCGCCGCCCTTTTTATCGTCCTGAAAAAGACCGCCTTCGGCCTGCAGATGCGCGCCGTCACCCAGAACCGCCGCATGGCCTCCTCCATGGGCATCCGCACCCCCTGGGTTGACGCGCTGACCTTCGCGCTCGGATCCGGTATTGCCGGTATCGCCGGTGTCGCCCTGTCACAGATCGCCAACGTCTCGCCCAACCTCGGCCAGAGCTACATCATCGATAGCTTCATGGTGGTGGTCTTCGGCGGGGTCGGAAATCTCTGGGGAACGCTGATTGGCGCCATGACCCTTGGCATCGCCAACAAGTTCATGGAGCCCTTCGCCGGAGCCGTTCTCGCCAAGATCCTGATCCTCGTCTTCATCATCCTGTTCATCCAGAAGCGACCACGCGGCCTGTTCGCGCTCAAGGGCCGGGCGGTGGAGGCATGATCACTTCGTTTGTCTTCCGGGCACTTGACCGCAAAGCCCGATGGGTCACCGCCGTCCTTTTGGCGGTGGCCCTGCTCATCCCGCTGGCCAATCTCGCTCTGCCCGCCGATCACCCGCTGCACGTGCCGAACTACACGATCAGCCTGGTCGGAAAGTACCTTTGCTATGCACTGCTGGCATTGGCCCTCGATCTGGTCTGGGGTTATTGCGGGATCCTGTCCCTTGGTCACGGCGCATTTTTTGCACTGGGCGGTTACGCCATGGGCATGTACCTGATGCGCCAGATCGGTTCGCGCGGCGTCTATGGCGACCCGGTGCTGCCTGACTTCATGGTCTTCCTCAACTGGCAGGAATTGCCCTGGTTCTGGTACGGCTTCGACATGTTCTGGTTCGCCGCGATCATGATCGTCGCGGTTCCCGGGCTGCTTGCATTCGTGTTCGGCTGGTTCGCCTTTCGCAGCCGCGTGACCGGCGTCTACCTGTCGATCATTACCCAGGCGATGACCTACGCCCTGCTGCTCGCCTTCTTCCGCAACGAGATGGGTTTCGGCGGCAACAATGGTCTGACCGATTTCAAGGACATTCTCGGCGCCAACATCCAGGCCGACACGACGCGTGCGGCGCTGTTTTCCGCTTCAGCCATCGCTCTTGCGATCGCCTTTCTCCTTTGCTCGGGGATCGTCAACTCCAAATTCGGCAAGGTGCTGGTTGCGGTTCGCGATGCCGAAAGCCGGTCGCGCTTTTTCGGCTACCGGGTGGAAAACGTCAAACTCTTCGTCTTCGTCGTCTCGGCCATGATGGCCGGAGTCGCCGGCGCACTCTACGTGCCGCAGGTCGGCATCATCAATCCGGGTGAGTTCGCCCCGGCAAACTCCATCGAGGTCGTCATCTGGACGGCGGTGGGCGGCCGCGGCACGCTGGTCGGACCGATCATCGGCGCGGTTCTGGTGAATGCCGGCAAGTCTGTGTTTACCGCCGCCTTTCCGGAATTCTGGTTGTTTGCGCTTGGCGCCCTGTTCGTTGCAGTGACGCTGTTCCTGCCCAAGGGCATCGTCGGAACGATCGCCGGTCTTGGTCGGTTCCTGCCGAGCGCCCGCACCAAACCGCCGCTTTCAACCAATACGGCACCGGAGGCAGCGGAATGACGGTCGCGGCACACGGGAGCCTGCTCTACCTGGACGGCGTCAGCGTCGCCTTCGACGGGTTCAAGGCCATCAACAAGCTGTCGCTGGTGCTGGAGCCGGGCGAGATGCGGGCGATCATCGGCCCCAACGGCGCCGGCAAGACGACGATGATGGACATTGTCACCGGCAAGACCCGACCGGACAGCGGCCATGTCATCTTCGACGGCTCGATCGACCTCACTCGCCATGACGAGACCGACATCGCCGAACTGGGCATCGGCCGCAAGTTCCAGAAGCCGACCGTCTTCGAAAGTCACACGGTATGGGACAATCTCGAACTGGCCTTGAGCAGACCGCGCGGTGTCTTTCCAACACTGTTCTACCGGTCCGATGAAAAGGACCGCGAGACCATCGATGAAATTCTCGAGACAATCCGGCTGACCGGCCGCAAGGACGAACTCGCCGCCAACCTGTCGCACGGCCAGAAACAGTGGCTTGAAATAGGCATGCTGATTGCCCAGGAGCCGAAGCTGCTCCTGGTCGACGAGCCGGTTGCCGGCATGACCGATGCCGAAACGGAAGAAACGGCGCGGCTGTTGCGCGACATCGCCAAAACCCGGTCCGTCGTTGTGGTGGAACACGACATGGGTTTCGTGCGCGACCTTGATGTCAAGGTGACCGTGCTGGCGGAAGGATCGGTTCTCGCCGAAGGATCGCTGGAACATGTCAGCGCCGACGAACGAGTCATCGAAAACTATCTGGGGCGCTGACCGTGACCACACTGACCGTCGACGATATTCATCTGCATTACGGCGCCGCCGAGGCCCTGCGCGGCGTATCGCTTGCAGCGGACAAGGCGCGCATAACCTGCGTGCTGGGACGAAACGGGGTCGGCAAGACATCGCTTCTGCGCGCCATAACCGGGCAGCATCCCGTCAGCTCTGGCAGTGTTGAGTTCGAGGGCGGCGGCCTGAAGAAATCCGCACCCTACGCGCGAGCCGCCCAGGGCATTGCCATCGTGCCGCAAGGCCGGGAAATCTTCCCGCTTCTGACGGTGCGCGAAAATCTTGAAACCGGATTTGCCTGCCTGCCGCGCCGAGAGCGGCGCATTCCGGATGAGGTGTTCGAACTGTTCCCGGTCCTGGACAACATGTTGTCGCGTCGCGGCGGCGATCTTTCGGGTGGCCAGCAACAGCAACTGGCGATCGGCCGGGCACTGGTTACGCGGCCGAAACTGCTTTTGCTCGATGAACCCACCGAGGGCATCCAGCCATCGATCATCAAGGATATCGGCCGGGCGCTCAGGTACCTGCGTGACACCGCCGGCTTGACCATCCTGCTTGTCGAGCAATATCTCGACTTCTGCCGCGAACTTGCCGATGATGTCTACATCATGGATCGCGGCGAGATCGTCCATCAGGGACCCGCCGAGGACCTCGACAGGGAGGACGTCCGCCGCCACCTGATGGTGTAGGCGGTTGGCAGTGGTGTGGTAATGCTTTTTCGGGACGGATTTACGCTGACGAAAAGGGTGTCCGAAAAATCGCAGTCTCCGAAATTGAAGCTTCTGCTTTCGGTCCAATCGTAATGCAAAGTCCGCAACCCACTCGTATGCAGCGCACCAGCGGTTCAGGCCGGCTTTCCGTACGCCATCTGGACGGACGCACGCGCCTCGGCCGGCTCTATCAGGAAGGCGCAGCCAAAATCCGACTTCCGAAGACCTATTCGGGCGAAGCACTCGATGCCGTCCTGATCAACACGGCAGGCGGACTGACAGGAGGCGACCGCTTCCGCTGGTCGATCGACATCGGCAACGGCGCCAGAACCGTGATCACTACCCAGGCCTGCGAAAAGATCTACAAGGCTGCTGACGACCACGCCGATATCAACGCATCTATCACGGTTGGCTCCGATGGGGCGCTTGCCTGGCTGCCGCAGGAAACCATCCTGTTCGATCGCGCTGCGCTGCGGCGACATCTGATGGTGGACCTGGCGCCCGATGCCGGTCTGCTGCTGGTGGAGCCAATCATCTTTGGGCGACAGGCCATGGGCGAAACCGTCCGTGAGGCCCACTTTCGCGATCGTTGGCGGATCCGCCGCGGCGGACGTTTGCTGCATGCCGAAGATCTTCGTCTTTGCGGCGACATCGACGAAACGCTCCGAAAGACCGGCGTGACGGGCGGTGCTATCGCCATGGCGACCCTGCTTCTGGTCCATGCCGACGCCGCCGACCTGGTCGAGCCCCTGCGTGCCGATATCGGCAACCAGGGCGGCGTCAGCGCCATCCAATCATCCGCCGGTGACCGGCTCGTTGCCCGCGTGACGGCCGAATCCGGGATGGCCCTGCGCCGCGCTCTTGTCCCGGCCATAGCCCGCTGCAACCGTTTCTTGATCGGCGCCGGACACGGCCTGCCGAAACTTTGGACCATTTGAGGAGACCCCATGCAACTGACCCCGAGGGAAAAGGACAAGCTGCTGATCGCCATGGCGGCAGAGGTGGCTCGCAAACGCCTGCAACGCGGCGTCAAGCTCAACCATCCCGAAGCCATGGCGCTGATTTCGGATTTCGTGGTCGAGGGCGCCCGTGACGGCCGCTCGGTCGCCGACCTGATGGAGGCGGGCGCCCATGTGCTGACCCGTGACCAGGTGATGGAGGGCATAGCGGAAATGATTCACGACATTCAGGTCGAAGCGACCTTTCCAGACGGCGTCAAGCTCGTCACCGTCCACCAACCGATCCGTTGAGGAGCCTTTGTCCATGATTCCCGGTGAAATCATCTGTGCCGAGGGCGACATCGTCCTCAACGAAGGCAGCGAGACGGTCACACTGGTCGTTGCCAATCGCGGCGACCGGCCGGTGCAGGTCGGCAGTCACTATCACTTCTTTGAAACCAACGAGGCACTCGACTTCGACCGCGACAAGGCGCGCGGCATGCGGCTCGATATTGCCCCCGGCACCGCCGTGCGCTTCGAGCCCGGCCAACAGCGCGAAGTTACCCTCGTGCCCTATGGCGGCGAGCGCAGGGTCTTCGGCTTCCAAAAGAAAATCATGGGGGACCTGTAAATGCCGTCGACAATTTCCAGGGGGGCTTATGCCCACATGTTCGGACCGACCACCGGTGACAAGGTCCGGCTTGCCGATACGGAGCTTTTCATCGAGGTCGAAAAAGATCTCACGACCTATGGCGAGGAGGTCAAGTTCGGCGGCGGCAAGGTGATCCGCGACGGCATGGGGCAGTCGCAGGTGACCCGCGCAGACGGCGCCGTCGACACGGTCATCACCAACGCGCTGGTCGTTGACCATACCGGCATCTACAAGGCAGATGTCGGTCTCAAGGACGGGCTGATCGCCGCCATCGGCAAGGCCGGAAACCCGGACACGCAAGCGGGTGTCGACATCATCATCGGCCCCGGCACAGAGGCCATTGCCGGTGAAGGCAAGATCCTCACCGCCGGCGGCTTCGATTCCCATATCCACTTCATCTGCCCGCAGCAGATCGAAGAGGCCCTGATGTCCGGCCTGACAACGATGCTCGGCGGCGGCACCGGCCCCGCGCACGGCACGCTGGCGACGACTTGCACGCCCGGCCCCTGGCACATCGGCCGCATGATTCAGTCCGCCGACGCGTTCCCGATGAACCTTGCCTTCGCCGGCAAGGGCAATGCCTCGACGCCCGATGCGCTGATCGAGATGATCGACGGTGGCGCTGCAGCGCTGAAGCTGCACGAAGACTGGGGCACCACCCCCGGCGCCATCGACAACTGCCTGACGGTGGCTGATGATCACGACGTTCAGGTGATGATCCACACCGACACGCTGAACGAAAGCGGCTTTGTCGAAAACACCATCGATGCGATCGCCGGCCGCACCATCCACGCCTTCCACACGGAAGGCGCCGGCGGTGGTCACGCGCCCGATATCATCCGCGTCTGCGGCCTGCCCAACATCCTGCCGTCCTCGACCAACCCGACCCGGCCCTACACGGCCAATACGGTTGCCGAGCATCTCGACATGCTGATGGTGTGCCACCATCTGGACGACAGCATCCCCGAGGACGTGGCTTTTGCCGAAAGCCGCATCCGCAAGGAGACGATCGCGGCCGAAGATATCCTGCACGACATGGGCGCGTTTTCGATCATCGCCTCCGATAGCCAGGCCATGGGCCGGGTGGGCGAGGTCATCATCCGCACCTGGCAGACGGCCGACAAGATGAAAAAGCAGCGCGGCCGGCTGGCGGAGGAGACCGGTGACAACGACAATCTGCGCGTCCGTCGCTACGTTGCCAAATACACCATCAACCCGGCCATCGCCCACGGCCTGTCAGCCCATATCGGCTCCATTGAACCCGGCAAGCGCGCCGATCTTGTTTTATGGAACCCGGCCTTCTTCGGCGCCAAGCCTGACATGATCCTGCTCGGCGGCTCCATAGCGGCGGCACCCATGGGCGATCCCAACGCCTCGATACCAACGCCGCAGCCGGTTCACTACAGGCCAATGTTTGCCGGCTTCGGAAAATCGATGACCGCCTCCTCGGTCACCTTCGTTTCAAAAGCCGCCGCGGATGGCGGTCTGCGCGAACAACTTGGGGTGGACAAGGAAATGCTTGCCGTCGGCGACACCCGCGGAACGATCGGGAAGGCGACGATGGTCCTGAACGACGCAACTCCGCAGATCGAGGTCGATCCGGAGACCTACGAGGTCCGTGCCGACGGCGAATTGCTGACCTGCGAGCCGGCCGATGTGCTGCCGCTCGCCCAAAGGTACTTCCTGTTTTGACACGACCAGTCGCCCACCACGTCGAGCCGGCCGCGGCCGACGCCATTGACACCATCACGCTGGACGAGACCGCCCGGCACCGTCGCCGTATGGCCATGACATCCGATGGCGGCATCGACTTTCTGCTCGATCTGCCGGAAGCGCGGCTGCTGCGGCATGGCGAGGGGCTGAGACTTGATGATGGTCGGATCATCGCCGTCCAGTCGGCTCCAGAGGCGCTTTACGTCGTCACGGCAAACGATCTCAACCATCTGCTGCGCCTGACCTGGCACCTCGGCAACCGCCACTGCGCGTCCGAGATCCATGACGATCGCATTCTGATTCGTTGCGACCCGACCATGAAGGCGATGCTGGAAGGTCTCGGTGCCAAAGTCAGCGAAACCGAAGCGCCCTTCGATCCCGAAGGCGGAGCCTATCAGGGACATCACAACCATGACTGAGACGGTTTCCACCCAGGCTCTGTTGCGATTGATGGCTTGGATGTCGCCAGCTTTTCCAGTTGGCGCCTTTTCCTACAGCAGCGGCCTCGAACGCGCGGTGCATGATGGCCATGTTTCGGACCAGGAGGATCTGTCGGATTGGTTGACGGATCTGTTGACCATCGGATCCGTCTGGAACGATGCGGTGCTGTTCGCCGCAAGCTGGCGCGAATGTAATGATGGTGACAATTTGACCGAACTGTCCGACCTTGCCGAGGCAATGGCCGGTTCGGCGGAACGCCATCTCGAAACCGTGCGCCAGGGATCCGCATTCCTGAAAGCGGCCAAGGCCTGGCCCGACAACCTGTTCGATCGGCTGCCGCCGGATTGTCCACTGCCGGTCGTGGCCGGCGCCGTTGCCGGTGCTCACGGCATACCGCTGACGGCTTCGCTGTCGGCCTACCTCCACGCTTTTCTGTCCAACCAGGTTCAGGCGGCGCAGCGGCTGATGCCGCTCGGTCAGCAGGCCGGTGTCGAAATTCTGGCCCGGCTCGAAAGGATCGTCGAAGCATCTGCCAGGAACGCTGCGATATCGACACTCGATGATCTGGGCAGCGCGACGATCAATGCCGAAATCGCTTCGCTGCGACATGAAACTCAACTTTCCAGGCTGTTTCGATCATGACCAATTCTGTTAACGGACCGCTTCGCGTCGGCATCGGCGGCCCAGTCGGTTCCGGCAAGACCACACTGACCGAAAAACTCTGCAAGGCGATGCGTGAGACCTATTCTGTCGGTGTCGTCACCAATGACATCTACACGAAGGAGGACGCCGAAGCTCTCGTGCGTATGCAGGCCCTGTCCTCTGACCGCATCGTCGGGGTCGAAACCGGAGGCTGCCCACATACAGCGATCCGTGAGGATGCATCGATCAACCTCGCTGCGATCGACGACCTTGTCGAAAGCCATCCCGATCTCGACGTCGTCTTCATTGAATCCGGTGGCGACAATCTGGCCGCAACCTTTTCGCCACAGCTCGCAGACCTGACGATTTACGTCATTTCGGTCTGCCAGGGTGAAGACATTCCGCGCAAGGGCGGGCCGGCGATCACGCGCTCCGACCTGTTGATCGTCAACAAGGCGGATCTGGCACCTCATGTCGGCGCCAACCTGTCGACCATGCAGGACGACGCCCAGGCGGCACGCGGCGGACGAACCAGTCTTTTCACCGATTTGCGCCGTGGCGAGGGCGTCGACGATATCGTACTCTTCCTGGAAGCCAATGGCGGCCTGTCGCGTCCGTAAGATCGGCCAAGAAGCCAATTGATTCTCCCGCGAAATTGGCTTTATATGTAAATGCATATAAAAAACGGATGCAGGGGTTGCGATCCGAAACTGGGAGATCTCTCAATGACTTTTTTCAAACGCTTCGCGGCAACGGCCGTGGTTATCGGTGCCATCACCGTAACCGGCCCGGCACTCGCCGTTGACAAGCTGACCGCGGTTCACGCTTTTCCGCCGTTCCTGGTCTACACCAAGACCTTCCTCGCCATGGTCGACGAGATCAACAAACGCGGTGAAGGCGTGGTTGAAATCGAAGTGCGCGGCGGTCCCGAAGCGATTGGCATGTTCCAGCAACCTGCCGCCGTTCGCGACGGCGTTGTCGATATGGTTCATACGCCGGGAAGTTTCTACGGCAAGAATGTTCCCGAAATTGACGCCATGGTAGCCTCGCGGGTGACACCGATGGAAGCCCGGGCCAATGGCGGCGCGGCACTGATGGACGAAGCCCACCAGAAGCGTTTCAACGTTCGGCATCTCGGCTGGATCGATGGCGGCATCCAGTTCCACATCTACATGAACGAAGAGCCGAAATTCGGCGACAACGGCGTTCTGGACCTGACGGGCGTGAAGCTGCGTGACAATCCGATCTACCACGCCTTTTTTGAAGCGCTGAACGCCACCACGTCATCTATGCCCGCAACCGAAGTTTATGCCGCTCTTGAGAAGGGCGTCGTGGACTCTGCGGCCTGGACGTCGATCGGCCTGACCCAGCTGAAGTGGGATGAGTTCCTCAAGTATCGGGTCGATCCGAAATTCTACAACACCGACCTCGGCGTGATCGTCAACGTCGACAGCTGGAACAACCTGTCTCCGGAAGCTCAGAAGATCATCGAGGATGTCGTAATCGAGTGGGAAGCAAAATCCTATGCCGAGCGTCAGAGCGACCGGGTCAACGATGCCAATGAACTTCAGCGCCGCGGCATGAAGTTCATCGAGCATTCGCCGGAAGGCGGCCAGGCCTATGTCGGCCTCGCTGAAGAAGCTGCCTGGGAACGGATGAAAAACCGGATGGAAGGCGACGAAGACGCCTATAACGCGCTGCGCAAACTCTACGGCGGCCAATAGAGCCTAACGTCAAGAACCGGCGGCCGAAGCGGATCGGCCGCCGGATCACGGGGGACTGCGCCGTTGCGTTGGATTGACCGTCTTTGCGACCTGCTGGCGATTCTGGCCGGAATCTATCTGGTCGGCATCATGCTGGGAATCGTGTTCAGCGCGACGGTTCGAACGCTCGGGTTTTCCGGTTCCTCGCACATCTTCACCTTCGCTGAATTTGGCCTTCTTTATATCGTCATGGCGGCCTCGCCGTGGCTTGCCCGGGAAAAAGGCCATGTGTTCATCGAATTGCTGACGGCCGCAGTGCCGGAGAGAATGCGACCCGGTCTCAGCCGTGTCGTATCCGGGCTCTGCGTCATCGTCTGCCTGGTCATGGCCTGGTACACGTTCCTGGGGACGGAACGGGCCTATCGCTTCGGCGATGCGGAAATGCGGTCGCTGGACATGCCGAAATGGCTGTTGCTCGGCGCAATGCCCATCTGCTTCTCGCTGATGGCAATCCAGTTCGGCCGGTTCACCATCGGCAAACGGCTGCTCCACACCGGAGAAGCGGGGGTTCACGAATAAACCGCTATGGAATGGTTCGAAGCCCTCTTTTTTCTTCTCGGGATGATCCTCTTTTTCATGTTCCTGGGCATGCCGGTGGCGATCGCCTTCCTGGCCGCCAACATGATCGGCGCCGCCTACTTCATGGGAGGCAGTGGTTCGCTGGCCACGCAGGTCAGCCGCGGCATCGGCCAACTTGCCAACAACGCGATCCCGACGGTCACCAGCTTCAATCTCATGCCGGTACCGATGTTCCTGCTGATGGGCGAGATCTTCTTCTTCACCGGCTTGGCCGCACGCATGTTCTCGGCTGTCGACCAGTTGATGGGACGGCTTCCGGCGCGCCTTTCCTTCGTCACCATTGCCGGTGGCACCGCCTTTGCCACGCTCTCCGGATCGTCCATGGGATCCACCGCCCTGCTCGGGTCCCTGATGGTGCCGGACATGCAGAAGCGCGGCTACAAGAAACACATGGCAATCGGCCCGATCCTCGGAACCGGCGGCCTCGCCATGCTGATACCGCCTTCGGCTCTCGCGGTGCTCCTGGCAACGCTTGCCGAACTGGACATTGGCGCCCTCCTGATCGCCGGCATCGTTCCGGGCCTGTTGTTGGCGCTGCTCTATGTCATTCTGGTCTTCGCGATGGTCATCATTGACCCCAGTGCCGCCCCAGCCTACGAGCTGGATCCGATCAGCTGGGGCCGCAAACTGAAGCTGCTGTTCCTCGACATTCTGCCGATGGTGTCCATCGTCATCGGCGTCATTCTGCTGATCATGTTTGGTGTCGCCACGCCATCGGAGAGCGCTGCCTTCGGCTGTCTTGGCGTTGTCATCCTGGCGATCCTCTATCGCTCACTGACCTGGAAGAGTATCGTCGATTCCGTCAAGGGTGCTCTGAAGGTCACCACCATGGCCCTGCTGATCATCTTCGGCTCGGCGACCTTCTCCGCCCTCCTGGCCTTTTCCGGCGCGTCGTCGGGACTGATCAAATGGGCAACCGCCTTTGATCTGGCGCCGATCACCATGCTGCTGGTGATGTTCTGCATCCTGCTGGTTCTGGGCATGTTCATGGACCAGCTGTCGATGATGCTCCTGACCGTGCCGATCTTCTTCCCGCTGGCGCAGACCCTCGACTTCGATCTGATTTGGTTTGCGGTGATCGTTCTACTGGCGCTGGAAATCAGCTTCACGACACCGCCCTTCGGCCTGCTGCTCTTCGTCATGAAAGGTGTGTCACCGCCCGAAACGACCATGCGTGACATTTACGTCGCCGCTTTGCCGTTCATGGGCTGCGCTATCTTGCTGGTCGCCCTGCTGATCATATTCCCGGGTATCGCTCTCTGGCTGCCTGGCCTTGGCCAATAGCCGATGACAACCGGCCCGCAATCCTACATCGCGCCGCTCAGTGTCCGGCAACGTATTTCGCGTCCGCAACCCCGTGGCTTGCCGCTGATCAACATGGGCTTCAATGAATTGCCCTACGCGCCGACGCCGGAGGTGAATGCGGCGATCGCAGGCGTGGCCGGGCAGGCGCAATCCTACGGCAATCCGTCCTGTGTCGAATTGCGCCACGCGCTGGCCGGGATGAGCGGGCTTGATGCCGAGACCATCATTTGCGGTAACGGCTCGGAGGAACTTCTGGACATCGTCGGCCGCTGTTTTGCCCGGCCGGGCGACGAGATTCTGATTTCTCAATTCGGCTATATCCAGTTTCCGATCGTCGCCAACCGGGTGGGCGCAACGCTCGTCAAGGCTCCGGAGACCGACTACCGAACCGATATCGACGCCGTGCTTGCCGCCGTTACGGATCGCACACGCATCATTTTTCTCGCCAGCCCAAACAACCCGACCGGAACGATGAATTCCGTCGAGGAGCTGACGCACCTGGCGCGTGAATTGCCCAAACACATTGTGCTGACGATCGATTGTGCCTATGGCGAATTCGCCGGTCCTGACTACTGTCCGGCGGTGCACGACCTGGCGCTTCAGCACGACAACATCATCGTTACCCGCACATTTTCGAAGGCCTATGGCCTTGCCGGCCTGCGGGTCGGCTGGTGCCACGCCCCGGAAGCACTCGTGCCGGCGCTTTATGCCGGCCGCGGCATGGGGACGGTCAACGCTGCCGCGCAGGCTGCGGCGCTCGCTGCTCTGGACCAGCCCGACATTATCGACGCGCGTGTCCGCTCGATTGTCGAAGAGCGCAAGCGCATCGCCGGCTCCTGCCGCCAGATGGGGCTGAATGTCGTGGAGAGCCACACCAATTTCCTGTTGGTGGGCGTTCCCGACGATGACGGCACAAAAGCCGACGCCCTGGCCGAACACCTGTTCAACACGGCGGGCATCATCGTCAACCGAACCCGCGAAGATGGCCTGCAGGGCTTCATCCGCTTCTCGCTGTCCTTGCCGGAACACAACAACCTGCTGCTTGACAGCCTGCGTGAATTCCTGACGATCCAGGAACCATAGTCGGTTCCAGACAAGGATTCGGGATGCAGACTTTCTTTCGCAACCTCGCAGCATTTTGCCTTCTGCTCCTCTCAACCGAGGCGATCACAGCAAAAGATGGTGGTTGCAAGGTTTAAGGCTCGTCGTGTGCCGATTTGGTATACCGCGGGTTCACCTATCCCTATCCGCGACCCGACCGCTCCTATCTATACGTCAACACGGGTGTCTATCCCTACGTGACGGTCACCGACAACCTGCTCGGAGATTCGACAGTTCGCCTTCCCGATGGCTCCGTGATGACCGCACGAGCCCTGTTGTCGACGCTCGGCCTTGAAGCCATGACCTCCAGAAAGCTGACGCCGGTTATCGGATACGGATCCAATCCGGCACCGACGCAACTGGCACGAAAATTTTCCTCCGTGAGTGCGAGCAGCGATGTCGTCATTCCGGTGATGAAGGGAACCCTGCAGAACTTCGACGTGGTGTGGACACCGGTTTTCGTCGGCTACGGTTCAATGCCGGCGACGATCACACCCTCGCCCGGAACCGACGTCGAAGTCTGGGTGACCTGGCTGGACGAGGAAGCGGTCCAGGTGGTGGACCGAACGGAGCATAGCGTTCACACGCAGCGCCCGCTTTACGTGCTGACGACAATCGAGGGCGCCACTTTTGAATTCGACGGCCCGGATCCGGCCTCCATGGAGGTATACGTGTCCTGTTTCGGCCCGTTGACCATCAATGGCCAGATCCAGTCGGTCAGCGCAATTTCAGCGAAGGACCGACGGTTTCCCAGTGTGAATGCGTCCGCTGCAATGGAAGCGATCCTCCCCTTGCTCTCCTGGCAGGGCAGCGTTCTCGACCTGATCTATGACAACGTGACATCACCCGAAGGTCGTGCCAAACGCAGCAGCTCCCTGCTTCCTTACGGTCCGTTTCCCGATGTCCCGGGAACCAAGGGCCTGGACGCCTGCGAGACAAGCCGTGACGGCACCGAAATCCCGTACTAACGCGGCGGCCGCAGCAACTCCATGTGGCGCAGCAGGTCGACAAACGCTGTGAGCCGTTGCTTCTGATAGGCGGGCACATCCATCTCGGAATAGTCGAGAAAGCCTTCCCGGGTGCGCAAACCGATGCGTCCGGCATTCATGTTATCGGCGACGATCTTGGGAGCGGCGAAACGTTCTTCCCCAGTCGCCTCCACCATGCTCTTGCTGGCATAGTAGAGGATGTCGCCGCCGCCCCAGTCGATGAATTCCAGCATGCCGAGAATGGCGAAGCGAAAACCAAAGCCGTATTTTGTCGCCTTGTCGATATCCTCGGCTGAAGCCACGCCTTCTTCCGTCATCCGTGCCGCCTCGTTCATGGCCAGCGCCTGCAGGCGTGGCACGATGAATCCGGGGCTTGCCTTGCAGACCACCGGAACCTTGCCGATGCCTTCAAGCAAGGCGACCAAACGGTCCGTCACGGCCGGGTCGGTCTGCGCGCCGGGCGAGACTTCAACGAGTGGCACCAGAAACGCCGGGTTGAGCCAATGGGCATTGAGGAACCGTTCCGGTCCGGTGACCATGGCCTGCAGCTTGTCCGACAGAAAGGTCGATGTGGTCGAGGCAATAATGGCATCCGGTCGGCTCGCCTTCGAAAGGAAGCCCAGGGCGGACCGCTTGGCCTCATCGGTTTCGGGCGCGGCCTCGAAAATCAGGTCAGCCGTGGTCAGCGCCGCCTCAGCTCCATCCGCGTCCACATAGGCAACCCGTCCAGCGATGCGGTCGATATCGGGTTCGGCGATCATGCCGCAGCTTGCGAGCATCGCCAGCGTCTTTTCGATTTCCGAGCGGGCGGCGGCGAGATAATCCGCTGCATTGTCGCGCCGTTTCAGATCGACCAGTTGCACCGGGTGGCCGGCATAGGCGAAGACAACCGCAAGGCCCTGCCCCATGCGGCCCGCGCCGGCTGCGGCAACCGTTTCGCCGCTCACGGGCCATTCTCCAGGAGCTCGGACATCGCCGCCCGGTCCAGGCCGTCCAGCCCAAGACTGGCGAGCGTGCGACCGGTCTTGAGGAAATCCTCGTTGCACACCGCGCCGGCAATCGACAAAAGGCCGGTCGCCACGGGCGCCGGCACGCCGGCCCAGTTGCAGACCGACACCAGGAACGCCAGGCCCATCTGCACGTCCTCGCGCATATAGCGGTGTTCCCTCAGCACCAGATGTTCGCGCCAATCACCGCTGTCGGTGAGCTTCTCATGAGCGGCATTGCCATACATCCATTCGTCTGCCTCGTCGTCATAGTGGTCGGCCAGAGGGAAATGCGGCGGGCCGTAGCCAAGCACTTCGCGCACCGCCATACGTTCACCGTCGAGTGCGGTTGTGACCCGGCGGATGGCCGGCTGCGTGCCTTCATTGTGAATATCCCAATGATCGAAATGCTCGATCGGACCGGCATTCATCATGATCAGCGGCGGGTGGATGATCGGACCGGCATTCATCAGCGCGCCGGACAGGCCGTCGCCGGCATCCTCGACGCTCGGATAGGCCTCGCGCACGGTGGCAAGCGCCTGCACGCGATTGCGATGCGGCAACACTCCGCTCGGCAGCCGGGTCGTGCGGGTGGTGATGACCACCGTGTCGTCGCCGTGAAGCCGCGTCAGATAGGGCAGCGTACCGGCTTCGACGAAGCTCGCATCGGCGGTGTTGTCCGCATCGCTCTTGGCCTTCGCCATGATGTAGCTGCCGAATGTGCCCGGTGGCATGAACACCACCTGCCCGTCCGCGAGTAGCGGCGCCAACCGCGCTGCAATGTCCGGCTGCGCTGTCGCCGGTGTCGGACAAACAATGAGCGCCGCCCCGTCGATCGCCTCCGCCAGATCGGCGGTTACAGTGGCAATCGTCACCGGCCGCGCGCCCTGGAAATCCCTCAGCGTAATAGTCGCATTCATCGCTGCGACGGTCGCTGGATCCCGTCGCCATAGTCGCACGCTGTGCCCCTGCTCGGTCAGATCGACCGCCGCGGCGATCGAACCATTGCCGCCGCCAAGTACCGCTATTTCCATACCTGATTTCGTCCTTTCCTGGCGGCCGTCAAAGGCCTTTGGGGTGGGTCATGAATTCTTCGATCACGTGATCCGGCGCTTTGGCGTAGTCGGAGACCCGCGACACACCGAGCCCCGTCAACTGTCGGAGTTTGACAGCTGCTTCCGCCATCTTGACCGCAATAGGGATGCCGTTGATCACCGGCGCTTCGCCGACACGATGGTTCTTGATCTTGCTGAAAAGCAGCATCGGAATGCCGCCGCCCGGTATCAGGATATCAACGCCCTGTTCAACCAGTGGCAGGCCCTGCGCATCAAACAGTCCCTGGACTTCGCCGAGTTTCTCATCCGATCCGATGGCCGCAAGGATCTGGCCCGGCTCGAAGGTCATGGCGTGGACGCCGGTGACCCGCTCTCGCAGGCCGTATTTGCCAATCTGATGGTGGAACCATGGAATAAATCGCGGGTTGATGGTCACGATGCCTGACCGTTGCCCCAACTGGCACGCATAGAGCATCGAAGCTTCACCCAGCGCGATCACAGGGATATCCACGACCGAGCGTGCTTCGTAGAGCCCGGCGTCCTGAAAATGGCCGACTATAAAGGCGTCGTAACCCTCTCGCTCGGCGCGTACGGCGTTACAGATCATCTCCCGCCCGCAGCGCCACTCGACCAGCGGATGTGCGTAGGAATCGAACGGCGTTATGCCACGAATATCAAGCGTGGTGCCCGGATCGGCAATCTCTTTCAGGTGCTCGTCCAGGGCATCCCAATAGGCCGCGCCATTCTCGTAATCGACATAGGACTGGTACCAGATTTTCATGCTTTCGATCCCTGATGCGGCACAGGCTGTCTCGGGTCTAGAGTGACGGACATAGCGCACAAACCCCGATATTTCGGCCGGCGACGCCCGCAACCCTCTACCAATTCATATGCAAATGCATATAAACTACCTGTCCGCGAGAAATCAAACAGATTGTAGGCAGACAGTCGAACAAGGGAGACAGCGATGAATGCATCGGACCGGCAGGATGATATCGCCACCGCCGGCATGTCGGCGTTCGCCCCCTATCTGATGAACCGGGTCATGCATCGCTACAACCAGACGCTCCTGGCAAAGATGAACGAGATGGGCTTGAGCATCACCAAGATGCGGGCTCTGGCAGCTCTGGCGGCCATAGATGGGCTGAGCGTCAACGAACTGACCGTCTACGCGGTGGCCGAACAGTCGACGATGAGCCGCACGCTCGACCAGATGGAGCGCGACGGGCTGATCCTGCGCCGCATCAATGAAACCGACAGCCGAGCCAGGCGCATGTCTCTGACCAAAGCCGGCTGGGAGGTCTATCGGGAAATCTGGCCGGAGATGCGCAAGGCCGAGCGCGCCATGTTCCACAACGTCTCATCGGAGGACTATGCAGTCACATTACGCGTGCTCAACCAGATGCTGGAGAACATCCGGGTTCATCAGTTCTGAAGCAGCGGCTCACGTCGCATCAGGGTCCATGCCGTTACGACCAGCAAGCCGCTGGTCAGCACCAGGGACGGTTCAAACCCTCCTGATAAGGAGAAAACCGCGCTGGCAAACAGCGGCCCGATCATCTGGCCTCCAGCAAATGAAGCAGTCATCACCGCGATCAGCCGCATCACGCCCGCAGGCGATGCGACGCGATGCGCCTCCTTCATACCCATCATGGTGATGATCATGAAGGTGCCGCCGACACAGACCCCGGCCAGGATGATCGAGACGAGATCGGGCCGTAACACCGGCAGCAGCAATCCGGCCGCCATTATCAACTGGCTGATCGACCAAATCTGCCGATTGGACCAGCGCGCCTGCAATCGTCCGGCGATCAGCGTCGACAGGAACGCAGCCGCCCCGAAAACCGGCCATGCCAATCCGAACAGAAGCGGAGAGGCCACAATCTCGCGCGCCATGACAGGCAGGTACGTGGCCGGAATGATGTATCCGATGCCCGCTGCTCCATAGGCGATCACGATGGCCCAGGGCAGAGTCCCGCGCCCGGCAGATTCCTGAGAAGATGCCCGTGCCTGACCGGTCATTTCAGAACCAATCTTCAAGCTGACGCCGATCGTCACGAACAGCGAAAGGACGCCGAAGGCGACCCACCCGTCGGCGCTTCCGATACCAGAGGCCATCAGGATCAGCGTCCCAAGACCGGCCAGCGCAATGCCCGCGCCGACACCGGAGAAAATCCAACCTTGAAGATCAGGGCGGCCGATCTCGGCCAGATGTTTGACGAAATAGTTGCTGACCAGCACCAACGTGAAGGCACTGCAGACACCGCATACAAACCGCATGATCGCCCAAGCAACGAATTGGTCGGTCAGACCCGTGGCCAGCGTGGCAACCGCAATGGCAAACAGCGAAAGCCGCAGGGTCATGGCCGGCGAACCTTGCAACCGTGCTGCGCAGAGGGCTCCGAGCAGGTATCCGAGGAAATGAATGGCCGCGAGCCAGCCGCCCTCGCCGATGCTGATCAGTCCATCCGCTCGCATGACGGGAAGCAGCGGTGTGAACGCGAAGCGACCAATCCCCATGGCGACCGCCAGCGAAAGCAGACCTGTCAGGACGATCCGGGTTGAACGCATGCAATCTTTCCGTCGGAAGCGTGTGGGTCTTGCCGAGATCTTACAGGCCGCGTACTATTATAAAAAATGAATTATTCTGAATTCTGATTTCTCAATTGGAGATATCAAATGCTCGACCTGCGTGCCCTGGAAATTTTCCACGCCGTAGCGACGGAAGGCAGCGTGTCGAAGGCCGCAGCGCGCCTGAACCGGGTCCAGTCGAATGTCAGCACGCGCATCAAACAGCTCGAACAGCAATTGCAGAAGACGTTGTTTCTGCGGGGCAATCGCGGACTGACCCTGACACCGGACGGGGAGACACTTCTCGCCTATTCCGGACTTTTCCTGCGGCTTTCGGAGGAGACATCGGAGGCGCTTCGGGTGGGCAGACCGGCCGGCACCTTTCGCATCGGCGCGATGGAAAGCACGGCGGCTGCCAGGCTGCCGGGTGTCCTGGCCCGCTATCACGCGCTTTACCCGGATGTCGAAATCCGGCTCGAAACCGGCACAGCGGGGGCGCTGATGAGCCGCCTGCGCAATCACGAGATCGAAATCGCATTGGTGGCGGAACCGGTGACCTTCGACTGGGTTTCGACCCGGCCGGTCTTCGAAGAAGCTCTGGTTCTGGTCGCGCCATCGGACTTTCCGCCGCTTGAAAGTATCGATGAAATCAGTGGCCGCACCATGATTGCCTTCGAAGCCGGCTGCGCTTACCGGCGCTATCTGGAACAATGGCTAATGGATGCCGGCATCGTTCCCGGCAACATTCTCTCGGTCAGTTCCTACCTGGCAATCCTCGCCTGTGTTGCCGCCGGTACCGGCTATGCGGTTGTGCCCCAGTCAGTTCTCGACATCGTCGCCACCGAGGGTGAATTCCAGCGCCATCCTCTGCCGGATGGCTACAACCGCATTAGAACCGTCGTCGCCAGGCGGAACGATTACACATCCGCCAAGCTCGACGCCCTGCTTGACCTGATGCCCGCTCACTGAGGGTTCCGTCCACCCGGAGCTGGCCGACAATGCGCGGAAACCGCGAAATCTGACACAAAACAGACACGCATCCGGGCTAAATCATTGACTCTGCAGCGCCCTTTTGTGAACCACCATGACATGACCGTCGCTGATGCTTGTGCCCTGAAAGACGCAGGGCCAGCCGAAGGGCGATCAGAAGGGGTTGGAATGAAAATCAGAATTGTTGGCGCCAAGGTCGTCACAGAAGTCGATATCGTTGAGACTGACGTGCTTATTGAAGACGGCAGGATTGCCGCCATCGGCAATGGCGGAAAAGCCGAACACGAAATCAACGCCGTTGGAAAGCTGCTGGGCCCCGCCATGGTCGACATTCATGGCGACGCCCATGAGCGACAGATCATGCCGAGGCCGAAGGTCTTTTTCCCCCTCGACGCAGCAATCCTCGAAACCGACAGGCAGCTTGCCGCCAACGGCATCGCCACCGCCTATCACGCTTTGACGTTGAGTTGGGAACCCGGCCTGCGCTCGGTCGAGCGCGGCGAAGCCTTCCTCGATGCGCTGGCCGCACTGGAGGCCCGCCTGACGGTGGAAAACCGAGTGCAATTGCGTTGGGAAACCTTCGCCTTCGAAGCGGTTGAGGTCATCGAGAAAGCGCTTGATAGCCCCCACCTGCCCTCGATTGCCTTCAACGACCACACATCGATGACGATGCGGCATCCGGATATACCGGTGCAGGAACGCCTTTTCGAACACAATCCTGATTTCCAGTTGGCAGATCCCGACAGCCCGATCATGAGCAGACGTCTGGCTTCCGACTCGCGCCGCTCCGGTCTCAGTGTCGATGAATATGGTGATCTGATCCGCAAGATCTGGGAGCGCCGTCCGAAGGTGCAGGACACCATCGGCAGGGTCGCGCGCATGGGGCGCGACAAGGCCGTACCGATGCTTTCCCATGACGACACACAGGACGAAACCCGTGATTTCTACCGCGGTCACGGCGCGTCGATCGCTGAATTCCCGATGCGCATACCGGTGGCAAGGAATGCCCGCGCCGCCGGTGACGCCATCGTGTTCGGCGCACCGAATGTGGTGCGCGGCGGCAGTCATATCGGTTCACCCTCGGCCGCCGATATGGTCGAAGACGGTCTGTGCGATATCCTCGCATCCGACTATTTCTATCCGGCCATGTTGACGGCCGTGGCCCGGTTGGACCGCGAAAAGCGAGCACCGCTTCCGGCACTATGGTCGCTGGTTTCGGCAGGGCCGGCAAAGGCTTCAGGGCTCGATGATCGCGGCGAAATCGCCGTCGGAAAACGTGCCGACCTGATCCTCGTCGACTGGCCGGATGATGGCCCACCGGCGGTCAAATTGACCATGTCGGCCGGCCGCATCGCTTATCAGGCCCAATACTGACAGGCTTTGCTCATCGGCTCAGCGGTGGACGGGACCGAAAGGCTCGAACCAAATTCGAGAAAGATTGCCGACCCATATCCTTGCCATAGATGGGTCGCCCGCAAACCAACGAGGTTGCGGGTAAACCTCTCGCATGGCTCTTTGTCAGCGGCATTGGTCCATAACGCTAGGGTCCAACGTTCAATCGACCAGATCAGTAGCCATCTCTGTTGCGATTAGAAACAGCAAAGTGAATCTGAGGACTTGGACCGTCATGCGTGATACGGCTCTCGACCCGCCTTGTGCAATCGCCGGCCATCGTGCAACGTCCAGACACCAGCAGCAAGATGGCAACATCTGCTCCAACACGAGGATGAAAACCCAATGCCCCAGACAGACACCGTTAACCGCCGCGTCGTGCTCGCCTCCCGCCCGAACGGCGCGCCGACCGCCAACAATTTCCGCTTGGAAGAGACACCGGTGCCGACTCCGGCTGCCGGCCAGATGCTCCTGCGCACGCTTTATCTGTCGCTGGACCCCTATATGCGCGGCCGCATGGCCGACGGGCCATCCTACGCAGATCCGGTCGAGATCGACGGTGTCATGGTGGGTGGTACGGTCAGCCGCGTCGAGGCGTCACAACACCCGGACTACGCCGTCGGCGACCTGGTCGTCGGATTGACCGGCTGGCAGGACTATGCGCTGTCCGACGGCACCGGATTGAACAAGCTCGACCCGGCCATGCCCCGGCCTTCCCTGGGATTGGGTGTGCTGGGCATGCCGGGCTTCACCGCTTATATGGGCCTGACCGACATCGGTCAGCCGCAAGCGGGTGAAACCGTTGTCGTCGCCGCAGCGAGCGGCGCGGTCGGTTCGGCCGTTGGCCAGATCGCCAAACTGAAGGGGTGCCGCGCCGTGGGCATCGCCGGCGGGCCGGACAAGTGCCGCTATGTTACCGAGGAACTCGGTTTCGATGCCTGTATCGACCACCGCGGTCCGGACCTCAATGCCCGGCTGGCCGAAGCCTGCCCCGACGGAATTGACGTCTATTTCGAAAATGTCGGCGGCAAGGTCTTCGACGCCGTTTTGCGGTTGTTCAATACAGGCGCACGGATCCCGGTCTGTGGACTGATCGCGGCCTACAATGCCACAAGCCTGCCGGAAGGACCCGACCGGACAGCGCTGCTGATGCGCTCGGTCCTCGTCAAGCGCCTCAAGATGAAGGGCTTCATCATTTTCGACTACGCCGACCGTTACGGCGAGTTCCTAGCCGACATGCCGGGTTGGGTTAGCGAGGGCAAGATCAAATTTCGTGAGGATATCGTTGACGGCCTCGAGAACGCTCCCGAAGCTTTCATCGGCCTGCTGGAAGGTAAGAATTTCGGCAAGCTCGTTGTCAATGTCGGCGCCGGATAAACCGACTTTCAGCTGATTAAATTGCGGATATGCCGTCAACCGGACATTTACCGTTGCCGGCATATCCGCTTGAAACTTGATCCTGCCTGGGCAATTGAAGTGCCATGGCAATGATCTCGGCACATGACGTTACACACACGTTGGGCGGCAATCCAAGACAGGTCCGCATGCTCGGCATCGCGTTGCTTCTGGCACTGCTGTGCGTTGGTGCGGTCGCTATCGTGCTTCTGCCTTTGCTGGCGCCGGCCTGGGTTGGATCGGTCCACATGGCGCCGCTCTTCGGACTGCTTGTCGCCACGGATCTGGTGCTCGGTGCCTGGCTGGTTTTGCGTCTTCAGGACCGCTGGAAACGCGCTTCCAACGACGATCGCATGACGATGACGGACGGCCTCACGGTCGGCGGCTTTGCCCTTCTGGTACTGACTCTCTGTCTGGCGGTCTACATTTCAACATCAGGTGCGCTTGGCTGATTCAGACCGTCTTGGGTGCCCTGGATAAGCTGATCTGCGACCGTCAAACCGCATCGCATTGAGCGATAGCGGTCTGACCCGGCCCCAGTATCCAGTGCCATGCCACTCAGATGTAACCGAGCGTGTGCATCAATCTGAACTTGTCCCAATCGACCCAACTTTCGACGATCTTGCCATTGCGAAAGCGATCGATCTGAACGCCAGTCCATTCCGCCCTCTTGTTCGTTGGTGCATGGCCGAGATACTCGCCATCATTGAAAGCGCTGATGACCCAGCGGGTTGCGACGAGGTCACCCTCCTCGACCTGCATCAGAAACCGCACCTCGGATTGGGAGAAGCCCTGATGATATCCTTTCAGGATCGCCAGGAACGCGGTCAGCGTGTTGTCGGACAGCTCGCCTGCGGCATCCGGTTCCTGATGATTGATGTAGCCGTCGCCGAATATTTGCTGCGGATCCGACTGGTTTGCGGAACTCCACAGCATCAGCATGGCACGCGAAAGCGCTTTTCGGTCTTCGGTCAAGGTGTCCTCCCGGATCGCTCATCGATGACAATCTAGAGTGCGCTCAATTCCGTATCGGTGCAACTGGCAAGAGCGGCAGCCGGAGGTTCTAAAGAGGCAGATGCGGCGTATTCTTCACCGGACCAATAACAACGCTGGTCTCTATGCCGAAAACACCCGGCATTTCGGCCAGCACCTCGCGCAGGTACCGATTGTAGTCCCTCATGCCGTGAAGCCGAACAGTGAGGATGTAGTCATGCGCGCCGGTTATCAGGTCACAGCGCTGGATTTCCGGCAGCTCCATGATGCGCGCCTCGAAGCGGGCTATGGATTCGCGGTCGCGGCTCTGCAGCTTGATGAACACATAGATCGCCAGCTCGAGACCGCATTTGTCAGGATCAATGTCGGCCAGGTATCCGCTGATCACCTTTGCCTCTTCCAACTGGCGGATGCGCCGGCGCGTCGGCGTTGGCGAGAGGCCGATTCGTTCGGCGACGGCCTCGACACTGGCGCGACCATCCTCGATCAATGCGGTGATGATTTTTCGGTCGATTTCATCCAACATTGAGCTAAAAACCTCTCTAATTCTTGTTATTTGTAGCGAAGAAAGTGAGATTTATCCACTGATCATAGAGCATTCTACCCGAAAAGGGAGAGCGCTATGCCCAAGAGAAAGTCCTTCCGCCGAACCCATGTCGGTGGCCATCACCTGCATCCATCAACGCAGATGGTGTCCTATGGCTATGAGCCTTCCATGTCGGAGGGCGCGGTCAAACCGCCGGTGTTTCTGACCTCCACCTTCGCCTTCCAATCGGCTGAAGAAGGCGCAGAGTTCTTCGACGTCGTTGCCGGCCGCAAACCCGCACCGGAAGACGGCGGCGCCGGCGGTCTGGTGTACAGCCGCTTCAACCACCCCAACACGGAAATCGTGGAAGACCGGCTGGCGCTCTATGACGGTGCCGAAACCGCACTGCTGACCGCGTCTGGCATGGCGGCCATCAGTTCCATCTTCCTGACGTTGACGCGGCCCGGCGATGCGATCGTTCACTACACGCCGCTTTATGGCGGCACGGAATCGCTGCTCGGCAAGGTTCTTCCCGGCTGGGGCATCAAGCCGATCCCCTTCGTCGACGGCCTGTCGGAAGCTGCCTTGCTCTACGCGCTTGAGAAGGCAGCGCGGCACGGCCCGGTCAAGGTGCTGTTCCTCGAAACCCCAGCCAATCCGACCAATGCGATGATCGACCTCGCCATGGCGCGCCGGGTGGTAGACCAGTGGTCGGCTGTGTCCGGCCAGCATCCGGTCATCGTTTGCGACAACACCATGCTGGGGCCGGTCTTCCAGCGCCCGATGGATTTCGGCATCGACATCTGTGTTTATTCGCTGACGAAATATGTCGGCGGCCACAGCGACCTGATCGCCGGTGGCATTACAGGGTCCAAGGAACTGCTGTCCCGCATTCGCCAGACCCGCAGCGCTTTCGGCTTCCAGCTTGACCCGCATTCCTCCTGGATGCTCGCCCGGTCGCTGGAGACACTCGCACTGCGCATGGAGCGGGCAGCCAATTCCGCCTCGAAGGTGGCCGCATGGCTCGCTGAAAACACCATCCTGCCCTGCACCGTGCTGCATCCGGAGCACTCCAAGGATCCGCGCGCAACCGCCGTTTTCGAAGAGCAGTGCACTGGGCCCGGATCGACATTTTCCTTCGTTATCGACGAAGACAGAAAACTGACCTTCCGCATCCTCAACGAGCTGCAGCTGTTCAAGCTGGCAGTTAGTCTCGGCGGAACGGAATCGCTTGTCTGCCATCCGGCCTCGACAACCCATTCCGGCGTTCCACCGGAAGCGCGGGAGGCCGCTGGTGTGACCGACGGGCTGATCCGCCTGTCCATCGGTCTTGAGCATGCCGATGACCTTATTGAAGACCTCAAACAGGCCTTCAACACCGCCCTCGGCGGTAATTTGTCGATGGTCGGGTAACGGTCTTTACCGGTTCGGTTTTTGCAGGCACGGTGATCCTCCGCCGAGGGGAACCGCATGACCGACCACACGAGATCCAACGCCATCCTCGGCCTGCTGATTGTGACGGCCGCATCCGTTGGTGTCAGCCTGACCAATGTGCTGGCACCGATCGTTTACGAGTTCGGCAGCAATCCGGCGACCTTGATGTTCTTCCGGTTCGCTCTTTTCCTAGCGGTCTGCATCCCCTGGCTGAAATGGCGACGCATCCGCCTGGCGCTGGCCCCGCAGCACCGTGTCAGTGCCATCGTCGCGGGCATCATCTACACCTTTGGCTCGACGTCGCTGATCTCGGCTTTTGCTCATATGCCGGTCAGCCTGGTCATTCTGATCTTTTACACCTATCCGCTGATCACGCGGCTTGCCGAGTGTGCAATCGACCGGCATCGACCCGCTGCGTTCGAGATCGCCTGTCTCTTGGCGGCGCTGGCAGGCCTGGCCCTTTGCCTCGGCGTGGCACCTGACCGGATCAATGCGATCGGCCTGGCTTTTTCTCTGAGTGCAGCGGTTGGAGTTGCCGGTTCTTTCGTCTGGGCAGGACGAAAGCTCGCTGCCGTGCCGCCAACGCTGCAGACCTTCTACATGGGTTCGACCGGACTGGTGCTGGCCATCGTTGTCACGTCGGCAGCCGGCGCCTGGGCGTTTCCTCCTGCGGATGCCCTGTCCTGGTCGCCGCTCCTCGCTGCGGCTCTTTGTTCGGCCGCTGCATTCCTCGCCATGTTCATCGGCGTACGCATGATTGGTGCATCGCAGACGGCCATGGTTATGAACACAGAACCGGTTTTGACCATCGGACTTGCCATCCTGCTTCTTGGAGAAGCGCTGTCGGTCAATCAGGTCGCCGGAGCGACGATTGTCATCGCGGCTATCTTTTTCGCCCAGGTCCGAAAGACGGACAAACACTAGTGTCCTGAATCTGAAGTTCGCCAACTTGTACAGCACGCTCCGAACGAACTTCAGATTCAATCAGGACACTAGCAAGATCATGATTCTAGTGTGGTTTATGGATTTGAAGGTCCTACCGGAGGTCGCTGCAATGGTCATAGGAACTTCAAATTCACCGCACTAGCGTACGATCGTTCCTTAGCCCAAACCGGCACCTTGCCCGGCGATAGCCTTGACCCGCTGCCGGTCGATGGCGGTGCGGGTTCCCTGCGCGTCGAATGCTTCCTTGAAAGTAAAGGCATAGGGTGTCGCACCGTGCGTGTGCAGATGGCCGTGGCGTTCAACCGCATCGCGCCATTGCGGTCGCTCGCTGTCCTCGCACCACCACAGCGCATAGGGAGGCCAGCGCGGTTTTTCGAACCATTCCCGACCGCGCTTCAGCGCCTCGGCATGAAGGCCGAAATAGGAAAACGCCATGATCGATTCCAGATCGGTCCACAATGAGAGGGTGGCCGGAGACCAACCGTCGCCGCGTTCGCGATAGAAGGGCGGGTATGTCTCCTGCCCCCAACTGTCCGGCCCGGGATCGCTGTCATAGCCCGACCGAGCGATCAGGCCTGGCGCCCGATCAACCACCTCGAGGATGGGATCGTTGAGAGCGTGAAATCCGTCATTCACCGGATGCTCGGACCGCTCCGAGAATACACCGAACGTGTAGAGGGCAACCTGTTTAGACATCATGCCTTGTCCCGTTGAAGCTGCCCTGTAGACGACATGATACGGCTGCGCAACAGCCTTATGATGGCTTTACCACTGCCAACAGAATGACGGCCGCCAGCAGGCACAACATGGCGGGCACGAATAGCGAAATGCGCTGCGGCAGCGTGCCTTCCGGCGCGTCGACAAGCCGGCGCAGGCGCCCGGCAAGCACGCCATGAAGGCCTGACAGGATGAACACAAGCGCCAGTTTGATCTGCAGCCAACCCGAGGTCCACCACCCAGCCGACTGGGCCATGATGAGCCCCAGCAGCCAGACGACCAACATCGACGGGGTGGTAACCAGGCGATCCCAACGACGCTGGGCTGAGAGCGCGCGACCGTCGCGCTGCGCGACGGCCGCCGCGTGCGCCAGTGCCAACGCGACGAACACCATGCCGCTTATCCAAAGCACGATGGCAAAGATGTGCGCGGCCTTGAACCAGGGATAAATCATACGGGCCTGTCCAGGCGCGCAAGCCAGCGTTCGTTCCAGATGCCGCCGAACGGGATGACGGCACCGACAAGCAGGCGAAACGCGCCGGATCGTACGATCAGACCCGATGACCATTCGCGGATCACCAGCCAGGCAAAAGCTAGGAAAACGAGCCCGTGGACCGGGCCAAGAATGGAAACGGCAGCAGGATAGCCGCCGATATGTTTCAACGGCACGGCCACGCCGACAAGGGCCAGCAGCGTTACTGCTTCCGCCAACGCGGCAATCCGAAGCAATCGGAACCGCTGCATCAGCCGACCTCGCGCAGCATGGATTCGATCGCCGTCACCCGATTGTTGAGCTCGCCGGCGGTTGTCTTGAGCTCTTTCAGCTGTACCAGCAATTCACTCTCGGTCTCGGCCGTCCGGTTCGCGAGCGCCTTGAGTTCGGCCTCCCGCTCCGCAGCCGCTTGCGCCGACCGGCCGGCGAAGAAATACTTCATGGCGAAGATGCCGAACACGGTCAGCAGCAGCAGGATAGTAACAGTAAAGAACAGCGGTCCCTGGCTGGTCATGAGAACCTCATTTCGCTTTGGGTTTTTCGGAAAGACTGGTCACCGCCTGCGCAATCGTCCGCGGCGTCAGTTCGAGGTTGAAGTCGGTCGTTGAAATCCAGTTGTGCGCCTTGCCATCTTCCGACAGCTCCAACTGCCCTTGCACCAGACCGGCCTTTTCCAACCGTTTGAGATGCATGTGCAGCAATGGGCGGCTGATACCGATATCGCGGGCCATCTGGCTGATATAGGCCCGCCCGCAATCCTGCAGAAGCGCCAGGATGCGAAGTCGGTGCGGATTGGCCAACGCCTCCAGCGCCAACAATAGTCGATCGCCATTGATCGCTATTTCATCACTTGCTGACATATGTCAGAAATAATTGACACATATCGAACTGTCAACCGATTGAGCATGTTGGCAAGCCAGAGCACTGAAAAACACTGTTCAGGGGATCACCGGATCCGCCGGCGAGAATATCACGGTCGCAAACAGCCGCAGGTTGCCGCTAAGCCATCAGGACAGATCGGCCTTGTCAGCCTCGGCAATCGCCTTTTCAGCCATGATGTTTCGACGCTGAATCCTGTAGTCGACAATACCGATCACGACCACCACAAGCGACAACGGCATGAAAACCAGACCCATCAGTTCCAGTCGGGAATCGTCGCTCAACCGCAGCAGGGCCGCACCGGAGACGAACAGTCCTATTGCCGTTTTAAGGTAGGACAGCAGGGTGCGCCGATTGGCCAGATCGGTCCTGGTAATCGCCAGAACCAGGTTCTCGACCGAGCGTGCTTCGTTTCTGTTCAAACCGGTTTTCCTTTCGTTACCGGCCGCCAGAATACACCGCCAGGGCGGATTCGTCAGTCCGTGGAGGGACGCAGGCGTCGCGACAGGATCAGACCATAGGCCAGAATGCAAAGCGCGATTGCAAATTCACGAATTTCCGTCAATTCGTGACCATCCGGCATCGCGAAACCGAAGCGAAGGAAGACCGCCTGCGACAACACCATGGATGCCATGGCGATCAGGATCATGTGACGATGCTCCACCGCCGGTTCGGACCTGTAAAGCCGCAGCGCGATCAGCAGGCCGAGGTAGAACCAGATCTGATAGAGCGCATAGTTCCATGCCTCGTAGAACAGGCCAGTCAGCGGCAGCGCCGCGATGGCGAGTGCCGGCGGCGGCACTAGAACGGTCAGCCTCGACAGGAGACCCGGCACCTGGCGCGGCCAGGCGAATGGCAGCACGACAAAGGCCAATACGGCCGCCGAGTAATAGGCCGCTTCGAAGCGATAGGTGTAGAAATTGTGCAGGTTCGTTTCACCCTGGAGATTGCCCTCGAAACGCTCCGGCGTGGCGAAGCCCAGCCAATGCTGACCCCAGGACATTTCCTCCATGAGGATCAGGAACACCACGCCGATCATCGGCCATAGAATCCATTGCGGTCGAATGCCCAGGACTGGCTCCAGATCGCGGCTACGACTGATCCACGCGGTTCGGCCGAGCACGAACAGGGCCGCTATGAAGACGACTTCGGTGAAGATGCTGAGCAATTTCTGCTCCCGCACATAGTCTCCAATCACCTCTGGCGTCAGGATCACAGCCAGCGCGCTGGCAAGCGGAATGAGCACGCCGACCGCCACAGCACCGGCCGGCAATTCTGTCCATTCCGTCTCTCGCTGTTGCTCTATCTGGGGCGTCAACGCCCGATAGAGCAACACGGACGCGAGAACCAGAACCAGCGCCTTGATGAGGCCGAAGACACTCCAGTCCGGTGGATATTTTTCCAGGAACCGGTAGCCGTATTCCATATAGCCGTAGACCAGCACAACGGCACTGATAGCACCGGCAGCCAAAGCCAGTACCGCGCGTCCGCCAACCGTATTCAATTGCATTCCGTCCGCCCGTCTCATCCGCACTCCCAAACGGCATGGTCAACAAAAGGTTAAAGTAAGATGCGGATTATACATCGAGAACATATGCTGCGCATGTCGCCAACACACATTTCCGTAAACATGCTTAACGGTAATCGCCGACGCTAAGCCACGACATCCCATTGCCCGGCGGCAACCTTTCCTTCCACCAGACGGCGCACAAGTGCCATCATTTCTTCAAGCAGCGTGGTGGGCGGTTCATGGGAGCGACAGACGACGTAGAGAGTGCGTTTGAGATCGGGCTGGATTACCTGGCGGGCGCGTAATTGATGTGTTTGCAGCTGCCTTCTGAACATCACACGCGGTGCCACCGCACAGCCCATCCCTTCCTCGAGCGCGCATATGATCGCCGCCACCGATGCCAGTTGGAGCCGCGCCTTCTGCTCCAGCCGGTTGAGAACATGGGGGGTATCTGCCTGGGAGCGCGACAATATTCCGGACTTCAGCAACACCAGCGGCAATTGCAGGATGTCTTCGAAGGCGATCGGCGCATCCGTGTCGCCGATGATCCGCTCCACACCGATACAGTAGACTGGCTCCTCGACGAGCACTTCCCGGACCGTCATCTGGTCGGCCGGCGGATTGTAAGAAAGGATGAAGTCGACCTTGCCGCTCAGCAGGTTGTCATAGAGCACGCCGGACAAACCTTCGCTCAACAGCAATCGGACGCGCGGATAATCCGACAACGTCGAGCGCATCAGGCCCGCACCGATATGCTGGACCACCGAATGGGGCATGCCAATGGAGATATCGCCGCCGATCTCGAGCTGGCCGTTCCTGATGTCGCCGGCGGCACCCTCGAGCGCGGCAAGGATGGCACGGGCGTGATCGTATAGCCGCAGGCCGGCCGCCGTTGGTTCCATACCGCGCGGCTTTCTGATGAACAGCGGTGTTCCGAGTTCCTTTTCCAGATTGCCGATGTGATGGCTGACGGCCGATTGAGCGACATTGCAGTGGTCGGCCGCGTGCGACAGGTTGCGGTAGGTGCATACCGCTGCGAAGTAGTGGAGCTGCCGGGAATCCATGCTGAGACCAGCGTTCTGATTTTTCGATGGATCTCTTATACAAATTATATTTTTCAGATGCTAGGTCGCTGTCCTAACCTCATCATCGGTGTCTTTATCAAGGTTACGATGATCGTATGGAAACCGAATTCCAACCCCTAAGCGGCATCCGCGTGGTCGAAGCCAGCCATATGATCATGGGTCCGTCTTGCGGCATGTTCCTGGCGCTGCTGGGCGCCGAGGTTATCAAGGTGGAGCCGCCCCGTGGCGATCAGACCCGCCAGCTGACCGGCATGGGAAGTGCGTTTTTTCCCACCTTCAATCGGGGCAAACTGTCGATCACCCTGGACCTCGCATCCGACGCCGGACGCGACGCCATGGAAAAGCTCCTGCAATCGGCGGACGTGTTCATCGACAACTTTCGCGACGGATCCCTGGAAAAGATGGGGCTCGCGCCCGAGCAACTTCGCAGTCGCTTTCCGAAGTTGATTACCGCATCCCACAAGGGCTTTCTGACGGGGCCGTACAAGCACCGCTCGGCGCTTGACGAGGTGGTGCAGATGATGACGGGACTGGCCTACATGACGGGTCCCACCGGGCGACCCCTGCGCATCGGTTCCTCGGCAAATGACATCATGGGCGGGCTTTTTGGGGCCTTCTCCATCGTGGCGGCACTGATGGATCGCCAGAAGGACGGCAACGGCCACGCGATCCGCATCGGACTCTTCGAAAACTGCCTGCTGCTTGTTGCACAGCACATGGTGCAATTCGACCTGGAGGGCGAACAGCCACCGCCCATGCCGGAGCGTGAATTCTCCTGGCCGGTCTACGATATCTTCGAGACGGCCGACGGAACAAAGCTCTTTGTCGGCGCGGTTTCGCAGGGCCAGTGGGAAGTGCTGTGCCGCGAACTCGGTCTTGAGGAATTGCTCGCCGATCCGCGCCTGCAGACGCGCATGGACCAGATCGAGGCCCGCGCCTGGACCCTGCCACGCTTCGCAAGGGCGATCGCCCAACGGGACAGCGCATCGCTGGTTGCCGCATTGGAAGCCAACGGCATCCCGTTCTCGCCGATCGCCAAACCGGCTGACATGTATGACGATCCGCACGTCAACCGGCCGGGCGGGCTGATCGAGACCGCCTTGCCCGACGGCGGATCATTTCGGGCCCCGGGCCTGCCATTCGAAGTCGATGGTGTCACACCGGCACCTGTCTCGAAACTGGCATCGGCCGGAGAGCATACGGTCCGAATCCTGGGAGACCTGGGGCTGAACGCCCAGGAGATTGCCGCAGCCCGCGGCCTGGAAGGGCAAACCCGATGACCCATTTGGCTGAAGTCTATCCCGAGAACCGGATCGTCATTCGAGAAGTCGGCATGCGCGACGGCCTCCAACTGGCGAAGGGCTTTCCCTCAACCGCTGGCAAAATCGAGTGGCTGAACAGGGAATTCGAAGCGGGTATCCGCCACTTCGAAGCCGGGTCTTACCTGCCGCCAGCCCGCTACCCGCAATTTGCCGATGTACAGGCTGTCGTCGATGCCATTGGACAGATGAACGGGGCGCACGGCATCGCGCTGGCGATAAACCGGCGCGGCCAAACGGATGCCCTTGCAGGCGGCGTGGGTGAACTGAGCTGCGTGTTGTCGGCAACCGAAGAGCACAATCAGGCCAATGCGCGCTGCAGCCGTCAGCAAACACTTGACGGCATCAAAGCAACAGTCGAGATGCGTGACAGCTCCGACAACAAACCGCTTATCAGCGTCGGCATCGCCATGTCGTTTGGCTGCTCCATCACCGGATCGGTCGATCCCGAAGAGGTGCTTCGACTGGCGGAACAATGTCTCGAAATGGGCGTCGACATCATCGGCGTCGCCGACACGGTCGGCTTTGCCGGCCCACGCCAGGTTCACGATCTTTGCCGGTCTATGTCCCGCCTCTGCTCGGACCGGCCTTATGTCGTGCACCTGCACGACACGCGCGGCATGGCCATCGCCAACGCCGCCGCGGCGCTGGACGCCGGAGCGCGCATATTTGACGGATCGCTCGGCGGACTGGGCGGCTGTCCGTTCGCACCAGAGGCCACCGGAAACGTCGTCATCGAAGATCTGGTTTTCCTCTGCCAGACATCCGGTTTCGACACCGGCATCGATCTGGAGAAACTCATCAGCGTCAGAAGCATCCTCGAGCGGGAGATGCCAGACGACCCACTGCACGGAGCGATGGCGGTTGCCGGATTGCCCAATGCAACAATCCGGGACGCCGCCTGACATCGGAGCATCCGCGCGCAATCGCCGCGACACGATTTACACCAAAGGGAGAAGACCAATGAAACACACAGTCATGTTTGCCGCCGGACTCGCGACGGCGCTTTCAATCCCCGGCGCAGCATTCGCCGCCACGGAAATGCGCTGCAGCCACCAGCTGCCGCCGAAGCACCACATCGCTCAGGTCATCGACCGCTGGGCGGCCGAGGTCGAAACCTTGTCCAACGGCGAAATCGACGTGCAGGTGTTCGGCGCCAACAGTCTGGTCGGCGCAAAGGAGAACATTCCTTCGGTAGCCAAGGGCAACATCGAATGCGCCTTTTCGGTCAACTTCCAGTGGGGCAAGACCCTGCCGACGATGAACGTCACCCTGAAACCCTATGCGGTCACCGACCTGAAGACGCTGTCCGCCTGGTCCGGCTCGGAAGCCGCCAACTACCTCGACGAACAGTTGCTGACCAAGGGCGTGCGCAACACCGTTTGGCTGTTCACCACCCGCATGAGCACAGTCACATCGAAGGGCCATCCAATGATCACGCCGGCCGACTTCAAAGGCGTCAAGATCCGCGGTCTCAATCCTATCGTCGATGCGGGGCTGGCCGCCATGGGAGCCGCACCGTCGGCCATGTCCGGCTCGAAGGTCTACGAGGCACTTTCAACCGGCGTCATCGACGCTGGACTGACGGACGTTTCGGCGGCGGTTTCGCGCAAATATTACGAGGTCCAGGACCACGCCAATGTCATGCCGCTGTTCAGCGTGTTCTTCCACGGCTACGTCAATCCGGCCTGGTATGACGGCCTGTCCGACCAGTCCAAGTCTGCCCTGAATGAGGCCAGTGCCAAGGCCGCCCAATGGGCTCTCGAAGCCACCGAAAAGTCCGCCGAAAAAGCACCGGATGAACTCCGTGCAAAGGGCATGGATGTGCATATCCAGACGCCTGCCGAACAGGCTGAGTGGTCAGCGATCATGACCCCTGCCTTCGACGCCGCCTTCGAGAAGGCGACCGGCGCAGACGGTCAGAAACTGCTCGAACTGGTCAACAAGATCGGTCAGTAGAATGTCCGCAAGCAACAGCGAAAGGGGGGAGGAGCCGCTTCCCCCTTCCCTGCCGGGTCGTCTGATCCGTGGACTGACCTTTGTCGGCGCGGCGATCGCGGCACTGCTGGTGATCGTCATGCTTGCAAGCGTCTCCTACAGCGTTTTCATGCGCTATGTGCTTGGGACGCCGATAACCTGGACCGATGAACTCAGTGGTTATCTGGTGGTTGCACTGGTGATGTTCGGCACAGCCGAAGCGCTGATCAAGGGCGACCACTTTGGCGTTGATCTTTTGACCACCCGCCTGCGGGGTGCCAAAAAAAGGGCCGTGGCGATCTGGGGGATGATTGCCGTCATTCTGGTCGGCTGCGCAATTCTCTACAGCGCCATTCTGATGGTTCGTTTTTCCTGGGACTTCGGCATGTATTCCGAGGGCTACATGGAGATGCCGATGTGGCTGCCGCAATCGGCGCTGATCGTCGGGTCGATCCTGCTCATTGTGACCGCCGCAGGCTGCATCGCCGGTTATCTGGTCCGGAGGTCGGATCGGTGACCGCAATTCTGATCCTGATCTGTCTGGTCGTCATCCTGCTGACGGGCCTGCCGATCTTTGCCGGCCTGGGCCTGACCTCTCTGGTCATCATGGTGTTGACCGAAGGCAACATCAACAGCGTAGCCGACACGGTTTTCGCCAAGCTCAACAATGGCGCCCTCACCGCCATCCCGATGTTCGCCTTCATGGCCCACGTGATGGTGCGATCCCGGGTCGTCGATGATCTTTACAGTGCCGCCAATGCCCTGGTCGGCCATGTGCGCGGCGGCCTCGGCGTCGCCACCATCCTTGCCTGCACCGTCTTTGCCGCCATTTCCGGCTCGTCCGTTGCAACGGCCCTGACCATCGGCTCAAGCGCCATTCCGCAGATGCTGCGTCACAAATACCGGCCGTCGAGCGCCTACGGCGTCATCGCTGCCGGCGGCACGCTCGGCATCCTGATCCCGCCGTCCGGACCGCTGATCCTTTACGCCATCGTGACCGAGGCATCGATCGGCGCCCTGTTCATCGCCGGCCTTCTGCCCGGCATCATGATGGCGCTGCTGTTTTCCCTTTGGGCAATGTTCGGCGGCGGGCGAACGTCCGATACCCAACTCCAGCCCTGGGCGGGCTTCGACAAAGTATGGCGCGAAATCCGCAAGTCCATCTGGGCCATCCTGATGCCACCGATCGTTCTGGGCGGCATTTATCTAGGCATTTTCACTGCCTCCGAAGCCGCATCGATCGGCTGCCTCTATGCGCTCCTCGTAGGCGTCGTCGTCTATCGCAATTTCGGCTTGCGGGATCTTTGGCAGACGGCCTACGAAACCGTCCGCACCACAGCCATGCTGTTCATGATCCTGGCCGCGGCTTCCATGTTCGGACATGCCATCACCATCATCCGCATTCCCATCGAACTGGTCGAACAGGTCGTTGCCATCGGACTGACGGCAACCGGTTTCGTATTGGCGGTCATGGCGGTGATCCTGGTCCTCGGCATGTTCCTCGAGACGATCGCCATCATTCTCATCACCACCCCGATCGTGTTCCCGGTGATGCTGGAACTGGGCATCAACCCGATCTGGTACGGCATCCTTCTGATGATCAATCTCGAACTGGCGCTGATCACGCCGCCCGTCGGCATGAACCTTTTCGTTATCAAGGGCATTGCCGATGCCCCGCTGGCTCAGGTGATCCGCGGCAGCATGCCCTATGCGGTGCTGATGCTGATCGGCCTGATGATCGTCTTTTTCTTCCCGCAGATCGTGCTGTTCCTGCCTGGTCTCACCGGCTTTGGGCGGTGAGTGCCAGGCAACTGCCAGGTCTAAAGATGACCGGCAACGGATTTCGGCCGGTATGGAGCCTCCATCTCCATTACGTCCTCGTCGGACAGCTCTACCTCCAGCGCGGCAACAGCATCTTCGAACTGGGCCAGGCGGGATATGCCGATGATGGGCGCCGTGATGCCCGGTCTGCTTGCAACCCAGGCATAGGCGATCTGCGCCATCGGCCGGCCGTGCCGCTCTGCGACGGACCGGACGGCGGCGATGACGGCATCGTCCTGCTGCCGGCTGGCGTCATATAGGTTACGCGCTGCCGTATCGGTCTCGGCGCGGACCGACCCCTTGCCGTCTTCGCCGCGCTTGCCCGCCAAAGCACCGCGAGCCAAGGGGCTCCAGGGAATGACGCCGATCCCTTCGCTGACGCACAGCGGCAGCATCTCGCGTTCCTCTTCGCGATAGATCAGATTGTAGTGCGGTTGCATCGAGACGAACGGCGCCCAACCATGTTGGCGTTGCAGGCCAAGCGCCTTCATGAACTGCCAGGCGTGCATCGATGAGGCGCCCAGATAACGGACCTTACCAGCCCTCACCACATCGTTGAGCGCGTCCAGAGTCTCTTCAAGCGGTGTGTCGTAGTCGAAGCGATGGAGCTGGTAGAGATCGATATAGTCGGTGCCGAGACGGCGGAGGCTGGCGTCCACGGCCTCAAAGACGTGCTTGCGCGACAGACCGCGATCATTCGGATCGTCGGACATCGGATTGTAGAGCTTGGTGGCCAGCACGAGTTCATGGCGAGGGCGATTGGCCAGCGCCCGGCCGACGATGTCCTCGCTGGCGCCTCGCGAATACATGTCCGCCGTGTCGAAAAAATTGATCCCGAGCGCAACAGCCTTGTCGATGATCGGATTCGAACGTTCCCGATCGAGCACCCAGGGCGCCCAATCCGGCGAACCAAAGGTCATGCAACCAAGGGCCAACCGCGACACTTTGAGGCCGGTGCGACCGAGATTGATATAATCCATTAGTACACCTCCAAAATGTGGCACATGACGCCGACAGCTGCGCTCGAACCTTCGTCTGACGGCCGCCATCACCGCTTTTTGTCCGTAATTGCTTAGATATTTCCATGTCTGATCGAGCGAAACAAGGCGCGTCAGATTTTATTTTTCTGCCCATTGCGTTTCTGAGAAGAGTCGATAGGCTTGGGTGTACTAGCGAGTTAGAACACATGTTCCGTATCAATGCCGAAAGCCTCGACAAGTCCCTTCCGGTTCCGGTTGGCACCCAGTTGCACGGGCTTTTGAGTTACGCGCTGGCCCATGGTGGTGTCGCTTACGGCAGCAAGTTGCAATCGGTGCGCCAATTGGCAGCGGAGCTCGGCATATCCCCAATGACGGTCAGCCAGGTTTATAAGCGGCTGCGCGATGAGGGACTGATCGAAATGCGGCAGGGCCTCGGCGCCTTTGCCGTGCGCGACCCGAAGAAAACCAGCGCCGCCAATGCCCTCCCCGTCGACGCGCTGCGTGGTGATATCGAAATGCTGATCGGCAAGGCCGAACGGCTGGGCGTGCCGACCATGGCTCTGGTATCGATGATCAACGCCCAGGCGCGCCTGCAGAAACCGAGCGTCGGACTGAAGATCGTCTTTGTGGCCATCTTCGAAGGGCCGGGGCGCGAATACCTGGCGCAGATCAAACCGGCGCTGGGAGCCACGGACCAAGCGCAGATCCTGACCAAGGACGCGCTCGAGGTTTCAGAAGATGCAAGGCGCATATCGCGGGAGGCGGATGTCGTTTTGACCTTCGTCCACCGTCATCGGGAAGTCGAAGCCTTGATCCCGGAGGCCAACATTCTGAGCTTGCGCTTCATTCCCTCGCTGCAGACGCGCCGCGCGTTGGCCGGCCTCGATCCGCGCATGCGCGTGGCGGCGATCACCCACTTCAAGGAATACATCGCCATCATGCGGCCAAGCGTTCAGGAATTCGCCCCGCATATTGCGGATGTCCGGGTGACCTGGTCATCGGCGCCCGACGTCGCTGACGTCATCGCCCAGTGCGATGCGGTCATCTACGCCACCGGCGCCGACCATATATCCGATCTCGTGGAGCCGGGAAAACCCTGCTTCGAATACCGGCACGCACCGGATCCCGGGGCTCTGGAAAGCGTGCTTGTTCCCTATCTCGCCGAATTGCGGCGCGACAAGATCGCCGAGAGCGGCTCCAGCGGAGCCGGCTCACCTCCCGGCGATACGAAAGATGCCGGTCTCACATAAGAGCATCGATTGGCAATCCTGAACCCAAAGCAACAGGGGAGAGAAAATGAAGAAGTTTCTTTCGACACTAGGCGCGGTGGCCGCCTTGACGGTCATGACGTCGCTTCCGGTCGCAGCCGCGGGCAATGACAGCATTGTCGTCGGGGTCGATGTGGATGCGGGCACGCTCGATCCGCGTCTGGGCCGCGATACAACCGCCTATCGGACCAACGACCTGGTCTATGCGGGTCTGGTCCAGCTTACCCCCAACCTCGAGGCAGTGCCGGATCTGGCCGAAAGCTGGGAGTCTCCCGACCCCACAACCTTCATCTTCAAGCTGCGCGACAACCTGATGTTCTCCGATGGTTCGCCGCTCACCGCCGATGACGTGGTCTTCACTTACGAGACAATGACGGACCCGGATTTCAACTCGCCGATCAGGACTCTCTACACCCCGATCAGCAAGGTCGAGAAGATCGACGACCGGACGGTCAAGTTCTCGCTCAGCGAACCCTATGCACCGCTGCTGTCCTACCTCGACATCGGTATCGTCCCCAAGAAGCTGGTCGAATCCGGACACGACATCGCCTCCAATCCGGTTGGCGCCGGCCCGATGAAATTCGTCGAATGGAACCGCGGCGCCGAAATCGTGCTGGAGGCCAATCCCGGATACTGGGCCGGCGAGCCGAAGATCAAGAATATCACGATGAAGCTGATCCCGGACAATTCCGCCCGGGCGCAGGCCTTCGAGGCCGGCGATCTGAGCGTCATCCAGTCGCCGTTGTCACCGCAGGACATCAACCGCCTTGCCGCCGATGACCGCTACGGCAATGTCATCATGCCCGGCCTGGCCGTGACCTATCTCAACTTCAATACCAAGGACCCGCTGCTGTCCGATCCGAAGATGCGGCAGGCCTTTGCCATGCTGGTCGACCAGGAAACCATCGTCAACGACATCTATCAGGGTGCCGACGCCATCGCGAATGCTGCGATCCTGCCTTCGTCCTGGGCCTACTCCGCCGACATCAAACAGCCGACCTTCGATATCGACGGTGCGAAAGCCAAGTTTGCCGAACTGGGGTGGACCGACAGCAACGGTGATGGCTTCCTGGACAAGGACGGCAAACCGCTGAAGGTCACGATCGCGACCCACAGTGAAGACCCGAATCGCATCCAGGCGATCGAATACCTGCAGGCCATCTTCACCCAGGCCGGCATCGATGCGCAGACCCAGATCAGCGACTGGCCGAGCTTTTCCACCGGCTACGTGCTGAAGGGCGAACACCAGATCGCCTTGCTCGGTTGGGTCAATATCGTCGACCCCGACCGTCTGCTGTTCTCCCAGCTGACCACCGGTGGTGGCCGAAACTGGGGCGGTTACTCCAATCCCAAGGTTGACGAGCTGCTGCAGGCAGGCCGTTCATCGCTCGATACCGCGGACCGCACGTCCGCTTATCAGGCAGCGGTGAGCACCATCGCCGAGGAAGTCCCCTATTACATTATCTCCTATCAGGGCTATCAGATGTTCTACGACAAGGACATTCCGGTGACCGTGGTGGCGACGCCGCGCGGCAACTTACGCGGCCTCATCGGGATCGGCGACAACTAGACCCGAGCTTTCAGCGGGGCCAATGCGAGGTGGGACGGCCCCGCTCGTGAACTATTCAATCGGTTGCGCGGGATGCGTGTCCCGCGCAACCAGGGCAAGATTGCTGTCATCTGATATGCCGGACCGGGACAAGGCTCCAAAGTGACCTCCTTTATCGCGCGCCGTCTCCTGCTGCTTGTACCCACGGCCTTCGGAATCGTGGTGCTGACCTTCGGGCTGCTGCTGCTGATCCCCGGTGATCCGGCCGCGGTGCTGCTCGGAGAAAACGCAACCCCGGAGACGATTGCCAACCTCCGGCGCTCGCTCGGTCTCGACGATCCCTGGTATGTGCGGTTGTGGAATTATTTTGCCGCTCTTTTGTCCGGCGACATGGGAACATCCATCTTTCAGGGTCAACCGGTGGCCGAGATCATCGTCGGGCGGCTGGGCGCGACGTTCGAGCTGGCGGTCTTCGCGCTGCTGTTGTCGGTCATCATCGGCATGACCCTGGGTGTTCTGGCTGCGATGAATCAGGGCTCGCTGATCGACTCTGCAGCGATGCTCTTTGCCCAACTGGGCATATCCATGCCGATCTACTGGCTCGGCTTGCTGCTGATGCTCGCCTTTGCCGTGATCCTCGGCTGGCTGCCCGCCATCGGACGCGGGGAGCCGTTGCACGAGGCGCTGTGGGCGGCTTTGAACGGGCAGCCACAGGTGCTGCTCGATTCCCTGTCCCATCTGATCCTGCCGTCGCTGGCGCTCGCCGCCAACGCAGCCGCCATCATCTCCCGCCTGGTCCGCACGTCGATGCTCGAAGTGCTCCGGGAAGACTTTGTCCGCACGGCCTATGCCAAGGGTTTGCGGCGCCCGCGGGTCGTTATCCGCCACGCATTACGCAACGCGCTGTTGCCGGTGATCTCGGTCATCGGCCTGCGCTTCGGAGCGCTCCTCGGCGGCGCTGTCCTGGTGGAATCGATTTTCGCCTGGCCCGGCCTCGGCCAACTGACCATCACCGCAATCTCGCAGCGGGACCTGCCGCTGATCCAGGGGATCGTGCTGACCTTCGCCATGATGTTTGCAGTGGTCAATCTGGTTGTCGACCTGCTTTACGCCGCCGTCGACCCGCGTGTCAGGTTGGGATAGGCCGATGCGCATTCCAACGCTCTTTCGCAATTCCTCACTGGTCATCGGCGCCGCCATAACGCTGTTCATCGTCATCTGCGCGTTGTTCGCTCCTTACCTCGCGACCTATGGCGTTAACGAGATGAACATGCGCAACCGGTTTGAAGGTCCCAGTCTTCAGCACTGGCTTGGAACCGACAATTTCGGCCGGGACCTGTGGTCGAGGCTGGTGTTCGGAGCGCGGGTATCGCTGTCGGTCGGCCTGCTCTCGGTCGGCGGAGCCGCCCTGATCGGCACGACGGTCGGGCTCGTCGCCGGCTATTTTCGCGGCTGGGTCGATCTTCTGCTGATGCGCATTACGGACATTTTCCTCGGCTTCCCGGCCATCGTCCTGGCACTGGCGCTGATTGCGGTGCTGGGACCGGGCATCCTCAACATCTCCCTGGCGCTGATCGCAGTGTTCTGGACCGAATATGCCCGTGTCGTCCGGTCAACCACCCTTGTGTTGCGGGAGCAGAACTACGTTCAGGCGGCAAAGGCACTCGGCGCTTCGCCTCTGCGTATCATCTTTCGCGAGATCCTGCCCAACGCGCTTGGGCCGATCATCGTGTTGGCATCACTCGGGCTCGGCACCGCAATCATCGCCGAATCGGCCCTGTCGTTCCTGGGTTTCGGGCTGCCGCCGCCGACACCGACCTGGGGTTGGACCCTCGCCTACGGCACCCGCTTCATCCGCGACGAGCCGTGGCTCTCCATCATTTCGGGGGCGACGATCATGATCACCGTGCTCGGCTTCAATCTGTTCGGCGACGGCCTTCGCGACATTCTGGATCCGCGGCAGCTCACCCGCAACGCCGGCAAGAAATAACCGCCTGCTCAACCAAAGGACACTCCAATGGTCAAATCAATCAACAAGCTTCGACCCAAATTCACCACCCTGGCGGACGGGACCGATGCCGTTTTGTCCATGCATGAACTTGTTGGCGAGGAGGACGGTCCCACAATCGGCATTTCCGCGTCGATCCACGGCAATGAAAACGCCGGCTCGCAGGCCATTCTGGATCTGTTCCGCGCGATCAAGGATATGCCGCTGAAGGGCCGCATTGTGCTGTTGCCGGTGGCCAATCCGCGCGCCTTTGCGGTCAATCACCGGTTTACGCCGCTGGACGAGTTGAACCTCAACAGGGAATTCCCCGGCGACCCGGTGGGGACCTATACCCAGCAACTCGCCCATGCCCTGACCGAGGAATTCCTGTCGAAAATCGACGTTCACATCGATCTGCATTCCGGCACCGATCGACCCACCGTGGACTATGTCTACATCTGGAGCGACGAAGCGCTGTCGCGGTCTTTCGGCTCTTCGATCCTATACCGTCCGACCACCGGCAAGGGCGGGACGCTCTACAGCGGCACCACAAAGTCGGTGACGATCGACCGGCGCGACATGTCGATCGTCACCATCGAACTGGGCGGCGGCATTGTTGACCAGACGCCTTACGTCAACCGCACGGTCGACGGTCTTTTGAACATGCTGCGGCACCTCGGCTGCATTACCGGCGAAACGGTGAGCCCACCTGACCAGACGGTGGTGAACGAGATGGTTGTGATCCGCGCCACCCAAGGCGGGTGGCTCGAACCTCTTTGCCCGCCCAATGGCGAGGAAATCAGCGGCGGTTCGCTTTTGTGCCGCATCGTCAGCCCCTACGATTTCGAAACGCTGGATGAGATCCCGACTCCTTACGAAAACGGCATCATGGTGATGCAGCATCTGAGCCGTAACCTGGTGGAGGCCGGCGATTACGGCTTCATCGTCGGCAACCTGGACGGCGCGGAAAGGTAGGTGTCCATGGCAAGGCACTCGGCAATCCATTCATTGCGCGGAAGGGAGCTGACGGCTTGAGCGCATCCTCCCCGCCAAGTGACCCGGTTCTCGACGTATCGGATCTGGATATCCACATCCGCGGCGATCGCGAACCGTTTGCCGTCGTTTCCGACATGGCGCTATCGATCGCCGCCGGCGAGACGCTGTGCATTGTCGGCGAGTCGGGATGCGGCAAATCCATGACCGCCCTGTCGCTGCTGAGGCTGCTGCCCGAGGCTGCACACGTGGCCTCCGGTCGCATCCTGATTGACGGGGAAGATTTCCTGTCCATGGATCAGCGACGGGTCGAGGATTTCCGCGGCGAACGCATCGCCATGATCTTTCAGGAGCCGCTGACAGCGCTCAATCCAGTCCTGACCATCGGCGAACAGATCGCCGAATCCGTGCGCCAGCATCGCAAGGTTGGCCACCGCGCCGCCAAGGCCCGTGCCGTCGAAACCCTCCGACTAGTCCAGATGCCGGATCCGGAGCGACGGTCGCGGCAATATCCGCACCAACTGTCCGGCGGCATGCGGCAGCGCGCGATGATAGCACTGGCCTTGGCCTGCGACCCGAAAATCCTGGTCGCCGACGAACCGACCACCGCACTGGATGTGACCATCCAGGCCCAGATTCTCGGCCTGATTTCCGATCTGCAAAAACGCATGGGCACGGCCCTCGTCCTGATCACCCATGACCTGGCCGTCGTGGCGGAAGTGGCCGACCGGGTGGTGGTCATGTATGGCGGTCGACGGGTGGAGGAAGCCAGCGTCTACGATCTCTTCGACAACCCCATGCATCCCTATACATTGGGCCTGATGGGCGCGATCCCCCGCTCTGCCGCGGGCCGGGCCGGAGAAAAGCTGGTCGATATCGCCGGCACCGTGCCGCCGCTGTGGGACCTTCCTCCAGGCTGTGCTTTCGCGCCCCGCTGCCCCCGCGCTGACGAGCGCTGCCGCCTGGAACGCCCGCCCTTTGAAGAAAAGCATCCCGGTCATTTCGCCGCCTGCTGGGAGCCGGACCATGGCTGAAGCACCACTGCTTTCGGTCGAGGACCTCAAGGTTCATTTCCCGGTTCGCTCCGGCATCCTGCAGCGTCAGGTCGGCCTGGTGAAGGCCGTGGATGGAATCAGCTTCACCCTCGAGCGCGGCGAAACGCTCAGCCTCGTGGGCGAGTCCGGTTGCGGCAAATCGACAACCGGCCTTGCCCTGATGGGGTTGGTCAAACCGACCGGCGGCCAGGTGCGGTTCGAAGGCCGGGAAATCGAAGGCTTCGGCCGCAAGGCGCTCAAACAACACCGACGGCGCATGCAGATCGTCTTTCAGGACCCGTTTTCGTCTCTCAATCCACGTCAGAAGGTGCGCGACGCAATCGGCGCAGCGTTCGACATCCACGCCATCGGCAGCCGCGCCGATCGGGAGGCCGAAGTTGCCGAGCTGATGCAACGGGTCGGGCTACGCCCCGACCAGGCCAACAATTTTCCCCACCAGTTTTCCGGCGGCCAACGCCAGCGCATCGGCATCGCGCGTGCGCTGGCGCTGAAGCCGGACATCATCATCTGTGATGAGCCCGTTTCTGCGCTCGATGTCTCTGTTCAGGCACAGATCCTCAACCTGCTCGGCGAACTGCAGACGGAGCTCGGCGTCTCCTACCTGTTCATCTCGCACGACCTGGGCGTCGTCGAGCACATCTCCCACCGGGTGGCCGTGATGTATCTGGGCAAGTTCGTCGAGGTCGCCGCCAGGAACACGGTCTTTTCCACCGCCATCCACCCGTACACCCAAAAACTGCTCGCCTCGGAGCCGACATTGGACCCGCGCAAGCGCCACACATTCGCCCCTGGCAACGACGACATCCCCAGCGCCATCGACAAGCCTTCAGGTTGCCCGTTCCATACCCGCTGCCCACTGGCAACCGACCTGTGCAAATCCACCGAGCCGCCTCTCACGGCACGCGCAGACGGTCATCTCGTGGCGTGCCATCATTGCTAGGAGGATGGCCGAACAACCTTCTTTCGATCCCACCGATATCGACTGCGGTCGGCTTTCGTGGTTATAGCCGCACTTCCCATTCACACTGAGAATCTCCCAGCAAATTTATGAGATTGTCTTGGCGGCAAATCCATTTAGATTGGCCGCCATGACCGTCCGCGGACCATTTTGGAGACTGTTCGCACGGATCAGCCGGTTCGGGCTGGTCTTGACCCTGTTCCTCGGCTCATCGTTTACGTCAACTCGCGCAGAAACCGGCGTCTTCGAGGACCGCATCGTCATCGGCCAGTCCGCGGCCTTTGCCGGGCCGGCGGCGTCTTTAGGGACGGCGTTTCGGCATGGGTTGCTCGCTGCCTTCGAGGAAGCCAATCGGGCGGGCGGTGTCGACGGGCGGCGGCTGGAGTTGGTCAGCTATGACGACGGCTATGAGCCGGAGCAGGCGATTGCCAATACTGGACGGCTGATCGGCGAGGACGGCGTGTTTGCGCTGGCCGGGGAGATCGGCACGCCGACCTCGCGCGCGGCGCAGCCGATTGCCGAAAAGAATGGCGTGCCGTTTATTGGTCCCTTCACCGGGGCCGCCTTTCTGCGCAATCCGGCACTCTCAACGGTCATCAATGTGCGCGCGTCCTACGACCAGGAGGCCGAGGCGCTGGTCGATTATCTGACCGGAACACTCGGGCTGTCGCGCATCGCGGTGCTCTATCAGGACGACACGTTCGGGCGCGCCGGGCTCAACGGCACCGTCGCGGCGCTCGACAAGCGCGGCCTGGAGCTCGTCGCCGACGGCACCTACCGGCGCAACACAACCGCGGTCAAACGCGCGCTGCTTTCGATCCGCCGGGCCAGACCGGATGCGGTGATCATTGTCGGCGCCTACAAGCCGACGGCCGCCTTCATCAAGACAGCCGACAGCATCGGCTTCGACGCCGTTTTCGCCACGCTTTCCTTCGTCGGCAGCCGGGCGTTGGCAGCGGAGCTGCGCCCGCTCAACCGAACGGTGCTGGTTTCGCAGGTGGTGCCGTTGTTCCACGATCAAAGCTCGCCACTGGTGGCCCGGTTCCGCGAAGCGTTGTCGATCAGCGCGCCGGAGGCCGAGACCGGGTTCGTGGCGCTCGAGGGCTACATAACCGGACGTCTGATCATCGACGCATTGGCGCGGCTCGGCGAAGACCCCACCCGACAGGCCTTCCTCGAACTGTTCCGTTCACCGGTCGAGTTCGACATAGACGGGCTGCCGCTGGCCTTCGGCCTGGGCGACAATCAGGGGTCAGACGCCGTCTTCCTGACGGTGATCGAACCGGATGGAAGCTTCACGGCGGTGGACGAGTGAGCGACATGAACCCGCCGACGGCTGACCAGACGACAACCGTGTTCGGCATCAAGACCAAACTGTCGCTCGCCTTTCTCGTCATGACGGCGCTGACCGTTGTCGCCTGCGCCATCGCCTGGCTGGTCTTTGGTCAGATCCAACGCACCGTTTCGGTGGTCACAGAACGCAGCATTCCGGAGATCACCTTGGCGCTCAGCATCGCAGAGGTCAGCGCCGACATCACCTCCGGCGCCCCGGCCATTGTCTCCAGCAACAGTCAGGAGGAGCGCCTCGAGCGGCGCCAGTTTCTGGACCGATCGGGCGAGCAACTCGCCGAACTGATCAACGGGTGGCAGAAACTCGGCATAGCATCCGATGTTGCCGGCGCCCTGTCGCAAGCGGTCAACGAGATTGCGGACCGCAGTGCCACTGCCGATGCCGCGGTCGAAAAGCGACTGGCCCTGACGGCACGCATCGACGCCAATTCGGCGCAACTCGACACCCTCCACGACCAGTTCCTCGACATCCTCGAGCCGCTGATCGACGACGCCGTGTTCGACCTGGTGATCCGCAGTGAAACCGGGAGTGCGGAGACCGCCGACCGGCTGCGCCAGACGGTCGAAAGCGGTACCGAACGCCTTGCGAGACTGACCGCATTGAAAGCCGATGGCAATTTGCTGGTCGGTCTGCTGCGCGAAGCGCTTGCTCACGATGAGGGCGACGCCGGCAATCCGGTCGACGCGGCCCTGCAGCAGGCGGAAAGAACCTTTGCGGCAGGGCTCGACGGCCTGTCAGGTGCCTCCGACGACCCTTTGCAGCAGGCCGGCCGTGCCTTGCTCGAAACCGAAATCCAGGGGCGTGGCACTGCCCCCACACCCGACACACTGTTGGCTCTGGCCGCCGCGCACAAGGCATTCGTCGACCGGATCGAACCGAAAATAGGCGAGACCCGGGAAGCCCTGTTGGCGGAAACCCAGGCGATCACCGGCGGTCAGGCAGCGGCGATGACCGAGCTGGTCGACACCGGCTCGCTGACATTGCTGCACCTGTTGTCGCTGCGCGCCGAGGGAAACCTGGCCGCCGGCATTCTGCGCGAGGCGGTCAACGCCTCGGACGCTGCATTGCTGGCACCGTTGAGCGAGCGTTTCGACGCAGCCGCCGGCCAGATGGACCGCGCGCTGCGGCTCATCCCGTCAACGCTCGACCTGTCGCCCATCCGCACCACGGCCGGCGCGATGCTGGGGCTCGGCCGCAAGCAGGACAGCATGTTCCAGCTCAAGCGGCTGCAACTGGCCGAGCGTCAAACTGCTCGCCAGGCGGTTGATGCCATCGGCGAGCAATCCATCGCTCTCGGCCGGTCGGTCGCCGAACTGGTGCGCATAGCGGAATCCATGAGCGACGCCAGTGCGGTCCAGGCCCGCCAGGTCATCGACAACAGCAAGGTGGTCATGCTGGCAATCTCGGCTGCCAGTGTCCTGTGCGGTCTGCTGGTGGTTCTGTCCTTCGTCGGGCCGCGTCTGATCCGGCCGATCGAACAGACCACGGAAGCCATGACCCGGCTGGCCGCCGGCGATACGGATGTCGATATCCCGGGTCGCGACCGCAGAGACGAGTTGGGACATATGGCCCATGCGCTGGGTGTTTTTCGCGACATCACCATCGAAGTGCAGGAATCCAACCTGCGCGAAATAGAGACCGCCCGGCGCCGCCTGTCGGACGCCATCGAAAGCATCTCCGAGGCCTTTTCGCTCTACGACCGCGACGATCGGCTGGTGGTCGCCAACCACAAATATGGCACCCTGGTTCATCCGGAGATCGCCGACGAAATCGAGCCCGGCATGACCTTCGAGCAGATCGTGCGGCGCGCCCTCGACGCCGGTTTCATCGAAGAGGCCCGCGGCCGCGAAACCGATTGGCTGTCCAGTCGCATTGCCCGCCATCTCAATCCCGGTCCGCCGCACATCATGCAGCGGGTCGACGGCATCTGGATCATGGTCAGCGAACGCAAGACTGCCGAGGGCGGCATTGTTGCCGTCTACTCGGATATTACCGAACTGAAAGAGCGAGAAAACGAGCTGGCCGAAAAATCGAGGGCGCTGGAACAGCTCTCCAGCCAGTTGTCAAAGTACCTGTCGCCACAGGTCTACCAGTCGATCTTCACCGGCGAGCAATCGGCCATCGTCGCCAGCCAGCGCAAGAAACTGACGGTGTTCTTCAGCGATCTGGAAGGCTTCACCGAAACCGCCGACCGGCTGGAATCGGAAGACATGTCGCAGCTGCTCAACGAGTATCTGACGGAGATGTCGAAGATCGCTCTCGAGCACGGTGCCACCATCGACAAATATGTCGGCGACGCCATCATGATCTTCTTCGGCGACCCGGTGTCGCGCGGCCTGCGTGAGGATGCACTGGCCTGTGTGCGCATGGCCATCGCCATGCAGAAGCGGCTGGGAGAATTGTCCGTGCGTTGGACCGAACACGGGCTGACCGAGGAGCTGAAGTGCCGCATCGGCATCGCCACCGGCTTCTGTACGGTCGGCAATTTCGGCAGCGAAGACCGCATGGATTACACCATCATCGGTGGCACGGTGAACCTTGCTTCGCGACTGGAAAACGCCGCCGAAGCCGGCTCAATCCTGATCACCGGGGAAACCCATTCGCTGGTGCGCGACGAGATCACCTGTCGCGAACACGAGACCGTTCGGATGAAAGGGATGGCTTATCCGGTCAAGACCTATGTGGTCGAAACCGGGGACGATTCAGCCAGCCGCATTTCCGAGCGACGCGGAAAGCTGGCCGTCGATCTGGATCTCGAATCGATGACGGATGACGATCGCAAACAGGCCGCCGCATTGCTGCGTGAAGTGATGGACAAGCTCGGCAATCGCGACTGAACGCGGCTTGATCGGCTCGACCGAGCCGCCGATAGTGAGGCCGGAGGCAAATCACATGACCGCAACGATCCTCGCCAATGCTCGCCTTTTCGATGGCGTGTCCGATGAAATCCTCGAACCCATCGACGTGCTGAGCGTCGACGGCGTCATTCGCGAGATCGGGGAAAATCTCGCTTTTCCCGATGCCCATCGCATTGACATCGGCCGGCGCTTTCTGATGCCCGGCCTCATCGACGCGCACTACCATGCCAACACGCCGAGCTACGATTTCTACGGCACCGACCGCATGCCCCCGGCCCTGCTCAGTGCCCACGCGGCGCGGCTCCTGTCGGGCGCGCTCGATCGCGGTTACACCACGCTGCGCGATGCCGGCGGCGGCGAGCTCGGGCTGAAGCTGGCCATCGACGAGGGCCTGATCGAGGGCCCCCGCTTTTTCTATCCGGGAAAGGCGCTTACCCAGACCGGTGGTCATGGCGACATGCGCCGACGGGATTTTGTCGAACCCTGCGGCTGCGCCTATTCCGGCATTGTCACCCAGGCGGTCGACGGACCCGACGAGGTGCGCAAGGCCGCGCGCGAGGAGTTCCGCAAGGGCGCCACACAGATCAAGATCTTCGTCTCCGGCGGTGTGTCCACCGATCTGGCGCCCCTCGACATGCCGCATTTCTCCGACGAGGAAATCGCCGTCGCGGTCGAGGAAGCAGATCGTCGCAACTCCTACGTCATGGCCCATTGCCACACGGATGACGCGGCTCGCCGCTGCCTGCGGCTGGGCGTACGCACCATTGAACATGGAAGCCTGATCGAAGCGGAAACAGCAAAAATGATCGCGGCAGCGGGCGCCTATGTCGTACCAACTCTGTCTGCCGGAAAACTGATCGCCGAAAACGCCAAGGAGCTTGGACTGCCTGCGTCTGCCGCCGAAAAGGTCGGCGCGGTCAACCGCAAGTCTCTGGAAGCGATCGAAGCCTGCGCCTCCGCCGGCGTGAAACTCGGGCTCGGTTGCGACCTGCACGGCCATGAATTCGTCAAAACCCAGGGCCGCGAGTTGATGCTTCGCGGCGAGGTCCAGCCGGCTATCGACGTGTTGCGCTCTGCCACCTCAATCAATGCCGAGATTGTCCAGGCCAAGGGCAAACTGGGCGTCATCGCCCCGGAGGCGCTTGCCGACATGATCGTCGTCGACGGCGATCCCCTGAAAGACCTGTCGGTCTTCGTCCATTCCAGCCAAACGGTGGCCCTGGTGATGAAGGGCGGTCGTGTGGTGCGCTCGCGGCTTTAGACTATTGGACGCCCATCGCTGTTGCGAAATCACCCGACACTCCGAACCGATAAGGACAGGACTAAGCCGAAAAGCACTTCCTTTTGATGCCCTCGGCAGTCAAGGCGTCGTAGTTACCCTTGAGTGCAGCAAGTTCGGCTTTCTTGTCCTCCCCGGCTGCCAGGAGAAAAAGCGCGGGCCAGAAAATGACGACCCCCACGCCCACGGCAACGGCATCGCCAGAGGCCTTTTTCTTCTGCTCTCCAGAGACTTCCTCAACCTTTTTGGCGATCGCCTTCCTTTCAGAAATGATTTCAGCGCACGAATGTCTGGAATAGATCGATGGTGACACGTAGGTGCCTTTGATTTGTTCGGGTTGCGTCGCGCAGCCGGCAAGTGCCGCCGCCACTATCACCGGAAAAATTCGGTTGTTCATGATGTCCCCTCTTCAACCAGAGGGACACTAACTGCTGCCTACGAGAATTGAATTGTGGTTCGTGACCAATGAGACATAAACAGGAGCGATTGAGACAAGCGGTGGACCGTTGATCTGTGCGCGTGGGTCAGCCGGACAACAATGCGCTGCGCTCGACTACCAGGATCAAGCCTAAATCGTCCGGGCGGAGGCTCAGGGAGCAATACCGGTCGCGATGACGAATTCGCCCGGAATCTCGAAGCGGTCGCCTGTTCGGAACTCCGCCACCGATGCGACATATTCGCGGTCGACCTCCTGGCGGGTCGCCTCGTCAAAGCGCTTGGCGGCCATTGCGACTGCCCCGCCATCAATCATTGCCTGCAGCAGTTGCTGTTCACTTTCGTAGATCAGCGGTGATTGGATACGCTGTTCATCGATTTCCTTGAATCCAGCTGACCGCATGTCCATCGCCAGGGCACCGGGCGCGCCCAGTCCAAAAAACAACGGGCAGACCTCCGATTTGACTCGCGAATCGACGATCGGAAAGATATCTGCCCAGCCGCAATTTCGACGCTCGCCCCACACCGCAACGCTCACCCGCCCGCCGGGTTTCAGCACCCGTTTCATTTCGGCCAACGCGGCCCGCGGGTCAGGCATGTACATCAGCCCGAGCGAACACAGAGCCCGATCGAATTCACCGTCCGGACAATCCAAAGCCTCGGAATTCATCTGCCGGAAGGTAACATGGTTCAGCCCGTATCTGGTGGCGCCGGCAGAGCCCAGTGCCACCATTTCACTGGACAAGTCGGTAGCAAGTATGTGCCCGCCGGGCAGGACGGCTGCAGCGGCAGCAAAGGTTGCAAGGCCCGAGCCGGCGGCGGTCTCGATCACATCGTGACCGGGCTGCAGGTCGCAGGCTTGCAGCACGGCCTGTTGCGCCGGCGCAAGATTGTCACGCCAGCCATCGTCGTAGACTGGCGCTGCCGCGTCCCAACCGTAGCGTTGAACCCGCAGTTGAAGTCTTGCGTCCATGCTTCAGCTCCCGACCTCGGTGCAAACGGTCGTGACCTGCGCGTCCCGCAGCGCCAGAAACCATGGATCCCGTTCGAGTGCCCTTTCGACAAGCGCCGAAACCTCCGGTTCGGGGACCGAGGTCTCTATATGAACAGTTAGCCTTGTTTCCAGCGGCGCCGCACTTGCGGTCCCCAGACCGAACATGGCGCCATCGTCAAAATCCGTTTCGATATCCACGCGAACCGTGTCGAAATCCAAGCCCGCAAGGATAGCTGCCTGCTTGATGCCGATGGAGACGCAGCCGGCGATTCCCGCGCGTGCAAAAAAGCCAGGCGTTGGCCCCGCATCGCCGCCGCCCATAATGGCAGGCATATCCATGACCGCACTTTGATCACCCTGGGTGAATTCGCATTGGAGGCCTTCCGCGACCACCGCGCTTGCATGGTTTGTGCTCAGCGCCTTGTTCGGGCGTGCTTGGAAAACGTCCATGACACGCTTCAGTGCTGCCCTCGTCTTGTCGTTTCCGCCCATTGGTCACTCCATTGCTGTCCTGAACGTGTGGTCTGTGTGGCCTGTCTCAGCCGACCTCCTGAGAGCCATCACTCCTGGCCGTCTTTGGATTCCAAAAAGGGAACCGGCCCTTCGCAGTGGTGTACAGAGCCGACACCAGTGCCGCCTGAAGAAGGTCGCAGCAACGCAGTGACGTTGTTGCCGTCATCATCGAACAAATCGGCCGCGGCATTGTCCAAAAGATCGGTGCTGTCCTTCGACAACAGCCACCCGAGCGCTACATCCCCACCGGTTGCCGCCGCGACAATGGTGCAGTCCGGCTCGAAACGACGAACCAGCTCCTGTTCTGCGTTGAGCCCTCGAGCCGAACGGGTACTCAAGGCTGCGACCACCGGTGACGTGAGCTCCGCGGCAGCCCAGCTTTCACGTTCCGGCGCGCCAAGTGGCGGTCGCTGCAACAGATCTTCCGGGGTCAGTTTGCCATCTGCGTTGCGTCCAAGATCGTTGATGATCAGAATCGGGACAATCTGGATCTTCTCCGCTTCCTCCTCGCCGATCGCGCCGAGGAAGGCGCGGGCGATCTGGTGGGCCACATGGGCACCGGAATTCTCGAAGTAACCGCCGTCGACCACCCGGAACTGCCTGGTTTCCAGCTCGATCGTCGCCGCTGGACTGACATAGGGAAAGCGCGTGCTCATGTCCACGGCGGTGCTCAGCGGCAGATCCATCGGCCATTCCTTCAGCAGATCGTAAGTGTCGGAAAAGGCTTGGTCCTGCGCTATGCCGAAGGGGGCCACGGTGATCGGATGACCGGTCTCCACGATCGTGCCGTTGAGAAAGAGTGGTGGCACGACCCCCGCTCCCGGCTTTTCGCTGGACCACAACGCCATGAAACCGTCGGCGAAACGATCGCTCTTCGCCGCGTCGCGCCAGCCGGCTTCCCAGGCCCGCTCCTGTGCCCGAGCGCGATCCGGCAGCTTGTAGTCATCAAAGGGCAACGGATTGAGCCGTTGCACCCCGTCGGCAAAGAGCATGCCGGCCAGGAGCGGAGATAGGTAGTCTTTCGACAGCATGGTGCGTGTCGTGTCCGTCGGGTCAAAAGGCGCCACTTCCGTTTCAGCCGCTGTGGGCGCGCATTTGTAGTCTTCGTGGTCAGCCAGCGCCGCTGCAAACGCCGCCGCGCCGAGACTGCCCCCAGACACGCCGCTGATGGCCAGCACGTGACAGGAAAAACCTGGGACCTGTTTCTCGAAAGCCGACAGTGCCGCCGCCGTCCAATAGCCGGCCCGAATGCCGCCACCTGCAGCCGCGACCACATAAACCGGCGTCCTTCCCCCTGCCTGCCTGGAGGCGGCGAACAGATCTGCCCGGCTCTCAATCCAGCCTTTGGCGAAAGTCTCGAAGGTCGGCCGCTCGTTTGTCAATTTGGCACAATCCAGACAAGGCGTGTGGTTGTTGTTCCAATAACTGAAGATGAACGCCATCCCGCCAACTGCCACAAAGGCAAGGATCGAAGGCAGGCCAAAGCGCAGTGGCAGGTAGACCATGAATATGCTTGAAAAGGCGATCCAACTCGCCGCCGCCCAGAGCGCGACGGCCAGCATGCCAACGTTCTGTGGGCTGGCAACCGGGTTTGCGACAAAGTCCGCCAGCATCAGCAAGCTGCCCAAAAAAATGACAACCGCGAACCCAAATATCGTCTTTCGCATGCGCGGATTGCGTGCTCCGGTCGTCCGAGCATCAAACGGCGACAAGAGCAAACGGATGGTCAGATAATATTCTTTCAGACTGGGAACAAAGCCACGCGCAATATCGACCGCGGGTTTCGAACGATCCATCAGTGACCGATCCGTTTGGGTTCCATGGCCCAGATAGACGGTGTCTTCGAACAACTCTACCGGTAGTTTCGCCAGCACGATCACCAAGACAATCAAGGCAAGCACGATCCAGCCGTCATTGGCCAGCGAGGTCATTTCGTTGCCGTATCCGATCCAGATCAACCTGACTGGAACAGCAGCGGTGATGATGACAACGATTGCGATGATCCACCACCGACCTGCGGTGCGGGCTTCTTCGCCGTCGAAAGCAACCGCCTCCGGCGGTCTGTTTCCGGGGTAGGCGACCGACATCACCGCCATGGCAAAATAGCCAGCCGTAAAGGCATAGACGCCCACAGCCCACAGCGAACCGGATTTGAGTTCTGCGTCCCGTTGAATGGACTGGAGTGCTTCGATCGTCTGGGGGTCGCCAAGCAGAATCCAGATCAACACCGTCAATAAGGCAATGAACCAAGCCGGCGACAAAAGGGATCCGAGATAACGCACCCACTCAAGCCAAACAGGCAATTCAGCGCTTTGTTCCTCGATGAACCGTTTTCTCGGCTCCGTTGTCGCTGGAACAAGCGGATCAAGCTGCCATTGTTCGTCGGCCAGCGGTGGAATCCGTTCCGGTCTTTTCGGTTTTTCCGGCCGCTTGCTGGTATGGATAACCTTCACTTCCGACCTCGCCCTACGGTCCAGCGAAAACCCACGCTTGGTTGCATCCTAGCAACCACGGCAGTTCCACTTCAACCGTTGCAGGCGAATCCCGGCCGGCAGAAGCCTTCAGTCGGAAGCGATCTCGGTTTCAAACTCCGAAGGCAATGTCACTTCAAGCAACTCGCAATCTGTCGAGCAGTTGCGATAGGCGGCCTTGAGGTAGGGCGGCAGAACGAAGGCATCTCCGGCCACAATGTCGTAAGGCTCCTCGCCATCGACTTCCAGCGTCATCGAACCTTCCATGACGAAGGTGAACAGAATGTCCGTGTTGTGCCCGGTGCGGGGTGGCGTCTCGCCTGCCAACGGACGGGCCACCTGTACGCCGGCAACGCCCTTTGTCGCTTCGCCGATTCCGGTATCGCGGGCTTCAAAGCCCGGAATGCGCCATGGTTTCCACACGGCCTCAGCCACCTTGTCGAAGACGAATCGCGTTCCCTGCCATTCCCGGTTCGGATCGACCTGATCATTGGGCAGCATCATGTCATGGTCGATAGTGGTGACGTGCTCAGCCGGTACGCCGATTTCGATCACCTCGACATTGTCGGATGCGTGCAGCACCCGGTGGCGGATCTCCGGCGGCTGGATCACACAGTCGCCAGCGGTCAGTCTGATCTGCGGTCCCTGGTCCTCATAGACCACGTCGACCCAACCGCGGTAACAGAAAATCAGCTGGAAGCCGACCGTGTGGTAATGCACCATGTCGGGCACCGGTCCGCCATCGGGAATGCGGATATGCGACGCAATGATCGATCCGCCCAGGCGATCGGGAATGAGATCACGGTAGCGCATGCCGGCGCGCCCGATCACCCAGCTGTCGCTGTCCTTGAGCCGACGCACCAGAAACGAGTGCTGTGTCTCCGGCTGAAGCAGCGGCGGATTGGCGTCCACGACTTCAATTCGGGTGCCACCCGGACTGGTCATTTCCGACGCGCCGCCCGCGAACTGCTCAGGATCGTTGCAAAGCAGACGTACTGTCCCTCCGGCGGCCTCGGCATCACGTTCCAGACGGATGGTGACGCCGTGTCCTGAGATCACCGCGACAGAAGGGTCATCGGCCGGAAAGATCTTGTCGAGCCGGAAGCCGAGTGTCTTCAGGAAGAACGGAAGGTCCTTGCCGAAGTCGCTCGTCGGCAGACGGATTTCCGCCCCCGTGATCGTATCCGGTCTGGTTTCGGTCTGGGCAGTCATGTGCGGTGCCTCCTTTCGCGCGGTGTCGCAGCGTGATTGGTTCTCATCGTTTATCGGCCGGTCGGGACCGGTTTGGCATCCAATGTGTTGACGACAAGGATGCGCGCCGGCCCGTCACCGGTGGCGATATAGGCGTGGGCCATCATTCCATCGAAATAGATGCTGTCGCCTGCTTCGAGCAGCAGCGGCGCGTAGAACTCCGAGTGCAGCACCAACTTGCCGGACAGCACGTAGAGAAACTCCTCGCCCGGATGGCTGGCAAGCCCGCCGACCTCGGCCACGGAACGCTTGTCGACGGTGTTGAGAGCCGGGTGCATCTTCTTATTCGCCAGCTCGGTGCACAGAACTTCGGAGAGATAGCGCGCCGTCTCGACCTGCTGCCCGCCTGATCCGCGCGAAATCGACCGTACGCCGTTGCGGATCGGACTGGCAGAATCCTCGAAAAAGGCCGTGATATCGACACCCAGCGCCTTGCTGAGATTGTAGAGATTATGCGCGCTAACGGGCGTTTGATCGTTTTCCACGCGAGACAGCGTCGCTTCCGAAACCCCTGTTTGCTTGGCCAGATCGGCAAGCGACAGAGACTTGTCGCGCCGAAACGCCTTCAGCTTGGCGCCGACCTCAAGCTCCTTGAACTCGGGAACCGGTTTTTGCTTTTCGCTCATCGCTACGATCCGACGCAATCTCCCCGCAACACTCTGCCGGCTGGATCAGCGCTGCGCGTTTCGGACAAATGTTAACCGCTCACATTGCATATATGAAATTTTTTTGCAATCAGATCGTCTTTCAATTCATTACCGATGTTCGCGCCCGGTGGTCGCACTTGCCATCCAACTTGCTGAAAGAAAACCGGTAAACCAATCTCTGATCCCAGATCAGGGCGCCAGGTCCGCTTGCCTACGGTGCATTACCCCAAGCGAGTTGACAGGATATTTCAAATATGAAACTTTTCCCATCTGAGGGAGAGCATGCATGGGATCGAGCAGGATCGGGGCGCAGTCAATGGCGTTGAGCACCACCTCGAACCGTGCGCGCATTGTCTGCCGGCTCACGGCAAACCCACGGGGGTCTGTACAGCACCGGCAGAATATTCTTCAATCACAACCTGGACATGATCCGAAGCACGCCGAACGATCGGCATGAACCGATGGCGAATGCGGCATTCGTCGCAGCCATTCAAAACGAGCCGGCGCAAAGCCGGGCAACGGAGGGAAAAGACACATGAAAAAATCAATCCTTGCAGCGGCCGTGGCCGCGCTGATGGCCGCAGGCCCGGCGCTGGCGGATGACGTCAAGGTTGGCGCCCTGATGGGCATCACCGGACCGCTCGCCAACTTCATTCCGCCGATCCTCAACGCCGCCAAACTGGCCGAAGCCGACGTCAATGCCGGCGGCGGCATCCTCGGTGGTAACAAGTTTGTCCTCGTTGTGGCCGACGGTCAGGCCGCGGCGCAGCCGTCCGTCGATGCGGCATCCAAACTGGTCAACCTGGAGAATGTCGCGGCCATCATGGGTGCGCTGTCGTCAGGCGCTACCATTGCTTCCGCGAACGCGGTCACCATTCCAAACAAGGTTTTGCAGGTTTCGCCGACCTCGACGTCACCGGCCATGACAGATCTGGAAGACGACGACTACGTGTACCGCATCGTGCCGAGCGACAACTACCAGGGTGAGGTCCTCGCCAATATCGTGCTGGACGAGGGCATCAACAAGGTTGCGGTTGCCTACGTGAACAACGACTACGGCGTCGGCATCGCCAACACCTTCAAGAGTGCTTACGAAGCCAAGGGCGGCAACATCACCGCCTTCGAAAAGCATGAAGACAAGAAAAACTCCTATCGCGGTGAGCTGGCAACGCTTGCCGGAACCGGCGCCGATGCGCTCGTGGTGATCGCCTATGCCGGCGGCAGCGGCGCCAAGATCGTCAAACAGTCGCTTGAAAACGGTTTCTTCGACCGCTTCATCGGAACCGACGGCCTGCGCGACGATCTGCTGATCGAGCAGGTTGGCGCGGACGCGCTGGCGACCTCCTTCTTCTCGTCGCCGACCTCGCCTGGCGAGAACCCGGCCGCTGACGAACTGCACAAGCGTTTCGACGAGACCTATGGCGAAGGTTCCGACAAGCCGTTCGTCGACCAGACGTACGACGCCACCATGCTGATCGCCCTGGCCATCGAAAAGGCCGGAACGACCGATCGTGCGGCAGTCAAAACAGCGTTGCGTGAAGTCTCCAGCGCTCCAGGCGAAGTTGTCGGACCGGGTGAATGGGCCAAGGCCGTCCAGCTCCTCAAGGACGGCAAGGACATCAACTACGAGGGTGCCTCCGGCAGCCACGAATTCGACAAGAACGGCGACGTTGCAGGCTTTATCGGCAAGTTCGTCGTCGATGGTGACAGCTACAAGCAGATCGCCATTTTCGAATAGTCGGACCCTGTAGCGCCCGCGCCGCTTCGGTGGCGCGGGCGCAAGCCGACCCATGGCGGATACACCGCGCATCAAGTTCGACAATGTCACCATGCGTTTCGGCGGCGTCGATGCCGTTCGAAACTGCAGCTTCGACATCCCGGCGGGCCGTATCACCGGTCTGATCGGTCCCAATGGTGCCGGCAAGACCACCGCGTTCAACGTGATCGCCGGCCTTTTGACACCGACCGCCGGGACGGTCTTCCTCGATGGTGAGGACATCACGCCCTTGCCCGACTTCCGCCGCCAGGCCAAGGGCCTCAGCCGCACCTTCCAGCTGGCGCACGAATTCAGCCGCATGACCGTGATCGAGAACCTCATGGTCTCGGCCGACAATGCGATCGGTGAAAACATCTGGAACGCTGTGTTCCGGCCGGCACAATGCCTGGCGCAGGAGCAGGATGCCTACGACAAGGCCATGCAGACGCTGGAGTTCCTGGAAATCGCCCAACTGGCCGATGAGCTCGCCGGCAACCTTTCGGGCGGCCAGAAGAAGCTGCTGGAACTTGGCCGGGCGCTGATGCAGGAGCCGTCGATCATTCTGCTCGACGAGATCGGCGCCGGCGTCAACCGCACCCTGCTCGGCAAGATCGCCGACAAGATTACCCAACTCAACCGTGAGTCCGGCTACACCTTCTGCCTGATCGAACACGATCTCGATTTCGTCGCCCGGCTGTGCGACCAGGTCATCGTCATGGCACAGGGCGAAGTCCTGATGATCGGCACGGTGGATGAGGTCCGGCGCGACGAGCGGGTGATCGAGGCTTATTTCGGCGGCGGCAAGTACCAGGAAGCCTCATGAGCGAGCGTATCCTCGACGTGATCGACGTCAGCGCCGGTTATGGTGGTCAGCCGATCATCACCAACATCAACATGCACGTTGATCACCAACAGATCACGACGATCATCGGGCCCAACGGAGCCGGCAAGTCGACACTGTTGAAGGCCGTGTTCAGCCTAAACGATCATCTTGCGGGCGAGATCCTGTTCGACGGGACGTCGATTTTCAATGCGCGCACCCAGGACCTGGTGCCCATGGGCATCTCGGCAGTGCCGCAGACCCACAACGTCTTTCCGACCTTGAGCGTGGAGGAGAATCTCGACGTTGGGACTTTTGCCGCGCCGCCTCCGGACGCCAAGGCGACGAAGGAAAAGATTCTCGACCTGTTTCCGGACCTCAAGGGCAAACTGCGCCAGGAGGCGGGTGAATTGTCCGGTGGCCAGAGGCAGATGGTCGCGGTCGGCCGGGCACTGATGAGCGACCCAAAGCTGATTCTGCTGGACGAACCGACCGCCGGCCTGTCGCCAGCCTATCTGGAAGTTATCTTCGATCTGCTACAGCAGGTCCGCGACACCGGCGTCTCCATCCTGATGGTCGAGCAAAACGCCAAACAGGCGCTTTATGTCGCCGACTACGCCTATGTTCTGGTCAACGGCGAAAATGCGTTCGAGGGCACTGGCGCGCAATTGCTGGCCGATGAGGAAGTCAGGCGCTCCTTCCTGGGTGGAGGCGCGCCGCAATGATCGACTTCATCAACTTCTACCTGATTCCGGGCGTTACGCTCGGCAGCATTTACGCTTTGGGCGCCGTCGGCATATCGATGATCTTCGGCATCTTGCGCTTTGCGCATTTTGCCCATGGCGATCTGATGACCGTCGGCGCCTATGCGGCGCTCACCGCAGTCTGGGTTCTGGGTGTTCCGGCGCTGGCTGCCATTCCCGTGGCCATAGCGGTCACATGCATCGTGGCCCTGTTCGCAGATCGGCTGTTCTACCGGCCGCTGCGTGACCTGCCGACCATCTACACAGTCATCGCATCCTTTGGCATTGCGCTGGTTCTGCGGTCCCTCGTTCAGACGATTTGGGGAACGGAAAGTCAGGTCTACATGACCGGATTCCAGAAGCCGATGGTACTGTTCGACACGTTCCGGCTGGCAACCCGCCACGTGCAGATCATCATCTCGACGGCGGTCCTGACCGTCGCGTTGCACCTGTTTCTCACCCGAACGGTGATGGGCAAGTCGATGCGTGCCGTTGCCGACGACCCCTCGCTGGCCAGTGTTGCAGGCCTCGACACCGAACGGGTCATACGCTGGACCTGGATCATCGGCGCAGCCCTTGCGGCCATTGCCGGCGTGTTCGTCGGCCTCGATACTGACGTGCAGACCAATCTCGGCTGGAACCTGCTCCTGCCTATGTTCGCTTCGGCCCTTCTGGGTGGCATCGGCAAGCCGCTGGGAGCCATCGCCGGCGGTCTGATCATCGGCATCGCCGAAGAAATCTGCACCTATCCGCTGTTCGGGTTCAGCCTGATTGCGCCGAGCTACAAGACCGCCGTTGCCTTCGTCATCATGGTGCTGATTCTGATCTTCAAGCCACAGGGCCTGTTCAAGGGGAGGATGATCTGATGGATCTGAGCGGCATCCTCTTTTACGCGGTGACCTTTCTCACCATGGGCGGTATCTATGCCATCCTGTGCCTGGCGCTCAACATGCAATGGGGCTTTGGCGGCCTGTTCAATGCCGGCATCGCCGGTTTCTACGCCATCGGAGCCTATACCGGCGCGATCCTGACGGCCGCAAGTTCCAATGCCCATGTCGGCGGATTTGACCTGCCGATCATTGTCGGCCTGATCAGCGCCGGCATCGCGTCGGGCATCGTCGGCTGGATGATCGCCCGTATTTGCGTGCGATTGAAGGCCGACTATCTGGCCATGGCCTCCATTGGCATTGCCGAAATCATTCGCCTGTCCATCATCAACGAAGAATGGCTGACCAATGGCAGCCTTGGGGTGTCGCGCATCCCCAGGCCCCTGCAATCCATCTTTACCGGGCGCGAAAGCGAACTCGTCTTCGTGGTCTTCGTGTGGTTGATCGTGGCCATCACCTTCCTGGTCGCCAGACGCCTGCAGCAGAGCCCCTGGGGACGCGTCATGCGGGCCATCCGCGACAATGAAGAGGCCGCCGCATCGATCGGCAAGGATGTGCAACGCTTTCGCACACAGACCTTTGTGGTCGGCGCTATCTTCATGGGCGTCGCCGGTGCTCTCAGCGCACATTATTTCAAGTTCTTCAGCCCGGATGCGACGGAACCTCTGCTGATTACCTTCCTCGCCTGGGTCATGCTGATTTCCGGCGGCAGCGGCAACAATATCGGTGCCATCGCTGGTGCTCTGGTGATCTGGGCGATCTGGTCGATGACCGAGATCGTCACCCAGCAACTGCCGCCCGACTGGGCCGCGCGCAGTTCCTATATCCGCATGCTGCTTGTCGGACTTCTGCTGCAATTCGTCTTGCAGCGCTTCCGATCAGGCCTGTTCCCGGAAAAGACGCCCAAATTGCGGGTCGGGCTCAAGCGATCCGGATCATCCCAAAACGCCTAGAAGCTCTAGTCTCCTGCAAATCCAGTTGCGCGGTCCGAAAGGCGCTTGGCTCTAACGCAACATTACAGGCCGATACGCAATTGTTAACGTGATCACCCTTGTCCGGGCACGCTCTCGCCAAGAACCCGCCCTATTCGAGAAGAAGGGGTTTGAAAACTGGGCGGAATTCGGACGATGCCGGCAGCCACGTGGCCGACGCATGATGTCTGTCCTGCGATTGCGGGCGGTGGGCGTGCGACCGCCAAAACTGGCCGGGACGACCGTACGCCATGGCCCTTGTCGGGGTCCATCATTGTCCACGTGCTGCTGGTCGCAATCCTTATCTCGATTCCGCAAAAACGCTGGGCGCAGTCGCAGCCGGAAAAGATCCTGGTTCAGATCCTGACGCCGCAGCAGTTTGAGGCTGCAACTGAACCAGCCGTTTTGCAGACGGATGCCGAAACACCACAACCGGTCCATGCCACTCCGTCGCCGGACCGTTTCACCGGCCGCCCGGTATCATTGCCAATACCGCCCAAACCAAAGGGGACAGGCATGATAAAGGTGACCAAAATCCTCTCCGGCACGGTGCTGGAAGATCCTCGAAGTCGTCAGGCCCGTCTTGCCCTTCGGCAGCTCAGCGATATCGACCGCCGCGAGCAACTGTGCAATCTGGAAGCCATGGAGCAGGTTCAGGCCTGGAATGGCGACTACGAGCCCGAGCGTCTGGTCGCCTACGCGATGGCCGATACTCTGGTCACCGGTAACGTCGTGCAAGCTGACGGAGCTGCGTTCAGAAGCAAACGAAAATGGTACAATCTAAAATACCGCTGCGAGGTAACAGCCGACCTCGTCACCGTGACAGCTTTTGAATTCAGTGTCGGTGACCCGATCCCTCGAAAGGACTGGGACGCGCATTACCTGCCGGCACGCTATTGACGAGCTTGCCGGATCTCCGCCCGCTTGCTTGTGATTGCCAGCGTGCCCAGGGCCAGACCGGTCAGCATCAGCATCCGTTCGTCACTGATGAACGAGCCCGTCAGTCCATAGAGACCAATGCCAACGAACAGGAGATTGACGTTGCGTTTCCAATCCTTGCCATCGGCATTGCCGCGGACTGATTTGTAGGCAGCAACGCCAAACCAGACGAGCAGTCCCCCGCCGACCAGGCCTGAGAAAGCCAGGACATCAAGCGCCATGTTGTGGAAATGTCGGAAGCCGGTTCGCAAATCCATCGCTGCGAGTTGCTCATTGGCAACGATCACTGCCGTATTTTGGCCAACCCCGAAAATCGGATGCTGCAAAAACTGCTCGAGCCCAAGCCTCCAGATAACGATTCGGAGCGTATCGTTTCCATAGTCGCCTTGCAGCACCAGGGACAATTGCACCATCAGATACTCGATCCGGAGTGCAACTTGCGGGATGGCCAGGATCAATGCGCAAAACACTCCGAAAAGCAAAACACAACCCACCAGCAGCGCGAAGCGACGTTGCCCGTAGAGGCGAAGCGACAATCGCCATGCGTCGTAGAGTGCGGCAATGAAGAAAAACAGGATTACGATGCGTGCCGACGCTGCAGCGGTCGGCAGCAAGGCCAAATAGAAGAACCAGAGCCCGGGTCGCCACACTGGATCGCCGGAAAGGCGAAAACGGGCCACGCATGCGAAAATCATGAAAAAGTAGGCGGCAATCAACTCGTTCGTGCCGAAGCCGTAACGCTCGGTCCCGATGGCAAGGTGGTAAGCTCCGACCACAGCGGCGGCAACGATCGCGACCCGACATCCCTTTACGAGGGCGTCGAGCGGTTCTCGAACCAGGACCAGGCCGACAGGAACAAAGGGTAGAAAGGCGAGCAAGGCAAAGTAAGGCAGCTCGATCTGATCTGTATTCGACACATTGATCAGGTCCACGGCCCAGCGTCCGAGTGAATAGAGGCCCACGGCCATCGATGCTCGAAACAGCCCGGGGTCAGCATATCGGCTGACATGATGGCGGCCGCAATAAAGCCAGATACCAACCGCGAAAAACGCCACGGCCACGATGCCGAAACCATTGCGCCAAAAGACAAGCAACAACGGAGCAAGCAGGAGCAGTACGTGGTCGATGTAGCGATATCGCCACCGAAATATTCGAAATAGCCCGACGCGCATCACCCGAACCGTCGCTCTGTGGCCGTCGCCACCGCCCCACTTGCCCGTACAAATTGCAGATACGGCTGACTGCTGTCAAAGTCCTTCGACGTCGTAGAGCTGTTCGTCCCTTCGGTCGGTGCCCTTTCGGTCCGAGTAAACGCTCCTGGTTCGCAGGCAGAAGAAAAGCCGGCTCCACAACTGCTGCATGCGAAAGACAAACGCGCCCATGCGACGAAACCAAGGAAATTTACCGGCATCGTATCCGATCTCCGAAACCAAGACCGAATTCTGAGGCGAAGGTATGGACAAAAGGTTCGGCTTTACAAGAAGTGCGGTGACACCGGTCTCCCAACTGCGTTCGAGCATGGTATCGACGGACAGGTAACCGGGCAGCAAATTGCCTAGAAGGCGTTCAGCGGCAGGGCGGGACAACCAGTAGGCTGCCGAACTGCCTGTCGGACCAAACCAGCATTGACCGATTGAAACGCCCGTCGGGCTTTCCAGCAATTCTTCAAACATTGGTTGCCGGTGCGAGGTCAGTCGAACCAGGTAGTTGCTGTTGCCAAACTGCAGCGAAAGGTGCTGCGCAAAGGGAACGAGGTCACCGTTTAACACGGCATCGTCTTCGAGAATGACGGCGGAATCTGCACCACCGTCGAGAAATGCACGCAATGCCTTGACATGGCTCAGGTAGCAGCCGAATTCTCCGGGTATGGGCGCGCGGCCGTTGCACTTCTCGAACTTGTCGACATCGAAGCCATCCCACTGGTCAACGGCGTAGTCGCGCCCATCGAGAGCATCAATGCGCTTCAGGTCGATATTGTGCGTGCGGGCCGCCGACGCAATCGCGGCCCACCGGTCTTCGCTTCTGCGAAGATTGATCGCAAAATACTCAACGTCGCGCATGCGGCCTATTTGCATCGGCTTCAAACACAAGTCAAACGAATGCTGAAGGCTGCAACAGGGAAGGCCAAAATCATGGAAAATACGGAAGGCATACGGATCTTCGAAGACAGCTCCGAGGCGATCGGCGAGATCGAGCGCGCACTCACTGAATCGCTGCGGAGTACCCTTCCCCAAGCCAAAAACTCAAGCCTGGTGCTGGCCGCAAGAGACCCTGAAAACAGGCTCGTAGGCGGGCTCACAGCTGTGACCTCCTATGGCTGGATGCTGATCAAGATGCTCTGGGTAAACGACAAATGCCGCAACAATGGGGTCGGCCGACGATTGATGCGGCAAGCCGAGGAAAAAGCCCGGGATGCCGGCTGCCACGGTGTCTGGCTCGACACCTCCAATCCGCAGGCAATGGCCTTTTACCGCCGACTGGGCTACGAAATATTCGGGCAATTGGAAAATGGGGCTGACCAGCATCCTGCCAGCCACCGCCGTTGGTTCCTCAGGAGGGCTCTTTGAGAATCCGCCAGATGCGCCTCGAGCAAAGAGGATCGGCAGCAACTGCGCTGCGTTTCTTTCAGACCCTCCTGCTATCCGCTGTTCTGGTGTGGTTGAACGTCGTCCTTGCGACCACGTCCACCTTGGCCCAACAAAACGACACAATTCGCAGCACGATCGATCGTCGCTGTGTCGTTTGTCATGGTTGCTACGACGGGCCGTGCCAATTCCGCATGTCCTCCGATCAAGGTCTGCTCCGCGGCGCAAACAAAGAGCGTATTTATGAACCCTCCCGATTGACCGAAGCGCCGTTGACCCGGCTTGGCATCGACGCGACGACAGTCGAGCAGTGGCGCGACCTTGGATTTTTCGATGTCTTACACGGCAGTGGCGACCAGCGCTCGGTGCTTGAACGTATGCTGGCTCTGGGCCGAGCCCATCCGCTTCCCCAGAATGAACCGCTACCGAAAGCCATCGATCTTGATATAAAACGCAAACTGGCCTGTCCGGCTCCAGCGGAGATGCTTCGCTACGAAACACGCACTCCGCTCGGCGGAATGCCTTATGGAACCGCGCCACTCAGTGATATTGAATGGAAACAACTGTCCGATTGGATTGAGGCCGGTTCTCCGCCGCTGCAGCGGCCGTTGACGCTCGATACCGAACTCGTTGCAAATGTTGCCGCCTGGGAGAAATTTCTCAATGGCACCGATAACCGCAGCAAACTAGTTGCCCGCTATATATACGAACACCTTTTTATCGCGCACCTCTACATCCCCGGGTTTCCGGGCGTCTATTTCGAACTCGTCCGCTCCAAGACGCCGCCGGGCACGCCGATCGATGTGGTGGCGACCCGCCGGCCCTACGACGATCCCGGCACGACGGAGGTCTATTACCGTCTGAGGCCTATCAACGAGACGATCCTTCACAAAACCCATATCGTCTATCGATTTGGGTCCGACCGTCTGGAACGCTACCGCGACCTTTTCTTTGCCTCCCAATGGCCGGTGACCTCTCTTCCCTCCTATGAACCGGCAATCGCATCCAATCCGTTCGCCACCTTCGCGGCCATTCCCGCCGAAGCGCGCTACCGCTTCCTGCTTGACGACGCTGACTATGTCATTCGCACCTTTATCCGGGGTCCCGTGTGTCACGGCCAGGTGGCGGTCAATGTCATTGAAGACCGGTTTTGGGTCAGCTTCCTGGCGCCCGACGCTGACCTCTCGGTGACCGACCCGGCCTATCTGGCTGAAGTAACACCCTTTCTCGGACTCCCGGCTGCCCAGGTTGAACGACCGCTGCTTGAGCGCCTTGTGCCCGACTATCTGACTCACAATAGGCGCTACACGGACCTTCGCCGAAAACGCTATGCCGAAGCAGATCCATCGAAGAGCGGACCATCGATCGATGCCATTTGGCCCGGTCAGGCCGGCGCCGGTGCGACCGTGCTCACGGTGTTTCGCCATTTCGACAATGCCACGGTCGTCGGCGGCTTCATTGGCGACACCCCGGAAACGGCCTGGGTGATCGACTTCCCGATCCTGGAACGGATCTACTACAATCTCGTCGCCGGCTTCGACGTGTTCGGACCAGTCGAACACCAATTGTCGACAAGGATCTATATGGACCTGTTGCGCATGGAGGGCGAAGACCTTTTCCTGTCTTTCCTGCCCGCCGATATCAGACGCCCGCTGCACAATGCATGGTACCGCGGCGGTCGCGCCAAGGTGCGCTTCGTCTATCTCAGGCCGCCTGTCGACATAGAAACCGGGACCCGGGTCGAATACACAACGGACGATCCCAAGGCCGAACTGCTGTCGAAAGCTCTGAACCGCGACACCAGCGTTGCGATCAAAACCGATCCTCTCAACCGTTCCGATGAAGACCGCTCCTCTCTGCCCGAGAGCCTGAAATCCCTGGCGCGGCTGTCATCTATACGGGCCCCTTGGGTGCGGCAGTTGCCGGACGTCATGCTGCTACAGATTCGCGGAGACGATGACCGCGTCGTCACATTCGTCCGCAACAAGGCCCACACCAATGTCGCCCATCTTTTTGCGGAAGACCTGCGCCGCGAGCCGCGAAAGGACACGGTTACGCTCATCGATGGCCCGCTCGGCAGTTACCCGAACTTCTTTTTCGTCGTGGACAAGGCAGATCTGCCGAAGTTCATCTCCCAACTGGAGGCAGTGGCGACGAAGGCCGATTGGCACACCCTGATCGGTGACTTCGGGATCAGACGCACCAGTCCGGATTTCTGGCGGACGGCCGATTTCTTTCAAGACAGAATGGCGACCGAACCACCGACAGCAACCGGCCTGCTTGACCTCAATCGCTACAAGGATCCTTGATCCGCTCAACGTTTCTCACCGATCTCAAGAGGCCACGGGCAAAATGCTCGGCTTGCCAAGGCACGAATATGCGGCCAAACTTGTCAATGTGGTCAAACGGACTGTCCGGCTGACGGTCAGGAAGTAATGGCTCCAACAGGGCATCGTCTGCGGAGAACGACAGTGACTGACAGTTTAACTCCAGTTATGGCCGCACTCTTCCTGACCGCTGCAACCGCCACCGCCGCAGCCGAAGAAGAGCAGCGCAACATCGACCCTCGCGCCACCGAAATCGCCATGAATGCGGCGACGTTCCTCGCCGAACAAGGCAAAATGTCCTTTAGCTGGTTCATCAGTTACGACGAAGTCGTGGACGAACAAGAGAAAATAACTTACCTGCGCAGCGGAACCACCGCACTGGAACGCGGCAAAGGGTTCGTTTTCCGAACTGAGAACGGCAACACGCTCCGCGATTTCTACTTTGATGGTTCGGAGTTCAGCGTCGCATCACCAAACGAGAACTTCTACGCCAGCAAGAGCTTTGAGGGCGGATTCGATGCCTTGGCCAAAGCCGCACGAGAGCGTTCCGAATCCGTTTTGCCAGTTTGGTCCATTCTCAGCCGCGACCTGCCGGACAACCTGCTAAAGGACGTCGAGAACAGCGCCTATCTTGGCGCCACGTTGATTGCCGGCCGGTCGGCCTACCATCTGGCCTTTTCGGAAGCCGAGGAAGATTGGCAGGTCTGGATATCCACGGATGAGGACGCGCCGCTGCCGCTCATGCTGATCGGCACCGAACGAAGCAAACCGGGTTGGCCGCAGTACCGAATCTACTTTTCCGATTGGAATCTCGATCCAGACCCTTCGGTGCTCCAGTTCACTTATGAGCCCGAAGAAGATGACGTGCGAATTTCGTTTCCGGCCACAGCCGGTAAATCCGAATAGGGAGGCGTAGCATGATGAGACGCATCGGTTTGATCTTCGCAACCGCGGCGTTTGCCCTCATGGCGCAACCTGAAAGACTGGTCGATTCCGACCGAAACTTCGGTCAGGCAGAGGCCCGCCAGAAAGGCAAGGCGGGCGGTTTCAAGGCGCAGCCGCGTCAAAGGCCACGTGGCGCCAAATCTCGTCCGGTAGCGCGCCCCGCTCCCGGTCGACCTGGTCGCCCTGCCGTCGGTCGTCCGAGCCGCCCAGCGGCCGGTCGCCCTGTGGCAAGACCGGGCCGCCCAGCCCAAAAGCCGGCGGTTCGGCCAAGCCGGCCAAACACGCGCCCGCCTGCGGTAACGAGGCCAGTTCAGCGCCCAGTCGCACGACCGCCATCGCCGACGAGGCCAGCAAGACCGGCACGTCCGGGCAACCGGCCGCCAGCGACGGCCAAACCCGGACGGCCTTCGCAACTGCCGGGTGCAAGGCCTCCAAGGCCGCCACGTCCCGGTGTCCGACCGCCGCGGCCGCAACCACCTATCGCCGGAAAACCCGGCCGTCCTCCCGGCTATCGTCCGCCGGGCTGGCGTCCGCCGAACTGGCGACCGCCGGTTTACCGTCCCCCATATGTGCGCCCGCCGCACTGGCGCTGGGGCAATTACTACTGGTATCCGCGCTGGGGCTGGTATCACACGGCGATTGTCGCCGGTGCGACCTTGGTCTACGTGGCGACACTCCCGAATCGCCAGGAATGCGTGCGGATCGAGGACCCGGACGGCCTGCTCTATCTGTGTGACGGCGTCATCTATAGACCAACCTATTACCGGGACGAACAGGTCTACGAAATCGTCTCACCGGCCCAGCAATCCACTGCGACCGCTCCGGCAACCGGTTCGGCGCCAGCTGCTGCAAACAACGACGCTGAAGGGCAGTTGCAGCTCACTTCGCCGTTAATGCGGGGAGATCGCGTGCGCGCCCTGCAAGGCGCGCTGGTTGCCACTGGCTTTGACGTGGGAGGTGTCGACGGCATTTTTGGCAGGGGAACCGATGCAGCCGTTCGCGAGTTTCAGGAATGGTTCAGGCTCCCCGTGACCGGAGTCGTCGATGATGCAACTGCAGAAGCCCTGGGTCAGGCCTACGCCACAACCTTGGCTCCCGATCTGGCAAACTACGGGACGGAAACAGCCGAGCCGGATCCGAACGCAAATCCGGCTGCGACGGACGCTGAGCCGGCGGCGCCCGCCGCCGAACCGCAGCAGAACGGCGCCGAGACGCAGCAGGAAAATGCCGTTACAGGTGACCAACAATCTGGAGATGGATCGGATTAGACTGTGGGGTTTTAGGTCGCACCCTTCACGGAAACATAGGTCGTGTAGACCGATGTTGTCGCGGTGATCAGCAAGCGGATGTTGCGGCGTCCCCCAAAGGTCACATTGGCAACGGCCTCTGGAACGGCCAGCATACCGAGCCGGTCGCCCCCGGGATCGAAACACTGAACCCCGACGGCGCTGCTCGTCCAGATGTTGCCCTGGCAATCGGCGCGAAATCCGTCCGGGACCCCCTCGGCGATGTCAACGAACAAACGTCCATTGGTCAGGGCCTGATCGTCGCCAACATCGAAGACGCGAATGTGGTGCGGCCCATCGGGATCATGCGACAGACCCGTATCGGAAACGTAAAGCTGCCTTTCGTCCGGAGAAAAGGCAAGCCCATTGGGTTTGACAAAGTCATCGGCGACAATCGTCAGCTCGCCATTGTCCGGCGACCATCGATAGACATGGCATCCGTCCTGTTCCTGCTCTGCGGCCTGCCCCTCGAAGTCGCTGAGGATGCCGTAGGGCGGATCGGTGAACCAGATGCTGCCATCGGATTTGACCACCACGTCGTTGGGTGAGTTGAGCCTCTTTCCGGCATAACGGTCAGCGATCACAGTGATGGAACCGTCATGTTCTAGTCGAGAAACCCGACGGGTCAAATGCTCGCAACTGATCAGTCTGCCTTCGCGGTCGCGTGTGTGGCCGTTGCAGAAATTGGCGGTGTGGCTGAAAACCCGCACGGTCGAGCCACGCGCCCACTGATAACTGCGATTGTTGGGAATGTCGCTCCAGATGAAGTAATCGCCCTGCGGAAAATAGACAGGACCTTCCGCCCAGATCATCCCGTCGGCGACTTTCTCCAGTCGGGCATTGGGCTGTGTGAGCGATAGAAAACGCCGGTCATCGACGACAATGTGATCTTGCATATCAAACTCTGCGGTCCGCGTTTCGAGCAAAGGTTAGGGGTCGCATGGGCTCGGAAAAACGCTGAAGGCTTGGCTATATGCTGCGCGACAACGAAGGGCTGCGTGCGGATTCCCGCATCCCCGGAGAGGGTTGAGGGATTTGCCGCAGCGGTGAACTGTGCTGAAATGCCCGCAATGGGAGGAAAAATGGGCCGGCATCAGAGCAACAGTCTCGATCGCTATCTGTCGATCTCGAGGGCAGTGGCGGGACAGTTGGATTTCCAGAAAGTGCTCCACCGGATTGCCGATGAGATCCGGGAAATCCTGCCGTTTGACCACATGGACATTGCAATCATCACCCCGGATCGTAAAGGCGGGCATGTTGCGTTCGAAGTTGGAGTTGAAACCGGCTGGAGCGAGGGCGGCAGGTCCAGGCCCATCGCGCAGAGCCCGATCCGCGACCTGCTTCTGGGCGAAATTCCTTTCATTCTGACCAGCGATGCCTGGGAAGATCCGCGGTTCCATTTCGACGGGGCATTCGATGCTCCGATTTACGAGGCGGAATTGCATTCCAGGATCCATGTGCCGCTGAACGTCCACGGTGTCGTTCATGGGTCACTCAACATTTCGAGCCACGCCAAAAACGCCTACGAGCAGGCTGATCTGGAAGAAGCCAAGAGAATTGCCGACCTGATTTCTCCATACATCTATGCGCTCAAGATGGGAGAGCAGGCGCGTGAAGCGGCGTTGCGCGAGGGCGCTGCCAAGGGCCGCGAACAGGCTTTGCGGAGCGGCGCGCTGCGGCTGACCGAGGGAATGGAGGAGCAGCGCAAGAGACTGGGAATGGAGTTGCACGACCAGACGCTCGCCGACCTGTCAAGCATCTACCGGCAGGTCACACAGCTTGCACGCAAGGCCGGTCCGGAATCGCCTGAACTTGCCAAGATCGGTCGCAGTATCGCCCGTTGCACCGATGAGCTTCGCCGCATCATCGAGAACGCCAAACCCGGAATCCTGGAGCTGTTCGGTCTGCAGCAGGCGATCGAGGCGCAGCTCGAGAAAGCGGTTGCCGGCGCTGACAGGGCGATTGAAACTTCACTTACGGACGCCACTGGCGGGATCCTCGATCACGGCCCGGACACAATTCGAACCGCCATATTCAGGATCGTTCAGGAGGCCTTGACCAATGCGGTCAAACACAGTGATTGCCGCTTGATCTCCGTGTCTCTCAAAACTTCAAAGGGCAATGTCATTGTGGAAGTGCGAAACGATGGCAAGTCTCCCAACGACGGCTGGTCGGAGTCCAAGCGAGGCGTCGACAACATGAAGGTGCGAGCTGAATTGATTTCAGCCGACCTTACCTTTCAGCACGATGACGATATAACCTCCATTTTGCTCTGCGTACCGCAAGGCATACTGGCAATTCCACCCGGCGTCGGCGTCCAGACAGCACTCGACTTTGCCGAACAAGAGACAGGCACATGAATCTGCTCATAGCCGAAGACGATCCTTTTCACCGGTCGTTCCTCAAAAAGACAGTGACCGAAGCGATGCCGGAATGCGATCGAATATTCGAGGCCGCAGACGGCCAGGCGGCGATGGACGTGGTGGCCGGAGAGGAAATCGACGGCATTATCATGGACATGCAGATGCCCAATACGAGCGGCGTTGCGGCGGCGAGCGTGATCTGGCGCAAGCAGGCGACGATGCGCATCCTGTTCTGGTCGAACTATGCGGATGAAGCTTATGTTCGTGGCATTTCGCGCATCGTGCCCAAGGAAGCCGTCTATGGCTATCTTCTGAAGACGGCTAGTGAGCAGCGGCTGGAGCTGGCCTTGCGCGGCGTCTTCCAGGAAGATCAATGCATCATCGACCGGGAGATACGTGGCGTCCAGCAGCGCAGCGAAAACATACACGAGGGTCTGAGCGATGCCGAGTTCGAGGTGTTGATGGATATTGCCCTCGGTATGACGGACAAGGCGATCGCCGCGCGCCGATCAATCTCGACCCGAGGCGTACAAAGCCGTTTGAAACACCTCTACGAAAAGCTTGGTATAGACCAGACACCCGTCGACGGCGAAGTCGGCCCCGCCTTCAACTCCCGAACGCGCGCCGTCGCCGTCGCCTTCTCGCGAGGACTGTTGAACGTCGAGGGGTTGGCGCTGGGGGAAGAGCACCTCAAGGCGTGGCTGGACAAGCACCTCGTCTAGAGCAAAGGGCGATACGTTTGCACCATTTGACCGTGGCGATTTTGGTCTCTGGCTAGGCGGATTGCTCGCCGTGGTGCCATCCCACCACAAGTGCAAGCCAACGACGCCGGGGGCCAAAAGCGCCCGGCCCGAAGGGTATCGGCCCATCGGCTGCGTTGCGTCGCTTGCCCGACATCGCGCTGCGCGACGCGCCTGGCCGAGTGGAGCCGATCTGCAGCCATCAAATGATCCAAACGTATCACCCTTTGCTCTAACCCCGATCCGGCCCATTTGCGGAAATCCGCCAATTGGCCCGCGTGAACGCGCAGAAACAAAACCGCATTGGCAGCTTTTCCGCGCGCCGGTCAGACCGTAGCGTTTGAAATGTCCTGAGACCTGGGTGGGTCTCCTGGGCACGCAGATGCCGAAGGATCGGCATTTGTGGGAGGATTTTGGGGCGGACCGTGGTCATGGCCCGACGGCACGCTCTCCCGGATCGATTGGTAGGTCCGAACTTTGAGCCATTGGAGGATGACATGAGAAAATTGACTGCAAGCGTATTGGGTCTGGGCGTTGCGATCGCCGCTTTGACAGCGCCGGCACTCGCCGACACGTCCGACAAACGCATTGCCCTGTCCAACAACTACGCCGGTAACTCCTGGCGTCAGGCGATGCTTGGCAGTTGGGAAAAGGTCGCCGGCCAGGCTCAGAAAGATGGTGTCGTTTCAGCCGCGGATGCTTTTACGACCGCTGAAAACCAGGTGACTGAGCAGGCGGCGCAGATCCAGAACCTGATCCTGCAGGGCTATGATGCAATCGTGATCAACGCCGCGTCTCCGGAAGGATTGAACGGCGCCGTCAAGGAAGCCTGCGATGCCGGTGTGGTGGTAGTATCGTTCGATGGCATCGTTACCGAACCGTGCGCCTGGCGCATCGCCGTCGATTTCCACAACATGGGTAAGGTGCAGGTAGAATACCTCGCCGGTCGCCTGGCAGATGGCGGCAATCTCCTTGAAATCCGCGGCCTTGCCGGCGTTTTCGTTGACGATGCCATCTCTGGCGGCATCCACGAAGGGGTCGGTGAAAACAGCCAGTTCAAGATCTCTGGTTCGGTACACGGCAACTGGGCACAGGATGTCGCCCAGAAGGCAGTTGCGGGCATTCTTCCCAGCATGCCCGAAATCGTCGGTGTGGTCACCCAGGGAGGCGACGGTTACGGCGCTGCGCAAGCTTTCAAAGCTGCCGGTCGCGATACACCGATCATTGTCATGGGCAACCGTCACGACGAGTTGACCTGGTGGAAAGAACAGAAGGACGCCAACGGCTACGAAACCATGTCGGTTTCGATCGCACCGGGCGTGTCCACCCTTGCGTTCTGGGTCGCCCAACAGATCCTCGACGGCAAGGAAGTTCCGAAGGATCTCGTCGTACCCTTCCTGACGATTACCCAGGATACGCTCGAAGAAAATCTGGCCACCACCCAGGCCGGTGGCGTTGCCAACGTGGAATACACGCTTGACGAAGCGACGGCCGTGGTCGACGCTGCGAAGTAACGAGCAACCGGGGATCCACGGGATATCCGCAATGAAAAGCGGCACGGCTGTGGTCGAGCTGGACGGCGTCGAAAAGAGTTTCGGCGCCGTTCGAGCCTTGCAGGACGTGGAATTCGCCGTCAAATCCGGCGAATGTATCGGCCTCGTCGGTCACAATGGCGCCGGCAAATCGACGCTCATGAACATCCTGGCTGGTGTCGTTCGCCGCGACAAGGGCCAAATGAACGTCGCCGGACGATCGGTATCGGCCCGCTACGACGCATTGGAGGCCAAGAATTGCGGCCTGCGCTGTGTCTTCCAGGAACTGTCGCTTTGCCCGAACCTGACCGTGGCCGAAAACACCCGGATCGCCCACCCTTCTCTGCGCGGCTGGTCCTGGAACAGCCGCTCCACAAAACTGATATCGGCTAGCCTGGATGCCATCTTTCCCGAGCACGGCATTCGCCCTGGCGATCTGGTCGGCGACCTGTCGATCACCCGCCGGCAAATGGTGGAGATCGCCCGCGCGTTCACGGTAACGGACACCGAGATCAACCTCGTTATCCTCGACGAACCCACCTCATCGCTGGACCAAGTGGCGGCCGAGCAACTCATTGCTTTCATTAGAAATTATACGAAGTCGGGTGGCAGCGTCATACTGATATCGCACCTTCTGGGTGAGATCCTCTCGGTATCCGATCGGATCGTGGTCATGCGCGACGGCGGGATCGTGGCCAACGACACCGCAAGCAGTTTCGACCGCGACCGGTTGGTCGAAACCATGGGATCCGTGATTGCTGAGGAAAAGCAGTCCGCTACGGCAGATGCAGTTGACCGGGACGATCGTGCCGTTGTTGTCGACACCCGATTGACCGGCGCACAGGACATCAGGCTGACCGTTCACGAGGGCGAAATCGTGGGCCTCGCAGGCCTCGCCGGGCAAGGGCAGACCGATACGCTGATCGAGGTATTCGAGGCATCCCACGGCAAGACCAATCGCGTCAGCATCGACAAGGAAGCTGGCTTTGTTGCCGGCGACCGCCAGACCGACGGTGTCTTTCCGCTCTGGTCCATCGTCAAGAACACGACAGTATCGTCGCTCAGGCAGATGCTTGACCGGTTGCTCATCGATGCGGGCAAGGAAGCCCAACTGGGCAGCGAATGGAAAGACCGGATCGGGATCCGCACGCCCGATATGAACAACAACATCTTATCGCTCTCGGGCGGCAACCAGCAAAAGGCGCTGTTTGCGCGAGCGCTGGCGTCAAGCGCCGATGTCCTGCTGATGGATGACCCAATGCGTGGCGTCGACATAGGCACAAAACAGGAGGTTTACTCGATCATTCGCGAAGAGGCGGACAAGGGCCGGACGTTCGTCTGGTACACGACCGAGATGGACGAACTCAAACATTGCGACCACGTCTATGTGTTCCGCGATGGCCGGATCGTTGCCGATCTCGGGCGGCACGAGATGACGGAAGCCAAGGTCCTGCAGGCATCCTTCACTGAAGGAACAAGCGGCTGATGGAAAACCTGCTGACTCCGCAGCGCATGCGAGCGCTACTGCCGGCCTTTTCCCTGATCGTGATCCTGGGCGCGATCTTCTGGCTCAATCCGCGTACGATGAGCTATTTCGGCCTCAACCTGCTGCTCAATCTGGCTATCCCGATCGCTCTGGCAACGATCGCCCAGATGTTCATCCTCTGCGTCAACGATCTCGATCTATCCCTGGGCGGATTCATCAGCCTGACCGCCTGCATCACGGCCACCTGGCTACAGGAAACACCTATACTCGGGGTGGCCGCGCTGGCCGCGTGCATCCTGGCCTACGCCATGATGGGTGCGCTGATTCAGGTGAGAAACCTGCCTTCAATTGTTGTTACGCTCGGCATGTCGTTCGTCTGGCTGGGAATAGCCGTGTTGATCCTGCCCACACCAGGCGGCAAGTCGCCCGAGTGGCTGCGCGCGCTGATGACGCTGAAACCGGCCTATGTTCCGCTGCCCATTATCGCAGCGGTCGCGATCGCCCTGATCGTGCATTTCGGCCTGATGCGATCATCCTTCGGAGTGGTGTTGCGTGGGGCCGGCGGCAATCCGAAGTCGGTACGGCGCGCCGGCTGGTCGCTTTTGCGCATCAAGATGACCATGTTCGCGTTGGCCGGCTTCTTTGGCGTGCTCTCCGGCATGTGCCTGGTCGGCTTGACCACTTCGGCCGACGCCAACATCGCGCTGCGCTACACACTCCTGTCGATTGCCGGCGTCATTCTCGGCGGCGGCGAGTTCACCGGCGGCCGCGTTTCGCCGATCGGCGCCGTCATTGGCGCTATCACGCTGGCGCTGGCCGGGTCGTTCCTGTCCTTCCTGCGGCTCAATCCCGACTGGCAGATCGGCGCCCAGGGCGCCATTCTCATCATCGTGCTGGCCTTGCGCGCAATCATCAATCGCGGGGCGGGCAAAACGTCATGACCTGGTCCGCGATCAAACAGAAACCATGGATCTGGGCCTGGCTCGGGACAGCGCTGGTTTGGGCGGTGATCGCCGGATTGAGCGGCCTTGGAGCAGGCGGTCAGGTCGTCTCCGCGGCCATTTCCTTCGGCACGTTCTTCGTCATCGTGGCCCTTGGCCAGATGTTCGTCATCACTCTGGGGCCGGGAAATGTCGACCTTTCCATTCCCTATACCATGACCCTGGCGGGCACCATTGCCATGAAATTCATGGACGGCACTGCATTGCTGATCCTGCCTGGTTTCCTGATCGCGGTGGGCATCGGCCTGATTGTCGGTGTGCTCAACTTCGCACTGATCTGGCTCCTCCGCATCCCGCCGATTATCGCGACGCTGTCGTCTGGCCTAGTCTATAATTCGACGGCGATCTGGTGGAACCGCGGCTTGCGGGTCAAGCCGCCGGAGGTGCTGGCGGATTTCACGGTCTCGAAGATCGCCGGCATTCCGTCGCTTGGCCTGCTGGTGCTGGCCATAGCCATCCTGATGCACGTTCTGTTGCACCACACGATCTACGGCCGCAGCGTCATCGCCGTGGGACAAAACCCGCAAGCAGCAAAACTCGCTGGCATCCCTGTCGAACGGACTCGCTTCACGACCTACGTCATGTGCGCGGTCTTCGCCGCCTCATGCGGCTTTTTCCTCGCCGGCTTCTCCGGCGGCGCAGCCTTGAACATGGGTGAGGAATACCTGCTGATGTCCATCGCTGTCGTCGTCATCGGTGGCACGTCGGTGGCCGGCGGATTTGCAAATATCCCAGGGCTTTGGGGAGCTGCGCTCTTCATGTTTCTGCTGGTGACCATGTTGAACACCCTCGGCCTGAGCGCCGGCATCCGCCTTGTGGCGACCGGCCTGATCATCGTCGGGGTGATCGCGGCATCCGGTTCGAAGCCGGAGGAATAATCTGAGCCCAGGCCCTATCGAACCGCAAGCAAGCCCATTGTGGTGGTCCTCAAAACCGCAAGCATGTCAGATGCTCTCGGCGATAGGGTATGCGAACCAAGCAACCTGAGTTCGATTGCCGGGAGAGGCGGTAACCCGGCCCAATGTCCGACATCGACGACATCGTCGGGTACATTGTGATCGATCCTGACGCCGATGCCGAAATCGGATCGAAGCGCGGCCCAGACCGCCTGGAGGCTCGGGGTGGTCAGCACAGCGCGCCAGCGCCGTCCGGCCCGGTCGAGAGACGCCAGAGCCAGCTGTCGAAACAGACATGGGTGATTGAACAGCACCAATGGCACCACCTCACCCTGCTTCTGCTCCGGATACCCTTTGCGGGCGCGCCAGCGCAACGGAAGCTCGCAGAGCAGCTCTCCCTTGGCACCGGAACCTTTTGGAAAGAAAGCAATCGCCCCGTCGAGACGCCCTGCTTCCACATCGTCATAGATCGTGTGGTTGTTTCCCGCTCGCACGGCGACCGGAACATCCGGATGGAGGTCCGAAAACGCATTGACTGTCGCCGGCATGACATCATCATAAAAATCCTGCGGCAGGCCCAGTCGGACGGTCTCCGGTGTCACCGCCGCCCCGACAGCGCGCGCTGCTTCATCGTTCAGCGCAATGATCCTGCGGGCATATTCCGTCAAAGCGTCACCGGCTTCGGTGGGAATCAGGCCCCTACCCTTTCTGACGAAGAGCTGGGTGCCGGCTTGCTGTTCCAGTTTTTTGAGCTGCATGCTGACGGCCGACTGAGACCGGCCGAGTTCGACGGCCGCGCGTGCGAAACTGCCCTGCTCCACACCGACCAGGACGGCGCGAAGAGCTTCGATATCAAAGCTGGTTGTCATACCCATTTTCCTGAACTGGCGATTTCGATTTATTCGTTTTTCTAAACAGTAGCCTGAAGCTAGTGTCCAGTTCAACGGCATTTCCCCCGCCATCAGGAAACTCGACATGCAGGCTGCAAGCTCAACCGTCTCGGCACCGCGTGTGCTTCTTGATCCGCGAGTGGTTCTTCTCGCTGGGTCGATCATCGCTTTAATCGCCGTTGGAATGCGGCATTCGTTCGGCCTGTTTCTCAATCCGATCACCCAGGAGCTTGCGACCGTCGACCGCGAGGCCTTTGGCTTCGCCGTCGCGCTGCAGAATCTCATGTGGGGCATAGCTCAGCCCTTTGCCGGCATGATTGCCGACCGCTTCGGAAGCGCCCGGGTTATTCTAGTGGGCGGGGCGCTTTACGCCGCCGGCCTCACCTGCGCCGCTGCCAGTTCGACATCCCTCGGCTTGACTCTCGGGCTGGGCGTCCTCGTGGGAACCGGTTTGAGCGCAACAACCTATGCCGTTGTCCTCGGCGCTGTCGGACGCCGCTTCCCTCCGGAGCGGCGGACAACAGCGTTAGGAATTGCGACGCTCGGCGGATCGATCGGCATCTTCCTGTCGGTGCCCGTAACACTGACCCTGATCGACACGCTCGACTGGTCGATGGCGCTGATCAGCCTGGCCCTTGTTGCCCTGACAATGTGCGTCATGGCACCCATGCTGGCAGGACGCACCGAAGCCGAGGGTGAGGAACAGTCCTTGACAGCGGCGCTGACCGAGGCAGTTGCTCACAAAGGTTTCCTTCTCCTGGTGTTGGGATTCTTTGTCTGCGGCTTTCAACTGGCGTTCATCGGGATCCACCTGCCCGCCTATTTGCTTGATCGCCAGCTTGATCCCTGGCTCGGCGGAGCCGCTCTGGCAACCATAGGAGCCACCAACATCGTCGGCACACTTGCCTGTGGAGCGATCGGCGACCACGCAAGCAAGAAGAACGTGCTGGCAGCGCTCTACGTAACCCGGGCTGCTTTCGTTGCCGTATTTGTCCTTCTCCCACCGTCAGTCGCGTCAACCCTCATCTTTGCCGCGATGATGGGTTTCACCTGGCTGGGCACCGTGCCGCTGACAAGCGGCATCGTCGCCCAGATCTTCGGGCCCCGGTATCTTTCGACACTGGTGGGAATCGTCTTTCTCATGCATCAGGTCGGAAGCTTTCTGGGCGCCTGGCTGGGTGGTTTGACCTTTGAACTGACCGGCTCATACGACCTTGTCTGGTGGAGTGTCGTGGTGTCTGGCCTCGTCGCCGCACTGCTCCACTGGCCCATTGACGAACGGCCTCTCGCTGCACGAGACCTTCCGCACGCGGCGGTCGCCGGCAATGGTTAGCCGCTCATGGACATTGATCGGCCTCAGCCTGGCGGCGGTCATGATAATCGTCGGTTTATGGGCGATTGCGGCGGAAAGCTACGCGCGATTGATCATGCAAGCCGATCTCGCCCAATATCTCTGCCAGCTCGAGTTGTTGCCGCAACGGCCGTCTGAGACGGCCGCGCGGACATGATTACAGGAGAATGAACATGAGCACACCTCGTCGCGGTCCCGTGATGCGCCTCTTCCAGGTGAAGGTGAAAGCCGGTCACGCAGACGCTCTGCTTTCCAAGTTCGCCACGACATCCGTCGATGTGGTTCGTCACAAACCTGGAAACACGGGATACTTCTTCGGCAAGGGGATCTCCCAGGATGACGACCGGCTTGTTTTTGCGTCCTTCTGGAGCGACCTCGAAGCAATCAAGCGGCGCTTCGGGAATGACTGGCAGAAGTCGTACCTGCCAGAAGGGTACGAGGACCTGATCGAGGAGTGTTCCGTTCGTCACATCGATCTGAACGACGGGTGGTTCGTCAACTGAACCGAACTGACGTTTCGAAAATGGTCATGCCGCCGCTCCCCGGGCATGAGTCCCGTTCCGGTGTCGGACCAGACGGATCGGGCAACGATATGTCATTCGGTTCAACGGACGGCGGGATTGGGTGCCCGAAAGTACAACGCGAAACCGATAACTGCTGCCGCACACTCGAAACCAAGCAATGGCAAGATGGTTGCCGGCGGCGAACCGACCGCGGCTATGCTCATCAGCCGCCCGATAGCGGCGCCGGTCATGAAAATGGCGGTGAACCCGACTGCATCGCGCCGCCTCGCGGGCTGCAATGCGCCTATCAGAAATATGACCGCGGCTCCGACGAACACGCCGCCATAGGCCGAACGCAACATGTTGTCCATGCCGGCGCTTCCCGCCTGCAGGTCATACCGTGCAAGCAAAAGGTTCGGATCATAGAGGTAAAGGAGGCCGATCAGGCCGATTCCTATCGCGTTGAAGACGAGGTATACCACTGAAATCATTTCATGTATCCTATTTCTCGGACCAGTTTTTCTTCGGTGCTCCGTTTGAACATTCCATTCGGATTTCGCCCAGGGGAATGAACTCGCCGTCGTCACGACGCGGCCAGACACGCTGCAGCTTCCGGCCGGTATGGGCATCGATGATGGTGGTTGAAGGGCCCTTCTCATGGGCAGCCCATTTGTCACCCCATTGCGCCAGAGCTATCATCACCGGCGCCAGTT
>OZ245818.1:4000000-4142500 GCA_965228435.1 Hoeflea sp. | reverse complement strand
GGCCTATGCTCCGCGGGGGCGGCCTGACCGGCCGTACCCCGGCGGGTTTCCCCGCCGCAAGTCGCGCTTGCGACGCTTTGCGCCGGTTCCTCTTCCCTCACTCATGTTTCAAAAAGGGGCCGACTGCTTCACACGGACAAGTGACCAGCGCGTCGGGCTTTCCAACGCACACCTGTCGTAGGAAGGGAATCGAAGCCATTGGCTTCGCAAGGCCAAGAACGGCGGGGAAACCCGCCGGATACGTCGCCGCCTTTGCGGCGCGCCCGCGCAGCGCTAGCCCATCGCAAGATGGGCGGTACGGCGCGTGAGCCCTCAAACGAGCCGGCGCATAGCGCCCGGCGTCATACCGAACTCCCGTCGGAAGCAGCGGGTGAAATGGCTGGCGCTCTGAAACCCACAGGCAAGGCCGACATCCACCAGCGGTCGTTGCGGATCGACAAGCACGGCAATCCGCGCCCGCCTGAGCCGGCAGCGCAAAACAAACCGGCCAAACGTTGTACCGGAGCGGGCGAACAGTTTGTGCAGGTAGCGAACCGACATTCTGAAATGTTCGGCGACCACCGTCGGTGTCAGATCCGAATCGGCGCAATGCCGAACCACATAATGCTTCACCAGCTTGAGATGGCGATCAGCCAGCGTGTCGGCACGCCCTCCGCTCAGGCTCAGTTGAAGGAGCTGCACAAGATAGTCGCGGCTGCCCTCCGATGCTTCACCGCTCAGGATATCGTCGACACTGTCGAATAATGCGGCGCCAAACACCTGGTCGCGGCCAACGGTCCGGGCAACCGCCCCAGCCGGATCGAACCCTTGCGCTTCCAGCAACTCGATCGGCAGATGCATGCACACCTGGCGAAACGGCCCTTCAAATTGCATGTCGAATGGACGTCGTGCATCGAGCATTACAAAGCTGCCCGGTTCCAACCGAGCTTCCATGCCGCTTTGGCGCACGGCACTGCTACCAGCCATCTGGATATTGACGAATACCGCATCGCAGGGACGGTCCTCGACGTCACGCCTTCCCCGCAGTACCTTTTGGGCGCCTGCCCTGATTTCCGACAACGTGCCACACTCGCCGAAGGCCGACAGTCGGATCTCGCCGGCGAACGGCCGCTCATCCAGCCGCTCTGGCGAGAGTTTGGTGAAGGCCTGGCACACCACCTCGCGCCAATGGGCAAAGGCATCCCGGTTGCCGGCAGTCGACCAAACCCGCTCTTCCGTCTGCATCGCTTGCATCCAAAAAATATGACAGCTCAACACCAACCCCGCAACTCCGGCCGACGAAGTGCACTCTGGGACCATTGCTGTGCACTGCCGGGCAAACACCAGACTTCCGCTGTGGATAGGGTCAACTTGATCAAATTTGCCGGGGAGTCGGATCATGCAACAGCTTGCCACACGCCTGACGGAAAAGTTCGGACTGTCGGTGCCGATCGTTCAAGCCGGTATGGCTTTCGCGGGCATGACCCCGCCGCTCGGTATCGCAGTGAGCGAGGCGGGCGCGATGGGCTCGATTGCCGGCGTCGGCATCATTCCGCCGGAAGGTGTTCAGCAACTGGTCGGCGGCGTCATGGCGGGAACGGAAAAGCCGTTCCACGTCAATTTCATCACCTGCTACACCCAGGACGGACATATCGACCTGATGTGCGAGATGCGACCGAAGGCCGTGTCATTTCATTGGGGACATCCGTCAGCCGAGTGGATTGGCCGGCTGCATGACGCTGGTGTTGAAGTGTGGGAACAGGTTGGCTCTGTTGAAGACGCCAAAAGCGCGGTTGCCAACGGCATCGATCTGGTCATTGCACAAGGGAGCGAGGCCGGGGGGCATAACTACGGCACTGCTGGAACCATCGCGCTCACGCCGGCAATCGTCGACGCCGTCGGCGACCGGGCACTGGTTCTGGCCGCCGGCGGCATCGCGGACGGACGCGGGCTCGCCGCTGCATTGATATTGGGCGCTGATGGCGTCTGGATTGGCACCCGTTTCGTGGCGACTCAAGAAAGTGCTGTGGCCGAAGAATATAAGCAGCGACTGGTTGCTGCCGGTAGCGCCGACACCGCACTCACCCATATCTTCGGGCGCCATCATCCGGAGTTCAACCCAATACGAGTTCTGGAAAACCGGGTCGTTGCGGAATGGAACGATCGGGTGGCTGACGTTCCTGCGGACAATTCGGGTGAACCGGTGGTCGGCGAGATGGACTTGCTCGGCCAGCCGACCCCGCTCAACAAATTCACCAATATGGTGCCCATGGCAGGCGCCACAGGCGACTTCGAGGAGCTGCCGTTGCTGGCCGGCCAGGGCCTCGACCAGATTGCCGATGTTCCGACGGCGGCAGAGGTCATCCAGCGAATGGCCGCGGAGGCGATCGAAGCCCTGCGAACCAGGCCAGGCGGCTGAGGGCCGGATCGATGGCACGCATTCTCGTGACCGCGGCCACCGGCCGGGTCGGTTCCGCCCTCCTGCCACAACTGATCGAAGGCGGGCACGACGTACGCGCGGTCACCAGCCGCGAGGCCGCGGGCGACGGTCTTCTGAAACAGGGTGCAATCCCCGTGGTCGCCGATTTAAAGGAGCCGCAGTCACTGAGCGAGGCGGTGGCCGACGTCGACGCCATCTTCCTGGCGACTGCCGATGACCCCAGGCAAGACCGTATCGAGGCGTCTCTTGTCGACGTGATCAAGCAGCGGGGCAGGCCCCACGTCATCAAATTGTCGGCCCAGTCCGCAGGTCTCACTCCACCCGTCAGTTTCGGCACCATGCACCGCGAAGCGGAAACCGCACTGGAACAAAGTGGCCTCCCCTACACTATTCTGCGACCCACATTCTTTCAGCAGTCCCTGCTGTTGTTTGCCGAGGATGTCGCGAAGAAAAAGCGGATCATAGCGCCGGTCGGCAGTGGACGCGTCGCCATGGTCGATGTTTCCGATGTGGCCAGGACCGCGGCTGCCGTCGTTTGCAAGGACGACCACTACAACAAGACCTATGTGTTGACCGGACCTTCGGCACACAGTTTTGGCGATGTCGTCGGGCTGATGTCGAACGAACTGGGTCACGAGATCGCTTACACGAGCCCGCCGGCCTTCCTCGCCAGACTGGTTTTGCCCATGATGACGGGAATGCCACGCTGGAAATCGAACCTTGTCGTCGATCTTTTGTCTGCGCTGCGCGCCGGCGCGCAGGAAAACGTCAGCGCAGACGTCGAAACAGTAACGGGCACGCCACCTTCGGCGTTGAAGTCTTTCATCACCAGTCATGCCGGTGCATTTCGCAGCTGACCATCTTTGACAACGATTGTCCGTGTGTCGGGTCCGCGCTAGACATTGACCCATGGACAAATCCACCCAGGACACAATCAACGAAATCACCGCGTGGCTGCTGTCAGACGCACGCGCCATCGCGGATACCGAAACAGTCAACCAGGCTATCGTCGATCGACTGGTGTCTGCCGGGCTGCCGCTGGCGCGCTACACCACGGGGTTGCCGAGCCTGCACCCCCACGTCGACAGCTTTTCCGCCCTGTGGGAGCGCGGCAAGGAATTGACGATCCGACGCTTTCGCCAGGCGGCCCTCGACCCGCTGGACGTACGGCGCAGTCCCATCTTCATTGCCTATGAGACCGGTGAGCCAAAACGCTATCCACTGGAGGGAGAGCCCGATCCGGGCGAATATCATCTTTTGACCGAGTTTCGTCAGGCGGGGATGAGCGAATACTTTGCTCTTCCCCTGCCCTTTAGCGACGGTTCTTACAAGGTAATGACCTTTGCCACCGACCGGCCCAACGGTTTCACTGACGATGACATCGCCATTCTGACTGGGCTGCAGAATCCGCTCGCCGTCGTCCTCGAACTCGACTACCTGCGCCACATGGCGATGACACTGATGGAAACCTATGTCGGCCCCGTCGCCGGCCGCCGCGTTCTCGACGGCGCCATCCGCCGGGGCTCCGGGGAAACATTTCGAACCGTCATCTGGTTCTGTGACCTGAAGGGTTTCACCTCGTTGTCGGAGAAACTGCCGAGCCAGGTTCTGATCGATACGCTAAACGCGTATTTTGATGCCACCACCTCAGCCATCGAGGCCCACGGCGGCGAGATCCTGAAATTCATCGGCGACGCGGTGCTGGCGATTTTCCAGCCTGGCGATGGCGGTGAGCAAGCAGCCGCCCGGTCCGCACTGTCCGCCGCCCGGGAAGCCATCGCCGGTATCGATGCAGCAAACTCTGCTCGTGCCGAAGCCGGTCAACCGGCAATCGAGTGCGGAATAGCCCTGCATATTGGTGAGGTCACCTACGGCAATGTGGGTGGCCAGAACCGGCTCGACTTCACGGTGATCGGCCCGGCGGTGAACCTCGCAAGCCGAGTCGAAGCGTTGACCCGCGACCTGAAACGCCCCGTGCTCGTTTCGTCCGATTTTGCCGCATTGGTTCCCGATGCGCTCGAAAAGCTTGGCAGCTTCGACCTCAAGGGCGTCAGCCGGGAACAGACGGTGTTCGCGCCGGCTATGTCCAGGGGTTGACGCCATTCGTGCGTCGCTGTCGGGCCAGCAGATCGACCCCGAGCTGGTCGAGAAAATGCAGGTGGTCGATGAAAATCCAGTTTTCCGCGAGCTTGTCGCCCTGCCGACGATACAGATCAACAATACGCATATCGACTTCGGCATCGCTTGACGACAAAAGCCCGAGGTAGCCGCCGGTCGACCGCATCCGCATGCTCGGATAGCCGAAGAAGCCACCATAGTTGCCCTCGGCAAAGCGTAGCACGTGGCCGTGATGGCGGAGAAAATCCAAGCCCTCTTCAAATGGACGGCAGTGCTGTTCGAGATAGCGTCCATGGGTATAGGAGGCGCCGATGCCGCCGGGGCCCCACCACAGCATGTCGTCATGCCAGTCGAGCTTCAAATCATCGGCAGTCGTACGCACACCGGTCGCCACCAGCCGATCGATCATTCGCAGGATCAGGTCGAGAGTGGCTATGCCTTCCTCTTCCGCATGGGCATCCAGGAGCAACCCGTCCTGGGTTTGCGGCCCTGGTGTTATGACGGTGACGCCGGTGCTCGCCGGAAGCACATTCGATCCGACTTGATGCATCAGATTCATGATGTCGATGAACAGTGCCGTCTCGGCGATTTTCCCGCCCTCGATCCGATTGAATTCGGCATAGCGCAAAAACGCCATCTGGCGGGTCGGCAGAATATCGAGCCACGGTTGGTCGAACAGGCCGAGCATATGGCCCATGCTGCACACCCATTCGGTCTGGTAGCCGTCGACCCGATTGCGGCCGGCATAGAAGATATTCGGGCGGCGCTGCACCGGCATAAAGGCGCGTTTGTATGGTTCCCAAAACACCTTTGCCACATCCCCAGCACCGTTCTGTTGATTGAACGGATGCATGCCGCGCCAGAGGTAGTCGTCCGTCACGAAACGTGACAGCACATCCGCCGCCGCCTCTGCAGGTGCGGCGTCAAGTGCTTGATGAAACTCCCGAATCAGCGCTTTCGATGCCTGATAATCACTCATGCCTGCTCCTCCGGATAAGCAATTCACTTTGTAATACGTATGCGGAAAACAACCCTAATGGCAATGCCGTTTTTCAGTGAGCGACGTCAGAACTACCAAATGGCTTGACAATACGACCCATCCCGATCAGCATACGTATGCGTTAAATCGTGCGTGATGAGGGAAACATGGCAAATCCGGAAACTGCAGTCGCTTCGTCGATCGATGAGCAGAGTGACGAGATCGCAGGCGTGGCGCGCACCGACATACCGGGCGGTAACGACCGCACGCATTTGCGTTTCGATCCGCTTCGCGACGAACACATGCCCGGCGATTTCCGCATTTCACTGGAGGCTTATCGCCGTGGCGGCACAGACGAGTTTCTTGCCAGCGAACCGACCCACATCGAAGACCAACCGATGCACGGCTTCAACCCGCGCTACCGCAACATCGTCGACTATATCGTCCGCATCACCCACCGGATCTGGGAAGAAAAGAACATTGGCTACATCTACGATACCTACAGCCACGACTGCCGGGTATGGGACGATATCGGCCTGCAATACGGTCGCGAGAAAATCGTCGCCGACACGGTGCACACCAACAACGCCATGCCGGACATCCGGCTGGTCGCTGATGAGGTGGTCTGGGCGGGCAACGAGGATGTGAGCTTTCACACGTCCCACCGCACCATGATTCTGGGCACCAACACCGGTTACAGCCGCTTCGGTCCGCCGACCGGCCGTCCGGTGCGCCTGCTGTGCATCGCCAATTGCGTCGCCCGCAACAACGAAATCTATGACGAGCACGTCGCCTATGACACCGCCGGCTTGCTGCAGCAGCTTGGCTTCGACGTGCAGGAAACGGCACGCCGCATTGCATCCGAACGCGATGCGGGTCCGTTCGCGCCGAACTTCTCCGCAGCTGAGCCGCGCCGTCAGTCAGGCCAGGGAAAGCCAGCGCGCCATCCGATACCGGAGCGCGCCGACGATATCCGCGATTTCGTCCACGCGGCCTTCGATTCCATCTGGAACCGCCGCGATTTCAGCGCCATGGACCGCGTTTATGCGCCCTCGGTCGTGTTTGAAGGATCAACAGGCCGGGTCTATCGCGGCGTTGGCCAACTGCGCTCCCATGTCCTGTCGATGGTCGCCATGTTCCCCAACATCGCTTTCAGCGTCGAGGACCTTTACTGGATGGGCAACGCCGAGGACGGCTACCTGGTCGCCATTCGCTGGGGCGGCGTCGGCGCTCATCGCGGCCACGGCCCCTATGGTGAGCCCACGGGCCGCGAATGCCACATCTGGGGCATCACCCAATGGCTGATCGAGGATAACAGAGTCCAGAAGGAATGGACCGTTTTCAACGAGTTCGGGATCTTGATGCAGTTGCTCAAATAGCCCGTTAACCGAACGGCGCCTGCTGCCGGGCGCCCCAACAGGGAAGGGATACTCCGATGAATCTGAAAGTCCTGACATTTGCCACCGCAGTTGCATTTGCGCCGACCACCGCATTCGCCGAATGCAAGGTCGAAGGCTCCGGAGAGGTCAACGTGATCTCGAACTTTTTCGAAACTCTGGAATTGCTTGCCAAGACCATGGAGGAGTGCGAGCGCGACGGGCTGACGATCGACGCCAAGCTCACGACGGAACACCGGCAGGAAACAGAGCAGGCCTTCGCCGCCTCGTCGTCGCCCTTTGATGCCGCCGCCGTGGCCAACAGCTCCATTACCTTGCTGCAAGCCAAGGGCCAGCTGCGGCCACTCAACGACCTGGTGGAAAAGTATCGTGACGCCTATGACATCGAGGACCAGATGCTGATTCGCTTCGGCGATGACATCATGGCTATAGCCTTCATGGTCAACGCCCAGCACCTGTTCTACCGCACCGACATTTTCGAGGAACACGGCATCGCGGTTCCAACCACCTATGCCGAACTGCTGGAAGCCGCCGCCAAGCTCAAGGCAGCCGGCATCGAGCATCCCTATGGCGCCGCCTTCGGCAACAGCTGGGAACTGGCCAATGAATACGTCAACCTGTTGCTTGCCAATGGCGGACAACTGTTCGACCCGCTCACCTCGGAAGCGGCCTTCGAATCGCAAGAGGCCGTTGAAGCGCTAAAGCTCCTCGGGCAGTTGTTCGAGTATATGTCGCCCAACTCGATGTCGATGGATTTTGGTGACGTGAAACGCCAGCTGCAGCAGGGCGACGTCGCCATGGCGATCCTCTGGGGCGACCAGGCACCCACCATGGACAATCCCGACGAGAGCAGGGTCATGGGAAAAATCGGTTACGCACCGGCTCCGGCGACAAAGACCGGCGGCCTGCCGGCGTCGACCTTCTGGTGGGACGGCTACGTGATCCCGAAAAACTTGGACGGCGATCCGGACACCACCTTCCAGGTCCTGATGCACGCGCTGAGCGCCGACACCGTCGCCAAGAACAACGACACGACCCTGTGGATCCGTTCCAACTATCAGCCGACCAAATACACCGGCGCAATTACGGATACCGTTATTGCCGGTGCCCCGCCCTACCCGATGAACCCGCAGTCTTCCTTGGCCCACAGCGCGCTGGGCGAGAACATTTCGGACTTCATCGCCGGCAAGGAGTCGGCTGAGCAATCTCTGGCTGACGCTGCCAAGGCCTATCGCGTAGCGGCGAAGGAACAGGGCTTCCTGAGCGACTGACGCGTCCGGCCGCCTCCGGTTCCAAGACGCCGGAGGCGGCCACCGTCCGAACCTGTTCCCAAGCGAGGACGCCGTGAAGCGCCGCACCTTCCTTTTCTTCGTCGCGCCTTCGATGATCTCCATGCTGCTGCTGATCGCCCTGCCGCTGGCTGGCGTGGCCTATCTCGCGATGCATCAGACCTACGTGAAGACGAAATTGGTCGAGATCACCACGGAAGTGCCGGTATTTGGCGGTTTGAAGCGCGAGATCACCCGGGTGGTACCGCAACCGGTGCTCGACGAAAATGGCCGTGCGGTCACCGTCTGGAAGTTCGTCGGCGATGAGAACATCGTCAAGGCGACCGAGATCGACGGCCTGGGCGAAGTGCTCTCCAACGCTCGGCGGGCGGAGTCGATCAGCGAATTCATCTCGCAACTCTACCGGCAGGTGACCAATGTCGACTTCTGGTCGGCGCTGGAATTCACTCTTCTCTATACCTTCGTGACCACGCCCTTTGTGCTGATCTTCGGATTGCTTCTGGCACTCGGAGTGGACCGGGTGTCGAAACACCTGCGCGGAACGATGATCTTCGTCACCATCCTGCCGATGATCGTCACGCCGGTGGTTTCGTCGCTTGCGATCTACTGGCTGTTTCTCGACGGCGCGGTCATCTCCGCTCTGATCGAAGGCCTCGGGTTCGGGCGCTTCTATTTCCTGGCCGACCAGATCACCATCCGCACCGTGATCATTGCCTATGGCATCTGGTTCGCCACGCCTTTCGCCTTCATCATTCTGTTTGCGGGCTTGCAGACCGTGCCGCAGGACCCGCTGGAAGCGGCGATCATCGACGGCGCCAATGCCTGGCAGAGATTGCGCTATGTGATCATTCCGCATCTGGCGCCGCTGCTGGCGGTCATCACCCTGATCCATGTCATGGATTCCTATCGGGTGTTCGAACCGATCCTGGTGTTCGGCTCGAATGTATTCGCCAATTCACTGCAATACCTGACCTATTACGCGCTGGCCTTTGAGGACAACATCAACAAGGCGGCGGCCTACGCGATCCTGACGGTGGTCGGCGTCATCATCCTGTTGATCCCGGTCCTGGTGCGCACCTATCGCGACCAAAGGCAGGGACGATGAAGCGCCGCCTCCCTCCTTTCGCGGAAGCCCTGTCGCGGCTTGGTCTCAGCGTCTGGTTCGTGATCGCCGTGTTCCCGTTCCTGTGGATGTTCATGATCTCGTTCCGGCGGCCGGTCGACGCCTTCGCAACGCCGCCAAAGATCGTGGCACCATTTACCTTCTCCAACTTCCGCCACGTCTGGGTCGAAGACGCCTTTTGGGTCTATGCCATCAACACCACTGTCGTGACGGCGGCCACCATGGCCGTGTCGCTGACCATCGGCTGTCTCGCCGGTTACGCCCTGGCGCGCTATCGCGGTTCGCTCGGCTTCTGGCTCTTGATCGCCGCCCTGGTGTTTCGCGCCATGCCGCATGTGGTGCTTCTCACCGCCTATCGCCCCGCCTTTTTCGATCTCGGCATCTGGAGTCGCTACGAAACGCTGATCATCGTGCTGGTGGCGATCAATCAGCCTTTCACGATCTGGATGTTGCGCGCTTTTTTCATGAGCATTCCGCAGGAGCTTGACGAGGCCGCCATGGTCGACGGCTGTTCGCGCTGGGGCGCTTTCCGCCGCGTCATCATTCCGGTCATGTGGCCAGGCATCGTCACTGCCGGACTGTTTTCCTTCCTGCTCGCCTACAACGATTTCATCATCTCCAGCCAGCTGATGAACGGCGACATGGCGACCATGACAGCAGCGCTCGGAAACTACATGGGCCAGAACCAGAGCGTCGAGCGGCTGATGCACGGCATCGCCGGCGCCGTATCGGTCACCATCCCGATCATCATCCTCGTCTATCTTTTCCAGAAGCAGATCGTCTCCGGCATGACCGCCGGAGCAACCAAGGGTTAGGAGGCCAGCCGCCATGAGCGTACAACACAATCTCGAACTCGTGCAGGGCATGTACGAGGCCCTGAATTCCCAGGATCTGGATGCCCATGACCGCTACTGGCACGAGGACATGATCTGGCACGGTCCTCCCGGCTTTGGTGACATTCACGGCCTGCAAGCTTTCAAGGATCAGGTGATGCGGCCCTTCTATGAAGCCTTTCCTGATTATCACGCCAAGAACGATATCGAGTTCGCGGATGAAAACTGGGTGGCCGCGACCGGGTTCCTGACCGGCACCCAAAAGGGTCCTTATCTTGGCTTTCCTGCCACCGGAAAACCGATGCGCATGCGGTTTTCCGATTTCTGGTCGGTGCGCGATGGCAAACTCAGCGAGAACTGGGTCATGGTCGACCACATTGACGTCTTCCGCCAGCTTGGGCTGGACCTGATGGCGCAAATCCCGCAAGAGTGAGCGAGGGAGTCTTTCAGGAGAGTGGATCAGAACGGTGGCCAGGAGGCGATCGAAAGTCACGTCCGTCGATGTCGCGCGCCACGCCGGCGTGTCCCAATCGGCCGTCAGCCGCGCCTTTGCCCGAGGGCCGACCGAATCGAGTGTCTCCCAGGAAACCCGCAAGAAGATCCTCGAATCGGCAAAGGCGCTCGGCTATCGGCCGAACGCCATCGCCCGCTCGCTGATCACCCGCAAGTCGCGCATCGTCGCGCTGCTCTTCAGCTATCTGGACAACCAGTTCTTCGCCCTGGCGCTTGAGAAACTCTGCATTGCGTTGCAGGAAGAGGGCTACCACGCGCTGGTCTTCATGATGCCCGTCACCGACGAAGGCGTCGAGGAAACCGTTTCCGAACTGGTCGATTACCAGGTTGACGGCATCATCACCGCATCGGTCGAACTGTCATCAAAAATCTGCGAATATTGTCTCGAGCAGGACATTCCGGTGGTCATGTTCAACCGAATGAAGGATGACCCACGGCTTGCGAGTGTCACCACGGACAATCTCAGCGGCGGGCGTCTGGCGGCCCGCCACTTGATCGACGGCGGCCACGAGCGCATTGCCCTGTTGGCCGGGTGGGAACGCGCATCGACCAACCGCGACCGCGAATTCGGGTTCATGGCGGAGCTCAACGCCAGCGGCGTTCCGCTGTTTGATCGGGCGGTCGGCCATTTCAACCTGCAGATGACGGCCGACGCCGTGCATGAGCTGTTCGGCGACGGCAAGGACCCGGTTCCGGATGGGCTGTTCGTCACCAACGACTACATGGCCCACAAGGCTCTCTCGGTCCTGCGCCACGATCTCGGATTGAAGGTGCCGGACGACGTCTCGGTGATCGGCTTCGACGACGTGCCGCTATCGGCGATGCCGGAATTCGACCTGACCACCATCCGCCAGCCGATCAACCGGCTGGTCGCCAACGCCGTTCGCATCTTGCTCCAGAATATCGATGGCGAGACCGACGATATCGAGCACCTCGCGTTGGCGCCGCAGCTCGTCGAGCGTTCATCCACACGGTCGGGTTGAACCGACCGGCTTTCCGGCACACAAAGACATTAAGCAACATCTTGCCTGAATGCGAGGAGCACGCAATGACCAAGTCTGGCATCCCGGACGGCTTCGAGCCGCTGGCCCGAACAAGCCCGTTTATCGAGCTGGTCGGACCGCTTTACACGCGCCGCACCGATGCGTGTTTGGAAATCGGATTTCGAGCCGAGGAGAAACACTGCAACACGTCAGGCTTCGTGCATGGCGGTTTCCTCACCACGGTCGCGGACCTGGCGTTGGGCTATAACGCCGCCGGTTTCGGCAAGGAAGAAACTCCAATGGTCACCGCCAGCATCACAATTGATTTCGCCGGTGCAGCGCGCAAGGGCGATTGGGTGGTGTTCACCGCCGATGTCCAGAAGGTCGGCAAGCGCGTGGGCTTCGTCAACTGTTACGGCCATGTCGGCGACAATCGCATCGTCCGGGCGAGCGGGCTTTTCAGCGTGATATCCCGTTAGCGCTTACCCTGGTCTGGGCCAGCTAACCGAACATCGTGTTGGGCAGAAACAGCGCAAGCTGCGGGAACAGCAGCACCAGGATCACGCCGGCCAGCATGGCAAACCAGAACGGCCAGATGCCGCGGAATATGGTGTTGAGCGACACGTCCGGCGCTATTCCCTTGACCACGAAAACGTTGACCCCGACCGGCGGCGAGATCAGCCCCATCTCCAGCGCAATCACCATGAGAACGCCGAACCACACCATGTTGATGCCGAGCGGTTCGATGATCGGCTGGATCAGCGGAACGGTGAGCACCAGGATGGCGAAGCCGTCCATGAACATGCCGAGCACGATGAAGATTGCCAGGAATGCAATCACGACCTGGATCCCGGTGAAACCCTGATCCTCGACCCAAAGCGACAGCGCATAGGTGATCCCGGTGAAGCCGATAAAGGTCTTGAAGACGAAGGCACCGAACAGGATCATGAACACGGTGCCGGACGATTTCAGCGTGCTTGAAAACACTTCGACAATGTTCGGCCAGGTCAGCTTTCGTCGGATTGCCGTGACGATCAACGCCAGGAAGGCACCGATGCCGGCCGCTTCCACGGCTGAAAACACGCCGGTATAGATGCCGCCGATCGTCAGTACGATGATGCCGACGATCCAGCCCGCACGACCCATGGCGCGCAGTCGCGACCGCAACGTCTCGACGTCGCTCCCACGCGGCGCCTTGTCCGGGTCGCGGCGCACGACAATCCAGATCGCAAGGATGAAGAGCGCCGTCAGCATCAGACCCGGAACGACGCCGGCCATGAACAGCCGGCCAATACTCTCTTCTGTCAGAATGGCATAGATGACGAACCCGGCCGAAGGCGGGATCAGAATGCCCAGCGTTCCGCCAGCCGCGATCGATCCGGTCGCCAGCCCATTGTCATATTTATAGCGCTGCATCTCCGGCAGGGAGACACGCCCCATGGTCAGTGCGGCTGCCAGGGATGAACCGGAGAGCGCCGAGAATCCGGCACAGCCGACAACGGTCGCCGAGGCCAATCCGCCCTTCAGGTGCCCCAGCCAAGCATGGGCCGCATCGTAAAGGTCGCGGCTCATGCCCGAAACGCCAGCGAGATTTCCCATCAACACAAACAGCGGAATGATGGTCAGCGGATAGTTCGACGCCTCGTTGTAGATCTCGCCGGCGAGTTTCGGAATCGCGGCCTGCGAACGGATGAAATAGATGCCAACCGTGCCAACCAGCAGCATGGTGACCCCGACCGGCATGCGGATGAAAAGCAGTATGAAAAGCGCCGCAAAGCCGATCAGCGCAATCGTCGTGTTGTCCATGAGCTCTTAGCCCGATATCTCGTTCGGGTCTTCACCGGAAAAATGCCAGAGCCCGATCAGCAATTGGACCAGCATATGCAGCGCATAGACGCCGAGCGACACTCCGAGAAAATAGTAAAAAGGACGGTGTTCGATCGTAAAATTGTTGGTGATGCAGGCCTTCTCGATACCGCACGCTTTGGCAAATAATGCGTAGGTCGCGAGCGCCGCGATGGCAACGACCAACAACCGCATCACCGCATCGGTGTAACGCGAGACATTGCGCCCGAAAAAATACGACATGACGTCAACGCTGACATGGGCATTGTGTCGAGCACCATAGGCGACCGCTGCACCGGCAACCAGCGTCAACGTCACCACCGACAGGTCTTCGATGCCGAAGATCGGGTCGTTGAGCCCGTAGCGCCAGGTGACCGCAACAACGGTAATCAACATCAACCCAACGACCGCCACGGCTCCGATTACAGCCAACAGCCCGGCCAACCGGCCGAGCTGTCTGTCCGCCCACAAAAGGGGCTTCGGCGTCTCTGCGGACAAAGGCCTACTGGCCCATCATGATGGCCATGACCTCGCCGACGGTCATGGATCCGGCCTTCTGTTTCTTGATGTCTTCCAGAACCGGCTGGATCTTGGCATTGAACCGCGCCTTTTCGTCGTCGCTCAGGTCGATCATTTCAAGACCGGCCTTTTTGGCAATGTCGATGCCGCGTGCGGTGGCCTTGGAATAACCTTCACCACCGGAATGCGACAGCCACTCGGCCGATGCCTCATCGACCCAACCACGCTCCTCGTCGCTCAGGCCGTTATAGACATCATTGTTCATCAGAAGCACGAAGGCCGACCCGGACCCTGGCATCCACGTTGTGACATAATTGCCCGGCTCGTGCAGCTTGAAGGCGCCGATGGCCGAACTGTCGATGGCGATACCGTCGATGACCCCATTGGCAAGGTTCTGGTTGATAACGGTCACCGGTTGCGCCACGGCTGAAGCGCCCAGCGCCTCCATGAAAGGCACATCCTGCTTGGACGTAACCCGGATTTTCATGCCCTCCAGGTCTTCCAGCTTGCGCACTGGCTTGTCCTTGGTGATCAGCACCGGCGGCGCGTTGGTCCAGAGTGCCAGCAGCTTGGCATTGTATTCCTTCTCCAGCGTGCTGCGGGCGCGCAAGATGGCTTCCGTGCATGATTTCGGGCTGTCGCAGACACCCGGCATCGTGATCACGTTGGTCATCGGGAAAACGTCGCCGGTATAGCCCGGCAGTGTGAAAACAATGTCGGCAACGCCGTCGAGCAGGATGGCGTATTGCTTTGGCGGGACCGAGTTCAGTGCGCCGCCCGGAAATTGCTGAACGGTCAATTTGCCGCCGGAAACCTCTGCAAGTTTGTCGGCAAACGGCGTGAACACCGCCGCATTCATCGGGTGCTTCGGTCCCATGAAATAGGCCAGGCTCAATTCCTTCGCCTGGGCCATCGACGCCGATGCGGCCAGTGCCGCTGCCGCGGCAAGCAGAATTACACGTTTCATCTGGTTCCTCCCTAAATCTTCCAAGCGTTTTGTCAGGACAGCCAGCCGGCAGGCCCGCTGATTGAATGATATCCCTGGAACTGGATCACGCCCTCATATCCGAGGTTACGCCCGATTCCGGATTTCTTGAAGCCACCAAACGGACCGCGCCCATCCTGAGCGGCCGGACCGTGGGCATTGAGATAGGTAAAGCCCGCCTCGATGCGCCGGGCGATGGCTACGGCGCGGTCGCGGTCTTCGGTCCAGACCGAAGAGCACAAACCGAACTCACTGTCATTGGCCATTTCAACCGCATCGTCCTCGGTGTCGAACGGGATGATCGGCAGAGCCGGTCCGAACTGCTCCTCACGCACGATATCGAGTGACGGATCCGGATTGTAGACAAGGGTTGGCCTCTGGAAATAACCGTTTTTGTAGAGGTCCTCGTCCGGTACCTGTCCCAGTTCCTTCAGATCGGCCCCCGCCTGCCGGGCCTGTTCGATCATGCCGGTGATGACGCCCAATTGCTTGGCGTTGTTGACCGGCCCCATATTGGTTTCGTCCAGCAGCCCGTCACCGACCACCATGCGGTTGCAAACGGCCGTCAGGCCATCGACCACTTCGTCATAGCGCGACCGATGCACGTAAAGGCGCTTGAGCGCCATGCAGATCTGCCCGGACGACATGAAGGCGCCCATGTAGAGACGCATGAAGGCGCCCTGATCGAGCGCCGCATCCTGGCAGACGATGCCGGCATCGTTGCCGCCGAGCTCCAGCGTCACCGGCGTGATGTTGTCGGCGGCCATTTTCATCACATGCCGGCCGATGCCGACAGACCCGGTGAAATTGACGAAACGGACCAGCGGATGGCGCACCAGCGGGTCGCCGATTTCCGATGCCGAGCCGGTGATGAGATTGACGACGCCCGGAGGCAGTATCGAGGCAATGAGCTTCAGGGTCATGGATGGCGCGAGTGCTGAGTTATGACTCGGCTTCACCACGACCGTGTTGCCGGCAATCAGGGCCTGCGGCAGCTTGGCGCCGAGGATCGACAAGGGCCAGTTCCACGGCACGATCAGCGCGGCAACGCCCCGAGGCTGCCGGGTGATGATGGTATCGAAGGGCGGCCCATCGATAATGTCATCAGCGGCCAGGCGTTCGGCAAAGGCAGCGGACTGCCGGAACCGGTCACCAAGCCGCGTCAGCTCCAGCATGGTTTCCTTCAGGATCTTGCCGTGTTCGCGGCAAAAAAGCCGCGATCGATACGCGACATCCGCCTCGTCCGCGGCAATCGCATCGGCAACCTTGATGAGGTAAGCCGCTCGCTCGGCATAGGACAGTGCTGCCCAGGCCGGGTAAGCAGTGTGAGCGGCCTTGACCGCGGCGTCTACATCCGCTTCGCCGGCTGCCGCGGCGTGTCCCACCAATTCGTGCGGACGCGCCGGATTGAAAATCTCGTAAGTCCGACCGGCGGTCGCCGAGCGCGCCTCACCGTCGATGAACAGCTCCGTTGTGACAGGTGCGTCCGACGTGTGGATCGTCATGGATTGCTTCCTCCCGCGCAGTCTTCTTCTTCCGTTTGTCGACTGCAGTTTTCCCTTTGGCGATTTCAGCAGATTTCGTATCCAAAGTTAAGCCTGAAATGCAAGTTTGCGGGCAAATATGGCTCGACAAGGCTCCTTATGTATCCAATAGTGACCTGCAGGAGGTCTCATGTCGTCAAGTTCACAGCGCGTTCTCGCTCTCGTCCGCCGCCAGATCCTGAACGGCGAACGGGCGCCCGGCGACAAGATTACGGAAGTTGGGATCGCCGGCGAAATGGACGTCTCGCGTACGCCGGCGCGCACCGCTCTGGCCGCACTGGCCGCCGAAGGGCTGATCGAGAAGCGCGACGGTCGCGGCTTCACCATCCGTTCGATATCCAGCGCCGATGTTGAAAAGTCCATTGCCGTGCGGGCGGTGCTCGAAGGTCTCGCGGCTCGCACGCTGGCTGAAAAGGGCTTGAGCAAATCAGCCGAGGAAACGCTCCTGCAATCCATCGCCATCACCGAAAAGGTGCTCGACGCAGACATACCCGACACCGATTACATCGGCGGCTACCAGGACGCCAACATCCTGTTCCATGAGACAATCATGCGCGAGTGCGGCAACGAGCTGATCGAGTATGCCTATGAGCGTATTGCCATGTTGCCGCTGACGGCTCTTGGCACTCTGGCCTTCGACAAGTCCAACCTGCGACGAGAGCAGATGCGGTTGACGGTCGGCCACTCCCAGCACGTGATCATTTTCGACGCCCTGAAGAAGGGCGATGCCGCCCGCGCCGAAACGATGATGCGCGAGCACAGTCATGCAACACTCAACTATGCCGATCTGTTTGTCAGAAAGATCTACGAGGTGCCGTCCGGCGCAGAAAGGAAACCGGTCTTCGCATGATGGAAATCGCTCGCCACTGGATTGACGGCGCCTGGATCGACGAGGGCGAAAAAGCGTCCACGGTCGATGTCTATCACGGCACCGATCATGCGCCCTACCGGGTGGGAGACGCTGCGATGGCGGCCCACGCCATCGAAGTCGCGCGGCGCGTTTTCGACCGCACCTCCTGGGCCCATGCCCCGCGGCTGCGCGCCCAGGTCCTGCTGGAACTGGCCGACGCGATTGCAGCGCGGCGGGATGAGATCGCCCGCGAGATCGCCATCGAAAACGGCAAGGTGCTCGCCCATTGCATCCACGAAACCAACGCCGCGGTGAGCGAAGCGCGCTATTACGCCGGACTGGCAAGGTCGATCTTCGGTCGGGTAACGGAGATTGACGAGGGCAAGCAGTCGATCTTCGCGCAGGAGCCGGTAGGCGTTGCGGCCATCATCGTGCCGTGGAATGCTCCCTCGACCCTGCTTCTGCGCTCCCTCGGCCCGGCGCTCGCCGCCGGCTGCACGACGGTGATCAAGGGCGCCCATCAGACGAGCAGCGTCAACCGCATCTACGCTGAGTGCCTGGCTGCGTGCCCATCTTTGCCCGCCGGCGTCGTCAACATCGTGCATGGCGATCTCGACGTTTCGTCGACACTGTGCACCCATGAGGAAGTAGACGTCGTCAGCTTCACCGGCTCGAGCGCCACCGGCAAGAAGATCATGGCGGGCGCCGCCGCGACGCTCAAACGGCTGTCGCTTGAACTGGGCGGCAAGGCCCCTGCCCTGGTCTTTGCCGATGCCGACATGAAAACGGCAGTCGGAGAAATCACCCGCGGCGCTGTTCCGCACACCGGACAAATGTGCACGGCGATCGCCCGCGTACTGGTCGAGGACCGTGCCTTCGACCGCTTTGTACCCGAACTGGTCAGCGCGGCCGCTGCCGTAACCACCGGCGACCCGCTCGCCGACGGCATTCAGATGGGCCCACTGTTCGACCTGGCCAGCGCCAGTCGCTACGAAGCGTCGCTTGCCGCCGCAAGACAGGCCGGAACCGCCATCCTCGACGGCGAAATCCACGACGGCCACCCGCGTGGCAATGTCGTCACGCCGGCGCTCTTTGAAATTGCGGACAATTCCCATCGACTCGTCCAGGAAGAACTGTTCTGCCCCATCGTCATGGTGGAACGATTCTCGGAGGAAGAGGCAGCGGTCGTCAGCGCCAACGCGACGCGCTACGGCCTCGCGGCAAGCGTCTACACGGCCGATCACAGTCGCGCCCGCCGCGTCTCCCGAGCGCTGAAATCCGGGACCGTCTGGATCAATTGCCACAACCGGCTGTTTGCCGAGGCCGAAACCGGCGGCTACCGGGAAAGCGGCCTCGGCCGCCTGCATGGCCTGGAAGGCCTGGCGGATTTCATGGAAACCAAGCACATCTACGCGGAATACGGACGGCTGCCGACCGGATAGTCGGTTCGGTCAGCTTTAGTCTGGACTAGAGCCTATCATGGTTAGATTGAACCATTCTGCCGAGGTGCATTTGCGGCAAGGTCGAGCTCAAAACGCAGGCCGGGCTGGTGGCCCGGCCGAGGCTTTGAGCGAAGGAATTGGCGCAAATGCGCCCGGCCCTTCGGGTTTGTGGTCGGCGGACGCCCGCAGTGTCAGGATGCTCGAGAGATGCCTCCGGCATCGCTCTGCGCTCCTTCCTCGCGGATCGCCTCGCCGACCACAAACAGAATTGCTTCAATCTAACCATGATAGGCTCTAGGGCAACGCCACGGTCATCGGATTGTAATTGTACAGCCAGTTGTCGCGGTCGCGCGCCACGTCTGCACCCTGAATCATCCCCTCTTTGAGCGCATCCTCGCTTTCCATGTGGAACATGCGGGCCATCTTGTTGGCGCCCTGCACGATGCGGGTGGTGCGGTCGCGGCGGGCTGTCTGGAATCGCAGCAGGGTGTCGGGAATGTCGCCATCTTCTGCCAGCAGACGGTCGAGCACGGCCGCATCCTCGATCGCCATCGCTGCACCCTGTGCCAGAAACGGCAGCGTCGCATGGGCGGCATCACCGATCAGCACCGCCCGATCGGTACGCCAGTTGGCGACAGGCTCGCGGATATTGAGTGCCCAGCGGTAACAGGCATCCCGGTCCATCAGATCGATGACCGTCTGCACATCGTCATGCCAGCCGTCAAAATCGGTCTTCAGCACCTCCCAATCGTGGCGCGTCGTCCAGCTCTCCTCGCTGGGGATCTCCGTTTCAACCGGAGCGACGAAATTCAACAGCTCGCGATCGCCCAGCCAGTACATCACCATGTGACGTCCGGGCCCCATGAAGCTTGTGGTGATATTCCGGCTGAAATCGTCCGGAAGCAGGCGCGCGTCGATGGTCCCACGCCAGGCAGCGTTGCCGGAATAGATCGGTTCGTCCGGTCCCACAATTGTCTGCCGTAGGACCGAGCGAACACCATCGGCGCCAATGACCACGTCGCCCCGCACCTGTTCTCCGTCAGCCAGAAGCAAGGTCACTCCGCCGGCATCCTCGCGATAGCCGGTCACCTCTGAGCCGAGAACGATCGCAGCGTCCGAACGGGATCTGACGGCGCCGACCAGCATCCGCTGCAGATCGGCGCGAAGCAGAGTGCAGTAAGGAAAACCGTGCAGCTGTTCGTGATGGGTGCCCAATTCGATGCGGTTGACCACTTCACCGGTGAGGTAAGTCCGCATGTGCCAGGTCGCGGGTCTGAAACTGCGCTCCAGCACCGCCTCCCCCAGACCGAGCGCCTTCAGGACGTGCCCGGCATTGGCGCTGATCTGAATTCCGGCTCCGATCTCGGACAGCTCACGCGACCGCTCGAAAATTGTCACATCATGACCGCGCCGCAAAAGCAACGCGGCCAGTGTCAAACCGGCAATTCCGGCGCCTGCAATCAGGATTCGCATGGCCGAGACTATTTCGTCTCAGTGTCCATTTCGCAAGCGCGAATTCCTCAAACAACCCAGACCCCGTCATCGATGTCGGGCGCGGTCCGGTCGACATTCTCATCGCTCTTGGTGAAGGCGATCAGAATGTCCTCGCGGGTCAGACCGTCGTTCACCATGCCGCCAACCCAGAAGTCGTAGCCACCCTGGTCCGGCAGCCGATCCAGAACGTTCTGGTACATCGCGTCGATGTACTCTTCGTTCGTCGGGTTCGCCCCGAACAGAGCCGTGAACTCGTCCGACTGGATGAACTGCGTCGCCAGGAACTGTTCCTTGTCGTACTGGCTCCAGCCCTGGTTATCGAGGTCGTCGAGCACGCCGATCCAGAACAGCACGCCGCCCTCGTCCGGCGTGCGGTCGAAGGAGGCCTGGTAGATGCGGTAGCCGAAGCCCAGGTTGGGCGTGTCGACATCATAAAGCAGCGACCCGTCGTCGAGATCGATGCGTTCGACATTCGTCAGTGTGTCCGTTCCCTCGCCCAGCGCAGTGCGGGTGACCACGATGGTGCCGTCATTCATCCACTCATGGGTGACCTGGTTTCGGCCTCGGGCATAGACGACCGTGTCCGTGCCAGGCCCACCGTCGATATCATCGTCGCCGAAGGAGGCGTTGATCGTGTCGTCGCTCTCAAGGGCCAGGATTTCGTCGTTGAACTGGGTGCCGTCGAGTACATCTTCGTCCGGTGTTCCGAGGATGGGCCCGACATTCTCGACGAAGATGTCAAAACTCTCTTCGTAGGCCGGCCCGTTTCCATCGGTGGCCGAGAAGGTGATGAAGTAGTTGCTCTGGTCATCGAAGTCGAACACCGAGCCGGCATTGGGCGCTACCTTGAGCTCGTTGCCGTCGAGATAGAAGAGGCCGTCGGCGCCGGAGACAATGGACAGCACCGCGGTGGGTTCCACCGGGTTTTCCGACGATTCGAAGGTGGCGACCACCGTGTCATCGGCAGCGCCCTCGCGAACCGTACCGCCGGAGACCATCGTGATGTCGCTGATCGGCATGTTCTCGACGGTGATCTCGAAGGCCTTTTCGAACATTTCCCCGTTCAGGTTGGTCGCCGAGATGATGATGTTGGCGGTCTCTTGGGTTTCGAAGTCGATATTGGCGCCATCAGCAACCACGAGATTGCCGGCATCATCGAACTCGAACAGCGCAGCATCCGTTCCGGAGATCTGCAGCAGAAAATCCTCTTCCACATCTGGATCGTCGACGAACGTCAGTTGCGCCGCACCGATCACCGTTCCGGCATCGGCGTTTTCGCTGACAGTGGCGGCAGACAGACCAAGATCGGTGACCGGAGCCACATCCGGGCGACCGACGAAGAACGGGAAGTCGAAGGTCTCGCTACCCTGATCGTTGGTAACGGTTATGGAGAAGGACTGATCCACCGTGCCCGGAGGCGCAAAATTGTAGTAATCGGCATCGGTTACAAACACTTCGATACGGCCGTCGACTTCCCGCAGATCCAGATAGGCGTCGAAGGGAGGATCAATGGAATAGGTGTGGCCGTTATACACCAGCACGCCGTCTGTCGACTCTGTCAGCGCTGCCTGGCCAAAGAATTCCAACTGTTGCAGCTCAAGTGGCGGAGGCTCAATCGCATCAAAATAAAAAAAGGTTTGTCCGCCCATCACGATGCCGTTGAAGCTGGTCGCATCCGTCACCGGCGTGCCGTCAGGCCCGAACCCACGATAAGCCTTGAACAGCCCGGTGTCCTTGTTGAGGACACCATCGCGGAAGGCGATCCTTTCGACATCCAACACCACACTCTTGGATAGCGGATTGCCCGGTCTGGTGTCGAAAATATGGGTGTTGAAGAACCCGCCGTTTGTTGATCCATCGACTATCAAGAAGTCGAAGAAATTCCCGTTGAGGTGGTAGGTGTCGGTGTCGGCACCGCCGTCGAAAAAGGTGAAGCCAGGTCCCGCGACGCCATCATCGTTGCCACTTCCGCCGATCAGTGCATCCGACACCCCCCGGCTGATCAACATATCGTCGCCACCAGCGCCGTTGAGAATGTTGGTATTTGTGGACCCGATAAGAAAATCGCCTTGCTCGCCACCATTCCCGATCACGCTCGCGGGTCCCGTTGGCAGTGGGACCGGACTCGAGAAGTCGACCGTCTCAATGTTCAACTGGGCAGAAACAGTCCCGTTGTCATGGCGAATGAACTCAAAATAGTCAGTTGTAACAATTTTCTCGCGGTCAAATTCGTCTTTATACTTTTTCTGGAACCGGAATTCGATCAGCTTGTAGAGATCCAGAGTGTTGGGCACCTGTTTTTCGAAAACGAGCTCGTCACCATCCTCCTTGAGGGCATCGAAGGCGTCCTGGATAGCATTGTTCATAGCTTTGATATTGAAGTCATAGCCTCCCAGAAGGTTCGACGTCATGAAGGAGTTGACGTCGACTTCAAATGAGAAAACTTCATTGAATTGGGCGTTCCAATACAGGACTTCAACACAGAAACTCGGAGCGGAGCCAAATCCATTCAGGTCGTCGACGGTGTTGACGTGGATTGTGAACGTTTCGGGCAAAAATTCGTTCGGACCGATCAGGGGAAAGCCGTAGGTTTGACTGGGGTCGGGTGACGGAGTCGGCTGAGTTGAAACCTCGATAATATCCGTCTGGAACAACGCACCGTTCTGGGCCTGCGCCGTAATCTCCATGCCGACCAGGTTCTGCCCGACAACGATGGCGTTGTGGTCCCCGAACAGAGTAAACGCGCTCTGGAACGGATCATTCGTCCCGGCCGGCCGGCACAACAACTCGATCGGGCCCAGTTCCGCAAGATGGTGGGCAGCCGATCCGGGAAAGGAATCCGTTGGGCGGACCGCCAGAATGGAGCCCGGAAAGGCGGTGTCGCCATTAGTCGGGTGCCCGCAATTGTCAAAAATCTCAAGAACGAAAGCCGGCTCCGGGTCGACATTGATGGTCACTGTTGCCGTGGCCGTCTCGTCGTTGTCGTCCTTGATCGTGTAGGTGAATGTGTCTTCCCCGAAAAAATCGGGGGCCGGTGTGTAATCGAATGAGCCGTCCGGATTGATCTGCAGCGTCCCGTTGCCGCCATAGTTGAACCCGTCCACGGTCAGTGGATCGAGGTCGGGATCGCTGTCATTTTTCAGCAACCCGATTGTGGGGCCGGCCGAGAAGCCGTCAACGTGAATGTAGTAAGTATCGTTCAACGCCGTCGGCTGAGTGGAAACGCCCAAATCATTAAACGTTGCACCGTAATCGAAGTGCTGATTCTCACCGTCGATGCGAACATAAAATGTCCCCGTTGTATCGGCCGTAAACGTCACTTCCTGCGTGAAGGTGTCGATCCCATCAAACGAAGAATGGTATTCGGTCGGGAACAAGCCGTCATCGATGATATCGAATTCGAAAGCGGTGCTGCTGTTGAAATCAAGCCAGCCGTAGAGCGGATCGGACGTGACGATGATGTTGTAGGCGTGCCCGGCAACCGTCTGAAATTCAAAATAATCGTAGCTGTCCGTTCCATCGAAGGTGCCCTGGGAAACCTTGCCGGGTTCGAGCTGATGCTCCTGACTCGGAAATGCGGAATCGTCGACGTCCGTGCCGTTTGTTCTACTTTCCTCATCGAGTTCGGAAAATGTATTTCCTATATTGGCCATGTCTTCCCCCCCAGAAATTGAATAAATCCTAGTTGTGTTGGGGGTGGCTGGCAATACAACCAGGATTTACTGGATGCGACGCTTCATACAACCCACACACCATCATCGATGTCGGGCGCGGTCCGGTCGACATTCTCGTCGCTTTTGGTGAAGGCTATCAGGATGTCCTCACGGGTCAGACCATCGTTCACCATACCGCCAACCCAGAAGTCGTAGCCACCCTGGTCCGGCAGCCGATCCAGAACGTTCTGGTACATCGCGTCGATGTACTCTTCGTTCGTCGGGTTCGCCCCGAACAGAGCCGTGAACTCGTCCGACTGGATGAACTGCGTCGCCAGGAACTGCTCCTTGTCGTACTGGCTCCAGCCCTGGTTATCGAGGTCGTCGAGCACGCCGATCCAGAACAGCACTCCGCCCTCATCCGGAGTACGGTCGAAGGAGGCCTGGTAGATGCGGTAGCCGAAGCCCAGGTTGGGCGTGTCGACATCATAAAGCAGCGACCCGTCGTCGAGATCGATGCGTTCGACATTCGTCAGTGTGTCCGTTCCCTCGCCCAGCGCAGTGCGGGTCACCACGATGGTGCCGTCATTCATCCAGTCATGGGTGACCTGGTTTCGGCCGCGGGAATAGACGACCGTGTCGGTCCCGGGACCGCCGTCGATATCGTCGTTGCCGAAGGATGCGTTGATCGTGTCGTCGCTCTCAAGGGCCAGGATTTCGTCGTTGAACTGGGTGCCGTTGAGTATGTCCTCGTCCGGTGTTCCGAGGATGGGCCCGACATTCTCGACGAAGATGTCGAAGCTCTCTTCGTAGGCCGGCCCGTTTCCATCGGTGGCCGAGAAGGTGATGAAGTAGTTGCTCTGGTCATCGAAGTCGAACACAGAGCCGGCATTGGGCGATACCTTGAGCTCGTTGCCGTCGAGATAGAAGAGGCCGTCGGCGCCGGAGACAATGGACAGCACCGCGGTGGGTTCCACCGGGTTTTCCGACGATTCGAAGGTGGCGACCACCGCGTCATCGGCAGCGCCTTCTTTCACCGTACCGCCGGAGACCATCGTGATGTCGCTGATCGGCATGTTCTCGACGGTGATCTCGAAGGCCTTTTTGAACATTTCCCCGTTCAGGTTGGTCGCCGAGATGATGATGTTGGCGGTCTCTTGGGTTTCGAAGTCGATATTGGCGCCATCAGCAACCACGAGATTGCCGGCATCATCGAACTCGAACAGCGCAGCATCCGTTCCGGAGATCTGCAGCAGAAAGTCCTCTTCCACATCTGGATCGTCGACGAACGTCAGTTGCGCCGCACCAATCACCGTTCCGGCATCGGCGTTTTCGCTGACGGTGGCGGCAGACAGACCAAGATCGGTGACCGGAGCCACATCCGGGCGACCGACGAAGAACGGGAAGTCGTAGGTGTTGCTGCCCTGGGCGTTGGTAATGGTGATCGAGAATGACTGATCGATCGTGCCGGGCGGTGCGAAATTGTAATAATCGGCATCGGTGACGAATACCTCGATGCGCCCCTCGTTCTCCCGGAGATCGAGATAGGCGTTGAAGGGCGGTTCGATCACATAGGTGCTTCCGTTGAACTCGAGAACGCCGTTTTGCGATTCGGTCAGCGCTGCCTGACCGAAGAACTCCGCTTGTTGCAATTCCAGAGGCGGCGGTGCCGATTCGAAATCCGTGAAGATCATGCCGTCCACAACGAGACCGGTGTGGCTGGTTGAACTCGTGACAGGTGTTCCATTCGGTGCGAAACCGCCAAATGCATTGAATTCTGCCGTCTCCGCATTCAGCACACCATCGCGGAATCCGATGATCTCGGTGTTCCGAAGAACGCTGTTTGAAAGCGGCGAGCCCGGCCGGGTGTCGATGACGTGCAGATTGAAGAACCCCCCATCGGTCGACCCGGAAACAAGAAGAAAATCGAAGAAGTTGCCATCGACGTGGAACGTATCGGTATCCGGGCCACCGTCGAAGAAGGTGAAACCAGGGCCGGCGATGGCGTCATCGTCTCCCTCTCCGCCGAGAAGGGAATCGGATGCACCGTTGCTGATCAGTAAATCGTCGCCCGCACCGGCATCCAGAAAATTGCTGTTGCGGTTTCCGAACAGAGTATCTGAGCCGTTGCCGCCGGTGCCGATCACGTTGGCCGGGTCGTTTGGTGGTGGTGTCGCAGTGGTGAAATCGATGGTCTTGAAGTTATCCTCAAGCTCCACCGGTTTGTTTTCTACCGCAACGACCAACTCATGGAACAACTTAGCTTTGACAATCTTCTGAACGCCATCGCCATCGTCATACTTCTTGATGAATCGGTATTTGATAAACGAGTAGATTTCCGAATTCAAAAGTGGGCCACGTGACCCCAAGGAAAGCAGCTCATCGCCAGGTTCATCAACCTCTTCAAACCTCTCGTAAACGGCCTGTCTGATATCCAGCAGGGATATCCTGTCGCCACCCGGATTTGGTATCACTGAATCGGTCACGTCTACTGTAAGGGTCTTGGTCGTGAATACAGTGGAACCCCGATACTCCACCTCAACGCAAATCGTTGGCGCGGAACCGAAGCCGCGCGGGTCATCGACCGTATTGGTGTCGATGAACAACTGGCCCGGCGATAGAGGGTCCGGGGCCACAAGCGGCGCGCCAAACGACTGGGTAGACACTGGCGGCGACGGCGGCGCGGCCACCGGCACGATATTGGTCTGGAAAATTGCACCGTTTTCCGCCTGTGCCAGGATATCCAGACCAACCAGGTTCTGTCCCACCACGATCGCATTGCTGTCCCCGGCAAAGAGCCCGATGGTCGCAAACGGGTCCGACGTTCCGGTTGGCCGGGCCAACAGTTCGACTGGGCCGAGCTCACTCAGGAACTGTGCCGGCTGGCCGGGGAACGAAGAGGTAGGACGGAAGGCCAGAACGGAGCCAGGGTAAGCCATGTCGCCATCCATGGGCTGGCCCTTGTTGTCAAAAACATCCAGCTGAAATGGCGGTTCGGGATCAACATTGATTGTCACGGTGCCGGTGGCGGAACCACCGTTGCCGTCGCTGATCGTGTAAGTGAATGTATCGTCCCCGGTAAAATCGGGCGCCGGCTGGTAGGTGAATGAACCGTCCGGATCGAAAAAGAGTGTTCCAGGCCCGCTATAGTCGGTGCCGGTCACTGTCAGTGGATCCGTGTCCGGGTCACTGTCATTTCGCAAAAGACCCGAGGGACTGTCGAAGGTCAGGAACGTGTTGAGATCGATGTAATAAAGGTCGTTGACCGCCGTGGGATCTGACGAGATACCCAGATCGGTGATGGTCGCCGCGTAGTCGAAATCCTCGCCATTGCCGTCGATCTCTATATAGTATGTGCCCGTTGTCGGCGCCGTGAAAGTCACCTCCTGAGTTTGTGGGTCGGCCCCGTTGACAGATTCAAACAGCGGTACCGGCAAGACACTGCCGTCTAAAACATCAAAATCGAATGTCGAACTTTCCTTGAACTGACTCCAGCGGTAGAACGGATCCGATGTAACGACTATTTGGTAGGCATGACCGGCAATCGTTTGAAACTCGTAGTAATCAACACCGTCATCGCTATCATCGAAAGTGCCCTGTGACACCTTGTCGATTTCAAGTGAATGATTCAGGCTCCGCATTGTGGAGTCATCGACGGGGGTGCCGATGGTTCTACTTTGTTCATCAAAATCAGATAGAATAATGCCTATATTCGCCATGCTTGATCCCCTCCCAGACAATCAAAAAACAATATCTGCGCTGTAATATTTGTTCAAGTTGATCACCGATACTAGGTTGATCTCTCTGCCTATGCCACTCAAGGATTTACTTGATTAGTCGGAAGCGGAACGTGGATTTCCCTTGCTGGATATGCCTCAACCTTCGCCAAAAAACGCTGAACGAAATCAACACAGATTTGGCTTGGATTCCAAACCACATCCGTGTGATGGGCTACTCTATGAAGTTCGTTTCGGCGCCGCATCACCAAAACTGATGAGAATGGATGCGTCGCGGAAAGCGTCGATGGGGATGCTTCACTGCGCAGTGTCAACGAATGTGTGCAGGATCGAGGTGGGGCGATGACGTTGGATTGAAGCCTGTAGGCAATCGTCAGTTCGATATTGGACCTGCGGCCACAAACTCCTCACTAACCTTCAGACACTTGGTCGGTTGTTCAGACCACCCACACCCCATCATCGATGTCGGGCGCGGTGCGGTCGACATTCTCGTCGCTCTTGGTGAAGGCGATTAGGATGTCCTCACGGGTCAGACCGTCGTTCACCATGCCACCAACCCAGAAGTCGTAGCCACCCTGGTCCGGCAGCCGATCCAGAACGTTCTGGTACATCGCGTCGATGTATTCTTCGTTCGTCGGGTTCGCCCCGAACAGAGCCGTGAACTCGTCCGACTGGATGAACTGCGTCGCCAGGAACTGCTCCTTGTCGTACTGGCTCCAGCCCTGGTTATCGAGGTCGTCGAGCACGCCGATCCAGAACAGCACGCCACCTTCATCCGGCGTGCGGTCGAAGGAGGCCTGGTAGATGCGGTAGCCGAAGCCGAGATTGGGCGTGTCGACATCATAAAGCAGCGACCCGTCGTCGAGATCGATGCGTTCGACATTCGTCAGCGTATCCGTTCCCTCGCCCAGCGCAGTGCGGGTCACCACGATGGTGCCGTCATTCATCCAGTCATGGGTGACCTGGTTGCGGCCTCGGGCATAGACGACCGTGTCCGTGCCAGGCCCACCGTCGATATCATCGTCGCCGAAGGAGGCGTTGATCGTGTCGTCGCTCTCAAGGGCCAGGATTTCGTCGTTGAACTGGGTGCCGTTGAGTATGTCCTCGTCCGGTGTTCCGAGGATGGGTCCGACATTCTCGACGAAGATGTCAAAACTCTCTTCGTAGGCCGGCCCGTTTCCATCGGTGGCCGAGAAGGTGATGAAGTAGTTGCTCTGGTCATCGAAATCGAACACAGAGCCGGCATTGGGCGACACCTTGAGCTCGTTGCCGTCGAGATAGAAGAGGCCGTCGCCACCAGAGACGATAGAAAGCACCGCGGTTGGTTCGACCGGGTTTTCCGACGATTCGAAGGTGGCGACCACCGTGTCATCGGCAGCGCCTTCTCGAACGGTGCCGCCGGAGACCATGGCGATATCGCTGATCGGCATGTTCTCGATGGTGATCTCGAAGGCCTTCTCGAACACCTCGCCGTTCAGGTTGGTCGCCGAGATGACGATGTTAGCGGTCTGCTGGGCTTCGAAGTCGATATCGGCACCGTCGGCGACCACGAGATTGCCGGCGTCGTCGAAGTCGAACAGCGCCGCATCGGTTCCGGAGACCTGCAAGAGAAAGTCCTCTTCCACCTCGGGATCGTCCACAAAGGTCAGTTGCGCCGCACCAATCACCGTTCCGGCATCGGCGTTTTCGGTCACGGTGACGGCCGACAGGCCGAGATCGGTCACCGGCGCGACATCCGGGCGACCCACGAAGAACGGGAAGTCGTAGGTATTGCTGCCCTGGGCGTTGGAAATGGTGATCGAGAATGACTGATCGATCGTGCCGGGCGGTGCGAAATTGTAGTAATCGGCGTCGGTCACGAAAACCTCGATACGGCCGTCAACTTCCCGCAGATCCAGATAGGCGTCAAAGGGCGGTTCGATCACATAGGTGCTGCCGTTGAACTCCAGAACACCGTTCTGCGATTCCGTCAGCGCCGCCTGGCCGAAGAATTCCAGCTGCTGCAGCTCAAGCGGCGCTGGCGGAACCGCTTCGAAATCCGTGAAAATCATTCCGTCCACGACGAGACCGGTGTGGCTCGTTGAACTCGAGACCGGCGTCCCATCCGGTGCGAAACCGTTGAATGGCCGGAATATTCCGGTGTCCATATTCATTTCGCCGTCGCGAAAGCCGACCCTCTCGACGTCGCGAATGACATTCTTTGAAAGCGGGGAACCCGGACGGGTGTCGAGGATATGAGTATTGAAAAACCCGATTTCGGTCGACCCGCGAAGAATGAGAAAATCAAAATAGTTGCCGTCAAGGTGAAAGGTGTCCGTATCGGCCCCACCATCGAAAAAGGTGAAACCCGGGCCGGCCACGGCGTCGTCGTCGCCCTGCATGCCGAAAAGGGTATCAGAAGCGCCGTTGCTGAGGAGCAGGTCGTTTCCCGCCCCTGCATTCAGCAGATTGGTATTGGAAGATCCAAAAAGCGTGTCGGCACCGTTACCACCAGTTCCGATAATGTTCGCTGGTTCATCAGATTCCGGAACCGAGTTGGCAAAGTCGATTGTTCGAAAATTGTCATCCACCTTAGCAGTGTTGTTAGGTCCGGTTACAACGATTTTCTGATAATCAGTCGCTTCTACTATTTTGGGATCACCATCTCCGTCGCTATACTTCTTCACAAACCTGAATGATATAAAAGTATAAGGCTGGAGGGAGTCTCCAACACCTCGAAGCCCTTCGAAGAAGAGAGAATCAAACAGGCCCGCAATGTTGTCGAATTTCTGTTGAATGGCCTGATTAATCGGTTCCAAAAGAAACACCGCGCCATTTGGTCCGATCGATACAAGCGAGTTGACGTCAACCGTAAAACTGGGCAACGGGGCGTTCGAAAAATCCGGCAGGTCGTTATCTCTTTTGATATATCGAACCTCGACGCAGAATTTCGGCGGCGAACCAAAACCTCGAATATCGTCAACCGTGTTCGTATCGACGAGCAGACTCCCAAGGGAAAGTGGGTCTGGCATAACCAGCGGCCCGCCGAACGATTGTGTTGAATCCGGAGGAGGCGTCAACTGCGTTGTTATGGGGACGATGTTCGTTTGAAAAACCGCGCCATTTTGTGCCTGCGCCAGGACATCCTTGCCCACCAGGTTCTGCCCGACCACAATGGCATTGTTGTCTCCGAACAGCGTTCCGAAGAACTGAAATGGATCGTCGGTCCCGGTGTCCCGGGTGTGCAGTTCTACGGAACCGAGTTCGCTGAGAAAGCCAGAGGCTTGTCCGGGAAATGAGACGGATGGTCGGAAAGCGAGCACAGAGCCAGGGAAGGCTGCACCGTCCTCCAGCTGGTGTCCGCTATTGTCAAAGACTTCGAGAACAAACGGTGGTTCGGGCTCCAGATTGATCGTCACGGTCGCTGTTGCCGAACCGCCATTGTCGTCGGAGGTCGTGTAGGCAAATGTGTCGGGTCCGACAAAACCCGGCGCTGGTTTATAGGAAAACGAACCGTCAGGGTTTATCTGGAGAGAGCCCGCTCCGCCATAGTTGAAGCCCGTCACAGTCAAAGGGTCGAGATCCGGATCGCTGTCATTCCGCAACAGACCGAACGTAGGATCAAAATCGAATGCAGAATTGAGATCCACGTAATATGTATCGTCTTGCGCAGTCGGCTGCGTCGACACGCCGAGATCGGTGATCGTCGCGGCGTAGTCGAATTCCTGTCCCTTCCCGTTGACCCGGACGTAGAACGTGCCGGTCTTAGGCGCCGTGAAAGTGACTTCCCGTGTTACGAAGTCCGTCCCAATGATCGACGAAAACAATGGCGTCGGAAAAACACTGTCGCCGTCGATAACATCGAAACTGAATGTCGGGCTGTCTTTGAACTGATTCCAGCCGTAAAGCAGGTCTGAAGTAGCGACGATCTGATAGGCATGGCCGGCTATCGTCTGAAACTCGTAGTAATCGTAGATGTCGTCCCCTTCAAACGTTCCCTGTGACACCTTGCCGATTTCGAGTTGATGCTCAAGACTTGGAGTTGAAGAATCGTCGACAGGCGTACCAAAGGTTTTACTTTGCTCATCAAAATCGGAAAATGTATTTCCAATATTTGCCATGGCTCAATCCCTTCAAACAGCTTACTAGACAATATCTGCGCAGATATTGTCGCTCAAGCGACCCCAGCTGCTAATTCAAAATCTCTAAACCCCTATCATTCGGGTCTTACTTTAAGAAGTTCAGTCATGCGCCGCGTCACCAATTTTGATGACATCGTTGCCGGAGACAACGGCTCTCGCTAGGATAATCGGAAACCGGGGCAAGAGGAGCGTCAGGAGGCCGTTATGTCCTCTGATCGAAGCCTGGAATTGATCGAAACCGTCTATGCCTGCATATCCGACAAGGATCGCTGGCAGGACGTACTCACGACCGTTGCCGACGAATTCGGGGTCTGTGCCCTGATCGAAACAGTCGATCGGGCGACTGGAGTTCACACGGTTTTTGGATCCAGCAGGCTGCCTCCCGCGAGTGAAATCCAATACCTCGAGGACTACGCCCATCATTCGCCCAGGCTGTCTCACGGCCTTTCGCAGGAACTCGGGGCGATCGGCTATGACTATCAGATCCTCACCGAACAGGAGATGGCGCGCAATTTGTTCTATTCCGAGTTTCTGCCGCAAATGGGATTGCGCTATTTTATGTCCGGGATACTGCATCAGGACGAAACCCGCTTCAGTGCATTCTCAGTTCAGCGGAGCGAACTCCAGGGGCATGTGGAAAAGAGCGACCTTGACCGGCTGAAATCGCTTTTGCCTCACATCAGGCAAGCCTTTGACCTGACACTGCGTCTCGAACGCAGCTGCGAGACGGAAGCAGCCTTGACAGCCGCTTGTGACTGGCTTTCGGACGCGACAATCTTGATCCGCGCAGACGGAACGATTGTCTTCGCCAATGATCCCGCTCGGGATCTGCTGAGAGCCGGCGATGGCATTCGAACGGTCAGCGGAGAATTATCCTTCACCCACCCGCAATCGCAAATGAGCTACCTGGCCGCGCTGGCCGCGGTTTTGAAGCGGCCGCAGAAAGATACGAATGCAGTTCGTTTCGATTTCGCCGCAAATCGTCCGACTGGGGCCGAACCGCTTGTCGTCGCAGTACGCCGATTGCCGGCGGCACGGCACGGACTGTCGACCAGCGCAATGGCCGCAGTCTTCGTCCGCAGACCTGAGGCTTCGTCGGACGGCGTAGACGTGATGCGAACCTGTTTCGGGTTGACTGTCGCGGAAGCCGAACTGGCAGAAGCGCTTCGGACAGGAATATCCGTCTCCGCGTACGGCTCGCTTCGCGGCCTTAGCGTGAACACGGTTTACACACACCTTCGACGCGTCAAAGATAAGACGGGCACGTCCCGTCTCCCCGATCTCGTGCGCAAACTAAACCGGGTCGTGATGGACCTACGGCCACAAACGCCCCACTGACCGTCAGAGACTTGGTCGAACGTTTAAACGACCCAGACCCCGTCATCGATGTCGGGCGCGGTGCGGTCGACATTCTCGTCGCTCTTGGTGAAGGCGATCAGGATGTCCTCACGGGTCAGCCCGTCGTTCACCATGCCACCCACCCAGAAGTCGTAACCGCCCTGGTCCGGCAGCCTGTCCAGCACGTTCTGGTACATCGCGTCGATATACTCTTCGTTCGTGGGGTTCGCCCCGAACAGAGCCTTGAACTCGTCCGACTGGATGAACTGCGTCGCCAGGAACTGTTCCTTGTCGTACTGGCTCCAGCCCTGGTTATCGAGATCGTCGAGAACGCCGATCCAGAACAGCACGCCGCCCTCATCCGGCGTGCGGTCGAAGGAGGCCTGGTAGATGCGGTAGCCGAAGCCGAGATTGGGTGTGTCAACATCATAAAGCAGCGACCCGTCATCGAGGTCGATGCGTTCGACATTCGTCAGTGTGTCCGTTCCCTCGCCCAGCGCGGTGCGGGTGACCACGATGGTGCCGTCATTCATCCAGTCATGGGTGACCTGGTTGCGGCCTCGGGCATAGACGACCGTGTCCGTGCCAGGCCCGCCGTCGATATCGTCGTTGCCGAAGGATGCGTTGATAATGTCGTCGCTCTCAAGGGCCAGGATTTCGTCGCTGAACTGGGTGCCGTCGAGTATGTCCTCGTCCGGCGTACCCAGGATGGGCCCCGCCTTCTGCACAAAGATGTCGAAGCTCTCCTCATAGGCCAGTCCATTGCCGTCCGTGGCGGAGAAAGTGATGAAGTAGTTGCTCTGGTCATCGAAGTCGAACACCGAGCCGGCATTAGGCGCTACCTTGAGCTCGTTGCCGTCGAGATAGAAGAGGCCGTCGCCACCGGAGACAATGGACAGCACCGCGGTTGGTTCCACCGGGTTTTCCGACGACTCGAAGGTGGCGACCACCGTGTCATCGGCAGCGCCTTCTTTCACCGTACCGCCGGAGACCATCGTGATGTCGCTGATCGGCATGTTCTCGACGGTGATCTCGAAGGCCTTCTCGAACACCTCGCCGTTGAGGTTGGTGGCCGAGATGATGATGTTGGCCGTCTGCTGGGTTTCGAAGTCGATATTGGCACCGTTGGCGACGACCAGATTGCCGGCATCGTCGAACTCGAACAGTGCGGCATCCGCCCCGGAGATCTGAAGCAGAAAATCCTCTTCCACCTCCGGATCGTCGACAAAGGTCAGTTGCGCCGCACCGATCACCGTTCCGGCATCGGCGTTTTCGGTCACGGTGACAGCCGACAGGCCGAGATCGGTCACCGGCGCCACATCCGGACGGCCGATGAAGAAAGGGAAGTCGTAGGTCGTGCTTCCAAGTGCGTTCGTGACCGTAATCGAGAAAGACTGATCTACTGTACCGGGTGGCGCGAAATTGTAGTAATCGGCGTCGGTCACAAACACCTCAATACGGCCATCAACCTCCCGCAAGTCCAGATAATCGTTGAAGGGTGGATCGATCGAATAGGTGTGGCCGTTGAACTCCAGCACGCCACTGGTTGATTCCGTCAACGCCGCCTGGCCGAATGACAGTCCCTGCGCCTGAAATGGGGCCACTGTTTCGAACGCTTTGTAGTCGGACAACACCTGGTCATCGAACACGAAGCCGTTGAAGCTGGTTGAACTTGGCACCGGCGTCCCGTCGGGAGCAAAACCGCCAAAGGACGTGAACACGTTTGTCGCCGTATCCAAAACTCCGTCGAGGAAGCGCACCAATTCAACTTCGCGAATGACATTTGCCGACAGCGGGTTGCCAGGACGGATGTCGAGAATGTGCGTGTTGAAGAAAACTGCATCGGTGGATCGGTCGATAACCAGAAAATCGAAATAGTTGCCGTTGACCTGGAACGTGTCGGTATCGGCGCCGCCATTGAAAAAGGTGAAGCCCGGACCGCCCACGCCAAGATCGTTGCCACTGCCGCCAATCAGCGAGTCGGACACGCCGGTGCCGATCAGAGTGTCGTCTCCGTTGGCACCGTTGAGAATATTGGTGTTGGTCGACCCGATGAGGGTATCGCCCAGGGCGCCACCATTGCCGATGATGTTGTGAGGTCCAGTCGGGGGTGGCACCGGTGAAGAGAAATCGATCGTGGTAATGTTATTTTCAGGCGAAAACGAACCGTCATCCTCGACGATGATTTCCTGATACTTCGAGCGATCGACGATCTTCGCGCCACCATTTCCGTCGGTGTACTTTTTGATAATGCGGAATTCGATGAACTTGGTAAAAACCTGGTCACCAACGACAGGGCGCATTCCGATAAGGGAATCGTTTTCACCCTTTATTCTCTTGAATTCGTCTTGAATGGCCGTACTCAGTTCTTCCAGGTCGAAGTTGAAGCCACCGGATCCGGTAGGCGATACAAGGTCCTTGGCATCGAATGTGAAGGTGTCCCTCTGGCCAAGACCTTCATTGTAGTACTCGGCTTCGATACAGAAGCTGGGCGCGGATCCGAATCCGAAGATGTCGTCGATCGTGTTGGTGTTGACATTGAGGTTCCCGGGCGCATTTTCATCCGGGACCACCAACAGACTGCCGAAGGACTGGTCGCCTATCGGTTCGACACCGGGATGTGGCAGGACATCGATACCGTTTGTCTGGAAAACCGAGCCATTCTGCGCGCGGCCGATGATCTGCATCCCGACCAGGTCGGGATCGATTGCAACGGCGTTGCGGTCGCCCTCGAAAGTGAAAAAATGCTGAAATTGGTCGTTGGTGCCGGACGGCCGGCAATAAAGCTCGATCGGGCCGAGTTCATCAAGGAGCGCCGACGCCTGTGCCGGTGTAAACGTCTCGGGCAGAAATGCGATGGCATTGCCCGGCTGAGCGACGTTGTCTCCCAACGGCAAACCGTTGGAATCGAAAACCTGCAGTTTGAAGGGCAACTGACCGACATTGATGGTTACCGTCCCATCCGCGGAGCCTCCTTCTCCGTCCTCTATCGTGTAGGTGAACGTGTCGGTTCCAACAAAATCCTGGGCTGGAGCATAGGTGAACGTGCCATTGGGATTAACCTGCACGGTTCCCGGGCCGCCATAATCAAAAACCGTTACAGTCAGAGGGTCGAAATCCGGATCGCTGTCGTTTCTGAGAAGGCCGGATGGCAGATCCATGGCAAACGCCATGTTGAGATCGACAAAGAACGGATCGTCCTGGGCCGATGGCAACTGGTTACCGGTCTGCTGTGAGGCCAGTGATTGATAAACCGCATTGGCATCAAATCCCGGACCGTCCAGATCATTCAGGGCAGCGTTGATGACCGGTGTCATCGCGTCCTTCCAATCGTCCAGCCAATCCCCCGAAAGGGTTTGAATATTGACGGCTGGTGCCCCCAGCAATGCGGCGGCCTGCTGGTCGGCCAGATCTTCCAGGATCTTGCCTGCCGCGGCGGAGAAGTCCTCGCCGGTATTCTGGTCGATAACCAGCTGCAGGTTGGCGGGCAGCCCGTTATAGAAACTCTCATTGACCGCAAACCCGAACAGAGTCGACTGCAATCCCTTGCCCTCGGGAAACAACAACACGTTGGGCGCGATATTTTGTAATCCCAGCTGAATCGGCCGACTATCAAGACCAAGGCTGACCCCGTCGATGATGCCGGCCTGAAGAGCAGAAAATACCTCCGCAAGCGGAAGCGCGACCGGCGCAGCCCCCAGATCGTCCATCAGATCGGTGACATAGGGCCCGGACGTGCGAATTTTCATTCCGATCAGGTCGTCGAAATTGTCGATTTGGCTCTTGGTGAACAGCTGTTGCGCATTGGCGATATGGACTCCAAGGACCTTTACGTCGTCAATGCTGCCCGCAAAATGGGTTGTGAAGCCTTGCCAGGCTGCTCGTGCAGACTGCTCGTCGGCGGCAAACAAACAGGGCAAGCCAAATATCTGAAGCGAAGCAGGAGCATCCGACTGCTGCAGACGCGTCAGGGCCGCCTGGGCCAAGTCGGTCTGAACCGCCTCAAGGACGCTGTTCACAGACACCAATGAAGCCGGAGGAAACAGAGAGACGTCGATTTCGCCTGCCGACTCATTTTCGATGGTCTGCGCCCAGTCTAGCAGAAAATCCCACATTGGATGTCCAACGGGATAATCGGAAATAAGTCTCAGTGTATGAACCACGACTGCCACCCCCCTGTATCAAAAAATACCTGAATGCACGCCGCGCACTAAAGTCGAGACTAGGTCGGACCTCCAAATTCAGTCAATTGTTTTTGAAAAATTCTGGCCGGCATGCTGAATCCCGGGCTGACCCGGATACGAGACAACCAGAACCAGGAGTGCAAAGGACCCAGAAACAATTTCACGGAAGCCGCCGAACACGCCCCACATCTGTCTCGGCACCGGTGCGCGCCGATTGTATGGCGGCAAACGCCATCGCCAGGCTCCTCAGGTTCCCCATTGCACCATTGAGCGGTTCTCGGTTTTCCTCGATCGCGCACAGCAACTCGCCCATGGCCCCACGGAAGCCGTCATTGAACCATTGGCCTTCGAGTACCGGGACCGCTTGCCCGGCTTCTGTCGTCAATGTCACCTGTTGTTGCCCGAGATCCGGACCGTCGCTCCTTAGGCTGCCTGCGGTTCCGGCGATATAGGTCGTGTCACGCGGGCCAAAGCGCGTCGACGCATCGAAAACAAGGGAAGCCTGACCCTCATCGAGCCGCACCAGGCACTGGGCCAGCAGCGGCGGGGCCACAGTCTGTCCCGCCGCGCGGGCTGTCGTCGCAAAGACCGACGTGGCCCGGTCCCCAGCAACGCTCGACAGAAAGTCGAACCAGTGAATGGCAAAATCGTAGAACACCAGATCGTCGATCTGCTCGAATGCTGTGCCTTTGATCCAGCTGTGATCCCAGTGAATGGAAATATGGCAGCTGATCAGATCGCCGATCAGACCGGCCGTTACGGCTTCACGCATGTAAGCGAGATGCGGCGCCCAACGGCCATTCTGGTTGACCGCCAATTTGACTCCGTTGTCGGCCGCCAGACGCACAAGTCGTTCCCCGGTGTCCAGGTCGAGCACGAAGGGTTTTTGCGACAAGACATGCTTGCCGGCTCTCAGGGCTTTTTCGATCAGTTCCACTCGTTCAGGCGGGTGGGTCGTGATGTCGACCACCTCGATGGTCTCATCACCGAGCACAGCGTCGTAATTGTCGGTGGCACGCGCCTGCGGATAATACTCGTCACGACGCGACACCGCTTTCGACAGGGTGCGGTTGCATATCGTCGCCACATCAAAGCCAGCACCGCGATAAGCATCGAGATGAGCCGCGGCAATTCCGCCTGCCCCCATCAAGGCAATGCGCGGGTTGTAGTTTCTCGGATGCGGAGGCTTGTAGGCAAGGTCCGGCGGGTCGACCTGCTCAGCATTGGCGCTGGTCAGCGCATAGGTATCCGTATCCGGCATATCGCCGGTCACGGTACCAGCTCCAGGGTCCGCTTCTGCTCGGCCGACAGCGCCGCGGTATCGACGATGCGCTGGGCGGCAAGGCAAAGCTCAGGCGCCAGAGGTCCGCCAATCGGCTCATTTCGCTCCAGGCAGTCGAGCACATATTCGATCGGACCGCGCTTGCCCACGGGCAATTCGTCGACGGGAACCGGTGTCGGTTCCGGCGTGGCGCGGGTCTGCACCGTCACGTGGTCTTCATAGTCGTAGCTGGCGATCGTGCCTTCGGTGCCGACCACCACGAAGCCGCATTTTGGCTGCGGCTGGATCGTCCAAGGATCGGTGAAGGTGCCCCAGCGCGTTTCCATTTTCGACAGCCCGTGCTCGTAGCGGCAAACGGTGACGGAGTGCTGGTCCACCTCGATCCCGGGCGTCTCGTCGACCACGGAGGTAACTTCGAGCGGGATTTTTCCGTTCTGGAACCAGGTGCCCAGCGTTGCGCCGTAGCCCAGATAGTCGAGCAGACTGCCGCCGCCGGACGCTTTCTTGTACCACCAGGAGGTGGGCTTCTGCCGCTCAACCTCCTCGGCACTGACTTCCACCTTGTCGGCCAGATGATACAGCGGTCCGCGGTTGCCGTCGTAAAAATGCACTTCGACGAGATCGCCGATGGTCCCATCGTCGATCAGCCGTTTGCAGGTCACGTGGCTGGAAACCCAGGCGAGCGGCCAGTTGATGGCCATCATCTTGCCCGTCCCTTCCATCGCAGCCATCATTCGGCGCGCATCGGCGACCGACGCCGCGAAGGGCTTTTCGACCATGATGTGAACCCGATGCTTCGCCAGTTGCTCGACATGATCCGCATGTTCGGCCGTTGCGGCGCAGAGGATCGCCAGATCCGGCTTCGATTGTTCGATACAGGCATCGAGATCCGTGAAGACACGGTCATCGGGAATGGAAAAGTCGGCGATGGCCTGGCCCATCCGCTCCCGTGACTTATCATAGACGCCAATGATTTCCGCATCCGGATGTTCGTGTACCTGGCGCAGCAGATCGCCCATGTGCATGTGATCGAAATTCACGCCGGCAACGCGCCATTTAGCCATGTGTTCCTCCCGACGGCGCCGCCGCCTCAGTTTGCTTTCGTCTGACCGATCGCCTCCAGAAAGCGAGCCAGTTCCTCACTTGGAATATCCACCAGATGGCCCGCTTCCGGAAAAGTGCCTTCCGCCACATCCTGCGCATAGTCGCGAAAGGCCGCAACGCGCTCCTCCTGCAGCCGCCGGTAATGGTCGACAAAATTGCGGTACCGTTTGGAATGCCTCGGATAATGGCGTTCGTGGCTGCCCAGCACGTCACAGGCAAACAGATATTGCGCGTCGCACCCGGCACCCGCTCCCATCGAGATCATCAGCATCGACGTGCGCTTGGAGATCGCCTCGGCAACCGCAGGCGGAACCACTTCGATCTCCGCGGCAAACGCCCCGGCTTCTTCCAAAGCGCGGGTCTGTTCGAACACCATCAACGCACTGTCGCTCGTCCGCCCGACGGCCTTGAAGCCGCCGGTCCAGGTGCGCCGGGACGGGATCAGTCCGACATGGCCGACGACAGGAATGCCTTCATCCCGCAAGCGCCGCACGATCGGCAGACTGGCGCCACAATAGACTGCGTTGGCGCCGGCATTGAGCAGCCGGAAAGAGATCCGCAGATAGTCTTCTTCGGTGACGAAAAGCCCGGGCTCAAGGCCGCCGACCACAAAGGGAGACGGACACACCGCACGGAAATCCGGATGCGAAATCAGTTCCGGCGGAACCGACAGCATGTCGATGCCCGCCGAATGGGCAGCCGCGGCCTCATCAAGATTTTCGACCCGCAACTTGGTGAGCTGACGCCTGCCCTTCAGGGCCATGATGTCGGCAACGGTCGGGGATTCATCCCGCATGTTTGGTCTCCTAAGCTGCCAACAGAGTTTTGAGCCGTCGATCCGGCATCGCCAGCACGGCCGGATCCGGCCTGGCCTCGCGCGAAATCAGTTTCTGGACGACACGCATGTCGCGGGCCAGTTTCGACCGGTCGCCCAGAGCCGCCGCACCGACCAGTCGGCCCTCTCCGTCGAGATGGAACTGCAACAGTGTTTCATCCGGGAGCCGCCGTTCTATGGTGCTGTGACCAAGGCGCGGCAGGCCGGCAATTTGCAGATGCAAATCGTATTGATCCGACCAGAACCACGGCACGAGCCGTTGCGTCTCGCCGGCGCCGGCCATGTTTCGGCCGGCAAGAACGCCCTGCTCGCGCGCCACCTGCCAGCTCTCGAAACGGATCGGCTTGTCGCCGAAACGGGGGAGGACACTGGCGGCGCAATCGCCGCAGGCGAAGATCCAAGGATCGCTGCTGCAAAGACTAGCATTAGTGACGATCCCGTCAGCCACCCGCAGTCCCGCCTTGCGCGCCAGCGCGACATCGGGTTCAGAGCCGATGCCGCTGACCACCACGTCGCCGGTCAAGCGTTCGCCATTGTCGAGCAGGACGGCCCGGCGTTCCACCTGGCTGACATCCGCACCAAAATGGAAGCGCACGCCCCGACGCTCATGCTCATGGCGGATTCGCTCCGCCAGCTCGGGCGGCACCGACCGCGCCAAAAGGCGCTCGCGGCTTTCGATGACGCTTGCCCGGCCTCCGAGCTTGACTGCGCTCGCCGCCAGTTCCAGTCCAATGAAGCCGCCACCGACAATGATGGCGTGGCCGCCGGCCCCGAAGAGGTGACGCAGGGCCCAGGCATCCTCAAACGACCGAAGGGTAAGGGCATACTCGCTACCCGGCGCCTTGAGCAGTCTTGCCCGCGCCCCGGTCGCCAGAAGCAGCTTTGTGTAAGGCGCAATTTCACCCGACTGCAATTTGATCTGCCGCGCGTCACGATCGATGGAGATCACCTTGCTGTTGGGCCGATGCTGAATATCAAGTTCGCCAAACCGGCCGGTCTCGGCGCTCGCTCGTGCCTGCGGCGGGGCGCTGTCGGTCAGCAGCTGCTTCGACAGGGGCGGTCGCTCATAGGGACCGTGACGCTCTTCCCCGAACATCGTGATGGGCCCGTCCCAACCGGCTTCGCGCAGGGCAACCGCCGCGCATCCACCCGCTTCGCCGGAACCGACAATGATCATGGCAGGTTGCATCCGGATCAGCCCGTTTTGATGAACAGGCGACCATCGCGCACGTCTGTCGCATATGTCTTCAGGTCGATGCAGACCGGTGCGCCCTTGGCCTTGCCCGTGATGAAATCGAAGCGGCCATTGTGCATCGGGCACTCGATGATGGTGTCCATAACCAGCCCGTCGCACAGGTGCACCTGCTCATGGGTGCACAGGCCGTCGGTGCAGAAAAACCGATCGTCCAACGTCCGGTAAAGCGCATAGGCATGGCCATCGTGCTCAAAGCCGAGGACGTCTTCCTCCTCGATATCGTCGACTGCGCAGGCATCGATCCAATTGTCGCTCAAAAACCCCTCCCTTCGCCGGCTATTCAGCCGGCTTGAATTGCGTACCGTGGTTGTATGGAACCGCCTTGGAGCTGTCTGGCAGGACCCGTTCAACGAAATACCCAGGATCGCGCACCTGCTTGAGCAGCGTCGGAATGATTTCCCGATAGGCGGCGATGGTGCTGGGATAGGGCTCCGGGCAGTCGTCCTTGATCAGCTCGTGCAGCCGCGGCAGAGCGTGATAGGGCACCATCGGAAACATGTGGTGCTCAATGTGGTAGTTCATGTTCCAGTAGAGAAAACGGAACAGCGGGTTCATGTAGATCGTGCGTGAGTTCAGCCGGTGATCGAGCACGTCCTCCGCCAGGCCGGCATGCTGGGTGACACCGAAATACACCGTGAGAAACCCGCCATAGATCGTCGGCAGGCCGATAAGCATCGCCGGCAGAATCGATTGCAGAGCAAGGCAGGCCGCAGCCACAACAGCCAGGATCGCCAGATAGATCCGCGCAATCAGATAGACCTTCCACCTTTCCGATTCCGGAACGAAGGTCTTTTCCTCATCGCTCAAACGGCCACCGGCGTGCAGAAACAGCGCTTTCATCGTCTTGAGGCTGCTGCGCAGCGCAAAAAGGTTCAGCAACAGAGTGGCGATATCCGGCGGACGCGGCGCGGCAATCTCCGGATCGCGTCCGACGATGATCGTGTCGGTATGGTGGCGCGTGTGGCTCCAGCGCCAGATGGTCGGTTCGCGGAAGATCATGAAACTGGCCACGTAGTAGAGAACGTCGTTCATCCACAACGTGCGAAAAGCCGTCCCGTGGCCGCTCTCGTGCCAGCGGCTGTCCGAGGATGACCCATAGAGCAGCCCATAGACGACGAAAAACGGCACGCACCACCAGGTGCCCCAGAAAGTGATGCCACCCGCACCGGAAAGCACCAACGCGCCGATCCAAATCGCCGTGTCACGCAGGGCCGGACCGTCAGAGCGCCGCATCAGGCTCTTCATCGTCTTGCGATCGATCTCACAGGAATACCAATTTGCCGAAGCGAGCCCGTTCTCCTCGGCCAGCACCCCGTCACGCCCTACCAGGCTGTAGTCCCTTGCCGTCGGTTCCATAGGAGTCGATCGCCTCAAATTGATGCGCTTGCACCCAGCAAAGAGCCGAATTCAAGGTCCTGTCAAGGCGGGTCCGGCACAAAACACCTCAAATTGCCTTTCAAATATCGAAAACCGTCAAAAAATGGAGAGAAAAACCTCATTTTGAGGTTACATCCAATGCGTACCGCGCTATTCTTGTCTCGCGGAGAGGTGAAACGAAGTGTCGACACGGCGCCCAAAACTGAAAGAGATTTCCGAAAAGGCCGGCGTTTCGAAAGCGACGGTCGATCGCGTCATCAACAATCGGATTGGCGTCCAGGATCACACCCGTCGGCATGTGCTCTCTGTCATGGCCGAACTGGCCGGTGAAGGTGCAGACGCAGCGCCGTCCGCGCAGGATGAACTGCAACTCGATTTTGTCATCCCCGACAGCCGCAACGCGTTCATGTCGCAGTTGATCGGCAATCTGGAGGCCAAAGCCCACCGGAGCGAAGGCGTTCGAGCTGCAATCCATCACATGGCCGGCATCGATGTCACCGACGTCGCCGCAAAGCTCGATGCACTGGCGGAAACCAGCCGGGCGGTCGGGCTGATTGCGCTCGACCATCCGACCATTCGCGCCGCAGTACGCAGGCTGTGCGACCGGGGGATCGTGGTGGCGGCCATTGCCTCCGACATTCGTCAGGTGCCCCGAGCCGCCTATGTCGGAGTCGACAACCGTGCCGCGGGGCGCCTGGCCGGATATCTGACGGGCCGGCTTCTGCCTGTCGGATCGGCCAAAGCCGCACTGATCCTCGGTGCCCGCGCCTATCACGGCCATGAAGAGCGGGAGATGGGATTCCGCAGCGTGCTGCGCGAGCGTTTTCCCGATTTGAAAATCGTCGCCGAGCGAGAGGTTCACGAAGACGTCGATACCGCACATGCGGAGAGCTGTGCCATCCTTGAGGCGCACCCCGACCTTAATGCGATCTATTGTATCGGCGCCGGTCAACCCGGTGTCGCCCGTGCGCTGATCGACACCGGTCGGGCGGACACCGTGATTTCCATCGCGCATGGGCTGTCGACGGATACGCGTGGCTTTCTGCTCGACGGCGTGCTCGATGCGGTCATCGACGAGGATACGTCCGTCATGGCCGATCAGGCGGTCGATCGCATGATCGCCGCCTTGAAACCCGGCACGACAAACCGCTGGCCAGCCATCCGCATTCAGGCGATCTTTCCCGAAAACCTTCCGGTGGAACCATGACTCTTGACCGACACGCTGTCCCCGGGATCGAACTGCATGTCGATCCATCCGGCGGCCGCATCGACAGCATCGCGATCAATCGGGATGGCACAACACTGAGGCCCCTGCACAAGGCACCCTGGGTGGCAAGCGGAGAGGCTTTGCCGGACTCGGTTGCCCCGGTTGAAACCCGACTGGCCGGCGATTTCTTCTGTGCACCCTTTTCCAGCCGACCGGGCTTGCCGATACACGGTTGGAGCGCCAACGGCACGTGGATTGCTGATGCGACCGCATCGGAACCGGAAGGCGCCATTACCGCAACCTACCGTCTGCAGGAGGACATTCTCGGCGCGCGGCTGACCAAGCGGCTGACCCTGCGACCGGGCCATCCGTTTGTGTATCAGAGCCACCATTTCGCCGGCGGCCATGGACATCTGCCGATTGGCCATCATGCCATGATCCACGTTCCCGGCGGCGTCCGGCTGAGTTTTTCCGAGAAGCGTTTCGGAGTTGCGCCGAACGTCCCCGTTGAAACGGACCCGGAGCGAGGCCGGTCGTCGCTGTCCTATCCGCAACGGTTCAAATCCCTGTCGCAGGTCCTCACAGCCGACGGTCAGAACGTCGACGCCCGCTCCTACCCATTCGACAGCGGTCATGAGGATATCGTCACCCTGGCCGAAGCCGACGGGTCGCTGGGTTGGTCGGCGGCGCTCGCTATTCGTGATGGATTCCTGTTTTTTGCAATCAAGGACGCCCGCCGTCTGCCGGAAACCATCCTGTGGATGAGCAACGGCGGTCGCCATTATGCGCCGTGGCTTGGACGGCATACCAATGTTCTCGGCATTGAAGAGGTGGCAACGAGTTGCCATGCCAGCGGACATTTCGACAGCGCTTCGGGGCTATCTGAGGAAGGGCTCGCGATGGGGCTCGAACTCGGCGACGACGATGCGGACATTCGCTACGGCTTCGGCGCCATTGCCGTCCCGCCCGGTTGGACGGAGGTTGCCGACATCCAGCCGTTCAAGTCCATTCTGGTCCTGCGCGATATCGGTGGTGACGCAATCACCCTGCCCTTCGACGGAACCCATTTCGGGCTTTAAGAATCCTCGGTAATGCGCACATAGACGGCGGTCACCGCCAGGATAATCACACCGAACATGATGCGCCGTGAGCCCTCCGGCATGCGCAACACCGTCAGCATCGTGGTCATGACGGTCAGGATCAGGGCCCCGACGATCGTCCCCGAATAGGTGCCGCGGCCGCCGAAAATCGAGGTGCCGCCGATGACCGCCGCCGCCACCGAAGGCAGGAGCAACGGCACCGCCAGCGACAGCGATGGCGCCTTGATCAGGCCGACATAGATCAGCCCGGTGATGCCGGCCAGCAGTCCGGAGAGCATGTAGAGCGCAATGATCACCTGCCAGGCGCGCACGCCGGCAAGCCGCGCGGCATCCTCGTTTTCGCCAAGCGCATAAAGCAGACGGCCAAAGCCCGTGCGCCGCAGGCCGTAGATGATCGCGGCCGCAAGCGGCAGAAAAACAATCAGCGAATGCGGCACCCCGGCGGTGCGGCCGGTGCCAAGCCAGGCGAGAATCTCGGGCACGGTCGACCCGGTGGCGATCACCGTGCGTTGATAGACCTGCAGGCAGCCCGTTCCGATCAACCCGGTCCCAAGCGTCATGATCAGCGGGTGCACGCGAAACAGCCCGACGCCGATGCCGTTGGCAAGCCCGATGAGCAAGGCCGGCATAAGCGCGATGATAATGGCCCCGGGCGTCCCGAAAATCGCCACCTGGGTCGCCACCACGAAAGCACTGATCGTGGCGATAATGCCGACCGAAAGGTCGATACCGCCGGTCAGCATGGTCAGCGTCTGGCAGGCAGCCAGCATGGCCAGCGGTATGGCAAATTTGATGGTGTTGCCGATCCAGCGTTCGTTGACGATGCCAGGCCGCATGATTTCCAGAACAATCACCAGCATGACCAAAAGGACGATCAGCGGGACCAACGGATAATCGCGCATGAAACGCCGTGTTCGTTTTGCCAGGCTCAGCTCCGGTTCGGTCGCGACGCTCATGCTCTTCGCCTCCTAACGGCAAGCAGGCCACCAATCATCACGACGACGACCATGATGGTTCCTTCGACGATTGTCGTGACATTGGGATCCACGGACAGAAATGTCAGATCGGTGCGCACGAGGCGCAGGATGAAGACGGCAATGATCGGTCCGAGCAGGCCGCCGCGGCCGCCGCCCAGCACCACGCCACCCAGCACGACCGCCGCAACGCTGGCCAGGAGATAGGGCCCGGGAATGGGCGCTCCGATGCCGGTGCTCATGGTCAGCACCAGCCCGCCCATGGCGGCAAACAGCCCGGCCATTGCATAGGCGCCAATTTTGACCCGATTGACGGCAACCCCGGTCCGGAAGGCGGCAAGGCTGTCGCTGCCGATGGCATAGACCGACAGACCGAAGCGCGACAGGCGAAACGGTATCCACACAACGGCGAGACACACGACGAGAAGCACCAGTGCCTTCGGGATCCACGGGATGATGAACTGGCCTACCATCAGGCCCTTCAGCCATTCCGCCGCCGCCCCGCCCGGGGCCTTCAGGATCAGCAGCGCAACGCCTTCCCAGACAAAAAGCATCGCCAGGGTGACAACGATATCGGGCACCCGGGTGATGACGATCAGCAAGCCATTGATGGTGCCCATGGCAGCGCCAAGGACCAGCACGAAAAGAACAACCGGAACGGCAAAACCCTCGCTCGACCCTTCCATGAGCACCGCCGCCGTGACGCTGGTCACCGCCATCATCGATGCGATGGAAAGATCGATCCCTCCGGCAATGACGACCACCGCCTGTGCGGCGGCCGCGAAGGCAAAAGGCAGCGCCGCACGGGCAAGCGATTCAAGCCCCGACGCCCCGTAATTGGGCTGGATCACCTTTGTCGCAACCAGCAACAGGCCGAGCATGACGAACAGGCCGATGATCCAGTAATGGCTGCGCAGGAAGCGGGTCACGACACCTCCGGGGCTTGGGCCGATGGCGATGCCGGGGCATCGCCCGTCAAACCGTAGGCCGCGCGCATCAGGGTTGCTTCATCGGCGTCGGCGGCGTCGATGATATCGACCACCTGGCCGTTGAAGATCACGACCGCCCGGTCGCAGGCCAGTTGCACTTCTTCCAGCTCGGACGTGTAGAGCAACACCGAGGACCCCTGCTCGGCGAGCTCGCGCAACAGCGGATAGATTTCGCGCTTAGTGCGGATGTCGATGCCGCGCGTCGGATCGAAACACAACAGGGTGCGAACGCCCGACGCGATCCATCGAGCAATGGTCACCTTCTGCTGGTTGCCACCGGAAAGCCGCTGCACCTCACCCTGGGCACGGGTGTCGATCTGCAGCCGTTCGATGGCGGCATCGACCTTGGCCTTCTCCCGGCCCATGCGAATGTTTCCCCACAGGCTCGGGCGGGTATAGAAGGGCAATGCAATGTTCTCGCGCACCGACCGTTGCATGAGAAGCGCATCGGCACGGTCGCCAGGCACATAGACATGGCCGGCCGCAATGGCATCGGCCGGGTGATGGAACCGCACGTCGCGCCCGTCGATCTCGATGCGCCCGCCGCTTGGCTTCTCGAAGCCGGCCAGCACCTCGAAGAGCTCGTCCTGGCCCTGGCCCTCAAGAGCCACGACACCCAGCACTTCGCCGGCATGCATGTCGAAGGAAACGTCAGAGAGTTTGGTGCCCGCCGCCAGGCCCTGCACCCGCAGGCGCGGAATGGCTGCTTCGGCATCGGCCTGAATGGGCCGTTCCTTGCGTGCAACTGCTTCGCTGGCCTTGACCGGCGCACCCAGCATCATTTCAACGATCTGATCCTCGGTCCCCTCCGCGATATCGACGGTACCGACGGTCTCTCCGTCACGCAGCACCGTCGCCCGGTCGCACAAGGCGGAAATCTCGGCAAAGCGGTGCGAAATGTAGATGACCGAGCGATCATGTTCGCACTGTTGCCTGACCACCTTGAGCACGCGTTCCACCAGGTCGGTGGGGAGTGCCGCGGTCATCTCGTCGAGCAGCAGCACGTCCGGCTCGCTCGCCAGAGCCCGCGCCAGGTCGAGGATGCGTAATGTCGCCAGCGGCAACCGCAACACGGTTTCCGCCATGTCGAGATTGGCGATGCCAAGTTCCGACACCCAGTGCCGAAACGGCTCGACCGGCGTGCGGCTGAGCCGAAGGTTCGCGGCGACATCGAGATCCGGGATCAGCGACGGTTCCTGGTAGACCGGCACAAGCCCGGTCTGGCGCGCCTCGGCCGGCGAATGGACACGGTGCTCGCGTCCGCGGATGCGAATACTGCCGGTGTCCGGTCGGATCGCACCGGTCAAAATCTTGACGAGGGTCGACTTGCCGGCACCATTGGCGCCCATCAGGGCGACAACCTCACCAGCGGCCACCTGCATCGACGCGTCGCGCAGAGCGGCCACGGCACCGAAACTCTTGGCGACGCCGGAGGCTTCTAGGAGGGGCTCAGTCGCCATCGTGCGGGCTTTCAACCGTCAAAAACAACGGGCGGCAGCTTTGGGAGAGATACAAGCTCAACTGCCGCCCGCGGGAGGAAAGGATGGACTATTCGCCGGGACCCTTGCAGGCGATAATCTGGTCCTTGCTGTAGGTGGTCCAGCCCGGGATCATGATGCTCACGGGCCATTCCGGATCGAGCGACGGATCAGCCGCCGCAGCGAGCTGCGCCTTGCCCTCAGCGGTGACGTTTTGCCAAAGCTGCGGATCGACCAGAACCGTCTTCTCGCCCGGCTTCTCGCCGTCGAGCAGCTTGAGCGCCAGCGTCACACCGGCACCGCCGACGGAACCTGGATTGGTCACAGCGGCGCCCACCAGACCATCGACCGAATTGAGCTGACCGACGAATCCGGCATTGTCGGCGCCAACGATCGGCACAAGCGGCACGTCGGATTCGACAAAGGCGTCGACAATCACGTTGTCGATGCCGGAGGTCCAGACACCGTCAAAGGGAATGCCCGTGGCAATGTAGTCGAGGATCTGCTGCTTGCCCTGGTCCTGCTGCCAACCGGTGTGGACTTCATGACCGACCTCGATGCCGGGGAACTCGGCCAAGGCGCGCTTGAAGCCCTTGTCCCGATCATCGTCGGCCGATGCGCCGGCAGCGCCGCGCATGTAGACAACGCTGCCCTTGCCGTCGAGCTGTTCGAACAGCCATTTCGCGCCAAGATAGGCGTATTCTTCCTGGTTGTTCGACAGGATATAGGCGGACGGCTCGGTCACGGCCTGGTCGACGACGACAACGGCGATGCCCTTGTCGGTGGCCGCCTTGATGGCCGAGTTGATGCCGGAAGGATCGGCGGGGTTGATCACGATCGCGTCGACGCCGGCGTCAATCAGGTTGCGGATGTCTTCAAGCTGTCCCGCCGCATCGGTGTTGCGGTGAGCGATGTTGAGCGACTTGACCTTGCCTGACGCCAAGGCCTGGGCCTTGATGGCGCAAATCATCTCCTCGCGCCAGCCGTTGCCCTGCACCGTGTTGGAAACACCGATCGTGTAATCCATGGCAAGAGCGCTGCTGGCCATTCCAACGGCAAAAGCGCCGGCCAGAACACCGGAAAGCAGTCGTTTCATCATGTTTTTCCTCCATCAATACGCCGAAGCGTTTTGGCTCGCGTCACCTATTTGACGTAGGGGCGCAGAACGTCACGCGCGAGCAAGAACCCCTTTTTCACCAGGTCGTCGGTGCCTTCGAAATCGCGATCCTCGTGTTCAATGATCACCGGACCGTCATAGCCGGCGCGGTAGAGACCGGCGAATATCGTGCGCCAGTCGACATCTCCAAGGCCGGGCAGGCGCGGAACCTGCCACCCCATGCCGACCGACATGATGCCGCGCTCGTAAAGACCCTCGTGGTCGATCATCAGGTCCTTGGCGTGCACATGCAACATGTGCGAACCGAATTCGCGAATGAAGCGGTCCTGATCGATCATCTGCCAGACAAGATGGCTGGGATCGTAATTCATGCCCACATCGTCGCCCCAGGCCTCGAGGATCAGTCGCCATACATAGGGCGAATAGGCGATGTTGTGGCCACCGGGCCATTCGTCATGGCTGAAGATCATCGGGCAGTTCTCGAAGGCGATCTTGACGCCATGATCTCGGGCAAAGGCAATCACCGATGGCCAGACGGAAAGCGCGTCTTCCCAGTTTTCATGCACATTCTTTGAAGCGTCACCGCCGCAGAAGGTGTTGACCACCGGCAAACCCATCCAGCTTGCAACGCCAATCACCTTTTTGAGGTGTCCGATGACGGTCTCGCGATGGTCCGGATCCGGATGCAGTGGATTGGGGTAGTAGCCCAGCGCCGAAATGGACAGGCCCCGACCGCTCAATTCGGCGGCAATGTTTCGTGCTTCCGTTTCGCCGACCGTCGCACAGTCGATATGGGTGGTGCCGGCGTAGCGCCGTGTCGCACCCTTCGTAACCGGCCAGCAGGCGATCTCGAGGCTTTCGAACCCGACTGATGCAGACCAGTCGGCCACTTCCATCAGCGGCGTGTCCGGAAACGGTGCGGTCAACAATCCAAGCTGCATCGATCCTCTCTCCTGTCTTCCTTCACGCCTCGATATTGACCCAGCGGCCTTCCCGGGCGCTCTTCAGGACGGCATCGCAGATCAGCATTTCATAATGACCGTCCGCGAAGGTCGCATAGGCCGGATTTTCCGGCGCGGCACCAGCGGCAACCGCGCTGTAGACATTGCGGAAGAGCGCAAAGAAGGAATCGGCGAAACCCTCGACATGCCCTCCTGGCAGGCTTGCTGCCGCCGAGCCCTGATCGTTCATCAGGGACGCATCGCGCTGCAATATTTCGTTCGGTTTGTCGCGATGGCCGATCCACAGGTGATCCGGTGTTTCGGAATTCCAGCTGGCCGCGGCCTGCGAGCCATCGATCTCCCATTGCAGCGAATTCTTGCGGCCCGCACTGACCTGGCTGATCGAGACGGAACCACGCGCCCCGTTGGCATAACGCAGCAGGATGAGCGCGGTGTCATCGGTCTCGATCTCGCGGTCGACAGTATCGCCGGCCCGCTCCTGCGAAAACGTTTCGACCGGGCCGACCGGTTGCTTGCGGGTTTCAACGAAGGTCGTCAGTTCAGCCATCACCGAGGTGACCTTCTGCCCGGAGATGAAACTAGTGAGGTCGATCCAATGCGTGCCGATATCGCCGACGGCACGAAGGGCTCCACCCTCCTTCGGATCCAGTCTCCAGTTCCAGTCGGTATCGAAGAGCAGCCAGTCCTGCAGGTAATGACCGGTGATCAGTCGGACATCGCCAAACAGCCCATTTCCGACCATCTGGCGGGCATGCTGATTGAGCGGATAGAAGCGGATATTGTAATTGACGGCGGTGATGCGATCGCTGGCAGCGGCAAGCCGCACAAGTTCAGCAGACTCCGCTGAAGAGATTGCCAGTGGCTTCTCACAGACCACGTGGCGCCCGGCTGCCAGGATGCGTTTGACCTGATCGAAATGATGCCGATTGGGCGATGTGACGTGCACGACATCGACCGCATCGTCGGCAAGCAGTTCGTCCAGGTCGTCATAAACTTTGTCGATTCCAAGCGCCCGGGCCCGTTCGCCGGCCCGTTCCGGACTGCTTCCCAGGAGACCCGTCACACGCACGCCCAGCCGCCGCAGCGCCTCGGCATGCACCGTACCGATAAATCCGGTGCCGATGACCGCCGCGCCGTAATCGCCGGGATTGAATTGCGCACTCATCTGATCGACCGCCCCCAAAGCCAAGTCGGGTAACTTTCACGCAACCGAGTACCCTCCGTCAACATTCAAGGATGCGCCGGTGACGAAGGAGGCCGCCGGAGAAGCAAGAAACAGCACCGGCCCTGCGATGTCTTCGGGCTGTGCCCAACGCCCCATCGGCGTGCGCGCGTTGACCGATTCAACATGAACCGGATCGGTGCGGCTTTTGGCCGATTGCTCGGTGACGACGAACCCGGGCGACACGGAATTGACCCGGATACCGTGCTCGGCCCAGGCGATTGCCAGCGATCGGGTAAGCTGTTGAACGGCCGCCTTGCTGGCGCCATAGGCCGGATTCTTGGGGCTGCCGAAGGTTCCGTACATGGATGCGATGTTGATGACGCAACCGCTGCTTTGCTTCAAAGGGTGCAACAGCGCGCGAGCAACCCGGAACGTGCCGTGCAGGTTGACCTGAACCACCTTCTCGAAAAAATCCGGCTGCATTTCCTCACCACGCGAGGTGATGGCCGCACAATTGACCAGCACGTCGAGGCGCGGCGTCGCCTCGGACAGATCATCGATCGATTGCTGATCGGTCACGTCGAGCTGAACATACGGATAACGATCGCGATCGGCCTCGACCGGCTCCGGCTCAATGCCCGTGATGTGCACGTTGGCATCGGCAGCCTGAAAGGCGGCCGCAATGGCCGACCCGATCCCGCCGCGGCTGGCGCCGACGACCAAAACCTCCTTACCGGCAAAATCGAATGCGCGATGCGGATCCATCGACACAGTCCTCCCATGCGAGGAGTGTTCCACGCTCACCAGGTGATTGCAAGGATATTTTCAAAATTGGAATACTGAAAATCTGCAACTATAGCCGCTCATTCAAAGCGCTGGCGCGCGGCGTCGTTTCTGCACGTCGTCGATCATTCTGAGCGTGCAGAATTTGCTCGGCAAGCACCTGGGCGTTCCTGCATAAGCAATACCACTCGAAAAATTCAAACATTTTCAGCTAGTTATAAAAACCCAAGAATTCCCCAGAAGTTCCCCAAGTCACCAACCAGCTTGAATCGTCTGCCTCGACTAGGGTCGCACCATCGGCGGCAAGGTGCCGTCGCAACCCGAACTGGAGAACGATCATGCAAACGCAAACCGCAACCAAACCTGCCGATAACGGCGTCAATGTCGAAGCATTGCTTGGCGCCCGCGCGGTGCTCGGCGAGAACCCCAAAGCCGCAGAATTCACGTGGCGGGCCGAATGTCAGTGGCTGAAGGGTGTGCACAGCCGATCCACGGTCAACGGATTTCATGGCCTCGGCGAAGACCATCAACACCAGCAGAGCTTCAGCTTCGATGCGGACCATCCGGCCTGCTTCGCCGCCGAAGACCAAGGCGCCACGCCCGTTGAAATCGTTCTGTCGGCCCTGGCCAGTTGTCTGACCGCCGGCGTCGCGGCCGTCGCACAGAATCGCGGCATTCAGCTGCGCTCGGTGACAGCCGTGGTGGAGGGCGACATGGACATCCAGGGCATCCTTGGGATCGACCCCGACATTCGCAACGGCTTCAACGCCATCCGCGTGTCCTTCGCCATCGATGCCGACGCCACCGCCGATGAGATTGCCGCTGTGGTGGCACAAAGCCAGAAGCGATCGGCGGTCTTCGACATCATCGCCAACCCCGGAAATGTCCACGTTACCGTCGCATGACGCCCAGGGGGCTCACTGAATTTCGACGACGGGCTTGCCGCTTGAGGAGGCGACAATGCAGAAAAATCAATATGATGCCATCATCATCGGCGCACGCGTCGCCGGCGCCGCAACAGCGCTGTTGCTGGCGCGTGCCGGAGCGAGAGTGCTTCTGGTCGACCGCGCCCACGAAATCGGCGACACCCTCTCGACCCATGCGCTGATGCGATCCGCCGTCCATTTGCTGTGGCAATGGGATGTGCTCGATCCGATCGCCGCATCGACACCGCCCGTCACGAACACCCGCTTTGTCTACGGCAAGGACACGCTCGACATTCCGATCAAGCCGAACTCCAGTTATCCGGGTCTGTATGCGCCCAGACGCTGGCTGCTCGACAACGTCCTCGGTGCGGCAGCCCAAAACGCCGGCGTGGATCTGAGAACAGGCATCACTTGCTCAGCTCTCATCAGAGCTCCGGACGGGAGGGTCAGAGGTGCCGTTTTGACCGATCGCCAGGGCGACGCAGCCGAAGTCAGGGCCGATATCGTTATTGGGGCCGACGGCCGGGACTCGGCTGTCGCCAAGATGGTTGGCGCACGCACCCTCGTTCGCTGCAACAAGCGCTCCGCCGTCGTTTACGCCTATGCCAATGGGATCAGCAACGAAGGCTATCGCTGGTTCTATGACGACGGCGTCGCTGCCGGACTGATCCCCACGTCGCAGGACCAGCATTGCATTTTCATCTCCTGTAGGCGCGAGGAGTTGTTTGCTCACATGCAGGCTGACTTTGCGCATGGCATGCGCACAATGCTCGGTCACTGGGTCCCCGACATTGCCGAAAGCCTGGCCAGAGACGGTTTTTCTGAAAAGCCGCGTCGTTTCCTGGGCGCGCCGGGACATTTGCGGCAGTGCGCCGGACCGGGATGGGCCCTGGTCGGCGATGCGGGTTATTTCAAGGATCCGTTGACGGCACACGGCATCACCGATGCACTGCGCGATGCGCAGCTGTTATTCGATGCCTCCCTGAGCTCTGGCTTCGGCGACCTCTCGTCCTATCAGAAGACGCGGGACCGTCTGTCGGCTGGTTTCCTGCGCATCACCGGTCAGATCGCCTCCTTCGACTGGACGCTTGACCAGTTGAAAGGTCTGCACAGGAGCCTGACCGCAACCATGAAGGCGGAGTATGCCTATTTGTTGGAGGGCGTTCCAGCTCAACAGCAAGCCGCCTAACGTCCCCGGTCGATGCGGCGGCCGAGACTGACGATGATCGACTGGCACAAAACCAGGGCCGGCACCTGAGAGCGGAAATGGCCGAGCCGTGCTTCCTTGACGTAAAGCACGCGCTCGGCCAGGCCCACGACTGGGCTGAGTTCATTGTCGGTGATCGCCAGGATGCGCCGACCCCGGTCGGCCGCAATCTCGGCGATTTCGACCGTTTCAGGCGTATAGTCATCAAAGGTAATGGCCAGCAGAACATCGTCCTCGGCTATCGACGCAATTTGCTCGTTTCGCATCGCGCCGAGGTTGTCGATCAGGTGAACGCGCTTCCCGACATTGGCAAACCCGTAGAAGGAATAGGCCCCGATCCCGTAGGCACCGCGCGCAGCCGCAATGTGAACGGCCCCACAATTCACCATCACATCCACGAAGGCTTCCAGCTCATCATCGTCGATATCGTCCCGCAACCGCAACAGCGACTCGACCGCGGTTTGTACGAAAGTGTCGAACACGACCCGCGGTTGCTCGAGATCCAGATTGTTTTCACTGGCCATCTCGTTGTGTTCGCCGAGCGCTTTTATACGATCGGCATAGGTCATCCGCGGTCCGACGAGCCGCTGACGGAACACGTCCTGCAATTCCGCAAAGCCCGAAAATCCGAGCTCCTTGGCAAAGCGCGTAATGTTCGCCGGCGGAACTCCAGCCATTTTGGACAGACCGACAATATTGTAGATGGCAACATCTTCCGGATTGTTGAGGAAAAACTGGGCGACCTGGTTGAGCCGCTTGCTCAGGCTGCCCTGCCGCTCGACCAGGGCCTCGACGAGACTTGCATAGTCTTCGATGCGTTCCGCCGTTCGTTCGCCAGCCTGTTTCTTGCCCATAGGATGGTTCGCCTTCAGCTATCCCGGTGCCCCGACCACGGTTTGTTCCTGGTCGATCAGTGTTCCAGTCATCAGCCCGGCACTGTCGCTCAGCAAAAAGATCGCCAGCCGCGCCACCTCATCCGGCTGCAGCAGCCGGCCGAGTGGAGCACCGGCGTTTGCCGCACCGAGCCAGGCATCACCTTTGTCCAGCACCGTCGCCTGCATGTGGCGTTCTGCCGGGGTGTCGCACCAGCCCACATTGATTCCATTGACGCGGATTCGGTCTTGCAGATGCGCATGTGCGGCGTTTTTCGTCAACGTGGCAAGCGCCCCCTTGGTGGAAGCATAGATTGCCAGGTCCGGCGCACCGCAATGGGCGTTCATCGACAGGATGTTGATGATGGACCCGGGAGCACCGCGTCGCAGCATGTCATTGATAGCGCCCTGCATCAGGAAATACGGTGCCCGAGCATTCACCGCATAGAGCTTGTCCCAAATCTCGTGCGTACCGTCTGTAACGGCGGCTCGATCAGTCAGCCCGGCCGCGTTGACCAGGCAATCAATGCGGCCGAAACGGGAGACCGCCGCCTCAATCACCTGGGCCGCAGCATCTGTTTCTGCGAGATCGGCCTGCATGAACGCGACGGAGCAATTGTCCGCCAACCGCGACGCGTGCGCCTCCCCGCCTGTAGCATTGCGGTCGACCAGAAACAGGGCTTCGACACCGCTATCGACAGCAATGGCCGCAATCTCCGCGCCAAGCCCCTGGGCGGAGCCGGTTATCACGACCACTTTGTCGTCGAGGCGGATCTCCATGGCTTCCTCCGGTACCGGCACGCAGCAATCAATCGGAGTGCAAGGCTAGTAAAGGCCGCCGCGAAAATCAAAGAGGACCAGGAATGCGCTTGGTGCTCGGGGAGCATCTACCTTCCAACAATTCGCAGAATGGACCGGTTATCGTGACTGAAATTCGCCGGTCAGTCATGCCTCACCAGCGACCCTCGCCTGAGCCTTTGCCAATGGATCCCCGGGAAAATCTCCGGTGGTAACCGTCGTTTCCGGCTCCACCAGCACAACCTCGCAGATCTCGCTCACCGCAATCGGGCAATGTTCCACCCCGTGCGGCACGACAATGAAATCGCCCTCCTCCAGGATCTCCTCGCGGTCGCGAAATTTCATCAGCAAGGTGCCCTTGTGCACGATGAAACACTCATCCTCTTCGGGATGAAAATGCCAAACGGCGGTGCCCGACAGTTTCGCCAGCCGGATCTGAACGCCGTTCACCTGACCGGCCACCTGCGGGCGCGAAACGTCTTCGAAGCTGCTGAATGATTGGGTCAGATTCTGCTTCGGATAGGGCGAGATGTGGTTGTTGGCTGTCGCCACGTCCTTCATGATCGCCCGCAATTGCGTTTCCAGGTCTTCGCCCGTGCGCTCGTATTGACCGTCGAGGGCGGCGGTGCCGATCGTGAACCCCGCCGCACCGGCTTGCTGCACCGCCCGAATGCGTTGCGGCCCATCGATCGACCCGGCCATGATCACCGGCTTGTCAGTTGCCTCACAGACCGCGCGCATCAGTTCGCCGACATTCTGCTTGGATCGATAGGCGAGAAGATCGAGACCGTGCACACCGTCCCGCGCCGTCAGTTGCCGGGCACTTGCGACAATTTCGTCAACCGTGCCCTCCAGAACACTGGGATGGCCGACGATGCGGCCAGGAAACGGAAAGTACTGGACACCGGACCCTTCTAGGATCGGCAGAACCAGATCCGCGCGGGTTCCGCCGAGAAGAATATCAACGTCGATTTCCACAGCAGCTTTGGCCGAGGCCGCCTCGCTGGCATCATCAAGTGAAACCACCTCAAGGTAGCTGGTGGCGCCGCCCTCCTTGATGGCCGCATTCAGTTGCTTCAACCGGTCAAAGGGCAGTCCCACGTCCTTGAAGCCGATATGGCGCAGGCCGGCTTCGAGCGCCGTCGCCAGGATGCTTTCGGCATCCTCGACCGTCCGGTCGCGACGTGTGAGCATGAAGATAAATCGAAGTCCCATTGTGCCGCTTCCCTGTCGTCTGAATCAGACGGTTTGTTGCCAATTTCAATCGCCCGCCATCAAGCGTCGGCGCTGCCCTCATGATAGGGCAGAAATTGGAAAATAGGAGGCACGGATTTCGACAAGCGTCGATCAAACGGCGATCGGCGTCAGGCTGCGATTTCAACTTTGGCCAGATGCTCGAAGAGCAACGCCACAGCCTCCGCACCCGGATCATTGTGTCCGACCAGGCTGCTTTCGGCGATGTAACTGGCGCGCCCGGCTTTCGCCTTGGTGATGGTGGCCGTGTGATCGGCTCCTTCGCGGGCGGATTGCGCGGCAGCGTCGATGCCATCCTCCAGGGCACCCAGAGCCGGGAGCAGTGCATCGATCATCGTCCGATCGCCCGGCCGTGCCCCGCCGACTTGCTGGATCCGGTCCAGGCCAGCCTTCAACGACCCAATCGCATCCTGCCCACTTGCCGACGCATCGCCGGCAGCCGCAAAGAAAATGGCCAGCAACACGCCCGATGAACCGCCCATGGTCTGGCTCAATTCAAGCCCGATCGCACGGTAAAGCTGGGTCAGGTCCGCCAGCGGCAGCCGGTCATAGGCATCGATCAGCGCACGCGCCGCGGTCGCCAGCGTCGAACCGGTATCTCCGTCGCCGGATTTTGCATCCAGCGCGTTCAACTCCGCTTCCGCCTCGATCAGCACATTGCAGCACTGGTCGATGAAAGCCCGCATACGTTCGTCTTTCGAAGGCATTGGCCGGATGGGTGTCAAACCATCGGGCAGCGGCCGGACGGCAATGTCGGATACCGGCAGGCACCCTGGCCAGGACCATGGGGCAACCGGTGCCAGCAACTTGCCTTCGACGAATTTTGTCACTGGCAGCAGTGAAACCGAAAACCCCTGCATATCGAGCGAAGTCATCAAATGCGCCGGACCGACCATCCACCGTATCTGGTCTCCAATTCTGGATCGGGTCAGTTCCTCGGCCAGCACGGCCATTTCCAGCGGAGTGGTTCCGCCGAGATTGTTGAGCAAGGCCACGTGCGGGCCCGGAGTCACATTGGGCGCAAGCCGGTCGATGACCAACTCCATGGCATCCCGAGCGTTGGTGAAATCGACCTGCTCGATCCCAGCCTCGCCATGGATGCCGAGACCCAACTCGGCCTTTCCCGGTTCGATCCGCAATTCCTTCGGCGAGCCCGGAATGGTGCAGGTGTCGAGCGACATGCCGATAGATACGACGCCGTTGATGGTCTCCTCGGCAGCGCGAGTGACGGCATCGAGGTCGGCCCCCTCTTCAGCCAGAGCACCGCCAATCTTGTGGACGAACAATGTGCCCGCAACGCCGCGCGGTTGCGGCAGATCAGGCAAGGCAACGTCGTCATCGACCACGACCATGGAGACCTTCAGCCCAAACGCTCGCGCCCGCTCCGCGGCCAGTCCGAAGTTGAGCCGGTCGCCCGTATAGTTCTTCACGATCAACAGGCAGCCGGCCTTGCCGGTCACGGCCAGAATGGCGGCCAGGACAGCGTCCACCGAGGGGGACGCGAACACGTCTCCACAGACCGCCGCCGTCAACATGCCCTGGCCAACAAAGCCGGCATGGGACGGCTCGTGTCCCGATCCGCCGCCCGAGACGAGAGCCACCTTCGACTTGTCCCAATCGGTGCGCACGACGACCTTGATATGCGGATATCCGTCAAGGCGGGCCAGCCGGCCACCGGCCGTGCGCAAGGTCCCGTCAATCGCCTCGGTAACCAGGGTTTCCTTGGTGTTGATGAATTGCCTCATGGTCCTACTCCTCAGGCGACTCGAGCGCCGCTGGCATCGAAATACAGCGCGTTGCGGGGCTGGATGGCGACCGTGTCGCCGGGTTCCAGTTCGGTGTGGATGTCGGTGAGCGTCACAATGGTGTGCTCGCCCAACGCCAGGTGAAGTCGCGTCTGATCGCCCAGATGCTCGATACGGACGACCGACGAAGGTATGCCTTGCCCGTGCTCGACATGTTCGGGACGAAGGCCGATCGTCGTCGCACCGGGAGGTGCTCCTGCGAACAGATCTGCCGGAAGCGCATTGATGCGCGGCGTGCCCAGGCGCCCAGCAACATAGAGGCTGACGGGATTTTCATAGATGTCGCGCGGCGAGCCGAACTGCACCAGCCGGCCCTCATCGAGCACTCCGACATGCGTGGCCATGGTCATTGCCTCGATCTGGTCGTGGGTCACATAAAGAAGCGTGGCGCCGAGACTGGCCTGGATGCGTTTCAGTTCGACACGAAGATTGGCCCGCAATTTCGCATCGAGCGAACTCAGCGGCTCGTCCATCAGATAGATCGCCGGGTTGCGCACCAAGGCCCGGCCTATGGCGACCCGTTGCATCTCACCACCGGAAAGCGCCGTCGCCTTGTTGTCGAGCTTATGGGCGATATGCAGAACCTCGGCGACCTCACCGACCTTGCGTTTGATCTGATCTTCCGGGGTTTTGAGAATCGGAGACCTGAGAGGAAAAGCGAGATTGTCGCGCACCGTCATGTGGGGATAGAGCGAATATTGCTGGAAGACCATCGCCACATCGCGCTGCGCCGGGGTGTCGTCATTGACCGGTCGCCCGTCGATGCAGATCTCTCCGCTGTCTGGTTGCTCCAGACCGGATATGAGGCGCAACGTGGTGGTTTTTCCCGCCCCGGTCGGCCCGAGAAGCACGACAAACGAACCGCTTTCGACGGAGAGTGTGACGTTGTCGACAGCCTTGATCGATCCGAATGCCTTTGAGACGTTTTCGAGGGTGACGTCAGCCATGGGACAGCACTCCCTCATTCAGGTCCGACCGAATGGCCCGGCCCGATTGGCTGTCGAACAGGGTCACGGTCGAACCGTCGAACTCCAATCCGAGCGTTTCACCGACGGATGCTTTTTGCTGCGAGGGCACCCGCGCCTTGACCTCCCCATTGTGGGTGTCCAGCGTAACGATCTGGGTCGTTCCCAGATATTCGCTGGCAATGATCTGCCCGCGGTATGCGGCTGAGTCGGACAGCTTGATGTGTTCGGGCCGCACGCCATAAACCATGTCGCCATCGAAGGCTTCCAACAGGGCCGGGATTCCCAGCGAATGGTGATGCAGCTTGGCGCTGGTCGCACCTCTTTCGAGGTTGCCGTGAAATTTCAGGAAATTCATCGATGGCGAGCCGATGAAGTCAGCGACGAACATCGTCGCGGGCTTGTCGTAGATATCCTGGGGCGTGCCGAACTGCTCGACCACGCCGTGGTTCATGACAACGATCTTGTCGCCCATCTGCATCGCTTCGAGTTGGTCGTGGGTGACATAGACGGTGGTCGCGCCCATTCGGTCATGCAGGACTCTCAACTCACCGGCCATACGTTCGCGAAACTCTGCATCGAGGGCGCCCAGAGGCTCGTCCATGAGAAAACATTTCGGACTGCGAACGATCGCACGCCCCAGCGCGACGCGCTGACGGTCACCGCCCGACAGGCCGCCGACGGGGCGGTTGAGGATGTCTTCAATTCCCAATATTCGGGCGACCTCGGCGACTTTCTCGTTTATCTGCGCCCGGGGCATGCCCTGACTGACAAGCGGGTAGCTGATGTTCTTGCGCACGTTCATATGGGGATAGAGCGCAAACATCTGGAACACGAACGCGATGTCGCGCTTGCTGGCGGGCATCTGCCCAACCTCTTCGCCGTCGATAAAGATTTCACCGGATGTTGGCAGCTCCAGTCCCGCAATCATCCGCAAAGTGGTGGTCTTGCCGCAGCCCGACGGCCCGAGGAGCATGAAGAATTCTCCATCCTCGATCTTGAAGGACGAAGACTGCACGGCCGTGAAGTCTCCGAATTCCTTGCGAACGTTCCTGATTTCGATCTCGGCCATGACGTTACTCGGGAAAGTGGCTGACGATGATGAACATGACCGTGCCCACCAGCGTAATTGCGAAGGAATAGGTGAAGGCGATCAGGTAAAGCGGCTGCATCAGCATGAGCACACCAACTGCAATCAGGATGCTGGCCACCAACTCCCAGGGGCCGCGGCGAAACCGCGCCAGTCCGTTGAAGAAATCGCTCATTTGCGGACCGCTCCAAAGGTGATGCCGCGCAGCAGGTGTTTGCGCAAAAGGATCGTGAACACCATCACCGGCACGAGAAAGATCGTCGCGCCCGCCGCGACCGCGGGCCAGTCCTGACCGCCGACGCCGATGATGGTCGGAATGAACGGGGGTGCCGTCTGGGCCGTTCCCGAGGTCAGCAGCACGGCGAAGGCATATTCGTTCCAGGCGAAGATCAGACAGAAGATCGCGGTCGAGGCGATGCCAGTCGCCGCCTGCGGCAGGACGACCTTGTAGAACGCCTGGAAGCGCGTATAGCCGTCGATCAGGGCTGCCTCCTCATATTCGCGCGGGATCTCGTCGATGAAGCCCTTCAGGAGCCAGACCGAAAGCGACAGGTTCACCGCCGTATAGAGCAGAATCATTCCGGCATGGGTGTCCGATAGCCCCAGCGATCGGAACATCAGGAATATCGGGATGGCCACCGCGATGGGGGGCATCATCCGCGTCGACAGAATGAAAAACAGGAGATCATCTTTCAAGGGAACCCGAAACCGCGAGAATGCGTAAGCCGCGAGTGTCCCCAGGAACACCGACAGGAAGGTCGATCCAAAGCCAATGATCACGGAGTTCATGAAGCGTTCGCCGAAACGCGACGGGCCGGCGATCACCATGCCCTTGTCGTGGACGATTTCCTCATACCAGGTGGTTGGCGGATTTGCTTCCAGATACTCCGGCGTCTGACGCGTCTGCGTGGTGAAAAGGTTGACGTATCCCTCGAGCGACGGCTCGAACAGGACCTTTGGCGGATAGGCGATGGAATCGGGTGACGATTTGAAACCCGTCGAGAAAATCCAAAGCAACGGGAGCAGAGTGATCAGCGCATAGGCGATCACCAGGGCGCCTGCGATCCACTTTTGCCGGACGGAGGGTTCGGTTACCGAATAGCTGCTCATCTTTCTTTCACCCGATTGAGCGCTTTCACATAAATCGACGCCAATCCGAAAACGGTGACGAAGAGAATGATGGCGTAGGCCGAAGCGAACCCGGTGCGCCATTTTTCAAAAGCTTCGCGCTTCAGGTTGATCGATGTGAGTTCCGTGACCGATCCCGGTCCGCCGCCGGTCAATTGAACGACAAGGTCGAACATCTTGAAGTTTTCGATGCCGCGAAACAGAACCGCCAGCATCAGGAAAGGCAGCACCATCGGAACTGTGATGGTCCAAAACTGGCGCCACTTCGAAGCCCGGTCGCATTCGGCAGCCTCATAGATCGACTCCGGTATCGATCGCAGACCCGCCAGGCAGATCAGCATGACGAACGGTGTCCACATCCAGGTATCGACAATGACAATGGCCCATGGTGCCAACCGGACGTCGCCGATCATCGAAAAGCTGGTCGGGTCGACACCGCTGAAGAAGGCCACCGCATAATTGAACAGCCCGATTTGCGGCTGGTATAGAAAGGTCCAGAAGTTTCCGACCACGGCTGGAGACAGCATCATCGGAAGCACGATAATGGTTGTCCACAAATCATTGCCGCGAAACTTCCTGTTGATCAGCCAGGCCAGCGCAAAGCCGATCAGAACCTGAAAGAACATGGTCCAGAACAGGAAATGCGCCGTCGCCTGCATCGTCAGCCAGACATCGCTGTCGGTCAGAATGCGCTCGTAGTTGCGCAACCCGATCCATTTCACTTCGGCATTCGGACGGTTGGCGCGAAAGTTCGTAAAGCTCAGTCTGATCGTCCAGATCAGCGGAAAGATGTTGACTGCCAGAAGGAGAAAGATGGACGGGGCCACAAAGATCCAGGCGATGGCGCGGTCGGACAGGCCCCTGATCCTTCGCGCAACCCTTTTGGGTGTCGCCTTGGCGGCGCGATCCAATGCCGTGTCGAGCACAGGCCCCTCCCATTTGTCATGCTTTGTCATCCGCAGGCCGACGTAAGCCAATCGGCCTGCGGACAGGATGTTTCAGGACGCGCCTTAGAGCAAAGGGCGACAAGTTTGAACCATTTGACCGTGGTGATTTTGGTCTCTGGCTAGGCGGATTGCCCGCCGTGGTGCCAACCCACCACAAGTGCAAGCCAACGACGCCAGGGGCCAAAAGCGCCCGGCCCGGAGGGTGGCTGCATATCGGCCCATCGGCTGCGTTGCGCCGCTTGCCCGATGCACCACATCGCGCTGCGCGACGCGCCTGGCCGAGTGGAGCCGATCTGCAGCCATCAAATGATCCAAACTTATCGCCCTTTGCTCTAACTCAACGTCGGGACTTAGATTTTCCCGTCGTCTTCGAACACCTCGGTCCAGTCTTCGACCAGTCCGTCAAGTGCTTCCTGGGCCGTACCTTCGCCCGCGATGACATAGGAATGGACGCGGTCCTGCATCGCCAGAAGCAAGGAGGCGTAGGACGGCTCAGCCCAGAAGTCCTTCACGATTGCCATGGAATCGAGGAATGTCTGAGCATAGGGCTGGCTGGTCGCAAAGCCTGGATCCTCGACCACTGCCTTGAGTGCCGAGTACCCGCCGAGTTCCCACCACTTTTTCTGGATTTCCGGCTGTGCGAACCATTTGATGTATTCCAGCGCCGCATCCTGACTGTCGGAATAGGAAACCACGGAAATGCCCTGACCACCCAGCTGGGCGAAATGCCCTCCGGGGCCGGCCGGGTTCGGGAAATAGCCAGACTTGTCACCGCCAACATTCGGATCGGCATGGACGCCCGGCCAGATGAAGGCAAAATTCATCTGCATGGCCACCTGGCCGGACTTGTACGCGTCGATATTCTCCGACATGTACCAGTCCGATGAACCCGGTGGTGTACAGCAATCATAGAGTTCCTTGTAGAACTCCAGACCGGCGGCAGCGTCCTCGGAGTTCACGAAGCCGGTCAGCTCATAGGGGCTGTCCGGATTGCCGTATTCAAAGCCGTAATTGTAGAGGGCGTTGGTCACGCCCATGGTGATGCCTTCCGAACCGCGCTCGGTGTAGATGGCAGCGCCATAGACCGTTTTGCCGTCGATTTCGCGGCCCTGGAAGAACTCCGCAATGTCCTTGAGCTCGGCCAGCGTGTTCGGAACACCGAGATCGCGGCCGTATTTTTCCTTGAATTCAGCCTGCAATTCCGGCCTTTCGAACCAGTCCTTGCGATAGGTCCAGCCGACAACATCGCCAAACGCCGGCAGGGCCCAGTAGTTCGGTGTGCCCTTCGGCCACTCGGCATATCCGGTCACGGTGGCCGGAATGAAGTCGTCCATCGTGATGCCCTGAGCATCGAAGAAGTCATTGAGTTTGACATAGTGCCCGGCTTCGGCGCCGAGTCCGATCCACTGGCTGTCACCGATCATCAGGTCGCAGAGTTTGCCGCCCGAGTTGAGTTCGTTGAGCATACGGTCGGCGAAGTTCGGCCACGGCACGAATTCAAAGCCCATCGTATGGCCGGATTGCTGTTCGAAATCCTTGCTGAGCTCAATCAGCGCGTTCGCCGGATCCCAGGCTGCCCAGCACAATGTCAGTTCGTCGGCTTGTGCGGCACTGACGCTCAGGCCGCCGGTCACTGCGATCGCGGTTGCAGTAAACAGATTCGTGAATTTCATGGGGGTCCTCCCTTGCGTTCGATATCCCTGACGACGTGGAACGCGATCATGGATGGCTCTTCCTAAATGATGAACGTACCTCAAATCAAGCAAAAAATGAGGTACGCACCTCAAATTGGCACTCAAATCCGTCTGAAGATCAGTGAAGATTCTCGCGCAGAACGATATCGATACGGATTTTTTCCTGCGATTCGAGTAGTTTGGCATTGTCGCACTTGGCCTTCAGCACCCGAATGGCGCTGCGCGCAAGATGACCGACATTTTGCGTGATGACCGCGTCGATTTCGTCTGCAACCAGGGCGTCCCGCATGATCGGCGTGAGTTCATGCCCGATAACGACCGGGGAGCCGCCGCGGCGATGCTGTCGTAGCGTGCTCAACAGGGCCTTGTTTCCCGATCCGATGGAATAGACCCCGGCAATGTCCGGATTGTTGGCAAACGCGCGACCGACAATCTGCTCGATCCGTTCCGGATCATCATGCCCTTCCAGGGTAGGCAGAACATCGACCGAGGGAAACCGATCCGCCACAACCCGGTCGAAACCGAGCCGTCGCTCGATGGCATCCCGCGCCGACATGGAATTGCTCAAGACCAGGACCTTGCCGCCCGCCTGCCCCAGAAACCGCCCCATCAAAAGGCCCGCGGTCCTGCCGGCTGCGACATTGTTGATGCCCACGAACCAGTCGCGGTTTGAACTCGGCAGGTCCGACACGAGGGCAACGACCGCGACATTCATTTCCTGCAAACGCAGGATCGCATCGCGGATTTCCGGCGTTTCGGGCGCCATGATCGCAACCCCTTCGAAGCCTGCCGCACCCACCCGTTGCAGGATGCGCACGGTCGCATGCGGATCCCGCGGCGGTATTCGGTATTGCTTGATCAGCAGACGATCTGTCCAACCGCTGGTCGCGGCCTCCTTCAGGGCACCCCGCAGCGTATCGACGAACTGCCCCTCCCCCTCGGGAAGCACGAAGGCGAAACGATATTCCCTCTGGCGAGCGAGATTGGCGGCCGAAACATCGCGGATATAGCCGATGGAATCCACAGCATCGTTGACCCTGTCGATGGTCTTTTGGCGGACACCGGGTCGGCCGTTCAACACGCGGTCGATCGTTGCGAGGCTGACGCCAGCCGCCTTGGCTAAATCTCTTACCGTTGGCTTGCCCAAAGAAACCTCCAGCATCGCTCAATAGGCAAAGTCCTGAGGTACGTCAATCAGAAAGGCGGCTTGATGTATCGGATTGTGGACAATGCAGCCCGCCGATTCGGCTTGCCTTCTAGCCAATATCGTATGCCAGATCAGCGCCAAAATTCTGATCGGCCACGTGCATCTCCCGCTCGCCCGACGCTGTCATCTCGGGACAACCGTCAGATCGACCGGACCGTCCAGATCGGCAAATGCCCGCTCCAATGCCTTGACGTGACGGTTGAGGTTTTCAAGCGTCGCGAATGCGCCTGCGTCGACGCCGACCTCGACAAACAGGCGATCGCCGCCGCGCCGCGTGCGAAGGCCGACCAGGCAGCCGGGCGGCAGCGTCGATTCGACGATTGTGCGCAAGCCGGTCATTTCGTTGTGCGGCGCGGGCCGATCGAACAGGCTTGCAAGCCCCGACAAAACCATGCCGATACCGCGCCTCAGCATCAAAAGCACCACAAGTGTGGCACCGAGGGCATCGAACAAAATCACCAGCGCAGGATCCTTGGCGAGCGCCGCGATCGTCAGCGTGACCTGCAGGATGGCCGATCCGACCAGTGCTCCGAACCGGGCGCTCAGCTCGGCGCCAAGAATGCCCCGGTCTGCCCCCTTGGCGGCAGCACGCATGCTGACCCAGCCGAAAATGTTGATGATCAGATTGACCGCATTGATGATGGCGGCGAATGCCAGTCCGAGTGGGCTGGCGGGCACACCGGCCCCTACCACGGTGTGAAACACCCGCTGCGCCACCCACAGTCCGCCGAACACCAGGCTGAGCCCGACGATCACCCAGGCAAACTGTTCCACCTTGCCGGTCCCGAACTCGAAGTCCGTCAGCCGACCGCGATGCACAGACCGCAGGAGCCACAGTGTGTAAAAAACCACGGTCAGCATCAGCGCACCACGGATGGCCTCTCCCAGCATGGTCAGCGATCCGCTGGCAATGGCGACAAGGATGAGCATCAGGGTGATCGCCGTGTCGGCCGAAACCGTCAGCAGAAAGGCCCGCTCCTTGGCCAGTTCCCCGGCAGAGGGGGTGCGCGTTTCAATGCTCACAGCCGCAGACGCGCCCGCAGCACGTCGATGAGGCCGACATCCGGGAAGCGGACATAGGCGGATTGGCCGATGGGACACTTGTCGAGCCGGGCGTCGCCGGTATCCAGTGTCAGGACCGCCTGGGCGACCCCTTCGCTTCGGCCCTTCGCCAATGCAGCCAGATCCTTTCGGCCGATGGTTGCCGCCGAACCGCGCGTCAGCAGGACAGTCGCCGCGCGGGTGAATGATTCCCCCTCAAGAACGACTTCTGCCTGATCGCCATTGTCGATCAGCGCGATCTCTGCATCGGGTACCGGCACATCGACCAGCAACACAGAGCAGTCGATCCATTCGATGACCGGCTGCCCGGAGCGGACGACCGCGTCGGGTGCCGCCAGCAAGCTGAAGACGTGCGCTCCTTCCGGTGCGCCGACCGCTGCCGATGACAAATCGGCGAGCGCCGTTTGCGCCAGTTCCAGACCGGTGCTGGCATCAGCCCGACGCGCCTCGGCGCGGTCCAGTTCGTGGCGCAGGCGTTGTTGCTCAAGTTTCAGTTCCAGTTCGCCGTAATGCAGCCAGTCGGGCGTGCTGCCGTCGGCACCTATATAAACACCGCTTTCCGCTGATCGGTTGCGCAGCAAGGCATAGGTCAGCCGAGAATTGAGATCGGCCTCCTTCGACCTCGCCCCGGCCAAACGCAGCGATGCTTCATCCAGCTCCGCGTTTGACCCCACACCTCGCCCCGCCAGATCCCGCCTGCGTTCAACAACGCGCTTGAGGACATCGATGGTTTCCGCAACGACCTCGATTTCCTTGCGCAGCGTGCCGATTTCGGTTTCCAGCGTGCGTTGGAAAAGATCGGCCATCTCGTCGCGCGCGGCCACCCGCTCGCGTTCCATTTGGGCGATCTCCTCCAACTGTTCCTTGGCTTCCTGAACGCCGATATCTGCAGCAGCGACCCGCTCCCGCATGTCCTCCACGGCCTGTTTTTCGGTAAACAGCAGCGGATTCTCGATCATGGCGACAAGGCCATCCGCACCGATCGTTGTGCCTGCCGAGGGCAGCGGCGTGACGATACGACCGTCGATCGGCGCCACTGCCAGGCGCGACCAGGTGGTCACCGCCGAATCGCGCACCAGGGTAGACCGGACATAGGGGCCGATCATCCAGGCGCAATAGGCCACGAAAACCACCGCCACCAGCAGGAAAAGGCGTCTGCCACGCATCATTGCTCCCCTCATTGAACGCGCAGGCTGACAGCATGGGACAAGAGCCAACCGACGTTGTCAACTCGGTTGATTGCAGGAGATCAATGCGATTTTCTCGCCAAAATTCGGGCCGCCAAGCCCGATCAGTGAACACTTTGTTTCAAAATCACCGGCCGGCGGGCTCTTTTTGACGGCAAGTTTCCGTCTTATCTCTCTCCACACCGGCAGCAACAGGAAAGGCTTGCTCATCCGATGCCCGACAGACTTCCAACCTATTTCATTTCCCACGGTGGCGGGCCCTGGCCCTGGCTTGAGGACATGCGACCTCACTATTCCGAACTGGAGAAATCTCTTGAGCAGATGCGTGAGGAGCATTCGGGTGACCTGAAGGCCATCCTCATGATTTCGGGCCATTGGGAGGAGGACCGCATGACCGTGATGTCCGGGACCCAACCGCCGATGGAATACGACTATTTCGGGTTTCCGGACCACACCTACCAGATCCGCTATCCGGCACCAGGCGATCCGTCGCTCGCGGCTGAGGTAAGGGGCCTGCTCGATCAAGCCGGCATCGAGACCGGATCCGATGAAGGCCGCGGTTTCGACCACGGAACCTTCGCCCCGGCCTATATCATGTACCCGCAGGGCGACATGCCGATCGTGCAACTGTCCATTCACAGCAACTACGATCCTGAACTGCACTACCAGGTGGGGCGCGCCTTGGCGCCCTTGCGCGACCAGGAGGTTCTCATTGTCGGCAGCGGCTTGAGCTATCACAATCTGGGAGCGATCCGACATCCGGAAATCGCCCGTGAACCGTCGATTGCCTTCGATACCTGGCTGCAGGAGACGCTGTTGTCATCCGATCCGGAAACCAGGCACCAGCGCCTTCTTGATTGGGAAGCCGCGCCATCGGCCCGCAGCGCCCATCCGAAGGAAGATCACCTGGTGCCGCTGATGGCAGCCGTCGGTGCTGCCGAAACGGAAGCCGCGACCATGGTCTACCATGAGATGTTCATGGGCAACTTTGCCGCCTCCAGCTTCCGCTTCGGGTAGCTCGAGGCCTGATGGTCACCCCATTCCGCGTTCGATGCGATCCAGTGTCTCCATGGTCGGCAAAGCCTGAGCAACCGAACTGTTGGGTTCCCTGCCTTCACGGATGGCGGCAATGAACTCTCGGTCCGCCAGTTCGACGCCATCATTCGATACCGCCACACCAGAAAGATCCACGGGCTTGTCGTAGCCGTCGAACAGATCGTCGTATCGGGCAAGATAGGTTCCGTTGTCGCAAATGTAGCGGAAATAGGTGCCGAACGGACCATCATTGTTGAAACTGAGTGACAGGGTGCACAGGGCGCCGTTTTTGGCCTTCATGCCGATGCTCATGTCCATGGCGATCCCGAGATCGGCATGCGGCGGACCTTGCAAGCCGAAGGCTTCCACCGCCTGTCCGCCGGTCTGATATTCGAACAGATCAACCGTGTGGCAGGCGTGGTGCCAGAGCAGATGGTCGGTCCAGGTCCGCGGCTCGCCCTTGGCATTGGTGTTGGTGCGGCGGAAAAAATAGGTTTGCACGTCGAGCTGCTGCAGCGTCAGCTCTCCGGTCCGAATACGGTTATGAACCCACTGATGTGACGGATTGAACCGGCGCACGTGGTCAACCATGGCGACAAGCCCGGTCCGTTTCTGAGTCTCCACCACGCGCAGTGAGTCGGCCAGCGAGTCGGCCATGGGGATTTCGCACAGCACATGTTTGCCGGCCTCCAGAGAAGCGATCGTCTGCTCGGCGTGCAGCTGTGTCGGCGTGGCCAGGATGACCGCGTCGACATCATCGCGGGCAAGGCTCTCGCTCAGATCCTTGGTGGCATGGGCTATGCCGCGCTGGCGAGCAAAGGCCTCGATATCGTCCGGTCCACCGCCGACCACCGAGGTCACTTCGACACCGTCGATCCTTGACAGCGCGTCCAGATGTTTGGTCCCGAAAGCGCCGGCAGCGCCGGCCACACACATTCTCATGGCGGATTTCCTTTTGGTCACGACCCTGCGGGTAGGCACTGAATTCTTGCAGTCGGTGCTTGGAATGCTGGTAGCATGCAGACGTGCACCAGAGAAATTGAATGGCGTGCTACGCTATTTGGAATTGTTATAGAACGTTGTTCATGTGAATGCTTGCTGGCCATATTGCCCACGACAATATTGCCGGATCATGTCGATCAGACGCGTCTGCGTTTCCGTGGGTCGCCAACCAACCCTATAGGTCAATCCAATACCGCGTTCGCTGTCCTTGAGGGGGATTGGCAGTGGCGCCAGAATGCCCTGGTGGCGCTCAGTTTCGAACTGATTTTGGGACATGATGGTCACATAATCGCCGCGCTGCATCAGGCCGCGCACGAGAACGAGCGAACTCGACACGATACGCACAGGCGTCTCCGCCATATCCTGGATTCGCAGGTTTTCGAACAGATAGGATCCCGTCGGGGTCGCCTTCGGCGGCGCTATCCATGGATACTCGAGCGTATCGCGCAACGTGGGACGTGACCGGCTTGCCAGCGGATGCCCAGGACGGGCGACGATCGACAGTTGTTCCGAAAACAGCGGCTCCTGGATTACGTCATCGGCCGGAAGCGGCTCCCGCAGGGCACCGATCAGAAAGTCGATTTCGCCAAAGCGAAGATCGCGCAACAGGGTCGGATAAGGCGCATCGACACAGCGTATCTGCAGACCCGTGCCGCTGGCCGCCAGCAAGCCGTCGATGGCATCCGGCAGGATCGATGAGCGTGAAAGTGGCAAGGATCCGATGACGATGCGGGTGCTGTCCTGTCCCTTGAATGCATCGACCTCGTAACTGCCCTGCCGCATCTCGGCCATGGCCAGCCGCACGTGATGCACGAAAGCCTCGGCCGAGGGCGTGAGCATTACGCCCCTTCGAACCGGTTCGAACAAAGCAATGCCGGCGAGCTCCTGCAACTCCTTGGCAGCCCGGTGCACGGCTGGCTGCTTGGCACCGATATCGCGTGCCGCCTGGCTGTAACTTCCAGCGCGAGCGATGGCGACGAGCGCATGAAGCTGCGCCCGCGTCACTTGTTTGTGAAAGTCGCGCCTTGCCCTGACGTCCCCGGTTCGAGCCGCGCGCCGCGCCGCCAGTTGCCCGCCGGTTCGCAGATGCCCGATTGCGCGTCGCACGCGACGCTCGAGGATCTCTCCGACCTCGGTCAGAAACATGCCTTGCGGTTGCCGTTCGAAAAGAGAAGCTCCGTAGGCCGCCTCCAGTTTCGCGATGGCCTGGGTAATGGCTGGTTGCGAGAGATGTACCCGTTCGGCCGCCAGCCCGATGCGTTTTGTGGCGGCCACTTCGCTGAACGCGATCAGGTGTCTGATGTTCGGCAAGCTGCTATCCAAGTCGACCATCCTGTTTTCCGAACTTGCAAGACCTATAACATTTTTCAATTGCGCTGTCAGTCTTCGAAGTAGGTTCGCAAGTCCACTGGATGTAGCATGCCGCGCATGGATGCCAATTACTTGCCATATCATCCCGCTCCACGGAAGCCGGGTTATAAGCCGCCCGCCGGCGCGGTCGATGCGCATTGTCACGTCTTCGGCCCGGCCGACCGTTTCCCCTATGCGCCAGCGCGCAAATACACGCCCTGCGATGCGCCCAGGGAAGAGCTTTTTGACCTGCGCGACCACCTCGGCTTCAGCCGCAACGTCATCGTTCAGGCGTCGTGCCACGGAACTGACAACGCCGCCATGGTTGATGCCTTGCAGGCGGCGGGCGATCTGGCGCGCGGGGTGGCGGTGGTCGATCCCGGTATCACCGATGAAGAATTGTTGGCCTTGCATGCCGCCAGCGTTCGCGCTGTCCGGTTCAATTTCGTCAAACGCCTGGTGGATGCCACACCAAAAGAGGTCTTCTTCGGAATTGCGGAACGCGTTGCCCGCCTTGGCTGGCACGTGGTGGTGTATTTCGAGGCGCCGGATCTGGATGACCTGGTGCCATTCTTACGGACCCTTCCGACAACCATTGTAGTCGATCACATGGGCCGCCCGGATGTTACCGCCGGAACGGACCACCCGGACTTCCAGCGCTTTGTCGGCCTCTTGCAGGATAGCCCGAACATCTGGACCAAAGTCAGTTGCCCGGAGCGGCTGACTGTTGCCGGCCCGCCCTATGACGATGTGGTGCCGTTCGCCCGCTTGCTGGTGGACCGGTTTCCCGATCGTGTGTTGTGGGGCACCGACTGGCCCCACCCGAACATGAAATCGCACATGCCGGATGACGGCCACCTGGTCGACATCATTCCGAGGATAGCGGTCACCGAAACCGCGCAACGCGCCCTGCTCATCGACAACCCGATGCGGCTCTATTGGGGCGCCGTCTAGGAGAACCGGACGATGGAACCAACTCAATTCGATCATCATGCCGCGATCGAGGGCACGACCATCTTCGATGGCGCCCAGGCCATGAAGGGCTACGCCCTGAACAAGATGTGCTACTCGTTCAACGCGGCCGCCGCGCGCGAAGAATACCTGGCCGACCCGGAAGCCTACATGCAAAAATTCGACCTGAACGAGGAGCAGAAACAGGCCTGCCGCGACAAGAACGTGCTGGCGATGATCGCCGCGGGCGGCAACATCTACTACCTCGCAAAGTTCGCCGGGATTTATCACCTGGACGTTCAGGATGTCGGCGCACAGCAGACCGGCATGTCCAAGGAAGCGTTCAAGGAAAAACTTCGCAAGGCGGGAGACTGAGACATGGCCAGGATCATCGGAGGACTGACAAGTTCGCATATTCCGGCAGTCGGCAATGCCATCGCCAAGGAACTGTACGAGGACCCCTACTGGAAACCTTTCTTCGAAGGCTACCCGCCGATCCGCGAATGGCTCGGCGATCACAAGCCGCAAGTCGCGATCAACATCTACAATGATCACGGGCTGGGCTTCTTCCTCGACCGCATGCCGACGTTCGCCATCGGCGCGGCCCACGAGTATCGCAACGAGGATGAAGGCTGGGGCATCCCGCAACTGCCTCCCTTCCCCGGCGATCCGGAACTGAGTTGGCATATTATCGAAAGCATGGTCGAACAGGAGTTCGATATCACCTCCTGCCAGGAGTTGGCGGTGGATCACGGTTTCGTAGTGCCCATGCAGCTCTTCTGGCCCGGCGCACCAAACAACCCGGACATGCCGCGCACCGTCCCGATCAGCGCCAACACGGTGCAGCATCCGATCCCGACGCTGAAACGCGCCTATGATTTCGGCAAGGCCCTGCGCAAGGCTTTGCTGTCCTATCCGAAAGACATCAACATCGTGGTGCTTGGGACGGGCGGATTGAGCCATCAGCTCGATGGCGAGCGAGCCGGCTTCATCAACAAATCGTTCGACCAGATGTGCATGGAGAAGATCGTCAGCGACCCGGAGGCTCTGACAAAGATCAGCCGCATGGAACTGGTCGAAAAGGCCGGCGCTCAGGGAACCGAATTCCTCATGTGGATGATGATGCGCGGCGCCTTGGGCGACAAGGTCACGCCGGTGCACTCGAACTACCACATCCCGATCTCCAATACCGGTGCCGGCACCATGATGCTGGAGTGCGCCGCCTAGAGCAAAGGGCGATAAGTTTGGATCATTTGATGGCCGCAGATCGGCTCCACTCGGCCAGGCGCGTCGCGCAGCGCGATGTGGTGCATCGAGCAAGCGTCGCAACGCAGCCGATGGGCCGATATGCAGCCACCCTTCGGGCCGGGCGCTTTTGGCCCCTGGCGTCGTTGGCTTGCACTTGTGGTGGGATGGCACCACGGCCTGCAATCCGCCTAGCCAGAGACCAAAATCGCCGCGGTCAAATGGTGCAAACTTATCGCCCTTTGCTCTAAGCCACTCCTCAGCCCGTTTCGGCCTGTGCTCGAAAGGACTTCGGCGACATGCCTGTCGCGCGCGAGAAGACCCGGCTGAAATAGGCCGGATCTTCGTATCCCAGCAAATAGGCGATTTCCGAAATACCCAGATTGGTAAAGACCAGGTGGCGGCGCGCCTCACGGATGATGCGCTCCTCGATGATGCGCGAGGCGGCCAGTCCGGTTGCCTGTCTCGTCACCCGACTGAGATGGGTGGGCGATACCGACAGATTGCGCGCATAGTCGGCCACGCTCCAATGCCGGTCGAAATGATCCTCGAGCATTCTTTCAAACCGAAGCCAAAGCGATGCTTTTCCGCGATCGGCGTGCGAATAGTCCAAATCTTGCAACGTTCGGGCGACATGCCCCAAAAGCAGCGACGATAGCGACCGCAGGACATGGGCGCGAGCAAAGCCGCGTTCGCCATGCTCATCGAAAATCATTTCGACCAGCTGTCGATGGCGCTTGTTCCAGCGCACAACCGCCGGCCTGGACAGGATGGATCCCAACCCTTCATCCGAATGCAGGACCTCGTCCAACAATTCCGATGACAGCGTGACCACCCACCCGGCGGTGCCTTCCTTGAAGGTAAAGGCGTGAACGCAACCCGCGGGTACGTTCAGGAGCGACCTGGCCCGCAGATCCGCGCTCTGGGTATCGAGTTTTGCCAGCCCGCCACCGCCCTTCAACAGCAGCACCTGATGCAGCCGCGCGTGCCGGTGCGGCTTGAACTCCCAATTGTGAACGCGCGATCGTGTTTCGATCGTTTCGCAATGCACGATGTCGGGCAGTTCCCCAACCTCGCCGAACAGGTTGAAGTTCTCGATTCGAATCCGTTTGTCATGACCCGCCATGTTCGAATTGTACAAAAACTGACGCGATGCGTCCATTCAGCTCTGATGACAGATCGACCAAAATGCTCTCACCCATCCAGCGGAGGAAAGTGACGATGAAGGTGCAGGTCGGAATCATTGGTGGTGGCCCCTCGGGCCTGTTGCTGTCGCAGCTATTGCATCTGAAGGGCATCGACACGGTCGTGCTGGAGAAGCACAGCCGGGAATATGTCCTTGGCCGGATTCGCGCCGGGGTGCTCGAACACGGTTTTGCCGAGTTGATGCGCGAGGCGCAATGCGGCGAGCGGATGGACCGTGAAGGAGAGATCCACGAAGGTTTCTACATCGCCCATGACGGCATCAAGGATCGGGTGGACCTGGCGAAACATTCGGGCGGCAATTCGGTGGTTGTCTACGGTCAGACCGAACTCACCCGCGATCTCTACGAGGCCCGCGACAGGGCCGGCGGCGTGGTGATCCACAATGCCGAAAACGTGCAGCCACATGATATAGAAAGCGACGCACCGTACCTCACCTATCGCGATGGCGATGAAATCAAACGGATCGACTGCGACTACATCATCGGCGCCGACGGCTTTCACGGCGTCAGCCGCAAGTCGATCCCCAAGGATGTGTTGCGTGAATACGAACGGCTCTATCCGTTCGGATGGCTGGGTGTGCTCAGCCGCACCAAACCGGTTTCGCCGGAGCTGATCTATGCCAAGCACGAACGCGGATTTGCGCTGTGTTCGCTGCGCTCCCAGGTGCTGAGCCGCTACTACATCCAGGTCCCGCTCACAGACACCGTAGAAGACTGGTCGGACGATGCCTTCTGGGCCGAGTTGAAGGCGCGGCTGCCCCAGGACGTCGCCAACGCCATGATCACCGGGCCTAGCATCGAAAAATCGATCGCTCCGCTGCGCAGCTTCGTGGCCGAGCCCATGCGCTACGGCAATCTGTTCCTGGCCGGCGATGCGGCCCACATCGTTCCGCCGACGGGCGCACGCGGTCTGAACAGCGCCGCATCCGACATCTACTACCTCTACCACGCGATGGTCGATCACTATCAAAAAGGTGATGACGGAGGATTGAATGCCTATTCCGAAAAGGCCCTGGCGCGGATCTGGAAGGCGCAACGCTTTTCCTGGTGGATGACCACCCTCCTGCACACCTTCCCCGACACCATCCCCTACGATCAGAGGCTGCAGCAAACTGATCTGAACTATCTGCTCTCTTCGGATATGGCGCTGGGGTCGCTGGCGGAGAACTATGTGGGCCTGCCCTTCTGACTCTCCTCGACGATTTTCGACCACGAGGCTCGGACACTCCGAGCCCCGTTCATCATTGAGCTCATCTTAAGGGTCGGGTGTTACCTTGGGCAGGAAGATCCGGTCCGACGGGGATTCAGGACAGCAGCATTAGACGAAGGTCTAATTCCAAGACAGCCTGGAGTGGAATCGGCGCTCACAAATTAAACCATAGCCATAGAAAACGTGATTTCAACGAAAGGTGATCTTGAAAAATCCATTTTCCATGCGAATATCCGGCAAAGTAGATTCTGACGGTAAGGGGTAATGGAGCCTACGGACCCAGCGGATCCGGCGTACTACCACAAGGTGATCGATTGCCAGTGGGCGTGTCCTGCGCATACGCCAGTCCCTGAATATATTCGGTTGATCGCCCAGCGCCGGTACACCGACGCCTTCATGATCAACTGGCGATCGAACGTCTTTCCAGGAGTTCTCGGCCGCACCTGTGACCGACCCTGTGAGCCGGCCTGCCGGCGAACCCGGATCGAAGAGAAGCCCGTTGCCATCTGCCGGCTCAAACGGGTGGCCGCCGACCACAAAGGCGACATCTCCCACCTCATGCCCAAAGCACCAGCCGCAAGCAACGGCAAGCGCGTTGCGCTGATCGGTGCCGGCCCGGCCTCGCTGACCGTGGCCCGCGACCTGGCGCCACTCGGATACGAATGCGTGCTGATCGAAAAGGACGCCCAGGGCGGCGGACTGATGCGCACGAATATTCCGTCGTTCCGGCTTCCGGCGGAGGTGCTCAACGAGGAGGTCGACCGCGTCCTGGACATCGGGGTTGAAACGCGGTTTGGCGAAACCGTCACCAGCATGAAATCGCTGCTCGACGAAAACTTCGACGCGGTTTTCGTTGGCAGTGGCGCCCCTCGCGGCAAGGATCTCAACATCCCCGGCCGCGCCGAAGCGGCCGCCAACATCCACATCGGCATCGACTTCCTGACATCCGTCGCCTTCAAGCACACCGAGAGCATCGGGCGCCGTGTCGTCGTCATTGGTGGCGGCAACACGGCCATGGATTGCTGTCGCACCGCACTGCGGCTCGGCGGCAAAGAAGTGACGGTGACGGTGCGCAGCCCGCGCGCTGAAATGAAGGCCTCTGATTGGGAAATCGAGGATGCCATCCGCGAAGGGGTGCCGATCCTCGACAATCATTCGCCAAAGGAATTCGTCGTCGAGAACGGCAGGCTCAAGGCCGTCGTCTTTGAAAAGATGCGCGCCGAATATGACAGCGATGGCAGGCGTCGGCTCATCCCCACTGGCGAAGAGCCGGTGGTGATCGAATGCGACGATGTGCTGATGGCCATCGGTCAGGACAACGCCTTCGGCTGGGTCGAGCGCGACATCGGCATCGAATTCGACGATCGCGACATGCCGATCGTCGACCAGACGACCTTCGCATCGACACGGCCCGATGTTTATTTTGGCGGCGATGCCGCCTGGGGACCGAAGAACATCATCTGGGCAGTGGCGCATGGCCATCAGGCGGCAATCTCCATCGATTTGCATTGCCGTGGAGAATCCCTGACCGACCGCCCACCGCCGGAAACCAACCTGGCCAGCCAGAAGATGGGCATTCACGAATGGTCCTATGACAACGACATCTCCAACTCTATCCGCGTGACGGTGCCCCATGTGGACACAGGCATCGCGCTGAAGAGCCTGACGGTCGAAGTCGAACTTGGTTACGACGAAAAGCTCGCCTTCGAGGAGGCGATGCGTTGCCTGAACTGCGACATTCAGACGGTATTCGCGCCGAAGCTCTGCATCGAGTGCGATGCCTGCACTGATATCTGCCCAGTCGATTGCATCAACTTCATCGAGAACGCACCCGAGGCCGAATTGCGCGAAACCTTGCGTGTACCGGCGCTCAACATGGATCAGGACCTGCTGGTCTCGGATAACCTCAAAACCGGAAGAGTCATGGTCAAGGACGAAGACGTCTGCCTGCATTGCGGGCTCTGCGCCGAGCGCTGCCCGACCGGAGCCTGGGACATGCAGAAATACACCTATTGGGAGGGCGAGGCAGCACTGCCTCCGGAGCAGGCTGATGCTGCCTGAACGCCGTTTCAACGAGTTCGTTCTCAAATTCGCCAATGTCAACGGGTCAGGCTCGGCCAGCGCCAACCTCTTGTGCGCCAAGGCACTGTTTCGCATGGGCCTGCCCGTCAGCCCCAAGAACATCTTTCCATCCAACATCCAGGGCCTGCCGACCTGGTACGAAATAAGGGTCAGTGAGGCCGGACATCTGGCACGACGGGCCGGCGTCGACGTCATGGTGGCGATGAACCCGCAATCCTATGCCCAGGACGCGGCGGAGGTCGTGCCGGGCGGCACGCTGATCTACGACAGTACCTGGAAGCGTGATTTCGGCCGCGAAGACATTGAACAGATCGGCATTCCGATTGCGCGGCTCTGTGCCGACGCCTGGTCCGACCTGCGGCAACGCCAGCTGTTCAAGAACATCGTCTACCTCGGCGCCCTGTCCTGGCTGATCGAAATCGACATCGAGATCATCAAGAAGCTGATCGACGAGCAGTTCAAGACCAAGCCGAAGCTTGTCGAGCCAAACCTCCAGGCGCTTTATATCGGTCGCGACTATGCCCGCGATCACGTCGAAAACCGATTGGCCGTGCGGGCCCGAAAAGCCAACGGCACCGCTGGCAAGATCATGATCACCGGCAACGAGGCGGCTGCCCTGGGTGCCGTCTATGGAGGCGCGACCGTTGCCTCTTGGTATCCGATCACGCCGTCCACCTCGGTCGCGGAGGGGTTCGAAAAGCACGCCAAGAAACTGCGCAAGGCCGAAAACGGCAAGCATCCCGTCGCCATCGTTCAGGCCGAGGACGAGCTGTCCGCCGCCGGTATGGCCGTGGGTGCCGGCTGGAACGGCGCACGCGCCTTTACCGCCACGTCGGGACCCGGCATATCGCTGATGAGCGAGTTCATCGGCCTCGCCTATTATGCCGAGATACCGCTGGTCTTCTTCGACATCCAGCGCGGCGGTCCGTCAACTGGCATGCCAACCCGGACACAGCAATCCGACCTGCTCGCCTGTGCCTATGCATCACACGGCGACACCAAACACGTCATGGTGATCCCCGGCGATCCGGGTGAATGTTTCACGCTCAGCGCCGACGCCTTCGATCTTGCCGAACGGCTGCAGACACCAGTGTTCGTGATGAGCGACCTCGATATCGGCATGAACGATTGGGTCGTCGACGCTCTGCAGTGGGACGACACGCGCCGATACGACCGCGGCAAGGTGCTGGACGCCGAGGCGCTGGACGCCATCGAGGACTTCCGCCGCTACCGCGATGTCGACGGCGATGGCATTCCGCAACGGACCCTGCCCGGAGCACATCCTAAGAAGGGCGCCTATTTCACCCGCGGAACGTCGCACAACGATGCGGGCGGCTACACGGAAGACGGCCTGATCCATGCCGAGATGCTGGATCGCATTGCCAAGAAACTCGAGACGGCAAAGGCCATGCTGCCAAAGCCCGTCGTCAGGGTGACCAGTACGAAGTCACGTCTTGGAATCATCAATTTCGGATCGACCGACCCGGCGGTACGCGAGGCAATCGACCTGATGGCCCGCGACGGACGAGGGCTGAATCACATGCGGCTGCGCGCCTTTCCGTTCAGCGACGAAGTCCGCGAGTTCATAGACGCCCATGACTTCCTTTTCGTTGTCGAGCAAAATCGTGACGCACAGATGCGGCATCTGCTGATCACCGAGGCCAACATTCCTGCGGAAAAACTGGTGCCGGTCACCAATATGGACGGCATGCCTCTGACCGCCGGCTTCATCATCGATACGCTACACGCCGCCTTTGCCGAGAACCCCGGCATGGCGGAGGCCTCGGCACCACCGATCACCGCCGCATGATGGGACGGCTTTCATGACTCACATCGCCAAACCCCGCTTCCGCCATCCTGACCTGCCGGTCAACGCGCACGGCCTGACGCGGCGCGATTATGAAGGCGTGGTCTCCACGCTCTGCGCCGGATGTGGGCACGATTCGGTCACGGCCGCCATCATCGACGCTTGTTTCCAGCTCGATATCGAAGCGCATCGGGTCGCCAAGGTTTCCGGAATCGGATGTTCGTCCAAGACGACCAACTATTTCCTCAATCGCTCGCACGGCTTCAATTCCGTGCATGGACGCATGCCGTCGGTGGCCACCGGCGCCAACCTGGCGAACCGCGATCTGGTTTACATCGGTGTTTCCGGCGACGGCGATACGGCGTCAATCGGGCTTGGCCAGTTCTGTCACGCCGTCCGGCGGCGACTGAACATGACTTACATCGTCGAAAACAACGGCACCTATGGTCTGACAAAGGGTCAGGCATCGGCAACCAACGACAAGTCATCGAAAAGCCGCAAGGGCGTCGAGACGCCGTTCGAGTCGATAGATCTGGCCGCCGTGGCGATCCAACTCGGTGCCGGCTTCGTCGCCCGTTCCTTTTCCGGAGACAAGAAACAGCTGGTTCCGCTGCTGAAGGCGGCGATCCACTATCGCGGCTTCGCGCTGATCGACGTGATCAGCCCTTGCGTGACCTTCAACAATGACGACGAGTCGACCAAGAGCTACGACTATGTGCGCTCTCACAACGCAGCCCTCGACCGGATCGATTTCATTGCCCCGCAAAACACCATCTCGGTGGAATACCCGGCCGGCTCATCGACCGACGTCACCCTGCATGACGGTTCCGTCGTGAGACTGCGCAAGCTGGCAGATGGCTACGACCCAAGCTGCCGAGCCACCGCCCTGTCGTCGCTGGAGCGATACCGCGAGGAAGGCGAGGTCGCGACCGGCCTGCTGTACCTGGACGCCGACGAGACAGACCTGCACGCGTTGATCGACACTGTCGATGCTCCGCTCAACACGCTCGGCGAGGCCGAGCTCTGCCCGGGCAACGCTGCACTTGAAGCGATCAACGCCAGCCACAGCTGACACACAAAGCACTCGGGCAGGGGTTTTTAGAGGGCGACCTCTTGGGGCAATTGCTCAGAAGCGTTTAGGTCTGCAAGCGAGCGATGGCATGCGATCGCATGGCCACTCGAAGGCAGATGAACCGGCGGCGTCTGCTTGTCGCAGGTACCATCAATAGCCAGCGGACACCGGTTGTAGAACGGGCAACCGACCTTTGTGATTTCGACGTCGCGCGCGATCCCGGCGATGGCCTCACGGGTTTTCATGGCATCCTCGAGCCAACCAATCCGGAGTTCCGGAACCGAACTGACAAGGAGCCGCGTGTAGGGATGGAACGGCGGCGACAGAACCTCACCAGCGGGACCCTTTTCAACCACTCGTCCGGCATAGAGGACAACGATCTCATCGGCAAATGAGGCAACCGTTGACAGATCATGGCTGATAAAGACGAACGACACACCGAGTTCGCTCTGCAATCGTTTGAGCAGTTCGATGACGTTGGCCCCGACAATGCTGTCGAGTGCCGAGGTAACTTCGTCACACAGCATGATGTCCGGTTCCGCTGCCAAGGACCGGGCCAGATTGATGCGTTGTTTCTGGCCGCCAGACAGCTCATGCGGCAGTCGCACGGCAAATTCCGGGCGAAGTTCCACCAATTGCAAAAGGTCCGCAACGCGGTCTTTCTTCCGCTTTCCCCTGATACCGAGGTAGAGCTCCAATGGCCGCCCGAGTATGTCACCGATCCGCTGGCGGGGATTGAGCGCGGTGTCGGCCATTTGGTAGACGAATTGGACTTTTTGAAGCTGATGGGAAGAGCGTCGCGTGTAAGATCCATCGATTGGATTGCCGTTTAGAACGATGCCGCCTTCTGCCGGCGGCAACAGCCCCGAAATTACCCGCGCCAGCGTGGATTTACCGCAGCCAGATTCGCCGATCACGGCGACCGTCCGTCCGCGCCCAATCACAACGTCAATGTCTTCAAGAACCGTGACGACCGGTTCGCCGTTGCTGATCTTTCCATAGCCTGCGGTGACGTCCTGAACCTCCAAAATTGGCAGACTGACTGACCGTTCTTCTTCCGTATGGTCGCTCAAGCCAGCCTGGGGTGCAGGATGGGCGGCAGCCATTAGCCGCTTCGTGTAGGGATGTCCGGGGCGGTTGACGATGGCATCGGTTGGCCCGCGTTCCTTAACCTCGCCGTTGTACAAAACGACAATATAGTCGGCGATCTGCGCCACAACGGCCAGATCATGGGTTACGTAGATCGCAGCCGCCCCCTCGTCCCTGATCACTTTCTTGAATGCCTTGAGAACTTCGATCTGGGTTGTCACATCCAAGGCGGTCGTCGGTTCGTCAAGGACAAGCAGGTCCGGACTTCCGCACAGCGCCATGGCCGCCATCAATCGCTGCAATTGGCCACCGGAGACCTGATGCGGATAACGCGAGCCGATGGTTTCTGGATCCGGTAGATCAAGAGCTCGATAGAGTTCCAACGCGCGCGCATCCGCTTCTTGCCTGGATAGAATACCCCTTGTGACGGAAGCTTCTGTTACCTGTTCATTGATCGTCAGCGAGGGATTGAATGTCGCTGCCGCGCTCTGTGCAAGATAGGCGACCCGGTCGCCGCGCATCGGTCTGAGCTGTTCGGTTGTCATTCGGGTAACGTCATTGCCGAGCAGCAGCGCCTGCCCCCCCGCGAACATAAGACCAGGCTTGCAATATCCGAGAGACGAAAGAGAAATTGTCGTCTTGCCTGAGCCGGACTCGCCGATCAAGGCAACGACTTTCCCGCGCGGCACCTGAAAATCGACGCCTTTGACTATCGGCAGCTCACTTCCGTCATCGCGAACAGCGTTGATCCTCAGATCCCTTGCCTCGAAGATGATGTCGTTTACCAAGATCAGAGCGCTTTCGACAGTTTGCCGCCCGCATGGGCCGAGATGTCATCAACAATCAGATTGATCGCCACGGTCAAACTTGCGATGGCTGCTGCCGGGGCTATGACCGGCAGGAGCGAACCATCGAAGGATTGAAAGGCGCCGAGGTTCTCGCGCACCATGGAACCCCAGTCGGCTTGTGGCGGCTGGACGCCCAGGCCGAGAAAGCTCAGGCTCGAAATGAACAGGATGACGTAAATGAGCCGAAGCCCGAAATCGGAGATCAGCGGCATGGCTGCGTTCGGCCATATTTCACGGGTCACCACCCACCAGATATTCTCACCGCGCAGCTTCGCCGCCTCGACATAATCCATCACCATGATTTCCACACCGATGGATCTGGCGAGACGATAGACAACAGTGGCGTAGATCAGACCCGCGGTCACGATTAGCACCGGGATCGAAGAGCCGACGGCCGCGACCACGACCAGTCCCAGCATGATCGTCGGCAAACTGAGAAAAGCATCGTTGATGCGACTGAGCACCATGTCGACATTCGGTCCGGCGACGGCCGCGCCTATTCCAAGGAGCACTCCAACGAAATAGGCAAGCAGGGTCGCCGCGACAGAAATCCCGATTGTTCGACCGGCGCCGTACATGATGCGGCTCAAGATGTCCCGGTCGCTGAAATCGGTGCCAAGCCAGGCACCGGGCTGCGGATGCTGGAATTCGCTATAGGCATCGGGAAAGGGCAGATCGTTTTCACCGTGTGGAGCCAGCACTTGACCGAATATTGCAACAAACAGCCAGAATGACACCACGATCGCGCCGATCCAGCCGGTTTTGGACAGTCTGAAGCGTCCACTGGGCGGAGCATCTTGCAATTCCTCGAACGCCACTTCTCCTTCGAAAGGAGCGACATAATGCTCGTCCATCATATTGGGCTGCGTCATTTGGGATGCCTCAATCGGGGGTTCGAGACGATCGCGGCAATGTCGGCTACCAGCATGAGGACGACATAGGTCGTGCAGAACAGCATTCCCACTGCCTGAACAACCACGAAATCACGGGTCTGCACGCCTTGCACGATCAGAGTGGCAAGACCCGAATAAGCAAAGAATATCTCGATGACGATGACTCCCGTCACCAGGTAGGCGAGGTTGAGTGCCACCACGTTGACGATCGGTCCGATGGCGTTGAAGAGCGCATGACGAAGAATGATCCGCCGGCGCGAAAGACCTTTCAGAATCGCCATTTCGATGTAGGGCGAACTCATAACGTTGAGAACGGCGGCCCTGGACATTCTGATCAATTGCGAGGCGATGATCATGCACATCGCTGCCACCGGCAGTGCAAAGTGCTGGATCAATTGCCAGAGGCTCTTGCCTTCAATGCTGCCCACAACGACGGAATTTCCAATGCCCAGCCAGAACACCAGGATCAAAACCATCAGGGTGGCGGTGAAGAACTCGGGAGCGGCGACCAGCGTGACCGAGACCAGGGTAAGTATCCGGTCGTAGAGACTGCCGGGATACATCGCAGCCAGTATGCCCAGTGCCAGAGAAATGGGAACACCGATGAGCGCAGTCAGCACACTGACAATGACCGTGTTCTGATAACGGTCGGCAATGAGTTCGCTGACCGGTACGTCACCGGCCAGCGACGTTCCCAGATCGCCGGCAAGAAATCCCGTCAGCCAATTCCAGTATTGTTGCCAAACAGGCAGGTCGAGGCCGAGCCTGTTTCGTAGCGCGGCGATGTTTTCCGGCGTTGCTTCCTGCCCCAATCGAATTTGCGCGGCATCGCCAGGTAGAACCTTCGTGCCGAGGAAGACGATCACGGAGACCGCGAAGATGGTCAGCAGTCCGATCAGAACTCTTTTGAGGATCAGGATATACATTTGCCGATCTTGACACCAAGCCAGTCTGATATCCAACGACGGAGACCCATCGAGGCCCTGGTACAACGGGCCTCGATGGGAGGTGCACCGCCGCTATGCGTCGTCACGCCACAGGAACGGCGGAGATTCGCAGCCGCCAAAGCTGTTGAGCGGGACATGGGTGCGACCTTTCACGTGGTCCGCCGCCGCGTCGATATAATTCGTGTGCGCCGGAAAAATGCTCCCGCCTTCCTCATGGATCAGTGTCTGCATGTCGCAGTACATCTGCTTGCGCTTGCCTGTGTCCGTAACGGCGAGAACGTCGGTCAGCAGTTGGTCGAACTGCTCGTTCTTCCAGTAAGATTCGTTCCACTTTGCTTGCGAGTGAAAGGCAACCGTCATCATGATGTTTGCCGTCGGACGCATGTTCCATTGCGTCGCGCAGAACGGTGCGACCTTCCAGACCGAACTCCAGTACCCGTCCGTCGCCACCTTCTGCACATCGATGTTGAGGCCGATCTTCTTGGCTTCTCGCTGCAGGAAGAGCGCCTGCTCGACTGCACCCGGGGTAACCTCGGCAACGACGATCGGAACCACCGTATTGCCAATGCCGGATTTCTCGAAATGATACTTGGCCTTTTCCGGATCGAGCATGCGTTGCGGAATGTCCGAACAATGATCCGGGTAGGAAGGCCCGATGGGGTGATCGTTGCCGAGTGTGCCCTGCCCTTTCAAAACGCCCTTGACGATCCGCTCGCGGTCCATGAGGTGCTGGATCGCTCTGATGAGTTCGGTGTTGTTTGAGGATTGCATGTCCCTTCGGGCCGCGATGCCGAAAAAGGCTCCCGACGGGATGGCCCACAGACCGACACCATCAGCCGCTTCGATCTTGCCAATGGTTTTCGGCTCGACATTCGCCATGGCATCGATTTCGCCGGACAGCAGCGCGTTAAGGCGGGCTACCGGGTCCGATATGGCAAAATGCTCAAGCTCGTCCAGGTAGGCTCCCTCTTCCCAGTAATTGTCAAAGCGCGAGCCGACGCAGCGGACGCCAGGTTTAAACTCCCTGACCGTAAAGGGGCCGGTGCCGACCGGGTTGGCGAAATCGGTCCAGCCGTCAGGGATGATTTTGAACTGGAAGGTACCAAGCGCAATGGCAAAGTCGGCATTCGGCGAATTCAGGACCGCCCGCACCTCGTGATCGTTTACCTTCTCCCAACGATCGACCATGCTGAAAAGCGTTGCCCCGGTTGAGGCGGATTCCGGACCGACATGACGGTTCATCGAGTAGAGCACGTCGTCGGCCGTCATCGTCTTGCCGTTGTGGAACTCGACACCCTTTCTCAGCTTGAAGGTCCACTCGGTTGCGTTGTCGTTGGTAAGAACTTCCTCCGCAAGCTCAGGCTTGTAGCTGAGATCATCCTGCAGTCGCACCAACGAGCCATAGAACATACGGCCGCGGAAATAGTCGATGTTCGACTTGAACGCGGCGGGATCAAGGGTATCGCCGGGACTGTGCGCCTCGATCGCCATCACCAGGCGGCCACCCCGCTTCGGAGTCGCTGCAAACGCTTCGCTGGCACCGGTGAAAACCGAACCGGCAGTCGCAGCACTAGCACCCGCCGCCGCCATCCAGCCCATGACCTGGCGCCTTGTCGCGCCCTTTCGCAACATGGTGTCGATCGTCCCCCGATCGGTGGCGGACAGCCTTTTGTATCCGCAATTGTTCGAGTCGTTTGTCATGTTATTCCCCTTTTGATTGGTTTGGTTGCTCCCGGTTGTTGAATGCGGTCATCAAGCGAGACCTGCGAGGATCGTCTCTTCGAACATGCTGCGGACCTTCACCGCCCCGTCCTCGACCATCACATTCCCGCGCGCCATAACGGTGTCGACCTGCCAGTCAGGGTCAAAGACGACGAGGTCGGCATCCATACCGACCGCGACGGCCCCCTTTCGCTTGAGGTGATAGGCCTTTGCAACATTGCTGGTGACCATCGCCAACGCGTCTTCGATTCCGACACGCTTCTGCTCGACGAGCTGTCGCCAGACCATGTGAAGGCTGGACACCGGCATGTAGTTGGCGCGGGTCGGTGTCGCCTCGCCTTTCTCTTCTTTCGGTGGCGCGCCGTTTCCGTCAGAACTCACAAGGATTTGTGCTGCAGGCACGCCCGCCTCCAGCAGTTGCGTGACGGCCTCTGCCGGATCAGTGGATCGTTCGTAGTTGTTGTCCGGTCGATAATTGGCACCGATATCGACCCAGCCGCCGCGATTTCCCCAGATCGCCGCATCTTCCATGTAGCGGTCGGTCTGATTGACATGTGAGGGCACCATCTGGGTGATCGGCAGCCCCGATCTGTCCAGCATCTCGAAGAGCGGCCGGAGGCATTGCCCGAAATAGGGTGGAACCTGCATGCAAAGGATGCCGCCTTTCCCGGCCAGCCGGCCCACGAGCAGCGCTTGCACAAGCGTTTCGGCGATATATTGCGCTCCCGGACCAAGGCTGTCGTAGCCGTAGCCGAGCTCGGAGATCGAGATCTCGCCAACGCCGATGATCTCTTCGGTAAAGGCAATGTCATTGCAGAGGTCGCCGGTCAGCGTCGGCACCGGATGGCGCAAGGTTGCGCCCGACAGTGCGAATGCCGAGATACCGTCATTGACCAGCGCCTTAGTCTTGCCGACCAGGGCACGCATGTCCTTGGTTGACTGGTCGTAACCGATCATACCGATGATGCTGGTCGTTCCGACGCGCGTCAGTTGGCTCGTCTGCAGTTCCGGAGCGCGAGAGTGAAAGCCGAGGCCGCCGCCACCACCCAATACATGGACATGGTTGTCGATGAATCCTGGCGCCACTGCCCGACCGGCCGCATCATATTCTTCCGTCGCTATATTGCCGACGGTGAGGCCGGGTTCGGAGATCCATGCGATGCGTTCGCCGGAGATGAGAATATCCCTGAGGCCGATGTGGCCGGGCGCGTAAATGTCTGCGTTTCTGAGAATGAACATGGCGCCATCAAAGCGCAATATTGCTCTTTACAAAATTTAAATATTCGGATTGATTATCCAATCATGCTGAATTATCCCACCGTCCGGCATATGCGCGCTTTCGTTGCCGTCGCGCGGCTGCGCAGTTTCGGCCAGGCTGCCGAAGAATTATGCCTGTCACAATCCGCGCTCAGTCAGAACATCAGCCAGTTGGAGGACATTCTCCAGGTCAAGCTGATCGACCGTACGACGCGGAGTATGCAGCTGACCGCGATCGGCGAGCAGATCTATCCCCGCATGCTCCGGTGGCTGGAGGAGATGGAGGATACGTTTACCGATGTGCTCAACCACGGGCGACTCAGCAAGGGGCACGTGAGAGTCGCATGTCTGGCATCAGTGGCGATCAGGGTTCTCCCTCCGGTCATCGACGCCTTTGCGGGCGAGCACCCATCCGTTCGAGTTTCGATTCGCGATGACACCGGGTCCGGTGTCGAGCAGCGGGTACTCGAACGCGCTGCAGATTTCGGGATAGCCGGCGGCCCCGTGCGCAACCCAACAATAGAATTCACACCGTTGTTCGATGAGCCATACCGGCTGGCGTGCCCGGCTGACCACCCCTTGGCACGAGAGGAACGGGTTAGCTGGGCACAAGTCGTTCAGCATGACTACATTGCCCTTGGCGAGGAAACCAACATCGGCCGACAGTTGAAAAGCACATTGAACGCGGCCGGTGAGATCCCGAATGTCGTTCACGAGGTTTCCCAGCTTGGAACCGTGTGGGGGCTGGTCGACAAGGGACTGGGCGTATCGGCCCTGCCCGAGTCCGCCTGCCCGGAACATGGGCACATCAAGGTCGTGGAACTGACCGGACCGAAAGTTTCCCGAAAAGTCGGAACTCTGACGGTGCGCGACCGTTCCCTGACGCCATCGGCCGAAGCATTTCGTGTGATGTTGGAACGGCAGATCACCTCGAAAGCAAAATAGTCACTTTTCAAAATTTTCGAAAAGTTCATTGATTTATCCAGATAATTTTCATTATCGAGACCTGCTACATGGGGACATCACGCTGAAATCGCCCACGCGACTTCAGCAGCAACAATAATGTCCAAATGCAAGTTTATGCCATGAAGTTGAAAGATCTCCTGATCGATCCGAACAATCTCGAAACCTACTCGCCGCCGCGACACGCAGAAACGGTCAACCACCGGCTATGGCCTCAGACCGACGGACCGGCGCCGATTGAAGTGATTCACGGCTTCCTGGGACCCAATGGCGGCGCCGAGGCCCACTACCACGCTGAATCCGATCAAATGATCTACATGCTGTCGGGGATCATGCGGCTTGAGGGCCAGGAAGACTCCGTCGAATTGCACAAGGGGCAGTTCATATTCCTGCCCAAGGGTCTTGAGCACCGCGTACACATTCTCAACCCGGAGGGCGTCAAGTGTATTGTCATGTACATGCCCCGCTTGAACAGCGACGATATACTGCCGGCGGAAGGACTCGGAAAGGCGGCGAGCATGGAGACAATCAGTGAACAGCTCTGAACGATCGCCGTCCGACCGCGCGCAGTACATTGTCAACGAGCTTTTGGCCGTCCAGCCGACCGAGCAGGTCGCGATCGTCTGCGACGAAGACAGCCCGATGGAGATGGTCGACGCCTTGCAGGACGCAATCCGCAGCGTCGGCAGCGAATATGTTCTCCAGCTGCAACCCTCTCGGCTACCGCAAAACAAGAATTTCATGAATCCGGCAATCGAGAACGGACTTCAGGCGGTCGACGTCCTGATCGGCATCACCAAATCCAGCGGCGCACCGGTTTATTCGTCGAAGGTGAAGGAACTTCTCAAGGCAAAGACGCTGCGGGTTATGTCTCTGGCAATGCGGGATCTGGACACATTGACCGCTGGCGGGGCTACCGCTGACTACGAAGCCGTCCGCGCCGACGGCGAAAAGCTTGCGGCAATCTGGTCAAATAGCAGGGTCATGCGCATTACGTCGGATGCGGGCACGGATATTTCAGCGCCGATTGCCTTCGACGATGTCATCATCGAATGCGGTTACGCACGCGAACCGGGCTTCATGTCCGGCCTGCCCGACGGTGAGGTTTCCTCCCGCCCTTTGGAAGGCACCGCCAAGGGGGTTTTTGTTGTCGACGGCCCGTGCGCCGTCGTCGGCAAACCCGAAGCACCCATAAGGATTGTCGTTGACAACGGCAGGGTCATCCAGATCGAGGGGGAAGGCGTTGCGGCGGACCAAATGCGCGATATCGTGGACAGTGTGGAGAACGCCGACAATGTCGCTGAATTCGGTATCGGCTTGAACCCGGCGTCAAGGCCCGAAGGCAAGTTCCAGGAAGTGAAGAAACGGCGCGGGCAAGTCCACATCGCCATCGGCGACAATGTCTATTACGGGGGTTCGACCCAGTCCAACGTTCACATGGATCTCGTGCTGACGGACCCAACCGTCCATCTCGACGACCGCCTGGTGGTCGACCGGGGTAAGGTCATCTTGCCCTAGTCAAGCAATACGTCAGGCCTCAAGGGCTGCGCTGCGTCATCGATCGCTAGAGGCGGGCTGAACAGCCCGCCTCTATGCTTTTCCAGTGCGCGTGCGATCCGCAGCATCATTGGATCATCGTACTGCCTGACAACAATCTGCGCGGCGGCGGGCAGCCCCGACGACGTCAGCCCTGCGGGAACCGAAACGGCTGCCAAATTCAGGTAGTTCACAAAACGAGCGAAGGGTGTGGCAGGCGCGGCCAAGTCGACATCAGCGACCTTGGGCGCCGGTTTTGCAAGTGTCGGCGTCACAAGCGCATCCATCCCTTCCATGGCGGCGGCCATTTCGAACTGGGCAGTTTTTCGTCTTCCCAAAAGTCTCCCGAATTCGTCCGCAGAAGTCCGTCCACCTTCCAAAATGCGCGCACGCACAAAGGGTTGGATCTCGTCGCCTTTTGCGTGAGCCAATTCGCCAAAATTGGCACTGATTTCCGCACTGACAATCTCGACCGTATCGCGGAGATAATCGTCCAGTGGCCGTGGCAGTTCGAAATTCAGGATTGTTGCACCGAGCGCTTCGAGATCCTTCAGAACCGACTCGTAAAGGGCAAGAACATCCGCATCGACTTGCTCCAGTGCCCGATCCCCCAGTCTTCCAACGATGAGGCGATCTATGTCAATTCCGGTTCCGCCGCTGGAGAACTCAGGATGATCGCTGCGATCGACCAGGGCATCCATCAGCAACATCGCGTCTTCGGCGGAACGCAAGAGCATCCCCGCCACATCAAATGTCGGACTGAGCGGCACCATGCCGTCTCGCTGGATCAGGCCATGAGATGGTTTGACGCCAATGCAGCCGCAAAACGCGGCCGGGACACGACACGACCCCCCTGTGTCCGAACCCAACGCAGCGGGCGCCATACCCGCAGCCACGGCGACAGCCGATCCACTGCTGGAGCCACCTGGAACACGATGGCTGTCCAGGTCCCAGGGGTTCCACGGGGTGCCGGTGATTGAATTGGCACCCCATGCACCATAAGCGAACTCGTCGGTGTGGGTCTTGCCGAGAACAATCATCCCGGCTCTTTCGAGGCGCTGCACGACCGCGGCGCTTGCCTGCCGCGGATCGATCGAATGAACCCGCGTTCCCGCGCGTGTGGGGTATCCGGCGCAGTGAAACACATCTTTGACGGCGATCGGAATGCCATGCAACGGTCCGCATTCCAGTCCTGCCGAGCGGTCCGCATCTGCAGCCACAGCCGCCCTACGACATGCGTCTTCAAAAGCCACGGCAAAGGCGTTCAGCTTTGGATCCAAACGGGCAATGCGTTCGAGGCAGAACTCGACGATCTCAACCGAGGAAACCGTCCGTTGTCCCAACATGCTCGAAAGATCCGCCAAGCTTGCTGTTGCCAGGCTGTCATGAATTCCCTTGGACATGAGTCCCGACCTTTCCAATCGCACATCCCCCATATGGTGACCAACGCTCCCAGCCTTCCTTTGGGTGCTCTTTCGTAGCATCCGGTCCAGGACAAGTTAAATTATTCAATTGGAAGCATTTTTCGAGTTTGCCGAAATATTTTGCGGCGACCTTGAGCCACAATCCTGCAGTGCGTTTGGTCGCCCCGCCGCCGAATCTCTTTCGAAATTCCTTGACAAATAATTTCAAATACCTATATTTGTATACAAATGCATGCAAATGGTGACGAACGTGCCCAAATCCATACCGATCAGTCTTCGCATTTCCGAAGAGAGCGCCGCCTTTATCTCGCAACTCGAAATCAAGGACGCGGTGACACCCAGCGAGAAAATCAGGGCGATCATTCGCAATGCACGAGAACGGGAGGAAGAGGGCAACGCGCCCGAGCGGCTCATGGCTGACTGGCACGACCATTTGCAGGACCTTCAGCACCGGGTCGGTGCTGCAGAACGGGAGTTGAAAATACACTCGGAGTTCGTGCGATTTGCCCTGGATTGGCAGAACCAGTTCGCCCACGAGATTACCCAGGATGCATTCAACGGCGAGGCATCGATGGCTGATCTGGCGGATTTCGAGAACCGGCTGGCCGATCAGGCATTCCGATTGATCGATTACATCGCGCGGCTCGGGGTCACGACGTCTGCGCCTTGTTACAACCCGGCGCTGGTGCGCGAAAAACTGAAAAAGAACATGGATTTATTGCATTTGGTGGAAACCCAGGTGAGCAAAGGAGACGAATGATGACGGAACGACTGGCAGGCCGAGTAGGCCGAATTGTTGCAGGCAGTTTGAACTCCCTCGTCGACGCGCTCGAGGGCGCGGCCCCTGACGTGGTCTTTGCTCAGGCTCTGCGGGAAATCGATGGAGCGATCGATGATGCTCGCGCCGAACTGGGCAAGGTGATCGCCCGCCGCCATCTGGCCTCCAAGCGCCTGGCCGAGAAGAACCAGACTCATGAGGAACTGTCCGACAAGGTCGGCCTCGCGGTTGGCGAAAGCCGCGATGACCTGGCGGAAGCAGCCATTGCCAAGCAGCTCGACATCGAGGCCCAGATCCCGATCCTCGAGCACGAGATCACGGAATGCGGCGAGGAAGAAAAAACGCTGCAGGGCTACATTTCGGCATTGGGTGCGAAAAGGCGCGAGATGGAGGCGGAACTGGATACCCTCAAGCGGGTTCAGGCGACCTCTCGCACACCTTCGGCGACCGGCGGCCCGGGCTCCGGCGGCAGCGACATCGAAAAGCGCGTTCGCAACGCCACGTCGGCCTTCGACCGCAACATGAAGTCCTTGTCCGGCCTCAACCGAGATGGAGCCGTGGACATGGCCAACGAGGCCAAGCTCGCTGAACTCGAAGCAATGACTCACCAGAACCGCATCAAGGAGCGTCTGGCGAGAATCAAGAGCGCCCAAGGCGCGTGACGCGGATCGGATTGACCGCTAACGGGCGGACGCGAGCGTTTGCATCCGCCCAAGCAGAGGATTTTTCAAACCTTTTCAATTGACCTAATTCATATCGGAGAGTGACGTGCTGACATATTTCCTGGCCGAACAGAACCTCCCCTTTTCCGTTTCCATTGCTCTCGTGCTCGCCATGGCTGTTCTGGAAGGAGTGTTGACGCTGCTGGGATTTGGCTTGTCCGCCATGTTGGACGGCCTCGGCGGAGATATCGATATACCCGCGATGGAGGCGGATGCCGACGTGAGTGCCGCCCTCGACGCTTCTGACGGCAGCGGCCTGTCCTTCGGCTCTCTTTTGGCATGGCTGCGTTTCGGCGAAGTTCCGGCCATCATTCTGCTGATTATCTTCCTGAGCGCATTCGGCGCTCTCGGGTTCGCCGTACAGGGAGCCGTCAGTTCTGTGGCTGGCACCTATCTTCCGTCGGCAATAGCGGCCGTTCCGGCCCTCGCCGGCGCCCTGCCCGTCGTGCGGATATTGGGTGGAGCCATGGGACGATTGATGCCCAAGGAAGAAACCTCGGCAATTGCCCTCGAAACGCTCATCGGCCGGGTGGCAAGGATAACCCTTGGTACCGCAGCTGTCGGACGGCCGGCCCAGGGCAAAGTACGCGACCAGCACGGTCTCGACCACTATGTGATGATCGAACCAGACACCGAAAACGCCGAATTCTCTCAGGGTTCCGAGGTTCTGCTGGTCCGCAAGGCAGGCGCAACATTCTTTGCGATTGCCAACGAGCACGACGCACTGCGCCGCTAGGATTTTCCCGGCGACCGCTTCAGCGTCCCCCAACCCAAAAGTGACGACAAGAGGAGAAACGACATGTTGAACTTGCTCGACATTGGCCTTTGGGCCGCCTTTATCCTGGTTGCACTGCTGGCAATCGGCCTGATTCTCACCAGACTCTACCGGCGAACGACAAAGGAAGTGTCGTTCGTACGCACCGGCTTCGGTGGCCAGCGCGTGATCATGAACGGCGGAGCGCTGGTGTTCCCTGTCCTGCACGAGGTCATTCAGGTCAATATGAACACCCTGCGGCTTGCCGTGAACAGGGCCAACGAACAGGCTCTCATCACCCGCGATCGCATGCGGGTGGATGTGGTGGCCGAGTTCTACGTCCGGGTTCAGCCGACCGCCGATTCCATTGCCAATGCGGCCCAGACTCTTGGACTGCGCACCACTCAGCCGGAGCGGTTGAAGGAGCTGGTGGAAGGTAAATTCGTTGACGCGTTGCGTTCGGTTGCCGCCGAAATGAGCATGGAAGAGCTGCACGAGAAGCGCGTGGATTTCGTCCAGAAGGTCCAGCAGGTGGTGAGTGAGGACCTCCTGAAGAACGGCCTTGAGCTTGAGACCGTCTCGTTGACCGGTCTCGACCAGACGTCCATGGAGTTCTTCAACCCGAACAACGCGTTCGATGCTGAAGGCCTGACGCGCCTGACCGAGGAAATCGAGACGCGCAACAAGCTGCGCAACGACATCGAGCAGGACACGGCTGTTCAGATCAAGAACAAGAACCTGGAGGCGGAGCGCAAGAAGCTGGAGATTGCCAAGGAAGAGGAATACGCGCGTCTGGAGCAGCAGCGCGAAATCGAAGTGCGCCGTGCGGGACAGGCGGCCGACATCGCCAAGGAACAGGCCGAGAAGCGGCAGGACTCTGAAAATGCGACCATTCGCGCCAACCAGCAGGTCGAACAGACCCGCATCGCGGCCGAACGTGCGGTCGAAGAGGAGCGCATCGAAAAGGCGCGCCTTGTCGATATCCGTACGGTGGAGAAAGAGCGCGCCCTGAAGCTGGCTGATCAGGAACGCCAGATCGCCATCGAAGAAAAGTCCAAGGAAGAGTCGGTCGCCAAGGCGGCTGCCGACGAGGCCCGCGCCCGTGCAACGGAAGCCGAAGAGCAGATCGAGACCGCCCGTGCCCGCGAAATCGCCGCACGTGACAAGCAGATCGAACTGATCGAGGCTGCCAAGAACGCCGAACGCGAGGCCATCCGCATCAAGGTGGCGGCCGAGGCTGAAAAAGAGGCCGCCGTCGATCTGGCATCGGCGCGGCGCGAAGAAGCACAGGGTGAAGCCGACAAGCTGCGCATCACGGCGGAAGCGGAATCGGAAGCCGAGCGCCTTCGCGCAGCGGCAGCCGAGGTTACCTATGCCATTCAGGCCGCCGGCCAGAAGTCACTGAACGAGGCTGCCAACACGCTCTCGAGCGAACAGGTCAGCATGAAGGTGAAGCTGGATATGATCCGCAATCTCGAAGCCATCGTGCGCGAGAGCGTCAAACCAATGGACAACATCGACAGCATCAAGATCCTGCAGGTCGATGGGCTCAATGGTGGGTCGGGTTCAGGCGGCTCGGATGGCAACGGAACCGGCAGCAATGGCGGCGGCTCCGGCCTTGCCGACCATGTGGTCAACAGCGCACTCAGGTATCGCGCGCAGGCCCCGATGGTCGATGCACTGCTCAAGGAGGTCGGCATTGATGGAACCGATCTGGATGGAATTGCCGGAGTGGTCACCGGCACGCTGGACGGCAAGAACGCCATCGCCGCGTCCAAGCCTGCGCCGCGACGCACGGGTAAACCACGAGCCGGATCATCCAGGTCAGGCAACGCTCGCGAAGCCGACTCGCGCGCTTGATTGACCCGATCGCCGGATCGAATTTCGGCGGCCCCTGAATGGGGCCGCCGTTTCACTTCAGAACCACCCACGGTCGGCTCCAGATGCGGTAGACGCATCCGAACGGGTCCTCGACAGAAAATCCGAAGCCGAGCGCCTCACGCGCATATTCGCCATCGCCGCCGATCGAACCGTCAAGGCGACTGCTGTAGAGGCGTCCGGGTTCGATCCACTTGTCGATCTGCCGGTCGACAAAGCCCAGGAGGGCCTCTTCGATGGAAAGGTCCTGTTCGCCGGGAAGGTCGGCATCTGAAAGGCCGAAAACATCCCTCGCCGTGGGCGACCAAATGATCCAGAGCTGATCCAGATAGCGCGAATGGACAGGAAGGTTTGAGTGACTGCCGATCGCCAGGAAATTGTGCCTGTCCCGCAGAACTTCCATGACCCGAAAGACCGCCTTCAGGTCATCGTGCGGACCACCTGAAAAGTAGATCGTTCCGCCGGCAACCTGTGTGAGCGGCGCTGACAGCAACGGATCGCCAAGATCACTGGTTCGCGGACTGGCCTCCCCTTGCGAATAATGATCTCTGGCTTTCGCTTCCTCTTCCGGTGCGGCGAACAGGCCTCGCACCTGATAATGGTCTTCGGTCGACTGGCTGCGAAACCGACTGCGTGAGGAGAGCCACGCCGGTTCATGAAGGGTCAGTGATCCGGGAAATCCATGCATCATCGTTTCACCCAGCAAAACCGGCAACCCGCTCAACTGGCCCCACGCAAGAGCGACACTGGGCGGCGCGAGCCATAACCACCTGCCGCCAAAAAAATACGTTTGTATTCCACCTTTTACACGTCGGCATATTGGGTTATCAAATCCAATCGGAGGGTGAATGGCCGACAGTTTGTTACGTGTACGGGGGCTTGAAAGAAGCTTCTACGGCGTTCGCGCGCTTCGCGGCACCGACCTTGATGTGCGCGCCGGAACGATCACCGGCTTGATCGGGCCCAACGGCGCCGGCAAGACCACCGTGTTCAATTGTCTGTCCGGTGTGATTCCGGCTGAAGCGGGCCAGGTTACGTTCGACGGAACCGACATTACCGGCTGGCGGCCGGAACAGATCAGCCAAAGGGGCCTTGTCCGCACATTCCAGATCGCCCGCGGATTTCCCAAGCTTACTGTGCTGGAAACACTACTGCTGCACGGCGAAGAGCAGCCCGGCGAAGAAGTTCTCGCCGCACTGTTCTCACCGTCAAAATCCCGACAAAGGGAAGTGGAGCTGATCGAACGGGCGCGGGACGTGGCACGGCAACTCAACCTGACCGAGGTGCTCGACAACATGTCCTCGGATCTGTCCGGCGGCCAGAAGAAACTGCTTGAGATCGGCCGCGCGCTGATGGGTCGTCCCAAGCTCATTATGCTGGATGAACCGGTTGCCGGCGTCAATCCGGCGCTGGCCGGAGAGATTGCCGAACGCATTGTCGAACTGCGTGAAACGGGGCTGACCTTTCTGATCGTGGAACACGACATGGATATCGTCGCGCGGCTTTGCGATCCGGTAATTGTCATGGCGGCGGGTCAGCGGCTGACCGAGGGTACCTTCGACGAGATCGTCGCCGATACCCGGGTCCAGGACGCCTATCTGGGGCAGCGCGCATGATCTTCGAGGCGAAGGATGTCATTGGCGGCTACAGCAAGGCCGACCAGATTCTTAAAGGCGTGACCGTCACGGCGGACGCCGGTGAGATCGTCGCTATTCTGGGTCCGAACGGCGCCGGCAAATCCACCTTGCTCAAAGGTGTGACCGGGCTGTTGCCAACCTTGACCGGAGCGATCACGCTGGAGGGCCAATCGCTGACCGGACTGAGGCCCAGGCAGATCGCCGAACACGGCGTTGCCTACGTCCCCCAGGAAAGCAATATCTTCGCCACCATGACGGTCCGCGAGAACCTTGAAATGGGCGGATATATTACCGGTGATGCACCGGCGCGGATCAATGAAATGTTCACGCGTTTTCCGGTGCTGGCGGAAAAACGAAGCGAGGCTGCACGGACATTGTCGGGCGGCCAAAGGCAGATCCTGGCCATGGCGATCGCCATGATGGTTTCACCGCGGCTGCTTCTGTTGGACGAGCCGTCCGCCGGCCTGTCTCCGATTGCAGCGAGGCAATTGTTCGACACCATCCGCGAGATCGCGGAACAGAAAGTGTGCATCGTCCTGGTGGAGCAAAACGCCATGGATGCTCTGGAACTCTGCAACCGAGCCTATATTCTGTCGGCCGGCCGTAACCATGCGACCGGCCCCGGAGCCGAGCTGGCGGCGGACCCGGACATTCGAAAAACCTTCCTGGGTGGATAACCAAAAACGAATTCGATGAAGCAACAGAGAGGATGAAGACATGAAAAGAATGACACGACGTCTGTTCTTGGGCACGACCGCCGCGGCGCTTGCGGCCCCGACAGTTCTCAGGGCGCAATCGGACGCGATCAAACTCGGATCGCTCACGCCACTGACCGGCGTTGGCGGTTCCTACGGACCGAACATGCGGGACGCGATTGCCGGTGTCATCAAGCAGGTCAATGAAGCCGGCGGCGTGCTCGGGCGGCAGATCACGCTGGTCTCGGAAGACACCCAGACCTCTCCCGAAGCTGCCGTGCGGGCAGCGCGCAAGTTGATCGATGTGGACGGCGTATCTGCCATCATGGGCACCTGGGCCTCATCCGTCACCACGGCCGTCGCGCCGCTTGCCTGGGAAAGCAAGACCATGCTCCTGTGCGTTTCCGGCGCAGACAGCATCACCCAGCTTCCCCACCAGGGTTTCATCTGCCGCACGCAGCCGAACTCCAAATTACAGATCCGGGTCGCCGGCGACTTCATGGTCGAGGAGGGCACCAAACAGATGGCATGGATCGGTCCGCAAACACCGTTTGCGGCTTCCTCCATCGCCATCCTCGAAGAAATTGCCGCGTCCCACGGCGCCGGCATGGAGAACCTCATCTACGAAGCCGACAAATCGACCTACCGGTCCGAGGTCGACCAGATCATGCGCGACAAGCCCGACTTCCTGATGCTCGGAGGATACGCCGCCGACAGCACGGTGCTGCTGCGCGATATCTGGCAGGCCGGCTATGAAGGCAAGATCATCGGACCGGCCTACGCCATCAACAAGTCGGTACTCGACACGTTGCCGGCCGAGGTCACCGAAGGCGTCTTCACCTGGGAGGGAGCTCCTGCCGTCAACAGCGCCGCCTATGCCAACGTCAAGGCGATCCTCGGCGTCGACGAAGTGGATCCCTACTCCGCCCAGACCTACGATCATGCAAGCCTCGCGATTCTCGCGATGGCCGCCGGCAAGGGCGACACCGGCGATACGATCCGGGAAAACATCCGCTCCATCAGCCAGGGCGATGGCAAGAAGGTCGAAAGTGCAGTCGACGGTCTCGCGGCAATTGACGGCGGCATCAACTATTCCGGCGCGTCGGGTCCGTGCGATTTCGACAATATTGGCGATATCACGGGCACGCAGTTTGTCTTCAAGAAGATCTCAGGTGGCTCTGCCTCCGAGTACAAACGCGTCTGATTAACACCAACGATATCCGGACCGCCCCTTTCCCGGGGCGGTCCGCTGCCTCAATCAAATTGATCGATTTATGGACCTCCTCCCCCAGCTCTTGGTGAACGGCCTCATCAGCGGCACGCTGCTCGCCATCCCGGCGATCGGCTTTACCGCCATTTTCGCCGTCCTGCGGTTTCCGAATTTCTCGGTCGCCAGCCACGCCACGATCGGCGCATTCGCCGGCTATGCCGCCAACGTCTGGCTGGGCCTTCCCGCCGCCCCGGCACTGATCGCCGCCTTTCTCGTTGCGGCCCTGGTGGGTCTCATATCGGACGAGGTGGCTCTGAAGCCGCTTCGCCCCTATGGCGCGCTGACGGCCGCCATTGCATCGATCGCCCTGACGATCGTGCTTGAAAACATGGTTCGTTTCGGTTTCGGCAACGAGCTCCGGGGCTACGATCTGCCGCTGGCCCGCGACTGGCGCATTTACGGCGTTCGGGTGGGGCCGCAACAGGTCCAGAATCTGGTGCTGGCGGTGATCATCATGGCGGCCGTCTTCGCCGCCCTCAAATATACCCGCATCGGAAAGGCCATGCGGGCCGTGGCGGACAATCCCACCCTGGCCGAACTGAAAGGCATCGATCCGGTTTGGGTCGGGCGTCTGACGGTCTTCACGGCCATGGGACTGGTTGGAGCCGGCGGAATGTTGCTGGGCCTCGGAACCTCGATCGATCCGCTGACCGGTTTCCGTTTCATCCTGCCCATTTTCGCCGCCGCGGTCGTCGGCGGGCTGGGGAGTATTCCGGGGGCTGCCCTGGGCGCCATGGTGGTCGGCATCGGTGAAGAACTGTCGGTCCTCGTCCTGTCGCCCTCCTACAAGAGCGCCGTCGGCTTCATCGCCATCGTCATCGTGCTCGCCTTCCGTCCGCGTGGACTTCTTGGGGAGCGTGCTTACTGATGCTCAGCTACCTTCTTGCCACGCTGACTTTCGCCGGCATCTATGCCCTGCTGGCGCTCGGCCTCAATGTCATCTGGGGCATGGCCGGCATGATCAATCTCGGCCTGGCGGGGTTCTTTGCGCTTGGAGCCTATGCTGCCGCCCTGGCAACGGTTGCGTTGGGACTTCCGATCATCCTGGGCATCGTGATCGCCATCGCCAGCGCCGCGCTTGCCGGCGCCTTGCTGTCGCGGCTGACGCTGAACCTGCGCGGTGACTATCTGGCGATCGTCACCCTCGGGTTCGGCGAGGTCATCCGTCTGCTCGCGGCCAACGAAATCTGGCTGACCAACGGATCAGACGGCATTCCGGGTATTCCGGGTCCCTTCCGCGGCGTTCTGACGCCGCTGCAATTCAATGCACTGTGCTGCGCGCTGGTCCTGTTGGCGGTGGCCATCTCCTGGTGGATGACAGAGCGGCTTCGTCGCTCTCCCTACGGACGAGCGCTCAGGGCGATCCGCGACGACGAGACCGCGGCCGCGGTCGCCGGCAAGCCCGTGCGCCGCTACAAGGTTCAGGCATTTGCCATCGGAGCTGGCCTGCTGGGACTGGCGGGTGCCGCCTATGCGCATTTCACCAGCTATGTCGCACCCGACATCTTTCGGCCGCTGCTGACCATCTACATTTTCCTGGCCTTGACCGCGGGCGGAACCGGAAACACATCGGGCGCTGTGCTCGGCGCCTTTCTGGTGATCTTAATCCTTGAAGGCAGCCGTTTCATCGAGCCCATGTTCCACGGCATGTCGGGGGCACAGGGCGCGGCCTTGAGGGAAATGGTGATTGGTGCGGCACTGATTCTTGTCATGAGAATCCGGCCCGAGGGTCTGCTGGCGGAACGCCCGCCAAGACCGGTGCAATCCGGCTGACGGGTCTCAATCGCGCTCGACGAGATCCTGTATCGGTACGATGTTTTCGGTCACCACCGGCTTGATCACGACGTAACTGAAATATTTGTCGATACCCAGATTGCGTTCGAGCATGTCCTCCATGATCTCCTGGTATTGCGACACGCTTCTTGCAACGAATTTGAGCAGGTAATCATAGCCACCGCTCAACAGGTGGCATTCCACGACATGGTCGTGTTGCCGAATTTCATTCTCGAATTTGACGAAGTCCTTGCGCCGGTGGTCCGCAAGCGTGACCTCGGTGAAGACGATCACATGGTCGGCAAGTTTCTTCAGATTGATGACCGCGCGGTAGTTTTCGATGTAGCCGGCTTTCTCCAGCCGTTTGACGCGCTGCAGGCATGGACTGGGTGAAAGGCCCACCGCCTCTGCCAGGTTCACATTGGTGATGTTGCCCTGCTTCTGCAGGGTGGACAGAATATTGATGTCGATCCGGTCGAGTTTTGGCGCTCCCGCCATGGACCACCTCCCTTGTCTAGCCCGCCAACTCTGCCTGATGGGCTCTGGCCATGTCCATCATGGAGTTGAACTGGAAGTCGACTTTCGGCATCTCGCCGGGATCCATCGTGGCGCCGAAACCCTCCTTGTCGTGCCGGCGATAGATCCAGCAATTGGCCAGCCCGTGCTTATTGGCCGGGGCGTGGTCGTGAAACATGCTTTCGGCCGTGTGCAGGATTTCATGCTTCTGAACACCCTGCCGAGCCAGCGTCTCGATCATGTATTGAAAATTGCGGTCATCCGGCTTGTAGCTGCCGATATCTTCGGCGGTGTAGACACCATCGAACGCCACGCCAAGCCGCGCGTTCGAGCCTGAAAAGCTGAGATTGTCCGTGTTGGTCAACACCACAAGCTTGAAGTGCTTCTTGAGATAGGCAAGGGCCTCCCGGCTGTCGTCAAAAGCGGGCCATTGACGCACCGAAAGCCCGTAGGCGACGCATTCTTCCCAGGTCACCTCCACGCCCCATTCCTCGGCCAGTCGGCGGTAAATGACAGGCAGCAATTCGCTGTAGCGTTTGCCAGGCGTCCAGCGCTGCGTGGACGACTCGTAGGTGGCATGAGCTTCCAGAACATCATCGCGCGTAAGGCTGCTTCTGACCTTGTCGGTAAGTGGCTTGAGCGCATCCACCATGCCGCTTTCCCAATCGATCAGCGTGCCGTAGACGTCGAAAGTCAGGGCTTTAAAGTCACTCAGTTTCATCGGTCTATCCTTCCAGGTCGTCGAGCGCATCCAGGGTGGCACGAACGCGGTCGACCAGGAGATCGATCTCGCTTTCGCTGATGCAGATGGGCGGTGCAAGACCGATCACGTCGTCGGCAAAAGAGCGAAAGATGATGCCGTTCTCGTAACCGGCCTGAGCCAGACGGGCAGCGACGTTCATGGCCTTCGTCGGCTTGGCTTTGGTATTCTTGTCGGTGACGATTTCGATGGCGGCCAGCAGCCCCTTGGCGCGCACATCGCCCACCAGCGGATGGTCCGCCAAGGTCGCCAGTTGTGCCTCGAAGTATGCGCCGACCCGCTTCGAATTCTCGATCAGACCGCCCTCGTAAAGCTTGATGACTTCCAGCGCGACCGCTGCGCTCACCGGATGGCCCGAATAGGTGAAGCCGTGGCCGAACGGCACGCCGTCAGGAACCGCATCCGCCATGACCTGATAAATGCGGTCCGAGACAAAGACGGCGCCCATGGGCGTATAACCCGATGTCAGACCTTTCGCGGTGGTGAGGAAGTCAGGCGTCAAACCCTCGTGTTCGCAGGCAAACATCGGTCCGGTTCTGCCGAAACCGGTGATCACTTCATCCACGATGAACAGGACCCCGAGAGCCCGGCAGGTATCCTGCATCGCCCTTGCATAGCCCATTGGCGGCACGATCACCCCGCCAGAGCCCTGCACCGGTTCCATGATGAAGGCTGCGACCTGGTCAGCACCCAGTTCGGCGACTTTGGCCTCCAGGTTGGCAACACCCACCGCGATAATCTCCTCATCCGTTGCTGCGTCGTTGCGATAGGGATAGGGCGACGGAATATAATGCTGCCAGGGCATCGGAAGATCAAAGTGGTCGTGAAAGACCGGCAGGGCCGTCAGTCCTGCGCCGTTCGAGCTTGATCCGTGATAGCCCCGCTCCAGCGCGATGAAGTGCTTCTTCTGCGTCTCGCCGCGAGCGTTGAAATAGTAGCGCACCATGCGAATGACGGTATCGACGGCATCCGATCCGCCCAGGGTGAAAAACACATGGTCCAGATCGCCGGGCGACAGTTCGGCGAGCTTGGCGGCCAGCTCGATAGCCGGCCCACTCCCGAAATGGAAATACCCGGTCGCATAGGGCAAACGCCGCATCTGCTCAGCCGCGGCCTCGACCACGCTTTCGTGGCCATACCCCGCATTGACGCACCACAGACCAGCAAATCCGTCGAGCAGTTCATGGCCTTCGACATCCGTCAGAAAAACGCCGTTGCCTGACTGCATGACAGTAACACCGCGCTTTTCATGAGCGCGGATCGGAACGACCGGATGAAAGAAATGAGCGCGGTCTTTTTCGACAAGTGAATTGGAGAGCATGGCATCCTTCCGACGGTTCAGCACATTGCGGCAGGCTAAGGCATTGTGCCGACAGGAAAGCGCGTTTTGTCGGGTTCCGCGGCATTAAACACCAATCTTGTAGCGTTTGCGGCATTTTATGCTGCGAACGTTTTTGGGCGACATGCCGCCCGGCGGAGAAAATGCCAACGTTCGAACGGTCGCGGCGGACGGTGTTGACAGTGCCATCAGCGAAGGCGAGGTTCTGATCCGTCATTTCACTCTGAACCACCTTGGACCCGGTTGATTTGATCGAGTTTCCGCGCCGCAGCGGATCCGCTTGAGTGTGTAACCCTAACCTGCAGAGCCTGAGACATGCCAAAGTTGCGCAAGCTGCTCATTGCCAATCGAGGCGAGATCGCGATCAGAATTGCCAGCGCGGCAGCAGATCTCGGCATTCCCGTTGTCGCGATCCATTCGGAGGATGACTCAAATTCGTTGCATCCGCGATACGCCGAAGAAAGCCACGCCATGATTGGCAGCGGCGCTGCCGCCTATCTGGACAAAAGGCAGATCATCGACGCCATCAAACAGCACGATTGCAACGCGGTCCATCCGGGCTACGGGTTTCTGAGCGAGGACACGGACTTCGCAAAGGCCTGCGAAGACGAGGGCATCGTGTTTGTCGGCCCGCGATCCGATAGCCTCGCCTTGTTCGCCAACAAGGGTGCCGCTCGCAACCTGGCGCACGAGTGCAACGTACCGACGCCCAACGGCACAAACTCGGAAACGACACTCGACGAGGCCGCAGAGTTCCTGGCGAACTTGCCCCCCGATACGCCAATGATGATCAAGGCGCTTGCCGGAGGCGGCGGCCGCGGGATGCGAATTGTGCGGCACGCGGACGGTCTCGAAGACGCCTATAATCTCTGTCGCTCCGAAGCGATGGCTTCCTTTGGGCAAAGTGGTGTTTATGTCGAGGAACTGATCCAGAACGCCCGGCACGTCGAAGTCCAGGTGCTGGGAGATGGAGCCGGTACCCTTGTTCACTTTTGGGACCGAGAATGCAGCCTTCAGCGTCGCCGTCAAAAACTGATCGAAATTGCCCCAAGTCTGCCGCTTCCCGGAGACGCGAGGGAAAGGATGATCGAAGCGGCTCTCGGGATGGCCGCCAGGGTCGATTATCGAAGTCTGGGTACCTTCGAGTTCCTGGCGTCCGATGACGGGCAATTCTGGTTTATCGAAACGAACCCGCGCATTCAGGTCGAACACACCGTAACGGAGGAGATCACCGGCCACGATCTTGTTCAGGCTCAATTGCGCCTGGCAGGCGGGGAAACACTTCCGGATTTGGGGTTGGATCAGGACAACATCCCGCATCCGAACGGATATGCGATCCAGGCGCGGATCAACATGGAAGTGATGACGGATGAGGGCGAGCCACAACCATCCAGCGGCGTGCTCAACCGCTTCGAGTTGCCATCCGGACCGGGCATCAGGGTCGACACATTCGGCTATCAGGGCCACCGAACAAGCACTGCCTACGACCCTTTGCTGGCCAAGGTCATTACCAGCAGCCGGGCCTCTGACTTCAAGGCAGTGGTGCGGAAAGCGCTTCGTGCACTTTCGGGCGTCCGCATCGAAGGCGTCGACACCAATATCGGGTTCTTGCGGTCCGTGCTCCACAGCGAAGCCGTACAGGCCGGTCAGTTCGATACACACTTCATCGAGACGAATTTCTCCGAACTGCACGCACAGTCGATCGATACCGATCTTTACTCGGACCTGGACAGCCCGTCGCACGCTGCCGGGCCAAACGGCGCGCCCCAATCGCGGCAACCCATTCCGGACGGCGCAATTGCCGTCCACGCACCGATGCAGGGGACGCTTGTCGAACTGACCGTCGAGCCCGACGCGACCGTTTCCGCCGGGCAACAGATCGGCGTGCTCGAAGCAATGAAAATGCAAATGCCCGTTTCAAGCGAGCTCGCCGGTCGGGTCGTCGAGGTTCGTGCAAAGTCCGGAGATCTGCTTCTGGCTGAAGACATTGTTCTCGTGCTTGTTCCCAGGGCGGAAACCGGCGCGGAAGCTGCACCAGAAGCAGCACGACACGCGGATCAAGGCAGACCCGAACTTTTGGAGCTGATGGAGCGTCGGGACCGTTTGGGCGATGAAGCACGCGCGGAAGCGGTCGAACGGCGCACAAAACATGGCAAGCGGATGATCCGCGAGAACCTCGCGGAGTTTTTCGATGAAACCCGCTACTGCGAATACGGAAGCCTCGCCGTCGCTGCGCAGAGATCGAGAAAATCCATCGACGAGTTGCTTCGGATCAGCCCTGCCGATGGCATGATTGCGGCCATCGGCCATGTGAACAGTGCGACATTCGGCCAGGAAAAGGCACGCTGCATGGCGCTCGCCTATGACTATACCGTCATGGCCGGCACCCAGGGCGTCAACGCGCATCGAAAGAAGGATCGGATGCTGGCCCTTGCGGCCGATTGGCGTATTCCGCTGATGGTGTTTGCCGAAGGCGGTGGCGGTCGGCCGGGTGATACCGACCACAACGGCGTCAGCGGGTTGGACAGCATGACCTTTCAACGCCTAGCCGCACTCAACGGAAAGGTCCCGATCGTCGGCGTCACGACAGGACGGTGTTTTGCCGGAAACGCCGCCATGTTGGGTTGTTGCGATGTCATCATTGCCACACGCGATGCCAATATTGGCATGGCAGGGCCTGCCATGATCGAGGGCGGCGGCCTGGGCGCGGTTCGTGCGGAGGACATCGGGCCTGCAGCGGTTCAGACCAAAAACGGCGTCATCGACGTGCTGGTGGAGGACGAGCGGCAGGCAATCGAAGCCGCGCGGACGTACCTCGCCTACTTCCAGGGCACGCTCGACGATTGGGATGCTCCGGACCAGCAGCGCCTGCGCCATGCCCTGCCGCACAACCGGGTTCATGCCTATGATGTCCGGGCGCTCATCAACACGCTGGTCGATGTTGACTCAACTATGGAGCTGAGGCCGGACTTTGCTCTTCCGCTCATCACCTGTCTTGCCAGGATCGAGGGGCGGCCGGTCGGTATCCTAGCAAACAACACGCAATCCCTGGGCGGCGCCATCGACGCAGACAGCGCGGACAAGGCGGCGCGCTTCATGCAGCTGTGCAACGCATTCGGTCTGCCGATCGTCGCGCTACTGGATACGCCAGGATTCATGGTCGGGCCGGACGCGGAAAAAACCGGATTGGTCCGGCATGTTTCACGCATGTTCGTTGCGGGCGCAGCGCTTGACGTTCCCATCGTGACCATTGTCTTGCGAAAGGCCTACGGACTTGGCGCCATGGCCATGGCAGGCGGCAGTCTGCACGCAAGTCAGGGAACTTTTTCCTGGCCGACCGGCGAGTTTGGCGGTATGGGTCTGGAGGGCGCCGTGCAATTGGCCTATCGGGCCGAACTGGCGGCCATCTCCGACAAAGTCGAGCGAGAGGCGATGTTTCGGCAGAAGGTGGATGAATTGTACCAGGTCGGCAAAGCTCTCAATGTTGCCAGCCTGCTCGAGATTGACGACGTCATCGACCCGGCTGAATCCCGCCAGCGCGTGATTGACACCCTCGATGCCGCCGGGGAGGAGAAACGCAAACCAAATCATACGCATATCGATACCTGGTAGTATCCACTTGGGAAAAATGCGTTCCATTCCCGGCTGGATGACGGGATGCGTCGGTCCGCTCCGAAACAGGCGCTCGGGATCGACGCCCTGCAGCAAATTGAGCCAGCAGAACGTCGATCGTCATGTTTGAGTGGCCTATCTACCCGATCGCGTCCTGCGGCAGCAGATCTCTGGGCATGGCCTGATAGCAAACCGGACGCAGCCAGCGGCGGATCGACAACGTCCCGACCGATGTCGCTCCGAAATTCGTCGATGCCGGATAGGGACCGCCATGCACCATGGTGTCGCTGACTTCGACGCCGGTCGGGAAGCCATTGACCAGGATACGCCCCGCCTTGCGCTCAACGATGGGAACAAGCGATTGCGCCAGGGCGGTGTCACCATCATCGACATGCAAGGTGCAGGTCAGTTGGCCGACAAATGCCCGGGCAACGTCAGCGAAATTCTCTGCCGATGGCACGCGCACGACGATGCCCAGCGGCCCGAACACTTCCTCAGCGAGCTGATGTTCGGCCGTCCAGGTGTCCAGCGTCGTTTCAAACAGATAAGGCAGCGCGCTGCGGCCGGAACAGGCCGTTCCGACGATCTCTTTCAGGTTGCCGGTGTTTTGGACCAGAGCCGCACCACTGCGATAGGCGTCGGCGATTCCATCGGTCAGCATGGCCTGCTCGGCGGTTGCCGACAAAGCCTCAGCCGCAGCTGCGAGAAAGGCATCCGCCTGTGAGGTCTCGATAAAGACGACCCCCGGATTGGTGCAGAACTGTCCGGCCCCCATGGTCAGCGAACCGGCCCAGGCAGTGCCGATCCCGGCTGCGCGGTTTTTGCCTGCATCCGGCAGGACAAAGACGGGATTGATCGATCCGAGTTCGCCGAAAAACGGGATCGGGGTGGGACGAGCGGCGCAGAGATCGAACAGGGCACGCCCGCCGCCGAGAGAGCCGGTAAAGCCGACAGCGTTGATGAGCGGGTGCTGAACCAGTGCTTCTCCGACGTCGCGGCGTCCGCCTTGAATGAGAGAGAAAACCCCGGCAGGCATGTCACAGGCGACAACGGCCGCCGCGATCGCCTGGGCAACAACTTCCGACGTGCCCGGATGGGCGGAATGGCCCTTGACGACAACCGGGCAACCGGCGGCCAATGCGCTGGCCGTGTCGCCACCCGCGACGGAAAATGCCAGCGGGAAATTGGAAGCGCCGAACACAGCCACCGGACCGATCGGGCGCTGAACCACGTGCAGATCCGGTCGCGGCAGAGGCGCCCGGTCCGGCAGGGCTTCGTCATGGCGACGATCCAGATAGCTGCCTTCGCGAATATGAGACGCAAACAGGCGCAATTGCCCAACGGTTCGGCCGCGCTCCCCTTCCAGTCGCACTGCCGGAAGGCCTGTCTCTGCACTTCCGATTTCGGTAATGGCTTCACCGCGCGCATCGATTTCGTCGGCAATTGTCTCCAGAAACGCCGCTCTGGCTTCGCGCGTGCTCGCGCCATAGGTTTCAAACGCTTTCTCCGCCGCGGCGACCGCATCCTCCACCAGCGCAGGTGTGCCCACGCAGAATTCGTACCCCTCTCCCTTGATGGGCTGCGAGGAGAACCTGCCATCGCTCCCGACCCAGTTTCCAGCGATATAGTGTTTGCCGGTTAGCATGTTTTTGTCCCTAAATCAGTTGGTGATGTGCCAATTAGCCCATGAATTCATCCGGCGGCAACAAGATCAGCTCACCCAATGGTCGCGATCGCCCAAAACCACGTGGATCGACTTGGTTTCCATGTACTCTTCCACGCCCATCAGACCGCATTCGCGACCCGTTCCGGATCGCTTGAAGCCGCCCATGGGCTGCTCCGGTCCGCCCACAATGGTGGTGTTGACCCAACACCGGCCGGCGCGCATTTTCCGGATCACGCCGATGGCCTTGTCGATGTTCTTGCTCCAGACCGACGCCGCCAATCCATACTCCGTATCCAGTGCCATCTTGATGGCCTCTTCCGCTGTTTCGAATGTCATGACGGAAAGAACCGGCCCGAAGATTTCATCGCGGGCGATCGCCATATCGGTTTCAACGCCTGAAAACACTGTCGGCACAACGAATTCACCGCCACTGATATCCGTAGACGTGCCACCGCACTCCAGCTTGGCGCCTTCCGCAGATCCCTTTTCCACATAGCCAAGGATCTTTTCGAAATGCTGAGGTGAGACGATCGCTCCCATCTGGGTGTCCGGGTCCAGCGGATCGCCCAGCTTGATCCTCGACAGCTTGTCGAGGATCTTGGCCTTCAGCGCATCGGCCGCCGACGCTTCAACGATCAGTCGGGAGCCGGAAACGCAGCATTGGCCGGCATTGAAGCACATGCCGAATGCGATCCCATCCGCGGCGTCGTCCAGGTTCGCATCGGCAAAAACGATCTGCGGATTCTTACCGCCCAGTTCCAACCCGACCTTCTTCAGGTTCGACTTCGATGCCTGCAGAACACGCTCACCGACAGCGGTGGAACCGGTAAAGGAAATCATGTCCACATCAAGATGGTTGGACAGCGCCTCACCGACCTCCGGCCCCATACCGGTCACCACATTGTAGACCCCTCGGGGCAGACCCGCCTCAGCCAGGATTTCGGCAAGCATCAAGCTGGTCGTCGACGTCATTTCAGAGGGCTTCAGAACGACACAACAGCCTGCCGCCAGAATGAACGGAAGGCGTTCGGCCAGCACGATGAACGGGAAATTCCACGGCGTGATCAGGCCGACGACACCAATCGGCTGCTTGGTCACAAGTCCAATCATGCCCTCACCATAGGCGTTGTGGGTCTGGCCCGTAATCAATCGGGCCATCCCGCCCGCGGCTTCGTAGTGATCCGCCGCAGCTTCGATTTCAGCCCTGGACTGACTGATCGGCTTGCCCGTCTCCAGCGTCTCCCAATAGGCCAAGTCATCGAGATGGGCCCGGATACCCTCGGCGGTTTTCAACAGAATCCGGCTGCGGTGAGCACCGGGCGTCTCAGCCCACACATCTTCAAAGGCCTTTCGGGCAACCGCCACCGCCTTGTCGGTGTCTTTCGCACTGCAAAGTGCGACGGAACTGACGACGACACCATGGCCCGGACTGACCCGGTCCAGTCGCTTGTGATCGGAACCGCTGTTCCAGGCACCGTCGACAAAGTAGCCGTTGGCACGCGGGTTTTCCGGCAGTGAGAGCTTTGTCGACATTTTACGACCTTTGTTTTGTAAAGCGCAGCCGCTTGAGCATCTCGCGCAGATTGCCACTGGAGTAACTCGCGACCGCGATCGCCAACACGATGCCAATAACGATGCGCTGCCAATAGGGATTGACGCCCAGCAGGTTGAAGGCATTGGCCATCATTCCGATGATCAGGGCACCGCAGAGTGTGCCGACAACAGTGCCGATACCTCCCATCAGGGACACCCCACCGATCGCCGCCGCCGCAATGGCGTCCAGTTCCCAGCCGACGCCGGTTCTGACCGCTTCGCCGGACTGCATGCGCGCGACTAGCATCAACCCGGCAAATGCCGAGAGAAATCCGCTGATCGCATAGGTGACGATTTTCACCCTCGCGACATTGATCCCAGCAAGCCGGGCAGCCTCCTCGTTACCGCCCACCTGATAGATTTGCCGGCCGAGATTGGTGTATCGCAGGAACAGCGCCGAGATCGCGCAGGCTAGAAAGAACAGCAGGGCAGGCACGGGCAGCCCAAAGACGACGCCATCGGCCAGCAGGAACAATTCGTCGGGCAGAGTTCCGAAAATCGGACGGCTGTCGGAATAGGCCATGGCGATACCACGGACGATTGCCATAGAGGAGATGGTCACGATAATCGGCTGAAAATTGAAGGCTGTAATGAAATAGCCATTCGCAACGCCGACCAGGATGCCCGCCAGCAGTGCGATGTGGATGCCGACAATGGGCGGCAGCGTTGCCGACAGTCCGGCTATCAGCACTGACGACAGGGCAACGACGGACCCCACTGACAGGTCCAGCCCTCCACCGATCAGCACAAAACAGGTGCCCAGCGCCACGAAGCCCAGCAGCGACGCCTGCTTGAGAATATTGGACAGGTTGCCGGCTTCCAGAAACGTCGGTGAGAGGAAACCGAACACCAGAGCCATCACGACCAGAACGACGACGAAGGGATAGGTCCTGAAGAAACCCGTCATGACTATTCCTCCACCATGATCGGCTTGACGATGCCGTATTCAAGAACATCGAAACTGCGCTCGACATCCAGATCGAAATCGAAGGCTCCCGGCTTGACCGCCTCGAGCGTTGCCGTGATCTCCAGCGGCTCGCTGATTTTGCTGTAGCTCCACGCCCGTTTACCCCAGAATTCGGATATCGACCTCGGATTGGGAGCGGCCTTGACCAGTTTGAAGCCACGCCAGAAACTTAAGGGCGACATGATGGAAAAGTCAGAGGCGTGATTGCCGTTCGGCTCGACCTTGATGACGATATCGAAGCGGTCGCCGAGTTTGACTGTTTGGGGAATGGAAACACCGTCGGCCGCAACGATAACAGGCGCATTTTCGGGGATTTCACCAGAACTTGCCGTCTCTTCCGCAGCCTTGATCTGCTCCAGATAGACCCTACCCTCGCGCGTCGCATCACTATCCGGGAACCCCTCCTCCAGCAGTGCGAACACTTCCTGGAATTTTTGATTGTTGCCGGTCTGCTGCAACAGGGTCACATAGTTCTTCAGAACATCGAACGAGAGATCTTCCGACAGAGCACCGCTCGAGGCTTCGGCCAGCAACTCGGCATAGGAATCTTCGGCCCGTTGAAGGTCGCCGCTGCCGCGGGCGGAATTGGCGATCCCGATGCGCGACAGGAGCGCGTATTCGCCGTCAGGGAAGCGCTCGAGAACCTCTTCATAGAGTGGAATGGCGCGGTGATAGACCCGCGTCAGTTCCAGGTTCTTGGCCCGCGTGTAAGGCGCTTTGGCGAGGTCGATCTGGAACAACGAGTTTGCCGTCTGGAACAGCACGCCGTTCAAAACGATCAGAACAACGCCGATCGCGGCGACCGGTTTCCACCATCCACCCATCGAGTCGAACTGCGGAACCATGTTGCGCCAATTGATGCCGTCCTGCCCGCGATCGCTGAGCGCCTGCAACATGACCGCGAGAACAATGATGGCCCCCTTGGCCACCTGTTGCCAGGCGGGTCCGACACCCAACAGGTTGAACAGGTTCGCAACGATGCCGATGATCAGGGCGCCGACGAATGCGCCCCAGATGGAACCGCTGCCGCCGCGAATAGACGTGCCGCCAATGACCACCGCCGCGATCGCGTCGAGTTCCCAGAAAATGCCCGCCTGACCAGGCTCCCCGGACTCCATTCGACTGGTAAGAACCAGCCCCGAAATGCCGGCAAGCAGGGCGCAGTAGAGGTAAGTCTTGAATTTGACGCTGGCGACGTTGATCCCGGAGAGGCGAGCCGCCGTTTCGTTAGCGCCGACGGCATAGACTTCGCGCCCGAAAACGCGCCACCGCATGATGTACCAGGTGACGAGCGCTGCCGCCAGGAACAGCACGGAGGGGACGGGAATGCCGAAGACATCGCCCCTCGAAATCAGCATGAAAATGTCCGGATAGTCCGCATAAACGGGTTGGCCGCCGGTGTATACCAGGCCCGCTCCGCGCGCCACGGTCATCAGAACAAGCGTGGCCACGAAGGGTTGCAACCCCAGCCAGCTGACCAGCGCACCATTGGCGAATCCGACCGACAAGGCAACCAGGATCGGCACTGCCAGAAACAGGAAGAAAGGCGAACCGCTGACCCAGAATGTTGCGGCAACCGCTCCCGTCAAAGCGACCACCGAGCCGACGGAAAGGTCGATGCCTCCACCAATGATGACCACGTTCATGCCGATTGCGATGATGCCGATCAACGAGGCGGCGCGGATGACATTCAAGATGTTTTCCGCCGTCCAAAAGTGTTCGGATGCCAGTCCGGCGGCGATGACCAGCGCCACGAGAATGACGAAGTTGCCGCGGGAGACAAAGGTCTTGACGGCGGCAATCATTCCGCTGCCTCGGCATCCTGTGAGGCCTTGCCCATGGCATTCAACATGATGCGGGTCAGATCGAAGTCACCGCGCTCGTAGGTTTGGGTCACACGGCCGAGATGGAGGCACATGATGCGATCGCAAACGCGGATCAGTTCTTCGATGACGGATGATATGATGATCACCGAGTTGCCCTGAGCGGTCAGATCCCAGATCAGGTCGAAGATCGCTTCCTTGGCGCCGATATCGATGCCGCGCGTGGGCTCATCCAGCAGATAGATGTTGGTCCCCGCCCCAAGCAGTTTGGCCAGCACCACCTTCTGTTGGTTGCCCCCGCTCAAGGTACCGACCGTATGATTGATATCGGCATATTTGACAAACAGCTTCTCACAGAGTTCCTCAGCCGTTCGGGCCTCCCTGGCCAGATTGATCCCGAGCGGACCACCTTGGCTTGCCAGTGATGGCAGCGTGGCGTTATGACCAATGGACATCGACAGGATCAGCCCCTGGATCTTGCGATCTTCCGGTGCCAGACCCAGCCCGTGGTCCAAGGCGACACGTGGCGACGAGACGTAGGTCACCGCACCATCGATCGACAGCTCCCCATCGTCCAGAAGATCGGCCCCGTAGACAGCGCGAACCAATTCAGTTCGCCCCGCCCCCATAAGTCCGGCGATCCCAAGCACTTCTCCGCGGTGCAGAGTCAGGTCGACATTGTCGAGATACGGCGAACGCAGGCCCTTCGCTTGCAGGACCACTTCACTGCCCACTGCGGCCTTGCGCTGGCTGTCATCCTGGGTTTCAACCTTGTGACCCAGCATCATTTCAACCAGCCCGGATTCATCGATATCACCGATGGCCGACGCGCCGACATAGTCGCCATCGCGCAGAACGATCAACCGGTCGCAAATCTCGAATATCTCGTGCAAATGGTGGGTGATCAAAACCACGGCGATACCGTCGGCCTTCAGCGAACGGACCAGTCCGAACAGACTGGCAACCTCATCCTTCGAAAGAGACGCCGTCGGCTCATCCATGATCAGGAGGCGGGACTTTCGACTCAACGACTTCGCGATTTCGATCAACTGCTGCTCGGCAACGCTGAGATCGCCCGCCTTTGCGTCGAGCGAAGCCGTCAGGCCCAGGCGGTCCAGGATGACCTGCGCTTCCTTGCGCATGGACGTCCAATCAAGAAATCCTCGACGTTTTTTCAGATGGCCCAGGAACACGTTTTCAACGACCGAAAGTTCCGGGACAATCATCAGTTCCTGATAGATCGTGCAAATTCCGCGCGACTGAGCCTCAAGCGGACCGGAAAAGCTGATCGGCTCATTGTCCAGCAACAACTCGCCCTCATTGGGCTCAATCGCGCCGGCAATGATCTTCATCAAGGTCGATTTGCCGGCGCCATTTTCCCCAACAACGGCAACAACTTCGCCGGCGTCTATGTTGAAATCCACACCTTTGAGAGCTTTGACGCCTGGATAGAATTTGCTTACGCCTCTGACTTCCAAAAGCATATGTTGCTAACCCTGACCGATTGCGCCCTTCTCGAGCAGCCTAGCTTGTTCTTCCATCGACAGTCCCAGATCGCTCAAGATTTCCGCCGTCTGCGCGCCAAGTTTCTGCGGCGCGAGGCGTACCTGAGCGGTTTCCCCATCGTAACGCACCGGATTGGCCAACAGGGTTATTTCCTCTCCAGTCCAGGCTTCGACCTTCACGAAGTCGCCATTGTGAAGGACCTGCGGGTCTTCCGCGAGTTGCTCGTAGTCGTTGACCTGGGTGAACCAGATATCGCGTTCCTCGAAGATCGCAGCCCATTCATCAAATGTCTTTGCCTGCAGCTTGTCGGCAAAGAAGGCCGAAATCTCTTCGCGGCGATTGAAAGCCTCGTTTTGCTCGGCGTGGAACTCACCCTTGGCACCAACCGCCTCCAGCATGAGAGGAAGGTTACCGAGCGAGAGGCCAATAAACGCGTCCGAGGTCGCATAAATTCCGTAGGGCGCCTCATGATACCAGCTTCCCACATGACCTGGCTGCTGGGCGCTATCGGGTTTGTCGCCGTTGAAGTAGCAGACCAGGGACTCTGCCTGCAGGTTCAAGGCTGCTGAGAACAGATTGACATCGACACGTCCGCCCTTCCCGGTTCTGGCCTTCTTGACCAGAGCGCCCAGGATCCCCGCCGCGAAAATCATCGCTCCATGGTGGTCAATGGCCGATGTGCCAACCAGGCGGGGGATTTCCCCTTCCTTGCCGGTAATCCATGCCAGTCCTGACAGAGATTGCGCGATCATGTCCTGACCCGGCCTGTTGACGTACGGGCCATCCGGGCCAAATCCGCTGGCGGAGGCATAAATGACTTCAGGACTGTCCGCCTTCAGTTTGTCGTAGCCGAGCCCCAGCTTGTCCATCACGCCCGGCCGAAAATTCTCTGCGACAACATCGGCGCCTGCCGCGAGTTTGCGTGCGATTTCAAGCGCTTCCGGATCTTTCAGATCCAGGCATATGCTTTTCTTGTTGCGGTTGGCCACAAGTTCCAACGTGGTTTCGCCACCGGCCTTTTTCGCATCGCTGCCACCCCAATGCCTTTGAAACGCTCCCTTGAGCGGTTCGATGGCGATCACTTCTGCGCCGAGGTCTGCAAGAAACTGGATTCCGAGGGGCCCCATGAGGAAGTGATTGAAGCTGACGATTCGAATGCCTTCAAGTTGCATGGTCTGGTCCTTGTCGGTATCGCACGTTCAAAACTGAAAATGCCGGATCTGAAAACCTATTCATCTTTGAAATCCGGTTGCCGCTTTTCGAAAAACGCAGCCATTCCTTCTTTCTGATCTTTGGTCGTAAAGGCCAAAGCTATATTGCGACGCTCGCGCTCCAACCCGGCGGAAAGTGGGAGTTCGTCCGAAGCCCTGACTGCGTCCTTCGCGAAACCAAGCGCCTTGAGTGAATGGCGTGCAATTGAAGCTGCTATCTCAACAGCACGACCTTCGCTGTTGTCTGCCGAAACGACCTCAGCCGCCAAACCCAATAACAGGCCTTGTTGGGCGTCCACGGTCTCACCGGTCAGGATCATCTGCATGGCAGCATATTTGCCGACGATGCGTCGCAGCCGCTGCGTGGCTCCGTCTCCCGGGATATGTCCGAGTTTGATCTCAGGCTGGCCGAACATTGCCGATTTCGACGCAATGACGATGTCGCAGAGCATTGCAAGTTCGTGACCACCGCCGAGACACATGCCATTGACCGCAGCGATCATCGGTATGCGTGTCGATTCCAGAACGGCCCAGTCTTCGCTGCGGGAGCGGTTCTGGATCGCGTCGATACCGGCTACTCGCATTTCCTTGATATCGGCGCCGGCCGAAAAAAACGTCTCGCTGCCGGCAATGACAATACAACGGACCTGTCGGCTCATCTCTGCCGCGCGCACATGATCGGCCAGCTCTCGCAGCATTTCGTTGCTGATGGCGTTGCGCTTGTCTGGGCGATTGAGCCGGAGCAGCAAGACCTTGTCGCACGGTGTATCGGCAAGCACCAAAGACGTGCTTTCGGCAACCATCGAACTGCTCCCTGGTGTTTTTGGGTAGATCAGGCCTCCGCCAGGCGGAGGCCTGAAAACAAGGCGTCAGCTGTTACCGGACATATTGTGAACTGGCATCGTAGAAGTCGTTCACGTTGTCTTTGGTGATCACAGGTGTCTCGGTGATGATCCGCTTCGGAACGGGTTCACCCTTCAAAACGCGAACAGCCATGTCGAGGCCGAGCGCGCCGCCGGTCGCATAGATTGCGGTCGCCTGCAGCCAACCATCCTTGATGGCCTCGAAAGCTTCCCGCTGACCGTCAACGCCGACGAGGAAGACATCGCCAGGCTTGTAACCGGCTTCCTTGAGCACATTGATGGCACCCAGGATCATCGGGTCATTGTGAGCATAGATCACATCGAACTGACCCTTGTATTTGGTCAGCCAGTCTTCGACGATCGGAATGGCCGGCGCCAGGTCATAGTTGGCCGGTTGAGCATCGAGGCGCTCGGTGTTGCCTTCAATCTGAGAGGTGAAACCCTCATGACGCTGGATGGTCGGCGTCGCCCCGGGAATGCCTTCGAGCTCGAGATACTTGAAGCTGTCTCCGACGTTGGACTTCGTGTACTTGCCGAGTTCTTCACCAATCTGCAGATTGTTGCCGCCAATGAACACATTGTAGTCTTCACCAACGATCTCGCGGTCGAGCACGACCAGCGGGATGCCCGCCTTCTTGATCGCATTGACAGCCGGCACCAGGGCCTGTGCTTCGCGCGGGCTCATCATGATCAGGTCGACGCCGCGCGAAATCAGGTCCTCGACATCGGCGATCTGCTTTTCATTGGAACCACCGGCATCGGTGTAAATGAACTCTTTGATCTCGTTGGGATAATTCTTCGCCTGCGCTTCAGCTGACGTCACCATATAGGCACGCCAGGGGTGATCCATCGTGTCTTGGCTGAAGCCGATCGTCCACGGCGGACCATCAGCCAAAGCCGGCGCTCCGACCCCTACGCTCAACGCGACTGCCGACATCAATGACAACATGCTGCGCCTGTTAAACATCACATTCCTCCCTTTGAAGGTTTGGGTTTCGCTGCTTCTCCCGGGCTCAAGACCAGGCCTTGTCATCACGCTCCTTCGCAACCGACAGGCCGGTGGCTCGGCTGAACGATGCCACCATATTCGGCTGCAATTAAAAGTCAAATATTTATTGAATTTTTTACTAAATAACGAAGTGAACCATCGCTACGTGTCCGATTCCAGCATAAATCAGCCAAATTTTGGCTTATCCGGTACACCACACACCTAACCCGAACACACAGCACATTTCGCCTGAAAAATATTTTACTAAATTATTGAACCGAGACTCAATGTGCATTATAGCTGAGTCACCATTCGATTGAGGACCTGCAATGGCGTGGGGGAACGGCGACCGTGTATGATTACGTAATAGTGGGAGCGGGGTCTGCCGGTTGCGTGCTGGCAAATCGATTGTCAGCAAACCCTGACAATAAGGTGCTGCTTTTGGAAGCCGGCGGTCCGGACAACGATCCTATGATCCACGTACCGGGAGGCTTTGCCCTGCTGCAGAAGCCCAGTGTCAACTATTGCTATTCCACTGCTCCGCAAAAACACCTCAACAATCGCGAACTGTGGTTTCCGCTTGGCAAGACCCTCGGCGGATCCAGCTCGATCAACGGCATGATCTACATCCGCGGCCAGAAAGAGGACTATGACAGCTGGGCTGGTGAAGGAAACGCCGGCTGGTCCTACGAAAACGTTCTGCCCTATTTCCGCCGGGCGGAAAACAACAACACGATTGCCGACGCCTATCACGGGACCGACGGGCCCTTGTATGTCTCGAACCAGCGATCACCTCACATCATCTGCAAGGATTACATCCGCGCTGCTCAGCAGGCCGGACACAAACTCAATCCGGATTTCAACGGGGACGACCAGTTGGGAACGGGCCTCTACCAGGTTACTCAGCACAATGGCCGGCGCGCATCTGCTGCCGTTTGTTATCTGAAGCCGGCCAAGAAACGCCCCAATCTGACGGTGATCACCCACGCCCAGACAAAGAGGGTCATCATCGAGAACCGGCACGCCGTCGGTGTAGAGTATATCAAAGGTGGAAAAGTGGAGACGGTTCGTTGCGAACGGGAAATTCTGCTATCCTCCGGTTCAATTGGCACGGCCAAACTCTTGTTGCTTTCGGGAATCGGACCAACCGATGAACTGAAGGCGCATGGAATAGAAATGCAGCACCACATGGATGGGGTCGGAAAGAACTATCAGGACCATCTCAATACCTATGTTGTGTGTGACCTGAACCAACCGATCTCCTATGACGGTCAGCATAAGTTTCCGCAGAATATCAAACACGGCATTCAGTACGCGCTCTATCGAACAGGAGCGCCGACGTCACCCGTGGCCGAAGGGGGTTGCTTCATCGACGTCCATGGAACTGGACGGGCGGACCTGCAGACGCACATCCTCCCTGCGTATGTAGTCAATGGCGCTCGGACGTTTGTTCCCGGCCACGGGTTGACGATCAACACCTGCAACATGCGCCCCACAAGCCGCGGGACTGTGACATTGAGGTCATCCAACCCGGACGACATGCCGGTGATAGATCCGAACTATCACGATACGGAGTATGATCGGGACATGTCGGTGCGGGCGGTCAAACTTGTTCGCGAGATACTGGCCCAACCCGCAATAGCGCAACATATCAAGCGTGAGCGTTACCCGGGCGCGGATGCAACAACGCCGGAACAAATCCTTGAGTATGCAAGAGAATACGCATCGGTGGACTATCACCCCGTTGGCACCTGCAAGATGGGCACGGACGACATGGCAGTTGTCGATCCGGAGCTGAGGGTTCATGGCCTGGAAGGACTACGGATCTGCGACAATTCGATCATGCCCTACCTCAACAGCGGCAACACCAACGCTCCGGCCATCATGATCGGCGAAAAGGCATCCGCCATGATCCTGGATGAGCCGCCGCTCTCCCAGAAGGTGCCGGAACGCACCTATTTCCCGCTCAACGCCTCCGCTTAGGACCCGACATGTCTTCCTCGAAGAAAGTCACGATCAAGGATGTCGCGAAACAGGCCGGAGTTTCTCCCGCCACCGTGTCCTTGGTCGTTCAGGGGAAGGGCAATCTCAAGGCCGAAACCAGACAACTTGTGGCGCAGGCGATCGAAGATACCGGTTACGCGCGGAAGCCTTCGACGGTACGCCAAAAAAGACACCTGCAGTTTGCAATCATCGTCGACGACATCTCCAACCCTTACTTTCATACGCTTTATGAGGGCACGGAAAGGGAGCTTGTGACCGCCGGACATTATGCGACGCTTCTGTCATCGCATGACTCCATCGAACGCCAGCAGCAATTGCTGCGGGACCTCTGGGAAACCGAGGTTGGCGGTGTCGTGTTGGTGCCGGCAACCGGCACCAAGCGGGCCGATCTCAAGGAGTTCGAAAATCGCAGGAGACCACTCCTGATGGCCGTTCGGCGTATCGGCAAAGCGCCGTTCGACTATGTCGGTGCCAATCCGATGGTCGGAATGCAGATCGCCACGGAGCATCTGATTTCACTCGGACACACTGCAATTGGATTTGTCGGCGGATATCAGGAGAACTTTGCCTACAGCGAACGATATGCGGGCTTTGCCTCCTCTCATATGAGTCACGGATTGGCCTTGAAATCCGAGCTTGTCGTCAATGGCGGTTCGACTCGCGAATTCGGACGGGAAGCGGCCGAGAAACTGCTGAACCAGCAGCGCAAGCCGACCGCGCTGATTGCCTATAACGATCTGGTCGCCATCGGCATCATGGATGCCATAACCAATGCCGGCCTGACACCTGGCCGGGATATCGCCGTCATCGGATATGACGATATTCCCGAAGCCGAATTGCAACCCGTACCCCTGTCATCAATTGCCACACCAGCCGGAAAACTTGGCGAACTTATCGGTCAGGCCCTGTTGAACTGGACGTCGGATGGAACCAATCGAAGCCCGCTCGACATTACCTATCCCCCGCGTCTTGTAACACGGGCAAGCTGTGGTGCGATTGACCGCGATCAGGCGGATGGAGACCTCGATGCAGTCGCTGATATGTGAAGGCCAATGGCTTAACCCGCCCGAAGTCTGGTCCCAGGATGACAATTTCCTGACATTGGAGACCGACAACAAAACCGATTTCTGGCGGCACACCCACTATGGATTTGTCCGCGATGACGGTCATCTCTGGCATGTCCCCGCACCGTCGAGTTTCACCGCGACCGTAACGTTCGAGGGCAAGTACGAAACGCTTTACGACCAGGCCGGAATGATGCTGCGCATTGACGCTGAAAACTGGATCAAGCTCGGCATTGAACATTCGGACGGCGAAACGAATTTCAGCATCGTCGTCACGCGTGAAAAGTCCGATTGGTCGGTGATCGCCAGGCCTTTGATTTCCGGCCCGCAAACGGTTCGCCTCACCGTTCAAAACGGCAGTGCTATCGCCCATTTCAAACATGACAACGGATGGCAACTCATGCGAGTTGCCAACTTTCCCACGTTCGAAGCAGCACGGATCGGACCGATGGCATGCTCCCCTGAAAGAAGCGGATTTGAAGCGAGGTTCACTGACTTTCAGATCATGGATCCGATGGAAAATCCGCTCCACTAGCACCAAGCCGAGGCATAGATGTCCGCTGAGATTTCACCCACCATCAGGTCGGCGCTCGATCTGATTGCCAAGAAAACCCTTGAAGACGAAACCGCCATCGGTGCCGCCTTTCCCTATGTCACCCATCCTGACGGGTCCTGGGACACCATGTCGGTGAGCATTTCCGCCGGCTATTCCGGTGAGAACTGGAGTCACGGAAACTGGTTTTGCGGCTTCTGGGTCGGCCTTCTGCTGACGAGTTATCTGCACACAGGCGACGAAAACTATCTGAAGCTGGCCAGGGATCGCATGGTCCTGGTGGAAGAACGCGCCGGCGATGGCAACACCCATGACATCGGTTTCATCTTTCTCAGTTCGGCCATGCCCTTCTACCGCATTACGGGCGATGTCCGTCACCGCGAAACGGCCCTGCGTGCGGCCGACAAGTTGCGGTCACGGCTAGTTGTGACGGAAAAAGGATCCTATGTCTCTTCCTGGGGCCCGATGACGGATCCGCGCGGTCGGGCTGCATCGGCCATCGATACAATGGCCAATATTCCCCTGCTCTACTGGGCAGCGAAGGAAGCGGACGACGCCAGCTTCCGGCTTGCGGCTGAAGAGCACGCGAAGATGACGATGCTGTCGTTCAACCGAACCGACAACACCCAGTTTCATGCTGTCGAGTACGATACGGTGACCGGCGAGCGAAAACGCGGTTACACGTTTCAAGGTGCCCACGATGACAGTTATTGGTCCAGAGGCACCGGCTGGGCGGTCATGGGACTATCTGTCACGGCAGCGAATTCCAGGAACGCCGCCTATCTCGATCAGGCGATCGCCATTTCCGAAAAATGGTTCGAGGCACTCGGCGACAAGGTCGTGCCGCCCTACGATTTTGATGCAACGGGCGATGATGTCCCGGAAGATTCAGCCGCCAGCGCCATCATGGCGGCCGGCCTTCTGGACGTCGCAGCTCTCCACCCTGACCCGGCAATTGCCACAAAATGGCAGGAAAAGGCCGAACGGCTCATCGAGGGACTTTGCGAAAACTACCTCGCGACAGATCCATCGCATCGAGGCATTCTGATGCACGGCTGCTATTCAGAGCCCCACAAGATCGGCCCCGATGCCGCAGTGATGTTCGGCGATTACTTTTTCGCCGAGGCCCTGTGTCGAATTGTGTACCCGGGCAAATTCATCGAACGGTATGAAAGGTTGAACTAGCCGCCTCTGATACCGATCGGAAAGAGCTTCAGCATTGCACAGGCGACAACGCGGTTTAACCGGAGCGTCATTCGAGAGGCTGGATTTCTCGTCATCCGGTGCTAGGTTCAGCGCGTGTCTAGTTGCGTCCATACCAGTTCAGCCAGATGAAAGTCGCGGTTCTTGGAGCCGGTGTCGTCGGTGTAACCAGTGCCTGGTATCTGGTTAAGGCCGGACACGAGGTCGTTTTGATCGACCGGCAACATGCAGCTGCTCATGAAACCAGTTTCGGCAATGCCGGCGGTGTGTGCCCCAGTCTTGCGGGACCATGGGCTGCGCCAGGCATGCCCCTCAAAGCTGCCAAGTGGATGTTTCAGGCCCATTCACCTTTGAAACTCCGGCCGACGCTGGACATCCATCAATGGAAGTGGCTCGCGGGATTTTTCAACAACTGCTCTCGTCAGAAGTTCCAGGCAAACAAGGCTCGTATGCAGCGAATCGCGCACTACAGTCTGGCCTGCCTGCAAGATATTCGAAGCGAAGTGGAGATCTCCTACGATCATCAGGAAGCCGGTATTCTGCAGATTTTTCAGACGGAGGGCGAAGTCGAGCTTGGTGCACTGTCGGCAAAGGTCCTGACTGAATTGGGGATCCAGCATCAGGTCGTCGACGGCCAGAAAGCAAAGGAAATCGAACCGTCCCTGACCCGCGCGCTGGCACCTATCGCAGGCGGCCTGCACCTGCCCGTTGACGAGACCGGTGACTGCCACAAGTTCAGCAACGAACTGGCTCGGCACCTGGCCAAATTGGGTGTCGACTTCCAATTCGAGACCGAAATTGCCGGGTTCACAACCGGTCAGCACATGATCGATCAGGTCATGACCAGCCGCGGACCGATCTCCGCCGATGCCTATGTCGTGGCCCTGGGTCCGTTCGCCGCCAAAATGATGCGCCCCCTGAAGATCGATCTACCGATCTACCCGGTGAAGGGATATTCGATTACCGGCGACATTGTGGACACTGACGCAGCTCCTCGGTCTTCGATCCTGGACGAGCATTCCAAGTTGATGGCGACACGGCTCGGTGATCGGCTTCGCGTAGCCGGGAGCGCCGAAGTCGTCGGCTTCAACAAAGACCTGTCGAAGACGGCCATCAATGGCATCATCGATGCAACGCGGCGCGTGTTTCCGGATGCGGTCGATTATGGGAAATGTGATGTCTGGTGCGGGCTTCGACCAATGACTCCGGATGGGCCGCCCAAGTTGGGAAAGACCCAATACCGCAACCTTTTCCTCAACACCGGTCACGGATCCAACGGATGGACGCAGGCCTGTGGCGCGTCAAAGATCGTGGCCGATATCGTTTCAAACAAGGAACCGGACATTGATATTTCCGGCCTGACCTATGCTTCAGCATAGGACCTCGACTTCGGCGATCGACCCGCTGGCGAAGGTATCGGGCGGCCATCTCATGTGATGAGCAAAGGACATGATATCGACGTCTTGATTTTGATAGTTGAATAATCGCGCCTGTCAGGCGTTATCTACTCCGCGTGTGACTTCAGTGGTGTTCCGGCTCCCTGATGAAACGAAGCGTATTTCGAACGACCCAATCTGGGTTCACCAACAGAAGGTAATGATCGGTATTCGCGGCGATCTCCGCTTCGACAAGCGGAGCAACCCTTCGCAATCGGTGAACGGCTCTGCGCGCTGAGTACGTTCGATCGTTTTCTCCGATCAGAAACAGCGTCGGCACCCGAAGCGCTCCCCAATTCGCATCGGTCAGCCTCGTGGGAGGTACAAACTTTCTCCTCTTGAAGCACCGCCGCGCCAGCAAATCCTCTTCGACCATCTCATCGATCCTGGAGCGGGTCCGATCATCCTTTGCCGCATCGGGGCCGTACCAATGGAAATACTCTCGAGCGATGGATCGAAAGGGCAGGAAGTGGTAGAGGATAGCTCTCGCGAGCATGACCACGCCGGGAGAAAGCACAGTGGCCGACGGCGCAAGCAGAACCAGCTTGTCGACCCGATCCGGATGGGCCAACGCATAAAGGCTGCACTGCCAAGCACCGTATGAATATCCAAGCAGATTCAGTCGATCCAGACCCAGCCCATCGAAAACTTCGTCAAGCCAATCAACCAATTCCGTCGGCCGGGACATCGCTTTGGAATAGACACTTCGCCCGTTGTCGTAGACATGGTCGATCGCATAAGTCCTGTAGCTTTGCGACAACGGCTCGATGACCGGTAGCCAAGACAGCGACGTCTCAGTATCCCCGGGCAAGAGCACGAAGGGCGCGCCATCGACTGGCCCCTGAACGCGAACGAAAGTCTGACCGAATGAGGTCTCTACAAACCGGGCGTCGGAGGGGATTGGCCACCGCGCGGCCTGTTGGTCGTAGAACCGCAGATACTCTCGTTTCGCCTCAGGTGATCGAAAGGGATGGTGGTCGCTATTCTCGACGATATCACTCCCGTGTTGTTTAAACGATCACATCGTCAACCGGTCGCCGTAAGGACATGGGTAACGCAGGCGCCCGGCCAAACCGCACAACAAGATCAGGCCGAGCATCGGCCATCCCCAGCCAGCGAGCGAACTCGGACCTGAGCGAAGGCACTTCGATCGGTTGATTGATATGAGCGTTCCTGATTCCCAGCGCCGTCGCCTGAAGCGCAAAGCGTTCGAAGCTCATGCCGACCTTGATCCAGTGTACGGGATCAGGCCGCTCGCCAATGAAAACAGCGACACCTGCTGAAGATCGGATATGGTCCAGATATTTCGCGTTCTCAGCGTGCTTGGTGAAAAACGTTTCAAAAAGGCGACTGCCGATCCACTCCGGCGCGACCGGGTTGCCGGAGCAGGCGCTAAAAAGCCCATCACCTGTTGCAACGGCCCGGTTGGGACTGAATCGTAGCCACTTGCGCAACTCCGCCACAAAAGCCGGATCATCCATCTGGGCGCTGTTGCCTTCGGCGACGAACTCAGAAATTGCGTCTCGCTGTTCCGGTTCGGTGAAAAAGAGCACCGATACACCGTCTTGTTTTGCAGCTGCTGCAAGTAGGGCGATATCGTCTCGGGCGACCGGACGACCATCATAGACCGATCGGGTCGACTGTCGATGAGGAATGGCTTCGTAAAGTGCGTCGTAGCCCGCTGTTCCCCTGGTCAATGCGATGTCGATCTTTGTCTCCGGTCCATCCTCAAGCGTCACATCCGCATGTCGACCATGCGCACGGGCAGCGATAGTGAGGTTTTCTGCAGCACATCCCAAACTGACATAGAGGTGATGATCATCGGGATCGACAACCTCCGTGCGACGCCTAAGGTCAGGAAGAATTTCCACACGCCCCTCATGCAAACGGAATTTCCAGGGCTGCGTATTGTGGCCGTTGGCTGCGAGCGTCGCCATTCTGACGGCTTCCCGAAGAGTCAGATCACCGGAAAGGAGCCGTCGTTGACGGTTCAGTTCATCACGGTATCCGTCCAATCGTGGCCAAAAACGATAGCCAAGCGCTCCAAGAGCCGCCACGGATAAGCTGGACGCAATCAGAGTTCGGCGTGACAGCATACTCGCACAACCTCCATTCTAGTCCTGCCGAAATCTTAGATCGGATGGCTCGGAGCGAGATTGATCGACATCAATCCGATCAGCGTCGATTTCGATATCGTTCCGCGCGAACCATCCATTGAAGAACCGTCGAGCTTCGGAATGAGCGGGAAACATCCAAACATCGCTTTGCTTTCAAAGCTGAACCTGCAGGATCTGGCGGGGGCAGCCGACATGTTCGCAAAGGACTTTGTCTGGCACTATTTCAATCCCGCGCTGCCTGACATTCATGGCGACTATATCGGTGTGGAGGGGCTCGAAACATTCTTCCAAAAAATCGGCGGCATGAGCGGAGGGACTTTCAAGATATCTCCGCTTTCTGCTTCAGCCATGGGAGATGAACTGGTGGTCGTTCATGTCAGGGATACTATGGTCAGGCAGGGTCAGCCGACTGCTCTTGATGCAGTGGTCGTTTGGCGGGTTGTTGATGGCCGATTTGTCGAGGCTTGGGACATTCCAGCCATTCACACGATGACGGTCCTGGAGGACAACCAGAAAGCCACTGGATGAGACAGTGGTTTGGTATCGCAATCCGGCAGCAAAGCGCGAAAATTTGGCCGGATGCATCCTGACCCGATCTTGGCTTCCAACCGCCCTCGTTCGAACCAAGTTTTGCCAACGGAAGGCTGGCGGTGACGAGCCGAAGCCACTCTCCCTTCTGAGAAGCGATCCGGCATTCGGTGAATGTGCAACTGCTCCGGGTTTTTGACGAAGCTCAAATGGCCCAAAGCGCAATGAGAATACCATTGCCCTGGCGACTTCGCGGAAATCGAATAGCGTCGCTAACAAGATTGCGAATTTTATCATGTCCACCACCCAAAGGGCTGCCCCGCCACCTCCACCAAGCCACAGTTCCCCGATTGCATCCGTCCGGGTTCTGCAATGCGGGAGTGCTGAACAGCACAGGGAGCACCGTTTCGGCAGCCGGTTGCCAGGGCTCTGGTGGATTTTCTTCGGCCGAAGCTGGGTACCCCTGCCTTTGCAGTGCTTCCTGATCGAACACCGCGACGGATGCGTTTTGTTCGACACCGGAATCGATCCCAGGATCACGTCCGACAAAGGTTACATCAAGCAGTCCGTCGGGCGCTTTCTCCTACCGAGGATCTTTCGATTCCATGTAACAAAAATGGATCGCATCGATCATGTGTTGCGCGAATGCGGTTTCGCTCCAGATGACATTGTCACCGCGGTGATCTCACACCTACATTTCGATCACGTTGGTGGTATCGCGCAAATCCCCAAAGCTGATCTTTTGGTGAGTGCCAGAGAGTGGGCCATCCTCTCCGAACCTCACCCGGAGCGCGAGTGGATCCTGCGCGAGCATATCGAAATTCCGGCCGCGAAATGGCAACAAATCTCGTTCGAGACTACGGACGATCCCTTGTTCGACGGATTTGATGGCGTCTACGATATCACAGGAGACGGCAGTCTGATTCTGCTGCCAACACCCGGACACACCCCGGGCTCCATGTCACTGCTCATCCGCCAACCCGGTTGGGACCCGATCCTTCTGGTTGGCGATCTGACGTATGAAACGACCCTGCTTGAAAAGAACAAGGTGCCGGGCACCGGCGATCGGCAGGCATTGCTGACCTCTTACGCCAAGGTCCAGCGAATGAAGGACCGCCTGCCGAGGCTGGCGATCGTTGCATCCCATGACTTCAAGGCCGAAGACGCCGTGGCTCGAGCCAAAGGCATGATCGACGCTTAATTTGGGAGGAGGTCAATATGACAGGGATTGAACAGACACATTGGGATGCCATCGTCATCGGATCAGGCATGGGAGGAATGACAGCGGCGGCGGCATTGGCGAAAACGGGCCACAAAGTCCTGCTTCTGGAGCAGTACAAGGTGCTGGGGGGGCTGACGCACAGCTTCTCGCGCGACGGATTCACCTGGGACGCGGGAATCCACTACCTGGGCTGCGTTGGTCCCGAAGACCGTGAACGGGCATTGATCGATTGGCTGGCGCACAAGCCCATGGAGTTTGAATCGATGGGGTCGGTTTATGACAACCTCCATCTGAAAGACGCCCCGCCGATCGCACTGTCGCGCCCTTTCGAGGCTCAAGAGCTCGACTTGAAGGACCGGTTCCCCGATGAGGCCGATGCGATCGAGGCATGGATTTCAGCGCTTCGGGAAGCGCGGGACGTTATGTACACGATGGCATCAACACGTGCCATGCCCGACTTCGTCGGCCATATGATTGAGTGGTGGAACCATCGCGCCATCGACAAATGGTGCAAGCGCACAACGCAGGAGGTTGTCGACAGCATTACGAAAAATCCGGACCTTGTTGCAGCCTTCACCGCGCAATGGGGTGATTGCGGAGGTCGGCCCCACAAAGCGAGTTTCGGTATCCATGCCTTGGTGTGCGGGTCCTATCTGAAAAGTGGCGCTTGGTATCCGGTCGGCGGTGGGAAAGCGTTTGCCGAGCATATCATTCCAACACTCACCGAAGCGGGTGGAGAAGCGCGCGCCGGAGTCGAGGTTGAGGAGCTTTTGATCGACGGCGATAAGGTGGTCGGTGTGCACACCTCCGATGGAAGGAACATCCCTTCAACCGTGGTCATATCCAATGTTGGTGCGCGCGAGACAGTCGACAATTTGCTGCCCTCCGGCTTTGGTCCCAAAGAGTGGATCAGTGAAATACAGGCCCTGCCCCCGTCCATTGCACACTTCAGCCTGTTCCTGGGATTCGAGGGCGACGTGGAAAAGGCCGGCGCGACGCGGTCAAACCATTGGTTCTATCCGGAGGGTGAGATCGACGCGGTGTGGGACACCGCACCGGAAGGAACACCACCCGGTTTCTTTGTCTCTTTCGCATCTTTGAAGGATCCGGCCCACGATCCGGGCCCATCGCAAAAACATGTGGGCGAGGTGGTGACCTGGACCGATTGGAGCGTGGTCGCTCGCTGGGCGGACGTTCCCTCGGGCGATCGTGGCCAAGACTACCAGGCCTTCAAACAGCAGGTGGAAGAAAAGATGTTCGCCCTGTTCAAAGCAAATTTTCCGGACTTGGCTGAGCTCGTGGTTCTTCGAGAGCTTTCCACGCCCTTGGCGACAGCCTCAATCACAGGTCACCATGAGGGTCGCTTCTACGGGCTGGACGGAACACCTCAACGGGTGTTGAGCAATGCGCTTCAAGCCAAGACGCCGATCGAAGGCCTCTATCTCTCCGGGCAGGACGTCGTCAGCCAGGGCATTCAGGGCGCACTGTGGGGCGGGATACTCTGTGCCGCCAGTGTAGATCCTCGGGTTTTCAAGCAATTGAGGGGATGACGTCTCCATCAAATTTGTCGTGGTTCGATGGAGAACCGCGGGGCAGGCAGTCGGCGAATATCGGCGCCGATCGACCCCCGACAGGATTCACATCGGACAGGAGGGGCGTCAGCGCGGTTGTCTGAAAGATCTCGCGGAGGGTTGGCGGTAAACACCGATGGGCGAACGTCGAGTGCCAGGATCGACGCTCAAATCCCTTAAAAAATCCAAGTCGCAAATGCCGAAGGCGCGCACCACGGAGGTAAAGCACCGTGAAGGCGCTGGACCACACCCGTTATACGCGGGTTCATGCGCAACTGGGGAAGAGCGAACACTCCACTCGGCAAGGCTTCACTTGCCATCGGAACTTGGACTCCAGTCTACAGAGCGTGTTCTGACTATATTCATCATAGTTCCCACTTCTTAAACAATTGGGGCCCAATAACCTTGTTCAACGATACTGTTAACGCTTTGGTTCCGCCTCTACTATTAGTCGAATAAGGATTCGGTGAATTGGGAGAAAAGAGCCAGTGAGGTTGAGGGTCCACATTGGAATTGCCACGGCATTCACGCTGATGATGCTGGCCCTCGTCGGGGGTATTGTTGGATTTCTGTATCTCAGCAATTCCCGGCTGGCCCTGACCACAGCATCTCGGGCCATGGACCGGTCCACCGAGGACGTCGTGCGCGGCTTCGAAGGGCTTTTGACGCCCGTGGCCCGTGCGGTCGAGAACGCCGCCCATCTCGCGCAAAGCGGTGGCAGCGACCTGAGAACGGTCAAGGGGCTGCAATTCTTCTACAACCAGTTTGCCGCTCTGCCGCAGCTCTATGGCATGTTCATCGGATACGAGAGCGACGGCGCCTTTTTTCAGGTTGTCCGGGTCATTGAGGGCATCGATTCCTTCGGCCCGAGCAATGCTAAACCGGATCCCGAAACGCGCTTTGCCATTCGCATATTGGATGACAGTCCGGGGTATATGGCTGACAGCTACGTCTATCTCGCCGACTGGGACAATGTGACCGGTGTGGAACGCGGACAGCCGCAATTCGACCCGCGGGTTCGCCCCTGGTACACCGCAGGCGTCGAGAGCAAGAGCATTGCGATCTCCGACCCCTATTTCTTTTCAAGCACCGGCAAGCTTGGGCTGACGGTTTCTCACGTCGCGACAACCGGATCCGGTAATATCATCGGGACGGCAGGAGCCGACATCACCCTTGAGGACTTTGCGGTCTATCTGAACGACATAAAAGTCGGGCAACGGGGACGGATATTCGTTCTGGACAGTTCAGGAAACGTGATCGTGCAATCGCAGGAAAGCGCCACCCGACCTTCCGGATCCCCTGCCCCCATCGATGATGAGGCGATGGCAAGTGTCATCGATCATTTCGAAGACACGGGCGACAACACGTTCACGCTGCCCGGTGCAATTCCGATCATGGCCTCCTTCAAGCCGTTTCCGGATGAATTTCACAAGCCCTGGGTTATCGGTGTTGTTGCCGACCAGAATGAATTCGTCAGCGAAATCAGACAGACGACGCTGCGCGTACTGTTGGTCGCGTCTCTGATTGTTGGACTGGCGATCATCACCATCTCTGTCATGTCCAAGCGATTGACAGCACCTCTGAGACAGGTCGTCAAAGAAACGGGGCGCATTCGAAACTTCGACCTGGACGGGACCTTTTCGTTGCACTCGTCCATTATCGAGATCAATGACCTGGTCAATGCCGTTCAGCGCATGAAGAACAGCCTCCGAAGTTTCGGCGCTTATGTTCCCACGGACCTTGTCCGCTCAATCGTTTCCTCTGGCACCGCAGTGCAGATCGGTGGGCAGCAACGGGAACTGACATTGCTGTTCTCGGACATCGAATCCTTCACCAACAAGTCAGAGAAACTGACACCGGAACGGATCTTCTCCGAATTGTCGGTCTATTTCAGCGCAGTGTCCGGCACCATTCGTCGGCACCACGGCACAGTCGACAAGTTCATCGGCGATGCCGTGATGGCTTTCTGGAATGCGCCCAAGGAAGATCCGGACCACGCCATTACCGCTTGTCAGGCGGTCCTCGCCTGTCTCAATACCTGCAGACAACTCAATGCCAGCAATGCGGGCGCCGACGGAACGACCCTGTTTCCGGTGGCGACCCGTTTCGCCTTGCACTGTGGCGACGTCATGGTGGGCAATGTCGGTTCCGTGGACCGTATGCAATACACCGCTCTCGGGTCGGCCGTGAATCTGGCCTCGCGGGTGGAGGGTCTCAACAAACGCTACGGCACGCAACTCCTGATCACGGAGACGGTGGCAGAGAAAGTCACCGGGCGTTTCCTGATGCGGGCCATCGACATCATCGCGCCGGCGGGCGTATCCGTCCCCATTACCGTTTACGAACTCCTTGGGGAGATCGGCGACGAGGCCGAAAATCCGGCAACTGCGAGGCAGGAGCGCATATGCAAAGCCTGGGAGGCCTGCATGGCTGTTTATGGGAAACGTGACTGGGACCAGGCGATCGAGGCCTTTCAGGGATTCCTGGAGGAGTATCCGGAAGACGGTCCTGCCCAACACTATCTCGCCCGGTGCCAGGAATTTGCCCTTCGCCCACCGCCGACCGATTGGGATGGTGTCATCGACTATGACACGAAATAGGTTTGATATGCCGAAGTTAGGCGTTGCAGTCCTTTTGGCGTTCGCGCTGTTTGCCCTTGCGAGCCCGGTTCGAGCGGCGGAGCCCAAGATCATCTACCTGACTCACCAGAACAACAATGATCCGAATGATACGGCCACCGCTGCAGCTGCCGTCGCATTCAAGGAGTCCGTCGAAGCCCTGTCGGACGGTTCAATACGGGTCGAGATCTTTCCGGAAGGCCAGGTCGGCAACGACAAAAGCGCCCTGGAACTGGTGCGCAAAGGCGTCATCCAGACCGCCATCGCATCCGTCGGCGGCGTCAGCGGGATCTATCCCCGCGTGAGCGTGCTGGATTTCCCATTCGCCTGGCAAGATCTCAAAGAAACCTATGCGGTGTTCGACGGCCCGTTCGGCGCATTGCTGGCAGAGGATTTTGCCAAGGAAACCGACCTGGCCCTTCTGGGGTTGCTGGACACGGGCGGCCTCTTCGTTTTGACCAACAATGATCGGGCAGTCCGCAGTCCCGCGGATGTGGAGGGGCTGCGCATCCGGACGATGGACCTCGAGAGTCACAAGGCCTTCGTGCGAAGCCTGGGCGCTACGCCGGTGGCCATTCCGTGGGGGGACCTCGAAACCTCCATTGAGGCCCGCGTCGTGGATGGTCAGATGAATCCGGCGGCGATCATTCGCTTTGCCCATCTCGACGACATCCAGCGCTTTGCCACGGTGACAAACCACTTCTACACTCCCTACTTCTGGGTCATGAACCAGGCTTTTCTCGACGGGCTGTCTGAAAGCGAGCGGCGCGTGGTTGAGCAGGCCGCAAGCAAGGGGACCGAAGCGAGCCGCGCGTTGGCTGCATCACAGATGGGCGCTCATCTCGCCGCCTTGGGCAGTCAAATGGAGATATACTATCCCACCGAAAGCGAAATGACGGCCTTTAGGGAGAATACCCAACCGGTCACACGGGCTTTGATTGCCGACCAACTCGGGGATGAAGGAACCGCATTGCTGGATGCCTTCCTGAAAGCCATCCAAAACGCGAGTGGTAGCGAAAACTAACGGTCCCGCCGGGCCGAAAACGAGGCAGCTGCGGAAGCGGGTTTTGTTGGCTATAGCGGCTGTCGCCTGATGATGGAGTGCCGAATGAGCCTCTGCGTATCGGCTATCCATAACAATCAGAAGATCAGGCGCCAAGGGCCGTCCAAATATCTGACATGACCTTGCCCATGGGTTGATCCCGACGCCGTATCGCAAATATCTCGGTATGACGTGGCGGGTAACCTTCAACGCTGAGAGGCACAAGGTCCCCGGATTGGAGTTCAGGCTCCATCCGGTGCTCGGGGATGCCACCCCATCCAAGACCAGCCTTGATGACGGTTTTCTTTGCTTCAAAATCGGAAACGGTCCAACGCTGGCCACCCGACAGCAGGTCGCGGCTTTGATCGTAGTCTTGTCCGCCGGTGCCGGACACGACCACCTGGGTGTAGGTTTGCATCTCTCGTTTTGAACGGACCCCCTTGCGCTGCGAGGCTGGAAAACTGGGGCTTGCCACCGGCCGGATCGTAATCGCTCCGACGGGCAGCGTTTCAACTTCGTCGAGGGGAACACCTTCAAGGCCAGCTATGATCAGGTCTGCTTCGCCCGCCATCAGTCTCGCCAGGGGACCGCCCATCATTTCCGTCGCAACGCGGATGTGGGTGCTTGGATAAGCCTGGCCGACCTGGCCAAGAACACTCAGGATCGGATCAAGCGACATGGTCGCAGTCATCGCGATGGTAATCACTGGCTCCTGCTCGCTGCGCAGACCAGCAGCGGTCGCCTTCAATCTGCGCACCTGCTCAAGGACGCGTGTCGTTTCCCGGAAAAACACCTCGCCCTCGGGTGTCAGACGCGGCCGATACTCATCCCTCGAGAACAGGTCAAAGTTGAGTTCAGCTTCGAGTTTGCGGATCTGATGACTGACGGCTGATTGCGCCTTATGCAAACGGTCAGCGGCTGCCCGGAAGGTGCCCGTGGCAATGATGGCATCCAAAGCGACAAGTTGGTCCAGGGTCATCTCGCTCATCCATATTTGATCTATATATTCGATCATAATCATGAAAACTCAATATTATCAATTGTCCGACTGTATGCGTATCTAAGGCTCGTCACTCAATGAAGGAGCCAATTATGAAACTCTTCTACAAACCGGGAGCCTGCTCCCTTGCCAGCCACATCATGCTGCAGGAAGTCGGCGAGGCCTTCGAGATCGAGGCTGTCGATACCGAGGCCGGACGGACCGAATCCGGGTTGGATTTCCGCAAGATCAGTCCGAACGGGTATGTGCCTGCTTTGGAAGTCAACTCTGGAGCTTATCTCAGCGAGGGCGTCGCGATCCTGCAATACATCGCGGATAACCATCCGGAAAAGGCGTACGCGCCACCGCCGGGATCGCTCGAAAGGGCCAGGGTGCAGCAATTCCTGAACTTCGCTGCAGCGGAACTCCACAAGGCCTGGAGCCCACTGTTCGCGAGCGGTTCATCGGATTCGGAAAGAGCAGCCGCAGCCCGCAAAGTCTCCGCCAAGTTCGACCATCTGGAAGCGGTGCTGACCGATGGTCGCGAATACCTGGTTGAAAACCGTTTTTCGGTGGCTGACGCCTATACATTCGTTCTGGTCAACTGGGCCAACTTCAAGGCGATAGACCTCTCACAATGGCCAAATCTCCGGACCTACTGGAAGAGAATAGCGGACCGTCCGTCCACTCAGGCGGCAATGGCGGCAGAGGGGCTCTTGTGATGACTTCCGTTGACCAAAACGAAGTTCGGGAATTGATGGGACGATATTTTGACGGTCTCTATCAGTCCGACAGCAAGGTCCTGCGCTCGGTATTCCATTCCGATTTGGCTTATGTGAACGGCACGGCCGACACCTATGAATACATGGGCCTGGACGCTTACATGGCGCGCATCGATGCGCGAACCCCGCCAGCTTCGCGCGGTGATCCGAGAGAAGAAACAATCGAACACATCGCCCTCAAGGGGGATCGGATTGGAATCGTAGAAGCGCGCATGACCATGATGGGCCGCAACTACCAGGACCTTCTGACACTGATCAATACCAGCGACGGATGGCGTGTTTTGACCAAGGTGTTCTCGTTCGTCGAGCGGAAGGATTGAAGCGATGCCCTATGTGAACATCAAGGTAACCCAAGAGGGTGGAGCCGACGGAAAGGGGCCGACGGCAGAGGAAAAGGGCCAACTGATATCCGGCGTCACCGATCTGCTGCAGAGAGTGCTGAACAAGAGTCCCGCCACAACCTTTGTGGTGATTGACGAAGTCCCACTCGACAACTGGGGTATCGAAGGCCGCAAGGTCAGCGATATCCGTACCGATCGGAACTGACACAGTTCGCCTTTACACAGTGAACCACACAAAAAGCGTGCTGATGCGCTCTCAGAGCGCATCGGACAAGGCCGGATATTCGCCTTGTGGAATCGCGCCTTGCACCCACATCGAAAGGATCAGGTATGTCAGTTTTTCCAGCAGACGATGAGTCCGGATCGCGAGTGTGGCAGACCATTCAGGTTGATGGCGCTGCGCTGGCAAAGCGCGAACCGTTCCTTGAGCCGACCCTGACGCGATGCGTTCAGGAACCCGACAACATCAACGACGCCCTGGCGCGCATGCTCGCTGATACGCTGGCTTCGCACCACATGCGGAACGAAGCCAGCTTCAACCTCTATTCCGGTCTGCTGCATGCAACGCCGTCGATCGCCGCTGCCGCCACGCGAGATCTGGTGGCAATCGAAGTTCATGATCCGGCCTGCCCATCCACACTGTACGCCTTCTTGAACTACAAGGGCTTCCTTGCGGTACAGGCGCATCGAATTGCGAATCGGCTGTGGAAGAACGGTCGCAGAGAACTTGCCGCTTCGATAGCCAATCGGGTTTCGGTCGTGCTGGGGCCTGACATTCATCCGGCCGCCCGATTGGGCGCCGGCATCATGCTGGACCACGGATCAGGCATCGTCATCGGCGAAACCGCGGTTGTTGAAGACGATGTCTCCATTCTCCAGAACGTGACGCTTGGCGGCACCGGAAAGACAGATGGGGACCGCCACCCGAAAATTCGGCGCGGCGTCATGATTGGAGCCGGTGCAAATGTGATAGGAAACATTGAAGTCGGTGAACGCAGCAAGATTGCTGCCGGCAGCGTGGTTCTCAAGGATGTCCCCCCAGGATGCACAGTGGCGGGAATAACGGCCCAGATTGTCCGTCTGCACAGGGTAAACGAAGCGCTTGCTGAACCAACGCGGAACGGTACGAATTTGAATGGCGGCACGGTGAGAAATGAAAGCAATCACCTACGATCGATATGGGCCGGTTGATGTTCTGCAGTTTGAAGACATCCCCACACCCGAACCAGGAGCCAAGGAGGTTCTGATCAGGGTTCGGGCCGCTGCGGTCACAACGGCTGACTGGCGGATGAGATCGCTGGAGATGCCCTGGGCCATGCGGATTATCGGGCGGTTGATGTTCGGCATCCTCGGGCCCCGAAACCGGGTTTTGGGAATAGACGTCGCTGGTGACATCGCAAAAGTCGGATCAGGTGTCACGACGTTCAAGCCTGGCGATGCCGTATTTGGACACATCGGCAAAGGCGGCCATGCGGAATTCGCAATCGCCAAAGAGACAGGTGCGATCGTTCACAAGCCGGAAACGCTGACTTACGAACATGCGGCGGCGCTGCCCTTCGGTGCGCTGTGCGCGCTCGTTTTTCTGAGAGACTTTGCCAAGCTACAGGAGGGGCAGCGGATCCTTGTAACAGGCGCCTCTGGAAATGTTGGCGTTTACGCCGTGCAAATCGCCAACGCCATGGGCGGCCAGGTCACAGCCGTTGCCAGCGGACCCAACGCTGATCTGGTCCGGCATCTGGGAGCAGAAGAATTCGTTGATTATGAAACGACCGACATCACCGCCCTTGAGCAGAAGTATGATGTTATCTTCGATACCTATGGGGCACACTCATTCGCTGCAGCCCGAAAGATCCTGACAAGCGAAGGCCGGTTTCTGCCGCTCAATTTCAGTTTGGGCGAGGCACTCGGGAACCTCCTGTTGGGTTGGACGCGCAAGCAAAAGATGATCACCGCCGTCAACAGTGACAGCAGTGAGGATCTGCTGGAGTTGATTGATCTGGTTCAACGTGGACTGCTGGTTCCGCTCCTTGATAGGACCTATGGGTTTGCAGATATGCGCAGCGCTTATCACCATGTGGAAGGGCGCAGACGCCGCGGCGCGGTGGTCGTTCAGGTCGGCAGCCCATGATCACCGCTGAGAAAATGGAGACGGTGCCTTGAGATCAAGGGTTCTCTTCAGTCAGGACTGACCGAAACAGTTTTGCCGCGGGTGATGGAAGATTGTCCCGCATGATCGATTGAAGCGTGATACCCCCGAACGCCATGTCGGGGCGAACCCTGACCAACTGTCCCGTTTCAAGGTCAATGCGAACTGAAAGCTCGGTGACCAAGGCGCAACCGAGCCCTTGTTTCGCAAAAGCGATTGCTGTTTCGCGGTTGGCCACCTTCATCAATTTCGTCGGATGCAACATGACGGGACGTCCCGACCGGGGACGGTAAGCCGCAATCCAGTCGGTGCCGCCAGGGCCAACGATGAACGTATCTTCGACGACAAATTCGAACTCATTCCTGGATCGAATCGTGGGCACTTCACGCGCGACCATCACCACATCCAGCCAGCCAAAATACGACTGATCTTGCGCACCGATTGCCGGTTGCGCCGGACGAAACTCGGTCCGAATTGCGATATCGTAGGCACTGCTGATCAAATCCACGACGCGGTCATTGGCGTCAACGGATAATGTGACATTCGGATAGCGCGCACGAAATGTCGAGACATGGCGTGGAAGCCAATGAAGGGCCAACTCCGCTGGCAAGGTGACGCCCACGGTTCCCGTGAGCATCTGGTCCTGGCCAGAATGCGCCAGGGCGTTCTGCGCAGCCTCGAGCATGCGGCTCGCATCCTGATAAACCTGCCTGCCAACACTGGTGAGCTCCATGTTTCGGGTCGATCGAACGGCCAGTGTAACCTTCAATTCTTCTTCAAGCTCCGACAGCGCCGATGAAAGCACGGGCACGGAAAGGCCGAGCCGCTGTGCGGCACCTCGGATGGATCCGGCCTGCGCAATTGCCTCGAAATAGGCCAGCCGGCGGAGTGTTTGATGGGAGACTGATCCAATCATTGCTTTGAAATTCAAAAGAGTGTGTTTTTTCTTTTTGATCTATAACAGAAAAGGTCGGCGTGCAAACCTCCTCGACCAAAGCTCACCCCACAAGGAGGATTTTCCATGAGCACGACAATCTCACGCCGAACATTTGTGACTTCGGCTGGCCTTGGTTCTGTCAGTGCTGCCGCCGCTATGGTCGGTGGCAACGCGCATGCGCAGTCGTCAAGCAAGCCGATCGAAAATGCGACCCTTGTGTCGATCGCCAAACCCGCTGGCACTTCCCATACATTTGTCACCAACAATGATGGACGCGTGACGATCCAGGTTTTGGAAGGACCCACGGGGTCGATATTGGTCGATTCCGGCGATGCCAAACAATATTCGGCAGAAGCCCGTTCATATGCAGAAGCACTTGGGAAACCGATCGACGCCGTGTTGCTCAGCCATGATCATCCTGACCATACCGGCGGTCTGACCTCCTACTCCGGTCTGCCGATCTTCACCTCATCGGGTATTCTGGCCAACATTCAAAATGGGCCTTTTCCAAAACCCGACAATCTCGGTGAGGTGCAGTCTTTGGATGATACCGAAGCCAGCCTTGGAGGCCTCACTCTACGCATTCACACCTACAAAAACGCCGAGGCGTTGGAGCAGATCGTGATCGAGGCGCCCGAAATGGGCACGGCCATTCTCCAGGATCTGGTTTACAACAACGCCTATTTCTTCCCCGGCATGGATCGACCGGGATGGATCAATGTGCTGGCTGATCTTCGCGACAAGCTCGAGGTCGAAACCTTGTTGGTTGGACATGGCTACCCGACCTCACAGGGCGAACTGACCGCGGCAATAGACCATCTGAGCGAATATAGCGAAATGGTCGCCAACTCATCTGGGCCTGAAGAACTGGTCGAGAAAATGAAAGAGCGTTGGCCCAAGCGCATGGCGGCGGGCATTCTCGATCTGCAAGGCTTTGCCTTTCGGAACTAAACAATAAGCTGTCTGTATCCGAGCGGGTTTCACATGAAGAGACATCCAGGACGCCGCCGCTTTCTGCAATTCTTCAGCGCGTTTGGCGGGGCACTGCTCTTCGGAACGAATAGCAGCGGGGCGCAAGGGACTCGGGCTTGCGCCCCGACCAGAAGTGACGCCAAAGGCCCGTTCTTTGTGTCCGAAATGCCCGTGGTCGAAAACCTGAACCGCTGGGGCAGGCCGGGCGAGCCGATGAAAATTACGGGACGCGTCACGGATGCGGACAATCCGGATCAGCCCTTGGCGGGCGTTAGAATCGAGCTTTGGCAGACGGATGGTGAAGGGCGCTATCACCCCGAAGGCAACGGTTCCGCATCGCAATATGACGACAGGCAACTCGATCTGCGTGGCTCGGTTTTGACGGATGATGACGGACGCTACGATGTGACCTCGCTTGTCCCGGGCGAATATGAACCACGCCCAAGGCATATCCACTATCAGCTTTCAGCGCCCGGCTTTCGAACGTTGGTGACGCAAATCTATGTCAGCGACGGAGAAGCGGTACCCGGCGGCCATTGCCGATCGACCCGCGTTGATCGCTCAACTGGCTTGGCCCGGATAGCCGTCCCCGAAATCTCATTGGTCAGGAAGTGAGCGACTTTCATCATTGCTCGGAATCGAGCCCTTATTTTTGCTAACCGGACATGACAAGAGCAGACTGGTTGGAATTGCGGTAGATTTGGCGGGCAAGGCGATACCAGAACAAGTCGATTTCTGGCAGTAGCTGCTCAGAAAATGAGACTTGAGACATGCCAGCACCGGACCGGATAGAGACGCCTGAAGCCTTTTGGACAGCTTTCGATAGCGAACGGTCGTTGCAGCGGCACCTCCGCGTCGAAGGTCATAACTTTCAGGCACTTTTGTCCGAATCTCGCCGGCAGCTTGCATTGGAATACCTGTCTGAGCCGACCCTCGAGATTAGCGAGATAGCCTACCTTCTCGGTTATGAGCGCATTCCAGAAATGGGACTCGCTGACTACGGCAGAGTGGCGTAGCCGCCAAAGTGAAGAAGCGTCCCAGGAATCCAACTCAGCGTAGCAGTAATAGCCGCATTGGCCGGCGGGCTGTGATGTTGGAGAGCTAAGAAGCTGCGCGCAGGCGTTCCGCCAGCATAAAGATCTGGTCTCGCAGCGCCTCTACGTCGGTGTCGTCTCCACCGGCGGCGTCAGACACGCACTCCGCCAGATCGTGAGACTTCAATTCGAGCTCCTTTCCGAACTCGGTCAACTTCACAAAAACACTTCGTTCGTCCTGCTGGCTTCGCTCTCGCAAAATCAGCCCCGCGGCTTCCATACGCTTGAGCAGTGGAGTCAGCGTGTTGCTCTCCAGCAAAAGCGCCTTGCCCATCTCACCCACTGACAGGTTGTCACGCTCCCACAAGGCGAGAAGCACCAGGTACTGAGGATAGGTAAGGTTCAAAGCCGACAGCATTGGTCGGTACAACCGGGCCATGGCGTGGTTTGCTGAATACAGGGCAAAACAGAGTTGCTGGCTGAGTGGCTGAGCTTTGCGACGCATGTCGCACAAATATATCGCAGGCGATTAAATCGCAAGTGATTGACAACAGTGTCCGGCTCGCATATTTAATCGTACACGATTAAATCGCACACGATTAAAGGAACGCACAATGTCAATAAAACCCGTTTATACAGCCCATGCCTCGGCGACTGGTGGACGCGACGGAAAAGCAAAAGTGGCGGGCACGGACCTGACCCTCGATCTTGCCACCCCAACCGAAATGGGTGGAAATGGAAAGGGCTACAATCCGGAACAGCTTTTCGCTGCCGGCTATTCCGCCTGCTATATCGGCGCGATGAAGTTTGCAGCCTCTCAGGACAA
>OZ245818.1:3995000-3997500 GCA_965228435.1 Hoeflea sp. | reverse complement strand
GCGTCAGACCCTATACGTCGTCTTGCGACTTCGCAGAGCCCTGTGTTTTTGATAAACAGTCGCTACCCCCTGGTCTGTGCCACCCCCGTCTGGTTGCCCAAACGAAGGTCACGCTTCTTCCGAAGTTACGCGTGCAATTTGCCGAGTTCCTTCAACGCAGTTCTCTCAAGCGCCTTGGTATTCTCTACCTGACCACCTGTGTCGGTTTAGGGTACGGTCTATACGGTGGAGCTCTTTCCTGGAACCTCTTCGCTGCCATCCCAATCCAATAAGGAAGGACAACACACGAGATCCGTCACTACCACCAGGCCGACGAATATTAACGTCGTTCCCATCGACTACGCCTTTCGGCCTCGCCTTAGGGGCCGGCTAACCCTGCTCAGATTAACTTTAAGCAGGAACCCTTGGTCTTTCGGCGAGGGAGTCTCTCACTCCCTTTATCGTTACTCATGTCAGCATTCGCACTTCCGATATCTCCAGGATGCCTCACGGCTGTCCCTTCACGGACCTACGGAACGCTCCGCTACCGCTTGCAAAAGCAAGCCCTCAGCTTCGGTGTATGGCTTGAGCCCCGTTACATTTTCGGCGCAAAGACCCTTATTTAGACCAGTGAGCTGTTACGCTTTCTTTAAATGATGGCTGCTTCTAAGCCAACATCCTGGTTGTTTTGGGATCCTCACATCCTTTCCCACTTAGCCATAACTTGGGGACCTTAGCTGGAGGTCAGGGTTGTTGCCCTCTCCACGACGGACGTTAGCACCCGCCGTGTGTCTGCCGAGCAGCACTCTTCGGTATTCGTAGTTTGGTTAGGATCAGTAAGGCGGTGAGCCCCCATAGCCCATCCAGTGCTCTACCCCCGAAGGTGTACACTCGACGCTCTACCTAAATAGATTTCGCGGAGAACCAGCTATTTCCGAGTTTGATTGGCCTTTCACCCCTAGCCACAAGTCATCCCGATCTATTGCAACAGATATGGGTTCGGTCCTCCAGTTGGTGTTACCCAACCTTCAACCTGCTCATGGCTAGATCACTCGGTTTCGGGTCTAATACAACGAACTGAACGCCCTGTTCAGACTCGCTTTCGCTACGCCTACACCTATCGGCTTAAGCTTGCTCGTTATACTAAGTCGCTGACCCATTATACAAAAGGTACGCCGTCACGCGGTCATCAAATGCTTCGCATTTAAGACCTGCTGTTTGTTTGCGCTCACGCATGAGCGGCCCTATTGGGCCTATGCTCCGCGGGGGCGGCCTGACCGGCCGACGCGCAGTCGCGCTTGCAGTGCTGTGCACTGAGCTCTTTTCCCACGACGCTTCGTCACGTCACTCGACACGACTGTCATGGAAAAAGGCACGAAGCCGAAGGCTTCGCAAGGCCGACTGGCCGTCGCCGCTCATGCGGCGCGCCCGCGCAGCGCCAGCCCATCGCAGATGGGCGGTACGGCGCGTGAGCGAGAACAAAATAACACGGCTTCAAGTTCGAAGAATTTGAAGACCGCGCTCCGACTGATTGTAGGCATTCGGTTTCAGGGTCTATTTCACTCCCCTTGTCGGGGTGCTTTTCACCTTTCCCTCACGGTACTGGTTCGCTATCGGTCATGCACGAGTACTTAGGCTTGGAGGGTGGTCCCCCCACGTTCAGACAGGATTTCACGTGTCCCGCCTTACTCAAGGACAATGAAGAGGTCTACGCATACGGGGCTGTCACCCATAACGCCCGACTTTCCAGACGGTTCTGCTTTGCTCTTCAATGCCACTGGCCTGGTCCGCGTTCGCTCGCCACTACTAGCGGAGTCTCGGTTGATGTCCTTTCCTACGGGTACTTAGATGTTTCAGTTCCCCGCGTTCGCTTCTTACACCCTATGTATTCAGGGTAAGATACCTTTAATCAGAAGTCGGATAACAGACGGCCGGCGACCTAAATCACCCGCAATCCGTTACCTGACATCTGAAAGGTGGGTTTCCCCATTCGGAAATTCGCGGATCAAAGCTTATTCGCAGCTCCCCGCAACTTATCGCAGCGTATCACGTCCTTCATCGCCTGTGCATGCCAAGGCATCCACCAAATGCCCTTTTGACACTTGATCGTTCTCATTGCCAATGATCATCATCTTTGCTGGTTTCGGTGCCTTGTCCTTCTCGCTTGCGCTCGAAGGGGACCGAAACGATACATGCTGCAAACCCAAAGGATGCAGGACGCAACGTTTCCATGCCCAAAAAGTCTCCCGACTTTTTGGATAAGCTATGGAAACCAATCAAAAAAATGCCATCGGCGTATTTTTTGACATGTTCTTGATGGCCAAATGGCTTGTCCAAAAAGTCGTTCAACTTTTCGGGCATTTGGCACTGGGAATACGCCGAGCATTCCCTGAACATGTCAGACCAGCTTCTCGAGATGTGTCCAATGACGCGCGGTCAGGCAACGCCAATCGTCATGTCCTTCCTTCAGAACCCGCAAAGCGGCCAAAATCTGAAAGCAAGACAATCATCCGACAGCATG